>NZ_JACOOR010000001.1 GCF_014290175.1 Anaerosacchariphilus hominis
TCCCAATGTGGCCGGTCACCCTCTCAGGTCGGCTACTGATCGTCGCCTTGGTGGGCCGTTACCTCACCAACTAGCTAATCAGACGCGGGTCCATCTCATACCACCGGAGTTTTTCACACCAGACCATGCGGTCCTGTGCGCTTATGCGGTATTAGCAGTCATTTCTAACTGTTATCCCCCTGTATGAGGCAGGTTACCCACGCGTTACTCACCCGTCCGCCACTCAGTCACAAAAATCTTCTTCCGAAGAATCAAATTTAAGTGCTTCGTTCGACTTGCATGTGTTAAGCACGCCGCCAGCGTTCATCCTGAGCCAGGATCAAACTCTCATGTTTAAGTGTTTGAATCCGGTCCAGAAATCACAACTAGCAATTTCTTTCCCGTATTACTGTTAAAAGGTGTTCGTTCTTATTTCTAAGAATCGAACTGTTCTTGAATTCATTCTCTTAGAATTTTCAAGGTTTTACACTGTTCAGTTATCAAGGTTCGCTGTGTCGCTCTCTCAAAGCGACTTGGCTATCTTATCATACTCACAATCGCTTGTCAAGTACTTTTTTATTATTTTTTCAAGTACTTTTTCGATTACTTTCTGTCAGACAACCGAGCGGAGAAGAAGGGATTTGAACCCTTGCGCCGCTATTAACGACCTACTCCCTTTCCAGGGGAGCCCCTTCGGCCAGCTTGGGTACTTCTCCAAGATGCTCGATTTCATTTCATCGATTATTTAATTGTCACCGTGTATCTTCAGTGGTGACTAACGGAGAGGGTGGGATTCGAACCCACGCACCCTTGCGGACAAACGGTTTTCAAGACCGCCTCGTTATGACCACTTCGATACCTCTCCACGCTCTGTTGCGTTTACCGCCCTTGCGTGGCGACAAACTGTATTCTAGCATCTTTGGTTTGCCGTGTCAACATATTTTTTTCATTTTTTCCTGTTTTTTTCAAAACTCTTTTAACAACGACAAAACATGCAGAATAACTGGGCCAGGCAAAAGCTTCTGCACAGCTTATCCATGCCTTCTGCCTGCCTCTGATATTCCGCCCCGTTCTGATTATAAACATTCTCAGTATAACGGAAGCTCTGAAGGGTTCTCTGATACAGCACATCACCGGGCTCCAGCTGCAGGGCCTTCTGAATCCGCTCCACTGCCAGCACAGAATTACGCAGTCCGTAATTAGCCAGGGCGCTCAGATAATACCATCTGGCATTGCGCTCCGCTCCCGGGATACCGTTCAGTACCGAATCGGCGAACTGATATTTTCCCATATTAATAAAGTCCACCGCCTGGCGGATGGTCTCGCTGTCTCCGGCCATGGACGCGGGCCGTTCCGGCCCCATCCGCATTCCCCAGAACCCGAAGAAATCCTCGAAGCTTCCGAAGCCGCCGTAGGGATCCTGGCCATAGCCCTGACCGAAGGGGCTTCCCTGCTGCTGATAGCTGCCGCCATAAGAACTCTGGCCATAAGGGTTCTGACCGTAACCGCCGCCATAGGAGCTCTGACCAAAGGGG
The DNA here is from genome assembly GCF_014290175.1 of Anaerosacchariphilus hominis. Lineage (GTDB taxonomy): Bacteria > Bacillota > Clostridia > Lachnospirales > Lachnospiraceae > Laedolimicola > Laedolimicola hominis. Next base: position 1,515 of record NZ_JACOOR010000001.1, read on the forward strand.
CCCTGCTGCCGCCGATACTTTTCCGGATTATTCAGCATATCGTAGGCTTCATTAATCTCATTCATCTTCTCGGCGGCTACCGGGTCGTCCGGATGCAGATCCGGATGGTATTCCTTGGCTTTCTGTCGATAGGCCTTTTTTATTTCTTCCTTAGACGCGTCCCGGGACACGCCCAGTACTCTGTAGGGATCCTGCACCATTATGCTTTCTCCTTCCCGTGCATTTTCGCGTAATACTGCTGCCACACACCGCCGTATAAAATATTGCGGAGCAGATTCTCGTCCTGCACCAGGGGAAGCTTCTCAAAGATCTCCATGGCATTGCCCAGGGGCATCCCCAGGATCGGTTCCATCTCTTCCGGCTTCTTTTTCATCTCCGCCACCGGGTTATAGTTCCCGGTCTTCAGATCCTTTTTATAATCCATGGCCGCGTCCATCAGATAAATGAACTTACCCAGCTCTGTGCCGAACATCCGCAGGCTGTTACTCCAGAAGTCCTCTTTCCACACAAAAAGCTCCGACAGCATCTTGCCGGAACAGTTGATGGCCTGATCCACATTGGCACCCGGGGCCTTCTCGATGAAATCCAGTTCCTGAATACTATCCGCCACAGCCCTGCACTGACGGGGATAAACCTTTTCCACTTCCCGGTACGCCTTCTTCAGCCGCCCTCCATACCAGCGCTTTTCTGCTTTTTTCTCGTCCTTCCAGTCATCCAATGCCTTAAAATAGGCCAGAACCACAGTCATATCCGCTGCGTATTCTGTAAAGCAGTTCTCGACTCCGCTTCTGGGACGTAAGGGATGGAGCCCACAGCGGAATTCCCCTTTGGTCTCCCGAGGCTCATAAAGTGAAGAAAGGAACAGAATCACAAAAGTCATATCATAACTCAGGCTCATCCGTTCCAAATCTCCGTACCGCATTTTTAAATTTCTGCACAGTCCGCAGTATACGCTCTGGTAGCGCTCCTGCTCTTCTCTGGAAAGCTTTGACCGATTGCACTCTATATAGCCAAACATTCGCTCACTCCTTTACTGCTTACGGCTTCGCGAATTTTATTTTGGAATTAAAATCTCCAAACTAATCTCTTTACTATTTTGAGATCTTAACACGTATTCTGTCAATGTCAATGGCTTTCACAGTTCTTTAATATTCTTTTCTCTTTTTTTATGCCTTTACTGCACAAACCCGTCCTGCACGATATCCTGAATGACCTCCGTGGGGATGACAAACTCCACGCTGCCCATACACATGGGAGCCACGTCGCCCTCGTTGAAAACAATTACCAGCTTGCCATTCTCATTGATATAAAAAGTACTGTCCGCTGTAATGGACTGGAAATCCCACTCCGGCACCTCGCTGTCCAGCCAATAGGAAACATTCTCGTCTGCCGCCATCTGCTCCTTCATCTGTTTCCTGATGTTATTGGAAATGGGATCTATAAAGTTCGTTCCTTCTTTAAATATATCGCTTAAATTGATCATCTTGCCGGTCTGCTTGTCGATGTGGTAGATCTTCACGGTCTCCTCGCCGCTGGCCATGACCACCAGCTTATCAAAGCGGATGGAAAACAGACGATCGCTGTCAGTAATCACCTTGTAGCTCAGATCCACTTCCTGATGACCCTCGCCACCCGCAGACTCCACATCTGCCTTATACCGGTCAATGATCTCATCCGTATACTCCTGTATACTCTTATTGATGGCGTCGGTACTTTCCTGATTTACCGTGCCGTCCTCATTTTTCACTTCCACCTCCGGCACCTTCACGTTAGCAGACATATTCTCGGTGATATCCCGGTACTCTCGGAAGGTCACCACCTCCGCGATGGCTCCGATGACCGGAATCTTCGCCATGGCGTGGGCAATGCCTGCTCCGGAATTGGCCATAACGGTGATGGCGATAACTGCGGCTGCCGCGGCTCCTCCCGCAGTCTTTACAAAGACAATCATTTTATTCTTTTTCTGTTCTTTTTTCGCTTCCCGGATCCCTGCTTCTACCCGCTGGCGAAGTTCTGCAGGAATAGGGATCTCATGATATTCCTGATTCATTTTATTCAACCTTTCATCCTTCATAGAGCAGTTCTCCTTCCGATAATTCCACTTTCAGTTTCTTTAAGCTTCGGTATAGAATCGACTTTACCGTATTTGTATTCTCACGCAGAGTCCGGGCAATGTCCTCCAGCTTCTGATCTTCGAAAAACCGGAGCACCACCACCGTCCGTTCCCGCTCGTCCAGTACCTTCAATGCCTCCAGGGTGTCAAAATCCCGGTAGGTATCCTCCTTTCCGGTCTCTCCGGCCGCCTCCAGCTCCGTCTCGTTCTTTCTGCTGCGGATAAAGTCCACGGCCGTATTCATGACAATCCTCCAGAGCCAGGTCCGGATATAGCTCTCCTGCTGCACCTTTCCTGCGTTTTTTATGGCTTTATAGACGCTTTCCTGGACAATATCCAGGGCATCTTCCTGATTTCTCACATAGGTGTAGGCCAACCGGTACATAGCTTCATAGTTGTCCAGGATCTGGTCTTCCACCTGCTTCTGTAAGACTTCCGTCTTCATCCTTGGTCTCCTTTCCTGTTCTTTTTCCCTTTTTATCTGTTAGACGGCTGTTTCCGGCTAAAAGTTTCAAAGCAAAAAAATTTTTCATACAAAATTTACCCTGACAGGAAATGTCCTGTCAACGGACACTTTCTGCCAGGGTAAACGATTGCATTTTATCGGATTCTGAAACTTTAGAAGCTGTGGCCGCCGCCCGAGCTTCCGCCGGAGTCGCTTCCTCCGCCGCCTCCTCCGCCGCCGCTGAAGCCGCCGCCTCCGCCGCCGGAACCGTCGCTTTCTGATTCGGTATACGTGTAGGTCTTTGTGCAGGTCTTGGACAGCTTCAGGTCGAACTTATTCGTCTCAAAGGGTACTGTCTGCAGCTTTTCTTTATTGGCTGTCCACTTTCTGGACATCTTCAGATACAGGTAATTGAACAGGAAACCCAGGATCACCGCCAGAAACAGGTTGTTGATCCGCTGCATGGGCCGCCGGATGCTGCTGCCGGACAGGAGGCTTACGCACTGCTCAAAGGCCCGGGCCGCGCACTGGCCGTACCTCTGGGCGCTGGCCAGACGATAGATATTGTCTGTAATGGAAAGCGCGTCCCGGTTCCGAATGATGTGACGGGTGGGACCGGTGCAGTACAGGTAGATCTCCCGGTTAAACATATCGATGGTGAACATAACCGTCGGCACTTTCTTGGAACTGCCATAGTAACTGCCGCATACCTTTTCGCAGACCTTGGCAGCCTCAGAGGCCTCGTACTCGTCGGTGGTATAGAAAATGACATTGGCGTATGCGGAAATCTCTTTCATGTAACTGAGAATCTCTTCTTTATGCTGCACGTCATCCACCAGACCCGCCTTATCCTGGTAAATGATATCGTAGCCCTCTCCCTCGTAATACTCCGGCTCTTCGGAAGGCAGGACTTCCTCCGCGCTTTCTGCGTCTTCTGTATTTTCTGTGTCTTCTGTATTCTCTGTACTTTCACTGCTTCCGGTTCTTCCCGTTCCGCCTGTACTCTCCGTGGCCGCGTACACGGTTCCCGCATCCGCCTGATCGCCCGCTGTGAAACAGCCGAAAACAAGGAGCAGAAGGAGGGCTCCCACCAGGCATACTTTTCTTTTTCTGTTATACTTCACGGTGATGTCCTCCTTTATAAAGTTCAAACTGGGGCATGGGCCGGGAACAGCTTAAGTTATAATCCCGGATGATCTCCAGCAGCATCAGGATATCCACGCCAAAGGCTGCCATGACTGCTCCGTAATACCACAAATCCTCCACTGGATTCACGAAAGCCGTCACGCCCAGAAGCAGAGTTGCGAACAGACACAGCCAGTCCGCAGGCAGCGTCCGGGTCCGGTTTTTCCAGAGCTTTGCCCGCTTCGGCGTATCCTTCAGAAGAATCACGATCTGAAGGATGCAGGAAACCAGAACCAGAAAGACCTTCACTCCCTTGCTGCTCTCCATATAGGCACTGTCCCCCAAAATAACTGCGATAAAAGCTATTACAAAAATAGCGACGGGCGCTCCGAAGATACAGGCCATAATGATCCAGAATACCCGCCATTGGTCATTTTTCAGGTGCTTTTTCCGGTGGCGTTTCTTTACCTTATATTCCCGGGCGATCTCCCGGCTGTACAGGGTTTTGATGTTCCCATGCCACAGCAGGCAGAGAATCACATTAAACAGGGCTGTGATTCCCAGCATGGTTTTCGCCGTAAACATCAGATCCTGAAACAGGCTGAATACCACGAACAGCACTGCCGCCAGAATCAGGGATACCTTGGTGAACCTTTTCCGATCCACCGGCACGTCGCAGCTGATATTCTGATTCCGGCCTTCCACAGCGGCGTAGGCCACACGGTCGCCGTTCCGGTAGGACATGAACCAGACGGGCTTCAGCACATCCCCCGCGTACCGGGTCCGTACCTCAGGCTCCCGATCCGCCCGGCAGATCTCTGTACCGCTCATGCGGGCATTGAACTGATCCTCCAGGCGCTGGGCCGCCACGGACCAGGCATAGGGCTCGTAGATCTCCGGCGGCACATCCGCCGTATCCGCGTAAAAGCCGCAGAGAAAGCCCGGAGTAAAAAGCCGTCCGCCTCCCCGGTCGATCTTGTCCTGGATCCGTTCGCTCTGCTCGTCCGGAAAGGAGGAAGACGCCGCATGGGTGATATCCGTCACCTTGCCGGAAACATCCATATTCATGTCCCACTCCTTTACCGTATAAAGCCGCTTTCCCTTTTTCTTTCCGCTGTAGGTGGTCGTCTTGCCCTTCATATGATAGGCGCCCGACGCTTCCGCCTCGTAGGAATGGCAGGGTACATAGATCCCGCGGAACTCATGATCCGCCTGGGGATTCTTATATTCTTCCGGCACATAGGCGCACTTATTGACAAACTCCTGGAACCGTTTCCGGCAGTCGGTCTTGTCTATGGTGAAGGGGAAGATCCGGAAGGGCACCCGGATCTGCTCCGTCCTCTGCTGCAGAACCGCAGAAGCTCCGCAATAGCTGCAAAAACCTGCAATGGTGTGATCATTGGTATAAATCTCGCCGCCACACTGGGGACAACGGAAGGCCTGAATCTCATAGAGATCCGTCTCCGCGTCCTGTTCTTTCTTTATGGAATCCACATCGAAACGGCTGCTGCAGCTGGTACATACCAGTTTTCCCTGCCGGATATGATAGAGCAGCTCGCCGCCGCAGTTCGGGCATCCGTACATGTCTTATCCTCCTGTATTTTCATCTTTCTGTTCTCATTGTACCAAAAATTTCCGTATTCTGTACAGAAAAATTTCTGTTTTTTCTCTTTCACGCGTATACTGTTCTGATCAGCCCTCCCAAGGAGGATCCTATGGTAACTTTGAACCGTTTCCTGACGACTCTGAACCGCTTTCTCTGGGGCCTTCCCATGATCCTTCTTCTGTCCGCTGTCCATCTGTTTCTCACCTGGAAAACGGGCTTTATCCAGAAAAAGCTTCCCCTGGCCATCCGCCTCTCCCTGGCTCCCGAGTCCGGCTCGGAGGGCGATATCTCACCCTTCGGTGCCCTGTCCACAGCCCTGGCCTCCACCCTGGGTACCGGCAATATCATCGGTGTGGGAACCGCCGTGGCCCTGGGCGGCCCTGGAGCCGTCTTCTGGTGCTGGATCACCGGCGTCTTCGGCATCGCCACCACCTACGGAGAAGCCCTCATCGCCGTACGCTACCGGATCCGGGCTTCCGACGGACGGATGCTGGGCGGCGCCATGTACGCCCTGGAATACGGGCTTCACCGCCGGATCCCGGCCCTGCTCTTCGCCCTCTGCGGCGTCCTGGCTTCCTTCGGCATCGGCTGCGCCGTGCAGATCAGCGCCATTTCCGCCGTTCTGCCCCTGCCGCCCCTGGCTGTGGGTGCAGTGGCCGGGTTCCTTACCTGTCTGGTGATCTTCGGCGGCATCTCCTCGGTATCCCGGGTCTGCCAGAAGCTGGTTCCCTTTATGGCGGCCTTTTATCTCCTGGGCTGCCTGTATTTACTCTGGCATCACCGACTTTTTCTGCTTCCGGCCCTCCGTCTGATTCTGGAAAGCGCCTTTGCGCCCCGCTCTGTCTCCGGAGGGCTTGCCGGTTCCGGCATCCTGCTGGCAGCCCGCTACGGCATCGCCCGGGGACTTTTTACCAATGAAGCGGGCATGGGATCGGCTCCCATTGCGGCGGCAGCCGCCCGCTGTTCGGACCCGGTGCGTCAGGCCCTGGTGGCCTCCACGGCCACTTTCTGGGATACAGTTGTGATCTGTCTCATCACAGGACTGGTCATCGTCAGTTCTCTCCTGGCCACAGATCCCTCCACTCTCTTTTCCGGCGCGCCCCTGTCCGGAGAAGCCCTGACCCTCCGGGCCTTTACGGCCATTCCGGTGCTTGGACGGCCCCTGCTTCTTTTCAGTATCATTACCTTCGCCTACGCCACCATTCTGGGCTGGTCCTATTACGGAGAACGCTGCCTGGAATATATGGTCCGTTTCCGAAGGAGAACGGAAAAGCAGGAATTCTTCCTCTACCGTTTTTTCTGGATCCTGACCCTGGTTTTTGCGCCGGTACTGAAGCTTTCACTGGTCTTCAGTCTGGCCGATACCCTGAACGCCCTGATGGCCCTGCCTAATCTGCTGGCCCTGATTCTCCTGTCCGATGTCATTGCCCGGGACACCCATGCTTTTTTCCGAAAAGAAAAGCTTTAACTGTACACGCTTCTCCTCTTCCGCTATAATGAACTTAACGAATAAATGAGGAGGAATTTCCCATGTACGATGTCACAGTGATCGGCGCCGCCATTCTGGATGTGCTGGCCCATCCGGTCAACGTCTCGGAGCTGGACGGACGCTCCTATCCCACGGACGGTATCTCTCTGACCATAGGCGGCGACGCCGCCAATGAGGCCACCACTCTGGCAAGACTTGGCAAAAAGGTACATCTCATCACCAAGGTAGGCCGGGATATGGCCGGTCAGATTCTGTTGTCTCATTTTCAGGAAAATGGAATCTCGACGGAGGATTCCATAGTAGAAGAAGCTCTGGATACAGGAATCAATCTGGTGCTTATCGCCCCCGATGCGGAGCGCTCCTTTATCACGAACCGGAACGGAAGTCTTCGGCGGCTGGCCCTGGAGGATATCTCCCCCGAAGCTCTCGGGAAGAGCCCCCTGGTATCCTTCGCCAGTATCTTCGTGTCTCCCCTATTCGACACCGACGCCATGGAGACCCTGTTCCGCTCCATAAAAGAAAAGGGCGCAGTCCTCTGCGCCGATATGACCCGCTGTAAAAACGGAGAAACCATCCGGGATATTCAGCCTGCCCTGGCTCATTTGGACTATCTCTTTCCCAATTACGAGGAGGCGAAGGCCGTATCAGGATGGACGGAGCCCGAAGAGATCGCCGACGCCTTTCTGGAGGCGGGCGTCTCCAATATCGTCATTAAGCTGGGCGCAAAGGGCTGTTTTCTGAAAAACAGCCGGGAGGCCCTTCTGATTCCCGCCTACCCGGGGACCAACTGCGTCGATACCACCGGAGCCGGGGATAACTTTGCGGCCGGCTTCCTCTACGCCCTCTCGGAAGGCATGGAGCCCGGAGACTGCGCCCGGTTCGCCACCGCTGCCGCTTCCATCGCCGTGGAATCCGTGGGAGCCTGCACCGGCATCCGCAGTCCGGAACCTGTCCTGGAACGGTTCCACCGGCTTCAGAAGCTTTCGGCGATCTCTTAAGCGGCGTTTATCTTTTTCAACGCCTTTTTCACGCAGATCAGACAGGTGGGTGCGATATAGCAGCTGGCTGCCACCCACGCGGTCTGATCCGCGAAACAGATGGCCGTATAGCCAAAAGTTCCCACGAACCCCAGGCTTACCACGGTCCGGGCTATCATCTCCGTCACGCCGGAGAAAAAGGCCCGTCCGGAATATCCCAGTCCCTGGGTGACCATTCTGGTCACATTCAGGATCCCCAGACTCCAGTAGAAGTACCCCATACAGCGCAGGTATTTGGCCGAAGCATCCAGTACGTCCACCGCATCCCGGCTCACAAAGATCATGGACAGGGTTCTTCCCACCCCGATCATCAAAAGGCCTGCCAACAAACCATACCCCGTGGCCACCGCCACGCCCTGGGCGAGGCCTTTCCGGATCCGGCTGCCCTGACCTGCGCCCAGATTCTGGCTGCAGAATACGGAAGCCGCCGTACCGAAGGCGTCGAAGGGACAGATAGTAAACTGCTTGATCCGCATGCCCGCCGTGAAGCCGGACACGTAGACACTTCCCAGACTGTTGTTGGCCGACTGCATCACCATGCTTCCGATGGCTGTGATGGAAAACTGCAGACCCGTAGGCATTCCCATGAGTAAAAGCTCCTTCACAGCCCGGCCGTCCAGTTTCCGGTTCTCCATTGGCAGCCGCAGAAGTTCTACTTTCCGGGCGATATAAAAAAGACATAATACACCGCTGACCGCCTGGGCGGCAATGGTGGCGATGGCCGCTCCCGCGCAGCCCCAGCCCAGTACTATGATGCAGAGCAGATCGAGGCCGATATTCAGGCAGGCGGAAAAGGCCAGAAACAGAAACGGTGTCCGGCTGTCTCCCACCGCCCGCAGGATAGCGGACAGATAGTTATATAAAAGGGTAAAGGGCAGTCCCAGGAAGATCACCAGCAGATAGGAATAAGCATTCTCATAGATATCTCCGGGCACCGAAAGCACCCTCAGAATCCAGTGGCACAGCAGGACACAGGCTGTGGTCAGTACCGCCGCGATACCTGCGGTCAGTACGCCGCCGTTGAAAATATAATCCCGCATCCGTTTCCGATCCCCGGCCCCGAAATACTTGGCCACAGGGATACCAAAGCCGGCGCAGCTCCCCATACAGAAACCCAGCACCAGGAACTGTACGCTGCTGCTGGCTCCCACTCCGGCCAGAGCTTTCGTTCCCAGCACCTGGCCCACGATGGCCGCGTCGATCAGATTATAAGTCTGCTGCAGGAGATTTCCCGCCAGCAGCGGCAGGGCGAAAGCCAGCATGGACTTCAGAGGACTGCCTTTCAGCATGGAAGAAGAAGTCATTTCACATACACCTCTTTTCTTCAGGCCAACAGAATGGCCACGAGCAGGGCCGGCAGCAGATTCGCCACCTTAATGGTCCTGGGCCAGATCAGGTTGACGCCCACGCAGAAGATCAGGATATTTCCCACCATGGACAGAATCATATTCATGGATCCGGTGGTGTCCAAAGACTGTCCGCCCACGGAGGACAGTACCAGCATTTTGGAAAAAGTGCCCGCCGCTCCCAGAAACAGGACAGAAAAACCTGTGGCCTTCATAATCGTCTCCTGGTAATGTTCTTTCAGGAGGCGCTTTCCTCCGATTCCAATGATACCGCCCACAATGATTGCCAGGGCGTTGATCAGTGTTCCCAGACCTCTCATATTGTCTAAAACTCCTTTTGTCTCATTTTACTGTCCGCTCTTTCTCAGGCAGTCGCCATTTCTCTCCTGTGGATCTGCCTGCGAACCAGGAAGAAGCATACGACCTGGAGCAGGATCGTGAAGATCCAGGACACCGGATAGGAAATGAACAGCACAAACAGAGATCTCCGCAGCGGAAATATGCCGAAGATCCACACAATTCTCAAGCCCACTGTACCGATAATGGACAGCACCATGGGCACGCCGGAGCGCCCCATTCCCCGGAGGGCTCCCGGAATCAAATCCATGATACCGCAAAGGAAATAAGGAATGGTGGTAATGGAAATAATCTCCATTCCGCATTGAATCACTTCCGGCTCCTTGGTATAGATCCGCAGTATCTCAGGCCCGAACAGATAGGCTGCGCTGCCCAGGGTTCCCGCCACGGTTACGGTGATAATCACACAGTCGCTCAGCACCCGATCCATTCTTTTGAACTTCCCCACGCCGTAATTCTGGCTGGTGAAGCTCATGCAGGCCTGGGTGACGGAATTCACCGAAGCATACAGAAAGCCCAAAATATTATTGGCCGCCGTATAACCCGCCATGGCTGTGGAACCGAAGGAGTTCACCGAGGACTGCAAAAGCGCATTGGAAAAATTGATGACCACACTCTGGACTCCCGCCGGGATCCCCACCAGAAAAATCTGCTTCAAATGGGAGCTGTTGATATGAAGCTTTGAAAACCGCAGCTGATAGCTTCCCTCGGTTCGATAGAGGCAGCGCAGCACCAGCGCGCTGGAAATCAGCTGAGAAATCACTGTGGCGATGGCCACGCCCTCTACAGACATGCGGAAGACCACCACCAGGAACACGTTCAGCACCGCGTTTGTGACACCGGAGATAACCAGAAACAGTAATGGGCGTCTGGTATCTCCCACCGCCCGGAGAATGGCCGCGCCGTAATTATACAGCATGAAAAAAGGCATTCCCAGAAAATATATCCGCATATAGAGGGTGGACAGATCGATGACGTCCTCCGGCGTATCCATCAGCTCCAGGGCCGGACGCGCCAGCCCCAGTCCCACAAAAGCCATCATAACGCCGCTTATGAGGGCTATCAGAATGGCTGTATGTACCGTCTCAGACATTTCCCGGTCCCGGCCCGCCGCGTAGAACCGGGCCGCCAGCACATTGGCTCCCAGTGAAATTCCGATAAACAGGTTCGTAAAAATATTGATCAACGCTGTGGTGGAACCTACCGCTGCCAGAGCCTGGCTCCCGCTGTAGCGTCCCACCACAATAATATCCACCGCATTGAACATCAGCTGCAAAATTCCCGAAACCATCAATGGCACGGAAAATGTGATCAACTTGTCCATAAGGGAACCGTTGCACATATCGATTTCGTATTTGCTGCTTTTCACTTTTTATAACTCCCTTCTTTCTCGTATCGTATCAAATGCTATTACTATTACTATAGCGGTACGGAGAAAGAATTTCAATTATCATTTTTTCTTCCGTAATCTATTGTCTCTTATACCCTGCACAAACATACTTTTGCAGAGATCAAAAAAGAGACTCCTACTGCGTCTGCAGTAAAAGTCTCGCTATTCTCTTTCCCCTACCGTCTCCGCAGAAATGTCTCCGCGATCTCCAGATCCTCCGGGGTCGTGATCTTAATGTTCTCATAGCTTCCCTCTACCAGCTTCACTTTCGTGTCCGTAAAGGCTTCTACAATCATGGCATCGTCTGTGGCGTCTGTACGTCCGCTTTTTTCCAGCTCCGCGTATGCCTGGTGAGCCAGGCGGAAGTCGAAGACCTGGGGAGTCTGAATATTCCAGACCAGGCTCCGGGCAGGTGTGGTACGGACAAAGCCTTCCGCATCCGCTATCTTCACTGTATCTTTGGACGGCATTCCCACCACGCAGGCATGATGCTCTTCCACTGCGTCGTAAGCCCGGCGCAGGATCTCTTCATGGATAAAAGGACGCACTCCGTCGTGAATGAACACAAAACCGTCCTTTTCTTCCTCCGTCAGCTTCCGCTCCAGGGTCTGAAGGCCATTCCAGACAGAGGCGTAGCGCTCCGCGCCGCCCGCTATCACGTCTGTGACCTTATCAAACTGGTACTTTTCTACGATCTCTTCTTTTACATAGGAAATCTCCGTCTCCCCGGTCACCAGAATCATTCGCTCCACCAAGGGGGAATCCTGAAAGGCCTGCAGGGAATAATACAGAATCGGATGTCCCTTCAGCTCCAGGAACTGCTTATGTATGCTGCTTCCCATCCGTTTTCCCTGGCCTGCCGCCAGAACGATGGCGGTACAGTATTTTTTTTTCATCTTATCTCTCTCCCAGCTTCAGGTTCGGCACTGCGTTCAGATCCAGGCCGTCCCTTTTTCCGGCAATAAATTCATAGTAGGCTGCCGATCCAATCATGGCCGCATTGTCAGTGCAGAAGATAGGGGACGGGTGATAGAACTCCATATGCCGCTCCGCGCAGGCCTTTTCAAAGGCTGCCCTCAGCGCGGAGTTGGATGCAACACCTCCGGCGATGGCGAACTTGTTCAGGCCGCTTTCCTTTACCGCAATCATGGCATGCTCCACCAACACGTCGCATACTGCCTTCTGGAAGGAAGCCGCCACATCCGCCCGGTTCACTTCGATGCCCTTCATCTGACAGCCGTTCAGGTAATTCAGCACCGCGGACTTCAGGCCGCTGAAGCTGAAGTCGTAGGGAGAATCCTCAAACCTGGGCCGCGGGAAGGAAATGGCTTCCGGATCGCCCTCCTTTGCCAGCTTATCGATCTTCGGTCCGCCGGGATATCCCAGCCCGATGGCACGGGCCACCTTGTCAAAGGCCTCTCCTGCCGCGTCATCCCGGGTCCGTCCCAGAATCTCGTATTTTCCGTAATCCCGTACCACCACCAGATGGGTGTGCCCGCCGGATACCACCAGACACACGAAGGGCGGCTCCAAATCCGGATTCTCGATATAGTTGGCGGAAATATGTCCCTCGATATGATGGACGCCCACCAGCGGCAGCTTTTTTGCGTAGCTGATGGCCTTGGCCTCGGCCACGCCCACCAGAAGGGCCCCCACCAGGCCGGGACCGTAGGTGACACCGATGGCGTCCAGATCGTCCAGGGTCATGCCTGCCGTGTCCAGGGCCTCCTGAATCACCTGATTGATACGCTCGATATGCTTCCGGGACGCGATCTCGGGAACCACGCCGCCGTATAAGGTATGCAGATCGATCTGGGAAGAAATTACATTTGACAGCACGACGCGGCCATTTTTTACCACAGACGCCGCGGTCTCGTCACAGGAGCTTTCGATTCCCAGAATGTAAATATCTTTTTCCGTACTCATTTTTCCTCATCCTCAAAATCCAGTTCGATGGATTTTCTGTCCTTTCCTGCCACAGCGCGCGGAAAGATCCGGCGCACCTCGTTCATATATTCCTCCGGCCGCGTCAGCGACGGACTGTAATGGGTCAGCCACATTTCCTTCACATCCGCCTCTTTCGCCAGTCTGGCCGCTTCGTAAAATGTCATATGTTTATTTGCCACTGCCTTGGCCTGCTTGTCCTTCTCACCGTACATGCCCTCGCAGATAAAAAGATCCGCTCCCACCGCGTTGGCCGCAATGGAGGCTGTAGGCCGGGTATCCGTACAGTAGACCAGCTTGATTCCCTTTCGCGGAGCGCCCATGACCATGTCCGGCGTATATACCTTTCCGTCTGCTTCCACGGTCTCGCCTTTTTGCAGCCGATTCCAGAAGTTCTTCGGGATCCCAAGCTCCAGGGCCCGTTCCAGCTGGAACTTTCCGGCCCGGTCGATCTCCAGGGAGTAGCCGTAACAGGTCACGTTATGATTTACCCGGAAGGCCTTGATCCGATAACCGCCGATGGAGAGCTCTTCTTCCGCCTTGGTCAACTCGATAAAATGAATGGGGAAAGGCAGCTCCGGCGCAATGACGCGAAGAGCTGTCACTACCCGCTCCAGGCCCTTTGGCCCGATGAGAGTCAGCGGTTCCGTGCGTTCCGCATTTCCCATGGTGAGCAGAAGGCCCGGCAGTCCGCTGATGTGATCCCCGTGAAAATGGGTAAAGCAGATCACATTGATGGGTTTAAAGCTCCAGCCCTTTTCCTTGATGGCGATCTGCGTTCCCTCTCCGCAGTCGATGAGAAGGCTGCTTCCGTTATATCTCGTCATCAGCGCTGTCAGCCAGCGATAGGGCAGCGGCATCATACCGCCGCTTCCAAGTAAACATACATCTAACATTCCTGTCTCCTATAACCACTCTGTTTTTTCCGTTCTGGTCAGGGGCACCGTGAAGCTTTTTGTAATTCTGTCGTAACAGCTCTCGCAGAGGTGGAACTCATCCACGTCCCCATCCTTATCCGACAGATATCCCCACGCCTGCCGCACGGAGCACACGTCCTCCGCGGGCATCCCCTGCCTTACGGCAATGATTTTTCCGCAGCCGTTGCAGATGATTCTGTCCGGTTTTTCTGTTTTCTTTTCTATCTGTTCCTGATACTCACGCATTTGTATTCCTCCCTGTGCGGGCGGTTATCCGCCATCTATGATGTGTTTCCTGCGTGAATATTGTACCTGAAATCCGGTGCCTCTCCCAGTGGGAATTGCTGTCACCGCTTCCACATAATACAGGCGTCCTCCCGGGGCTTCTCATAAAAGTTCTTCCGGATGCCTGCGCTCTCAAAACCCAGCTTCCCGTAAAGGCGGATGGCGGTCTCATTACTCACGCGCACCTCCAGGGTGTAAGCCTCGATGCCTTCCGAAGCTCCGATCCGGAACAGCTCCCGTAAAAGTGCCTCGCCGATGCCTCTGCCACGCAACTTCCGCCGAACCGCCACATTGGTGATCTCACCCTCCTCCAGGGAACGGTAACAGCAGCAGTAGCCGCTGATCTCCCCTTCCGTCTCTGCCACCAGAAACAGAGTGTGAGGCAGAACCAGACTTTCCAGGAAGGACTGCTCCGACCAGGGCGGCGAAATGGCTTCCCGCTCGATGGCCGCCACCTGCGGTACGTCCTCTTCCTTCATGAGGCGGATCTCACAGGCTGTCATGCCGGTTCCCCGCTTCCGTCCTGCTCCTTTTCCAGTCGCTCCTGCTGTTCCTTTTCCAGCCGTTCCCTCTCTGCCTGGGACAGGCGCAGATAATCTGGTCGGTGCTCTGCAGCGCTTTCTGTCTTTCCTGCGCGGACATAGGATACAGCCAGCATGGCCACAGCTCCCGCTCTCTGCTTGTTCACATGGGCCGGTGCAAAGGAGAAGGGAACATCCTTCATCAGTTCTTCCGTCAGTCTCTGGCGGAATACCGGCACGCCGTCGCCCAGGAAAATCACCTCTCTGCCAAGCTCACACAGCTTCTGCGCGATCTCTTCGATACCCACGGCCATCTGGGGCTCCAAAGCCACCAATTCTTCTCCCCGGAACTCGTAGATTCCGGTATACACCTGATTCCGTCTGGCGTCCATCAACGGACAGATGATCTTGTCCGTGCCATAGAGATTATAAGCCAGCGCGTCCACCGTGGGAATGTGTACCAGGGGCTTATTCAGCGCCAGCCCCAGTCCCTTGGCCGTGGCGGAGCCGATCCGCAGACCTGTAAAGGAACCCGGTCCCCCCGCCACCGCGATGGCGTCGATGGTATTCAGATCCAGCTCCGTCATCTGGGCAATGGCGTCCAGCATGGGAAGCAGGGTCTGGGAATGTGTTTTTTTATAGTTTACGGTATATTCCGCCACCAGATTGCTGTTCACACCGTCATCCTCTACCACGGCCACGGATGCCACCAGTCCGGAACTATCCAGTCCCAATATCTTCATTTTACTTCTCCTCCACGGTTATTTTTCGATAATCAAAGCCCTTTTCCAGATCCTTTTCGATGCGGACCGCGATCCGGTTCTCCGGGAGCAGTTCCTCGATCAGCTCCGCCCACTCAATCAGGCAGACGCCCTCTCCGTAAAAGTAATCCTCATAACCGATCTCATCCATTTCCTCGATATCGCCGATGCGGTACACGTCAAAATGATAAAAGGGAAGCCGTCCCTCCCCATACTCCTGCACAATGGTAAAGGTGGGACTGTTCACATGCTCTTTCACGCCCAGCCCTCTGGCGAAGCCCTGGGTGAATACAGTCTTTCCCACGCCCAGGTCTCCGGTGAGGGTATACACCTGTCCTGCGGCTGCCTCCCGCCCCAGCTTTTCACCCAGCGCTCTGGTCTCCTGTTCCGAAAATGTCTCTGTTATCATCGATTTACCTCGTTATTTTAAAAACTACACTTTATTATAGAAACAATCCATTCCTATTATAAGAGCCCCGCAGAATCTGCGGGGCTCTCTTTTTCCTTGTATACAGCCGTTTTCTGCGGCTTATATTATAGCATTTCCTATTTCTGCTGTCTACCGGGAAAATCTCAGTGCTTCTTCAGAATCGGACTGATGTGCTTGTACAGCAGCATAGTCACTGCGGATACCAGGAGGCCCTTCAGAATATTAAAGGGTACTACCGCAAAGAATACCAGTGTCCAGACGCTGTGGATGCTGCTGTTTACCGCGGTTCCCATGGAAATGATGGCGTCCATGGGCATGCCGAACAGTTCCGAGAACTTCGGCAGCAGATAGAGGGCGTTGAAACCGCTTCCGAATACGGTCATAACCGCAGTTCCCAGAATCAGTCCCAGGATGGCGGTCTTTTTACTCTTCTTCGCGTAATATGCGATGGAGGCCGGAAGCACCAGGCTGCAGCCCACCACGAAATTGGCGAAGTCGCCCACAAAGGCGGTGGTGGTTCCCTTCAGCACCAGCTTCAGCAGTACCTTACAGAGCTCCGCCGCCACACCGGCCACCGGGCCCATGGCAAAGGCGCAGATCATAACCGGAATCTCGCTGAAATCCAGCTCGTAGAAGCTGGGCGCGAACCACAGAGGCAGCTCAAAGAGCATCAGTACAACGGCAATGGCCGAGAATACGCCCACCAGAGCCACCCGGCGGGCCGGGGAGTTGGTTCTGGGCATGGAGTTCTTTTTCCGCAGCGCCTTTTCGGTCACGCTGGCCACCACGAAGATGGCCACCACGATCAGCAGGCAGACCAGCAAAAATGTGAGATTGTCCTTGATACTTTGAATCAGATTTGGCATGTTACAGTTCTCCTTTCATCTTATACGCCCATGCCTTTTGGGCATATAGGTGCACCCGTAGGGTGTTTCTTCTGTTTGCCCATGCCTTTTGGGCATCCAGGTACACCCCTATGGGTATTTCAAAATTATTATTTTAGAAAGGATAATTCTCCATAAAAAAGAATGTGCCGTTGGCACATTCTCGCGCCGAGGTGCGGTTGCCTTGGCAACCATCTACCACTGCGCCGAGTGCGCATCTTTGCAAGCTCTGCTTGCTTTTATGTAATAGGGGATTCCATAGGAATTTCCTATTACATAAAAAATCCCTGAATGCAACTGCACTCAGGGCCGGAAAGCAAAGCAAATAAAATATGCCTCGTTTTTCTTCTCTCATCCAGACTCTACTGTCGGTATCGGAATCTCACCGATTCAGCCTTACGGCTCGCGGACTTTACCGCCGGTCGGGAATCTCACCCTGCCCTGAAGAATTACCATATTCTACGGTGTATTATAGTCCTGCTTTTTCCATTCTGCAAGATCTTTTTTATTTTTCTTTCTGAACCTATTGACAATCCTCTATTAATGTGGTTAAATCAACACATGAACACTTAAACATATATAAATATATTTTAAAGGAGATAGATACTATGGCTGATATAGAGAAGGAGAAACTAAATTCCGTATCCGGGCATGAGGAGCACGAGCACTGCGGCTGCGGTTGTGAGCACGACCATGGACATGAGGAGCATACGCATCATCACCACGACCATGATCACGGCGATTCCTGCGGCTGTGGTCACGACCATGGACATGAGGAGCATGCGCATCATCACCACGACCATGATCACGGCGATTCCTGCGGCTGTGGTCACGACCATGGACATGAGGAGCATGCGCATCATCACCACGACCATGATCACGGCGATTCCTGCGGCTGTGGTCACGACCATGGACATGAGGAGCATGCGCATCATCACCACGACCATGATCACGGCGATTCCTGCGGCTGTGGTCACGACCATGAACATGAGGAACATGAGCATCATCACCACGACCATGAGCACGGCGATTCCTGCGGCTGCGGCCACGATCACGGTCACGAGCACAGCGCCAATGCCCGCCGCGAGGTCTACATCGTGGAGAATCTGGGCTGCGCGCACTGCGCTTCCAAGATGGAAGAGAAAATCAATGCTCTGCCCGGCGTAGAGGAAGCCACCATCACCTTCGCCACCAAGCAGCTTCGCGTCCTGGCCGCTGATCCGGACGCACTGCTTCCGGAAATGCAGCGTATCTGCTCTTCTGTCGAGGCTGAAGTAAAGCTTGTTCCAAAGACAGTCAACGCATCTGCCAAGACGAAGGTATACATCATCGACGGTCTGGACTGCGCCCACTGCGCGGCTAAGGTCGAGGAACGTATCAACCAGGTTCCCGGCGTGGAAAAAGCCGTTCTGACCTACGCTACCAAGCAGCTCCGTATCACCGCTGAGAATCCGGACGCCCTCATCGACGAGATCCGCCGTGTCAGCACAGCCCTGGAGCCGGAGGTCACCATCGCAGAGCGCGACCCGTCCCCGAAATCTGTTGCCAGGGACGCCGCTGCACAGTCTGCCAGGGAAGAAGAGAAAAAGAAAGAACGCAAGGAGCTCATTTCCATTATCATCGGCGCGGTTCTCTTTGTAGTCGGTGAGATTTTAAGCCATACCGGTGCTGCTGCCGCCGTAACACTGCCCGTATTTGTCATCGGTTATCTGATTCTGGGCGCAGGCGTCCTGGTAACTGCTGCCAAGAACATTTCCCATGGTCAGGTCTTCGACGAGAACTTCCTGATGAGCATCGCCACACTGGGCGCATTTGCCATCGGCATGTATCCCGAGGCCATGGGCGTTATGCTCTTCTACCGCATCGGTGAGTTCTTCGAGCACAAGGCTGTAGAACGAAGCCGCGGGCAGATCATGGACGCTGTGGATATGCGTCCTGAGGTGGTCAATCTGGTACAGGGCGACGATATCAAAGTCATCCCGGCTGAGAGCGCCAAGGTGGGCGACGTCCTGGTGATCCGCCCGGGCGACCGTATTCCGCTGGATGGCGTGATTCTTGAGGGCGAAAGCCGTCTGGATACCTCACCGATTACCGGCGAGCCGGTTCCGGTGGCTGTAAAGGCCGGTGACGATATCACCTCCGGCTGTGTCAATACCTCCGGTCAGCTGAAAATCCGCGTGGAGAAGCCGCTGTCCGAATCTATGGTAACCCGTATCCTGGATTCCGTAGAGAACGCAGCCGCAAGCAAGCCGAAGATTGACCGCTTTATTACCCGGTTCTCCAAGGTTTACACTCCCATCGTTGTAACCCTGGCTCTGGTAACTGCCATTATTCCGTCTCTGGTGACCGGCAACTGGCATCAGTGGATTTATACCGCGATTACTTTCCTGGTTATGAGCTGCCCCTGCGCCCTGGTGCTTAGCGTACCGCTGGCATTCTTCTCCGGTATCGGCGCAGGCTCCAAGAAGGGTATCCTGTTCAAGGGCGGCGTGGCTATGGAGGCTCTGAGCAATCTGGGCGCTGTGGTCATGGATAAGACCGGTACCGTGACCGAGGGTAACTTCAAGCTCCAAAACATCGTTTCCACCGGATCCATTTCCGCAGATGAGCTGCTACGCATCACTGCAAGCTGCGAACAGTTCTCCACACATCCCATCGCTGTCAGTATCATAACCGCTGCACAGGAAAAGGGAATCTCTCTTGAGAAGCCTGCTTCTCTGGAGGAAATCGCAGGCCACGGTATCTCCGCTTCTCTGGCGGCAGGCAAAGTACTCTGCGGTAATCAGAAGCTGATGGATGAAAATGGAGTAGCTTTTGACTCTGCTCCCATCGACGTGGGCTACGGCTCTGAAGTATTCCTGGCCGTGGACGGCAAGCTGGCCGGATATCTGGTTATCTCCGATACTCTGAAGGCTGACGCGAAATCTGCCATTGCACGTCTGAAGAAAATGGGCCTTCGTACTGTTATGCTCACCGGCGACGCGCAGGAGAGCGCCGAGGCTGTGGCAAAGATGGCTGGCATCGACGAGGTTCACGCAAAGCTTCTTCCCCAGGATAAGCTGAGTATTATGACCAAGCTTCGGGAGCAGAACGGCAACGTAATGTTCGTGGGCGACGGTATCAACGACGCTCCGGTTCTGGCCGGCGCGGATGTGGGCGCGGCTATGGGAAGCGGCGCGGACGCGGCTATTGAGGCGGCTGACGCGGTATTCATGACTTCCAGCATGGAGTCTGTACCGACGGCTATCTCCATCGCCCGCAGCACCAACCGTATCGCGGTTCAGAATGTGGTATTCGCTCTGATTATCAAGATTGCGGTTATGATTCTGGGTCTGACCGGACACCCGAATATGTGGCTGGCTGTATTCGCCGACACGGGTGTGGCTATGCTGTGCGTACTGAATTCCATCCGGATTTTGTACAAGAAATAACATCATCAGAAACATAAAACAAACGGCAGCCCACTGTCGGGATAAAGTTTCATTTTTATCCCGACAGTGGGCTGCCGTTTTGCCAAAGGTTTTTATTTTACGTCTTTCATGGTTAATCCAATCCGCTTCTTCTGCAAATCCACACTGAGTACCTTCACATCCACGATGTCTCCCACGCTCAGTACCTCCAGCGGGTGTTTAATATACCGATCGGTAATCTGAGAAATGTGTACCAGGCCGTCCTGGTGAACGCCGATATCCACGAAAACGCCAAAATCAATGACATTGCGGACGGTGCCCTTCAGTACCATGCCGGGCTTCAGGTCTTTCATTTCCAGCACATCGGTGCGGAGAATGGGCTTCGGCATCTCGTCCCGGGGATCCCGTCCCGGCTTTTCCAGCTCTTTTACGATATCCCGCAGGGTCAGCTCGCCGATTTCCAGCTTCTCTGCCAGATGCTTATAGTCATGAATCTTGGCAGACAGTCCCTTGACGCCGCCCTTTTTCAGGTCGTCTGTGGTATATCCCATGGTGGTCAGCAGCTTCTCTGCGCTGGCGTAGGACTCGGGGTGTACGCTGGTGGTGTCCAAGGGGTTTTTGCCCCCTGTAATGCGCAGGAAGCCCGCGCACTGCTCAAAGGCCTTTGGACCCAGCTTTGCTACTTTCAGGAGCTCTCTGCGGCTGGTGAAATGGCCGTTTTCCTCCCGGTAGGCTACGATATTCTTTGCCAGTGTCTTGCTGATGCCGGACACGTATTCCAGAAGGGGGGCCGAGGCCGTATTCAGATCCACTCCAACCCTGTTTACACAATCTTCCACCACGCCGGACAGGGCCTCGCCCAGCTTCTTCTGGTTCATGTCATGCTGGTACTGGCCCACGCCGATGGAACGGGGATCGATTTTGACCAGCTCCGCCAGCGGATCCTGTAAACGGCGGGCGATGGACGCTGCGCTGCGCTGTCCCACGTCAAAGTTCGGAAATTCCTCCGTGGCCAGCTTGCTGGCGGAATAGACCGAGGCTCCGGCCTCGTTTACGATGACGTAGCGCACCGGTGCGGGCAGCTCCCTGATGAGCTCCACAATGACCTGCTCGGACTCCCGGGAGGCCGTTCCGTTGCCCACAGAAATCAGGGTAATGCCGTATTTGGCAATGAGCTTCTTCAGCACCGCCTTGGCCTCTGCAACCTTATTCTGGGGCGCAGTCGGGTAAATGACCACCGTATCCAGCACCTTGCCGGTGGCGTCCACCACGGCCAGCTTGCATCCGGTACGGAAGGCCGGATCCCAGCCCAGCACCACCTGTCCCACGATGGGCGGCTGCATCAGAAGCTGCTTTAAATTCTTTCCAAAGACGCTGATGGCTCCATCTTCGGCCTTTTCCGTCAGCTCGCTTCGGATTTCCCGCTCAATGGAGGGCGCGATCAGGCGGCTGTAGCTGTCCGCAATGACAGCTTTCAGAGTCGGCGACGTATGGGGATTGTCCCGCAGGATGACCTTCTTCTCCAGGTAGCGCAGGATGCGTTCCTCCGGCGCTTCCACCCGGACGGTCAGCACCTTCTCCGCCTCGCCCCGATTCAGGGCCAGGATCCGGTGTCCCGCCGCCTTTTTCACAGGCTCTTCGTAGTGATAATACATCTCATAGACCGTCTGCGCCTTCTCATCCTTGGCCTCGGACAGCAGCTGTCCCTCGTCAAAGGTGGCCTTCCGGATATAGGCGCGATAGTCTGCCTCGTCGGAGATAGCTTCCGCCAGGATATCCCCGGCTCCCGCGATGGCGTCCTCCGCGGTCAGCACGCCCTTCTCTTCAGAAATATACGCTGTCGCTTCTTCCGCCAGCGGCTTTTTGGTCATCTGCAGCCGCAACACGTCCGCCAGCCCCTCCAGTCCCTTCTCCTTCGCAATGGTAGCCCGGGTACGCCGCTTGGGCCGGTAGGGACGGTACAGGTCGTCCACAGCCACCAGGGTCTCCGCCGCCAGAATCTGATTTTTCAGCTCCTCCGTCAGCTTGCCCTGCTCCTCGATGCTGCCCAGCACCTGATTCTTCTTATCCTCCAGTCCCCTGAGGTAATTCAGCCGCTCGTAAAGATTCCGCAGTACCTCGTCGTTCAGGGAACCGGTGGCTTCCTTTCGATAACGTGAAATAAAGGGAATGGTATTTCCTTCGTCGATGAGCTTCACCGCAGCCTCGACCTGCCAGCGCTGAACGCCCAGCTCTTCCGTCAGTTTCTTTAAAATATCCATGCTGTTCTCTCCTTTTCAATGCCCTTATTATACGAAAAAAGCCCTTTGGCCGCAAGAAGGATTTGTCTTTCCCGCCCGGCTGTGATACTATAATCTTTCAGGAGGATTTACTATGGAACAATATAATGAACAACCGAATTTTGATTTTAACCCTTATTCCAATCCCTATAAAAAGAAGCCGAATAAGATGGCAAACCTTTCGCTGCTCTTCGGCGTACTGTCGCTGCTCTCTGTGATCAGCATTTATTTTATCTATTTCGCCCTGCCCCTTGGATCTTTAAGTATTCTCTTCGCCCATCTGTCCAAGGGCGACGGTTACCGGCTGCCCGGAAAGTCCTTGGGCGCTGCTATCACCTCTGTGTTCGCCATTCTGCTGGCTCTGGTGATCCTGGTGCTGGGCTTCTACTTCGCCATCCGGCTCTTCGGCCTGGAGACCCTGATGGATCCGGACGCTTTGCAGAAGGCCATCACAGATCTTTATTCCAATCTGTCCACGCAGATTCCCACAGGAGGTAACGCCTTATGATGAAGCCAAAAGAAATCCGCCGCCAGGCCCGTATCTCACTGGAGGGGAATTACTTTTTTGCCGTAAATCTGACCATCAGCCTGACCCTGTTTACCATGGCGCTGACTCTGCTGCTCCAGTCCAGCAATCTGGCTGTCTCTGCCCGCAGCTTCGACCAGGCCCTGTTCTGGATCTTAACTGTCATCGTCACCATCCTGTCAGCACTTCTGAGCGTGGGTCTGATTCGTTTTCTGTATTCCCTCTGCCTGAAGAAACCGGTGGTACAGCCCGGTATGCTTTTTTACGCCTTCCGCATGCAGCCGGATACCTTTATTCTCACCTTTGTATTCCGATATCTGGTGTCCTATATCTGGTTCGCCCCGGCGCTGTACTTTTACCTGCAGCTGCCTCTTGCTGTGGATCCGACCGCCATTCCGCCGGAGCTGCCCGCCCTGCTGGCCCGCGTGGCTGCCTGCGGCCTGGCCGCTCTGATTCCGGCGGTGCTCTGCTCTCTGCCCTGGTGTCTGACGGTCTTTGTCCTGCTGGATGATCCGGACTGCTCCCCCGCGGAAGCTCTCCGTACCAGTCGCATTCTCATGCAGGGACAGTATCTCCGGGTACTCCGCCTCTGGCTGGGCTTTCTGCCCCTGTACCTGCTGTCTCTGACCTCCATGGGCATCGGACTTCTCTGGGTGCGTCCCTATTTCTATGTGAGCATGGGTCACCTGTACCTGGAGCTTCGCGGCGACCGGGCAGAGGTCTGTTAAAATCCTGTACACCTCTGTTTGGGATATGATATAATATCGCTGGACATTATGTCCTGCCGGACGGCATCCAAAGCGGAGCGCCATCTCCGAAGGATATGTTATGTTAAAAAATATAAAGGAGCGCATGAAAATGGAAATTACCAAAGATATCAAGTATGTCGGCGTCAACGACCATGATGTGGATCTTTTTGAAGGGCAGTACGTGGTTCCTAACGGCATGGCATACAATTCCTATGTCATCCTGGACGAAAAGATCGCCGTTATGGACACGGTGGACGCCCATTTCAAGCAGGAATGGCTGGATCAGATCCGGACTCTTCTGGGCGACCGGCATCCCGATTACCTGATCATTCAGCACATGGAGCCGGATCACTCTGCCAATATTGCCGCGTTCATGGAACTTTACCAGGACACCACCGTGGTATCCAGCGCCAAGGCGTTTACCATGATGAAACAGTTCTTCGGCACCGATTATCCGGAGCGCCAGATCGTGATCAAAGAGGGATCCACCCTTTCTCTGGGCAGGCATACCCTGGCCTTCGTGGCTGCGCCCTTGGTTCACTGGCCCGAGGTTATGGTCACCTACGACACCTGCGATAAAGTACTGTTCTCCGCAGACGGTTTCGGTAAATTCGGCGCCCTGGATGTGGAAGAGGACTGGGCCTGCGAGGCGCGCCGCTACTACATCGGCATCGTAGGCAAATTCGGCGCGCAGGTGCAGAACCTGTTGAAGAAAGCTGCTGCCCTGGATATCCAGACCATCTGCCCCTTACATGGACCGATTCTGAAGGAAAATCTGGGCTATTATCTGAGCCTCTATAACACCTGGTCCTCCTACCAGCCTGAGGACGACGGCATCGTCCTTGCCTATACTTCTGTCTACGGCCACACCAAAGAAGCTGTGGACCTGCTGGCCGACAGGCTGCGTGAAAAGGGCTGCGCCCACGTGGTAGTCCACGATCTGGCCCGTACCGATATGGCCGAGGCCGTGGAGGACGCCTTCCGCTACAGCAAGCTGGTATTGGCCACCGTCACCTACAATGGAGGCATCTTCCCCTACATGCGTGATTTCATCGAGCATCTGACCGACCGGAACTACCAGAACCGCACCGTGGCCTTCATGGAAAACGGTTCCTGGGCTCCCACAGCTGCCAGGGGCATGAAGAGCCTCCTGGAGAACAGCAAGAACCTGACCTTCGCGGAGCATACCGTCCGTATCCTGTCCGCGCTCAGCGACGAAAGCCGCGCACAGGTGGATGCACTGGCCGATGAGCTGTGTCAATAAGCTTCTCCATTCCCTTAATAAAATTAGCTCCCGGGCGTCGTGCCCGGGAGCTTTTCTGTTACCTGTGTAAGATAATAATCAATCTTCCAGTCCGAAAGCGTCATGCACTGCATTGACTGCTCTCTCCGCGTCCTTCTCGTTGATCAGAACGGTGATACGGATCTCGGATGTGGAAATCATGTTGATGTTGATATTCTCATTGAACAGAGCCTCGAACATTTTCGCTGCCACGCCCGGGTTAGACATCATACCGGCACCTACGATGGAGACCTTTACCACTTCCTTGTTGCAGGAAATGCTCTTTGCGCCTACGCGGGCCATGTTGTCCTCGATGATCTTCACTGCCTGGTCTGCCTCGTCGCGGGATACGGTAAAGGAGATATCCTTGCTGTTCTCACGTCCGATGGACTGCAGGATCACGTCCACATTGATGCCCTCTTTTGCCAGAATATTGAAGAGACGGAAGGCCATACCCGGCTCATCCTTCAGACCAATGACTGAAATTCTGGCTGTATTCTTATCCAGCGCTACGCCGCTGATTAACATTCTTTCCACGCTCGTTTCCTCCTTAACTACAGTTCCTTCGTGATCATTTAAACTGGAGCGTACCACCAGCTGTACGCCGTATTTCTTTGCCATCTCCACGGAACGATTGTGCAGAACGCCTGCGCCAAGGGTCGCCAGATCCAGCATTTCATCATAGGTAATCTCATCCAGCTTGCGGGCCTTCGGTACGATACGCGGATCGGCTGTATATACACCGTCCACGTCCGTGTAGATCTCGCAGGCGTCCGCATGCAGAGCTGCCGCCAGCGCTACGGCTGTGGTATCGGAGCCGCCGCGGCCCAGTGTGGTATAGTTGTCGTATTTATTCACGCCCTGGAAGCCGGTCACAATGACGATACGGCGGTGCTCCAGCTCGTGCATGATGCGGTCGGTATCGATACGCTTCAGACGGGCGTTGCCATGTACCCGGGTGGTGTGCATCCGGACCTGGAACGCATTCAGGGATACCGCCGGGATATCCATGGTATCAAAAGCCATGGCCATCATGGCTACAGAAATCTGCTCTCCGGTGGTCAGCAGCATATCCAGCTCCCGCTTGGGCGGGTTCGGATTGATGTCCTTTGCCTTGGCAATCAGCTCGTCTGTGGTCTTGCCCATTGCGGAAAGAACCAGCACGATGTCGTTGCCCTTCTTGAAATCCTCTGCGCATCTTCGCGCCACATTCATGATGCGCTCCTTATCGCCTACAGAGGTTCCGCCAAATTTTTTCACTATCAGCATTGCTATTTCTCCTCAAACAGTTTGTCAATCAGCTCGTAGCCGTGCATCACTTCGATGCCGCCCGCCCGCGCCGCCTTTTCATTGTATACGCCCGCGCCACCCCCGGAGGTCTTTCTGCTGTCATAGAGCAGATAGGGAATGGGATCGCTGGTATGGGTCCGCACGCAGATCGGGGTCGGGTGATCCGGCAGAATCATCATCCGGTAATCCTCGCCGGAGGCGTCCAGAGCCTCTTTCAAATGGGCAATCAGACGCTGATCCAGATATTCGATGGCCTGGACCTTACGCTCTACGCTTCCCTGGTGGCCCATCTCATCGGGAGCCTCCACATGGACATAGACAAAGTCATAGCCCTCCTTCAAAAGCACGTCTGCGGCCGCCTGGGCCTTGCCCTCATAATTGGTGTGAAGCTGGCCGTTGGCCCCCTCCACTTCGATATTTTTCATGCCTGCTCCCACGGCGATGCCCTTCAGAAGGTCTACCGCGGAAATCATGGCGCCCTTTTTGTGATTCTTCTCTTCAAAAGAGCTTAAAGCGGGACGGGTGCCCGCACCCCAGAACCAGCAGGAGTTGGCCGGATTCAGGCCTCTGGCCTTCCGCTCCAGATTGATGGGATGCTTTGAGAGAATCTCATAACTCTTCTTCTGCATCTCCCGGAGAACCGGATCCGACGGCAGATGATCGCCCACCTTCTGTCCCAGCACATCGTGGGGCGGAGTCAGCTCTACCACGCTGCCTTTCTCCCAGATCAGCAGATGACGGTAGCTGGTTCCCACATAGAAATGATAGGTATCATTTTCCAGTTCCTTCCGAACTGCATCCAGCAGAATCGCCGCGTCCTCGGTACTGATCTCGCTGGAGCTGTGATCGATGATGGTCTTTTCTTCGTAAGGCTCGTCGCCATCGGATACCGTAATCAGATTCGTCCGCAGAGCGATGTCATCGGGCTTCATATCCACGCCGATGCTTAAGGCCTCCAGGGGAGAACGTCCTGTATAATACTGCTTCGGATCATAACCCAGTACCGAAAGGTTCGCCGTGTCGCTGCCTGGCTTCATGCCCTCGGGAATGGTATGGGCCAGCCCGATCTCAGACTGCTTCGCCAGTTCGTCCATGGTCGGAGTCTGCGCGTATTCCAGGGGTGTCTGCCCCTCCAGGGCCTCGATAGGCTCATCGGCCATACCGTCGCCCAGTACAATCACATACTTCATAGCCGTCTATCCCTCCACACGAATGCGGTTCAAAACAGCGTCGGTTTTCGCGGCGCGCTCCGCGTACTCTGCTTCGCTAAGCTCACCGGTCACAAAGCCGAATTCACCAGCGACACCTGCGTCCACGACCTCAACCGGTCCAAACAGCGCTTCCATAGCCACTGCGTCCGCTTTCGCGTCGCCTTTGACACGCACCAGGAAGCGTCTCTTATCATCCCTGGTATCGCCCAGCTCCAGCTTTTCCCCGCTCCAGTAAAAGCCCAGGTTCTCACCCAGGTTTTTCGCTGCGTCCACCACGTCGGCAGCTACGGCACTGGCGGTGGGAAGCTTTCCTGCCCCGCTTCCGTAGAACATGGAATCGCCCAGCATATTACCCTCTACGAAAATGGCATTGAATACGCCGTTCACGCTGTACAGCGGGTTCGCCGCATCGATGAGGAAGGGCGCTACCATGGCGTAATACTTGCCGTCCGCTTCTTTTTTGCTCATGGCCAGAAGCTTGATCACACGGCCTAATTTATCGGCATACCGGATATCCTCGGCTGTCACCTTCGTGATACCCTCGGTATAAATATCTTCAAAGTCTACTCTCTGTCCGCTGACCAGAGAAGTCAGGATGGCGATCTTACGGCAGGCGTCATGGCCTTCCACATCCGCCTCCGGATTCCGCTCCGCGTAGCCCTTCTCCTGGGCATCCTTCAGGGCGTCATCGAAGTTCGCTCCGTGGTAGGTCATATTGGTCAGAATATAATTGGTGGTTCCGTTCAGGATACCGCTGATCTCCACGATTTCGTCTGCGGTCAGACAGGTCTGCAGGGGACGGATGATGGGAATGCCGCCGCCCACGCTGGCCTCGAAGAGATAGTTCAGGTTCTTATCCTTCGCAATCTGCAGAAGCTCCGCTCCGTGAGCTGCCACCAGCGCTTTGTTGGAGGTACACACGCTCTTGCCTGCCAGCAGGCATCTCTTTGTAAAGGTATACGCAGGCTCCACGCCCCCCATAACCTCTACTACTACTTTTACCTCGGGATCATTTACAATGGTCTCGAAATCATGAACCAGTACCTGCTCCACCGGGTCTCCCGGAAACTCCCGCAGATCCAGAACATACTTGATATTTACCTCCTGACCCACGCGCTTGGCAATACTCTCCCGGTTGGTCTTCAGTACTTCTACGACTCCCGATCCGACGGTGCCGTAGCCCATGACTGCTATCTGAATCATCTTTCTGTACTCCTTCGTCTTTTACTCTCTTGCAAGAATTTTCAGATAGTGAATGCCCTGCTGGCTCTCTATCTGATCGATCATCGACGATACATCTCCCGTAGTGGGTAAGATATCCACCGTCAGGGTCAGAGAGGCCACTCCGTTGATGGGAATGGTCTGATGAATCGTCAATACGTTTCCCTTGTAGTCCGCAATGGTCTTCAGAACCAGGGACAGCAGCCCGGGCTCGTCGTCCATCTGCAATACAAAGGTAATACTTTTTCCCTTGGAATTGTCATGAAAGGGAAAAATATCATCTTTATATTTATAGAAGGAACTCCGGCTGATGCCCACCTGCTCGGTGGCCTCCTGCACGGTAATGGCCTTGGAAGAATCCAAAAGCCGCTTGGCCTCCACCACTTTCAGAAGTACCTCGGGAACTGCCTTCTGGGTCACAACAAAATACTTGCTCTTTTCTGACATCTTTTCCCTCCATGTTCGTTATCCAGAAACACTTGTGTGTCTCTCGTGGATCAAACTGTTAGAATCGTACCACACTCTTTAAAAGAATGCAAGCACAAGATGCAGCCGTTTCCGCCTGCATCCTGATTTTTTATTCCTCTTCCGGTTTCACCGTAATCCATTTCAGATAAGCGTTGATGAACGGGTCGATGGCTCCATCCAGCACTGCGTTCACATTGCTGATCTCCTGACCGGTGCGGTGATCCTTCACAAGCGTGTACGGCTGCATCACATAGGAACGGATCTGGTTGCCCCAGCCAATGTCCTTGACCTCGCCCCGGATGCCGGACAGCATCTCCTGATTCTTCTGCTGCTCCAGAAGGTACAGCTTGGCCTTCAGCATCTGCATAGCCTTATCCTTGTTCTGGAACTGGGAACGCTCATTCTGGCACTGTACCACGATGCCCGTGGGCAGATGGGTGATACGGATAGCTGATGAGGTCTTGTTGATATGCTGGCCGCCTGCGCCGCTGGAACGATAGGTATCGATCCGCAGATCCTCGTCCCGGATCTCCACATTGATGTCGCCCTCGATATCCGGCATGACGTCCAATGATACAAAGGAAGTCTGCCGCTTGCCCTGGGCGTTGAACGGGGAGATACGCACCAGACGGTGGACGCCCTTCTCGGACTTCAGATAGCCGTAAGCGTTCTCGCCGTTTACCTGGAAGGTCACGGACTTGATACCCGCCTCGTCGCCGTCCAGGTAGTCCAGTACCTCCACGGTAAAGCCCTTACGTTCTGCCCAGCGGGTGTACATGCGATACAGCATGCCCGCCCAGTCGCAGCTTTCCGTACCGCCTGCGCCTGCGTTCAGCTTCAGAATTGCGTTATTTCTGTCATATTCTCCGGAGAGCAGAGTCTTAATGGTCATGGAATCCAGCTTCGCCGCAAAGGCTTCCAGCTCCGCCTGTACTTCCGGCACCAGCTCCGGATCATTTTCCTCATTGCCCATCTCGATCAGGGTCTCGATATCCTCATACTGCTGCTCCAGGGCATGATAATCCTCTGCCTCGTCCTTTAAGTTCTTCAGCTCCTTCATACCCTCCTGGGACTTCTCCGGGTCGTCCCAGTAGCCGGGAGCTTCCATCTCTCTCTCTAATTCTTCGATCCGCTTTGCCTTGTTAGCCAAGTCAAAGTGAATCCCTCAGTTCTACTAATGGTCCCTGATAGCCGTTCAGTGTATATTTAAACTGATCTAATTCTACCATTTTCCCACCTCTTTCTTTATACAATTCGCGCGCCCGCGCTGCTATTAAGTATAGCAGGGCGGGCGCGCTGACGCAAGAAAAATCTCTGTTTTCCGGCCTTTTCAGGGCCCTTTCCACATTGTTATGCCACGCCGTTATCCTCGGGCATAATCACTGCGGCGATAATGTAGATCAGAAGAGCGGTTCCGCAGCTTCCCAGGGAAAGCAAAGCCCAGAGAATCCGGATCAGGGTGGGATCGATATTCAGGTATTCACCGATTCCTCCGCACACACCGCATATCATTTTATCTGTTGCTGAACGCATTAATTTCTTTGATGTCATAGTCTTATCTCCTTTTCTGTTTTCGATTTCGCATATCGTCTGCGCCTACAGTTCCTGTTTGTGGGATTCTGTCTGTGTTTTATGCTCCCCGTGTGTTCCGGTAAAGGTCACTGTAACCTCTCCGATGCCGCACTCCACATCTATGTCCTTTGCCGCCCCATGATCCACGCTCTCCTCATGGCCGATACCGGAATAATCTCTTTCTCCTATCTGGACAGCGCCAATTCCGCACTCCAGGGTGTAATTATAGTCTGCCTCCGTTCCTTCCGCGCACAGGATCAGCCGCCCGGTTCCACAGTCCACATCCAGCGCATTTCCGCGGAAATACGCCACCTGAAGCTCGCCTGCTCCCACAGAAAGCTCCGCGTCGTCCCCGGCAATCACCCGGTTCACATTTCCCTGTCCGGCTCCCAGATCCATGCTGATATCCTGCGCCTCCAGCCGTTCGGCGGAAAGCACTCCTGCCCCCAGATCGATACTGATTTCTTTCAGCATCCGCTCGGGCAGCAGTACTGTGAGCACCAGTTCCTTTTCCCGGGCGGGCCGCTCGTCCAGCAGTACCAGGGTATCGCCGTCCTCTACGGTTTCCTTAAAATATTTTCCCGGATTTTCTGCCTGCACGGAGATGCTGTCCCCGTCCGCCGCAGCGATCCGCACATCCCCGTAGCGGATATCCAGCTCCAGCGTCTGAATCTCTGTTCCGTAGGGTCCCCCGGAGGTCTGTCCCTTCTGTTTTTTTTCATCCTGTTTTTTTTCACCGTATGTTTCTGTCTCGTATTTCTGGTGTTCAAACCGGGCCGGCTGCCAGGGAGAACCTCCCAGCATCAGGCCGATTCCTATGCCCAGAACTCCCAGTCCTCCAAGAACTGCGGCTGTGATCAGGCATATCTTTGTAAATCGCTTCATTTCTTTGCACCTGCCTTTCTAAAGGGCCAGCTTACGATATTTACCATTCCCTGAATCAGTACCGGAATCACCTTTCTGCATATCCAGAGAATCAGCATAGATACCAGAATCCCCAGGGATATGAGCAGGCAGCCTGCACCGATAGTCAGGATTCCTCCCGCCGGATTTCCGAATAACCACACAATTCCTCTCACCGCCGTAACCATTCCTCCGAGAATCAGAGCGATTCCCGAGACGCCGATACCAAACGCCACCGCCAGAATCCCGATAGCCACTCCGAAGATCGCCACCAGCAGAGCAAATCCCACCGGAATCACGATGGGTCCCAGCAAAATGCAGAGCAGGATAATAGCCAGAACCTTCCAGAAGTTCGTCTGCTTTCGGCCGGGCTTTTCCGCCGCCGTCCTTTCCGCTCCTGCGTACTCCGCCGGAGCCTGCCTCCGTCCCTCAAATCTGGAATCCCGGTAACCCTCCTCGGAGAATTCTCCGTCTTCCTCGGACAGGCCCGCTTTGATTTTCCGGGCCACCTGCTCCGGGCTCACCAGTTCTTCGATGACGGCGGCCTCCCTTTCCGTGCCCGCGTCGTCAAAATAGTCCTCGTAATACTGCAGCGCTTCCTCTCTCTCATTTTCTGAGATATCTGCCAGCAGCTCTTCCAGCCGCCTCATAAACTTTTTTCTGTTCATGCTTCCTCACTCCCCTCGAACAGTCTCGTTATTCTGGAGGAATAAATCTTCCACTCATTTTCATACATGTTCAGCTGAGCAGCTCCAGCCGCTGTGATCCGGTAATACCTGCGGTTCCGCCCTCCGAACTCCATATCATAGGTCTCCAGGCATCCATCCTTCTGCAGTCTCCGCAATACCGGATACAGGGTGGATTCCGATATGTCTATGGCCTGCCGGACGTCCTGTGTGATCTTGTATCCGTAGGTCCCCTGCTGCTCATGGGAGACTACCGCCAGCACAATCGCGTCCAGAAGCGCCGCTCCTGTATTAAAAACCATATGCTTTGCTCCTCACTGTTCCTCATATTATATGCTATATAATATTATAAGATATTCATACTATATATTGTATAATATACTTCTGTCAATAGTATTCATGAATTCTTAATAAACAATACCCTCAAAAATCAGATTTCGTATCCGACCTTTGAGGGTATCTTCTGTATGCTTTTGTATCTTCAGCCCTTTTTCCGATAGCCGGAACGGATCAGCCATTTCTGGTCTATCTTCCGTACGCCGTCCTGAAACCGGATATGCAGATTCACTGCCCCTGTCTTTTGCTCCACCTTCTCGATCAGGCCGTGTCCGAACTTGGGATGAGCCACCTGTTCCCCGACCCGGTACCGAACCACGCTGTCTTTGGACTTTTTATGCTCCTGCTCCCGCCGATACCGGTCCCGCAGGGGAACCGTCTTATCATGGATGGGATTCTTCAGCGTTTTCTCATAATCATGCTTCATTAGAGCCTCGCCCGCCTTGTAGTAGGGCGTGGGGGCTGCTCCCACCAGGGAGCAGCAGTACTTCCAGGCGCTGCCGTGGGTGCCGGGCTGCCACTGGTACTGCTTCGGAATCTCCATGTGGTACTGCATATAATGGGCATACTCGTGGCGGTAAAGATCCGTCCGCTCCTCCTTGCTCAGAGGACGCTTCACCGCATAGCCGATAAAGAGCAGGGAAAAATGAAAATGCTCTTTCTCCCGGTGACTGCTCCGGGTATAGGATCCCAGACAGTCCCGGTCCAGGCCAAAGGTAATGGGTACCTTCGCTCCCTCCAGATGGAACTTCCGGTCAAGCTGTTCGTACAGGGCCCGAATCTGCGCCCGCAGCACCGGAATCTCTTTTTCCAGATTCGCTGTTAAAAATGTCGTATCTTCCATAGTCATGTTTCCTTCATAAAACGAGACAAAATACGCCTCACGAATTTGACTCGTTGTTCACGTAAATCACAGCTGATGCTCCCGCACCATCTTCCGATAGGTATGTACAAAATACAAAATCTCTGCCGCTGATGTGATGGTCCATGAGAAAAAGTACAGCAGATAAAGGGACGGAATCGTATGGAAATACGCGAATATTGTGTAAATCCATGTGATTCGGAATACACAGGAGCCCAGAATCACGATAATAGTCGGTGCCACGCTCTTTCCCAGTCCTCTGGAGGCCGCGATACTGCAATCCATAAAGGCGGAAATGGCATAGGAAAAGCACATGATCCGGATACGCTGCATTCCCACATCGATGACCGCCCGCTCTGTGGCAAAGAGGCCTAAAAACTGCCGTCCGAACACAAAGAGCAGACTGCCCAGCAGAGCTCCCGCCACAGAGGAGTAGAACAGACTGATAAAGTAGCTCTTCAGCACCCGTTTCCGCTGTCCGGCTCCCCGGTTCTGTCCCATGAAGCTGGTGCAGCCGGTGTAAAAGGCGTACATCACATTGAAAATCAGGGAATCCGCATTGGTAGCGGCCGCATTGCCCGATACAGTCACTGCGTCAAAGGTATTCACGCCCACCTGTACAAAGATATTGGCAATGGCGAAGATGGCGTTCTGGATGCCTGCCGGAATTCCGATGAAAAGTACATTCTGAGCCGCGTCCATACTGAGCCGCAGCCTGGCGAACCGGAATTTACAGGCCTCATTCCGATACATCAGATGTATCAGGATCAGAATGGCCGACAGGTACTGGGAAATGGCGCTGGCCAGAGCTACGCCCTCCGCCGCCATGTGACAACGGATGACGAAAAACAGATTCAGTATCACATTGATCACGCCCGCGATGGCCAGATACAGCAACGGGTGCTTTGTATCCCCGGAGGCACTCATAACACCGTTTCCGAAGTTATAGATTCCCATGGCCGGCATACCGAAGGCATAGATCCGCAGATAAAGAATCGCGCCATCTATGAGCTCCTCCTTGGTATTCATCAGGGTCAACATTCCATCCGCAAAGAAAAAGCAGATGCCCCCTGCCAGAAGTCCGATAAACGCGCAGAGCAGGAAGGACGTATGGATGGTCCGATCCACTGCCTTTTCATCTCCGGCTCCCAGCCCCAGGGCTGTCTGCACATTGACGCCGCTTCCCATACCGATAAGGAAACCCGTAAACAGGGTTACCAGCAAAGTCGTGGAGCCCACGGATCCCAGCGCCCGGTAGTCCGCGAATCGGCCAACCACCGCCACATCGCTCAGATTAAACATGACCTCCAGCACCTGTGAAAACATCAGGGGTACGCTGAAGAGAAAGATATTTTTCCACAGGGAACCCTGTATCATCTGGATTCCGCCTGTCTTTTTTCTCTTATCATTACTCATATATACTTTTTTCCCATTCTTTTGTAAATACCCTTATTTTCTTATTTTATCTCATATTTTTAATGCTTCTCTATGTAACTATGCTATACTATATTGAAACTGAACTTCAAAAAAAGGAAGAGGGAACTCTCTTATGCAACGCATTGATTTTGAACATGGCTCCATTCGAAGTAATATTCTGAACGCGGCCCTGCCCATGCTGGTGGCTCAGCTTCTGAGCCTTCTTTATAATATCGTAGACCGTATTTACATCGCCCGTATTCCGGAGACCGGCACCGCGGCCCTGGGAGCTGTGGGACTCTGCTTTCCTATCGTCATCCTGATCACTGCCTTCAGCAATCTCTTCGGCACCGGAGGCGCGCCCCTGTTCTCTATCGCGCGGGGACAAAAGAATACCGTACAGGCTGGAAAAATCCTGAACACTTCCTTTTTTCTGCTGTCGGTATGCTCCCTGCTCCTGATGATCCTGGGATTTTTATTCGCCCGTCCGCTCCTGGTTCTGTTCGGCGCTTCCGACCAGGCCCTGGTCTACGCTTATCCCTATCTGATGATTTATCTGCTGGGCACGTTTCCTTCCATGATCGCCACCGGCATGAATCCCTTTATCAATGCGCAGGGATACTCCACCGCCGGTATGCTCTCTGTGGTCATCGGCGCAGCAGCCAATCTGGTTCTGGATCCGCTGTTTATCTTCGTCTTCCATCTGGGCGCTCCGGGAGCGGCCATTGCCACCGTCCTGTCCCAGCTTCTTTCCGCCGCCTTTGTGCTGTACTTTCTCCGCAGAAAAGCCGAATATCCGATCCGGCTTCTTTCCCGGGAGGAACTGGCCTCGGTGGGCTCCTGCGCCGGGGACATCGTAAGCCTGGGAACCGCAGGCTTTATCATGCAGCTCACCAACAGTCTGGTCAGCATCTGCTGCAACCATGTGCTGGCCATCACCGGCGGCGATATCTATATTTCTGTCATGACTATTATCTCCAGTATCCGCCAGATGGTGGAGACACCCATCTATGCCATCACAGAGGGCTCCTCTCCCATCATCAGCTATAACTACGGAGCACGGAGGCCGGAACAGGTGAAGCAGGCCGGGTACACCATGGCTCTGATGGCCCTCATCTATACCCTGGGCATGTGGCTGGTGATTCTGTTCGCGCCTCACTTTCTCATCGGAATCTTCAGTTCAGATTCCAGTCTGCTGGCCGACACCATTCCGTCCATGAAGCTCTATTTTTCGGCCTTTATCTTCATGCTGCTCCAGTATGTGGGCCAGACCATGTTTAAGTCTCTGAATCTGAAGCGGCAGGCAGTCTTTTTCTCTCTCCTTCGGAAGGTGGTCATCGTGGTTCCGCTGACTTATCTTCTGCCCTACGCCCTGGGTCTTGGGACGGACGGCGTCTTTCTGGCCGAGCCGGTCTCCAATGTGCTCGGCGGTACTCTGTGTTTTACCGTCATGCTTCTGACCGTAAAGCGTCAGCTTACCCGCATGCGTTCCTGAATCTCCCGCCACCGGGGCATCTGCCCGTCCAGATAAGTCTTTCCAAGAAATTGAATTGTTTCTGTCATTTGTTTCCGGACCTCTTATTCCACATGTATCTCTTCTTTCAGGCAGAAAGAATAGATGATCTTCTCCTTCACCCGTTTTCCGGTGAGACGCTCCAGAGTCAGCTGATAATAATCCAGCTGCTTCTTATATTTTTTCAGAAGTTCTCCACCGTCTTTCACGAAATCGGTCTTGTAATCCACAACCACGATCTCGTTTTCTCCATTTCCATCTTTCTCATAAAACCAGGCGTCGATGATTCCCTGAATCAGCACCGGCTCGTCGCTCCCGCAGTCAATCTCCAGCTCACGCGCGGGCATCTGAATCACAAAGGGCTGCTCTGTATGGAATTCCTCCCGATCCCGGGCTGCGCTCATGCGCTTCGCCAGGGGAGTCTGGGCAAAGGCATAGATATCGTAGGGGCGCACCATGTCCGCCTGCTCCCGGGTCATACGTCCTTCCTCCACCAGCCGCTCCAGGCCTTCCTTCACCTTTTCCGAATGGTACAGTCCCCGGAAATCCAGACACTCCAGTGCCCGGTGATAAGCCGTACCTCTGGCGGCTCCGCTGACCGGTTCCCTGTCCGACATGAAACGCGGGATATAGGGAACGATGTCCTCCGCCGGATAAAGCAG
This sequence comes from Anaerosacchariphilus hominis, assembly GCF_014290175.1. Classification (GTDB taxonomy): domain Bacteria; phylum Bacillota; class Clostridia; order Lachnospirales; family Lachnospiraceae; genus Laedolimicola; species Laedolimicola hominis. The sequence goes on from NZ_JACOOR010000001.1 coordinate 38,551, forward strand.
GGTATCCTCGTCTTCCTCTTCGGTCTGACCCATTTTTTTCAGCTCAGATACACTGAATTTGCCCCGCAGGGAAATGTCCGCCTGCCACGGATATACATAAGACAACTGCTCCTCCAGAAGCTTCGCGTACCCTTCGTCCGCTCCCGGAAGCTCCTCCGGCCGAAGGAATACCTCCTTCTGCGCTTCCTTCACCATCTGCTGTGCCAGAGAGTCCTGGATCTGCCCCTCCAGCGCCACTTCTTTTACCGCAAAGGGGCTCTTCTCCGATCCTGCTGCCGCCGGAAGCACCCAGTCCAGGTAGGTTCCGGCCGTGGAAATAGCCCGGAAGGACAGGGTTTTCCGCATTTTTTCCTCCAGTTTTGCCGCGCTTCCCAGAAGAATCAGTTTTTCCTTCGCTCTGGTAAATGCCACATAAAGGACCCGCAGCTCCTCACCCAGCATCTCCAGATCCAGGGCTTTTTGCAGTACACGCTTGGGCAAAGAAGCTGTCCGGGTACGAAGGGCCGTATCCACCCAGTCTACGCCTATGCCCAGCTCCGGGTGAATCACGACCCGGCTCCGGATATCCTGCCGGTTAAAGCTTTTGCCAAGTCCGGCCACAATGACGATGGGGAATTCCAGACCTTTACTCTTGTGAATGGTCATAATGCGGACCGCGTCCTCATTTTCACCCAGAATACCAGCCTCACCAAAGTCCTCATTATAGCTCTGGAGCTGTTCCATATATCGCACAAAATGAAACAAGCCCCGGTAGCTGGTTTTCTCAAAGGCAATGGCCCGCTCGATGAGCATCCGCACATTGGCCTCCCGCTGGGCTCCCGCAGGCTCCGCCGCCAGATAATCGCCGTAACCGGTGGTCTTAAGGAGTTCCTCGATAAGTTCGTGGATGGGGAGGAATTCGGCGCGCTGGCGGTAGGTACGGAGGTTCGTGTAAAAATTACGCAGTTTATTTTGGATTTGTAAGTCTATCTTACACTCTGATTCCTGTTCTTCTTCTGCATACTTTCTGCATGCCTCATGAAACTTCACATCCGGATACGCACTCTTAATTTTCGCCAGCTCCACATCCGTAAATCCGCCAATCATAGATTTCAGCACCGCTGCCAGCGGAATATCCTGCCGCGGATTGTCCACGATACGAAGCAGATTCAAAAGCGTCTGAATTTCAATGGTCGTAAAATACCCCGTCCTGGATTCCGTATGGGCCGGGATGCCCGCTGCGTTCAGTACCCGGGCGTAGACATCCCCCCAGCCGGTCAGGCTACGAAGCAGAATCACCACATCTCCATAACGCACCGGTCGGAACTCTCCCGTATCCCGATCCCAGACCTTTCCCTCCGCCATCATCTGACGGATACGGTCGGCTGCCGCATGGGCTTCCAGCTCCCGATCGGTCAGTTCAGCCTGGTCGGCGTCTTCTGTCCCGGGCAGGGAGTCTTTATTTTTCTCTAATAATAGCAGTTCCGGTACATTGACTCCCTCCTCCGGCTCCGGCATCTCAGCTCCCAGATACAGCGCTGCCGCACTGTCGTAAGTAATACCGCCTACAGCCTCTGTCATCAGTTTTTCAAAGACATCATTCGTCCCATCCAGTACCTCTCTCCGGCTTCGGAAGTTCTTATGCAGATCGATCCGAATCTCTGCCGCGTCATCTGACCGGGGATAGGTCTGGTATTTCTCCATAAAAAGCTCCGGCCTTGCCAGACGGAAGCGATAGATGCTCTGTTTCACGTCTCCCACCATGAACACATTGGGAACGCCCTGCCCCTTACTTACACTGTTCAAAATAATCTCCTGAATCAGATTACTGTCCTGGTACTCATCAATCATAATCTGTGCGTACCTGGCGGACAGTTCCTTCGCTGCATCCGTCGGCACGATCTTCAGCTTTCCATCTCCATCTGTCTCTACATCCTCCACCAGAATTTCCAGAGCCAGATGCTCCAGATCCGGAAAGTCTGCCAGGTTCTTCAGCCTCTTTTTTTCCTGATACCGGTCTGCAAATTCCGCCGTCAGGGAAAGCAGCACCTCTGTAGTTGGCGCAGCTTTCTGAATTATATCCAGCACACCCTCCAGAGACAAATTGAAGAACTTTTCTTTCAGATCCTTCAAACTCTTTTTCATGCCCTCACGAAAGGTTTTGATCTGATTCTTCCGCTCCTCCTCCACATTCGGATCCTTCTTTGTGGAAAGACGCGCAAAGGAAAGGCTCTCCAGTCGCTGTCGGATCGCTTCAAAGTCCCGACAGCTTCCAAGCTCCTGTACCTGTATTAAATCTGTCTGTACCGTATCCTCATACATATAAGGGCCGCCCGGCAGTCTGCAGACATCGATCATCCGGTAAAGCTCCTGCTCCAGATCAGCGAACGTGTGTTTTACATAATTCACCAGAAACTGCATCCACGGACCCGCTTCCAGTTTTTCTTCCGTTTTCGCCTGATAAGGCTCCATACACTCCGCAAGCCAGCGCTTGGGATAGGGATAGCTGACCGCGAACTCGTAGAGCTGCAAAATCAGAGCTTCGATGACCGCATCATTCTTTCCGGTGGCATAGGCCTCCACGAACTCTGTGAACCGTGCCCGTTCCTCCTGATCCTCCGCAGCGTAATGCTCCTCCAGAAGCTCCCGCACCACGTCGCCCTTCAGCAGCTTCAACTCCCCCTCGTCCCCGATGCGGAACGCCGGATCCAAATCAATCTGATGAAAATAATTTCGAATCACATACTGGCAGAAGCTGTCAATGGTGGTAATCTGGGCGCTGTGAATCAGGGTCTGCTGCTTCTGCAGATGCTCATTTTCCGGATCTGCCTCCAGACGCTTCTCCAGGGCCAGCCCCACTCGCTCACGCATCTCCGCCGCTGCGGCTTTCGTAAAGGTCACTACCAGAAGCCGATCCACATCCAACGGCTCTTCGTTCTCGCCTTCGCCGCAGACCAGAGAAAGAATCCGTTCCACCAGAACTGCCGTTTTACCGGAACCGGCTGCCGCAGAAACCAGCACATTTTTATTTCTCACATCAATGACTTTTTTCTGTTCCTCGGTCCATCTGACGCTCACAGCTCTTCCTCCTCTATCCGCTTCCAGATTTCATCATCCCCGAAAATGGGCAGTCTCCGCCTGTGAAAGCCCTCTGTCTTACTGTCCAGTCCGCAGACGCTGCTGTAAGCACAGTAATCGCAGGCCGTCTTTCCCTTCAGTTCGTATGGATTCACGTCCATCCGGCCATCCAGCACCTCTGATCCAATCTTCTGGACTTTTTGATTGACATAACGTGAAAGTGCCGCAAATTGTTCGCCGCTGGCCACCGGCGAACCGGCACGCAGGGAACCATCTTTATTATAAGCGATGGGCAGTACCTGGGAACGTCCCGGCATGGACTGATCGAGGCGCTTAATAATCTCCGGATCCCCATTGATAAGCCCATTCGGCTTCAGCTTCTCCAGCACCCGGGCTGTTACATCTGCCTCTTCTCCGTCTGTATCCAGTACCGGATCCTGAATCTGATAATACAATACGCCGGCCGGAAGCACTTCCTTATCCGGATGCTCCTTTTTCACCAGTTCCATGGCAGCATTCAGATAAATCACCAGCTGCAGCTGCAGTCCGTGGTACAACGACAACAGCTGAAACGACGTATTCCCGGACTTATAATCGATGACCTTCACATACACGTGCTCCTCGTCCTCGCAGGTATCCACCCGGTCGATCCGCCCCCGAAGCTTCAGCCGCTCCTCCGGCGATAATTCGATATTGACAGCTTCCAGATCCGACACGCCGGAAAAGGAAATCTCATAGTTCTCCGGCGAAAACAGCCCTTTTCGAATCTGTTCCCCCAGCGCCCAGACTGTCCGCTTCAGAATCCGGGCCATCCGACGAATCATATAATTGTTGCGGGCTGTACTATTCAATACCGTATTGCCATAATCTACGGTCAGAGAAGCCAGACATTCTTCCACCCATTCATCCGCCACTTCTCTGGGCAGCGTCTTCCAGGTATAGTCGCTGGCATCCAGCTTCTTCGAGAAGGCCTCCAGGGTCTCATGGAAAATATTTCCCATATCCACAGGCGCAAACTCATACTGCTCCCGCTCGGACAGCTTCAGGCCATACATGAGGAAATGAGCGTAAGCACAGGCTGCGTATTGCTCCAGTCGGGTCACACTGTTCTCCAGCACCGTCCCGTACAATGCATGGGCCACCGCCTTGCCGAGCCGCGTGTCCTGATGAGCCGAAAAGGCTCCGTCCAGAAGCTGTGCCAGCTTCTCCTCATACTGTTCCTGCCTGGCATACCAGCGGTACAGCTCGTAGAACTGCGCGCTGCCCCGGCCTTCACGGTATTCCTTCAACCCTTGGATCAGCAGACGCACGCCTTCCCGCTCCGTCCGCGGGAGTCCATTGGTTTTCTGCGCCGTCTCCTGCTTTAACTCAAGCTCCGGGAAAAGTCTTCTCATCACATTGATCAGATAGGACGGGCGGAGAGCCTTCCCGCCACTGTCCAGCAGGGTACAGGAGAGATAAAGCTCATCAGAAGGCTTTGTCAGATTCAGGTACAGATAAAACCGCTGGATATATCCCTGTTCCCGCACGGTCGGGGCCAGCTCCATGCCGGAACCCCGCAGCTGTTCCCGCTCCATATCCGATAAAAGGCCGCCTCTGGAATTATTCTTCGGTACGCTGCCCTCATTGACCCCCAGGAAAAAGAGAACCTTCACATCCTTCAAACGGGTACGCTCCATATCACCGGCCATGACCTGATCGACCCCGGGCGGGATCACGCCGACCCGGGCCTCCGCAAAACCGGCCTCCAAAATCTCCGTATACTCCCGAATGGTCAGTTCTTCCTCACCCAGCAGATCCACCAGCTTATCCAGCAAATCCATCAGAATACCGTAAATCTGATGATACTCCTTGGCCAGCACCTGATTATGTTCCCGCTTGAATCGTTCCTCAAAAACGGCCAACCTCCCCTGGATGCCCTTTTTCGCAATCAATTCATAGAGCGCTGTCGTCCTGGTACGGACATCCACCGCTTTTTTCTGCTGTATTTTCACAAAGGGAAGCAAGTCCTCTGCCACTCTTGCCCGGTAACTGTCGATCTGCTCCAGCTCTTCTTCCGTGAGTCCTTTATAACTACGAATGAAACGCTCTTCCCACTTTTTCGCGCCCCGAATCCCCAACGCCAGTACATAATTTTCCAGCAGATCCACCTCTTCCGGCTCCATGCCGGACAGACCGCTCCGCAGATACCGGAACACCGATTCGTAAGAAAAATCCTGCTCTGCGATCTCCAACAGTGCCCGGATGAATTCTACAAAAGGATTCTTCAGAATACTGCGCTTATTGTCCAGGAAGCAGGGGATCTCATAGTCCGCCAATACCCGCTCCAGCACCGGGCTGTAGCTTTCCATGTCGCCGGTAATCAGGGCGAAATCCCGGTAGTGATAATCCTTTTCCCGAATCAACTCCCGGATCTGACCCGCTGCCCAGGCTACTTCCTCCTCGGGATTTTTGAGAACGTGAAGGCTGATCTGACCGGAATTCTGCGGATACTGCTGCCACCGCAGCCGGAACAGATTCTGCTCGAGCCACTGTAGCTCGCCTCCTGCCGCGAACCGACTCTTATCCCCGGGATGTACCCAGACAGGCTCTTCTTCCTTTACATCTGCTTCCTGAGCCAGCCGCTTCAATCCCGCCACAGTCTTTTTACTCAGATAAAATAGCTGGTGCTCCCCTTCCACACAATAAGGGTTTTCCCGCCGGTCGATGGTCACCGTCACTATGACCTTCTTTGCGTACAGCATCAGCTTCTGCATCAACATATTCTGAATGGGTGTGAAACCGGTAAAACCATCCAGCACGATGACGCTCTCCCGGATCATCTGCGACCGCTCCGCCACCCGGCACAACACCTCCAGTAGCTCCTCCGCCGTAATATACTGATCCGCCAGATAGGCGTGAAACGCCTTGTAAAGCACCTGTACATCGCATAGTTTATAATATAGATGAGGCTTCCCCTTACTCTTCTCCAGGAAATCCGCCAGCATCTCTTCCGTCACTGCGTACTGGGTCAGCTCGGAAATCAGTGATTTAATCTCACTGATATACCCCATTTTCTTCAGATTCCCACCGAGGACCTTCAGTTCCCCTTTTCTCTCCTGGGCGATTTTCCGCAACACCAGATTCTTACCGGTCTCCTCCAGTACCTTTCCCACCCGGGTTCCGGTCTCCTCAAACACCCGGTAAGCCAGCCGCTGAAAGCTCAGAATATCAATATTCAGGATACCGCCGTCCGGATGCAGCCGCACCAGCTCCTTCTGGGTCTGCATGGTAAACTGCTCCGGCACGATCACCAGATAGCTTTGATCCGGATGCCGGATGGAATCCTCGATCACACTCCGAAATAAAGTATAAGATTTTCCCGCGCCGGAATTACCGAAAATGAATTGCAGGGACATGGTGTTCTCCTTCCTTGCTTTCGCCCATCATTAAAGCACCTTTCCGTTTTTTTCACAGACAGGATCCTGTCCCTCCGTCATGGTCACCAGATAGCCCTCTTTCCCAAAGTTAAGCGCAAGAACTCTGCAGTTTTCATCATAAAATATCTGGATAAATACTGCATTTCCAGGTACGTTGCTTTCAAAATTGTTTTTCATATTTACCTTCAGAGACTGCCCCTGTATCGGAACACTGGCATTGCCAAACTGATACTGGGGATTCGTCTTGTCGGTGCTTTCCAGGTAGATCAGTACCTGCTGGCCAATCATCTGGCTGGCAGTCAAATTTTTTGTATGCCACTTCTTCAGTTCATCCGAAAGTGTCGAATTTGATATTCTGCCAAGGTTTTTATATTTTATTCCATTGATGGTACATGAATTTGTCATAGACTTCTGCATCGCTGTGTCATTGATATGCAGTCCGTAATACTCAGAAGCCGCTGCCTGCGCGGCAGTCCAGATGCCTTTTGCTTCTGCCGTCACTTTCTTTTCTTTGGCTCTGTCTATGTATCCAGTCAAAGCCGGCACAAGCAAGGCTGCAAGAATTGCCAGAATAACCAATACAACAATAAGCTCCACTAAGGTAAAACCCTGTTTATTTTTTTGAAACTTCATCTTTATCATTCCCCTTGTATATTCTGCGATACTTCATATCGTTTTTCTGTGAATTTCACTGCGTTTATATGATGATACGCAATGTCTATATGGATTATAGCATATTGTGTTTTGCTTTAGTAGGGGAACTTTTTCACACAACAAATCAGCGGGCATCAACTCTACTTACATTGATACCCGCTGCTAAACTATGCTGTCCATTGGACTAATACCTCATTTCTTTATTCTGTTTTCAGTTTCTTTTATTTCTTTTTATTTTAAAGTCTCATTGACTTTTTCCGTTCGATTTCTTCTGTTTTCGGTTTTTGTTTTTCGATCTTCTGTAAAGTTCATTTATACCGGTTTGCTTTTTCTTCCTTCTTTCTCATCCGGCTTTTTCTTCTTTTTTACCGATTCTCATCGAACGATTGATTTACGGTTACCTTTTTCCTGCCTTCCGTAATTCTGCTTTTGATTAAGATTGACATCTTTCTGAAAGCTTTCTTAGGAAGTCCCTCTTAAGTCTTCGGCGGTCCGTACCTCTCTTTTCTCAGATTATGGGGTGATTCGTTAAGTTCCTGTTGGACTGTACCTCCTTTTCTTAGATTACTCGTTCTCTATGTTAAATATAACTGGGTTATATTTAAGAAGATAGTTGAGTTGTTTTTCGCTCCTTTTCTTGTGGAGCTTTTGTTTTGTTTTTTTGTGTTCCTTATCTTTAATTGTATTATAGCGGTACTTCTTCTATTTGTCAATACATATTTTTAATTTATTTTAATTATTTTCTTCTATTATTGTTTTATTTGTGTGAATATTTTTTAATTTTCTGACAAATAAGAAGAATAGGTCAGCACTAAATGGCAAAAACGCCGGAGAGATGCCGCTCTCTGGCGTTTGTTTTGTGCCTTTTCGAACTATTTCTATCATTTTCCTGTCATTACTGCACTACAGGTATCACAGAAATTCGGGTATTTCTGCTTGCTCCTCATCTGTTCACACATTATAGCTTCCCGCAGCTGTACTGCCGGAGTGCCCAGTCCAATTAGTGTGGAATGTCTCGCCTCTCGGGCAGTCAATCCGTTCATAGCAATGTGCTCCGAAATAATCTCTCTGAGCCTGTAATAAATTTGCCGGCAGTTTTTCACAGGTGTAACTGTCAAACCAAAACAATGCAGCGCTCATAGCCGGCAGCGGAATACCGTTTGCAGCACCGGCAGCCACTACTTTTCTCCACGATTTCAACGAAGTCTCAATTGCCTTTTTGAAATATGGATCCAGAATCAAATTTGCCAAATCCGGATTTCTGTCATAGGCGTCCTTTATTTTTCCGAGAAAAGCGCTTCGGATAATACATCCCCCTCTCCAGATTAATGCGATGTTTCCATAATCCAGTTTCCAACCGTAATGCTCAGCCGCCTCCTTCATCAAGGAATATCCCTGAGCATAGGAAATTATTTTTGCAGCGTAAAGGGCCTTCTTAATATCTTCGATAAAAATTCCCCTATCCCCTGTAAGTTTTTCAATTTTTTTCGCATATGCGGAAGAAGCCTCTATTCGTTCTTCTCTGCGGGCAGCTACACAGCGCGCGGATACCGCCTCACTGATTAATGTCAGCGGAACCCCCTCCTCCAGGGCAATCTCACTGGTCCATTTTCCGGTTCCCTTCTGCCCCGCCGTGTCCAGAATCTGGTCTACCACCGGTTTTCCTTCCTGATCCCGAAACTTTAAGATATCCCTTGTTATTTCTATCAGATAACTTTTCAATTCCGTTTCGTTCCAGTCTGCAAATACTTCATACATCTCATCCGGAGTCATTCCAAGCCCATCTCTCATAAGCTGATATGCCTCACATATCAGCTGCATATCACCGTACTCAATTCCATTATGAACCATTTTCACAAAATGCCCCGCACCATCGCCTCCAATCCATTCACAGCAAGGGATATTTCCATCCACTTTTGCGCTAATCGCCATAAAAACAGGTTTTACTGTTTCCCAAGCCTTTGCGTCACCGCCTGGCATCAGACAGGGACCTTTTAATGCGCCCTCTTCGCCGCCAGACACACCGGTTCCAATATAATGTATCCCTTTTTCAGCAAGAGCTCCGGATCTACGAATCGTATCTTTAAAGTAGGAATTGCCTCCGTCGATAATCACATCTCCTTCTTCTAAGACTGTAAGCAACTGCCCGATCATATGATCTACTGCTTCACCGGCACGAATCATCAGCATAATTTTTCTTGGCCGCTTTAAGGCAGCTGCCAGTTCTTCCACGCTTGTACATCCAATGATATTTTTTCCTTTTCCCCTTCCGTTTACAAAATTCTCTACTTTTTCAATACTGCGATTGTAGACTGCCACAGTGAATCCTTTCGATTCCATATTCATCACCAAATTTTCTCCCATTACTGCCAGCCCAATCAATCCAATATCCGCTTTTTCCATATCTATTCCCTCTTTCAGCTATTTTATATATTTTTAAAAGAGACTGCTATTTTTAACAGTCTCTTTTTCCCATTTCCATGTACTGCTTTCGTTTAAAAGATTCCTATAAATGATCCAATCATGCAGATTACGATCATAATGATACAGATCAAGCCAAAATTACTTGTTTTTTTCATCAAACCACGAACTCCAAAAATCGCTGCCAGCGGAAGAAGTCCCGGAACGATAGAGTCCAATGCCTCCTGAATCACAATGGGATCCTGTCCGGAAAATGTAATCTCAAGCGGCGTTGATAAGGATACATAAGATGCGCCCAGCGCTCCCATCATAAACAGACCCAGAGCTCCTGCCAGCAGAATTACCTGCTGGAAAATGCTGCTGCCCAGCAACTTGGAAAATGTTCTTTTTCCAAGTCTGTATCCAGTGTTAAACATAAATCGTCCTTCATAATAAAGTCCTATTACAAATAATACCGCAATCAGGGCTCCTATCCAACTTCCCTTTAACGCCATATCGCACGCAAGTCCTAAAAAGATCGGCTTAAATACAGTCCAGTCCAAAGCATCGCCGATACCGGCAATGGGTCCCATCAGTCCCACTTTAATACTGGTAATCGCCTCGTCCTTTTCATCCTCCGGTTCTCCCATCATGGATTCCTCCATGGAAAGTGTGGCGCCTACAACAGATGCACCAATCAATGCCTCCGTATTAAACAACTGGCTTTCTCTCTTTAACGCTCTCTTTAATCCCTCTTTATCATCACCATAGAGTTTCTTCAGAGGATCACAGAATGCCCGGCAAAGAGCCATTCCCTGCATTCTTTCAAAAGAGTGTCCGGACTCAGCCCACATGTGCCAGTTAAAATACGCTTTACGTAAATCTTTTTTTGTTAAAACGGACGTCTGTACATTGTTATCTTTTCCATCTGCCATTATATTTTCCTCCTTTTCTTACAGTTCATCGTCATCATCCATAACTGCTGTCTGCGGCTTCATGGAATTTGCATACAAAAGAACAGCCACAACGCAAAAACCGATAATTGCCGCACCCATAACGCTCAGACCAAGCAGCTGAACCAGGAAATAGCCAAGTATAAATACGGATGTCAATTTAGGCTGATTGATTATTTTCATTGTAACAGCAATACCAATAGCCGGAAGTATACCACCAGCCACATTCAGTCCTGTAAGAAGCCATGCAGGTGTCGCATTCAGAATTGTATCTACTAAGGATGAACCGAAAAATACTGTCAAAAAAGCAACCGGAGCAGATATAATAAACATTGTCGCTGCAGCTAACCACGTCGTTCTCTTGATGCCTTCTATATTTCCTTCTTCTGCATATTTGTCAACCATGTGCGGGAAAATATTAGCAATCGTATAACATACCGGTGTATAAAATTCTCCAATTAATCCCATCGCAATCGCAAGAGTCAATGCTGTTCCCGTATCCATATGATTAATCAGTGCAATCGATATGGTCACACTACCCGCAAACGCAATATCTGAAGGTTCTACGCCTCCTGATGCGACCATACTGATAGTCAGAAGTGTAATTCCACCACCCAGAATCATACCCGTTGTCACATCACCCGCAAGAAGTCCCAGTATGAACCCCTGTATCAGGGCTGAATACCATAAAATACATGTTGGTGCATAAAACAGCTGTGTCCAGCAAAATCCATACAATAAAGCTGCTGCAATTGCAAGTTTCAAAGTCATAAGAATACCTCCCCGCTCCTATCGTTTTCTTTTGTCCATAACTCCTTCAAATTCAAGCTTTCGATCACTTGGTGTCCCTTGAATATAAATCTTCTGCCCCGCGTCATGCATTTCTTTCAACAGTTCGAAATCTCTGTCTGTTACAAAAATATAATCACATAATGCATATGTTTTGTCAGTTCTCGGGCAATTACCCAACTGCAGGCTATCCACTTTCAGACCCTGGCGGATAGCTTCTGCCGCTCCCTCTATGGACTTAAACAAAACAAGAATCTTTTCCGTCCCGTATTTTCCCGCATTCAGATTATCGATAAATTTCTGCGGCGGCAAAATACTCATTTTATAATTTTTCGGTGCTGCCAGCTTGTAAATCATCTTCATATCTGCATCCTTTGCAATCCCCGCATCAATGATCGCAAGCCTGTCCGGCATTACCTCCTTGCTCCAGTACACCACGATCTGTCCATGTACAAGCCGATTATCCACTCTCGCCAGTACAATATTATTCATGTGTTTATCACCTCCTGTTATGATTCGTCATCCTCTTCCGCCATTTCCGGGTAAAGCTCCTGAATTCCTTCATTTCCTTCCAGCATTGCGGCTCGGACAATTTCCGCTTTATCCGCCCCACTTCTTCTGCTTTCTACGGCAGAAAGTATCATAGGTACGCTGAAGCCAAGGGCTCCGAAGATCTGAATCCCGTTTTTCATCGAGAATATGCGTAATTGATTACAGGGAGTCCCTCCGTTAAAATCTACAAAAAATATACAATTCCCCTGAAATGCCTGGTATAACTTTTCAATCTGTGCATACATCTCTTGTGGAGCATCACCAGTATCCAGTGTAACCGCCGCCATGTTTTTCTGTCTGGAATAAATTAACTGAACACTGTCCAGAACCCCTATGGATGCCATACCATGGCTGAGCAGTATCAGCCCTGGCATTCCAGGTTCTATCTGCTCCCAATCCATTTCTACCCTCACCTTTCTTCTCTCCTTTCCAGTTTTGATTTCGGGAATCATCTTCCTCTGTCTTATATCATGCAAATATCATGCCATTTTTTCATTTTTCCGGAATTACAATCAGGAAATAATATACTTCCATGTCATCCAACTGCAATTTCAATTCATCACAGGCAGCTTTAAGAATTTGACTCAGCCACCGAAATTTTTCTGTACTTTTCTCTGATTCATCCAGAAACTGCAACATCGGTTCCAGTTTTTCCCTAACAGCCAACCGTTCAAACATGGCTATCACATGAATATAAACGCGTACCGCAAAATCCGCCTCCGGTTTCTTCTCATATCGCTCCATAATTTTTTCCAGTACGTATCTGGCCTGCTCCGCCGCTTTCTTTTCATCCAGTGAAGGTGCAATATTATGTATATTTCTGTCCACAAGAATCAGACGTTCCTTCATATCCAGCGCTATTTCCGGTTCTTTTTTTTGCTCCTTTCCAAAATCCCGCAGATAAAAGAGAATACGCCGAATACCTTCAGATGAAAAAACGGAATCCAGACCTACAAACGGCACTCCCGGTAGCTGCGGATCCAGAAAACCCACAACCAGTCTCAGTCGATTACCAAGCTTCCGCGCTATGGACGGCAAATCACTGGTAATTCCAAGCGGAATAATATCTGCCATTTTACTGATATCCGGATTTTCGAGAAGAAGACGTCTGGTAATTTTGGCGCTGCCTGTTCCCGTGATACAATATGCGATAATAACACTTTTTTTCTCCGGAATTTCCGATGATTGTTTTCCAAAAAGACTTTCCACATAGTTACGATATTCTACAAACCCTTGCCTGGAAATTTCTTCCACATTCATTTTGTCCTGACTAATCCATTTGCAGATTTCCAAAAGTAATGCAGTATTTACGGCCGGAAGGATTCTGCATTCAACTCCGCTCCATTCAGAAAGCTCTGCTTCTCTCGCCAACAGTAAATTAATATCTGTGCAGAGTATCACGCCTTTTCCGGAATTTGCCCGATTTATCGCTGAAATTAATTCTTTTTTAAACTCTGAAAAGCTTTTGTCCAGGGAAAAATCTACAGCCGCAACCGGTGTATCCGGCAAAAGCTGCCCTGCCAGATCTGCCTGTGATGAAGCCACCTGTTCTCCATATGCTGCTACCAGAAGTCCAACTTTCCCCTGTTCTTCATGGTGCTGTGCCAGTAAAAAGGAGATCGTTGCCGCTTCACCTTTTGTAATTTCAATCTTCAGGCTTTTCCTCAGCCATTCCGTATGCTGTTCGACAAACCTTCTTTCCCGATTATATTTTTCTTCCATCAGGTGATCAGCCTGTTCCATCAGTCCCCGCCCCACTCTTGCGTAGGATATAATTTGCTGTAAGAAAAATGCAAGAGAATTCTCTACATTTTTCGTATAGGACACGTTGAACTTTTCCGAAGCATCAGCCAGCAATTCTTCTGCCGCCTCATAGATATCCGGTGACACATAATGAAACAGGGCTTTCCTGGCTTCCTCCACCGTTTCTTTTCCATTCAGAGTTTCCAGATAAGCAGACTCCTGCAGCGCCGGTTCCGATATCTCTGCTATGATCTGCTTTGGATCGTACAGTTTTCCCTCTTTCGGTATCACTTCCTCCAGCATTTCCCGCAGCTCCGGTTTTACCTGTATGGTACGGCTCCCTCTGGATATAATTCTGCTGTTTACATAGATCGGCTCTTCCTTTTGTTTCCCGTTTTTTTCCAGATACCCATAGGCGCAGGTCAGTAAAACCTCATTTTTCAAGTCCCCGATATTACCGTCGCTTTCGAACAGCACCAGGTATTCCAATACATTTTTCGATACATGAATCGGAATACCGGTTCGCCGTGCCTCCTGCATGAAGAATTGAGACACCAATAAAAAACGTTCCCGAATCGGACGTTCTTCCAATGTGGGCAGCTGGATTGCCACCGGAATTCTTCTTTTAAATGTTTTCAGCAATGCACTTTGTGGGTCTTCTGTGGTTGCACCAAGGATCATTACACTTACATGATGATTCTGAATACCACCAAGTCTCCGGAACTCCCCATGATCAATCACAGAAAACAATATTTCCTGACCTGTCGGACTTAATCTGTGTATCTCATCCAAAAAGAGAATTCCTTCATCAGCCTGATCGATTAATCCTTCTTTTTCAAAATCTGCTCCCGTAAATGCTCCTTTTTCATGTCCGAACAGCTGGGACAGCAGCAGCTGCGGATTGTCTGCATATTCCGCACAGTTCAATGACACAAATGGAATATTTTTTCCACGTTCCTTTACCGAATACTTCCAAATTTCTCTGGCAAGCATCGTTTTTCCTACACCTGTGGCTCCAAGAAGTAAAGTATGCAATCCATAGGGAGGATAGCACACCGCAGCTTTGGCAAGCTGAATCTGCACAGCCAGGCTTCCTGAGTTTCCAATAATACAGGAGAACGGCTCCTCCTTGTTTTCTTTTTCATTATCCGGTTCTATAAAATATCGAATGGGAGATCTGCCTTTTTTTATCAGTTTTCCTTCTTTTACAAGCCTGGCTAATAACTCTGCTGCTTCCTGCTGCCAAATTCCAAGCTTTTCTGCAGCTGTCCTTGCATCTATTCCCTTTTCTCCGGCTATTTCCACTAATTCCAATATTTCACGTTCAGACATCCCAGTTCCTATCCTTTCGTATTTTGTCCCAGTTTACATACCTAAGCTCATTTCTTTCATTTCGATATTTATTTATCGTCCGTCGTGAAATCCGTATTCCCTGTTTCTCCAGCAGTTCTGCCAGGCGGTTATCACTGAATTTTTCTTCCTTATGCTTTTTATAAAAAATTTGTAAGGCTGCCTTTACAGCCATGGCCGAAACTTCCCTTCCATCCTCTGTTGTCAGACAGGAGGAAAACAACATCTTCAACGGGAAAATTCCAAACTCCGTTTCAATATATTTATCCTGCACACATCGGCTTACTGTCGATATGCCAATTTTCATCCGTTGAGCTAATGTTTTTAATGTCATCGGTTTTAACCACAGAGGACCGTATCTGAAAAAATCTTCCTGAAAAACAGCAAGACATTCTGCCAGATTCTGAAGCGTCTGATCTCTGAGTTTCAGATTTTCTATCATCTCCCTTGCATTACTGCGGCATTTTCTTACATAAGCTACGGTTTCCGTATCCTCTCTCATCTCTGATAAGTTTTTCAGATACTGTTCATTTACCCTGAGCATCTCATGTGCTCTCACATTTAATGTACATACCAGTCGGTCTTCCCTGCATAAAATACTGATTTCCGGATAGATCAGCACTGCTTCCGCTTTTCTGTTTTCAAGGTTCACCGGATACGGTTCAAGTCCTCGGATATACGCAACGATCCCATCTGCCTGTTCCGAAGAAATTTTATATTCTTTCTGCAGTTGTATTTGATGTCTTCCATCTGCCCATTCCAGGTGTTCTTCTATTATTTTTTTTATAAGTCCGCCATCCTCCAGTCCCTCGTCCACTTGAAGCTGCAGACATTCTATCAGATTTTTTGCCCCGATGCCCTTCGGTTTTATACTCTGGACTGCTGACTTTCCTTTTTCAACCGCCTCATCTGACAAACCCAACCGGATACACAGTTCTTCTTTTCCTCCACGCCAGTATCCATATTCATCCAATTCTTCAAGAATCGCCAATGCTGCTTTCTGCACATCCGGCTCTAATTTCATCATCAATATTTCCAGCCGTATCATTTCTTCTTCTGATTCAAAAGATTCCGGATCTCGAATTTGATATCCCTCGCTTTCCGTTCTACTGTATACCCTATCTTCCATATCATGGATACTGAACGATATTTCTTCAGGATTTCCCTCGATTTCCAAAAGTGGATTTTCCAGTACTGCCTTCCGTAAAAAAGGAAGCAACGACACATACGGCATAGTAAGAAGCTGAATGCTGTGCATCACTCCTGGTGCCAGACTTTGCCGAAAGGTCTGAGATGATTTCATATACAGTTCCTGTTTCATCCGCTTTTTCCTCCCTTATTGATACTTAAAATACTCTTTTCCGTACAAGGATTTTAAGCGCTCCTGAAGTTCCTCTTTTGCTTTCACCAGTAATTCCGGCTGTGTCATCAATTCTACTGCTGTCGCGGCCAGAGTTTCTGCTCCCAGTAAACACATATGCTCTCCTGCCGGTGTAAGCACATGCTCTCTGAATTCCGGTGTGTGCAATGAGATCTTACGTTCTGGCAGCACTGTCAAATGCGGATTAATCGCCGGAATTACATGACTTACATCTCCCAGATCTTCTCCGCCTGTATCATCCGGCATTCCTTCCATCATAGGTTCTCCCCACGCCAGACAGTTTTCTCTGAATACCTCACCGATTACTCCATTCGGAATCCTGTTTTTTGAACTTTCCTTCCGCTCAAACCTCAATTCACATCCGGTTCCCACAGCCCCACATTTAAAACATTGTTCTATTCGTTTTGCTGCTTCTTCCAGCATAAAAATGTCAGGAGCTGAAATATCACAACCCAGCTTTGCATACGCAGAAATGGTTCCTTCATGCTGCATTCCATCCTTTACATAAGCATTTATCCGAACGCCGTCGCGAAGCATCTGTCTCGCACATCCCAGGGCGCTGAAAAAGAGCAGCGCCGCATCCTGAGCATTGATCCCCTCCCAGGGTCTGCTGCCGCTATGAGCCGATTTTCCTATGTATTCACACTGATAGGTTAAATAAGCATAATTTCCGCCTGCCACCCTCGACATGGCAGAGGTCGGATGCACTGCCATAGCTGCATCTACTTGATCCAGGCAACCTTTTTTCAGCAACGTGATCTTTCCACCGGTAAATTCTTCATCCGGCGCTCCTACAATCATCAGCTTACCCCGAATATCCATTTCTTCCATGGTTCTCTTTGCCGCGGCTGCAGCGCCCATCGTTGCTGCAGCTATCAAATTATGCCCACAGGCATGCTCCAGACCATCCGGCAGACAATCATATTCACTGAATAATGCAATACAGGGGCCTTCTCCCCTCTGATAATTTCCTATAAATGCCGTATCCAGATTTCCTGCACTGCGCTCCACACAAAATCCCTCTTTTCCCAGAAATTCACACTGCACTGCAGCTGCTTTATATTCCTTCATCCCGACTTCCGGATTTTGAAAAATGTACTCGCTGATATTCCACATTTCTTTCCATATTCCATTTACATAGTTCTCCACACATTCTCTTATCGCTTTCTTGTCCATTTTTTCTCGCTCCCTCATACTGTCTGCTCCGATTTTTCCAGTTCCGGAATGACCTCCACATAAATCTGGTCAAACTTCTTATTCAGGCTTTCCAATACCTTTTTTCTTATCATCTTAAAATCGTGGACACAGATGATATCATCTTTTCCTTTCACATAAATTTCCACCCAGGTTTTCCGTCCGGTCTGAATCACATCCAGAAAAGCCAGCTGATAACTGAAATCAGCCATGGCTTTTTCCACTGCCATGCGAATTTCTTCCATAACCTCTTCTTTCGGAGCAAAAAGAATTAATTCCTTCAGGTTCCTTTTGATTTCCACCAATGGTTCTTTCAACATAAAGACAGCTATCGT
Source organism: Anaerosacchariphilus hominis (assembly GCF_014290175.1). Classification (GTDB taxonomy): domain Bacteria; phylum Bacillota; class Clostridia; order Lachnospirales; family Lachnospiraceae; genus Laedolimicola; species Laedolimicola hominis. The sequence goes on from NZ_JACOOR010000001.1 coordinate 56,378, forward strand.
AATTGCCACACCCGAATCTATGTAAGGAATGATAAATCCGGCCTGCGTATTTACCAGAACCAACTGTGCCGCAAACGCACATAATATACTGCAGGTGCTGATAATATCTACTTTCCACATATATAATTCCGACTTGATAATCATAGAGGAATACTTTTCACTGAAGTGCCTCAGCAGTAAAAAAATAAAGACACTGAATACACTCAGAATAAACTCGAAAACCACTACTACACCTGCATTAATGATATGTCCGCCTGCTATTATCACTTTGACATTTTCCCAAATCAAATTTATAATGACTGCGAACAAAACTCCATATTTAATGCACACAAACAACGATTCTACCTGTGCAAACCCATACGGTCTTTCTTCTGAAACCGGTTTATACAAATACGGTATCAGCGCAAGCAACGGACACATCATCAATAAATCAAAGCATGCAAACACACAATCCATCAGAATTGTCTTAGAATGCAGATAATATGCCATGATTCCTTCTGCCACAGCCACAAGAATACTTGCGACAAGTGATACTCTCATAATTCCTTTTTCAATTTTCATTTTTGTTGCTTCTTTTTCATTCCTCATAAATCCTCCATTGTCTACAAGAAATAATCTGATATAGTTCCTACCAAGATCCATGCAAAAATCATACCAGTTCAATTATTTTACTCCTAATTTTCTGCAATTCAAAGTCCTATTTGATACATTATTAAGAGAGTTAAAAGAAAACACTGTTTCCTTTTGAACTTAAAAAGACGTGTTATGGCACGATTTAAAGCCGTTACCATAACACGTCTCATCTTTTTGTTTGTTTTTCCGCTTAATTCTCATTCGATCGCTCGCCGGTTATGGAGTACTCTACCCACTCCGCAATGTTCGTGGCGTGGTCGCCGATCCGCTCATAATACTTGGTGATCATGAACAGATCAAGCACCTCCTCGCCCTTGCTGCTGCCGTCACGGATGGCGTCCAGGATTTCCCCTCTTACCTTTAAAAACAGTCCGTCCACAATATCATCATCCCGGATGACATGGCGGGCCAGCTCCAGATCTCCGTCCACGTAAGCGTTGACGCTGTCTGTGACCATTTTCATGGCTGCCACGCCCATCTTGCACACATGGAGAAACTTATCCGGAAGCTTCTCATTCATATCAAGGACAATATCCGCGATATCTGCCGCCTGGTCGCCGATACGTTCCATATCCGTCACCATTTTCAGGGCCGCGGAAACTCGGCGGAGATCCCCTGCCACCGGCTGCTGATGGAGAATCAGCTTCATACAGAGACTCTCAATGTCACGCTCCTGACGGTTGATGATGGCGTCATTCTTCATAATTTCCTCTGCCAGCTGCAAATCGCCGTCTGTCAGCGCCTTTGTAGCATTAGAAATGGCCTTTTCGCACAGACCGCCCATGGCGATCATCTGTGTATGCAGCTCATTCAGCTGTTCTTCATAAAAATCTCTCATAACATCAACCAAACCTTCCTGAAATATAGTTTTCGGTACGGGTATCCTTCGGCATGGAGAAGATCTGATCCGTGTTGCCGTACTCAATCACCTCACCCAGCAGGAAGAATGCCGTCTTGTCAGAGATACGCGCCGCCTGCTGCATGTTGTGGGTTACCATCACGATCGTAAAGCTCTTCTTCAGTTCCATACACAGGTCCTCGATCTTAGAGGTGGAAATCGGATCCAGCGCGGAGGTCGGCTCGTCCATCAGCAGAATCTCCGGCTTCACGGCCAGAGCCCTGGCGATACAGAGACGCTGCTGTTGTCCGCCGGACATACCCAGGGCGCTCTTTTTCAGACGATCCTTAGTCTCGTCCCAGATGGCTGCGTTCCGCAGGGATTCCTCTACGATTTCGTCCAGCTTCGCTTTATTCCGGATTCCGTGGGTCCGGGGACCATAGGCAATATTGTCATAGATACTCATGGGAAACGGATTCGGCTTCTGAAATACCATGCCCACTCTCCGGCGCAGGTCATTCACGTCCATTCCCTTGTAGATGTCCTGTCCGTTTAAGGTTACCTTTCCGGTAATCTTACAGCCGGCCACCATATCATTCATACGGTTCAGGGATTTGAGGAAGGTGGATTTGCCGCAGCCGGAGGGGCCGATAAATGCGGTAATCTCATTTTTCTCAATCTCCATATTTACATTTTTGAGCGCCTGAAAATCCCCGTAGAACAGATCCAGATGTTCAATCTTCATAATACCCATTTCTATTCTCCTGTCTTCTTCGCCAGCTTCTTTGCAATAAAGCCTGAAAACGCGTTAATTCCGATGACAATTACCAGCAGCACTACGGCTGTGGCAGAGGCCTGATCCACATGAAGGGCCTCGCTGGTCAGCACGTACATATGTAAAGCCAGGGTCCGTCCGGATTCCATGGCTCCCGCATACTTGGCCACCGTTCCGGAGGTATACATCAGCGCCGCCGTCTCGCCCACGATACGGCCGATTCCCAGGATCACACCTGCCAGGATACCCGGAATCGCGCTGGGCAGTACCACCTGAAAGACGGTCCGGAGCTTTCCGGCTCCCAGTCCGAAGCTTCCCTCCCGGTAGGAATCCGGTACGGCAATCAACGCTTCCTCCGTGGTCCGCATAATCAGAGGAAGAATCATGATCGCCAGAGTGAAGGCTCCGGCCAGCATGGAATAACCCCATTTCAGCTTAGTTACAAAGAACAGCATGCCGAAAAGGCCGTATACGATGGATGGGATACCGGACAGTGTCTCTGCGGTTACCCGGACGATACCCACGAATTTATTTCCTTTTTTCGCGTATTCCACCAGATAAATGGCAGAAAAGATACCCACGGGAACCGCCAGAATCAGCGCCAGGAAAATCATTTCGATGGTGTTGAACAGGGCCGGCATCAGGGATACGTTATCCGAGGTGTAATGCAGGGAGAACAGCTCCGGAGTCAGATAGGGTACGCCCCGAATCAGAATGTAGGCTATCAGGAAAATCAGTACGGCAAAGGTCACGCATGCTGCCAGCACTACCAGCAGGAACAGAATCAGGGAACCCGGATGCTTTTGCAGGGCATGGAGCTTATCGCCTGCCGTCTGCTTATTAATTGCTTCCATTTCCGCCCCTCCTTAACAGTGATACGCTTACGTTGATAATCAGAATAAATACAAAGAGCACAACCGCTGTGGCAATCAGAGCCTCCCGGTGCAGGTCTGTGGCGTAGCCCATCTCGATGACGATATTGGCCGTCATGGTACGGACGCCCTTAAACAGGCTCTCCGGCATCTTGGTCTGATTTCCGGCTACCATGATAACTGCCATGGTCTCGCCGATGGCCCGGCCGATTCCCAGTACAATTCCGGTCAGCACACCGGATTTTGCCGCCGGTACGATAACCGTAAATACGCTCCGCTCCTTGGTTGCTCCCAGTGCCAATGCTCCCTCATGGTACATGGCCGGTACGCTCCGAAGAGCTGTTTCCGTGGTTCCGATGATGGTTGGCAGAATCATGATACCCAGAAGAATGCATGCGGTCAGCATGACATTTCCCTTGCAATGGGGAATCTGCCGGAGCAGGGGAACCAGAACCATCATGCCGAAAAAGCCGTACACGACTGACGGGATTCCGGCCAGCAGCTCGGTGGCTGCCTTCAGGGGACGGTAGATTTTCTTCGGGCAGTAGTACGCCATGAAAATCGAGGTCAGGATTCCGATGGGAACTCCGATGAGAATTGCTCCCGCTGTCACGTAGATGCTGCCCAGGATAAAGGGCAGGATTCCGAAAATGTTGTTGCCCGGTTTCCATCTGGTTCCCAACAGGAACTCCATCGGCCCGATTTTTCCGATGGCCGGAAGTCCGTTGGCAAATAAAAATACACAAATGAGTATTACTGCCAGGATAGAGGTGCAGGCGGCTATGAAGAACACCGCCTGCATAAATACTTCCTTGATACGCGCTTTCCAAGCCGCCTGTTTCATATCATTTGCCCTCTTTTGCTTACTCTACCTCGCTCCAGGAAGTAGTCTCGCCTACATAAATGCTCTTTACCTGGTCTTTGGTCAGGTTGTCGATGGGGTTGTTGTTATTCACAACTACCGCGATACCATCCTGTGCGATAACCGTTGCGGTAAGCTTATCAGCCTCTGTGTCCTTCAGCTCTCTGGAAGCCATTCCGATGTCGCATACGCCGTCGATAGCGGAGGTCATACCTGTAGTAGAATCACTGGTCTGTATCTCAATCTTTACGTTGCCATTCAGCTTCATATAAGCCTCTGCCAGCTTCTCCATCACCGGAGATACGGAGGAAGAACCCGCTACTGTCACGCTGCCGCTTGCCTTGCCGCCTGCGAATGCCGGAGCCGCGTCATCAATGGTGATGTATCCCTCATCGCTTACAATCTGCTGTCCCTCTGCGCTCAGGATATAATCGATGAAATCCTGCGCAGCCTCGCTTACTTCGCCCTTGGTCGCGATATTGAAGGGTCTGTATACCTTGTAGCTGTCGCTCTTGATATTTTCTACGGTCGGCTCTACGCCGTCAATCTTCAGTGCCTTTACGGTATCATTCAGGGAACCTAAGGATACGTATCCGATTGCGTAATCATCGCCTGCCACGCCGGTCATCATAACGGAGGTATTGTTGGTGATGGTTGCGTCCTCCGTGGTGTTGTCAATCTTTTCTCCGTTGGCGTCCTTCTCTTCTACACCGAACAGCTCGATGAATGCGCCTCTGGTTCCGGAACCGTCCTCACGGGAATATACGGAGATATCCTCTTCGGTGTCAAAATCTGCTGTTGCTGTATCTGCCGCTGCCGCAGTATCCGCAGCTGCTGTGGTATCTGCGGTCTCAGAGCTTCCGCAGCCTGCCAGCATTGCCGCTGTAAGTGCCATGGTCATCAATAAGCTAACTGTTTTCTTTTTCATAATGTTTTCTCCTTTTCGCCGGGTGAACGTTTCCGGCCTCTTCTCTCTTTTCTTCTCCAGGGCGTTTGATTTCTCTTGTCCGCCCTGTGATTTATATCTTAATCTGCCAATGTAAAGGGCAAAAGCCAGGTTTCGTAAAGTGTCTGTAAAGAGGGTGTAAGGGTTTTTCGTAAAAAAGAATGTGCCACTGGCACATTCTCGCGCCGAGGCGCGGTTGCATTAGCAACCATCTACCACTGCGCCGAGTGCGATAATATTTTTTATGTAATAGGGGTTTCCTATTACATAAAAACGGCCTCCGCGACAGGGAATGCCGCAGGGCCGTTATTTCCTATATTCTTTTGCAATTCGTTTTCAAATGATTAGACGAACTTGTAACCCATACCGCGCACGGTCTGAATATACTGGGGGTGATCCGGATCCTTTTCGATCTTCTTGCGGAGATTCCGCACATGGACGTCTACGGTCCGGGTTTCTCCTGAATATTCATAGCCCCAGATCAGCTCCAGAAGCTGCTCCCGGGTAAATACCCGATTGCGGTGGCTAGCCAGAAGGTAGAGAAGCTCAAATTCCTTCAGAGACAGGAATACCGGCTTTCCTTCCATATAAACCTCCCGGGAGGTATTGTTGATGATCAGGTCTCCCGCTGTGATCTTATCCTCCGGTTCCGACTCGATTTTTTCCAGGGAGCTTCTGCGAAGCAGGGCCTTCACCCGGGCCAGCAGCTCACGGATGCCGAAGGGCTTGCTGATATAATCGTCGGCGCCCATCTCCAGTCCCAGGACCTTGTCAATTTCCTCGCCCTTTGCGGTCAGCATAATCACCGGCATGGCGGACAGGTTTTTGTCTGCCCGCAGATTTTTCAGCACCTCAATCCCGTCCATGCCGGGCAGCATATAATCCAGCAGTACCAGATCCACCTGCATGGTTTTCAGAATCGCCAGTCCCTTTTCTCCGGTCTCTGCCCGTAGAACTTCGTATCCATTTTTTTCCAGATTGTACTCCAACAGATCTAAGATATGTTCCTCATCGTCTATCGTTAATATGACTTTTTTTGCCATGATATCTCCTCTGCAATGCTTCCGTGTCTGCAAAAATTTCTATACTCTTTTTAATACGGCAGCTTCACTGTAAATTCTGTACCTACGCCCGGTTTGCTGGTCACATGAACGGTTCCGTGATACAACTCTACAATATGCTTTACAATGGACAGTCCCAGTCCGGTACCGCCCTGGGCCTTGGAGCGTCCCTTGTCTACCCGGTAGAAGCGTTCGAAAATCCGCTCCAGCTGCTCCTCCTCCATTCCGATACCCGTATCCGAGATTTCCAGCACCAGTTCATTTCCCATGGTGCGGCACCTAACAGTAACGGCGCCGAATTCTGTAGCCTTCAGGCCGTTGTCCACCAGATTGATCAGCAGCTGCTTGAGCCGGTCCCGGTTGCAGTTATAGGGCTTCAGCGTCGGATCCGGCTGGAAAATCAGGCGGACATGCTCCCTGACCTTGGGCTGCAGAAGCTCCACCACCTCGGCGATCACTGCGTTGACGTCGCAGGGCTCCCGGTTGGCGTCCTGCTTGCTCTCAATCTCGGACAACAGCAGAGTATCGCTGATGAGATGGCTCAGCCGCTCTGTCTCAATATCAATGATATCCAGAAATCTGTGGGCCATCTTCGGATCCTCAATGGCTCCGTCCTTCAGGGTTTCCACAAAGCCCCGGATAGAGGTCAGCGGCGTCTTCAGCTCATGGGTCACATTGGACACGAATTCCCGCCGCATATTTTCCACCTTCTTCATGGCCTGCACATATTTCCGGAAATAAGCGCCCAGGAAAAATACCACAACCAGAAGCACCAGGGTTACCAGAACCGTGGAACGGACAAATTCATTATCCATATTTTTCAGTTCACTTAAAGGCAGGGCCACACGCATGACGCCGTGAAAATCGCCGCAGTCCACCGGCACCGCGCAGTAGCAGTAGTCCACATCAAAGGTATCTGATTTCCGGATCAGACTGTTGCTCTGCCCCTCCAGGGCCTTCTGCACCTCTTCCCGGTTCAGATGATTGCTCATCAGATCGCTGGCGCCCTGGGACTCTCCCAGCACGTTGCCTTCGGAATCTATAATGGTGATCCGGATATTGTAGGCTTTCGCGTAATTCTCCGCAAACTGCTCATAGCCGTTTTCCCCGGCCACATCCTCTGCCTGGAACAAATCCCGCAGCATTTCCGCCTGGGTCAGGTAGCTTTTCTCGCTCTGATGCTCCAGATAGCTGAAACCATTTGTCCAAAATGCGTATTCAAACGCGACTAACGCAATCATTGCCGCAATAATATAGCCTACCAGAACCTTCTTTTTCACGCTTATCCTTCTTTCTCGTCTGCCACGTAGCCTACCACATTGTTTGCATGATCCGAAATCCGTTCAATATTGCTGAGCATATCCAGGAAAATGACGCCCCGGGCTGCGGAACATTCATTGTGCGCCAGCCTGTTGATATGCTGGGTTCTGAGATCCTCCTCCAGATCGTCGATCTCGTCCTCAATCTGAACCACCTGCTGCACGTAGGCCATTTTCTCGGTCTCCCGGGCCAGCACCGCCGCCTTCACCGCGTCCACGGTCAGACCTGCGATCTCCTCAAAGCCCTGCATGGCCTCCATGGAGAAATGCAGGCCGTCGCTGATCATGGTTTGGGTCAGCTCCGCCAGATTATCGCAGTGGTCGCTGATCCGCTCCAGATCGCTGACAGTGTAGAACAGATCATTGATGATCAGACGCTGATGATCCGTCAGGGAACCCTTACTGATCTGTGCCAGGTATTCCGTCATTTTTTTCTCGTATTCATTCATATTCTGCTCTAAGCGGACCGCCTTGTCAACCCGTTTCTGGCTGCCGGTCCGAATGGCGTCAAATACAAGCTCCACGTGAGCAATCGCCAGTTCGCCCATGCGGACGGTTTCCTTCAGGGCTCCTTCCACCGCAAAGGACGGAGTCTCCAGAAAGCGGGATTCAATATGGGGAAGCTCGAAGGCCTCCTCCGCCTGCTCCTCCTCCCCGTCGTCCTTCACAATCATTCCGGACAGCTTTACCAGAAGATTGCCGAAGGGATAGAGAAGAAGGGTGTTCGTAATATTAAAGAAGGTATGGAACATGGAAATTCCCACACTGTTGATTTCTGAAGAAGCCCAGGCTCTGTTGACGGTAAAGACCACGAACATCAGAAGGCCGAATACAACTGCGCCGATGGCATTAAAAAGTAAATGGATCACCGCCGCCCGCTTGGCAGTTTTGTGGGCTCCCAGACTGGACAGCAGCGCAGTTACACAGGTACCGATATTCTGTCCCAGGGTAATAAATACCGCCGAGCTCCAGTTGACCAGGCCGTTGGCCGCCAGCGTCTGCAGAATACCCACCGACGCGGAAGAGCTCTGAATCAGAGCCGTAACCGCCAGACCGGCCAGCATGCCTAAGATCGGATTCCGGCCCAATACCCGGAAGGCCTCAGAGAAAATCGGCGCGTCCCGATAAGGGGTAATCGCGCCGGACATGAAATTCAATCCGATGAACAAAACGCCGAAACCGACCAGGATTTCGCTCACATCCACGATTTTTTCCTTTTTGGAAAACAGCATCATGAAGGCGCCGATACCAATCAGAAGCGGTGCGAAAAACTCCGGCTTCAGAAATGCCCCCCATTCGCTCATGGACACCAGCCAGGCTGTCACCGTGGTACCGATATTGGCGCCCATGATGACGCCTACGGCCTGAGTCAGATTCATGAGCCCTGCGTTTACAAAACCGACTACCATAACCGTAGTAGCCGAGCTGCTCTGAATGATAGCAGTCACTCCGGCTCCCACCAGAATTCCCATCAGACGGTTCCTGGTCAGAAACTCCAGTAAATGTTTCATCTTATTACCTGCAGATTTCTGCAGTCCGTCCGCCATGACATTCATGCCGTACAGGAACATACCCAGGCCGCCGATAAAACGAAACAGCATTTCTACATGTTGCATATTGTACTCCCTCCTGATATTACATACATGATAACTTTTCAAGGTTAATTTTATCTTTTGATTCTGTTATCACCTTATCAAGGAGAGGTAAAGGACAATCGCAGGTTTTGTTAAGTTTGTGTAAAATCACGCATTCCACTGAAACCGTTTCATATCCACACACCCGTTTTTCCGGAACTCCACTCCCTCGTCCTCCAGAAGGAGTCTCTGCTCCCTCCAGCCCGGAGCTGTTCGCCCGGCGTGGTTCACCACCCGGTGGCAGGGGTACCTGCCATAATACTCAGCCATGCTTAACACCTTTCCCACCAGACGGGAATTTTTATCCCGGCCGATGAGGCGGGCGATCTGGCCGTAGGAGGCGACCCGGCCCTCCGGAATCTCTTCCACTACGGACAGAATTTCGTAAATTAAGTCTTCCTTTATCATTTGGAACAGAAACCTTTCTTATATAATTGCCCCTAGTATAACATAAAACCGCCCCGGACAGGCGAAGATACTTTTCCAGGCGCTTTCGGCTGGCTGCGCCGATATCTGCGTGAAAAGAAGCTTCGTCCGCCGGGACGGTTCCATTGATTCTATTGGCTCTATTAATTCAGATTTCTCTTACTCTACATCCTGCAGGGCGTCCATGTCCACCTCACCGGTGCGGACCTTGACCACCTTATCCACATTGTATACAAAGATCTTGCCATCTCCGATGTGTCCGGTATACAGGGCCTTCTTGGCTGCTTCGATGACGGTATCCACCGGAATACTGCCAACAATAACTTCCACCTTGACCTTGGGAAGCAGGGTCGCGTCCATCTCGACGCCACGGTATTTCTCGCCTGCGCCCTTCTGGATGCCACAGCCCATAACCTGAGTCACGGTCATGCCGGTGACGCCGATATCATTCATGGCCTTCTTCAACTGGTCATACCGGGACAGCTTGGCGATGATGGATACCTTGTAAATACCAGTTGCGGATACCGGCGTCTGTACCACCTTAACAGCCGCGTTCTTCTGAGCCTCGGATGCCGCCTCGTACTCGTCCACGCCCAGGTTCGTATTCTCGTTAACCTCCATGGTCATGGTGTTGGAGATATCCATGATACTGAAGCCTGCGTAAGCGGAGGGAAGTCCGTGCTCGCAGGAGTCCAGACCCACGATTTCCTCTTCCTCACTTACACGAAGTCCAAAGACAGCTTTAATGATAAAGAAGAAAATCGTCATAGTCACTGCAGTCCAGGCCAGGACGCTCACCATGCCCAGAAGCTGTTTTCCAAGAAGGGTGAAACCGCCGCCGTAGAAGAGACCGGTCAGGGTATCATTTCCCGGAGCGTTTGTGGTAGCGAAAAGACCAACTGCAATGGTTCCCCACATACCATTCATGAAATGAACAGCTACCGCGCCAACGGGATCGTCTATGCGAAGTATATAATCCAGAAACCATACACCAAATACAACCAGAACGCCGGCTACCGCGCCGATGACGATGGCACCGAAGCAATCGGTCACATCACAGGGAGCTGTGATAGCTACCAGACCTGCCAGCGAAGCGTTCAGACACATGGATACATCGGGCTTACCGTAACGAACCCAGGTAAATACCATACATACAACGGTTGCTACCGCAGGAGCGACGGTTGTGGTCAGAAATACGCTTCCCAGCTGCTCTACACTGGTGCAGGCAGCGCCGTTGAATCCGTACCAGCCCAGCCACAGGATGAAGCAGCCAAGGCAGCCAAGGGGCAGATTGTGTCCGGGGAACGCGTTTACCTTTGTAATCTTGCCTTCTTTGTCTTTTACAAACTTTCCGATACGGGGTCCGAGAATTTTCGCGCCAATCAATGCGCTGAGTCCACCGACCATATGAATGGCACAGGAGCCTGCGAAATCATGGAAGCCAAGCTGGGAAAGCCAGCCACCACCCCAGATCCAGTGTGCCTCTATAGGGTACACCAGCGCGGAAATGATAGCGGAGTATACACAATAGGACAGGAACTTGGTACGCTCTGCCATGGCGCCGGATACGATGGTTGCCGTGGTGGCGCAGAATACCAGGTTGAATACAAAGTTGGAATAATCAAAATTTTCATAAGCGGTAAAAATATCAAAACCGGGTTTACCGATAAAACCTGCTACATCTTCACCCAGCAACAGTCCGAATCCAATCAGAATGAATACTACAGTGCCGATACAGAAGTCCATGAGATTTTTCATCAGGATATTACCGGTGTTTTTCGCTCTGGTAAAACCAGCCTCCACCATGGCAAAGCCTGCCTGCATCCAGAATACCAGTGCGGCTCCTATGAGGAACCAGACGGCGAAAAGCTGACCGTCAATAGCAGATAAAATTTCCTGGGTCATAATATTTCCTCCTCTTCTTCATATTATCCTGGAGGGCTCCGGAGTTGTAATACATTCCCTGCAGAACAGTAATATAAATAAAAAAAGGAGACCTGAACAGCGGTAGTTCCGCGTTCAAATCTCCTTTGATATGAGTAATATTATAATCATGGATTCCAGAAACTGTCAATGTTAAGATTATATAAAAATTTTTTTGGAATTTTTATATAATTTTTAGATTTTTAACAAAAAGACGGACTCAGGATTCTGGTCTCTCACCTTTCCGCGCTCATACCGCCCGGAATGCGTGGTGCGTTCATAATTTGTTCATGTTTCTTTTAAAAATCGTTCAATTAGCGCTCATACCGAATTCATTTTCGGTCCATATAATAGCATCATAAGATAAATAAAAAGAGCAATACCTCAAAATGACAATTTCTTTATTTTTTGAATAAACTTTTTCATAATAAATGCCAGGCAGAGCAGCTGCCTGGCATCCTCCCTTTTCAGGGGCTTTTTATTTTAATTGTTCATCTTCTCTTCCCAGTCATCTCCATAAAGTTCTTCCATGGTGTAGACTTTTACCACGGATTTGTCTTCCACATCTTTGTAGGCGGGCCACATGATTTTGACTACACAAAACAGGGCGCAGCCTGCGATCCAGAGGCATACCATTGCCACCAGGACGGACAGGGCACGGCGAAGTGCTGCTCCGATCCGCTGTTCCAACCATTTTACCCAGAAATGCAGGCCACGGGCCATATAGTACATGAAGGGAATCAGCATGGGCATACTGTAGCGGCCCTGGGGCTGGTAGTCTGTGGCGTAGGAGTACCAGAAGTTCAGCACGTTCGGCACCAGAATGGCCACCAGCAGGCCCAGATGCCAGAACAGCCGCTCCGGATTCACACTGACGCCCTTCTTCCGACCGCGGAATTTTGCCGCGCACTCGAGCAGCATACCCAGGATTCCGGCGATAAACAACAGGGCGTAGCCCACATACATCCACCAGCGCAGGGCGTACCACAGCGGCCCCAGCACGCCGATGAAGCTCTTCAGTACCGACGCGGCCCAGTCGGAACGGAACAGCATATAGACCATGGAATACCCCTGGTTCTGATAGGTCCGTCGGTTGGACGGCTTCAGAATGTCCATGGCATAGTGCTCCGCATACTGATCCTGGGTCTTCAGTCCCAGAATATCCCCATCATAGAGAAAATAATTCCGAACGAACCACCAGCCTGCCAGAATCAGCACGATCCCCAGAATCAGAAGGCCTTTTTTCCAGAAGGACTTCCAAATCTCCTTTCTCTGCTCCGGATCCGCCGCCTCCCGGCTCCATTCCAGATAACAGCCCAGGTAAATGAGGGCAGCCGTGATCAGGAAGCCGTAGGCATTATAATAAGACAGGGCGCAGATGGCGCAGGATACCGCAATCCACACACAGTTTTTGAACGGGAACCGCTCTTCCATGCCACGGATCAGATACCATAAAATCATGGCCGACGCCATCAGAGCCATGGAGTCACAGTTCAGATAGGTGAACAGGAAGCAGGCCTGGGGCAGGCAGACCGTAAGCAGGGTAAACAGCCACTGAGTATCCGTCCGGTCAAAAAGCTTTTTGGAAATGGCCCGGACGAAGCCTGCGAAAATCATGCCGCAGACCACGCTCACTAGCCGCCCCGCAAAAATCAGGGAAAAGGCGTCCTTCGTCCAGATCATGGCCACGCGCACAAAGACCGCCTCCACCATCTGGGGCAAAATGGGCCGAAAGCCATAGGTGAAGCCCCAGGAATAATCCATAATCTCCTGCTGATAGCCCGTGGGCAGCTTGCCATATTCCACGATATAGTCCACGATGCGGGAGCGCATGTACTCGTCCGGTCCCTCGTTGAAGGGCAGGATCCAGGCCCAGGCCAGCCAGATCAGCAGGATAAAGGCGAAAAAGGCCAGCTCCAGCCAGTTTTCTTTCGTAAGCTTTTTCATATATTTCAATCGTCCTTTGATTCGTATTTTCTTGCGTATTATTTTTATTATAGCAATAATATGCAGGGAACACAACTGAAATAAAAACGCCCCGATGATTCGTCGGGGCGTCTGCACACTTACTCTATTTTTTCAAAACCTTTCTCAAATCCCAGCCCCAGAGTACCAGGAAAGCCACGCCCGCCGCGATCCAGGAGGCGATGTAGATTCCTACGATACACTCCATAGACTCATAGGACGGCAACACAAACAGGATGCCAAGCACACGAAGCATACAGATGAATGCCAACGTGGTCATCATGGGCTTCAGGGTATCGCCGGTGCCGCAGCAGGCTCCCGACAGGGCCTCGGCGATGGCGTAAAAGATGAAGAAGGGAGCCATCATCCGGGCATAGGTGCTTACCAGCGGAGCCAATACAGACGCGTCCTTCGCGGACACGAACCAGGGCGTTAGAAAGCCCGCTCCCACGAACAGCACCACACTGATGAGGGCTACCACGCCCACAGACATCATCGTTCCGGCAGCGACACCGGCCTTGATGCGGTGATGATTCTTCGCGCCCAGATTCTGGGCTGTAAAGGTGGTCAGTACCGGTCCCATGGAGTCCGACATGAGCCAGATGATCATATTCAGCTTATCACAGATACCCCAGGCCGCGATCTGACTGGTACCCATAGTATTGACGCCCGCCTGCACGATGGTATTCGCGATGGGGAACAGCATGGACTGCAGGGCCAGCGGCATACCAAGCCGTAGCATCTGCGACATATGTTCCGCGCAGAAATGAGGCCACCACAAAGGCTTCTCACCTTTTTCCACATGCAGCTTTTTCCGGAGCATTCCAAAGGTAATCACCACGCTGACGATCTGAGACGCCACCGTAGCCAAAGCCGCTCCGGATACGCCCAGATGCAGCACGCCCACCAGCAGCAGGTCGCCTACAATATTAACCACTGTGCAGCAAAGCAGCACATACAGGGGCCGCTTGGAATCCCCGTTGGCACGGAGCACACCCGCCGCCATATTGTAGAGCACCATGGACCAGATACCTGCGAAATAGATCCGGGTATAGGCTGCGGACCTTCCATAGACCTCTGCAGGCACGGCCAGCAGGTTCAGCATTCCCGGCGTCAGAAGCACCCCGCCAATGGAGCAGACGATACCCAGCAGCACAGCCACGGTACAGGCTGTCCGGATGGAGCAGTGCATCTCCTTCTCATCCCCGGAGCCAAAGCAGCGGGAAATCAGGATCGTGGCGCCGGAGGCCAGACCATTCATAAAATTAATCGGAAATTTGAACAGGGTATGGACGGAGTCGATGGCCGCCAGTCCCAGCTGTCCGGTGAACTGTCCCACCACGATGGCGTCCACGGTCACATATAACTGCTGTACCAGGCTGCCCGCGATGATGGGCAGCACAAAATACAAGAGTCCTTTACTGATACTTCCACTGGTAAGTGTGTGTTCTTTCATAAGCCGTCAGTTCCTTCTCTATATCCTGCCGGTAAGCGCTGATGCCCCGGTTTTATTTTTGCCCTCCTCATCCAGCAGATGGCAGGCCACCTCATGACCCGCTTCTACCGTCCGAAGCTTCGGCTGTTCCGCTGCGCAGCGCGTAGTTGCTTTGGGGCAGCGTCCCCGGAAGGGGCATCCCGCAGGCACATCCAGGGGGCTGGGTGCCTCGCCCTCGATGCTCTCGATGGGCTTGGAAAAATCCATACTGATATCGAAAATGGAACCAATCAGCGCTTTCGTATAGGGATGCTTCGCATTCTTCGCCAAATCCTTTGCCGGAAGGACCTCCACCACATTGCCAAGATACATGACTGCCACCTGGTCGGCGCAGGACTGAATCAGAGAAATATCATGGCAGATAAAACCGATGGTAATATTCTTCTCCCTCTGGAGTTTCACGATCAGCTCAATGATGGTCTTCTGCACGGACACGTCCAGGGCCGAGGTGGCCTCGTCGAGAATCAGGATCTCCGGCTCCAGAGCCAGGGCGCGGGCGATAGCCACACGCTGTCTCTGTCCGCCGGACATATTGTGGGGATATCGATCCGCGAAATCCCCGGGCAGCTCTACCATTTCCAGCAGACGGCGGCAGGCCGCGTCCTTTTCCTTTTTGGTGATTCGTCCGAAGTTCAGCAGGGGCTCACACACGATGTCCCGGATCCGCATTTTCGGATTAAAGGAGGAGGTGGGATCCTGAAATACCATCTGGATATGCTGCCGGCTCTGGCGAAGCTCCTCGCCCCTAAGCTTTGTGATATCCCTGCCGCGGTAGAGAATCTCGCCCTCAGACGGCGTATCCAGGGATACCAGAAAGCGCATGAAGGTGGACTTTCCGCAGCCGGACTCACCCACCAGTCCCAGGGTCTTTCCTTTCTGAAATTTCAGGTTGATATCATGATTGGCTACCAGAGTCCGTCCGCCGGATGCGGGAAAGCGTTTTGTCACATGTCTGGCTTCCAGAATTACTTCGTTATTTTCACACATCCTTTTCCCCTCCCTGTTCTCTTTCCATCGAGGGTACCGCGCTCAAGAGAGTGCGGGTGTACTCGTTCTCAGAATGATGCAGGATATGATCCCGATCGCCCTGATCCTCAATGTGTCCATTTTTCATCACTACGATATAATCCGACATATAAGCCGCCACGCCCAGGTTATGAGTCACCACGATGATGCCGGTGCCGTAGGTGTCCCGAAGCTCCATCATCTGACGCACGATCTGAGCCTGAGTGGTCACATCCAGTGCGGAAGTGGGCTCGTCGGCCAGCAGCAGACGCGGCTGATAGGTCATAGCCATGGCGATACCCACACGCTGACGCATACCGCCGGACAGCTGGAACGGATAGGAACCCATAACATTGTCCGGGCTTGGCAGACGCATTTTCCTCAGCATCTCCTCTCCCTTGGCCCAGGCGTCCTTCCTGGAAATCTTCTCATGGGTCTGCAGGTACTCGGTGAACACCGATCCGATTTTCCGGGTGGGGTTCATCATGGCTCCGCTGTCCTGGAAAATCATAGAAATATCACTGCCGCGTAAGGATCGCCATTGCTCCGGTGTCTTGGAAAGCAGGGATTCTCCGTCGAAAAGGATGTCGCCCTTTGTGATGGCTCCTCCGCCTGCCAGAAGACCCAGCACCGCACGAATGACCGTGGTCTTACCGCTGCCGCTCTCGCCCACCAGACTGATGATCTGCCCCGGCTTCATATCCAGACTGAAATCCAGGACGGCAGGAACCTTTTTATAAGAAATCGTTACGTTATCAATTTTCAGCATGTTCCCACCTCCTACTCTGATCTCGGATCCAGGATATCCCGAATGGAATCGCCCAGCATGTTAAATACAACGACTACAATAAAGATCGCAAGACCCGGATACAGCATCATCCAGGGTGCGGACTGCATACAGGCACGGCCCTCGTTCAGCATATAGCCCCACTCCGGTGTGGGCGGCTTTGCTCCAAAGCCTAAGAAGGACAGCGCTGCGATCTCCAGCATCATGCCTCCCACGTCAGTGGCCGCCGTGATGATCAGGGTCGGCAGGGCGTTGGGCAGCATGTAGCGGAGCAGCATGTACGGGGTCTTGGAACCTGTTACCACGGCTGCGGATACATAATCACGGTCACGGATCTTCATCACCAGGCTTCGCGCCAGACGGGCATACTTGGTCCAGTTAACCGCTACGATGGCGATAATAGCGTTCCGGATGCTGGCGCCCATGACACCGGCTACAGCCAGCGCCAGTACCAGGCCCGGGAATGCCAGCATCATATCCGCAATACGCATCAAAACCGCGTCTACCACGCCGCCGAAGTAACCGGCGATGACGCCTATTACGCTTCCCACCAGGAAAATCAGAAGAACCACGCCGAAGGTGGAAGTCAGGGACGCCCGCGCTCCGTAGATCACACGGGTATAGATATCGCGGCCCATCTTGTCGGTGCCGAAAATATGTGCCTTGCTGGGCGCTTCCAGTGCATCTGTCAGGGACCCCTTCAGCGGATCCGCGCCGCCGGTCAGAAGGGGAGCGAAAATCGCCGCCAGAATGATCAGGAACGCCAGAAAAGCAAAAAATGTAAACTGTTTATGTTCACGAAGAAATTTTAACGTCTTTTTCATATGCTTACCTCTTCAGGCGCATCCGGGGATCGATATAGACATAGGATGCATCCACAATCAGATTGATGACCATGTAAATAAGAGCCATCCACAGCACATAGCCCTGAATCAGGTTATAGTCGCTGGATGTGATGGCTGTAACCGCCAGATTACCCAGGCCCGGGTAGGAGAAGATCACTTCTACGACGCTGGTACCGCCAAGCAGACTTCCGATGGAAAGACCCAGCATGGTAATCAGGGGCAGAAGGGCGTTGGGAAATACATTCTTCCAGATAATGGTAGAGCGCTTCACGCCTCTGGCCTCTGCGCCGATGACATAGTCCTGGTTCAACTCCTCCAGCACGGCGGTACGCACCTGTCTGGTATACTTGGACGCCATGGCGATGGCCAGGGTCAGTGCCGGCAGGAACAGACTCTTGAAATCACCGCCCGACGCGATAACTGGGAAAATCTGGATCTTTACGCAGAGTAACAGCATCAACAGAAGCCCCACCCAGAAGTTCGGCATGGCGCAGCCCACAAAGGTCACCGCCCGACAGACATAGTCGATAAAGCTGTCCTTATGCAGGGCGGAAGCCACTCCCAGGGGTACTGCCATAATCAGCATTAAAACCAGGGACATAAGCGTCAGCTTCAGGGTCGGCAGAAGTCTCGCTGCCAGAAGATCGACCACAGGCTTATTCAGGCTGTAGGATTTACCGAAATCACCGTGCAGGCAATTGGTCAGCCAACGCGCATACTGTGTCAGGAAGGGGTCATTAAGTCCCAGCTCATCCCGGGTCTGCTGTACCAGTTCCTCCGTGGGCATCACACCGGTCGCAGAGAACATATTCCGAACCGGATCGCCGGGAGACAGATAAGTCAGCAGGAACGTGATAAAACTGATACCGATCAGCACGATAACAATCTGCGCCAATCGACGGAAAATCTGCTTTTTATTCAAAATTCTCGCTCCTTTTTTCCATAAGAATCCTAAATCTATTTTGTGACAGGTACTGTTACAAAATAAGCCGCCCCTATCCACCTACCTCTATGGGGGCCGGATGGGGGCAGCCTATATGGTTCACAACTACCGATTACTCAGCCGGAGTAATCTCAGTGGTCAGCCAGTAGTAATCTGCTGTGTGAATGTGAGCATAGCCTACATTCTTGGAGTAAATCATGGAAGAGTTGTAGTAACCGTCAATCAGGACTGCTGCGTCGTCAATCAGAATCTGCTGCATCTGGAAAATCAGATCCTCGCGCTTATCCGGATCCATCTCGCTCTTCAGCTCCTCGAACAGAGCGTCATACTCCGGATTGGAATATCCGCAGTAAGTAGTGTCGGTAGCCCAGTTTGCCATGTATGCATACGGGTCGCCGGTACCTACGGTGATCCAGTTATTATTATTGAAATCATAGTTCCCTGCCGCCAGCTTGCTCCACTGATCGTCGGAGCTGCCGTAATCCGCAGTGCAGCCGATGCCGATCTCCGCCAGATACTGGATGTGAGCATTGGAGAAGTCGTTCAGCAGCCGGTTCTCATAGGATACATAGTGCAGGTTGATGTTCTGTCCGTCGATCTCACGGATACCGTCTCCATTGGTATCTACGATACCAGCGTCATCCAGGAGCTTCTTAGCGCCTTCCGGATCGTACTGATACGGGTTGTTCAGCTTGTCATAACCATAGGTCAGGGTAGAGGGCAATACGGAGAAGCCCGGTGTGTACAGGTCTCCGATGGTCTTGGAATGACAGATGGTGTCATAGTCGATACCCATCAGGATCGCCTGACGCAGGGTCTTGTTGCTCAGCACACCGTCGAAGTTCATCCAGCTGAAGCCGCAGCGTACACCGGAAGCGATATCTACCGTAAAATCCGGGTTATCCTTGAAATCCTGGATATCAGATACGTTGGTGATGTTCTCTACCAGGTCTACCTGGCCGCTCTGCAGAGCCATAGTCTTCGCGGAAGCGTCACCCATATACATCAGCTTTACTTCATCATAGGGAACTTTCTCGCGATAGTTCGGGTTTGCTGCCAGATCATAGCCTACGCCTACACCGTTGAAGGTTTTAATCATATACGGGCCGGTACCGATGGTACCGTTGTCGAAGTTCTCAGTATCTGCCACATCGACGATGGCCATGGTCGGATGTGCCAGCTGTCCCGGCAGGTTCGCGTAGGGCTGTGTAGTCTGGATGGTCAGAGTGTTCGCCTCGTCATCGGCGATGATGGTTGCCTCGAACTCCAGGTACTTCTGGGGCTTCGCGGAACCGCTGGGTCCCATCTCCTTCAGGTACTCGAAGCACTCTTTTACCTTGGTCGGCGTCAGATCACAGCCATCAGAGAACTTGATGCCGTCCTTCAGGGTGATAACCCACTCGGTATGCTCGTCGTTTACGGTATAGCTGTCAGCCAGCCAGGGCTCTACTTCCATATTATCGTTGAACTTGAACAGGCCCTCGGTGATGCCGTAACGCATAGCGTTCCAGCCGCCGTTCTCATCTGTTACGGTGTTTACGATACCGTCGGTGTACATCTGACATCCGAAGTTCAGGACTTTTTTATCAGAGTTGCTTGCGCTGGAATCGGAGCTGCTTCCGCTTCCGCCGCAGCCGGACAGCAGCAGCGCTGCAGCCAGAGACATGGTGATACACTTCTTTGCGATTTTCATTGGCGTTTCCTTTCTTTTTTTGCTTTGTTGACTGTTTTTGTTCTCTTGTCAGCGCATCCATGACGGTCGAGAAACTCCGGAGCTCTCTTTCATACACAAAAAAAGCCGGATTTGCATCCGACTCATGACTTACCTTTAGAAACTACACGCTCCCTTCTGTCTTTCAAGGAAAAGCGCCACCTTTAAGTAAGAATCCTTCTGTCTTCCGCAGAAACTCTCTCTGAATCAAAGATAAGCAGGTCTCCTGACTTAAGCGTAAACGCCCGCAGCGCCTTCCCAGAATCTTTTCCAGTGGCATCTTGCTTTAGACTGACTATCACAGTGACGGGATCGCTCCGGATTCTCACCGAATTCCCTTTTAATCGAACCTTCGTCCGAACTTATCTTTTGTGCGGCATATTGCCGACCTTATGAACTTTTTCTACCCTTTCGGCAAATCATATCATAACTTACTATCCTTGTCAATCCACATTTTTAATCAAATTTTAATAAATTGTTCGTGCAAAGCAAGCGACTTCCAAAAAAAGCCGTCCCTAACTGACAGGATGACGACTTTTTTATTACTTTTTTTCTTAATTTTTGGTATATTCGACTTGCCGGGCTGCGCCGGGAGAGCGCAACCGCAGGGTCGAATAAAATAAAAGGGAGAGATAGGGCCTGTTGCCCTGTAAATAGGAAAAAGGCGTTACCACGGGAATTGGTAACGCCTTTGTTATCATTAGTATTTTATGTATTATCTTTTGTTGAGATGATTCTACTACGGGAATCCGCAAAAGTCAATACTTTCTGTTGTCGAAAAATGTCAATAATTTTTGCTATATTTTCTGTACTTTGCACAAAGCCTATGTATCCTGCCCGTCCGGCTTCTAGCCCAGAATCAGCTTCGCGCAGCCATAAATGCCCGCGTCGTTGCCCAGCTCCGCCAGAGCGAAGGCCGTCTCCCGGGTGGACTTGAAAGCCACCGGCTCATAAGCCTTCCGCACATACTTCAGCAGAATGGGGCCTGCCTTGGACACGCCTCCCCCTATGACGATGATCTCCGGATCGAGAATCGCTGTCATGGAAGCCACCGCCTTTCCAAGATAGGTGCCGAACTCCTCCGCGATCTTTTTCGCCAGGGCGTCGTCCTCTTTTACTGCGTCAAAGACGGACTTGGCGCTGATTTCACGGTCACGCAATACGGAGGGTTCGTCGCTTTTCTTAAGCCACTCCCGCTCCAGACGGGCGATGCCGGTAGCTGAAGCATACTGCTCCAGGCAGCCCTGATTGCCGCAGCCGCAGTGCTCTGTCTCGCCATCCTTCACATGGATATGGCCGATCTCGCCGCCTGCTCCGTGGGCTCCGGTCAGGATCTGACCGTCAATGACGATACCGCCGCCCACGCCGGTCCCCAGGGTAATCATCAGCACATCCCGGTGGCCCTTACCGCCGCCCAGCCACATCTCACCCAAGGCTGCCACATTGGCGTCGTTTCCTGCTTTACAGGGAAGTCCGGTAAGCTCGGAAAGCTCTTTTGTTACAGCCTTATAACCCCAGCCCAGGTTCGCTGTGTGGGGAACGCTGCCGTCCGCGGCCACCGGTCCCGGCACGTCCACGCCCACGCCTGCGATCTCCTCCCGGTTCAGCTTTTTTTCTTCGATCTTATCCAGAATCGCCTTCGCGATATCCGGCAAAACAGCGGATCCTTCATTTTCCGTATGGGTAGGAATCTCCCACTTGTCCAGAACGATGCCGTCTGCGTCAAAAAGTCCCAGCTTCACGGTGGTTCCACCGATATCTGCCCCAAAACAATACTTCTTCATCACTGTAATCCCCTTTTACCCTTCTCTTATTTTCTGCGCGCCATGCTCTCCTGTACGCGGCGGTACAGCTCCTGGGCCGCATTGTAACCCATCTTCTTCTGTCTGTTATTGACTGCTGCGGTCTCCACAATGATGGCCAGATTCCGGCCCGGACGGATGGGCAGGGAATGGCAGACCACTTTATTACCCAGAAACTCCGTGTACTCCTCGGTCAGGCCCAGGCGATCGTATTCTTTGTCCTTATCCCAGTCCTCCAGCTTGATGACCATGTCGATCTGCTGGGTCTCCTTGACACACTCCACACCGAACAGGGTCTTTACATCCACGATACCGATACCGCGCAGCTCGATGAAATGCTTGGTGATCTCCGGGGAACGGCCCACCAGGGTCTCGTCGCTGACTTTGTGAATCTCCACCACGTCATCGGTGACCAGTCGATGGCCTCTTTTGATCAGCTCCAGGGCTGCCTCACTCTTTCCGATACCGCTCTCGCCCATGATCAGCACGCCCTCGCCGTATACGTCTACCAGCACGCCGTGGATGGAGATCCGGGGTGCCAGCTGCACATTCAGCCAGCCGATGATGGCCGCCATGAAGTTCGAAGTCTTTTTCTCGGAGTAGAACACCGGCACCTTGTATTTATTCGCCATCTCCAGGGCCGCAGGCTCCGGCTCCGTACGGGAGGTATACACCACGCAGGGAACATTGCTGGAAAAGAACTTCTCATAAATGGGCAGTTTCTCCTCATCGCTGCGGCTCTGCAGGTAGGTATACTCCACATATCCCACGATCTGCACACGCTCTGTTGCAAAATGGGCAAAATAGCCGGCCAGCTGCAGAGCCGGTCGGTTAATCTCCGGCGACGCCAGCTTCATTCCCGTCAGATCGATATCCGGCGTCAGGTTCTTCAGATTCAGCTTCTCCACCATCAACGCCATATCTACGGTCTGTGTACTTCCCATATCGTATCCTCGCTTCCTGTTTTATGATTTTATGAATGGATTTCATAAACCGTTTTCTTTCTATTTTATCATACCGCTCCGCGCCCTTACAAGGCATCCGGGCAAAAAATACGGTCTCTCAGTGGAAAAATTTCCATACCTGTTCCGCTGCGCTCCGGTTCATGGCTGCCACGGCTGCCAGAGCCTCCACGTCCGCCTCCCGGATAGCCTCCAGGGACTGGAAATGACGCATCAGGGCCTTTCTTCTGGCCGGTCCGATGCCTTCGATATCGTCCAGTACCGAATGTACCTGTTCCTTGCTGCGAAGCGAACGATGGTACTCGATGGCAAAACGATGAGCCTCGTCCTGAATCCGGGTGATCAGCCGGAAGCCCTCTGAGTTCCGATCAATGGGCAGTTCCATATTATTATAATAGAGGCCGCGGGTGCGGTGGTTATCGTCTTTTACCATGCCGCAGACCGGGATGTCAAGCCCCAGTTCCTCCAGCACCTGCAAAGCGATATTGACCTGGCCCCGGCCTCCGTCCATCATCAGCAAATCCGGGAACTTGGTGAAGCTGCCCATTTCCTCGGGCATGTCTTTCTCCTTCAGCTCCCGGCCCTCCTCCAGGCCGTGGGAAAAGCGGCGGGTCAGCACCTCACGCATGCTTGCATAGTCGTCGGGCCCCTTGACCGTACGAATTTTGAACTTTCGGTAATCGCTGCGCTTGGGCTTTCCATGGTCGTAGACGATCATGGAGCCTACGGATTCAAAGCCGTTGGTATTGGAGATATCAAAGGCCTCAATGCGTCGGATGCCCGGAATCCCCAGGATATCGGAGATCTCCTTCATGGCTCCGATGGTGCGGCCCTCCTCCCGCTTAATACGCTCCCGATCCTGGCTCAGAACCAGGCTTGCGTTCTTCTTGGCCAGTTCCACCAGCTTTTCCTTTTCTCCAATCTTCGGCACCCGCAGATAGACCCGATGGCCCTTGCGGGCGGTGAGCCACTGCTCGATCAGTTCCTGATCCTCTATCTCGCACTCCAGCATCAGTTCCCGGGGAATGTAAGGGGTTCCTGCATAGAACTGCTTGATGAAGCTGCCCAGAATCGCGCTTTTGGGTTCGCCCTCGTAAGTTTTCAGATAAAAATGGTCTCTGCCTATGAGACGGCCGTCCCGGATGAAAAATACCTGGACGACCGCGTCCCAGCCGTCGGCAGACATGGCGATGATATCTTTATCTTCCATATCGCTGTTGGTGATCTTCTGTTTCTGGGCGATCTGCCGGACGCTGTTCAAGAGTTCCCGGTACTCAATAGCTTTTTCGAATTCCATGGCGTCGGAGGCTGCCTTCATTTTCTCTTCCAGCTCTTTTAGCAGCGGAGCGTAATTACCGTTCAGGAAATCCAGGACTTTGGCGATGTTTTTCCCATATTCCTCCTGGGAAATGTAGCCCTGGCAGGGGGCGTCGCACTGGTGGATGTGGTAGTTCAGGCAGGGGCGGTCTTTGCCGATGTCACGGGGCAAGACTCTGTGACAGGTGCGAATTTTGTAGAGCTTATGGATGAGCTCGATGGTATCCTTGACGGCTCCGGCGCTGGTGTAGGGGCCGTAGTAGCGGGCTTTGTCTTTTTTCAGGGTGCGGGAAAAGAGGACGCGGGGATAGGCTTCGTTGGTGGTTACCTTGATGTAGGGGTAGGTTTTGTCGTCCATGAGCATGGTGTTGTATTTGGGGCGATGCTCTTTGATCAGATTACACTCCAGAACCAGAGCTTCCAGCTCAGAATCGGTGATGATGTATTCGAAGCGGGCGATGTGGGTGACCATCTGCTCGATTTTGGGGCCTTTGTTGCGGCTGGACTGGAAGTACTGGCGGACGCGGTTTTTCAGGGAGATGGCTTTTCCGACATAGATGATGGCGTCGGTTTCGTCGTGCATAAGGTAGACGCCGGGTTTGGATGGGAGTTTTTTCAGTTCTTCTTCGATGTTGAATTGCATGAAAGGTGGGGCTCCTTTTTGAAAGGGACGGCCTGCGCCGCAGAATCACCTTCCACGCCCGCCCCAACCAGGTGTCCGCTTAGGAAGGTGATTCTGCAACACAGGCCTGTCTTTGAAAAGTGTTGCTTTATTGATGTGTTTCGTCGATCGGTGCCTCGGTCGGAGCGCCGGCCTCGTCAGGGTCAGGAAGGCCTTTGGCTTCGCGGAAGATCTTCATGAACTCTTTGCCGGTGATAGTCTCTTTCTGAATCAGGAAGTCTGCGATCTTGTCCATGACCTCACGGTTCTCGCTGAGGAGACGCTTGGCTTCCTCGTACGACTTTTTCAGGATCTTCATGACTTCAGTGTCTACTTCGGCTGCGGTAGCGTCGCCGCAGTTCATGACAGTGCGGCCGTTCAGGTATTCGTTTTCCTGGACCTCCAGGCCCATGAGACCAAACTTCTCGGACATGCCGTACTGGGTGACCATGGCGCGGGCCAGGCGGGTGGCCTTTTCGATGTCGTTGGCTGCTCCGGTGGTGACGGTGTCGAAAACGATCTCTTCGGCGGCACGGCCGGCCAGGAGGCCTACCAGCATGGCATCGATCTCTTTTTTGGTGTTCAGGTACTTTTCTTCTTCCGGAACCTGCATCACGTAGCCCAGGGCACCCATGGTTCTCGGTACGATGGTGATTTTCTGGACGGGCTCGGCGTCTTTTTGGAGGGCGCTGACCAGAGCGTGGCCTACCTCGTGATAGGACACGATGCGGCGCTCTTCCTTACTCATGATGCGGTCTTTCTTTTCCTTACCTACCAGAACGACTTCCACGGACTCGAAGAGATCTTTCTGGGATACGGCCTGGCGGCCGTTCTTGACTGCCAGGATGGCTGCCTCGTTGATCATATTGGCCAGATCGGAACCTACGGCTCCGCTGGTGGCCAGGGCGATGGCGTCCAGATCTACGGTCTCGTCCATCTTTACATTCTTGGAATGAACCTTCAGGATATCCACACGGCCCTTCAGGTCAGGTCTGTCCACGATGATACGGCGGTCGAAACGGCCGGGACGCAGAAGCGCCGGATCCAGGACCTCGGGACGGTTCGTGGCTCCCAGTACCAGGCAGGCGGTGTGGCTGTCGAAGCCGTCCATCTCTGCCAGCAGCTGGTTCAGGGTCTGCTCGCGCTCGTCATTGCCGCCGCCCAGTCGGCCGTCGCGGCTCTTACCGATGGCGTCGATCTCATCGATGAAAATGATACAGGGGGAATGCTTCTTCGCTTCCTGGAACAAATCCCGGACACGGGAAGCTCCCACGCCCACAAACATCTCTACAAAGTCGGAACCGGACAGTGAAAAGAAGGGCACATGGGCCTCTCCCGCCACTGCCTTGGCAAGCAGGGTCTTTCCGGTACCCGGGGGGCCCACCAGCAGGGCTCCCTTGGGGAGCTTCGCTCCGATCTTGGCGTATTTGCCCGGATTGTGCAGGAAGTCTACCACCTCCTGAAGGGATTCCTTGGCTTCCTCTTCGCCTGCCACGTCCTTAAAGGTGACGCCGGTATCTTTTTCGATATAAACCTTAGCCTTGCTCTTGCCCACGTTCATACCCATCATACCACCGCCGCCTCCGCCCATCCGGCGCATAATAAAGCCGAAGGCTGCCCAGAGCAGCACGATGGGAAGGATGATATTCACCACGGCGGACAGAATCAGAGCCTTCATGTCCTCGATGGGCGCGGAATACTCGATTCCTGCCTTTTCCAGACGCTGCTGGAGCTCATAATCCGGCACAATTCCAGTGGTATAGGTCTGCTGTCTGCCCAGAGCGTCTTTATCCTTGGCTGTGATCTTCAGGCTGCTGGAGCTGATCTCCACCTTCTCCACCTTGCCGTCGTCCAGCATCTGGATGAATTCGTTGTAGGTAATGGTGCTACTGCTGTTTCCCATATTTCCCACGTAATTCCAGAACAGGATCGCCACCATAGCGATAATCAGAAACATCAGGATACTCTGACGGTTCTTCGGGTTCTTATTGTTATCTCCGCCTCCGGAGGGGCGGTTGGAATGGTTGTTATGTTCTTCCATATTTCTCCTCCTTGTACGCTATGACCTGAAACCATGGGACAAGCTCCGTAATCATAACACTTCTATTATAATGTGAGGAAAAGGAGAAAGCAATACGAAAACTCTGAAATTTCTGTAAACTGGCTCTTTGGTCTGCCGGGATTTTTCTGCTATTTCCGCTGATTTTCCCTAATATTTTTGGCGCTGTTTATCTGGATTTTTTCAATTCACAGTAGTATAATAATTCAGTTATTTTTATGTAACAGGATTCTTTCTTTATTACCTATTATCCCACTATTAAATATCATTCTTTATAAGGAGGTAACGCACATGCCTGTTAAATACGTCTTCGTCACCGGCGGAGTGGTATCCGGTCTCGGTAAGGGTATCACGGCAGCATCTCTCGGCCGTCTTCTGAAGGCCCGGGGCTACAAGGTGACCATGCAGAAGTTTGACCCCTACATTAATATCGACCCCGGTACCATGAATCCCGTCCAGCACGGCGAGGTTTTTGTAACCGACGACGGCGCCGAAACAGACCTGGATCTGGGGCACTATGAGCGCTTTATCGATGAATCTCTAACGAAAAATTCCAATGTCACCACCGGTAAAATCTACTGGTCTGTTCTGCACAAGGAGCGCCGCGGCGATTACGGCGGAGGCACCGTGCAGGTTATCCCCCATATTACCAACGAAATCAAAAGTCGTTTTTACCGCAATTTCAATGAGCATGAAACACATATTGCCATCATCGAGGTGGGCGGCACCGTGGGCGACATCGAGAGTCAGCCGTTCCTGGAGGCCATTCGTCAGTTCCAGCACGATGTGGGACATGAGAACGCCATTCTGATTCATGTGACCCTGATTCCTTATATTAAGGCTTCCGGTGAACTGAAGACCAAGCCGACACAGGCTTCCGTCAAGGATCTGCAGGGCATGGGTATCTGGCCGGATATTCTGGTGTGCCGGAGCGAACATCCTCTGGACAACCATCTGAAGGACAAGATTGCGCTGTTCTGTAATGTGCCCAGCTCCCACGTACTCCAGAATCTGGATGTGGAGTACCTTTATGAGGCTCCCCTGGCTATGGAGAAGGAGCATCTGGCCCAGGTAGCCTGCGAATGTCTGCACCTACCCTGTCCGGAGCCGGATCTGACCGACTGGACCTCTATGGTGGAGGCCCTTCGTCATCCCACTTCCAAAGTACACATTGCTATCGTCGGAAAATACATTCAGCTTCATGACGCTTACATCAGTGTCGTGGAGGCTCTGAAGCACGGCGGTATCGCCAGCCACTCGGTGGTTGAGCTGAAATGGGTAGATTCTGAGCTGGTCAATGACACCAATGCAGCGGAATATCTGTCCGATGTGGACGGCATCCTGGTACCGGGCGGCTTCGGCGACCGCGGTATCGAGGGCAAGATCAGTGCGATTCGGTATGCCCGCGAAAATAATATCCCGTTCCTGGGCCTGTGTCTGGGTATGCAAATGGCCATCGTAGAGTTTGCCCGCCATGTGATCGGATATGAGGACGCTCACAGTGTGGAGCTGGATCCGAATACGACCCATCCGATGATTCATCTGATGCCGGATCAGGACGGCGTGGAGGATATCGGCGGTACTCTTCGGCTGGGCTCCTATCCCTGTATCCTGGATAAAGATACGAAAGCGTATGAACTGTATGGCGAGGAAACCATTCATGAGCGTCACCGGCATCGGTATGAGGTCAACAATGATTACCGTGAGGTGCTTCGCCAGTCCGGTATGACCCTGTCCGGTATCTCCCCGGATGGCCGTATCGTGGAAATGATTGAACTGAAAGATCATCCGTTCTTCCTGGCTACCCAGGCGCATCCGGAGCTGAAGTCCAGACCGAACCGGCCGCATCCGCTGTTCCGTGGGTTTGTGGCTGCGGCGCTGGAGTATCAGGGAGCGCATAATAAATAGCGGGCATCCGGTGAGCTGTTATTCATAGCCAAACCTCAATCTCCTTGTACTTAGAGTATATGAAGTTTTTGCTTTATCTTGTGGTTTGCGAATATCCGTATATATAAAAAAGCCCTTTGAGAAAAGGATTTCTCCTCTCTCAAAGGGCAAGTTACTTTTATTTGCAGTTACATGAATTTTACTGATATCCTTGTTTAATTCGTTAAGCATATCACTAATAGCAGCTTCTTCTCTTCCTAATGCATGCTCAGCAAACTGTTCATCTAATAATTTCTCATAACCCTATATTTGTCAGGTTTTGTTAGGCACTCTAAAGCAAATGCTTGAATATCTGTGTTTCTACGCTTATAGCATTTAAGTCACATTTTATCTAAAATTTCATCCACATATTTGTCTATATCCTCGGGAACACCCTGCTTGAGTATCCCGCATTTCGGACAACTGAGCATGGTCATCAATTTACGTTCCTTATTCAGAAATTCAGATTGAAATGTCCAAAGTGTAATGCTATCCCATACCCGCCTGGGAGTTACTTTTCCAGCAAATTCTTTACCCATAATCATTGCATGGTTCCAATCGAACCGGCACAAGCTATAGGTACCGTTGGAATTAATGCACATCTCATAGAACACATAGGGACAGACCATCACTTCTCGGGATTTTCCACCCAATAAGGTTACTGATTCATCCACATCGACCCCCATTTCCTGGTATTTGGGCCAGTATTCAATAGTATGTTCCACGGAAATACCGTCTGCAATGTTGCCAAAGGTATTATAGAATTGTTCTTCTTGCTCCTGAGTTAAATTGTCGCCACAGATTTTAATGTTTACTTCACATTGATTACGATGGGCGTAGAAAAAGGAAATGTTTTCCACATATTTCTCGTAATCCAAATTTATGCCGGAGAACTCTTTATACTGCTGGGCATTCATACCCTCTACTGAGATATTGATACGATCAAGTCCAGCATTGATGATTTCCAGACTCCGCTCTGGTGTCAGCAAAGCGCCATTGGTAGTAGTGTCTACGCGCAATACCTTCGGTGATGCCTTGGCATAACGCACCATTTCTGCAAAGTGGGGGTTCAGTAACGGCTCCCCCTCTTTATAGAGTCGGATTACCCTGATGGGGTCCTCAAACTCGGAAAGCGAATCAATGATTTCTTTATAAAGGGTCATATCCATGGGTCCATGACCACGACCCGGTGTCTTTTTCATCAAATCCAGATTTCCAGAAGGACAGAATTTGCACCGGAAATTACATGTGTCGCAAGGATCGATATAAATAACATATGGTGTCCGAAGCGGAATTGCTTCCTTTAGTTCAACAGGATCATGAAGATCAATCCTAGGAGTATATTTTGCTTGAATACCTGACTGACATAATGTATTTACCTCCACCTGATATCTGTCAAAATCCTCGGATGCCATGATTGCTTTGATTTTACTTAAGGGAAATTCCAGTTCCCGATACAATAGAATCTGATGCAAGTGCTCCAGACTTCGCTCATTATATAACCGATATCCTGCGTCTGTGTATGCCGCAGGGGGTAGGAGACCGATTTTATCATAGTATTGCAATGTGCGAACACTTGTTTCCGTTAAATTGGCCAATTCTTTTACAGTCATCATAGCTGGCACCTCCCTCGCAGTGAATCTATCATAAACTATAACGTTACGTAATAATCAAGTCCTAAAGCAGAATATGATAACAGATTTTTTATGAGATCAAGAAATCAATACGCACTCCACTTACCAGCATACTTGCAGCGTATGCGCTCCGAGAACCAGATCCTTTAAATAGGCTTTCGCTTCTTCCAGGTTCGCGATCGCGTAAAATCGGGAAGTAGGATTCATTCCCAGTCCTGCTATCTGTGGGAAAATATACCACATCCAGTGCGTCCGTTTGTATCCGGCCCTTACTTCCGCAAGAGCCTTCTGATAATTATTTGCGTGTGCTTCGGAAAATCTGGTTAAATCAAAGGTTTTATTTGACATAGTTGGTTTCTTCTCCCTTCTTCGTAATGCCTAATTTTCACTTATACCATGATTTTAGGCTTATCTATATCACACTTTTCTCTATATCTCCGCCAATAATAATCCGTCATCCTATATTCTATCACGTCTCCCATCTGTTCCGCAAAAGCAGGATTTTTTATTACCTCCCGCATTTCTTCCCGCAGCATCAGGGTTTCGCTGTCTTTCTTAAGCAAAAATCCCTTTCCTGACTTTAACAGATAGTATATCGGCATACTCCAGATTTTCTTTAAATGCTCCTGATCGGAAATCTGACAATACTCTTCGTAATTCATACCGGGATCAATATCCTTCCAATTTGTACCCTTTGAAAAGAATTCCTTCCAGCTTATCAAAAGCTCTTCATTTGAAACTTCCATTCGGATATGCCCATAATTATAAAATGCCGTGAGTACCGGCATCTTATAAACCCTTGTCATATTCGTATTCTCTATCAGACTTCTCCACTTTTAAAGTATGTTGAACGCTATTTTCATTATATTTATCTTCCAGATAATCTACTTTCCTAAGTGGTGCTTCAACTGATAAATACTCTATACATTCTATTGTTTTACGAATTACTTTGTTTTTATTTGCCATACATTCATCTCCTAAACTATCGCTTCCGCATTTTCCAGCATAAAGAGAAATGAAGCTGTAAAATACGCTCGCTTCTCTTTTTCCATTTTGCCAAGCCTTGTATCGATGGATTTACAATCCTCCCGTTTATTTATCCCAAGAATTGTATTTGCATCAACTTTATAAAGTTCCATTAATACATAAAGACTTTTCATACTGAGATTTCTTCCACCCTGTTCCATCTGAATCAATGTGGAAACGCTTAATCCTGTTGCTTCTGATAACTGTGTCAGGGAATATCCTCTATCTTCACGTAGCTTACGGAGTATCGGTCCAACTACATAACCATCATATTTCATCGCTATATCCTCCATCGTCCTTTGCCATTTCTCTTAACATCTCTACAGCTGCATCTTCCCAAGGTGACTGTTAAGCACATCTTCATCTGCCCTTGCAAGATCACCTATGGTTTTGATACCAAATAATGCAAGCTTTCTGTTCGTACTTTTTCCAACGTATAGAAGATCTGCCACCGGATGTGACCATGCCTTCTGCTTAAACTCACTCTTATACATAGTTGTGATTGCATCAGGCTTCTTATAATCTGAACCAAGCTTTGCAAATATCTTATTAAAAGAAACACCAACACTCACTGTGATGCCAAGCTCTGACTTCATTCTCCTGCTGATTTCCTGTGCGATAAGCAATCCATCCCCTTTAAGGGAACTGCTCCCTGTCACATCAAGCCAGCACTCATCAATCCCATATGGTTCCTGTCTGTCCGTATATTCTGCATATATCTCATGAGCCATCCTTGAGAACCGAAGATATAAATCCATTCTTGGTGATACAAATGTTATGTCAGGGCAGATCTGCTTTGCCTGCCAGAGTGCCATTCCTGTTTTCACACCGTACTTCTTGGCAATATAGTCAGCTGTTAAGACAATCCCATGTCTTGCCTCCGGGTCTCCGCCTACTGCCAATGGCTTTCCTGCAAGCTCCGGATGATGCAGATGTTCAATCGAAGCATAACAACAGTTGATATCCGAATGAAGTATTACCCTGTCTCCCATCTGCATCACCTCCTGCATTTAATCTGTCATTACCATAACCTTTAGTCCAAGTATATGAGTAATGTTTCTTACAGGGCATAGTATAACCCCAAGAATAATAGACTGTCAACGGACACATGTGTCCTTTTTCTCATTATATTGGATTTTAAGCTTGAATAATTGGTACTGTTGCTATATACTATGGAGTGAAAAGAGACATTAGAAATCAACAAAATGAAAGAAAAGAGGCGTATGTATGTACTCAATCGGAGAAATCATTTCAACATATAGAAAAAAGAAAGGCTTGCTCCAGCAGGATCTCGCTGATGAACTGGCAAAGGAAGGCATTACCATTTCCTATAAAGCCATATCCAACTGGGAGAGAAATCTTGCTGAGCCGAGCGTTACCATATTTTACAAAGTGTGTAGAATCCTTGATATTACTAACATGTATGAGGCATATTTTGGAGTAAATCCTGCCGATCCTTTTTCATCACTTACTGATGAAGGCAGGGAAAAAGCTATGGACTACATCAATCTGCTCCATGCATCCGGTATGTATGAAAAGCAAATGGCTAAAATTATTCCGTTCCGCTGCATTGATATATTTGAAAATGCAGTATCAGCCGGAACCGGTAACTTCCTTGTAGACGGACCGAAAGAGACTGTACGCATAGATGAATCTATCCTGCCGGAAGATACTACTTTCGGTGTACGCATTAGTGGTGACAGTATGGAACCTGAATTCCACGATGGTCAGATTGCATGGGTATTACAACAGGAATCTGTTGCTAATGGAGAAATCGGCATCTTCGCTCTAAACGGAGAAGCCTACATCAAGAAATTGCAAAACGATAAAGACGGAATCTTCCTTATCTCGCTTAATGAAAAGTATGCACCTATCAAGGTTGGAGAAAACGACCGCTTAGACATATTTGGAAAAGTTCTTGGAAAATCTGATGCTTCTGCTATTACAGGACATTGCCGATAAAGCATTGCCGATAAAATTGCAAGTCTTTTTTATTGGACACATTATTTTGCATAATTGACAATAAGAAAATATCTATAGAACTGAAAGAAGGGATTTTTATGGCAGTTACCAATAATATCAGAGAAATCCGGGAACAGCGTGGCATTTACCAGGATGACCTTGCCGCTGCTATCGGATACAGCACCAAAACTGTCGGCAGGATAGAACGTGGGGACAGCACCCCATCTGCCGAGTTTATGCTGCGGATTTCTAAATACTTTAATATGCTGGTGGAAGATGTCTTCCATGTAGAAGATTGAGCTGGATATTATGTCCAACTCATCTTCTCAGCTCCGCAAACTGAAATTAGTCAAGCTTCTTTGGCAATTTGCTTTCTTCAACTGGTACTGCTTCAAGATCAATTGAGGTCCAATATGAACCAATATCATAAAAAAAGACAGCACCAATCAATGGCACTGCCTCTTTTCTTACTTCTTAATTATTTCATTTTAATTTCAGATACTTATTCTTCCTCTGAACCACTCTTTTTCCTTACATAGAATACGGCTCCAAAAACAATCAGTATAATACAGATACCTATAATAATGATTATCGTATTATTCCATGCATATTTTGAAGTGCTGTCATCTGTCTTAGACGCAGGAATGGTTTCATCAGATTTGTTGTCTGTCTGACTGTTATCACTCATAATCTTGGCATCAACAACAATCGTGTAATCTGATGCATGGGTAAATTCAAGTTCCACATTTCCCTCCGGATCAATCTGTCCGGCGCTGATAAATTCCAGTTGATATTTCACATATTTTAGGAAATTTAATAACTGTTATATTTGATTATCAAATTCTTCGCAAACCCTTGAAAATACTAAGTTTGTAGCAAGTGAACTTTCCCTTACTCTTTCCCTTGTGTTACATTTTCCCATTGCTTTTCATGAACCTTAATATGGGAAAAATTAAGGGAAAGAAAATTTCATAACACAATATAACATATAACAATAACGACATGGTGAACTGATTGAAATGTTTTCGATATTTAACTCTGTAACTGATTATCAAAAGAAAATGGAGATAAGATACGATGAGAACAATTTATGCAGAATATAATATAAACCACGATAGTATTGATGTTTACACAAGTGCTGGATATATGCTTCGCATTGATTGCTGGGAAGCTGAAAAAAATTTAAAAACCACATATGGATCAGAATGTGCGCTTACTTCATTGGCTGTGGATGAGCCTTTGGAATATGCAAGATTATATCTTGATGGCAATTTACAGATGTGGGTGGATACAGAAGATTCATTAGAACTTTATTAAGCAAGAAGTGAGATAGTGTTGTAGGGAGTTTCCTGTAGTTAAAGATACCACACCCGATATGATGAACCCACGCTTATACACTACCAGCTATGATAAAAGAAAGGACAGCAATTTGACACTGCTGTCCTTTCTTTTATAAAATTGCAGTACACAGAAAAAAGCTGTAAAATGAAAAATATATTTGTCCTTGTAACAATTCTCGGACATTTGCCTGTTATACTATCTGCAAAAAGAAAAGGAAGTGATAATATGAAGCATATTTTAATTGTCGAAGATGATAATCTTTTGAATAAAACGCTTACTTATAATTTGGAATTGGACGGTTACACAATAACTTCTGTTCTGAATGCAAGGACAGCCGCTGAATCATTAAAAACAAACATTTTTGATTTGGTATTGCTGGATATAAATTTACCAGACGGAAATGGTTATGACCTATGCCGTCTTATCAAGCCAGAGCATCCTGATACAGTAGTTATATTTCTAACTGCCAACGATCAGGAAAGCAATCAGATACGGGGATATGAAGCTGGTGCAGTGGATTATATCACGAAACCTTTTTCGATTAGTGCTTTGCAGCGAAAAATCAAAGCCATGTTCGCTATGTTGGAGCATCACAAACCAGCTAAGGATATTTACGAGGATGGTAGCTTGTTTCTGGATTTTTCGGAACAATTTGCAAGTTTGAACGGGAAACCATTAGCACTTTCTGCGATGGAATATAAAATGTTGAACCTATTTCTTAAAAATCCGAAGCAGGTACTTACTCGCCAACAATTTTTAGAAAAACTGTGGGATGTTGATGAAAAATATGTAGATGAACATACCCTTACTACTTCTATCAGCCGTATTCGCAGTAAGATTGAAGCGGATGGCGACACATATATCAAAACGGTTTATGGTATGGGGTATCAATGGACAGGAGGCGAAAAGAAATGAATCTGAATAACCTTTCTGCTAAGAAAATTTGTAGACTGGTTAGTGCTGGCATGGTTTTCTCTATGCTGGTAATTACCGGTATTTTCGGCGGTATAATGCAGGATATACGAATTTTTATAGTGGGTGGAACATTGACACTCTGTGCGTTTTTCTGGATTTGGCTATTGGTGCTGATTTTTGGAAAACGCCTTTCTCATTTTACTTCTAATTTGTGCCGGACGCTGGACAACATGATTGATGGAAACGAGGAATTACAAAAGTCAAATGATAGTGAAACTCTTTTTGCCCGTATCAACCACCGCTTAATTCGGTTGTATGAGATTATGCAGAAAAACCGGCACAAGGTAGACATGGAACGACAGGAGCTTCAAATGCTGATTTCTGATATTTCACATCAAGTTAAAACGCCTGTCAGCAATTTGCAAATGGTAACGGACACACTTTTAACAAAGCCTGTTTCAGAAGAAGAACGGATGGACTTTTTACAAGGCATACGTAGTCAGACTGATAAACTGGATTTTCTGTTCCAAGCACTGGTTAAAACGTCCCGGTTGGAAACCGGAGCAATACGATTAGAAAAGAAAGACAGCAGCTTATTCCATACGCTTGCACAAGCCATGAGCAGTATTGTATATGCCGCAGAGAAAAAAGAAATTGCTGTATCCGTGGATTGCCCGGAAAATTTGATAATCTCCCATGACAGCAAGTGGACAAGCGAAGCCCTTTTCAATCTGCTGGACAATGCAGTAAAATACACTCCGTCAGGTGGAAAGATTTCTGTATCAGTGGTTCAGTGGGAAATGTACGTAGAGGTCAAAGTGACCGACACCGGCAAGGGCATTTCAGAAAGCAATCAGGCTGCCATCTTCCGGCGCTTCTATCGTGAGGAAGAAGTACACGATCAACAGGGTGTGGGAATAGGTTTGTATTTGGCTCGTGAGATTGTAACAAGGCAAGGGGGCTATATCAAGGTTGTTTCAGAGCTGAGGCAAGGCTCAGAATTTTCTATTATGCTTCCTGTAAGGTAAGATATAACCACTTTTTTTGAAATGTCCGAGCGTTGTAACATTTCACTCTGATTTTCGATAAAAATTTTTTCTATCTCGGACATTTGTGTAACATTTGTGGTTTACAATGGCTTTATCAACAGATAGAAAGCCTTGAAAGGAGCATTTGAATATGAGCATTTTACAAACAATCGACTTAAAGAAGTATTACGGCACAGAACCAAATATTACTCGTGCCCTTAATGGTGTAAATTTTACTGTGGAACAGGGAGAATTTGTTGCCGTAGTTGGAACTTCCGGCAGCGGTAAGTCTACATTGCTTCACATGATGGGAGGACTTGATACCCCCACTTCCGGCAGCGTGATTGTACGGGGAGAAGAACTCGCAAAAAAGAATGATGATGAATTGACAATTTTCCGCCGTCGTAACATCGGATTTATCTTCCAAAATTATAATCTGGTTCCGATTTTGAATGTATATGAAAATATCGTCCTGCCTGTGGAACTGGATGGCGATACAGTAGACCAGAAATTTATGGACGAAGTTGTGTATATGTTGGCTTTAGAAGATAAACTGGAAAATATGCCGAACAATCTTTCAGGCGGTCAACAGCAACGTGTAGCGATTGCACGAGCTTTAATTACGAAGCCTGCGATTATCCTTGCTGATGAACCGACCGGAAATCTTGATAGCAAGACCAGTGCAGATGTGTTAGGGCTTTTGAAGCATACCAGCGGAGAATTTAATCAGACCATTGTAATGATTACTCACAACAACGAGATCGCTCAACTCGCAGACCGCATTGTACGGATTGAAGATGGTAAAATTGTTGGCTAAAGGAGGTGGGAATTATGAATTATCCTTTTGAAAATGATACCAGTGCAGTAATTAAAAAATTAGCACGAAAAAGTGTGCGTTTTGATAAGAAGAAAAACTTATTTTGCCTTTCGGCAATTATTGTAGCCGTTGCTATGATAATGATGTCGTTGCTCACAGTGCAAAATATCATTTATCAAAATCAGAAAGAAATCGAAGGATTACATCAAGGGATTTTCTTTGACATTACGCAGGACAGTAAAGAAAAGTTGTTAGCAAACGAAGAAGTAAAAAGTGTAGGACTTTCCTGTAATATCAAAACAGTGAAAGAAAATTCTAAAGAACTGTCTCTGATTTATTATGATGATGACATGCTTAGTTTGATTCCTGCCTTTGACGGAAAATATCCAGAGAAAGCAAGTGAAATTGCTGTTACAGATGCCTTTTTTGCCAGTGAAAATAAGTCTCCGGAAATCAACGCCATAGTTCAGTTGAATCTGGATGGTACTTTGAAGAATTATACTATTGTTGGTATTTATCATGATAAAACTTCTACCGCTTATCCTGTTTTTGTTTCACTTGAAAAATGCCGGGAATTACGTGGAAATAACCTGCTTAATGGATATGTTTGGCTTGAAAATGCAGATACCCTTACAAAAGACGAAGCAACAGAAATATTATCTCAAATTTCAGAGGAGACTGGACTGAATAATTGGACAGTCAGCAGTTACTATGATTATGTAAATACAACTTTGTCCTTCAGTAATTATGCGGTATATGGTGTAGTTGCTGCCATTTTGTTTTTAGCTGCCGCACTTGTAATTTACAGCATTTTCTATATTTCGGTTGGACAAAAAGTTGCTGAGTTCGGACAGCTTCGGACAATAGGGGCAAGTAAAAAGCAAATTTATAAAATAGTTCTTAAACAGGGTTATATGCTTGCAGTTCCGGGGATTTTAATTGGTAGTATCATGGGAACGATCATCAGCTATTGTCTGCAATCAAAAGGCTGGTCAGTATTTGCATTTATTGTTTCTCTATGTGGCGCATGCCTTTTTGGAATACTGCTTGTTTATATTAGTGTTCGTAAACCAGCAAAAATTGCAGCGAATACTTCTCCAATTTCCGCCCTGAAAAATCCAGTGGGAATTGTAAATTACCGCACTCACAAAAGACATCGTATTACGCCTGTATATTTAGCGAAAATCAGCTTTTCCAGAAACAGAAAAAAATCTCTATTGACCATTTTATCATTGGGACTGTGCGGAGTTATATTTTTCCTTGCAGCAAGTTATCAGAGTTCTTTTAATGCCGAGAGTATGGCTCGTTATTGGGATATGAAGTACGGAGATTTCAAAATCAGCATTGATTTAGAAAACGAAAGTGAAAATTTGGATGCTCTCTTGCAGAAAGAATATTTTTCTGATTATGTAAAGCGTGTTGGAGATATAGAGGGAGTTAGCAATATATTTACTTATGCTACCGTACCAGTTGATTTCTCAACAGACAATGATATTTCAGATAGCACCTTGATGCTCGGCTATAATGAAAAGGATTTGGCGTCGCTAAATGCAGCGGTTTTGTCTGGAAATATTACTGATGATACAGAATTAGTTGTAAGTGATCCCGAACGTATTTATGATGTTTACCATTGGAAACCTCAAATTGGGGATACTGTGACCTTTAATTTCAAAAATCATAGTGGTAAAACAATAACAAAAGCATTCAAAATTGGTGCAATCACTTCCAGCAATGATGGAATGGGTGGCTATATTTTCAGAATGCCGGAAAATATGCTCAAAGAACTTGCAGGTTATGACTGTACATACGCAATCGAAATACAAGCAGAAACTGAATATCAGGAGATAATCGAGCAAGAACTCAAATTACTCGTTTCTGACAATAGGGATGTTCGCTTACAAACCCTTCAAGATTTTATTGTAGAACACCAATCAGACAATCGTGCAGGTTTTACATTAGCTTATGCGATTGCAGCCATCTTGTGGATATTTGCGGTCATCAATCAAATCAATCTTACTGTGACAAATCTTTTATCACAGAAACAGGAAATGGGCACACTAAAATCTATTGGTATGACAAATAAGCAGTTGAAGCAAGCATTTATGATGGAAGGTCTTTTTACTACTTTGATTGCATTGCTTATAACTGCTGTTGTTGGAATCCCCGGCGGATATGCAATCGGTATATTTTTGAAAAATGCAGGCATGTCTACGGGATTTGTATTTCCGGTTGTTGCTTTTACTCTTTTTGCTGTTGCTATGTTTATGCTTGAAAGTTTGATGACAATATTGCTTATTCATTCATGGAAGAAGCAATCTGTTATTGCAATAATGCGAAATTGATGATAGAAAGCTTTTCATATCTCGGTCAGCTCCACAATTACATTACTCTGCTGATACAGCCAGTCCGTAAATTCTTTCGGGCTGGCTGTTCCTGTTTTTACAGCCTTTTTTCTCTGTAATACTTCTTTTCATACAGTAAATTTTCACTAGGCTGGTATGGAGTAATTTTACTGTCTATACAGTAAGTTGAAAATACTAATATGGTCTTTTTTCTAACCAAACTTTAAGATAACATCTAATTCCAACATATGCGCCCTGCGAAAGTACGAAAAGCAATAGAAGATTTACTGACAGTACTTTTTTGATTGATTCTCCAAAATAAATGACAATAGCAACACTTGTCAGTATCATTAGTAGAGTAATAACATCCCAACAGTTTTTCTTATATAATTCTATAACCTTTATTTCTATCAGTATCGCCAGCATCCCTGTTCCTGCCATACATATTCCTACAATCAATATTAGCAATAACCAATATACCATTCCGGCTATAAAAGCATTTGGAATTTTTGTACTAATCTGTGCCGCAGAATGCCCGGCATCAATCGTCCATCCGACAAAGGTTTGTATGAATGATGCTAAATCATTGAAGAATGATTTACAATCGACAAGGAACATATCTGACTGTACTGCCTGAAAAAGAGTGGTTGTCAACGAATACCATGCAAGAAGGAACAAGGTTGTTTGGAACATTACCGTTTTTGCTTTATACTGTCCTGCAAGTCGCTCTTTTTGTGTTTCGTATTTTGCTTTTGCATTCTGATAGGCTGTCCGGTTACAGGCTTCACATTTTTCATAGAGTACCGGCTTTTCTACCGGTATTTCTACGATTTTCTGATGTGTCCGGGCATAATCCCGTTCCTGTGTTAAATAGCATATTTTATCTTGACATTCCTCTATCATGACGTTTGCGCTTCGCAACTTCTCTTTCTCGATCCGCAATGCTCTGTCTGCCAGCTTCAAGTCGTTCTTTAATGCTTGAATATTCCCGGCTCTGTTCTCTTTGTTTAATTTCTCGTTCAAGGTCAGAGATTCGCTGAGCTGCGTCTTCAGTTCCACGATAAGCTGTTCTTTCTGTTCTAGTTCTTCTTGTATCTCCTCGGTCAAGAGCAGAAGTTCTTCCAACTGTTCGGCGTTCTTTGATTCTCTGGATTCGTTCATCTATATCACGTCCTTTCTCTATCTGCTGTTCCAGTTCAGCAATTCGGTGTTCTGTTTCAGTAATAAACTGTTTTCGCTGTTCAGCTTCTGTGCCAATTTCTGCCATTGCTGATTTTCGTTTTCCAAAAGCTCTATCTTCGTTTTCTGTTCTTCCATCTTGGAAAGCAGTTCCTCGGTATTTGGCAAAATGTTGAGCAGCTCGGTTAACTCGTTGTTTAATTTTTGTAATTTCTGATTCTGTTTTTGCATAAGAGAGAGTTGAGTGTCCCGGTTCTGCATTTCCAGAATCATTTCTGCCATTAGGTTCTGCTGTTCTTCGATTTGACCAATCATGGATTCCATTAAGGGTATAATTTCCCGGCTTTCTTCTAATGTCATTTAATCGCTCCTTCCATAATGATAATGCACCCGATACTTTCCCAAAGGTGTTTAGTATCTTTTGCAATAACGTGTTTTGTTGTTTTATGATTTGATTTTCCGCTACTTTCCACGAGCCTTTTATTTCCTGCCCGGCAAAAAACTTTTGTTCAATCTTTCTTGCGTCAGCTCCTTCATGGATGGTAGGAATCTGGAGTTTTCCCTGCTTTTCATAAGAACGATGATCAACTTGATTATGCAAAGGCAGATGTTCATTACATACCTTTGCCCATTCACTCCGCCACAGTTCACAATTTTTTGGATTGTTCCATCCAGTAGCATCGGTCAGCACCCGTTTCCATTGCAGGCGGTTTCTTGCTCCAATCTTCTGAATTCCGTTTTCGTCTAATACAGGGATACGGATTCCATGACGGTCAGGGTTTTTCTTATCCTGCCACCAGTTCGGATGGGATTCATCAATCACGATATTTCCGTTTTTATCTCTGACAAAATCCCAATCCTTGACTTCTTTCTTTCCCCAAGAATGATCCGGGTTAAAAGGACGCATAGTTAGAAGCAGATGGACATGGGGGTTGCCATCCCCTTTGTCGTGGATACTCCAATCAGCGCACATTCCTCTATCTACAAAAGTTTTTTGGATATAGTCGGTTGTATATTGAATTTGTTCCTGTCTGCTCCATTCTTTGGGGAGGGCAAATTCAAATGACCTGCCAAGTTGGGCATCTGCATTTTTTTCAATCTTCAATACCTCATTCCATAACCTCTGTTTTTGAAATGTGATTTTAAATTTTTTTATAGCAGCTTCTTTATCTTCTGACCTTTTGTATCGGACAGACTTTTGAAAGCGTTTTATATTTTCCTCTGGTACTATCTGCCATTCAGAAGGTGCGTTTTCGCACATCATCAGACTGGTGTAGACCACTTCTTTTTTAGAAGTGTAATAACTGATACTCCCGGTTTCTTCGTTTTTCATCACATCCCCATTGAGATATGCAGAAGCGGAGATAACAGATTTTCCTTTACTTCGTCCGACTATTTTGATTGTGTAATGAAAAATCGCCATGTCTGGATTCCTCCTTTCTGCACATCCGGCATAGATTTCCGGCAACATTGCTTTCAATTTTAGAAAAAGCAGCATTGCCGGAACGCCCTCTGCGTAAGAGTGCCCTGCGCATAGCAGTCTGCATGGAATGCGCCCCTCTGGCGAAGAGTGCCTCCTGCGGCATGAGCAGGTCTGGCTGAAAGCCCCGCCGACGGAACGAGCCCGGCAAGCGTGAGCGCAGACCGGTTGCCACTTGTGGCAAACTTATTGGGACGACCTCTGGTTGTCCATAAGTGCGCCCTTCATGAAAAAGCAATGAAGGGAATGAAAAACTCATCCCCTCCGCCATTACACTTCCTCCATATCGGTATTGGCTTCTTTCTGCATTGCCTTTGAGAAAAACTTCCCATTGGCTTCCTGCCTTTTCAGAAAACCAATCAGCTTTGGGATGTCTTCCTCCTCAATAGGTGCACCAAGAACGGATTCCACTGCACCGCCAATCTGACAGAGCCTATGGGTTCGTTTTTTACTTTCTTCGGCTTTCTTTCGTTTCAGAAGTTCTTTCTTCTGTGTTGCATATCTTTTCGCCTTTTCAAGGCTTTCCTGTTCCTTCTTTTCCATTTCAAGCATTCGTTCTTCATAACTTTTTGTTGATTTTGCCATGATTACATTCCCCTTTCTTTTGCAAACATAAGTTCT
This sequence comes from Anaerosacchariphilus hominis, assembly GCF_014290175.1. Taxonomy (GTDB): domain Bacteria; phylum Bacillota; class Clostridia; order Lachnospirales; family Lachnospiraceae; genus Laedolimicola; species Laedolimicola hominis. The sequence goes on from NZ_JACOOR010000001.1 coordinate 99,490, forward strand.
CGGTTGCGTATCAGAAGAAGCACATGGTATAATCTTCTTGCGTGTAGGTATATCATGGCTTCGGTCTGATAGAACCTTTGGCGGTTTCTTTGGAAGCCGCCTTTTTAATTTGCCGCAGTTCTTGTTACGGCTTTTACATTTCCTCTATCCCTCAAATCACGACCTTCATTCGCTTCCATAAACATTTCCAGAATATCGGTTTTAATCAGGACTTTGCGACCAACCTTTAATACTGGAAGTTTCTTCCATTCTACAAGCTGTCTTAAGGTATTTCTGCCGATTCCCGTATAATCAGCAGCTTCTTCGATGGATAATGCAATTTTTCTTTGCGTCATATAATCACCTCCTTATAAATTGCATTATGCAATTCTTGTGATGTAAGTATATCCTTTCCAAATCTTTTTGTCAAGCGTTACGAAATATTAAAAATAATTTTTATATTGCATATTGCAATTTCAGAAAAACAATGCTATAATTCATACATACCGAAAAAGGAGGCAGTCAGCATGAAAGATAAAGAACTACGCAAGCTGATAGGCAGCAGAATAAAACAGCGCCGTCTGGAATTGAATCTGACACAGCCTTATGTCGCAGAAAAGATGGGTGTTACCGCTTCTACAATCCTGCGTTATGAGAATGGTTCGATTGACAATACGAAAAAAATGGTGCTGGAAGGTCTTTCGGAAGCACTCCATGTATCCGTGGAATGGCTCAAAGGGGAAACAGATGAATATGAAACCGACATTACGGATAAGAGAGAATTACAGATTCGTGATGCGATGGGAGATATTCTGGAACAGTTACCGCTTGCCCTTACCAAAGAAGAAGATGCTTTTTCAAAAGATTTATTACTGCTGATGTTAAAACAATATGGTCTGTTTTTGGATTCCTTCCAGTTCGCCTGCAAAAACTTCAAGGGAAATGCTGGTCAGACGGATATTGCCAAAACAATAGGGTTTGAATCGAATGATGAATATAATGAGATTATGTTCTTAAGGGAAATCACTCCTACCATCAATGCTTTTAATGAGATGGCAGACATTGTAAGGCTCTATTCCAAGAAACAAAAAACAGCAGAACAAAGGCTTGCAAATCTTTTATCAGAAGTCTTATACGAAGATTCCGAATCGGTATAGTAAGACAACCGGAGTTATGATATACTTACACGCACGAAGCATTTCATCAGTTCCGATTGTCTAATATCGAAAGGAGACATACGATTATGGCAAAAGGATCTGTAAGAAAAAAAGGAAAGAAATGGTACTACCGCTTCTATGTAGAGGACGCAAGCGGCAATCTTGTTCAGAAAGAATGCGTTGGAACAGAAAGCAAAAGTGGAACTGAAAAGCTGCTCCGTCAGGCAATGGATGATTATGAGAAAAAGAAATTTGTTGCCAAAGCGGAAAATCTCACAGTCGGACAACTTCTGGATGTGTGGGCAGAGGAGGAATTAAAAACAGGTACGCTCAGCAATGGTACGGTGGAGAATTACCTCGGAACAATCCGAAATATTAAGAAACACCCATTGGCAGAACGGAAACTGAAAAATGTAACCTCTGAACATTTGCAATCCTTTTTTGATTTGCTTTCCTTCGGGGGAGTTCATCCCGACGGAAAAGAGAGAAAGGGTTACAGCAAAGATTACATCCATTCTTTTTCCGCAGTCATGCAGCAGTCCTTCCGCTTTGCAGTATTTCCAAAACAGTATATTACGTTTAATCCCATGCAGTATATTAAACTGCGGTATCAGACGGATGAAGTTGATTTGTTTTCAGACGAGGACATGGACGGAAATATCCAACCAATTTCACGAGAAGATTATGAAAGATTGCTTGCTTATCTGAAAAAAAAGAACCCAGCCGCAATACTTCCAATCCAGATAGCCTATTATGCCGGGCTTCGTATTGGAGAAGCCTGCGGTTTGGCGTGGCAGGACGTAAATCTGGAAGAACAATGCCTTACCATAAGACGTAGCATCCGATACGATGGCTCAAAGCGCAAATATATCATCGGACCAACCAAGCGGAAAAAAGTGAGGATTGTTGATTTTGGAGATACGCTGGTAGAGATTTTCCGTAATGCCCGGAAAGAGCAGTTAAAAAATCGAATGCAGTACGGAGAACTTTATCACACGAACTACTACAAAGCGGTCAAAGAGAAAAACAGAGTGTACTACGAATATTATTGCTTAGACAGAACAGAGGAAGTCCCGGCAGATTATAAAGAAATTTCTTTCGTCTGTTTAAGACCGGATGGTTGTCTGGAACTTCCAACTACTTTGGGGACTGTTTGCAGAAAGGTGGCAAAAACATTAGAGGGATTTGAAGGCTTTCATTTCCACCAGTTACGTCACACCTATACAAGCAACCTTTTAGCAAATGGAGCTGCCCCAAAAGATGTGCAGGAACTGTTAGGACACTCAGATGTAAGTACCACAATGAATGTCTATGCTCACTCCACAAGAGATGCTAAACGAAAATCAGTTAGGCTTCTTGATAAAGTGGTAGGCAATGATTAAAAAAATTCCCTTATTTCCCTTGTGATTATCTCATAAGGGTAAAAATAAGGGAAACTACATATCATTTCACTAATGGACAGGCGGGAAAGCCTATAAAATGGGGAAAGTTAGAGAGATAATTATATAAATTCCAGTTTTCCGGTCTGTTCATTGTAGTAGAACAGGTTCGCATACAGTCCTGCATTCTTTGATTCCATGTTGACGGTCAGTGTGGCTGTAAATCCAAACTCTCCGTCATAAGCAAGAGTCAGGTTCAAGGAAGAACGTTCTCCGGTCACGTTGTTGATGACATCCACAGGAATGGATTTTCCTGCGTCGGCTCCGACTGTCACATCAAAATCAATATCTCCGGCTGCATCAGTAATATCCTGTCCATTGATTTTCCAGGAAAGACCATTTCCCATATCCAGAACAAGTGTTGTATCTTTGCCCTTGATACTGTCAATTACATCCTTCGGTACTACAGTCGTTCCGTTCATGGCAACTGTTACTGTATCGCCTGCCTTAGTTTCTTCAAGCTGTGGCTTGATAACATCCCAGCCTTCCTTATCGCTCTCATCCTTGATGTATGGCTTAATTGAATCTCCTTTTTCCTTACCTTTATCCGTATCAGGCTGTGGCTTCTGATTCTGATTACCATTGCCTGTGCCAGACTGCGGTTTCTGGTTTTGACTGCCATTATCCTTGCTGCTGTCATCGGACTTTGGATTCTGATTTTCATTACCATTATTTTTACTGCTGTCATCGGACTTGATCTTAGCGATAGACTGTGTGTAACTGTGTCCGCACTTGGTGCAGGTGTAGGTTCTGACTCCTTCCTCGGTTGTCGTTGGCTGCTTTGTTACGGTTGCTTTATAATTATGTCCCAGTGCTGCCAGCTCTTTTCCGTTACTCAGAAGTTTATTACAATCCGTACAATAGGTATCTCCGGTGTAGCCGGTCTGCGTGCAGGTCGCTTCCCGCTGATTCCGTATTTCAGTATGCGTGTGATCACATTTGCTTCTTGTAATCGTAATGCTTACACTTTCTGTCTCGTAGTTGCCCTTGTCAGCTCCTGTATAAACCGCGGTCGCTGTCACTGCCACACCATCTGCAAGTGCCGTGTCCTTATCAGCCTCCTGCCAGCTCCATCCATCCGGAAGCGTAATATCGCCAACCTTCTTTGTGCTGTGTGCCGGAGCCATTGCAGCTTGCGGCATGTTCGGTGCTTTCGCTGCCTTATTGACCGTAACTGTTATTGTTCTAGTTACTGTATTGTAGTTGTTTGTGTCATCAGGTGTAAATACTGCCTGATAGCCTTTGTTGTTTACAGTCGGAATGATGTTCGTTCCTGTAAAGCTCCATGTTCCGGCAAGTGAATTGCCATCTACCCCTGTCACACTTCCGCCTGTTATATCTGAACTGGTAAGCGCAGCATCCGGATTGTATCCACGCTCTGCAACGGTTGGTACTGTTACAACTATCGGTGTTGCCTTGGCTACTGTGATGGCTGCTGTTCCGGTAAGTTCCGCGTAATGCGTACTGTCTGCCGGCTTGAATACCCAGCCCGCCTGTGTGGTTCCGGCTGCCGGTATCTCGTCCGGATTGCTCCATAAAAGAATACCTTCTATCATATCATCTGTACCGGTTTCCACAAAAACGGTATTTCCAAGTGTCAGCTTTGAAACCTTTTCCCCATAAGTCAGCGCATTGCTTCCATCTACGGATACGGTGTTTCCACGCTTAATCTCTACCGTCTTCTTATCTGTAATATTAATTGTCAGCGTGTATTCAACATTCTCATAGTTCTCCATCGAAGCTGTTACCGTGATAATTGCTGTCTTTCCAACCTTGGACGAATCTACCTGATTTACTTTATAGGTCAGATTTCCGGCTGTATCGACTGTTACCTCACTTAAAAGCTGCTCTGGATCTTTCTTTGCAACCGTATATATTGTAGTTCCCCTATCCGGCGGGAGCTTTCCTGCAATATCCACACCGATTGCCTTATCGTCTGAACCGGAAGCATACGCATAGGTCTTATTTTCCGTGATGTTGGAAACGGTGAGTGGGCGTTTGGTAATATTTACCGTGGCGGAGCCGGAAGCATCCGTATAGCCGGGCTGGGAAACCTTATAATATACGGTCTTTGCACCATCAGTGAAGTCGGTGTAGGTCAGGCTGTCCTGTGTGCAGCTATCTGCGCTTTCGCCATATTTTACGATTGCGCCGCTGGGCACGCCGGTGAGGGTGATCCCGTGCGGACTACCGTCATACACACCCTCATAAGCCGCAGCCGAAATGCCGCTGAAGCTCTTCGTCGTGAGTTTGACCTTGATCTGCGCCGTCACAGGCATGCCGGGCTGCTCCACCTCGTTAGCAATCGAAGTAAGATCTAATGTTCCGGTGAGCGTCTGCTCCTCCAGCGTATTCGGATTATAACCGCTCCATGTGACGGGGATCTTATCAAATGTTTTGCCGTCCTCCGTGGTGATCGTCACGGTTTCGGGTAGTCCCAGCTCTTCCAGCGCCGTTCCGTAGGGCTTGTCCGTAATGCCAGTCGGCGTAGTGCAGCTCTTTACCGTACGCTTGACAACCGTTACGGTGTAGTCCCGAGTCAGCTCCTTGTAGTTATTGGTATCTGTGGGGGTAAACACAACCGTGGTGGTCTTGTTACCTGTGCTGTCCCAAGATTTATCAGTACCTGCCTTGAAAGCGAAGGTGCCTTCGCCGCTGCCGCCGGTGAGGGTTGCTTCACTGTTGACATAAACCGATGCAGAAAGCGTCGGCCATTCGGTCACCACCGGATCGGCCTTCTGAATGGTATACTTCACGCTGGCGGTGGCAGCCTTATTGCCCTCGCCCACCGTGATGCTGGCGGTGTACTCGCCCGCTTTGGTGGGGAGCGCGTCGTTTTCCAATTTCTCTGGACCATACTTGCCCGTCTTTATGTAGCTGATGGTGATCTCACTCGCCGCCGGACCCTGCCAATCGCTGCTTGCAGTCACCGTGGCGGGTTTGCCTTCCCCGCTGTAGGTCAGCTCGGCGGGGGCCTTGATGGTCACGCTGCCGCCGTTTCCGTCGGTCAGATAGCAGCCCTCTGCCGTACACTTCGCGGTGATGGTCGCACCGCTGGCCGTGTACGTCCAGCTATGCTGATGCTGGGTCACGGTGAACGGCTCGCTGTAGCAATTGTAGCCGTTGCTGCACTGGACGAAAATGTGGTACTGATAGCTCTTGTCTACGGGCAGCCCGGAGATCGTGAGCGTCTTGCTCTGCCCGCCGGTATGCGTCGCAGTATTAACTTTTTTGAAACTCGTGGTCCAGTCGTTGGTTGATTCGTTAAACAGCTCCCACCAGTAGTAGTAGGTGTCGCCCTCCGTTTCGGGCGCGATTACCGCAGTCAGCGTGATATTGCCGTCCGTCGCAAACGCCGAGTTTCCGGTGTAGTTCGTATCGCTATTCGGATAAATCTTTTCGACCGCGAAGGGGGCTTTTTCAACGGTGACTTTTTCCGAGATTGAATTGGCGTTGGGGAGCCATTTGTTATCCCTTGTTTTTTTGTAAGCGTACCCCTTCGCCAGCAGCGCGTAGGGCTTGACATAGCCGGCATCGCTCGTGATCTCGCCGTAGCTGCCGCCGCTGAGGCTGGCGCTGCTACCGTCGTCCTTTACAGCCACACGGCTGAAGGTGCCGTTGCTCAGCGAAAGCTTTCCGCCGTTCTGCGCCGTGACAATGGCGAGCTTCGTATCCTTGTCGTTGACGGTCAATTCCGCGTCTTTGCCCTCCACCGTCACATTGAAGCCTCCGTTGCTGCCCGTGACCGTCAGAGAAATGCCCTTGGCGGTGAGGTTTGCTCTTGTGACACTTTTCCCGCCGGTCGCCAGCGTCACCGGCCCGTGGGTCAGCTCATAGGTGGTCGAATGCCCGTCGGCATAGCCATTCACATCCTGATACAGCGTGATGGTCTTTTCGCCGTCCGCCGCGTTCGCCGCCTCGATGGCAGTGGCAAAGGCCGCGTACCAGCTCGTCTTGCCGCCGACGGTCAGCGACGCCGCCATCTGCTTCTTACAGACACTGCAAATGCCCTTGCCGTCCGTGCCGCCGTTGTGCGTATGCGACACGACCTTGACATTTTCCAGCGTATTCACTCCATCATTGGTCACAGCCTGATTATCACTTGCTCCGTAATACGCCGCGCCCTCCGCCAGCAGGTCGGCGAGTTTGCGGTCGCCGTTGCTTTTGATTATCGTAAATGTGCCGCCGGAGAGCTTGACTTTGGTGGTGTAAAAATCCGCGAAGACAAACGTGCCGCCGGAGATCGTGCCCGTGACATTGTAGTCAAACGTAACGCCGCCATATTTCTTTTCACAATTAAAGCTGCCGCCGCTGATGTTCGCGGTGCTGCTGCCATTGAATTTGACAGGACCATCGAAGGTACCGCCCTTGGCGTTCAGCGTGCCGTTCACCGTGACGGAGGCGTCGGTAAATGTGACGCCCGCCTCCACCGTCGCCGTGCCGTTGATGGTCGCACCTCTATAGCTGCCGCTGGCAAAGGTCACATTCGCGTTTTCAGCGACCGTCACATTCTTGGCGGTGTACGTTCCGCTCTCCAGCGTCAGCGTGCCGGTCAGCGTTATGGAGGTGCCGTAAGGCATATCCCGCAGCAGGGTCAGCGTCGGCTCGGTGCAGCCCTCATTGCTCCAGCCGTTCAAGGTCTGGATGGCCTCTACATAGCCGTTTTCCAGCGCACTGTCTTCCGTGAAGTAGGCAGTCTTGGTCGTGCCGTCAGCAGCCTTGGCGGTGATCTTCGTATACAGGTCCTTGTGGCACACAGAGCACACAGGGTTGCTGTCATCGGCGCACTGATGGACGCACTCCGTGAACTGAACCTTGTACGCTGTATAGCCGGTCAGTTCGGAGATTTTCTCCGTCTTGGGAACGATGCTCCAAGCACCGTCCTTTTCGCCGTACAGCTCGCACTTCGCGTAGTCGGTTCCCAGCAGGTCGTTAACGGTGAGGCTCTTGCTCTTCGTGTTGTCCGTGATCTTGCCGATGGTGCAGGCGTTTGTATTGCCCTTCCACAGCTTCAGGCCGTAGCCCGTACTTGTGGAGCCATACGCAGCATTGCTTAAAACCAACTCGCCGATTTTGCCGCCAAAGCGCTCCAATGCGCCGCCGGCCTGCAGCTCCACGCGCGAAATCTCGCCGGTGTAGGAGTCGTCAACCGCCAGCGTTCCGTTGGACCCAACCGAAAACTTGACATTGAGCGCCTGCGTCCCGCCGCCCTTGCTAGAATCCTTGACCGTCAGAGTATTGGACTTGTTCCCGCCTCCGACATGAATGTATTTATTCTCGGTGCTGACAGTTTTGCCATTCAGATCCAGCGTCGCTGAGTAGTTCTCAGAAGAGCAATTTCCTGTGAGCGTCACATTCCGCAGCAGCGTCACGGTGCTGCCTCTGGCTGCATTAAACGCATCCGTCAGCGTCTTATAATAGGCGCTATCGCCCACGCGCGCGTCGAATTGCGTTTTGCACTTCTTGCAGGTGTAGCCGGTATCGTCCATCTCGTGCGTGCAGGGCACAAGATAGACCTTGCCGTCCTTGCCCAGACTGGTCTCGCTGTCGGCGGCGTCCGCCTTGAAGTTCTCGGCGCGGAGCGTCACGCCGCTTGCCGGTTCGGCGATGGCCCCAAGCTTTATGCCTTCACGCACGCCCACATGGATGACCGAATTCTCACTCAATTCGCCTGATACAAGAATGGGCAGCTTCCAATCAAAATTGGCGTAATAACCGGCCTTCACCAAGCCGGAAACAGTGAGCTCAGGAGCTGAGTTTTCCTGTCCGCCGTAGTAAACGTCATATCGATTGTTGTCGGTAACGGTAGCATCGGTGAGGGTAATAGCGCCCTTTCCATAGATGCCGCCGCCCTCGAAGGTGCTGTTGTTTCCGGTGATCGTCACACCCTTGACGGTTACCCCTCTCTCCGAATAAATGCCGCCCCCGTGGCCATAACTTGTATTCCCCGTGGCGGACGCCTTGTTGTCGGTGATCGTGGCGTTGGAGATCGAAACATTGCCGGCGTTAAAGTGGATATAGATCCCGCCGCCGTTGCCCTTGGTGGCTGTGTTGCCGGTGATGGTGCCGCCGTCCATGGTGAAGCTGCACTTCTCACCCACGTATACGCCGCCGCCACCGCCGTCAGACGCACCCGCAGTGTTATCGGAAATGGTGCCGCCGTGCATGGTGAAGCTCGGCGGGTCGGTCTGATTCGACGTGCCGACAAGGAACACACCGCCGCCGGAGCCGCTGTCTGTTTTATTACCGGTAATCGCTCCACCATACATGGTAAAGGACGAGCCGGTCTGATAGGAGCCGCCCTTTATACCGACCTGCACGCCGCCGGTGATCGTGCCGCTGTACAGCTCAAATTTGCCGCCGTTGACGGTCACTCCGCCTTGGATTTTGCCATTGCCGGAGCAGTCGGTCAGCGTCAGCTTCGCGCTGCCGCCGACGGTGATTTTGCCGTTGATCGTCTGCCCATTCAGGCAGAGGTTGACCTCGCCCGTTGGTACAGTCCAGTCTGCCGTTACAGACTGCGTCAGATAATAGCTGCCCGCAGTACTGGGCAGGGCATCGGGTGCCGTCCATGTTGTGCCGGTGTTATGGGTATGACCGTTGACCGTTGTACTGCTGTCCTTGCCGCAGACGCAGTGGGTATGAACACCGGACTGTGCGTCTGCCAGCGGCGCGGTCTGGCTGTTGAACCAGCCGAGCAGCGCCTCGAAGTCCGCGCCGTTGATCTGCGCCTGCTGCTCTGCGTTCAGCGCTTCATAAGCATCATACGCCGCCTGAATGTCATTATAAGCTGCGTCCAGCTCGCCGGCGGTCATGCCGTCCAACTCACTCACGGTGGGCAGCGCATCGATCATCGTCTGCACAGCGGATACCGCCGCGTCCGCGTTGTTCCCGGCGTTTTCATCCTCGCCGATCTCGGGCGCATCCGCTTTGCTGTCCTCCGCGCCACCGGCGTCGGGGGTACCGGTATTCTGCCGGCCGCCCTCTGCACCGTTCTCATCCTCATTCGTTCCGGCCTGCTCGGATACGGCGGGTGCGCCGCCCGCCAGTGTGTCCCCCGCCGCTCGCACAGGTGCGGGCAGGAGCGTCAGACACAGTACCAGCGTCATGAGCATACTCAATACTCGTTTTTTCATAAGATTCTCCTTTAGGATATATGTATAAGTTTATATTCAGCCCGTTCAAGCACAGGCACAGCTTTTATAGATCATCCGGAATGAGCCGCAGCTTCTTCGCGGCTGTCCTGGCTTCCGCCCGGCGCTTCACGTCCAGCTTGTCGAGGATGTGGCTGACATGGGTTTTCACCGTGGGCAGCTTCACGTCCATGATCTGCGCAATCTCGGCGTTGGACTTGTCCGCGCAGATGAGATGCAGAATTTGCAGTTCCGTGGGCGTCAGCTCCTCGCCGGGGGCAAGGCGGGGTTCGAGGAAATGCGGATAGAACGCCGCCTGCATCCGCACCGCCGCCATTAACTGCTTATACCACTTTTTGTCGCCATCCCATTCCAGTGCCCCCAGCAGCGGCAGCACTGCCGTGCCGTATACGCTGACGGTGCGGATGAATCGGTACTCTGCCGCCGCGTCCAGCGCCGCCGTCAATCGCTCGCGCCACCGCTCATCCTTCTTGCGGCGCAGGGCGATGGCAGTCAGGACATTCAGGTGAATGCCGTCGATGATGCGGGCGCAGTTTTGAATGTACGGCTCCATGGGTGAGAGCGTCAGCAAAGCGGCGTCCGGGCGGTTCTGCATAATTTCCACCATTGCCTGCGTGAGATACTGGTAGCGCCGCATGACGTTCAGGTGCGTGGGTTCGCAAGGGGCTTTTTCCCGGTACCACGCATCCGCCGCATCAAGGTCGCCGGTGTGCATGTCAATACGGCAGAGCATGGCGTCCATATTGGGCAGAAAGCGAGTCAAACCGCGCTCGACAAAGCATTCATGGAGCACCTCGATGGTGCGCCGCGCGTCGGTGGGCTGCCCGTTTGCCAGCTGGCTGCGGGCCAGCAATCCGCTGACGGCGAACTCCATGTCCGACGTGCCGTGGTTGCGGACCTCGTTCATCTGCGGGAGAAGGGACAGCATCCGGCCGGCGACGTCCTCGCCCTTTTCAAACTTGCTCTCGGCAATGGCGCAGTCGGCAAGACACACACTGTCCCGCCCCAGTACTGCCTCCACGGGGAGACGGAGGGTTTTGTAGAGCAGGTCGTCCTTTTTGCTCCATTCGGAAAAGTCCTTGCCACCGTTCATGATGCTCGGCAGCGCGCTCGTGACGGAGAAGGACGGCAGCGCCACCTCTTTGTTCGTCAGAAGCCGGAACACGGCGGGGATGGTTTCCGTCAGACCCTTCACGCCCCGCTGGGGCAGGGAGATGTCCAGCCATGCAAGGCGGCCGCGCGCCTGCTTTCCGGCGGCGTCCTGCCTGCCGCAGTGTTCGACAAACTTTTGCAGTTCGCCATACCAGCGCTCCGAGCCTTCGTAATCCATGACCAGCGCGCAGAGCATGCTCATGCCCTGCATCAGAGAGGGGGATGCGAGAATTTCCGCCTCCGGCAGGCTGCGGTAGTATTTTTCCATCTCGGCATAGTGCCCCATGCCGGGGTGAAGTTCTGCATTACGCACCAGCAGCTCGGAAACCTTGGAATGGTCACCGCCACTGGTGTAGCATTCTAGGGCGTGGGCGTAGTCTTCCTTCAGCTCATAGTACAGCCCGCCCCGGCTGATGAGCGCTTTGCGCTTTTCCTCGGTATACTCCCGTTCCATCTCCCAAAGGAGAAAAGCCCGGAAACCCGGCCAGAAGTGGAAGCGCTGGCAGTCGTCGTAGCGCAGCATAGTAGTGTATCGAAAAATCCAGTCCAGCCGTTCGCCGGCACGGGGATCACCGCTGACCATCCGCGCCATTTTCAGGTCAAAACTTTCAAAGGGGGCCAGCTCCAACAAGAAGCGCCGCACCGGCAGGTCAAAGCGCCGGTAGATGGCGGTCTCAAAGTAGAGGAACACCTCGTGGAACACCCGCGCCACCAGCTCCGGCGTCCACGGCTTGTCCGGGGACATGCACCGCGCCGTGATGGCCACACCCAGCGGATAGCCAACGGATTCTTTCAAAATTCCATCAATCTCGCTATCTGTTACGTTTACTCCCGAAAGCTGAAACAGCCGCCGCACATCGCCCTCATCAAAAAGCAGGTCGTCGGCCTCCAGCACCGTCATCAGCCCCGTGTACTGAAACGCCGTCAGGCAGCCGGGCGGCACACCGCGCGAGAGCAGCACAAAACGGTGCTCCGGACTTGAGCGAATCAGTTCGCAAAGAGCCTGCTGCCCGGCTTCCTCCTGCATGAGCTGAAGATCGTCAATCAGCAGAATGTCCCAATCCTGCTCTGACGGTGGAATCGCACAGTCTGGGTCTGCCGCACTTTGCCGCAGCACGTTCTGACCGTGCAACAGGGCGTCCGCCAGTACGGTCTTTCCAAAGCCGCAGGGCGCACTGAAAAAAAGGACTCTACCATGCATCATGAAGCTGTCAAACTGTTTCTGAACGGAGGTCTTTATGATAATATTTTTGGTCATTTCTTCCCTCCCTCGTATAATATCTTTTAGATACATAAATACATGCATCTTGGTTAATAAGTTACAATACAAAAATATATGCTTTTTTTATTATTTATCTCTTGACATCATACCGCTGGACTTTGATACAGAGCGAGATTGCCATAAGCCTTTCGCAATCTGTCTCAAATTATATTATACGTGTTTGTTTCGTAATGTAAATCATCCCAAAGGATGAGACACGCTGCATGCTTTAATTGTCATCATTCCAAGAGACGGCATACATCCAATGATTATGAAATCATAAAAATCTCTCAACTTCTCTACCATAGATTTAAGTATCAGTTCTCTGCTCATTGCACACGCAAAAAAATCCGCCCAGATTAGAACCTAATCTAATCTGAACGGAATACTCATTCAGGCTTGATATTTTTCAAGTAGAACTATTTTTAATCATTACCCTTTTGTTAACTACAAGAATTTACAACATTTTACACCAGTTGCATTATAGCTTTTCATTTCTGTTAGCAGAAATGCTCATTTTTTGATTACCTTCCTGCCTTGTAATCACACGCAGTCCAAACAGTTCTTCATAAAAATCAATTGATACGTCAATGTTATCAACAATAATCAATACATTTTTCAAACTCATATTTTATGTTCCTGCCTCTCGATTTCTTTTTGAATCCATGTCATAATTACATCTACAAGATAATCCCGCTGCACCTGACTTAGTTTCTTGCCCGGCTGCATTTTATGCCACTTTCGGATGCACTCCCTGCAGCATGTTGCTGTTGCGTGCTGGGCAATAAATACTGGATGTCCACGCATTGGTGTCTGTTTGCCATCATTTGCTATATATGCTGGAGCTTCTCTCTTTGCAATAAAATCCTTTGCATGTTAATCTACTGTCTTCGTAAGAATATTTTTTTCTTTCTGTCATTTTTTAATCTCTCCTTTTCCGTAACGCAAAAAGGACACTTCTCTAAAATTTCTTTTAGAAAAGTGTCCTAAATTAGTGCATTATCAAATTTTACTTTCAAGTAGTATTATCTGAACTTATTCGCAAATATTCATATCTGACTAACCATTTGTTGTCATTTTGTTGTCATTTTGACACATACATCAGAATTACAACTCTGTATGACCTTGATAAATGGCGGTTTTGCGACATTTCTACTTGTCAATGGACTTCATCGTCGGGAGCAAAATTCGGCTCCCTTCATCCTGTTCCATGCCGCTCTGTAAGGGTTCAAAACCCGCACAATACTCGATTCGTGAAATTTTTTTCATTCGTCTCGTGTCCTCTTGTGCCGTCCTTTTCGCTTCAAAAGTTGTAGAAAAGTTGTAGAAAGTTGTAGTGCGCCTGTTATGGCATATCGCTGGCATAGAAATGGCAAAAATTTGCTGCGTTACTCAGGATGCTATATCTAACATGATCTCTACACAAAGAACGGCTTGATTGTTTAACCGCAGACGCATACATTATTATATAATAACCTTCAATTCCATCTAAGTCAACGATTTTATCGAAACATTTTATTACTTTTATTGCCCCACCTTTAATACATAATAAAGAGGAGACTGTCATGCCAGAATACCAACTTCAAATTAAACAAGTGGTAGATTACCCACGATGCCGGATTTATCGTGAGTTCATCCACAAACTGATCAACGACCGGAGCATCCGCATAAACGGAGGCTCCGGCCTTTTTCATTTTACTGTACTTTGCAGCTATGCAAACTTCCGCACCTCATACCGCCGTATTGACGGGATCAGTTATACAGTCTCGCCCGGCGAATGGGTGTGCACCGTCAAGGAACTGTCTTGCTGGTTCCGCACCCGCTTTCATCGGCAGGCACTGTCCATGCTGGATACCCTTCAGAAGCAGCACTTGGTTTCCTATACACTGCTGGGCCGTGGCAATGTAGTCAAATATAAAATCCTCCACTGGGTCCGCCACAATTCCGCACTGGAGTACAATGCTCCCTGCCAAAAGGATACCGGTTTTTTCTTCCTGCCAGTCTCTGTCGCCCTGGAACTGGTCAGCTCTGCCCGCTGCTCCGAAATGGATATCGTTCTGGATCTGTGGGTATCCGCTGTCTACAACGATACACAGGTGCAGGGGTCAGAGGTCGGTCCGGTAGCCTACTTTCGCAATGGTACAGGAAACCCGCTGGTCAGTTATACCGAACTCTCCTGCCGCTGGGGGCTGTCACGCGCTACCGTATGCCGTATACTGAAAAAACTGGACGGTCTTGGGTATATCTCTATCATGTCGTTTCCCGGCCGGCATGGAAGCGTGATCTACCTGCAGAACTACCTGTCCACCATGTTTGAGATTTCCGATGTTTTAATCGACAAGGAGGAAGTTGCCATGACCTTAAACATTCATCTGGAGCTTCCGGAAACTGCTGAAACTGAAGAGAGCCATTCCATCTCTGAGCATGAGGTCATTGTTTCGGATGCACTTTCCAGCGTTTCAAAATCGCACATTGAAACGATACTCCGCAAGATGGCTGACATCCTATCTACGCAAGGGATTTCCTGCTTTTCCTGCCCGCTCTCCCGCTATAAGTTATATCCCTTATCGGACGACTGCTGGGAAGAGTTGATTCCGCGTGCGCGAGGGAAATCCACAGCCTACTTTGGTCTGACCATCCTCTGCGGCACAAACACTTCAATCGCCACTTTTGAACTTACACTCACTCCCTTTGAGGAGCACGAAAATAGGAGGAACCTGAAATGAGAAAATTTGTTGAACCTGATGTTGCTGATAATCCCCTGTACCATGATACCTGGAAACTGCTGAAAAAATACCGGGATGTTGTGTGGAGTCTGGAGCTTTCTGTCCAGCATGTCCGCACCAAGTTTGAGATCGAGTATGGCACCTCCATCGAGGATTTTCTGGATTCAGTCTATCTGGCTGGCGCTGATTTGGCCGGAAGCGACATCGAGCATCATGCCAAATGCATTGAACGCAGCCACAAAATGCTCAAGCTGCTGGATTCCGCAGTCGAATTGCTGCGTACCAAGCACAAAAACGGTGAGGCATATTACTGGCTGCTGTACTACTCCTTCCTCTCGCCCCAGCAGCTCAAAAATGTTGAGGAAATCATCGAGACCCTGCGGCCGCACATTCGTGACATCAGTTTCAGAACCTACTACCGCAAACGCCGGGAAGCTATTGAAGCCCTCAGTTCCGTCCTTTGGGGCTATACCTCCAAGGACAGTTTAGACATGCTGGAACAGTTCTTTCCAGAGACAAAATCACCTTCCGGACAATCGGGCAAATAATTGGCACAATTCGGGAACAAAATTGGCATGGTTCTGCTCTTTCAGTGTAAATACCGATGTGTTAAACTGAATATGCTCAAACTTGCACCCAAAACCGAACAGGACAGTAACGGCACCTTTCATCAGGGTGCTTTTTTGCTGCCCAGATGGCCGCCCGGCCATTTGAAAGCCCACATTTGTTTTGACAGGTGTGGGTTTTTCTGTTCCCTATTGAGCATCAAAAAATCATTCAGAATTGGAGGATCGCAAATTGAAGAAAACGAAAACCCCTCAAACTCCGCAGCTTCAGGAGCCGGATACCCAGTCCAAGCGCAGGCTTTCGCTGCCCAAAGTGGCTTACAGCGCCTTCCTGTGTGTGATGATGTCCATGATGTTCTGCCAGCCGGCTTATGCGGCAACAGATGTATGGACCAAGGCCAAAGAGATCATGCAGGATGTATACACCCAAATCCTTGCCATCTCCACTATCGCCGCCATCGTCACTGCTTCGGTAGCCTTGCTGCTCATGAACTTCTCCCGTTCCGGACGGACGGTAGATGAAAGCCGCGCCTGGCTCAAACGAATCTGTATCACCTGGGCTATCCTCAATGGCTTGGGCTTTATCATGGCGTATGTGACGCCGCTCTTTAGTGGTGGACAATGGACAGGCTGATTGACCGTCTGACTGCTCGCCGGAAAGGAGGCTTGCATTTATGGGCATTTTAGACGGCATAGTGGAATGGATCGCAGAACAGGTAATGGCCGGTCTTGATCTGGTGACCACATCGGTTTTGGGTGCGCTGGGCTGTGATATGGCTGTATTTCTGCGTTATTTTCCCGCAGCAGAGACTATGTACTCTGTTTTCGTGGCTCTGGCAATCGGGATCATCCTGCTCAACTGGGTCTGGCAGTTATTCAAAAACTTCGGTCTTGGCGCAGGTGTGGAAGCAGAAGACCCGGTAAAGCTGAGTATCCGTTCCGTTATTTTTATCCTGCTGACGCTCTTTTCAGATGAGATCGTCAATATTGTTCTTACCATCGGCGGCACCCCCTACCACTGGATCATGGAGTCCGACCTTCCTGCATTAAGCTTTGCAGACTTCAATTCCGTGATGCTGGTCATCATCGGTGTGTGTGCCAATGGGGCTGTGGCGCTGATTACCTTGATTTTGGTTCTCATCCTGGCCTGGAACTACCTAAAACTTCTGTTCGAGGCAGCCGAACGGTATGTGCTGCTCGGTGTACTGGTCTACACGGCTCCTGTGGCTTTTTCTATGGGCGCCAGCCAGACCACAGCAAACATCTGGAAATCCTGGTGCCGGATGCTTGGTGGTCAAATTTTCCTATTGGTCATGAACGCCTGGTGCCTGCGCCTGTTCACAAGCATGGTGGGGTCCTTCCTTGCGAACCCGCTTTCGTTGTAAGGAGGTCTTATCCTTGAAGAAACTCAAAAAAATTTTGTTTGCGGCCTTTACAGTCGCAATTCTCTCCTGCCTGCTCTGCCAGCCGGCTTTTGCCGCTATCTCCGAAAGCGATGTGCAGGCTCAGGTAGACGCTGTGGGAAAAGAAGCCGTTTCCGGCAATGTGTTTATCTGGTTTCTCTGTGCTATCGGCTTTCTCAAAGTCGGCCAGAAAATCGATTCCTTCCTCTCCAGTCTTGGTGTCAATGTAGGACATACCGGCGGCAGCATGCTGGCTGAGGCTATGATTGCTGCCAGAGGCATCGGCGGCATCAAGAACTTTTCCAGTCACCACTTTGGCGGCGGGAGAAACAGCAGTTCCACCAATGTCAACGCAAACGGTGGTAAAGGCAGCGGCGGCTTTGGAGCAGGGTTTGCCAGCGGCGGTCTTGCTGGAGTGGTGAGCCGAAAAGTCACAAACAGTGCCATCAAAACAGCCACCACAACTCCCGGCTCCAAGCCTTCCGGTCTTGGCAGTCTTTTAGGCGATGCTGCAGCCGGAGGAATCGGCGGCCATATGTACGCTTCTTCCGTTAGTAAGGGCGGCAATTTTGCCAACAATGTAATCGGCAGCGTAGCCACGGGCAGTATCAGCCAGATGGGGGCCATTTCCGGTGAAAAAGCCGCCGAAGCCCTGCACTCTTACATGGGATATGCGGCACTGGAATCCGGAGCTGAAAATGTTCCGACCTTCCAAAATGTCGAAATTGGCGGCGGCCGCATCACCGGCACAGAAGTGACTGCGGAACATCCCGAAGGCATCTCCTTTGGTATGTACCACGCAGACCAATATGTTGCCCCGGAAGGCCAGTACACCACCGTTCATGCCGTGGATGGCACAGCATGGTATAAGCAGTACGCTGTGGATGCTGTTGACAAATCGCCCTACATGGCTCCTGACGGTTCTATCGCCTTCAACGAGTCCATTGTCAAAAAGCTGCCTCCAGCCCCGAGGAGAAAGGACAAGATATAAATGCCAGAAGATCAAAAAAGCAGTTTTTCCGAAGCTGTGGAGACCGGTGCCTCCGCAGCGCATACCATCCGCGGCGCAATCAAAACCGGAAAAGCTATTTCCTCCGCTGCCAAAGGCGCTGCCGCAGGCGGTCCTTACGGTGCAGTTGCAGGCGCAGTGTGGGCAGGCCGGAAGCATATCGGAAAAATCATTGTGGCAGTCATTGCCCTGCTTATGCTGCCGGTATTATTTGTTCTCATGCTCCCCGGTCTTATTTTCGGCGGACTGACCAATGCCTTTTCGCCATCTGACCCCGAAATTCCGATTTTGAATAGCAAAACAGCGATTATTGAGAACGCCAACGAGATCACCTTTACCCTCAACGGCATCTTGGGCGAGGCACTGGATGATGTACTTGCCCGGATCGAAGCTGACTTTGCGGCATCGGGAGCCGACCATATGGAGGTCAAAAACGCCTATTCCAGCGGTCCCATTTATAACGCCAACCTATTTATCTCTCAGTATTGTGCGGCCAAAGACAAGGATTTTGAAAGCATTTCTCTGAATGACCTTGCCGCCACCCTGCGGGAAAACAAACAGCATCTATATTCCTACACCAGCAAGCAAGAGATTCGTGAGAGCACCGTGACTGATCCGGAGACTGGGGAAGAAACAACGGTGTCCGAAACATGGATGGTCTATACTGTCCGTTACAACGGTGAGTCCTATTTTTCTGATGTTGTATTCCAGCTTACCGATGACCAAAAGGAGCTTGCATCTGATTACGCTTCCAACCTAAGCCTGTTCTTGGGCGATGGTCTGCTGCAAAATCTGGAAGCGTGGACCGGAAACAGCATCACCGCTCTGGGCGATGTTACTTTCACCGACGGGATCACACCTGTTGTTTACTACAATCAGCTGGATGAACGCTATGCCGGTAAAGCATATGGTACGGACAATATTGGCGGTTATGGCTGCGGCCCTACCGCTATGGCAATCGTGGTGTCCTCTCTGACGGACGATATGGTTGACCCTGTGGAGATGGCCGAGTGGTCTTACAACAACGGCTACTGGTGTAAAAGCAGTGGTTCTTACCATGCGCTGATACCTGCCGCCGCTGGGGAATGGGGGCTTCCGGTTTCCGGCTGTACCACTGCGGAACCACAGCGCATCACAGACGCACTGGCTAATGGTAAACTGGTAGTAGCAATCATGTCTGAAGGCCACTTTACCTCTTCCGGTCACTTCATTGTCCTGCGTGGCGTAAAAGACGGCAAGATCATGGTGGCTGACCCTGCCAGTTACACACGGAGCGAACAGCTCTGGGATCTGTCCATTATCTTAAATGAGGCCAGCCGGCGCGCTGGAGCTGGCGGTCCGTTCTGGATTATCGGCTGATGTGCCCGCCCGGCTTCGGAAACGAGGTTAATCATGAATCATAAAATCGACCGAGATACCTACATAATACCACCGAATTTCATCGAGTCAGGCACCTTCTTCGGTGGTATGTTCAAAGCCCGCAATGTGATTGAAGCCGGTATCCTGGCATTTGCCATTGGTGTGCCGGTTTTTTCATTGCTCCCTCTTGGCCTGACTGCCCGTATCATCGCTTTGTGCCTGACCGCACTGCCAGCAGCATTGTTGGCGCTTATCGGAGTTTCCGGTGAGAGCCTTTCCTCTTTTCTGCTGATTTTCATAAAGTACCTGCGAAACCGCCGCATTGTAGGCGGTAACAGCGCAGAAGATGCGGTTCCTGCGGCAGAGCATGGCGGCAAGCATATCAAAAAGAAGGTACACAAGCCCGATAAGGCTCCCCGGCGGTCACGGCGCTCCGGCAGAGAGGATTTCCCAGCGGAGTTTGATGAAGTTCGTGGCTACGAGATCCGCCAAAAACTCCGTCCTGTGAAAAAGCAGAAGCCTGCCAAAGAGAAGAAAGCCGCCAAGCAAAAAAAGAAGGTCTCCAAAGAGCGCAAAGTAAAACGCCCTATCCGCACTCAGGAGCCGAAGCCCGCCTGCCTTAACCCGGTAGCAGATTATCTGCCGATTTCCAAAATTGAAAACGGCATCATCTACACGAAGGACCACCGCTATGTCAAGGTCGTCGAGGTAGTACCCATCAATTTTATGCTGCGCAGCGCCCAGGAACAGCGGAACATCATCTATTCCTTTGTGTCCTACTTGAAAATCAGCCCCATCAAGCTGCAAATCAAGGTACTGACACGTCGGGCAGAGATCAACCGCCATCTGGATACCGTTCGGAAGGAGATGGAACAGGAGACCAATGAACAATGTCTGCTCATGCAGGAAGACTACCTCCAGTTCGTTCAGCAGATCGGTTCCCGTGAGGCAATTACCCGACGTTTCTTCCTGATTTTTGAATATGAGCCGTGGAGCAACACCAAGCGCTCTGATGAAGAAGGCGAGGCAATCAATGCCCTGCAAAGTGCAGTCCATACTGCTACCAACTACCTCCGTCAGTGCGGTAACGAGGTCATCGTTCCGGAAAACTGGGATGAGTTTACCGTAGATGTCCTCTATAACCTGCTCTGCAGAAATGAAAGTGCTGTAAAGCCGCTCTCCGTCCGGGCACAGGAGGTTGTGGCTGAGTACCTTGCCAAAGGGCGCGACAGTGAGATCGACCATATCCCTGCCACCGAATTCTGTGCGCCAAAAAGCATTGACTTCACGCATGGTCACCATATCTGCATTGACGGTCTGTATTATGCTTATTTGCTGGTGCCCTCTGATGGCTACAAAACGCAGGTTCCAGCCGGCTGGCTCAGTCTTATCGTCAATGCCGGTGATGGGATCGATATGGATATGTTCCTCTCCCGTCAGCCCAAAGAAACCATCATCCAGAAAGTCGGACAGCAGCTGCGTATCAACCGTTCCAAAATCAAGGACGCCAGCGACACCAACACCGACTTTGATGACATTGATGGCGCTATCCGAAGCGGGTACTTTCTCAAAGAGGGTCTTGCCAACAACGAGGACTTCTACTACTTGAATCTGCTGATTACCATTACTGCCTCCAACGAGGAAGACTTGGAATGGAAGGTCAGCGAGATGAAAAAGCTCCTGCTCTCACAGGACATGAACGCCTGCACCTGCCATTTTCGGGAGGAACAGGCGTTTTTATCTGCCCTGCCATTGGTGGCAATGGAAAAGAAACTGTATGAGCGGGGTAAGCGCAACCTGCTAACAGGCGGTGCCGCAAGCTGTTATCCCTTTACATCCTATGAGATGTGTGATGATAACGGTATCCTGCTGGGTGTCAACAAGTACAACAGTTCCCTTATTATCGTGGACATCTTCAATTCTGCGGTCTATAAGAACGCCAATATGTCGATCCTTGGCACGAGCGGAGCCGGCAAAACCTTTACCATGCAGTTGATGGCGCTGCGAATGAGGCGGAAAAATATCCCCATTTTCATTGTTGCACCCCTAAAAGGCCATGAATTCCATCGCGCCTGCTCCAATGTGGGCGGCTCCTTTATCCAGATTTCACCGGCCAGTCCCCACTGCATCAATGTCATGGAGATTCGGCGGGTAGACCGCTCGGTGAATGAACTTCTGGACGGTCCAGGCATCCAGTTATCTGAACTTGCAGCAAAGATCCAGCAGCTCCACATATTTTTCAGTCTGCTGATCCCCGATATGTCTCACGAGGAACGACAGCTTTTGGACGAAGCCCTTGTTCGTACCTATAACACAAAAGGCATCACTCATGATAATGCCTCTTTGGAAGACCCTGCAAAGCCCGGCCAGTACCGTGAGATGCCGGTGCTTGGTGACCTGTACGAAATTTTGAAAACCTCCAAGGAAACGATGCGCATGGCCCACATCCTAAACCGTCTGGTAAACGGAAGCGCCAGCACCTTCAATAAGCAGACCAATGTTCGGCTCGACAACAAGTACACTGTTTTGGATATTTCCTCCCTCACCGGAGACCTGCTCACCGTAGGTATGTTTGTGGCGCTGGACTTTGTTTGGGACAGAGCCAAAGCCGACCGTACAGAAGAAAAAGCCATCTTCATTGATGAGTGTTGGCAGCTTCTATCCGGTGCCGGTGCTGCTGGTGTAAGATTGGCCGGCGATTTTCTTTTGGAAATTGCCAAAACCATACGCGGTTACGGCGGCGCCTCGATTTTTGCAAGCCAGGATCTTGCCGATTTCTTTGACCTTGACGGCGGCAGATTTGGTAAGGGCATCATCAACAACTCCAAGACCAAGATCATTCTGAATCTGGAGGACGACGAAGCCCAGCGGGTACAGGAAGCCCTGCACCTGTCCGATGCTGAAACAATGGAGATCACTCACTTTGAAAGAGGTCACGGTCTGATTTCTACCAATAACAACAATATTATGGTGGAGTTCAAAGCCAGCCCTCTGGAAAAGGATCTGATCACTACCGACCGCCGCGAGCTGCGTGAAATCGTAGAGCGAAAACGCCGTGAACAATCCACATCTGCCGAACAGCAGATATAACAATTTGAAAGGCGAGGTGATTCCCATGTGCAACTTTCCTGCCAGACGCCGCTATGCGTCTGCTTTGCGTCTGTATTACGCCTAAAAGCCAGTTTTGCCAGCCAGATCATCTTTTGGGCTTACACTGACTGGCTTTCCTTCCTATTTAATGCGTCTTGAATACGCCTATATTACGCCATTGGAGGTGATACCCATGAGGACCAGGGCTGAAATCTATGGAAATGAAGCTGCGGCTCTGCTGCGGATCGTCACGATGTATCCCGGTCTCAATATGCAGCAGCTTCTTTGCTTTCACCCTGGCAAAGAAGAAATCATCAAGACCCTGCTCTCCCATCTGCAAAAGCAGGGCCGTATTTTTCAAACTGATACAGGCGGTTACTTTCCGTCTGGTTGGGCAGCAAAATCAGACAACTCCCTGATACGGGCTGCCTGGGTACTCTTGGATTTTATCGGGCAGGTGGAATACCATGCTCCCGGTGATTTTCCGGTCAAGCTTATCTTCTTTGCAAACGGTGAACTATACGAAATCGTCTACGCAGCTTCCGGCCAGGAGGCCCTGATCAACCATGCGCTTCGGGATGACCGCAGCGGTGGACGCCGCATCATTTTGGTCGATAATCCGGAAGACATTCGCCGCATTGACTGCCCTGGCATTTCCGGTTTCTGCACCGTGGATGCAGCGGGCCAGGTGCATTACTTTAAGAAAACAGGAGGAACTTGATTGGAACGAAAAATCATCTCACACCG
The DNA here is from genome assembly GCF_014290175.1 of Anaerosacchariphilus hominis. Classification (GTDB taxonomy): domain Bacteria; phylum Bacillota; class Clostridia; order Lachnospirales; family Lachnospiraceae; genus Laedolimicola; species Laedolimicola hominis. Next base: position 122,532 of record NZ_JACOOR010000001.1, read on the forward strand.
GATTGGAAGCATTCTTGATGATATATCCCGTTTGAGCAATGCTCTTTACGCGATGGATACCACGGATATTCAGCGCTATCCGGACAACTATGAAGTCTTATCCACTGATGCCGCCCTGCGGGCAGAGAAAATTGCCTGCAGGCTGCGGCATTTGATATATTCCAGCACCACCATCCGCAAAGGCGATTACCTGACATCCGCCGGTATTGTACACGGAATTGAGGTTATCTATGAGGACGGTGTACTGGAGGTCACCCTGCCTGGTCTGCTCCCAAAACGCAAGCAGAGGCAAAACACTGAGTTTCTGCTCGACCCGTTCTACTTCTCATTGGAGCAATACGCCAAAGAGCATCCCATGCCCCGCTTCAGCGATTGTGTGGTGTGCTTTACGCAGGTTTATGACCAGTGCCTTCCCACCCGGCGTATCCGTGACTACGACAATCTGGAAGAAAAGCAGCTTCTGGATGTCCTCTCCACCTTCGTCATGGCTGACGATACCGGCCTGCTCTGCGATGCCTACAACACCGCTGCGCTGGGCGAAAAGGACTGTACCAGAATCAGTGTCATGGAAAAAAAGCGGTTTCCCGCCTGGCTTGCTGAGCATGAAAACACCCTAAAATCCATCTCGGATTTTTGAGCATTTTCAGCCATTGCTTGTCCGACCTGCCGCAACATCGTATTTCGCTCCGGATTTCGGGGCTTTTTTCTGTCGTTACACCACGGATTTTTACCGAAGTTCCTTGCAGTCTCGGTAAAAGCCACACACCACAAGGAGGTGATCACTTGGGAAATTCCCACAGCCAGACACGATGGCGTACAGGCTTCTCTCTCTGACTGCCATCTCCGGCGAGTTCCCCACAGACCAGCTTAACAGACTTCCCGGCAGTCCATATTATCTGGAGTCTGTTGTCACTGCACTGAAAAAAGACGGGCTGCTGCGTACCTATTACCGGGATAAACTGCGCGGCTACCGTCTGGGGCCGCGAGCCAAAGCCACTCTGCTGGAAAGCCGGCCGGACAGGTTTGCCAGCTACCTGACAGGAGATACCGACACCAACCGTTTGAAATGCGAAATTGACCGAAGACTCCGGCTACACCGCCTGGCAGAAACCTATGTGACCATGGATAATGCGGGTGTATGTGTGTATCAGGATGAAAAACCGGCAATTTTTGCGCCGGAGGGTTACGCTGGCGGCAGGATTGTCTATCCTGCTTTTTTCAGTTCCAGAGAAGTGAAAGAAATGGGGATCGACACCACGAAGATCCGCAGTTCCCGCTCCACTGGAATACTCCTTGCGCCCTCCGGCATCTTCGTGACCTACAACAGCAGCAGCGCCCTGATGAAGTGGCGCTACAAATCGGAAATGCGGGTCAAGGCATTGATTTGGAGCGTAATCTGCCAACAGCGCCTGTCCCCACAGTTTCGCCATGAGGATGTTCATGGACTGATTCTGGGCAACAGCATGGATCTGGCTTACCAGATTTTGACCAGCACCGGAGGACGCAAACATGATTTCTTCATGCTGGATGGCAGCTATGAGTATTTTCTTTATCTTACCAACGACCATCAGGGGGAGGTGATACTTGCACTGTTGTGCGACCCTGGGAAAACTGCGGAGCTGGATCGCATTCTGCTCCAAGGTCTTACTGCGAGGCAGCCCGGACTGGCTATTGAGCATGACGGCATTTCACCGGATGGCTCACCAGTCCTATTTGGCTATTTCTGCGATCTGCCCCGTATCGCACGCTTTAACACCTCTCTCGAACTATCCGAGCGCCCGGGCACACTGATCTGCTTTGACTTCCAGGCAGAGGTACTTCGCAGCTACTGCGGTTCTCGGGTGCGCTTCCAGACCATTGACTTCACAAAATTCGAGGGGAGGTTGTTCCCATAAACAAGAAAAAACTGATCGTGAGCCTGATTGCAGCGCCCTTTGCCATTCTTGCAATCCTATACGCAGGCGGCTTTCTGGCACAGCTTTTGGGTAACTATGCAACCTGGAAACAGGGCGGCGGTATTCCCGGCGATGGTACTTCACCGCTGGCCGCTTCGCCCGACTTCCTTCTCTGCCTTTCCTCTGTGCTCCGACCGCCTTATGGCGTGTATGGCATTTTGATCTGCATTGGCTTGTTAGCAGTGCTGCTCATCATGGTCATGCGCATGGGATATGGTGATGCCGGCGAGTATGACGAAGACCGTAATTTCTCCTACTCCGCCAAAGGCACTTATGGCACCTCCGGCTGGATGTCCCGCAAAGAGATGTCCGGCGTACTGGATCTGGTGCCCGATCTGCGCAAACACAAGGGTGTTGTACTGGGTATGCTGGATGGCAAAGCAGTCTGCATACCGGAAGATACCAGAATCAACAGTAATCTGGCAGTCTACGGCGCCAGTGGTTCCATGAAAACCCGTTCGTTTTGTATGAACCGTATCCTTCAGGCCACTGTCCGAGGCGAAAATGGCGCCGGAGAATCGTTGATCATCTGCGATCCCAAATCGGAATTGTACGAGAAGTCAAGCGAATTTCTCCGCAGCCGGGGCTATTGTGTCAAGGTATTCAACCTCGTTTCGCCTGAAAACTCAGATTCCTGGTGTTGCCTTGCCGAAGTTGAGGGACAGGAACTAATGGCCCAGCTTTTTGTAGATGTCATCATCAAGAACACCACGAACAACGGCAAGAGCGACCATTTCTGGGATGCCTGCGAGATGAATCTGCTCAAGGCCTTGGTACTGTATGTGGATCAAGGCTATGCGGAAGAAAACCGCAACATTGGCGAAGTCTACCGGTTGCTGACTCTCAATGGGGAATCCCAACTTGACACATTGTTCGAGGCGCTTCCTTCCACGCACCCTGCCAAAGCACCCTACAGCCTGTTCAAGCAGGCCAGCGACACAGTGCGAAGCGGCGTGATTATCGGTCTGGGCAGCCGCCTGCAGGTATTCCAGTCTGAGCTGATCAAAAAAATTACCGCTAAGAATGAGATCGATCTGGAACTTCCGGGTCAGCAGCCCTGTGCCTACTTCCTCGTTACCAGCGACCAGGACAGCACCTTTGATTTTCTGGCCTCGCTGTTTCTATCTTTCTGCTTCATCAAACTGGTGCGATATGCAGACCACAACTGCGAGGGCGGCAAACTGCCTGTGCCTGTCCATATCCTTGGGGAAGAACTGACAGCGTGCGGCACGATCCCAGACCTCTCCCGCCGGCTCAGCGTAATACGCTCCCGGAATATCTCCATGTCCTGTGTGTTCCAAAATCTCGCAGGATTGCAGAACAGATACCCGCAGAATTTGTGGCAGGAAATCATTGGAAACTGTGACGCGCAGTTGTTTTTAGGCTGTACAGACCAGCTTACTGCCGAATTTATTTCTGCCAGGACAGGGCTTGCCTCTGTAGCAGTATCCAGTAAATCCAAACAGCTGGGCACCTGGCGTATCTCCAACTATACACCGGAGTTTCGTGAGACCTCCGGTGTTGGAAAACGCCCTGTACTTACTCCTGATGAAGTCCTGCGGCTCCCGCTGGATCAGGCGCTCATCATCATCCGTGGCAAGAAGGTTCTGCAGGTAGACAAAATGGATTACTCCAAACACCCGGAAGCCAAGTACCTGCGTTCCTGCAAAGCATCTGCCCATGTGCCGGAATGGCGCCGCTTGGAAGAAGAAGCCGCCAAAACACCGCAGCCTGCGCCGAAACCGGCTCCTGCAGCAAAGAAACCGGCAAAGCGCAAAGCCACCAAACCGGCATCCCCCACAGATAAATCACCCAAAGAGGCTCCGGCTCCCAAATCTGCCGGTACGCCGGAAGGCATTATCACCACAGACAAGGATTCCATCCTGTCTTGAACAAAACTATCAAATTCATAGGAGGTTTTAATCTATGGCAACCAAGAAAAAAGAACTTCTGGAACAGGACGCTCCTGTTACCGAAACCGTTATGTCGGAAGGCGAAACTCTGCTGGCCGATACCGCTCAACCTGAATCCCTTCCTGCTGACGCTGGCGATGGTCTGGATTTGAACGAACTGCTGGGGCAGATGGATCAGCCCCTGGAGGACACCTCTGCCGAAGATATGGCTGAAGATCCCCTTCCTGAACTTACCGAGGAGGAAATGTTCGGGGATACGCCTGCTGAAACAGACGATCAAAGCGCTGCTCCCACTGATATGCCGGAAGACTCTGATGTGCAGCCGCCTGATGTTTACGAAGATAACGCCGACGCTGTGCAGGAACCCCCTGCATCTCCCAAGCGTACCAGCCGAAAGAAGAAAAAAGCAGTTGCTCCTGAAGAAACTGTCACAGAGGAAATCCATGCCGAGACCGCCGAGCCGGTGGATACAGCCGACACTATTCTTGATACGGAGGAACCTGCTGTGGAGCCTGATGTTCCTGCCGTGGAGGAAGCTGCCGCTCCTGCACCCACTCCTTCTCCTCCCCGGCGTCAGCCCCGCCCCCAGCGCAGCGAGGCCCCCGTCCTTACCATCCGCAGCCGGGATGATGTCGAGACTGCCGAAGACCGTGATGATGTAATCTGGCATGAAATCCATAATGCCTACCGCACCCGCAAGATCATCACCGGCAAGCTGGGCGGCATTGAACAGCTGGACAACCGCAAGACGGTGGCAGTTGTGGATTACAAGGGGTTCCGTGTCATTATCCCTATCAAGGAAATGATGATCAATCTGGGCCGCAGCCCTTCCGGTCAGGAATACGCCGACCTTATGCTGCGCCAAAATAAGATCCTTGGCAACATGCTCGGCGCTGACATTGACTTCATCGTGCGTGGTATCGACTCCAAAACCCGCAGCGTAGTTGCCAGCCGCAAGGAGGCCATGCTGCGCAAACGCCAGATTTTCTATCTGGATACGGATGCTGCCGGTATGTACCGTGTCTATGAGGGCCGCATCGTCCAGGCGCGTGTGATTGCAGTAGCTGAAAAGGTTGTGCGCGTGGAAGTTTTCGGCGTTGAAACCTCCATCCTTGCCCGTGACCTTGCCTGGGACTGGATCGGTGACGCCCATGAGCGTTTTTCCGTAGGCGATGAGGTGCTGGTCCGGATTCTCAGTGTGCGGCGCAACAGTCTGGAAGACTTGGGCATCAAGGCTGACATCAAGAGTATTTCCGAGAACACCGACAGAGACAACCTGCAGAAGTGCCGTATCCAGGGCAAGTATGCCGGCCGTGTCACAGATGTCCACAAGGGTGTTGTCTATGTGCGCCTCTCCAACGGTGTCAATGCGGTAGCCCACTCCTGCTATGACTACCGGATGCCCGGCAAAAAGGACGATGTATCTTTTGCCGTCACCCGTCTGGATATGGAGCGGGGTGTGGCCGTAGGTATTATCACCCGGATCATCCGCCAGAACCTTTGAGCAAAAGAGCCTGGGGAGCAGTTATTTGGCTACTCCCCAGGCTCGCTTTTTGCTAACTTCTATTTTTCATATTGTAGACGCCCACGACAGCGACACATTATTTACAAAGACTTTGATGTGTCATTGTCATTATTACCTTCTTAAAAGAACCCATTCTTTTTTCTTATTGCTTCCCTGACGTGTAAGGATACCTTTCTGTTTCAGCGTTTTAATTGCCCTATCTATTGTAGATGTACCGACCTCCAGCAATTCTGCCAATTCCTTAACTGTGATGTTAGGATTTTTCTTAACGCACTCTATAATCCGTTCTTCATTCGGCTTGAGATTTATCGCACCATTTATCACACCATTTATCACACCATCATTTTGGTGCTTTCCAAAATCAGGATGAATATAAAGAGTGGTCGCAAAATAAGTCCGGTCCCCTCTTAAATCTCTAATTCTGATTTTTAGGTTCCATATGCGTTTATTTTTCACAAAAATAAAGTTATAATCTATATAATCAAAGATTTAGGAGGCAATTTCATGCTGATTCAGTTTCGTGTAGAGAACTTTCTCTCTATCAAAGACAGTGTCGTGTTATCCCTGCTTTCCAGTAAGGATAACGAGCATTCGGAACATCTGATTGTGAATGGAAGCAAACGGTATTTGAAGTCTGCCGTGATTTACGGAGCCAACGCTTCCGGGAAGTCCAATGTCCTTCATGCATTCTGGTTCATGGTAAATTATGTGCTGACTTCGCATAACCAACAACTCCACAAAGCCATCGAACGTTCGCCTTTCAAGTTTGACCGTGAAACACCCTCTCACCCCAGCAGCTTTGAGGTCATCTTCACCGCAAATGGCATCCGATATGCGTATGGCTTTTCGGTAACAGACAAAGCTGTTATTGAAGAATACCTATATTACTATCCCAATGGCCGGCAGGCGATCATTTTTGAGCGGCAAAACACAAACGATTTTCGCTTTACCGTTGATGTCGATAAACAAAGCACGCTCAAAAATCGCACTTCACCTAACAAGCTCTATCTGTCTGTTGCATCAAACTGGAGCTATTCCAAGGTAATTCCTGTTCTGGAGTGGTTTGCTTCCTGCCGATTCATCACGAAACATTCTGCTGCAGACGCCTATGAACTTGAAGCAGAACAGCTCAAAGACGATAGTTGCCGGCATATGATTGCCTCTATGCTGCGTGGCGCAGATTTTGGTATACAGTCACTTCAAATGCGTGATTTAGAACCCGCCACTTCTCAGCAAGGCGATATTTTCACCAATATTGAGGTCATTCACACGGTACAAGATACAGAGGGAAATACTTCTTCCTACACACTGAACATGGCGGAGGAATCCGATGGCACCCTCAGTTATTTCAAACTGATTTGTGCTGTAAAAAAGATATTGGATGAAGGAACACTTTTTGTAGTAGATGACATGGATTCTCACCTGCATCCCCTCCTGACAAAGCATCTGGTCTCACTCTTTAACAGCGTGGAATTCAATCCAAATGGGGCACAGTTGATTTTCACATCACACAATACCAATCTTCTTGACTTGGATGTACTGAGGAGAGATCAAATTTGGTTTACCGAAAAAGATGAACTGACCGCTGCTACCGATTTGTTCTCCCTCCAAGCTTTTTCTATCCGCAAAGACACTAAACTGGAGAAGGGCTATTTAATCGGCCGTTATGGTGCAATTCCTTTTATTAAGGGTGGGCTGTAAAGCAGCTGCGGACAGAGCAAAAATGATATTCCCAAAATTAGATATGCTTAAATTTCAAAAAATATCTGTATTTAATTTTCGAGATGTGCTATACTATACTAAGAAAGGGGCGATAACATGAATATACGAAAAATCAGCGTTGGGAACTTTAAGTCCCTGTATAGCGCATCATTTGAGCCAGGTAAAATCAATGTGTTTGTTGGTGCCAATGGCTCTGGCAAGTCCACTATTTTGGAGGCTATCGGCCTCTTGAGTGCAGCTATGACTGACCGTGTTGATTCTGCAAGTCTTCAACGGAAGGGTGTGCGTTTAAGCATTCCCTCTCTTTACAAGTCTAATTTTAAGGATCTGAAAAGAAAGAAACTGGCCGTAGATCTTTCCTTGGAATGGGAGGATGACTGTTGTTCTGATCAGTTCCGCTATGATGTACACCTAACAACCCCTACCGATACGGATTACTGGAGATACCATTCGGAAGCATTTTTCCAGAATGACGAGAGAATATGGGGGCGCAGTAATGCATCCCAGCAGCAGGCCAACAGCTATATTGGGTTTTTCTTGATTGATGACAATCAGGAACTGACAAACGGCCGTAAAATTGCACAACATTTCTCCTCTTATGGTATTTTCCAACCCAATACCATGACTTTACGCGGGACGATTCCAGATCCAAATCAAACCACTCCAATCGGACTGAATGGCGGTCGTCTGGCTGAGGCAATAAAAACATTGATTCATGAGGAAGATGGCGAACTGTATTTTGGCAATTTATATATGGATGATATCCTTGATATGATTGATTGGGCTTCTGATATTTCCGTGGATGCTCCCAAGAAAAGCAATATCAACGCCAACATTCCTACCACTCGTCAGATTATTGAGTTTACAGACCGCTATATGAAAGAAAACTCCCGGTTTACCGGTTATGATGCCAGCGAAGGTGCTTTGTATGTGCTGTTTATGTTGGCTCTAGCCATGCATCCGCAGGGTCCTTCTATTTTTGCGGTAGACAGTTTTGACCATGCATTGAATCCCCGTCTTGCCAAAAAAATGATACAAGTATTCTGCGAACAGATCATTCAGAACAATAAACATGTTTTCCTTACCACTCATAATCCCTTGGTTTTAGATGGGCTTGATTTGACTAATGATGATATTCGCTTGTTTGCAGTAGACCGTGATGACAATGGGCACGCACAGATCAATCGAATTCTTGTATCTCAGGAACTGATAAATGAAGGTCAGTCTTTGTCCCGGCTCTGGATCAACGGTAGACTGGGAGGTGTGCCGACACTGTTATGAAAAATATCGGAATCGTCTGCGAAGGACCGACAGACTATATTATATTAAAAAAGGTCATCGACCTGATAACCAATGAAACTAATTATTATGTACAGCTCCAACCAGAACCCGACTTAACAGGACAATACGGAAACGGTTGGAAGGGTGTCTGGAAATGGTGTTGCGATAATGCTGATATCCGCAAACAACTTATGAAGGATATTACGCCCAGGCTGGATTTTCTGGTCGTTCAAATGGATGGAGATGTATCTCGGAAGGAAAAGTCTGCTCATTGTTCGTGTCCGTCTGTCAAATGTCCTTATAAGGGCATTCGAAATCCTCTGGAATGTGATATAAAACCGGAAGATAGGGATGCTTGCCCTGTCATTCTTCCATGTCAAAACCATGGAGCACCTATTACTGGTTACATGGAGCATTTGAAAGGATTACTTTCTACATGGCTAAAAGAACCCGATGATACCTGTATTGTTATCCCCTGTGACAGTACAGAGGCATGGATTGTAGCTGCCTATGATAATACGGCAGAAGTTGAATTTATCAAAGATCCTTGGGAATCTGTCATTGCCAAGAGGAAAACTTATCACGATATTCGCATTTCGGGCAAGAAAAAGAGAACCCGCATTTTCGAACAATTTGCTCCTATTGTTTGTGAGAATTGGGAACAAGTAACCAATCTTTGCCAAAGTGCACGAGACTTCGAACAAAGCATCTACACCCTTTCCCATCAGACATAATATTGGCATAACATTGGCACAGTCCTGCCCTTTCGCCGTAAATCCATATCTGTTATACTTGGTACAGTCAAAACTTTGCATAGCAGCCGCTCCGGTTTGGAGCGGCTGTTTTCAATTTCAGTAAAGGTGGTGGTTTCTATTCTCTTTCAAAAAGCCCGGAAAGTGCTGAACAACGAGCGGGGCGAAGCCAACTATTTCAGTACGGTGGTCTTCATCTTCATCGCTGTCCTGCTGCTGGCCTTCATTATTGACCTGTTCAGCATCATTTCCACCAAGCAGGAACTTGACCATGCCGCCGATCAGATGGTCAAACAGATCCAGCTTTCCGGCGGCGTCAACGGCGAGACCGATGAGCTGTTTGAATTTTTGAGTTCTCAGATCGAAGGAGCCGAAAATATTTCCTACTCCATTGACGCTACCTACACATCACCCAGGCCATCCGGTATGACAAATGCCATCCAGTTGGGCACCCCCTTCTTCATTACCATCGAGGGAGATGCCAAACTGGGCGGGTTCTGGAATTTTGACCTGGTAAACATCACAGTGGTTGCCCGTGGCAGCGGCGTCAGTGAGCACTACTGGAAGTGAGGTGACCTATGAAACGTATATTCCTGCGGCTGAAACAGCCGCTGCGAAACGAACGGGGCGAGATCACCTTTTTCGCCTGCTTTTTTGTGGTAGGCATCGTGATGCTGATTTCCTTCCTGCTTCTGTACGCTTCCATCCGGATCACCTGCATCAACATCCGCAACGGCGCTAAAATGGAGTTAAATAACCTTAGCGGCACGATTTATGCAGATACCTACCGTTCCCAGCGTGAAACTAACTTTGAAGAGTACCTAAATACCCTTTACTCCAGCAGTGACTATACCGACATGCTGGAGGCTACAGTGGCAGGCGGCCTGGACTCCAAGATTCCGCTTTCAACGGAGGATTACAAGGTTTCCGACATCAGTCTGGAGTTCAATGTAGAGGATGGACGGGTTGAGTACATCTTTTACTGTGATGTGGAGTTCTATGTGCGGATGTTCGGTCACAGTTATCCGGCTATCACCCAACGGGTGGAGCTGACAGGCTACCACAACACAAAATTCTAGCAATACTGTTGAAAGCCCGGCACATTCTACCGTATAGGCTTTATATAACAGCAAAAAAGGAGTGTATGTAAAATATGAAGAAGTTTTTCCAATCCAAAGGCTTTATTGTTTCCTCGCTGGCTCTCCTCTGCGTCACTATTCTGGGTGTCTGCTGGTTCGTAAGCCGCGACCGTACCGGAGATTTTAGACCGGATGAATCCCCACCCAGCAGCGTCACCGGCGATTGGTCAGATGGCGGCACACAGACAGATGGTGATAATGGAGCAGATGCTTATGCTCCCGGCCAGTCCACAGATGCCGAAGAAGAATATCCCAAAGTAACCTCCCAAACGGAGGATGAGGTTGTGATCGACTTCACCGATACTGAAAAGCCTGAAGAAACGCCTCCTCCGGTGCCGGAAGGTAAGACCGAAATCAAAGATCCTGGTCAGGAGCATACCGTCAATCCCGACCCGTCAGTTCCGGAGGTTACTGCCCCGCCCGCCGAGCAAGCGCCGCCCAGCAATGAGCCGGTTCCAGGCTCCAGCAACGGAAATGGAGCTGTATATGATCCGGTGTTTGGCTGGGTTGTTCCCGGCGATGTACAGCAATCCACCGGTGACAGCGATGGGGATCTGAACAAACAGGTCGGCAATATGGGCTGATTTACTACAACTGAATATGGCACTACTTGGCCGTCACAGGATTGTGGCGGCCTTCCTATTTTCAAAAGGAATGGAGCGTGATGTATTTGAAACGACTTCTCGCCTTCCTATGCTGCTTTACCCTTGTTTTCTGTCTATTCCCCTCCTCTGCCTTTGCAACGGGCGGAAATGGAAACATAGATGGCGGCGGTGGCAGCATGGGTCACGGCACAAGCAGCAACTTCTGGAACTCAGGCAACGATGGCGTCCGCATTACTGTTGTTGACGCATCCAGCGGAACTGCCGTATCTTCTCCGCTGGACTTTTCAAACCGGACGCAGAAGACCAGTCTTCTCCATTTTGGGAAAGTCAACAAACTGCAATACCTGGGCGGCGCCGGTCTCTCCCTCCAGTCCGGCGTTGCCTATTCCTGCATTAGACCTACGCAATCTATGCCCACAATCGTCAGCAGTAAGGGGCAGAGCAACATCGAAGCCATCAAACGGTATTTCTGTTCTGAATATGCGTGCATGATGGTCGCTCAGGCAGCCGGAGTCGATTATGAGCGGATGATTGCCGGCGAGTACAAGCTGCTGATCGAGCCCATTGCCTATTTCACGCACAACGGCCAGTATTACTGTATGACAGCTACTGAAGCCGGTCTGTATGATCAGATGTCCGGCGGCAATCTGCGGAAAACCATGACCTCGCTTACCCATAAAAATCTGCCGCTGTCAATGTTCCTGGAATTCAGCGACCTTGGCATCTCCGCCTGGACAGGCAGCACCACTGGAAAGCAGAACAATTCCGACATCATCAGCACCCTTGGCGTTGGTATCGTCTGGTTTGATGAAGCTCCGCCGGAAGGAGAAATTGAGGCCCCTGATGTCGAATACCGAGTAGATACGGATGTGATCACCGCCGTCACACTGCGGACAGATCAGGATCTGACGCCGGATAATCCGGCATCGGTTACCTTCCATATTCTCGGCACCACCTACCGGGTCAATGATATAGTGATCCCAGCCGGTGACAGCCAGGTAGTCTGGGTCAAATGGCATACCCCCTCCACCCCACAGACCGTGACCATTACGGTATCTGTCAGCGGCGCCTATACCGCTCAGGATACCTTTGTTGCAAAGATCGTGGATCTGAATGAGCACATTCCGCCTGACCCTGTGGCAACCGACACGAATCCCGGCTACTCTGTGCCGTCCCTGCCCAATGAAACGCAGAAACTCACTGCCAACTGGGGCGTCTGGAGCTGCTACTGGGTGCCTGTATGGGTATGGTGCGACCACGGTGAAGATGGCGGGCACTGGGTTGATGAAGGATATTGGGAATACGAATATACGGGCTACTCCGCTTCCATCAGCGGCGAGATGTCTCTAATGCCAGATGATATTGTACCCACAGCATCCGGCAAGACGATGAAAAGCGGGTACGGCGTTAAAACCGAAGTGCGGGCAACGCTGTCCACAGATGCCCCGACCAGCCACATTACTTATCCTCAAACTGCTTTTTCCATATTCCCTGAGTTCCAGTATCAGACCTATCTGCGGCTTCTGCAGCGTTCCGGCGGCCAAAGTGCAAAATTCATCTTCAAGCCCAACGAGTTTTCCACCTATGACCGGACAGTGCATTTCACACCGCTGTGGTTCCCCGATGCCACCGACTACACCATCTATACACAGGTGTGGGATACCTGGACTCCTGACGGCATGTTATCCATCAACCTAAATGACTATGTTTCGATCCAAGGGAGCCTTTATGATGACTGGTATACCAATCGAGAATAATCTCTGGACAGCTTACCTGCTTACCATATTTTTTGTGGTGGCCGGCTTTGCTGTCTACGATGTGCTTTACAGACGGGTGCCTGACCGGGCACTCGTCTTTTTTATCCCCTTAGCTGCCCTGGCGCCGGTCCTGCAGGGGTATTTCCTGTTAAATCATGGGCTCCCGCCACTCTTCCTCTGGCCGGTCGCTACCCATGCCCTGGTAGGTGCCCTGCTCGGCTTTTGTATTCCATTGGCAGCTGCACTGGCAACAAACGGCACCGGTCTTGGCGGCGGGGATATCAAGTTCTGCGGAATATTAGGGCTGGTCTATGGCCCTTCCGGCATGGCGCTGGTCTTTCTGACTGCCGCTGTTACCGCAATGCCTGTGATCTTTCTTCTCAGGCGGCTTTATCGAACTGGGCAGCCCCTTGCTATCCCGTTCCTGCCATTTCTCGCCTGTGGCTGCTGTACAGCGACCCTGGCCCAACTATTTTTAAGATAGGAGACAACGCTTATGAAACTGAATAACCGATTCATCTTCGGTATCCTCTCTCTGCTGTTGGCGGCAGTTATCGCCTTTGTGGCACTTCCAACCATCGCCCGTCAGACCAATGGAAAAGAGGAAATCGTCCGTATCACCCAGCCGGTATTGAAAGGCGAGCAAATCTCGTCAGAAAATGCCGAGGTGGTTGAGGTAGGCGGCTATAACCTCCCCTCCAACATCGCCCATCAGCTCTCCGATGTAAATGGTCTTTACGCTACCGCCGACTTGGCTGTGGGTGACTATATCCTTACCAGCAAGATCAGCTCTGTACCGGTTTCGTCCGATGTGGCGCTCAACAGCATCCCTTCCGGTAAGGTTGCTATCTCGCTGACCGTTAAAACACTTGCTTCCGGCCTCTCTGACAAGCTTCAGCCCGGTGACATCATCCGTATTTACCACTTTCTTGATACGGCGGCCGAAGTACCGGAACTGCGTTTTGTCAAAGTATTGTCCGTCACAGACTCAGACGGCATCAATGTGGATAATGCCAAGGAGCCCACGGAGGATGAAGAAAAGCAGCAGTCAGCCACCATCACTGTGCTGGCAAGCCCTGAACAGGCGAAGATCATTACCGGTCTTGAAAATGACGGCGTAGCTCATGTGGCTCTTATCTCCCGCAACAATGACAAACTGGCAGATGAGCTGCTTGCCGAGCAGGATAAGACTCTGCAGGAAATCTACTTCCCCGAAACTTTGATTGAGGAAGAAGCTGCAGATACGGAAAATTCTGACGCTGAAGGTGAACCCCAGGAAACGGTAAATGCAGAGACTGCACAATCCACCAATGAAACTGCACCCTCGGCAGAATAATCAAATCAAGGAAGGAGGATCTTCGTTATGGGTAAAGTTATCACCGTCTGGGGAAGCCCAGGCAGCGGCAAATCCATGTTCTGCTGTATTCTGGCCAAAGCCCTGACCCGGGACAAGCGGAAAGCCATCATTATCAATGCCGATATGAATGTCCCTATGCTGCCGGTCTGGCTGCCGGAGCAGATCATCCAGACCAATACCTCTATCGGCCAGGTTTTGAGCAGTGTGGAGATTGATACATCTCTGGTTGCCAGTCATGTGACAGTGCTGAAAAACTATCCCTTCATTGGGATGATGGGCTATGCGGCAGGAGAAAACCCGCTGAGCTACCCAGAGGTCAAATATACCATGGTACTGCAGCTCATTCATGCTGCCGCCAAACTGGTAGATTTCGTCATTCTGGACTGCAGCACCAGCATGACCAATGTGTTCACTCCCGCCGCCATTGAAGCCGGCGATGTGGTCATCCGTATCCTCACCCCGGACCTAAAGGGCATCAACTACCTGAAAGCCCATCAACCTCTGCTTGTGGACGAGCGCTTCCGGTTTTCTGAGCATATGACATTCGCCGGTCTGGCCCGTCCCTTCCACGCCTTGGATGAAATGGGCTATATCATTGGCGGGTTTGACGGCCTGCTTCCCTACAGTAAGGAGATCGACCGCTGTGCTACCGAAGGCGGTATGTTCAAGGCTATCACCTACTGTAACCCCAAATACACTGCTTCACTGAACAAGGTACTGGAAATTCTGGAGCAAATGGAACTGGCCGAGCAGTCAGAGGATGATGCGGCGTATGAATGTGAGGAGGATGCCGATGAGTAATTTGAATGATATATTCTTCACACCGGCTGCCAATCAGGAGCTGACCTATGACCAGGTACTGGAGGATGTGCAGCGGTATTTTGCCGAAAACCATGCCTCCACCATTGCCGAAGCTGGAGAAGGCAATGCAGAGCGTGCCACAAGCCTGCTCAAAGAACTGATGGAACACTACATTGTCAAGCGAAAGTATGCCCTTGACGGGCTCTCTACAAAAGAACTGTGTTCCAAGCTCTATGAAGACATGGCCGGCTACTCCTTTTTGAAGAAATGGATCTATAAGCCCGGTGTTGAGGAGGTCAACATCAACGCCTACAACGACATTGAAGTGATCGAATCCAGTGGGCGCAGCATCAAGATCCCTGATAAATTCAGTTCGCCCCAGCACGCCATCGATGTGATCCGCCGAATGCTCAACGCCTGCGGCATGGTCATTGATGATACTATGCCCAGCATTGTGGGATTTCTGGACAAGAACATCCGCATTTCGGTGGACAAAACTCCCATTGTGGATGCAGATGTAGGCGTCAATGCCTCCATCCGTATTGTCAACCAGCAGACCGTCAGTGAAGAAAAACTGCTGAACTCCGGCAGTGCCACCGCTGAAATGCTTCACTTTCTGACTGCCTGTATCCGATATGGGGTGTCCGTCTGCATTGCCGGCTCCACCGGCTCCGGCAAGACCACGATCATGGCCTGGCTGCTGTCCAATGTGCCCAATAACCGGCGCCTTATTACCATTGAAGAAGGCAGCCGCGAATTTGATCTGGTCAAGCGGGATGCACAGGGCAATATCCTCAATTCCGTGGTACATCTGCTGACCCGCCCCAGCGAGAACCCTGCACTGAACATCAATCAGGATTTTCTTCTGGAGCGGGTGCTGCGTAAGCATCCGGATGTCATCGGTGTAGGTGAAATGCGGTCAGCGGCAGAAAGCCTGTCCGCAGCCGAAAGTTCCCGCACCGGCCATACCGTATGTACCACCATCCACTCCAATTCCTGCAACAGTACTTACCGCAGGATGATGACCCTTGCCAAACGCAAGTACAACATGGATGACTCCATCCTCATGCAGATCATGGTAGAGGCGTATCCCATCATCGTCTTTACCAAGCAGCTGGAGGACCGTTCCCGTAAGATCATGGAAATCATCGAGGGCGAGGATTACCAGAACGGGCGGCTGATCGCCCATTCCCTATACAAATATGAAGTGGAGGACAATGTAACTGATAACCGTGGTGAAACCCATGTGGTAGGGCACCATAAAAAAATCGGCTTGATCTCCGATTCCTTGAAGAAAAGGCTGTTGGACAATGGCATTTCCAACAAGGAATTGGAAGAATTCATGCAGCCGCCAAAGGAGGTGGGTTAATTGCAATGGATCTATCTTATCTGTTTTATCCTGCTCAGTGCTGGGCTTTTGGCTCTGTTTGGTGTGAAACCGGGTGATTTTATTGACGCCCTCTTCCGCTCCCAGCGAAAATCCGCCACCTTGTCTGATGAACTGAATGTTCTTCTGGGCACACCAGCCAAGGGCTTTTTTAATCAGGATTACGAACTGAAACAGATCTTGAAGGGTACCGGACGGGCGGACCGCTATGAGGCAATAAAACGACTGTCCCTAATTCTGTTCGCTGTGGGGGCTGTGCTGGCTCTTTTGATTGGGAATGTGTACATGGTGCCCATTCTGGGTATCGGTTTTTCCCTTATACCGATCTGGTATCTGCGCAGCACTGCCGCCAGCTATAAAAAGCACCTGAATGAAGAACTGGAAACCGCTATTTCCATCATCACGACTTCCTACCTGCGCACCGAGGATCTGATCCGTTCTGTCAAGGAAAACCTGCCCTATATCAATGAGCCGGTAAAAGCCAACTTTGAAGCCTTCGTTTATGAAGCGGAATTGATCAATGCCAACATCACCAGTGCTATCAACAGCCTGAAGATGAAGATTCCCAACCGGGTCTTCCATGAATGGTGCGGTACCCTCATCCAATGCCAGTCCGACCGCAGTATGAAGAATACCCTGCCTACCATCAACCAGAAATTCTCCGATGTGCGTGTGGTGCAGTCGGAACTGGAGGCAATGATGCAAGGACCGCGGCGTGAAGCCATCACCATGATATTTCTGGTTATCGCCAATGTGCCGCTGCTCTATTTCTTGAATGAGGATTGGTTCCACACCCTTATCTTCACCACACCGGGCAAAATTGCACTGGCAATCTGCGCAGCCATCATCCTGTTTGCGCTGACCCAGATTATGAAACTGAGCAAGCCCATCGAATATGGAGGTGATAGCGTATGACTTTTCTGGCGCTCATCGCCATCATCTTCTTCGGTTTTGCTGTCTACAACCTGACCTGCGCCTTTGTGGACATCCCGACCAAGAAGACCTCACAAATGATGATGCTCTCCCGCAAACAGCAGGGCACCAAAAACGAAAAGCTGCTTGATGTCTATGTAACAAAAATCACCGGTTGGATCGCCCCTTATTTGCGGCTGGACCGGCTCAAGCGCAATAAGGTGCAACGCGCTCTGGACATTGCAGGTCTGCAGCTTACCCCGGAGGTCTATACAGCCAGAGCCTGGGTAACTGCCGGGGCAGTTGGCCTGTGTGCCATCCCCATGGCATTTCTTATTCCGCTGCTGGTGCCTATTTTGATTGGCCTTGCGGTGGCGCTGTGGTTTTCAACCTACTATGCAGCCTTTGATTTTGTTAAAAAGCGCCGCAAACTGATTGAGGGCGAGATTCCCCGATTTGCTTTGACCGTCGGCCAGAGCCTTGAAAATGACAGGGATGTACTTAAAATCCTGACTTCCTACCGCCGTGTGGCTGGGAAAGACTTCGGCGCCGAACTGGATCAGACCATTGCTGATATGAAGACCGGCAACTATGAAAATGCCCTCATTCGATTTGAAACCCGCATTGGCAGCCCCATGCTGTCCGATGTGATCCGTGGCCTGATTGGTGTCCTGCGCGGTGATGATCAGCGGATGTACTTCAAAATGATTACCTTCGATATGCGTCAGATCGAGCAGAACAATCTGAAAAAGGAAGCTGCCAAACGTCCCAAAAAGATCCAGCGTTACTCTATGATGATGCTGATTTGTATTATGATCATCTACCTGGTGGTGCTCTGTACCGAGGTTATGAGTTCGCTCGGGGCGTTCTTTGGCTAATCGGCATCCGCCACGGTACTTCCGGGCGTTTTCATACCTGCTCCTCATATGGAAGACAGATACACAGGGAGGTGAGCGTTTGTACCCAAGCGATTTTCCATAGCGGCAGGCACATCATTTCTTTTCATCTGAACTGAGCCGGACTGTTTCATCAGCCCGGCTTCATTTTTTACAGGAGAATGCCTATGCCCAAAAAGAAATTTTATCCGCCGAATGATACCGGCACCAAAAAACGCCGCTTTCGTTGCTTGCTGTTCCAGCGGCCTAAAGCATATCCGAACCGGCCCCGTTCCAACAAAAACAATCTGATCAAGCCTATCCGCCGCGCTTAACAGACGGTGGACTTGATATACCTATCCACTCAATCATCAAACATATAACAGGAGGTTACCCATGAGAAAATTCACGACCCGTATCTATACCAAAGCCAACTATCTGCTCAACCGCGGCCGTATGGCATTGTCCAATCAGCGCGGCGATTTTTACATTTCGGACGCCGTCAAGATCATTATCGCCGTAGTTTTGGGTGCGCTGCTCCTGGCGGCTCTGACCCTCATCTTCAACGATACGGTCATCCCCCGCATCACTGAGGAGATTGAAAGTCTGTTCTCCTAAGCACCAAATCAGGGGCCAGTTTGCAGAACTTCTGCAGCTGGCCCCCTTTTTTATTTGCAGATAACGAATAACGGAGGTGAAAGCATGAATCAAAAACCGTGTCAGTTCTATTCCTTTCTGCAGGCAGTCCGGGGTAACTGGCGCAACGCCCTGTTCATCCGCTGCAGCGGTTCACTTTGTCCAATGATCCGGCAGGCATCCTGTGAGGGGTTCCTGATGGCAGCAGACGCAAGCTGTCAGCCGATCTTTCTGTCCGTCCAGACAGTGCGGAAGCTGAGTGGAGAAGCAGTGGACCCCGAAGAATGCTCTGCAATTCTGGAGTGCCGCTCGTTCCGGACTGCTTATACCAAGTTTCTGGAATGGCATACCTCTTCGGACCATGTATGTCCGTTTTTACAGCTATGCCCAGACCGGGATACCTACTTCGGATGATTCTGCCTGTTAAGACGCAATGCCGCCGTCATCGGCGCGTAATGGAGGTGATTTTATTGAAACAAAAGCAAATCAAATGTCCGTACTGTCATGCGCACGCTTCTCTTCGACCTGCAAGCCTTGTGTATGGATCTACCCCGCAAACCAGAGGAAAGTACCTGTATGTCTGCGACAGATGGCCGGCCTGCAATGCCTATGTCAGTGCTCATGAGCGCACATTGCTCCCCATGGGGACACTGGCGAATGGCGATCTGCGCCACAAACGCATTCTGGCCCATCGAGCCCTAAAAAAACTGCAGCAGGACTGCCATATGGAAAAATGGGAGGTCTATATCTGGCTGCAAGCCAAACTGGGGCTGGATGCACACCAGACCCACATCGGCCAGTTTTCCGAATATATGTGCGAGCAAGTCATTTCCCTCTGTCAGCAGGCTCCGGCGTACACATCCGGGCGTGCTGCCTGAACGGAGGTGAAGCCTGATGAAGCAAAACTTTAAGCTTACCAAAGACCAGCAGACACTGGTAGAAAAAAACCTATCCATCGTTCACTGGGTCATTGTCAACAACATCCATGTAAATCCCGGCATCTGTGGTCTGGAGTATGGAGATCTGTTCCAGGAAGGATGCCTGTGGCTCTGCAAGGCCGCTTTTACCTACCATGCCGGACAGGCGCAGTTTTCAACCTACGCCAAAAAGGTTGTGAAAAATGGACTACTCTCCTACTGCCGAAAAATCTGTAGTCAGGGGCGGCACGTCAGTCGGCTGATCATCGGAGAACAGGGCGAGCTGGCCGCAGATGGAGAGCAGGTAGACCAGCCGGATGACCATTTTGACTCCCACCTTTCTCGTCTGGAGACCCTTGATCTGCTGGAAGCCAGCAAACAGAACTATCAGGGCGTTGCCAGACTCGGCATCGAAGCGCTAGCACTGAAGGTTCAGGGAATGCGCATTACAGACATCGCCGCCCTCTATCAAGTCCCTCCTTCCCATGTGGGTGCCTGGATTTCCCGCTCACTGGAAAAACTTCGCAATGACCCTGACTTTTTAACCTGCCTGCTTTGATCTGTTGAAAATCAGCATCAGCAACAGTAAGGGATATGTATAAGAAGGAGGTATCGAAATATGGCAATCAAAACCCTATACACTGCGGTCGGCCGGTTTGAACGAAGGACAAACGGCTGCAACCGCAGTTGTCCAATCATCCTGTTAGGCGGTCAGGAGTACATGGCCGATATGCAGGAAATGGTGATTTGGAGCATGCTCAACTGGAGAATCCTGCGTTGGGATGACATCGCACAAGAATACGAAAAGCTAGCCACCGCATCCGGTTACTGTACCGAGCGTTCTTGGGAAGACTGTACAAACCGACTGCTTACCCGCGGTCTTCTGGTATCCGGCAGCGGTGAAACAGAATACGATGCTTTGTATGACCTGCTTGGTTCGCTCAGCATTATCCCAACCAGCGGACCGTTCTTCCTCCGGCTCGCCTCTTTTGTCAAGCTGACGCTGCTGGCACATGTTCCGGTATCCGCTGCGCGGAAACTGTTCCAGAAAGATAAACGCACCAAATACGAAGCTCTGGTCATGCGCCTTGCCGGACAAGCCCTGCTCTCCACTGCAGAGATCATCAAGTGCATAGATAAAAATATTTCCCGTCTCCCCAATGAATGTGCGCTTTTGGATTCCCTCTACGGAGATGAAACGACCACCAGTGACAACATTGCAAGCATGGTCAAAATCAGCCAGAGCAGCAAGCCGGTAACATTAGCCGTTGCCAATCTTTATCTGCGGCAGCAGATTATCTTTGAGAGGGTATGAGCATGATGAAACAATGGACTCTTTTTCCCACTGTATTGCAGCGAAAGTTTCTGCTCACTCTGCTGGCCGGAATCGCCAGTGCGGGAATCAGCGTCATCATCTGCGTGGCGACTAAAGATCATATCCTGCTGGCATTGGGGATTGTCGTACTCTGCGCCTGTCTTATATCCTGTCGAGGGATCTGGGCGACTGCAACACATAAGAACTACGAGGTAGTGGAAGGCATCTGCGCCGGTATCAGTACACCTATGCTCCGCCGCTACCGCAAAGTACATCTGATAGACAGCCATGGCATAGAGATCACACTGCTTCTCAGTAAATCGGCCCTGCTTAAAATAGGCGAGCCCTACCGATTTTACTTTCAGAAAGGGTCACGGCCTGTCGTTGGAAATGACTATCTGGACGCAGCACTTTCAACGAACAGCTTTTTGGGCTATGAAGCAATCAGCGAGCCGGAGGAGCATCCCGATCCGTCCTCTGAATCCTAAAAATGCGAGGTGGTTTTGAGCCACCTCGCTTTCTTAAAGGGCATTTTGCAAATCACAATGACCAACGCCTGATTTCCTTATATTTTGCAGAATACATTCCTTCTGTCCCTATTTATTGGGTAGATCAAGGAAAGGAGGGTTTCCTATGTATAAGCCCCACACCATCGAACAATATAAAGTCTATCGCTTTCTGGAAGAAAACTTTGCGCTGGAGCATTTCCTGCTCGCTCCTTTGTCACGCTTCGGACTGATGCTGGAGGACAAAACCGGTGAAAAAATCGCGTTTGCCTTTCTCAATGACTGTGTGCAGGAAATACCTGTACCGGCTCCAGCTGCTCCGAAAACAGTAATCGCTTTTCTAAAACAATTCCGCAGCCTTACGCCCCGCCCAGTCATCCATGACTTTGAAGCGCTGACCCGCTGGTGGCTGGACAATCCCAACCCGCTTACCTACCAGCAGGCGCTTGGTATGTCCGATATTCTTTACCGCCATTTTCTGTCTCATCCTCTGATCAATGAAGATGACGCCCTTCGGCTGGCACGCAAAGGACTCGTTACTGAATCGGAATATAACGACCTGCAGCTATGGTATTTCAACGGCCATACGATGTCCTGCTGGTTTGGTTCCCTGGGAGTGGATGGCACCGGCAGCCTATATGGTCTGATCTTTGACTACCAAACTGCATCTCCAACAAAAACGCAGTTCTACCTATTGGACGACTACTACCGTATTATGAACCATCTTACAGAGTAAGACCTTTTCAACTACTACATATCGTACTTGTCGCTGGCTATAAATCTATATATAGCGTTTTACATCTTGACAGGCACAAGATACAGTGCTATACTGAACTTGTAATTGATTTTTGTGCGTATCCCATTTGGGAATACAGGTCTTTTTGATCTGTACCGTAGGCCAAAAGCCTGCATTGCACACGCTGTTAAGTTTGTATGCAAGTGTCAGTGATTTTTTGCGCCCTTTTAGGGCCGAAAAACTGCTGGCACTTTTTTATATAGATAATAATGCCAATGGCAGAAAGGAGTGTTATGGCACAGATTTTTGTGTTCGGGCGCGTCATGAATGACCTTGTACCCAAAGAAAGCCAGTCCAAACAAAGCTATGTATGCTTTGATCTGATGGAACGCACCAAAAACTGGACGCAGTTCTATCAGGTATGGGCCTGGGATGCAGATGTCACCCGGCTCATGCAATTCAAGGTCAAAAAAGGCAGTATGATCTGGCTTGCCGGCTCACAGCGGCTGGTAGATGTTCGCATGAAGGACGGTAAATTGGAAAAGAAGCTGAAGGTCAGTCTAAATGACTTTGGTTTCCTCCCCAAACAGCCCGCCGCAGCGAACAGACAGGAGAATGACCCGGACATTACTGCGGAACCCGCACCACCTCTCACAGAGGTATTGGACGGCGACCGTGAATCCCTGCCGGAGTAGTTTACTTCGGCGCCCAAGAGGGACCGTATCAAGTTTTTCAGAATGAAACTGAAAGCTTGGTGCGGTCCCTCTTTTTTTGTTTTCCAACAAATTCAGAAAAAAGGATGGTATCAAACATGAATAGTGACAAAGGACTTTTGAGCGGCAGCATCACGATCCTGATTGGTGCGGTCATCGCAATTATGGCTCTGGTACGTGGGCCCTGGCAGGTTTGGCTACTTCTGGGCGTTTTCACTCTCTGGGGACTGTGGGTAGTTTTGATCCTGCTTCTCCCCTATATGCAGCAGGCTAAACGGCATCGCCAGCGTCAGCAGCGCACCAGACGGCTCCATGCAGAAGGCATCCAAACAAGAAGTTTTGAGATCCCTGACCTGGGCAGCACCAGCTCCGATGAACTGCTGGTTCGCCACACCAACCATCGTATTCTGGCATATCTGCGCTCCGCTTATCCGCAAGCCACCTTCGAGTGGTGTGAAAAGCAGCCGGAGCAGCTGATCCGCAATGGCGGTACCGGCCGCATCCGTGTGTTTGGCATTGACGAGTTTGATCACGCTGATGTGACACTGGATCAGAACGCCAATATCAAATGCGATATGGTCAAGATCGTTCCGCTATCCAAGGTCGGCGGAGAAACAAACGAGGATGATGCAACACCTCCGAACAGGCAGCCTGTTGATCCCCGTATCTGGTATGAAACGCAGGGACGCTCTGTACTGGAAGCACTGATCTCCGACCTTAATTCCCGTGGACACAGCAAACTGACGCTTCGGGAAGACGGTGATATCTGCATTGAGCAGGGCGAAGATGCTGTTTCTCAGGAGCATCTGAACAACTTTCCCCAGAAGGTCTACTGGCCCCGTCTGGCAGAGGTACTGGAAAGCAATGGTCTGGCGGCTGAAGTCACTGCCCAGGGTATTCAGGTATCCTGGTAATGCTTCTGCTGACAAGGAACACAGAGAAAGGAGTGAACTTGACGAATGAAATCAGGACTTACCATCGTGGAAATGGCACAGCAGATTGAACGCCAATCCAAACTCAAGCAAGACTATTTGCTTGATACCAGGCGACTTCAAGTAGAACCTTTTGGTTCTCAACTTTATCTCCACACCTTTGATGACCACGATGACCCACTGGTGGAGCCATTGGAGATCAACCAGATCGCCCATCGGCAGATCGGCACACATCTGAAGATTCCGGCTGCTTACTATGACCGTATGCTTTCCGATTATCCGGAACTGCTGGCAGAGAATGTGAATTCCTGGTTCCAGCGGGAACCGACCCAGCGTATGGTCCGCACCCTGGATGGCACTGTACGGGCGTTTTTGAGCAACCGCTATCGCCGCATTGACAATCTGGACATTGCAGAAATCGTCCTTCCTGTCATTCAGCAAATGGAGGACGCCTATTTTGAAAGCTGCCAGATCACGGACAGCCGTATGTACATCAAGGTAGTCAACAAGCGGCTTGAAGCCGAAGTTGTACCCGGTGACATCGTACAGTCCGGCGTTATCATCAGCAATAGTGAAGTTGGACTGGGTTCCGTCAACATCCAGCCTTTGGTCTATCGGCTGGTATGCAGTAACGGCATGGTCGTCAACGATGCCCAGACTCGCCGCACTCACATCGGCCGGGTCAATGAGGCAGATGAAAACTTCCAACTGTTCTCACAGGAGACGTTGGCCGCTGATGACCACGCATTTGCCATGAAGATCAAAGATACCGTGATGGCCGCCGTGGATGAAACGCGGTTTACACGGGTAGTTGGCATGATGCGTGAAGCCACAACCGTTCAGATGAATACCACTGATATTCCCGGCGTTGTCCGTCTGGCAAGCAAGGATTTCAATATCACCGAGGAAGAAAGCACCGGCGTTCTGCAGCGTCTGATTGAAGGCAAAGATCTGACCCTCTATGGGCTATCCAATGCCGTAACACGCTTTAGTCAGGATGTGGACAGCTATGACCGCGCCACTGCCCTGGAGGGGATCGGATACAATATCCTGTCCATGCCCCGACAGCAGTGGAACCGTATCAATCAGATGGCCGCCTGACCATCTGCAACCATCACAATTTTTAAGGAGGAACCACTATGTATAATCAGAACAGCGATTTGATGAAACAGGAAAAATTCATGCTCCCCACTATGATCGAAGGCGATTTCAGCGCCGAGGAACTGGCTGAGGACGCCGATGGTCTGCAGATGAGCTTTCAGCGTGTCAAGATTCCCGCCGGCGGCACACTCCAATTTGAGATGCCGTCCGATGATCCGGACAATCCCGACTATGAAAAGAATCTGGTAGGCGTCATTCTACATAACCACGCCACCTGCGCCTACTGGCCGGCTGGCAGCGAATATGACGACGATACCACGCCGCTTTGTTCTTCTGTGGATGGCAAGGTTGGCATCGGCACTCCCGGAGGCGCCTGTGCTGCCTGCGTGATGAACCGCTTTGGTTCTGCACCTGATGGCAGCAAAGGAAAAGCCTGTAAAAATATGCGTGTGCTCTACCTGCTTCGCAGTGGTGAGTACATGCCTCTGCAGGTAAATCTGCCTCCTACCAGCATCAAGCCCTTCAAGGAATTTCTGAACCGGGCCTTCATGCTCCGCCGCCGCGCCACTTACGGCAGTATCGTGCAGATTGGTCTCAAGCGTGAGAACAACGGCACCAATGACTACAGTGTTGCTACCTTCAAACTGCTGCAGGATTTCCAGGGCGAGGAGCTGGCTCAGATCCGGGCTTACGCCAACAGTTTTAAGGAGCAGATCAAACTCCTGCTCCAGCAGCGTGCCGAGATCACTGAGGAGCAGCGCGACACCGGCTGCGATTATGTAATCGAGCCTGGCGCCATGACCAACGAGCCGGCAGACGGTCACTATACTGTCAGCCAGATCAATGGTGACTGCGAGCAGCTGCCCGCATAAGTATTCTGATGTGGCCTGCGCCACATGACACATGAACAAAGGGATGCCTTCGGTTTAACACACCGGAGGTATCCCTCTTTTTTTATTTAAGGAGGAAAACACAATGTTATGTGAAGTACCATTAACCAAAGAACAACAGGCATTTGCCACTGATCATCACGGACTGGTCTACAAGTTCCTGAATGAAAACCATCTGCCGGAAGATGAATTTTATGATGTGGTTGTTTTCGCATACTTAAAGGCAGTAAAAGATTACTTCAACTCTCCATCTGCACAAAAATTCTCTTTTAGCACAATCGCCACACGACAAATGAAATTCCGGCTCTATGATTACTTCCGCACCCAGGAGCGCCGCAAGCGCAATATGGAGGTTCTCAGTATTCATGTCGGATTATATCCCGATGGTGCACCTTTAGAAGATACCATTCCTGCCCATGACCCAATCATGCAGCAGTTGGAAATGGATCTTCTGCTCCACGAACTGGCCGGCAGAGTATCCAAGCAGCAAATGGATATTGTGCATCTGAAACAGGGCGGCTATGGTATCCGTGAGATTGCCCGCACCCAGAAGGTTCCTATGCGGCGCATTAAAGAGCTTCTGGCCGAAGTCCATGATGTGCTTCTGGACATTTGCTATGGGTAAACCCATTACAGATACGAAATACCCTTACATCCACATTTTCAAAAAGATTGGAGGTCAAACCGAATGAAGAAAGAAAAGAAACAGATCGTTTTGAATGGTTCTCTGCTGCGTCCACTGTCTGTTGGGCGAGGTGCGCTTCTGCACGCCGGAGGAAACATCTACCACACTTCGCGTGTGGTGGCGATTCTGGAGGAGTCGGAGGATTGCGTCCGTTTTGAAACGCAGAACTCCCACTACCATCTGTCCATGTCCCCTTTTCCGCTGGCGGCTGTCAGTCCGCTCCCTGTGAGATTGGCCGCATGTGCGTGAAGGGGCTGTAAATGGATTGGAACAGCCGGCTCCCGCTGACTATTCCACAAGTTCTGGCCGTGGCGGATACCATTCCGTCACGGCTCTTTTTATGGAGGAACAAAATGAACGAAGAAATCATGAATGAAATCCAACCAGTCCGCCCCAAAGACCAGTTTACCTTTTCCTGCCGTCAATGCGGGGCGTGCTGCCGCAATATCGAAGGCTGTGTAATGGTGGAAAGTCTGGACGCCTACCGTCTGGCCCGCTACCTCCGGACAAAAGGTGAGCCCATCGAAGGAATAGAGGATTTCCTGTTCCGTTACTGCGAACCGGAACCACTGACTGAGGAAGGCTTCCCCATCTATATGCTCAAGACAAAAGCCCCCAACGACTCCTGCATCTTCCTTACGGATGGGCGCTGTTCCGTCTACCCTGCCCGTACCCGTACCTGCCGTATTTATCCTCTTACCGTAGGTCCAGGGGAGCGTGGCCGCGATTTTGAATACTGCCTATGTCTGGACCGGCACCGGAGCCACTTTACCGGCAGCCGGGTATCCGTCAAGGACTGGCTGTATCAGAATTTTAAGCGGGAAGACAAAGAATACGTAAAGCGGGAATATGAGATCGCCACCGAACTGGGCAAACTGATGCGCGCCATTGACCCTGCCATGCGGCAAGGCATTGTATTCAAGGTACTCTACTACCGCTATTACAATTTTGATTTAGACCAGCCTTTTCAGCCTCAGTATGAACAGAATAACCGACACCTGTTAGCAGACCTTCACCGGATTGCCAGGGAACAGTAAAAGGCAAATCGCTTTTAGAAAGGGGGCCTTATTCTATGAATTTACACGAAACAGCAATGGGGCAAAGATTTTTTAATGTTCAGCTCCCCGCACTGATCAACACACTCAAAGAAATTGCGGCGGCGCTTTCCCGCCCTGCACCATCTGCTATATCCTTTCCGGCAGACCCACGCTTTCTCACTTCGCTCTATTACGGCGAATATGAAGCAGATGTGTTCAAGCCCGATAAACGCCTCACACCTTTTAACCAGGCAGTACAGCAGAAAGAAAAAGCTCTGCTTCCGCTGCTCTCCAGCGAGGCGTCCATCGCTTTTGAACAGTATCAGACTGCGGTACAATGCCGCAATTCTGCTGTATTGGAGCAGGCATACGCCTCTGGTTACCGTACCGCTGTACAGATGTTTGCAGCAGGCTTAGGCCCACAGCCGCCAGTACCGGAACATGAGGAGGATAGCAATGGATGAAAACAGACTGCCCGAGCTGCCCCAAGAAAC
The DNA here is from genome assembly GCF_014290175.1 of Anaerosacchariphilus hominis. GTDB lineage: Bacteria > Bacillota > Clostridia > Lachnospirales > Lachnospiraceae > Laedolimicola > Laedolimicola hominis. The sequence continues at coordinate 150,475 of NZ_JACOOR010000001.1, forward strand.
TTTTCGGCCAATGATCGCACAATCAGTCCAACTGGAACAGTTTTTGGGGGAAGAACTGATTTTTTGCTTTCAAGATCTTGATGGCGTCCATACCTTTACTACCTGCTATGGCGATATCTACAAAACAGTCAACGCACTGCGGGATTATGTCCGGCTTCTGGAATCGGTATGCGATCAGTGGGAGCTGACTGGATTCCATCGTGCTACCTATGAGTACCATGCCGAAAAGCTTCGTAAAATTGCGGATAAGCTGCAAGCTGGTATCGGCTACGACTATGACAAAGCTGTGGAAAGATGCAAAAAGAAACGAGCCAAAAAGTCCCACAGCAGCGATGTCGGGGAAGATGCCCTTCTGCTGACGGTACGGGCTGCCAACAAGTCCGCTGACAATGAAAAGGAGGCTGCGCCTTATGAGGAAGATACCCCTTGGGAACCTGAACTCGAATAACCCTATAAAAACATCTGTTAAAAAGTATCATGCAAGCGTTGCCCGGCAATCTTCCAGAGAACGGAACCGATTGCTGGCCTGCAAGAGCTTTGCGTTTACCCACGCCAATGTGCATGAGCACTGCCGCCACTTCCGGCGCGGATAACCGCCCGGAAGTTACCCACGGAGGATGCCTATGGAACGAGATGAACTACGCACCACTTTAGTGAACCATCTGGAAACCCTGCGGCGCAATCTGCAGGTTGTATCCATGGAGGTGCTGAAAACCAAGTACAAAAAACCATTTGATGCCTTGCGGCAAGACATCTGTAAAGCCGCTACCGCCTATACCCGCTTTCTGGTATTTGACGGTATGCGGATCAAACACAAATACTTTGATGAGGCCGTACCCTATATAGATGCAGCTGTGAAGCAAACCAAGCGGCTCAAACAGATCTCAGATGCTGCCTTTCAGCGCCAGGATATTGACGAGATCGAATCCCTCGCCCTTGCCCTGCGCAAAGAGATAGAAGCAGCTCTGCAGCCCTTCTATATGGGACATATGTGCCTTTATGTGACGCCGGAATGCTTTGACGACCCGCCCAAGACGCCGGAAGTCTACAACGATGCAACCGCCTGCGTCTGGCGGGATGGTACATGGCAGCTTCTGGAGGATACCAGCAACGGGTTCCTACTCTTTGTTCAATCCAAATCCAAGGAGGAAGCTGCCGCATGAAAAATACATCCCAGCAATATCTAAACAGCGAAGCACACGGTTATCTCATGGAGGCCAAAGCCTGCAAGCTTTTGCTCAAAGACTTGGAGCGCATCCGCGCCAAGCTCAAGCGGCACATCGAAAAGGAAGCCGCAGACCGCGAGGCAGAATTTGAAGCAGCTATGCAATACCATAGCGAAAGCGACATCCAGGAAGCCTACGGCTGGGAATTTATCAGCGAACAGCAGTATGAGCGCTATCTGGAATTGTTCCGTCAAGGCCGCAAGGCGCTTGATGAACACAGCCCCACTGTTACAGAGCTGGCTCTCTCCATCCTGAACCGCATCTTTCAGGATATTGATAGAGACTGCCGCCAATGCGAGTTTGAAGCCCTGTCGCCGGAAGAACAGCTTGCTGAGTTGAAGTGTGCTGAAGAATCCAAGCAGGCATGGAGGCAGTATATCGCCAGTCTGAAAGAAATGGTCGGCTCTATGACTGGAAAGACCAATGACCACACTGCGTCAAAAAATGCAGCAACTATACACAAGGAGGATGTAAAATGAAAATTCACGAAGATCGTTCTCATATGAATATTGATACCAGATGGTTTGAAAAAGGCTATGCCAAAGAAGATGTCCACTCCCTACGCCTGCAGTCCCTATGCACCGAAGCAGAGGCAGCAGCCAACAAACAGTTTTATGACAGCCACACCCGCGAAGAATGGGAGCAGTATATCCGTCAGGCAAGTTTGGAGAGCAGCGCAGCAATGAAACCCGTCATGGAAGCCATCGCACAGGACTTTGTCTGCTACCAGTATGACGAAAATATCCCTGTGTCCTATGGCAGCGACCGATGGGATCTGTACTTCTGGTGTAATCCCTTTAACGGCGCCGCAGACGCATCCGAACGGGATTTCTCATATTTCACGCTGACCTTTAACGAACGTCAGACGCTGGAGAAACGAAGAAAAATCTGTCAACAGGTGCTGGATCTCCTATGCTCACGCTTTCAGGAGCATCCTAATCTCGATGTAGCCGTACAGTATTCCATATGGTTTGACCATCCAAAGATCCACGATGCGGTGGAGCGCGCAAAGCCCCGTCTGCATGGCCTGCGCTGTATTCAGGACCAAAAGGAAGGAAAGCTGCTCCTGCAGGACGGTGCCCTGCTCTTCAAGCCAAAATACGCAAAGAAATATACCCACACGCTGAGCCAGAGCCAGATTTTGTCCCTTAGTTGGGAACTGGGCGTAGAGGATGGAAAGCCTGATACCGATGCTGCACCTGTTACCTTGCCTTACAAGAAATTTGGTGCCACGCACCCCATCCAGCTGCAGGTGACTTCCTACCTGAACGGAAACCTTGCCATACAAATGGTGACATGGGAAAGCGGTGACCCGGAACCCTGGGCGACTCTCACCGTCAACCTGCCCGGCCAACGGCAAAAAGACCATGCCTTTATCGACACCAATGCCGATTCGGAATTTCCCACCTGGCTCATCCGACATGGTCTGGCTATCCCAACCGGTCGCACCATGCAGAGTGGGTTCTGCACCTATCCTGAATATCGTTTTCGTGCCAACCGGCTGCAGGAGCTGGATCCGGAAGGGTATGCAGGCTACCTGAAAAACTTTGAAAGGCGGTGCAGCGCATGAAATATAAGGCAGTTTATGATGTACTGAATGAAAGGCGGCAGACTACCCCCGGTTTCTGTTATCATGACCGCAGCGGCTGGCGTGCTTACCCCCAGACCTACATGACCATGCAGTGCCCTTTATGGATTATTGCTGAAGATGCTGCCACGGGCAGGCGTCTGTGGATCACCCAGGAGGGCACCCGATTTAGCATTTCCATTCGAAGGATGGATGAACGGGGGCGTAACTATGGCCCTACCTATCGCATTACTTGTGAAAACAGGACAAAGCTGGCTCAGGTTCTGCGCTATCAGTTTGAGTCAAAGACTTTGGCTGTGTAGCTGACGATGACCAGAGAGGAACTGCATTCCTCTCCCTGCTCCGGTTTCCTTGTTCGGAACACACACTAAGAAGCACCGGCAATCTGCATTTTTGCAGGCGTCCGGTGCTTCTTTGGAGGAAAACGCTTATGAATACTCTCGCATTTACGCTGGGCGAACACCGAGCCCAGCTGACTTTGAAAATCAGTACATATCCCAACGGCAATCTCGCCATCAAACTTTATGAAAAGGATCACGGCATCCTGATTTTTTGGGAAACCCTTACCACCAACTTAACCGGAATCCGCCCCGACCACTGCGCTTTCATCAATATAAAAGCCGCAGACGGACTTTTTCCGGTCTGGCTATCAGACAATCACCTTGCGGAACCTACCGGACAAATTCTTGAATCGAATGGCTGTCTTTACCCTGAATACCTGTTTTATGGCAAAGAATTGGACGCCCTGGACCATGAGGGGCACACCCTCTACATCCGGCATCAGAAAGGCGAGCTGGGGCGCCGCTTTGAGCGGCTATATCTTGCCCTGCGCCGGCTGGCACGAGAAATCAATGGGTTCAGCTACACTGATTACAGCGGCTGGCGGTGTCCAGATGGGGTTTCCACCACCCTGCCCCTCTGGATCGAGGCGTCTGACCCTTCTCATGGCCGCAAATTCATCTTCACACAGAAAGGACCCGCACTCCAGACTACCATCCGCTATGCCGATGGTACGAAAAAGCAGCGCATCTACCGGCGTAAAGAGGACATGGCTGCCGAACTGATGACCATGTTTCAGGAGGAATTGCGTGTCTACCCTCCCTGGTCTGAAAACCGGAGGAATCGGTACGAATATTAAAGGTAGTAAAATAGGAGGACATCATCATGAAGATCCGTATCTATCCCCAACCCCTGTTGGAAACCGTATGGCAGCAGGACAAACTGCTGTTTACCCCAGAGGCAGCGCAACCACCCTTGTGTCTTCGGTGTGGTCAGCCGCTGGACCGCAGGCTGGTCATCAACGCCCTGAGCCGCTATGCAGATGTCCATATCTGCGAGGCGTGCGGTATGGATGAAGCCCTGCGTGATGCCAACCGTTGCCCTCTCCCTCTAGCAGAATGGGCGGCTGTCAAAAACGGTTTGAGCCAGCAGCAGACCGATTTTGAGGATCCGCTGCTGACTACTTCCTGCACCTTTGAAGATCTGTTTCAGCAAGGCTCCCGTCCTGCCAGCGAGATAGCCTATTCCCGTTCTGATTATGATGGATGGAAATGGTGGACCACCTGGCATCAGTGCCAAAAGGATACGCCTGTTCTGGAAGTTGCCCGTGAAATTGATGCTTTTCAGAATGCGCTGTTCCAACTGCCGGAGTTTCGGAATTTGGACACGCTGACACGGTTCTGTCGAGGGTACGCCCAGCCCACCAGCGAGCCCACCGAATTCAATCTGTATTCGGAAACTGCCCACTTTTATATCTGGCTGCGGCTAGTCACCCGGCATCGAGATTATAATGCCTATGTGCATTACTATCTGAAAGGTTAAAAGTTTGCAACGCACTGGATACAGTATGCCTATCAGCTCTGTATTCGGTGCGTTTTTCTCTCTTCTTATATACCGCACCATAATCATATCCAAAAGATTTATGAAAAATAGGATACATTAGCCCCTTAATGTAACCCAGTGATAAAAAATGCCGGCGAAGAGGTGCCAAATCCTCCGCATCTGCCTCTCATTTTTTGTCCATTTTCCCGCATTTAGAACCCCGTTTTGAGGGGAACAGGATAACTTTATCCGCCTGCCTGCCGACCATGCGGAAAACCCCTTGATTTCCGTGGACTTTTACCGCCCTAAATGCGTAGACTTGACTTTTGTGGACTTCTTAACTATAATAATATTCAAGCAGGGGGACTACCTTGTAGTTGAGAAGGTTAAAACCTGACCCTTTGAACCTGTTGGCTAATACCAACGCAGGGAGCTGAAGAATACAGATTCGTATTTTTTGGACATTCTCTGTTTTGGGAATGTCCTTTTTTAATTGAATAAGATATGATATGTGTTTGCGAGGGAACTGAACAAGTTGAAAAAGGTAAGACCTGACCTCTGGACCTGTCGGCTAATACCGGCGTAGGGAAGCAATTTCTTACGCTCGTATTGCGTCTGAAAGAGCTTCTAATTGTTTTAGAGGCTCTATTTTTTTATCTTAGGAGGATCAAACATGGCATTTATGAAAGACATCTTAACCCATAACATCCCCATTTGGGAAGAATGTGCAGCTACCCCATTTGTGCAGGAAGTGCAAACTGGAAAGCTACCTCTTGAAAAATTCAAGAGATATATGATTCAGGATAGTATCTATCTAAAAAACTATGCCCGCATATACGGAAAGGCAATTTTTCATGCTGCTACATTAAGAGAAATTCAGCTTTACTACTCCATGCTGAACTTTGTAAATGATACGGAATCGGAAGTGCGGCTGGATTATCTAAAGCAATTTTACATAACAGATGATGATATTGAACTGATCGCCCCTTTGCCTGAAAATCAAAATTACATTGATTTCATGTTTGAGATTGCGTCACATGGAAAGAATGAAGAAATTTTAATGGCGGTTCTTCCCTGTATGTTAAGTTACAGCTATATATTCCGCAAACTGGCGTCTGTCCCCACAAGCAAAGAATCAAGATATTGGGACTTTATCAAAGATTATGCCGATGAACAATATGCAGAAAGCTGCAAAGAATGGTCTGCTTTTGCAGAGCATAAATGTGCTGGGTTATCAGAAGCAAATAAAAAGTATCTGGCTGGTATTTTTGAGAAAGCAAGTTTGTTAGAACTTGCTTTTTGGAAGATGGCCTATCGGAACGAGAGAATGGAGGAAAATGCAAAATGAAAAAAGTATTGTCCATTGCCGGATCAGATTGCAGCGGAGGTGCAGGTATTCAGGCTGATTTGAAAACTTTTTCTGCTCACGGCGTATTTGGAATGAGTGTTATTGTTTCTGTTGTTGCAGAGAACACCAGCCGCGTTATCGACATCCAAGATATTACCCCGGATATGATTGAAAAACAGATTGACGCCGTATTTGAAGATATTGAAGTGGACGCAGTAAAAATCGGTATGCTTTCTACACCAGAATGTATGAAAGCGGTGGCAAAGAAACTATTACAATATAAGCCCCAAAATGTTGTAATCGACCCGGTTATGTATGCCAAAAATGGCTGCCCATTGATGAATCCTACGGCGGTTTCCACCTTGATAGACACAGTAATTCCACTTGCCGATGTACTTACTCCGAATATTCCAGAGGCAGAGAAAATAGCGGATATGCAGATTTCCACAGTTTCAGATATGGAGGCTGCCGCAAGAAAAATATATGCCATGGGTTGTAAGGCGATTGTTGTCAAGGGTGGACATCATATAGGAAATGCTGTTGATGTCCTATTTGATGGAGAAAATTTCTACCATTTTGAAACATCCCGCATTGATACGAAAAATACTCATGGGACAGGCTGTACCTTTTCTTCTGCAATCGCTTCCCAGCTTGCAAAGGGAAAAAGTGTTCCGCTTGCAGTCGAATCTGCAAAGGCATATGTCACAATGGCAATCGAACACTCTCTTGCGATTGGGAAAGGCTGTGGCCCGACGCACCATTTCTACGAATTGTATCAGCATGGTTTATCTAAAGAATAGGCAGGTGCAAAATGAACTTTGATTATACACTTTATCTTGTTACTGATCGTCAACTAATGAGCTGCGATAGCCTGACAGAAGCGGTGGAACAGGCAATTTTAGGAGGCTGCACAATGATACAACTCCGAGAAAAAGAATTGTCCTCATTAGAATTTTACAATCAGGCTGTTGCCGTGAAACAGGTTACGGATAAATACCATATTCCCCTTATCATAAACGACCGGATAGATATTGCAATGGCTGTGCAGGCTACGGGGGTACATATTGGACAGCATGATTTACCTGCGGCTGCCGTCCGCAAAGTAATAGGAGAAAATATGCTGTTGGGGGTATCTGCTTCTTCCATTGCAGAAGCAATACAGGCACAACAGGATGGTGCGGATTATTTGGGAGTTGGCGCAATGTTCCCTACTGGAACTAAAACCGACGCTGATTCTGTATCAATGGAAGAATTACAGAAAATCCGCGCAGCCGTTTCTTTGCCGATAGTTGTTATTGGCGGTATCAATAAGGGAAATGCAGGGCGTTTCAAGCCCATGGGAATTGACGGGCTGGCTGTTGTATCTGCCATCATAGCGCAGTCTGATATAAAAGCTGCTGCTGCGGAACTGAAAGATTTATTTTGCGGAAAGGAAAAGAAAAATGGATTTTAATGCGGCAATCTTTGATTTAGATGGAACAATTCTGGATTCAATGGATGTATGGGAGCATATAGATATTCAGTTTTTGAAAAAGAGAAATCTTCCCGTCCCTGAAAATTATGTAACTGAAATATGTGCAAGGAGTTTTGAGGAAGCCGCACAATATACCATTGATCTTTTTGGATTGCAGGAAACGGTAGAGGGAATTATTGAGGAATGGAATAATATGGCGGTCGAGGAATACAGCAACCATGTCGGTCTGCTGCCCCATGCCCTTGATTATCTTCTGCGCTTAAAAGAGCATGGAATAAAACTTGCAGTTGCTACGGGGTTGCCGGAAAAGCTCTATATGCCATGCTTAAAGAACAATTCTATTTTAGAATTATTTGACGCCCTATGTTCAACAGATGAGGTTCAGCGGGGAAAAGAATATTCGGATGTCTTTGAATTGGCTGCAAGAAAATTAGGGGTCGCACCTGAACACTGCATTGTGTTTGATGATGTGCTTCCAGCAATTAAAAGCGCAAAGGCAGCCCGTATGTTAGCAGGTGGGATTTATGATAAGTATTCCGCAGATCAGCGTGCAGAGATAGAAAGGATTGCTGATATTTACCTACTTGATTTTCGGCAAGCACCGATCCCACACAAAGAGGCATGAAAATGGAAAAATGGGATTTATATAATGCAAAACGGGAAAAGTCTGGAATAACAGTGTGCCGTGGAGAAATCATACCCAAAGGGCTGTATCATTTATCTGTGAGTGCATGGATTGTCAATCAGCAGGGGCAGTATCTTTTATCACAGCGGCATCCGAAAAAGCAATACCCTCTTTATTGGGAATGTACGGGTGGTTCTGTACTTTCCGGGGAAACCAGCTTGCAAGGAGCAATCCGAGAGGTAAAAGAAGAATTAGGAATACTGCTTACTCCCGGAAGTGAAAAATTGATTTATCAGACCAGACGGGAAAATGTGCAGGATTTTTACGATGTTTGGCTGTTTTATAGGGATATAAAGATTGAAGAAATGCGTTTACAGGAAACAGAAGTTGTAGATGTTCAATGGGTAAGTTCAGATAAGTTATTTGAGATGTTTCGCCTGAAACAACTGCATCCCCTGATTACCTATGTAGATCAGTTAATAGGCTGAAAAAACGCCGGGCGCGGAGGTATCAAAGCCTCTGTTGTCTAACACACTTTTATGGAGAAAAAATCAAATAAAACCAGTGATATCTTAGTTCCATATGGGATCAAACAAAAAACAGAACTACTGCTTATGCACATAAGGAGAAGAAAGGATGTGAGCAATATGGGGAAACTTTTGATATTATCTGTTACAGACCACGAAGAACATATACTCAATAAAATTATGGAAACTATCGCAAACGAGCCGGAGCTTAACCATATTGCACCTCCTCTCCCTTGCAACATTCTTTCTTTTACAAATCTGGAAATCCGGCTGAAGGAGCAGACAGTGTCCTGCAGCGGTCAACTTGTTACTCTGACTCACCATGAGTTTGCTGTCCTTACATATCTGGCTCGTCATCCTGGCTGGGTATTCTCAGCCAGCCAGATTTATGAGGCCGTATGGGATAGAGACGGTGAACGCTGCGGCACCGCCGTTGCCAGTGTCATCGGTCAGATCCGGCGCAAGTTGACGCCAGATACACCAAAGGGTGGCTATATCCGGACTGTACTGGGCAGTGGATATAAATTTGAATCCGTGATATAGGAAACGCCGGACATATGCCGATTGGCTCTGTCCGGCGCTTCGTTTTTTTGAAACAAGGCTGCAAGTATTGCTTCCTGTGTTACTTGAAAAAACATATATAAATTCGACAAACGGCAGTCTACTCTTCCCCAAATAGACTATTTACAGTTTTGAACCACAAGGCGGCGTAATATCCAATCCTTCAAGAAAGTGTATTCCCCAGTTACACATAGAATCTAATACCGGAATGATACTTTTTCCAAAAGCGGTAAGAGAATACAAAGTTTTAGGTGGTTTTTCTGGAATTACTTCTCTATGAATCATGCCGCATTCTTCCAAATCGCGAAGTTGTTGTGAAAGCATTTTAGGTGTGGCTTTTGGAATTAAGCGTTGTAATTCCATGTAGTGCAAAGGTTTTTCTATCAAATGCCAAAGAATGAGAGGTTTATATTTTCCTCCGATTAGAAAAAGTGTGGCTTCCACTGGGCAACTAAATTGATCTTTTTGATAATTCATTTTTATGAATTCACTCCTTTTGGGGTACTTTCTTTGAGGAAAGTATCTACCTGAAAAGTGCAATCTTGTTATTCTACTGCACCATGTTAAAATTAGTACGACGATTGAATATGTCAATTAAATTATACAACACCAAGAAAGGATTGACTATGATGAATTTTATTGAGATTGCAAAAAAACGGTATTCTGTACGCAATTACAGCAGCAAAAAGGTGGAAAAAGAGAAGCTTGATAAAATTTTGCAGGCTGCTCATGTTGCACCAACAGCAGCAAACTTACAGCCAGTTCACTTAATTGCAGTAGAAAGCAAAGAGGGACTGGAAAAAATCAGCAAAGGGGCAAATATTTATAATGCTCCTCTTGCAATTATTGTATGTGCAGATCATAACAAAGCATGGGTTCGCCCATTTGACCAAAAACAAACCGGAGACATTGACGCAGCTATCCTAACAGACCATATGATGTTGGAGGCAACAGAATTAGGTTTAGGTACCGTATGGGTATGTTACTTTCAGCCTGATGTTATCCGGAAAGAATTTGATTTGCCCGATAATTTAGAGCCAATCAATATTTTAGTAATTGGTTATGGAAATGAAGAAGCTGCAGATACTGAAAGACATGACCATCTGAGGATTCCACTCACTGACTTAGTTTCGTATGAAAAACTGTAACTGAGTATGAGATATTTTCCGAAATGCTTCCGAACTTTCTTCAACTCATTGCTTCCAAAAGTGGTTGATGTTATAATTGCGGGGAAACAACCTGTACACCAAAGGGTGTCTATATCCGGACTGTACTGGGCAACGGATATAAATTTAACAGTTCTCCCTTTTAAGTCAGTAAGAAAGGCTCCGAGGCCGTAATGATCTCGGAGCCTTTCTCATTGACTTAAATCTTAAATAATTTAATCGCCTTCAACAAAATAATGCTCAATTCCTGGTACAGATCCTCATCCAGTACACCATCAATAATGGCATACTTGAGCAGCAATGGTCGATACATCTGTAAAATCGCCGTAATGGCATCCTCGTTTCCGGCTTTGGCATTGAGAAGCAGACATTCAAAATTCATTTCTTGTCACCTCCTTCAATGCTCTTTCTGATTTTCTGAATCGTCCTGTAATAAAGTGCAGCCACCCCTTTGTAGGACAGCCCAAACCTTACTCCCAGAGTCTCGAAATCTTCTTCCTCCAGCGTTCGAGCCAGAAATATCTGGCGTTCCCGTTCATTGAGTTTCTGCAACGCCTCCAGAAGCGCTCCATTCTCAATGACATCCATAAGCGGTAATCTGTCCAAGACCACTTCCTCTGAGCTGGGTTCAGACTCATAGACCACTTCCACAGTACTCTCTATACTGCTGCGCTTATAAAGCTGGATCAAATAATCTTTTCTGCGGCGCTTGACCGCCGAAACTAAATATGCTGTAAACCTGAATTGCAGGTCATCTTCTGCCTGCCCATTGTTCCGTTGCCACATGGCTTTACCTCCAAAAGTCTCAAGAATTCCGATGGATTTCCTGAGCTTCTGGCGGTGACCTGCACCGGACAAAACTTGGCTGTGATAGAGAAAAACAGCCAGCTTTGTACCAATGGACAAAAACAGCTGTTCCTTGAATTGCTGCATCGAGCAGTTCAATAGATTCCGCCCGAGCAGGTGGAGGTTTTTCCTTATGTGGAGAAAACTCTCTTGTCCTGCCGCGACGATATACCCCTATTGAGAGCCGTTCATGAAAAGCCGTGTGTCCTGGAGTTATGAAAGCAATGAACTGCTCGATGTTGTGGAATCCTTTCTCCATAACATCGTTACTCCCTGTCCGCAGTTATGCGGACGGCACACAGGCGGCCTGCATCATCCCCTTTCTTTCGCGATATGGCAGCGCAACGCTGCCGCCCTGCTAATAATTATTAAATTGTGAAATAATACTTTTTTCAAATGCTATTCCAGCTATTCTATTAAATTAAAACAAAAGGCGGCCTCCATCCTTATTGCCAGGATAAAGACCGCCCTCTTCTTCCGATTTTCATTGGGTACTGTACTGATCTCATACCCCCCACCTCCACTTATCGAGTTTTCATTGGTTTTGGGATCACTGCCATAATCATAGTGTAACTGACAGTTTTCGGAAACTCTTGGAGTAGCATTGGAATCGCTTTCGAGCAAAAAGAAAATCATTCGACATTATATGACAAAACAAGCTCTAAAACGGACACACTACTTTGCAACCTTTCTCAGTGTTCCGCTTTAGAGCTCTTCCTTTATTTTTTCCATAAAGTTGTATCTTCCATCGCTACCTGTGCTGTATCTGGATGGATATAAATGATTTGGAGTCCTTTCTTCTTGGCGTAGTTGACCGCCTGCTGGGTTCCAGACCGCATATTGTGTGCATTATCATAGACAGCTATCATATATCCGGCCTGCTCCACCATATAGTAATTGCGTTTCTTATAGCTTTCACTTGATGGCGTTTCACACAGTATTAAGACCTTTTCAGCATATCTGCGAATAAAATCCATCCTCTTTCGGTGCCAGTCATCCCAGTCTGAATCGTAACCCTCAAAAGGGAGCGCCAAGCACAATTCCACATCTTGATATGTTTGCTGTTCTTTCATGCGCAGCAGTATCTCCGCTGCCCACATATCAGCGCCCATTGCTCCTCCAACCCAAAAGCATCGTACTCCCTGGTTATAAAGTCGTATGAGTTGCTCCTGCAGACACTTTTTAATCCGTTGGCAGCGTTTATCCTTTTCATTATATTTGAACTTAAATCTGGTCGGCCTGTGGCCTGTAATCACACACGAAAAACTGTTCATATGGTTCTCCTTTCCCGTCATACTCCTCTGCATATTATACTTGCCATAGACGAGATAAATCAACCATGACCGCTTAATAATCCATGTCATAGCGGATAAAATGTAACTATAGCATGGAGGTGACGCATGGATAATCTACTAAAAGATATGGGTAAACGGATCTTCGACCGGAGAAAACAACTGAATATGACCCAAGAAACTCTGGCAGAGCTGGCTCATGTCACACCACAGACCATCTCCACCGCAGAACTGGGGCAAAAGGCTATGCGGCCTGAGACAATCCTCAAAGTCTGTGATGCACTTCACATCAGCACCGAGTATTTGTTGCGAGGCGTCATCACAGAAGCAGATTCTTCTCTTCTTATGAAGAAGATTTCCACACTAACGCCCAAACAATACAGGCATTTTGAAGATATTTTAGACAGTTTTATCGCGGCCATACAGGAAGAGGCATAGGAGCATCACTGGCTCCCATGCCTCTTTTGATTATCCCCTGCTGCGGAACGCAGATAAAGTACTGGCAATCAGGCTGCGTGTCCTATCGTCCATTTCCGGATCATCGTCCACCTCCTGTGCAGTCGAAAGCATCACAGGCGCTGCAGGCTTCTCCACCAATCTGGCTGTGGGAATCTGCTCTTTTGCTTTTTCCTGTCCCATACCTTCCTGCCGCAAAATCTCTTTGACAATAGCCACCACCGCTTCTTTGCTGATGATTGAAGCATTTAGCGGCTGTGGCTCTTGCCCAAAGTGCTCATTATAGTAGACCACTGCATTTGCCACATATTGCGCTTTTGTGCGGGGACTCTGCAATTCCAGTAATCCAATGGCCGTCTCGTGTATTGGATCGCCCTCATTAAAGCGCAGCGTAAACCGTCCTCGTTCTTTTTTCTCGCCCATACCATCACCTGCCTGCTGTTTCAATCCGGTACAGATACTCATAGCCATCCGCATTTGCATTGATTTTCGGTACGAAGAATGGTGCTCCCACCTTGCCCGAAGTTTCGATCTGCCGCTTCAAAAGAATGGCACCGCCGCCTACAAATACTACCTTGCAATATTGCAAGTCCAACATTCGCTCCCGCAACGTGCTGAACAGGTCATTGATAAATTCCTGCGCCATCTGTTCTGTCAGCCGTATGGCTGCATCCGGATATTGAGTCTTTTTTCCCATCAGTATGGCATCCACATCTCCTTCATCCAACAACAGATCCAGCTCCGAATTCACCTTTGAACGCACCTTATTGTACAACAGGATCACGCCATTTTCTAACGAATCACAGGAGGTAAGGTCAATCTCTCCGTTTTTCATCAGCAGATAGTCAGCAGTAAACCCACCAATATCCAAAATTACCGCCTTTGGCTCTTCAACAAGCGTGTGAAGCATGGTGGCCGCCGCTGCATATGCCTGTGGAAAGCAGGCCACATCTTCAATATAGATGGAATACGGCTTGCCCTGCACCTCAAATTCTACCATTCCCCGCTGCCCAAAGTATTGTGTAAACCGCTCCACCTGGGCGCCAAAGTGTGCCGGCGGCAACCCTACTGCCAGTTGGATACGCTGAACCTCTGAGGAATATGCTCCCCTCGCTTCAATCTCACCAGCCAGAGCAAATAGGGTCAGGATAAAGAAGCGATCGTCCTCCGTTTTATCTTTTCGATAAGGAATCCGCTCAGTAGACAGCGTATAGTAGGTATTCTGATACCTCAGCACATTCTGTCCAAAGGGACGGGTGACACTCTGCTTCAGACCGGACACAAAGGGGTTGCAATGAACCGTTTTAATTTGTTTGTTGCCATGATCAACGCCAATAAGCATATGTAATGCCTCCTTTTTGCTTTATACATATCCTTTACGCCTATATGACGCCTATTCTCAACAATCACACACTATTTTTATGAAAACAAAAAGCAGGAGACCCATCATAAAGGTTTCCCGCTTTTGGCTGCTTCATAATGTGCGCAGCTAATATATATTTGATTGTTCTATTCTGCCATACCTTGCGGAACTTCAAATTTGTATCCGCTCCCCAAAACAGTACGGATATAACCCGCTTTCGGCATATCCGGTGTCAGTTTTCTGCGGATCTGACCAATGACGCTGGCAACGGCTGTTCCGCAGTTTTCACCATCCTCACCCCACACTTCTTCATAAATCTGCCCGGCAGAAAATACCCAGGACGGGTGGTTTGCCAAGTATACCAATGTCGCAAATTCCCGATGGGTCATAGAAATTAACTCGCCGTTTCGGTGTACCGTTCTCTCCTTCAGGCGAAGCTCCAATCCCGGAAAAACAAGAGTATTACAAGGGTGAGATGACACAATATGGTCAAATCCTGGCTCGGCTGCAATAATCTCCATAATTCTGCTAAGTATGTATTCTTCATGGTCTGTTACCGACAATACAAAGATTTTTCCCATATGTCCCTCCCTTATTCATAATTAGAATGCTGATACCCTGCAGCCAATATAAAGTTTACTTGTTTATTTCAGTAATAACGACTGTTCCGTTTTTATCCAGCAAAGGGGTAATCCCCGTATCATGGACAAGGTAGTTTACACCTGTTTCGGTATCTACAACAATACTCAAGGAAGTTCCCTGTGTATAGATTGTTTCAAAGCGCTTTTCTTTGTTTGCCATAGTAATCCACTCCTTTGCATAGTGCAAGGTATCAGCATTTCTAATTTATTACTCTATGATAAAGGCCAAATGTTGCAGAAATCTCCTAACCGCTTTCTTTTTCGGCAAGAAAACAGGCGGAATTGCTTCATTTTTGTAGCAATTCAATTTTTATCTCATTTCCGGTCGAAGAATAACCCGTTTGAATAAGAACATTGTTGCACCAAAATAGGTCAGGTAGATTGCACAGAATAGCAGGATCGTCACCAAACCATAAAGAGGCACAAGTCCCTGCTGCAAGATTGCCTCTCCGAAAAAGAACTGTGCCCCTACTATCAGCAAAACCGTCAGCAAAAGAGGGAATAGCAGTGGGATCAAAAAGACTGTGGACAGTTCCCTGCGTATCAGGGAGGCTTGCCTGTGCCCCGGTACACCCAAACGGTCAATGACTGCATAATTCTTCTGGTTTTTGTCTATGGCAGAAAGCTGCTCAAATGCAAGAACCGAGCAGGATAGGATGATAAAAATAATGCTTAAATACAATCCGCAGAACGAAATGGCTGTAAATCCAGTCAGCGAATTGGCAACGCCCCACGCCTTTACTGTAACACCCATCGTTACTTTTTCCGGAAGCTGTTGACCGGACTGCAATTCCGGCTGCCATTTCCCACTGTTCAGGAATTGCTTCAAGTCGCTTTTCAATTCCGGGTATCCGCCATCTTCCAGTTTCATCGCCAGACGGATTTTTTCTCCGACGAATTGTGAAGCTGCTTCATCCGGCAGAACAAGTACATATCCCTTCGTTCCGGCCATTTGATACTGCTCCATCGGCTCCGTCAGGATCGGCGTTTCCGCAGCAGACAAGGTCCGACCATTGAATGTGATCTCCGGCTGCTGCGCCAAGCCCTGTCGGATTCCGTCCATATAGTTCCATGTATCGCAATGAACCAAAAATTCGTTGTTGCTCATGGAAACAGGAGAAAGCCCCAGGATTTCACGCAAATGGTTATAGTCGGACAAGGACAAGGCTTCGATCGGTTTTTCAGGAACCGCATACAGATAATAACTCACAGAATCCTCGACTCCACAATGCTCCTCTGTAAAGGAAACGATGGAATCCATGTTGGATTTTTCCAAAGGTGCATCAATCGCCACGCCTGCATCATAGGGATAATAGGCTTTCATGTTGGCTTTGTAGCCTGCTCCCATGGTAAGCCCCACAAACATGGTTGCCAGAGATATGGTTAAAAGAATCGCCACCACAGCCATTGTCCGGCCAGCAGAATGGATGCGCCGCCCAATCTGCCCCAGGAAGAACAGATTTTCTTCTTTGTACTTATGGCGCAGATTTTGTTTTGCAAATCGGTGCAGCAAAAGCGGAATCTGGCGATGCAGCTCGTAAACCCCCACCAGAATGAGCAGGCAGGCTCCGCCAAGGTACAAAAATGCTTCATTGGTTTGTGTCTGAAGCATCCGCCCAAGCAAAATCACGCCTGCAACCATTGCGGCTATTGAAAGCAATACTACCAGAAGACTACGACTGCATGATTTAAAACGGTATTCTTCATTCTTGCGGTTATCATACAGCAAATCGATTACTTTCTGATGCCGGATAATCTTTGCTGCTCGGAGCATCCCAAAACCATACATCAAGGCAAAAAACAAAAATGTTACTGCCCATGCCTGGAGAGAAAAGGAAACCTGATAGGTATGCGGCACCTCAAAGATATTTTTTACCACCTGATTCAGCAAACCGGAAAGCCCTGTGCCAACCAAAGAACCAAGCAGAAAGGCTCCTGTACCGATGATACTGTTTTCAGCAAGGAACAAATTCCGTACTGTCTTTGCTTCCATGCCAATCAGTTCGTAGGTTGCAAACTCCTTCCAGCATAAAGCGGATCGCATAACCGATCACAAACGAGGACAGAAAAGCAACCAGAGCTGACATAAGCAAAATTCCAGTAGTCAGCATCGACATATTTTCTGCCATAGCAAGAACATCTGATGAAAAGCCCAATGCCAAAAATGAGTACATCAATGCCGCAGTCAAGGTAAGCGTCACAAAGTAAATGATATAATCCCGCAGGCTTCTGCGGATATTTTGAATTGCTAACTTCCAGTACATATCTTCCTCCCATCACCTTACGCTATCGGAGTTGCTGCGAATTGAACGCTGGAACAGCAGCCATGTACTGAGAAAATAGCAACTCAGCAGCAAAGCGAAAATCCCGACAATGATACCTATTTGCCGCATCAAGGCTCCGCAGCCAATATAAGCTGAGATTTCAGCAGAAACACTTTGAAGAAAATAGCCAATCACAATCATTGCTAAAACGATTGCCGCTGTGATCGGCATCCCAAACCAAACACCAAGCTGTTTTAGAACCAAAGTATGCAGGTCCTTCTCTTCCACTCCCATTTTTCGCAGAACCGAAAATCTGTAGTTGTTTTTTTCTGCATCTAGGAGCTGCTGAAGAGCCAGCACGGTAAGACACATCACCATCAGCACAATTGCACCATAGATCAAGGACGCTTTTAGGATAAAGTTAAGGGCGATTATACGGTTCACTTCCGTAGTATGGACAGTTGTACTGTATCCTGCCAGATTGTCTTTATCAGGATCTTCTGGATAAGAACGCCCAAGAAGCTGTTCCAGCATTTCTGCCGTTTTGAAGGGAAGCGGATATTGGGTCATCACAAATCGGTTGCTCTGTACCGGAAGCAAGACTTGCGCTATCTCGTCAGGTATGATATACACCACATCTGTATAAAGATTATAGATAGATTCCCCCACAGGCTCCTGAAACACGGCGTTCTCACTGAGTTTCAGGGTGCCTGCATCAGTTTCCAGTAAGGTATGCTCAGCGATGTAGTTTTCAATATCCTTGTCCTCTGCCGCACGATGCCAGTGGGTAGCAAATTCATCCGTTTGTAAGGTAATAGGTTCATATCCCAACATTTTCCGAACAGCGTTATAATCCTTCAGTGCAATTGCCAAGGGAGGAAAATCGTACTTTACCCGCTGGTGAAAGTCGCTTTTTTGGGGAAGATATTCCGAAAAAGTCAAATCGTCCTTTATCGCTATGTTGTTTTGTTCTATAAACGCAGTAATTTCCCCATAGTCTGTATCCGGAAGATTTTCCACTTCATAAACATCGTTGTAGCGGCTTGAAATTTGAATATCATAGACTGCCCGACTATCCAAATAGCCCAGACTCCATCCTGTCAAAACTGGCGCAATGACAAACAAGCAGATAGAAAAAGTCAGGGTCACACAAATTATCGTCATCGTTTTCGTATTGGTAGCCAGCTTAGAGGAAAGCTGTCCAAACAGAAATAAACTCGTATTGTGATATTTGCGGGACACTTTAGACTCCTTCCAGTATAGGAGCGCCGCATTCGATAAATAAATGACTGCGGAAATGATAAACAAAATATCCGCAACCCCAAACAGCAAATATTGATTCAGAGTTGGGGCGTCAAATCCAAGGAAGTAGGCTTTTTCCAGTTCTGCGATGGAAAAAATCGGAATAGCGGTCAATACAGCACCAGCCAGAAGCCCGCAAAGATATCGGGAAAATCCTATTTTTCTGTGTAAAACAGCACCTGCGATTGCCCAAAGCAGCGTCAGTGCAGGGAAAAGGACATTCCCCCAATACATGAGCTTTACAGGAAGCGGATGTCTGGGATCGAAGTAAAAATGATATTTTACAGCACCTACCTCCAGCATCCACAGCAGCATAATGCCATAGATAATACAGATCATCGGCATCCATCTGCTTTTATGAAGCGGTTTTTCATTCTGACGGTTTGCCGTCATAAGCTCAATAATCCTGCTTTTGTTGAGAATTCTGACATTCCCGACTCCAACCAGAATCTGGCAAATAACAAAGAAGCCCACGGTCAGTAGCACGGTATCTGGAAAAAAAGACCAAGAAAAAGCGTAGGGTTCCCCAAAAGAAGCAAGCAGCATAGCCGTAATGACCTGAGAAACGATCATCCCCAGAAGGATTCCCACCGACACAGAGAATATGAGCAGGAAAAAAGTCTCTCCAAAAAAGAGCAGTCCTATGGTTTTTTGCTCCATTCCCAGGGTTGCCTCAACTGCAAACTCCGATTGTTTTTTTCTCAGCATGAAACGATTGACATAGTGGATCAGGAACAACAAAAGCAGACTAATCCCGCAAATTGCCAGTTTCATACCTCCAGCCAGCAGGGAAATATTATATTCCGCACCAATGGTCGGATGATAATGGGTGCTGCTGATAGACAAAAACGCATAGAACAGGGTGACACAGAGTGTCATGGTCACAATATAAATCAAATAGTCCTTCACAGACCGCTTTGCATTTTTGAAAATGAGTTTAGCGTACATCGCTCATGCCCCCTCCCATCATGGTGAGGACATCCAGGATTTTTTCAAAGAAAGTCCTGCGGGAATCACCACCCTTACGGATTTCCGTAAAGATCGCCCCGTCCCTCATAAAGAGAATACGATTGGCATAGCTTGCCGAGAAAGCATCGTGTGTCACCATCAGGATCGTGGCTCCGAGATCTTCGTTGATACTCTGGATCGTCGAAAGCAGCATCTGGGACGAGTGACTATCTAACGCGCCGGTGGGTTCGTCCGCCAAAATCAGCTTAGGCTGGTTGATAATGGCTCTGGCGCAGGCGCACCGCTGCTTCTGGCCTCCAGACACCTGATAGGGGTACTTATCCAGAATATCCGAGATATTCAGCTTTCCGGCCATTTCCCGAACCCGTCCATCAACCTCTCCTGCGGGAACCTTGTTGATGGTCAGCGCCAGGGCTATGTTTTCCGAAATGGTCAGCGTGTCCAGCAGGTTAAAATCCTGGAACACAAATCCAAGATTTTCCCGGCGAAACCGGGCAATCTGTTTTTCATTGATTTCCGTCACATCGGTTCCATCCAGATAGATATGTCCCGCACTGACCGTATCAATGGTGGAAATACAGTTGAGCAGGGTGGTCTTGCCGGAACCGGATGCTCCCATGATTCCTACAAATTCTCCCTCTTGAACGGAAAAGCTGATGTCCTGAATTGCTTTTGTAACATTCCCGCCATTTCCGTAATATTTTTGGATATGATCCAGTTTCAAAATTTCTTTCATTGTTATCACCTCTAATCTCTATTGTAAAATAAGAGCGGCTTCGTTTGTATCAAGTTTTCTTACAAAGTTCTAACAAAAATGTAAGAAGTGCAGAACGGTTCTCAGCTCTGCACTTCATGAATCAAACAGTTAATATGAAAAGAAAGTGAAATGGCTGTGCCATGTTCCGACGACTCCGCCGTAATGCCAATGCCCAGCTTTTCACAAAGCCGTTTGCATAGGTACAGGCCAATGCCTGTGGACTGCTGGACCATACGACCATTCTGACCGGTAAATCCCTTTTCAAAGATACGGGGCAGATCGGACGCAGCAATCCCGATTCCATTGTCCTCCACGACAAGAACAACCTGATCCTGCCGTTTATGAGTAGAAATGCGGAGAACCGGCTGTTCCGTACGATACTTGACCGCATTGGCAATCAGTTGGTTCAGAATAAAGCGCACCCACTTTTCATCTGAATAAACAGTGTCCTGCATTTCCTCCACTTCCAGACGCATACCACTTTGGAGCAGCAGATATTTATTATCTGCAATCGCCTGATGCACCACTTGGGACAGTGCCATTTCCCGGACAGAATAATCTTTCTCTGTATGCTCACTGCGGGCATAATAAAGAGCCTGTTCGGTAAAGCGGTTGGTCTTTTCCAGTTCCAGCAGAAGTTCTTTTGTCCAGTCCATCCGATGGTTTTCACATAGAAGTTTCATGGCAGTAATGGGCGTTTTGATTTCGTGAATCCATTGTTCAATGTATTCTTTGTACTCCAGGCGTTCCCGCTCGACTTCTCCAATCTGCTCTAACATGGATTTTCCTGCCATCTTCAAAAGCTGATAGTAAACTTGATCCTCGGCCTGTTCCGGCAGCTCCATCACTTCGGAAATGAGGTATCTCTCAGAGAGCTGCTCTGCCATATCCAGAAGTTTTTTCATCTGCCGCTTTCGTTTCCAGTAAGTAAGGACAAGTCCCATCAGCAAAATCAATGCCCATACAATCAGGATCAATACTACTGCGGAAACCGAATTGCCGCACACCAGCAAAAATACAGTGAGTGCAGCCATACAAACAAGGTTCGTCAGCAGAAATGGCAGCCTGTTTTTCCAATATCGTCTGCTGTTCATATCGTGTACCCCTGTCGGTGCTTTGTCTTGATAAAATCCATCAGACCGATACCCGCCAGTTTTTCCCGGATGCGGTTGATATTGACGCTCAAAGCATTGTCATCCACATATAGCTGATTGTCCCACAAATACTCAATCATATCTCCGCGAGAACAGATTTTTCCACCGTTCTTGAACAGGTAATAGAGAATTTTCAATTCGTTCTTAGTAAGTTCTACGCTCCGTCCATTATAGTCCAAACTGCTGGATTCCAGATGCAGCACCGCATCTCCATAGACGATCTGCTCCCGTTGCTGTGCGGGATAGGCTTTTTTCAGCAGAGATGCAATCTTCGCAAGCAGAATTGCTGTGTTATAGGGTTTCGTAATAAAAGCATCTCCGCCCAGCATGATGCTATTCAGTTCGTCCATATCCGTGTTGCAGCTTGTCACAAAGATGATTGGTACTTCGGAAAATGTGCGAACCTCGGTGCAGAGAGAAAAGCCGCTGATTCCCGGCAGCTTGATGTCCAGCAAAATCAAGTGTGGCTGCTCGGCTTTGATCCGGTCGATCACATCAGAAAAATCTTCCGGAGCCGCTGTTTCATAGCCGTTACTTTGCAGCAGCGTTTTCAATTCATTCCGTATCAATGGATCATCTTCTATTATCAATATTTTTTCTTTCATATCAGCCTCCGTGAAGAAAACTACTATATGTAGTTGCTCATGCTCCCATTGACATTTGCATCAGGCGAAGATAAAAATGCAGCCTTAATGCGTTAGAAACCTTGTCCCTCAACAAATAACAAATGGTAAACTTATATTTCTTCAACATCAATGACATTATATCCTCTTTGTTTTAATGCCTTTGCAAACAAGCCCATTCCAGGAATTAACTTCCCAGTGAAGCTACCATCATATATCTGATTAACACCACAGGTAGGACTTCTGGATTGTAATATAACTAAATCAATCTCTTCATTCTGAATTTTCGATAATGCAACTGCCACTGCTTTATCATATTCTAAACTAACATCATTTCCGTTTTCATCAACTACTCTCCCATCCACAATTTCTGCACAGGATCTGGGAATTTTCATACCTGCTAATACTTCCGGGCAGATAGAAATCACTTCTTTATCTTTCAAAAAATTCATAGCCGCTATATTTTCGTTGTTTTTCCCATTATATTTACAGTTCACTCCCATAATACAGGCACTAACCAATACCTTCATATTTGTCACCTCAAATCCCAATGGTTTGCTCGTCCAATCCACAATAAAGTCTTTTAACGAATGGTTGAGACTGCCAATCTGTCAATGCACCATAGTCGGCAGTTCAAAAGCAAACTATGTGTTAAAGCAAACTACCCTTTAACCCTTTTTTGAAAACCAGTACAGCTCTTTCGGTTCCCCAAAAAGACATCGTAACAAGTCGATAGCTTTCCTTTTCCATTTCTTCTATTTTTGCATTGATTTTCTCTGTTACATTTTCCACGGTAATTCCTTCTACTAATTCTGTCCGATACATCATATTTTTACCTCCATAAGCACTCAATCAAAACCAATTCGCTTTTTCTGCTCTGAATTGAGGGGTATCGCCTTCCTGGTATGGATTATAGGTATTGCGATTACACCCAAATTCTTTTAATGCCTTTATTTTATTATCTTCTGTCCATTCAACCAGCGAGATTCCATCAAATTCCTCTATACTTCCATTGTTCATTTCATTTTTGAAATACCACTCCACAATCGTTTGATCTCCCTTATGGAAGAATTGCTTGATTTCCCAAACAACTACCCTGCCACGGGTATTCCATTCCTGAAACCAATGCTTTACTGTTTTTAGGTTGTTATACTGGGGACTCCAGCTTTCTGTATAGATCACATCTTCTGCAAATATATCATCAATCCCCATATCCTGCTGATTGAGCCACATATCAAACCATAGTCGGATCGTTTTTTCTCGTTCATTCATAATATAAACACCTCACCATTCTTTTGTCTTACCTTCGCGTTTGTTCTGCATGACCTGGGTTTGATATACGAGAACAGGAATTAGAGAAACCAGGGCAAGCACACCAAAAACTACCGAACATTTTGCAACCGCAAATATTGCGAACATGAGCAGTATCAACAACCACGGATTACGCAGATTTCTGTAATAGTTTTCCTTGTCCTCATAAGAAGTATGAAGTTCAAATGGCTTACCGTCATTATCCTTTTCTACAATCAACAGTTCCCGGTTAAAGGTGGTGGCATTTGTTGCTATGCGTCCGCCTTTTTCAGCCCATGGCCGTAGACGCACTTTACCAACAGAGTAGTTCAGGTTGATGTTTTTATAAAATACTTTGTAACCCATCCCCTCTAAAAACTCATGATAATCTGACGCATCGACCTTCGATTTTTGCCCGATAAACTCCACACAGTATTTTACCTGATCCGGTTTACACTCCTCAAATTCATACAACATTTTTTCCGCCCGAATCAGACGATAGCCCTTTTCAGACATTTTATTCAGCCAATGTTCCTGGGCAGTCAACAAACCGCCAAAGAAACGATAATACTTTTTGCTCATACTGCACCTCCAATAATTCCATTAGCTACGCATACAAGTTCATTGAGCCTTATAAGTTCCTTTTCTGCAATTTCTTTTCCTTGCGTTGTAATGAGATATTCTTTTTTCCGTCCCGCACTATCTCCAAAAGGTGCAATCCAGCCTTTTTCCTGCAATGAGTTCAACGCACCATATAAAGTACCTGCCCCCAGCGTAAGCCGCCCTTTTGTACTATCTTCAATAAATTGCATGACAGCATATCCATGTTTGGGGGTATAAAGGGAAAGCAAAATAAAGAATGTCACCTCTGTGAGCGCACCGCCTTTCGCATTGTCTCGCATAACACCTGCCTCCTTATTACGGTTACTGTAATAAATATATCACTAACCGTAATAGAAGTCAATAACGATCCAAAATATAACAGAACGCTAAGCTTTATGATATAGTAACTTGTTACCTCAAGTATAAAAAAGAATTGTTGCAGAATTGTCCTAAATGTAAAATCAGCACCGGAAAGGAAATACTGACTCCACTCTCCGGCGCTGCTATTTATAAATTACTCTGGCATATTTTTCTTTTCTTCTTGCTTCTTCTTATCCCGATATTTCCGTATGAGTTTATTACGGATAGGAACTCCAACACCAATCAAAAGCACAACTGCCAAAATTGTGAAATCCATACAATCACCTCACATTTCCTTATTCTTCATAACCCGAATGGACAAGAAGATTGAAACCGCATACATCACGACAATAGCAAAAACCGCAAGCAAAACAAGAAGTATCGGAGAAGATTCAACGACTGAAATAATTGAGTTCCCGATAGCTGGCATTTTAGAGAGAAGAAGTAAAGTCACCAAAAAACCGGCCACTGGAATATACATAAATACCCGTCCTTTGATTGAGCCGTACTTGTAATATCCCGGAATCTGGAACACGGTATAGAGTGCAAATAGGAATACTCCTGCAATAGCGGCAGTTACAATATCAAATACGCCAACTGTTTCACCCAGCACTTTCAAGGCAAGCGGCTGTGCAATCAAAGAAATAATCAAAGAAAGAAGCCCCATTGCAAGGACGAAAACATAGCGTCCGATCACAAGCTCACTTTTACGAACAGGTAAAATACCAAACAGACGATCCATACTGTTTTTTTCTGTGATGGAAAAGGTATATCCCGTCGTCATGGCAATAAAGCACATAGCAAATGATACCCCTGTCAGCAAAGAACGATTGATTGCGGCAAACACAATCGGCAGAAGCAGGGTAAAGCAAATCGTCTTAAAATATGGTTTTACCAATGCAATATCTAATTTTGTGGATTTCAAAATATTACTCATAATCGTCACCTTTCTTGCTTGTAAACACTACAATTTCATCAATAGTGGCAGGCTCAACAGTCAGGTTGGAGAAACCGTTAATATCTTCGGTTTTCATCAGAGCCTCAAATCCCGTAGGGAATGTACGAATACCAGCCGCCTTATTTTTCAGATCATCGGACAGTTCCTCAATTCCACCTTTTACAATGCGGAACATATCTACAAAATCATCTTTGTTGCCAGTAAAGAACAACTCGCCATAACTGATGTAGGTAATATAATCGGCTGCACGCTCCAAATCTCCTGTGATATGGGTGGAGAACAAAACACTATGCTCGCCATCTTCAATATACTCTGAAAGAATTTTCAAAAGTTCATCTCTGGAAACCGGATCAAGTCCACTGGTCGGCTCGTCGAGGATCAGCAGTTTGGCGTCGTATGAAAACGCACAGGCAAGCATTAACTTCATCTGCATACCTTTGGAAAGTTCTTTTACCTTTTTGGTTGGTGCAATGTGGAATTTCCGTAACATATCCGCAAATTTCTGGCTGTCCCAATTTGGATAAAATACCGAAATGGATTTTTCAACCTGCGACACTTTCCAATCATCACTGAAATAATTTGTATCGAAAACAACGCCCAGCTCTGATTTTACTTTTTGTTCTTCTGCGATATTATCCAGCCCCATCACTTTGACTGTGCCGCCGGTGCGCTTGAGCATATTCAAAATCAGTTTGATTGTCGTTGTTTTGCCAGAACCATTCGGGCCGATCAAGCCCATAATATATCCCTTTGGCAAAGTAAAGCTGATATTGTGAAGCTGAAAAGAATCAAAAGATTTTGAAAGATTCGTTACCTCTAAATAATTAGTCATCTGTTTTTACCTCCGTTAAAATGTCCAAAAGGCGATGTAATTCCTCTGTGGATAGATTTGCCATTCTTGCAGCTTTTATTGCTTCGGTAAGATTGTTTTCTACTTTGCAAATAAGCTGCTCCTTAATCAGTTCTGAACCAGACCCCATTACGAAACATCCGCGCCCCTGCACATTTTTAACAAAGCCCTCTTGCTCTAATTCTGTGTATGCCTTTGTCACTGTTAAGACGCTGATCTTTAAGTCTTTGGCAAGTGTTCTAAGAGAGGGCAAAGTTTCTTCGGCTTGAAGCTCACCAGCTAAAATAGCCGCCTTGATCTGCTGTTTAATCTGCTCGTATATGGGGACGCCAGATACATTTGAAATAATAAGTTTCATTGCTGTATCCTCCGTGTGTTTTGACTGTTATGCT
Source organism: Anaerosacchariphilus hominis (assembly GCF_014290175.1). GTDB lineage: Bacteria > Bacillota > Clostridia > Lachnospirales > Lachnospiraceae > Laedolimicola > Laedolimicola hominis. Next base: position 176,931 of record NZ_JACOOR010000001.1, read on the forward strand.
GTTATGTATAACAGTATAACACGCAATTTTTCAAAAAGCAATATAGTTTAAGAAAAGTTCATAATAGCAAAAATTGGTCGGGACAATAAATTTACTGTCCTGACCAATTTCTCATAAAAAAGCGTCTATCCTGTCCACTACAAAGACATATTTTTATATGTGTAACGATCTCATTCCACAAAGAACAGAACCCGCCGGATCAGCTCCGGGATATTGACCGGGGCGGTGATGTAGTCGTTCACGCCCTCATGCCGGTATTCATATTCCGTGGCAAGGTCATTGTTCTCGGTGAGGATAAAGAATGGCAGAAGCCGGACAGGGGGATTCTTCATTTGGAACATCCCCGCCACCCGCCGCAGCGTATGAAACAGCTCCATTGCTGTGCCGTCCGGCAGTTCCAGATTGCACAAGATCAGTTCAATTTCCTTATCCTCAAAAATCCGGCGCTTGGCCTCCTCAATCGAGGAAACCAGAATCAGGTCAAAGCCCTTTTGTAGCATAGCAGCCCGCAGCACTTCGGCGCTGGTATCTTCTGTGTAGACAAAGAGCAGCTTGTGAAAAGTCGGAGTCTTTTCGCCAGATAACTGCCGGTAGGCGTATTCCACCAGCTTATCTTGCACCAACTGCCCTTTCATTTTGTCCATGCACAGCGTCGCGCCCCGGCGCCTGGCCTCCTGTTCGTAGTCGTCCTTGTCATGGCAGGACACCAGAATAAAAGGCAGCTCCTTATCTGCAGCTCGCACCTCGTCCAGAAAGTCCATGCCGGAGCCGTCCGGCAGGTCGAGATCACAGCAAATCACCAGCGGTATTTCTTCTTGGATGGCGGCCCGCGCTTCATTCAGTGTGCAAGCTGTTTTTACCGGGTAGCCCCGGTGCTGTAAATACTTTCTTAAACTCCATATATAGGTATCACTATCGTCAATCAACAGTATCTTTTTCATATATCTACCCCCGATTTTAATTTATTAAAATGATAACAGAAAAAGCGAGGCAGCACGCTGCCGCCCCGCCGATTCTATATGCTTATTCCATCGCCCGCATTTCTTCCACAAGCGATTGATTTCTCTGCCTGCGCATTGTCCAGAAGGACAAGATAATTTCCAGACCAAACAGCACCAGCACGAACAGCCCCATTTGCAGGAAGGGGAAGGAATATGGCATGATCGCTCCAAAGAAAGTCATTTCACTGAATTTCCGGGCAGCGATCACTGCAATCGGGAGACCGACTGCCAGCGTTGCCAGCGCAGCAGAAAACGCATAGCAAATTCCCTCATAGATGGTCATTTGACAGAGCTGCTTTCTGGTCAGGCCGATGGCGCGAAAGACACTGTTTTCCCTCTTTCTGGACATCTGATTGGAGAGGGTGGTGTTGATGAGATTGACCACGCCAAAGAGGAACACCAGCCAGGACAGCGCCTGAAAACCTCCAAAAACGACCCGGTTTTCCATTTCCTCATAATCCTTATGTATCCCAATGGTGTCCAGTGCAAGGTCTGGATTGGAAGAAATGATCGCGCTCAGACTGTTTTCAATCTGCTCCGCCTTTTGGGGATCGCTGACAATGCTCCAGGAATAATCAAAACAATCGATCATAGGCATTGCTTCCTGAAACAGCTCTTTGGTTGCAACCATGCAGGTGCTGTCCAATGTCAGAGGACCATGACCATTTTGAAGCTCATCATTTATGAACAGACCGGAAACAGTGACAGGAATCTCTTGCTCCCCTATGGTAAGTTTTATAACTGAGCCCACATCTACACCGATCATATCTTCTGCATATTCCATATCGAGTGCAATACTATGAGAATCTTGAGGTAAAGTCCCCGACATAAGTGCCGCTTCCATTTGATCCCTGTTTCGGTCACTCAACAGATCGCACATTCCGCCGGAAGAGCTTTCCTCATTCTCAAACCGCACATGAACCGCCTGACGATTCTCTATCACATCTGTCACGCCGTCCACAGCCAGCACCTCCTGCCGAAGTGCTTCATTCAAAGGATTTCCTTTTGACATCACCTCATATTCTGTTTTTTCAGAATGGATATAGATTTTATAATCCCCATCCGGGAAATACTGTCTTGCGATCCGCTCCGGCGAACGAACCAAAAGAATAGAAGCTGTCACCAAAAGGATCACCCCGCCCAGACTCAGGGAAGCCACGATACTGATAGTCTTTTTGCGGTCACGCCTGAAATTTGCAATTCCCATGGAGAGGGGATTTAACCGCATATTCTTCTTATGTGTGTGGGCCTTTCCGCTCTGATTGCCGGTAAAGCGGACTGCTTCAATCGGGGAGATACCGGCGGCAATCTTTACCGGTCTGCGGATCGCAATGGATACCATAAACCAGCCAAGCAGCGCAGTCAAAACAATCGCGGCTGCATAAAATAGCAGATTAAACCCACGGGGAAACAGCGCAAACCCGGCTGCACATCCCAGCAAAATACCGATACCAATGCCAGCCCATCCTAAGAAACGGCCTTCTTTTTTAACAATACGGCGGATCTGTTTTGGCGTTGTGCCGATGGTCCGCAGTTGTCCATAGCTTTGGATTTTGTCATTGATAGAAATTCGGAAGATACTTTGTATCACAACATACCCTCCGATGATGACCAGAACTGCAATTCCGGCAACCAGCGCCAGCATACTGACATTCACAGGCTGCTTATAGAACTTCATATAGCTGAGGTTCATAATCGGCATTTCCAGCTGATATTCCTTTGCGATCTCCCGGCTGCGGGCAGTCAGTTCTGTTTCATCCATTTGCTGCTCATTCTGAAAATGCACATAAGCGCGATAATCAGCGGGGTCATAGCCGCTCCATCCTTTCAAAGCTTCTTTGGAAAGAAGAATGGAACAGCCATTTACCTCTTTTTCCTTATAGCCTTCCAGAATGCCAGTCACCGTATATTCTCCGTGAAAGCTCTCGCTGCTTAGCATAACCTTTTCGCCAATCCCGGCGTCTGCACCATATTCGGAAAGGAAATAACGGCTGACCGCTACCTCATCCTCCTTTTGGGGCAGGCGGCCTTCCAAAAGCTTCATCTGGTCACGGGCAATATACATCGTTTCCTCATCACAATAAATATAGGAGGCGTTGTATCCCTGCTCCGCAGGTTCCACAGCCAGCATATAATACTCTCCTACCCTTGAGAAGTCATCCAGCCCCTTCAGGGTGGACACATCTTCCTCGGTAATCCTGGTATAGACTGCCTCATAGGTATCCTCCACATGATTTTTCTCTATCTGCTGGGTAGACAAAGCCATCACAATCGAAAAACAGATCAGACAGGATGCCAGCGCAACGGCGATCACCACCATCAGATTCCGGCGCTTCTCACTTTTCAAACTTTTTCTTGCCAGTTTCCTGACAATATTTCCTGTATCATTCTCAAATGGTACTGTCATTTTGATCATCTCCTTTAAGTCTTATATTTCTGCTATCAGCAAAGCGGCGGCTTTCCGCCTCGGAAGCCGCCGCCTCTGGTTATTCCATGGTCTTAATCCGATCCACAAGGGAAAGCCGTTTGGAATAACGGACAGCAACCACAGAGAAGATTCCGGTCACAACCAAAAGTGCCAGAACAAAAACAACCGTTTCCATCAAAGGGAATTGATAGGACAGTTCCCCGAAAATATGAAAACTGCTGATCACATAGTCCAAAATCCAGCCCAGGGTTCCACCGATACCAACCGACAGTAACACCGTAACCCCTGCATACCACAGGCATTCTGCAATCAGCATACGGGAAACCTGCTTTCCTGTCATGCCCACAGACTGCAAAATCCCAATCTCCTGCTGCCTTGCCAGCAGATTGGTCATCAGGGTGTTGACCAGATTTACCATGGAGAACACAAACAGGAACGCCAACAACAGATAAACACCGCGGGTCATTGTCTTTAACTGCGATTCCAGGGATGCCGCATGGTCTGCCCTGGAAAATACCGTCAGCACCGGATTTTCCAGCAGGCTGAAAATAGACGCCCTGAGCGCATCAGAGTCCTCCGATGTATGGACATTCCAGACAGCCTCTCTGTTCTCAATATCCGGGTAAAGCTGGTCGGCCAGTTCTTCTGTAAGGGTAAACAGCCCCCATGCACCGGTTCCCGATGTCACTGACGGCTTCGCAATTCCCATGACCGTTACTTCTATGGCCTTGCCGTCCATGGATTCAAAGGTCAGCACATCCCCAATCGCAGGCGTATAGCCATAAAACATACTTAAAAGGTGATCTTCCACGTCCGTCACGACCACACCGTTGTTTGCGGCAAGCTCCTCATAATCCGCACTGCCCTGTTCCAGATTTTCCTCCGGCAGCCATTGTTCCATCTGCTCCCTGCCAAACACCGGGAATTTTAATGCAACACTTTCCTGGGGGAATTTCACCGTTGCGGATGTCACCTCATGGCTGGTGATGGATTCCACTCCATCCAGGGCAAGCAGCTCTTGACGAAGTTCTTCTGTCAATGGATTCTCCCGCGCAATATCAGGCAGTCCTTCCGCCCCTCCCGAATCCATCCAGCTGACCTCGTAGTTACAGTGATCCCCCATGGCTTCCATCGCCATCTTTTCGGGACTGATGGAGTTCAGCACCGTAGCGGCCGTCACCAGAAATACACCCGTCAGTCCTAAAGAGGTCAGGGTGATGACTGTCTTTTTCCTGCTCCGCCTGAAATTCATCTGTGCCATGGAGAATGGCGTAATGCGGTGGTTTTTCTGATCTTTACGGTCTGTTGCCGTTTCATAACCGCTGGAGCGCACCGCTTCGATTGGGGATACCTTCGCCGCTATGCGGACCGGTGCATGGATGGACAGAAATACCGTCAGTGCGCAGGCTGCTGCGGTCGCAGCCAGATAAGGCAGATTGCCCATCCAACTCCAATGTGCCGGGAAAATGGCAAACCCGATAGCACCTCCAACCAAAAGCCCCAGCGGGATGCCGCAGAGAGATAACAGCAATCCCTCCCGCCGCACGATCCGGCGAATCTGTTTTGGCGTTGTACCAATCACCTTCAGGCGTCCATATTCCCGCATTTTGCCCTTTACGGAAATGAAAAAGATACTGTAAATAACCACGGCACAGGCAACCAGCAAAAGGATCGCCACCGGAATGTAATATTTCATCACGCCGGACTTAAAGCCCTGCATATCGAAATAGTTGGAACTGTAAAAAATCTGATCCTCTGAGACACCGTTGGCAGAAAGGAATGCTGCAATATCCGCCTTGAGCTGCTCCAGCTCCATATCGTCCGCACCGGTATAACGAAGCCGAAATTCAAACAGCGGCTCCCCCTGTGCCATCTCCTCCACAAATGCTTCGGATACATAAAGCTGGAACATACGGGAGTCATTCTCCACATCCATGATACCGCTGACGGTATAAGTCTGCTTTCCATTTCCAAGATTCACTTCTATGGTCTGCCCGACTTCTGCCGGAATTTCAAAGTAATCAAGAAATGCCCGTTCTACCAGAATTTCATTGGCAGCCTGCGGAAGCGTCCCGGTAAAGGAAGGTTTCTTCCCCAATTCCATCCAGTTGGCATCCGCATACTCCACGGTCAGAACGCTGTCACCATAGCGGGCGGAACCGTAATTCTGTGAAAGGCCCCAGCGTTCCACCTCCGGGCAGGCTTTTAATTTTTCAATCGTATCACGGTCACAATTCACCACAACCGCCTGATACTGTCCCCGAATGTCCGCCTCCAGTTTTCTGTCACTTCCCGCTCCTGCACAAAAAATCGCTGCCATCAAAGCGGCTGCCAGAGCAATCGTTACGATCACAAACAGGTTGCGCCGCTTATCTGTCTGAATGCTTCGTGACGCCAATTTTTTAATGACCGGCCCTGTATCATTTTCAAAAGGCAATGTCATGTCTGCCACCTCCTTTATTCAACGATTTTGCCATCCTCAATCCGCACGATACGGTCTGCAAGCTGGGCAATGGCATCATTATGTGTGATCATCACCAGCGTCTGGTTAAATTCACGACTCGTTCTCTGCAAAAGCCCCAGCACATCGGCGCTGGTCCTGCTGTCCAGGTTTCCGGTAGGTTCATCGGCAAGGACGATAGCGGGCTTTGACACCAGAGCGCGGGCGATGGCTACACGCTGCTGCTGGCCGCCGGAGAGGTTGTTTGGCATATTCTTCAGCTTATCCTCCAGTCCCAGCATGGACACCACATCCGCCATGAATTTCTGATCCACCGTATCCCCATCCAGTTCCACGGGCAAAACGATGTTCTCATGAACATTTAGGATCGGCACTAGATTGTAGTTCTGGAAAATAAAGCCGATATTGCGGCGGCGGAAGATGGTAAGCTGCTCATCGTTCATCTTCGCCAGCTCCTTATCCCGCACCATCACGCTACCGGAAGTGGGGGTATCCAGGCCGCCCATCATGTGAAGCAGGGTGGACTTACCGGAGCCGGAAGTGCCGACCACCGCCACAAATTCGCCCTCCTCCACAGAGAAGTTCACGCCATCCAGGGCGCGGGTAATGTTCGGCTCTGTGCCGTAGTATTTTTTAAGATCAGTTGTCTGCAAAATTTTCATAACAGTTACCTGCCTTTCTTAATTTTTTGAGTATAGGGTAAAGGGCAAATGTTGCAGAATTGTCCTAAAGGGTATGAAAATCTATGGTGAATTGCTTCAATTTTAGGACAATTCATTTTTCAGTAAGACTCACACATTTTCATCCTTTAAGACTTCTACAATAATGTCCCTGCGGATTCTTCTGGAAGCCGCCCTGTAAATCCCACTGATGACCATTAACACCAGAACAATATAGGCTGCCAGCCCTAATAACGGAAATACCTGAATGAACTCCATGAAAGTCACATCCTGCATCCACATCAAAACTGCGGCGATCAAAAACAGGATTGGCAATCCAATGACCAAAGGCTTTCCTCCAAGGAAGAACCCTTCTATATGCAGTAAACGGTCAAGACCTTTTCTATCCAACCCCACAGAACGCAGCATGGCAAATTCCTTTCTTCTCTGATACAGACTGTTCAGGATCGCCACTGCTGCCGATGAGATTCCAATGATACCAAATAGTGCAGTCAGACTGTAAACGATCAGCATGGTCGCATCGGTCAGCCGCTCTCTGTCCAAAGCGCGCTGTGTCTTGCTGGAGGTATAGAAATCACTCGTCCCCAGATAAGTACCGCAGATCTGTTCTGCCTGCGCCTGTACTTCGGCATCCAGTCCATCTTCCACGAGAAGATTCATGTAAGTCCTGTAATTGTAAACTGCACGATCTTCTCCGAAATTCCGGATAATCTCATAGTATCGCTCCATCGGCACCAGAATGGGTAATGTATAAAAGGCTATATTACGCCCAATCTCCGGCATTTCAGAAAGTGCAGATGACACCGTCACATCAAAGCGGTAATCCCCCTGGATGGAGTCCAGGAACTTCTCTGTTACTTCTAAAGACTGACCTTCTTTGAGTTTTAGATATGGAACCATATCCTTTTTGGCTTCATAACCTCTGGAGTCAGGATTTTTCACAACAGAATTGACAATGAGCGCAGCACCCTGTTCTGAATAAGGCACCCCTGACTGCATGAGATAATCTTCATAGGCATCCTGTTCCAAACCGATCAATACACATGGGATACGGTAGCGGCCATCGCGCTTTGCTACATACTCACCAGCCGCTTTTGTGCCAAATCCTCCAGAGGACAGAAATTCTTCCGACAGCTCACTTTCTGAAACCCAGATCGCACAGTTCGCCATCGTATAGGTGGCTTGTTCCTCTATGTGAGGCAGCTGCTTCAATTCCTCCATAAGCGCTGGCTCTATTTTCTGACCGGACTCCATTGTAAGATTGACATTAAAGTGGCTGTCCTGTTCTGCTTTTGTATTGTTAATATCTGAAACGGAAAAAACAGCCAGAAAACTGAACATCAAAAGCATACACAGACTCAGCGTTACCGTACAGGTACGAAACAGCCTCTTATTAGCCGTCATGGAGTTTGCAGAAATATTTCCAAGGAATCCAAAGCACTTTTTCAGGATCGGATGCTTCGCTGATTTTTTCAAAGAAGGATTGCTCCAACTTTCTTTGACCGCTTCAATCGGGCGAAGTTTTCCCATCTGCCGGGCAGGACCAGATGCAGCCAGGCGAACCGTCAGGAACGAAAGAATCATAGAAACCACTGCGACCCACGGGGAAAAGGAAGCGGTTATCCGGCTCCCTGTCACTTCCTGCGTCAGGTCAGAATATGCTGCCAATACGCCATAGGAAAAAAGGTATCCAAGTCCCACAGAAACCAGAATGGGAAGCACAGACAGCCAGCGCGCCTCATATACGATCATCATGCGGATCTGCCTTGGCGTCATTCCAATGGATTTTAAGATCCCCAGCTCCTTTACCTTGCGTTTCGCAGAAATAGAAAAAGCGCCCCGAATGATATAGGCAAATACCGCCATAGATGCTGCCATGACCAAACCGAGCGCAAGCGCAAGTTTGGGAAGGTCACTGCTTAGGAAATGTCCCGGCGCATAAATTCCATACATCCCAAGCAGGGCTGTGTGGTAACGGAAGGGATAGTCACCAAATTCATCCGGCTGCAAGCCAATGTCCTCTGCTATCTGCGGGATGATTTCATAGACTTTTCGCGGCTGCGTCACTTGAAGATAAGCAACGATCCCCGTGTCCTCCGATAATGCGGCCGTGTCCAGCCATCCATACGCAGGGTAGCCATTGTATGCGCTGGAAACAGTCATATCAATCTCACCAACGATGGTGTACTGCACTTTTTCTGTTTTCACAAATTCTTCCCCGCTTTGAATGGGGGAAAGAAAATCCACAGTTGTATTTCCGATCCTGCGTTCGCCCAAGTCCAGGTTCAGCCGGTCTCCAATCTCAACAGATGGATTCTGCTCAAAAAAGCTTTTTCCAACCACAATTTCTCCCGGCGCCTGGGGAGCCCGTCCGCGCAGGATCAGATTCTTTTCCCGCATAGCGCCCCAATATACCCCATCACAGTTTTGGACCAAAAGATAGGGCAGGCCGGATGCAGCAGGCAATAAGGCAATCTGATTATCTCCTTTTACCATAATGGTCTGGATATTTTCGTTATTCTCAATCAAATCCAGCTGGCCGGCATGAATCTCCAAAAGCTGTGCATCCCAATCACCGTAGGCTGCGATCTCCTGCTGCACACTTTGATTCCAATAGCTTTGGACGAATGTGCATAACGAACACAAAAAAGTTGATGCGATCAATATGGCTACCATGATAGAAATGGATGTACGCCGGTTTGCTTTCATATTCTGTTTCGCCAGCCGCTTTACAATCCGGCTGGTATCATTTTCAAATGGTAATGTCATAGTCATTCACTCCTTTCACTGTCATCCTAACCCCCAAATGTTGCAGAAATATCCCAAAGGCTCAACAGTTTTAGGGTGAATTGCTTCAATTTTAGGACAATTTATTTTCGTGTGTCTTTTTTATAAAGCCAGATAGATATAAGCAAAACCATTGCTAACTGAATTACAACAAAAAACAGCGTCAGCCAAACGCTCTCATAATAAAAAATATCTGTCCAGAAGATCACCAGATCTACCAGAGCCACCACACCAGCCGACCATCTGATTTTTCTTGGAAAGAAGTGCCGGAGCAGCAGAACAACAACGACCGGCGGGATCAGCAAGCAAGCTGCATTGATGAGTAATGTCTTTGTGATTTCCATAAGGCCACCTCCAATTTCATGATGTTGCTGTCAGCATAAATCCCAAATGTTGCAGAATTGTCCTAAAATCCATTATCCTCTAAAAATTTTTCAAAAAAGGCAGCCTGTCAAAACAGACTGCCTCAGAATTATTTTATGGGCAGGAACACGGAAAAAGTTGATCCTTCCCCAACTTTAGACTCAGCGGTAATATAGCCGCCCTGCATGGTAATGATCTCACGGGCAAGGTATAAGCCGATTCCGACCCCATCTATATCATGCACCGCTTCATCCCGATAGAAGCGTTTGAAGATCGTGCCCTGAGAATGCTCCGGGATGCCTCTGCCTGTATCCGTCACATCTATCCTCAAATACATTTCCCAATCCCGTACCCTCACCTGGATGCTGCCACCGGCAGAGGTGTACTTTACCGCATTATCCAGAATGTTAAACAATGCTTCGGAAGTCCAACGGCTGTCATGAGATATTGTCAGATCAGATGGGCAGTCCACCGACAGATTGATCTCTTTTTGTTCCATTGGCGCCAGAACACCATTGATGGCGCTCACCAGCGTATCCCCGATCACAGCATCCTGTTTCTCCAGCGTAATGACACCCGTTTCCAGACGGGAAGTTTTCACCATTCCCTGAATAAGAAAATCCAGTTTATCCAGCTGTGTGCCTGTGGCCTGCAAAAACTCCTTGCGCTTTTCTTCTGTCAATGGCCGTGTCAGCATGGTGTCGTTGAGCAGCTTCAAATTAGCGATGGGAGTTTTGGTCTGGTGGGAAATATCTGATACCAGGGATTGCAGTTCTTCCTTTTCTCCCTCTGCCGTATGTCTGGTTTTCTGCATCACATTATAGAGCCGTTCCAGACGGTGGCTGATCCGGGACAACAGTGTTTCCGCTTCATAATCTACCTGGGGCCGGTCTGTACTGTCCATCATGTGATCCAATGTCTGGCACAAACCATCGGTGAACAGAGAAAGTTTCTTTTGAAAATAGTGCAGAAAAACCATGCCCCAAATGTAAAATGCAGCTGTCAAAATAATGCCGCAGATGACAACACGCACATCTTTCGTCAACAGGAAAAAAATCAACAGCAGCAAAGCGGCAGTGAGCAGAGTCCCCGCCACAATTTTTCTCAAAAATGCCCTGACAGATAAATTTTGCAGTTTCATCGAGGCTCACCGCCGATCCACTGATAGCCCATTCCATAAGCTGTCTTAATATATTTCCGCTCGTCTGTTTCGATTTTTTTGCGGATACGGCTGATGATCGTCGTTAGAGTATGCTCATCCACAAAGTCTCCATCAATGTCCCACAGCTTCTCTAAAATCTGCCGCTTGGTCAGAACAATCCGGGGGTTCTTTACGAACAGGAACAGGGTGCGGTATTCCTTCGGTGTAAAGTCCAGGGATTCTCCGGCAAGGGACGCACTTTGTTCGGAGAAGTCGATTTTCAGAAAGCCATCATCAAACAGATCATGCCGGGGTGTCCGCAGTTCCAGATTTGCAAAAACCGCCGCTACTTTTTTGCAAAGCACCGTCACAGAAAATGGTTTGGTCACATAATCCGCGCCGCCGACTTCATAGCCCTTGAGCATATCGCTCTCCTTATCATTGGCTGTGATAAAGATGATATAGGTATGCTGACCACGATTCCGAATTTCTTCACACAGATCCAGTCCGCTGCCATCGGGGAGGTTAATATCCAACAGTGCCACATCAAATTCATTTTCCCGCAGCTTCCTTACCGCACTGTCAAAATTAAAAACCGAAATGACCTCATATCCATCAGAGGTCAGATTGTATGCCAATGTCCGATTCAAAAGCTGATCGTCCTCTACAATTAAAATCTTCTTCAAAGCCTTCACTTCCTTTCCCAATTTTCCGATCATACTGATATTCTAAACATTAAATGTTACAGAAATGTCCCAGCCAAATATTTTTCTTTTTTAATTATAGGATAGCCTACTTTTCTGCACAAGAATAAAAATACAAATACATACAATGGCTTTTTGCCATGTTGAACACATTAAAAACACCGCCGCAAACTATACGATTGCGGCGGTGCTGACTATATATTAAATCTTTTTGTAGTTACATAGGTATGTGCAGTTGAATTAAAAAATCCCACTATTCTGCCATACCCTGCGGAACTTCAAATTTGTATCCACTCCCCAGAACAGTACGAATATAGCCCGCTTTCGGCATATCCGGAGTTAGTTTTCTGCGAATCTGACCAATGACGCTGGCAACGGCTGTTCCGCAGTTTTCACCATCCGCATTCCACACAGCCTCATAGATCTGGCTGGCAGAAAATACCCAGGATGGGTGGTTTGCCAAATATACCAATGTTGCAAATTCCCGATGGGTCATAGAAATCAACTCACCGTTTCGATGTACCGTTCTCTCCTTCAGGCGAAGCTCCAAGCCTGGAAAAACAAGAATATTACGAGGGTGGGATGACACAATATGGTCAAATTCTGGCTCAGCCGCAATAATCTCCATAATTCTGCTAAGTATATATTCTTCATGGTCTGTTACCGACAGTACAAAAATTTTTCCCATATATCCCTCCCTTGAACATACATAATATACAATGACTTAATTTTCCTATTGCCTGAATGCTATTCAACATTCAATTCAATACTTCCCGTGAAATCCTCACATTCAATGCCGATATAGTTTCCGCCTTCAGGGAGTGTAATTGTATCGCTATATGTTCCGGTTGTTTCAAGCAAAGTGACTGCTTCATCAGATCCAGAAATCCAAAATACTTTTGCAGTTCCCTCCGTAACCTCCAAAGTGCAATCAATAGACAACTCCTTACCAGCTTCTCGCTTTATAGAAGTTCCCCCAAACAAATACTCTGTATCTGAAAAATTCTCATAGTCGGCTGTATAGCATCCGGTATAATCATCAATCCCTTTTTCTTTCGTGCCTTGTAAGGACGAATTTCCGGTAAGCGCTATGGAACCAGCAGACTGCACAATATTATTATACTGATCGAGAACTTCATCTTTTGTACAACCGGAAAGTATAGAGACACCACACAGTATCAGGCATAGTGATAGAACTATTTTCTTCACAGGTATCACCTTCCTTTCCTGCGTACAGCACGCTTTCCTCTTCCCTTGGCCTTTGTCTGTTTACGGGCTTTCATTTCTTTTTTGTTGCTGGACATCACTAATAAAAGCACAGCCCAGAGAACCATGATGCCAACCCCAATGACCGCCAGCAAAGGGTTCGGGGCTGTGGTTGTTCCGGCATATTCACTCATGTCAAAGCCCACTAAAATCAGTGCAGCAGAAAACGGATAGATGCTGGCAAGAATGCCGCCTTTGAAAAACATCATGCTGTATCCAAGGAAGAACGCCAGAATGGAACCTCCCAGATATGCCCCTCGGATCTGTCCAAAAATCAGGATTAGGGGCATACAGACCATATAGGTCGTCAGACCCGCTAACACGATCTGTGTACCGCCATGAAAAAATACTTCCGCTGTCAGTCCCGATAATCCAACCGCCAGTCCAGTGATTAGGGTAACGCCAACACTGTAAATTCCCAACAGAACCGTAAGAATACCAACCCAGAAGAGCTTGGCCCCTAACACGTCCGGCATAGAAACAGGAATTGTCATGATGTTTTTCAGCGTATCATGGGTGGATTCTCTGTCAATCAGCCAGCTGCCGATCATCACCAGTGAAATCGGGAAAAACATCTGGGTATTGCCCCATACAACATTCGCAAAAAGCATGGGAAAATCATAGTTTGGATTTCGATACTCCGGCTCAACAATCAACTGGCTTCCATATTGCACCAACGGACAGAGTGCAAGCGCCACCAACCCCACCCAAAGGATCTGACACCGGCGCAGTTTCAGTAATTCCGATTTTAATAAATTCCACATAATCACACCCCCTTAAATCTCACGACGCCGGTAAACCATCGCTATCAGCACAAGAAATACAGCGGCTTCCGCAAATGCCACGCCGAACACCTGTATATCATTCAAAAAATACGGGCTTATCCGTTCCAGCAGCTCTGCCAGCTCTTCGCTGATGCTGCCATAATCATAAAACTGGAATGTCCAGCGAAACGCCAACGGCCCCGGAAGCAGTGTTCCTGCGTTCAGACCAAAGGGCTGTGTCAGAAAAGCATCGTTGTTGGTGAGAAGATAATTCAAAATAGTATAGAAAAAGGTTATCACGACCGACACGATATAGTTTTTATCAAGAAGGACAACTATCAAAATACAGGGGAGCGCGCCGACCCACATAATCACTCCCTCTCCTATCCCTACCTGAAACAATTTCCAGAATCCCACTGGATTCCATCCCTGGATCAGCAAAACAGCAAGATTTACCAACGCTCCAACCGCCATAAAACCAATGGCAAATATCAGTAAAACCATCATCTTAGAAAGCACCAGCTTGGTTCTATTTACCGGTATGGTAACAAGATTTTTCAAAGTATCATTGTCCAGCTCCTCAAATAACAGATTGGAAGCCAGTATCACAAGAAGCGGCATCAAAAGAAGATATGCGCTGAGCTGAAACAGACCGGACATCATATTGTTCGTAGCATCCACATCCGTGTTCGCATCTGCCAGAAAAATAGCATAAGCCAATGGAAGCAAGGTGGAAAGGAACACAGAAATAAATACCAGCGGCTTGCGTTTCAATTTCAAAAATTCACATTTAATCAGTTTAAGCAATTCCCTCGCCTCCCGTCACACGCTTGAAGTAATCTTCAAGGCTTTCTTCTGAAGTTGCAGCCTCCGATACCTCCAACCCGTTTTCCACAAAGGCAGTTACAATTTTCCCTACGGGCAGCTCCAGGTTGTGCAGGCGCAGATTGTGATCGTCCTGTATGGAGAAATGGCTTTCATGGAAATTGCGTTCCAAAATTCTTGCCGCCTGTGCCGTATCAGAGAGCGTAAAACGGATATGCTTACTGCTTTTTTGCTCCAACTCAGCAAGGCTTTCTTCTTCCAGCAACGCGCCGTGGTCGATAATTCCAATATCATCAGCCAGCAGGGAAATCTCCGAAAGAATGTGACTGGAAATCAGAATCGTTTTTCCTCTTGCGTCGCAAAGCTCCCGAATAAAGGAGCGTACCTCTGCAATGCCGATGGGATCAAGGCCGTTGATCGGCTCATCCAAAATCAAAAGCTCCGGATCGTGCATCACGGCAAGGGCGATGGCAAGCCGCTGTTTCATACCAAGGGAATACTGGGAAAAGAGCTTTTTATCTTTGTAGGGCAGTCCTACCAAATCCAGAGCGTCTTTGACGGCATGATTGTTTGGCACACCCCGCAGGGTGGCAAAGATACGCAAGTTTTCTGTGCCGGTCAGATTGGGATAAAAGCCGGGGGACTCGATCAGACTGCCCATACGGGGCAGTAACTTCTTTTCGTTTCCCTGCAAGGACTTTCCCCAGATTTTGACCTCCCCGGAAGTCGGATTTGTTAAGCCCAACAGCATCTTCATGGTCGTGGTTTTTCCGGCTCCGTTTCTCCCCAGCAGACCATAAATTCTCCCACGCTTCACATGGATATTTAAGTCAGCCACACTCTTTTGTGAGCCGTATTGCTTCGTCAGATTTTTTGTTTCAATGATGTAATTTGTGTTCATATTCAAACCTCCTGTTCTTCAAGGTATTCTATCACTTAAACCTTGCATTAACCTTGCCGCAACCTTGCATTAACCTTGCAATTTAGAATCCGGCTAAAATGACAAGGGTTCCCGCCGCAAGGACGGGAACCCGCTTAAATCTCCAAAGGAAAAAGCAACATAAATTCAGTTCCTTTTCCCGGTACACTTTCAACTGTTATATTTCCACCCATCTTTTCTACTAACTGATGGACAATAGAAAGACCAAGACCGCTGCCTTTTTCAGACCGCCCCTTATCACACTTATAAAGCCGTTCAAAAATGTGTTTCAAATCTTCTTTTTCAATCCCCACACCATTATCCGCCAGCAGCAGCTCCATGTGATTTTCCTGCTTTGACAGGGCAATTTTAATTTTGCCCGCATGGCTGTGAGCAATTACATTTTGAATGAGATTATTGATGATCCTCATATAGCTGTCCATATCCAATCTTACCCGGACAGGCTGTTCGGGAATATCAATGTCATAATCGACCTGTTTATCCTCAAAAATAGGTATCCAGTCGATCAGGATATTTCTTGTCAGCTCTGCGGCCTCAACAGGCTGGATTTCCAAAGCGAACT
Organism: Anaerosacchariphilus hominis; assembly: GCF_014290175.1. Classification (GTDB taxonomy): domain Bacteria; phylum Bacillota; class Clostridia; order Lachnospirales; family Lachnospiraceae; genus Laedolimicola; species Laedolimicola hominis. The sequence goes on from NZ_JACOOR010000001.1 coordinate 192,853, forward strand.
CGTCGGAATTTAACTTGAACCAGTCAAAAAGCACATCAATATATTCTTTCAGATCGTGAGCTTTCCGGCGGGCGGTTTCGATATAATCATCCCGATCTTTCCCTGTAACAAGCCCTTTATGTGCAGCGTCAAGATACCCAATAAGGGTTGTAAGGGGCGTCCGAACATCGTGGGAAAGGCTCGTCATAAGCTGGCGATTGGTTTCTTCTGTCTGCCGGACAATCGAAAGTCTGCTTTCATAGGACACAACGATCTCATTGATTTCATAGGCAAGAGGCGCTGTCAGTTCATTTGTTGCAGACAAAATACGCCGGTTGCCATTTCCGTTTTTCACATCAACCAGTGCATCGGTCATTTCTGCGATTTGCTTTTTTACGCGCCGAACGAGAAAGATGGAGGTCAGCACAGCCAAAACAGCAATCCCAATGGACAAGAAAACGATGATTTCCATGCTGGCTACACCTCCTTATTAAACCGGTAGCCAATCCCTTTGACCGTTTGGATATACTTTGGACTGGAAGGATTGACTTCTAATTTTTTACGAAGCCGGCTGATGATCGCCATAATGTTACTGTCATCATAGAAATATTCTTCGCCCCATACTTCCTCATAAATCTGCTGTTTTGTTAAAATCTTTCCTTGATGCTTTGCACAGTACAGGAGCAGATCAAATTCCTTTGGTGGAAGTTCAAAAGTGCCGTTTTCCGTCGTAACAGAACGATTTTCAAGGTCAATCTGCAATCCATCAAAATCCAGTTTTTGCGCAGCTCCGATTTGCTGATTAAAGCGGGTGTAGCGGCGAATGAGGGACGCAATACGGGCAATCAGTTCGTCCATGTCAAACGGCTTTGTCAGATAATCGTCCGCACCGGCCCGTAACCCTCGCACTTTAGAAGCACTGTCATTTTTGGATGTGAACATCAAAATCGGCAGGCTGTTTTCTTTGCGGATTTCTTCCAGCGTTTCAAAGCCATCCATACCAGGCATCATCACATCCAGCACCACAAGCTGGTATTCCTGCTCTTTTAATTTCTGCAAGCCCTCTTTTCCAGTATTACAAAAATCAGCTTCTATATGTTCCGATTGCACACTGCGTTTAATCAAAGCACACAGTTCTCTGTCATCATCTATAATTAAAATTTTATTCATGGCTCAGCTCCTTCCCTCGTTTTGTCCGGCCATCAATCGGCTTCTCTGCAGTTTTGGGGATCAGCCAAACACCGGCCATTTTCACAGCGCCGTGGATACGCCCACCCGCACAATAATAATTTACCCTGCGAGGTGTCACGCCCCACTGTTCGGCGGCATCTTTTAGTGTCATATAGTCCATTCTGCACCTCCATAGGACATATTATAGTTCCTTATCTCGAATAATACAAGCTGACTATTGTGATTATGCTTACATAAAGAGCCGCAGATCATCTCTGACCTGCGGCTCCGTTCTCCTATTAACCTGTTAAGTATGTATCCCGTATTTCGCCGTTTGGATGTTCTCTTCGCCATGCAGAATTACTCCGCCGCAGGTTTTTGCACCCTGTACCATGTAGCCCTCAAAAAAGAAGCTGTAAGGCAGGTAATCATCCGTCAGGACGATGCGTTCGTAGTTGTACCAGTTAAAATGCTGATCCAGAAATTTCCCCAGTTTGTGCCGCAGAATAGGATTCTCCACTACGGCCTTGAGATTTTTCCGGCTGTGAAACTCTAGCTTTGGCCGGTTCTGTTCCGGAATGGACAACAGCCGCCACCGTGTTCTATCAATGGTTTCTCCCTCACCTGCCGCATATGAGCGGAACGGCTCATAAGGCAACCTGACCCGCTCGGTATAACCGGAAACGCTGTCTCTGCCAGCATCCTTCAGCCATGTGAAGGAAAGCTCCAGTACTTTAGCACCGCCTACGGCATTACACAGCCGCAGTTCTGCATAGGAATGGATATCTTTGGTGATTAAGCACTTCTCCTCCTCCAGCCGCTGCAATTCCTTGTTCAAAATAATAAAGTGCTGCGGCGAACAGCCATTTCTGGAACAGGTCTTGAGGGAAATACTATCCCGATCCACATAAACTATTGCCATTGTCCTATTATTCATAATACACCTCATTTCTGCTATTTGCCTCTGCCTGATGCATGGCAGTCTGCATGACCAGGAAGGGGTGCTCTACATACTCCTCTTTTGCTGAGGTATATGCCGCTCCGCCTAAAGAGTCCAGATACTGCCATCCGTTTTTGGATTTTGAGATATACACATAGAACGGTGCAAGCACATACTCATCCCGTTCATAGCAGCCCAGATACCGTCTTGCAAGTACAGCCACAACGCCCAGCTCTGCCGCTTTCTGTGTTGTCAGGGAAACTGCCAGTTTCATTACTTCCTCTTTTTCAACATCATTGAGTCCGAAAGTATAAATGCTCTCCAAAAATAGCACAGCCTTCTCATCGGCAGCAGATTTTCCGGAGTCCGTATTCTCCTGCGACAGATCCGCAAAAGAAAAATCGACGGCAGGCGGTTTTTGAAATGCACCTTTTGTCATGCGGAGACAGGCACGAGCCACCACCGCCTCATCCTTTTTTACAAGGATAATCTTCTTATTCGAGTCAAAGGCAGCTAACAGGCACTCCCTCTGGCTTCCAGTGCGGTAAGACAGACAGGTACTATGAGGAAGTTCACCAAGCCGCAGCGTGTGGTAAAAATCATCCACCTCTTCTGCCCAAAATGCACCTCGCGCCAACGAAAGATTTTTCTTCCAGAGGCTCTCCTGCATCTCGCTGACAGGGTAGCGAATCTCACGCTGCAGGTCACCAGCAAAATATTTGAGTTTATAGAACTGGCCCATCAATTCAGCCTGTACGATCCGTCGCAGCGCTTCAACAGCCAGCTCCTGCCCGTCCAGTTCCCCATAGAGAGCGCGTACCATAGCCGCGCCGCCCTGCAGTAAAAATTCCGTGACAGTCTCCCGGTTCTGCTCCACAAAATCGTCCGAAAATGCCAGTTTTTCTTTTAGATCCAGCCAGTCTGCATCTGTTGTCAGAATATCTTTCCGCACCTGCTTCCAATCCGTCCTTTCCAAAAGAGCCGTCATATTATTGAGGGCAAATACCGCATCCGACTCTGTAGTGAAATCCGGTATGAATGCCTGCAGCTGCGTATAGTGTTGCAGCAGCCCCATGGCAATCCGCCGGGTCAGCCCACAGATATGTCCAAATGAACCCCGATACCATTCGCTAAACGGCCTTTCCAACAGACATTTTCCAAGCTGCTCCAACTCTGCATCTCCTGTATACTGGCTGACCAGATCCCGTTTTATCAGCTGCCGAAGCGTCAGCAAACGCTGATCTATGGAAAGAGGTGTCAGCATAGTGTATAACCGGACATAAACCTCTTTCTGATGCCAAAGCTGATACATTTCCTCAAAGGTGTACTGCTGCCCTTCTTCCAGAAGCGTAAAGAAGCTGTCGCTGCGGTTCACAGAATCGCTGGCTTTCAAATTCTTCAGCGTCAGGGAATTGATGTTGCAGTGCTCACAAAAGCCCGGCTCAAACAATAGAGAGTATCGCCCCAAGGACAGGAACACTTCACTGTTCTGATCCACCAATTCTAAAAAATGCTTTTTTCTATGTTCCACCGCATAAATGAGAATTGAAAACTGGAATTGCCGGACAGCATTAAAATCCAGATGGAGCCTGCCGGCATACAGAGCATTCAGATAACTCAGTTGGTTGCATAAAATTTCTTCCCTCTGTTCCTTGCTCAAAGGATGTGGCTGGGAGATAAACCAGTTGAGGTCATATTGTCCGGCATGGTTGTCCAGCCAGAGGTCAAAAAAAGCAGACAAATCCTCTGCGTCATATTCAAATACAGCCAACAGCCGGCGGAATTTTCCCACATCGGTCATTTTCATCCACCGGAGATCTTTCAGGCGCTCTACTGACAGAAACAGCCGCACGCCATACCGATAAAGCAAGATGCAGACTCTCTGGAGCGGACAATTCTGTTCCAACAGTTCCAGAGCTTTCCGTTCATTTTGATGCCAGCAAAAAAGATACGAACCAAGAAACGGCTGCCGCATCATATCCCGCTGGTGCTCCGTCAGCATGGAAAGTCCCTTCCACTCCGCAATGGGAAAAGTCTGCAGGTTATCCAATATGACCTGCTCCTCTTCTTCATACATCACAAAGGGAAAATAGTATTTCAGGTATTCAAACCGCAGGGAAGGCAACAGTTCCAATTTCATGACTGCCAGCACCTGCTCTTGGGGATACGCTGTCAGTCTCTCTCCATACCCGTCTGCCGACTCTAAGGCTGAAGCAATTTCTTCATCGCCAATCTCCTGCCTGCACAACGTACCATAGAGCGCTGCAAAGTCCGGCACCCGAACCAGTTCTTCCTGTATCCGCTTTGTCTTTCGGATGTGCAGCCGTTCCTGTAATTGAAGTGTCTCCACCTGTCCACATGCCTGCGCTATGGCATCCTCTGAAAAGCTGCCTGTAAGCGTCGGAAGCAATCCGTCATCTTTCATTCTGGTCAATAGGGTCAGATGTTTTAATATATTTCTCATGCTGCTTCACCTCCGATCATTGTCAGTACCATATTCAAAATCTCATGCCTTGGCCGGGGTTCAGACTCTACCAGTTCACCACACAGCTCAAAAAAGGCGTGTGCATCTTTGGCATCCATTGTCTGCACACAACCGGCGGGCCATTCCACCAGCTTGTCAAACGCCATATTCAGCACCTCGTTCTTCTCGTCCTGATGATAATATCCCCCAATGAATTTAACCAGAGATTCGGCGCTGCCGTTATAAAGTTGCTGCAGCTTTTCCCGTTTCTGTATGGTCCGTTTTTTCTGCTCCAGTCGTTTTTCCTGCTTCTTTCTCTCAGCTTCGGCTCTGCGCTCATCCTCCAACTCTTCCTTGGAATAGAATGTTTCCTTCAGCCGGTTGATTTCATAGCCGTTATACTCGCTGTGGAGCAAAAACTGCCGCAACACCGCTGCCAGCGCTTTTTTATCATAAAGGCGTTGGATCTCCGGTGCTTTTAAGGCACTTAAAACGAAGTCCTCATATTTTTCCGGCTCAGTCTGGAAAACTGAACGCTCCACCCAGTCATAGAGCTGTCGATGCTGCTCTGCAGATAGGAATGGACGGCTGATGTATGTTTTATATTCCCTTCTGCTGTAATACCCCTCACTCCTGACAAAGCATTCGTGAAAGTAAAACCGCTCGCCAAAAATCGTTTGAAGTTGGGAAAAAGTGTACTCAGCCAGTAGCCTCTCTACAAACCGGAAACACCTCCAACTTGAAATTCTCAGGGCATACTCCCGCAGCAGTTTCAGCTGTGGCGCGTGTTCGCCATTATCCTTATGCTGCTCAAAAAACTCCCATAAATCAATTTCCTTCTTTTCCACCAGAAAGGCAAACGCCCGTCTGCTGTTCGTATGCCTGCTCCCGAAATATTCTCCATAGTCAGCTCCGGTCAGTTCCTGATATCTGGAAAGCCACTGTTGCAAAGGGATCGTCTGCCTGGAATGCAGCATCTGCAGGGTAAACAACTCCATATAGTTATCCCGCTCCAACTCCTTCGCCAGATCATCGTACTGAGGATCAAACACATCAAATCGGTACGGAAAATCCTTCTGTATCGTTTGATTCATCCATAACAGTGTTTTCGGTGCTGTGGGGTTCAAACCATATTGAACCGCTTCCCAGAGCCCCTGAAATCCTTCGTACTTGACCGTAAAGCTGTTATAGAACCGAAACAGCCAGCCAAGATACTCGTAAAATTCTTCCGAAAGATCCTTTGGAGCATTCAGAAGCATCCGCCCACACGCTGTTGCGATTTTCTCGGCAGTGATGCCCTTGGAACTCAACCGGTCCGGCAGCCTGTCCGCCCATACAGCGAGAGAGTTTGCCAAAATGATTTCATCGCAGCGATACCCTGCTTTAGTCAAAACCGAAAATTCGCGGCTGTCGGGCTTCATATTCATATACGGCAGTTTCATCAGCGTGCGCAGCACCAGGTCGGCTTTCCCGCGGTATTTCTTTGCCTGCTCTGCATAGAACCGGATGAACCATTCCAGCACACCAAAATCATATACCAGTGAAAGTGTCCGATTTTGTGTGAATAGATGACTGAGTTGGGTATGCATCACCTCATAGCCGCGTTCCCTATCATCAAATAACGACAGTATAAACAGGGCTTCTTCCGTTCTCGTACACTCCCTTTCTGCCAGTTTCTCCAACAGGGCATGGCGCTGTGCCGCATCTGTTTCCAAAAGATACAGAGCGCCCTGCAGGTACACATCTTCTCCGGCAGACCGCCGCAATTTCTGGAGGAATGCTCCCCGCTGATTGCCCACAAACATATTGTCAGACTGGATCGCACAGGTATTTCCCAGCGCCAGGGCCAGAGCGCGGAGAACTCGGACATCATTGCCCAGTTTTTCCTCAAACCGCTCCAACACCTCGCCAGGATAACGCAGATGATATGGTTCAAAATAGCCGGACACATCCGTTTCCACCTGCCATATCTGCATCGCCCTTGTTTGTCGGTAAGTCCTTCTCGCCGTATCGTCCTGAGAAGTCTGTACTACCAATTCGGCAAAGGCATGGTAAAGCTCCAAATCAATAGCCCTCTGATATACCCGGTAAACCGGTATCCTGTCGATATGCATTAAAATCCCTCCTACCTGAAATCTTCCATAAAAGATATGGGGAGAGAGCCGCAACATGGCTCTCTCCCCATTGATCAACTGACAGCATACCGATGGTATGCTATATTTTCTTACTCAGCGCCGGCCATGCTAAAGAACTCCGCAGGTGACAGTACCGTAACGCCCAAATCCCTGGCCTTGGACAACTTGCTGCCGGCATTTTCGCCGCAGACCAGATAATCCGTCTTCTTGGACACCGAGCTGCCGGCATGGGCTCCCAGTGATTCGATCAGGTCATTGATTCCGTCCCGGGTGTAGGGTTCCACCTTGCCGGTAACTACGATAGTCTTTCCTACAAAGGGATTATCCTGCACCCTGTTTTCGCTGTGTTCTGCCACAGCAGGCTTTTGAATACTCATCATAGTCTGTAACTCCTCCCAAATACAAAAATTATCTTCTACACAGAACCAGTCGTGGATATTGTTATGCAATGTCTCCCCGAAATCCGGAAGCTGCCGGAAATCATAGCCACCATAGACCGCATCCCGAAACTCATCCAAATCATAGTGGAACACACGACCTAATACCTTGCTGGCAGTGTTACCGATCATAGGGATGTCCATAGAAATCAGATACCGCTCAAAGGTGGTGTTTCGGCTCTGTTGGATAGCGTCCCAAAGGCGCTGCCAGGACTTTTCACCAAACCCATCCATGCGGACGATTTCAGCCCGGTAACGATCCAGACGGTAAATATCCAGATAACTATGGATAAATCCCTGACCGATGAATTTTTCCAATGTAGCCTCCGACAGCCCTTCAATGTCCATTGCCTTCTGGCTGACAAAATGGACGAACTTTTTCAGCCGACGTGTCTCGCAGTCAGGGTTATCACAGTACAGCGTCTTGATGATGCGATCCTCGCCATTTTCGCCCTTTCCACTTGATTCATGGATGCGGGTAGGCTGTCCACAGCAGGGACAAACATGGGGAATCGTATCCACCATAGAGAAGCCGCCTCTGTCCAGATTTTCCTCCACGTGGGGGATGATCATGTTTCGTTTGCTTACCAGAATCCGGTTTCCAGCCATCAGTTCCAGATCCTCAATAAAGGACAGGTTGTGCAGACTGGCCCTGCTGACCTCACAGCCATCGATTTCCACCGGCGTAAATACTGCTACCGGAGCAATCTCTCCGGTTCTGCCCGGCGTCCATTCGATGTACTGCAGCAGGCTCTCATGCAGGTCATCTTCAAACTTATAGGCCAGACCGTCCTTATAGTGATGTCCGGTGCGGCCGCAGCTCTGGGCATAGGCGATGTCGTTAAACGAAACCACGATACCGTCAATGGGGATATCTTTGTCAGTGGCATATTGCCGCAGCTGATAGATACCGGCTTCCACATTTTCCAGCGTCAGTTTCTGCTTTGTGACCAGATACTTACAGGGCTGGAACCCCAACGCACGCAGTTCCCGTAGCTTATCTGATTTCCGGGTCAGGTGCGGAAAGCCCTCCAGCACACCAAACGGCATGAAAACCAGCCGACGCTCCCGGCATGTCTTGGCATCCATCAGACGAATGGAACCAGCAGCCAGATTGCGGCCGTTTTTATAGGGCTTACCGCTGCTGTCCTGCAGGCTGGTCTTCAGTTCCTCAAAATCACTGGGTCTGATAAAGCCCTCGCCCGTCACAACCAGTCTCTCTTTGTAGGTGATGTGGGAAGGGATACCGCTGATGGCTCGGGTGTTATGGGTAATGATCTCCCCTTCGTCACCATCGCCACGGGTAGCCGCCTCCAGAAGTTCTCCATTCTCATAGGTCAACTTTACAGTCAAGCCATCCAGTTTGAGCATCAGCATCACCTGCTGCTCACCCATGAAATTCAGAAGATCCATACTGCTCTTCGTCTTATCCAAAGACAGCAGCGGGATCTCATGTCTGGTTTTCTCCAGCCTGCTTACCGCAGGATAGCCTACTGTCTGGGTTGGCGAATTTGCCATTTGGATTCCCGTTTCCTGTTCCAACTCTTTCAACTCGTCAAAGAGTCTGTCATAGACCTCATCTGACACACTGGGAGCGTTGCGGTTATAATACTCATCCCGATAACGGTTGAGCCGGTCATTCAAGTCTCTCTGCTTTTCAAAAATATTCTGTTCCATTATGCTGCCTCCTTTTCAAGTACCCGGAAGGACATAACCAGTTCTTCTTCCGTATGCTTCTGTTCACTGTCGAAAACACTGCAAACACCGTCTGCAAACTGCCAGTGGGCGGCTCTGCCCCACCAAAGGATCGGGCCGCGGCCGCCGTTGCCTCTGTTGGCAGACGCATCTGGCTGATTCGCTACGGTACTATAAAAGCCCTGCGTGTTTACCAGCGTAATGTTCCGTATCTGCCCAATACATTCCGGCCGGCAGTGATCCAATATCTCCAACTGTGTCCCTTCCCGAAGTGTCCTGCGCAGCTGATTCAGGTTTTTGATCATGCGATTTTCTCCTTTCCCCGCCCCACAGAGCAATTCTGCTGTGCGGTATGCAGCCCATTTCTGCCGGCTGCATACTTGCCAAAATTCAATTCATGGACAATACGCTGAATGGCGTCATCATCGTCCCACGCTGCGTGAAGCGTATTCCGCTCTGGCCCGGCTCCCACATGGACACATACCTTTTCACTGCCAACCTGCAGCAGCACATCCTGTCGCCTGGCGCAAACCACTGCCAGATTTCCAATTTGTTTCATGCTCTGCTCCTTCCTTCTTCATCAATGACCGGACGCCCTCAAGGATGCCCGGCCATTCTCATTTTGTCACGCTGCAGCAGCCAATGCCGGAGACTGGATGCTATCCGTGTTTTCCATCAGGTCTGCCATCAGCACATCCGCCAAAAGCCTTCCTGCCAAATGGCCGGTATGAATGATGACCCGATCCTTCTTCAACTGGATAAACTCCTTCTCACGAAGAATCCGACTTTCCGCAGCCAGTTTCAAATCACGACCTGTAAGACGCTCTGCAATAACTTTTTGCCATCTGCGAAGAAAGTCAGTTGCTTGCTCAATATCCTCATGCTGACGGTCAAATAGTGTACGCTTCTGACGCACTGTGCCATCTGGTTCGATCTCCAATGTGTAATAGGGATCTTCCGGTTCGTCGGTTCGGCGCAAGAACAGAATAAAGCTCTCACGACGCTCCATGCGCTCATAATATCGCTCACCACTGCCATCGTTGCCAACACAATGATGAAGCATTCGCCCCTCTTTGATGATCGCAAAAATGTTTTCCGGAGCAACAACCATGTATTCCTCCTCAGCATAGGTATATTTCTTCTGAAGTTCTCTGCAAATGCCATCAACATTGGGATATTTTTCTGCCATTTTCTCTGCCTGAAGTTCCAGACTTCCGGCTTCACACTGAATTACCAGTTCATCATGTCTCTGACGCAGCTTGCGCACGCGATAAATAATTTCATCACTGGTATCGATGTGCAGGCGCTGTGCCATAGCCATATAGTCCTGCCAAGCGATTAACGCCTGTCGGCAGCTGCCATCAAAATACTTCTTTTGCTTTTGCAGGTAATTACGTATCTGCAGCGGGCTCATGCGATCCACAATAAATAAAATATCCTTGGCTCGAATTTTATGGATACGGAACCACCGAAGCAATTCATTGGTAATGGGTTTTCCCCTTTTCTTTTCAACCTGCAGCCATCCTAAATCTTCTGTATCTCCATCCATCTGCCGCAAACGATTGAATCCCTGAGAATCCAGACCCAATGCGCGAATCAGCCTTGGAGCCTCCGGGTACAAAATCATTTGCCGCACTACATCACAGTTCTTAAAACATTCCTTCGTCAATTTTGATAAGCCGGATTTCCATATTTGCTCCATCTGGGGAAGCCGGCGCCAAACTGCCAGATAACTTTCCGGATCGATGCTTTTCTGTTTCCGAATCCATTGCACAAGACCGGTACAGCGAAGCTCATGCTTTTCAAGATGAGGCAGAGTCTTACCATAGACACGGCCATTTTCTGCACCATGCCAGTCATAAGAACAGGGGCTACAAGAAATCCAGCGCATATTACGCTGCTTATACATCCCCCAGTAATAACTTCTGGGTTTTAGTTCTCTGTCATAGATGGTACGCCGGATTTCCTGGCAATAAAGCTTGGAATTTGGAAGGCTTTCTTTTCTGTATGTCCGGTCAGCCTGAAATTCACGAACTACAAAGCCGTCCTTGCATCGCTGGATCAGGTAAGCAAAATATTTTTCTGTCTGCATGTACCCCGCCCGGCCATATGCTTTGAATACCACCGGATGGCGGCAGCAACTGCAGTAACCTTCCTGATTGTGGTGAGGATGCCCTTTAATCGGCACTTCCTTTTCACAATAGGTACAGTACCCTGTTTTTGCACCGCCTTTTTTGTAATGGTAGTAGATGTAGTTCTGCTGGATGGCGACCTTATTCACCCAGCGGTTCCAGTCCTTTGGAAGTTCCGGCACCTGCTCCAGATCTTTATCCCATGGGTCGGTTTCCAGCCGATGTCGCTGCACCAGCTGTTCGTCACGGACAGCCCTCTGGAACTGCAGGATCGCACTTGCTCCTCTTTTATCATTGTCTAAATATGTCTGTATAACTGCTGCTTCTTCCTCGCTGACCCAGCTGCTTTTTGCATACCAGTGTTTCCAGTCCAGTCGGTCCAGTTTGGCCTCGCTCCATTTCTGGTTCAAGCAGTCATAGGTGGTAAACTGCCGATTCTCTTTATCCAGATACACCTCGTAGACCGGATTATTTCCGTCCAAACGCAGGTAGTCCGGAAAAAAGAGTGCGGCTTTCAAAATTCCAGCCTGCACGACACAACGCAGATAAACGTAATAATCACAAACCTCCGTGACATAGCCATATTTCGTTTTTTCTTTTCTCGGCATATCCGAAGCGGCAATCTGCTTCATTTCTTCTGTTGCTGTCAGCTTGGGAAATGCCATCAGGGCTCGTTTTTTCATCTCAATTCACCGTCCTTCTTGTCAAATCCACGCCATACCACACATCCGGCATCAACGTGATTCCATCAACTCGCCCTACAGCAACCTGTACGATAGCTTCGGAATCCGGAGCTTCCTTCGCAAAAGCAAGGATGTCTCCCAGTCTGCCGGTGGCAACGGGGTCTTTCCCCCGTACCACCGCATAACCGCAGTTCGCCATTGCCCGGTTGGCTGCCACATGGGAACTCCACACCCTGCGCGGGTGATCTACCATGTAGGCCAAACCATGTAAAAACAGCTCCTCTTTGGTTAGCCGCTTAATCACAGTCAACTCCGTACAGGCGATTTTGGAGTCATGCTCATCTTCATCGATGTCGCCGCCGGCGTTGACAATATAATATTCCGAATGCTCCAGGCTGGAATAATAGCTAAGGCAGTCGAGCGGATTTTCCGCGCAGTGAAATCCATTTTCCCTGCAATTTGCTTTTTCAGTCGTATTGAGCCCCATCACAAACTGATAGCCACGGCATATCAGCCCGGGGCGAAAACCCTTATAAGCAATCATTCTGCATTTTTCCTCCTTTGCCGGCTCAGCCTGCCTTTGCCATCCCAAAATCCAGAAGCGACATCTGCCCATCCTGAGAAGGCTTTTTTTCCTCCTGCTTGGGTGCCGCCTTGGGTTCCGTCTTTTTCTTCTCTGCCGCCTTCTTGGGTTTGCTCTTTGCAGAGGACTTCCCAGCATACGGCTTGGGAACAAACTTCTCCTCATCCTCATGGTCTTCCTTGGCATCAGGGTCACGGAAATAATCTTCCGCCCACTGATAGCACATATCATCCGGCACATCGCAGCCATATGTCTGCTGTCCGGGACCAGGGCGGGTTCCGCTTGCTTTTAGTTCATCCTGCACATAATCCCATGCCTTTCGGTTGATGTACTGGAAACAGCGGATCATGTTCTTTTTCGGATGCATCGTCAGACGGGCAAACGCCGTATCTTCCATACAGAGCATCTGGATATGCTCGGACACACATTCCTTCATATTTCGCCGTGTCAGTTTTTCTACATCGGTACTCACCCTCTGGGTAGAGGCCGCGATTACTTCTTCATCACTCATCGCTTCCAGACGGGCGATTTGCTCCTGCTCCGCGGCTTTCTTCGCCTGCTGTTTGGCGTCAAATTCCGCTTTGCGCTGGGCTTCAGCCGCCTCATGCTCCGCACGCTTTTTTTCTTCATCTTCTGCGGCGGGCGGTTGTGCCGAATTCCCCTCCTCAGCAGACTTCTCTTCCCCAGCAGGCGCTACTTCATCCGCAGGTTCCTCCTCTGCATCAGCCAAAGCAGTCTCACCGGCAGAAACCGAAGCCGCCGATACTGGGACAGTGTCTGTACCTACAGGCGGCACAGGCAAAGATTCCATCTCCTCCAGCTCAAAGGCTTCATCATCCTCAAAGGCTGCAGACGAATCGAACATACTGTTTTGCTGCTCCATTGCTATTTCTGAAAAAACACCCATTGTAAAATCTCCTTTCGCAAAAAATGGCATGGAGTAGGCCGTTATGACCCTTTCCATGCCATTGTGTGTTGCTCACAGCACATATAAAAGTGTGCTGAAGCTGTCAAAACAGTAGCAGACCACGCCAGTATACTGCCTTGACCATTCCTTGATTTTGTCCTGCACCTCCTGCGCAGTCTTTTGATTGCTCATGTTCCAGGGTGGAGGTACCGTTACGGTAAAGTAGCCATTCTCCAGACAACTTCTGACATCTGCCGGAAGATTGGAGCACTGCTCATACAGTGCTGTAATCTGGCTTTTCTTCTTTTCTGCAATACGCATCTGACCCCTATCCCTTCATTCCTGTTTTTGAGCAGGCTCCGGAAGTCTTTTACACAAGAATGGGGAGAAGCGTACCGGCGCAAAATCCCGGCAGTCATTCACATAGAAGTATGTGCGTTTGCCTTGGCAGTCCAGTTCCACCACATCAGATGGAGCCAACGGACGGCCTCTGTAATCTTCCGGCAAATGCTCATTAAAGTCCAGGAACAGGCGCCCCAGCACTTCCATGTCATTCTGCCCCTTTGGGCAACAGACCTCTGCGCTCCATACCGTCTGATAGGCGGCGGCAGGCGGCTGTTCATATCCAGCTTTACGCAGTGCATCCAGTTGCTTGAACGCGAAAGGTACCGTCTGTGTCTCACCCAGGCAAAGCTGGTAAATGCAAAATCTCCGGAAAACTCTCTGGCTGTCCAGAATATCCTTCAGCGCCCGATTGCCCTGAGCAAGAAATATCTGATACTCTTCCTTTGTCAGCCCCAGATACTCTGTCAGATCCAAATCTTTCTCCGCTCTGGTGTGCCAAAGCTCGACGCAGCCATCTATATAGGTAAAATCACACTTACCGCACAGATATTGCTGCTTAAAATTCATTCTCTGCACCTCCTTTTCCTTCTGTTCTTTCTCCCGAAGGGCAAGCTGCCAATCATCAAACCCTTTATAATTCGGATTCCAGGTCAGCCGACGACATGCCATTCCATTTTTTCGGGCCATCAGATAGATCTTAGATGCCCCATTAGAGGTCATTTGGTTACTGTACTTATCCATATCATGAGCCTCAATGATCTCCTCAGTGCCATTCTGTGCCAACAGTGCAAACAGCGTATCCAACTGGCTTGTGTTGTTTGCGCCGGCAATCGCCGCAAAAGTCCGGTTTGTCAGGCAGTGTGAGATGTCTGCTTTCAGCAGTCCCTCAATGACATAGACCACTCGAGCAGATGGATGGCCGATAAAATGTACCGGGCTCCCGGATGTGACGCCCATATTTTTGGACGAGGACGAAAACCAGATGTATTTGGCTCCTGACTTATCCGGTGGATCATCTTTTTGCTTGAGCGGACTATCCAAAAGTATCTGCAGGCCATGTATCATACCGTCGTATCCCACAGCCGGAATCAAAATCCCTGCGTTTTTTCGGTAGAAGTTCATGGTCCAGCGCCCGCTGTCATCCAGATAAAAGCCGGGCACCCCCTCCACCTTGCATCCCTGTTTCATCAGCCGCTCGGTAATGGAGCGGCAAAGGAATGGGGGTGGAGTGCTCTTGAACCCAATCCGGTCGATCTGTTCATCCGACAGTCCCCGTTTTGGGGAGTGCAGATGGTTGCGGTGGGCAGGCTGAAGAGGCAGCATAGCGAGCAGCAGCGAAAGCGTTTGATGAATTTCCTGTCCGCTGGCCCGTTCTGCTTGCTGCACTGTTTTTAGTTCGCCCCTCCTCTCATATCCGGCAAAGTCGGTCTGAGTCCCCGAAACCGGGGACCCAGTGCCAGCCTGCTGGTTTCCTGCCATCTCATATCCAGAGTTCGGCCGTTCCCTGTGAAAATCGTTGCACAGGGCTTCTCCTATCTCCCAATACGCATCGGATGTAGTCGTATTGTTTAGCCGCGCATAAAGCGCAAGCATACCGCCATGCTCATCACAATAATTGCACCGCCAGACATTTTTGACGAAATTCACATTCATCTTGCCGCGGCGGTCACCACAAAACGGGCAATCCACATATACACTGTTTGCCTGTCGGCGTCTGATTCGTAGATGTAGAAGTTCCACTACATCCATAATACCGAACGGAAAATCTCCTGGATATGAGTCCATCTGTTCTCCCTCCCTTCTTGCCCCCATAGATGGGGCTGCTTATCATCCGGCTTTCTGTGCGGCCATACCATCGAGCATGATCTGCGCCGCAGCACGAACGATATTGTTGGTGCTCTTGTTGCCTGGGGTGAGGTAGAATTTCAGACTCACCGGACGCTCCTTGGCAACTGTTGCCATGGTCTTTCCTTTGCTCAGACCACTATCCACCACCACATTCTGCGCTTCTTCAAAGGTCATTACCTTCAAGATGTCTTCTACCGGAGTGCTCTCCGTATAAGAAGGCGCCACAGGCTGATCGGGTGCTTCCTGTTGGACAACAGGCGCCACAGGCAGTTCTTCCGGTTCATCCGATTGGAATACGGAGGCGGCCGGCTGCTCAGACGCATCATCCTGTTTTGGACTGCTATCCAATGTAACCTCGCGGCTCGGTACCGGCAGCTCCATATTGGGAGCATTCTCCTCTACCTTGCCGGCAGGCAGTGTATCCATATTCTCCTTCTCTTCTGCAACCATCTGTTGGACAACTGGCTGTACCGGAGAAACCGGGGGCTGTTCATTCTGAACCGGCTTTGCCGCAGGTTTCTGAATAGGCGCCGGACGAGCAGGAGCATTACGGCCCTCTACGGCGTTCTGAGGCGCTCTTTTCGGCCGGGCATGAACTTCCCCGCCAGATTGCCGCAGCGCCGCTCCAGGGGCTTCTACGGGCCTCTGCGCCGCATTTGGCATCGGTTGCTGGATAGGAGCCGTCCCGGAAAGCGGAATACTGCTTCCAAACACCTTGCCCGTACTGTCAACAGCGACATCGGCAAACTGCAGACCGAAACCGGCATCCGACAGCGCAGCACTCAATGCCTCATCCTGGGCAGCCTGTACATAGTCGGTACCTTCTTCTGCACTGTGTTGCGAGATGTAATTACTGATAGGCTCTGCATCACTGCGGTCCAGATAAACTCTGGCCTCCATAATCGCAAGCTGTTCCGTGATCCGCAGAGTAGTCAGTTTCATGCGGCCCTGGGGGTGACGCAGGCGAAACCACAGCTTCTGATAGGGCAATTCCAACTGCAGCATTTCCTCATTGGTTTTTCTGGACACCTTATGGCGCAGAAATTTGAGCGGGTCAAAGCCCGGCACCTTGTTCAGTTCTGCCACTGCCGGAATTGTTTTGTACATCATAGGCATCGGATTACTTTTTTCGTTCATGTTGGAAACTCCTTTCTGACATAAAAATAGGAGACGCCAAGTGCCATTTCTGCACCTGACCTCTCTTTTTTAACTTGCGTTCTTTAATTGTTCTTCCAACGCAGCCGGAATGGGGATACCGGCTTTCTTTGCGTAGGCTTTGAAATACATCTGAATACGCATACCCAGCAGCGTATTCCGCTTGCCGATCTCATTACGATGGATTGCCATAAACAATACCTGTTTCTGCCCAATCAGCACCACCCGCTTTTTGGCACGCGTGATTCCGGTGTAGAGCAGATTACGGTACATCATGATGGTGTGCGCTTTGAGCAGCGGCATAATAACGATCTCATACTCAGAGCCCATAGCCTTGTGGATCGTAGTAGCATAAGCCAGATCCACATTGCTCAAATCATCTACGCCGTATTCCAGTGTTCTGCCAGCGCCAAAATCCATGCCGATTTTTTTACCCTGGTCAGTGTCCTTAATATACCGGATGAAGCCCAGATCTCCATTAGAGACCTTTTCTGTGTTCTTGGTCTGCATGATGCGGTCATTGACCCGGAATATCTTGGGGCCGAACTTGATTTCCTCCTCCGCAGAGCGGAATGGGTTGACCAATTCACGAATGGTCTCATTCAGCTGTTCCGACGACGCGGCGCCTTCTGAACGGAAAGGTGAAAGAATCTGCACATTCTCAATGCCACTCTCCTGTATCTCCAAACAATACCGTTCTGTAATCTTTTCAGCGGTATCTTCCTGACTATCACCAGACACGAAAACAAAGTCCGGTCCGTAAAACAGTTTGGTATTGCCCTCGTTGATAAATTTGGCATTATAGGCAATCAGACTATCCTTCGACTGACGGAAAATCTGATCCAGCACCGTTACTGGGACGATTTTGGTTTCGATGATTTCACGAAACACATTTCCGGCTCCTACGCTCGGAAGCTGATCTGGGTCGCCTACCAGTACGATTCTGGCATTTATCTTCATGCGTTCAAAAAATTTCTCAGCAAGCCACATATCCACCATGGAAAACTCATCCACAATGATTAAATCGGCCGACAGTGGCTCTGACTTTCTGTTCCGGCTACCCTCATCCTCTTCACTGGTCAGTCCCAGACCACTGTGTAATGTTCGGGCATCCTCAAAGCCGGTACTCTCCGACATCCTGCGGCTTGCCCGACCGGTAGGCGCCATAAGAGCAATTTTGCCATCAGGGTGCAGCCGCCGGTAAACCTCAAGTATCGTCCGCAGCACTGTTGTTTTACCAGTACCAGGAGAACCCGTAATCACTGACAAGCCATGCCTAAATGCTGCATAGACCGCAGCCTCCTGCTGTGCAGACAGGCGCAGTCCCATTTCAACCTTGACCTGTTCCAGCACCGGCGCAATATGCTCTACTGGCATCTGGGTGACCAGACGCTGGGCGATCCGGCGCGCCGTTTCGTCCTCTTGGGCAAACACTCTGGGAAGATAGATATTATCCTTCACGGAAACAATTGCTCCATTCAGGATCATTTCCTGCATCATATCCCTGACTTCCTGCTGATGCAGGCGAAGCTCCGGTACAGGTATCTTCTCATTGAGCAGTTTCAGCGCTGATTTCTCCAGTTCTTCAGAACTGATGTACAGATGGCCTCGTTTACTCTTGCCCTCATCCAGCGCACAAAAGACAGCCCCTTTGATACGCATAGAGTCATGGAGATTGCCCCCGCTCTTTTGTACGATTGCATCTACCCGCCGAAATCCAAAGCCGGAGATCTGGCAAAGCTCAAATGGGCTCTTTTCCAAAATCTCTACGCTGGTCGGGCCGAAATATTGATATATTTTCAATGCCGTCTTGGGAGTAATCTTAAACGGTGCCAGCAAGGTCATAATTCCTTGGAGCATACGGTTTTCTGCATAAGAAGCTTTGATGTCCTCCAATTTACTTTCCGTAATGCCCCGGATCTCCAACAGCCGCTCCGGCTGGTGTTCCAGAATATCCAGTGTGTCCACACCGAACCGCTCCACAATGTCTGCGGCAGTTTTGGGACCAATCCCTTTGATAAGCCCGGAGGCAAGGTAGCCCTCTACGCCGTTTTTTGTTCTGGGCACAATTTCACGCCACTGCTCCACCTGGAGCTGGACACCATACTTGCCCTTTGTCCATTCACCATCCAGTTCCAACTCTACCGCATCTGTCCGTGGAATCTCATACCCCACAGCTGTAAAGCGAATCAAATGGTCTTTGTACCGCCTGTTTGACCTGGCCTCGGCTGGCACGCTCTGATCTGCGGTTTTTACACTGACGATACAAAACTTATTGGCAGGATTATAAAAAATCGTCCCGTCGTAGGTACCAATACAATTCATCCTTTTTCACCTCACTAAGCGGCCTCCATAATCGAGGCTCTAACACTGAACCGTCTGGATTCGGATACTGTAACAAACTGCTCGTAAATATCCGGATGCTCCAGTTTCAACCGAAGCAGGTTATCCTTGTCGATGATGGACTTGCGAACAGGGGTATAGGTAACCGTATAGTTCACTCCCTCCTGCTCACAGACTGCAGTGCAGCTGGTACCCATTTCCGCAATCAACAGCGCCTTCAGACGCTGAATATCCTTGTCGATTTCTTTGGAGTACACCTCTGCATTTTTCTTTTCATCCAGAAGCCGCAAATACTGCATGAGTTTTGCAGTCATATCCAGGTCGAGTGCAACGGCCGGGGCATTTTTATCTGCCGGGCCAAAGTGTTTGCGTGCGCTCTCAATAATCAAGGCCCCACTTTCTGTATAGGGCGGCGGCACATGGCGCTGCACATGGTTTTCCCAGAAATACTGCTCCAAAAAGACCATCTCAGCCTCATACTCGAAATCACGCTTGACCTCCCGGATAATAACTTCCTCCTCGTTGTTACCATACAGGCAGCAAAAGAAACATCGGTCAAGATCCGTTACTGCCATATAATGACGCCCCTGAGATTCATAGTAGACTGGAACAGTCTCCTTCCCATTCATCCACCAGTTATCTCTGGCATTATAGTTTGTGGTCTTGATCTCAAGGATCGCTGTGGTGCCATCCGGCAGTTCCACAAAGTAGTCCACATCAGCCAGCATCCAAGGATACTGTGGGTGCTGGAACATCTTTTTGATTTGGTAGACCCGATATCCGGTTTTCCGCTCGAATATCTTTGCTACCAGAGGCTCCAGCAAATGCCCCATTTCCATGGCAACCCAGTTGCCCTCATCATCTTCCACTGACGCTATGTTCAGTTTGTCGTAGTACAGATCCCTGGCTGTCCGGAATGGAGAAGTGCCAAAGATCGCCGATACATCGCTGCCGCCGATTCCACGGCGCCGGTAATCCAGCCAGTCTTCTTCTGAAAGATCTGCCGTTTCTACCAGCACCAGTGGTTCATGCCGCTTTCGTTCAGCACTATTGCTGCCAGACATATCAAATCCCCCTTCGTGATCTTCGGGGCAAAATAACTGCCCTCGCCATTGGTGCAACATTTCGGGGCCGGAGCGAAGATACTGCCTGTCTCTTCATCTTCCAGTCCGTGGAGTGTGCCGGCTTGACCCGCCGACCATTCTGCTTTCTTTTCTGCTTCACATTCATGTACATGACCTGCCTTTCTCAGTTTTGATTTATCCTTAAAGCCCTTTCAGGCTTACAGGCAATAAAAAAGCGAGAATGACAGACGGCATAAAGCCTGGCGTCCATAGTTGCCTATGAACCGATGTCATTCTCGCAATGGTGGGTAAATCCCGTAAAATAAAAAAAGCCAGCAATATACCGGCCTGAAAAGGCGCAGTGATACTACTGACACAAGTACAAAATTAACAGCGTGTGCAATGCAGTCATTACTCCGCAACACAAGCCCTAAAGCCTGTGTACCCTGACGGGCAACGCACAAAAATCAATTACATTGCAATTCTAACACAATATATAGTGATTGTCAATTCAAACATTCTATATATTGATTTTTGGATTTTCTTTAAATTTTCTTTCCTCTTTGCAGAAGTTCTTTCTTCCCCGCCTATTTATAGGATGTATCGGATCATTTGGTAATACCGGATGATCCCTACGCTCTTTTAGTACCTTGACAAGTTCATAACCTCTATGGGGAGTTATACAGGAATTCTGGACAGTGTGCGATGACCACAGAAGCGCGCCCATAATCGAAGTGCTGCACAGCAGCAGCCTGAAATACACGGCAGAACCGTTCTGGCGTAGGAAATGGCCCCATTAGAGTTCTTTTGTTATTTCAATACCTCCTGACCTCAAGACCGTTTTCATTGTTTTTGTTGAAAACCTTCTTCTACAAATCGTAAGGGATCATTGTAATCGAAAAAAGGAGGACGATTATGGAGAAAAGAAAACCGAATGACCTACCGCCGGAGCAGTGCTTGGCTGTTGATACCGATACCCTTTGCAAACTGTTGTGCTGTGGAAGGCACACTGCAGTACAGATTGGGGATCTTGCCAATGCACGCATTACCATGAACACCCGTGTCCTATGGAGTGTCCAGCGTATCAAAGAATATCTTTATGATATTTCCGGCTAAATAACCATGCCAGTAAGGCGCACTACACTTTTATAATCAGGAGGTACCAGTAATGGCAAAAGTGAGAAAAGACAACAAAGGACGAAATCTTCGGCCCGGAGAAACACAACGGGCAGATGGCAGCTATATGTATGTCTACAAATTAGGCACTAAAAAGAAATATCTTTACGACTCCGATCTCGCAAGTCTTCGTGTCAAAGAAAAGCAGATCAACAAAGATAAGGATGATGGCATCCGTACTCAGGAAGCCATGAAGCTTACCCTGAATGATATGTTCAAGGTCTACATGAATAACAACATCAAACTGAAGCCCTCTACCAGAGCAAATTATCTTTACCTGTGGGACTTCTATGTGAAAGAAGAGCCTTTCGCTAACATGCCTCTGCCACAAATCCACAGAAGTGATATTCTCGCGTTTTATACCAAACTGCTGAAACACGGCTTTGCTATCAACTCACTGGAGAGCATCAACACCATTGTTCACCCTACGCTTGAAATGGCCGTGGACGACGATTACATCCGCAAAAATCCCAGCAAGGGCATTTACCGCAAGCTCAAGACGGATGGCAGCGCTCCAAAGCCTAAACGGCGGATCGCACTCACAAAAACGCAACAGCAGAATTTCCTGCGTTTTATTGCCAAGTCCCCTACATACAGCCATTGGCTCCCCATCATGACTGTGCTCCTTGGAACAGGAATGCGTGTAGCAGAATGTACCGGCATTACCAAAAGCGATATTAACTTGAGCGAAAACACAATCTCGGTCAACCACAACTTAATCTACCGGGTCATTGACGGAAAAGCCGGATTTCACATTACCACTCCCAAAACTGAGAGCGGTACACGAATTATCCCTATCCTCTATCCAGAGGTGGCCGAGCAGCTTCGCCTCCAGATTGAAACCATCGACGCATTGTATCCAGATGATCAACTGGTGTTAGGAGGAGTTCATGGTTTTGTTTTCCGCAACCGAACCGGCTCATTCATGAGCGCCCACAATATCAATCGGGCGATTGAGAGAATCAGCGTAACTTACAACATGGAAGAAATGGATCAGGCTGAACTGGAAGACCGTGAGCCGGATCTGCTCCCTCATTTTAGTGTTCACAACTTGCGGCACACCTTCTGTACCCGGCTCTGCGAAAGCACCAACGATGTTAAATTCATTCAGCAAGTCATGGGGCATGCCGATTTCTCTACTACAATGGACATCTACACCCATATCACACAAGAGAATATGCAGGAGAAGGCAAAAAGCATTAGCGTGAACATGAAGCTAATGTAAAAAGAAAGGCGAATCTGCATTTATAAGCAGATCCGCCTTTCATATTGCTTCATCTGGTTTCGTAGGGTCTCGCGCAAAAGTTGTAGAAAAGTTGTAGTAACACGATTTTTTGTAGTAAATGACCTCTTTAGTACAGCTTTGCTCCTGCCGGAATACTGTCATCCAGCATCAAAAGATTTAAGCCTTCCCGTCCGTCATACTCGTACACTGCGGAAATCAGCATACCCTCGGAATCAATACCCATCATCTTTCTCGGCGGCAGGTTTGTGATTGCCACACAGGTCTTACCAACCAGCTCTTCCGGCTCGTAATATTCGTGAATACCGCTTAAAATGGTGCGTTTCCGGTCTGTTCCGTCATTCAGTGTGAATTTCAGGAGCTTCTTGGACTTCGGCACTGCCTCACAGGCTTCGATCTTAACCACTCTGAAATCAGACTTGCTGAATGTCTCAAAGTCTACATCATCTGCAAACAACGGCTCGATTTTCACCTTGGAAAGATCAATCTGTACGCTTGGCGCGGACACGGTTGCATCCTCTGCAGAACCATTTACCGCTGCTTTTTCGGCTTTGTTTTCAGCCTTCTTTGGATCCAGGGTCTTCATTGTCGGGAACAGCAGTACGTCGCGAATAGCTGCGGAGTCTGTCAGCAGCATACACATACGGTCGATACCGAAGCCGATTCCGCCTGTGGGCGGCATACCGATTTCCAGGGCGTTCAGGAAGTCCTCGTCTGTGGTGTTCGCCTCGTCGTCGCCCTGTGCCAGCAGCTCCTCCTGGGCCTTGAAACGCTCCCGCTGATCAATCGGGTCATTCAGCTCGGAGTAAGCATTCGCCATCTCCCAGCCGTTCATGAAGAACTCAAAACGCTCTACATAATCCGGGTTCTCCGGCTTCTTCTTGGTCAGCGGAGAAATCTCAATGGGGTGATCCATGACGAAGGTAGGCTGAAGCAGATGCTCCTCTACAAACTCCTCGAAGAACAGATTCAGGATATCGCCCTTCTTATGGCGCTCTTCGAACTCCACGTTGTGCTCCTTCGCTACGGCGCGGGCATCCTCCAGGGTATGAATCTCGTTCCAGTCTACGCCGGAATATTTCTTGACAGCATCTACCATGGTGATCCGCTCAAAGGGCTTGCCCAGATCCATCTCAATGCCATTGTATACAATCTTTGTGGTTCCCAGGACATCCTGAGCCACGGTACGGTACAGGTTCTCGGTCAGATCCATCATGCCGTGGTAATCGGTATATGCCTGATACAGCTCCATCAGAGTGAACTCCGGGTTGTGGCGGGTATCGCAGCCCTCGTTACGGAATACACGGCCGATCTCATATACACGTTCCAAACCGCCCACGATCAGACGCTTCAGGTACAGCTCCAGGGAAATACGAAGCTTGAAGTCCTCGTCCAACGCATTGGAATGTGTGATAAAGGGACGCGCTGCCGCGCCGCCTGCATTGGCTACCAGAAGGGGAGTCTCCACCTCCATGAAGCCCTGCCCGTCCAGATAGCGGCGAATGCTGCTGATAATTCTGGAACGCTTGATAAAGGTATCCTTCACATCGCTGTTCATGATCAGATCGGTGTAACGCTGGCGATAACGCACGTCTGTATTGGTCAGGCCATGGAACTTCTCCGGAAGAATCTGCAGACTCTTGCTGAGCAGTGTCACATTGGCCGCATGGATAGAGATCTCGCCGGTCTTGGTGCGGAACACTTCGCCGGTGATGCCGATGATATCGCCGATATCATATTTCTTGAAATCCTTATACTCTTCCTCGCCCACGTTGTCTCTGGCCACGTAGCACTGGATATTGCCCTTCAGATCCTGCACGTTGCAGAAGGAAGCCTTACCCATGACACGCTTGGACATCATACGTCCGGCGATGGTTACGGTCTTGCCCTCCAGAGCGTCAAAATCGTCCTTGACCTCCTGGCTGTGATGTGTCACGTCAAATTTGGTGATCTGGAACGGATCCTTTCCCCGCTCCTGCAGATCTGCCAGCTTCTCTCGGCGAACTTTTAAAAGCTGATTGATATCCTGCTCCTGTCCGTTCTGATTCTTCTGTTCTTCCATTCCTGTACTCCTCTCGTATGTCGATTACTTGGATCTCTGGATCTCAAGTACCTTGTATTCAATCTCTCCTGCCTGAGTCTCAACCTTGATGGTGTCGCCTACGCGCGCGCCGATCAGTGCCTTTCCTACCGGAGACTCGTTGGAAATCTTACCGTTCAGGCTGTTTGCCTCGGAGGAACCTACCAGCTTGAACTCCTCTTCCTCATCGTATTCCACGTCCAGAACCTTTACCACGCAGCCTACGCTGATCTTGTCCAGATCCACCTCGTCCTCTACGACCACCTCTGCGTTCTTCAGGATCTTCTCAATCTGCTCGATTCTGGCCTCGATATCACGCTGCTCGTCCTTGGCTGCGTCATACTCGGCGTTCTCGGACAGGTCGCCCTGTTCTCTTGCCTCTTTGATCTTCTGCGCGATCTCTTTTCTCTGAACTACCTTCAGATCCTGGAGCTCGTCCTCCAGCTTTTTCAGTCCCTCATAAGTCAGTAAGTTTTTCTTCTCGCTCATTTTTACATCCTTCCTGGTTTTGCGCCTGACCGCCTATGGCGGTATCTATTTCATTATATCTTATTCTGTCTCAATTATTCCTGCAGACATTCCGGAAAATGGTGGAATGCGACACTGCCCCGCTTTCAGAATGTCCACGATATTATACACTCTAACGCCCTTATTGTCAAATGTTTCACCGGTTTTTCCGTACTTTTCTTACCGCTTTCTTTACATCTCCCGTAAAAGGGCTTCCATCTCCTCCAGGCTCTCCACGCTGTTGATCCTTCCCCGAAGCTTTGCGGATCCGGGAAGGCCTGTGGTGTACCAGGAAATGTGTTTCCGCATTTCCCGGATGCCCGTGTAATCGCCCTTGTGTTCCACCTGCATACGGGCATGACGGAGCATCATGGCCTTAATCTCTTCCCTGGATGGCTTGTCGGGGAGCTTTCCGGTCTTCAGATATTCGGATACCCGATGAAAAATCCAGGGATTTCCTCTGGCCGCCCGGCCAATCATGACTCCGTCGCAACCGGTCGCGTCAAGTAAAGCTCTGACTTTTTCCGGACTGTCCACGTCCCCATTCCCGATGACGGGGATCGATACAGCCTCCTTCACCTGCCGGATGATCTCCCAGTCCGCTTTTCCCGAATAATACTGTTCCCGGGTCCGGCCATGGATTGCCACCGCCGCCGCGCCGCTGGCCTCAGCGATCTTCGCGATCTCCACCGCGTTCACATGGTCGTCGTCGAAGCCCTTCCGGAACTTCACAGTCAGAGGCTTTTTGATGGCCCGGGATACCTTCGTAATGATCTCCTCGATAAGCCTCGGGTTCTTCATGAGCGCCGACCCCTCGCCGTTTCCCACGATCTTCGGCACAGGGCAGCCCATGTTGATGTCCAGGATATCAAAGGGCCGTTCTTCGATCTGTGCGGCAATCTCCGCCATCAGATCCGGCTCCGACCCGAAGAGCTGCAGGGATACCGGCCGCTCCTGCTCTCTGGTCTCCATGAGCTTTTCCGTATTTTTATTATGGTAGGCAATGGCCTTTGCGCTGACCATTTCCATACATACCAGACCCGCCCCCTGCTCTCTGCAGAGCAGACGAAAAGGCAGGTCACTTACCCCTGCCATCGGCGCCAGTATGACCGGATTGGGAAGCTCCACGCTTCCTATCTTCAATGTCATAGCTTTCTTTCCTTTATTATCGTTTCTGTCTTTGTTTCTGTTCCTAACGCCGCTTCGGCTTCCGCCGGTTGGTCCGATAGGCCGCCTCCTGCTTCCGGGCCCGCCAGAAAAATACCACACTGGCTCCGAGACACAGCGCCACCGCCGCCAGCCACAAAACATAAATCACAGGAGTAAACGGCAGCTGCGCCACAGCGCTTTCCCCGGCGTATCTGCCCAGATACCAGTGCCAGTCCGCCGCAATAAGGCCCAGCAGCACGCCGAAATACAGACAGGTCTGGGCCCGCTTTTCTTCCTTACTCATCCTTCACCTCATCCGCTTTCGCCTGTTTTCTTCCGAATCCGAAGAAAAATACGGCGCCGAACAGAAACATAAAGATGGCGATAAACTGAGAGGTGGACAGCACGCCTACACTGCCCCGCTCCAGGTCACCCCGGAAATACTCCAGGATAAAGCGGCCCGCGCTGTACAGCATAAAGTACAGACCCGTCACCTGTCCGTCGCCCTTCTTCCACTTTTTCACAAACCAGAGCAGAATGGCAAAATGCAGAAAGTCCAGTCCGCTGGAAATGATCTGAGTGGGAATCAGCGGAACGCCGTTGGGCGCATAGGCCGAATTCTGAAATGTGATAGCAAAGGCGCCTCTGGTCTCCCGGCCATAGCAGCAGCCGGCCAGCAGACAGCCGATTCTTCCAAAGCCCTGGGCCAGGGCCACCGACGGCAGCGCCAGATCCAGATAGGCCAGCAGTTTCATTTTCCGGATCCTGCAGTAAACTACGATTCCCAGAAAGCCTCCGATCAGGGCTCCATAAATCACAAAGCCCTCCACCAGATCCCGGTAAAGCAGGGACGGATCCGCTATAATCTGCGGCAGCACCGTAATATAATACAGAATCTTTCCACCCAGAATACCGCCGATGACCGCTGAAAAGGTCAGTCCGAAAATCTTCTCATCCTCCAGTCCCAGCTTCCGCGCCCGGTACTCCGCCAGACAGTAGGCGGAAAAGATACCGATGGCGATCATCAGGCCGTAGCCATATACAGTAAAGGGTCCTATTTTCAAAAGTTCATTGTGCATGTTCTGTCTCTCCATTCAAAAAGAATACCTTGTAAAACAGTTCCATGGAAGCCAGCAGCTCTTCCTTTTCCTTCTGCAGTTCCTTAATGCGCAGCTCGCTGCCGATCTCATCAAAAAAGAAATCATTTTCCTGACTGGATACCCTGAAATACAGGGAGCCGTCCTCCTCAAACTCCAACAGGAGAATGCCGCCCACCTCCGTCACAAAAAGAACGCACATTACCTTCAGTTCATCTTTGATGGCCGATGGCAATGCCGCAAATTCCGGATTAAAAAAATACTTTTCCTCATAGGAATTGGCTCCGCAAAGCACCTTATTTTCCTGACTCATGTGTCCTCCCGGCCGGTTCTGCGTCCCGCGCTCTATCCTATACATAACCGTATATTCCCCGCACCGACACCTCTCCGGCATAAATTTCTTCTACATGTCCGTCCTCGCAGCGAACCTGCAGCTCTCCGTAGCGGTTGATGCCAAGGGCTGTCCCCGTGTACTCATGCCCCGGCTCCAGTACCCGCACTTCCCGCCCCGTATTCACCAGCAGACGATCATAGTCCTTCTTTAGCAGGCTCAGATCCTCCGTCTGTTCAAAAAGCCCGTAATAGGTTTCAAAATACTTCATACACAGAGCGATCAACTCTGCCCGCTGGAAACTGTGTCCCGCGGCCTGTCGCAGTGAAATGGCCTGGCTCAGCTCCGCCGGGAACTCCCGGGTATTCACATTGATCCCGGTACCGATCACCACATAATGGATGCAGTCCAGCTCCGCACTCATCTCGGTCAGGGTTCCGGCCGCCTTTTTCCCGTTTATAACCAGATCATTGGGCCACTTCAAACCCGCCATGTTTCCTTCCATAAGCTCGTTACAGGCATCGGCCACCGCCATTCCCATAACCAGTGTCAGCATGGAGGCATGCTCCGGCCGGATGGCAGGCCGCAGCATCAGGCTCATATAGATAGCCTCTCCCGGCGGCGAATCCCAGGCCCGGCCCCGGCGGCCCCGGCCCTTCGTCTGCTGATCGGCGCATACCAACGTCCCGTGGGGCGCTCCCTCTTCGGCCAGATACTTGGCCTGAAGATTCGTGGAGTCCGTATCCTCGAAGCAGACCAGATTCTGTCCCATTTCCCGGGTGTGAAGCCAACTCCGGATCTCCGCCTCGGTCATGGCGTCCGGCGACGCCAGAAGGCTGTACCCCTTATTCTGTACGCTGTCTATCTCGTATCCTTCTTCCCGCAGCTTTGTCACGGCCTTCCAGACCGCAGTCCGGGATACGGCCAGGGTTTCGCAAAGCTCCTGGCCTGACACATAGCCCTCCCGTTCCCGCAAAGCCGTCAGTATCTTTTCCTTTATCATAAAAACCACATCCAGATAATATTGAAGATCATGGCCACCGCCATCACTCCCGCGAATACGGAACAGAGATAGCCTGTGATCTTCTTATTCTTTGCCAGCTCCATGATTCCGGTCACCGCACTCATGACGGCTCCCAGAAAAAAGACCAGCGGTATCAGCGCCCCTTCCTTTCCTCCAAAGAGAATCAGCAGCGCCAGAATCAGAACCGCACAGGCCAGAACCATGGAGATCATTTTCCAGTAATAATAAGGATCCCGGCTCAACCTGCCCGTCTTTTTTCGCATGCTCATGCGTTATGCCCCCAGTGTGGCTGCCATTACAGCCTTGATGGTGTGCATACGGTTCTCCGCCTCGTCGAATACTACGGACTGGGCGGACTCGAATACCTCGTCAGTACACTCCATCTCTGTGATACCGAACTTCTCCTGAATCTGCTTGCCGATCTTGGTCTTCAGATCGTGGAATGCCGGCAGACAGTGGGTGAAGATAGCCTGGGGCCCCGCATTGTCCATGACCTTTTTATTGACCTGATAGGGCATCAGCTCGCGGATACGGCTTTCCCATACCTCGTCGGGCTCTCCCATGGATACCCACACGTCCGTGTAAATCACGTCAGCGTCTTTTGTTCCGCTCATCACGTCCTCGGTGAGCGTAATCGTCGCGCCTGTCTCCTTCGCCACGCCTTCACAGTAAGCTACCAGTTCCGCGTTGGGGAAATAGCTCTTGGGCGCGCAGGCTGTGAAGTGCATACCCATCTTCGCACAGGCGATCATCAGGGAATTACCCATGTTATAGCGGGCATCGCCCATATATACCAGCTTTACGCCCTTCAGGTGACCCAGGTGTTCCTTTACCGTCAACAGAGTCGCCAGCATCTGGGTAGGATGATACTCGTTGGTCAGTCCGTTCCAGACCGGCACATCGGAATACTTGGCCAATTCCTCCACGATCTCCTGACCGAACCCCCGGTACTCGATGCCGTCAAACATACGACTCAGGACTCTGGCCGTATCGGCGATGCTCTCCTTCTTTCCGATCTGGGAGCCTGAAGGATCCAGATAGGTGGTTCCCATTCCCATATCGTGGGCCGCCACTTCGAAAGCGCAGCGGGTACGGGTGCTTGTCTTTTCAAAGATCAGCGCCACATTTTTCCCGCGCATATTCCTCTCTACGATGCCTGCTTTCTTTCTGGCCTTCAGATCCGCGGCCAGCTCCACCAGATACTCGATCTCCTCCGGTGTAAAGTCCTTCAGTGTCAGAAAATCCCGTCCTTTTAAATTCATTCTTTTGTCCTCCTCAGCCTAACGATTTAAAATCAGGCGACCGTACTCCGGCATGGAATCCGGCATTCCTTTTTCCTCCGCTCTTTTTTCCGCTTCTGCCAGCAATGATTCCGGCGTACAGATCCAGTATCGGGGAACCTTCAGCGCCCGTGCCGTCTGCTCCAACATCTTCAGGTACAGCTCCCGGTAGCTCCATTCTCTGGGAAGCTTCAGCTTCTCCGCCAGCAACGGCAGTAATCTCTCCACATAGGCCCGCAGCTCCTGTCCCCCCGGACACTCTACCCGCGCCCGCTCCAGAAGCTCCCGCTGAAGCTCCGGCTTAACCTGAACCAATTTGTTTAAATAATAGCACTCCTCCCCGGTTTGTTCAATATAATATATTTCTCCCTCCAGCCCGTAGATGGCCTTCATGGTGTCGAAATATCCCATCCGCAGATTCCGGCGACTCTTTTTGCTGTCGAACTGCAAGACGCTTCCCAGGCTCACCTTGGGGCCGATCTCCAGAATCGTCACATCCTCGGGAATCTCCACCCGCTTCTCGATACCCACTCCGTAGATACGCAACAGAATCAGATCCCGATATCCCTGCTCCAGCAGTACGTTCATGGGCAGTACATTGGTGGTGCCACCGTCCACGTAGGTCTTGCCATGGAGCTTCTCATTCTTGAACACGGGCAGGTAGGAGCTTGCCAGAAGCATGTCCTTCATCTGTCCGTCCGGTACGGACTTCATATCCACATCCATCTCTTTCCAGTCCGTCAGGGAAAAGGTGCAGGAATAAAAATCCACCGGACTCTTCCGTATGGCCTCCTCGTCGATATTCTCTTCTATCAGATGCCGCAGGGGCGTAATATCCATGCCGCCCTCGCCCAGGGTTCTGAAGATATCCTTCAGAGTCTCCCGCAGAAACTCCGGCGTCATCCGCGCCTTGTCAAACAGGCTCTGCATCCGCTCGTCGTTCACGTCCATGACCTGGGAATATTCGATATTCTTCCAGAGGTTCTCCGCCCGTTCCAGATCCCCCATGCAAATCAGTGCTCCGTTCAGGGCCCCCACGGAGGTTCCGGCCACGCCCCGGATCTTCACGCCCGCTTCCTTCAGTGCCTTCCAGGCTCCGATCTGCCAGGCTCCCTTGGCTCCTCCGCCCTCCAGCACCAGTCCGTATTCCTTTGTGGTATCAATCACCGGTTTCATACTTTTTCAGCCTCCTTCCGGTTCTTTCCGCCATAACAGAAACAGGCTGCGGGCGCAAGTCTTCCCTGTGCCGCAGCCCTGTCTTCTCTTTTGTGTGTCCTAGCTCTCTTTTGCCACTTCCGTAACAGCCTTTACCATACCGGCCAGTCCCTGAATGTCTGAGGGAATGATGATCTTGGTAGCCTGTCCGTCTGCCGCCTTGGCAAATGCCTCCAGGCTCTTCAGCTGCAGAACCGCGCTGTCCGCGGATGCCTCCTTCAGCATCTTCAGACCGTCTGCATTTGCCTGCTGCACCTTCAGAATCGCCTGTGCCTGACCTTCTGCCTCGCGGATGGTCGCTTCCTTCTTCGCCTCTGCCCGAAGGATGGCAGCCTGTTTCTCCGCCTCCGCGTCCAGAATTGCGGATTCCTTCTGTCCTTCTGCCACCAGAATGGTGGACTTTTTCTCACCTTCCGCACGAAGGATAGCCTCACGGCGCTCACGCTCTGCTTTCATCTGCTTCTCCATGGCATCCTGGATAGCCGCCGGAGGAATGATGTTCTTCAGCTCCACACGGTTTACCTTGATGCCCCAGGGATCGGTGGCGATATCCAGAGACGCGCGCATCTTGGTATTGATGACCTCGCGGGAGGTCAGGGTCTGATCCAGCTCCAGGTCTCCGATGATATTACGAAGGGTGGTGGCTGTCAGGTTCTCGATCGCCATGATCGGATTCTCCACACCGTAAGCGAACAGCTTTGGATCGGTAATCTGGAAAAATACGACGGTGTCGATTCTCATGGTTACGTTATCCTTGGTAATAACGGGCTGGGGAGCGAAGTCTACCACCTGTTCCTTTAAGGTCACACGCTTTGCCACCCGATCGATAAAGGGTGCCTTGAAATGAATACCTACGCCCCAGGTTCCCATATACGCGCCCAGGCGCTCGATAACCAGTGCCTGCGCCTGCGGTACGATCTTAATACAGGAAGCAATCACCATTAAGATAAAAATAACCAGTATCAGTACTAATACAGTTCCAAAAATAGCCGGCATAATCAGCCCTCCTCTTTCTTCTTCACAATCAGTTTCACGCCTTCTACCCTGACGATCTCCACCTGGGTGTCCTTCGGAATCGTCTCTTCTTCCCGTTCAGCCCGGGCCGTCCAGGTGAGGCCGTTCACAAAGACCTGTCCGCGTCCTTCCAGATTGTGAATGTCAGCGGTAACCACCGCTGTTTTCCCAATCAGACTGTCCACATTCGTCTTCTCCCGTTTCTGGCTGCTGAAATACCGCAGCGCCCAGGGACGGGTGGCGAACAGCAGAATCAGTGATCCCGCGCAGAACGCTGCCCACTGCAGTACAGGCGAAACATGCAGCATTGAAAGTATAAATGCCATCAGCGCGCCGCCCGCAAACCAGATCGTCGTCAGACCCAGGGTAATAATCTCTATCACCACCAGCACGATGATCAATATCAGCCAATACATGGCGCTCATACGCCTTACACTCTCCTTTCGCGCCTGCTCTTTCGCTCCGCCGGACAGCTTTCCATGCCCTCCCATCGGACCGAACAGGCAATATTATGAATCTTAGGCTAATGATACTATAGTTTTCAGGGAATTACAAGTAAACTTTCTATTACGTTTTGTAGCTGTGTTGCACACCGATGTAAAATAGAATCCTGCTCTGCAGGATTCTCCGCCTGCGGCGGGTCGCTTTAGCGACATCATTCCATAAAAAGGAGCGGCCGCCTGCGCGTCCGCTCCTTCTGTTTTCTCCGACTTCTATGTGTTCCATTAATAAAATACATGATTTCCGATCACGATGTGATCACCGCTCACCGGAGAAGCCGCGTTCTTGAAATGAGTGAAGTTTCCCACTGTAGTGTAGCCGTCGATGGCTTCCTGGGCCGCCTGTCTGCAGCTGGCCTTCGGGTTACTTAAATATCTTCCGATGGTGCCATTGCTGACTACACCAAACTGCCCCGGCGCATAGATGGCCGCCAAGATACTGCCATAACGTCCGCTGCGCACACGGTTCATGACCACCGCGCCTACGGCCACCTGGCCTTCATAGGGCTGGTTTCCGGCCTCTGCCTGAATCAGAGCTGCCAGAAGCGTTACCTCGTCGCCATTTGCCTGCATGGCGGTGAGCTGCTGTTTCAGCTTCTCCCGCTTCTCCTCTGCCTCTTTCCTCTCGATCTCTTCCATGGTCATGGCCTCACCCAGCTCATAGTTCACATCCACGAACTCCGCCGATACATAGCCTGTCTTATCCTCTGCGTACTGTACCTGTACCCACTCGTCACCCTGCTCGATAACGTCCAGCTTCGCGCCCTCTTCCACATTCTTCAGAATTTTTGCCTCAGTACTGGCCTCGAAACGGATCCGCAGGCCCCCGGTCAGGGATGTGGCGATCAGAGACGCTGCTTCCTGGGATGCTTCATATGCGTCCCGGCCAAAGAAGAGGTAATCATCATTCACATAACCCTCTACATTTCCGGACTTTACCAAGGTCCATCCGTCCTCTGTGTGCTCCAGCACCTCTCCCCCGTCTCCCTTAAACATCCGGCCGACGGCCTTGGAATCCGCATTGGGCTCCTGGCGCACAGTCACGTAGTCTTCCACGTTGGCGAGAACTCTGTCTTCCCACTCAGTCTCTATCTTCAGTGCCTCAAAATCTTCGCTTGTCAGGTCCTCCATAACGGACTCGATACCGGCAGATGTATCCACATCCAGATTCTCAAAGCCGCAGGCCAGAACCCAGACGCATACCAGTGAAAAAAGCAACGGTATCTTTTTGCTGATTGCGTTCATAAAAACCTCCTGTAAGTCTTAATTGCACCAGCGACTTTTTTAATATTTTATGTCACTTGTTACAATTATTATTACAAATATTACATTTTTGTTACGTCAGGTATTGTAGCAGAGAAATCCTCTTTTGTCAAGTTTTCCGGGCTTTCGGGCGCTTTGGCGAAAAATGAAATAAAAATCTTGACAGAAACAACAGCGATGGTATATAGTTTTCTTAAATAAAAGGGAGTAACTTACGCTTGCGAATCTGCGTTTGTGGCGTCGTCAATACGGTGAAAGCATCCGGTGTCACAAGAAAACAGTGAGACTTTTATTGCATATTTATTGTGCAATAAAGGTCTCTTTTTTTATACAAAAATTCCTGTTGGCAATACTTAGGAAAAAGGAGAAAATCATATGAAACAAATTTATCAGCAAACGCCGGAAGAGGTTCTGAAACATGTGAACAGCAGAGAATCCGGACTTACCGGCGAAGAAGTAAAAAGAGCCAGAGAAGCCTGCGGCTGGAATGAACTTGCGGAAGGAAAAAAGAAAAGCATCCCACAGATTTTCTTTGAACAGTATCGGGATTTTCTGGTGCTTATCCTGATTGCGTCGGCAATCATATCCGGTGTGCTCGGAGACATGGAAAGCGCGCTCGTTATCCTGATCGTTATCACAATTAACGCAATTTTAGGAACTGTTCAGACCATAAAGGCAGAACAATCCCTGCAAAGTCTGAAGACGCTTGCCGGCCCGGAAGCCAAAGTATTGCGCGACAGCACAGTCGTTCAGCTTCCGGCAAGGGAGCTGGTCATCGGGGATATCATCCTGCTTGAGGCAGGCGATATGATTCCGGCAGACGGAAGATTAATCGAGAACGCCAGTCTGAAGATTGACGAAAGCGCTCTCACCGGAGAAAGCCTCGCTGTAGAAAAAAGCCTGGATACTCTTTCCGCAGAGGTTTCCCTTGGCGATCGAACCAATATGCTGTTCTCCGGAAGCTTTGTGACCTATGGCCGCGGCAGGGCAGTTGTGACTGCCATCGGAATGCAGACCGAGGTCGGGAAGATTGCCGGACTTTTGAAATCCACTTCTGAAAAGCAGACGCCTCTCCAGGTAAATCTGGAGGCCTTCGGAAAGAAGCTTTCCATCTTAATTCTGCTTTTCTGCGGAATCTTATTTGCCCTCAGCGTGTTCCGGGGTGAACAACCCGGCAACGCCTTTCTGTTTGCCGTAGCGCTTGCGGTCGCTGCAATTCCGGAGGCCTTAAGCTCCATCGTCACCATAGTTCTTTCCTTTGGAACGCAGAAAATGGCGAAGGAACACGCTATCATTCGCAAGCTTCAGGCGGTGGAAGGTCTTGGAAGTGTCTCCATTATCTGTTCAGATAAAACAGGAACGCTTACCCAAAACAAGATGACCGTAGAGGATTATTATATAGATGAAAAACGGGTTCCCGCATCTGCCATTGATACAATGGATCCGGCGCAGCGATATCTTCTGGACTGCAGTATTTTATGCAATGATTCAACCAATGAAAACGGAGTCGAAATCGGAGATCCCACAGAGACCGCTCTGATTAATCTGGGAAGCCGCTGCGGAATTCATGCCGCGGAAGTAAGAAGCACCTATCCCAGGAACGGAGAGCTTCCCTTTGACAGTGAGCGTAAAATGATGTCAACCCTTCATAAGATAGACGGTGAGAACCGACTGATTGTAAAAGGCGCGGTAGACTGTCTCCTTGAACGGACGGAACAAATCTGGACCAAAGCGGGCGTCCGGGACATGACAGCGGACGATAAAGAGAAAATCCAAAAACAGAATCAGGAATTTTCCATGGAAGGACTCCGCGTGCTTGCCTTTACCTACCGGCCCCTTCCGGAAGAACATCTCTTAACTGCCGAAGATGAAAATCATCTGATCTTCCTGGGTCTCATCGCTATGATGGATCCGCCAAGAGAAGAATCGAAGGCAGCGGTTGCCGAATGTATCAGAGCCGGAATCCGGCCGGTTATGATTACCGGGGATCATAAGATAACAGCGGCGGCAATCGCGAAAAGAATCGGCATTTTACAGGACTTATCTGAAGCCTGCGAGGGAGCGGACATTGAACATTTAAGCGATGAGGAGCTAAAAGCGCTGGTTCCGAATATTTCGGTGTACGCAAGAGTATCCCCGGAGCATAAGATCCGTATTGTCCGCGCATGGCAGGAAAGAGGTATGATTGTCGCAATGACCGGCGACGGCGTCAATGACGCCCCCGCGCTGAAGCAGGCAGACATTGGCGTTGCTATGGGAATCACCGGAACAGAGGTTGCCAAGGATGCCGCTGCGATGGTGCTTACCGATGATAACTTCGCAACGATTGTAAAGGCGGTGGAAAATGGCCGTAACGTCTATCGGAATATTAAGTACGCAATCCAGTTTCTGTTATCCGGAAACTTCGGAGCAATCCTGACGGTTCTTTGCGCGTCGATAGCAGGCTTTCCGGTTCCGTTTGCACCGGTACATCTGCTGTTTATCAATCTTCTGACAGACAGCCTTCCGGCGATTGCCCTGGGCGTAGAGCCCCATAGCAGCGAGGTCATGAATGAAAAGCCGCGCGCTGCGGGTGAATCGATTCTGACAAAAGATTTTCTCAGCAAAATCGGCCTGGAGGGCTTGATCATCGGTATCATGACGATGGTGGGATTTCTGTCCGGATATCATCAGAACGGCGCGCTGCTTGGAAGCACATACGCATTCGGAACCCTTTGCCTGTCGCGCCTGTTCCACGGCTTTAACTGCAAATCCGATCACCCGGTTCTCTTTACCAGCCGCTTCTTTCACAATACATGGCTGCTGGGGGCCTTTGCCCTGGGCGCAGTGCTTATAACAGCCGTACTGACCCTTCCCGGCCTTCATCTGCTGTTTAAGGTGGAATCCCTGAATCTGGTACAGCTTGGCCAGGTGTACCTGTATGCAGTTACCAGTCTTCTGCTCATTCAGGCGCTGAAATGGATCCGCACGATATCAAAAAAGAATGGAGAAAACAATGGATCTAAATAACTTATCCATGAAAAAAATTCGCGAACTCATCGTATTTACCGCATTCCTTGTCATTGCGCTGTGGAAATTCGATATCGTGATCGATGTAATAAAAACCATCTGGGATATCCTGTCTCCCTTTGCGCTGGGAGGCGCCATCGCCTTTGTCATCAATGTCCCCATGAGCTTCTTAGAAAAGAAGCTCTTTGGAAAAGCAAAGGAAAAAGGAACGAAGACCGCCGAAAAATTCGCGCGGCCCATAAGCCTGCTTCTCACCCTTATCGGGATCGTCGGCCTCCTTATCCTCGTGATGTTTGGAGTCATTCCCCAGCTTACCAGGACCATCGGAACTCTAATCACAAACATCACTGCTTTTATTCCTCAGATGCAAGCCTGGATCCTGGAATTTTCACACAATAACCAGGAAATCATGCAGCTGGTAAACCAGATCCGGTTTGACCCGGACCAGGCTGTCAAATGGGGAATGGGCCTTCTGGGAAAAGGAACCGGAAATGTGATGAACACAACCATACTGGCTGTCGGCTCCATCGTCAACGGTATCACGACCTTTTTTATCGCGTTTTCTTTTGCCTGTTATATTCTGTTTCAGAAAGAAAAATTGCGTATCCAGGTAAGGAAAGTCTTTTTTGCCTTTCTCCCAAAAGAAAAAGCCGAGGCTTCCCTTCGAATCTGTTCCCTGACTTATCGGACTTTTGCAAATTTTCTTACCGGACAGTGTCTGGAAGCAGTGATTCTCGGAAGTATGTTTCTTCTTACCTTAATTATTTTAAAAATGCCCTATGCGCTTTTAATCGGAATCCTGATTGCGTTTACCGCTTTGATTCCCATTTTCGGCGCATTCATAGGCTGTGCAACGGCAGCCTTTCTCATTTTCATGGTAAGTCCCAGGCAGGCTGTTTTGTTTATTCTTGTATTTCTGATCCTTCAACAGTTGGAGGGAAATCTGATTTATCCTCATGTGGTCGGCAGCTCTGTCGGGCTGCCCTCCATCTGGGTGCTTGCGGCTGTGACAATTGGCGGAAATCTGATGGGAATCGCAGGAATGCTTGTCTTTATCCCACTGACCTCCGTTTTGTACACCCTTTTCCGGGAGTACGTATATCTGCGCCTGAAAAAGCGAAACATAAACTGGTAACTCCGGGACTTTCCACCCGTTGGAGCGCACCCATGGCGCGCAAACGAAAGACGGCTGCCCCTGCGCGGGACAGCCGTCTTTCGGAGAATATAAGAGCACCGCTCTCATCAAGTGTTATTCATTAATATATTGTCTCTTGGTGAAAAATACAATATAATAATCTTATATCACTTGTTTTTCGGAAAATATCACTTGTATCAAATTTGCCGCAAGGAGGCCTTTCATGAATATATCCAAGGTGGCCGAACATACCGCCTATATCATCACAGAATACTATCAGAACAACATTACGCCCTTCCTGGAAGCCTTTCATGAGGACGCCCTCTGGATCGGCCCTGCCCAGAAGCAGATACTCCGCACCAGAAAAGCCATTCTGGAAGCCTTTGCCCAGGAAAATCATGAGCTTCGGTTTTGTCTCCACGATCTGACCATTCTTCCGCTGACCGTAGGAAGCCGTCAGGTCTGCGAAATCATGGTCTTTTTCCGGGTGGACACCATCTGGCCCGACGGAAGCTCCAACCAGGTCCATCAGCGGGTCCAATTTACCTGGTGCATGGAAAATAACGCCCCCCGTATCCGGATCTGTTATATTTCCAACAGTATCGCCTATGATGACCGGGATACCATCTACCCCATACATTTCCAGGAGACTTTCCCCACCATGATCCTGGCAGGAGAACAACGTTCTCTCAGGATGTCCTTTCACTGCGCTGACCACTCCCTGGTTTATCTGCGGCCGTCCAATCTTCTTTACGCGGAGACCCACTCCCATCACACGATTCTCCATACGCTGGAGCGCAATATCGAGGTCACAGACGCCCTTTCTGATATCGAAAAACGGCTGCCGGACCACTT
Organism: Anaerosacchariphilus hominis; assembly: GCF_014290175.1. GTDB lineage: Bacteria > Bacillota > Clostridia > Lachnospirales > Lachnospiraceae > Laedolimicola > Laedolimicola hominis. Next base: position 231,611 of record NZ_JACOOR010000001.1, read on the forward strand.
TCTGCGCTGCCATCAGAGCTATGTGGTAAATCTGAGTTACATCACCCGGATCCGCCGCTTTGAGCTGGAGCTCACAGACGGAACCATACTTCCTGTGCCGGAGAAGAAGTATACAACCCTGAAATCAGCTTTATCCAATATTCAGGCCTCATAATTAGATTATAAAACAGTAGGAGACGGGTTCCGCAGAACTCGTCTCTTTTTAGACTCTTCTATCGTCTCTGTCGATATGCCTCATACATCAGAATAGCCGAAGCCACGCCCGCGTTCAGGGACTCAAGCTTCCCTTCCATAGGAATCCGGATCAGCGTGTCCGCCTGTTCCGTCAGCTCATCAGTCAGGCCGTTGCCCTCATTTCCGATGAGGAAGGCCGTACCGTCCCGGTAATTCTCCTGATCGTAGAAATTCACACCCTTCAGGTGGGCCGCATAGGAACGGATTCCATGGGCTTTCAGAAGCTCCACCGTCTCACAGAGGTTCTCTGTATACAGGGTCGGAACCCGGTACACGGAACCCATGGTAGAACGGATGGTCTTGGGATTATAGAGATCCACGCAGCCCTTACTTAAGATGACACCGGTGACTCCCGCGCCCTCCGCGGTTCTTAAGATCGTTCCCAGATTCCCTGGATCCTGCAGATTTTCCAGGAGCAGCAGCAACGGTTTTTCCCTCTTCAGAAGCTCTGAAAGGTCGCTGGCCTGCTGCCGCACGATGCAGAGTACGCCCTGGGGCGTCTGGGTATCGCTGGCTGCCTTGAAGATGTGATCCTGTATTATCTCATACTCCAGTCCCTCTGCCTGAATCTGCTTTGTCAGCATCTCCTTATGTTTCTCAAAGAAAGTCTCCGAAAAATATGCCTTTTCAATGCGCTCTTTCGGCGCCTCCCAAAACATTTTCGGCCCTTCCACCACAAAGACGCCCCGCTCGTCCCGGAGCTTTCTCTTTTTATTCAACTGAACCAGCAGTTTTACCTGCTGGTTCGCCGTACTTGTAATCATATCCTGTAAACTCCTAACAGTGCTTGGACAGATCCTTCGCCACCTGATACTGATACGGGTCGATACCCTTTACCATGGCAAGGGCCTCGTCGATATCGAAATCCTGGAACCGGCCGTGCTGGTATCCCACTACCCGGTTAGTCTTGCCGTCGCAGAGCAGGTCTGCCGCCATGGCTCCCATCATGGATGCGTATACACGATCCTTGCAGGTAGGACTTCCGCCTCGCTGCATGTGGCCCAGAATGGTGGCCCTGGTCTCAATGCCGGTGGCTGCCTCAATCCGTCGGGCCATACTGGTGGAATGTCCCACGCCCTCGGCATTTACGATGATATGATGCTTCTTGCCCCGCTTTCGGTTGGCAATGATATTGTTAATGATCTTCTGCTCATCGTAGTCGTAGTTCTCCGGAAGCAGAATGTCCTCCGCTCCATTGGCGATACCACACCACAGGGCAATGTATCCTGCGTTCCGGCCCATGACCTCGATGATACTGCAGCGCTCATGGGAGGTGGATGTATCACGCACCTTATCAATGGCTTCCATAGCCGTATTTACAGCAGTGTCAAAGCCGATGGTGTACTCGGTACAGGAGATATCCAGGTCGATGGTTCCCGGCACTCCGATGGTATTGATACCCAGGGCCGCCAGCTTCTGGGCTCCCCGGAAGGAACCGTCTCCGCCGATGACCACGATACCGTCAATACCGTGCTTTCTGCAGATCTCCGCGCCCCTCTTCTGTCCTTCCTCGGTCATGAATTCCTTGCAGCGGGAGGTGAACAGCATGGTGCCGCCCCGCTCGATGGTATTGGACACATCATTTGCAGACAGATCGATAATCTCTTCATCCAGAAGTCCCGTATAGCCCTTCAGAATTCCCTTTACCTGCTTGCCGTTTACCAAAGCCTTCCGTACCACGGCCCGCACAGCCGCATTCATTCCCGGCGCGTCTCCGCCGCTTGTCAGTACTCCGATGGTTTTGATCTCTTTTGCCATGATGATTCCTCCTCGTGTCTGTCCGGTTTTCTGCTCCGGGCACCTTTCTGTAATCCTGATTTAGTTACGATTCTACTTCATTCGACTGATATTTTCAATACGTTTCTCCACAACTTTTACATTTCCTTTACCGAAGCTTTGCTCCACCTTTGCCACCAGATCCGGGTCCGCGTTCACATTTTTTCCGGCTGGCAGACGCTTCACACGCTTCTCCGCCGCCGCGTAGAGTACCACCGGATCCCTGCCGTCGCTGTCTGCCAGCATATTCAGAAGTTCCGGCTCCCGGGCCAGGCAGGACGCCTGATCGGGAAACTGGATCCACAGCTCCCTCTTTCCCGCGTCAAAGGGAATGATCCGGTCACAGATCAGCTTGGCCGCCCGGTCGTCTCCTGCGTCCACGTGGCCGCTGATGAAGATCTTGGCATCCTCCGTAAGGCTCTGAGAATTCTTCTCGTATACGTTGGGGAACACCACCACCTCCACGGTTCCCAGCAGATCCTCTATCTGAAGGAATGCCATGACCTTGTTATTCTTCGTATATTTGATAGTCTTTCCGGTAATCATGCCGCCCACGACCACCGGCTGGCCATCGTAGACCTTGCTGTTTCCGGTCTCCTCATCCAGTTGGAAATCCGTAGTCACCGCCGTGATGTTTTTCTTCCAGCGGTCCTCGTATTCCTCCAGAGGATGGCCGCTGACATAGACGCCCAGCACCTCTTTTTCAAAGGAAAGCAGAAGCTCCTTGGAATACTCCTCCACGTCCGGCAGCTTGGCCCGGAAGCTGGCCTTTTCCTCCTCGCCCACCAGGTCGAACAGGGAAAGCTGGCCGGTCATCATGGTCTTCTGGCTCTGGGCCACGCTGTCCATGATGCCTGCATAGGCCAGAATAAACTGCTGCCGATTGCCGCCCAGGCTGTCCATGGCTCCGGCTTTGATCAGATTCTCCACCGCCCGCTTGTTCACATCCTTGCCGCCCATACGTTCGATGAAGTCTGTCAGGCTCTTGAACTGTCCGCCCAGTCTGCGCTCCTCAATAATGGCATCCACCACCGGACGGCCGATGCTCTTAATGGCACAGAGCGCAAAGCGGATGGCGCCGTCGGATACGGAAAACCGGGCCTCTCCCTCGTTGATATCCGGAGGCAGGATGTCGATGCCCATCTGTCTGCAGGTCAGGATGTACTCGGATACCTTGCCCGAATTATCAATGACCGAGGTCATCAGCGCTGCCATGAATTCCACCGGATAATAGTATTTCAGCCAGGCCGTCTGATAGGCCACCACCGCGTAAGCCGCCGCGTGGGACTTGTTAAAGGCGTACTTGGCAAAATCAATCATTTCATCATAGATCTTCTGGGCTGTCTGCTCGGGAATGCCATTAGCAATACAGCCGGGCACGCCCTCCTCCGGGTTTCCGAAGACGAAATTCTGACGCTCCTTCTCCATCACCGCCGCCTTTTTCTTGGACATGGCGCGGCGCACCAGATCGCTTCGTCCCAGAGTATAGCCGGCCAGCTTCTGCACGATCTGCATAACCTGCTCCTGGTAAACGATACAGCCGTAGGTGGGCTTCAGGATCTCCTCCAGCTGGGAGCAGTCGTAGGTGATGCTCTCCGGGTGATCCTTGCCCTTGATATACTGGGGAATGAAATCCATGGGGCCCGGGCGGTACAGGGAGATACCAGCGATGACGTCCTCCATGCTCTTTGGCTTCAGCTCCTTCATGAATCCCTTCATGCCGCTGCTTTCCAGCTGGAACACGCCGTCAGTCTTGCCGGTTCCCAGGGAAGCATAGACCGCCGGGTCGTCATAATTGATTTTATCGATGTCGATAGTCTGTCCGATCCGCTCGGACGCCATACGGGCCGCGTCCTGGATCACCGTCAGGGTACGCAGTCCCAGGAAATCCATCTTCAGCAGGCCCAGCTCCTCCAGGGTCGTCATGACAAACTGAGTAGTAATGGAGCCGTCAGAAGCCCGGGACAGGGGCACATATTCGTCCACGGCTTTCTGACTGATGACGACGCCCGCCGCGTGCATAGAGGTGTGTCTGGGAAGTCCCTCCAGACGCATGGACATATCGATCAGCTCCTGAACCTGGGGGTCGTTTTCGTAGCTTTTCCGGAGCTCCGGATTCATTTTCAGGGCCTTTTCCAGAGTGATATTCAGCTCCTGTGGCACCATCTTCGCAATGGAATCCACGAAATTATAGGGCAGATCCATGACACGGCCCACATCCCGGATGACACCCCGGGCAGCCATAGTACCGAAAGTGACGATCTGCACCACCCGGTCCTTGCCGTATTTCCGTACCACGTAGTCAATGACTTCCTGGCGCCGCTCGAAGCAGAAATCCACGTCGATATCGGGCATGGACACACGCTCCGGGTTCAGGAAACGCTCGAACAGGAGCTGGTAGCGCATGGGGTCGATGTTCGTAATCCCCATGGTATAGGAAACAATGCTTCCGGCCGCGGATCCACGTCCCGGTCCCACTGCGATTCCATGCTCCCTGGCATAATGGATAAAGTCCCAGACAATCAGGAAATAATCCACGTAGCCCATATTTTTGATCACGCCCAGCTCATAGGTCAGACGATCCCGCATGGTACCGTCATCGTCCGGGTAGCGTTCTGCCAGTCCGTCAAAGCAGAGCTTATTCAGATATTCCCAGGAGGTATAGCCCTCCGGCACATCGTATTTGGGAAGCTTGGTAACGCCGAATTCAATCTCCACATTACAGCGCTTCGCGATTTTCCCTGTATTTTCCAGCGCCTCTTTCGCATAGGGGAACAGAGCCTCCATCTCTTCAGGGGACTTCACGTAATACTGGCCGCCCTCGTAGCGCATACGGTCCTCGTCCGCCAGCTTCTTGCCGGTCTGGATACAGAGGAGGATATCATGGGGCTTCACGTCCTGAGCATAGGTATAATGACAGTCGTTGGTAGCCACCAGCGGGATATCCAGTTCCTGGCTCATACGCAGCAGCGCCTGATTGACGGTCTTCTGTTCCGGAATGCCGTGATCCTGCAGCTCCAGGAAATAATTTCCTTTTCCGAAGACTGTTTCATATTTTAAAGCAGACTTTTTCGCTTCTTCATAGAGTCCCTTCTGGATATACCGGGGCACCTCGCCCGCCAGGCAGGCGGACAGGGCGATGATTCCCTCGTGGAACTCCTGCAATACCTCCATGTCCACACGGGGCTTATAATAGAAGCCCTCCACGTAGCCCCGGGACACGATTTTCATAAGATTGGCGTAGCCCTGATTGTTTTCAGCCAGCAGTACCAGATGGTAATAGCGGTCGTCGCCGCCGGTGGTCTCCTTGTCGAAACGGGAGTTGGGGGCCACATAGACCTCGCAGCCGAGAATCGGCTTGATGCCCTCCGCCCGGGCCGCCCGGTAGAAATCGATGACGCCAAACATGGCTCCGTGGTCTGTGATGGCCGCCGCAGTCATGCCCAGCTCCTTTACCCGGGCCACATATTCTTTTATCTTATTGGACCCATCCAGAAGGCTGTATTCTGTATGGGTGTGCAAATGTACAAATGACATGAAGTCTCCTTATCCCAGTTTTTTACAGATCTCGTTTAAGATCTCATGGGCTGTCTCTTCCTTAGAAAGCAACGGAAGCTCCCGCTCTCCATCCTTCGTCAATACAGTCACGCAGTTGGTATCGCCGCCGAAGCCCGCGCCTGCTTTTCTCAGGCTGTTGGCGCAGATGAGATCGCAGTTCTTACTTTCCAGCTTCTTCTTCGCGTTCTGTAACAGGTCTTCCGTCTCCATGGCGAAGCCGCAGAGCACCTGGCCTCCCCGCTTATGCTCACCCAGATATTTCAGGATGTCCCGGGTTCTGGTCAGCTCGATGGAAAGTCCGCCCTCAGCCTTCTTTATCTTATGGTCTGCGGCGGTCACCGGCGTATAATCCGCCACTGCAGCGGCCTTGATAATCACATCAGACTCCTCCGCACGCTCTTTCACGGCCTCGAACATATCCTGTGCTGAAGTTACACGCACCACATTCACCAGCAGGGGCGCCTCCGCCTCCGTATGAGCTGCCACCAGCGTCACCTCTGCGCCCCGGAGCATGGCTGCGTGGGCCAGGGAAAAGCCCATTTTCCCGGTAGAATGATTGGTGATAAAGCGTACCGGATCGATGGCTTCCCGGGTGGCTCCCGCGGTCACCAGCACCTTCTTCCCTGCCAGATCCTTCTTGCAGGCGATTTCCTTCAGAATATATTCCAACAACAGCTTTTCATCTGGCATCCGGCCGTCTCCGCTGTCCCCATTGGCCAACATGCCGGTCTCCGGCGGAATGATCTCATAGCCGAAGCGGGCCAGCTTCTCCAGATTATCCTGGACGATGGGGTTGTGGTACATGTTGTGGTTCATGGCCGGGGAAATGATTTTCTTGCAGGGGCAGGCCATGACCGTAGTAGTCAGCATATCGTCGGCAATGCCGTTCGCGATCTTGCCGATCACGTTGGCAGAGGCCGGAGCCACCAGCACCACGTCCGCCTGCTTTGCCAGCGCCACATGCTCCACGCTGTACTGGAAATTCCGGTCAAAGGTGTCAATGAGGCATTTATTGCCGGTAAGCTGTTCGAAGGTCAGCGGTGTGATGAATTCCGTGGCGTTTTTCGTCATCAATACCTGTACATTGGCGCCCAGTTTCTTCAGCATCCGCGCCAGATTTACGATTTTATATGCAGCGATACTGCCGGTCACCGCCAGCACCGCGGTCTTTCCTTTTAAGGTGTTCTTATCAAATGTCATCGCGTTTCCTCCCAGTTTATTCCCCTTGATTATAGGGGAATTTCGCATTTTTTTCAATACAAAGGCCCCCGAACTTTTTATTTGCTTGAATTACGGATTTCCCTATGCTATCATTACCCCGTAATTGTATTGTATCCGCGTATGCGGAATAATAACAAGGAGGAAAATTGAATATGAAAACATCTACCAAAACACGGCAGCTAACCGTTCTCGGACTGCTGACCGGCATCTTACTTCTGATGGCTTATACGCCTCTGGGATACCTGAACATCGGGCCTCTGGCTATCTCGTTCAATGTGATCCCTGTCGCACTGGCTGCCATTACCCTGGGACCTGCAGGCGGAGCTGCCGCGGGAGCCGTATTTGGACTGACCAGCTTTTTACAGTGCATTGGTGTGGGCGGTGTAAGCTCCATGGGTGTCGTACTCTTCGGCATCAATCCCGTACTGGCATTTATCCAGCGTTTTATTCCCCGTCTCCTGGACGGACTTCTGCTGGGTTATATCTTCCGCGGTGTAAAGAAGGCTTCCAACGCACGCGTAGGCTGCTTCGTGACCGGCTTCTTCTCCGCATTTTTAAATACTCTGTTTTTCATGACCGCACTGGTTGTCCTGTTCGGCAATACCGAATATATGCAGGGCCTCATCGGCGGTAAAAATATTATTCTTTTCGTATGCGGCTTTGTGGGAATCAATGCGGTGTGCGAAATGATTTCATCAACGATTATCACCGGAGCGGTGGGCTTCGCGCTTCTGAAGGCGGGCCTGATTAACCGGGACTAAACCTATATTACAGCCTGAAGTACCTGCTGCCACGGGCTTACGAAACGGATTCAGGAGGAACACATGATTCTTACCATCGATATCGGAAATACGAATATTGTCATGGGCTGTTTTCATAAAGACCAGCTTCTCTTTCTGGAGCGTTTTTCCACGGAGCAGGAATCCACAGCCTTGGAATACGCCACCATCATGCGGGAAATGCTGGATCTCCATGAGATAAAGCCCTCCCAGATCCTGGGCGGCATCCTTTCCTCTGTGGTTCCTTCTGTAACCAATACGGTGAAGCTGGCGGCTGAAAAGTTCACCGGCGCCCGCATGCTGGTGGTGGGACCCGGCATCAAAACCGGCATCAAGCTGGCCGTGGACGACCCGGCCCAGCAGGGCAGCGACCTGATCGTGGGAGCTGTGGCAGGCGTCCACAGCTATCCGGTGCCCCAGATTATCATCGACATGGGCACCGCCACCACAGTCTCCGTCATCAACCGGGACAAGGCCTACATCGGTAAAATGATTCTGCCGGGCGTGGCCGTCTCCCTGAATGCCCTCTCCGGCAAAGCGGCACAGTTACCCTATATCTCCCTGGAGAAGCCGAAGAAGCTCATCGGAAGCAATACGGTGGATTCCATGAAGAGCGGCATCCTCTACGGGAACGCCGGAGCTCTGGACGGACTGATTGACCGGATCAACGAGGAGTTAGGTGAAACCTGTACAGTGGTGGCCACCGGCGGACTGGCCGGAGTGATTACGCCCTTGTGTCGGCATGAGATTATTCCGGATGACGATTTGTTGTTGAAGGGGCTGTTGATTTTATACCATAAAAACTGCCCGGATTGAAATTAAAAAACTAAAATAGAATCCTGCCCGGAGGGCTTTTATGTAATAGGAGATTCCGACGGAATTTCCTATTGCATAAAAAAAACGAGGTATTCGTTCCAGCGGAACAAGTACCTCGTTTTAATTTTTAACCATTAATCATAAATGAAACTAATTTGTCGATGTCTTCCTTCTCGTATGCGATGATCTCAAGCTCAGGAATCTCTCCGTTGGAGAAGATGTTCGCCATAGATACATACTGGGAAAGCTTTGACTTCAGGTTCAGTCTGTCTCCCTCGCCTGTAACCAGCTCAACTTTTCCCTTGCAGCTGTCTACTACCTTGAAGAACTTATCGATATCGGTAATATTCTGTACTTTCATTCTGATTCACCCCTTTCTTTTCTCTCCTATTATAACCGCAAACAGTTACTTTGGAAAGCACTATTTTTGTTTTTAAATAAATTTTAACATTTTTTACACTTTGCGGCGGATGCTTTTCTCCGTTATCTCGATTTTACCCTCTTTTAAGAGTCTGCCTACGGCTCTTTTGAACGCATTTTTGCTCAGATGCAGCTCCCGCTCGATGACTTCCGGTGAAGCTTTGTCCGTAAAAGGCAGGACGCCATCGAATTCATCGATGACATTCAGCACCGTTTCTGCGTCTGCGTCCATCTGCAGGTATGCTTTTTCCCTGAGACTTAAGTTCAGCTTGCCGTCCTCATGAACACCGGTGACCCGGGCCTCCACCACATCGCCGATTTTCGCTCCGCCGTGGAAATCCTTTCTGGGAATCAGGCCGGAATAGCGGTTGTCCACCGCCACAAAGGCGCCGAACTCTTCGCTGATTTCATAGACGGTTCCCTTGACCCGATCGTCCTTTTTATAGGGAGAATGAAGTTCCAGATATTCATAGACATTCATGGTCGCGCAGAGACGGCTACTCTTGTCGATGTAGAGCGCCACCAGCACCTCCTGGCCCTCATGTACCCGCCGGGTCTGCTCCCGGAAGGGCAGTAATAAATCCTTCTCCAGGCCCCAGTCCAGAAAAGCGCCGATTTTCCCCACCTGAGCCACCTTCAGAACAGCCAGGCCGCCCAGCTCCAGCTTCGGTTCATTTGTAGTGGAAATCAGGCGATCCTTGGAATCCTTGTATACAAAGGCTGTCAGCTTCGAACCCACTTCCGTTCCCTCCGGCACCTGCTTCTTCGGCAGCAGTACGCGCTCCTCCGCTCCCTCCTGCTCGCCGAGGTAGACGCCGAATTCAACTCTTTTTATTACGGTTAATTCCTGTTTTTTTCCTAATTCAATCATTTTTATCCTCTCTTACGATAATTCCACGACTGCGTAGGGCCGTCCCAGCTCGTCGCACAGGCCCACGGTATAGCGCTCATCCTCCAGGGCTACCACCGGGTAAATCATGTCGCCCAGCAGCGCCGATTTCTTATACTCGGCCCGCATCTGGTGAATGGGAAAATCCTCGGGCACATACTCCCGTGCCATCTGGATGTACTGACCGTTATTTACGTGATGATTGGTATCCAGATGATGCTTCTGCACCGGGAAGGGTTCGCCCGTCTCGCCATTTTTCGGCATAGGAACCTTCCGGGAAGCATACTTCATATCCAGCTTATCTTCCAACACATAAGCCCGCTCGATATCCTCCGGCACCCGGGTGGGAAGTCCCGTATCCGTGTCCAAGAAGCTCCAGAGGCTGTTGGCATGGGCGATAAGCTTTCCTTCCTTATCCCGCATGACAAAGTTACGGTAGCCTGCAAAATTTTTGAAATAATAGGGCCAGGTTCCGATCTCGATCTCCTCGCAAAGCTTCGGATACCGGTCAATCACGATCTGCCAGGAAGACAGCACCCAGACCCGGTGCAGCTGCTCCAGACGCTCCACGCCATTATTCAGCATCTCCGACTGAAAGGTACTGCAGTCCTGAAAATAATTGATGACTCCGTTCAATGTCAGCTTCTTATCCTCGCCCACCTCGCTGTAGCGGACGCGGCTGTTGAATGAATACATAAAAACTCCTCCTTATCCGCCTGCGTTTCAGTTCCATTATACAGAAAGGCGGGAGAAAACACAAGGTTGCTTTTTCTCAGCCCCCATTGGCCATCCGCCCCAGTAGCTCTGCCAGTTCTGTTTCCGTATCGACCACCGCGTCCGGTGTTACTTCCTTCCCGGTCTGATGGCCTCTGTGGTTATACCAGACCGCTTTCCAGCCTGCTCTCTTCGCTCCCAGAATATCATTTCCGTAGGAATCTCCCACATAGCAGAGCTCCTCCGGCCGGAGGCCCAGTCTTTTCTCTGCACGCTCAAAAATTTCTTTATCCGGTTTGGCGACTCCCTCCTCGCCGGATATAAGAATATGCTCCGTCGGGATCCATCGTTCCGCTCCCAGGGCGTGAACCTTGTCCCACTGGTGCTGTCCCGGGCCGTTTGTGATGATTCCAAGCTTCACCTTTTTCCCCAGGCACTCCAGCATCCGCTCCATGCCCTCTGTCATACAGATCTCCTGCTGTTTTCTCTCATACACCGTCTGAAATTTCAACGCAGTCTCTGCATCAATCTTTTTTCCAAAATCTGCAAAGGCATTCTGATACCGATAAATGTACATGTCTCTCAGGGACATCTCTCCCCGGAAGGACTGGGCATAAACCTGATCGCCATATTTCCGGCTGGCCAGAAAAGCTCCGTATAAATCCAGTTTTTCCCCCGGAAATACTTCCTCCGCCGTCCTCCGAAAAGGCACCGACAAATCATACAGCGTGTCGTCCACATCAAATACCATTGCTTTTATCATGTTCTGCTCCTTTAAAATAAATCCAACATATTATCCAGATAAATCTTTTCCCGGACCTGCAGCTGATATTCCGGCTTCGTCATATAATAAAGCAGGAATTCCAGAATCAGGGCGCTGCCCAGACTACGGCCTTCGATTTTAAACTGGGAAAAGCCCACAGGCAGGTAAACAGCCTGAATTTCATCAATCCCGATAAAGCCGGAATTTTTCATCGCCTTCGAGAAGCGATAACCTTCCCCTGCGTCCGGTGCCTGACATTCGTGTTCTATATTTTCTCCGAGATTTTTGCGGCTGACCGCTTCATAGCAGCGTTTCCGATCCTGACAGCCAGACCAGCAGCATTCGTTACAGAGAAATTCTACTTTGTCTTTCTCCGGCTGCGGCAGCGTTTTCCACTTTTCTATTTGCTGATTCAACCGGAAGTCCGGCACCACATAGCAGAAATCCGGCCGCCTGATTTCTTCCCGGCACTTCTGAAAATCGGTCAGAACCTTCGTGGTGGAAGAGACAAAATAAAGTCCCGGATACGTTTTCTTCAGATAATTCAGCAGCAAATCCGAATGAAGAATCACGCCGTTTTGCACTGCGCCCTTTTTCCCTGTCCCCTGCTGCTCAAACAGGGTGCAAAGAGCATTGCATTTTTTATCTGAAAGATGCTCTTCCTGAAGCAACGAATTACTGAATGTCAGCCGGGCTGAAATCCCGTATTCCCGCATCAGTTCCAGTACCTCCCCCGGCTCTGCCTCCCCGAATCCGGCCCGGCCTCCGCCCCAGATACAATCCGCCGGAGCGCCATAGATGGATCCTATCCCGCACCAGTCATAGAACCATTCCCGGTGTTCCCGATACAATGGCAGGAACACCTGATACAGCTCGTAAAATTCAAACAGCCCCGGAAGATGATAATATGCTTTTCTCATACATATTTTCCTTCGTGTTTTTTCGCTTTTTATGCTTTTCCGAACAATTCCGCTATCTGCGGATTTCAATTCGGAATCCGATAGGTTTCCGCATTCTTTTCCAAATGGAAGTCAAGCTGCACTTTGCCATTCTTTACCTTCATCCAGACGCTGGTCATTTTTTCTTCAACAGAGGAATCAAGCAAAAATACAACCTGTCCTCCTCCGCGGTGATGGAGAGAATGCGTCTGGCCTGATTTATGTTCATAACTGTCTTCTCTGATCGTCTGCACAAAAATTACTTTACACTGGCAAAATACCGCATCAGGATATTTTTCATATATTGATACCTTCTGGCATACGTGTTTTCGACACGGATTAGCTCAAATCCATGTTCCCGACAGATTTCTTCCTTTTTTCTATCGCGTTCCATTACAATCTTTTTTTCCTGATGTTCTCTTCCATCCAGCTCGATTGCCAAAACCGGGATATCTATCTTACTTCGTGGCTGTCTCTCATAAACCACAAAATCGAAGCGGCCCGTATAAAATAAATCATTATAAGTACTATTATCCTGAAATACGTGAGCAATACTTACTTCTTTTTGAACAACACATTTTTGATTTGTGTTCAAAACATTATCCAGTGCATGATTCAAATTTTCCAGGAAAGCCTGCTCTGTTTCTGTACTGTATGGTTTGATTCCCAATGCGCGAGATGCATTTGTTTTTGGAGTAACTGTTGACACTCCATTATGCTTCACATACTGAACCAATTCATACAGATCATCATCATTTGAATTGTTATGCAACCGCTCTAGTTCTTTACTGCTTGAAAAAATGATCAACTTATCTTTCGCCCTTGAAACTGCTACATTAAGTAATTCCTTATTATTTTTCAACCAGCCATAAGTTCCCTGACTGGTCTTATCCGTAAGAGCCAGCGAAAACAATACAACATCCTTCTCATCTCCTTGAAAGGCATGAACTGTCCCACACACCACATTGTCTAAACTGCTGTCTCTCAGCTTTTGATTAATCAGTTCTTTTTGGTTCGCAAATGGAGTAATCACCCCAATACTCTTATCCTTATGCAATGACGCATATTGAACAATCTCATCTGCTTCCGCCGGTGCTGTATTTTTATAATAAGTACTATTCCCAGGAACGTCCTGGAAAATCAATGGTTTGTCTTCTTTGCTTTGACTGCAAATTTTCAACTTTCCATTATAATACTTTTTATTGTTAAACTGAATAATCTGCTTATTACATCTGTAATGATGGCTCAAAAGAATTTCTCTGCTAACAGAATCACAGGCCAGAAACACTTTATAAATGGAGTTCTTGATGTAATCATATTCATCTGTTATCTGATACATCTTTCGAAGCCTCTGATTATTTACAGGATTCAGTAAAATTACCGGGTTTAACTGCTGGGGATCTCCCACAAGCATCAAGCTTTCACTTCGTATGATCGGCACCAGGGATGTGGCAATATTCCCCTGACTCGCCTCATCCATGACCACCATATCAAAATGTACTCCTGGTTCTCCCACTTTGTGTGCCGAAATCGATGTTGTGGCAATAATTGGAAAAATCTTTTGAAATTTTTTTAAATTATCATCTTTTCTCAGATAACTATTAAAGGCCTTAACCTTTTTCTCCTTATCTTCCATCCTCACAATAGCCAAAAGATCCGCATTCTTCGGTTCCTGCAAACGTTTTATACACTTTGCGGAAGTATAATATAAATAACTTTTAAAAGCTTCTTCATCTTCTAATACTAACTCAAGCGCTTCTTCATCTGTGAAATCTTTCGTCTTCTCAATTTTATTGTTAACCTGTACTAATTGAATCCCCTGTAACTGTGTCTGAAAAGTCAAATGCTTATTGGATTCCATCAGACTGAGAATCGCTTCCTTTGTTTCAAGCAATTTCAGCCGTTCCTCATACTCCTGCAGCAACGCCGTCAATCTTCGTGTTCTCGCAACTCTGTCCGTTTTTCTTTTTTCCAGAGTTCCCTCAAATATATTAATATTCTTCGTGTTTTCATACAGCTTTTTAATATAGTCTAACGCGGCTGCTACTCTGTCATCACTCCCCAATCGAATAATCGGAAATGGAATCGTCCCTCTCTTTCCATTTGAAATATGTTGAAGCTTTTCACACACACCATCAATAGGATGGTTATTATAGGATACAAACAACACCGTCTGTTCATTAAAGAAAGCTGTAACTAAAGTATTTACAATCGTGTTTGTCTTTCCTGTTCCCGGAGGCCCCTGAATATATGCTAACGGATACTTCATGGCATTATGAATCGCCAATAATTGATCCAGATTAATCTGCTTATTTAATAAAGCAATCGGAAAGACTTTTCTGCTTGCGGGCTCCTGTACTAAATTTCCAAAAAAAGCTTTAATTGGCGCCGATACTTTTCCACTTTGAAACATATCATCAATTGCTCTGTATTCCTCTTGAAGATCCAGAATAATATCTCGTCCAATTGCAATTAAATACGGCATATCATCTACGCCTTTAATATGTGAATTACATTCCGTAATTCTATCCTTGATAACTTCTTGATTCTCTTCGAACTCATTCAAAAGCTCATAATCATCCGCATCTAAAAACTTTCGTATACTCTGCGTCGCTCCATCTACCGTGAACTCTGTACAAATCGTAATTTCTTCCGATGGCTTTAAACACCTGTTAACCACGTCCAAACGCATTTCCCGATATGCAAGAACATATAATCCCTGTTTCATCGGCACACTTAATACATTTAACGCAATCTGTCTGATACGTTTCTTTGTGTTATTCGCACTTCCATATTGAAAATTTGTTACAATCTCCCGGAATTGCTCCTGGGTCAGATGATAATCTCCTTTCCTGATACAATCTCCATCAAAATGATCAATTAGACTGTATTCGGTTTTGTATGGGATGGAATCCAGTTTGTTACAATCAATATAATAATTCAAAATTTTCAAATTCGATATCTGATGAAATAATGATTCATATTTTTGTTGATTTAACTGGATATCTTCTTTCAGGCGTTCTTTTACCTCAAAATAAGACCCTTCTATCACATTGGAAGATACTATGGAATCAATATAAATATTAAGCCTCGCTGTAGAAAATTGCCCCAAATGGAGTCCTTCTACATGCAGGATCCGCTTTATCGGATTTACATCAATAATTCCTATCCAGTACTTCGTAATTTCTTCCTGTTTATTTTTATACTCGATACTTAACCATTTATTTTCATGTATTGCTTTAAAGATATCACGACATACTGCATTCATACTCTTCTCCTCCACGTATGAGTATTGTCCTTTATAGATATCATACCAAAAGAATCCTTATTATCCAATGAAAATTGTAAAAAAAAACCTTATAGAGTTTCATTTATTATTTTAAAACTCCATAAGGTTTTTCTTACCCTTTTAATTTTCTTCTCCCAACAGTCTCCGCAACAGAACCTCCCGGTTGTTGACAAACATTTCGGTGACCTGAAAGCTCTCGGTCTCCTCGTAGGTGCAGGGATGAATCGCCCCGTCGTCAAAGCAGTAAATATCCGCGCCCGGGATGCCCAGCAGTATGGGCGAATGGGTCACGATCAGGAACTGACTGCCGCTTTTCGCGCAGCGGTGTATTTCCATCAAAAGTGTGAGCTGCCGCTGGGGCGACAGGGCCGCTTCGGGCTCGTCGAACAGATACAGGCCATTTGGCCTCAGATAATTCTGGGCCAGCGCCAGAAAGCTCTCACCGTGGGATTTTTCGTGATACCTGGCGGATGGATGCAGCGGATCGGCATAGGATTCTTCCTGGGTCGCCACATTGTAGAAGCTTTCCGCCCGCAGAAAGTAGCCGATTTTCTCCTTCCGATATCCTTTTATCAGCCGGATAGCGTCGCAGAGCTCCGAGTGGGTATCATGGGTAGAAAAGGTATAATTTTTCGTCCCGCCCTCCGAGTTAAAGCCATGGGCCACCGCAATAGCTTCTAATAGCGTGGACTTTCCACTGCCGTTCTCACCCACGAAAAAGGTAATCGGACTTTGAAAATCCAGGCGTTCTATGCCTTGAAATGCTTCGATATGGTTTAAATAGCTGTCCGGATCGATTCGGTTCCAGTCGAACTGGACCGCCTGGATGAATTGCTGGTTCATGTATCTCTACTCCTCATTTGCGCTCATTATATCATCGCCGAATCGCCCCTGATCCGCTGCGCCATCGTCTGCAGCCTGGAGCCATATTTTTCTGCCGTATAGGAAACGGCAGCTTCGTCCCGAAGCAGGTACAGGGATACGATTTTATCGTCTCTTCAGCGTTTTTCTCTATAATACCTTTTCTATCCTCTCCAGCGCCTCCTGAATCGTACTTCTCGGACACGCCGCATTGATTCTCTGGAAACCCTCGCCAGACTTTCCGAAGATTCGGCCACTGTCCAGCCACAGACCGGCTTTGTGGATAATCAAATCCTCCAGCTCGTCCGCACTGAGCCCCAGCTTTCGGAAATCCAGCCAGAACAGATAGGTTCCTTCCGGCAGATTCATCTTAACATCTGGGATACGCTCATCAATAAACTCTTTCGCGTAACAGATATTTTCCCAAACATATTTTTTCATGGCCTCATACCATTCGTCGCCGTGATTATAGGCAGCCTGTGTTGCCGCGATTCCAAAGGTATTGGGCTCGTCCAGACCGGACACCTGATACTGACGGATAAAAGCTTTCCGGATTTTCTCATTGGGAATAAAAATATTCGACTGCTGCAGCCCGGCCAGATTGAAGGTTTTGCTGGGGGCCGTCGCCGTCATCGTAAACTCCCGGAAGGCGGGATCCACTTCCTGAAAAACGTGATGCTCCCCGCTCCAGATAAAATCGAAATGAATCTCATCGCTGAACACCAGCACCTGATGCTCCCGACAAATGGTTCCGATGCGCAGCAGCTCCTCCTTCGTCCACACCCGTCCCACTGGATTGTGCGGGTTGCACAGAATGAAAAGCTTCACCTGATTCTCTACAATTTTCTGCTCAAAATCCTGAAAATCAATGGTATAGCTGCCATCTTCTCCACACACCAGATCGGAGCTGACCCGTTTTCTTCCGTTTTGCAGAATAATATTACTGAAAGGATAATAAACCGGCTGGTTAATCAGCACAGCGTCGTCCGGCTCCGTCACTGCCCGAATGGCATTTGCGATAGCCACGCACACGCCCGGCGTCTTCACGTGCCATTCCGGCCGGATCTCCCAGTCGTGGTGCCGTTTCATCCAGCCTGACACGGCCTCGAAAAAACCGTCTCCGATCTGGGTATTCGTATAGCCATAGATATTATGGTGCGCCAGCTCGGTAAGCGCGTCTTCCACATAAGAGGTGGTCCGGAAATCCATATCCGCCACCCATAAAGGCAGCACATCCTCGGGATATCCCCGCTTCACCGCGAAATCATATTTCAGGCATTTCGTGCCCTTTCGGTTTATTTTTTCATCAAAATTCAGGTTTCTCTCCGCCATATTTTTTTCCTTTACTTTTCCGTATTTTCAAACGCCTGTCTCAGATCCGCTATGATATCGTCCGGGTTCTCGATTCCCACGGACAGCCGGAGCAACGTATCGGTAATTCCAAGCTTCTCCCTCTGTTTCCGAGGCACATCCGGATGGGTCTGCACTGCCGGATAGGTCAACAGACTTTCCGTTCCGCCCAGGCTTTCTGCAAAGGTAATCAGACGAATATTTTTCAGAATCGCCACCGCGATTTCCGGAGACGTTACCGTAAAGGAAATCATGCCGCTTCCCGCATAATACACATTGGTAACCATACTCTGCTCCCGCAGCCACCGGCTGACCGCCTCCGCGTTGCTTTTATGACGCTCCATACGGAGGGCCAGTGTTTTCAGTCCCCGCAGGCAAAGCCAGCTTTCAAATGGGCCCAGAGCCGCACCTGTGGTCTTCGACAGAAGCCGGAACCGGTCGGCCAGCTCAGCACTTCCACTGCACAGGAAGCCGCAGACCGAATCGTTATGCCCGGCAAGATATTTGGTGCCGGAATGTACGACCACATCCGCGCCCTCTTTCAGAGGATTTTGAAAATAAGGCGTCATAAAGGTATTGTCCACGATCACCAGCGCCCCCGCCCGATGCGCAAGCTCTGCCACCGCCGCAATATCCGTGATCCGCATCATCGGATTTGTCGGCGTCTCAAAATAAATTGCCTTCGTATTTTCCTTCAATGCCGCTTTCAGCACATCCGGATCCGTGGTATCCGCAAATTCCACCTCGTAGCCATTTTTCCGGCAAACCTGCTCGATGAGTCTTACCGCGCCTCCGTACAGATCTTCCCCGCAGATGATATGGTCACCCGGTCGAAAATACTCAAACACTGCGGAAATCGCCGCCATTCCGGATGAAAAAGCAATGGTATCCCGAGCGCCCTCCAGAGAACTTAGCGTCTCCTCCAGGTACGCCCTTGTGGGATTGGATTCCCGGGAATAATCAAAACCGTTGGGATTGTGCCCAGGCGTCAGATGGGAAAAGGAAGCCGTCTGGTAAATCGGATAACTGATTGCGTGATTGTAATCCGGATTTCCGTGTTCCTCTCCGTGAATACATCGTGTGTCAATTGCGTATGCCATATCCTGCTCTCCTCATGTCTGTATCTGATCCGGCTTCTACTCCGCTTCCAGTTCCCGGTTGATCTCGTCCTCGCTGTCGGACATGGCCTGAAGCGTCATGGTCAGCAGCTTTTCCAGCGGCCAGCCAAGCTGCTCCGCCCCCCGCTCGATGACCTCTCTGGAGCAGCCTACGGCGAAGCCCTTACTCTTGTATTTCTTCTTCAGGGATTTCAATTCCATATCCCTGGTACTCTTAGAAGGACGCATCAATGCAGCCGCCCAGATAAGACCGGTCAGCTCGTCCGCCGCGTACAGCACCTTTTCCATCTCATGTACCGGCTCCACATCCAGGGTGACGCCGCACTCGATGGTGATACCATAACCATGGGAAACGACCGCATGAATAATATCCTCCGACACGCCGCCCTCCCGCAGAAGCTCCGGCGCTTTCAGACAATGCTCCGCCGGATACAATTCAAAATCAATGTCGTGCAACAGACCTACAATGCCCCAGTGCTCTTCTTCAGCGCCGTAGCCCAGCTCCCGCGCGTACCATTTCATCACGGCTTCTACGGTCAGCGCATGCTGGATGTGAAAGGGATCCTGATTGTACTTTTTTAATAAGGTAAATGCCTCTTCTCTGGAAATATCGCTCATATTTTTCACCTGTTC
This sequence comes from Anaerosacchariphilus hominis, assembly GCF_014290175.1. GTDB lineage: Bacteria > Bacillota > Clostridia > Lachnospirales > Lachnospiraceae > Laedolimicola > Laedolimicola hominis. The sequence continues at coordinate 250,970 of NZ_JACOOR010000001.1, forward strand.
CGTTCTTTTAAATTTGTATTTTTTTATCATATACTTATATTCCTACTATGTCAATAGGTTTAATATATTATATATTTTTTCCCAGGGATTCTGATTTCCTGTCGCGAATCTTTTCCGATTATGTTATACTCTCTGTTAGATGTTTTTCGGAGAAAGGTCCTGCATCCCATGCGTGAAATCAAAATCATTCCCACCGCCGGGCGAAACAACTGCGGCGGGCGCTGTATCATCTACGCCCATGTGCGCAACGGCTTCCCGTATTCCTCTGGATCGGCGCCGAGCGCGGTCTTCAAATGACGAAATATGACAGTCTTCGCACCTGCCATCAGGGGATTTTTTAATCTGGCCAGCAATCCCCCGGTAAATCAGCACGGCAACATTAACCGCACCGCGAAGCTCTTAAAAGACACTTCCAAATGTTTGAGGAGGGAAATATCACGAAACCGTGGAGATATACGGAATTTCTCGGATTCAATAACAAGGTCGGCAACGCGCATCGGCCTGGAGGACGCATTTACGCCGCTCAAGGACTTTATGCCTCCTATTCTCCAATATGCAGCACCACCGGAAAGACCGGAAGATCCGCTGACCAGGCGGTTTTCCCTACATCTATCGGGCTGGCATACCCCGGATGATAATGGGATGGATGTACGCGGGGCGACTAATGTGCTGACGTCTCAGAGGGCGACGCCCTTAGCGAAAGGAAATGGGCAGCATACGAATTTGATGGAGGATAATTGTTATGATTAGAAGGCTGCAGAAAGTAGATATAAATAGGGTTGCGGATATATGGTTAAAGACGAATCTGGAAGCACATGATTTTATTTCTGAACAATATTGGATCGGTAATTATGAAGCCGTGAAGAAAATGCTGCCACAGGCAGAAGTTTATGTGTATGAAGATAATAAAATAATTCAAGGCTTTGTAGGTGTACAGGATAAATATATAGAAGGTATTTTTGTTTCCAGCAAAATGCAGTCCCATGGTATAGGCAAAGCTTTGCTGGATTATATCAAGAACAAAAAAGTCAGATTACAGCTAAGCGTGTATCAGAAAAATGGCAGGGCAATGTCTTTTTATCAAAGAGAAGGATTCACAATTCAGTCTGAACGGCTGGATGAATTCACTGGCGAAAAAGAATATGTAATGGAGTGGACTCTAAAATGAAGAGTCGTAAAAATTTTAAGTTTATGGTCAAATCAGCTTGCGAGTCTATGAAACTTTTTCTGTAAAATAACCATCACAAGGTCCTTCTATGATAAAATAAATATCATTAGGAGGGCCTTTTATTATGGCAAGACAAAAGAAACCTGTACACAGAGTACAAATGACCGATGGAAAAAGAAATATCATTCGTCAGCTTCTCGAAGAATACGACATTGAGACTGCTGAAGATATCCAGGATGCTCTTAAAGATCTCCTTGGTGGCACCATCAAGGAAATGATGGAGGCAGAAATGGATGATCATCTCGGATATGAGAAATCCGAGCGTTCTGACAACGACGATTATCGAAACGGCTATAAGCGCAAGCAGGTAAACAGCCGGTATGGTTCTATGGAAATCGAAGTACCACAGGATCGAAAATCAACCTTTGAACCACAGGTTGTCAAAAAACGGCAGAAAGATATCTCCGACATTGACCAGAAGATTATCTCCATGTATGCCAAAGGAATGACTACACGTCAAATTTCGGAAACAATTGAAGATATCTATGGCTTTGAAACGTCTGAAAGTTTTATTTCTGATGTAACAGATAAGATACTTCCGCAGATTGAAGACTGGCAGAATCGGCCGCTGGATGACGTATATCCGATTCTTTACATTGATGCTATCCACTATTCTGTGCGGGACAACGGAGTGATTCGTAAACTTGCAGCCTATGTAATTCTGGGGATTAACACAGAGGGCAAAAAGGAAGTATTGACCATCACGATTGGTGACAATGAAAGTGCGAAATACTGGCTTTCTGTCTTAAATGAACTAAAAAATCGAGGGGTTAAAGATATCCTGATTATCTGTGCAGACGGCCTTACAGGCATTAAGGAAGCGATTTCGGCGGCATTTCCAAAGACAGAATATCAGAGGTGTATTGTCCATCAGGTAAGAAATACGCTGAAATACGTTCCGGATAAAGACAGGAAAGCTTTCGCTACAGATTTAAAAACCATCTATCAGGCTGCTGATGAGCAGAAGGCTCTGGCTGCTTTAGACCGTGTGACAGAAAAATGGAGTCCGAAATATCCGAATTCCATGAAACGCTGGAAGGACAACTGGGATGCTGTTTCTCCAATTTTTAAGTTTTCAACCACTGTCCGGAAGGTCATTTATACAACAAATGCGATAGAATCACTGAACTCCACATACCGGAAACTGAATCGCCAGAGAAGCGTATTTCCAAGTGATACAGCGCTGTTAAAAGCCTTATATCTGGCCACTTTCGAGGCTACTAAGAAATGGACAACTACCATCCGGGACTGGGGCCAGGTCTATGGGGAGTTGAGTATCATGTACGAAGGACGACTTCCAGAATAAGTAAAAACATAGTCTAAGACAGGCGGCCAGCCGCCTGTCTTAAGATGTGACATCAGCAATGCTAATATCCCAATGAAAGTCGAAATGATCTCATAAGCCGTCATCGGCGCCACCTCCCTTCCTATGTATTCCGGTAGACCGGTATCATAAAACTCGGGAGGCTACCACCCTGTCATGGGTACTTTCCTTAGATAGTATCCTAACATAAGAACTAATACTTCTGCAAGAGTATATATTTTTTTCAATTACAGCCAACAAATCCAAACTTTTACTATTAAATTTGCTTTTCTTTTTTGTCCTTTATACCGCCCATAATTGCATCATATTCTTCATCATGTGCCATCCAACCATTCTGTTTGGAAATTCACTTAACCCAACTCAATTCACTATATAAAATATAAATTCTATTATATATTACTCTCCCCACAAATAGAGCCAAACTAGAGCCATTTGATAAAACAAATGCCGAAAACCCGCATAAATACTGGCTTTCGGCATTTTAATCCGTTATTCAAACTCTTCCCGAGGTTTTTATCGACAACTCATAAATGCTGATATTTCCTGCATTTTGGGCACTTCTATTTCGCATAATATCGCTCTTTTCACATTGTTTTTAATACTTTTAGTAGCAAATTAGTTGCAGTATCTGCACCTAAAGTTTTCCATCGGCTTGATATAATCTACTTTTTTTATTACTCACAACGAATAAATTCCTGTGGCTGTCAAGTTATCTATTACGCCTGCTGCCACAGCAAAATCGAAAGGAGCATAACCATGAGCAATCAACATAAAAATCCAACTATCAGCTTTAGAATTACTGACGCTGAACGAAAACAAATCGAAGCCCTGATTCTTGCCAGCGGAATGATGAAGAAAGATTACTTCATCCGTTCCTGCATCTATAACCGCCTCTGTGTTGTTGGCAAGAAAGAAACCATCTATCCTCTGGTGCAAACTGTGAATGCATTTTATCTGCAATTACTTGAAATGCAAAAGGCATTTACCTCATCAGACTGCACTCCCGATACTCTTCCTTCATCGGAAGCCATTAATGAATTACAGATCGAATACACTAATATGCTAACAGCTATTATCGACCTGCTGGATGGTGCAAAGTATCTGGGGGAAGGAGACTGCCATGAATAACAATCTTAATTTCCGGTTCGGTATGTATGAACCTGCCACAGACTCTATTATCGTCAATACTGGAGAGAACTCCATTCTCGTTATCCCTTGCAAGGAATGTAATTCCTCCGTTATCTTTGATGATCTGACTGATATTGTATATCTATACTGGCTGGCAGAGGAAACGCCTCTGCTATACGCCAAACTGGCATTGAAGGAAAGCGGATTGCAGGATTATGTGGATGCTATGAATTGGTTTAGTTAAACCCCTCCCTAAGGGCTATTTATAGCCTTGGGGCATTTATTTTGAATAAATACTCCGGAACCATAATTTTATATCCACTCAACAAATATCTCGCATATCTTTTTTCAACATGCTGTATATACCCTTTTCCATTATCAGACAAAGCATAATGAACATTATACATTCCGTTATTCAACTTCATCATACTTAAATAATGACTTTCTAAAATAATTGGCGATGGCAAAATACAGTTTCTGCCTGTTCCTACTGAATAATTTGTTATAACAAAATAATCAACAAAATCAGGAATAATTCCTTTGAAACTCTCACCAAAGTATTCCTCTAAAATGAAAGTTTTGTTTTCTTCTACCATTTCCTCAGCTATTTTTATCTGATTATATGCCTTGTTTAGCATAGCATCTAAATTTATTAAATCACTTGTTGATTCAATCGGAAGCTTATATTTCAATTCTATAACCTGTAAATGCTTTTTTTCTTTATCATATACTATAGCATCCATTCCAGGTCTAATTTGTTGTTCTCTAGTTATATTTTTAGCAACTAAATATTTACTATTTATTTTATCAATTATTTTTTCTTTTGAATATCTTCAAATCTGTTCTGCTCTTTCTCATATGCTTTATTTTGTCTTTTAGCAAGTATTCTCAAGGCATTCACCGCCGGTCTCTGAATATTAAATATTCCTTCTGATAATAACAAAAAATTATCTTTAGATGGCAAAAAATATGTTAATGATAAATCTGCATTTATATCTTCATAATTATATGTGAAGAACTCAATGATACTAACAATTTTTTTCCTTCCCAAATCACATAATGAACCAATTAATTCGATCCACTCTTCCTTTCTTAACTTGATTATTCCCTCTATCCCTGGAATAATAAGATTACTATTTGTAATTTTCATCATAATATAATTACTTAATGCTGTAGAAAATATTTCATAATCATTTAAATCAAATCCATCAAATATAAAATTTATTCCTAACTCAAAATCTGATTTATGTACCTGTTCGATCAATTCCAAATCCTTTTTTTTACAACTAGAAGCTAATACATTTTGCAGTTCTTTATACTCATCTTGTTTTCTAATGTATGTATCATATGCAACATGCACCATATATGTTTCTTCGTTACAATACGTAAACTCTAACTTATTGCCAAATTGCCTGAATTTTACAATCTGTTTATTATGTAATTGCCACATTCTATAAAATTGTTCATATGAATATGCCATCCCCATCAATTCATAAATTTCTTCTGCCGATATTTTTACTTTATTTTCACTCTGTTCAGCACAATATTTAGATGACCATCTGCATATCCATTTTAGAGATTCTTGTATAAAGTCAATTTCGCTTATATTTACTGCATTAGTTTTTACTTTTTCCTTGATATATTCCATAACATTATTATGAGATGCAGATAATATCAGTCTAAATAAAACTCCTAATTTTTCAAATACAGTATTTATAGCATCCTCTTTGCTTAACAAAAATAACCTATGCTTACTTATATTCTGATCAATTTCCATCTTAATATTATATATCTGTTCAAATTCATTCAAAACATAACTCTCCTTTTCAATCACACCATAACTATATTAAATTTCCAAAAGCTCTGTTTTTCTTCTTTAAATTCAAGTTGTTTTACTCTCTGTAGCAACAAACAACACATGTCTCCAATATCCTCTATCCCAAAGAAAGCTTTCGTCCATTTGTAATAATATTAGTTTCTATAGCTTTCTCAGCGCACATTTTTTCGAACAGGATTGCACCATTTATAGTTGAATGAGGATAACTAAAAAATCACATATTTAATTTGTTCCGTCAGTTCCCTTAAATACTCAAATAAGTGTTCTTTTGTTGAATTGTAATCCATACCAAATGCCTTATATGTTAATCCTTTTAGTACATCATCCTCAATAACATCATCTTCACTCAGAAACTGACCTAAACCGTAATGTGCAAGACAGTTCCGAATACCCCTATTTTTCAGGGAACTATTCAATCCTATTCCAATATTATTTGCCACGCTAAATTCCTTTATAAAATCACACAAGTAATAATACTGCAAATAAGCAAATTTAAACTTTTGAGGTATTTCTTCAATGAAATATTTTTCAATAAATACTGTTACATAATTTACAATACAGAGAATGGTGAATAATTCAAACCCTAAACTTGTCCTCAGTTTTAGAGGACAATCCTTGTAAAAATGGAAATCTTTATAAGTAACATTTAAGCAATCATTATACTTATATGGTAAATTCTCAGTGCAACCCAAATACGCTGATAGCTTCCCCGCTATAACGCTCATTCCCTTTATCATATTTCCAACCTGCTCATTTCCAATCGTTTTAATGGGTGTATGTAATGCACATATAATTGTATTTCCACAAAATTCGCCATTGCACAAGTCCGTTCCAACATTATAATAACCAAGAATTTTCTCTATTGTTGTTCTTTTATCATAATAATATTTATCACTCTCTTTGAATTTTTCATTCAGCATCTTAGAATAATCCAAATACTTCTTTTCAAATAATTTGTGTCCTTGCCTTAGTGCTGTATAATACACTTTTTCTTCTGCAGTAAAAGAAGGTGGGACTAATCCAACTTTTTTGCACCATTGCTCAGCTCCATCCACAAAAATACCTATATATGGTTGACACATCATTATGTAATTACTGGTTATATTTTCTGCATTTTTATGTATATCCACCAAAGTATATAAAAAGCGTGCATCTGATTGCATCAAACGCAATGCAGCCACTTGTACTTTATTCAAATCCATTATCAATATTTCCTATTTCTCAATTATGTAAGAATCTAAGTGACCGCCCAACGAATATATCTTCCATTCTACCATACCATGATCTTTAACCAACGATATTTCATAAATATCTTTTATGATATGTGGCGAATTTATTACAAAAGCATCTTCAACATTAGGATGAATTCTAACATATGCCATTGTATGTTGTTCATTATAACGTACCTTGGAACTAATTCCAGGATTCTTTATTCCTAAAAAGAATTCTCTTGCTTCAGAATAATCTTTCCAATCCTTTTTCGTAGATGGAAAAATTAATTTGTCCAATAAATCTACAGAAATAACGTCTTTTTTTAATTCTTCCAAAAAAATATTGCATCGAATTAAAATTTCAATATCCTCAGATACTAATTGTCCATATATCTGTTTTAATTCTTCGTCATCAGCATCGTGTCCATACATATTTGACCAAAATGGCGAATTAACAACATTCTGACTTTCGCTCTGATTTCCAAACGCAATTATGCTAGCATGTTCTTTATGTATTTCTTCTACATCCAACCCACATTCCCTGAGACATTTGATTATTTTAAATAACACTTTTTCAAAGTCTTCAACATACTTCCTTATACAGGTAAAACGTAACTGTTCATCTGTTTGCACTAATCTTTGAATTCTATTCGCATCCGCATGCAAATATAAACCATACATAACATCCTCTATTGTTTGATATAGATTAAGTTTTGTTCCGTCTGCCAATATCTGTTCAATTTGCATATTAATGATTTCATGATATTCGTTTAAAATCTTGCTTGCCTCTTCGCTTTTATGCGGATATGTTTTCTTCATTTCATCCAAGATTTCTTCGATAAATACAGGTTCTCCTTTACTTCCATACTTGCGTAGTAAAATCAATTTGGTATTAATCTGAACATATGATTCAGCATCATAATCAGCTGTTAATTCATGACTACAGAGTTCCCCGGAAAACCTTTGATACTCTTTCATTGTATACAAAAACAAATATAATTTACTATTCGTGAGTTTATCAGGCATAATATCACCAACTTTCACTGTTACAGCTTATCTGCTTCTGAAAGAAACACTTTCTCATCCGCTAACAATGTCATCCATATTGTCTTTTGTGACGAATTACTCATCATCCGTGATTTCCCAGTGTCCGCTAAAACCACGTCCAACATAACATACATTATTCATTTTCTTTATATGGCGTTTAATTGTTTTAGAACTTACACCTAATACAATTGCCATCTTTTCTGTACTTATTTTTCTGTCCTTACGGATTAAGTCCACAATCTGAACATCTAACTTGTCTTGAGGGACATCTTGAGGGACATCTTGAGGGACATCTTGAGGGACATCGTAGTTCAGGTTCGGCATTACTACAGTAAATTGATATCTGTCTGAGCGGAATGATGGTTTTGAGCCTATGAAACTTTTTCTGTAAAATAACCTAAGTAAGGTCCTTCTATGATACAATAAATATCATTAGGAGGGCCTTTTACTATGGCAAAACAAAAGAAACCAGTTCACAGAGTTGAAATGACTGAAGGAAAAAGGAACATCATCCGCCAGCTTCTCGAAGAATACGATATCGAGACCGCAGAAGATATCCAGGATGCACTCAAAGATCTTCTGGGCGGCACCATTAAAGAAATGATTTAGGCTGAAATGGATGACCATCTTGGATATGAGAAATCCCAGCGTTCTGACAATGATGATTATCGTAACGGTTATAAACGCAAGCAGGTAAACAGCCGATATGGCTCTATGGAAATCGAGGTCCCACAGGATCGGAAATCGACCTTTGAACCACAGGTGGTGAAAAAGCGTCAGAAAGATATTTCTGATATTGATCAGAAGATCATCTCTATGTATGCCAAAGGAATGACCACTCGCCAGATCTCGGAAACGATTGAAGATATCTATGGTTTTGAAACATCAGAAAGTTTCATATCCGATGTGACGGATAAGATACTTCCTCAGATTGAAGATTGGCAGAACCGCCCATTGGATGAGGTATATCCAATCCTTTACATCGATGCGATCCACTATTCTGTGCGGGATAATGGAGTCATTCGTAAGCTTGCAGCCTATGTTATACTTGGCATTAATGCGGAGGGGAAAAAGGAAGTCCTGACGATTACGATTGGTGACAATGAAAGTGCGAAATACTGGCTGTCAGTCCTGAACGAACTGAAAAATCGCGGAGTAAAAGATATCCTGATCATCTGTGCCGATGGCCTTACAGGCATTAAAGAAGCGATTTCAGCTGCGTTTCCCAAAACAGAATACCAGAGGTGTATTGTCCATCAGGTAAGAAACACCCTGAAATACGTTCCGGACAAGGACAGAAAAGCCTTTGCTGCAGATTTAAAAACCATCTATCAGGCCGCTGATGAGCAGAAGGCTCTGGCTGCCTTGGAACGTGTAACTGAAAAATGGACTCCGAAATACCCGAATTCCATGAAACGCTGGAAAGACAACTGGGATGCTGTTTCTCCAATTTTTAAATTTTCAACCACTGTCCGGAAGGTCATTTATACAACCAATGCGATCGAATCACTAAACTCCACATACCGGAAGCTGAACCGTCAGAGAAGCGTATTTCCAAGCGATACCGCCCTGTTAAAGGCCTTGTATCTGGCTACTTTTGAGGCTACGAAAAAATGGACTACCACCATCCGTGATTGGGCTCAGGTTTATGGAGAACTGGGCATTATGTACGAAGGACGCTTACCCGAGTAAGCAAAAGAAGGGTTAAGAAGACAGGCGGGAAACCGCCTGCTCTTGACATGCCCGTAAGCAACTGTTATATATAAAGCAAGAATGACAAGCCTGATTCACAAGCTTATCGCTCTTAATTATCATAGAAGAATCTTATTTACAGAGATTTTCTCATACTCTCGTTTCTCTTATCGAGAAAGGCAAGCAACGCTACAATCAAGCTTCCAAAGGACATCAGCAATGCTAAAAATCGAAATGATCTCATAAGCCGTCATCGGCGCCACGTCTACACTCCGTTTCGGTCGGTGCTAAACAGGTGCCACTGGCACCTAGCACCCCTTCCTATGTATTCCGGTTGCCCGGTATCATAAAACTCGGGAGGCTACCTCTACGCTCCGCTCCGGTCGGCGCTAAACAAGCGTCCCCCCCCGGACGCTTAACGCCCTGTCATGGGTACTTTCCTTAGATAGTATCCTAACATAAGAACTAATGCTTATGCAAGAGTATATATAATTCCTTCGGGATTTTGTTTCATACAAATGAACTTTATGCTTACACATAAACGCCACCCATCTTTATTACTTACAATGCTTTTTATTAGTATTTTAGTTCTTTGATAATGTACAGTAGCATATGTCACAATACGGATAATACCCACAGGAGTATTGGTTCGTTGGAACACTGAACTTGATACAATTTAACTATTATTTCCCTAGGGGTGTTCAAAAGGGGGTTCATTTGAACCCCCTTTGTAAATACACTCAAAACACATCACATTTATGCCACTTTTTCTATTCTTTTTGCATCAGTATTATTTAACTGTTTTGTCTGTGCATCGCACTTAATCTTAATAGTCATAACATATGCAACCCCCAAACCAATAAAGGCTACTGCACACGGCCAACCCTCAAGTGAAAAATGAATACTCGCATTTTTGCATAATTCCTTACCTACTTCTTGTGTTCCAAATTTAATAATATCTTCCTTCATATGAACCACCTTTCTTGTTTTGTTAAGAAAAGCATAATCCCAATCAGAAAAGTAATCAACAAAACAAAGTCCGCAAATTGCATACATAAAAAGATCACATACTGTCGCTTGTTTCAAAAAAATCTAAAGAATATTTATTTCCTACTTGAGAAAAGGCTATGAGCATCTGCGTTCCTATAATTTGGTTCATCTCATCCGAATATCCTGTATCAATTAATCCTAAAACATATCTCAATGCTAAATAATAATCACCAAGTTGTGACCATTGCTCAGTTAATTTAAGTTCACTAATCAGTTCAATTAGCAAATTATCAATTTCACAAATAAAGTCTTTCTTTTTTGCTGATGTCTTTTTTGCATCTTTTTGATATTCATATCTTAACTCTTTTAAGTCAGTTTCCCCATTACATATACGGGTTTGAAGTTTTCGCATTTTCTCTAAATCTGTGTACTGCTGTGTCCATATGAAAAATACGCACCAAATAATATTAGCAGCAGCCTCAATGACGTTATCCTCTACTGCTGATATAAAGTAATCAACAATTTCTGAAATAATTAAGCCTTGTACTTCTGTACCATGTCGAAATGCATCTATCATGTTTTTTATTTCAGTAACACCCTTCAAAAATGATTCGTTCTTGCAGGCTTCATCAGTCTCAATAACAGGCAGTATATATAAAAATGCATCTATCATTTCATCCATATTTACTGCTTTAGTGGAATCAAATTCTGCATATTCATATAATTTATTATTAATCATCTCATCAACTGTTTTTCCGTAATATTCGGCAATTATTTTTATGGTAGCAATATCTGGTATACGTCTTCCCTTCTCATATCCTTGAACCGTACTTTTTGATGCACGAATAACGTTTCCCAATTCATCTAAAGTTTCTCCATGTAGCGTTCTCATATGTTTTATATTTTTTCCAAGAATATTTTCAACCATTTGTCTCTTTACCTTTCATTTTATGCCATCAATCATTGACTATTATACTTTATATCGGTGGATTCGAATATCCATTTTATGTCATATTTTGGCAATATAAAAGATCAAGCCCGTCAAGCCCGATGGTTACTGACGAATCTGACCTTTTATAATAAAATTTTTATATTCACCTGCACCTGACATCTCTTACGTGCTTTTTATATTATTAATATTTTGCTCTTCTATTATTTTCTTTAGTTTCTCTGGTGTTATTATGTCATTTTTCTTTCTATGAATCATCCTATGACAATTGGAACATATTGTTACAAGATCCGTTTCTGGATTAGGAATCAATTTTTCGTCTAGCGAGAATAATGGCTTTTTATGATGTACCTCGATATAATTTTCCCCAATGTATCCATACTTATTCTTAAAATCAAAACCACAAATTTGACATTTCGTTCCGTGTATTTTTATTGCCGCTTCTCTATATTTTAAAACCCTCTCATATCTTGTGGTATAAAACTCAATCCTGTTTCCTTCCGCCTTATTAATAACAAACGATTCGTTACTTCCCAATATGGGAATGTGTGCTTTTTCCCTTTCTTCACATAATTTGTTTATTGCATCCATATACATCTCTGGAACATTTTGTGCAACAGAGTTAAACTTCTTAAAATCTTTCCAAATTTTCTGAATATCAAATTTTGTAATTGGGTCTTCAAAGACCATAATGTCCTCTAGGTAATAAAAGGCTTCTCTTCCCCATCCTCTTTCTTCCCATTTTAAGTCGACAATCGCCTTTCCTATAATTTTCCCTTTATACTGAAACAAAAATAGATTTTTTCTACAAACATCCATTATCGAATATGAATTAAAATATAAATTTGAAATAAGATTACCACTTTCCAACCCATTTGCAATCTCTAACTTTGCAATATATTCTGTTTCAAAATCAAACATAGATAATGGAAATATTCTGATACTACTCAATTCTCTCATAGGCATTTCTCCTAGTATTATATCTTCAATCTCAATAATACACACCTATTATACCTTATATCGGCAGATTAGCATATCCATTTTATGTCATATTTCTGCAATATAAAAGATCAAACCCGCCAAGCCCGATGGTTACTGACGAATCTGACCTTTTATAATCAAATTTCTGGATTTTTTCTTCTATTACAATATGTGTCAAATCAGGATTTAATTTATCTCGTCTTTATCTTAAATCCGTTCTTAAAGATGAATAGTATATCATCCTTTGACTTTACCACCACTTCCTGCACCAGACTGCTCCAAAGTCCCTCATCGAATTCTTCTAACACAGCACCCTGCTTTTCCAATGCCCGGATGAATCCCTTGAATAATTCTCTCTGAGCCTTTTTGCTTTCAATCTGTTCTGAAATCTTGTCATACTCTGATTTGATGGTATTGTACCTTTCTGCAAGGTCGGCATATCTTCTTTCATATTCATTCTGGTCAAGTGCCGTCCGGCTGTTCTCTGCTATGGCTGTTTGCATCTGTTCTGCAATAATTATATATTACTCCGCCCACAAATAGAGCCAAACTAGAGCCATTTGATAAAACAAATGCCGGAAACCCGCATAAATACAGGCTTTCGGCATTTTAATCCGTTATTCGAACTCTACAAAGACTAACGCTTTTTGTTTAGGAATTATTCTCTGTAATGTTTCTCGTTCTTTTGATTATTTGATATATCCATATTATCCTGCCTATACGAGCTAATGTTATCATTTTGTTATCGGCATTGATAACACCTACTCGATAACTGTGGATAATAACTATATGTAGCATGTCAAATTATAAGCTATTTTGCTTAGAGATTCAACACAAAACTGAAATTTTACTTTTCCTTATATTCATCTGGTATTGCTATTTGAAATGTTTCACACAACAGCATCACATCATGCACATCATTTTTATCGTGTTCATATCCCAAATGAAGCATTACCTGACTCAATGGTTCAATACAAGAAACAGTTATATCTCCAACTTTTCCAATACCGGAAAAAGTTTTTGATGGAAATATATCTCCCTCATAAACAATTCCGTCATCTGTAAATTCAAAACAATGTAAATCAATGATTCTTTGTTTATCATCTTTCCAGACAGTATGACCATCCGTTGTATAATCAGTATTTACTTCCTCAAATCCATGCTGCTTAATCACATAAATATAATCATGATAATGTTTCAGTTCAACAAACAAATCAATATCATTGTGTATTCTTGATTCTCTTTTAAGAAGTGCATCAACACCCCATCCGCCATCTAAATATACTTTAATTTCGTTTTGCAAAGCATATTTTATAATTTCACATGCATCTTCTGTACGTACCATAATCTATCCTCCAAATTCAAATCTTTGTATGCTTTCCAACTCACTAAAAGCCTGAAATTTGTCAGTCTTTCATCCTTTTTGTTATCAATCACCAATTAGCTGTAATCCATTAGGATTTAGCTGATATATTTTATCGCACACCTCTTCAATATACTTTCTATCGTGAGAAATGCTAATGACAGCCCCCGGAAATTCTCGGAGCATTTTTCTTATTACCGGACCGGACAATGGTGAAAAATTTCTTGTCGGTTCATCCAGAATAAGAACATTTGCACCACTTAAGCTCATCCTCAAGAGAAGCACTTTCGCCTTTTGTCCGCCTGATAACTCCCGAATCGGATGCTCCATTTCATCTGGTGTGTATTTAAGTGAACCAAGGTATGTTCTAATTCTTGTACGCTCTTCTTTATCTCCTGTTTTATCAAGGTAATCAACCGGTGTAACATCCAAATCCAGCAGGTCTTCATAAGTTTGAGGCATATATTCTGCTTTAATGTCATTCCGATTTAGGAGTTCTTCCGCTATCTTTTTTAGAAGAGTCGTTTTTCCTGCCCCGTTGGCTCCTATCATACAGATTTTTTCTGAACCTTTTATTTTTAAATGAATTCCTTCTGCTAAAATTCTTTTGCCATCCGGAGTCACAAGCTTTGAAAGTTCATATTCTATGACCGTTTTTCCTGCGGGAATGTGTGAGTTTTCATCCCCTAATTTGACAAAGATTGCTTCTTCCTGTTCCGGCATCTGAGTCATATTTTCATCTTCTTTTTCAAATCTTCGTTCCATTGCCTTAACCGTATGCATTTTGTCCTTTAAGTTTTTGGCAACAGACGGTGCTTGTCTGGTACAACTTCTTAATGCACCTTGTACACTCTGCATAACTCTTTGATATTTTTCATCGCGAATCTTTTTCTCCCTACGGTCACTCAGTGCCCGCTGTTTTTGGATTTCAAATTTATGAAGCCGTTCTTCCACATAGCGTCTATAGGGAAGCTTTGCCACGGTATATCTCGCCTTTGTTTTTCGTATAATCTGCTCGATATGTATCACCATGTTGGCAGTACGCTCTATCAGCGTTTCATCGTGTGAAATAAAAAGCACAATGTGCTTCCAGTCATTTATGATTTTTTCCAGTAATGTAAGCGTCGCAATGTCGATGTCATTGGAAGGTTCGTCCAACAACAGCACAGAAACATCGCGAATGAAAAGCCTCATAAGTTGTGTCTTGACTTTTTCGCCTCCTGAAAGACTACCCATTGTCTGGTTACTGTAGAAAAAATCATTTTTCATTCCAAATTTTCCCGCAATAACAGACAATTCTTTAGGCGTTTTCTCCCAGAATATTTCCTCTTCAGAAAAATATTCGTATATTGTTTTTTCCTTATCTTCATCGAGCATCTCCTGCGGAAGATAACCAAGACGTTCGTGTCCCATTATCCTTTCCCCATCTGCTTCTATATAGTTTTCTACAAGCGACGGATTGTATATCCACTTCATTAATGTCGATTTCCCATTTCCCTCTTCTCCAATAATAACTGCCTTATCTCCATCATTTAGCACAAGGTTGAAATCATTAAGAATTATTCTCAGGTCTTTTTTATGTGTTAAATTTAATTTTTTTATCTGCAACATTAAAGTTTCTCCTTTTCGAAGTCTGAGCCAATTATTATTTTGAACACACAAAAACGAGTCTTTTTTGCATACGCAAAAATAGACTCGCTAAATAGCCCCTTATTTCTTTTCCAAAAGGAAAACAAAGGAAATGCCTCTTGCGATAATCCAACTTAAGCGTACACAAAACAAACCTATTCTCTACAGGCTCAATAACTATATGTGTCTTACTTAAATCAAATTATCTATTAATCATTTCCTCACCTTACACAAAATGTGCCTTTCTTTCTTCTAATGGCAATACTATCATACTGTATTTTTTTTGTCAATACATTTCACCTTATGGAAGTGCAAATTAAAATTTTCACTTCCTAATTATACATCCAACCATTACGAAATTCAATCTTTCACAACCTCTTTACAACCACAACCACAGCACTCCAGCAAACGCAGGAGCACCATACCGTAAAACGCTTATGTGTAAATCAACTCCGTTCCTACAACTTCCCTCACACAAGCCTGAATATTATTCATTCTTCCAATCCATTCGTAGGGATTATCTTTCTTTAATTGTTCCGTCACATCTTGTCTGTCGGCATATTCCTTTACCAGTCGAAGAAACATATCCTCTGCTTGCTTATCGACTTCTGCAAGATAACTATGCAGCTTTCCGCTTGTCAGCAGGTTCATATATAACACTTTATAGTGTTCCTTTAAATGCCTTGCATGTCGTTTCCCCCATAAACCAATCGGCTCTATTTCTTCTTCGGCTGGTACTGTGATGTTCGGCAATAAATAATCACCCACCTGTCTATAAGTTCCGCCCATTTCTTCAAAAATTGTCTTTGTCATTTTCCTTTTCCTCCTGTGATTTTTGTCTATCGTGATCGTGTATTATCACGCTTGCGACCTTTAACTGTTCTTGCCTGCTCCAACAAATCATCTATCTGTTTGCGACCAAAAACCTTACGGAGCAGGCTGTAATCTTTATTTTCTGCTTTTAGGATTTTGTTTTCTTCGGTCAATCTTTCATTGACTTTCTCCAAACGCTGATTGGTGCGGTATAACTGTGCATTCGCTGTATTCAGCCTATGATAGTTGTCCCACCCCTCAAAGCAGCGGGCAAGCACCGTTTTGACAAGTTGCTTCAATTTCCTTACAACCGGCTCTGCCATTTTGGTTTTATATGCCTTTGCAGTCATAAATTTCTCTGGTTCTGGCAACTGATATTTCGGTGCAGTATCAAGCTCTATTTCAAGATTTGACAGCTCGTCTTTTGCCTTATCATAGTTCAATACTCGTTCCGACAACACATCAAATTCAATCTGTTTCTGCTCGATTTTCGCACCTAATGCCGCCACTTCTTTTTCTCTTTCCTGCTTTTTATAATCCAAAACAGAAAGATGTTTTTCGTGTGTGCCTAAATGTTCCCACTCAATCCCATAACGTTCCATCACCGCCGCAAGCTGTTCTTTTTCGGACTGTATCCATTGCGACCACTCCGTATCGCCACGACTGCCGCCCTTAAAACCTTGCGTTGCAAGAGCCTGCTTTAGTGACACTCTTGTATCAAGTCCACGCTTGCTGCCTGTGGTAAAAGGTACAAAATCTATGTGCAGATGTGGTGTAGCTTCATCCATATGCAGATGAGCCGAGAACACCCGAAGCTGTGGATTTCGCTCCTGAAAACCCTGATAGTATTCATCTAAAATCTGCTTTGCCAGTTCTCCGTTTTCCGTATCGGCGTTCATATTTCCCTTACCGCCCACCTGTAAAATGATTTCGTGGAACGGTTTTTCCTGCTTGGAACTTCGGATTTTTTCATAATAATCTTTTATCTTTCGGTCTGACCTTATCTGCTTGGCATTGTATCTTTCCAATGCTTCATCAAACAATTCGTGATAAACTGTCTTTATATTTTCATTGCAGTAGTCGATATTGAGATGAGTACGAGTTCCGTCTACATTTTCTGCTCGGAACTTTCGGCTATTGTGATTGACCGAGCCTTTACCGACCATTGCACTTATCGTTCTCTGCATTTTTTCATCTCCCATCTGTAAATTTCAACATTCTCAGGTTTTGTTACTTTTGTCAAAAGTAACGCAAAAGCACTTTTGACGGGTACACCCATCAAAAATGCGACCTGTAAACAGGTTTTGCGTTCTCCGAAGGCTCTCCGAGGGGTGAGCGTGTGCCGGTGGCACACACGCCTGCGAACCGACCGAGCCAGCAGGCGAGACCAAAGAGCCGCCTTTGAAAAGGCACTCTCTGCACACTCCCCTAAACTTTATCCGGTGTCAAAGTGTGACGATGGTGACAATGTTTTTCACAGCGTGCTGCTCTCAAAAACATTGACACCTTTGACACCGTTTGTCACGCCGTCTGCTCGGTTTCTTTCCAAAGTGAAACCTTTCTTCCGTCGTGTGTGCGGCTGTTCTGATAACGGATACCGTAATCACGAAACAGCCTGCTTGCGTTGATACTGAGCCTTAAAGAAAGTACATTCGGCTTTATATCCACCGCAAGCCTTTCGCAAAGTTCCGAAGCAGTTCCTTCCCATCTGTCACTTTCCGAAAAGAGCGTATCCGCTATCTTCTCAAGCAGAGGTTCGGGCGGTTCTTTCCACATCTCCGTTTCCGATTTTGCAAAGTTCCACACCAATCGCTCGCTGTCCCTTACAAGATGGATTTTCATATCCTGCTGGTCTCTGCCAGCAACATCAAGTGTGGCATTGTTGGAAGTACGCTTGTCCTTACTGAGAACAAATGCACCGTCTGCCGCACCCATCAGACCATTCGTGCCTGAAATCATATCGAATATATCTTCCGATTTTTGTTTGCGTGTATGATGAACAATAAGCATTGAAACCTTGTAACTGTCTGCCAACGCTTTCAGCCTTGCCACAACATCATAATCACTTGCGTAGCTGTAATCTGCTCCGCCTGCTTCACGCACACGCTTTAAGGTGTCTATGATAATCAAGCCTGTGTCTGGGTGTTCCCTCATAAACCCTCTTATCTGTTCTTCCAGTCCGCCATTGACCGTTTTACATTCCGTTGCGAAATACAGATTGCCTGTCTCCTTTGCACCGAACATCTGAAACAATCGCTTCTGCAAACGTGGGTAATCATCTTCAAGGGCAAAATAAAGCACCGTTGCCTTACGCACCTTATACTCCCAAAGCGGTGTGCCTGTGCTGATATGATAGGCAAGCTGTGCCATCATAAAGCTCTTTCCCACTTTCGGGGAACCTACGAAAAGGTAAGTTCCCCTTTGGAGCAGACCGTCGATAAGTGGTGTCTGAACCTCAAACACCGTATCATACAGCGTTGTCATTGATACTGTTTTCAGATAGGAAGGGTCTAACTGTCTGAGTATTTCCCTTTGCATTTCTTCAAAAGATTGCTCGTACCCCTTGAAATCCGTATCCTGATTGACTATACTATTGTCAGTACATTTGGAAAGTGACTGTTCCGCATCTGTTGCCGCAGATACATTTGGAATAGTCATTTCTTTTTTATTCTCCATTCGCATCCTCTCCTTTCAAACCGCCGAGAATAATGGAAATCAGTTCTATTACACTCAGCAGTTCATCATCCACACCTTTTCCTGCTTCAATCCTTTTCAGTTCCGCAAGGACTGTGGCAAATTCCGTTTTCAACGCCTTATACACTCTCGGATTGCCCTGTACCACCACATCCTGATTTAAGCAACGGCGGTAACAATACTCCTGTTTTGGCAATCCTGATAGAGCTACAGCTCTGTTAATGAGTTCGTTTTCTTCGGGCGATACTCGAAACCCTACTGTGATATTCCTCCAACGATTTTTGTTATCTCTGTTCTTAGCTGACATTTTCAAAATCTCCTTTCCCTAAATCATCTAATTTTTCTGCCATCTCAATCTGCTTTGACGGAAAGAGGTGTGCGTACTGATAAGTAATATCAATACTTTCGTGACCAACTCGGTCAGCAATCGCCACCGCAGAAAAGCCCATATCAATCAAGAGTGAAATGTGGCTGTGACGGAGATCGTGAATGCGGATACGCTTCACGCCTGCCGCCTTTGCCCCTCTGTCCATCTCGTGATGAAGATAGCTTTTCGTCACCGTAAAGATACGGTCTTTCTTCTTCAATCCGTAAAGCATACCGAGATATTCTTTCATTTCCTCACACAGAAACTTCGGCATTTTAATCGTGCGGTTGCTCTTTTTCGTTTTCGGAGAAGTAATCACATCCTGCCCTTTCAAACGCTGATAGGATTTATTGATTGTGACTGTTTCCTTATCAAAGTTGAAATCTGCCGGAGTCAAAGCTAACAGCTCGCCCTCTCGGATACCGCACCAGTAAAGCATTTCAAACGCATAAAAGGAAACAGGCTTGTCCATCATCTCAAAAGAGAATTTCTTGTATTCTTCCTTTGTCCAGAACAGCATTTCCTTGTGTTCCTCACGTCCCATATTTCCCACCTTTGCCGCAGGATTGGAACGCAGTTCATAGTAGCGGACAGCGTGATTGAAAATGGCGGACAACTGATTGTGCAGCGTTTTCAGATACGTCTGTGAATAAGGCTTTTTCTTCTCATCACGATAGGCAAGCATTTCATTCTGCCAAGTAATAATCTCCTTTGTGGAAATCTCGCTGATTTTCAGTTTCCCGAAATACGGAAGTATCTTTGTGCGTATGATATGCTCTTTGGTAAGCCACGTGTTTTCCTTCAAACGGTTCTTCACATCATTGATATAAAGCTCCGTAAAGGCTTCAAAACTCATATCAAGGTCTGAAGAAGTCTGCAATTTGAACATTCTTTCCCATTCCTGTGCTTCTCGTTTGGTAGCAAAGCCACGCTTGCATTTCTGCTTGCGTTCCCCTTTCCAGTTCACATACCTTGCCATCACATACCAAGTACCGTTATCTTCATTCTTAAATACCGGCATTTACATTTCCCCCTTTCCTGCTCCGTAGAGCCTTTCGTAAAAATACTGGCGATTTACACGCCCTGCAATCGTAATAAAGCCCTTTGCTTTCAATTCCTCATTTAATTGTCTGATGAGTTTATATGCATAAGGTTTTGATACGTTTAGTTCCTGAGCCACATCTTCGGCTCGGATAAATCTGTTTTCCATATCCTTTTTCTTCCTTTCTTAAAATAATTTTTTGCTTGCCGCTTTCTCCGTGTTAAAGTTCCAACAGGCACTCCTGCTTGTCGGCAGGCGCTGTGCTGTCCCAATGCACCGCAGTACATCAGGCGCTCGCTCGTATAGGGGTTCCCGAAAAGTCGGAGACTTTTGGGGAAGAGGAGGAGCAGTGCAGCGAATGAGCTTTTGTGCTTGCACACAAGCGAACGATACGGAACTTGCTCCGACGAGGTCTTGGCGGTTTGGCTTTTCGGACGGTCATTCAGTTGTCGCATTAAGCATATTTGTTTAATTCGTAATTTATTTTACTAAACATATTTGCTATTGTCAAGTGGTTGCAAAGAAAATATTAAACATTTTTGTTTCGGTTTTTCTTGACTTCCACTAAACATTTCTGCTATACTTATTTCACTAAATATAAAAGGAGCGTATCATTATGGCTATCAGCGAAAGAATACATTTTTTCAGACTAATGCGTGGTATGACACAAAAGTATCTCGGTACAGCAATCGGTTTTCCAGAAAAGAGTGCTGATGTGCGTTTGGCACAGTACGAAACTGGTACACGCAAACCGAAAGCAGACCTTACAAATGCATTGGCACAGGTGCTTGATGTTTCTCCACAGGCTCTTGATGTTCCTGACATAGACAGCTATATCGGTCTTATGCACACTCTGTTTACCCTTGAAGATATTTACGGTCTTACTGTCAGTGAAGCAGACGGAGAGGTATGCTTAAAGGTCAACAAGGACAAAGGCAGAGAAGCATATGAACTCCTCAAAATGCTGTATGCTTGGAAAGAACAGGCAGACAAGCTATCTTCCGAAGAAATCAACAGAGAAGAATACGATAACTGGCGTTACCATTATCCAGAGTTCGACACCACACAGCGTTGGGCAAAAGTTCCATCACAGGAATTAAGTGACGCTCTCGTGGAAGCATTCAAAGACCACTTGAAAGATAAATAAGCACCTACAGGACCTGCCACTGGCAGCTCCCTACAGATGCTTTGGCAACGACAAAAAAGCCCTTAACTATGGTTATTAACCACAGCTAAGGGCTTAGTTTATAATATGGAATTTGTTCAGAGCCAAGCTCCGAACTTTAGTCTGCAAGCCACCTGTTAATTGTTCCGTTACCCATAAACCACTGGATAACAAGAATAATGGCACTTGCTATGACTGTTATCAATTTGTTATCAAAAGACTAATCGAAATCGCTGAAACCCGCATAAACACTGGCTTTTTTAAGCAACTCGATTTATTCAAACTCGATCGTCCCGGGCGGCTTGCTGGTCAGATCATAGAATACTCTGTTCACTCCCCGCACTTCATTGATAATTCTGCTCATGACGCTCTGCAGCACTGCGAAGGGAATCTCCGCTGCTTCTGCGGTCATAAAATCAATGGTATTCACCGCTCTTAACGCTACGGCATAATCATAGGTTCTCTCGTCACCCATAACGCCTACGGAACGCATATTGGTCAGAGCCGCGAAGTACTGATTCGGCAACCACTTCGGGTTCTCACCATGCTCCTTCTTGTAGGCCGCAGCCGCCTTATCTACCTCATCCCGGTAGATGAAGTCAGCGTCCTGGACGATACGTACCTTCTCGGCGTTGACCTCGCCGATGATACGGATACCCAGACCGGGACCCGGGAAGGGCTGACGGAATACCAGGCTCTCCGGAAGGCCAAGCTCCAGACCCGCTTTGCGGACCTCGTCCTTGAACAGGTCGCGCAAGGGCTCGATGATTTCCTTGAAATCAACGAAATCCGGAAGCCCGCCCACATTGTGGTGGGACTTGATGACGGCGGATTCTCCGCCGAGACCGCTCTCTACCACGTCCGGGTAGATGGTTCCCTGGGCCAGGAAGTCCACAGCTCCGATCTTCTTCGCCTCTTCCTCGAAAATACGGATGAATTCCTCGCCGATAATCTTACGCTTTGCCTCCGGCTCGGTCACACCTGCCAGCTTGTTGTAGTAGCGCTCCTGGGCATTGACACGGATAAAGTTCAGATCAAACTGGCCGTTGGGGCCAAAAATCTGCTCTACCTCGTCTCCCTCATTTTTACGAAGAAGACCGTGATCCACGAACACGCAGGTCAGCTGCTTGCCGATGGCTCTGGACAGAAGTCCTGCTGCCACGGAGGAATCCACGCCGCCGGACAGAGCCAGCAGTACGCGGCCGTCGCCGACCTTCACGCGAATATCCTGAATCGTGTTCTCTACAAAGGCATCCATCTTCCAGTCGCCTGCACACTGGCAGACATTCTTTACAAAGTTGTTGATCATCTTTGTGCCTTCGGCGGTATGCAGTACCTCCGGGTGGAACTGGATGGCGTAGAGCTTCTCAGCTTCGTTTTCAGCGGCTGCCACCGGGCAGTCTGCGGTATGGGCTGTGATTTCGAAGCCGGGCGCCACCTTTGAGATATAGTCAAAATGGCTCATCCAGCAGATGGTCTTCGGGCTCACGCCCTCAAATACCTTAGATGCTGCCTTATCGATGAGTACCTCGGTCTTACCGTACTCTCTTACGTCCGCGCGCTCTACCTTGCCGCCGAGCACATGGCTCATGAGCTGAGCGCCGTAGCACAGACCCAGAACCGGAATACCAAGCTTGAACAGCTCGTCCGTGTAAGTCGGTGAATCCGGCTCGTAGCAGCTGTTCGGTCCTCCCGTCAGGATGATTCCCTTGGGATTCATGGATTTGATCTTCTCGATATCGGTCTTGTAAGAGTAAATTTCGCAGTATACATTACATTCTCTGACACGGCGCGCCACCAGCTGATTGTACTGGCCGCCGAAGTCGAGAACGATAACCATTTCTCTGTTCAATCCGTATATCCTCCTGTTTTTATTATGACGTACGTTCAGTCGCGCCTTTGCAAAAAAACGTTACCGCTTTCGCGTAATTTCGCGCATATATGCGGAGCACTCCGCTGCTATACAGCTTATTTTTGCTCATATCGTGGCGCTTAGTGCATACTGCTGTGCAGCCAGATTCTTACGCAAGCATAAAATCTGGCTGCACAGCAGTATGCCTGAACTGTTTCTATTACATTATAGGCGATCACCCCACCCTTGACAACCCCCGAAATTAGGTATACCTTTGTCCTTTTTTTCATATCCTAAGACAAACAGGAAAGGATGCTTGCCCTATGAAATATTCTGCCAGCTCCGCTGCACCTGCGCGCGGACAAAATGTTCTGATAGAAGGCCGCCGGAAGACGCCTGTGGAGATCTTTCTGGAACAGCTGAACGATCCCCTGATCTTTATTCTGATGATGGCCGCGGCCGTTTCCCTGCTTCTGGGGGAAGTCTACGATGCAGCCATCATTGGCGTGGTCATTCTTCTGAACAGCACGGTGGGCATGATTCAGCAGGGAAAGGCCCAGCGGGCCCTGGACGCACTGAAGCAACTGACCAGTCCCACGGCTCTCATCCGGGAAAACGGGCACCTGCATGAGATCCCCGCCCGAGATCTGATTCCCGGGGATGTGGTCTGCCTGGACGCCGGGCGGCAGGTTCCCGCGGATCTCCGACTGATTTCCGTCAGCAGCCTGAAGGTGGAGGAATCAGCCCTGACCGGGGAATCCATGCCCGTGGAAAAGGATCTAAAAGACCACAATCAGGCCTTTATGTCCACCTCCGTCACCTATGGTCGGGGCGAAGGGATCGTCACCGCCATCGGTATGGATACGGAAATCGGCCGGATCGCCGGTCTTATCAGTGAAGCTCCCAGCGAAACCACACCTCTCCAGCGGCGTCTGGCTGACCTGGGCCGCATCCTGGGGATCCTTTCCGTGATCCTCTGCGCCCTTCTTTTTGTTATCGCCGTTCTCCAGAAACGGGATCTGATGGAAATGCTGATTACGGCCATTTCCCTGGCTGTGGCTGCCGTTCCCGAAGGGCTTCCCACAGTTGTGACCATGGTACTGGCCCTCAGTGTCTCCAGGATGGTAAAGGTCAATACCATCGTCAAGCGGCTCCCCAGTGTGGAGACTCTGGGCTGTGTCAGTGTGGTCTGCTCTGACAAGACCGGCACCCTGACCCAGAACCGCATGACCGTCACAGCCTGCTGGACCGACGGCCAGTTCCGGGAGGCCTCCCGACTGGATCCAGAACGCAGTCAGGTCTTTCTGGAGGGCTTTACCCTCTGCAATGACGCTGTCTCCGACGGGGACAGCCGTATTGGTGACCCCACGGAGCTGGCTCTCCTGGATCTGGCCCGTCGCTATGAGTTGACACGCCCCGGGCTGGAACAGACACGCCCCCGCATCGGCGAGCTGGCCTTTGATTCCGGCCGCAAAATGATGACCACTCTTCATAAAAAGAACGACGGCACTATTTCCTATACCAAGGGTTCCCCGGATGTGATCCTGAAGCGCTGCAATACCATCTGGGAAATGGGTCAGATCCGTCCTCTCAGCCTATCCGGCAGACGACGCATTGAAGAGGCACTCTACACACTCTCTGCCCGGGCCCTCCGAGTGCTGGCTCTGGCCATGCGTACCGGGGATACCCGGCCCTCGGAACAGAATCTGACCTTTCTGGGGCTGGCCGGAATGATGGATCCCGTACGCCCGGAAGCTGCCAGAGCTGTAGAGTCCTTTCGCCAGGCAGGTGTCCGCACCCTAATGATCACCGGAGACCGCAGCGACACAGCCCTGGTCATTGCCCGGGAGCTTGGGATTGCCTCCCGTCCCTCAGACTGTATCAGCGGGCCCGGCATCGACGTCCTTTCCGATAAAGAGTTTTCTCATGCTGTCCGTCATTTGAAGGTCTTCGCCCAGGTGTCCCCCGAGCATAAGGTCCGCATCGTCCGCGCGCTGAAAGCCGCCGGGGAGATCGTGGCCATGACCGGAGACGGCGTCAATGACGCTCCCTCTCTGAAGGCAGCTGATGTGGGCGTAGCCATGGGCATCACCGGAACCGATGTGGCCAAGAATGCCGCCGATCTCATCCTGACCGACGACAACTTCGCAACCATCACCCGGGCTATTGCCGAAGGCCGCGGTATTTATGAAAATATTAAAAAGGCAGTCCTTTTTCTGCTCTCCTCCAATTTCGGAGAGATTCTGACCATGCTGACCGCCATTTTACTGAACTTTGGTTCTCCCCTGAAGCCCGCCCATATCCTGTGGATTAACCTGATCACGGATTCTCTGCCCGCTCTGGCTCTGGGCGTGGATCCGGGCGACCCGGAACATTTTATGCACCGGCCGCCCCGTCCCCGAAATGAGAATCTTTTTGCCGGGGGCGGCCTGGCCTGTACCCTGCTCTACGGCTTTTTAATCGCTTTGATCAGTACCGCAGCCTTTCTGCAGCTTCCTGTTTCTCTGCTGTTGTCCCGGGAACTTCCGCTGACGCCGAGCCACCTGCGGCTTCTTCTGCAGTCGCCGGAGCTGCTGACCCGCTGTCAGACCTATGCTTTTACAGTTCTGGGTATCTCCCAGCTCTTCCACGCCATCGGCATGCGGGATGTGGAAACCAGTATTTTCCGAACACCTCCCTTTACCAATGGGCTCATGGTGACAGCCTTTTGTATCGGCATCAGCCTGCAGGTACTGGTCACGGAAATTCCCTGCTTTGTGACCGCCTTTGGCACCTGCCGTCTTTCCATAGCAGAATGGGGACGGCTCATTCTGCTCTCTGCCACGCCCCTGCTGGCCCATGAGCTTCTGCTGTTCCGTCTACCCTTTAAAACAGCTTTATCACAGCCAGAAGCAGCAGAAGCGCACCGCTGATCCAGCACAGGTTCGTCTGAAAGCGACAGGACAGACTACGACCGCACCATTTTCCCAAAAGGAAGGCACCCATCCCGGCCGCCACGGAGCTCCCCAGGCCAAAGGCGCCCACCCGGAGAAAGCTTATTTTTCCGGAAAGAAAGCCTGATCCCACTCCGGCCGCCAGGCCATCGGCGGAAAGCATCGCCCCCAGGACGGCGGCCTCCGCCGGAGAAACCCGTCGATCCTGGTTTCTGTCCGCCCGCTCCGCTTCCCTGCGGCCGAAGGGAGCCGCCAGCTTCCAGAGCCCAAGAACAGTCAGAAACAGACATCCTCCCACCCGGGCCAGATGTTCAGGCAGCAGCCTGCCTGCCGCTCCGCCCACAAACAGAGCCGCCACAAACAGAAGTCCCGACACCCCGGTCAGAATCCAGACCGATACCCCGGGAACCTTCACTCCGCTTACTCCATATACAAAACCGGCGGCAAAGGTATCCACAGACAACGCCGTCACCAGTATCAGCATTTCCCATATCCATGCAGACATAATATCACCGGAATTATTACAGTTTCTTTATAGTATTCAAACCTCCCCGGAAAGGAAGCTGCCCTATGAAAAACCGCACTTCATCCCGGACGCGCAGCCGGGAATATCTTATTACGGATCGCCCCATCTCCGCCATCTGCGCCTTTTCCCTGCCCATTATGCTTGGAAATCTGTTTCAGCAGTTCTATACCATCGCAGATTCCGTCATCCTGGGGCGTTTTGTCAGTGAAAATGCCCTGGCTGCAGTGGGCGCTTCCGGAGCTCTGACCCATGTATTTATCTGTATCGCCATCGGCGGCGGTACAGGCTCAGCGGTTCTGGTGGGCCGCTGGTTCGGCGCCCGGGAATACGGACGCATGCGCCTGACGGTCTCCACAATTCTGCTTTCCTTTCTGAATCTCAGTCTGTTTCTGTCTGTAGTGGGCTTTTTCCTGCATCGGAGCCTCCTGGAGCTGCTTCGGACGCCTCCTGAGCTGCTTCCCATGGCGGCCTCTTACCTGCAGATTTATTTTCTGGGACTGCCCTTTCTCTTTCTTTATAATGTGCTCTCCGCTCTGTTCCATGCCCTGGGCCGCTCCCGGATTCCGCTGTACCTGCTGCTCTTTTCTTCTCTTCTGAATATTACCCTGGATCTGACGCTGGTCTGCGGTTTTCACCTGGGCGTCGCCGGAGCTGCCTGGGCAACCCTGTTTTCCC
This sequence comes from Anaerosacchariphilus hominis, assembly GCF_014290175.1. GTDB lineage: Bacteria > Bacillota > Clostridia > Lachnospirales > Lachnospiraceae > Laedolimicola > Laedolimicola hominis. The sequence continues at coordinate 278,416 of NZ_JACOOR010000001.1, forward strand.
AGGGATTCTCTGTCCTGCTGTCCTTTCTTCTCTTTCTGCAGGTGCTCCGCTCCTGCACCCGGGACGTCGTCGGTCCCCTTCCTCTGTTCAGTCCCGGAGAATTTCAGGAAATCTGCAAAGTGGCTCTGCCCTCTATCTTTCAACAGTCCACCGTCTCCATCGGGACTCTTTTGACCCAGTCCGTTATCAATCCTTTCGGAGCCCAGGTATTGGCCGGATACTCTGCTGCTTCCCGGGTGGAGAGTCTCTGCATCGTCCCTCTGTCCGCCCTGGGAACAGCCATGTCTTCCTACACAGCCCAGAATCTGGGCGCTGCCCTGTCTGCTCCCGGCTCTGTCTCCCGTTCCGGTCAGCCGGAACCAGACCCGGATTCCCTGGATCGCGCGAAAAAAAGAGTACGGCAAGGCTATCACGCGTCTCTGCGCCTGACAGCCGGCATCGCCGTACTCCTCTGTCTCTTTCTGGAATTTTTTGCGCCCTTCCTGATCCGCTGTTTTCTCGGATCCGAAGGAACCTCCGCCGCTCTTTCCACCGGCGTGGGATATCTGCGGTTCCTGGGCTTTTTCTTTGCCCTGCTGGGCCTGAAGCTCTGCACCGACGGGATTCTCCGGGGTGCTGCTGATATGGGGTCTTTCACCCTGGCAAACCTGGTCAATCTCACCTTCCGGGTGGCCTTCGCCGCCCTGACGGCTCCGCGCCTCGGTCCCGCCTATGTCTGGTATGCCATTCCGCTGGGCTGGCTCCTGAACTTTCTTATCTCCTGGCGGGCATACCGTCTGGGAAAATGGACTCCCAGCTCCGCTCCTTAGTAGTAAGCCGCCCCTGATATGGCGCTTGCAAAGGCTGCTCCAAAAATCGCAATAATAATGATATACAGAACCAGAATCACTGCCGCGAAAATCAGAGACGCCTTGAAATAATTGGACTTACTCTTTTTCTCCTTACTGCTGAAGGCCCATACAAACATCATCACAAGATTCACACAGGGAATCATAAGAATCAGCATGGTAATCAGCCACTCTCCCATGCTTACCGGTTCCTCCAGATCCGTCTGGGGCTGCTGATACTGATACTGAAGCTGCTCCTGAACAGGCTGCTGATAGGAATCTCCCATTCCGTTCTGATCGTTTCCGTTGTACATTTCATCCATACGATGCTCCTCCTCATGGTTAATAAAATTATAATGAGCTACTATAAAACCCGCTTTTAGTTTATCATCATCTGTATTCCCGCGCAACGCTCTTCAGAAAATATTAAACTTTTGTCAGAAGCCTGTACAGCGTCCGTCCCGGATCCATCAGCTCCACCGGAATTCCGGTGAACAGCCGCAGGCCATAAAGCGCCATACCCCACAGCAGCAGCAGAACAAAATAGACTATCCACAGCTTTGCCGCTCCGGCGCTTCTTTTTTCCACATGAATCAGATACCGATCCACACAGAAGCCCGCGCCGCCCAGAATCCACCCGTACACCGGCGGCTGCAGCCGCCAGGCTTCCCCGAACTGTCCCGACAGCACCAGCATCAGAGCGCGGGTCATCCCGCAGCCCGGACAGGGAAAGTTAAAAAGAATCTGCGTAGGACAGAACCGGTTAAACAGAAGATGAGTCACGATCCAGTAGACTGCCACGCCTGCCATGGCCGGTAAAAGACTTCGAATATCCTTTATCAATAATAGGATTCCACCTCGGATGCGCTGATACATCTTTTCCTCCCTGTCCGGCCGCAGTGTAGTCTGTTTTCTTCCACTGAGCGGCGGATTTTCCCTGATATAAAGAAAACCGCAGATTCCTCTGCGGTTTTCCAAAATATACGGTTTCGTCGATAAGACTTAAGCCTTTCCTGCACTTCCCAGTACGTCCTGGATCTTGTGAGCTACAACATCCTTTACGTTCTGACGAGCTACGGTCAGATACTGTCTCGGATCGAAGTAGTCCGGATGCTCGGACATTACCTGACGGATACCTGCTGTCAGGCCCAGACGAAGGTCAGAGTCGATGTTGATCTTGCAAACTGCAGATCTTGCAGCCTCACGCAGCTGATCTTCCGGAACACCGATAGCGTCCTTCAGAGCTCCGCCATGCTCGTTGATGATCTTTACATACTCCTGCGGTACGCTGGAAGCGCCATGAAGAACGATCGGGAATCCCGGGATCTTCTTCTCGATCTCATGCAGGATGTCGAAACGAAGCTGCGGCTTTGTGCCCGGCTTGAACTTGAATGCACCGTGGCTTGTACCGATAGCGATTGCCAGAGAGTCAACACCAGTCTTGTCAACGAACTCCTCAACCTCTTCCGGCTGTGTATAAGAAGAATCCTCAGCGGAAACCTTTACATCATCCTCGATACCAGCCAGCTTACCAAGCTCTGCCTCTACTACTACGCCGTGAGCATGTGCATACTCAACAACCTTCTTTGTGATCTCGATGTTCTCCTGGAACGGATACTTGGAAGCATCGATCATAACGGAAGTAAATCCGCCGTCTACGCAGGACTTGCAGATATCGAAGTCTGCGCCGTGATCCAGATGAAGAGCGATGGGAATATCCGGATTCTCGATCACTGCTGCCTCAACAAGCTTTCTCAGATAAGTAGCGTTTGCATACTTTCTTGCGCCTGCGGAAACCTGCAGAATAACCGGGGACTTCAGCTCTCCAGCTGCTTCAGTAATAGCCTGAACGATCTCCATGTTGTTTACGTTGAAAGCACCGATAGCGTAACCGCCCTCATAGGCTTTCTTAAACATCTCTGTTGTTGTAACTAATGCCATGATTATCTCCTCACTTTACATGATATTTTTAGGATCGAGCTTAGTATACTACAAAATTGTATTTTCATCAATGCAAAAATTGAAAAAAAAGTGTAAATACAGGGTTTTTCTTCATATACTGACATTTACGGCATTTTTCCTCTTCCTTCTGGACTTCTCGCCGGATCTGTGCTACCGTTATAGAGAAAGACACATCATTTTTACTATATTTTAAAGAAGAAAAAGGGAGAGTCTATGGGAGGATTTTTTGGTGTCGCTTCCAAGAGCGACTGTTTGTTTGACCTGTTTTTCGGAACAGATTATCATTCCCACCTGGGAACACGCCGTGGCGGCATGGCCGTCTACGGAGAGAACGGCTTTGACCGTGCCATTCACAATATCGAGAACACCCCGTTCCGTACTAAATTTGACCGGGATATGCAGGAGATGAAGGGAAACTTGGGCATCGGCTGTATCTCGGACTACGAGCCCCAGCCACTGCTGGTGCGCTCCCATCACGGTACCTTCGCCATCACCACCGTGGGCCGCATCAATAACGCCCAGGAGCTGACAAAGCAGATTTTCGACCGGGGAAACGCGCATTTTCTGGAAATGAGCGGCGGCGATATCAACCCCACCGAGCTGGTGGCAGCACTCATTAACCAGAAGCTGAACCTCATCGACGGCATCCGCTACGCCCAGGAGAGCATTGATGGTTCCTTAACTTTTTTGCTCCTGACACCCAAAGGAATCTATGCTGCCCGCGACCGTCTGGGACGGACACCTCTGGTCATCGGAAAGAAAGAGGACGCCTACTGTGTGTCCTTCGAGGACTTCGCTTATCTGAATCTGGGCTACGACACCGAACACGTCCTTGGTCCCGGCGAGGTGGACGTGATCACCCCCGAAGGCTATAAAACCCTGATCACCCCCGGAAAGGACATGAAGATCTGTACCTTCCTGTGGGTCTACTACGGTTACCCATCCAGCACCTACGAAGGCTTAAGCGTGGAGAAAATGCGTTATCGCAGCGGCGAGCTCATGGCAAAGCGGGATAACGTGAAGCCGGACACCGTGGCAGGCGTTCCCGATTCCGGCCTGGCAGCAGCCATCGGCTACTCCAATGCTTCGGGAATTCCCTTCTCCCGCCCCTTTATTAAGTACACCCCCACCTGGCCCCGTTCTTTTATGCCCACCATCCAGAGCAAGCGGAATCTCATTGCTAAAATGAAGCTGATTCCTGTGCATGATCTCATCGAGGGCAAGAGCCTGCTGCTCATCGACGACTCCATCGTCCGCGGCACCCAGCTGGGAGAAACCACCGAATTTCTGTACCACAGCGGAGCCAAAGAAGTCCATATCCGTCCTGCATGTCCGCCCATTCTCTACGGCTGCAAATATCTGAACTTCTCCCGCTCCACCTCGGAAATGGAGCTGATCTCCCGCCGTGTCATTGAAAAGCTGGAAAATGGCCATGTCACCGACGAGATCCTGAAAGAATACGCCGACCCTGAGACCGGCCGTTACGAAGCCATGCTGGAAGAGATCCGCAGACAGCTGAACTTCACCAGCCTCCGCTTCAACCGCCTGGACGACATGATAGAAGCCACCGGACTGGACAAGAGCCGGCTCTGCACCTATTGCTGGGACGGCCAGGAATAACGGGTAAAATCAAAACCCTCCGTGCAGCAGCCGGAGGGTTTTTCGTTGTTTTACAGGAAGAAAGGACGCCGTCTCCCGGCCAAAGCCGGAAAACAGCGTCCCTCCTGGGATTTCAGGTTATCATAACCGTTGCCTATTTCACTCTCTTACGAGAAGCATAAGCCACTATGTAATTTGTATTCCTTAGAAGAGTCCGATGAACGCTCCCAGAATACCTACTACCAGCAGAAGTCCGATACAAGCCACCGGAGTCCAGCCCTTCTTCTTAATCAGGAAGTACAGGCCAAGAGTAATGCCAAGCGGAATCAGCTTCGGCAGGATGCCATCCAGAATACTCTGGATAACGATGGGGCTATCGCCGTTCTCGATGGTCAGGGCAACAGTTGTTCCACCGTAGTTAGATGTCAGAGCACCAACTACGAATACACCCAGCATAGATGCTGCACGAATGAACTCTTTTGCGTTAGCGGTCAGAATCTCAATAGCCTTAGAACCAAGTTCATAGGACCAGTTCATCAGGAAGAAACGCAGAGCCATCTGAACAATGTTAAAGATTAACAGGAACAGGATAGGTCCTGCAATAGAACCGTTGATAGCCATGTTCGCTGTAATACCTGCTGTAATCGGAACCAGAGTGAACCAGAACAGAGCGTCACCGATACCACCCAGGGGTCCCATAGCTGCAACACGTACGGAACGAATCATGTTGATGTCTGCCTTCTGCTGCTCCAGAGAAAGTACAATACCCATTACGAATGTTACCAGGAACGGATGAGTATTGAAGAACTCCAGGTTGTGCTGCATAGAAGCTGAAAGGTCATCCTTATCGGTATGGATTTTCTCCAGTCCCGGAAGGATACAGTAAAGCCATCCTGCTGCCTGCATTCTCTCATAGTTGAAAGAAGCCTGCAGATTCAGAGAACGCCATACCATTTTATTAAGAGTTTTTTTGTCAAGCGGCTGAGCCGGTGTTAAATCCTTGTAAGTTGTAGCATTAGATGCCATCCTCTTCACCTCCGTTTCCACCATTTCCAGCGTTCTGCTTAATAGCAACGCGAGTCTGGAAGTCGTACAGTGCAATTGCGATACCAACAAAAGCTACCAGAAGCAGAGCAGAACCGCTCAGGTCCGGAATGTAGCCGATGATAGTAGCAAGTGTGAAACCTGCAAAGTAAATTCCCCACAGGTCGTTGGAAAGCATGATACGAAGCAGAATAGCAAATCCAACGAAACGCATCATTCCACCAGCGGTGCTAAGACCTGTCATGATCCAAGCATACTTATCAGAAATAGCTGTCAGTGTCTCGCCAAGTGCGCTTCCGCCGAGCAGACCAGCTACACAAACGATAGCGAACAGAAGTCCCAGAGCGCCCATAGCCAGGTAGTTCAGACGAACGATACCCTTTGTATCAGCCTTCTCAGCCATCTTGTCTGCAGAAGACATCAGCGGAGACATAACGGTGAACAGCAGAGTTACCATGTACTGTCCAATCAGAGCGAAGGGAACAGCAAGTCCAACTGCTGCGCTGGTATCAAGACCAGAAGAAATAGCAAATACGGTAGCCATGATTCCACCGATTACGGCGTTGGGGGGCTGAGCTCCTCCGACGGGCATGTTACCGATGGTCATCAGCTGATAAGTACCACCTACGATAAGTCCTGTCTGCAGGTCACCAAGGATTGCTCCGATGACTGCTCCGGTTACGATAGGCTGGTACAGAGATTCCAATAAGTCAAACTGGTCGATGGCCACGATGAAGGACCAAACAGCAACCAGTAAAATCTGAATTGCATTAAAACTCATGATTTATATAATCTCCTTTCCAATAGTATAAAGCTGTTTTATATTCCCCCTCATAAGGAATCGTAACTTACTTGAACAGCTTCTCAATGTTCTCCGCTGCCTCGGTCGGAACACGGCGAATCTCCAGTTCCACTCCCAGATCGCGAAGCTTTGCAAATGCAGCTACATCTGCGTCATCTACGGCTACAGAGCCTGCAACCTGACGCTTGCCTTCTGCCATGTGCATGTTGCCGATGTTTACCTTCTTAATCGGCACACCACCTTCTACCAGCTTCAGTACATCCTGCGGATTCTCACATACAATGAAAATCAGCTGCTTATCGGATGCTTTGTGAATAGTAGAGATGGTTTTTTCAATGGTCCAGTAACGCATGGAAGCATATGCCGGAGCTGCCATATCCATCAGGCCCTGACGAAGCTTGTTTCCAGCCACTTCATCGTTGGCTACCAGGATTAAGTTTGCTCCGATGGTTCCGCACCACTGTGTGGCAACCTGTCCGTGAACCAGACGGTTGTCAATTCTCGTTAATACGATATTGGGCATTTTCATCCCCTCCTTGATTATGATGTACCCCGAAAATCCCCTTCAAGGTGTTTTTATTATACGTCTTTTTATACTTTTTGTATTTGTAGTTTTTAGTTGAATCCGTGTGGTTTTTAGTTTGTTTTTATGTTTTTTATTCTTTTTTTATTTTTGGATCACACTTTTCTGGACATTTCTAACAAAAAAAGCTATAATAAGATCCATATATGGAGGTAAAATATGCAATTAAAGACATCGAGTCTCGAATTTGAACGGTTCGGATCTGTTTACGACAAGCCTGTCTCTCTGGAAAAGACCGGCATGATCTGCCGTGACTGGCATATGATTGCCAAACGAAGCATCAATCAGCTCTATCATTTCGACTGCGAAGTGCGCCTGGAAATGCAGAGCGGCATGGCTGCCTTGGTGGTGGGCGAGTCTCTGGATGTGAATAAACTGGAGGCCTTTGCTATCCACCGGTATGTAAAGCTGAAGCCCGGACTTTACTTTAATCTGGTTGCAGTTACTTCCAATATTACCTGCAAACTGATTACCATTTCCGATTATAATTATTCTCTGGACGCGCTGACTCCTGCCTACATGTTCCGGCGGATTCTGCCCCGTATCCGAATCAGCGAGATTCTGGGTTATTACTATAATATTCGGAACTCCGGCTATGTTTTCAACGGCGAATCCCATAATTATTTCGAACTGACTTATGTGGATCGGGGACAGCTCCTGACTGATGTGGAAGGAACATGCTACACCATAAAGGAAAAGGAGCTGATGATCTACGGTCCCGGCCAGTTCCACACACAGAATATCGCCAAGGGCGACTCCTGCTCCTATGTAACCATCATTTTCGACATGGAAACTGTGGTCTACGATGTGGAGAGCAGCCACTACGAACTGCTTCTGAACAAGGTCTTTACTTATGACAAGAAGATTTATACTCTGATCAAGGCCTTTGTCTCCGAGAGTACCTCCGAGATTCCCTATATGAATAGCCTGATGCTCTGCCTGCTGCAGGAGACGGTCATCCGCCTGCTCCAGTCGGAATTTATCGGCAGAAAGTCGGAAAAGCCTGTAACCACGGCACGCCAGCACTACGAGGACGAGCTGCTGGAGCGGATTCTGGCCTATATCGACGAGACCATCTATGAGCCCATCACCATCGCGGAGATCTGCCAGAAATTCTCCATGTCCCGTTCTTCCCTGCAGATTCTCTTCAAGGAAAATATGGACATGCCGCCTAAAAAATATATCAATGAGCTGAAGCTGGAAAAGAGCCGGCAGATGATCTGCGAGAACCGCTACACCATCAGTGAAATCGCGCTGATGCTGGGCTTTAATTCCATCCATTATTTTTCCCGGGCTTTTACCCAAAAGTATAATATGGCCCCCAGCGAATACGCCAAAACCATTTATAAAACCTGATTTTTCACAAAAAGAATATAAAAAAACAGGCGATGTTCCTTTTTACCGGAACACCGCCTGCTTTTTTATTCTTTAGTTTTCAAGAGACTGGATCGCATACCGGGAAATCTTGATGACGGTTCCCTTTGCTACCTCGACATTGACTGTCTCGTCCTCGATTCCTACTACCTTGCCGTAGATACCGCCGGCAAACATCACCTGGCTGCCGATCTTCAGATCCGTGTGCACTTCCTGCAGTTCTCCGCGGCGTTTCTTTACGTTTCTTGCAGAAATGATTGCCAGCACCAGAGCGATCACGCCCATGATAAATGCCAGTGTAACGCAGGTCCATCCGATTACTTCCCAGTTAATACTCATACTTAAATACCATCCTCTTCTGTGTCGTCGTTATGCTCGGCCAGTTCAAACCGGATGATGTAATCCTTTCCGGTCGGAATCAGCGCCTCTGCCATATCCAGCGGATTCTCATAGATACCCATGGACATGGAGCCTTCGATCAGCATCGGCAGGTTAGAGCCTGCGATGACTTCGATAGCCTGCTCCGGTCTTGCGAACTTACACTCTACCGCCGTCTTGAAGGGGGATCCTCCTGCCAGGTCTGAAAGTACCAGTACGCCGTCGCAGTTCTTCAGCTTATCGAAAGCCTGATTCAGATTGTGCGCCAGTGTCTCTGTGGAGTGGTCTGCCTCAAAATCCACATACTCGATGTTCTCTGTATTGCCGGTAATCAGTCGAAGACTGGAACCCAGTCCCGTGGCAAAATGGCCGTGGCCGGTAATCAGTAATCCTACCATGTTCTTTTCCTCCAAATAGGTTTTATTTTGCAGTGTAGGGATACAAGGTTACGCCTTTTACTACACGATTTACTTCGCCTGTGGGGCAGGGATTATCCGGAGTGATACCCAGGGACAGAGACTTGAGCACTGCTACAGTCTGCGCAAATGTAACGTAGTTGAAACCAAGCAATACATTCTCAAGATTCTGTCCGATATTCATCTCTACTGTATAGTCTACCAGACCCTCCACTTCTTTGCAAGGTGTATTCATCACTGCTACGATACGGTTCTTCTTTCTCTGGGGACTCATTTCCTTAATAAGGTCAATCTCATAATTTCTCTGATATTTGTCATCGCTCAGGTAAACAACAGTCAGAGTACGATCATCAATGATGGACTTGGGACCATGGCGGAATCCAAGCGGTGTGTCGTACATGGTTGCCACATCACCTGCTGTCAGCTCCAGCATCTTCAGTGCGGACTCCTGAGCCACGCCCTTCAGGCTTGCGGTTCCCAGGTATACGATACGGTTGAAATCAAACTCATCTACGATAGTTTTTGCAATGGTCCAGTTCTTATCCAGGAATACTTCGCCTGCTGCTGCGATCTTCTCCACTGCCTCTGCGATCTCATCCAGACGATCCAGGTTGAATGCCATGTAAGTAGCCATGTACATATTGGAGAAGCTGGATGTCATAGCAAAGGACTGGTCATGGGTCTCCGGTGTCAGGTTGATAGCATAGCAGTTATGTCTGTCATTTGCCAGCTTGGAAAGTGTTCCCTCATGGTTGCAGGTTACGAACAGATGATACAGGTTCTGGCATACTGCCTCTGCGTTCTGTACGGCTCCCAGGGACTCCGGTGAATTTCCGGAACGGCCGAAGCTTACCAGCAGAGTCGGCTTTGTGCGGGAAAGGAAGCACTCCGGTGAGGGAACCAGGTCTGTGGTTGCGTAAGATTTTACCTTGAAGTTGTACTTTTTATTCAGTGCCTGATACAGGGAGTTTCCTACGAACTCACTGGTTCCTGCGCCTGTCAGTACGATATCGAAATCATCCTGGGTTACTACCTGATCGATGAACTTCTGAAGCTCATCCTTGCATGCCTTCAGCTGTGCGCAGGTCTTTCTCCAGGTAGACGGCTGCTGATGAATCTCTGTCAGTGTAAATACGGAAGAAGTCTCTTTCATCTTCTCATCGGTTACATTAAAAATACTCATGTTATGTTCCTCCTTTTATTTCTTACCCTTTTATGTTTCCGGGGCGCACGGATTCCGTGTTCCCCTGTCTGCACACATTATATAGCACAGCATTTTCAAAAAACAATATGCCTACTAAAACTCATAATCTTTGGCTTAAAAAATGCAAATTCTTTTCCGGAACCGATGCTATAATAAGGATAAACAATGTTGTCTTATTTAAAACAGGAGGGAATACACATGCTGATTCAAAGTAAGAAAGTATGGATCGCAGATCAGTTTATTGCCGCTCAGATCGAAATCAACGACGGCAAAATCACAGAGATTCTTCCTTATGGAAGTAAACCGGCCGACAAGGACTATGGCGATCTCCGTATCGTTCCGGGCTTTATGGATATCCATTGCCACGGCGCTTTCGGCTTCGACACCAACGACGCCAACGAAGAGGGTCTTCGCAACTGGACCAAGAATATTGTCACCGAGGGCGTGACCTCATTTCTGGCAACCACCATTACCCAGAGTGTGGAAGTTCTGACAGGCGCTGTTGCCAATGTGGCCAAGGTCATGGAGAACGGCTATGAAGGCGCTGAGATTCTCGGCATCCATTTTGAGGGACCGTATCTGGATATGGTCTACAAGGGAGCCCAGCCGGAGCAGTATATCGTAAAACCCACCATTGAGCAGTTCAAGCATTACCAGGAGGCTGCCAAGGGTCATATTAAATACATCACCATGGCCACCGAGACCGACGAAGACTTCGCTCTGACCCGGTATCTGACAGAGAACGGCGTAGTAGTCAGCATCGGACATTCCGCAGCTACTTACGATCAGGCCGTAATGGCTTACGCCCACGGCGCACGTTCCATGACCCATGTATACAATGGCATGACGCCCTTCAAGCATCGTGACAATGGCCTGGTAGGCGCCGCATACCGTCTGCGTACCATGTACGGAGAGATCATCTGCGATGGCAATCACTCCACCCCCGCTGCCCTGAACAACTACTTTATGTCCAAGGGACCGGATTACGGCATCATGGTTTCCGACGCGCTCATGGCAAAGGGCTCACCTGCAGGAAGCAAATACATCTTTGGCGGAAATGAAATTATCATTTATGAGGACGGCAGCGCCCATCTGACTTCCACCGGCGGTCTGGCAGGCTCCACCCTGCGTCTGAATCAGGGACTGCGTATTCTGGTAGAGGAAGCGATGATTCCGTTCAATTACGCGATTAACGCCTGCACCATCAACCCGGCCCGCTGCCTCGGTCTGGATGATCATAAGGGAGCCATCGGCGTGGGCTACGATGCTGATATGGTGGTTCTGGAGAAGGATTACTCCGTAGCTCAGACCTACTGCAGAGGCGAAGCTCAGCTGTAGAATAACTATGTTATGTAAACCATTTATCTGTTGGATTTTAAGGAGGATATAAAAATGAAACACCCGCTTCAGAAAATGATGGAAGACCGCAGAAACGGTATCAAAGCCGGTATTCCTTCCTATTGTACCGCTAACCCGCTGGTTCTTGAGATGGCGCTGCGCCGCGCGAAGCTGCTGAACCGACCGGTTCTGATCGAGGCTACCGCCAATCAGGTAAACCAGTATGGCGGATACACCGGAATGGTCCCCAAGGATTTCTACAAGATGGTTCTGGAAATGGCTGAAAAGATCGGCGTTCCGGAGCATCAGATGATTCTGGCCGGAGACCACCTGGGACCGCTGACCTGGCAGAATCTTCCGGAGAAAGAAGCTATGGACAAGTCCATCGAGCTGGTATATGAATATGCCCGTGCAGGCTTCACTAAGATTCATCTGGACACCAGCATGAAGGTAGCTGACGATCCGGAGGGTCTTCTTTCCACTGAGACCATCGCCCGCCGCGGCGCAATTCTTTATAAAGCGGCTATGAAGGGCTATGAAGAGCTGAAGGCGGAGAAGCCGGACGTACTGCGCCCCGTATTCGTCATCGGTTCCGAGGTTCCCATCCCGGGCGGCGCTCAGGAGGCTGAGGATACTCTGGCTGTTACCAGCCCGGACGCTTTCCGCGATACGGTAGCTACTTACCGCCGTGTCTTCAAGGAAGAGGGCATCGAGGAAGGTATGAACGATGTGATCGCTGTAGTTGTTCAGCCCGGCGTGGAATTCGGTGATGATCAGGTCTTCCTGTATGACCATGACGCTGCCTTTGACCTGTGCGCAGCTCTGAAGGATTACCCTGAGGTTTGCTTCGAGGGTCATTCCGCCGACTATCAGAGCCCGGAGAGCCTTCGCAATATGTGTCAGGACGGCATCGCAATCCTGAAGGTAGGACCGGCTCTCACTTATGGTCTGCGCGAGGCACTGTTCGCTCTGAGCTTCATGGAGAAGGAACTGGTTCCTGAGGCTGAACAGGCTCACTTCATCGAGACCCTGGATGAGGTCATGATGAAGAATCCGGCCAACTGGCAGAAGCATTATCACGGCGATGACAAACAGCTGGCTCTGGCGCGAAAGTACAGCTTCTCTGACCGGGCACGTTATTATATCGGCCAGCCGGAGGTTACCGAGGCTATGGACAAGTTGTTTGAGAACCTCAGAAAGTATCAGATTCCGATGAATATGCTGCATCAGTATATGCCGGTTTCCTACAATAAGGTTCGTGACGGTGAGCTGGAGCTCGACCCGAGAGAGCTGGCTATGGACGGCGTAACCAACTTTATGATGGATTATGAGTATGCAGTGACGCTGTAAGGCAGCTGTTATATAAGACGGACGAAAAAGCAGGGGATCCCCCTGCTTTTTCTGACTTCTGTTCTGAAAACCTCTACGACGTGGCTGCTTTGCGGCGCACCCGGAGGACGCTGGGCAGGAGCCCTTCAGGCTCCACCTGACGCTTATTTGCCGGAAGCTTCCCGGGCTTCGGGGATGTGCTGCATGACTTCGTCGATGGTGTTGTTGAAGCCGTTGGCGTTCAGGTAGTCCATTTTATCGGTATCCAGACGGAAGCTGTAGCCCATGTTCTGGTAGAGGCGGACTTCTTTGAAGTGTTCGCCGGCTGCTTCCCCGTAGATATTTTCGTAGTCACAAATGGTGATGACGTCTTTCCAGCCGTCTCCGTTGCAGTCCTGGAAGCTGACTGCCAGAACTTCCCGGAAGCAGGCGGGATCCCGGTAGTTGTCTGCAGTGACGCTGGGGAAATCGTAGATCTCCGCATTATCCTGTACCAGGGAAAAGCTCACGTCCTGATTGCCGTACATGGTCTGTCCCGGCGCATAGGAGGTAAAAATCACCTCGCCCCAGCTTCCGCCCAAATCTACCTTAAAGCTCTGGTTATCAATCCGGTAAATGGATCTGGAATAGGTCAGACTGTCGTCGAACACATTGGAAAGAATCCGGTAATCCTCTCCCTTCTCCTGCAAAGTCAGGTGACAGGAATGCACATATGGCCGGTAGGAAGCGTCTCCCGGGACGCACTCCAGCTCATAGACCCCCGCCGACAGCTCCCGTCCGCTGACACAGGTGAAGTTTACATAATTCGTATCTCCATGCTCCGTGACCCAGACCTTTGCTTTCTCCAGATAAAACCACGGCAGCTCCTGACTCATCTCGTCCAACGTATAGCCCAGTCTTTTGATCAGGACACGGTTGATCTGTTCCGTGGTAAGCCGGACACAGTCCGTATCTATATCTTCCCGACCGGATACCTCCAGATATTCCTGCCGTTCCGCATCGGTCAGCGGCTCTGTGGCGATTCCTGCTCCCGAGTAAAAAATTTCTCCCAGATCTGCGTCCTTCGGATCCCGGTATTCCGATAAAAGGAAACCATAGTTTTCTGCTCTCTGAATCCAGTCCGTGAAGCTCCGAAGCTCCTCGGTAGTCAGATCTCTTGCTTCTGATGTCTCTGCTGTCGTTTCTTCTGAGCCCGCCTTTTCCTCTGCTGTATCCACGGTCGCCGGAACCTCTGTCTTTCCTCCGGCTTCCTCTGTTTTCCTTTCTCCGGATCCGCATCCGGCCAGTATCAACGCCAGACACAGCCCTGCCATATATCTATAGCTTTTCCTCTTCATGCGGCCTCCCTTACACTCAGTAGCTGTAACTCCAAAGGTTCTTAATCTGCGCCATCAGGGTCTCCAGCTCCCAGGTCTCATTGGTCCGAATTACGCTGTTCGGATCCTTTATTTTAATTTTACCGTCCGTATCTGCTCCAGTCAATACCAGAAAGTGCCCGGCATCGGTGAAGTCTCCCGGTCCCACCACACAGATAATAGGATGTCCGTCCTTCAGTGCAGCAAGAATGTGCTCCCTGTCAAAGCTCACATCCGATACAGTCAGACCCAGTTTCTCCGCGCCGGAGGTCATAAGCTCCCAGGAAGAGCCGGAGCCTTCCACATAGTAGCCGTTCTCCTCGGCCATTTTCGCCACCCGATAGGGATTCCACTCCGTATCTCCGGTCAATCCGCAGTACACCATAGACAGACTGGTGGGACCGCAGCCTGTCACAGCAAGGAAATCATTGCCGTAGGTCTCGTAGCCCCAGCGCTCGTCCCACTGGATAAAATGCGGGATCTCGCCTTTTGTCACTTCTTTGGACACATCAATGTCTTTCAGTCCCTTGTATTTAGGATAATCCAACACAAAATCCTCGGTCTCCGGATTCCGCTCTACCAGCTGAACCAGGCTTTCCGGGTATCCCTTTTCACTTAACTTTTCTGTATTCACTTTTCCGAAGCCGGACAGGAGATTCACCGCCCCGTAAGCCACTAGAATCAATAAAGCCGCCCCCAGCAACGTTCCCATCATGGCAGCCAAAAACCGGAATCTGGCCCGACGGCGTCTGCGGCGGTTTCTTCTCCTTCGTTTTTCTATCTGGTATTGCTTTTCCATTTTATTCATAGCTGTTCCTCTTTTGCCCATCGTATATTTCTGTTATATCAGAGGAAGGAGAAGCTTTCCTTTAGAATTTCTTACGTTTCTCTTATTTTTATTTTCCAAACGCATTTCGGGTGTTATAATAGCATCAATATCCGCAGAAATCATATTTACATTGTTATAAAAAGGAGTTTTCTATGAAATCATCAGAAGAATTAAGAAACCGGCTGCGCTCCATCGATCATCGGAGCTATCCGGCCTATAAGGACTTAAAAGAGCGCTATGACTTCGGAGACTATGTACTCTCCATCGACCATGTCCAGGGAGATCCCTTTGCCGCTCCTTCCCGGCTTTCCGTCATCGTTCCCGCAAAAAGGGCGGCATTTCCGGCAGAGTTCTATGATACACCGGAAAAGCGCATTACTCTGCAGGATCATCTGACCCGTATCTTCGGTGCGCAGATCGTCCGGGGCAGCAAGCAGGCAGGAGGATCCGGCAAAAGCGGTCTTTTAACCGTGTCCCGCTGCGGTCAGGAGGTGCTGGAGCGGACGGCCTGCCGTGTGGAAAATGGAGCTGTCACACTCCGGTTTGAGGCCGGTTTTCCCGCTTATGGACGGACTATCGACGCCCGGGGCCTGGAAAAAATGCTTTTTGACATTCTTCCGGTCTGCGTCCGGAACAGCCTCTATTTTCGAAATATCCGGCAGGAGCAGCTTCGGGAAGCCATCTATCTCTGTGAAGATCAGCAGTATGTCCGAAAGCAGCTGGACAAACTGGGGCTCTGTGCCTTTATCGCCAATGGCTCTATTTTGCCCCGCCAGAGCGGTATTTCCGACAAACCCATGAACCAGGCCGTTCCCTTTGTATCTCCTGCTTCTATGGAAGTAACTTTCGTGCTGCCTCACCGTGGAACCATCGCCGGCATGGGGATCCCAAAGGGTGTTACGCTCTTTGTGGGCGGAGGCTATCACGGAAAATCCACGGTTCTTCAAGCCTTGCAGAACGGCGTCTATAACCATATTCCGGGAGACGGCCGGGAACTGGTTATTACAGATGCCAGTGCCTGGAAACTCCGTTCTGAAGATGGCCGCAGCGTTACCAACGTGGATATCTCTCCCTTTATCCGTCGGCTGCCCGGACGCAGAAATACTGCGGACTTTTCCACAGAGGATGCCAGCGGAAGTACTTCCCAGGCTGCCAACCTCATGGAAAGTATCGAAAGCAGTAGCCGTCTTCTTCTCATCGATGAGGATACCTCCGCCACAAACTTTATGATCCGGGATCGCCTGATGCAGGCAGTCGTATCCCCCGAGGAGGAGCCGATCATTCCCTTTATTGAACGGGTTCGCAGCCTTTATGAGGATCTGGGGATCTCCTCTATCCTGGTGGCCGGAAGCTCAGGCTCTTATTTCTACGTGGCAGATCATATTATTCAGATGAAAGAATATATCCCTCTGGACATTACAGAAAAAGCCAGAAATGCAGCCGCTGAATTTCCCGTATTTTCCGCGGAAACCTCTGCCTTTGTGCTACCCGACAAAAAGCGCTGCCCCAAACCCGATACTGCTTTGAAAAAGAATGACCGGCTGAAGCTCAAGGCTCTCGGCACCAGTGAACTTTCCCTTGGATACAATTCCGTGGAACTACGCTATCTGGAGCAGCTGCGGGATAGTGAACAGACTCTGGCCCTGGCTTATATTTTGAAAAAGTTGGAACTTTCTGTAATGGACGGTCGCAGACCCATGGAAGAACTGGCTGATCTTCTGGAAACGCAGCTTGATACCCATGGGTTGGAAAGTCTCTTTGAACATGGAGATGTGCGCGCTTCCCTGGCCCGCCCCCGTCGTCAGGAGATTCTGGCCTGCGTCAACCGCTACCGCAACTTGATTTTTACAAAATAACGCATGAAATCGAGGACTTGCATATGCTGTTACTTCTCATTATTCCGGTTTACCTTATTCTGAACCTGTATATCCTCCATCGGGTACATAAATGGTTAACGGCCTGTTCCGCCCTATTCCATTCCCGCTGGTTTATCGTTCCTTATATTACTATTTATTCTCTGCTGGCGTTTTCTCTGCTCTTTGCCTTCTTACTGCCTGCATCCAGGCCGCAGGCGCTTATCAAACGCCTTAGTAATTACTGGCTTGGCACCTTTCTGTATATCCTGCTCTGCATCGGTATTGCAGATTTGCTCCGCCTGATTTTGAAGCATACCCATGGAATTCTGCACGCTTTCTTTTTTTGCAGAACCGGTTATATTTTGGCCGGCATGCTTCTGACGCTCGTCGTAATGGCCGTCAGCTTTTATGGAATCATCCATTCAAACCATTTATATGTCACTCCCTACGAAATCACTCTTGACAAAAGTTGTCCCGGTCACAAACAGCTGAAGATTGTTCTCGCAGCAGATCTGCACCTCGGATACAATGTCGGTGAAAAACAAATCCGTCAAATGGTAGACGCTGTCAACGAACAGGATGCAGATTTGGTTCTCTTTGCCGGGGATATCTTTGACAATGAATATGAAGCCGTCCAAAATCCGGAGAAGCTTGCTCAGCTGCTGTCTGAAATCCGCAGCACCTACGGTTCCTGGGCCGTATTTGGCAATCACGATGTGAGCGAACGCCTTCTTGGTGGTTTTTCTGTAGGCTCCGGAACCCATAATCTCCGGGATCCCAGATTTGAAAATTTCCTTGAAAAAGCCGGAATCCAGCTTCTGGATGATCAGGTCTGTTCTATTGATGATGCCTTCTATCTGGTGGGCCGAAAGGATGCACAAAAACCCGGGGACGGGACACGAAATCGAAAGTCCCCTGAGGAACTGCTCTCCGGCCTTGATCACTCCCGTCCCGTCTTCGTCCTGGAACACCAACCCCGCCAGCTAAAAGAACTGGAAAAAGCCGGTGCTGACCTGCAGCTCTGCGGTCATACCCATGATGGCCAGCTCTTCCCCGGGAATCTGACTGTAAAGCTCTTCTGGGAAAATCCCTGCGGCTATCTCCAAAAAGGCCGTCTCCACAGCATCGTCACCTCCGGCGTCGGTGTCTGGGGACCAGCCATGCGCGTGGGGACAGATGGGGAGATTTGTGTGGTGACAGTGAAGTTTGAAGGAGATGAGACGACTCAATATTGAGATTCATTTAAATCCACCGGGATATCTCTTATTCGATCTTCCCGATCTGCTCCGCCACCGCCTCTGCCAGAGCTTCCGCCCGCTCCATTGCTTCGGCTCGCCCTGCCATCCGTGTATAATAGTAAAATTTCAGCTTTGGTTCTGTTCCGGATGGCCGCATAGCGAACCAGCTGCCATCCGTCATTCGGAATTTTAACGCGTTCTGAGCCGGAATATCCTTCCATCCATGAGCGAAATCAATCGTCTGCTCTATTCGGAATGTTCCGAATCCCACCGGCTTTTCCTTCCGGAAAGCGTCCATAATCCGTCCGATTCGCTCCTGTCCCTCTTTCCCCTGCAGCACCATCGATACCTGCTTTTCCGCAAAATATCCATATCGTTCATATAGCCCCTCCAGGACCTCCCG
This sequence comes from Anaerosacchariphilus hominis, assembly GCF_014290175.1. Lineage (GTDB taxonomy): Bacteria > Bacillota > Clostridia > Lachnospirales > Lachnospiraceae > Laedolimicola > Laedolimicola hominis. The sequence continues at coordinate 296,953 of NZ_JACOOR010000001.1, forward strand.
GAGACTTTGTCCCTTTTTCCGATAGTAAGCAGCCATCTCCATCATCAGCATTCCCGCAGCAATACCATCCTTATCACGGACCTCTTCACCCGGAGCGCAGCCAATGCTCTCCTCATATCCAAAGAAATAAGTATATCCCTGCTTCTGAAGCTCCGGAATCTTACCGCAGATATTTTTAAAGCCTGTCAGTGTCTCAAAAACCTGAATCCCATAGGCCTCACAAATTGCCCGTCCGAACTCGCCCGTTACGATGGATTTAATCATGGCGCTCTTTTTCAGAAGCCCGCCATGCTCCTTTTTTGCTTCTGCCATATATGCGATCAGCATAGCCCCTGTCTGATTTCCGTTCAGCGGAACGTAGCCTCCCCGACCGTCGGCGATCTCCACCGCCATCCGGTCACTGTCCGGATCCGTGGCAATCAAAAGCTCCGCTTCCCGCTCTTTTCCCAGCTTTTCCGCCAGTGCAAAAGCCTTTGGATTCTCCGGATTCGGAAATGGAACCGTCGTAAATTCCGGGTCCGGATCTTTCTGTTCCGGCACCATAACAAAATTTCGGAATCCCCGCTCCTGTGCCACCTGCTGCATGGGAATACTTCCTGCTCCGTTTAAAGGCGTATAAACCACAGGCACTGCCAGATCCAGTTCTTCTGTCTTTCTCTGGGACAGTGAAAGCACATAATTCAGGTATTTCCGGTCCGTCTCCTCACCCAGCATGGTCACCAGTCCCTGTTCCACTGCCTGGTCTAGCGTGATCCGCTGAAATCTTCCAAACATGTCCAGCTTCTGAATCTCGGCCATCATTCCGTCTGAAACCGCACCGGAAATCTGTGCACCGTCCTCCCAGTATACCTTATATCCGTTGTACTCCTTTGGATTGTGGCTTGCCGTCATATTAATGCCGGATACCGTCCCCAAAAGCCGGATCACATAGGACAGCTCCGGCGTGGGGCGCAAAGAAGGAAACAGATATACATGGATTCCGTTTCCGGCCAGTATCTCTGCCGCCAACTCCGAGAACTCCCGGGAATGATACCGGCAGTCATAGGCGATTGCCACACCCCGCTTCGGATCCTCACCGGATTGCAGAATATAGTTGGCAATTCCCTGGGTAGCCCGTCCCACCGTCCTGGTGTTCATCCGGTTGGTCCCTGCTCCACAGATTCCTCTGAGACCTGCCGTGCCAAATACGATTTCCTGATAGAAACGATCGGTGATCTCGGCCTCATTTCCGGCAATCTCCTCCAGCTCCCGGTAAAGCGGATCCTCTTTTTCAAGTCTATTACACCATACCTCATAGTTTTCTCTCGCATTCATTGTCCTTCTCCTTTCCTCTCACTGTAAATGGAACAGAACTCTGCTTTGCATCTCTCTCCGTTGCGGAGTATAAAGGGGCCTTACCCGCCCCTCTATGCTCTGCCATGCTGGTGCAGATATTTTTCTCTTGTGGCCAGCCCTCCCCGGATATGCCGCTCTGATTTATTCACGTCCAGAACCCTCCGGGCCTGCTTTGCAAGACTTGGATTGATGTGCAGGAGACGTTCTGCCACATCCTTATGTACCGTACTCTTACTGATTCCGAACTTCTTTGCCGTCTGACGCACTGTCGCATTGTTTTCTATGATATAATTCGCAATGTTTACCGCGCGTTCTTCGATATAATCCTTCAAGGTTTTCCCCCATAAGAACGTTTTTTACATCCTATGAGAAGGGGGCCCCAGTTATGCGCCTGCGCTCTGCATAAAGCCGCTGTCCTGAAGGTTTTCCGCTCAGTTTCAGTATATCAGTTTTCCTGTTTTTGTACAATCGCCCGAAGAATATTCTGATGGTATCAGGCAATAAATCCATACCACCTGGAGGAAAATTGCGGTATAATCATAAGGAGAAAAACACCGGAGATTACCGGACAGGAAGGATACGTCATGTATTTTACATACGGAGAAACAGAAATTTTATATCTGAAGAATAAAGATCAAAGACTTGGCAGCGTGATGGATCAGATCGGGCTCATAGAAAGAGAGACCGATCCGGATCTATTTTCTTCCGTCGTTCACCACATCATTGGTCAGCAGATTTCCACCAAAGCACAGGCCACCATCTGGCAGCGGATGCGGGATCGTCTGGGTGTCATAAATGCGGAAACCATTCTGGAAACAGATATTACGGACCTGCAGTCTCTCGGCATGACCTTTCGGAAGGCCGGGTATATCCGGGATTTCGCAGACAAGGTACACTGCGGCAAGTTTGATCTGCAGGCTGTCTCTGAAATGGGTGATGAGGAAGCTGTAAAAGCGTTGTCCTCTTTAAAGGGAATCGGCATATGGACGGCAGAAATGATTCTTCTTTTCTGCCTCCAACGGCCGGATATCTTCAGTTATGACGACCTGGCCATCCAGCGGGGACTTCGGATGGTTTACCATCATCGCAAAATAGACCGGAAGCTATTTCAAAAATACCGTCGCAGATTCCATCCCTACTGCAGCGTCGCAAGTCTGTATCTATGGGCTGTGGCAGGCGGGGCCATTCCCGGAATGAAAGATTATGCGCTCAAGGTAAAATAAATTCCCTATTATTACCGGTATCGCATTATCTGCCTTAAAATATCGTTCCGATCAAATGTACCGCAAATGCCGCGATCCAGGCGATGACGCACTGGGTAATCACGACTCCCACCGCCCATTTTCCGCCAAGCTCCCGCTTAATGGAAGCAATAGCCGCCACGCAAGGCGTATAGAGCAGGCAGAAGGACAGAAGACTTACCGCCGCCAGCGGCGTCAGGACATTCAATAACGTTCCGGTTCCGCCAAACAGAATGGACAGGGTAGATACTACGCTCTCCTTGGCCAGGAAACCGGTAATCAACGCCGTGGAAATCCGCCAGTCACCAAAGCCCATGGGCTTGAAGATCGGCGCGATCACGCCGGCTACATGTGCCAGAATACTGTTCTGGGAATCCGTTACCTGGGTCAGATGCAGATCGAAGGTCTGCAGGAACCAGATCACCAGCGTTGCCAGGAAAATAACGGTAAATGCGCGCTGCAGAAAATCCTTTGCCTTGTCCCACAAAAGATGTCCCACGTTCTTTGCGCCCGGCAGACGGTAATTCGGCAGCTCCATAACAAAGGGAACCGCCTCGCCGCTGAACATGGTATGGCGCAGTAGCAGCGCCATCAGAATACCCATGGCGATGCCGCCGAAATACAAAGCTATCATCACCAGCGCCGCCTTGCCCGGGAAAAATGCCGCCGCAAAGAATCCATAAATCGGAAGCTTCGCAGAGCAACTCATAAAGGGCGTCAACAGAATCGTCATTTTCCGGTCACGCTCGGAAGGCAGGGTACGGCTTGCCATGACACCCGGCACCGTACAGCCAAAGCCTACCAGCATAGGCACAATGCTTCGTCCGGACAGACCGATTTTCCGCAGCAGCTTGTCCATGACGAAGGCTACACGGGCCATATAGCCGCTGTCCTCCAGCAGAGACAGGAAGAAAAACAGAGTGACAATGATCGGCAGGAAGCTCAACACACTGCCCACGCCGTTAAAGATACCATCAATCACCAGGGAATGAATGACATCGCTGGCCCCGCCCATGGTCAGCCAGCGGTCCACGGCAACGCCCAGCCCAGTGATACCCTGATCCAGCAGATCGGATAAAACTGCGCCGATAACGCCGAAGGTCAGGTAAAAGACCAGTCCCATGATTCCCACAAAACAGGGAATAGCTGTATACTTGCCCGTCAGAATCCGGTCGATTTTGACACTGCGCAGATGCTCCTTGCTCTCGTGAGGCTTTACCACCGTCTCATCGCAGACGCTCTCAATAAAGTCAAACCGCATATGAGCAATGGCTGCCGCCCGATCCAGACCACGCTCGGTCTCCATCTGGGTTACGATATGCTCCAGCATCTCTTTTTCATTCTGATCCAGATTCAGTGCCTCCAGAATCAGCTTGTCACCCTCAGCCAGCTTGGACGCCGCGAACCGCACCGGAATCTGTGCTTCCTTTGCATGATCCTCGATCAGATGCATAATGGCGTGCAGACAGCGGTGTACGGCACCGCCGTCCTCGTTGGCGTCACAGTAGTCGATTTCCTGGGGACTCTCCTGATATTTGGCTACATGAAGCGCATGAGATACCAGTTCGTCGATGCCCTCATTTTTCGCGGCGGAAATAGGAACCACCGGGATACCCAGCATTTCCTCCATCCGGTTAATGAGAATGGAACCGCCATTCTCCCGGACCTCATCCATCATATTTAACGCCAGTACCATGGGGATATCCAGCTCCATGAGCTGCATAGTCAGATACAGATTCCGCTCAATATTCGTGGCGTCCACGATATTGATGATTCCCTTCGGGTGTTCGTTCAGCACAAAATTCCGGGTTACAATCTCCTCGCTGGAATAGGGAGACATGGAATAGATACCCGGCAAATCAGTCACCAGGGTATTTTCTTTTCCGCGGATAGCGCCGTCTTTACGATCCACGGTAACGCCGGGGAAGTTGCCCACATGCTGGTTGGAACCGGTCAGCTGATTAAACAGGGTGGTCTTTCCGCAGTTCTGATTGCCCGCCAGGGCAAAGGTCAGAAGCTCGCTCTCCGGAAGCGGATGCTCCGTCTCCTTAAAATGGTACTTTCCTCCCTCGCCCAGACCCGGATGATCTGTCCGCTCCCGCCGTATCCTGGGCTTTTCCTCTTTTGCGTCCCGCATGTTCTCGATCTCTATCTTTTCCGCATCTGCCAGCCGCAAGGTCAGCTCGTAGCTGTGAATCCGCAGCTCCATGGGATCGCCCATGGGCGCGTATTTTACCATAGTGACCTCGCCCTGGGGGATCAGGCCCATGTCCAGAAAATGCTGTCGCAACTCTCCCTCACCGCCTACAGATACAATGGTGGCTGTTTTTCCGATAGGTAATTCTCTTAATGTCATGCCGCTCCTCTTCCGTCCCTTTTCTTCTTAATCGTATTCTCTTATTGAGAAATATTATCATTTATCTCTTCCGTAAAGGTATGACAGATAGCGTCATTTGTCAAGCTATTTTTACGGTAAAAAGCGCTGCGCGGATTTCTCCGGCAGCGCCCTGTCTTTTCTGTCTGTATCTGAATCTATTTTTATCTGTTTTTGTCTATTCCGTGCTCAAGCCCTACAGCTCAGAAAGCAGTTCCGGCAGCTCTGACAGCTTCCGGATCTCCCTGTCCGGACTCAGCTCTGCAGAAGGTTCTATCCCTCTGGGATTGAACCAGATAGTACGGACTCCCGCATTGATTCCCCCTCGGATATCCGAAGTCAGGCTGTCGCCCACGATAACTGCATGCTCCTTATGAAAATCAGGAATCCGGGCAAAGCAGGCATCGAAGTACGCATTGCTGGGTTTATCGTAGCCCACTTCCTCCGAAATGAACATATCCTCCATATAATTCATGAGATTGGAGCTGTTCACCCGTCCATGCTGGACACTGGCCGTTCCGTTGGTTACCAGATACATCCGGTATTGACCCCGGAGCGTCTCCAGAACCTCTTCTGCTCCATCCATATAATAATGGCCCAAGGCAAGATAACCCTCGTACAGCTTCGCCGCCTGCTCCGCGGAAGCATCCACACCCAGCTCCTCGAAAAGAAGCTGATACCGGCGTACTTTCACCTGCTGCCTGGTGAGCTTTCCCAGCTCCAGAAGCTTCCACTGGGCGTCGTTCAGTTCGCTGTACCGGTTCAGGGTCGTCTCCACAGGCTCCACACCCAGCTCCACCAGAGTTTTACGGAGTGCGATGCGCTCCGCCCTGCTGAAATCAAAGATTGTATTATCCAAATCCCAGAGTATTGTATCTATCATTTATTTTACCACTGCCTGTTCTGCCACATAATCCAGCACTTTGTCGTAGAGAAGGCTGTTGACTACCTCGTCTTTTCCGTACTGCTCCTCAAAGCCCTCCGTGGAATCCGCGCTGTACTGCTTAGCCAGATCCTCCAGACCTGTCTGATATTCCTCATCGCTGATGGTCATATTCTCTGCTTTCGCAATGGCGTCGATGACCAGGGCGCACTGTACCTGGAACTGTGCGTCCTCCTTCAAAGAGTCCTCGCTTACGCCTACGGCGCTCAGGAAATCCGCCAGCTCCATGCCGTACATGGACGCGTAAGATTCATATTGCTTGGTTTTCGTGTCTACCAGAGACTGGATATCGGAATCCGCACATGCAAACTCAGAATCATCCACGATGGCCTGCATCACATAATATTCCTTCTGGGAATCCTTCTGCTCCTGAAGGCTTGTTCTGGTCCCCTCCATATACGCATCCACGGAATCATACTCTGTATTTGCCTGTACAAACTCGTCGTTCCACTCCGGCGTGGTCTCCTCCTCGATGGCATTGACCGTTACCTCAAATACCACGTCCTGTCCGGCCAGATCCGGATTCGGCGTATAAGTCTCCGGGAAGGTCAGCGGCAGTTCAAAGCTTGTACCTACTTCCTTGCCAATAAGGCCATCCTCAAAGCCGTCGATAAAGGAACCGGAACCAATGAGCAGATCGTAACCGCCCTCCGGAGAAGTACCACCCTCAAAGGCCTCTCCGTCCAGCTTGCCCACATAGTCGATATTGACCCAGTCGCCATCCTCTACTACAGTCTTATCCAGCTTGGTGTAGGTGGGATTGGAAGCCAGAAGATTATCGATCTCTGTCTGAATCTCATCGTCAGTTACCTCCAGATCTGCCTTCGCGACCTCCACGCCCTTATAGTTCCCCAGCTTTGTAATCTTGCTGTCCGGGTAGAGAGACGCGATTCCTGTCTCTGTCTCTGTTTTTGCTGTATCTGTGCTTTTACTCTTTCCGCAGCCGCCTGTCAGTGCCAGTACGCACACCAGCGCAGCCGTCATCCATCTCTTTTTCATATTTTTTCTCCTTTACAGTCGTCAGAATCCGAAGTCATACTCCCCTCCGCGTATTCTGAATACGGATACTGCTTTCCCTACCATAGCATATTTTCAGATGCAGGGCAAGCAGCCTTTTCTCCTTGCACTTTACGGTAAAAACTGTTATAATGTGATTTACGTGAAACCTAGGAGGAACAAAGTATTATGTCAAAGCTTACAATCGTCTTAATTGTAATTTTAGTGGTACTGGCTGCGGCACTGGTAGTCCTGTACTTCGTTGGCAGAAAGGCGCAGCGCCGCCAGGCTGTTCAGAAGGAGCAGATGGATGCGGTAGCACAGACTGTCAGCATGTTGATCATCGATAAAAAGAAGATGAAACTTTCCGAATCCGGCCTTCCTGTACAGGTCATCGAGCAGACCCCGAAGCTTCTTCGCAGAAATAAGCTTCCCATCGTGAAGGCCAAGGTTGGTCCCAGGATTATGACTCTGGCATGCGACGCTCAGGTATTTGAACTTCTTCCCGTAAAGAAGGAGGTAAAGGTCGTAGTCAGCGGTATCTACATCACCGAGATCAAGAGTGCCCGGGGCGGCCTGGAAGTTCCGGTGAAGAAGCAGGGATTCTTCAAGCGTCATTTCGGCAAGTAAAGGCCGGTTTTCAGAGCTTTTGGAACATGAATTTAAAGGACAGGTATCCAAACCGGAGCACCTGTCCTTTTCATTACCCGTCTTTTTGATTCCGGCATAAGAGTAAGCCGGTTTTATGTCTCCTGCAGGCTCAGATTCCCCGCCGCCCGGGGCTTCACCTGCATCTCGATGGTACATTCCGCCAGATGCTGTTCATTGACCTCCAAAATATATTCCACTTTTACCCCGATGAGGGCATCCTCCTCCCGCACCTGAACGTCTCTGGTCAAAACGCCCAGATTCAGAATCCCGTAGGGGGTCTGATACCGGGTCATATGCTTCTTTCCCTTTTCAAAAATCAGCTGGGTGTTGGTCAGACCCTTTTTTGTGACCTCCACAGAATCGCCGCTGATCTTGATCCGGTTGCTAATGTGGCCGCTGAGCCCCTCCACCACCTCGTCATAAAGGATGTAATGTTTTCCGTTCCGATTATAATAGTCCCCTGCCGTGACTACCTCCACATTTCCATCCTCTTCCTCCAGCATATGCAGGCCGGAGATGCTCAGCAGAATCTCTTTTGTCATAGCCTAATACTCCTCTATGGGAATCCGGCGCGCCGTGGTGATATCCACCGGCAGAATAGAGTCCGCAAAAGCCCGGAACCGCTCTGCCTCGTCGCTTACAAAAAATTCATAGGGATTCTCGTCGATTTTACTGTCTCCCTGATTTTCCAGATTTTCCCGTTTTAAAAGCTCTTTTAATTCGATGGCCGTCTCATAGGCCGGATTCACCAGAGTCACATGATCTCCCATGATCTCTCCCACAGTAGAACGCAGCAGCGGATAATGGGTACAACCCAGGATCAGGGTGTCCACCCTCCGGTCCTTCATCTCCTGCAGGTAACGCTCCGCCACAATCCGGGTCACCGGATCCTTTCGCCATCCCTCTTCCACCAGAGGCACGAACAGGGGACAGGCCTTTTCAAAGACCTTGGCCTCCGGCCGCAGGCTCTGTATGTACTTCCGGTAGATATGGCTTCCTGCTGTGGCCGCCGTACAAATCACACCGATATTGCCGCCGGTACTCTCCCGGGCAGCCACCCGTGCTCCCGGTTTCACCACGCCGATCACCGGTACATCCATCTCCTTCTGCAAGGCATCCAGCGCATAAGCGCTGGCTGTATTGCAGGCCACCACGATAGCCTTCACGCCCCGGGTCTTTAAAAAGCGGGCGTCCTGGCAGGAATACCGGATAATGGTATTGCCGCTTTTGCTTCCGTAGGGAACCCGCGCTGTATCTCCGAAATATACTATCCGCTCCTGTGGAATCTGGCGCATGATCTCCCTCACCACTGTCAGACCGCCGATACCGGAATCAAAGACTCCGATGGGGGCCTCTCTCAAGTTACTCATCTGTTCCTCCTGATAGGCTGTCAGCCTATTATCTGTCCAGCCGTCCATTTAAAAATGTCAGATATTTAAATTGAATCCGAGGGCTTCCCTGGTCTTCCGCCGGCTGATACAGCTCCGGGTACAGGCCGCACCACCAGGCTGCCTGCTCCACACGCACCGGCTCCGGTTCCTTTGCGTACCTTCCATAAAGGCAGGTTCCCATAAGGCCCAGTGACAGTGACAGGACCAGAAGCAGGACTTCCACACGGCTGCGGAGTCCTTTTTCGGATTCTCTATGTGCTGAATATTTCATGATTTTTCCTCCTGACTGCACCCTTTTCAGGTGTCTGTCCGGAGGATTCCCCTTTTATCCTGACTTTATTCTGCTTTCTTTTTCTCATTTTCCCGGATAGCTGCCAGGATGGCGTCCCTCTGGTTATCAATATGCTGACCTACCATGGTCCGCACGAACTCCTGCTCCCCGTTTTGGATGCCTTCGTAAATGGCCTTGTGCTCGGTGTTCAGCTTCTCATGGCTGTCCGCGTCCTTCAGGTACTCCAGCCGATAGCGATACATCTGCTCCCGGAGATTGTTCAGAATACTGATCAGACGCTGATTGTCTGTAGCCGCGTAGATGATGTCGTGAAACTTCACATCCGCCGCCGCCAGACTGGTATAATCGTCGGAATTCTGAAGCTTCTGAAACTCCTCTCCCGCATCCGACAGTTCCTGCAGAAGTTCCGGCGTAATCCGCTGGCAGGCGATCTCCGCCGCCATCATTTCCAGAGTCCGGCGTACCTCCAGCACATCCTTCAGATCCTTCTCCGTAATACTGGCCACGATGGCGCCCCGGCGGGGAATCATTACCACCAGACCCTCCAGCTCCAGTTTCCGGATAGCTTCCCGTATGGGAGTCCGGCTGACGCCCAGGCGGTCTGCCAGGTGGATCTCCATCAGCCGCTCGCCGGGCTCCAGCTCTCCCCGCAGAATCGCCTGCCGCAGGGTCTGAAATACCACGTCCCGCAGCGGAAGATATTCATTCATAGTTGCATTAATCTCCTGACTCATCAGCTGTTCCTCCTGTTGTTATTATAGGGGGTAGTCAAAAACAGCTGTTTCGCCAGACGGCTTTTGCGGATAGCAGACATGGCTCTGCGGGCCTGCATCCGATCCTCATAAATGCCGAATACCGTCGGGCCGCTGCCGCTCATCAGCGCCACCGCCGCCCCCTGTTCTTCCATCGTATCTTTGATCTGCTGAATGACCGGATAAGCCGGAACCGTGACCGTCTCCAGCACATTGCCGTTCTTCAGCCCCTCTGCCATCTCCCTGATATCCTGATGGCGCAGTCCCTCCAGAATCGCATCAATGTCCGGATGCTGCTCCGGCTTCAGATCATTGGCATGCAGATTCTCATATACAAACTTTGTAGAGACGCTGATGCCCGGCTTCGCCACCAGAATATTACAGGGCGGCATGGCAGGAAGAGGCGTCAGCTTCTCCCCAATACCCTCCGCCAGCGCAGTTCCCCGCATAAGGCAGTAGGGTACATCCGCTCCGATCTTCACGCCCCGCTCCATCAGCTGCTCTAAGGACAATCCCAGACCATACATACGGTTCAGCCCGTAGAGTACCGCGGCCGCATCGGAACTTCCTCCGGCCATTCCTGCCGCTACGGGAATATATTTTCTCAAATCAATGGAAATCCCTCCCCGCAGGTCAAATTCCTCAAACAGCAGATTCGCAGCCTTGTATACCAGATTATTTTCATTTGCGGGCAGATAGTAAAGATTCGTTCTGACCCGAATTCCCTCCCGTTCCTGCTTTACCAGCTGGATCCGGTCAAAAATACGCACTGTCTGCATGATCATCCGTACATCATGATATCCGTCTTCCCGTCTCCGGAGCACATCCAGTCCCAGATTGATCTTCGCCAGTGCCTTTAACTGTATCTTATCCATAGTATTGTACTTCCTGTGTTTTTTGTATACACAGTATAGCAGAGTTGGCTTTCAAATGCAAGATTTCCGGTGACAGATTATTGCACTTCCTTCATCAATAAGAGCTTCTGTCCGGGCCGTATTTCATCCTCTGTCAGGCCGTTCAGCTCACAGATCCGCTCCGGTGTGGTCCGGTAGGCCTTGGCCATGCTCCAGAGGCTGTCGGAGAGCTGCATCGTGCAGATCACAAAGGCCGGCAGTTCCCGGATCTTTTCCCAGTCCAGAGGGCTCTCCTGAATCTCTGTGATATACTCCACCCGGATCTGTTCCAGAACCAGTACCTGCACTGCGGCCACTGCCCGGATCTCCAGCTCGCTTCCCCCGGCCATCTCAGCCGCCACTTGCTCCAGGGAAAGCTGCGCCTGCCAGACGCTGTCCGCCCCGATTCCCGGCACTTCCACCTCCTGAGCAAAGGGGATCTGTTCCTTCCGGCAGAGTACCGGATGACTGTCGTCCGCTGTCACATACAGGATCTGCACCTGGATGACGCCCTCCAGCTGAAGGCCCCGCTCTGTCACCGTACACTCATCCAGCAGAGCCTCGCCGCTGCAGTGGCAGATCTGCAGAATCTGGCCATCCTCTTTTCCCACGTCCACCCGGCTGCCTGCCCGGAACCGGGAACTGTTGTTCATCAGGAGCCGTTGGCAGACCGTCGCTTTCTTTTCCGGCGTCAGTTCCTTTTTCAGGCTGTAGGCGTCGCAAAGCAACTCCAACTCCTCCTCCCGGTATGCCCGCATATCCAGTTCCAGCACCACGTCCAGATTCAGGACCCGCAGCTCCCCGTCATAATCGGGTTTTACCTCCAGATCTGCCTGGCTTAGTCCCAACTTCACGCTGCCGGCCATGCCTTCCCGGCATCCGGCCGCCTCTATCCGGGCTGTAAAGGGAAGATTTTGCTCCACCCAGCCTGTTTTTCCCTCACCCTCCTCGCTCTCGTAGAGAACAAAGACCACCAGCTCGCCCCGGACTCCGATTTCCCCATCCCCGGGCCGGAGCTCCGTATTAGCCAGCCGCACATCCTGCCAGATCAGTGTGCGGATATTAGGCTTGCTGGCCGGAAGAATCATCTCGTCCTTCACCCGGCAGGTATCCTTCTTCCGCACTGCCAGGGACACCGCGGACAAACCGCAGGTTTTCTTTCGCAGCTCCTCGCCCTCCCCGCTGATATCTACGGAAATCTCCTCCTCAAACAGTTCCTCCGCCGTCAGCGTTAGGGTGGCCACCGCCCGGATTCCCAGCTTTCTGGAATTGATCAGGGCTGCCGACACATCCTCCAGCATCCAGTCCAGGGTCAGGCTGTCTCCCTCCGCGACCTGCTCCAGATTCAGGCTTTCCTCCATGGGAATCGCCCCCTGTACGCTGTGCAGGCTTCCATCCTCTCCGTCCTCACTGTACAGCACTCCGAACCGCAGGCTTCCCTGCACCAGCACTCTTCCGTTTTCCGCCTTCACCTCCGTGATTTCCAGCTTTCCCTGCTCCTGAATCAGAAACCCGGCGTCTGGCATGGCCTCCGGAATATTGTAATCATCGTCCAGGGTCACCTGATTAACGGCCTTTCCCTTCTGTCTGCTCATATAGATGGTTTTGCGTACCAGTTCCAAAGCGCGCCCTTCTTTCTTTTTCCTTTCTATCACTTTATGCGCGTCCCTACTGAAATACAACCGGTTTATCCACATACGCCGTCCGTACCGCCAGCCAGGGAAAGCTTTCTCCGCCCACTGCCTCCGGGGCCTTCGGCCCAATCAGGCTGGTATCAAAGTAAATTGCGTTCTCCGACAGATACAGCTGATTTACCGAAATGCTATAGCCGCCGGACTCCTGTCCTCCGTAGCCCACGCACAGATAGAGCCATCCCCCGTCCTCATAGGTCAGCCGGAAGCTTTCCACTTTCTTTTCCTCCAGAATCTCTCTCAGTTCCCCAGGGAGCTCTTTCTCCTCCGTGATGACGTAGTCCAAATCCTGCAGTTTCTCCCTCTGATCTGTCTGAAAGCCGCAGCCTGCCAGCCCCAGAAGCAGCGCTGCTTTAAAAATCCGATATTTTTTACCCGGAATCTCTCTCACCCTGCGTTTTTTCTTAATCTATGAGGATTCCCACCCTTTTAAACCTTGTTTTTTGCCGCTATCTTTATTATAATATCGACAGATAGAATTCCACTGAAGGAGGAAACTATGCGTTTAAAAGTGACGACTGCCGACGACCCTGTAAATTACCGTTACAGCGGCGTTCTGGCGCACCCGACTTCCTTCCCGTCACCCTACGGGATCGGAGATTTCGGAAAAGGGGCATATGAATTTATAGATTTTCTGGCGGAAGCCGGACAGCATCTGTGGCAGATTCTTCCCATGGTTCCCATCACCTCCTGCGGAAACTCTCCCTACCAGGGGTATTCCGTATTTGCGGGGGAGCCTCTGCTGATCAGCCCGGAGTATCTGCAGAAGGAAGGACTTCTGACCTTGGAAGATCTGCAGAACATTCCCGACTTTGATCCCGGCCGTACTGACTATAACCGGGTACGGGAGTATAAAGATCCCCTGTATCGGAAAGCCTATGAGACGTTCACAGGTTCCGCCCGGCCGGAGCTGAAAAAGGCCTGTGAGGACTTCCGGAAGGATAATGAGGACTGGCTCTCCGACTACTGCCTGTATATGGCTCTCAAGGAGGAGCAGGACGGCCTTCCCTGGACCGAGTGGCCCGATACCCTGCGGAACCTGAGCCGGGAAAACCGTCTCTTCTGGGAGAAAGAGCTTCATGAAAGTATTTCCTATCAGACTTTTCTGCAGTTCATCTTCTATACTCAGTGGCACGCCCTGAAAAAGTACGCCAATGACAGGGGCATCGCTGTCATCGGCGATATTCCTATCTTTGTTTCCCCGGACGGAGCTGATGTGTGGGCGAACCGAAAGCTGTTCCAGGTGGACACCAAGGGGTATCCCTCTGCAGTGGCAGGCGTTCCCCCCGATTATTTCAGTGCCACCGGCCAAAAGTGGGGCAATCCCCTGTACAACTGGAAGGAACATAAGAAAGAGGGCTATCGCTGGTGGATCGAACGGGTACGCCGTCAGCTGGATCAGGTAGACTATGTCCGCATCGATCATTTCCGGGGCTTTGAAGCTTACTGGGAGGTTCCCGTAGACGCGGAGAATGCCATTACGGGCGAATGGAAAAAGGGACCGGGCGCAGACCTGTTCCTGGCCATTCAGAAGGAGCTGGGAGAGGATCTTCCCATCTTCGCTGAAGATCTGGGCATTATCACGCCGGAAGTAGAAGCGCTCCGGGATCAGTTCAACTTCCCGGGTATGCGGGTTCTGCAGTTCGCCTTTGAGGGTGGCGAAAGCTCCTTCCTGCCCCATCAGTTCAATACCCGGAACTGCATCTGTTACACCGGAACCCATGACAATGACACCTCGGCAGGCTGGTATCAGCATACCTCCGACTACGCCCGGGACAAGGTCCGCCGTTATATGAATACGGATGCCTCCAGCATCAGCTGGGACTTTATCCGGATCTGTCTGGGCAGCATCGCCCGCTATGCCATCTTCCCGGTTCAGGATCTCCTGAAGGTGGGAAGTGAAGCCCGCATGAATACCCCGGGAACCGCTGAGCGCAACTGGGAATGGCGTTTCCGCCAGGGAGAGCTGAATTCCGGCATGGCCCGGGGACTCCGCCAGATGACCGAGCTCTTCGGACGATAGGAGGACACCATGATTCGTTTAATACTTGTAGCCATCGTGTTATTCGGTTTTCTGATTCTGGGCATCCCGGTTCTGCTCATCGAGTGGATCATCGGAAAGTTCAGCCGGCAGGCTAAGGACTACAGCTCCCTCCGCCTGGTGCAGGGAGCCTTTAAGCTCATCATGTTCATGACCGGCGTGAAGCTGACAGTCATCGGCGAGGAGCATGTCCCGAAGGATCGGGCCGTCCTCTATGTGGGCAATCACCGCAGCTATTTCGACGTAGTTATGACCTACACCCGCTGCCCCCGCCTCACCGGCTATGTGGCCAAGGTGGAGATGCTGCGCTATCCCCTGCTCCGGGACTGGATGAAGAATCTCTACTGCCTCTTCCTGGACCGGGAGGATATCAAAGCCGGACTGAAAACTATTCTCAAGGGAATCGAATATATTAAAAACGGGATCTCCATCTGCATTTTCCCGGAGGGAACCCGGAACCACCACGACGAACTTCTGCCCTTTAAGGAGGGCAGCATGAAGATGGCCGAGAAGACGGGCTGCCCCATCATTCCCATGGCCATTACGAATTCCGCGGAAATTTTCGAGAATCACATTCCGTTTATCCACCGCTGCCATGTGATTCTGGAGTACGGAGAGCCTATCCTGGTTTCCGAGCTCTCCAGGGAAGAAAAGAAGTTCCTGGGTGCTTATACCCAGCAGAAGATCCAGGAAATGCTGGATAAGAATAAAGCATTACTGTGAAAGCTTTCCCCTGGGACAGCTTTCCTATCTTATAGGAGGATATTATGAAAATCGTAGTTTTAGCCGGAGGAACCAGCACCGAGCGTGATGTGTCTCTGATTTCCGGAAGCAATATCTACAAAGCCCTGAAGTCCCGCGGCCATCAGGCCATTCTGCTGGACGTATACCTGGGCTACGACACAACGGAGCCTGTCTCCCAGTCCCTTTTCGACGCCGACATCGATTGGGCCAGGGACATCCGGGCCATCTCCGCAGAGAAGCCGGATCTGTCCCACTTAAAGGATCTTCGCCGGGACGGCGGCAAGAGTATGTTCGGCCCCCATGTACTGGAGCTCTGTAATATGGCCGATATCGTGTTCCTGGGTCTCCACGGAGCCAACGGCGAGGACGGCCGCATCCAGGCCGCCTTTGATCTGATGGGCATTCCCTATACAGGCACCGGGTATTTAAGCAGCGCCATCGCCATGGACAAGAGCCTGTCCAAGCAGATGTTCCGGGCGGCCGGTATTCCCACCCCCGCCGGCATCACCGCGAAAAACGGCCAGCAGATCGATCCGAAGTCCGTCACCTATCCCTGCATGGTAAAGACCACCTGCGGCGGTTCCAGCGTAGGAACCTACCGGGTAGAGAAATCTGAGGATCTGGCTGCCGCTTTGGAGGACGCCTATACTTTCGGCGACGACGTCATCATCGAACAATTTGTATCCGGCCGGGAGTTCTCCGTGGGCGTAGTGGACGGAACTGCCTACCCCATCATCGAGATCGCGCCCCTGGAGGGCTTTTATGATTATAAGAATAAATACCAGCCCGGCAGCACCATCGAGACCTGTCCCGCTGACCTGCCAAAGGATCTGACCCAGAAGATGCAGCATTACGCGGAAATGGTATTTCAGGCCCTGGGAATGCGCTCCTATGCCCGCATGGACTTTATGCTGGATACAGATACCCTGGATATGTACTGTCTGGAGGCGAACACTCTGCCCGGCATGACTCCCACCAGTCTGCTTCCCCAGGAGGCGGCCGCCCTTGGCATGTCCTTTGAGGATCTCTGTGAGAAGCTCATTGAGGTCTCTCTGAAAAAAGAGGTATAAGGAATGAGACATCTTTCTTTCGAAAATATCACTAAGGTCTGCGGCGGAACCTACGTGGGGGACGAGGATCTTCTCTCTACGGAGATCTCCGGCGCAGTCATTGACAGCCGGAAGGTGGAGCCGGGCTTCCTCTTCGGAGCCGTAAAGGGTGAGCGTGTGGACGGACACACCTTTATTCCTTCTGTCTTTGCCAAGGGCGCTGCCTGCGTACTCTGCGAGGAACTTCCGGAGCATCCGGCGGGTCCCTGTATTCTGGTGGACTCCACTCTGGAGGCTCTGAAAAAAATCGCGGAATACTACCGCAGCACTCTGACTATTCCTGTAGTAGGTATCTCCGGCAGTGTGGGAAAGACCAGCACCAAGGAAATGATCGCCTCGATCCTGGGCCAGCATTACCGGGTTCTGAAGACTGAGGGAAATTTTAACAACGAAATCGGTCTGCCTCTGACCATTTTCCGGATTCGGGAAGAGCATGAAGCCGCCGTGCTGGAAATGGGAATCAGCGACTTCGGGGAAATGACCCGTCTGGCCCGGATGGCGAAGCCTACGGTCTGCGTCCTCACCAACATCGGGCTCTGCCATCTGGAGAATCTGAAGACCCGTGACGGCATTCTGAAAGCCAAAACGGAGATGTTCGCTGAGGCCATGCCCGGAGCCGCTGTCATCGTAAATGGCGACGACGACAAGCTCCTCACCCTGAAGGATCGCACTCCGCGGCCTGTTTTCTTCGGTCTGGAACCCTCCCGGGACCTATACGCAGAACATATCGAAAACCTGGGGCTCTCCGGAACCCGCTGTGACTTTGTCACAAAGGCCGGACGCTTCAACGCTCAGATTCCCATTCCCGGCCACCACATGGTCTACAACGCTCTTGCAGGTACTGCTGTGGGTCTGGCCTTAGGTCTTACCCTTGATGAAATCAAAGCCGGTATCGAAGCTCTGGAGCCGGTCAGCGGCCGGAATCATCTGATTCATACAAACAAGTGGGATGTCCTGGACGACTGTTACAATGCCAATCCGGTATCCATGGCCGCATCCCTGGATGTGCTGACCAATGCCCTTGGCCGTAAAGTAGCTATCTTGGGCGATATGGGCGAGCTGGGAGAGAACGAAAAGCTGCTCCACTACAATGTGGGCTGCCATGCGGCGGACGATCAGATCGACGCGGTCTTCGCCGTGGGTGAGCTGTCCAGAGAGCTGGTAAAGGGCGTGCAGGCCAAGAATCCTGCCCTTATCTGTAAGCATTTTGATACAAAGGAAGAGCTGCTGGAGGCCCTTCCGCTGCTGCTTCTGAAAGGAGATTCCATTCTGGTGAAGGCTTCTCACTTTATGGAGTTTCCGGAGATCGTAAGCTTTCTGGAAAAAGAGGGAAACCGCTGATACAACGGTTTCCCTCTTTTTTACTCTGATTATTCTTCTGTTCCGGACTCTTCGGATTCGGACTCTTCGTTGTCCTCGTCCTCCTGCTCATACTCCTCGTAATCTTCATCCTCTTCATCCTCTTCTTCCACCTCAGCCTCTTTCTGGGCCTTTTCCACAGCTTCCTGCAGATATGCGGTGGAGCGCTCCTCATGCTCCTTTGCAAGCTTGGGCTGACTCCGATTCTCATACTGGAGGGCGATCAGATACTCATAGATGGCCTTCTGGGCCAGGGGAAGCTGAACGCTTTCCACTCCCTGCTCCAGCTCATCGATGTAGCAGCTCTTTTTCAGGATATAGATATCATAAAGCATCTCATACTGCCGTCTGGCATTGTCGTCGATAAAGGTACGCATTTCCTCCAGAAGCGGTTTGCAGTGAGCGCTGTCTTTTTCTTTTACATAATAGTTGAAGCCCTTGATAACAATATCGCGGCGCTTCTGCTTTCCCATTTTCAGATTCAGAAGAAAATCAAACTCCTCGTTGATTCCCTTCTTATTCTCCTGTGCCATGTACAGATTCAGTCTCATGTAATGAATATTGTAAGGAGGAACCAGCATTCTGGCCATCTTGGACTCCGCAATTTCATTATACAGATTCAGATCCCCCTGCTGTACACAGTAGACGAGCTGATTGCGGTAAAACTTCCCCAATACTGCTCTCAGAATATAAAGTAAAAGCAATAGGCATGTACCCACACCCATAGTAATCAGATATATTTTATTTCCTGACATAATTCCTCCTGAACGCGGATGTCCCAAAGCATGCACCGCTTGCGCAATGCACACTCCGGGACTTCCGCGAATGCAATTCAGATTTCAAATTATTCTGTTAAAAGCTTAATCATGTTGTCTGTAGCCACCTCAACGGTGTTGATCTCAGACTCCTGAGAACGGGAACCGATGTGGGAGGTCAGTACAAAGTTATCCAGCTTCAGCAGCTCCTCTACCCAGGGCTCACCAGATGCCATGGGCGGCTCGCTGGTGTATACGTCTGCTGCACTTGCGTAGATCTCTTTATTCTTCAGAGCCTCATACAGGTCATGCTCGTTTACGATACCACCGCGGGCAGCGTTGATCAGAACTGCAGTGGACTTCATCTGCTTGAACTGCGGCGCGCTGATCATGTCCTTGGTCTCGTCTGTAAGCGGTACATGAACGGTGATGAAATCACAATCTGTCAGGATCTCATCTACGGAAGCTTTCTTAGCGTCATACTTTGCAAGTACGTCTGCCGGAATATCAAATACGTCGAATGCGTATACTTCCATACCGATACCGTATGCCATTCTTGCAACGTTCTTTCCGATGTTACCAAAGCCGATGATTCCGACCTTCTTGCCCTTCAGCTCGAAGCCGGTCGGTTTTCCCCAGCCGCCGTTCTTTACGTCGATGGCGGTCGGTACCAGATGTCTTGCGCAAGCGAACATCATACCTACAGTCAGCTCAGCTACTGCGTTGGAGTTGGTTCCCAGGCAACGGCCTACCTTGATGCCCATGGACTCGCAGGTGGGCAGGTCGATGTTGTCCACGCCTACGCCAAACTTTACGATAGCCTTCAGATTCTTGCACTCCTTCAGAAGGTCTGCATCCAGCTCATCTACGCCTACGATGATTCCGGTAGCTTCCTTAGCCTTCTCTACGAATACATCTCTCGGAACCGGCTTTCCGGTGTCGTTGATGTCCATGGTATAGCCAAGAGCCTCCAGACGTTTTCTTGCTTCCTGGCCATATTTTGCATATCCTCTCGGTGTAACTAAAATCTTCTTCATGACTTATTTGTCCTTTCTTGCTGCTACCAGAGCCTCACGCAGCTTCTTTGCGTTTGCTGTAATATCTGCAGCGCTTCCCTTGGTCAGAAGTCCGCCTACTCCAAGAACCTCTGCGCCGTTCTTTACCCATGTTGCAACGTTGTCTACGCTTACTCCGCCGCTTGCAAGGATCGGGATCTGCGGGCACGGTACCTTGAAGACCTTTGCAAGGTCCGGTCCGTAGTAGTTGGAGATCGGGAATGCCTTGATGTAGGATGCGCCGGCCTTCAGTGCCTCCAGCATCTCTGTGTAGGTAGAGCAGCCAGGTCCGTAAGGAATCTGATACAGGTTCGCCATGGTCTGAACGTCCTTGTCGAAGTTCGGAGCTACGAAGAACTCTGCGCCGTTCATGATAGCCAGACGTGCTGTGGTTGCATCCAGAACAGTACCTGCGCCTACGCAGATCTTGTCGCCGAATTTCTCTTTGATAGCCTTGATTACCTCGCCTGCATTTGCGTTGGTATAGCTGATCTCCATTACATCTACGCCACCGTCCACGCAACCCTGTGCGATTTCAAGTCCTCTCTCGATGGTCTCTACACGAACCACTGCCATGATTCCTGTTTCTTTCATTCTGCATACTGTTTCCGCTTTGTTCATGATTTTTTCCTCCTCTTTCATGCTAAGCTTTTATTTTAGGTCTCCGCGTACAGATCCTTCTGATGCAGAGACAGTTACCAGCTTTACAACTTTGATGCTTTTATGCTTTTCTGTAGTCGCCCAGAAACTTCAGTCCCATAACGATAGAGAAAAATCCGCATCCGATTACCACGACGCTCTCTGTCTCACTGGTGGTCTGTCCCAGTGGAACGCAGGCCAGAAGCGCGATTCCGATAAACAGAAACGCCAGTGCGAACGCCAGTGTCTTGCCTTTGGTCGTAGAAGGCGGAACGACTTTAACTTTCTTTTCCTTCAGCTTTTTGAACTTCGGGAAAACCTTGGTATTGAACAGTACCACATAGGATACATACCATACCACCGCCACGATCGCCCATACTACCCAGGGCCAGTTCAGGAACTTCAAAAGATAACCCAGCATGACTCCGATCGACACAGCGTTAATAATATTATTTTTCAGGAAAGTCACATACTTTTCCTGCTTTTTATCCAGAAGGTAGAAGGTATTATCCTTACGCACCTGCATCAGGCGGCGCTTCTTTGTATCTTCCACCAGATCAATATCCTTGCCGAAGAGCATACTGCGTTCCTCCTTAAATATCCAGAGATTTTCTTACGTCTACGATGGAATCCTTTGCTACAGATACGATATCCTCAGCCAGCTCGTCCAGAGTCATGGTCTCGCAGCTGCTCAGAGCCTCCATCAGAACCGGCATGTTGACACCGGTAAAGCACTGAATCTTGTGCTCATCCTTCAGTTCATCTATTGCCATAGCGGCCATATTAAACGGAGAACCTGCAAAGATGTCTACAAAAATCAGGACACCGTCTCCGTCATCTGTCTCTTTTACTTTATCTGCAATTTTATCCTTCAGTCCCTCGGGGCTGTCTGTGGGAAATAATCCAAGTGTGGTCAGGCTGTCAGCCATGGATCCGAAAAACATGGCAGAGCTCTCTTTCATAGCCTGTGCCAGCGGACCGTGTGTTACTACCATAATGTGTACCATAAATCTTTTCTCCTCATCCTCTAAAACAAACATCAGGTTAGAGCAAGATGGGGAATGAAACATTCCCCCTATCCTGCTCTTCTTCCCTGAAGAAATATCTGTGTAATTAACCGAGGAAGCCGATAGCTCCACCGATAAATCCGATTAAGAACAGCACAAGAAGTACTGTGGTAACCTTCTTACCCTTAACCTGCATCCAGTAAGCAAGCAGTGTCATCATAAGGGGTACGAAAGACGGAACGATCTTGTTCAGGATTGCGCCGAAGTCCAGAGTCGTTGTGGTCATTTCGATCTGTAATACTGCGGAAATACCAACGTATTTTACGATCATAGCGCCCAGACAGAACATACCAACAATACCGATTGCAGTTGTTACAGTCTTTACGAAGCCGCCTTCCAGGAAACGGTCAACGGAATCAGCACCCAGCTTGTAACCACGCATGAACATGTAATATGTAATACCGAAGTCAAAGCCGAAAGCAAGGAGCCAGTAAGCCCAAGCGCCTGCGATCATACCCTGCATAGCCCATGCAAGAGTGATGCTCAGGAAAATCGGTTTCATCAGACCTGCCCAAACGGTATCACCGATACCAGCCAGAGGTCCCATCAGAGCGGTCTTGATCTCAGTGATCAGTCCGCCGTCTACGCCGCCTTCCGGATCGGTTGCATAAGCTTCCTCCAGAGCGACTACCATACCGGGAATAATAGCTCCCCAACGGGGCTCTGTATTGAAATACAGCATCTGACGCTGACATCCCTCGATAATCTTTTCTTTATTGTCTCCGTACAGTTTCTGGAAAACAGGTCCGAGCATTGAAGTCATAGCGCCGGCCTGCAGTCTCTGATAGTTATATGTCATATGAGAGGATACAAACCAGGTCAATGCTGCCTTCTGTACATCTTTTTTTGTCAGCACTTTTGCTTCAGCCATGATTATTCAACTCCTTTCTCTGCATCTCTGCCGAAACCAAGCTTAATAAGAATGAATGCAAGGCAGCCGCCTACACATGCAAACATCAGCAGGTCGGTAAGTCCTGTGTAAGCTGCGATAGCAAATCCAAGAATGAAGAACGGAAGCAGTTCTTTCTTGTACATGAATTTCAGCAGCATACTCATACCAAGTGCAGGAAGCAGTTTACCTGTGGCTGCAAGACCATTCATAGCCCATGTGGGCAGGAAGTCGATGAACTGCTGAATCAGGTCGCCGCCGTACAGTGCGATAAGGAATACCGGAACTGCACGAAGCAGAAGTACCAGAGCAGGTCCACCCAGGAACTGCAGTGTACGGATACCCTTCCAGTCGCCCTTTGCGGCCAGAACATCCATACGTGTCGGCCAGATAGAAGCCAGTGTCATGTATGCTACGTGTACATAGTTGCCCAGCAGACCGATAGGTACTGCGAAAGCTACTGCTGTATCCAGGGACATACCGCCCTTGATAGCTACGAATGTACCAAGCAGACCAGCCCAGTACAGGTCGGATGCGTTAGCGCCACCTGCGCTGATCCATCCCAGATAAGAAACGTTGATTGTTGCACCAATGATAGTACCCTGTACCGGGTCGCCGTAAATCAGACCTACCCAGAAGCCTGCCATTACCGGCTCACGGAACATGTACCAGTGACACGGTCCCTGAATACCATTCAGAAGTGCTAACAGAGCCATTAATAAAGCTTGTACCATAATCTTTTCCCTCCTTGTCTTCATAACCTTTGGTACGCTTTTTATTTAAACTGTTGCCAGTTTTCGAAAGTAAGTGGGAACCCCTTAGAACTTCTTCAGGGCCTCCTCAAGCGGGAACTCTGCGTCTTCCGGAATCGGCTGGAGGAATACGTTTACTCCTGCGTCGCTGATCTCCTTCAGCTGCTCAGCCTCGAGCTTGGACATCACAACGTTCTTGTAAACGTTCTTCTTGTCGCCAGCGCCCTCGATGCCGCCTACCTGCAGGGACGGATATGCGATACCTGCCTTGCATGCGCGAAGTGCTGTGTCAGTGTTCTTGAACAGAATGATCAGGCTCTTGGTCGGGAACTCTCCGGCTTTCCACTTTGCTGCTGCGCTCTCTACGCTTTCTACGGTTACTTCGATACCTGCAGGAGCTGCGCCCAGAAGGATCTTCTTCAGCAGTGCACTGGAAGCGGAACGGTCGTCGATTACTACGATTGCCTCGGTGTCATATTTCTTTGCCCATCTTGTCATTACCTGTCCGTGAATGAGTCTGAAGTCAATTCTTGTCAGTTTTAAGTTATCCATATTACTTACCCCTTTTCTCTTATTCTTTCCTTGAGATTATTTAGCTAAAAGACTTTGCGATGGCCACAAATCTCTTTGCGCGTTCTGTTAACTCAGCGTAGTTGCCTGCGTCACGCAGCTTCTTGTCTACCAGCTGACTGCTTATGCCTGCGCCTGCGAAGCCGATCTCCAGATACTGCTTGAAGGTCTCCTCGGTTACGCCTACGGTTGCCAGGAACTTTACGTGATGAATCGGCGCGTAAATATCCTTGCAGTACTTGATTCCCAGAGTTCCTGCCGGGAACAGTTTAATGAAGTCTGCTCCTGCCTCGTCTGCAGCGCAGATTTCGGTGGGTGTCATACAGCCCGGAATGGATACCAGACCCTGTGCCAGTGTCTCTTTTACTACTGCCTCGTTGAAGTTCGGTGATACGATGAACTTCGCTCCCGCGTCCTTCGCGTTTCTTACCTGCTCTACGGTCAGAACAGTTCCCACGCCCAGAAGCAGCTCGCCCTTGAACTTGGCGTCCAGTGCCTGGATGGTCTCCTTGGTCTTTACCAGGGTATTCGGGTCTGCCGGGTCATAGGTAATCTCGAAAGCACGGATGCCGCCTTCAAACAGGGCCTCAGCCAGCTTCATCAGATCCTCGCCGTAGATACCGCGGGTGATGACCATCATTTTGTTCTCTTCGATGATTTTGATTGTGTTCTCTCTGCTCATTTTTTCAAGTCTCCTCTCAATGTTCCACAATGTTTACAGTTTCTGTTTCATTTTCTTACTTATTTAAAATACTTTAATACGTTCTCCGCCGCCATCTCGGACACCTTCTTGATGGCTCCCGTGGTAACCGCTCCCATGTGAGGCGTCAGCACCGTGTTCGGATAAGAAGCAAGCTTCGTATCTACCTGTGGCTCATCCTTCATAACATCTGCGCCGTATCCGGCGATCCAGCCGTTCTCCAGAGCCTTGTACAGGGCGTCATGGTCTACCAGATCCGCCCGGGCCGTGTTGATAACGATAGCCGTATTCTTGCAGCTCTTGAATGCCTCTTCATTCATGAACTGATGGAACTCCGGTGTGGCCGGTACATGCAGTGTAATGAAATCACATTCCTTTAGTATAGTAGAAACATCTGCTTTCCGGATGTGATACTCTTCCATGAATGCTTCGTCATAGTAAACATCAAAGCCATAGATTTCACAGCCGAAACCGCTTACGCGCTTTGCTACGCCCTTTCCGATGGCGCCCAGGCCAATGATTCCGACCTTACTTTCATTTAAATCAAGAGAAGTTTCTTTTTTCCAGATGCCTTCTTTCATGTGGGCGTCCGCCGTATTAATATGATGTGCCACATTCAGCATCAGGGCTACCGCATGGTCAGCCACTGCGTCGCTGTTGGCTCCCCGGGTGATTTCCAATGGAATGTTCCGTTTCTTCAGAGCTTCCATATCAATGTTGTCACAGCCTACGCCGTAACGGGAAACCACTTTCAAATCCGGGCACTGTTCCAGAACCTTCTCGCTTAATACCTCTGTGCCAAGAATCACTGCGTCCTTGCCTTTCAGCTCTTCTGTCAGTTCCTCTTCGGTCATGATTCTTTTATACTTATTGGTAGTGATTGTGAAGCCTGCGTTCTCAAGCTTCTCAAAAACACTCTTATCTGCCGAACCGAATGAGTTGGATGTAATTAACAAGTTCATTTCTGAGTCGTCTCCTTCCTTTTCGTCATTTCGACTATATCCGTTTTAGCATATCCTCTCTTTCTTGTCAAATTCACGAATTCTCTGGTTTTGTGTAACACGCATTTCCGCGCTCAGGGGACTTGATTTTTGCCAATTTTCCAATTATCCCTTGTTTTTTCTGGTTAGTGTGTGTATAATTTATCCATCAGTGTTAATTATACACGGAAAACGCCTGCGTTTTTACCAGAGTGTGTTTCATTTGCACTGATAAACAACACTCATTTTTGGAGAAAAATTACCCATGAACAGCAGAAAAGATATGATTTATGAGAAAATTGTGACATATACCAGGGAATCCATCCTGGACAACTCCTTCTCATTTGAGCATTGCAACGCCTTTGACATCGCCGTGGAGCTGAAAATCGACCGAAGCAATGTATCCCGTATTCTGAACCAGCTTTTTAACGACTATCTTCTTATTAAAATAAGCGGACGCCCCACCACCTATCTGTCCCGGGAGGTCATCGTAAATGAGTTTCGTTATTCCAAAGCCCCTCAGATCATTGCCAACCGGGAAGAGCTGAAGGAGCAGCTGGCCACCAATGAGCCTATGGCCGCTTCTTCTCTGCCCGATTTTCAAATCATTGGAAGCAATATCGGTGAATCCCTTCATGAGGTCATCGATACCATTCTGCCCTGCTTCATCTATCCCCAGGCAGACATGCTGCTCTTTGTGCTCATGGGCGAGCCCGGCAGCGGCCGGAAGTATTTCTGCCGCCAGCTCTTTTCCTATGCTCTGAAAAAGAAGACCTTTCCCAAGCAAAGCACTTATGTGACCGTCTCTTGGCGGCCGGACGCGGAAAACAACCAGTATCTCCTGAACGAACTGACTCCGGAGGCCACCGCCATGATCCTCATCGAGGTGGCAGATGAGATCACCGAGCGCAAAATTTATCGCATGAAGTCGGATATCTCCCATCTCTACTCCAACCAAGGCTGCCATCCACCCGTTATCATTTTCCTGGTGGACAGGGATACAGTCAAAGCGGATATTTTTTCCTCTCTGACTCCCTGCGTGGTCTCCTTCCCGAATCTGGCCCAGCGCCGGACCGTGGAGCGGCTGAAGATCATTCTGACCATCATGCAGGAGACGGCAGACTACAACCATACCCAGATCCGCGTGAACCGGGATATTCTGACACGGCTGCTCTCTTCCCGGTATAAATACAATATTTCCCAGCTGCGAAGCGAGATCCATTACGCAGTGGCCGGGGCCCTTTACTACGCCCAGGGAAATACTGCTACCCTGCTTACAAACTCTCTTTCCGCCGGAGTCCGCAGCAGCCAGACGGAAAATCAGAATTACCTGAATGAGATCACAGATTTTGTGGAGCATTCCATCCCGGAATTCATAGATCTCTATCCCGATACGGAGTGTACGATTCTGACCCTCCTTTCCTCGGACAATATGAGCTCCGTCCTCACCACCCCCAGGAAAAAGAGCTTCGACGAGACCGTATGGGATGATGTGCTACACACAGATGTGACCCTGGACAATCAGATCCTGGAGGAACGGCTTCATTTCCTGCTGGGCTTCTGCTTCCAGCAGTCCCCCATCCGTTACGATATTCCCATGCTGAATCGGCTTTACGCCCTGATCTCCGATATGATCCACGGCACCTTCAGCACCGGAAGTCTTCTGGAGGATGAGACTCTGCCCCAGTGTAGCCGCACTTCCTCCAAGCTGTCCGCCACTCTCATCGACAAGATCGAGTCCTCCTTTAACGCGACTTTGCCCAAAAGCTCTGTCAACTACCTGCGTCTCTTCCTGGATCACGCCCTTCGGGCTCTGGATGAGAGCAATATCATCTATGTCGTTGTTTCCTACGATCAGACACTGTCAGAGAACTATGCCACTTACCTGAACTATATATCCGGCACCCGCAGTTACTATGTGCTGCCCTTCGGGCCGGAGGATCAGCATCACTATCCGGCCTTTGTGAAGCGTTCTCAGAAGCTCATCGCAAACCTGAACGACTCCAAGGAGATCATCGTGGTCACTGACAAGCCGCCTCTCACGAACCTGGCGACGCTCCTGGTAGCTGCCCTGAACCGTACCATCCTGTCTCTGTACCCCATCACTATGCCCATGCTGATGAGAACTCTTACCATCATGAAAGAGGACAACATGCACGCCCTTCCCACAGTGCGTAAAATCCTCTACAGCAAAAAAGAAACCATGAAGGAGTACAACGAGAAAATCACCGGCTTCCCCAACGAATACATCAGCAAGCTTATTGCCCACCACTTTGAACGCTGCTTTGACGGAATTAATACGGTTCTGTCCTGTAAGATCCTCTACAATATCCTAAAAGATGTATTCGACTACTTCGGCTGTGAGCTGAAGACCGGTCTAGTATTGGAATTCCTGTTCCACGGAAACGCGGCTCTGTACCGAAGTACCCGTAACGAAACCGTCTGCGTGGACAAATTTGAAGAGCGCGTATCCGAGTGCGGCACCATCTACCAGATCCTGAATAAGCGAATCCACCAGTCCCGGGAGCTTTTGGCCCTGAATCTGGATGAAACCGAGGTACTTCTGCTCTGCGAGCTGCTTATTGATTACACAGACAGTGTGTAAATATTACACACTGTTTGCGCTTGACTTTTTCCCATTTTTAGGATATATTGATATTGTTCAAATGTATTTTCGAAGAGGATTGATTCACATGTTTTTGTAAGTCATCGTTCACTTTGATGCTTTACAAAAACATGTGATTTTTTATTTTCAGGAAAATGCTCGGACACAAATTATATTTTCTATATTTATAGGAGGCTTCATTTTATGAACAAGGGTACTGTTAAGTGGTTCAACGGAACAAAGGGATATGGCTTCATCACCAATTCTGAGACTGGCGAGGATGTATTCGTACATTTCACCGGCATCGTAGCTGATGGCTTCAAGACTCTGGAGGAAGGCCAGTCCGTTACTTTCGATGTAACCGAGGGTAATCGCGGACCGCAGGCTACCAACGTTGTAGTTGTAGCGTAAGCTGTTTCGATACAAAAGAGAAAGCACTCTTTGAGCGCAAAAAGGGGCGTCCCACATGGGGCACCCCTTTTTGCCGCATCATACGCGTATCATGAGTGTTATTTCTGTTCTTCCGTGTCATTGCCATCGCCGGTTCCCTCACCGGCCAGCTTCAGCAGATCTTCGATCTCCTCCACGGGCATGTCCATGAATGCGGACAGTTCTTCCACGGAAACCTGGCGCTCCAGCTCGCCGGACAGTTCTTTGATGCCGTCACTCAGCTCGTTTAAGCGATCCGCGATCAGTTCCCCTGCGGACTTCTCCGTCTGCTGATCCTCCAACGCTTCGCTGACTGCTTTCTCAATCTCCTGTTTCAGATAATCCAGCGCTGCCACGTCCTCTCCGCGGAGTCCCAGGGTCTCCAGCGCCAGCATCAGGCCGACATTGCCCTCCTGGATCAGATCTCCGATGGGCAGGCCCCTGCCTGCGTAATGCTTCGCAGTCTTCACCACCTCCGGCAAAAGCTGCTCCGTCAGATGGGCTTTCGCATCGCCGTCGCCGCTTTCCTCCACTTCCCGGCAGAGTTCCAGCAGAGCATCCTCTTCCAGTATCTTCAGGTAGCTTAAATCCTCCTCATACTGGTTCAAGAAGGTCTGCTCCTCTTCCGTCAAATCCAAAGTACCATTCTTTCCGTCCCCGGCCACAGACACATAACCCTCCACGGTAATCATTTTGGACGCCAGATAAGCAAATACCAGGTTGTACTGCTCTTCGGTCAGATCCATATCCTTCAAAAATGTCTTCACCGCATCGGTGCTGAGACGGTTATTATTGATTTTTGCCAGCTCGCCCAGATCCTCCAGGCGCTTCTGGAACGCTTCTTTTTCCATTTATTTACTCTCCTTTTTGCCCGGTCATCATTTCATGCTCTTTGCGTATTTCCTGATAAAGCTCATATAGGGTCCACCCCGCATTATGCTCTGTCACCATGGCCTTCATGGGAATCGGCGGAATCTTGGCTTTTCTGAGACTGCCCAGCAATTCCTGCAGCTTCTGCTGTCCAAAGCCATGTAACACCAACATTTTCTCCGGAATCACCGGCGCCTCTCCTTCTTCCTTCTGCTCCTCATATCCGGGCAGTCCGGCCAGCGCGCCCACTTTTTCGCTCGTCTGCTCCGGTGCGATATTGCGAATCCGGATGCCCATGCGTACCAGCACACCTTTCAGCAGCCGATCTGCGTCGGATTTCTCCGGTGTATAATAAAGCACCAGCTCTTTTTTCACAGCCATAATCTTCTCCTTATCTGCGGGTCAGCAGCCCCACATTCTCCACCCCCGCCGTCTGCGGGAACATATCCACCGGCTGCACCTTCGTAAGCTCATAGCTTCCATCTGCGCAGAGAATCTTCAAATCTCTGGCGAAGGTAGCCGGATCGCAGCTCACGTAGACAATGCGCTCCGGAGCCATGGCCAGCATGGTTTCGAGACAGGCACTGTCACAGCCCTTTCTGGGCGGATCAATGACGATAACATCCGCGTGGATGCCTTCTTTTTCATACTTCTCAGGCAGAACTTCCTCTGCCTTTCCCAGATAGAATTTCACATTAGAAATGCTGTTCAGCCCGGCATTATGCTTCGCATCCTCCACAGCCTGGGGAACGATCTCCACGCCGTAAACTTCCTTCGCGCTCCGGGCCAGAAACAGGGAAATGGTTCCAATGCCGCAGTAGAGCTCCCAGACGGTCTCCCGGCCGGTCAGCCCTGCGTATTCCAGCGCCGTACGATAGAGCTTCTCTGTCTGCACCGGGTTCACCTGATAGAAGGAAAGGGGTGAAATCTGGTAGCTGATATTGCCGATTTTATCAGTGATATAGGTCTGTCCACGCACCGGAATGATCTCGTCCCCCAGAATCACATTGGTGTTCTTCTGATTCACATTCAGGGTCAGGCTGGTCATGCCCGGAATCGTAAAGAGACGCTCTGCCAGCTTCTCGACCTGCGGGAACCTGCGGCCGTTAATGACCAGACAGACCATCAGCTGGCCGGTGGCAAACCCCTTGCGGATCAACGCATGGCGCAGAAGCCCCTTACCTGTGGTTTCATCGTAAGGCTCAATATGATGCTCGTTCAAAAAGTCGAGAATCATTTGCAGAATGTTCTGATTTTCCCCGATCCCCAGGGCGCAGTCCGTCTCCGGCACGATACTGTGGGTGCGGCCTGCATAGAAACCGGTCACGATGCGCCCCTCCTTATCCTTTCCAAAGGGGAACTGGGCCTTATTGCGGTAGCGGTAGGGATCCTCCATGCCAAGTACCGGATTCACCGGTGGCTCCGCGAAGCCGCCCAGGCGCTTCAGGTCCTCCCGTACCTTTTCTTCTTTATATAAGAGCTGTTTTTCATAGGAAAGTCCCTGGATCTGACAGCCGCCGCAGCGCCGGTGCTGGGCGCAGCGTGGTTCCTCCCGGTTCGGCGAGGGATCCAGAAGCTCCACCAGACGGGCAAAGGCGTAGGTCTTCTTTACTTTGGTCAGGCTGACCCGGGCCCTGTCTCCGGGAAAGGTATCCTTCACAAAGAGGGGATAGCCATCGACTCTGCCTATCCCCTCTCCTGCGCTTCCCATGGATTCGATTGTGACTTCCATCAAATCGTTCTTTTTCAACTTAAACCTCCGTCTTACGCAGATTGGACTCGAAGAGGCGATTGTAGCCCAGCCAGCCCATGTTTGTGCCTGCTGACTTGAAGATCTCCTTCAGAGTCTCCATCTTCGCGTCTGTATTGTCCGCCAGGTTCAATGCCATGGCCTCGGCCAGGGCCGGTTTCTTGGGGGAACCGTACTCCAGCTCCCCGTGGTGGGCCAGGATACAGTGCTTCAACTCATTCTCCAGCTTCTTCGGGAAGCCCGGTATCTGACTCGCCCGCCCAGCTATCATCTCGCTGCCCATGGCGATATGGCCCAGAAGCTGTCCTTCGTCTGTATAGTCATTCTCCGGGAACTCGGAAAGCTCATAAACCTTGCCGATATCGTGGCACATGGCCGCTGTATACAGCAGATCCCGGTTCAGATAGGTATAATTCTGCACATAGTATTCACAGAGCTTCGTCACATTCAGGGTGTGCTCCAGAAGGCCGCCCACAAAGCTGTGATGTACGGTCTTTGCCGCAGAATGAAACTTAAAACCCTTGATAAACTCTGCGTCGTCCACAAACAGACTCTTTAACAGGGCCCGAAGATGGGGCTCCTGTACCTGATTGGCATAGCCCATCAGCTCATGGTACATCTCCTCGATATCCCGCTCGCTGACCGGTAGATAGTCCGCCGGATTGTACTCCCCTTCCCGGGCTTTCCGCACCCGCTTCACATTCAGCTGCAGAGCGCCCTGGAAGCTGGTGGCCTCCGCCATAATGTCGATATAGTCCAGAGCTTCGAAGTCATCGATCCCCTGAGAGTTCGGATCCCAGATCTTCGCGTCCACCACACCGGTCTTGTCCTGTAAAATCAGGTTCTCATAGGACTTTCCGTTTTTCGTCACCGCAGACTGACGCTGTTTGCACAGATAGATGCCGGAAATGCGCTCGCCTTCCCGGATACTTTCTATATATTTCATCGTTTCTCCCTCGTTCTTTCTGTTTTCAACTGTTCTGTTTCCTGTTCGGCTGCTTCTGCGCTACTTTAGGACATCCAGGGTAACGCTGCAGACGATCTCTTTATATTCTTCCCTGCCATGGCGCATGACCTTCACCTGAATGGTCTGCTCCTTGGAGAACTTCAGGAACATCTCCTGTATCTCCGTCACAGAGGTGACGGTCTTTCCATTGATCTCCGTAATGATGTCTCCGGCCTGGATGCCGCCGTTCAGGGCAGGGGAATCCGGTTCCACATTAGACACATAGACGCCCTTGGGAATCCCCTGGGCCGCCGCGATCTCGTCCGTCACCTGGGTGCCGTGAATTCCCATATAGACCAGATCCTGGCTGTTCATCAGATGCTCGATCACATCCTTCATATCGGAAATGGCATAAGCGGTCAGGGCCTGCTCATTGCTGGTGTGGAGGCAGGAATCCTCGATGAGGCCGATGACCTGTCCGCTCAGATTCAGCAGTACGCCTGTACCGTTCTCCGAGCGCGCCATATCCGTGATCAATAGCCCGTATTCCCGATCCGTCAGGCTTACCTTATGGCTGCCCGCCAACAAATTACCAAACTTCAGGGAGGAAGCAAAGCCTGCGGGACTGCCCGCCGCAATCACCGGCTCACCGGCCTTCAGGTTCCGGGAGCTTCCCAGATCCGCGATGCCAATCTGCTCCAGGGTCGTATCCTTCACATCCGCCAGATTCACGCTGAGTACTGCCAGATTCGTCACTGCGTCGTAGTTCTTCAAAACAGCGTCCTGCGCCGTTCCGTCCGTAAAGCAGACCTGCAGATGGCTGGCCTTCTGTACCGGCCCGTAGGGCGTCAGAATCAGAAGCTCCACTCCATTATTCCCCACCAGAAGTCCCGACAGCTGCTGACGGCTCTCGTAGGTCTCGTTGAACCAGTCCGTATCGCTGCTGGCCGCCGTCACGGTCACCAGACTCTTTTCCGCGTCCCGGGCCACTGCGCGTAGCTTCGTATAAAGCTTCCCGTAGTCCTCCAGCTCCAGCTCCCGGGGCTCCGTAATCACCACCGTATCCGGTGTTCCCGAGGGCTCCTCCTCCGCTGTCGTCTCCTCCTCCCGGGGAATGGTGACGGTCTTCGTCTCGTCCTCCCCGAAGGTACGCTCCATAAAGGGACGCGCCTGCACAAAGGTAAAGCAGGCTATGATGCCGCTCACCACTGCCAGAAGCACGCAGAAACAGGCTTTCTTTACCATCCTGTTCTGATAAAAGGGCTGCTTCTTTATCTTCTCTTTCACAAAGGAAAATTCTTCCTGTTCATGTTCTTGCTTCGGATATTTTTCTTTTGCCATAGATTCCTCCACCAGGTCCAAAGGAAGTGCTACATCCATATTTTAATACATTTCCCCAGCGGTGTCCACAATTAAAAACCTCTTTTCTTTCCTGCAAAATTGGGTTATACTTGTGGTATTATGAACAGAAAATCTTATACCACACTGGAATACACGAAAATCATAGAAAAATTGACGGCGGAAGCCGGAAGTCCGGGAGGCAGGAAGCGCTGTATGGAACTGGAGCCCATGCAGAATCTCGCAGAGATCACAGCCGCCCAGCAGGAAACCTCCGACGCCCTGACCAGACTTTATCGCAGAGGCGGTCTCTCCTTCTCCGGCACCAGGGACGTACGCGCTTCCCTGAAGCGTCTGGAGATCGGAAGCTCCTTAAATATCCCGGAGCTTCTGGAGGTCTGTTCTCTTCTGGAGACCGCCGGAAGAGCGAAACAGTACGCCCGTCAGAATGAGGGACGGGAGGAGGACAGCGATTCCCTGGAGCCGCTTTTTTCAGCCCTGGAGCCCTGCTCAAATCTCTCTTCCGAGATTCGGCGCTGCATTCTCTCCGAGGAGGAGGTCAGCGACGACGCCACCCCGGCCCTGCGTCATGTGCGCCGTTCCATTCTGGCCGCCAACGACCGGATTCATTCCACCCTTACAGGCATGGTAAACGGCTCCGCCCGCACCTATCTGCAGGACGCCGTTATCACCCAGAGAAACGGCCGCTACTGCATCCCGGTGAAGGCCGAATACCGCAGCCAGGTGCCCGGTATGATCCACGATCAGTCCTCCACCGGTTCCACCCTCTTTGTGGAACCCATGGCCGTGGTGAAGCTGAATAATGATTTAAGAGAACTCTATCTGAAGGAACAGGAGGAGATCGAGCATCTTCTGGAGCTTCTGAGCAACCAGACTGCGGAATGCTCCGAGGAGCTGGCCCGGGACTATGAGCTTCTTACCACTCTGGACTTCATCTTCGCCAAGGCGAAGCTGGCCCGGGAAATGAAGGCCACCTGTCCCGAGTTCAATGAAAAACGGCAGATTTATATTAAGGAAGGCCGTCATCCCCTGCTGGATCCGAAAAAGGTGGTTCCGGTCACCATCCGGCTGGGAGAGGACTATGATCTGCTCATCGTCACCGGCCCCAATACCGGAGGTAAAACCGTCTCTCTGAAGACCACGGGACTTCTGACCCTTATGGGGCAGGCCGGACTTCATATCCCGGCTGCGGAGCATTCCCGCCTGGCCGTCTTTGACGACGTGTACGCGGACATCGGTGACGAGCAGAGTATCGAGCAGTCCTTAAGTACCTTTTCTTCCCATATGACCAATATCATCCGGATTCTGAATGAGGCTTCGCTGAATTCCCTGGTGCTCTTTGACGAACTCTGCGCCGGAACGGATCCCACCGAGGGAGCCGCCCTGGCCATCTCCATTCTCACCCATCTCCATAAGATGGGGATCCGCACCATGGCCACCACCCATTACAGCGAGCTGAAGGTCTTTGCCCTCTCCACCGAGGGCGTGGAGAATGCCTGCTGCGAGTTCAGCGTGGAGACTTTAAGCCCTACCTACCGGCTCCTCATCGGCATCCCGGGCAAGAGTAACGCCTTTGCCATCTCCTCCAAGCTGGGCCTGCCGGACTTCCTTATCGAGGACGCCAGAGGTCATCTGAGTGAACAGAATGAAAGCTTCGAGGATCTGCTGGCAGATCTGGAGACCAGCCGCCGCACCATTGAGCAGGAGCAGGAGGAGATCCGGGCGCACAAAGAGGAGATCCGCTCTCTCCGGGAAGCCCTGGAAAAGAAACAGGAGAAGCTGGAGGGACAGCGGGAACGGATCCTCCGGGAGGCCAACGAGCAGGCCCGCCGGATCCTGCAGGAGGCCAAGGACTACGCCGACCAGACTATGAAGGACTTCCATAAGTTCGGAAAGGCGAATATCTCCGCCAGTGAAATGGAGGCCGAGCGGACGAAGCTACGGGAACGCATGAAAAAGACGGAAAAAGCCCTCGACCAGGATACGCAGAAGAAGCCGAAAAAGGCATTGAAGGCCGCCGATCTCCATCTGGGAGATACAGTCCGGGTACTGAGCCTGAATCTGAAGGGCACGGTCAGCACCCTGCCTGACGCCAAGGGCAAT
Organism: Anaerosacchariphilus hominis; assembly: GCF_014290175.1. Classification (GTDB taxonomy): domain Bacteria; phylum Bacillota; class Clostridia; order Lachnospirales; family Lachnospiraceae; genus Laedolimicola; species Laedolimicola hominis. The sequence continues at coordinate 332,234 of NZ_JACOOR010000001.1, forward strand.
CTTTTCGTACAGATGGGTATTCTCCGCTCCCAGGTGAAATTAAGCGACCTGGAACTGGTGGAAGAGGCTGTGATCACCGCCAAGCAGTTCCAGCGTACCAGCGCCGGAAAGATCAAGATGAGTAAGTCCGCCAGCGTCAGCACGGAGATCAATCTCATCGGCATGACTGTGGACGAGGCTCTGGCCCACCTGGACAAATACCTGGACGACGCCTACCTGGCCCACCTTCCCTCTGTGCGTATCGTACACGGCAAGGGTACCGGAGCCCTCCGGAAGGCCGTTCAGGGACTCTTAAAGCGCAACAAATATGTGAAATCCTACCGACTGGGAGAATTCGGCGAGGGCGACGCCGGTGTTACCATCGCCACTTTCAAACAGGAGTGATTCAGACATGGCAGCCAAACAGAAAATTCTGATCGTCGATGACGACGCCAATATCGCAGAGCTTATCTCTCTGTATCTGACAAAAGAATGTTATGAAACCATGATTGTAAATGACGGGGAAGAGGCCCTGCGGGTCTTTGACAGCTTCCAGCCGGGCTTGATTCTGCTGGATCTGATGCTTCCGGGCATCGACGGCTATCAGGTCTGCCGGGAGATCCGGGCCAAATCCGCCACGCCCATCATCATGCTCTCCGCCAAAGGCGAGGTCTTTGACAAGGTGCTGGGCCTGGAGCTGGGCGCAGACGACTACATTATCAAGCCCTTTGATTCCAAGGAGCTGGTGGCCCGGGTCAAAGCGGTACTGCGCCGCTATCAGCCCGTCCGCGCCGAGACTGCGAACCCCTCCGCAAAGATCGTAGAATACCCGGATCTGATCATCAACCAGACTAATTATTCTGTCCTCTACCAGGGTCACCCTGTGGATATGCCCCCCAAGGAGCTGGAGCTTCTGTATTTCCTGGCTTCCTCTCCCAATCAGGTCTTCACCCGGGAGCAGCTGCTGGATCATATCTGGGGCTACGAATACATTGGCGATACCCGGACCGTGGACGTGCATATCAAACGTCTCCGGGAAAAGATCAAGGATCATCCCTCCTGGAGCCTTTCCACCGTATGGGGCATCGGTTACAAGTTTGAAGTCAAAGGATAAGGAAGCATGAAGCATTCTCTGTATCTGAAATTTATTCTGGCCTACGTGATTTTCGGCTTGCTGAGCTTTGTTACTGTGGCCACCTTCAGTTCCCAGATGACGTTGAACTATCTGACGGACAAAAAGGCGGAGGATCTGTACCGGGAGGCCAACCATATCTCCTCCAATTTCGTGCGGAATTATTATTCCGACGCGGCAGATTCCCGCTCCCTGAGCACGATTTATTCTCATTTTCAGGCTCTGGATACCTATCTGGGGGCCTCCATCTGGCTTCTGAATACGGATGGCACGATGCTGGTGAATTCCGAGACCGGATACTCCGGCCAGTCCTCCACGGTCATCGAGAACTTTGATCCCACGGATATGGGAAACCGCTATTATCTGGTGGGCAACTTCTACGGTATGTTCCGTGAGGATACTCTCTCTGTAGCCGCCCCTGTGACCTATAACTTCAAGCCCCGGGGCTATGTGCTGATTCACCTGCCCATGTCCGCCCTTACCACGGAACGGGATTCTCTTCTGAACATTATCTATCTGACCCTTTTATTTCTCTTCCTTTTCTCCCTGCTGGTGCTGGGCGTCTTTACCTTCACCGTATACCGGCCTCTGCTGAAAATCACTGCAGCTGCCCGGCAGTATGCGGAAGGGAATTTTTCTTACGCCCTGGAGCTGGCCGGAGAGGATGAAATCGGGCAGCTGGCCGCCACTCTGAACTATATGGCCCATGAGCTGAAGGAGACCGACGAGTATCAGAAAAAGTTCGTGGCCAATATTTCCCATGACTTCCGTTCCCCCCTGACCTCCATCAAGGGCTACTTGGAAGCCATTCTGGACGGGACCATTCCTCCGGAGCTGCAGGAAAAGTACCTGAATATCGTTCTCATGGAAACCGAGCGCCTGACAAAGCTTACCAACGGGCTTCTGACCCTGAACTCCTTCGACACCAAGAAAAACCGTCTGGATATCACCGATTTCGATATCAACGCCATCATCAAGAATACGGTGGCCTCCTTTGAGGGCCGCTGTACAGCCCGCCATATCTCCATTGAGCTGCTCTTTGACGCCCGCCAGCAGTTCGTGGAGGCCGATATGGGAAAGATCCAGCAGGTTCTCTACAATCTTCTGGACAATGCCATCAAGTTCAGTCCCGACGATTCCCAGATTACCATCGAGACCACCCTGCGCCATGAAAAGGTCTTTATCTCTGTGAAGGATCAGGGCATCGGCATCCCCAGAGACAGCATGAAGAAAATCTGGGAGCGTTTCTACAAAACCGATTCCTCCCGGGGTAAGGACAAAAAGGGCACCGGCCTGGGGCTGGCCATCGTGAAAGAAATCATTACCTCCCATGGGGAGCATATTAATGCCATTTCCACCGAAGGGGTGGGAACGGAATTTATCTTTACTCTTCCGAGAGTTCATCAGGAGAGAGGCTGAAAAAGTCCCGTATCACTGACCATCTGCCGTCAATGATACGGGACTTTTTTTACGTTTTCGAACAGTTATTCTGTTCTAACCTCTGTAGTAGTTAATCAGACATCCCTTCAGGATGATCTCTCTCTCGTCGTCGGTCAGGCCGCCCAGCTTCAAGGTTACCTTCCGATCCTGTTCGCCGTTCACATAGACCGGGATCTCGGTCTGTTTCTCCTCCACTGCCTTGCGGATCTCCGGAATAAAGAGGAAGTCTCCCTTTGCAAATGGAAGCTCGCCCCCGTCAATCAGGAAGGGCAGCATACCCCAGTTGATCAGATTGGAGCGGTAACGCTTAGTGGCGTAGGAATTGGCGATATTGGCCCAGCCGCCCAGGACCTTCTGGCAGGAGGCTGCCTGCTCTCTGGCGGAGCCGTCACCGGGCTTCACAGCGAAAATGGTGCTGCCCACACCCACATTGGTCTTGTCCACAGTCGGATACCATGCGTTCAGATTTTGAAATATCGGCTTCAGCTCCGGTACAGCCTCTGCAGGACAGCTGCCTGCCTCGATGGCCTTCTCGGCTTTCTGAATCTCCTTGGCCAGGCCCACATAGGCCGGATCCTTCCGGGACAGAGTGAACTCTGCCAGACCCAACGGGTTAGAGCGGTAAGAGGAGGTCTCGCCGGAGGGAATCAGCTCATCCGTAGTGGTTACCGGATCGTGAATCTCTGATACCACTTTCAGAATCAGGTTCTCGGCCAGGGCCGGCATAGCGGGCCAGTCCTTGATATTCGGGCCAAACTTGATCTCTACGCTCGGATCTGCCACTCCCTTGCTGTCAAAGACGCGGTTCTCGTATATCTTACTGTCAAAGAAGTATCGCGGATTGCTGAAGTCCACGTCCATCTCGGTGGCTGCGGTCAGATAACCCTTATTGGCTGCGGTGGCAGCGATGGAACGGGCGTCCATCAGAGCCACAGACGCGATCTGGCCGCTCTGGAGCTTGGATCCCTCCCGGTTCGGGAAGTTCCGGGTGGAATGGCGGATACTGAAGCCGTTGTTGGACGGGGTATCACCTGCGCCGAAGCAGGGTCCGCAGAAAGCAGTCTTCAGAACAGCGCCGGTCTCCATCAGAGCGGCTGCCGCGCCGTTCTTCACCAGTTCCATGTAAATCGGCATACTTGCCGGGTATACGCTTAAGGTAAATTCATCGGGGCCGATGCTGGCGCCCTTCAGGATGTCCGCTGCCGCGCAGATATTTTCAAAGCCGCCACCCGCACAGCCCGCGATGATGCCCTGATCCACGTAAAGCTTCCCGTCGCGGATCTTATCGGTCAGATGATAATCCACCGCGCCGCCCAGGGATACCAGGGCCTTCTTCTCTACGTCCCGCAGGATATCGCCCAGATTTGCCTTTACCTCCTCAATGGTATAGACATTGCTGGGATGGAAGGGCATGGCGATCATAGGCTTCACAGCGCTCAAGTCCACATAAATCATGCCGTCGTAGTATGCCACCGGGCCGGGCTTCAGTTCCTTGTAGGCGCCGGCTCTGCCATGAATCTCATAAAACTCTTTGATGACATCATCGGTCTTCCAGATAGAAGACAGGCAGGTGGTCTCGGTAGTCATGACGTCGATGCCGATACGGAAGTCCGCGCTCAGGTTCTCCACGCCGTCTCCCACGAACTCCATGACCTTATTATTGACATAGCCCTTCTCGAATACTGCGCCAATGATGGCCAGGGCCACGTCCTGGGGGCCCACGCCCTTCTGGGTCTCTCCGGTCAGGTACACGCCTACCACACCGGGCATATTGATATCATAGGTCTTGTTCAGCAGCTGCTTGACCAGCTCCGGTCCGCCCTCGCCCATGGCCATGGTTCCCAGGGCGCCGTAGCGGGTGTGGCTGTCGGATCCCAGAATCATCTTGCCGCCCTCGGCCAGCATTTCCCGGGCAAACTGGTGGATGACTGCCTGATGGGGCGGTACATAGACGCCGCCGTATTTTTTCGCGCAGGTCAGGCCAAACATGTGATCATCCTCGTTGATGGTTCCACCTACGGCGCAAAGGCTGTTGTGACAGTTGGTCAGCACATAGGGAATCGGGAACTTCTCCAGTCCCGAAGCCCGGGCTGTCTGGATGATTCCCACAAAGGTGATATCGTGGGACGTCAGCTTATCGAATTTAATCTCCAGCCTGTCCATATTGCCGGATGTATTGTGTGACTCCAGAATTCCATAGGCGATGGTCTGCTTTCTGGCCTCCTCTTTGGAGGGCACGCTGCCGAGCTGGCTCTCCAGCACGCTTTGCGCGTCCCTGGTATCCGGGATGATCTCTGTTCCGTTCAGCAGATATGCTCCGCCTTCCAGTAATTGAACCATGTTTTTCCTCCTGCGGTTGTGAATGTTGTGTAGGCAGACGGGCGGGTCTTCTGGAAACTGCTATCGCAGTTTCCAGAAGCATCGGAGGGCCCTCCGATGTGCAAGTTTGAAAAAAGATGTGATACCAAGCAAGCTTGAATCACACCTTTTCCCAAACTTACCCGCCCTATGGCCTGTTACGTTCCATTATAAAAAGAGCCTGCAGAAATTGCAAGCTCTCTTTCTCAATTCTTATGACTGCCCAGTCTCATTTCCCGGTACAGAATCTGCCTCCGGGAAAATGATGGTTACCTTAAACAGGTCGCCGTCCAGATAGATATTGAAGCTTCCCTTCTGAAGCTCCGTCAGGTTCCGGGCAATGGATAGCCCTAAGCCGCTACCTTCGGTGCTGCGGGCCACATCGCCACGGATGAAGCGCTCGGTCAGCTCGTCAGCGTTGATGTTCAGGGGCTGTTCGGAAATATTTTTGATGCTGAACCGCACCATATGGCCCACCGTGGTCAGCTCCACGTAGACCCGGGTGTTCGGCATGGCGTACTTGGCCGTATTATTATACAGATTCTCCACCACGCGCCATAGTCTCCGTCCGTCGGCCACGATGACCACCGGTTCCTCGGGCATATCCACGATCAGCTGCAGGCCCTTGGCCTCGAACTTCTCGCTGAATTCCCCGTTGGTCTGTTGAATCAGCTCCTGGAAATTAAGGCGGTTCAGCTCCAGCTTCACATTTCCGGAGCTGATCTTGGACGCCTCCACCAGGTCATCGGTCAGGTGCTTCAGTCTCAGCGCCTTATCCTCTAGAATTGCGATGTAGTTTCTGGCACGCTCGTTCTGGATATCCTCCCGCTTTAGAAGATCCACATAATTGATAATCGACGTCAGAGGCGTCTTGATGTCATGGGATACATTGGTGATCAAATCAGACTTCAGGCGCTCGTCCCTGACACTTTTCTCCACCGCCGCGGACAGGCCGCTGCCCATCTGGTTGACCGCCTCCGCGAAAACCCGGTTATCGCCGCTGATCTGATCCATGGGAATCTGCGCGTTCAGCTCCCCTGCGGAGATCCGCTTGATGCCGTCCAGGATCCGCTGCCGCTGGGCCGCCTGTTTCAGCATAAAGATGCCCACGCCAATATCAAAGAGCACCATCAGAAATATTCCAAATTCGCGCAGAGACCAGAGCACAATATTAACCAGCCAGAATCCCACATAGGAAACCATGGCCTTCGTGGTGGTTTTCCGGTTCTTCATCACTTCCCCAAAGGCACAGCAGATCTGATACAGAATACTGTTTTTCCACAGGGTATGGGCCTTGATTCTGCGCACAAGACTGATGTAGCCGATGAGAAACATCAGATTCAATACAAAGGTCACGCCTCCGCCCACCATGGAAAATTCCGGCATCTCCAGATTTCGTACCGACACGCCGATGGACACCAGGAACAGGATAATCCAGGCCGGCACAATCAGAATCAACGCCGCCAGTTCCGACCGTACCCGGTCAAAGCGGTTCAACATAATCTCGCCATCCTCGTCGGTGCTGCGTCCTGCTGCCAGGGTCAGATACACCATGGTCAGCAGATACAGGATAGCTCCCAGCATCACTCCGTAGACTGCCACCCTGCTCACCGGCGCGATTTCCTCATACTGCTTCTTATACTGGGCCAACTTATCACTCGCCTTATACCCGGAATCCACAGCTACCACCAGAATATAATCCCCTTCCACGGAAGGCGAATAGCTCTTCACATAGCTGCTCAGCTCGCTTAAGGAGATCGGCATACCATTGGCTTCATAATTCATATCCGAGCTGTCATAAATCAGATAATCCTTATAAGAGGTCCGAATGTAGTCCAGCAGTCCGTCCTGGCTGGAAAACTTTTCCTTTCCGAAACTCTTCATATTCGTACATATCTTCTTACTGAAATTCTCCGGAGAAACCTCCGTCACAGACTTGGGAATTACGAAATAACGCATATTGGTCATGCTGGGGCTGAACAGTTCCAGGTTCTCCGTATAGGCAAAATAGTCGTTATAGATAACCGGAAGCGTGCTCTCCAGATCCTGATAGAGTTCCTGCAGCTGAGCCGTCGTCAGCTTCTTTTCCTCTGCGTAAGCCGTGATACTCCCGTAGCCCGCCGGGGCATAGCGTTCCTCCACAGCCTCCAGCTGCTCCACATTGCGGACTGTGCTCTGCATCATATCGAAGGGCGTGTCGCCGTCCGTGATGAACTCCTCCACATAGCCCGCATCGCTGTCTGATTCCTGCTTCTGCGCGATTTCGGTATTCTCAGCCCTGTCCTCCGCCGTCTCACCGGCAGAACTATAGATAGTCGAGCTGCTTCCCGTATTCGTGGTAGAGATAGAAGCCACCTCTGTACCATCCCCATTGTACAGCGACTGCTCCGTATAATTGGTAAAGCCCTTGGACAGATACCCCACCGTACCATCCTCATAGGTAATCTTCATCAATGTACCGGTCTCCATACCATCCAGAGACCAGTTCAGCAGATCCGTCAGCTCATAACAGAGGCCGCCGTCCTTTCCATCGCCACTGCCAATGGTGTTATCCGCCGCGTATTTTTCGATATCCACCAGAATCTTGCCGTCATAGACGCCATTCTTCTCAAACTTGCTCTCCCGGCTGGCCGCACGTACGCAGCGATAGATCTGCTCCAGCACCTCGTTCTGATAGTAGCCGGTGCTCTCAAAGCTCTGATCCTTTCCCACGAAGCCAAAGCCGCTGCCGCCCACGTAGACCGTACACACGACCACGGACAGCACCAGCACCACCGCGCAAATCTGATTCAATAACAGTGCCGTGAGCTTCCACGGCTTTGCGTATTCCCATCGCCTCATTTACAGCTTCTCCACCTTATAACCAATGCCCCAGACCACCTTCAGATAGCGGGGCTCCTTCGCGTTAATCTCGATCTTTTCCCGGATGTGACGGATATGGACCGCCACTGTGTTATCCGCGCCGATGGCGTCCTCATTCCAGATGCTCTCGTAAATCTGATTAATGGAGAACACTTTGCCCTGATTCTTCACCAGCAGCAGCAGAATATTGTACTCGATGGGCGTCAGCTTCACGGGCTCCCCGTCCACCGTCACCTCTTTCAGGTCATCATTCATAATCAGGCCGCCGGTCTGATAGATCTTCTGACTCTCGTCCGCCGCATTACCCAGCTTCGTATAACGGCGCAGCTGGGACTTCACCCGGGCCACAAGCTCCAGCGGGTTAAAGGGCTTCGTCACATAATCGTCCGCCCCGATATTTAAGCCCAGAATCTTGTCCGCATCCTCCGACTTGGCCGACAGAATGATGATCGGGATACTGCTCTTTTCCCGAATCTTCAAAGTAGCCCGAAGGCCGTCCAGCTTCGGCATCATAATGTCGATGAGCAAAAGCTGCACATCCTCATGCTCCAGCATCTCCACCGCCTGCAGCCCGTCGTAAGCCTTCAGAATCCGGTATCCCTCCTGGGACAGGTAAATCTCTATGGCATCCACAATCTCCCTGTCATCGTCGCAGACTAAAATCGTGTTTTTCTTTTTGTTCATGTTCTCACCCTCATATCGTTCTCAAAACGTAGATAGACAGTAAAATGACACTCTTACATTCTACTGTCTATCCATAGTTATAACAAGGCTTTTTTAAGTTCTCTGTCTGATATTTCTTAAGATTTTCTTGACATTATAACATTAACAAAAACGAGAAAATGTCCCCCTCTCCGGGCACGCTGTATTTTCCGGCTTCTGACCACGCGGCTTATTCGCACCTGATCGCCAAACTCGACCCTGCGGGTCTCAGACAGTGGCTCCTTCAGGTGCTGCCTGGCGCAGTCAGAAGCTGCGAAAAATAAGCTAACGCCCGAAGAGGGGGACATTTTCTCGTTTCATTCATCTTATTTCAGGTAATCTGCATACTTCTCTTCACTTGCGCTCAGGAACACGATACCGATAATTCCGGGGCCCGTATGCGCTCCGATGGCGCAGCCTACCCAGGACTTAATGATACCGCGGCAATGATACTTCTCCATCAGCATCTCGCTCACCTTATCGCAGGTCTCCGGATCGTTTCCATGAACTACGCCAATGATCTGCTTATCCATCTCCACGCCGCGCTCGCCCACCAGCTCCACGCAACGCTTCAGGGATTTATGCCGTCCGCGCACCTTCTCAATGGCCACCAGCGCTCCGTCGTCATTGACCTCGATGATCGGCTTCAGATCCAGCACACCGCCCAGTACTGCCGAAGTACGGCTTAAACGTCCGCCCTTGTACAGATATTCCAGGGTCTCCACGGTTACGATATGCTCCATGTGATCGCAGAAATACTGCGCCGCCTCGATGATCAGCTCCTTCGGCGCGCCATTTGCCTGCATCCGTAAGGTTTTCTCCACTACCAGACCAAAGCCCAGAGAAGCGCACTTGGTATCAATGATGGTGATCTTAAAATCCGGATACTCCTCCAAAAGCTCCTCTCTGGCCAGATTCGCCGCATTGAAGGTGCCCGCGATACCCGTGGAGAAGCACAGATACAGCACCTCGTCCCCGGCCTTGGCGTAGGGCTCGAAATTCTCCCGGAACATATACTGGTTGATATGATAGGTTTTAATGTCAGTCCCTTGCGCCTGAATCCGGTAGAAATCCTCCGGGAAAATGGTCTTGCCGTCAAAATAGTCGGTTCCATCGATGGTCACCGGCGTCGGAATCACATGAAGCTGATATTTCTCGATAATCTCCTTGGGCAGATCCGTCGCGGAATCCGTAATAATCTTAAATGCCATGTTCTTCTCCCCTGAATTTAATTTGCAGCCAGTCACACCGGGCCGTCTTTCGGTTTACATAATACAAATTTATTCTCTATTTCAGTGTCTCAAGCTGCGCCAGCCATAACCCAGAGCAGGCGTCGCTGGGCATCCGCAGATCTCCCCGGGGCGATACCGCCACGGAACCCACTTTCGGGCCGTCCGGCAGACAGGAACGTTTAAACTGCTGGGCAAAATATCTTCGGTAAAATACCTTCAGCCATTTGAGCATGGTTTCCCTATCATAGACGCCCGCAAATGCTTTCTGTGCCAGCCGGTAAATCTTCGCCGGCTCAAAACCGAAACGTAAGATGTAATACAGATAAAAATCATGCAGCTCGTAGGGTCCCACCAGATCCTCTGTCTTCTGGGCGATCTCCCCGTCCTTGGGCGGCAGCAGCTCCGGGCTCACCGGCGTATCCAGCACGTCCAGCAGCACCCCTGAAAGCTCCGCGTCCCCGCAGGTATCCGCGTAATAGCGTACCAGATGGCGCACCAGCGTCTTCGGAACGCCCGCATTGACGCCATACATGGACATGTGATCGCCATTGTAGGTGGCCCAGCCCAGGGCCAGCTCTGACATATCACCGGTACCGATGACCATGCCGCCCGCCTGGTTGGCCAGATTCATCAACACCTGGGTGCGCTCCCGGGCCTGGGAATTCTCGTAAGTCACATCGTGGACCTCCGGGTCGTGTCCGATATCCCGGAAATGAATGGTCACGGCCTCGCGGATATCCACCTCCTTCAGCGTGGCTCCCAGCTTCTGCACCATATCGCAGGCATTGCGGTAGGTCCGGTCTGTGGTTCCGAAGCAGGGCATGGTCACGCCCATAATACCGGACCGTGGCAATCCCAGACTGTCAAAGGCCTTCACCGTAACCAACAACGCCAGAGTAGAATCCAGGCCGCCGGAGATCCCGACCACCGCAGTCTTGCAGTGGGTATGCTCCAGACGCTTCTTCAGACCCATATACTGAATGGAAAAAATTTCCTCACATCGGCGCTGTCTGTCACTGTCGCTGCTGGGAACAAAGGGCGCCGGGTCCACGTAGCGGGACATCTCTGTCTCTTCCTTCTTCAAATGGAAGCCCACCTCCATATAGGGGCTGGACACATTCGTCTGAAAGGTGGTCATTCTTCTACGCTCACCCACCAACCGCGCGATATCCAGCTCTGCGTAAATGGTCTCGCTGGTAAAACGGGCCGACTCCGCCAGAACCGTACCGTTCTCCGCGATGATATTGTGACCGCCGAATACCAGGTCCTGGCTGGACTCACCCTCCCCGGCATTGGCATAGATATATCCGCATACCAGACGGGCAGACTGTCCACCTATGAGAGACTCCCGGTACAGATTCTTGCCCGTGGTCTCGTCGCTGGCCGAACAGTTCACGATGACCGTCGCGCCAGCCAGGGCATGGCCGATGCTGGGCGGGTTCGGAACCCACACATCCTCGCAGATCTCTGCCGCCACGGCCAGTCCGGGAAGCTCCTCGCAGGTGAACAGCAGATTCGTTCCGAAATTGATATAATCGCCGTCCTCGCCTTCCTCGGGCACCCATACATCCTCTGCTTCCGCGTTTCCCGGTGTGAAATGACGCAGCTCGTAGAACTCTCCGTAGTTGGGGATATGCACCTTCGGCACCAAACCAAGCAGATGTCCGCCGCTAAGAGCCGCCGCCACATTGTAGAGCTTGCCGTCCTTCTCCCAGGGAAGTCCCACGAAGATCAATGCATCCAGATCCGCCGTCTCCCGGGCAATATGGAACAGCTCCTTTCTGGCGCTTTTCAACAGAAGCTCCTGTAAAAACAAATCCGAACAGGTATAACCGGTAATACCAAGCTCCGGAAATACGATAATCTTCGCGCCGTTGGCCGCTGCCTCCCGGGCAAGTCTTATGGTCTCTGCGCCGTTCCCCTTCGTGTCCGCCACCTGAATCTTCGGCGTCACCGCCGCCGTTCTGATAAACCCGTGTCTCATATAGTTACCTCTTTATTCACCTTTTCGCTGCTTTCAGAATCTCTTTCAGATCCTCGATATCAAAATTATAGGCATGATTGCAGAAATGGCATTTCACCTCAATGGGCTTATTGTCCTGAATCATCTCCCGGATGTCCTTACTTCCGATGCTGACGATAGCCTTGGCTACCCGCTCCCGGCTGCAGTTACAGTACCAGGACGCCGGAACCGTATCGTTCATCTCCAGGCCGAAATCGCCCAGCAGATACTCCAGAAGCTGCTCCGGGCTCATGCCCTGATCCAGAAGCTTTGTCACGGAATCCATGCCCTTCAGCTTCTCCTCCAGCTGGTCGATGACCTTATCATCGGTAAAGGGCATCAGCTGAATGATGAAACCGCCTGCCTGCCGGATGGTATTGTCCTTATTTAACAGAACGCCCAGTCCTACGGAGGAGGGTACCTGCTCGGAGGTGGCAAAATAATAGGTCAGATCCTCCGCAATCTCGCCGGTCTGCAGCTCTACAGTCCCCACATAGGGCTCCTTCAGGCCCAGATCCTTGATAACCCGTAAGGTACCCGGTCCAATGGCGCCGGATACGTCCAGCTTGCCTTTTGCGTTCGGCGGAAGCAGTACCATGGGCTCATCCACATAGCCCTTGACCCGGGCCTTGGAATCCGCTGTCACGGTGATGCCGCCGATGGCTCCTGCTCCCTTGATCTGCAAAGTCAGCAGATCCGCGTCTCCCTTCATCATGGAGCCCATCATGGCTCCGGCCGTCAAAAGGCGGCCCAAGGCCGCGGTGGCTACCGGGCTGGTATTGTGAATGGAGCGTGCCTGCTCCACCATTTCCTTTGATGTGATGGCAAAGGCGCGAATCTGGTGATCCGCAGCCGTCGCTCTTACGATATAATCTCCCATAATTTTACTCCTCTTTCTTATCTGAATATTCCGTATCTCACGCCTTCCGCGCCGCGATACAGAACTTTCCTGTGGTATCTGTAACCTCTTTACCGGTATCGGAATCGAAGATCCGCTCCGCTTTCAGTCCTGCCATTTCCAATAGCTCCAGCACCCGCTCAAGCGCATAGGCCTTCTGGATATGGGTCTCCTCAAACCGCACATACCGGTCGTCCTCATCCCGCACATAGAGGGTCAGATCGTACTGATTCAGCTGCTCCGCCGGGTCGTAATAATTCTCCCAGATAAAGCTGCCCTCCTCCCGGTTCTCCGCGATAGTGGTCTCGCCCAGCATCTCGCTGTATTTGTAAATGGCGTTCATATCGAAAAAGAACACTCCATCCGGATCCAGATAATTCTACACCAGCCGGAACACATGCAGCAGTTCTTCCTCTTCTGTAATATAATTCAGGGAATCACAGACGCTGACGATGGCCCGCACCGTACCATAGAGCTCAAACTCCCGCATATCCTGTAAGAGATACAGAATATCGTGTCCCGACTCGGCTCGTTTTTCATAGGCCAGCTCCAGCATTTCCTCGGAAGCGTCCACACCGATCATGTCATAGCCTGCCTCCGCCAGAAGCTCCGTCATACTGCCGGTTCCACAACCCAGATCCAGTACCAGTCCCTCCCGGATTCCGTATTCCTTTAATATCTGAACGATCCGTTCACTCCATTCCCCATAGGGAACCTGATCCATAAACAGATCATACACTTCCGCAAATCCTGTATACGCGTCCATCTGCCACTCCTGTTTTCTTCAAGCAGTCTTCTGGTCTCATCATAGCAAATTTCAGGCAAAAAAACAAGGACTGCTGCCAAAACACAAGGTATGTACTGTGTTTCCGACATCAGTCCTCCCGGATCTTCTTTCTATTTGCTGCTTAAAAACTTCTCGATATTCGCCATGGCTTCTTCCTCGTCCTCGCCGTCCGCGGAGACAGTTACCTTCTCGCCTGCGAAAAGACCAAGTGTCATCATGCCCATAATACTCTTGGCATTTACTTTTTTATTATCGCTCTCCACATAGATCTCGCTGCCGTACTGGCTGGCCACCTGCACCAGCAGCGCTACCGGTCTGGCCTCAAGCCCGTCCGGAATCTGAATGGTGATTTCCTGTTTCATCATAATAATTCTCCTCCTTGTGATCCCTTAGCTGTTCTGCTATCATACTCAGCTTCCTCAGCCTGTGATTCACTCCTGACTTTCCCACCGCCGGAGTCAGCATCTGCCCCAGCTCCTTCAGGGTCGTCTCCGGCTGTTCCAGCCGAAGCTGGGCTATCTCAGCCAGATTCTCAGGAAGCTCATCAAAACCGATGGTCTTCTGAATATACTGTATATCCTCAATCTGCTTTACCGCAGCAGAAACGGTTTTATTCAGATTCGCCGTCTCACAGTTCACCTGACGGTTCACAGAATTTCGCATTTCTTTCAGAATCCGGACATTCTCAAACTTCATCAGTGCCACATGGGCCTCCATGATATTCAGAATATCCACGATCTGGGAACCTTCTTTTACATACAGGATATAGCTTTTCTTTCTGGTGGTGATCCGCGCGTCCACTCCAAAGCCCAGCAGCATCTCCCGTAGCTGCTCCGCCTTGTCAGCTCTGCTGCACACGATCTCAAAATGATATCCCTTTTCCGGATCGCTGACAGAACCGGATGCCAGGAAAGCTCCTCGGATATAGGCCCTTTTACAGCACTGATTCTGAATCAGAATATGCTCCACAGCAGCCATATCACCATGAGAACATACCTCATAGATTCTGGTTCCCTGAAAGCTTTTATTCTGGCTTTTGCTCTGACGAACAGAAACACTCATTTTTATATTATATGTTTTTCTCAATAATGTAAAGTATTTTCTTGCAACCGCCAGGTTTTCCGTGTGCATTTTCAGGCCATTTCCCCGGTTGGGCTCTTTCTCCTGCTCCACATGGCTGCAAAAATTCAGGATCGCCGCGATCTCCGCCAGACGGCAATGTCTGGCTGCCGGTATCTGATGAGAAAGCTCTTCTTTTATTTCACTGGAAAATGACATCTTCCACCTCATACTGATTAATGGGCTTTCACCACGTTATCCTTCGCGATATCTCTGTGTTCCATCCGAACCGCGTAGTCCGTATTCTCCCGCAGCCGCTCGTAGAGCATATTTGCCAGGGTCACGGAGCGGTGCTTTCCTCCGGTGCAGCCGATGGAAATCACCAGCTGGTTCTTCCCCTCCAGCACATAGTTGGGGATCAGGAACTGTATCATATCAATGAGCTTGTCCAAGAACCGGTGGGATACCTCAAAGCCCATGACGAAATCCTGCACCGCCCGGTCGTTGCCCGTCAGCTTCCGCAGGTCCTCATTATAATAGGGATTCGGAAGGAAGCGCACATCAAATACCAGATCCGAATCCGTGGGGATTCCGTATTTGAATCCGAAAGACAGCACGGTAATGACCAGATTCTTAAAGTCCTTATTCTGTACAAAAATCTTATCCAGCTCCTGCTTCAGCTCTCTGGTCAGCAGACTGCTGGTATCTATGATATAGTCTGCCTGCTTTTTCAGGAATTCCAGACGGCCTCTCTCTTCCGTGATGCCCTCGGCCACGCGGCCCTCCTGGGCCAGGGGATGGCTCCGTCTCGTCTCCTTATAGCGCTTCACCAGCACCTCGTCAGAGGCGTCCAGGAACAGGATCTCATAGCTGCGTCCCGCCACAGTCAGCTCCTCCAGAGCCGCCGTCAGCTCGTCCAGGGTTCTTCCGCTTCGAATATCGATGCCCAAAGCCACCTTGGAAATCTCGCTTGTACCGGAATAAATCAACTCTGAAAACTTCCCGATCAGGGAAATCGGAAGATTATCCACGCAGAAATATCCGGCGTCCTCCAGAATCCGAAGAGCGGTACTGCGTCCTGCACCCGACATACCTGTAACGATTACAAATCTCATCTGTATCTTCTCCTGTCTTATCTGTCTGCAAATCCCAGCAGCTTCACTTCCAGCTCCAGGTCCACGCCAAACTGCTTTTTAACCTCATTCTGCACCTGCCGGACCAGATCCATGACATTCTGTGCCGTGGCCCCGCCCCGATTTATCACAAAGCCGCAGTGCTTTTCCGACACCTGGGCACCGCCCACGGTAAAACCACGCAGTCCCGCATCCATGATGAGCTTCCCCGCGAAATAACCCTCCGGCCGCTTAAAGGTGCTTCCGGCACTGGCATATTCCAGGGGCTGCTTGGAGATACGTGCTTCCTTCAGCTCCTGCATCCGTGCCCGGATGACCTCCGCCTCTCCCTCCTTTAGCTTCAGAAGAGCGCTTATGACCAGATAGCCCTTCCGGGCAATGACGCTGGTCCGGTATCCCAGCTCCAGCTCTTCCTTTGTCAGGCGCAGGATCTCGCCATCGGGCTTCATCACCACGGCTTCCTTCACCACGTCCTTCATTTCTCCGCCGTAAGCTCCGGCGTTCATGGTCAGGCCTCCGCCCAATGTACCCGGGATCCCAGACGCAAACTCCAGTCCGGTCAGGCTCTCCTTTGCCGCCGTGTGGGCGATCTTTACCAACAGGGCTCCGGCTTCCACTTCCATCTCTGTGCCTCTGATCCGAATCCCGTCCATATTGCGGAACAGCTGAATCACCACGCCCTGGTAGCCTGCATCGCTGACCAGCACGTTACTGCCATTTCCCAGTATATAGTAGGGAATATCTGCCTCGATACAGGCCTTCACAGTCGCCGCCAGGGCCGGTACGCTCCGGGGGATACAGAAAAGGGCCGCCGGGCCGCCGATGCGAAAGGTAGTATGGCGGCTCATGGGCTCGTCCCGCAGAACCTGTTCCGTTCCATTTATATTACAAAGTGTTTCGTATAACTTTTGAATCATTATGTGTACTCCGTTTGGATTTGGTTGTTTCTATACTCTGTTTAAGTATATGCGAAAAATGATAAAAGTACAACCCATAGAAACAGGGAAATGTACCCCCGTTTCCATGGGCTGTTTTGTGCAGAAATACTTACTTCAGATATTTTTTCAGATACTGGCCGGTGTAGGAGATCTCCTGCCCGGCCACCTCCTCCGGCGTACCACTGGCGATAACCGTGCCTCCCCGGTCGCCGCCCTCGGGACCCATGTCAATGATATAGTCCGCGGTCTTAATCACATCCAGATTATGCTCGATGACCACCACCGTATTGCCGCCCTCGGCCAGTCGCTGAAGGATCTCCGTCAGCTTGTGGACGTCGGCAAAATGAAGGCCGGTGGTGGGCTCGTCCAGGATATAGATGGTCCGTCCGGTGCTCCGTTTAGACAGTTCGGTGGCCAGCTTGATCCGCTGGGCCTCACCGCCGGACAGGGTGGTGGAGGGCTGTCCCAGCTTGATGTAGGAAAGTCCCACGTCATTCAGTGTCTCGATCTTTCTGCGGATAGAAGGCACATTTTCAAAAAAGGTCATGGCCTCCTCCACAGTCATATCCAGCACATCGAAGATACTCTTGCCCTTGTATTTCACATCCAGGGTCTCGCGATTATAACGCTTACCCTGGCAGACCTCACAGGGCACATACACATCCGGCAGGAAATGCATCTCGATCTTGATGATGCCGTCGCCGGAGCAGGCCTCGCAGCGGCCGCCCTTCACATTGAAGCTGAAGCGGCCCTTCTTATATCCCTTGCTCTTGGCGTCCGCGGTGGACGCGAACAGATCACGGATCTGATCAAAGACGCCCGTATAGGTGGCCGGATTGGAACGGGGCGTCCGCCCGATAGGCGACTGGTCGATGGCGATGACCTTGTCCAGCTGCTCCGTTCCCATGATTTCCTTATATCTGCCCGGAATGGTTCTGGCCCGGTTCAGCTTCCGTGCCAGGGTCTTATAGAGAATCTCATTGACCAGAGAGCTCTTTCCCGAACCGGAGACGCCGGTAACACAGGTCATGACGCCCAGGGGAAAATCCACCTGGATATTCTTCAGATTGTTCTCGGAAGCACCCTTGACCGTCAGCCAGCCTGCGGGCTTTCTGCGGGTCTCCGGCACCGGAATCTTTAATTTGCCACTCAAATACGCTCCGGTGATGGAATCCGGGCAGGCCATAATCTCCTCCGCTGTGCCGGCCGCCACGACTTTTCCACCATGCTCGCCCGCACCGGGTCCGATATCCACAATATAGTCCGCCGCGAACATGGTGTCCTCGTCGTGTTCCACCACGATCAGGGTATTGCCCAGATCCCGCAGACGTTTTAACGTAGCCAGCAGCTTGTCGTTATCCCGCTGGTGCAGACCGATACTGGGTTCGTCCAGAATATAGGCCACGCCCACCAGGCCAGAACCAATCTGGGTGGCCAGACGGATCCGCTGGGCCTCGCCGCCGGACAGGGTTCCGGTGGCCCGGGCAAGGGTCAGGTAGTCCAGTCCCACGTCAATCAGGAAGCCGATACGGGCCTTGATCTCCTTCAGGATCTGCTCGCCGATCAACTGCTGCTGGTCTGTCAGCTGCAGTTCCTTCAGAAAATCATACAGTTTCAGCACGGACATCTCCGTCACTTCCGCGATATTCTTATCTCCCACGGTTACCGCCAGAGAGGTCTTTTTCAGGCGCTGGCCGCCACAGGCCTTACAAGGGGTGATCCGCATGAAGGTCTCGTATTCCTGGCGCATGACCTCGGAACCGGTCTCCCGGTAACGACGCTCCACATTTTTGATCAGGCCCTCAAAGGCCACATCATAGACGCCCTCGCCCCGCTGCCCCTTATAGTAGACCTTCACCTTACGGCCATTGGTGCCGTGAATTAACATGCGGCGTGTCTCTTCGGACAGCTGCTCATAAGGGGTGGTCAGGTCGAATTGATACTCCTTGGAAAGAGCTTTTAAAAGAGCATAGGTGAAGCTGGACGGATCCGTACAGGACTGCCAGCCCATGACGGTAATTGCGCCCTCGGCGATGCTTAAGGACTTGTCCGGGATCATCAGCTCCTCGTCAAATTCCATCTTGTAACCGAGGCCAAAGCACTCGGGGCAGGCTCCGAAAGGATTATTAAAAGAAAAGCTCCGGGGTTCGATCTCCTCCATGCTGATGCCGCAGTCCGGGCAGGCATAGCTGGAGCTTAAGGTCAGAGGCTCTCCGCCGATGACGTCCACCACCAGCAGGCCATCGGACAGGTTCAGGACGGTCTCAATGGAATCCGCCAGACGGCGCTCAATGCCCTCTTTGACCACCAGACGATCCACCATGATCTCAATGGTATGCTTGATATTCTTTTCCAGCTTGATTTCTTCGGACAGCTCATAAAGATTCCCGTCAATACGGACCCGGACAAAACCGCTCTTTTTTGCCTGCTCCAGCACCTTCACATGCTCGCCCTTGCGGCCCTTCACCACCGGGGCCAGCAACTGGATCTTCGTCCGTCCGGGCAGGGCCATGATCTGATCCACCATCTGATCCACACTCTGCTTTTTGATCTCCTTGCCGCATTTGGGACAATGGGGGATACCGATGCGGGCATAGAGCAGTCGGAAATAATCATAAATCTCCGTCACGGTTCCCACGGTGGAACGGGGGTTCCGGTTCGTGGACTTCTGATCGATGGAAATAGCCGGGGACAGACCCTCGATGCTCTCCACATTGGGCTTCTCCATCTGACCCAGGAACTGGCGGGCATAGGAAGACAGGGACTCCATATACCGGCGCTGTCCCTCCGCGTAAATGGTATCGAAGGCCAGGGAAGACTTTCCCGAACCGCTGAGACCCGTCAGCACCACAAATTTGTCTCTGGGGATGTCGATGCTCAAATCCTTCAGGTTGTGCTCGTTGGCTCCCCGGATTCTGATAAACTTATCCATTCTTTTTCTCCTCGTAATTGACATGTAATCACATATCCTGCTGCTGTTTTTTCAGCTCTATCATCTTATCACGCAGCTCTGCCGCCAGCTCGAAGTTCAGATCCGCAGCAGCCTTCTTCATCTTCTTGTCGATGTCCGCGATGAGCTTTTCCAGCTCCTTCTTGCTCATGGATTCCGGATCCTTCTCAAACTGCAGCTCCTCCCTCGCGATCTCTTTGGAAATACTGATGAGATCCCGGACGGACTTCTGTATGGTCTTGGGCGTGATGCCATGTTCCTTATTATAAGCCTCCTGCAGGGCGCGGCGGCGTTCCGTCTCACCGATAGCCAGGCGCATGGAATCCGTAATGGTATCCGCGTACATGATGACATGGCCCTCGGCATTCCGCGCCGCCCGGCCAATGGTCTGAATCAGGGAGACCTCCGAACGCAGGAAGCCCTCTTTGTCCGCGTCCAGAATGGCCACCAGGGTAATCTCCGGTATATCCAGGCCCTCCCGGAGCAGGTTGATGCCGACCAATACATCAAAGACATCCAGACGCATATCCCGGATGATCTGGGTCCGCTCCAGAGTATCGATATCCGAATGCAGGTATTTCACCCGGATGCCCAGCTCCCGCATGTAATCGGTCAGGTCCTCGGCCATACGCTTGGTCAGAGTGGTAATCAGGATCTTGTGGCCTGCCGCCACCTCCTTATTGACCTCGCCCACCAGATCGTCGATCTGGCCCTCCACAGGTCGGATCTCCACCTTCGGATCGAGAAGCCCTGTGGGCCGGATGATCTGCTCCGCCCGGAGCATCTCGTGGTCAGCCTCGTATTCGCCCGGTGTCGCCGAAACGAACATGATCTGATCAATCTTGCTCTCAAACTCCTCAAAATTCAGAGGACGGTTATCCAGCGCCGACGGCAGCCGGAAGCCGTAATCCACCAGCGTGGTCTTCCGGGACCGATCACCCGCATACATACCCCGGATCTGGGGCACGGTCTTATGGGACTCGTCTATGATAATCAGAAAATCATCCGGGAAATAATCCATCAATGTATTCGGCGGCATACCCGGAGCCGCCCCGGTCAGGTGTCTCGTATAATTCTCAATGCCGGAGCAAAATCCGGTCTCCTTCAGCATTTCAATATCAAAATTGGTCCGCTCCGCGATCCGCTGGGCCTCCAGAAGCTTGTCCTCGCTCTTGAACCAGCGTACCCGCTCCTCCAGTTCCTTTTCGATATCCGCCGCTGCCCGCTTAATCTGCTCCATGGGCACCACATAATGGGAGGCCGGAAAGATCGCGATGTGCTCCAGCTCTCCTTTGATCTCCCCGGTCAGCACATCAATCTGGGTAATCCGGTCAATCTCATCTCCGAAGAACTCCACCCGCACCGCAAGCTCGGACTCATTGGCCGGGATAATCTCCACCACATCTCCCCGCACCCGGAAGGTACCGCGCTTAAAATCCATATCATTGCGGTCATACTGGATATCTACCAGCTGCCGCAGCACTTCGTCCCGATCCTTCTCCATGCCGGGTCGCAGGGAAACCATCATCTTCTCAAAATTCTCCGGCTCGCCCAGACCATAGATACAAGACACACTGGACACGATAATCACGTCCCGCCGTTCAATCAGGGCGGCCGTGGCCGACAGCCGCAGCTTATCAATCTCGTCGTTGATGGAAGAATCCTTGGCAATATAGGTATCCGTCGAAGGCACGTAGGCCTCCGGCTGGTAATAATCGTAGTAGGAAACAAAGTATTCCACCGCGTTCTCGGGGAAAAACTCTTTAAACTCGCCGTAGAGCTGGGCCGCCAGGGTCTTATTGTGGGCGATAATCAGGGTCGGCTTGTTCAGGGCCTGTATCACATTGGCCATGGTAAAGGTCTTGCCCGATCCCGTAACACCCAGTAAAGTCTGGGCCTGGTTGCCTTCCTTGAAGCCCTCCACCAGCTTTTCTATGGCCTGGGGCTGGTCGCCGGTGGGCTGGTATTCGCTGTGTAATTTGAAAGCAGCACCGCCTTTGGGGCTGCTTTCATGAGCAAGCAGCGAAGCGGATTGCGAATGTCCTTGTTCTTTCATATCGTGTGATTTCCTTTTCCCGATGGATTTAGCATACTTCATGTTATCCGAAATTATAACATGGATCACGAAAAAAGTATAGAGAAATCGGAACATTTGTTCTTTTTCCCCTATACTTTTTCTTCCCACGCCGCATGCAACGCCGCCTTACAATCTATATCCGCGGTTCCTCCGGCCACCCGTCTCCTTCGTCCAGCCCCTGCTCCAGGAGCCAGGCGTCTTCCACGGACAGGGTGGTTTCCCGGCACTCTTCGTCCTCCAGGATGACCAGCACTCTCGCTTTTTCATTTGCGGCGCGTTCTTCACAGCCGTAGTCACCGTCAAAGATCTGTTTAATTCTTTTCATAAATATTATCTCCATTTCCGCCCCCGGGAACGCCTATCGGATAGTGCAGCGATATTCCTGCTCCCAGTTTTTTATTATTCTGTCGACGCGGACCCAGGTCTTTTCCGGGATCGTTTCATCCGGCCCGTAGTACAGCATCAGCTCCTGCCGATATTCCGCGTACTCGCCCTCGTAATACATGGCCGGAGGCCAGGTGCTTCCCTCAGCCGAAAAAACCGGCGCAGTTTCTCCGTCTGCTTCCAGCTCGCCGCTTTCCCGGTTCAGGGAATAGGATGTCCCTGTATTCATCCGTCCCCAGCTGGCGGAGATGGAAAATAATTTTGTATTCTTTTCCAGAGCAACCGGTTCCACATACAGAAGCACCTGCGTACCGTACCTGATGGAACCATCCTCCATCTCTACTTCCGTGGCCTTTCGCTCTACTTTTACGATATGATACCGATCCTCTCCCACTTCAAAGGGAATCTCCACTGCTTCCGGGCCATTTTCCGCCGGAATGGGCACTTCAAAAAGCGGGCCCTCCGTTCCCAGTTCCGCTTTCAGGGAAACAGCCGGAATCCTCAGCTGATAGGGCCTGCCCTGCTGCGCGCTTACCTCCGCTGTGAAGCTGCCGCTGCCATCCAGGCCGTCGCGCAGCCAAAGTACATAATCCTCTTTTTCCCGTTCCTCCGGCAATATAGGATAATGCCCCAGACCGCAGATCTTCCAGAGTTCCTTCCCATAGCTCCAGGCGTTCAGCTGCAAGGTGTTCTCATCCTTCCAGTTGCCGTTCACTACCAGGGTACGGCCCTTATGGGTCACCGGCTGGCCGATGGCATCCAGACTGTCGTATTCCGTAAGCGCTGTCATCTGTAACGTTACGGTCTGATCAAACAGATGAAGAAGAAATTGCTCCTGAGGTTTGTAGAAAGTGAAATCCCAGTCCAGAAGCAGCATTCCCTTTTCCGGATCCTGGCCGCTGCTGCCGGAGCCGTCCAGTCGGGTACCCTCCTCACTTTCCACCCAGATGTTCTCATGGACCACGCTGCTCCAGTGATCCTCCTCCGGATGAACGACTGTCATTTTCACATACAGTCTTTTCTCCTGCCAGATGGCGTACTCCACCGTGATTTTTCCGTATTCCGTCTCTACTTCCAGCGGAAGTCCCGTCCCCATGTAAATCTCCTCAGACGAATCCCGGATGCCCGTCACCGGATTGAAACGGAACCGATATACGGCCGCCGCGCAGGCTCCCAGAAGACCCAGCAGCACCAGGGCAATGAGCGCCAGCCGAAGCTTCTTCAGGCTCCTCTGCTGCCGCTTTTTCACAGTCTCCAGGGGCAGTTCCATGGCCTCGGCGATCTCCCGACAGGTCATTCCGTCGTAATACTGCATCCGGATCATCCGACTGTCCTGCTCCTTCAGCTGCGAGAGGGCCTGTTCCAGCGCCTCCCGGTTCAAGATGGCATCCTCGCCGCTGTCCGCTATGGCTTCCTCCAGCATTTCCATGGGAACCGCGCTCTGCTTCCCATTCCGGGCTGCCATCCGGATGGCCTTCCGTTTGACAATCACATAGAGGTACGCCTTGACCGTTCCCTTCTCCACCCGGAACCTCTCCCGGTTTCCGTAAAAATCCGCAAAGGTCTCCTGCACGCACTCCCGGATATCCTCCGGATTCGTCAGATACAGACGGCAGGCGCTCCACAGCAGGCCCATATAGTGTTCCATCAGAATACCCATGCCCTCCTCCGGATTTTGTTCCAGCAGATGCAGAAGTTTTTTGTCGGTCATGGCGGTTCCTCCTCTCATACGGTATTTCCTTTTATTTATAGTTGCAGGAAATCGATGTTTTGGGGACATTTTTCAGAAATTATTTTCCGGCCCTTTCCACAGGACCTTCACTGCCATAACCACCGCGCCGAACAGTACGCCTGCTACGGCCCAGATAAACCAACTGTACTGGGGCTGGCCATTGCCGTTTGGGCCGAAGGTATAAAACAGGAAGATGGCTGTCACCACCAGCCAGTAGCAGCCGCTGACAGTGCCGAGCAGTTTGCTCCGGGCCTTGCTAGCACGGGTGTAATCGCCCTCCTCCAGGAGCCGTTTCATGGCGTTCTGGTAGGTTCCGCCGTATACGAAGGCATAGCAGGCTACCGCCACCAATACCAGCAGAATGCAGACCGGCACCGACCACTGGGTCCGGATATTCAAAGTCAGGGCCACGAAAAAGGGCAGGACAGCCAGAATGCAGAGCAGCGTTCCGAAGATATTGCATTTTGCGTAGAACGGCTGATGAGCCGCCTGTTCTTCGCGGACCATACGCTCCACGCCGTCTGCCCGCTCGAAGGGCTCTGTGTCCAGATATTCGTAGGCCTTGACCTGAAAGCCGCAGGACAGGAAAAGTCCTACCCCGGCAGCCACCAGGATAATTAGCACGCAAAGTCCGATTCCGGCAGCCATATTTTCACCGATACCCAGTCTGCTGTATTCGCTGAGGCTGCTGAGGGCAATTAACACCACCGGTGAAAGGACGCACAATGCGGTGGCCAGCGCCATTTTCGGGGCGGCCCGCTTCCGGAGCTTCAGATATTCGGAGGCTTCTTCCAGTGTAATCCGGCGAAGGGGCGTATCTGTCGCAGCTTCTTCCATCAAAGCCATGGAAGCCAACGGAGTCAACGTTTCCTCCTCGTCCAGTTCGTCCTTCAACAGATAATCCGTCGTCACGCCGAAAATCCGGCTCATCTGCAGAATCTTCTCGATGTCCGGCACCGACTGGGCTCCCTCCCATTTGGACACGGACTGCCTGGTCACGCCCAGCCGCTCCGCCAGCTCCTCCTGGGACCACCCCGCCTTTTTCCGAAGCCGGATAATTTTATCTGCTAAAATCATCTTTATTTCCTCACTTTCTGCGCCCTGCGCCTGTTTTCCAGTCCTTCTGCAGGAAGCTGTCAAAACTCTCCCTACAGGCTATGCAAAATATAGCATAACAGGCGGTTGCGCAACAGAAAGCTGACTGTCAAATTTGTCAACTGATGGTTGCAAAGCGCGGATTTCCGCTGCTTTCTTCATCAGGCCCTATTTATCGCAATGCTCTTCCAGCCATCGCTGGGCGCAGTGGGCCAGATAGGCAGCTCCCCGGGGCAGTACTTCTTCATTGAACTGCACCTTCGGATTATGAGCGGAGGCAACGCCCCGCCCGTCGGGGAATCCGGCAGACACATACATAAATGCGGAGGGCACCTGTTCGGCGATGCAGGCAAAATCCTCGGAGGCGCTGGCTGCCACATCCGGCTGCTCCATGGTCCCCGGGATGGCCAGTTCCCGCATATAGCCCACGAATTCCTCTGTGGTCTCTTTGTCACAGATCAGGGGCGGCGCGCCGTCGGTAATCTCCACCTCTGCCTCCGCGCCGTAGACCCGGGCTGTGGCCTCCGCCACCTCCCGCACCCGCTTTACCAGCTGCTTCTGGGCTTCTTTCGTATCTGCCCGGAGCGTACCGTCCAGAATAGCTTCCTCAGGAATCACATTCAGAGTCGTTCCTGCATGGAAGCTGCCGATGGTAATAACACAGGACGCCTTCGGATTCATTTCCCGGGAAATAATTTCCTGTAAAGCCACCACGATATGGGCTCCCACGCTGATGGGATCCACGCAGTTCTGGGGCATGGCTCCGTGGCCGCCCCGGCCTTTGACCCGAATATGCAGATCGTTATTGGAAAACATCATGGTGGAGCCTGCATTGTACATGAACAGACCGATGGGAAGCTGGCCCGGGCCCACATGGTAAGCAAGGGCGGCATCCACCTTTGGCTGCTCCAGAATTCCGTGCTCCAGCATATTCCGGCTGCCGGTCAGGGTCTCCTCGCTGGGCTGGAACATGAGCTTCACGGTTCCTGCAAGGCGATTTTCCTGTTCTTTCAGCATCTTTGCCGCCGTCAGCAGCATGGCCGCGTGCATATCGTGGCCGCAGCAGTGGGCAGCCTTCGGGTTCTCCGAGGCGAAGGGAAGTCCGCTCTCCTCCGGCATGGCCAGCGCGTCCATATCCGCCCGCAGAAGCAATACCTTTCCGGCCTCTCCGCCCTCTGCTCCCTTTCCGATGAGAGCCGTGATCCCTTCTCCGCAGGGATGGGGCTCAATGCCGTATTCCTTCAGCTTTTCCGTCACGTAGGCTCTCGTTTCCGGAAGCTCAAAACCCACCTCCGCATGGCGGTGAAGATATCTCCGGTTCTCTGTCAGTTCCTCTTTCAGTTCCAGTGCTCTGTCATAATAACTCATGCCGTGCCTCCATTTTCATAAATTTATCTGCTCCCGCCGTCCAGACGCTGCTTCAGGTCCTCCACAGTCTCCGCCAGCTGATCCGCTCCCGCCTCTTCCAGCTCCTCCCGGCTTCCATAGCCATACAGAACACCGATGGAGGCAAGACCGTTGTCCGCAGCTCCACGCATATCATTGTCCCGGTCACCCACCATGACTGCCCGGGACAGATCCGTGATGTCGGCCCGCTCCAGGGCATAGGCGATCACATCGCTTTTTTTCACCCGTACCTCGTCCATGCTGGCTCCCGCCACCTGATCAAAGTAAGACAGCAGTCCGAAATGCTCCAGGATCTGCACTGCGTATTCCTCCGGCTTGGAGGTGGCCAGAATCACGGTCCGGCCGGTGGCCTTCAGGTGGGCCAGCAGCTCTGTGATTCCCTCATAAACCCGGTTTTCAAACATGCCCTTCTCGCAGAAATACTCCCGATAGTACAGCAACGCCTGATGGCTCTCCTCCCGGGTGAATCCGTAGTGTTCGGAAAAGGCCGCCTCTAAAGGCGGCCCCACAAACTTATTCAGGGAAGCGCGATCTTCCACATGAATATTCCATTTGCTCAATGCGTATGCTACGGAATTCGTAATACCCAGGCCGGAATCTGTCAGTGTACCATCCAAATCAAAAAATACAATCTGATACATTTCCGTTCCTTTCTGTTTACATTTTATTAGATACTTACTATTTGTTTACTCGTCAGTATCCTCCTCTGAATCATCATGGGAATCCGAAGCATCCTGACCCTCCGTGCTAATCGGAACCTCGCTTCCGTTTCCTGTAGGCTGTACCACCGAACCGATGACATTGCCCGGATGGAGACTGCAGGGCTTTGCTACCAGCGGAGATCCGGATACGCTGTTATTCTCCGGGACCAGGGTGATGACGCGGAACTCATGAACCGGACACGCATCGGTGGCCAGAGCGCCGCTTTCCACACAAGCTTCTCCTGTCACGTGAACATCACAGTACTCGGTGGGCACTGTACCCTCCGCAAAATACTCGGTTTTCACCATGCCGTCGCAGACGCCCGGTATCGGAAGCTTTCCGGACGCAGCGCAGACTGTAGCGCTGGTGACAGACGCCGGCTTCGGGAAGCCCGGATCACTCAGTCCTTCATGAATCCGGGACATAACTGCTTTCCAGATCTTCTTGTGGTAATTGGTCTCGCCACTCTTGCTGTTCAGTTTGTGGTTATTATCATAGCCTGCCCAGATACCTGCCGTATAATACGGGGTATAGCCCACAAACCATACATCGTTATTTTTGGATGTGGTACCGGTCTTTCCGGCCACGCTCATACCGCTGAAGTTCACGGCTTTACCTGTACCCACCGTCACTACGTCCTGCATGGCGCTGGTCAGCAGCCAGGCTGTACTGTCCTTCAGGACGGTTCTGGTCACAGCCTCTGTATTGTCGATCAGGACATTTCCATCATGATCCAGAATTCTGGTGTAGAAAACCGGCTTGCAGTATACGCCGCCGTTTGCGATGGTGGCATAGGCTCCGGTCAGCTCCAGATTCGTCACGCCTCTGGTCAGACCACCCAGAGCCATGGTTTGGGTATAATCGTTCAGTCCGTCCGCCGTGGTCTCGGTCTGCAGGGTGGTGATACCCATGTTCTCCAGATAGGTAATACCCAGAGCCGGGGTTATGTCTGTCAGGGTCTTGACCGCCACGATATTCATGGACTGGGCGATACCCTGCCGGATAGAGCTCCATCCCTGATAGTTCTCTCCGTTCCAGTTCCGGACTGCCCGTCCCTTTCCGCTGTCATAGTTATAGGGCGCATCGTACTGGGTAGACGCCAGGGTCTTTCCGGCGGAATCCAGAGCCGGCGCATAGGTGGATACCGGCTTGAAGGTAGAACCGGGCTGACGGGTGGTATCTACCGCGCGGTTCAGGGAAAGGCTGGTGGTCTTCTCGCCGCGGCCTCCCACAATGCCCTTTACATAGCCCGTGGACTGATCTATGATGACCATGGACACCTGGGGCTGTATTGTCATATTGATATTCTCGTAGATCTTGTCGCCATCCTCGGATACGGCCGCCTTATAGGCGTCGATGTGCGCCTGGGCGTCTTCCTCCGTATCAAACAGCAGCTCGAAACTGGAGGACTCATTCTCTTTAAAGTACTTCTCCATCATCTCCTTGCTGTAGTTGGTCTGGGTACCGTCCGGCTTTTCCACGGTCAGCGCGTATTCCAGACCGATCTTCACATTGGCCGGATAGTTGTCCGTGTTCGAAGTCTCCTCATCCATAATAGCCTGGATCTTGGGATCCTGGGCTGTCTCAATGGTCAGGCCTCCGTTATAAACCAGATTGTAAGCCTGCTGGGAGGTATAACCCTTCACCTCCTGCAGATCATTGATGACCTGCTCAATGGTGGCGTCCACATAGTAAGAGTACACCTCCGCGGTGCTCTTGGCCTTATTGGTGGTCTGAATCCGATCGTACACATCGTCTGCCATGGCTTCGTCATACTCTGCCTGGCTGATATGGCCGTTCTTCTTCATGGCCTCCAGCACCAGCTCCCGTCTGGCTGCATTGTCCTCGGGAGATGTTACCGGGTTATATTTATTCGGGCTCTTGGTGATACCTGCGATCACCGCGGCCTCGGAAATGGTCAGTTCGCTGACATCTTTATTGAAATACCGGTTGGACGCCGCCTGGATGCCCAGGGTGTTCTGGCCCAGGTTAATGGTATTCAGATATGCCTCCAGAATCTCATCCTTTGTCATCTCTTTTTCCAGCTGAATCGCCAGATACTGCTCCTGGAGCTTTCGCTCGATCTTCTCCGCAAGAGTATCCTCGCTCATAAAATCAAACACATTATTCTTCAGAAGCTGCTGGGTAATGGTGCTGGCACCCTCCGTACGCTTGAATCCACTGGTCACTCCGCGTATGCCTGCACGGATGATACCCTTCAGGTCTACGCCATTATGCTCATAGAACCGCTCGTCCTCAATGTCTACAAAAGCCTTCTGCACATGCTCGGGGATCTGGTCGATATCCACCCAGACACGGTTAGAGCCCGCTGTAACCAGCTCCGCCGTCTTATTCCCCTCTGCATCCTTCATCACAGACTTGTAGCCTCTGGGAATGACGCTGGCGCTGGTGATATCCGGCGCATTATCGATCACTCCCTTTACAATTCCGATTCCGCCGCACAGACCGACTACGCCGACTGCAAGCAGGCAGATCAGAAAGGCTTTTATAAATATGACACTTGCCTTTTTTCCTACTTTTGCCGTTTTGGAGTTCATGGACTTCTGTTTTTTTGAAGTTCCGCGTTTTCCGTAATTCATGTAATATCCTCCTCTACATTCGATCATTATAACAAAAACTTCTATAGTTATAAAGGGAATTTTGAAAATTCACGGATTCTTCTATTTTCCTTAAGGATTCTTTATAGTATAATATCGTCAGATATCACTTACATTTTTTTAATTCTGCGACAGCTTTCGACAGTCTTTGCACCCATTTCCCGGTATAATACCATCAAATCAACAGAGAAAGGGAGAGTATGATGCAAAGGGAATATTTAATTGAAACGCGTTCTGTCGCAGATGAAAAGGGAAATCTGCTGAATCTCAGATATTATCTGATCGAGGAGGAACCGCCCCAGTCCGGCGCTCCCCTGTATCGGCTCTGTATCCGGAAGTCCCCGGCCGGGAACCCGGATATCCAGGAAAGCGAAAGTACGCCTCCGGTTTCTTCTTCGGAGAGCTGTGCCCGCCGGATGCTCTGCAGACTGATCCGCAATGCGGTAACACCTGTCTGCCTTCTGGAGATCGTGGACGATATGCTGACTTGTGCGGAGGGGCAGATTTCCTGAACAGAAAGGGAAATCCATGTCCGAAGCATATCGTTTTGTTTACCGTGGCGGTTCCGGAGAGATCGTCGAAAAGAAGTCCCGCTTTATCGCCACGGTGGTTCCGGTCTCTACCGAGGATGAGGCTCTGGCCTTTATCGAACAGACCAAGAAAAAATACTGGGATGCCAGACATAACTGTACTGCATTCACCATCGGCAGCCGCCATCAGCTCACCCGCTGCAGCGATGACGGGGAACCGGCCGGAACCGCGGGCCGTCCCATGCTGGATGTTCTGTTAAAAGAAGATATTCACAATGCAGCTATCGTGGTGACCCGCTATTTCGGCGGAACCCTGCTGGGAACCGGCGGCCTGGTCCGGGCCTATTCCGGTGCTGTCCAGGAGGGACTCCGCCAGTGTACCATTCTGGAACGGAAAGACGGCCTGAAGCTGGAGCTTCACTCCGATTACACGGATATCGGAAAGATTCAGTATCTGATGGGCCAACGGCAGATCCCGACTCTGTCTTCTTCCTATACAGATTCTGTGACGCTGGAGGCTTTGGTTCCTACGGAGGATGTTGCCGCCTTCTGTGACGCTGTAACGGAAGCCACCGCCGGAAAGACGGAACTCATCCGGGGCGATGTCTGCCCCTATGCCCTTCTGGATGGACAGGTTCTTCTTCTGGAAGCACCGGCAGGAGATTCATCCCCGGGAGATTCCGGCTCTCGTCATCAATGAGGTCTGCCCGGTGAACCCCGGCACGGCCCTGGATGAGAAGACCACCACCTACGAGGACTACATCGAGCTTTATAATCCTACGGATTCTGCCGTTTCCCTGAAGGATTTTTATCTCTCCGACGATACGAAAAAGCCTCTGGCCGGCCCGCTCCCGGATGTGGAGATCACCGCCGGAGGCTATTACTGCGTCTACGCGGTGGGAAAGGACGGCTCCATGCCCGAGGGCGTTCCTTCTGTCCCCTTTGCGCTGACTTCCGGCGAGACGGTGACCTTGACCACTCTGGCCATGTCCGAAAGCGGCGTCACCCGCCCGGTCACAGTGGACACGGTTACCCTGCCCTCCCAGCAGACCGCTGATACAGTCTATGCCCGCATGGAGGACGGCGCAGATACCTTTTCTGAAATGCGCCCTTCCCCCGGCAGCTCCAACCAGGAAGGGGAAGGTACGGTAACCCTGAATTCCATTTCGCCGAATCTCTCCGGACAGAACTGGTCCGGGCGGTACTATACCGACTACCCGGTGACTCTGACCGCGGAAGCTCCGGAGGGATATTCGTTTGTGGGTTGGGAAATCGAAGGCGGAGAAACCGTCTCCGGTTCCGCCTCCGACGCACAGATTCAGGTGCGTCTGGAGACAGATACAGAGATTCGCGCTGTTTTTGAAGAAAACAACGATTGATTCAAGAATTATTTTACATGGAATGCTTTCATACCCGGATATACGGCTGCAGCTCCCAGTTCTTCCTCGATGCGCAGAAGCTGGTTATATTTTGCCACTCTCTCGCTTCGGCTGGGGGCTCCCGTTTTGATCTGGCAGGTATTCAGTGCTACGGCCAGATCTGCGATAGTGGTGTCTGCAGTTTCGCCGGATCTGTGGGAAGCGATAGCGGTGTAGCCGGCTTCATGTGCCATTTTGATGGCTTCCAGGGTCTCGGATACAGAACCAATCTGATTCAACTTGATCAGGATGGAGTTTCCGCAGCCCTGTTCGATACCCTTGGAGAGACGCTCGGTGTTTGTTACAAACAGGTCGTCGCCTACCAGCTGTACCCTGTCGCCCAGGCGCTCGGTCAGCTTCTTCCATCCTTCCCAGTCCTCTTCGTCCAGACCGTCTTCGATAGAGATAATCGGGTACTTCTCGCAGAGACCTGCCCAGTGCTCGATGAGCTCTTCTGCCGTATACTCGGTTCCGGCCTTGGGCAGCTTGTAATAGCCCTTTCCCTTTTCGCTCTTCCACTCGGAGGACGCCGCGTCCATGGCGATCTGAAAGTCTCTGCCCGGCTCGTATCCGGCTTTCTTTACTGCTTCCAGAATCGTTTCAATGGCCTCCACATCAGACTTCAGAGCCGGAGCGAATCCTCCCTCGTCTCCTACAGAGGTAGCCAGTCCCCGTTCCTTCAGAATCGCCGCCAGTGCATGGAATACTTCCGCGCACCATCTGAGGCATTCCTTAAAGGACGGCGCG
This sequence comes from Anaerosacchariphilus hominis, assembly GCF_014290175.1. GTDB lineage: Bacteria > Bacillota > Clostridia > Lachnospirales > Lachnospiraceae > Laedolimicola > Laedolimicola hominis. The sequence continues at coordinate 364,416 of NZ_JACOOR010000001.1, forward strand.
CCCACGGGCATGATCATAAACTCCTGTACATCCAGTCCGGATGACAGGGCATGACAGCCACCGTTTACAATGTTCATCATGGGAACCGGGAGACGGTTGCCGGAGATACCGCCCAGAAAACGGTACAGGGGGATGTCCAACGCGTTGGATGCGGCGCGGGCTGCGGCGATGGATACGGCCAGGATGGCGTTAGCGCCCAGCCTGGACTTGTCCCTGGTGCCGTCTGCTTCGATCATGGCCTTATCTACGGCGTAGATATCGGAGGCGTCCAGGCCGGTGACTGCGCCGTTGATGATAGTGTTAATATTCTCTACGGCTTTGGTTACGCCTTTTCCCAGGTATCTGCTCTTGTCGCCGTCGCGAAGCTCCAGGGCTTCAAACTCCCCTGTGGAAGCACCGCTGGGAGCAGTTCCACGGCCTACCGTGCCGTCTGCCAGAGTTACTTCTGCTTCTACGGTGGGATTTCCTCTGGAATCAAGGATCTCACGGCCGATTACTTTTTCAATCTGTAAATAGTCCATCTTGATTATCTCCTTCCATTTTTCGGGCAGATCCGGGAAAGATAAGCCGATCTTTCCCATTCTTTTTGGAGTCTGCCTGATTTATTCACATATAGTTAGATAAGCCTAACTGCATGTAGCATAGCAAACTGAGAGGTTGGTTGTCAATTAGAAAGTGGCTTTTACGGGTAGTATTGACAAAGTTTATCAAAGTATACGGGGAGGAGTATTCATACGGACGAAAAACCTCCGGAATTTTAAATTCCGGAGGTTTTTCTATGTGTAGTGGCTTACTCGTTCTCCAATTCGTAGAAAGCGATCTCGTTGATCTCGCGGTTGGTGGAGATAAGACCTACTTTGTTGCCGGGTTTGTCGTAGATGCGGACGTTGGCGGGGCCCACGTTGTGATCCAGAAGCTCCATGACGTAGTCGGTGCCGTTCCAGGTGCAAGCCATCAGGTCGCGCTCGCCTTTGCGGTGGCCTACGATGGCTGTGCCTTTGCCGAAGATGTCGGCTGCCCAGATCCCGTGGGCGAACTCGTAGGGCTTGTCAAAGGTCTTGACGCAGGTATACTTTCCGTCTGCTTTCTTGTAGATCTTGATAATCTCGCCGTGGAAGGGAGTCATGACCAGCATCTCGTCCTCGCCGTCTCCGTCGAAGTCTGCGAAGGTCATGTCGCTGGCCGCGTCCTCGGTGAGGGTCTCGATGGTCCACTCTCCGCCCTTCTCTTCCGGCGGTACGATCTTGAAGATGCCATTATCAGTTCCCACTGCGGCCCACATTCTACCGTCTTTCTCCACGCGGCAGTATCCGTGATTCCGCATGAGGCCGTCCTTCAGTACGGTCATTTCGATGGGATGCTCCTTATCCACGCCGCTCATATCCTCCGGCAGGACGCCGACCCAGATCTTGCCCGGGGTTCTCCAGTCCTCTTTGTACTCATGGGCGGACTTGATGGTGCAGCCTACCAGATAGTTTACGCCGTTGCTGCTCAGGATATCGAAACGATGTACGAAGGGCAGCTCTACAGCTGTCTTGATCTCCCACTCATGGTCTCCCTTTGGGGATACATGTACGATCTTTGCTTCCTTGGAATCATTCGGGGAATAAAACTTGTGTGTAGCCAGAAACTCTCCGTCAGTTCCCGGGATCTGTACCATGCTCATGGTTCCGCCCGGCTCGTCCCAGATGGTATCCTCCAGATTTCCGTCCAGGTCAAACATCAGGCACTTGTTTACCTTCTCGGCCGCTACCAGAATATGCTCCGCCCCCTTGTAGGTCAGCGGGCAGATGGAATAGCATTTTTCCAGTTCGTGGGTCTTGATCTTATTTGCTTTCATCTTCTGCCCCTCTTTATCTGTCTGTTCTCTGTTCTTTACATCTATGTCGCTCTGCTTTGGACGCAGTCCGGCTTCAGGACCTGTCCGTCCGGATTATTCAGCAAGTCCGGCTGCTTTGAGCTTCTCCTCGATCTCTGTCTGGGACATGACATTCTTCAGTCCGATAACGCGCACACCCTTGGCTTCTGCGTCCTTGAACATGGAAATGAAGTTCAGCGGGCAGAATACCACATCATACTCGGTGGCTGTATTCTTTCCCTCGGACAGGGAGCTGTGATGCAGTCTTCCTACCTCGATTCCCAGAGCCTTGGTAGCCTTTTCGGTAGTCATTTTCATCATAAGGCTTGTTCCGGCGCCGTTGGCGCAGCAAACTAAAATATTCAGCATTTTTTCATTCCTCCTGCAATTTGGTTCTTTTTCTTTAGGATACACCGCAGCCGCCCAGTTGTCAAAGGGTTCCGGGCTTTTCCGGGAATCCCGGTTTCTCTAGTCCAGATATTTTTCCTGAAGTCTCAGCAAATCCTCCGGACAGACTGCCTGATCCAGCTCTGCCACCAGTTCCTCATTCATCAGTATTTCCGAAAGGCGCTTCATATTATTCAGGTGCTGTTCCGGATCGCAGGAGGCCAGGGTAAAGAACAGTCGGGCGTCCTTTTCCGGATCCGCCGGGTCGAAGCTCACCGGTTTTTCCAACTTCATAAAAGCCACCGCCGTCTTCCGCACACCGGCCGCTCCCTCCTGGGAATGGGGCATGGCGATATTTGGCATGATGACGATATAGGGGCCGTACTTCCGGACACAGGCAATGATTTCCCCGGCGTATCCGGCGTCCACGGTTCCGTCCGCCTCCAGGGAGCGGCAGCTCATGGCCACCGCTTCCTCCCAGTCTGCAGCTTCTTCCGCGAATAAATAGTGCTTTTTCTCCACGAATTCTCTTAACATATCGGTATTCCTCTCAGCCTGCGCTGCAATCCTATTCTGTCAGAACTTCTATGGCCTTCTGCAGCTGATTATCTTTTTCCTCCGGTATGGTCACCTCATTGGCCACATCCGTGTCAAGCTCCACCTCCACGTCCGGCGCGATTCCGATGCCGTGGATATTGTTGCCCTTGGGCGTGTAATACTTGGATACGGTCAGCTTCACCGCTGTTCCGTCGCTTAAGGGATAGACCTTCTGTACGATACCCTTCCCGAAGGTCTGGGTGCCCACCAGGGTTCCGATGCCGTAGTCCTTGATGGCTCCCGCAAAGATCTCCGAAGCGCTGGCGCTGTTTCCATTTACCAGCACGGCCAGCGGCTTATCAAAATGATTCTCGGCGTCGGAATATTCCTCTTCCCGGTGACCGTATTTATCTTCTGTGTATACAATCAGTCCTTCCGGAAGCAACCGATCCAGCATCTGGCACACGCTGGACACCAATCCGCCTCCATTGTTCCGCAGATCGATGATCAGGCTTTCCTCGCCCTGGGCTTCCAGATCGTTCAATGCGTCCAGGAACTGGTTCACGGTCACGTCATCAAAGCTGGATACTGCGATATAACCGATGCTGCCGTCCAGCATCCGGTGCTCCACCGTGGAGACCTCTATGGTTCTGCGCTCCACCTCCAGATCCATGGGATCTGACTGGCCCTCACGGACAATAGAAATCATCACCGTGGTATGCTCTTCTCCCTTGATTCGTGATACCACCTGGGTCAAATCCTCACCGGTCACTTCCTGGCTGTCCACCTGATACAGCACATCGCCGGGAAGCATCCCCGCTTCCTCGGCCGGAGATCCCTCAAAGATCTTTGTGGCAGTAATGATACCGGTACTCATATTCTGGGTCACCTGTACGCCGATTCCGCAGTAGCTTCCATTGGTGGAATCCTGCAGACTCTGATATTCGTCCCTGGTATAGTAAGCCGCGTAGGCGTCTCCCAGTCCCACGACCGCGCCCTTATACAGATAGTTCTCCACCTGCTCCGCATCCACCTCGTCCAGATAATACTGCTCTATGAGATTCTGGATCTCCGCCAGTTTTCCCTGTACCTCTGTTCCGGTCAGATTCAGCTCCCCGCTCTCTGCCTTTTTCTCATCTGAAGCCTGTGTCAGCATCCGATAGCCGCCGAAGGCCACGCCCCCCAGGAGCACAGTCAGCAGGAAGCCTGCCAGAATGCCTTTGATAAACTGTTTCTTATTCTCCATACGATAAATATACGTCCTTTTCTTTTGTCCCATTCCGGTATTTCCGGAACTATCCCACATAACCCGTCGGATTTACATAACTTCCATTCTTAATCACGCCAAAGTGCAGATGATTTCCCGTGGAATATCCTGTGGAGCCCACTGCGGCGATGGTCTGTCCCTGACTCACGGTCTGGCCTGCGGACACATAGAGGGCCGAGCAGTGCATATACACGGTGGACAAACCGTTTCCATGGGAAATAACGATATAGTTGCCCGCCGAGCTGCTGTATGCCGCCGTAGTCACACGGCCGCCTGCCGCCGCCAGAATGGCTGCGCCGTAGGAAGCGCCAATATCGATGCCCTTATGATAAGTAGATGCTCCCGGCGTGGGCTGCTTTCTCGGTCCGAATCCGCTGGTGATTCTCCTGCTGCTGGGACAGGGCCAGATAAATCCGGAAGCGCCGCCGTCTCCGTCGCTGTCCTGGCCGTTGGCCGCTGCGGCCGCCGCGATCTGCTGCTCGATCTGTTCCAAAAGCTTTTCCTGCTCCGTCAGGTCGTCCCTGTAGCCTGCCGCATTGCTGTTCTCGCTGTCGATCTGGCTCTGATAGGTCTGAATCTGGGCCGTCTTGGACTGAATCAGCGCGTCCACCGTCTTCTTCTGTTCCGCCGCCGTCTCCGCCATCAGATCCAGATCCTCTTTCTCCTGCTCCAATTCCGCCTTTTTCTCAGCTACCGCTTCCTTCTGAGCCACATACTCCTCCAGCATATTCCGATCATACCTGGTCATCTGGGCCGCATAGCTGGACTTGTTCAGAAAGTCCGCCATGCTGTCAGAGGTGAGAAACAGCTCCAGATACGAAGGATTCCCATTTTCATACAGGTACTGAATCCGCTTCTTCATATCCGCGTACTGCTTTTCCGCTGTGGCTTCCGCCTGGGCCAGGTCGTCCTCAGCCTGACTGATTTCTTCCTTCTTGGCCTCGATATCCTCATTCAGCTTCTGAATCTGGGCTGCCAGCTCATTGGCCTCCTTATCCAGCTTGCCGATATAGCTTTTCAGGCTGCTCTTACTGTTTTCCAGCTCTGAGATCTTCTTTTTCGCGTCGTTCAGATCCGCCTTGATATCTTTGATCTTGTCCAGGGTATCCTGACGCTTATCCTCCAGATCGCTGGTATCCACCTGGGAAGCCTCTGCCCGCAGTATATCCTTTGTGAAAATACAGGTCGCCGTAAGCGCCAGAATCAGAAACGCGCACAGCACTCTCCTTGTTTTCATCCTGTTTTTCATCTTCTTTTCCTTTTCAAAATCCTGAAACCTGTCAACAGCCGTCCGATTTATACCTTCAGATGCTTCCGGATGGTGAAGAAGCTTCCGAAGAAACCGATTCCCACACCCAGAGCCATACCCACCGGAAGCAGAATCCGGAACATCTGCCCCACCGGAAGGAAATGCAGTAATCCGGTCAGCGCGTTAAACTTGTCTCCCACAAAACCAATGAGTCTGGTGTACAGATAATACAGCAGTGCCAGCGGAACGGAAGCGCCCACCAGACCGATGAGAATACCCTCCACCACAAAGGGCGCCTTCACAAAGCCATTGGTGGCTCCGATAAGCTTCATGATACCGATCTCTTCCCTGCGGACTGCGATACCGATGGTGACCGTATTACTGATCAGGAATACGGATACGCACAGCAACAGAATGATGACCGCGATGGAAATATAGCCAATCAGCATATTAAAGTTCGTCAGAATATCCGCCACCTGGGCCGACTGGTTGATCTTCCGGATACCGCTTACAGAGCCCAGCCAGTCCACCAGATTCTCCTGCTCCGCCACATCCTTCAGATAAATCTCATAGTGGGCCTGATTGGCCAGAGGATTATCGTCCGCGAAGCCCTCCGCCAGCTGGGGATTGTCCTTGAAGTAGATCTCCTTGTACTGCTCCCAGGACTCCTCCGCGGAGACGAATACCACATCGGATACCTCGTCCCGGCCCCGGATCTTCTCGCCGATGGCGTCCATATCCTCCTGGGAAATTCCTTCATCAAAGAATACGGTAACTGCCACGGACTTCTCCGCCTCTTTTACCATATACTGGAAATTCTCCACCACGCAGAAGAAGATTCCAAAGAGGAAAATACAGGCCGACATGGTAGCCACGGAGGCCAGAGAGAACATTTTATTTCTCCAGATATTTTTCAGGCCCTGCTTAATGCAGTAGCCGATAGAACTAATCCGCATTCTGTTTGTACCCAGCCTTACGCTCGTCACTTACGATGACGCCTTTGTGCATGACAACCACACGCTTTTTCATCTGATCTACGATCTCCTGATTGTGGGTTACCACCAGTACGGTGGTTCCCCGCTCGTTGATGGTCTCTAAAAGCTTCATGATTTCTCTGGAGTTCTTCGGGTCCAGATTGCCGGTGGGCTCGTCGGCCAGCAGAATATTCGGCCGGTTCACCAGGGCGCGGGCCAGGGCCACACGCTGCTGCTCTCCTCCGGACAGCTGCTTGGGGAAGGACTTATATTTCTCCGCCAGCCCCACCAGAGACAGCATCTTCGGCACATTCTTCCGGATGTCCTTGCTGGGAGTCGCGATAACTCTCTGGGCAAAGGCGATATTCTCATAGACGTTCCGATCCTTTAACAGGCGGAAATCCTGAAACACCACCCCCAGCTTCCGACGATACTTGGGGATCGCCTTCGACTTCATTTTATTCAGATTGATTCCGTTTACCTTGATGCTTCCGGAGGTCGGCTCCAGTTCCTTTAATAGGAGCTTGATCAGCGTAGACTTTCCGGAACCGCTGTCCCCCACGATAAAGACGAACTCGCCCTTATCCACATGCAGGGTAATGCCGTTCAATGCCTGTACGCCCGTGGCGTAGGACTTTGTCACATTCTGCAAATCGATCATTTTTCTCTCCTCAAATCCCGTGTTTAGTACTCCATGGATTCCATATATTTCATATATTTTACAACCATCAGCGCAATCTTGAAGGTGATGGCGTCCTCAAAAACCCGCAGGTCGAGACCTGTGCTCTTCTGAAGCTTATCCAGACGGTAAACCAGCGTATTTCTGTGGATATACAGCTGTCTGGAGGTCTCTGATACATTCAGGCTGTTCTCGAAGAACTTATTGATGGTGGTCAGGGTCTCCTCGTCGAAATCATCCGGCGATTTACCGTCGAAAATCTCCCGGATAAACATCTTGCACAGGGGAATCGGCAGCTGGTAAATCAGACGGCCGATACCTAAGGTGCTGTAGGCCACAATATCCTTCTCGTCGAAGAAAATCTTTCCCACATCCAGAGCCATCCGCGCCTCTTTGTAGGAACGGGATACCTCCTTCAGCTCGCCCACGATGGTGCCGTAGGCAATATGGACCTTTTCTTCGCCCTCGCCGTTCAACAGATCCCGGATGACCTTCGCTGTCTTCTCCAGCTCCGCATAGCCTTCGTTCTCGCCCAGCTCTTTCACCACGATAATATTCTTCTCGTCCACCGCCGTAATGAAGTCGTGGGATTTGGCTCCGAAGAGAGTCCGCACATTTTCCAGAGAGGCCGTGTCTTTTTCACGTCCGGTCTCGATGACAAATACCGCCCGGCGCACCTCCGTCTGGATGTGCAGCTTCTTGGCCCGGTTATAAATGTCCACCAAAAGAAGATTGTCCAGAAGCAGATTCTTGATAAAATTATCTTTATCGAAACGCTCCTTATATGCAACCAGTAAATTCTGGATCTGGAATACCACCAGCTTACCGACCATGTAAGCGTCCTCGCTGCCGCCGTTGATCAGCAGAATATACTCCAGCTGATTTTCATCGAAAATTTTGAAAAACTGGAAGCCCTGGATCACCTGGCTGTCCGCCGGAGAATCGATAAAGGCCAGCACAGAGCCCGTATAGGCATCTGCCTCCGGGAAAGTGGATGCAAGCACCTTTCCCTCGGTATCAATGATGCACAGATCGATGCGGGTAATGCCCTTCAGTCCGTCGATGGTATTCTGTAAAATCTGATTTGAAATCATAACCTCTACACTCCTTTAATCATATAGTTTTGTGCATATCGCCAGACCCTCCCCAGGGCTCTCCTCTGGCAATATTGACAATAGTTCTACCCCAATCTTCAAGTATCCGTTAAATACCTAATCTATATATTAATGCAAAACTACAGAAAAGGAAAGAGGAAATCCGATATTTTTTATGCACTTCCTCAATATTATTTGATTTTTTATCCAGATTTTCCCTATACATTCTTCACAAAACCAATTTTTCCAACTTCACTCGGCAAAAAATGGATTTCCCGCACCTCCTTGCTTTCTCCCCGGACTTATGCTAATCTCAAATGAAACACTCATACGGAAAGGAGCTTTTATGTCCCGTTTTAAAATACACATCACCCGGAATACCCTGAAAAATTATCTGTTTATGGTGGTGGGTACGGCCCTGATGGCCTTCTCCATTGCCTCTGTTTTTGACCCTGTCAGCCTGATCACCGGCGGTTTTTCCGGTCTGTCCATCATCGTCCGCCAGCTGACGGAGCCTCTTGTGCCCGGCGGTATCCCCCTGTCCGTGACGAACCTGGCCCTGAATATTCCCTTTCTGCTGCTGACTGTGAAGCTGAAGGGCTTCCGCTATCTGCTGCGGACAGGCTTCGCCACTGTAGCCCTGTCCTTCTGGCTGTCGGTGCTTCCCGTGATCCCCATTGCGGAAGGAGACCTTCTTCTGTCCGCCCTCTATGGCGGTCTCTTCATGGGCGCAGGCATCGGTCTGGTCTTTGTGGCCCAGTCCACCACCGGCGGCACAGACTTAATCGCGGCCCTGATTCAGCATTTTCTCCCCAGCTACAGCATCTCCACTCTCATGTGGATTCTGGATACGCTGATCGTGCTGCTGGGCGCTTACCTCTTCGGTATCCAGATGACCCTCTATGCTATTATTGCCATCTATCTGACTTCCCATGTGGCGGACGGCCTCATCGAGGGCCTGAAGTTCTCCAAGGCGGCCTTCATCATCACCGGGAAGCCCGACGAGCTCTCGGCCACCCTGATGCAGGAGCTGGACCGGGGCGTCACCGGGATCTCCGCCATGGGTATGTATTCCCGGGAGGCTAAAAACATGCTGCTCTGCGTGGTGGCCCGCAAGCAGATCGTCCAGTTAAAAGAGCTGGCCAAAGAGTGTGATCCGGGCGCCTTCGTCATCGTAACCGATGTGCGCGAGGTGCTGGGGGAAGGCTTTATCGAGCGATAACCTGGTATATTTTTCTCTGCCCCCTCATATTCTGTAGCAATCGAAACCTGCAGGAGGTCTTTCCTTGAGTTCCAAAACAAAAATTGTGGTGCTCCGCATGAAGGAACTGGTATACACGGGAATCTTTGTGGCTCTGGGCATCCTTCTGATTCTGCTGCTGGTCTACATGTTCGCGCCGAAGGGGAACGGAGCCTCCGGTTCTGCCGACGCTGTCTATACGCCCGGCGTTTACACCTCGTCCATCACCCTGGGCGGCGACGCTGTGGACATATCCGTGACCGTCAGCGCCGACCGTATCGAATCCATCGCCCTTCAGAATCTCAGCGAGACCGTGGAAACCATGTATCCGCTGATGAAGCCCGCCCTGGAACATCTGGCGGAGCAGATCTGTGAAACCCAGTCCCTGGAGGGACTGACCTTCTCCGACGACAGCCGCTACACCTCCCAGGTGCTTCTGGACGCCGTAAGCAAGGCATTGGAGAAAGCGCAGATCTCCCAGAGTACGCAAAGTAATCCAAAAAATCAAAGCGCTGAAAGCAACGAGGGAGAGATGCCCTGAACAGGCATCCCTCCCTCTGTTTTTCTGTTTTTTATTTAAAACTCAAACACAGCCACGCCGTACGCCGGAAGCGGGTAAGCGATAGAATAAGGCTGTCCGTCGCACTCTCCTGTTTCCGCTTTATAAGTCTTCGGCTTTTCTTTTCCGCTGCCGCCGTAGATGGCTTCGTCACTGTCCAGAATCAGCTTATACTGCTTCTTTTTCGGAACGCCCACCCGGTAATCGGGCCGCTCCACCGGCGTAAAGCTGCATACGAAGAGCAGATTCTTCTTTTTCTCCCGGTCAAAGCGCATGAAGGAAAAGATACTGCGGTAGCCGTCGTTGGCATTGATCCACCGGAAGCCTGCGGGATCCGTGTCCAGCTGATACAGGGCCGGCATCTTCTGATACAGGTGCAGCAATGCCTTCACGAAGTTCTGCATTTGCAGGTGTTTTCCTTCTCCCAGCAGATACCAGTCCAGTTCCCTGGCCTCGCTCCACTCCTGAAGCTGGGCGAAATCCTGTCCCATGAACAGAAGTTTCTTGCCCGGATGCCCCAGCATAAAGGCATAGGCCGCTTTCAGATTCGCGAACTTGTCGTCGTAGAGACCGGGCATCTTATTGATCATGGAGCACTTCAGATGTACCACCTCGTCGTGGGACAGCACCAGAATATACTTCTCGCTGTAAGCGTAGGTCATGGCAAAGGTCATGAGATTATGGGCTCCCTTCCGGAAATAGGGATCCTGCTTCATATACTCCAGAAAGTCGTTCATCCAGCCCATATTCCACTTGAAGGAAAAGCCCAGGCCGTCATCCTCGGGCCTGCCGGTCACCATGGGCCATGCGGTGGACTCCTCGGCGATGGTCACCGCTCCCGGGTTCCGTCCCAGCAGCACGGAGTTCAAATGCTTGAAGAACTCGATGGCCTCCAGGTTCTTATTGCCGCCGTACTTGTTCGGCACCCACTGTCCGGACTCTTTCCCGTAGTCCAGATAGAGCATGGAAGCCACCGCGTCCACGCGAAGGCCGTCCACATGGAACTCCTCCACCCAGTAGAGGGCGTTGGCGATAAGGAAGTTCTTCACCTCATTCATCTCATAGTTAAAGATCTTGGTGCCCCAGTCCGGATGCTCGCCCTTGCGCGGATCCGCGTACTCATACAGGGGTTCTCCGTCAAAGTCGGCCAGCCCGTGGGCATCCTTTGGAAAATGAGCCGGTACCCAGTCCAGAATAACGCCGATCTTTTTCTTATGCAGATAATTCACCAGATACATGAAATCCTGGGGTGTTCCATAGCGGGAGGTGGGCGCGTAATAACCTGTCACCTGATAACCCCAGGAACCGTCAAAGGGATGCTCCGCGATGCCCATGAGCTCCACATGGGTGTAACCCATCTCATGGACATAGTCCGCCAGGGCGTGGGCCAGCTCCCGATAGTTATAAAAGCCGTCCTCATCCGGACCGTGTGGATGCTTCTTCCAGGATCCCGGATGCACCTCGTAGATGGCCATGGGTTCCTCATCGGGCTTCTTCTGCTTCCGCTTCTCGATCCAGCTCTCGTCAGACCAGGCAAAACCGGTGATATCTGCCACCTTGGACGCCGTTCCCGGCCGCATTTCCGCTGAGGAAGCGTAAGGGTCAGCCTTATAGAGAAACCGGTGATCCCTTGCCTCGATGAGGTACTTGTACAGACAGCCCGGCTGTACGCCCGGCACAAACAGTTCCCAGATTCCCAGAGGCTCCAGCCGCTTCATGGGGTGGCTGGTCTCATTCCAGCCGTTAAACTCTCCGATCACATGGACTGCAAGCGCATGGGGCGCCCATACCGCGAAGTAAACACCCTGTTCTCCCCGGAATACGGTGGAATGGGCTCCCAGCTTCCGAAAGATATCATAGTGATTTCCCTGTCCAATCAGATACTGATCAAAATCTGTCACGAAGCAGGCCGGAAGCTGATTCCCCGTCTCCTGTATCTTCTGCCGCCGTTCCAGCTTCTGCTCTGTTTCCTTTCTCTTAGCCGCTGATCTTGCTCTCTTTCCCTTCATACTCTCACCCCTGTTTTACTGTAAATACCGCGCTGCCGTACGCGGGCATTTCCCACATAATCTTTCCGTCCCGAAGCGCTGCCTTTTCTCCCGTCAGCGCTTCGGCGGCCTCTGAAGCTCCCACCGGGCACTGAATCTCAAAATGCGCCGGAGAGCTGTCGTTGTTCACTGCCGTGACCACGGCTGTTCCATCCAGGATTCTTCCAAAGGCATACTGCCGGTTCGTCAGCAGCAGCTCCCGGTAGGTTCCATCGGTCAATGCCGGTTCCTGTCTCCGAAGCGCTCCCAGTTTCCGAATCAGTCCCTCAAGCTCAGGAACCGGAGGTTCCGCTTCCTGCTCCTCCAGAATCAGTCTGGGCCGCAGGCCGTCGTCGCAGGCTCCTTCCTTCCGGCCCTCCACGCCCCACTCGCCGCCGTAATACACGGAAGGAATCCCGGGCAGCGTATACAGCAAGGTGTATACCGACTGTAAAAATCCCTTTTCATTTAATTTATTTACGATACGGTCCACGTCATGATTCTCCACAAAGGTGTACAGCCTGCATCCCCTGTAGATGCCGCCGTTCGCGTCAAACTGCCGCCTTATGGTGTGGGCGATCTCGAAATAATTGTGGTCATTGTGACCAGAATAGAGCCCCTTCCACAGCTCGTAGTTGGTTACCGAATGCAGGGTCTCGTCGTTCACCCACCGGGCGTAATCCCCGTGAATCACCTCGCCCATGAGCCAGAAATCCTCTTTTTTCTGACCGGTCACCCAACGCAGCTCCTTCATGAAATCAAACTGCAGGCAGTCTGCGCAGTCCAGACGGATGCCGTCGATATCGAACTCGTCAATCCAGAACCGCACCACGTCCAGAAGATAATCCTTCACACCCCGATCCCAGAGGTTCAGGTTCGCCAGCTCAAAGCAGTTGTGCCAGGCTTTGTAGTAAAAGCCGTCGTTGTAATGGGTGTTGCCTTCGAAGCTCACATCCTGATACCAGTAACGATAAGGGGACTGTTCCCGGTTTTTCTGAATATCCTGAAAGGCGAAAAACTCCCGTCCGGTGTGGTTAAAGACGCCGTCCACCACCACCCGGATACCGTTCTCATGGCAGAGCTTTACGAAATGCCGGAAGTCTTCATTGTCCCCCAGGCGGCTGTCTATCTGCTTATAATCCTTCGTATCGTAGCCGTGGCTGGTGGATTCAAACAGCGGCCCGATGTAGACTGCCGTGAACCCGCATTCCTTCATGTGATCCACCCAGCCGTCCAACTCCCGGAGGCGGTGGGTCACCCCCTCCTCTGTGTGGGTCTTCGGCGCTCCCAGAAGCCCCAGCGGGTAAATATGATAAAAAATGGCTTCGTCATACCATTTTCCCATGTGATTTCCTCCCTGCATATCCGTTTTTTTCTTATACCCGGGAATACCTAGGAATAGATCCCGTGCATAAACTGATGAACCAGCGCTTCAATTTCCTCCCGGGAAATCTTCACTGCCGCGTCTGAACTGATCTCCTGCTTCATCACAATGTAATACAACACCAGTCCGATAAACCCCAGGGAAAACTGCCGCTGTCTTCCGTGCATATTCCCCAGATCGCCCGAAGCCGCTTCAAAGATCTGCTCGATCTGCCGCTGCAGACGGATCACCAGCGGCCGTACCGCCCGATATGCCTCATTTCCTTTTGCGGAATGGTACAAAGCCACAAAAAGTGCGGAGAAAGCAGGCTCCCGCTCCACAAAGGCAGCTGCCGTACCGGCCGCCCGACACAGGGTGCCCTTCAAGTCTCCCTCATACCGACAGGCCTGCCGCATCTCTTCCGCAAAGGGCTTACTTCTGCTGTCCAGAAGCTGCTCCAGAAGACCGTATTTACTTTTAAAATAATAGTACAGGGTGGGCTTCGTCACGCCCGAGCGCTCGGCTATCTCCTGTACTCCCACTGCGTCGTATCCTCTGGTGTAGAAAAGCTCCAGAGCAGTCTCCAGAATCACTTCCCTGTTGTCCATATTCTGCCCTCTGTTTCTGTCTTCCGCTGTCTGATGTGTTCCTGTTTTCATTCTATACCGAGCGGTATAATGTGTCAAGCCTTTCCCCTGGTTTTGTTTGACAATTCTCTTGTATTTTTCTATAATAATACTGTAAATTTTGTGCGATTTACCCAATATATTCACAGACAGAAAGGAACTATCGATGGTATTATCCGTAACCCTGAATCCCTGTATCGACAAGACCATCTATCTGGACAGTCTGGAAACAGGCGCCTACAACCGAGTGAAAAATACACGCATCGATCTGTCCGGCAAGGGCCTCAATGTCAGCACAGTTCTGAACAATCTGAAGGAGGATACCTTCTGCATGGGCTTCAACTTCCGGGACAACGGAAGTATCCTGGAACAGACCATGCGCGCCCGGGGACTGAACCACTACTTCGTCAGCTCCGGCGGCTCCATCCGGACCAATACCCTGCTTTTTGACCAGTCCTGTCAGATCGTTACCGAGATCAACGAGGCCGGCCCCGCCGTAAGCTTCTCTTCCGTGGAAAAACTGGTGGATGAGATCGATGTCCGTCTGGATCACACCCACATTCTGGTCTTAAGCGGCAGCGTTCCGCCCGGTGTACCCACGAATATCTACCAGCGGCTCATCCGCCTGGCCCATAAAAAAGACGTAAAGGTGGTACTGGATACCGCCGGAGAGCCTCTGCTTCTGGGGCTGCAGGAAAAGCCTTTCCTGATCAAGCCCAACAGCAAGGAGTTTGAACAGGCCTTCCGGCAGGAGCTGAAGTCCGGCAAAGGGCCTCTTGAGGTGGCCCGTCAGGTGGTGGACAGCGGTATCCCCTATCTGTGCATTTCCATGGGAGCCGACGGCGCGCTCCTCTTTGACAAAGAACACGCCTACCGGGCAAAGGCGATCCCTGTGGAAGCCAAGGGTCTGGCCGGAGCCGGGGATTCCATGGTGGCGGGCATGTGCTATGCCCTGCGCAAGCGCCTGGACTCCGAAGAAATGCTCCGCTATGCCATGGCCTGCGCGGCCGGTTCCGTCCGCCGGGAGGGCACCCAGCTGGCCCAGGCGGCAGATGTAGATGAACTGCTTTCTCTGGTGGAAGTAGAGATCATTACATAGCAATGACTGATTAACACTGATAAAAAGGACAGGAGCCTCGGCACTCTGCGCGCCTCCGCTCCTGTCAACATTTATGGCTGTTTTTTACTTCTTTTTTCTTCGTTTTCTATATAGTCATATAAAAATTCAATTTCACTTACAGGCAGAACAATTCTATAATGCCTTTCAATCTCCTGGAACGCATTTCTGGTTTTTTGTACAAAGTCAGAATGCGTTTTCTCAAAATCTGTTTAGAGTATAATTATCATTGGCAAAAATAAAGGGAAGAGATCGAAACCTCTTCCCAATCATACAGATTTGTCTTATTGTTTAATTGCCAGAAAAAACATAAGGAGTCTGTATGATGAATTCAATGATAAAGGAAAACGGCGTAACATTCAAGGAATTAGAGCAAAATATTTATGCATGGATCTGTCAGATCGGAAGAGAGTTCACAAAAGAATTCCTGGAGCGGTATGACCGGATACTGATGGAGGACAGGGACAAAAAGAAGTACCGGAATAAGGGTGCCCATACAGACAACTGTAAAAACCGTGTATGGGGAAGTAACCTATCAGAGGACTGTCTATGAAGTGACCGAGGAAGACGGGACCAGACACTTTGTATATCTGCTGGATGAAACACTGGATCTGGACCATGTCGGTCTGATCTCAACGAACTTGGCGGAACTGTTAGTAAAAGGGATCACGGAACTCTCTTACAGAGAATGCGCCCGGCAGGTCAGTGAGATGACCGGACAGACCATCAGTGCGATGGGCGTGTGGAACGTCATCCAGGTGTTAGGGGAAAAGGTCTGTGAGGACGAAGCTGAGTTAACAGAAGCATATAAGAAAGGCCAAGTGAAAGGGAAAAGAGAGGTTCCTGTTCTGTTTGAAGAAGCAGACTGAGTTTATATCAAGCTGCAGGGGAAAGACAGAAAAAAGGAAAAACAGGATAAATCAGAGCTCAAGATCGGAATTGCTTATGACGGGTGGAGGAAAACCGGTCCGGATTGTTATGCACTGGAAAATAAAGTGGTAGCTGCGGGATTTTCCAAAGCAAAAGAGTTTCAGGAATACCGGGAAGCGGCAATCGCGCAGGAGTTTGATCTGGATGAGGTAAGGCAGAGGATCTTAAATGCAGACGGGGCGTCGTGGATCAAGAAAGTAAAAGATAAAAGTACCTGTTTTCAGTTAGACCCATTTCACCGCAATAAAGCTGTGAAAGAAAAGATCCATGAAGAGGCTGCACGGGAAGCGATCTTGGAACTCCTGAGAGAAGAAGAGATCGAAGAATTATTCCGGTATCTGGAGATCTACCGAAACAGTCTGAGCGAAGAGGATGAGATTGAAGATGTAGAAGACTTGATCCGATACTATGAAAACAACCGGGAAGGGCTCCTGCCCTATCAGTCCCAGGATCTGGAGCTGCCAGATCCGCCGGAGGGGCTGGAATACCGGAACATGGGGACAATGGAAAACCATGTGTGGAGTATGATTGCGAAACGGATGAAGCATGGGCACAGAAGCTGGAGCCGGCGAGGCGGGAACCATCTGGCAAAGATACTGGCAAAAAAATGCAGCGGAAAGCTGTATGAAGTGACAGAACGTCTGAGGAAACCGGTATTTGAAGAAGAAAAAGTAGAAGAATTATACGGGGAGATCCTGATGTCAGCGAAGGCGCCAAAAAAAGACGGAAAGGGATATCAATATCCGGCAATAGGGCATGTGGTTGGATTGGAAGGAAAGATACAAGGAGAGAGAAAACGTCTGCTGTACATGGCTGGAAATTAGAAGCCAGAAAAAGGACTGTTTGAGTAAAAAGATAAATCGGAAACATTGATGAAGTATTCTTAAAAATCATTTTTTGAATAAAACTCAGTTAAAATTTGAGCTAAAACTTCTGGATTTTCCTCATTTACAACATGACCTGTATCCTCAATAATTTCCAATTCTGCACTTTTGATATTTTGTGCCAAAAAATGTGCTGATTTTATGTTTGCACTGTCTTTCTTTCCACATAGGACTAAAGTGGGACATTCAATACTTTTAACTCTATTGCTGAAATCTAAGTTCTTCATAGTATTTCCTAAAGCAAATGTATTCTTTTTATCAAAGGCCATTGTTTCAAAAATAGATTTTGGCAAAAATCTGAAGATTATATTTTGAAAGCTAAATGCCAGCTTCGGGACTTTATATGGTGTTCCAATTAGAACCAATGTTTTTACTTTCTGCGGAAAATCAAGAGTATAATTTAATGTCAAAATACCACCTAATGAAAGACCGCATAAATGAATTTGCCCATCAATTTCGTTACAATATTTTACAAATGCAGAATACAGATTTTCATAACTCGCCTCTTGCCCTTTTACAGATTCAGAAAATATACAGATCCGGGAATGGCCAGATATGGAGATCCGGGCTACCGCAGGCTGAAGACATTTTAAGAAGTGCTGCCGCAATAAGTATTTAGAGCGACAGCACTTTATACTATGGGAACCTTTTGTTGTCAGCGCAGACAATGGAGGACGCCCAGGCGGAGCATCCTCCTGAAAGCAACTGCCGGATCAGCGGAGAGGAGACTCCGCCATACGGCGGTATGTGTGCCGGTGTCCTTTGACAGCAATGCACAGAGCGTTGATAACTTCGGGAAGTCCCATGTTTTCGTTTACTCCCGCATCGCCGAGCATATACATATCAACTCCCATGGTCTTGTTGTCGATGGCCAGTCTGCGGATGGTTTCCTCATCCGTGCCCTCCTGAGAATTATGGATGCCCGCGTTGATGAGCGCTCCGCCGGCATGGGCGGCATCAACGATCTTGCCGACATAGTCCATGGTAAATCCGGGCAAGCTGCCGGCGGCAGGCATATCGATGATATCCGCGCCTGCGTCAGCCAGGGCCGCGGCAAAATGCGGCGTCATCAGTTCCCGGAGATCGTACGGGGAATTCTGGGCATAGATCAGGCCGGGGCCGTGCGGAACGCCTGAGAGAATAAGAACCCTCCCTTTGGCGCGTTTAACGGCTTCCCTTGTGGTTTCCACAAGTTGCTTTTCACCACACCAACCGCCGATCATAACAATATCAAATCCCTGTTCGATACAAATTTCCAGATCATCCCAGTCATGGAGTGGATTCCCGGCCACATAGCCTTTTTTGGAATCAGCGAATCCGGTGTCCACCGACTGCCCGCCGTACGCCGGACTGTTTAAGATCAGTGTGGTGCCGAGAGGGCGTCCGATCATATTGCGGATCTCGCGGGCGGTCCAGCCTTTTCCGATCTGGATCTGGATTTCCCTGAAGGGCTCGTCATCCTCAGGATTCTTTGAGGGAAGGCCCGGAAACAGGGGCGCTTTGGGATTGTAGGTGTCCATGATCACGATGTCCGCGCCGAATCCGGCGCACACTTCAGCGTTGGTGACATACTGGATGTAGTTGTTCCCACGGGTCCTGGCCAGGGCGGAAACGGCCCGCCCCTCTGACATCCTTATCGCGTCTTTCAATTCAGCCGGCTTCAGTGCCAGCATTTCTTTCGGGGAGCAGTTTAATAATCTTTTAATCATGATCGTTCCTCCTTTTATCGCAATACGGACTCAGTAAGACGACGGTATGTATGGCGGCGGCCCTTCAGAGCGATAGCCATCGCCTGGATGACTTCCGGAAGCCCCATATTTTCGTTCAGGCCGGCGTCGCCAAGCACCTGAATATCGGCGCCGAGCTGTTTGTTGTCGATGGCGATACGCCGGATCGTGCCCACATCGGTCCCTTCCTGAGAATTGTGGACGCCGGTAGAGGCAAGACCGCCTTCCGCGTGGATGGCATCGATGATCTCGGCGACGTATTTCTTCGTAAATCCGGGCAGGCTGCCGGCTGCCGGGATCTGAACGATGTTTGCGCCGCAGCGGACCATATCGGCCGCAAACTCAGGAGTGATCAGTTCGCGGAGATTGTACGGCACTTCGCGGGCGTAAAGGAGTCCGGGCCCGTGAGGGATACCGGCCTCAATGAGAGCTTTGCCTTTTGCTTTTTTACAGAGGACATCGAGCTGTCTTAAGAAGTTGTCCCGCGTCGCCCAGCCGTGCAGACCTACAATATCCGGGCCGAGTTCGATCATCAGGTCGATATTTTCTTCCGTCGCGAAAGTAAGCCCGGCCGCGGTTCTGGCAAGTTCATTGGCATATCCGGTATCGATGTGGTGCGCTCCGTATTCCGGCTCTACGATCAGAGCGGTGGAAACCGGACGCCCGATCAGTTCTCGGATCTCGCGAACAGTCCAGCCTTTTCCTATGGGAACCTGGATCTCCCGGAAGGGTTCATCATCCTTCGGATCCTTGGACGGAAGCCCGGGGAAGATCGGGGCGGCCGGATTCAGGCAGTTCAAGTGTACGATGTCGCAGCCGAAAGCGGCGCATACTTCCACATTGGACACATACTGAAGCAGGTTCGGCCCCCTGCTCCTGGCCATGGCTTCGACGACCCGGCCCTCTGACATTTTGATCGCCAGGAACAGTTCGTCCGGCGTCAGGGCCAGCATCTCTTTCGGGCTGTAGTTCAATAGTCTTTTGATCATTTTTATATTCTCCTTTCTTTTTTATTCTCTGAGATTTTCGATAAATGAATACAGGCTCTGCGCGGCTTCCTGTTCGTCCTCACCGTCGCATATGATGGTGATGCCGGTGCCGCATAAGAGCTTTCCGGTCAGGACGCTGAGGATCCTTTTGCCGTTGATGCGGACAGAAGGGTCGTCGTCCCGGATAATGGATACATCGGACCGGAATTTCTGAGCCAGCTGGCAGAACATACCTGCCGGCCGGGCATGCAAGCCTGTCATATTTTTGATTGTTATTGTTTTTTTAACCGCCATTTTTAATGAAGACTCCTTTGAAGACTCAGCGCTCTGTGCTGATCTTTGAAAATTTGTTGAGCAGGAACCTGAGAAGGAAAAGCCGTTCAAAATGCATCGGACCCAGAGTGATCCATTTCCGTTCCTGCCCGTCGTCCATGCGGCAGTTGATCTGCGTTTCTCCCGTATCTTCTGTGCAGAATGCCCGCAGGATCCTGAGCGGCACGGAATAAGAGATACCAAGGCTCAGCTTCCCATTCTGGATCGTGAGCCGGTTTCCAAAGTACATTTTGTCATTGTACGGATCGAAAGAACCGTATGTGTTTTTACAGTATGCCAGGTATTCTTTTTCCAGACGTTCCAGCAGATAGTCGAAATTTTCGGCGCAGCTGCTCCGTACAAACCATTTTTTTGAGTGTTTCTTTCCTCTGTCTATCAGGAGGACCCAGTCTTTCCAGACCGGGAGGATCCCCCACAGTTTTTCAGTCATATAAAAACAGTTGATATCCTCCAGTTCACTGTAGGGGATCTTCTGCCCGGGACGGGCTCCTGACTTGACCATTATCCCGCCGTCCGTAAAGGCAATGTCCGCGGGTATGGACCGGGTCAGCAGCTCTGCCGCAAGGCCTGACGCGGCAAGCAGGCAGATCAGATTCAAAACAATACTGCTGACCTCGGTTCTTCTGCTCAGTCCGAAACATAAAAGTGCAATAAGAGGGGGGATCAAAACAGCCGCTGTTTTATATTTTGCATAACTCTTCCTGAACATAGAGTCATGACGGTAAAACTCATCCATCCGTATCCTCCGCTTTATTCATCATAGTGTATATTTCCTCAACACTGCTGCAGGACATGACTTTTGCCAGCGAGCTGTCGTCGGATATCATGGCGGCCACATTTCCCATCAGATCCAGATGAGCCGTGTTATCCCTGGCCGCGACGGCGATCAGAAGATAAATGGGCTGGTCTTCCTTTCCGGGAAAGTATACAGGCTTTGTCAGCCGAAGGAAGCTGACACCGCTTCTTATGACTCCTTTATCGGAATGGGAATGGGGCATTGCGACTCCGGGCGCCACTACCATATAAGACCCATGTTTGTTTATCATATCTATCATGGCGGATATGTAGCGCTCCTCGGCGATTCCGGCTTTTACCAGAAGTTCGCCCGCGCGGGCAACAGCCATGCTCCAGCTGTCTGCCTCAGCTCCGAGTTCGATTGCGTCCATCGGCAATATATCGCTCATATTGCACCTCCTGTGTCTGTTTTTAATTCTTTCCGGGCTGAATCCGGAATAAGCGGGAAACCGGCATCTAGTCCACTTCTTTCAGCCATCCGGCCTCGGACAGGACTTTTATGGTCTCTTCCATGATCGATTCGTGATTTCCCAGGTCTTTTATTTCGACCAGAAGCGTATTGGGCATCCGGCCCTGGATCTCTTCCAGGCGAAGGCCTTCGAGGAAGCAGATATCCGGATCCGTCGATCTGCTGCCCCTGGGATTGTCCTCAACGGACGGAGCTACGTCGATGTCTGTGAATCCCAGAGCTTTAAAAGTCTTTTCTACTGCTATTTTTATTAAAATGCAGGTACATACGCCTACTACGCACAGCGTATTGATCGTGACAGGCCTCCTGGAAAACGGAGGATCCACAATATATTTTTTATCCATAATACCGTCTCCTTATCATGCGCCGAAGGGAACGATCCGTTCCCCGAAGATCCTTCCTGCAAGCAGGTAGATCGGGATACAGATCCAAAGATCGTCCACTTCTCCCATTATGGTCGCATAGTTTGCCAGATTGTATACGTCCTGTCCCAACAGGAACTGGAGCAGCAGAAGGCCGCCTGCCATCAGCACTGCGGTCACGACTCCGCCAAGGACCGCGCCTTTCTTTCCTCCGAACTTATTACCGAATACGGCAACGCCGGCGCCTGACATAAACAGGCATTGAACGGCCGGGAACAAGAATCCCCATCCGGCGACTGAGGAAATGACCATCAGGACTAAAAATACTGCGATAGATACTGTAGATCCGATAAATACGGCATTGGTGCCGAACGGAAATACAGTGGGGACATCCAGGGCCGGACGCGCGCCGGGGATGATCTTTTCAGAGATACCGTTGAACGACGGGATCAGTTCTGCCATCATAGTACGAAGACCAAAGGTAAATGTAAGGAAACCTCCGGCAAAAGTACAGGCCTGAAGGATGATCCATACCCAGGGATCCGTCGTGATGCCCGCGATTTCCTGGACGGTGGATCCGCCGCAGGCGATGCCGAAACCGAGAAGAAGGAGCCCGACTATGATCGTAATGGCGCATCCCATATCACGCATGAAAGCGATGCCCTTGGGAAAGATGATGTTTTCTGTGCTGTCCTCTTCTCTCTTTTTAAGCTTTAAGAGATTACACAGGTGACAAGTTATAAATACGGCGATCGACGACTGATGTCCGTATCCGCACAGGTTGTCTCCACGCAGGGCGCTGACAAACTTGTGTACATAGATGGGCTGCAGGCTGTACCAGATAGCGGACATTACGCTGCCGAAGATTATGATGGCCCATATATTGGTCACTCCGTAGATGCAGATCGCGATAGCAGAGGTCGCGACTGCTTCACGGAGGAGGAAATGACCGCCGCCCATGTACACAAAGCGGTATTTCCTGGGAATAAGAAAACGTTCAATGAGCAGATGGAGCAGGAACCCAAAGCCGATGATCGGGCCATAGTACATTCCATAGTCTGTCAGGTAGGTGGCAGATAATTTCATGTCCGGCACATTGAGGACATTGGAGATCATAGTCCCCAGATCGCCCATTACCCCGATAAAGGAATTTATTCCCAGTGAGAAGATCGTGTAGCCGATCACGGCTTTTATAAAGCCCTGCAGGATTTCTGTAAATCTTTTTCTGTCTGCGATTTTACCCAGGATGACCATGCCGCCTATGATAACGGCAGTCTGCTGGAGCAGATTGTTGATGATCCAGTTGAATATGTTTTGTATAATTTCCATTTTCTCTCTAACCTCCCGTTTTTATCGATAACCTGCTGTATGACGGGTCTTTACAGGCGCATAGGCATCTCCTCCTCCCGGATATAAATTTTCTGACATCGACCTTGAATCAAGTGTATAGTATTTGACATTCAAAATGAAGGACAAAGTTTTCATGCATAAATTTGCAAAATTGTATTTATTTTTCTGTCAGATTCCGGATGGTCTCAAATACGAGAGCAGGATCCTCTGCCTGGAGGAGAGACGCGCACGCGCCGGGGTTGCTGATGAGCTTCATTAAAAGATTTATTATGAAGAGATGTTTCTGATTATCAACGGGAGCGATCACAAAAATAAGATCTACTTTTTTGTCTATGATATCGACAGGCTTTTTCAGGATCAGAAGGGAAAGGCCGATCTGCAGGACTCCGTTTTCCGGATGGGCATGAGCCAGGGCAATATGGTCATTGACTACAATGTAAGGGCCATATTTGCTCACCAGAGAGAGCATGGCGTCCACATATGTCTCGAGGATATAACCCTGTTCGACAAGAGGCGCAGAAGCAGCCCTTATTGCCTCTTCCCAGCCTGAGACACAGGGGGCGATCCGGATAGATCCCGGGGAAAAGAAATCCAACAGCTGGGCGATCTCCGGACCGCAGCCGGAGTCACCGCCGCGGTTCCGGTTTATAATGGCGTTCAGCTCCTTTTCCACATTTGCATAGTTATTCGGGGAAATATAGGGAGTGATGATATCCATGATCCGGGTGACAGAGAGGCGCGAACTCTCATCCTGCTTCTTTAATATAATATTTTTAATATTTTTTTTGTCCTGTTCTGTAATGATGGGGCTTACACGGATATAAGGCATGTCGCCCGGAAGGTCGACAGTGCTTATGATATAGTCATAGTCACGGGCGCAGAACTGGAGGTCCTGGGCTGACAGGATGCCGGTGACACAGATCCGGGAACTCAGGTTTTCCAGCTCTGTTTTCAGCATGGACGCAGTGGCAAGGCCGCTGGGACAGACGACAATAAGGTTGATCCGGTTGTCCACAAACCGGTTTTTCCTTGTATAACAGGCAAAATACAGCGTAATATATCCAATCTCATTTTCATTTACAGGCACATGGGCGTTTTGTTTGAGGATGTCGCAGACCTGTTCGGTGATTTCATAGATATCTCCGTACTGCTTTCGGATTTCTTCGATCAGGGGATTTCCAATATCAATGCCGATCTGGTACCGGTAAAGCGAGACTTTTAAATGGCTGGCGAGCCTGCTGATCAGTTGTTCCCGTTCTTCGATCTTAACAGCGCTCAGCGCGAGAAAACAGTCGACCATTTCTTTGGCTGTTTTATTGATGAGCATTAAGTCGTCATGGTCATAAGTCATATCGACCAGTTCATGATGGTAACTTATAAAATGAAAACAGTAGTACAAAATTTCTTCTTCGTTCATATCCGGGAATCCGGTCTTGAAAAGTCGGTAAACAGAAGTGTCTTTTACATTCAGCCCGGTTTTAAAATCAAACTGCAGGGGCGCGGGGGCAGACGCGGTCAGGCACATCTGGACGGACAGGGTCTTCAACATATTTTCAGGAAGAGGGATCTGCGTTTTATCCGCGACAGCCTTCAATTTTATCTTTGCCAGGTCGCTGTCCCTGCCGGGCAGAAACGGATAGTCTTTTTTGAGATCTATTTTATTGCTCTCAAGCAGAGTCAGGATCTTCTGATAGTAGTAAATAAACAGAGTCCTCTTTTTCAGTTCGTTCCCCAGGATCTGGTATCCTTCAGCAGATGTATAGCTCAGGGAACACTTATATATGCCTAATTCTGTTTTCACCTTTTTCAGATCAGAAAAGATGGTGTTACGGCTGACCTGGAGGTATTCCTCCAGTTGTTCGATATATATCTGCTTTCGGGGATAGAGAAGAACACAGATGATCACAGAAAGCCGTTCCTGTGAGGAGAAGAAATAGGACACAAAATCTTCCTGCCTGCTGAACTGCTCCAGGAAAGATTTCTGGGCGCCGGACAGCATAATTCCATGGCCTCTTTTCAGACAGAGCGGAGGGATGCCGTTGGCTTTGAGCCAACTGTTGATATACTTTAAATGTGTGTATACGCTGCGGCCGGACATATTGATATAGACAGCGATATAGTCGATCTGAATATACTCGGAGCTGTTATACAGCAGTGTCAGGATAGCATTGCAGCGGGAATCCAAATCCTTTATCTTCAATAAGCTCACCTCGCAGAATTCTTTAAATTAATTATATAAACTCCTGATTTGCCGGGCAAAGTTTTTACAGTACTATTATTTCATGATCTAATTGGAAAAATTACACTTGAGAGGAAAATGGAATGGAAGTAATCGTCAGCAGAAGTGATGTTACTGTCAAGTAATCGTTGGCAACTTTCTTTCCGGAGACTATGAGAAAATCTCTGTAAATTAGATTCTTCTATGATAATAAAGGGTGAGAAGCTTACAAATCAGGCTTTTCACCCTTGTTTTATATATAACAGTTACTGTCAGGCATGTCAAGAGCAGGCGGCTGGCCGCCTGTCTTAGACTATGTTTTTACTTATTCTGGAAGTCGTCCTTCGTACATGATACTCAACTCCCCGTAGACCTGGCCCCAGTCCCGGATGGTAGTTGTCCATTTCTTAGTAGCCTCGAAAGTGGCCAGATATAAGGCTTTTAACAGCGCTGTATCACTTGGAAATACGCTTCTCTGGCGATTCAGTTTCCGGTATGTGGAGTTCAGTGACTCTATCGCATTTGTTGTATAAATGACCTTTCGGACAGTGGTTGAAAACTTAAAAATTGGGGAAACAGCATCCCAGTTGTCCTTCCAGCGTTTCATGGAATTCGGGTATTTCGGACTCCATTTTTCTGTCACACGGTCTAAAGTAGCCAGAGCCTTCTGCTCATCAGCAGCCTGATAGATGGTTTTTAAATCCGTAGCGAAAGCCTTCCTGTCTTTATCCGGCACGTATTTCAGCGTATTTCTTACCTGATGAACAATACACCTCTGATATTCTGTCTTTGGAAATGCCGCCGAAATCGCTTCCTTAATGCCTGTAAGGCCGTCTGCACAGATAATCAGGATATCTTTAACCCCTCGATTTTTTAGTTCATTTAAGACAGAAAGCCAGTATTTCGCACTTTCATTGTCACCAATCGTAATGGTCAATACTTCCTTTTTGCCCTCTGTGTTAATGCCCAGAATTACATAGGCTGCAAGTTTACGAATCACTCCATTGTCCCGCACAGAATAGTGGATAGCATCAATGTAAAGAATCGGATACACGTCGTCTAGTGGTCGATTCTGCCAGTCTTCAATCTGCGGAAGTATCTTATCTGTTACATCAGAAATAAAACTCTCAGATGTTTCAAAGCCATAGATATCTTCAATCGTTTCCGAAATTTGGCGTGTAGTCATTCCTTTGGCATACATGGAGATAATCTTCTGGTCAATGTCAGAAATATCCTTCTGACGCTTTTTGACAACCTGTGGTTCAAAGGTGGACTTTCGATCTTGTGGTACTTCGATTTCCATAGAACCATACCGACTGTTTACCTGCTTGCGTTTATAGCCGTTTCGATAATCGTCGTTGTCAGAACGCTCGGATTTCTCATATCCGAGATGGTCATCCATTTCTGCCTCCATCATTTCCTTGATGGTGCCACCAAGGAGATCTTTAAGAGCATCCTGGATATCTTCAGCAGTCTCAATATCGTATTCTTCGAGAAGCTGACGAATGATATTTCTTTTTCCATCGGTCATTTGTACTCTGTGTACAGGTTTCTTTTGTCTTGCCATAATAAAAGGCCCTCCTAATGATATTTATTTTATCATAGAAGGACCTTGTGATGGTTATTTTACAGAAAAAATCTCACAGGCTCTTTTTATGTTTTGACTAATTTTGCCTTCAAATCCACACAAAATCGACTGTTTTTTGTGTAATTTTACCACAAAAAAACAGACTTTACCTATTCAGCTTCTCTGCCTATCAATCTTGAAGGGTTAAACTATATGAGAGAACCATGTCCAAATCTCCTTCCGCACTGATAAGTTTAAAATACATCAGTTTGAACGTTTACATAAACTTTGAGATACTCCTGAAATAAGGGCTGTCAACAAACCTATTCTTCATTATGACTTATGTATTCATACAAAAATACAATTTCTCCATCAGGCAATTGAATTTTATAATGCTGCTGAATTTCACGAAAAGCACTGTTTACATAAGACACAAACTGTTTTTCTTTTCGTATAAATTCCTTTTCACCTGGCCGGGCTTCAATAACTGCCTTGGTCACTAAACGTTCTACCAGACAGCAAATATGCACATATAGGCCTATGATGGTTTTATTGTTCAGATCACATTTCAGCAATGCCTGCAATCTTTTTACTGCATTAACGACAAAACTCAGGAGTGTGTCTGCATTTAAAATAGTAAGACTTTCTACAACATTTTGAAGCGAAAAATTCTCTACAATTTTTTCTTCCAAAAAATCAATTTCTTTCTTTGTTAAATAAGGGACAAATATTTTTTCCAGATAAGCCGTCCCTTTATTAGTAACCAGATCGTCCAGGGATATAAATGGAACATCTTTAAAGCCTGGATCCAGCGTACCAACCACACACACTATATGATATTTAGAAAACACCTGAGCGATTTCCTGATTTTTCAACAGTTCATAGTAATCATACAAGACTAAATTTATATGCCGTTTTTCGGAAAAGCCATGCTGAAACAGCTTCATAATACGTTCTGCAGCTTCATTTCCCAGCTCGCTTGTAAATAAAATAGTAGGAATCTTTCTCTCGGTGCTGATAATTTTACAAGAAGAATGTACTTCTTTGCAAACCTCCTCCAAATATTTATCCATAGGCTGGCGCTGCAAAATTCTACTTCCCACCTCAAGAACAAGCTGCGTGGAAATATGATTGATAATTCCTATTTTAATGTTAGGAATATCCTCCAGTTCTTTCCCGATTTCTTCCAGCGAACCCATATCTACCAAAAGTAAAATATTTCTGTATCCTGCATGTCCTAAAATATACTTCTTTAATTTCAAAGCAATTTCCGACACCTTTGTATCTAAAGGCATATCAATTGCATTAAATATATTAAAGTGAAGCAGCTGATTACATGTATCTGCAATGCTGCCGGCCGTAGAATATCCGTGACTGATAATAATTCCCAGAGTATCATTCAGCTCCAGCTTGCGATTATATGCTTTAATATTCAGAATTAAAAAAATTTCGCTGATTTGATTTAACTGTAAATCAAGATTTCCTTTTATTGCACTCGAAACTTCAGCAGCCACTGCTGTCTCCTGAGGCAATTTACTGTGCAGCCATTCCAGACAGTGATTTAAATCCTCAAGCCGTCTTTTTTCCCACAGTTCAAGAGACGCGTAAAACTGTGTAATCGTATAGATGCTTCTGGAAAGAACAAAACCGCAGTTTGCAGGTATCACCACTGCATATTTGTCCGTTATTTCCTCAAAAACAGAAGACAGTACTTTTATAATTGCTTTGACTTTCACATCACTGTAACACCGCTCAAAAACAATATAGTCATAGTAGGCATAAATATGTTCCATACCTGCTTCCAAAAACTTCTCAAAACTGATTTCGTTTTCTGCATATTTCAAAAATGTATTAAGCAGATCATCAAATAAAGAAGTCATTCGATCCATAGATACATCTCTTTGAAAATCCGCCAGGTAAATCAAAGGTTCCTTGCCATCCTCCACTTCCACGCTTGCTTTTATATCAGACAAAAGAGTAGCCGGCAGGTGATAGGACATGATCTGAAGCTTTACGTCGTCTGTGCTGTTCAGATATGCTGCCGCACAGGACATACGGATAACATTTTCCAATTCGCCAACATTTTCCTTATAAACGTAATTTAAAAGAATATTCAGCACCTGCCTGCTGAAATAAACTTCTCTTCCTATTCGTTTTGCTTCTTTTTTCAGGAAAAAAATGATCAGTTCTTCTTTTTCATTTAAAGAGCGTTCCTCCAAATCCGGCATCTGAGTTACGAATGGAATTCTGCGCAGCAAGGTCTTTAAAAGCGCTTCCTCTGGCTTTTTGGTGGTTGCAAAAATCAGCCTGGCAGAAGAAGCTCTCCACCGATCCTTCTCGCCAATACGCTGAAATCTTCCATTATCCATGTAGATAAACAGACGTTCCTGAAAATCAGGAGCCAGATTATGCACTTCATCAAAAAAAAGAATACTGCCGTCTGCCATCTCAAGCATTCCTTTTCTTTCCTCGCCGTCTTGGTTTTCTCCGAATACGAGCCTGCCAAGCTTATCTGAATCATTCTTAAATTCCGAACAGTTTATTACATAAAAATTACTAGCTGCATCAATCAACTTGTTGTTCACAGCATATTCATAGGTCAGCCGTGCGAAATAAGACTTTCCTGTCCCTGTAGAACCAACAATCAGAATTGGAAGTCCAAAGGGCGGATACCTTACAGCCGCTTTACATTGTTCCACACTATAGCTTAAACTCAGCTGATTTCCTATTGCTTTGCCAAAATCCTTCTGACAGTAATCTGAACGCAGCAGCATCTCCATTAATTCATCTATAGAATAAAAGAGACTTTTTGTAACTTTAACATCATATAAACGCTCCAGGCTTTTTCTGTGCATAAAATAGACAGGTCTTGAATTAATTTTAATCAAGATCCCTTCCTTTACCAGTTCATTCAAATATTGACTCACTAAATTACGGCTTATATTTTTCTCCCTGCTGATATAATTGGCCGAATATCTATGAAGCGCCTCCGTCTGAAAGTCCATAGTGCACTGCTCGATATAATCTAACAATTCTTTTTTCGTTTGAACATACATGCCACATCCCTCTTCTTAAAACACAGTATAGCATCAAAGCAGAAAATAAGAAATCCTTTTCCGCTTTGATGCTATCTCCCCATTTATATCTGGTAACATTCCTCAGGGAAACAAATGCCTGCTTTTTCACGTATTTGTTCCATGACCGCAATCACTTTTCTGGTACACTCTCGAAAGCTTTGATAAAACTCTTTCCCTGAATCAAAATCTGTAATTAAATCCAACATTTTCTTTGCCTCATACTTCATAGCAAGCTCTGAATCATCCCAGCATACAATATCCTCCCGGCGTCCGTCTGAATAAAGAATATATACGTTTCCTATATGCTCCATATTTTCGATATGCAGTACGCCTTCACTTCCGTGAATCGTGGTGTCATGACCAGAAGTACTTCCCTTAGACCAGCAAATATTTATATGGCAATCTTTATAATCAAATAACGCTGTTCCAGCCAAATCTGCACCTGTTGACATAAACGCTGCCTGCGCATCAATCTTTTGCGGAACGCCGAATAAATATATAGCAGGATATACACTATAGATTCCCATATCCATCAAGCCCCCGGCTGCCAGTGCAGGATTAAAAATGTTAGGCTTTTCTCCCTGTAAGAATGCCGGATACTTTGAAGAGAACCTGCAGAAATCAAATTTCGCCATATGAATGTTTCCAAGCTTTTTTATTGCATCGCAAATCTGCTGCATTTGCGGCATATATAACGTCTTCATTGCTTCCAGAAAAACAACATGGTTCTCATCTGCAATTTGATAAAGTCTTTCAAGCTGTTCCGAAGTAACAACTGAGGTTTTTTCACATAAGACATGCTTCCCATATTCCAAGAGCTTTTTCGAAGTAGGATAATGCAGAGCATTGGGATTTGCAATATATACAAAATCCACATCCGACCTTCCCAGTTCGTCCAAATCTGTATAAATTTTTTTCACCTGATGCTTTGCGGCAAAGCTTTCAGCTTCCTCCTTCCGAAAGGAATATACTGCCTCATGCGCCAAATCCGGCATCCAGGCCCTGGCTGCTTCAATAAAATTGTCTACAATCCAACCTGCGCCTACCGTCGCAAATTTTACCATTTATAAATTCTCCTTTTCCTCATTTCTTTAACCAGCGTTCCAGTTTATCACCCTGTAAAAAGCTTTGTATAATATGATAAACGGAATTTTCCGCGTTGCTTCCCGCCAAATAATGAGATACTCTTTTCACTTCTTCCACACCGTTTTTCATCGCAAAGCTGTATTCTGCAGCTCTCATCATTTCAATGTCATTATAATAATCTCCAAATACCATTGTTTCTTCTGCGGTAATACCGCATAAGCTTTGGATTTTAGAAAGCCCGGCTCCTTTGCTTGTTCCCGTTTTCAGAATATCCATACAGTCTGGCGAGGGTTTAATTGCAGCTGCACGACCCTTTATATGCTTTTTTATCTGCTCGATTTCAAAAGGATATGTATGCTCTTTCCCGTATATTCGGAACCTGAGTATCTGCTCCCTTTTCACAACCTCGCTCAAATCATCCTCTATATGCACGTAAAGGCTTGCAGGAGGCCAGTCAAAAAATTCTATTCCCCTTGCATCTACATAGCTGCAGTCCAAGGTATCTACAACAGGATATACCTTCTGACATTCTTTCAGTAATTCCAGGGTTTCCAAGCTGATGGCCTCCGGCACCGAAGACACCTGATTCCAGCAGCCATTCATAAAATAACAGGTTCCATTCTGTGCCACAAAAAAAATTTCTTCCAGTACTTCAGAAAAAATTCTGCATAAATCTTTCGGGTCTCTGCCGCTGGCTATAACAAATGCTATGTTTCTCCTGCGGCAGTCCCGAATCATTGAAAATATCCCGCTGTACAGGCTGGAATCAGGAAACAATAGGGTCCCGTCCAAATCTGCTGCAATTAAACGTATCACTTTAATATTCCTCTGGATCCCCAGTTTTCAAATTCCAGGAAGCAAAGGTATGCTTCATCGTTTTCAATTCCGGCCTGTTGTTTTAAAAGTTCAAAGACTGCTTCTGTAACCTCAGACTTTATCTGTAAATCAATCCGTCCCTTTACACGCACCTCAACAAAAGCTGCAGATTCACATTTTTTCCCTCTGAAATAAATATCATGCTGATCCCCGATATCCACCATTAGCATTCGTTCTTCTTTCTCCGGAATTATTGTAATAATCCTCCCCAGCCCGCATTTCAGATTTTCCTTCTGAGCATTTGTCAGCCTCTGTGCTGTATGAATTGTAATCAATGGCATTTTTCTTCTCCCCGCTTACTCCATATTTGCATGATTATAGTGCATGATATCTCCTGGAATTCCGGCCTGCTGGCGGATAGATGCCACCAGGCAATCATATAGAGGCACTACAATATGATCAAATGTATAGCCATTATACATTTCATGCTCTTTAACAACCTCCGGATCCATTTCTGCAGTAATTTCAATCAAAATATCCGCAGCTTCACCCAGCGGAGAGTCCTTATGAGCAGTAAAGGCTATAATGGTAGCGTCTTCTTTTTTCGCCTGCTGCACAAAAATATTGGTAACTCGTGTAGTCCCGCTCCAGGATGCGCAAATCAAAACATCGCCCTTCCGGATACTTGGTGTAGCAATTTCACCTACAGCATAAGACAGCTTTCCAATCTGCATCAGATTCATACCAAGCGCCTTTAAAAACAACAATGTCCTGCCAGCTCCTGCTACAAATACCCGTTTTGACGCTATGATTGCATCAATCGCCTTTTGAATTTGCGTCTCATCAATACTTTCCGCCCCGCGGACAGCTGCCTGAAGCGCTGCTGTCCTAAGTTCTCTGCTATTCATTTTTACTTCCTCCTTTTTAACCCATAATCCCAAGCGCCACACATGCAATACATAACAAAATAATAAGAACCAATAAAACGACAATATTAATCCCCTTTTTCATCAGCCAATAACAGAGCCATGTAAATCCTAACGGGGCTAAGCCCGGCATAATTCCGTCTGTAATAGCCTGTAAGGTTGTTGCGCTCTCACCTGTTCCAATCGGAAGAATCAGCGATGTATAAACCATAGAATAATTCATTCCTCCGATTGCCATCATTCCTAAAATTCCTGTTGCCGTCATGACGATTTCCATGATTCCAGAGCTCTGAATCTTGGTTAAAAAGTCCACGCCCAGACGGTATCCCAGTCTTGCTGATAAAAAACGGCTTAATACATTCGGAATATTAAAAATCAGGGCATATAGAAACGCTCCTACAACATTTCCCTGGGAAAGCAGACTGACACCGATTCCGATTGCAATAACACGGAGCGTTCCCAGAAAAATAGAATCGCCAATTCCTGATAATGGTCCCATTAAGGCTGTTTTAATTGCACTGATTGCTCCTGTATCAAAACCTTCCGTTTTTGCATTCTGCTCTTCCATAGAGGCTGCAACGCCGCCTACAAAAGGTGCGAACATAGCCGTAATATTGAAAAATTCCAGATTTCTTTTCAGCGCTTCCTTATATTTTTCCGGTTGTCCCTTGTATATTTTTTTCAGGACGCCTCCTATCATTGTGCTGTATCCCATATTACCGGCGCGCTCGTAATGCCAACAGTAATCATAGGTCATGGATCTCCAAGCCATGCGGTCCAAATCCTTTTTTGTCAACATACCCTTTGTTTTATTTTCTTCTTTAGAAGTCATCATCTGCTACCTCCTCTACCGCAAACTGTGTTGTTCCTTTTTCTGAGAAAAGAGTTTTAAAATCAAATTTTGTAATAATAAGAATAATTCCTAAGAGTGCAATACCTAAAACGGGCACTCCCAAATATGCCGCCAGTAAATACCCAAGAAAATAATAGGGAACAACCTTTTCATTCATCATAATTTTAATCAGCATTGCAATACCAAGTGCAGGAAGAAGACCGCCGGCAACTGTCATTCCCTGAGTTATAACCTCTGGAATCTTGTCCAACAGCAGCATAGCCCTATCGCTTCCCAAGGCAAATGCAAAATATACAATGACAGCCTTTAAAAGACTTCGCAGCCCGCCGCAGATAAACAGAACTGAGGATACTCCTCTTCCATTTCCCTCCAATGCAAATTTATCAGCCAACCGAACTACTAAGCTTACAGCTGAAAGCAAGGCATTGACAACCATCTGAGAAAACAGAGCAATGGGAAGCGAAAAAGTAAGGGCCATTTCACTTGTAGATGCAAGACTAATTGCAAATGCTGTTCCCAGCACGCCGCCAACCAGCGAATCCGGAGGACAGTATGCTCCAACAGGAACAGAGCCTGCATAAAACAGTTCCAGGGACGCACCAATGATACACCCGGTCTGCAAATCCCCCATAATAAGCCCCACTATCGGCCCCATAATAATGGGACGATCCAGATATGATGTAAACATATGTGTTACATCAGAAAAAAAAGTTGCGATTGCTAATAATAGCGCTGTCATTTTTACTACCTCCCTTTATTTTTTATAACACAATTTTTTTATCACTTGAATTGTGTCTAACCTCAACTTCTAATCCCTTTTTCTTCATATTTTCAATTAGAAGCTTATCGTCTTTTGTTAAGCGAACTGCATACCCTATTGTTTCCGAATTTGGAATCGGCGGAGTATTTCCGATATTCAAGCTTTTAAAACATTCACACTTTTCTGCAAGATAAGCCGCATCTTTTACGGTTTCCACAATTACCATAAGTTTGTACTTATCTGTAACGCCGCTGTTTAAAGCCTCGACAGAATCATTTAAACTCTTAATAACAAGTTTTACTCCTGTGGGTTTGCTTAACTTTACAACGCTCTTTCTCACCTCATCCCGAATCAGAGAATCGCTGGCCAGCAGAATACAATCTGCTCCCACCATATTGGCCCAGCCAAATGCAATCTGTCCATGAAGAAGCCTGAAATCCACTCGAAATAATTTAATCATCTGCTACACCTCTTTAAAATTCTTCCTCTTCTCCCTTTACCTGTAATAAATCCGTACAAAACTTCAAATTATTCTGCGCGGACGCTATTGCCAGACGAATCATATCTCTGCTTTCCATATTCTGATTAGAATAAAGCTCCAGAAGCAGCGGTAAATTCATTCCGGTCACCAGATAAACTCCCGGTTCATTCAAATATTTCATAAATTCATTATTTACACTTCCGCCGAATACATCTGTGACAACGATCAAATCCTCTTTCCTGTTCCGCTCGCAAATAATTTTTTTAACTGTATGCTCCAGGGTCTCTTCGTTTTCTTTTGTATATGCACATAAGACAGTAATATTAGGAGCGTCCCCCAAAATCATTTGAAATGAACCTAAAATTCCTTCTGCAAATTTCCCGTGCGATGCTAACAAAAACTGCTTAATTTTACTCCCCTCCTTTCATCTGGTGTTTTATGAATCCAAGTATACCTATTTTTTTTCGTTTTAAAATAGCCTTTTAAACAATTCGCCACTGTCAATTCAATTAAGACATTGGAAATGTTTTTTAAGGATTAGATATAGCATCTGTCGACATTCCAGCGACAATATTCACAATTCTTTGCACAAAAAAAGATTCTGTCCAAAGGCAAAATCTTTTTTATTTTACTTACGCATTCTCCGTCATCACCGTATCAAACCGGTACGCCGATTGACGATGACGCGGAAAAGATCGAAATCAGGCCGCTGGAGACGAATATACCCTTGTCAATTATAGGTATGCTTTCCGTAATATTCACCAGACTCTCAGAGACGAAGGGCAGGCTACCGAAGGCACCAAGTTGGACGCTAAAATTTCAGGTACAGCAAAGCTCTCCAGCTCATCGTCCTTTCATCAGCAGCGGAGAATTCTCAGAAGATGAAAAAGGCTGTCAGACTTAAGGTCAGAAGACTGGCAACCGTAGCCACCAGAATCATCCCCAAAGCGTACTCCCCCTCTTTGTGATGCGACTGAGCGAACATCGCGATAGAAGTCGCCGGAGGCAGGCCTGTCACAACAGACATTACCTGCGCCATATCCCTGTTCTGAACCAGCTGAGAGGCCAGCGCATAGTACACGACAGGGAGAAGGAGCATCTTCATCACAATACCCACATACAGTTCCTTTTGACGCAGGGCTCCCTTCCATTTGCTGAAATACAAAAGCCCTCCGATGTAAATTAATGAAACGGAGGTCGCTGAATTGCCCAGCGTTAACAGCCCGTTCTCAATGCTGTTTGGAAGTCTGAGCCCCAGAACAATCAGAAGAACGGCCAGCAGGATTGAAGCAAGTCCGGGATTCACAAAATTCTTTGCGGAGAAGGAACGTCCGCCTCCTGTGGGAGTAGTCAGATACAGGCCGTAAGTCCAGAGCACCGCCTGATCCACAATGTTCGTCAAGGCAAGATAAATCACCCCATGTTCAGGACTCAGAGCCAAAATCAACGGGGTTCCGATAAAGCCACATTTCCGCAGATAAACACCGCCTGAAAAATCTGTCCCCTTTCTTTAGGCAGACGCATCAGTCCGGCAAGGAGTGCAAACACCAGTATCAGCAGCAGATACATCAGCAGAGCCAGAAGAAATACCGGAAAATCGGATATAAACTGCTCGCGGCTCGTCCCTCTCATCATGTTCGCAAAGAGCATGACTGGGAGCAAAAGTTTCACCACAAGGGAAGCCAGGCCAGCCAAAACTTCTTTGGACACGATCCCAAGACGGGCCGCCAGATAACCCGCAAGCATCATAAGAAAAAAGGAAATCAACTGTTCCGAAATAATAAGAAAAGAATCCATTCCGCTCTCCCCCGCTCAATCTTTCCCTCAGCGCGCCGCATCTATTCGCACATCTGCATTTGCATATTTTACGTATACTCTATGTATAACATTGTGCCGCTGAAAAGTCAAACGATTCGGCTGCTACCCCATTTTTGATCCATGATGCGGTACCTCCTCCTTACCGTAAAAGTTCCCTGCTTTTCTTCTGGCTTTTCTTCCATCCCTCCTTCCCCGCCAGCTTGGCGAGCGTAATTCCCTCAAAAAACGGGTCTTTGACACTTGTTTTTTTATTCATCTTTAAAAAACCCTTTGTTTAAGCCATTTGTGGCTTATTTTTTTGTCAAATCTTATGATTCTATCTGTACTTGTCCGTAATCGTGTGTTATAATAAGGAGAAGGAGGCATGCATTATGTACGTAAACATCACCGGTAGTAAAAACAATAAAGATGTTTATATTTACCAATCTTTCAGGAAGGCAAACGGCAAACCCTCTTCCCGTATCTATAAGAAACTGGGGAAATATAATGAACTTTTACAAAAGTTCTCCGGCAATGAAGAAAAAATGATGGAGTGGGCAAGAACTGAAGCTGCAAAGGAAACCACTCTCTACAACCAGCAAAAAGAACAGATATCGGTTACGTTCTCTCAAGTAGCCCGTATCCCTTTGGAGGAGGAACGCTTATTTAATGTCGGATATCTTTTTTTGCAGCAGCTGTGCTCTGAACTGCGTTTTGACAACATCTGCAGAAACATTCGCAACCGTCATAGGTTCACGTATGACATTCATGCAATCCTCACCGATCTGATCTATGCACGAATACTTGCCCCTTCCAGCAAGATGAGCAGTTATTCATTCTGTCATTCTCTTTTGGAGCCACCTAAGTATTCATTGCAGAATGTTTACCGCGCTCTTTCTGTTATGGCAGAAGAGTCAGATTACATTCAGGAAGAACTTTATCGGAATTCTAACTTTGTGCATCACCGTAACACAAAAATCTTGTATTACGACTGTACGAATTATTATTTCGAGATTGAGGAAGAAAGCGGAGATAAAAAGTATGGTAAAAACAAAGAACACCGGCCCAATTCCATCGTCACTATGGGGCTTTTTATGGATGCCGACGGTATTCCTCTTGCTTTTGATATCTTCCCCGGCAATCAGAATGAACAACTCACACTGAAGCTATTAGAAACAAAGGTAATAAAGGATTTCGATTGCAGCGAATTCATCTTCTGCTCTGATGCCGGTTTGGGCAGTGTAAAGAATCGTTTTCTTAACAGCTTTGGCAACCGTTCTTATGTGATCACGTACTCCCTGAAGAAAATGAAACAGGAAGATCGTGAGATTGCTCTGAACCCTACTCAATTCAGGCTCCCCGGTTCCAACAAGATGATCGATCTCAGGACACTGGATGAAACAGACCCTGAAGTATTTCATACCATCTATTACAAGGAAGTCCCTCTTGTGACCGGAAGTATGAATGAGACGATCATCGTAACATATTCACCGAAATACAAGGCCTATCAGCAGAAGATTCGGGGACGCCAGGTAGAGCGCGCAATGAAGATGATACAGGGACCCGGAAAATGCAGACGTGGGAAGAACCAGAACGATCCGGCACGATTCATCCATAAAACTTCTGTCACACCCGATGGCGAGATTGCCGATCAAGCGTTGTATGCCCTGGATGAAGAACGCATCCGGGAAGAAGCCATGTATGACGGGTTCTATGCTGTCGTAACCAACCTGGAAGATGATCCTTCTGAGATCATCAAAATCAACAAACGACGCTGGGAGATTGAAGAGAATTTTCGGATCATGAAATCAGATTTTGAAGCCAGACCTGTTTATGTGCAGAGAGATGATCGTATCAAAGCACATTTTCTAACCTGCTACATCAGCCTTTTAGTATATAGATTACTGGAGAAGAAGCTTGGAGAGGAATTTACCTGCAATCAGATCCTGGAAACTCTACGTAAAATGAATGTGACACTGTTGAGCAAGGATAGCGGGTATATCCCGGCTTATAAACGGACAAAACTGACAGATGCTCTTCACAATACATTTAAATTTAGAATAGACTTTGAATTCATAACCAAAAGTTCCATGCGAAGCATCATATCAAACACAAAAAAGGCAACCCACTCCAAAGAGAAAATATAGTACATATCGGTGCAAATACCAAAACAGCCATAAAGCCTAAAAATACAGGCTTTATGGCTGTTTATTCTTCTTCAAAGTGTCAAAGACGAGATTTTTTCTCTGTAGCCATACTATAATTTATTTTTCCGTCTCTGTAAATCCCTTTCCGCACGTTTCGTCACTGTTCAGGCCTTTGCACACTAATCTGCAAATACATCGCTTTACTTTCTCTTTTT
The DNA here is from genome assembly GCF_014290175.1 of Anaerosacchariphilus hominis. Classification (GTDB taxonomy): domain Bacteria; phylum Bacillota; class Clostridia; order Lachnospirales; family Lachnospiraceae; genus Laedolimicola; species Laedolimicola hominis. The sequence goes on from NZ_JACOOR010000001.1 coordinate 403,175, forward strand.
CGACACTTTTTCAACACTTCTTTTAAAACAGAACCTGATCCGGATCGTTCCCATCAGCAAAACCTTCTAATCCATCAAGCGTCCTCATATCTTCTTCTGTAATTTTAAAATCATGAACTTCCAGATTTGTTCGCATTCTATCTTCATTTACTGATTTTGACAGCGGCAAAAAACCATGCTGCAGATTCCATTTAATACAGATTTGCGCCGACGTTTTTCCATAGCGTTCTGCCATCTCAGATAGTTCCTTTGATTTCAATAATTTTCCATTTCCAAGAGGACTGTAGGCCTCCGGTAATATTTGATACTCCGAGCACAGGGAAACGATATCTGCCTGAACCATTCCCGGGTGAAGTTCCAACTGGTTTACCATAGGAATCACTTCTTCCTCCAAAAGTGGAATCAGATGGCGTCTTCGGAAATTAGACACTCCAATTGCCTTTATCTTCCCTGATTTATACAGATCTGTCAGTGCTTCCCAGGTTTCTCTGTTCAATGCTTCCCAGCAATCATATTGATTCGGGGACGCCGGCCAATGAATCAAATATAAATCCAGGTAGTCTGTCTGCAAATCTTTTATTGTTTTTTCAAAAGCCCTTATGGTCCGCCCATATCCGCGATCGGTATTCCATACTTTTCCGGTCAGAAAGAGTTCTTCCCGTCGAATTCCGGAATTTTTTATTCCCAGTCCAACACTCTCTTCGTTTCCATACACCATCGCTGCATCTATATGGCGATATCCCAGCTTAATCGCTGTTTCGACTGCTTTTGCACAGGTTTCTCCATCCGGTGTTTTCCATGTTCCATATCCGATTTCCGGAACACGGACTCCGTTTCTCAATTCATAATTTTTCATAATCACCATTCCTTTCTTTATGTAATTTACATAAAATAAGCGCCTGTTCTTTATTTTTTTGTGTAAACTGACTATAATTTGTTTTTTTGCCCCTGTAAATATTTTTATGTGCACTTCGTCACTATTCATGCCTTTACACACTGCTTCATAAATATCCCTTATCGGCTTCTAAATTCGACACTTTTTCAACACTTTTGCGAAAAAATGGCGCCTGGCTTAACGGCCAGACACCATCTTATCTTTCACCTGTCTATTTATTTTTATCAGCTTTTTCTGTCTCCCGCACAATCCCCGGGAAGGTTTTTATAAACAGAACCGTCGTCATGGTAGCAGCCAGAATATCCGCAATGGGCTCCGAGAAAAAGGCCGCCTCTGCGGATACCAGCCCGGGAAGCAAAAGCAGTCCGGAAAAGTAAATCAGCTTCCGGAAGGCTGAGCAGAACAGCGCCCGCCTTACATGGCCGAGAGCCGTCGTCTCGTCCACCAGCGGATACTGTACCGCCAGGGGCACAATCATGGCTGTGAATATCTTGATATAACGCACGGAACGCAGGCGGATCGCCGCGTCCTTCGTAAACATACCCACATAGAAGGGCGACAGGGTGTAAGTGAACACCATCATCAGACTGCAGAAAACCACGCAGAGTCCGGTGATGCACCAGATCGCCTTTTTAATGCGCTCCGCGTTTCCCATTCCGTAGTTAAAGCTGACCACCGGCTGGCTTCCCAGGGTAATCCCGCTCATGGGCATGGTAATGAGCAGAAGATAGCTCTGCACAATGGTGGCGCAGGTAACCAGAATATCGCCCTCGCCCGGCCCCCCGTAGCGCTGCAGTACCGTATTCAGCACAATCAGCAGGATGCTGTCGCTGGCGATAATCAGAAACGGGGAAAAGCCAAAACTTACGATTTTCCGCATGGTCTGCTTCCCGAAGCCGCCCCAGCCAAGCTTTATGGGCATTCTTTTTCCCCGCAGGCTCACCAGCACAAAGACGGCAGAAGCAAGCTGGGATAGGACCGTCGCAGCAGCAGCGCCGGCCACTCCCATATGAAAGCCAAAGATAAAGACCGGATCCAGAACGATATTGAGCACGGCTCCCAGCATGACGGTCACCATACCCAGGCCAGAAAAGCCCTGGGCGATCAGAAAGCTGTTCATACCCGTGGACAACAACGCAAATACGGTTCCCATCGTATAGATGGTCACATAGGTATTGGCATAAGAAAATGTGGCCTGACTTGCGCCAAACCACATCAGAAATTTTTCTTTTAGGGCCAGAAAACCAAAGGTCAGAAGCACTGATGTCACCAGCAGCATAAAAAAGCTGTTATTCAGAATCTTCTGAGCCTCCCGCTTATCCCCTGCTCCCATCCGCATGGCCATAATCGGCGAACCGCCCAGGCCAATCAGGGAAGCGAAGGAGGAAAGAAGCGTAACAATCGGCGCGCAGACGCCCACTCCAGCCAGAGCCAGATCCCCAACTCCCGCGCCGATATACATCCGATCCACGATGGAATACAGGACGCTCACAAACTGTGCCAGCATGGTGGGAATCGCAAGACGCAGCACCAGCGGGAAAATCGGATCTTTTCCCAAATCATTCGTATGTTTCATCATGTTCTACTTTTCCAGATCCTTTTCCAGCAGAATCGTATGTCCGAACTCGTCCAGACGGCTCTTTTTCGGCCTTCCGAACAAACCCTTTTTGCTTGCCCGCTCGATGGCTTCGTCCAGCATCTCCTTGACCTCCGCCACGTTCACCAGATGATCGCTGGTCTGGTTATTGCCAATGCGGTTGTACAGGGCCAGCACTGCCATTTCATCCAGCACGCAGTCCTGTTCCAGGGCGTAAGACTCGCCAAAGGCCACCAGCTCTTTATTCGTAAAGACAGGAAGCTCGATGGTCCGGTTGAACTTGGCTCCCAGGCTCTCGCAGCGGATGAACAACTTCCGGATCTCTTCCTTCTCGTCCTCCAGAATCACCAGCAGGCCGCCGGTCTTCCGGGTCATGGCATGGGACAGCTGTACGGCAGTCTCCGTCCGCAGGGCTCCCGCCTTCTCCACCAGCAGGGCTCCGCCTCCCAACTTCTGGATGATAGCCGATACATTCTTTCCATTCAGGCTGTCCGCCGGGATCTTCGCCATTCTGGCTCCCTTTACCCGGCGCTGCTTCTGCAGTGCCTTTACGATATCCGCCGCCAGGGTGGTCTTTCCGCTTCCGCTCTCGCCGGTGATAACCAGATTCCCTACCAGAGAATCCTCACGCCGTTCTTTTCGCATCCGATCCTCTTCCAGAACCTCTGCCAGCTGCTGGCTCATGCCCCGTACAGAGATAAAGTAGGCAAACAGCTTCTTCTGCTCCTCGGAAAGCTGTCCGGGCGGCAGGGCGGATAAGGTCTCCTGCAGCTCCTTTTCCAGCTTCTCCAGCATGGGAGTGGGAGCTGTCTCCTCCGTTACTTTCTCCGGCTCTGATTCTGATACTTCTTCCGGAAGCTCCACTGCGTCCTTCATCTCTTCTGCCGGTTCTTCCAGAATATCCAGGATCTCACGGGGTTCCTTTGCCTGTTCCGGTGCTGTCTCTCTCTGTTCTTTCGTCGCGCTTTCCTCTTCTGCTGCCGTCGGTGCCTCCAGAATATCCAGAATCTCTCCGGGCTCCTTCTCAGCCTTCGGTGCTGCCGCCGGTTCAGCCTTCCGGGGTTCCTGCGGTGCTGCCGCTGTGCTGCCGCCTGCCTGACGCTCGATGGGTTCCACATGAATCTTCACCGGAAGCCGTCCTTCGATCTCTTCGATCAGGCGCTGGATTTCCTCCGGCACCGTCTGCTTCACTTCGATATTCAGATCCGGAAGCTGACCGGTGGCCCGTAAGTGCTCCCGCTCCTTTTTCCGCTCCTCGTCCCGCTTCGCAGCCTCCGCGATGGCTGCCTCGGTCTCTTTCTTTTTCTCTTCCCAGCTGCTCAAGATATCCTCGATGCTCATCTGGCCCGTAATCTGACGGTCCAACACGCTCTCGTTCATATCAAAGGTCAGTTGGCCCGTATCGGTCTGACCCAGAAAATGGGGAATCCGGGCTGCATTCCCGGCTGCCGGACTTCCGGACTGTTCCAGTTCATCCACATCCACTTCCTGGAACTCCTGAGCTTCCCGCACTTCCGGCCGGACTTCCGGCTCCATCGATGGAGCTTCCGCTTTTTCTGTCTCTGTATCCGTTTCCTCTTCCACCGGCTCCGGATGCAGTTCCTCCGCGTGCTCCGCCCGGATAAAGTCCTGTACACCCTCCGCCAGAGCTGCCTGGAGATTCGTGGTATTGAACTTGTCCTCCATGTTCACCGGTTTCACCTGGATAACGTCTGCTTTGGCGTCTCCCGCCATCTGACGGTATTTCTCCTCCTGAGAAGCGGTCAGGGGCTGAATCTTCATCTTCAACTCCATAGCCTTTCTCACATATTCGCCTTCGCTGAACCACAGAATCAGGTCATCGCATTCCTCCACACACTTGGAGAGCATCCCCTCCTGATAATACAGGGTCGCCAGCTCATAGGCCCACTGCTCCTGGTAGTCCCGGCTCTTATACTCCTCCAGGATGGCGATCTGGTCTTCTATGGAAGAGCCCCGCCCCCTGTAGATCTCATACTTCAGCACATAGCGGCCCAGATCATGGGGCGCGATCTTGGTGAACTCCTTGTACAGATCTACCGCCTCGTCAAAGTCCTGCATCTTCACCGCGATCTCGGTCATCTTGTATACAATCATACGGCCGATGGGCGCGCAGTCATAGGCGATATTCAGGATCTCGTAGCTGTCCTCGTACCGCTCCGTCTGCTCATAGACCTCCGCCACTTCCATCAGAAGGCCCACATTCCGCACCTTGCGCCAGTCGATGGAGTCGGCGATCTTCGCTGCCGTCTCAAAATCCTTTTTATCCAGCAGCTTTTCCAACTGCTCTGTCTTTATCTGAAATTCATACTTATCCAACGATTTTCACCTCAGTCGTTCACACGCATTCTTAAACTTTAGTGTATCACAGGGCTCTATGCTTGTCAAAGCAAAACACCCGGAGAAATCGCCTGTTTCTCCGGGTGTAAAAGGTATCTGATCTTACTTTTTATTCTTCCATTTTCGTGATGGCCAGAGCCAGGGCGCCGTCGCCGATATGGCAGGACACGCTCAGGGAAAGGGGATCCACAAATCCCACCTGATAGCCCGGGAATTCCTTTTCCACTTCCTCCCGGAACTTCATCGCCTCTTCCTCGTTATGGGTGTGAGCAATATCCAGCTGCACCTTATGGGCTTCCACGCCGCCAAACCGGGTCTCGATATCCTCCCGGATATGATCCATCATGATCTGCTTGGCCTGGTGCATGGTCCGGGCCTTGGCGCAGCTGTCCAGCTTCTCGCCCTGAATGGTCAGCACCGGCTTCAGGCGCAGCATGGTTCCGATAGCCGCCACCGCCGGGGTCAGCCGTCCGCCCTTTTTCAGATACTTCAGGGTCGCCACGGTAATATAGATACTGGCGTCCATTCCGGTCTGTTCCAGGTATTCTCTGATCTCGCGACCGTCCTTTCCGGCTTCCACCAGCTCCAGGGCCGTCTCCACAGAGCGTCTCTGGGTCACGGAAATCCTGTGATTATTTACCACAAATACTCGATCCTCATAATCCGCCGCCAGCGCTGCTGCTGTCTGACAGGAGCCTGACAGACCGCTGGACATGGGAATATGCACGATCTCGTCATATTCCGCAAGAAGCTTCTCCCAGAGCTCCAGAATCGAGTGGGGAGACGGCTGGGAAGTCGCGATATCCGCATCTCCTTTCAGCTTCTCATAAAACTCCTCCTGTGTCAGGTTAATTCCTTCAAAATATTCGTTTCCATCGATTGTAAAAGGCATCGGCAGCACATAGATCCCCATCTTCTGTGCTTCTTCCTGCGTAATACCACTGTTACTATCTGTCACAACCGCTATCTTTTTCAACGAGGCTGCCCCCTTCCGTGCTAATCATTACTCTTTCACTGCAAATATGACAAGTATAGCAGTTTGGTTGGAAAAAGGCAAGAATTAACGTTTATTTCTTCATTTTCGGCTGGAAAATCAGGCTGGCCAGATAGCCGAAAACCAACGCGGCGCTGATTCCCACGGCGCTGGCCTTAAAGCCGCCCTGGAAGATGCCCAGAAAGCCGCCCGCATCCACAGCTTCCTTCACGCCTTTCCAAAGCACATTACCGAAACCCAGCAAGGGAACGGAAGCGCCTGCGCCTGCGTATTTCTGGAAGGGCTCATAGACCCCCGCTGCCCCCAGCACCGCTCCCGTACACACCAGCAGTACCATAATCCGCCCCGGCATCATCTTTGTCTTTTCCATAAGAATCTGCACCAGGGCGCAGATGAGCCCTCCGATGAGAAATGCTTTTACATAATCCATGAATCCTGTCTCCTTTATCTGAAGATGTTCCGGATATCCTTACTTCCTTCAGACATCCCTATTTTTCGTTTTCTTTCTACTCAGCAATGCTCGATCACCACGGCATGGGCGATACCCGGTACGCTCTGTCCCTCGTTGAAGCTGACCGTGGACAGTAACGCGCCTGTGGGCACGAACAGCATCCGCTTCCACTCCCCGCTCTCGATCTTTGGAAGCAGATACGCCGCCAGGGTCACCGCCGAACAGGCGCAGCCGCTTCCTCCGGAATGAGTATCCTGGGCCTCCGGATCGAAGATCAGAATACCGCAGTCCTGATGCTGCGCGGAAATGTCATATCCCCGTTCCGCAGTCAGATCGATCAGAATTTTCTGTCCCACTGTTCCCAGATCCCCTGTGACAATGGCGTCGTAATCCTCCGGTTTTCTGCCGAAGTCCTCCAGATGGGCGCAGATGGTGTCGCAGGCAGCCGGGGCCATACAGGCTCCCATATTCATAGAATCCTTCACCCCGTAATCCACCACCCGCCCCGGTGTCGCTCCGGTAATCTTCGCGTGTCCGCCGCTGTCGGACAGTACGAAGGCTCCGCTTCCGGTCACGGTCCAGGTGGCCGACTTAGGTCTCTGGCCGCCGTACCCCAACGGAAACCGAAACTGCTTCTCCGCGCTTCCGAAATGGCTGGAGGTCAACGCCAGAACCGCCTCGGAATAGCCTCCCTGAACGGTCATTGCTCCCAGCATCAGCGCCTCCCCGATGGTGGAGCAGGCTCCGTAGAGGCCGAACAGAGGAAGCTTCAAATCCATCACGCCAAAGGATGTGGCAATCAGCTGCCCCAGCAGATCTCCGGAAAACAGGTACCGCACCGGCGGCACTCCAGGCCCCGGAAGCCTTCTCGCTTTCTCCATAGCCAACAGAGCCGCCCGCTTCTGCAGGGCGCTCTCCGCCTCCTCCCAGGTGGCCTGTCCCGCCATCGGATCCTTTTCTATCTCGTCAAACAGGGCGCCCAGCGGCCCCTCGCCCTCCTTTTGTCCTGCCACGCTGGCCGCGCTCACGATCTGCGGCGGCCTCTGAAAACAGATACTCTGCTTTCCCATAATGGTATCCATCTCTTCCCGCACCTCCATATACTTCTCGGATCCCTGTCAAATCCGTTTATTTGGAAATTATTTTCTCCGAACACATTTATTTTATGCGGGAAGACAGAAAAATAGTCCTGGGAGTTTTACGTCTCAGGACTGTTTTTAAGATTTTTTCCGGTGCACACCGTTCCGCGCCGCCGTCTTGATGAGGGTGGTGTCCACATCGTCCTCATAGAGGCGCATTTCCACCTCGATGGGCGTGGGCTCTTTGGTGAGGCGGCGGCCGCCCAGGTGGTTGAAAAAGGCCAGAATGCCGACGGCCAGCCCTAAGGAGTAGGTGAATTCCAGAACAGTGAAGCCATCGGAGGTCTGTCCGGTCAGAAGGGTGTAAAACTGACGGAATAACTTAACCGTGGAAACGTCGTTATTGAAGGCCATGATGGAAAAGGCGGAGCCGAAGAAGCACAAGACGCAGACCAGGCTGACTTTCAAGAAGGTCCACAGTTTCTTTTCCTCCGGCTTGGTAGAGTATTCAGCCACAAAATCCATTTCTCCCAGGTTCTGAATCTCCAGATTCGGATAGACGGCCTGGATTTTCTCCACCACATCCAGAATAGAGATGATGGTGCGTCCGGCGCAGGAATGGCGGCCCGACTTCACATCCTGAAAGGCGTAGAGCTTTTCGGTCTTCAGACGGTTCACGACTGTCTGATCCGCGCACTGCATTTCTACGGCTTCACCCAGGGTCAGGACGCGGTTATAGGTGCGGACGTTTTTTTCGGGTTTCAGGTACAGGATTTCGCTCATGTATCGTATGCCTCCGTATATCATTTTCTTCCTTTTATTTTGGGCAGATTCTGGCATTTTATACAAATAGAAAAGCGTCGTTCCATCTCATCTGACTGAACAACGCTCTTTTTATTTTCTTATTCCAGATACAGTGCCCCCGTCGGACATACCCGCACGCAGGCCGGGATTTTTCCGGCGCGCTGGCGTTCGATGCAGCCGTCGCATTTCTGGATTTTCCCATCGCAGTCCAGGGAAATGGCCCCCATAGGGCAGGATTTCAGGCACTGGCCGCAGCCGTCGCAGGAGACAGTGTCGTAGAGCACCAGGCCGCTCTCCGCATCTTTGTAAAGGCAGCCTGGCTCACAGGCGGCCACACAGGCCGGTACCCGGCAATGAATACAGGAATCCGAATGGAATCGGAAGCTCACCTGTCCGCCCCGGCACAGTTCCTCTGTGTACACCTGCCTGAGCGCCCGTTCTCCATGCTCCACATCCGTATTTTTCTCATCCATGCAGGCCATAGCACAGGCACAGCAGGCCGTGCATTTGGTCCGGTCGAACCGGATGGTTTTCACGTCCATCTACCCCACCTTCTTTCGTACGCCCGCCCGGCTGCTGCGAAAGGCCGGGAAGCCGGAATAGGGATCTACATTTTTCGGATCCAACAGGGTATTCACATCTGCTTCCGGGTATCCATGATAGATATAGACCGTGCCCGGATCCGCCATATAGGTCAGATTCGCCTTCAGGCTGATGCAGCCAAAGTCTGTATACACTTCGACCTCGTCCCCCTGCTGCAAATCAAGGGTTTCCGCGTCCGCCGGATTCAGATCCGCCGTTGCGTCTGGCCGGAGTGACCGTGCCCAGGGAACACTGTGCAACCGGGAATGAATCGCCCCCGGAATCCGCGGGCCAGAGCATAGGGTAAACGGATATTTTTCCTGCTCTGCCGCACAAATCGGCTCCCGGTACACCGGAAGGCAGTCCAGACCGCAGTCCGGGTACTGTTCCCTGATTTTCCCTATCTCCAGGGAATAAAGCTCAAACTTCCCACTGGCCGTCGGAAAGCCCTGCGCCAGCATTCTGCCGGGCTCACGCCCCCGCGCGCCCGGTACCTTCACCGGAAGCTCCGACGCCTGAAGCTCCTCGTAGGACACCGGCAAATCGGAAATCAGATACCGGATACACGCTTCCGGTCCGGCAGTCAAAAGCCTGTCCGCAAGTCCCATTCCCCGGGCCAGGTCACAGATAATCTGAATATCCGGCTTCGATTGATACAACGGCTCAATGACCGGCTGCGTCACCGTCAGATACCCGCCGCCCCAGGCCTTTAGCTCGCTCCGCTCAAAGGAGGTGCAGGTCGGTAGCACGATGTCGCAGAGCTTCGCCGTATCCGTCAGAAACAGATCCACATCCACCAGAAAATCCACGGTTTTCAAAGCCTCCGCCAGCCGATCACTGCCCGGCGCGATCCGATGATTCAGGCCGAAGCCCACCACCGCCCGCAGGGGATAGGGCTTCTTTTCCCGGATCTGCCTCGCCAGATCCGTAAACTGCGCCTCGTCAATCATCGCATGCCACAGCGGGTATTTCTCCCCGCCCACCGGCGGATAGCCTGGCCTCGTCTTTACCTTCCCGACAAACTCCTTCTCCCGGGTGGCGAAGCCCGCCGCCTGATAATTGTAGCTAAACTGCACCGGAATCTGCCCACCCGTCCGGTCGAAGGATCCGGTGATGGCCGACAGCGCCATAATGGCCCGGTAATTCTGAAATCCGTTCCGGTGGTGGGCGATGGGCGCGGCGCTCTCATTGATGGCCAGGGGCAGATTGTGTCCGATCAGCTTCGCAGCCGTCCGCACCTGCTCCGCCGATACGCCTGTCAACAACTCCACCCGCTCCGGCGTAAACTCCTTCACATAGGCCGCATACTCTGCGAAACCGTAGACATACTTCGACACATATTCCCGGTCATACCAACCATTTTTAATCAGCTCACAGGCCAGCCCCAGGGCCAACGCTCCATCGGTACCCGGTCTGGGTCTGAGATGCAGATCCGCCAGCCTTAAAGACGCAGGGGTAATCCGGGAATCCACGATAATCACCTTCATGCCCCTCTTTTTCGCTTCTTCCACTCCTGCCGCCGCCAGGTTCCGGGAATAATAGGGATTGTAGGCCCAACCCAGAAAGATCCCTGCACGGTCCACATCCGGCGACGACATCACATTGCCGGTGGCGGTCAGCCACTGGAGAAAGGTGGAAAACATACAACTGCCGGACTCCGTCATGTAGTTAGGCGTGCCGAACTGATTGGCCAGGCGGTGGAGCCAGGGACGGTACCATTTCGTATAACCGGAGAAAAATACCACAGCTTCGGGGCCGCTCTCCTCCCGAATAGCCAGCAGGCGCTCTGCGATCCGCTTGTAAGCTTCCTCCCAGCTAATGGGGCGGAACTCCCCGCTGCCCCGCTCTCCCACGCGCAAAAGAGGTGTGCGGATCCGATCCTTCCGGTACACATACTGTCTGGCCGCCAGCCCCTTGGCGCAGAGAAGCCCGTGGTTCTGGGGATGCTCCGCCGTTCCTTCTATTTTTTCAATCTGCCCGTCCCTCACATAGGCGTCGATGCCGCAGTGAAAAGACGGACAGCAGATATCACAAATCGTCCGTTTCCGTTCCATCTAGTTATCCTTCGTAAGCTTCTCTACTGCCATTCGGATGCGTTCCAGTCCTGCCGTAAGGGTTTTTCTGGTACAACCGAAATTCAGACGCACGAACTGGCCGCTCCGCTCCCGGTAGGCGTCTCCCATGGACAGCCGTACGCCTGCCTTCTGAAAGAAGCTCTGGAGTTCCTCTGCCTTAAGTCCCAGTCCGCTGCAGTCCAGCCATGCCAGGAACATGGCCTCCGGGAAAATGGGTTTGATCTGAGGCAGGTATTTCCTCAGATAATCCAGAATATAATCCCGGTTGCCCTGAAGATAAGCCACCAGCTGATCTGCATAATCGTCGCCATTGGTATAAGCCGCCTCCATGGCCACCAGGCTTAGACAACTCACGCCCGGTGAGTTTTTTGAAAGTGCTGCACGAAATTGATCCCGCAGTGTCTCATTTCCTATAAAAATCACAGAGGCTGCCGTGCCCGCCACGCTGAAGATCTTGCTGGGCGAGGTGCAGATAATCGTCCGCCTGCAGAACTCCTCCGATAGGGACGCCAGCGGAATATGCTTTCTGCCGTCGTACACGATATCCCCGTGGATCTCGTCAGACAGCATCAGGACTCCGTATCGTCCACAGATTTCCCCGGCTTTTCGAAGCTCCTCCTCAGTAAAGCAGCGGCCCTCCGGGTTCTGGGGATTGCAGAACATCCACATCCGGCAGTCCCGGACCTTCGCCTCAAAATCCGTCCAGTCAAACTCGTACCGGCCATTCGTAAGCACCATGGGACTGTCCACAGTCACCCTGTCATTTTTCTCAATGACCCCGAAAAACGGGTCGTAAATCGGCGTATTGATGAGAATCTTGTCCCCCGGCTCTGTAAAGGCCTGCACCGCTGTCGCCATGGCGCAGTCGATACCCGGCGTCACCGTAATCCACTCCGGCCTCGCCTGAAAGCTGTGACGGCGCTGCTGCCAGGAGGCCGCCGCCTGAAGGCAGGAAGCCGATGGCCGCACATAACCGTAGATGCCGTGATCCACGCAGGCCCGAAGAGCCTCATTTACCTCGTCGGGCGCCCGGAAATCCGTGTCCGCCACCCAAAACGGAAGCAGCATGTCACTGCCGCTTCCGATATATTCTTCGCCCCATTTCGCGCTGTTCTTTCCCACGCGGGAAATGGGCTCGTCAAAATCATAGATTTTTCTGCTCATATTTGCATCTCTTTCCTACAGTTCCATATACACAGCAATCTGTATAAATTTGATTATACTATAGATCCTGCGGGGCCGCCATATATTACATCACAAACCCCAGCACCAGATAAATCACCACCGCAATCGCCGCGAAGGTCAGCGCGTAAGGAAGCTGGGTCTTCACATGGGACACCACGTCGCAGTCGCTGGAGGAACAGGTCATTACCGTGGTGTCGGAAATCGGGGAAGTATGATCGCCGAACACTGCGCCGCCCGCGATGGCTCCGGTAATCAGCGGAATGGACACATTCAGGGAAAGAGCCATGGGCAGCAGCACCGGCATCATAATCGCGATGCTTCCTGCGCTGGTTCCGGTGGAGAAGGACAAAAGGCAGGTTACGATAAATGCAAGCGCCGTAAATACGGTCGGGGAAATGAGCTGTACCAGCACGCCGGACAGGAATTCCGCAGTTCCAAGCTCACCCAGAAGGTTACTGAGGGCATAGGCAAATACCATGATGGTCACGATGCCGGTCATACTTCCGCAGCCCTGGAAAAACACGTCCAGAGTCTCGCCAAACTTCATGACTTTATGGATAGCCAGATCTAGCATCAGATACAGACTTCCGAAGAAGATGCCTAAGATCAGTCCGGTCTCGCTATCGCCGGCCGTGAAGAAATATACCAGTGCAAAGCCAATCATAATCGCCAGCGGAATCACCAGATAGCGGGCCTTACCGGTCCCCGGATGCTCCACCTCGCTGACAAGAGCACTCCCGTCCGCGTCATTTTCCTTCTGGTATGCTTCTTCCACTTTCTTCATGGGGCCGTACTCGATATGTAACAGAGTAAATACCGCCACGCCCACGACGGCCATGATACAGTAGAAGTTAAACCCGATGCTGCGTACCATCACAGAGGTGGGATCCGCGATGCCCTGAGCCTCGATGAAGCTGGCAATATACGGACCGTAAGCCGCGATGGGAATCAGAATGGACATGGGCGTCGCCGTGGAATGCACGATCCACGCCGTCTTCTCCGGAGAGATTTTGAAGGCCCTGGTAAATGGTCTTGCGATGGCTCCCGTAATCATAACGCTCATGGTGCCGTCCAGGAACATCAGCACACCGATAAGCCAGGTGAACAGCTCCGCGCCCATCCGGGACTTGACCACGCTGCGCTTCGCAATCATAAAGTGGGTAAAGCCCTTTAAGCCGCCCGCCTTCTCAATCAGATAGAAGAGGCCGCCCAGCATCAGCAGAATGAAAATAATGGAGGTACTGGAATGACTGGAAAATACGTCCACCATCATATCCTTGGTGCCAACGAGCACACTGACCAGATTGGGATTCAGAATAAAATTGCCCAGAATCAGCGCGATAAAGAGCGCGATAAATACATTTTTCGTCACCAGGGCCAGAATGATGGCCGCCAGAGACGGAAGAATACTGTAAATGCCGTAGTTCATTAGAAGATTCCTGCCTTTCATCATTGGTTGTCACTTTGCAGCTGCAAAATTGCCGAACATCTACACTGCTTTTTGCTATCATACCTTTATTAACCTACTTTGTCAATAGGTATTCTATATTACTATGATTCCAATCTATGTTTCCCCAAGCCTCCCTTGGGATACTCATGCAGTTCTTCCAGATTTTCGCACAGATGAATCCCATTCAGCAAATAATTGGCATATCTCCTAGCAAACACATTTTGAATTACCAAAATCTCCATGGCTTTGTGACAGTCTTTCCCACCCAAGATGATATGAAATCGCTTGCGGCCTAAGAATGTCTCGATCGCCGCGCGCCACTGAGGCTGCTTTTTTTGTGCTTATCTTTGTCCCTGTCCTCTTCAATGAAATCCACATGATTTTCCAGCAAATACACCGCGATGGCATCCCGAATGCAGATTCTGGAAACTACCGCTGGACAAACAATAAAAAAAACCTGATGGAATTACATCGAATAATTTTGTCATTTTCTCCCTCTGTCCCATTACTAATCTTTCAGGCACCCGATTGGTATTATTTTCACACCATCCGGCCTCGTATATGCCATATTGCCACCAGTAATTACTATCAGCAGATCCGGTTCTCTAAGCGGAACCTGCTTTTCCGTTTCATTATAGTTCCTTACCAATTCTTTTATTTTCAACAAATGTTTTGCGCCTTCTTCAATTTCCGCACTGCCTAACTTAAATTCAATCAAGGCATACCTGCCGTCACCTATATGAAGTACCGCATCGGCTTCCAAATCATATCTGTCGTGATAATGGGAAACTTTTCCTTTTAATGGCTGCGAATATATTTTTAAATCTCTTATGCACATGCATTCAAAAATAAAGCCGAATGTTTTCAAATCTTTCTCCAAATAATCCGGTGACAATCCAAGCGCCGCCACTGCAATCGAAGGATCAATAAATCCCCTCTTTTTCCCGGAACGAATGGTTGTTGCCGAACGAATTGCTGGACACCACGCATCAATATCCTCTATTACAAACAGCCTTGTAAATGCTGTAATGTAAGAATCCAAAGTCGGCATAGACAAGCTTTCCACATTTGCTACAACATCCTTATAAATACTATTTTTCTTAGCTAATGTAGAAATATTTCGTGCATATGACCTGAGGATCATTTCTGCCAATACGGAATTACGCATTACCCCATCTACAGTCGATATATCTGTTTCACATACATTTTTGAGATAATCATTTGCAACGATCAATTTCGCTGCATCACTTTTTTTTCGTAATGCTGACGGCCAGCCCCCTCTACATGCTGCGAAAATGAGATCTTCTATCCTCATCATTGACATAACTCCGTCAATATCTGATTCCGAATTGTCAAACAGTTCTTTTAACGATATCGCACCAGTTGATTCCTTTGATTCATACAAACTCATAGGATACATTTTCATTCTTGAAATTCTTCCTGTTCCAGTATGGTGAATCTGTGAATTATCAACAGAAGTAGAACCTGTTAGGATAAAAAGCCCTTCCTCTTGTCTGACATCAACTGCAGTTCGAACAGCATCCCATAAAATAGGCGCTTCCTGCCACTCATCGATCAATCGAGGATTCTCACCCTTGAGAAGAAGGGAGGGCTTCGCATTTGCTGTTGCCAAATACCCCTCTCGCATATCAGGGTCCTGCATTTTCAGGACGCTCTTTGCCTTCTCTTCCGCAGTAGTTGTCTTGCCACACCATTTGGGACCGACAATCAATGTTGCTCCAAACGCTTCCAGCCTGAGATCTAATTCTTTATCTACAATTCTATTCCAGTATTCTTTCATAAATGCCCGCTCCTACTGTATTCTTCTGATATTCTTTTTTATAGTATATATTGTATCGCACGCAAGTTCAACTTGATTTTGTATTTTTGATGTATTTCATTTTATATTTTTGGGCTATTTTATTTTACATTTATGCTGCATAATATCAAATGGACTTATGTAAATAGGAGTGGCTTACGCCACTCCCAGCATCTTCAGAACCCAGTATCCCAGTCCCAGCACCCAGCTGGTAAAAATGCCATACAGAATCACCGGCCCGGCTATGGTGAAAATCTTGCAGCCGATGCCGAAGACCTGACCCTCCTTCTGGTACTCGATGGCCGGTGCCGCTACACTGTTGGCGAAGCCGGTGATGGGAACCAGAGCTCCCGCGCCGCCCCATTTGGCGATGGACGGAAAGATGTTAAAACCGGTCAGAAGGGCGCTCAGGAATACCAGAATCAGAGAACACCAGCTTCCGGCTGTCTCCTTATCCAGGCCCAGACTCAGGGCATAGTTCACGATACCCTGACCCAGACAGCAGATGATTCCTCCGGTCACAAAGGCCCTGATCAGCTGACTCCAGAGGCTGTGGGTGGGCGTCACCTGCTTCACGTATTCGTTATAACGCTGTTTTCCCTGCTCGTCCGGCTGCTGCCGCTGGGATTCCAGGAATTCTTTCATATTGATTCCTCCTAAAACCGAAAATAATAGTAAAGAAAAGAGCCTGCGGTCCGCCCAGCTGCCATGGAAACTATGATCAGCCCCAGGCCCCGGCGCAGATCGATCCGTCTGGTAAATATGGGGATAATGTTCACGATCTCTGTCAGGGCCATGGCCCAGGCTCCCACGAAAATACCGGAAAACAGGCCGAAGATACCCGCACCCAGCTGGCCCAGGGGCAGGACGATCTGATAGACGCTCATCACATTTCCCAGGATGGCACCTGCGGAGACGGCGTCCTCGTACCAGAAGATGTGACTGGCCGTGTGGGTCTGGTCGGCAAACTCCGATACCAGGCCCAGGGCAATGATCAGGGCAAAGAGACCGCCTGCCACGCCCACGCCGGAACTGAAGCCTGCCACTGCCATCAGGAGCTGTTTCCCTGGACTCATGTCAACTCCTCTTCCACCACAGCCTTTACTGCGGATCTGATTTCGGTCTCCGCTCTGCCTTCTGTCCCACTTTCTGTTTGTCCGTTCAGCTCCCGCTGCACCAGGGTCCCGTCCGTCACCGGCTCCCGCTTTTCCTTCGCCAGCAGATACCACATGACCCCCGCTATCGCCAGAACCAGCACCATCACCCAAATCCACACCCGATACTTTGCATGGTTCATGGATGCCACCTCCTTTTCTTTCCTGGGAAGTAGTGTGTGCTTTTTGGGGGAAATTATACATTTTTCTTTTTCTCCGGACGAACAGACAGGCACCCTCTCCGGTGATATACGCCCGGAGAGGATGCCTGTCTGTTCTGTTCTCAAAAAACACTTAAACTGCTATTTTTAAACCGCCGTATTCCGGAACCGGGCCAGGAACTCTTTGGTCTTTTCGCTTCTGGGCGCTCCGAAGATCTGAGCGGGCGTTCCCTCTTCTTCGATGACGCCCTCGGACATGTAAATTACATGGGTAGACACATCCCTTGCAAAGGCCATCTCATGGGTAACCACCAGCATGGTCAGCCCCTGCTTCGCCAGATCCTCCATGACGCTTAAAACCTCGCCCACCATCTGGGGATCCAGTGCTGAGGTGGGCTCATCGAAGAGCAGAACCTCCGGCTCCATGGCCAGAGCCCGGGCGATGGCCACGCGCTGTTTCTGGCCGCCGGACAGCTGCCGGGGCTTGGCGTTCAAAAAGGGCTCCATGCCCACCTGGCGAAGGTACCGGACAGCACTTATCCGGGCTTCCTCCGGCTTCTTCTTCGCCACCTTCACCTGGCCCACAATGCAGTTCTCAAGAACAGTCATATTATTGAACAGGTTAAAGTTCTGGAACACCATACCCACCTTGGCACGGTAGGCCGGCACATTCACCTTTGCGTCCGTGATATCCTGTCCATGGAACAGAATCTCGCCGCCGCCCGGCTCCTCCAGAAGGTTGATGCACCGGAGCATGGTGGACTTTCCGGAGCCGGAGGCTCCGATGATGGAGACCACGTCTCCTTTATGTACCTCAAAATCAATATCATTTAAGACTGCATGATTTCCAAAGCTCTTCTGCAAATGGGAAACCTTCAGAATCAGTTCTTTCTCACTCATTATCCGCGTCTCCCTTCCCCGTCATGTTCCCGCGCTGTGCGGAGCTGGTTGCCGATATCCATGGTATCCACCAGCTCGTAGTTGGCGTCGCCGTCCATCTTCTTCTCCACCAGAAGCAGAAGTCTGGAGGTCACCAGTGTCATGGTCAGATAAATGGCCATTACAATGGTCGCCGACTCAAAGTAGGTATACAGGGCTCCCGCCACACTCTTATGTACGAAGAACAGATCCACGATGCTGATGACAGACAGCACGGAGGTATCCTTAATGTTGATGATCAGGTTGTTGCCGATCTGAGGCATGATATTCCGGATGGCCTGGGGCAGGATAACATTTTTCATGGCCTGCACATGGGTCATACCGATGGCTTTGGCTCCCTCCATCTGACCGGGATCCACGGAAATGATTCCACCCCGGACGGACTCTGCCATATAAGCGCCTGTGTTAATGGATACGACCAGAAACGCGGCGGACCACATTCCCAACTGAATGTTAAATACCTGGGACAGGCCATAATAGATAAATACTGCCTGCACGATCATAGGTGTACCCCGGAACAGCTCCACGTAGGCCTTCAGAATGACTTTTACCACCTTCAGAAGTCCCCTCTTCACCGCGCTGTCACGTTTCTTATCTACCGGAATGGTCTGCACCACGCCCACTACAAAGCCGATCAGGCAGCCGATGGCCGTCGAAACCAGCGCAATCACCAGGGTGGTTCCGGCTCCCTTCAGATAGGAAGTGCCATAGCGCTGGAGCAGGTATCCGATTCTCCCCAGAAAACTCATATTTGATATGGACATCTTACGTTCACAACTCCCTTTTATTTTTTATGACAAATAACTTTCCCGTTACAGGAAAAGTTTCAGGAAGGGGCGTAAATACGCCCCTTCACGTTTTTCCTGATTCTTATTTTACTCAGACAGCGGCTGAACGGAAATCGCCTCGTCCATCATGCTGTTGAAATCGTCTACAGTCATGGTAGCCAGTACGCTGTTAATGCCATCCAGAAGCTCGCTGTTGCCCTTCTGTACGGAGATTCCGATGTTGATCTCCTCATCGGAAACAGCGAAATCGTCATCTGTCTCTGTGAAGTCCAGAAGCTTCAGATCCGGATATGCTACGCAGGCTGCCTTTGCTGTGGGCATATCGGTTACAACCAGGTCGGTACGTCCGCTCTCCAGAGCTACCAGCATAGCCGGTGCAGACTCCTGTGCAGGCTGGATGTTCGCGTCCTTGATCTGGGGCAGACAGATGTCATACCAGATGGTTCCCAGCTGGGAAGTACAGGTAGCGCCCTCGAAATCAGAGATTCCGGCAGCGTCTGCCAGCGGTCCATCCTGCTTTACCAGGCTGACTACAGATGCGTAGTAGTACGGAGTGGAAAAATCCACCATTTCCAGACGATCGGATGTGATGGACTGACCTGCGATGACACAGTCTACCGTTCCGGACTGCACAGCCGGTACCAGGGAATCCCAGTCAAGCTTTACGATCTGCAGCTCATAGCCCAGCTCGTCGGCAATCTTCTTTGCCATCATAACATCATAGCCGTAAGCGTAATCAGAGCTGTCGTTGATGGGAACGGCTCCGTTGGAATCATCGGGCTGAGTCCAGTTGTAAGGCGCGTAGCCGCACTCCATGGCTACCTTCAGTACCTTCTTCTCTCCTGCGTCCGCAGAAGCGGTTTCCTCTGTGGCTTCTGCAGCGTTATCTGCTGCGGGCTCCTCTGTCTTAGACGAACCGCAGGCGGTCAGGGATACGGCCAGAACTGCCGCGGTGGTCAGTGCAAGTAATCTGTTTTTCATAATCATTCTCCTCCTTGAAACAATCGCGATTGCGTAAACAAAAAGAAGTTCCAGAAGGGTACACTTTTCCTTCTGAAACTCCGTTGTTTCTGGGGACATTATAGTCCGTAAAACACCATATTTCAAGGTTTTTTTACAAATCCACATAAAATTTCTACCATTTTTCCGTTTTTTCTTTCGTTTCAGCTTCCGGTTTCTGCGTCAGACAGGAGCCCGGCCGGGCCTTCAGCACGAAGTCCCGGGCTCCGCTCCGCCTCCCTCATGGGCCCGTTTCTTCATGGTCTCCAATATCTTTTTCTCAAGCCGCGATACCTGTACCTGGGTCATTCCCAGCTCTTCAGCCACCTGACTTTGAGTTCTGTCGTAAAAGAACCGGAGTACGATCAATCTCCGTTCTTCGGGCTCCAGGGATCTCAACAGCTGCTCCAGCAGCATCCGCCGAAGCATCCGTTCTTCCTGGTCCTCCCCTTTCTCAATCCGCTCCATCAGGCTCACACCCTCTCCGTCCCCCTGGTAAATGATTTTCTGCAGGGACTCCACCTCCGTACAGCTGTCAAAGGCCTGCACCAGCTCTTCCGGCTCCACCTGCAGCTCTCCCGCCAGCTCCTCCACGCCTGGATCCCGGCCTTCCCGCATCCGAATCTCCTCCCGCAGGCGGGCACCCCGGGAGGCCAGCTCCTTCAGGGAACGGCTCACCTTGATCATGCTGTCGTCCCGCAGAAACCGCCGAATCTCCCCGGCGATCATGGGAACCGCGTAGGTGGAAAAACGAACCTCGTAGTTCAGATCGAATCGATCGATGGCCTTCATCAGTCCGATGGCCCCGATCTGGAACAGATCCTCCGCTTCCACGCCACGCCCCAGAAAGCGGCGGGCCACATGGTGAACCAGTCCCATATTTTCCTCTATCAGTGTCTCTCTTGCCTCTTTCTCTCCGTCCTGTGACCGTCGAATCAGCTCCAGAGTCCGCTCCATAGTCAGTCCCCGTCTGTGCCGATCTGCTTACACATGGTCACGCAGGTGCCCTTCCCGGGCTCCGATTCCACCTGCACTTCATCCATAAAGGCCTCCATAAAGAGAAAGCCCATGCCGGAACGCCCGGCCTCCGGCCGTGAGGTATAAAGAGGCTCCATGGCCTTTTCCACATCCGGGATTCCCACGCCGGTGTCCTTTATCTGCACGGTCAGCCGCCGGCCTTCGGTCTCCCCGCAGATCTCCACTGTATGTACCTGACCCTGGTAACCATGGATGATGGCGTTGGTTACTGCCTCGGACACGGCTGTCTTCACATCCGCCACCTCCTCCATGCTGGGATTTAACTGGGCCATAAAGGCGGCCACCACCACCCTGGCAAAGGCTTCATTTGCCGAAATGCTGTCAAACTCCACTCTCATTCTATTCTTCATCTCTCCATGCCTCCCTCTGCCCGCTCCACGGGAATGATTTTCATAATACCGGACAGCATCAGAATCTTCGCCACCCGCTCGCCCACCTGCACGGCCCGCACCTCGCCGCCCAGGGCTTTCATCATCTTATACCGGCCCATCAGCATACCGATACCGGAGCTGTCGCAGAAGCCCGTATCGGAAAAATCAAAAATCATCCGTCGGATATTCTGTTCCTCCAGCATCCGGTCCGCACTCCTGCTGATCTCATCGGCGCTATGATGATCCAGCTCTCCCGGCACCCGGATATATAGGGTGGTTCCCTCCAGTTTCAGCCGTTCCGGCTTTTGTGTCCGTCTTTTCTTTTTCATGACTATTCCTCCGTTTCCCCGGCTCTCCCTCCTGACCGGGTTCCTTTTCCTGTCATTTCCGCATACAGGCAAAACAAAAAGGACACACAGACTGACATTTCTGTCAATCCGTATGTCCCTTACTTCAGGGTTTATCTGGGGCAGGTTACTGTCCCGCCGCCGTGTCCTGTCCCGCAGTATCTGTGGCGCCGGAGCTCTGGGTGGTCGTGGTCTGCGTCTGCCCGCCCAGCCGCTGAATGGCCTGGGTACAGTAATTTGCCCGGGATGTGCCCGGATAATTGTCCAGGAAAGTCTGGAACATGGCGATGGCCTTATCATTCTGCTGAAGACTTTCATAGGAACGGGCCAGATAGTACACGGCATAGCCGTTATCGTACTTGGCGTCCGTAGCCGCCACCTGCTCCAGATTCGTCACAGCTTCCTCGTAGTTCTTGGCATCATAAGCCGTCACACCTGCATCGTACAGGTTCTTCACATCATCCGCGTGGAGGCTGCCATACATTTGATTGTAAATGGCTTTGGCATTGTCGGACAGTTCATCCGCTTTTACACTGTCAAGGGCTGTCTTCGCGCTCTCTGTATCTCCCGCCTGGAAGCTGGTATACGCATCAATCAGCAGCTCATAGCTTCCGCCTTGGGCTTCTGTCCCTTCTTCGCTGCTGTCTCCCGTACCCTGCAGATCGTCCAGCTGACTCTGGAGCTTATTGATCTCCGTCTGCTTCGCCGAGATTTCATCACTGTAGGTGCGAATCTGGGTGTTGGTCTCGCTGCGCACCTGGCGCACCTTGGCCGGTACGGCCAGGAACCACATGAGGGCCACGCCCACAACCAGTCCGATGAAAATATTCAGGACCGTATTCATACCTGTGTTCTCTTTATAAGTGGACGGCATAATAATGGTCTCATTTCCGCTGGTATAGGAAATGATATCCTTATTCGCGCTTTCCTTATTTTCCTTTTCCGGCTTCTGTCCGCGGCTGACTGCCTTTCCGGCCAGTTCCTCCAGCTCCGCCTGATAATGCAGGGAAACGCTGTCTGTCCGGTCGATGTCCAACGCCCGCCGAAGCTCTCTTCCGGCCCGCTCGTACTCCTCCGTGCGGATATAAAGCAGCGCCAGCAGCTGATGGGCCTTCACCAGCTTCGGATTCAGGGAAAGAACCTTTTTCAACTGGATGATCGCCAGATCCTCACTGCCCTGCTGGCAGTAAAGCAGGGACTGGTTATACTTCTTAATAGTCTGATTGATGGTTTCCAGTCTGGCGGGATTCGCCTGAATGGCCTGGATATACTCATCCGCAGCGTTCTTCTCCGGCTCCAGATTCTTGCTGATGATCCATTCGGTCAGGGCGGAAACCACCTCGCCTACCTCGAAATAAATCAGACCCAGCAGATTTCGCGCATGAATATGATTCTTATTCAGCTCCAGACAGTAGCGCAGATCCTGAACCGCTCCGGAAAGATTCCGGGCGTTGGCCTTCTCCAGACCCATATTGTAGTAGGTATTGGATAATCGGATGATTTTCTCATAGACCCGGATCTCTGTCCCGCAGGAACTGCAGTAGCCCGGATCTGTAAGCGTCGCTCCACATTTTATACAGCGCATAGATTCCTCCTCTGACTCAGCGATGACTGCCCTTCATCTCTTTCAGCATTTCATCGAGAAGGTCTGACATGTCTTTGGGCTTGTTACGGTATACGTTGTCCTCCACCTGCTCTACCTCCAGGCTGGGATGGAATTTCTTCAGTTCTTCCTCAAAGTCAATCATTTGCCGTCCTCCTGTCCCGCAATATTTTTTTAATGCTTCCTACCAGATAGAGAGAACCCACACAGAATAAGATGCCGTCTCCCTTTTCTTTCAGTGCTTCCTCAAATGCTTCTTCCACATCCGGAATGGCTGTGATCTGCTTCTGTCCGAACTGCTCAAACAGTCCCTTGGGCTCCTTCACATCCACGCTCCGATAGCCGCCCACCTCAGTCACGATGACCCTCTCCAGGCGCAGCTCCCTGCAAATGGTCTCGATCATGTGGCGGTAGTCCTTGTCACCCACTGCCGCAAAGAGCAGGGTCACCGGATAATCCGCCTCCAGCCGTTTGGCCGTCCGCACGAACTCCTCCACGCCTGCCTCGTTATGGGCGCCGTCGATGATGACGCCGGGCAGTACGGTCTCCATTCTGCCCTGCCAGCGCATGTCCGTGATCCCTTTCCGGATGATTTCATCGGTAAAAATGCCTTCCTGATCCATCACACGGATGGCCGTGACCGCCTCGGTGGCGTTCTTCATCTGATACTCCGCCACGCTGGATATGGAAAGACTGATATCATCATAATACCCACAATGAATGGAAAAATCAATATTTTTCTGCGACGAACTGGAAATTTTATACATTTCCGAATGGATGCCGTAGGCAGGGGCATGCAGTTCCTTTGCCCGGGCCAGAATGACCTCCTCCGCCTCCCGGCAGGATGCGTCGTAGACCACCGGAACGCCCTCCTTGATGATGCCTGCTTTCTCTCCTGCAATGGCCGCCACCGTATCGCCCAGATACTCGGTGTGATCCAGACTGATGGAGGTCAACACCGTCACCAGAGGATGGGCGATGGAGTTGGTGGCGTCCAGGCGGCCGCCCAGGCCTGTCTCCAGCACCAGGTACTCCACCCTGGCCTGCTCAAAGATCACCATGCCAATCAGGAACAGCAGCTCAAAGTAAGTGGGATGGGGGTAGCCCTCCTCCTTCATGGCGTTCACACAGTCCATGACTTTATGGAAGGCCGCCAGAAAGGCTTCATCAGACACCTGATCCTCATCAATGACAAAACGCTCGTTGATATCCACCAGATGGGGAGAAATAAAAAGTCCCGTCCGCTTTCCCGCCGCATGGAGCATGGAAGCCAGAAAAGAGCATACAGAGCCCTTTCCGTTGGTTCCCGCCACATGGAGCAGCTTCATCTTTTCCTGAGGATCCCCCAGCCTCTGTAAAAAAGCCCGTGTGTGATCCAGGGAATTCTTCTTCGTAAATTTCGGTGTTTCGTCAATATAGTCTACCGCTTCCTGATAGGTCATCATTGTGCAGTTCCCGTCCCTTCTGTTGTATCGGTGGTTTCATCGGTCTCCTCGGTGGTCTCCTCCACCACAGGAACCTTGTATTCGTAAGTGTTGCCCTCGCTCAGCACCCGTTTTGCCTTGCCTGGCGCCAGCTGCTTCACGGAGATCTGCGCGTCCTCCGTCAGCTTCACCTTCTTCACCTGCAGTACATGACTGCTGATGAACTTGGTGTTCTGCCACTCATCGTTGATATAGATCTTGCTGGCTGTGGTAAAGTTCCGTCCGAACACGTAGAACTTATTCTCGCCCGGCAGCGGAATTACACGGGTGATCTCCGGCTGATGGATACCCATCTGCATATTGATGGTCTCAAAGGGCGTGGTTCCGTCATCGCCGTAAGCGTATTTCTTTCCATAGAGAAGGTCGTACTGCAGAAGCTCCATATCCGGCAGATACCATTTGGACTTACGCCGGTTCTGATGATACTGCATCATGGTTCCCTCATGGATATTGACCTTATCCAGCACCTCGGCCGCGATCTGGTAGGAGCAGAGGGTCTGATCCACCTTCTCCAGTCCCATATTGTCCACGATGACGTAGCTGGTGTCGAAGAGGTAACGGTTTGTCACATCCTCCACGGTCAGGCCCAAGGTCGGCAGATGGTCGCCGTACATCACAAGCACGTATTTCTCGCCGAAATTATCCAGGGCGTTGATCAGGTCCGCCACGAACTGATCCATCTCATGGAGCTGATTTACATAATACTCCCACTGATTATTCTTTTCTTCAGTGGCAGCGCCGGTCACCTTGATGGCCGGATCCTCCAGCACCTTTTCGGTGGGATACTCGCCGTGTCCCTGCACGGAAATCGTATAAATAAAGTCCTGCCGGGCTGTGGATTTCAGGTTATCCAGAATCTGCTCCACCAGAATCTCGTCCTTCAGCCAACCGTTTGCTGTGGTATTGGACACATCCATATACTCTTTGGAAGTATAGGTGTCGAAGCCCAGATTTTTAAATACGTCGGCACGGCTGTAGAAGGTAGCCTTGTTATTATGGATGGCGTGGGTGGCATAACCCAGGTTCCGCAGGTCGTAGGCCACGCTCTCACAGGTGGTTTTCTTCAGAATGGTCTTATAGGGATACTCGCCCGGTCCGAAATACCGCAGATTCATGCCGGTGATGGACTCAAACTCCGTATTGGCCGTTCCGGCGCCCACGGAAGGCACCTTGTATGCTCCTGAAGAATACTCCTGCATCAGCCGGTGGAAATTCGGGATGGGATCCTCGGAGAACTCCAGCCACTCCACTGTGGTGGGATCAAAGAAGGTCTCCAGCTGCAGCATGAGGATATTCGGCTTTTCCGTATCATTATCCGCGCTTAAAGCCACCTTTTTATCGTCCTCCACGATCTTGTCGATGGTCTCCTTGGAATAATCATAGGGCTGGTTCATACCTGTGGCCAGCAGACTGCAGAAAAAGCAGTAGGGCAGGCCGTAATCCTGATACGCAAAGGCGATATTTCCAAAATAGGTGGACAGCACACGCTGCTCCAGACAGAGCTTTGTGCTTCCCGCAAATAAAATCGGGACGATAATCACGCCTGCGATGCTTAAGGGCCATTTTACCTTTTTCTGATATTTCGGCGCGTACTTCCACAGGAGTACCAGCACCGCCACTCCCAGAAGCACACCGCCCACCTGGGTAATCAGCTTCATCGGCGACATATACAGACCTACCACGTCCAGCGCGTCGGTAATCAGATGCAGATCCTGTCCGGTAAACGGCGTAACGCGGCTATTTAGTATCGTTCCGTTCATATAGCCCAGGTATATCCAAAAGGCCGTAATCAGAAGACGCACAAAAATACGTCTCCGGAACAGATACACGATCATAAAGGTCATGAAAATCATAAAGGTATTATAAGCGTATACCTTCGGACTTCCTATCATAAAGTTCCATGCTTCCAGCGCTGAATGTCTGGACATGGTCTCCATGATAAAATAGATTCCAGCCGCCATCAGGGCATGGAATAACAGAGAAAACCGGTTCATGAATGCCACCGGCTTCTCCATGGTCTTACTGCACCCCTCACTCCACTTGTTCAGAAAAGCGCCGCAGCGCATGATGAATTTCTTCACCGCAGCACCGCAGGCCTTTACCATTTGTAAAAACTTTTTCATAAAATCCTCTCTTACTTATTTCACCAAAGCATTCAGATGCTCTTTCACCTGATTCATCATCTGGGTGTACTTCTCCAGCTTCTCTTTCTCCTCGTCAATCTTACTCTGGGGAGCCTTACTAATGAACTTCTCATTGCTCAGCATGCCGTTTACACGGGCCAGCTCTTTGGTCAGACGCTCCTCCTCTTTCTTCAGGCGCTCAATCTCTTTATCCAGATCTACCAGCTCCGCGAAGGGCATATATACCGCCGCGTCCGGAATCAGCGCGGAAACCGCGTCCTCACCGATGCCTGTCTTGTCTGCCTGTACGGTTACCTGGCTTGCATAGCTTAAGGTGCCGAAGAAGGACTTACTTCCCTCAAATACCGCGCGTACCTCCGGCTTCTCGGATACCACGATCACATGAGCCTTCTTGCTGGGCGGAACGTTCATGGAAGAACGCACGTTACGGATGGAACGGACAGCTTCTTTGAGCAGCTCTACCTCGGTCTCTTCCTTTTCAAAGCTCCACTCCTCCTTAAACTCCGGCCATGCAGAAATCATGATGGACTCCTCTCCGGTCAGGTTCCGGTAAATCTCCTCGGTAATGAAGGGCATATAGGGATGCAGAAGCTTCAGGGCGTTGGTCAATACGGTCTTCAGCGTCCACAGGGCTGCCGCCTTAGTCTGATCCTCTTCATTATAGAGACGGGGCTTCACCATCTCGATATACCAATCGCAGAACTCCTCCCAGATGAAGTCATAAAGCTTCTGAACGGCGATACCCAGCTCAAATTTATCCATATTGGCCGTCACGTCCTGTGCCAGTGTGTTGACCTTGGACAGAATCCACTTGTCGGCTCCGGTGAGCTCAGACGGATCCATGGCTTCCGGAACCTCTGCCTTTTCAATGTTCATCATGATGAAACGGGAAGCGTTCCAGATCTTGTTGGCAAAGTTACGGCTGGCCTCCACACGCTCCATATAGAAACGCATGTCATTGCCGGGGGCGTTGCCGGTAACCAGGGTGAAGCGCAGAGCGTCCGCGCCGTACTGGTCAATGATCTCCAGCGGGTCGATACCGTTTCCCAGAGACTTACTCATCTTGCGTCCCAGAGAGTCACGAACCAGGCCGTGGATCAATACGTGATGGAACGGGCACTTTCCGGTCTGTTCATAGCCTGAAAATACCATACGGATTACCCAGAAGAAGATGATATCGTATCCGGTTACCAGTACGTCGGTGGGATAGAAGTAGTCCAGATCCTCGGTGTTCTCAGGCCAGCCTAAAGTGGAGAAGGGCCACAGCGCAGAGGAGAACCAGGTGTCCAGGGTATCCGGATCCTGTGTGAAATGGGTTCCGCCGCACTTCGGACACACCTTCGGCATCTCCCGATCTACCACGATCTCGCCGCAGTCGTCGCAATAATATGCCGGAATCCGGTGTCCCCACCAGAGCTGTCTGGAGATACACCAGTCGCGGATATTCTCCAGCCAGTGCAGATAAGTCTTGTCGAAACGCTCCGGCACGAAAGTCAGATCGCCGTTCTTAACAGCTTCGATGGCCGGTTTTGCCATTTCCTCCATCTTCACAAACCATTGCTGCTTGATCATGGGCTCCACGGTGGTACCGCAGCGATCGTGGGTTCCTACGTTATGAACATGATCTACCACCTTCACCAGCAGGCCCTGCTCCTTCAGCTCTTCTACCATCACTTTACGTGCCTCGTAGCGATCCATGCCTGCATATTTGCCGCCATTCTCATTGATGGTGGCGTCGTCGTTCATGATATTGATTTCCGGCAGGTTGTGACGTCTTCCTACCTCGAAGTCGTTGGGGTCGTGTGCCGGAGTAATCTTTACCACGCCGGTACCAAACTCCTTATCCACATACGCGTCGGCGATGACAGGAATCTCACGGCCTACCAACGGCAGAATGACGGTCTTGCCCACGATGTCCTTATAGCGCTCATCGTCCGGGTTTACAGCCAGGGCGCTGTCGCCCAGCAGTGTCTCCGGTCTGGTGGTAGCGATCTCTACGAACTTGTCGCTGCCCTTAATCGGATAATTGATATGCCAGAAATGGCCTGCCTGCTCCTCGTGCTCTACCTCTGCGTCAGAGATAGAGGTCTTGCAGACCGGACACCAGTTGATGATACGGGAGCCCTTATAGATATAGCCCTTCTTATGCAGGCGCAGGAATACCTCCTGTACGGCCTTGGAGCAGCCTTCGTCCATGGTGAAGCGCTCTCTGTCCCAGTCGCAGGAGGAGCCAATCTTCTTCAGCTGATCTACGATGGTGCGGCCATACTCTTCCCGCCACTCCCAGGTTCTCTTTAAGAAGCCCTCGCGGCCCAGCTCGTTCTTATCGATACCTTCCGACTTCAGCTGGTTGATGACCTTAACCTCTGTGGAAATGGACGCATGATCGGTTCCCGGAATCCACAGCGCATTGTAGCCCTGCATTCTCTTGTATCGGATCAGGATATCCTGCAGGGTATTGTCCAGGGCATGTCCCATGTGCAGCTTTCCTGTGATATTGGGAGGCGGCATGACAATCGTGAACGGTTTTTTACTCCGATCCACCTCTGCATGGAAATACTTTTTCTCCAGCCACTCTCCGTAAATACGATCCTCCATCTGCTTCGGATCATAGGTCTTTGCCAACTCTTTCATTCTGTTCCTCCTTCGGTTTCCTTGGATTTCTCCTGCGAAAAAAATAAACGCCCTCTCATATATGAAAGGGCGCTTGTGCGCGGTACCACCTTACTTATGAAGCGAAAGCCGCCTCATATCTCTCACCCTTTAACGCTGGTCGGGCGTGAATGGCTAGGGATATTCCGTTCACCACTCCGGCTCCAAAGCTACCTTCCGCAGGCGACCCTTCCACGACAGCCTCTCAGCCCATGAGCCGTCCTCTCTTTTGACGTGTGTCCCGCGTACTCCTCTTTTTCTCTGCCTTTATAAGTTATTGTATTCCTGTCTAACTGTAGGTAAATATAGCAGTCTTTCCGCGGATTGTCAAGGCTTCGCGCTTATTCTTTGCGGATTGTATACTCGTCGTAGAGGGTCCAGTTATCCACGGTATAAGCCTGCAGATGAAGCTCGTTTTCCGTCACGTCAAACTGCAGGGCCATGGGCTCCTCCGGCTGTCCCTGGAAAACGATATTTTCGTTGGGCGTGGCAGCCTGATACAGGCTTCCGCTGGCTGTGCTGCAGACCACATACATGGTTCCTTCCGGATTCACTGCCGTCGCCCCGGAGGAATAATCATAGTTTTCATTTTTCTCACAATTCCGATTCGTAAAGTAGGACCGGGAATAGACTGCGTCATGACCGCTGATCACCAGGTCGATGTCATTGTCCTGGCAGATATAGGCCAGAGACTTTCGGATCCAGGGATCCATCTGATCCTGATACCGCTTGACGCTGCTGTAGGCCGGATAATGCTGGATGATAATCCGCCATTTGGTATCCGGATACTTCTCCACTACCTTGGGCACATAGTCCTCATGGGTGTCCGTCTCCTGGGCTGTCAGACTGTTCAGTACAATGAACAGCACATCGCCCCGGACAAAATAGTAGTCTCCGTCCTTATCCCGTTCGCTCATTCCGTAATGCTCCGACCGGTTCGGCACATTGAAATGCTCATAGAAGAAGGGGCCGCCGTTATAACCCAGCTCCTCCGCGATATCATCATTGGCCACATCGTGATTTCCGGTCACCGGCACCAGGGGAATCTTGTAAAGTCCCAGATGATCCAGGAAGCCGCTGTATTCCTCCGCATTGCCAAACTGGGCCACCTGGTCGCCCGCATGTACCAGAAACTGAGCCTCCGGCACATAGTTGGTAAGCCTTGTCACTACCTTGTCCCAGTCGTTGACTGTGACCTCTTCCTCCTGATACTGATCCTGACCAATCTCCGCGTCAGAGGTTACCAGGAAGGTAAAGCCCTCTTTGGTGTCCACATCCGGCACCGTGTATTTGTACTCGGGGGACCAGCCGCCCGCATCGTTTCCTACCTTGTAGGCATAAGTCATGCCCCGCTGCAGTCCGGTCACCGTCGCCTTGTTTACATAATATCCCGGCATGGTCTGGGAGGCGCTGCACTCTGCGTCCACCATCTGGAAATCTCCGTTCTGCACCGTATACCAGCTCACCTGTCCGGTGGCTGCGCTGGGAGACATCCAGTTCAGGCGAATCTCGTCCTCGGTGCTTCCCACCTCCAGGCTCAGATATTTAATGGGCGTGGTGCTCAGTAGGGGCTCGCTGTCGTAGTCCGTCACAAAAGTGGCCAGTTCCTCTTCCTGCCGTATCTGCTCGTCCACATCCTCTGCGGGCTGTGCAGGCTCCGGCTCTTCCTCCGGCTGCTGCTCCGGCTCCACCACCGTGGGTTCCTGCACCTCTGCCTGAACCGGTTCCTCTTCCTTCGTGTCCCGGGTCTTCAGGGTCCATGCCACCGCAATCACCAGTACCAGCAGAACACCTGCCGTAATGATCGTGCGGATTCCTCCGTTATTCTTTTTCATATGCTCTCCTCTTTCGCTGTTATGCTTTCTCCGTTTCTGTTTCGCTCCAAACAGTGATAGAATTTCAAATTATACTCTAGCATTATATTCCGGCCGATTCAAGGACATACCGGCTTTTTTAAGAATCTTTCGTGTTTCTTAAGAAAAAAACAGAGCCTTATCGGGGCTCTGCTTTTCCCGCAAAATGCGGATAACTGTTCTTATCGTCGTAATAGTACCAGGTTCTTCCGCAAATCTCCGCCGGATGCTGTGTATCTCCCTCCGGAATCGGCGCTTCCGCATTGCAGATCTCCTGATCGTGCATAAACAATACGTGGTGTACCGGTTCATCGAACTGGATAAACCACTCCTCCCAGGGATAGTCCTTCTCCCGAAGCTCCTTCGGCGGAACCGCGTGAATCACATACTCCCGGATTCCTTCTACCGTACAGGGAATCTTCTGCCAGGAATAGGACGCGTACAGCCGGTCCGTCTCCTCCTTCAGGCCGCCGAAGATCTCCTCACAGTTGTATCCGAGGGCTTCCAGCTCCTTCTTGATACCCTCCTGCTCCAGTTTTTCCAAAAGCATACCTCATACCTCCTGCTGCATTTTCCATGCGTTTTTTTCTAAAACCACCGGTTCTATTATAGCAAAACGGCCTGTGACAGTAAAGCCACAGACCGTTTTCTTTCTTCTATTATTTTGCCCTTATTTCACCGCTCGCAGAAAGCCCTCACACAGATAGGTTCCCATCTCCTCCGGACAGAAATCCCCGGTCTGTTTTTTTTCTCCCAGATACATCACCAGGGAGGTCAGGCTGCCAAGCAGCATATACACCGCCGCCTGCTTCGGGAGCCCCTTCCGGATATAGCATTCCCGCATGCCGCAGTCACACAGATTTCCCAGAATCATCATAGGACCCATATCGCCGCACTGCCTGCTTTCCGCAAGCATGCTCTGCAGCTTCTTCATAATATCGTCCTTAGCCGCTCCCGGATGGGCCGACAGGAACAGAAACCTGGCAAATGCCCGCTGCTCCTGCACACACTCTGCCACCCAATGAAAGCAATAGCAGATCTTTTCTTCAAAGCCCGGAATATTTTCCAGTCTTTCCCAGTTTTCCTCGCCCTGGGTCCGGGCGTCATAGATAATGGCTCCCGCAATGATTTCTTCTTTACAGCTAAAATAATCGTAGGCCGTTCCCTTACCGATACCTGCACGCTTCGTAATATCCGACACAGTCAGGGTATTGACATCCGCATTTTCATTCAGAAGCTCCAGCACTGCATCGTAGAGGGCTTTTACCTTGGGCTTCAGCTCAGGCATTGACTTCGGTTTCTGCAGCTCCATGCTTTCTAAGCCTCCATTTCCGCGGTTTTTTCGGCCCCTTTTCTTTTTTATTTCCGTAAGCCATCAGATAGAATACCGGCATTAACAAAAGAATCAGAATCGTAGAGGCAGTCAGGCCGCCGATGATAATGATACCCATGCTCTGCATCATTTCCGTTCCAGTTCCCAGTCCCAGAGACATGGGAATCATGGAAATAACAGTAGTCAGCGTAGTAATCAGAATCGGCCGGAGTCTCGTCTTTCCGCTTTCAATCAACGCGTCCTCCAGTCCCAGTCCTTCCTCATTCATCAGGGCATGGACGCCGTCCACATACAGGATACCGTTATTTACTACGATACCCACCAGCATCATAATACCCATCATGGAAATCATGGTCAGCGACTGTCCGGACAGAAAGAGAAGTCCAAAGGAACCAATCAGGCTGAAGGGAATGCTCAGCATAACCATCAGAGAATACTTCGGAGATTCAAACTGCATGGCCATAACCAGGAATACCAGGAACACTGCCGCTGCAATCGCCTTGCCGATGGCCGTAAAGGTCTCTGTCATCATCTCGTCCATGGTGTCCTTGGTCTGTTCCACAGAATCCGGAAGCTTTGTATCTGCCACCAGCTTATCCAGCGCCGCGTCCACCGCGTCCGTATCCTCTGAGACACAGGAAGCGGTAATGGTGGTGGTGTATTTTCCGTTCTGCTTCATAACCGTCTGCTGGGAATCGGTATATTGAAGCGTCGCCATCTCTGACAGCGGTACGCCGCCGACGGAGGCGTCCAGAAGGGAGCTGGCCTTTGTGTAGGTGCCTTCCGGATACTCCAGCATGACACTGTATTCCTCGCCATTTGACGTAATGGTCATGGCCTCGGTTCCGCTGATCATACTGTAGAGCCCCCCTGCTGCCTGTATGGGCGTCATACCGTGGGCCATAGCGTCCAACGGATCAATTACCACCCGGATCTGGGTAGAACCTTCACCGGCATCCGAGGATACATTCAACACGCCCGGAATATTCCAGGCCTTTTCCTGAAGGGCAGAAACCGCTTCCTTCAGATCGTCCAGATTGGTTGAAGCCAGGGTTACGCTTCCGCCGCTTGACGTGAGCATCATGGTAGACATCTGGCTGCTGACGGTGATATCCAGTTGTACGCCGGTCATATCCTTCGTCTCCTCCAGCCACTCATCTGCCACCTCCTGGCTGGACATCCTCCGATCTTCCTTCAGATTAACGGAGATTTTGCCGGAGCCCTTAGAGGACGTCAGGGTATAGCTGTCCACATCCTCATGGGCCGCCACCATAGCCTCAATCTCCTGCATTTTTTTATCTACTTCTTCTGCTTTGGTACCGCTACGGAAGGCAGCCGCTACGGAAATGGTTCCCTCGTCCATGGCCGGCATCAGCTCCACCTTCATCAGCGCTACCAGACCGAAGGATCCTATCAGTAACACTACTGCCACCAGAACGCTCAGCTTCTTCTTATGTAAGAGCTTCCGCTCCAGCCTGTCATATTTCCCCTTAACCTTATCCAGAAATCCGTTCAGCTTCCGTTCCTTTTTCTCCTGCGGCTTAAAGATACAGAAGAACAGGGGAACCAGAGTCAGCGCGGAAATCAGGGACGCCAGCATGGCGATGATAATCGTATAGCCCAGCTGTCCGAAGATCTGTCCGGTCAGTCCGGTCTGGATACACAGGGGCAGGTATACCACGACTGTGGTAATCGTAGAAGCCACGATAGAGCCTGCCACGCCTCTGGTACCGATTTCCGCAGCCTCCCGAAAGCCCGGCTTTTTATCCTTCGCCCGGAAACAGCTTTCCAGTACCACACTGGAGCTGTCTACCATCATACCGATGGCAATCACCAGCGCGCCCAGCGTAATGATATTCAGTGAAAAGCCTGCCACGGCCATGACAATCACCGTCACCAGCAGGGAGATGGGCATGGCGCTTCCTACAATCAGGCTGGCCTTCCAGTCACCGAAGAAAATAAACAGCACCAGCATAGACAGGATGACGCCCATGAGCAGCGTGCTTCCTACTGATTTTACAGCCAGAAGAATCATATCCGACGCGTCGTAGGAGGCTGTCGCCACCAGTCCCGGATGCTCCTTCTGCAGCCGCTCCATGGTCTTTCTGACGTCCCGCACCACTCCCAGGGTACTTGCGCTCTGGTTCTTGGTAACGCTGACCGTCAGGGTTTCTTCGCCATTATAACGGCTGATGCTGTCCGGCTCCTTCTGGGACCACTGCACGTCGGCCACGTCCGACAGATGAATCAGGCTGCCTGTGGCGGTAAACAACGGAATCTCCCGCAGATCCTCTACAGTGGTCACATCCGCCGTGCTGATGGCGCTGATGGACTGCGTACCCTGCTCCAGGGAGCCGATGGGAACTGTAAAATCTGTGGTCGCAATATACTGGGCGATGCTGCTCATAGTCAGTCCATACTGATTCATGGCCTCCTCGTCCAGCTTCACCTGAATATAATTCTCCCGTCCGCCACTGACCTCTACGCTGGCCACCGAGCTTACCGCCTTCAGCTCCGGCACAATCTCATCATTGGCCAGGGAGAGAACGTCGCTGCCGTCGGTGGTGCTTAAGGAATACATCATACTGGGCATGGAATTGATATCCATCTTCATAACGATGGGGCTCTGGCAATCATCCGGCAGAGAACGCTCCACCGAATCCAGCGCCGCGCGCAGATCCAGATACGCGTCGTTGGTATCTACGCTGTAATCATACTGCAGAAGAACCATGGAGCTGTTCTCCTGAGAATAGGTGGTGACGGAATCCACACCACTTAAGGCGCCGACCTTACCCTCGATCTCAGAGCTGACCAGCTCCTCCACAGATTCCGGATCCGCTCCCGGATAAATGGTCATAACCATCATCACCGGCATATCCATATCCGGCATCAGTTCCAGTCTCAGGCCCAGAAGGGACGAGATACCGAATACCGCCAGCGCCAGGACAACCAGAAGGGTCGTGACCGGTCTTTTTAAGGAAAATTTTGTCAGATTCATTTATTCCGCGTCCTCCGCCTCTGTTTTCACCACAACTTCTGCACCGTCTCTAAGCTTGGAGGACCAGGTGGTAACCACCTGACTTTCCCCGTTTAATCCGTCCACTACAGTCGCCTCGTCATCATTCATCAGGCCCACGGTAATCGGGGTTTTCACAAGCTTTCCGTCCTCCACACAATACACATAGGCGCTGCCTGCGGAGAAATAAATCGCGTCATAGGGGATCACCAGGCTGCTCTCTTCCCTCTGGGTAGTGGCATGCACCTTGACGGACACGCCGCTGGGCAGCTTATCTCCGGCTCCGATGACAGAAGCCTTCACCTGGAAAAGACGGGTCTGCGGCCCTGCCATGGTTCCCACCTCCGTGATAGTTCCGGCAAAGATTTCGCCATTTCGCTCTACCTCGATGGCGTCGCCCACCTGCAGCTCATCCTTGGCCTTCTCTGCCACATTGAAGGTAACGGTCATCGAATCCTTATTGGAAATGACATAAGCCGGGCTGCCCGCAGAAGCCATGGAATCCTTCTCCACGGAAATGGACTCGATCTGGCCGGAAATAGGTGCCTTGACAGTGTACATATCCAGCTGGTACCGGGCAGACTCCAGGGCTACGTTGGCCTGCTCCAGCTGAGCCGCGTAGGTGGCATCCGTCTCCGGATATACTTCATTCTTTGTGATATCATAAGTTTTCTTTGTGGTCTTTAAGTTATCCTTCAGGGTCTCCTTCTGGCTCTTGGTGCTTTCCAGCGCGCTCTCCAGCTGGGATTTTCCGGATTTCACAGAAGAAAGGCCGGACTGGGCCTGGGAAAGGGCTCCCTGGGCCTGGGTCAGCTCCAGCTTCGCATTGGCCACCACCGTTTCCTGGGTCTGAATTTCTGCCTTCTTCTCTGCAATGGCCGCGTCGTCCTTCGGATTCGCAGCTTCCAGGGCTTCCAGGGCTTTCTTCATTTCATCCAGCTTCACCTGCTCCTGGGCCAGCGCCTGATTCTTGGCATTGGCCTGAGCCTGAGCTCCGCTTACCGCCTGGGTCAGCTGTGTCTCCTGATCGCCCAGTGTACCGATCTGGCTCTCCATATCCTTAATGCTGTCCCGTACGGTGTCCAGACTGTCCTCCATGCTATCGATGCCCTTCTCTGTCTGATAGTTCTGCAGATGACGGGAACCGCCTGTGGCCACATTGACACCGGCCTCAGCCTGGCTGTAGACTGCTTTCGCATTGTCCATCTGAAGCTGCGCCGCTTCGTCATCAATCTTAAACAATACGTCGCCTTCTTTTACCGTATCGCCCACAGCATAATTCACCTGGGTTACCGTTCCGGACACCAGCGGCACCACATAAACCTGCTGCTCCGGAGATACGGTTCCGATATAATCTGTATCCAAAGTCACCTCGCCGCTCTGGGGCGTCTGTACTTCCACATTTACCTTTTCTGTCTCTGTCTTCTTACTGCTGCCACAGCCCGTCAGGGTCGCCGCGCCCACAGTCACCGCCAGCCCCAGCGCCATCACGCTTTTCTTCTTCATCCAATGTCCTCCTCTACATTCGGCAAAATCCGACCGACCGGTCGGTCGAAAACTGAAACCTATTATATGACAGAGAGGGTTGTATCGTCAAGAAAAATGGGGGGAGGATTTTCTTAAAAGTTTGTAAAGTCAGCTAACGAATTAATTGCCAAAGAACATAAACTGTTCCACTGGCGAGGCAAAACTTCCGCTGAGCTTGAATTTATCATTGAGTCGAATAATAAATTATATCCTCTGGACGTAAAAAAATAATTACGGCTACAATTCTAAGCAAAAGCTCCTTACTGTGCCGTTTTACTTTATTCCATTTGTGGCAAAAGACCTTGCAGAGGGGACCTTTAAAATATAATGCTTGAGCAAGAGGCGGTGACTAACCGCCGTCCTCTCATAGCACCGTACATACAATTCACGTATATGGCATACTGTTTTTTATACATTCAAGCATTTCAATATTTTCCTTTGAGCCTTGTTTCGGACATAAATTCCTAAAAGAAATAGGACCTTTCGCATGAACGAATGGCCCTATTCCTTTTGTCTATCGTCTGAAACAGACTCTCATTTTTTATACGGTTAAAGCAAATCATAATGCCTCAATGCAGAAAAAATACCTTCATTCCCTACATCCTTTGTAATATAATCCGCACAAGCCTTTACCCGTTCAGAGGCATTTCCCATCGCCACACCTATTCCGGCATAGCGAAGCATTTCCATATCATTTTCAGCATCCCCAAATGCCATAATCTCCGTACGCTTCAAGCCATAATGCTCCAATATTTTTTTCATTCCCTTTGCTTTACATGTATCGGCATCCACGACATCTACAGCATGCGTATTCCAACGAGTCATACTGCAATGCGGCATATTTTTCATAAGCTCCGCTACTTCTTTTTCTCCTGCGAAAATATTTACCATATATACCGCATTTCCTCCGTAAGTCCCTACTTTTGGCGGCTCCGATGAAATATCTGCCATGGCCTCCTGCACGTACCTGTCGATTGTATTGATATAGACCTCCTTCTCTTCCATGAACGCTATGGGGATCTTTTTTTCTTCAAACCAGGGCAGAATTCCTTCGATGTCCTCCTGACAAATGGGAATTTGCGCCACTGTACACTCATTCTGATCTAAGCATACCTGACCATTCAAAAGCACATGTCCATCAAACGGCAATTTTGCGATTCCTAACATATGAAGCTCTTTGATATGCCGTCCTGTACAGGTGAAGATTTGAATTCCTTTTTTCTTTAATTCCCGCAGTGCTATCTGCGTTGTTTTCGGAATGATATTACTTTCATGATCCATGAGCGTTCCGTCAACATCAAAAAATACAGCCTTTATCATTTATTTTTTACTCTGCCATTCAGGGGCGCAATGAAATTTTATTAAACTACATACTTTCTATCGTTCGGCGTGATCTGTATATATACATCCACCCCCATGTTTTTTAAACGTTCGAAGCAATCAATATCATTTTTATCAGTATACACATGTACTTCGTGAAATATTTCTTTTCCTTCACTCTTATGCATATTTCCGATATTGCAGGATTTGATAGGTACACCGTTCTTCACCAGCTCTTCGATTACAAAAGGTGTCTTTGCCACGATAAAAATCTTCTGGGACGGTGCGGCCTTTCCAATAATATCAATTGTTTTCTGAACAGAGAAAAATCGAATTTTCACCCCTACAGAATCCGCCGTCATTTTCATCAGCGACTGCTGAAGGGAATCCTTGCAGACCTCATCGTCAACCACAAGAATTAAATTCGCACCTGAAGCAGTTACCCACACATTTCCTACCTGTCCATGCACCAGTCGATTGTCTACTCTGGTAAAAACAATATTCACATTGCTCATAGTCTTGCCTCCTACATAATTCCAAGCAGTGACATCAGTACTGAAAATACGATGATACCTAAAATCAGCGCTACAATGCCTACCTGTTTCTTCTTAAAGATATAATACAACAAACCGACGAATAATGCAGGTAATAAATTCGGAATGATAGAATCAAAAATAGACTGCACTCCTACGGTACCGAATAATGTCAGGTCTTCCGGAAAAGAGAAGGATACATAGCTGGGGATCATGGCTCCCACTACCATAACTCCGAGAATTCCGGCTGCTTTTGTCAATTCCTTTACATTTGAGGTCAGCATTTCTATGGCATTACTTCCCAGCCTGTAGCCGGCCTTCAGAAACAGCACCCTTGACAGCGCCATCAAAATCCAAAATGCGATAAAGAACACCGGTCCAATCAAAAGATTCTGACCGCACAGGGACGCCGCGATAGAACCGCTGATAGGAAGTAACGTAAACCAGAAAATAGCATCTCCGATACCTGCCAGAGAACCGAACAGACCAGTCTTCATACTCTTAATCAACTGTCTGTCACTGCCGTTCTCCTCCATGGATAACACGAGTCCCATCAGGAAAGAGGCCGCATGCTGCTCCGTATTGATAAAGTCCAGGCCATAGGTAGTTATCGCTTTCCCCACTTCCGGGCTGTCCTTTCCATAAATCTTCTCAAGCCCGGGAAGCAGACACCATCCGAAACTTCCGGCCTGCATCTTTTCAAAGTTGAACCCTGTCTGATAAAACATGGACCGCAGTCCGAGATTTTTTATTTCTTTATCTGTCAGCTTTTCTCTAGATTCCTTCGCCATCATCTGTTTCCTCCTCTACAGTTGTATTCTTATCTCTCATAAACCCGATCAGAGCCAGCGCCACCGCAAAAAGCGCTACCGGAAGTACATTTCCCAGATCCAGGACACTCATCAGCAGAAAGCCAATGATCAGGTATGCCACATTCTCCTTTTTCAGCATAACCTTAAGAAGAAGCGCAAGACCGACGGCCGGAAGCAGACCGCCTGCGATTTCAAATCCGTGAGATACAAATTCCGGGAAGGAATTCACAAAATCGGAAATTACATTCTGAAGCGCATAAGTACTCAGAAATGCCACCAGCGCATATAACAAAGTCAGGATAATTTCCGGAAGAAATACATAGAACCGATATGCTTTCATATCATTCTTTGCAGCAGCCTCCTCCAGCTTTACATTAAATCCGGAAAACAGAGACTGGCATGCAATTACAATCCACTGCATCAGCAGTGCAAAGGGAAGGCTCAACCCCAGCGCCGCCTCTGCGCTGAGACCACCTTTGTATGCAAGGACTACCGTCATCAGACCAGCCATCAATGCATTTGGCGGAACCGTTCCTCCTACTGTGCTGAGTCCCAGATATGACAATTCTGTAATAGCCGCCGCCTGAAGTCCCAGCTTCACATCACCCAATACCAGTCCCGTAACCGTACAAACTACAATCGGATGGAACATAAAGAAACATTCCCATCTGGCATCCCATGCCAGTAAAAAGATAATCACTGCCAGCAGGATTCCCTGAAACAACGTAATACTCATTCTGACTCTCCTCCATTTTACATATAAAACCTGTTATCTTAAAAAGTAACTGTCGTCTTGGATAATCCAATGGGTTCATCCGGATTATATCCCCTTGCAATGGAAAGCAGGCAGGCAAACAGCTGCGAGAATACAGCCAATCCGAAAATTCCTGAAACTCCTTCTGCCTTTTCCGGAAGTACCACGGATGCGTTTCCAAGTTCTCTGTACTTTTCTTTATTGGTGACAACTAATGTACTTACTTTGAAATCATTCTGGATCTTCTTTACCAGTCCAATGGTGCTCTCATCCGTCTTTTCATCTGTCAGGAAGAAAATAACCGGCATAAAGCGATTGGTAGTTGCGATCGGCCCATGGGGATAATCGCACGCAGAATATGCTTTTGCATTTGTATAGCTGGCTTCCATGATTTTCAGCTCTGTTTCCTGCGCCACGGCAAAACCAAATCCTCTTGCCAGAAGAAGAATGTCTTTCGTATTCCGAAACAGAGGAATCGTATTTTTAATCTGCTTCTCCACTTCTTCACCCAGGCATGCCGCAATCAGATCCGGAGCCTGATTTAATGCTTCGATCAGTTTTTCATCTCCGCTCAGATATGCTACTATCATCAGAACAATCAGTGTCTGAGCCATATAGGATTTCGCTGCCGTAAAACTTGTCTCTTTTCCGCACTCACAGTTAATATAATAATTTCCTACCTGTCGCATCAGGCATTCTCTCTCGTTTGTAACAGAAACCGCAATACCGCCCTCATCCTGGCATTTTTTTAATACGGTATAAACATCCTTCGCTTCTCCGCACTGTGACACTCCGATCACCAGTGCATCGCTCAGATCTACCTTTCCGTCATATCTGGTTATAACCGACGGACTGGACATGGATGCCAGAAAAGGTGTATAAATTTCGAAAGCATACTTTCCTGCAATCAATGCATGTTCGCTGGACCCCCGGCCCACCAGAACTACCTTTTTGAAGCCTTTTGCTTTTACTGCTTCACACAGTTCCTTTACAACCGGAGTATTGATTTCCATCATTTTTTTCATGATTTCCGGTTGCTCATGAACCTCTCTCCACATGTTTGATTTGCTTACATCATACTGAAACATCTTTCTCCTCCTTTTTGTAACTTTGTGATTACATTGTTATATTAGTATATTATAAAAATAATGTCAATACCTATTGACAATCTTTTTCTTTCCGATAAAATTAGAAGTAACAAATCATAAAATTCAAGAAAGGTTCCCTCTCATATGGACAAAACAAAACGTTTTACCGAATACATTACCATTAACAAATTTTCCCTGATTCCGCTCTATTCCCAGCTTAAAGAATCTATAAAGGCTGCCATTCTGTCTGGTACTTTAAAACCAGGTGATAAACTCCCCACCGAAAATGAACTCTGCAATACTTTCAATCTTTCCAGAACCGTAACACGGCAGGCCTTTTCTGAACTGGCAAACGAAGGCTATATTTGCCGCTTTAAAAGCAGAGGAACATTCGTAAACCAAACCAATCAAAAAAATGTTTTTTTCAAAAAAATCATGAGCTTTAATGATGAGATGCGAATGTACGGCTACACGCCTAAAACAGAGCTCCTGTCCTCCGAGAAAATATTCTGCTCCGACGCCTTATCTCAACACTCCGGATTTCCGGAAGGCGAACCTCTGATTCGTCTGCAGCGTTTACGCTACCGCAATGACGTCCCTATCGTCTATATTGATGCCTATTATAAAGCAGACCGTATTCCCGGAATTGAGCATTACGACATTGAAACGAACTCTTTATACGATACGATGGAGCGCTATTACGACATCAAGGTTATGCACACGAAAAAGCAGTTTACCGCCAGAATCGTAGAAGATAAGCACGCTGAGTATCTCAATATTAAAAAGAAATCCGCTGTCCAATATGTAGAAAGTACAGAATACGATAATTATGATCAGCTTTTATCCTATGATATTTCCATTTATGCCGGCGAACGCAATGTGTTTGAAGTAGAAATAAATAATTTAGCTAAAAACGGATATTAAAAAAGGAGGGCTTTCGCCCTCCTACATTTCTTTGATAAACTCCTCTATACTTCCGGCCATGATAGCCTGTTTGTTCCAAAGCTTTAATTGCTCTGTATTATCCGTGGACAGAATCCTCTTTTTCACAGTTTCAGGCACTGTCCCCAGCTCTTCCAGTCTGTCCAGAACCACTTCCTGCAATATTTCTATACGGCCTTCTTCTCGGCCTTCTTTCCAGCTTTCCCTTCTCAGGTACTCCCGTTCTTCTTTTTCGTTATACTCTGTCAGTATCATCCTGTACACCTCCATTCCATACTTCGTCAGGATATCCGACAGTATTCCCTTCTCAATACACCGCCTGATGCTAATCTCCGTTGCTTCATCCAGGGACCAGCCTTCGTCCATTTTCCAGCGAATTTGACCGATGAAATAAGCATAGTCTGATAATCTGCGGCATTTCCGCATCATATCCCGATTCCGGCCTGCATTGATATTCAATACTGTCGCTTTGCATTCCAGACAGGGCTCTTCTTCCTCCCGGTCCGGCCTCAAAAAACAATCTGACAGTTTCATTTCCACCCGATCCGGCATATCCGACGTGCCATTGTAAAATACCACGTACTTGGGAAATGGAACCATCACGCGCTTTTTTTCATTTGTCAGCTTTATATTCTTCCCGTTCAGATACTGTTGATACAACTCCGAGAAATAGAAAAATCCCCGGAGCGGCATATTTTCATTCCAGGTACTCTGATGCTCGTACAAATTCATGACAACGCCAAACATGAACGATAAGTCGTTCTTCATGCTGAGATAAATCACATCCTCAATGGTGGTAATCTCCAGCTCGTCTGCATTCTCATATTCTGTCCCGTTCACTGCATTGTACAAATCCAGCAAATCCTCTTTGTCCCGGAATACCAATCGGAACAGGCGGTCCTTATGTTCCCTCTGTACCGGTTTTTTGGTTCCCGGGAAGCTGCTACGCTTCCGACGCTTTGATTTGGAAGTCGTTCGGTTACTCATTGCTATTCTCTCCTTTTCATTATACGTTTTACTTCTCCTTCCTGCAAGGGCATAAAATAGCCGTTTTCAGATACATTTTTGCATACTTCGCCCTTGGGCGTACTTTGGGAATGTTGATTTCAGATCGAAATCCAGACCTTTCTCTTTCGTGAAACAGCAACGGAAGAACCCGTGCTGTATAACCTGTGTAAACGGAAAACCTGCGCCGAGTGCGCATCCCTCCGGAGGGTTTTTTGCTCTATAGGAAGCATGACTTTCGTGCTTTAATGTGACACGGTATTTCCTATAGAGTAAAAAACAGTGTCTCCAGACTGGCATTATTTCGACAAAATGCGCTGTCTGACGACACTGTTATTCTACCAATTTACGGTAATTACGTCAATGGGTTTATCCAGAAATTTACAGATATTTTTTCAGTTCCTCGGCCTTATCTGTTTTCTCCCAGGGCAAATCCAGGTCGGTACGGCCGAAGTGACCGTAAGCTGCAGTCTGCTTGTAGATCGGTCTGCGCAGATCCAGCATGCGGATGATGCCTGCGGGACGCAGGTCGAAGTTCTCGCGGATGATCTCTACCAGCTTGGTATCAGAAAGCTTACCGGTTCCAAAGGTGT
Organism: Anaerosacchariphilus hominis; assembly: GCF_014290175.1. Taxonomy (GTDB): domain Bacteria; phylum Bacillota; class Clostridia; order Lachnospirales; family Lachnospiraceae; genus Laedolimicola; species Laedolimicola hominis. The sequence goes on from NZ_JACOOR010000001.1 coordinate 446,920, forward strand.
CCACGTTGATGGATGTGGGTCTTGCCACGCCGATGGCGTAGGACAGCTGAATCTCGCACTTGTCAGCCAGGCCTGCCGCTACAATGTTCTTTGCCACGTAACGTGCTGCGTACGCTGCGGAACGGTCTACCTTGGTGCAGTCCTTGCCGGAGAAGGCTCCGCCGCCGTGACGGGCCATTCCGCCGTAGGTATCTACGATAATCTTACGTCCGGTCAGACCGCTGTCTCCGTGGGGGCCTCCGATAACGAAACGTCCGGTGGGGTTGATGTAGAACTTGGTATCCGCATCTACCATCTCTGCCGGAAGGATCGGATCCAGAACGTATTTCTTGATATCCTTATGAATCTGCTCCTGAGTCACATCCTCGCTGTGCTGAGTAGAAATAACCACTGCGTCCAGACGCGCCGGCTTGCCGTTCTCGTCATACTCTACGGTTACCTGGGACTTTCCATCGGGACGAAGGTAGGTCAGGGTGCCGTCCTTACGAACCTTGGTCAGCTGCCTGGTCAGCTTATGTGCCAGGGAAATGGGATAGGGCATCAGCTCCGGTGTTTCATTGACTGCATAGCCGAACATCATACCCTGGTCGCCTGCGCCGATGGCCTCGATCTCATCCTCGCTCATCAGGTGCTCCTTTGCTTCCAGAGCCTTGTTTACGCCCATGGCAATATCGGTGGACTGCTCATCAATGGCAGTGATAACAGCGCAGTTGTCTGCGTCGAAGCCGTATTTTCCACGGTCATAGCCGATCTCGCGCACAGTGTCGCGGACGATTTTCTGGATATCTACATAGCCCTTGGTGGTAATCTCGCCCATGACGAGTACCAGGCCTGTGGTAGTCGCGGTCTCGCAGGCTACGCGGCTCATGGGATCCTGCTCCAGCAGGGCGTCAAGAATGGCGTCGGAAATCTGGTCGCAGATTTTGTCCGGGTGGCCTTCGGTTACGGATTCTGAGGTAAATAATAATTTTTCCATGGTCTCTTCCTTTCTTTTTGTGTGTCTTTGGCATAAGTTAAGGCCCGCTTAATACTAAGCGGACCTGTTTATATCACGATAACCAAATCCTCTTATTGTTCGATTCAACTCGCTCAGGTTGGCACCTTCCGCTCACGCGGGGTTGCCGTGACTTCACAGATCCTTTGTATCTCCATCACTCTGAATAAGAGAAAAAATTACAATATTCAATTTGCTTATCACGTGCTATACATTACACTACTCCGGGTGTTTTGTCAACCCACTCGGAGACGAAACTTCTGCAATGCCCGCTCATCTTCCACTTTCTCGATCTCTGCGCCCAGAGAACGAAGCTTCTCGTCAAAGCGCTCGTAACCGCGCTCGATGAAATGAATGTCGTCCACTACGGTAATGCCGTCCGCTGCCAGACCGGCGATAACCAATGCCGCGCCTGCCCGGAGATCCGGACTGGATACCTGGGCTCCGGTGTAGCGCTCCACACCCTCGATAATGGCGGTATTGCCCTCTACTTTGATATTCGCGCCCATGCGCGCCAGCTCGTCCACGTATTTAAACCGGTTTTCAAAAATACTCTCTGTGACGATACTGCTGCCCTTGGCCAGTGCCAGAGCCGCGGTAATCTGGGGCTGCATATCTGTGGGAAAGCCCGGGTAGGGAAGGGTCTTCACATTGGTACTGCGAAGTCCTTTGGAGCATACCACACGTACTGCGTCATCCAGCTCTTCGATCTCGCACCCAATCTCCAGAAGCTTGGACGTAGCTGCCTCCAGATGCTTCGGAATCACATTCTTCACAGTCACGTCACCGCGGGTCGCTGCCGCCGCAAACATGAACGTACCTGCCTCGATCTGATCCGGGATGATGGAATACTCGGTGGCATGCAGTCTCTCCACGCCACGAATCCGGATCACATCCGTACCGGCTCCCTTGATATTCGCGCCCATACTGTTCAGGAAATTCGCCACGTCTACCACGTGAGGCTCCTTGGCCGCATTCTCGATAACTGTATTACCCTCCGCCATGGAGGCTGCCATCATGATATTAATCGTGGCGCCCACGGATACCACATCCAGATAAATGTGGCTGCCTCGCAGCTTCTCCGCCTCGGCCACGATGAAGCCATACTCGATCTTCACATCAGCGCCCAGAGCACGGAAGCCCTTCAGATGCTGATCGATGGGTCTGCTACCGATATTACATCCACCCGGGAGCGGAACTTCCGCCTTTTTATACTTACCGAGCAGTGCGCCCAGCAGATAGTAGGAAGCGCGGATGCGCTTAATGTATTCATAATCCACACTGTAATCCCCGATCCGGGAACCGTTAATCTTCACGGTATGGCGATCGGTGCGGTCTACCTGCGCGCCGATCTGCTGCATAGCCTCCAGAAGGACATTTATATCACGCACGTCCGGAAGATTCTCTATAAGTACCGTATCATCCGTCATAATTGCTGCCGCAAGAATCGCCAATGCCGCATTTTTGGCTCCGCCAATTTCCACTTCACCGACGAGCGGGTTTCCGCCTTTAATCACGTACTGATCCATATCTACTCCCATTTCTCCGATCTCTTATCTAAATTCTGTTCTGATTTCTGATTTATTTTCTGTTTCCAGTCGTTGTTTTTGTCTTACTTTTATTTCTGATAGTCTACTGATAATCGCCTGTAAATTCTGCTTCTCTGTCCTGTTCCTACAGTTTCTCTATAGGATCCAGTTTCTCTGTTTTCCGGCTCTTTATGCAAAATGAGCCGCTTTTAGTCTTAGTCTAGTATAACACAAACTTTCAATTTGTAAATACCTTAAAAACGCGGAAAATACAGCATTTTAAGGTCTGTACAGAGCTTTCGGATTTTCCGTTTCCATTTTCCGTCAAACCATGTATAATAGAGTAGCGATTTACTCTTTTTGCTGTAATTTTGACCAAAGATATCCATAGATAAGGAGATTCCGGGAATTTATGAAACCATTCTTTTTTATTGACTACGATAACACCATTTTCAGCCACCGGACCTGGGCTGTGCCGGACAGCGCTCTGGAGGCCCTCAGCCACCTGAAGGAGCTGGGCTGCCGGGTAGTTCTGGCCAGTGGCCGCCCCTTCCGGTATACATCTCTCCCGGAGGAATTTCAGGGACGGTTCCTGCCGGACTGCCTGGTCAGCTCCAACGGAGCCATCATCGAGACCCCGGAAGAGGTACTCTGGGAAAAGTACTTTGATCCGGAGCTCCAGACCCGGCTTCTGGACTATGTGGTGGAAAAAAAGTACTGTCTCATGTCCAGCGCCGACGGCAAATGGTGTACCTCAAACCTGGAGCGTTTTCTGGAACTGGCCAGTCCCAGGCAGCGGAAGCTCCTGCCGGAGTCCGGCGAGGCCTTCCAAAAGATCTACCACTGCCAGATGACCTCCTTTTTTCTGTCGGACACGGAGGAAGCCATCGCCGACGTGCAGGCTCATTTTCCGGAGCTGAAGCTTCTGTATATGGGCCCGGAGCTGGGCGGCGCGGATATTATCCCCGCTGAGAATGGCAAGGTCATCGGAGCCTCCCGGATCTTAAGCCATTACGGCCTCACCTGGGAACACACCGTAGCCATCGGCGACAGCATGAATGATATCGATCTAATCCGCAAAGCCTCTTGCGGTATCGCCATGGGCAACGCCATGAAGGAGGTGCAGGAGGCCGCCGACTATGTAACCGCCGACATCGACGCCGACGGACTGGCCCGGGCCATCGCTCATGCGCTGAAGCTGGCCGGGCTCCTAGCATAAAATAGAATCCTGCTTTATAGGATTCTCCGCCTACGGCAGGTCGCTTTAGCGACATAATTCCACTCTGCCGCAGTGCGATCCTGCCCGGAGGGCTTTTATGTAATAGGAGATTCCGACGGAATTTCCTATTACATAAAAAAAACGGATTCCCGCCTCTGCATCCGCAGAGCCTCGGGAATCCGTTTTATTTTTAATGAACTATTATTCTTTTACATCCAGACGGAGTAAAGCTCTCTTCAGACGCGCTTCCGCCATGCGGTAGTCGCGCTCACTGAGGCTCTTGTCTTCCAGCAGCTTCTCAGCGCGCTCCTTAGCCTTCACAGCACGCTCCTCGTCGATGTCCTCTTTCCACTCCCAGGTGGTAGCCATGACGCGACAGGTGCCGTTCATCATGGACAGCATACCGCCGATGCAGGCTGCCTCGCGGGTGGTCCCGTCCGGAAGCGCCACATGGGCGTGTCCCATACCGAGGGCGGTGCAGAAATTACTGTGTCCGGCCAGAATCGCCAGATCACCGGTAATGGTTCTGCAGACGATCCGCTCTGCCTCTCCTTCAAAAAGCAGTCCGTCCGGCGTTCCGATTCGTAACGGAAAAGTCTTCATAGACATCCCCCTTTACTGATTCTTCGCTCTTTCAAATACCTCGTCGATGGTTCCTGCCATCAGGAAGCAGCTCTCCGGTATCTGATCACACTCGCCGTCCAGAATCATGCGGAATCCACGCAGAGTCTCCTTCAGCGGAACATAGCTTCCCGGCATACCGGTAAACTGCTCTGCCACAGAGAAGCTCTGGGACAGGAAACGCTGTACCTTACGGGCACGGTTTACGGTCTGTTTATCCTCCTCGGACAGCTCGTCCATACCCATGATAGCGATGATATCCTGCAGCTCCTTATACCGCTGCAGCACCTGCTGTACCGCACGGGCTACCTCGTAGTGCTCGTGGCCTACGATCTCCGGAGAAAGGATACGGCTGGTGGAATCCAGCGGATCTACGGCCGGATAGATACCCTGGGCACTGATCTCACGGGAAAGTACCGTGGTAGCGTCCAGATGGGTAAAGGTGGTGGCCGGAGCCGGGTCAGTCAGGTCATCCGCAGGCACATATACAGCCTGTACAGAAGTGATAGAACCCTTTCTGGTGGATGTGATACGCTCCTGCAGCGCACCCATCTCCGTAGCCAGGGTCGGCTGGTAACCTACTGCGGACGGCATACGTCCAAGCAGCGCGGATACCTCGGATCCTGCCTGGGTAAAACGGAAAATATTGTCAATAAACAGAAGCACGTCCTGATTCTTCACATCACGGAAATACTCTGCCATCGTCAGTCCGGAAAGACCCACACGCATACGCGCTCCGGGGGGCTCGTTCATCTGACCATAGACCAGGGCGGTCTTGTCGATAACGCCGCTCTCCTTCATTTCATTATAAAGGTCGTTACCCTCACGGGTACGCTCTCCTACACCGGTAAATACGGAAATACCGCCGTGAGCTGTCGCTACGTTGTGGATCAGCTCCATGATCAGGACGGTCTTACCTACTCCCGCACCACCGAACAGACCGATCTTACCACCCTTTGCATAGGGGCAGATCAGGTCTACGACCTTGATACCGGTCTCCAGAATCTCGGTAGCCGGTACCTGCTCCTCGTAAGCCGGAGCCTGACGGTGGATAGACCAGTGTTCCTTCGCTTCCGGAGCCGGCTGATTGTCTACCGGGTCTCCCAGAAGGTTGAATACACGGCCAAGGCACTCCTCGCCTACCGGAACCTCGATGGGCTTTCCGGTATCCAGAGCCTTCGCTCCTCTGACGAGACCGTCAGTGGAGTTCATGGCGATACAGCGGACCGTATTGTCGCCGATCTGCTGTGCCACCTCAACGGTCAGCTTGCTGCCGTTGTTATCAATTTCAATGGCATTCAGCAGCGCAGGCAGCTCATCGTGAGCAAACCGGATGTCCAGTACGGGTCCGGTGATCTGCACTACTTCACCAATGTGTTTTTCACTCATTCCTGAATCTCCTTATTTTGATTCCTAGTTCAGGTTGCAGGCTTTCGCCCGCACCTCATCAGATGCCTTCCGCACCTCCAACAATCTCTGTGATTTCCTGCGTTATGCTGGCCTGACGGGCTCTGTTATAAAACAGGTTCAGGTTCTCGATCATCTCTTCCGCATTGCCGGTAGCGGCCTCCATGGCCATTCTCCGGGCCGCCAGCTCACTGGCCTGGGACTCGCAGACGCCGCCATAGATAAGACCTGCCAGATACTCCGGCACGATGGCGTCAAAGACCTCCTCCGCGCTGGGCTCGTAGAGAATCAGGTTCCGTACCGGCTCCTTCTTCTCCTCCGTTCTGGCCAGATCCGACAGCGGCAGCATGGAAATCATATCCGGCTGCTGTGACAGCATGGACACGAACTTCGTATAACAAAGCTCAATATGACCGAATTCCTTGTTTTTGAATTCCCCGCAGAGCATATTGGCCATCTCAAAGCAATTGGCCACCGAGACGTCCTCAATCTCCGCATACTTCTCAGTGATACAGGGAATTCCCTTTCTCCGGTAATACTCCACGGCCTTCTTGCCGATGGGCAGCACCACACAATCCTTTCCTTCCATGGCCGCTTCCACAGCCTTGAACATATTGGAATTGTAGCCGCCGGCCAGTCCGCGGTCTCCTGCCATGACCACATAGCAGTATTTTTCAGAAGCTGCTTTCTTCACATACACGGATGTAAAATCCGTATTGCCGTCTGCGATATCCTGCAGGGTCTCGTGAAGCTCCCGGAAATAAGGACGGCAGGTTTCTGCTCGTTCCTTTGCTTTACGCAGTTTGGAGGATGCTACAAGTTCCATCGCCTTGGTGATCTGCATGGTGCTCTGCACACTTCGGATACGCAGCTTCACCGCTTTCATATTTGCAGCCATATGCTTCCTCCTCTATCACTTATTTTTCAGGCTTTGTATTCAGAAACTGCTCCGTATACGCATCCAGGGCCTCTTTCAGCTTCTGCTCGGTATCAGCCTCCAGCTTACCTGTAGAGCGGATTTCCTGCATAGCCGCAGCGCCTGTGGCATCCGTATCGAGATAGGTGTAAAGACCTGCCTCATACGCCTTCACATCTTCTGTGGCAATCCGGGTCAGAATTCCCCTGGTAACCGCATAGAGAATTGCTACCTGCTTTTCTACCGGAACCGGCGCGTTCTGGTTCTGCTTCAGGACCTCCACAATACGCGCTCCCTGCTCCAGACGTGCCTTGGTATCCGCATCCAGATCAGAACCGAACTGGGCGAAGCTCTGCAACTCGCGGTACTGGGAATACAGAAGCTTCAGGGTACCGGCTACCTTCTTCATCGCTTTAATCTGGGCGTTACCACCTACTCGGGATACGGAGATACCCGGGTTTACAGCCGGCATAACACCGGAGTGGAACAGCTCGGTCTCCAGGAAGATCTGTCCGTCTGTGATGGAAATAACGTTGGTCGGAATGTAGGCAGATACATCGCCCGCCTGGGTCTCGATAATAGGCAGAGCCGTCATGGAACCGCCGCCGTGCTCGTCATCCAGCTTCGCCGCCCGCTCCAGAAGTCTGGAATGCAGATAGAATACGTCACCCGGATAAGCCTCACGGCCGGGCGGACGACGAATCAGCAGAGAGAGTGCACGGTATGCTACCGCGTGCTTGGTCAGATCATCATAAATGATCAGCACATGCTTTCCCTGATTCATAAAATATTCGCCCATGGCACAGCCGGAATAGGGCGCGATATACTGCAGCGGGCTTGCCTCGGATGCAGTAGCGGCTACAACCATGGTATAATCCATAGCGCCGTTCTTTGTCAAAGTCTCTACCAGATTGGCTACAGTGGAACGCTTCTGGCCGATGGCTACATAGATACAGATTACGTCCTGTCCCTTCTGGTTAATAATGGTGTCTACCGCAATGGCAGTCTTACCGGTCTGACGGTCGCCGATGATCAGCTCACGCTGTCCACGTCCGATGGGAACCATGGAGTCGATGGCCTTGATACCGGTCTGAAGCGGCTCGGATACGCTCTTTCTTTCGCAGATACCGGGAGCCGGGCTCTCGATCGGCCGGAAAGTGTCCGTCACAATGGGGCCTGCGCCGTCAATAGGCTGTCCCAGGGCGTTTACGACACGTCCAATCATTGCTTCTCCGACCGGAACGGATACGACCTTGCCGGTACGTTTTACAGTCTGTCCCTCGCTGATGTTCTCATCGGAACCAAACAATACGATGGACACGCTGTTCTCTTCCAGGTTCTGGGCCATACCAAAGCTGCCGTCTTCAAACTCCAGCAGCTCGCCTGCCATACAATTAATCAGGCCGCTGGCTCTGGCAATACCGTCACCAACCATCAAAACCGTACCGGTTTCATTCTGCTGGATGGCATTGTCATAATATTTGATCTGGCTGCGGATGACCTTGGAGATTTCTTCTGGTTTTAATTGCATGTTTCCATTCCATCCTTTAAACAGTTATTTTTTCAGTTACACGATTACTTCGTTCAGTTTTCTGGAAATTCCTGACATTCTGGCCTGAACCGTTCCGTCAAGCTGCTTCCCTTCCAGTTCCACACGTAAGCCTGCCACCACAGAAACGTCCAGCTTCTGCACCAGCTCCACGGTTTTTCCACTGATTTTTTCCAGCTTCACCTTCAGGGCTGACAGCTGCGCGTCGCTTAAAGCCACTGCGCTGGTCACTACCGCCTCGGCGATTCCGTGATCCGCGTGATAACGCCGCGTGAATTCTTCACAGCAGCCCGCGAACTCTCCGAGGAGATTCCGCTCACACAGCAGCTTCATAAAATTCACCAGATAACGCTCTGCCTGGCCGCCAAAGGCTTCCTCGATGAGCTTCGTCCGCTCGTTCTTCGGAACGGAGGGCTCGCAGAGCAGCTTCACATACTCGGGATTTCCCCTGAAGATCACCCGGATCTCTTTCAGCTGTTCCCCGATGGCGTCCGTAAGATTTTCTTCGGCAGCGAGGTCATAAAGACTGCCGCCATACAATCTGGCGTACTGTGTCATGATGCCTCACCTACATTCGCAATAAATTCGTCAATGAGTTTCGTGTGATCCTCTTCGCTGATTTCCCGCTCGATTACCTTTCCGGCAATCTCCACGGCCATGCCGCCAATTTCATCCTTGATTTCATTGACCGCTTTTCTCTTCTCCTGTGCGATGTCGCTTTCTGCCTTGGACTTCAGGGCAGCTGCCTGGGAAGCAGCTTCCTTCAGCATCTCTTCACTCTGAAGCGCCGCCGTCTTCTGGGCGGTGGTAAGGATCTCATTCGCCTTTTCCTTCGCTTCCTTCATGTTCTGCTCATACTCGGTCTTGATGGCGTCCGCGTCCGCCTTGGCCTGCTCGGCCTCGCGAATCTGCGCGTCTGCCAGCGCTCTTCTTTTCTCGAGCATCTCATTGACCGGCTTGAACAGGAAACGCTTGATCAGATACATCTGAATAAACAGATTACAAATCTGCGCGACAAACGTCCATGGCACAAGACCAACTAATTCCTGTACATCCATGTCCTGACCTCCTGATTTTTATTAATTCAGTATCATTCCACTGATTATGCCAGGAAGTTCATGAACATACCCGGTGCTACGAAGATCAGAAGCAGACCGGTTACGAAACCGTAGATACCGGTGGTCTCTGCGATAGCACAACCAAGAAGCATGGTAGATGTAACATCGCCCTTGCACTCCGGCTGACGTCCGATAGCTTCGCAGGCCTTGGATACGGCATTACCTTCTCCGATACCAGGTCCGATACCGGCGATCAGCGCCAGTCCTGCTCCAATTGCACATCCTGCTAATGCGATACCTTTTGCAAGTAACTGAAATTCCATATTCATTTCCTCCTAAAATGGTTTTTTCATTTTTTAATAACCTTTTAAACTTACTCCTCTGCCGCGTTGGCGATATACATCACCGTCAGCATACAGAAAATAAATGCCTGCATCACGCCGGAGAACCAGTCGAAGTAGACCGACGTAATCGCCGGAAGACCTACCGACAGGATCGGGATCTGCGACAGCACGCCTCCGAGCACACCCGGAAGCAGTCCCAGCAGCTTGCTGCTGGCCAGAGCCAGGGCTCCGTAAATCAATGCGTTGATAACCACGCCCGAAAGGATGTTACCGAAATGACGGCAGGCCAAACTGATGGGCGTAGCCAGCTCAGACAGCACGTTGAACGGCGTCATGACAGCAATCGGAGTGGTGAACCCCTTCAGATATCCGCCGATTCCGCTGCTCTTGATCTTCTGAGCTGTGATCATGATAAATACCACGATGGCCCAGGCAGCTTCCGTCGAAAGATCCGCCGTCGGACTCCGAAGACCAATTAAGCTGATAAGATTGGAAACCACGCTTGTGGCAAACAGAGCTGCCACAAAGGGAATCAGTTTCCGGAACTTCTCTCCCGCATTGCCGATGACGAACTTATTCGCCATCTCCACCAGCATCTCAGCCACAGCCTGACGCTTGGAGATCTTCTCCACCTTCAGGTCGTGGGTCAGCCAGATACAAAGGCCTGTAATCACCGCCATGACAATCCAGCTCACCACCAGGGTTTCACTAATCTGAAGATCTCCCAGGATCGGAATATTCGTCGGTATCGTGAAAAAGACCCGAGCACCTGAAATATCCACTTCCATGCATCTTCACCTCCTATCTTCACAAATTCCAATAGTTCCAACTATTTCTTCAAAATCCCCATGATCTTGATTCCCGTTCCCGGGAACAGCAGCGGAAGAATACCCGCCACATAGTGAAAACAGGGGGCGACAATCGCTATGATCACCCAGAGCATCTGAAACAGCATTCTCTGGGAATAGCTTCCCTTTACCAGAGTCTTCACCGCGTCCTGGTCGCCCGCCTTCGCGGCCGCCTTCTGCACCATGAGACCCATCCACAGGAAATTCAGTACGGCGACTGCTCCGCCGCCGAGCCCGCCGAGAATCACCGTATAGTTAAACGGCACCTTCTCCGGCATTGCAAAATGAAGTACCAGAAATAGCAGCCACATAAGTACCACGCCTGTGGCCGTATAAATCGCCACGTGCTTCGTCTCCTCTTTGATCGCGGGCTGCATATTGTCCAAAAGCTTGCTCATAGATTCCACCTTTTCTACTCGTGCCGGTTAAAGGAAATGTGTTTTTTTGTCTCTTCCTTTTTCTGCTTCCCGATCACGGATACATAAAGTTTCCAGGCTACCATTCCGGAGCCTCCCATACCAAAGAAAAATCCCGGAATATAAATCCAGCCGCCTAAGTTTGCCTTCGCGCACAGCAGCCAGCAGATACCCAGACACATGAGGAGCGGCGTCACCAGAGTGAAGCTGAACTGAGTCAGCATGGTCAGATTTTTCACGATATCCATCCACCATTTCATCTCTTTCATGCGCTCATTCTCTCCTGTCTGTTATACGGATTTTCTTGTATACACACTTTTGATATTACTATTTTCATGGTCACAAGTCAATTTTTTTATGCTTTTTTTACATTTGGGAAGCCCGCGTTTTCTAATATTTTCCCAAATGAACGTACTTTTATAATAAGAAAAAATCTGAAAAACGCAAAAAGGAAGCCCCGCTCACGCGAGGCTTCCCACAGCCGTTTTCGTTGGCCCTAATCCATATATTTCAGCGGATTCACCTGACTGCCGTTGATTATAATCTCAAAATGTACATGTGGGCCCGTACTTCGTCCCGTATTGCCGGAGAGAGCGATCTTCTGGCCCTGCTTTACGGACTGGCCCGCAGATACCAGAATCTTGCTCAGGTGGCCGTACCGGGTCTGTCTGCCGTCCGGATGGCGCAGGGTAATACAGTTTCCATAGCCGCTGTACCAGCCGGCCTGTACCACCGTACCGCCGCAGGACGCCATAACTGCCGTTCCGATGGGGCACGCCCAGTCCACGCCCTTGTGCATCCGGCCCCAGCGTCTCTTGAAGCCTGAGGTGAACCTTCCGCCGGAAATGGGCTTGATATAGGTGGGCGGTGTCTGGGTACCGCGTTCGATGATCTGGGGCACCGGATCCTTCATCACGGTCTCAGCGATCACATCCCGGCTCTCTTCCGTGCCGTTCTTCTTCGTAATCAGAGCTGTAACCTCATGATGTCCCGCCTCTGCCTCCTGACGGACTTCCGTCTTCGTGGTATACCATTCATCGTTATCGATATACTGGGTCTCCGCGTAGTAATCCTCTTCGTAGGTAGACTCCTCCACCGTGGTCACCGAGAGCTCCGGCTCCGGCACGGTGATGATCACCTCGTCTCCGGGATGTAGGGTCGTATTCTCATCCATGCCCTCGTTCAGGGCCAGCATCTCCGCCACCCGAAGTCCATGGCTGTTCGCAATCACAGACAGAGTATCGCCGGACTGTACCTCGTAGATCTCATTCTTGGCCGTATCCTTGGTCACCAAATCGATGGCTTCCCGGGTAGGCGTAATCTCGTCTGCAGATACATAAGCTTCCGCAATCTCCACCTTTTCAGCGAAGTCCAGACTCTTCAGCCCATCTCCTGTCACCTCGGACTCCTGGGTCTCCTCCGAGGTTTCCTGTACGTCCTCCTCGGTGACGGTCTTCGTGATGACATTCTCCACAGCCTGGGTCACATCATATTCGCCGATACCCGCGCAGGCTGCGCCGATACCCGCGATACCGGGCTCTATCACCGGCTCCTCCGCTGCTTCCTCCGCCTGCTGGCTGGATACATCCACCGTGTATACATTCAGCTCCCGGTCTGCGTCGGATACGATATTGATCTGGAACTCGTTGTCCGGATCGAAGCGGTCCTTGGTGGCATAAAGAACATCCATCACGTCCTGGTAGCTGCCGAGGGTCACGGTAAACTCGTTGATCTTCACCAGATAGGCCTTCTTCTTGGCTGTAGCTACCACGTTGCTCAGCTCCTGGTAAATGGCGTCGGTCAGGGTATCCGGATCCATGGTAGAACCGAAGATCTTCGGTACCTTGTCCAACTCATATTCCACATCCGCCAGCACCAGGCCTTCCGTCTCCCTGGAAATCCGGGATCTGGCCTGGAGAAAAGCGTTCTCCACCACATCCGGATTCCGCACGGAGCCTACCACCTTGCCCGCCAGGGTCACCTCATAGTAACTGTTTCCGCTTCCGAAGCCGCTGCCCAGCAGCGGAATCCCCAACAGCATACAGCCGCAGGTCAGAAACATAGACTCTATGAAAATCAATTTTGATTTTTTATTAAAAAATAGCTTTTTTCTTTTCATTCGTTTTCTTCACTTGATCGGACAGCCTGCTTTGCCGTCCGGCGCTCTTCTGATAGAATGTAATAATTTCGTAACATTTCTTATTCTATCAACATTTTCAGCGCTTGTAAAGTTTTTTCTAAGGTTTCCTCCACGGTAAGGCCATCCTCCTCCACCGTTACCTCTGCGTACTTCTCATAGAGAGAAACCCTCTCCTCATACAGATCCTTCAGGGTCTGGCCGTCCCGCAGCACCACTCCTCTGCCGCGAATATCCCGCAGTCTGCGGTTCACCGCCTCATAGGACAGGCGCAAATAAACCACCACGCCGATCTCCGACAGGTGCTCCATGGCCTTTTTTCCGTATACGACGCTTCCACCGGTGGCGATGACCGCCCGCTCCGGAGTCAGTCCCGCATTGACCCGGTTCTCCACCTCCAGAAAGCCGTCCGGTCCTTCCTGCTCAATGATCTCACGGAGCAGCCGTCCCTCTTCTTTCTGGATCACCAGATCCGCGTCAATAAAGTCCTTGCCCAGCATTTTCGCCAGAATCACGCCGATGGTGCTTTTTCCGGCCCCCGGCATTCCGATAAGTACCACGTTCTTTTTCATGATCTGTCTCTGCCCTTTCCTGTCTTCTGTTCTTTATTCCGTCCTTTACGCTGTCCCCTGGCCCGGATTTTTTCGCCCTGCTTCACCGGCTTTTTCCTCCGTACGCTGTATCCGAAGGTGCCCACTTCTTCTCCCAGGGTAAAATAGGTCCCGTGGGAATAGGCCAGAAGGCCGGTACTGTTCAGCTCAAATCTGCCGTTCTCATTCAGGTAGGCTTTGTCCACCGTAACGCCCAGAACCTCCGCCAGGAACATGTGATGAGTTCCCAGTTCTTTCACCTCTGTGACCCGGCACTCGATGTTTACCGGACTCTCCTCGATGGTGGGCGCATACTGAAGGCGCTCCGCTTTTCCCGGAGTCAGGTGCATCTCTGCGAACTTGTCCACATCCCGGCCGGAACGGACGCCGCAGTAGTCCGTGGCTCTGGCCAGCTCCTTTGTGGTCAGATTGATCACAAATTCGCCGGTCTCCCGGATAATATCATAGGAATACCGGTTTGGGCGGACGGAAATTGATACCATAGCAGGGTCGGAACATACAGTTCCGACCCACGCCACGGTAATAATATTCGGTTTTTCTCCCTCTCTCCCACAGCTGACCATGACGGCAGGCAGGGGATAAAGCATATTGCCTGCTCTCCAGTGCTGCTTTTTTCTCTGTCCCATAATTTCTCACTTCCGCCGGTTCCAAGACCCTGGCACTCTTTACCGTATCTCTTCGATCTGCTGAATCATACCTGCCAGCGTTGGAATCAGCTGCTTCTTCCGGGATACCAGTCCCTTCAGCTCGTACCGATCTCCGTCGTCGCTGAGCTGGAAAGCTTCTTTTACCAGGGAATCGGAGTTCGGGCCATAACACAGAAGCTCCGTAGATTCCTTGATGATATTCGTCAGCATAAAGAAGATCATATCCAGGCCACTCTGCCGATAGGCCTCCGGCAGATAAGGAATCAGTTTTTCCCGAATCTCCGCCAGCTCGATGGCGTTCATGGAGTTGATCTGGCCTACGCCAAACTCCACATTGCCCACACCGAAGCGCTTGAAATCCTGGTAGAAGATCTCCTCCGCCGTCCGGGATCCCAGATTGCTTCCTGCGGAGAACATGTCCACTGCCAGATCCTCGATGTCCACATCGGCAATCTCTGCCAGTCGCTCGGCTGCCGCTCTGTCCACTGCCGTACAGGTGGGAGAGCGGAACATCAGCGTATCGGAAATGATGGCTGCGCAGAGCAGTCCCGCGATTTTCTTCGGAATCTCCACCTGCCTCTCCACATACATCTGGTACATAATGGTCGCTGTACAGCCCAGAGGCTGGTTCCGGAAAAATACCGGGGACATGGTCTCCAGGGTACCCAGACGGTGATGGTCGATGATCTCCAGAATTTCCGCGTGGTCGATGCCATCCACGGCCTGGGATTCCTCGTTATGATCCACCATGATAACCTGCTTTCTCTTCAGATTCAACAGGTTTCGTCTGGAAATCATACCGATGTAGTTATCGTCCTTATCCACGATGGGGAAATCGCGATACCGCTTCTGTCCCATGATTTCCTTGATGTCGTCCGTCTTCTCATTCACATTGAAAATGGTCAGGTTATCAGACTTCATGAAGTAGCTGATGGGCATACTCTGATTGATCAGGCGCGCCGCCGTAAAGGTGTCGTGGGGCGTGCTGATCACCACACAGTTATGCTCCTGGGCCAGCTTCTTGATGGTCATGGAGACCTTTGCGCCCTCGCATACGATGATACAGCCTGCCCGCATCTCAATGGCGCAGAGCTGGGACTCGTACCGGTTCCCCAGAATCACCAGGTCGCCCTCCTCGATATAGTCCTCCATCAGATCCGGGTTCGCCGCCGCGATCAGCACTTTACCCCGGTTATAATAGTCATCAGCGGAGCCCACCAGAATCGTACCATCCAATGTATCAATGATATTCCGGTACTGGGTATTCGCCTGAGCCAGAATCTTGCTGTCCAGCACGTCCATGTAGGAGGTGGCGATATCTCCGATGGTGATCAGGCCCTCGAGCTTCTGTTCCCTGGTGATAGGCAGGGTCACCGCGCCGATCCGCCGCATAAGGTTCCATGCCTGCTTCAGGGAAAGATTTCCCTGGACGCCCTCGGTCTTCCGGATCTCAATATCCTTCACCTGGGTCATCACATCCGCTATGTACACCGGAGCCTCCGCCTGAAAGAAATTCAGCACATACTGGGTCTCCTGATTCAGCTGTCCCGCCCGAGCCGCAATGTAGCCGCCGCCCTCAGTAGTATTCTTCAGGTAGGCGTAAGCCAACGCAGAACAGATGGAATCCGTATCCGGATTCTTGTGACCGATAATATACACCGGTCTCGTTGCGTCTTTTTCCATATTAAACCCCTTTTATTTACAAGCTGTTAGTTGTTTATATTTTACCATTCCCCCTCCGGGATATACAAGGGGTATTCCTGTATTTTTCGGCGTACGATCCGGCATTTTTCTCAACATTCCGTTCCATCAGGACCGTCCCTCTCCCGGCTTCCCTCTCCTGGCTTCCCGCCGCCCTTTAATTCCGTCTCCTGCGGACATATTCCGTACTGTGTGGACTGCACGATTTTCCATTCCCTTTTCCCACCATTTATCTACGTTTTGCCGAACCCTATTTTTACCCCATTTTAGTAGTTTTGTGTAATTCGTCCTGTTTTTTTCTTGATTTTTTTACTTTTTTGTGCGTTTTCACATTAAGTTCACGTTTTGTTCATATTTTGTTCATAATTCACTGTTATACTAAGAATCAAGTTAAGGGAAACGAAATCCCACTTCTAAAAAAGCTTTCACTACACATATAGATAAATTTTTTCATAATAGCCTCGGCGTACCTGGTACGCCGGGGCACTCCTCATTTTAGGGGAAAATCCGAGGGAACAGAACCCCTCTTCGTCCGTCCTATCTAAACTAAAAATAAAACAAAAAAAATGTTACCTCGTCATCCCCATATGTAAAAACACCCGTCCCGCGATCTGCCCCTGTTTCACCGCTCCGAAGCTTCGCGAGTCCCTGGAATTCTCCCGGTTATCCCCCAGCACAAAATAGCTGCCTTCGGGCACCGTATACGGATAGGCGATATCCTCCGAAAGAGCCGCCGTCACGCCCATGGCTTCCTCCGGCGTCTGCTCCCTCCCATTCACCAGAAGCTTCCCGTCTTCAGAAAACTCCACTGTCTCCCCGGGCTCCGCCACGATCCGCTTGATATATTCCACATCCCCGGGCATACGAAGAATCACCAGATCATCCCGCTGATAGGTCTCATCCAGCCGGTAGAACACCACCAGCTCCCGATCCTTCAGGGTGGGTTCCATGGAGCTGCCGCTGACAAAGGCGATTCCTATCACATACTGGAAGATCACATAGACAGACACCACGGTCACGATACACTCTGCCAGGAAGTGTCTCCACTCCTTCCGGTGCTGCACCTTCTCCACCTTTCCCTGTAAAATCTCGTCTATGGACTGAAGCTCATCCCTTTTCATTCCTCGTTCTCCGTCTGCTCCTCTTCGGTCAGAGCCTTCACCTTATTCTTCAGTAGCAGGAAACGCTCGTTCAGCCGCTCCAGCTCTTCTCCAATCATCACCAGCTCCCGGTTCTGCTGATCTGACTTTTCCTTCGCCTGGGCTTCCAGCTCCCGGCGGATCTCCACCCGGGCCCGGGCGATCTGCTCCTGCATCTGTTCCTGCGCAGCCTTCTGCTCCTGTTCTGCCTGTGCCTGAAGCTCTGCCCGCTCCTGCTCCATCTGTGCCTGAAGCTCGGCGCGCTCTTCAGCCAGCTTCCGCTGCTCTTCTTCCCGCTCCGCAGCCAGACGTGCCTTCAGATCCTCCAGCTCTTCCTGCTGCTGCTTTTTCATCTGCTTCAGCTGCCCCCGGTTCTGCTCCCGCATCTGCTGGGCCCGGGTCTGGTACATCTTATTCAGCTGCTGCATCTTCTCGTATACATCTTCCTTCTGGAAGCCAAACAGACCGCTCTTCATCTTCATACTCCGCAGGAAATCCGCAATCTCCGGGAAATCCACCGACGCTGTCCCAGGCACCACCTCCGGCACCTCCAACATTCTGCCCTGTACCTCGTTTGTTTCCTGTCTCTGCTCCATTTCCATGCGTATACCCCCTGACTTTTTCTGTAAAGTTTCTATCTATGCCCGGCCACACACTTCTCCCCGCAGCCGGGCTTTTTTTCATCATACCCTGTAACCTTCCGTTTTGCAATCGCTTCTTCCCGAAAACCATCTGAAATCCCGGAAACCCGGGAATTTCGAGATTCCCAGGCTGCAATCAGACCAGCTTCTCCGGATTCAGGCACTGCAGCTCCGGAATCACAAACCGTCCGTCCTTCCGGATCAACCGATCGTCGAACCAGATCTCGCCGCCTCCGAACTCTTCCCGCTGAATCAGCACCAAATCCCAGTGGATGGCGCTCACATTGCCATTGGGCGCTTCGTCGTAGCAGTTGCCCGGCGTAAAATGAATGGATCCCATAATCTTCTCGTCAAAGAGAATATCCTTCATGGGATACAGAATATAGGGATTCACACCGATGGCGAACTCGCCCACATAGCGGGCTCCCTCGTCCGTATCCAGGATCTGGTTCAGCCGCTCCGTGTTATTGGCCGTGGCCTTTACGATCTTTCCGTCCCGAAACTCCAGCCGGATCTGCTCAAAGGTGGTTCCCTGGCACAGAGACGGCGCATTATAGGTGATAACGCCGTTCACAGAATCCCGTACCGGCGCCGTGTAGACCTCCCCATCGGGGATATTCATCTTTCCGTCGCAGGCGATGGCCGGAATGTCTTTAATGGAGAAGGTCAGATCCGTATCACGGCCTGTGAGCCGTACCCGATCTGTCCGGTTCATCAAATCCACCAGGGATTTCATGGCCTCGCTCATCTTCGAGTAGTCCAAATTGCAGACCTGGAAATAAAAGTCCTCAAAGGCTTCCGTGCTGCTGCCGGAAAGCTGGGCCATGGACTCGTTGGGATACCGCAGTACCACCCAGCGGGTCCTGGGTACCCGGATCTCATGGTGGACCGGCGTCATATACAGTGTTTCATACAGGTGCATCTTCTCCGGCGGCACATCGGACAGCTCCGATACATTATCGCCGCCCCGGACGCCGATATAGCAATCCATCTGTTCCATCTCCCGGGCATCCTGCTCCGCCATCAACCGAAGCTGTTCCTCCGTACAGCCCAGAAGCATTTCCCGCTGCACCTTCGGATCGATATAGTGGGGAAAAGGCTGTCCGCCCGCCGCGTACACCTCTTTAATCAGCCGGCGCGCCAGATCCTGAGTGGATGGGCCCGTATAATTGATATAGACCTTATCCCCGGGCTTCACAGTGCAGGAATAGTTGACCAGATTCTTTGCCAGTGTCCGAATTCTTCTGTCCATCGCTTCTGCTCCTTTATTTTGATATTTTATTCTGTCATTTCCGGCAGGCACACTAGAAACAGATTTCCCAGTTCCACGTACTGCTGGGTGCTGTCGTTCATTCCCCGCTTGCTGCTCTCGCCTGTGAGGGGATCGGTCACGATAATATTCTGGGGATCATAGCCGGTAATCAACTCTGCGTTTCCGCCGCCCTGCATGGCCAGCACCGGATAGCCCTCGCTGAGATAATACAGGATCATGCTCACGGAACAGCCTGACAGATCCAGCACCCGGCCGCTTAACTGGCTGTCCAGGATCTCGTAAGGCGTGTCGCCCTGACTCAGCCCAGCCGCCACATCACTGTAAACCTGATAGTTACCCAGCAGGATCTCCAGGGCTGCCTGCAGACTGGATTCCCCGTCCTTTTGCTGGGGATTTGTCATGCTGCCCAGATCCACCCGGGTCCTCCGGCCGCCCCGCCGCCAGATGGCGTTCTGCCTAGCGTCCACCACCGTGCCCATGGACTCATAAGCCTGCTGTACCGCGTCACGTGCCTCCGTGCAGGCGCCGATGCAGATGCCGTCAAAACCGTACACATAGTACCGTTCGTCCTCGCCGCCCGGGATCTCCAGAGTCCGGTTTCCTTCGTAGACCACCTGCTTCGGCGTCAGATACTTCACCTTGCCGCTATCCCGGGCGTCGGTGAGGGAGAAATAATACTCCTGCTTCTTATCTCCCGCGTTTTTTGTATCCAATGCTATTTTAACCACATTTTCCGCCGCATTATTCGTAATCGGCTCCGGATCCGCCTCTGCATAGGTTCCGTCCGCCTGTCGGCTGACGCATTCCAGGGAAATCCGGTTCTCTTTAATGGAGATTCCTGTCACGTACTTGCCCTTGGATTCGTAATCGAACTCCCGGACCACCTTTCCCTGCTCATTTTCGATGACGATCTTTCCCATGGGAAATACATAATTGCCGGACAGATCCTTTGTCACATCCGCCTGTCTGGCCTCACCGTAGATAAAGTCTGTTCCCATGAAGCCAAGGGCCTGGATATAATAACCGTCCTCGGCCCGGATGGTATGGCTGCTGCCCGTATCCAGGTTCAGCACCGATACGGAGCCTGCTTCGTAGAGGGTATTGGCCTCATGCCAGGCTGCCAGATGTCCGTCCTCGGACACCATGCCGCTCTCCTTCGCCACATCTGTGGCCACGGTGGTCTCCTCCATGGTATTCAGATCAACACAGAGCACGGAACCGTCCAGATACAGATAGAACTGCTGATCCCGGTTCACATAGGCCATTTTGCCAAGCTGCGCCTCCAGAGCCGCAAAGGAACGGTCGCTGGACAGGAAGGCCCTCTCCTCCACCGTATTGGTCAGGGCGTCGTAAGTGCAGAGGCTCACGCCAGTCTGTCCCTCATGGGTACCACGGTTCATATAGCCGTACACCAGGAAGTTCATACTGCCGGACTCATCCACATCCAGGATCCGAATGGCATGCTGGTCGTAGCTGCCCCGCAGATCGTCTCCCTCCCGGAAACCAAATACCAGGGAGAGCTTATTCTGGGCCACATCGTAGCACCAGAGCTGACCGTTCTGCACAAAGGCCACGATATTCTCCTCGGGATTCTTTTTATATTCCACTTCTGTGTTCAGGATACCCAGATCCACTCCATTTTTCGCAAAGATGCTTAAGGCAGGATCAAAGATTCGATCCACGGTTCTGTCGTAATTCAGCAGATACATACGCTGCTGGGTATAACGCACCCGGTAGGACTCCCGGACCTCATAGGTCTCGGTCTCTCCCGCGTCGTTTTCATATGTCGTCTCATATTCCAGACGGATGGAGGCCACCGAGCTGTCCAGCTCCGTCAGATACATTCGTACCTTCGCGGGATCCGGCGCTTCCACCTGCATATCACCCCAAATCAGCTGCTTATACTTGGAATGGATATTCACATGGGCCAGACTGTTATTGTCGATGCTTCCGTCCGACTCCAGATACTGGGCAATGCTCACCGTGTTATTTTTGTCAAATAAGGCATTATGAATTTCCTCCACAAAAGCCAGACACTCGTCCAGATGGTGATCCTTCAGGTTCTTCACCCGGGTATAGTAATAGGCCTCCCGATCCTTCTCCAGAGCCAGACGGATGACCAGAAGATATTCCTCTCCCTCATCCATCAGATCCTTCAGCTGCAGATTCGCCTGCAGTACCCGGCTGCCCCGTTCCAGATCCGTGATCTCCCCGTCCTCGATGAGACGGGTCATATCCAGGCTTCGCAGCTCGTAGTACACCTTCTGTACCTTCGCGTCGGGATACTCGATCCGAAAGGCTGCGGTCCGATCCGCCGGAAGGGCCGTCAGACTGTCCCGGATGGTGCCCGCGTCCATGGTTCTTGTATAACCGTGCAGGAGATTAAAGTCCTTTCCGTCCTGCTCCATGTAGATCAGCGGAAGGGTGGCCTCCTCCATGACCGCCGTGGAATCCGTATTGCCCGCAGTCAGATAATAGCTCATTCCCAGAATGCCCAGGATAAAAGCCGCTATAATAGAAATGATTTTCAGCACCGGCTTTTTCATGACTTATCTCCTTTTTTCCTGCTTCGATAGCTGTCCGCCGGGGATCTCCCCGCCGACAGCAGCCGCTCCAGGGTCAAATCCGCGTGAAGGGCTTCGGCACAGCGTTCATAGGCCGCCGCTTTTTCTTTCTTTCCCTTCTCCGCTCCCCGGCGCTTCACCGCCCGGATCAGAATATTCTTCGGCGTATGCTCCATGTCGATAAATTCCAGAAGCTGGGTCTCATAGCCCTGCTGCTCCAGAAGCTCCGCCCGCAGGCCGTCTGTGGCCAGGGCCGCGATACGCTCCTTTAAAATACCGTACTTCAGAATGGGGGCCAATGCCTCATTTTCTATCTGCTTATTCAGCTCATGCTGACAGCAGGGTACGGACAGAATTACCTGCGCGCCCCAGCGGATGGCCTTGTACAGGGCATAGTCCGTGGCTGTGTCGCAGGCATGGAGGGTCACTACCATGTCCACCCGGGTACAGCCCTCGTATCCGGCGATATCTCCCTGAAGGAAATCCAGCTTCTCATAGCCGTACTTTTTACTGAGGGCTGCACACTTTCGGATCACGTCCTCCTTCAGATCGAGACCGATGATCCGCACGTCCAGACCCTGGCACTCCCGCAGATAATAATAAATGGCAAAGGTCAGATAGGACTTGCCGCAGCCGAAATCCAGGATGGCCACCTCCCGGTCCCGGGGCAGCGCCGGAAGGATATCCTCCACAAACTCCAGAAACCGGTTAATCTGGCGGAACTTATCGTAGCGGGCGTGAACCACCCGGCCCTCGGGGGTCATGACGCCCAGGTCCACCAGAAAAGGCACAGGCTTTCCTTCCTCCAAAAGGTAGGCCTTCTTTTTATTATGCTCCAGCGAAACCTTTTTATCAGCCTTTTTATCAGCCTTTTTCTTTTCTTTTACGGTTACCTTTCCCTTTTTGCTGACCAGGGCTGTCACTGTGCCTGCCCCTGCGGTCAGCTGCAGCTGGGTATAGACCTCTGTAAGCAGCTCCGGGATCCGGAGCTTGGTCTCCTCTGCCGTCAGATTCTCATGGAAGGCCTTTGGTCCCCGGAAGGTCTCCGCCTGAAAACGCAGCTGTCCCTTCAGGAGTACCGGACGGATCCGGGTCTTTCCTTCCTCCCGTCCCTTTCTGGATCCACTTAAGATGATCATTTCCAGTTCTTCATTCAAATATTTTTCCAGTATTGCTTTTAATTCTTCCATCATAATGGGTTCAGTATAGCACAAAGTCCTCTTAAATACCATTGTAAAATGCGGATTCCTGTGGTATGATAGGAGTAGTTTCGCACTGCAAAGAACTAAAGTAGAAACAGGAGGAGTAAGAAAAATGTTACAGCAGTTATCCATATATGCGGAGAACAAAAAAGGCACCATGCAGAATATTACCGAGGTTCTGGCAGCCGAGGGCATCAATATCTGGGGCTCCTGCACCAATGACGGTGCTGAGTACGGTATCAACCGTATGGTGGTATCCGAGCCGAAAAAGGCTCTGGAAGCTCTGGAGGGAGCCGGATATCTCTGCCGCCTCACCAGCGTCATCGGCGTGGAGGTGGAGGACGAGGTAGGAAATCTGAATCGTCTTCTGAAAGCTCTGGCCGAGAGCAATATCAATATCAACTATATCTACCTGTCCTTCAACCGTGCTTCTGGAAAGCCGGTCCTGGTGTTCCAGACCGAGGATGCCGCAGAGGTGGAAGCCTGCATCCGTAAGAAAGGCTTTACCGTAGTCTAGCCGCTGAATTCTGTCTGACCAAAAGCCAAAAGTGTATGGAAAAAGCCCCTTGACCTGTTATCACACAGGCCCAAGGGGCTTTTTTGCCGTCCGCTTCAGCCGCAGCGCCGATCCCGTCTGCGGCAGCGCCTCCGGTACATCTCATCCAGCAGCAAAATGGTCACGAAGTCCTCCAGCCAGTTCCGGCCGTTGACCTCCTGCATCATCAGATCGTCCCGGTATTCAGACTTATCCAGCTGGTCATAGATCTGCCTGCTGAGTCTCCGGATCTGAAGCTGGTCCGGATACTCGTCGAACATGAAGCTTCCGTCGTACTCCAGCATATCGCAGGCCCGGCCGGTCAGAGGCTGAATTTTTCGAGCCAGTGCCGGATACAGTTCCCGAAAGCGTCTCTCATCCCGCGCCTTTTCATCCTCCCATGGCAGCAGAGGGTAAAACGGGCACGCCGGATACGGGCCGCCAGGATCTGTTCCAAAGAGATAGGGGAATCTGTCATAGCTGTTCATGAAGGAATCCTTTTTTATATTACCTTATGCGAAAAGCGGCAGACTGACACCCTACTGAAGCTCCCGCAGCCCCTCCACGGTTCTCCGGTACTGCTCCTCCACCTTTGCAAACAGGGGACCGCTGCCCTCCAGGGTTCCCGCCCGCAGACTCTCGGTCAGGGCGGCGCTCACCTGGTAGAGCGCGTCAAAGCTCAGATTCTGGCATACGCCCTTCAGGGTATGGGCTCCTCGGAACGCAGTCTCCAGATCCTGCTCCTCCAGCCCTTTTTTCAGGGTCTCAAAGCTGGGATCGTCCAGAAACTTGACAGCAAACTTCTTTACAAAATTCTCACCCGGCAGCCGCTGCACTACTTCTTTGTAGTTACCGCCGATCTTTTCATAACACTCCTCTAAGGTCATTGCTTTCTCCTCCTTGTACCCCTTTTTCTGATTCTGTTCCGAACCTGTCTCTCCTATTCCGGCAGGCTCTGTTATCTCAGATATCTGCGTCGTCCAGCTCTGCCTGCGTCAGAGCGTGAATATCTGCCCGCTCCGGGTAGGCCTCCCGGCTCCGGAGCTGCATTTCCTTCCGGAGCTGATCCTTGATATCAGTCAGACATTCCAGCAGCAGCGGATTGAAGGCTCCGCATTCGCCGTTCAGAATCATTTCAATCGCCTTCTCATGGGAATAAGCAGGCTTGTATACACGTTTACTCACCAGGGCGTCGTACACATCTGCCAGCGCCACCACCTGGGCGGAAATGGGAATCTCGTCTCCCTTCAGTCCGTCCGGATAGCCCCGGCCATCGTAACGTTCATGATGCCAGCGGCAGATCTCGTGAGCCCGCTCTATCAAGGGCTCGTTCTGATACTGCTCCACAGTCTCCAGCATATTCGCACCGATGACCGTATGGGTCTTCATGATCTCAAATTCCTCCCGGGTCAGCTTCCCGGGCTTGTTCAGGATCTTCTCATCAATGGCGATCTTGCCGATATCGTGAAGCGTTGATGCCGTGGCGATGAGCTCCTGTTCCTGTCTGGAGATACCATAACGGTCCGTCTTTTCCTGGAGACGTTCCAGAATCAGGGAGGTCAGCAGATTGATATGGATCACATGAAGGCCGCTCTCTCCGTTTCGGAACTCTACGATCTGGCTCAGAATCGATACCATGATCCGGTTATTTTTCTCTTTTTCATACAGTTGCTTTTCCAGAAGACGAAGGAGCCGTCTCTGCTTTGCGTACAGCTTCAGGGTATTGGACACACGTCGGTGTACTACCTTTGCGTCAAAGGGCCGGCTCACGTAATCGGAAGCACCCATGTCATAAGCCCTGCGGATATGGGCCTCCGAGGTCTCGCTGGAGATCATGATAACCGGAATATCGTCTATCCAGCGGTTGGCGTTCATATAGCTCAGGACGCCGAAGCCGTCCACCTCCGGCATAACGATATCCAGCAGTACCAGGGAAATCCCCGTTCCGTACTGTTCCAGCATGTTGATACACTCCCGGCCGTTCCGGGCCTCCAGGATCCGCAGATCATTGTGAAACATTTCCGAAAGCAGCTCCCGGTTCATCTCAGAATCGTCTGCGATGAGGATCTGCTCTTTGATATTCCCTGCCTCCAGGCTTTCGTCCTGCTCTGTCCTTTCCAGTTCCTTATCGCCCTCAATGATCACCGTATTCTTCCGTTTCTTGGCATAATACATCATTTTATCTGCCCGCCGGACTGCGTCCTCTATCCTGTCCTTCTCTGTCAGAACGCCGCCGATGCTGACTGAAAGGGGAATCCTTACTTCATCGGAGAACATCGTTTCCCGCATCTTCTCACAGATCTGATGCAGCTTCTTGGACAGCACCCATCTGCTTACCTTCTGCAGAATCAACAGGAATTCATCGCCGCCGTAGCGGATCAGCAGGTCTGTCTTCCGGATATTCCTCCGGATCACATTGGCCGTTGCCACCAGAGCCTTATCGCCCACATGATGTCCGTAGGTATCGTTGTAGATCTTGAAGTCGTCCACATCGATGACTGCCACGCCTGCGGACTCCACCCTGTTCTTGACCTCATCTTCATAGAAACGCCGGTTATATGTTCCCGTCAGGGCGTCCCGGTACAGTTTCTCGCTATACAGCTCCATCCGTTCCATCAGTTTCTCATAACCGTAGGTATCCAGAAAGGTATTCTCATCCAGCTTCTTCAGCATCTCCAGTACATAAGGCCGACCGTCCACCTCCACATAGTCCGCCAGCACCTGATAAACCCCCGAATCCATAAATTCCAGCTTAGAGCCTTTCCCCTTTTCCTGCAGGGCTTTATAGGCAATGCAGTTTTCACAGGGCTGCTTTTTCTCCCAGAAGCTGTAGCATTCGCAGGGCTCCTGCGGTCTGTCGGCCCGCGGCTCCCCTGCCAGCAGACAAACTATCCGGTCATCCACCAGACGCACCACGTCAAAGATGTCCTTCAGATGCTCCATTTTGTCTTTTATCTCTTCCATTGTCATAGTCTCAGCCCTTCCCTGTCTGTCAGATATACTGACCCAGCTCTGTTCTGTTGTCGGTATAGGCCGCCGCATCGGAAGGAGTGATGTAGCCCTGTTTTACCAGACGTCCCAGATCCATATTCAATGTGTGCATACCTTCCGCGGAACCCGCCTGCATCATGGCTGAAATCTGATGGGTCTTGCCTTCCCGGATCAGATTCAGAATACCCACGGTTCCCGTCAGCAGCTCTGTGGCCGCCACCCGGGACATTCCGCCTCCGCAGGGGATCAGGCATTGGCTGACGATTCCCTTCAGGGTGCCTGCCAGCTGTACCCGGACCTGATTCTGTCCCCCTGTGGGGCAGGCATCGATGATCCGCTCCACCGTCTGGGCCGCCCCTGTGGTGTGCAGGGTAGACAGCACCAGATGACCGGTTTCTGCCGCCAGAAGAGCCGCAGAAATGGTCTCGTAATCCCGCATCTCCCCCACCAGAATCACGTCCGGATCCTCACGAAGAGCGCTCCGGAGAGCCGAGGCAAAGTCCTTCACATCCAATCCGGTCTCTCTCTGGTGAATCAGTGATTTTTTACATTCATAGACATATTCGATGGGATCCTCGATGGTAATGATATGTCGGTCATAATTCCGGTTCATATACTCAATCATGGCCGCCAGGGTGGTGGACTTACCGCTTCCGGTGGGTCCCGTTACCAGCACCAGTCCCCGGGGCTCCTTCGCCATCTCATAGAGAATCGTTGGCATCTTCAGTTCTTCCAGGGTGGGAATGGAAGCGTTCAGAAGACGGATGGTGGCTGCCAGCTTCTTCTGCTGCCGGAATACATTGACTCTCTGCCGGTATCCCTCCGGGGTAGTCAGGGAA
The DNA here is from genome assembly GCF_014290175.1 of Anaerosacchariphilus hominis. GTDB lineage: Bacteria > Bacillota > Clostridia > Lachnospirales > Lachnospiraceae > Laedolimicola > Laedolimicola hominis. The sequence goes on from NZ_JACOOR010000001.1 coordinate 474,101, forward strand.
AAGTCCGCGTCCTCTCCCCGTTCGAAGGCCGCCCGATGCTTTTCATCCAAAAGGGCCTCCAGCATGCCCCGGATCCCGCTTTCCTGAAGCTGCACTTCCGCAGGCAGAAGCCGTCCGTTGATCCGGTACCACACCGGCAAGCCCTCGGAAATATGAATATCCGAGGCTTTCTTTGCCCGGGCGTCCGCTATCATTTCATAGATTCTTTCCATGCAGTTGTTCTCCGTAGTTATTCTCCGTAGCTGATCTTCATCAGCTCCTCCGGGGTGGTCACACCCTCCTTCACCAGAATCAGGCCGCTTTCCTTCAGGGTCCGCATGTGCTGATGGCCGATGGCGTACGCGGTGATCTCCTCCACCGAGGCATGATCCACAATCATGCGGCGGATTTCATTGTTAATGGCCAGAATCTCATGTACCGCGATTCGGCCGCTGTAGCCGGTATTATTACAGTGGGCGCAGCCCATGCCCCGACGGACCTTCTTTACCTCCTGTCCCAGGAACAGACGCTCCTGCCCGGTGGTCTCCATTTCCCTGCCGCAGTTGGGGCAGACCTTCCGGAGCAGTCGCTGGGCCACCAGTCCCACCAGGGAATTGGCCACCAGATAGGTCTCCACACCCATATCCTCCAGACGGACGATACTGGATACCGCGTCGTTGGTATGCAGGGTGGACAGTACCACATGACCGGTGATGGCCGCGCGGACAGAGGTGCCGGCAGTCTCACCGTCACGGGTCTCTCCTACCATGATGATATCCGGGTCCTGGCGCATCAGCGCCCGCAGACCCACGTCGAAGGTCAGCCCCGCCGCCGGATTTACCTGAGTCTGGTTGATGCCTGTGATATTCTTCTCCACCGGATCCTCGATGGTGGAAATATTCACATTCCGGCTCATCAGATGCTCCAGAACCATATACAGGGTGGTGGACTTACCGCTTCCGGTGGGTCCTGTGATATAGATAATGCCGTTGGGGTAGTTCAGCATGGGCAAAAACTGCTGATAGCTGTAATCGTCCATACCGAAGTGATCCGCATGCTCCATCTGGCCGCCGGAGGCCAGAATACGCAGTACTGCCTTCTCCCCGAAGACTGTCGGCAGTACGGATACACGGATATTGATATTTCCTTCGTCCAGCTTTACCCGGAAATGGCCGTCCTGTGGAATCCGCTTCTCGGCGATATCCAGGTTCGCCAGAATCTTAATCCGGGCAATGAGGGGCGCGTGGATATTTCTCTGAATGGTAACATATTCCATGATTACGCCGTCGATCCGCATCCGCACCCGGGTCTCGTTCTCAAAGGGCTCGATGTGGATATCACTGGCGTTAGTCTTGATGGCACGTTCCAGAAGACTGTTCAGCAGACGGATGATCGGTGCTTCGTCATCGCTGCTTCCCAGATCCTCGATGGCCAGTTCAGCCCCAGTGGTGGTGAAACCCACATTAGCCTGACTGGCCGCTTTTCGGGCATTGACTTCCGCAAAGTAATAGGAAATGGCCTTTTTCAGCGGTTCTTCCTCACAGAGACAGATCTCCAGCTGACAGCCGCTCTGCTGGCGTATCTCCTCCAAAGCGAAATAATTCAGGGGATCGTTCACGGCCAGCACCATATGATGCTCACGGACGCTGATGGGAAGCATCAGATTCTTCTCCGCCAGTTCCCGGCTTATGAGGGCTACAGCTTTCAGATCCACGCTCAGCTGGGCCACATCCACGATTTTCAACTGTAGTTTGCTGGCCAGGGCGTCCAGTACCTGCTGCTCTGTGACAAAGCCAAGCTCCCTTAAGATCTGACCCACACGCATATCCCGGTGTTCCTTCTGATACGCCAGGGCCTGGGCCATCTGCTCACCTGTCACATATCCCTTCTCTGTCAGTACTTCTCCGATTCTCAGATTCGTATTCACTGATTTGTCTCCTCTCCGGACGCTCCTCTGTCTCCGCAGCTGTATACATACAGGGTACAAACGGCGTCTGTGCTGCCCACAATCTGAAGGGCATCGCTCACATAGGTTCCGCTGTTCATGCTGAAGGAACGCACCTGCAGGCCCGGACAGTTCAGGGCGATATCATTCAGGAACGCCCGGATATTCTCTCCGGTTCCCCGGATACTTACGGTCACAGGCGTGATATTCGTATATTCGGCCTGCAACAGGGTTCCCATATTCGCTGTGCTTTCCGCCCCTGTATCCGCCGTGGTATCCGTATCGGATGCCTCCGCAGCGTTTGCAGCCCGCCGGGACAGGAAGTATGCCGCCGGAACTTCCGCATAGGTATCTCCGATGCTTAAGGATACCGGAAACAGGTTATGGTCCAGAATCAGGCCGGTGACCAGCTCGTCCACCTGTTGATTGCCCATACGGCCATAGTAGGGATTCGATACCTGCTTTAACTGCTCCTGCTGCTGTTCGATCTGCTTTTCCACCATGGGCGCATTGGCAATAGTGTCTTCCATCTCCTGCTTCCGCTCTTCTGTCTGCTCCCGTTCCAGCGCCAGATCCTGATGCTTCCGGATACCCGGCAGGATCAGAAACTGTCCGATGAGGACAAAGATCAGAAGACTGCCCAGAAGCTTCAGCAGCACCACGTCTCCCGGTTTTAATTCCATATCCAGCTTCATTCTTTCACCTCCACTGCCTGAAGTACACAGGACAGCGCCAGCGTGTACTCGCCGTCCCCGTAGGCATAGCCCGTATAGTTCACGGACTCAAAGAGTCCTGTCGATTCCAGCTTGCTGATATATCCCGGGATGTCGATAACTTCCCGGCTCACCGCATTAAAGCTCAGGGTTCCGGTAGACATATCCACGCCCTGTACCTCCACGTTCATGTCCCGTCCGCTCACATCCTCGATACGGGAAATCATGGCGTTGGTCAGATCCGGGTAGGTGGCCAGATTCTCCGTCATCTGGTTTACCTGATTGATGGAGGCCGCCAGTTCATTGCTGTACTGCTTCCGCTGCTGAGCCTGCAGATAAGAGTTCCTTACAGTTTCTTCCGACATCCATTCGTTCAGTTTCCGAATCTCCCGGGACACCCCGTGATTCCAGAGACTCACGCCGCCAAACACAGCCATGCAGGCCACAAAGGTCACCGCCGGGACGATGCAGTGCTTCCAGAAACTTCCGGCGACCTTCGTTTCTTCCTGATTCTCCGCCAGCCATGCCCGGTAAAGGTTCATATCCTTCTTCTCGGAAAGCATGGCCCCGATACAGGTGAGCCAGTCGCCAGGCTGCCCATCGGCATCGAAAGGCACCCGTACCTCCAGCGGATGCACGGTCAGATTCATCTGCCGGATGCCCTCCACGCCCGCCTCAAAGTCATCCGCGGCACAGCCCCCGTAATATACGTCCGTAATGGGATCTGCAGCCTTGGTGGTGGCGTAAAACTGCAGCATACCGGAGATATTCCGCACGATCTCCGTACCGAAGTCCAGGGTTCCCCGCTCGCTGAAAATCCTGCTCCGGGTGGAATAATGATAAACGCCGTCCTTATATAGAAGGCTGGTAACGCTGTTTTCCTCAAAAAGCAGATAGATTGCAGTTTTATTCTTCGGCGCCTTCAGATAAGACAATAGCTGCAGATACCCTTCCAGGGGTACGGTCAGGGAATCCACCGGAAGACCCAGTTCCTGAATCATCTCCTCCAGCCCGTTTAAGAACTCCTGGGAAGCTCCGCCGCAGCACAGGCTCCAGCCCTGCTTCTTACCTCCGCCGATGAGGCCGTAGTCCGCCACGCCCTCGCTTACGCTCTCCCGCATGACGTTCTCCGCCATCCGGTACAGCTGCTTTCCTGTGGCGTAGGGAATCTGGGTGGCCCGGGCGGTGGAATAGGATACCGGAAGCACCAGCTTCACATGTTCCGGACTCGCCGCTTCCAGATACCGGGACAGGGCTTTTTTCCACTGCTCCATGGTATTTCCATATCCTTCCAGCGGAATCCGGCGTACCCCCGTGATCCGGGGACTGCGTCCGGCCTTTCCTTCCGCGGCCAGGATACATTCTTCTCTCAGTACAATGACTGTATCACTCATGGTCTGTCTCCTCCGTATTTCTCCTCTTCCCGGGCCTCTGCCTTACGCGTTCTCAATGGCCGCGTAGGACTGGTAAATGGGCAGCATGACTGCGATCATAATAAATCCTACCACCACTGCCATGCAGATAATCAAAATGGGCTCCAGCAGCGTCACCATCCGCTTGGTGGCCTGCTCCGCGTCCTCTTCCAGAGTCGCCGCAATGGAGTCCAGCATCACATCCAGCTGTCCGCTTTCCTCTCCCACCAGAATCGTACTGGAAAGCTTCAACAGAAAGCCATCCACCTCATGGAGGGCCCGGGACAGGGCGATACCGCTCCGTACCTGAGTCACCACCATGTCAAACTGCTCTTCCACATAGGTATTTCCCACAGTCTTCCCGGCGATGCCGATGGCCTGGGCAATGGGCATACCGCTGGAATAGAGACTGCTTAAGGTCCTGGCAAACCGGGCCGTGTAAATGACTTTAAAAAGCCTGCCAAAGCCCGGCATGTGTACCTTCCGGTAATCGATCTGCCTCCGCACCCCGGGAATCCCCACAATCAGCCGGATCACCGCAATCATCGCCAACAGCCCCAGAATCGCCAAATACCAACGCTTCACCAGAAAGTCTGAGATCCCCATCAGAATTAATGTCACTCTCGGCAGACTGTCCATCTGGTCAAAAAGAGTCTGGAACTGGGGCAGAATAAAGGTCACAATCAGAATCACGACAACCACGCTCAGAATCAGCAGAATGGCCGGATAGGTCATGGCCGATCTTACCTGCTGGCTCAACTTATACTCCTTTTCGTACTGAATGGAAAGCCGCTCCGCCACCTGATCCAGGTTACCGCTTCCCTCGCCGGAACGAATCATGCCAAGCATCAGTTCCGGAAAACACCCCCGTGCTTCCATGGCCTCGGACAGGCTGATTCCCTTTCTCAGATCCAGAAGCACTGCCTGATAAATCTCCCGCTCGGACCCGGGAATCCCCTCCTGGCCGGAAATAATATCCAAAGCCCGCACCAGACTGACACCGGAGGCCAGCAGGGTGGACAGCTCCCGGCAGAAATCAGCCAGCTGCTTGGGCTTCAGCCTCTTATGCCCTTTGGCTTCCGTCAGATTCTTCGCATTGATGAGGAAGAGGCCCTGTTCGGTCAGTTCTTCCTGAAGCGCCTTCTCCGTGGCTGCTTCCAGGGTTCCTCTGTGTACTTTACCGGCCATATCTTTGGCGCTATATCGAAACTGTGCCATCTGTCTCTGTCCTCTCTCTCTTATGCGTGATCTGTTTCGCCTTTTCATTCAACAGGATCCTATAACAGGCTCAGATACCAGCCTGCGATCTGATCGCCCCACAGGGCCGCCACTGCCAGCCCAAAGGCCAGAAAGGGGCCGAAGGCGAACTGATCCGTTTTTTCCATCTTTTTTGCAAGCAGCATGCCCGCTGCAAAACCTCCGCCCGCCACCAGACTCAGGAACATGGCCACCACGGTGGGCGCCGTTCCCAGAAACAGTCCGGTCACAACCATCAGCTTGATATCTCCGCCTCCAAAGGCTCCGGGCACCAGAAGAGTCAGTGCCAGCATGGGAACAGACACGATTACCGCCCCCAGCAGCCGGTCCGGAAGCCCATGCTCCGGTACAAGCATGCACTGTACCACCGCCAGAAGCAGAATCAGTATATGAAATCGATTATAAATCATCTGGGTCTCCCAGTCGATGAGGGCGACTGCCAGTAATATTCCAAGATAACAAAAAACCACCGCGCCTTCCAGAGAAATCAGCCCGGTAACTCCAAAACCATAGTGAACCGCGCACAGCACAAAGGCTGCTCCGCCCACTGTCTCACATAAAAACTCCCGCACCGGAATCCCGGCGCCACAGGCCCTGCATCGTCCTCTCAGACACAGATAGCTCACACAGGGAATCAGCTCCGCCGGCGTCAGCACATGTCCGCAGGCGGTACAGTGGCTCCGCCCCTTTACGATGCTCTCCTTCCGGGGCATGCGGTCTGCGACCACACATAAAAAACTGAAGATACAGGCTCCGAACAGAAACCTGATCAGCCATAAGATTCCTTCTAATATACCTAACATGACTCTGTCTACTCTCCGGTATCTATCATATCACTGTTATGATACACCCTATAGGTCTTCTCTGCATCCGCGTCGTACCAGACCGTATACTCGTTTTCCCGATACAGGAACTCCCGCACCCGGTATCCGTCCGGATCCATCTGCAGGATCCAGAAATCTCCCGGCGCTTTACTGAGGAGAAGAATCTCCTCATAGATGCCTTCGGCGACGCCTCCCTGACCGGAGACGTCGCTGAACGCACTGCCTCTGCCGTATTGTTCCGCACCCGCTGCCTGCATTGCCATACGCACCGACTTGGCATGCCCCAGAGCGACCTTTGAATCTGCCCGGTACAACAGCTGCAGTACTCCGGGCGTAACCAGAACAACGGCCAGCAGAAGGATACACAGGATCGTCAGCCCACTGCGAATCCGGCGATATAAAATTGTTTTCCGCATTTGCGTTTCTTCTCGCTGTGACTGCTGCATGTGGGCGGGATCCTTTCTGTGATACTATAACTAATTACTCAGCCACATCATATGCTCCGTCAGAGCCAGCGGTAGCACCTTTTGTATATGTACAGGTTTTTCCTTTGCTGGTGTATACAATTTTCTTTACTACACCCTTCTCTACTTCGCTGTCGCCAATCGTTCCGCCTACTTCCGCAAGCGTTGCAATCTCATTTTTCGTAATCGTAATCGTAGCGGTAGCAGGTTTCGTGCCGTCTTCGATTTTAATGGTATCAGCGCCGGCATCTACTGTGCCGTACTTTTCATCTACCAGCGTCTGTGCCGCCATAACAACCTGACGTGTCTCAGCCACGATGGATTTTCTCTTCGCCTTATCGATATATCCGGTCAGTGCCGGTACCAGCAGAGCTGCCAGGATAGCCAGGATCACCAGTACAACGATGAGCTCTACCAGAGTAAAGCCTTTTTTGTTCTCTTTAAGTTTCTTCAGCATTTCTTTTACTCCTTTTCCTTTTTTATATCAACGCCCGGTGCAGCGTTCATATCTTCTTGATTTTGCATTTTTAACCTGTTTTTTTGACTTTTTTTGTCATTCCGCGGTGTTGGCCTTAGTATACTTTACTTCATAGCGGAAATCAAGCACCTCCGCGTCGGAAGCCGCCAGTTTCCGATGTTCTTCGTCCTCGTAAAGATTCACGGTGACCACCATGGTGTCCACCGGATCGCCTTCCTGGATACCGTCGGGAATCCGGTAGACGATCTCCAGATAATTTTCCATATAAAAGCCCTTGGAATAGGCCGGTTCCATGGCCCTGGCCACAGGCGTCCCGTCTTTGGCGCAGACATAAGTCCCGTCATTGTTCCGGGTGTAGTAACGGGTCAGCAGTTCTCCTGCCTCCACCGCTTTCGCTGTTCCCAGTTCCTCGTCTCCCCGGTACAGCTCTGTGGCCTCACAGCCGTCTGTGGTCAGCAGCCTCACATACCCCTTGCTGTCCAGAAATTCCAGGGCTGTGCCCGAGGTGGTTCCGGTCTGTCCGGCGATATGGGTTCCGTTTTCATAAATCTTCACATACCCGGTGGCCTCTCCTGCCACGTTCCGCAGCTCTGTCATGGCTGTATCCAGAATGGACTGGGCGTACTGGGTCTTCTGCAGCCGCAGGAAGATCCGGGAGGCGGAGCTTAAGCCCCGGGCCGCCATCAGAAGTATGATGCTGATGAGCGTCAGACATGCCAGCATTTCCACCAGGGTAGTTCCCTGCTTCTGCCGCAGTATTTTTTTTATTCTCAAGGCGTATCACCTCCCGGCTTCCGGTACAGATAGAAGGTGACATTCTGACGCACTCCGTTTTGATCGGTGTATCCTGCCTGCTTTTCCGCCAGCTCCGCGTCCACCGCGAAGGTCCGGTCTCCCAGAACGCTCAGGGAGGCGTTCGACGCCCGGAACTGAAAAGTCAGCTCGGACTTCTTTTCCGTATCCGCCCCTGCCAGGCTTTCCAGAATCTCCGCATTACGGGCCCGAATTTCTTTATTTCTGGCCAGAGCCGCGCTGCTGTAGGAGACAGCTCCCTGCAGGATCCCCATCATCATCAGAAAAATAAAGATGCTGGCCATGACCTCCACCAGGGTCTCCCCGGCGTTTCGTCTGTTCTTCTCAGCCATCTGCAGTCCCTCCCTCCGTGTAGGTATTCTTCACAAACCGGCTGGACCGGGTTCGAGACTTGTCAAAAGTATAGCGGATAGGTTCTCCGGTCACCGTTGGATCATAGAGCTCTCCTCCTGTACTTCCCTTTTTCCAGACATTCTCGTTCTTATCCCAGACGATCAGGGCGTCCCCCTGCCGGAACTCCACCTCGTACTGCTCCTCCCGGGTGTACTCGGTCGTATAGGTATAAGCCATATCTCCATAATAAGCAGTCACATCCACCAGCACCATATACTCCCGGACATACATATTCTGGATGCCCTCGATGATGGAGGTGTAGTTGGCGGAACCGCCTGTAACCTCGATGAGATTCCCATTCTCTCCGGCATGATCGGCGCTGTTTTCTCCCTTCCGGAGGCGGATACTGATATTCCCATACCCCTCGGGCAGGCTCGTATTCTCCGACGGTTTTGCCGTGTTCGTTCCCTCGGGCACATAATCGTAGCTGGTGCTCTCGGGGAGCTGGGAATCATAAGCTTTATACAGGTCACTGTCCAGGAACCGGTTCACAAAAGCATAAAAGGTTCCCTCTGCGTTCCTGTCATTTTTATCTGTGTATTTCTCCAGCTCCGTATCCAACAGCTCCCCGTAGCTGGAAGCCAGCAGATAGCTGCGCTCCTGCTCCAGTCTCCGGGTGCTCTGGGATGTGAGGAGCCCTGCTGTATACAGGATCGCCGCGGAAAACGCAATGAAGAACGCGGACACGCACAGCACCACTGCCAGCGATACGCCCTTGTTCTGATTTTCTTTCAGGCTGATCCATCTGTCCTTCCGCATGGGCTTCCTCCTTTCCGTTCCTGCCATCTCTTTGTTTCTATATCTGTTACCGTTTATTCCTGCTGGAAGCTGATCTCCGCCTGTTCGGACTCTACATAGGCCTCGCTTAAAGGCTCCTCCAGATTATCCCGGACGTCGGCCTGCAAAGTGACCTTCTTCGTCAGCCGGACAGCCTCCACAGCGCTTCCGTCCTTAGCGGTCACCCTTACGGCGTCGGGCAGCTTCAGCTCGTAGGACCAGCTTTCGGTATCCGCATCCCGGACTGCCGTCAGCTCGGCGCTCAAATCCATGGAATAGTTACCGGTTCCGTTGGTGCTGGTATAGCTTCCGGTCACGGTAGTTTCATATCCGGTCAGGGTAAAGTGCAGGCTTCCGTCATCGGCCGCCTTTTTCTCCAGCTCTATCCACGTTTCTGTTTCATTGCCGTCGTCGTCCGTCTCCACCATCCGGTGCAGCACTACAATAGTCTGCTGTGCGGTTCCGTCTTCGGCGACCTCCTCGGTCTCCTGAATCCGGTAGTCTCCGGCCAGATCCGTATTAAAGCCTTTCAGAGCCAGCCGGTAGAGATCCGCGCTGTCCACGCCGGTCCACTTCAGCACATTCCGCTCTGTATTCCAGGTTTCCACAGTATCCGGCAGTCCCGGCTTATCCGTAATATTGACGCTGACCTCAGTGGTCTGTGTGCTCTGTCCGTTCAGCTCCGGTGTATCCAGCTTCACGTAGGGCAGACGGAAGGGCGTACCGGCCTGACTCCAGGCGGAGCTTACATTTCCGCCGCCGGAGGAAATCCGGGCATAGAATACAATCCATTTACCTGCGTACTTCAGCGGCAGATCCGCCAGCGCGTAATCATAGACCTTCGGATCGGCAGTCTGCTCCATCTGTACCGGTGTGCCGTCCGCCTCATAGGAGGCCGGGTAAATAGCCAGCGGTGTGGCATCCGGGTTTGCCGCTTCTGCCTCTGAGTTATAGATATGGGCTCTCAGCAGATATGCACTGCCGCCGGGCGGCATACTGGTGTCATCCTGTGCCGTAGCCGTGATCTCCAGGCCATTGGCGCCGTCATCGGTATTCCGGAAGTCCTCCGCCCGGGTCGGATTGTCTCTCGTGTACTCCCAGCTCTTGGCCCAGTCGATATTCGGCGCTTTCAACCGGTTCGAAATCTCCACTTCATTGGTGATACCGGAGAGGCTGTCCAGATAATCGCCGTTCACATCCGCCTTTGCCACCAGGTAAATCACCACCGTCTGACCTGCATAATCCTCCAGATTCCGGGTAACCTCATAGGTTCCGGCCTCTGTTTTTTCACCGATACCGGCCTCTGTTCCCAGCAAAGCGGCAGCGCTCAGATTACCGTCTGTATCCCGGGTACGGATATAGAGCTGATAGCCGGTACAGCCTTCTTCTGAAGTAATGGGCAACCAGCTGAGCTTATAAATCAGTTCGTTTTCATTGACGATCTGTACGCCGGGCTGGGCCGGGCTCTCCAATCGGGGCTTTACTTTATAGGTTCCGGTGCTGGCCCGTCCGATACGGAGCGTTCCGGTACCCGTGGTTCCTCCCACCTGGGTCACCTTCAGGCGTACCTGGGTGTAATTCCAGTCGGCTCCATCCACAGTCCAGCTGTTTCCGCTGATGGTCTGTGTACTGGAGATGACCACTTCGCGCCCATCTCCATCGATCCCTGCCAGAGATACCTGATAGTCGGCGGCGGCGCTGCCCATCCATCTGAAGGTATACTTCAGCTCTCCGTTCTCTCCATACTGCGGCTCCAGAGTCTGATTCACACCCTCAAGCTCCGGCGCGTCCAGCCAGGTCCAGAGCTGGTCAGAAGTGCAGAAGTACTGGCCCTGGCCATTCCATGAGAAATAATTTCCCGTATTCTTCAGGGTCGTGCTGCTGAGATACTTCCAGGTCTCTGTCTCTGCTTCACTTCCGTCATCCTGAGTCTCTGTGATTACGTCGGTCAGTTCTTTTACATTGGCCTCCGCCTCGGGCACGTCTTCTGTATAGGCATATACCGGGCCCAGTCCGGACATGGCGTACCAGATCCGCACACGCATATTCTCTGCCCGGCTGATATATTCCGGCAGATTCGTGAAGGTGGCTGTCGCTTTTCCTGCGGATACGGTCAGCAGATTCCGGGACGCCAGTACCGCGTCCGTTGTCTGATTTCCATCCTGATCCGTCCAGTCTCCCAAAATCTCGATCCGGTATACCGGCGGCGTATCTACGCCTTTCTGCCCGGTGGCATCCAGCTCTACCGTAATGGTCATATCTTCCTGGGTGGTTCCGGTAACGGTAATGTTCTTCGTCAGAACCGGGTTATACTCATCCATATAACTCAGTGTCATGGCCGGTCGATACCAGGGTAACGCCACCGGCGTGGATATGGTCCCGGATGCGGTCAGTTTTCCCTTGGGATCCGATGCCTGGGCCGTCATCTGGAACACATAGCCTCCATCCGATTCCATCGTCGTGTCTGCCTCCGGCGTATTCCGGTTCAGCGTGATGGTCTTTCCATTCACTTTGATGATAACCTGCCAGTCGGCGTAGAGATACGCGCCGTTCTGCTGTCGGTTATACTCCTCCAGATTCTCCAGCTTAAAGCGGTATGCATGGTACCTGCCGCTGCTTCCCGCGTCCCCATTGGGAACCAGTTCTACCCGCACTTCCGGTTCCGGAAGGATTTCGCTGATCTCGTAAGTCTTCGCCGTAATCCAGTCAGATTCTCCGACCTCCTCATACATGCTGACTGCCTGCACTTCTATGGTGGTCACCTCTCCCGAGGCCTCAGCCGGAAGCTCAAAGCTTCCATTTTCCGTATACAGATTATAAATCTTACTCTGTCCGTCGGCGGTCACTCTTACCCGATACAGGAAGGGATCGCTTTGCTCGCCGGATGTGGAGCCGGGCAGAGCTGCCGGAGTAATGTCCATGGTGACCTTACCGTCCTCCACCTTGGCTGTGGCGCTGGCAGGGGCCAGAATCTTGTTATCCACGATGCCTTCCAGACGATAGTAGCCGGTCCGGGCGTTTACAAATACCGGGTTCTCCGGATCTGCCGTAATGAGGCTGCTCAGATCCGACCGGGAATAGGTTTTGGCGTCTACATAGTACAGAACCTCTCCCTTTTTGTTTCCGGAACCGTCCCGGATATTTCCGTATTTATCAATGTAATCGGAATTACCGTAGACTGTCGTCATTCCATTCGAGTTTCTGGGCACAATACTGGCCAGGAAGGTTCTTACGCCCTTCGTCTGATCTTTCATGAAGAACAGATTATGGGTATATTTTCCCTGAATATCCTGCTCATAATAGCCATTTCCCGCGCTGCTGCTTCCACTGGGCGCGTCCTCGCTGATCACCACGTCAGAATATCCCCAGTCATAATCCACATAGTAATTGTTTTTCCGGTCTTCTGCCGGAATATCGCCGACTCCGCCCTGGTTTCCGATGCCTCTGGCGTAAGTGGGATAACGTCCGTCTCCATTTTCCTTGTGATAATCCTTTGTGGGATTTACGGAAACATTGTCTTTGACAATGGTATGATCCGACCATCCGCCGTATCGGTCACCAAAGATTCCGCCATAGTAATTGTTTCCTTTCAGAACATGGGCGAAATTCCGGCATCGCTCGATCCGGATGGTGGTCGTCTCTGTGGAGCGCCGAATCTGGGGTACCGCTACATTATTCGCTTTCCCTGCCACATTGTCGCAGGACAGGAAGCCGAAGATACCGGAGGCCATGGATGAGGAATAGATCTCCACGCCCGGCCCATTGAAGCAGTCCAGGATCTGCACCGTATAGGGATCTCCTGTCTTGCCCGCTGCCATCTCGTAATTGGTGATATTTCCCAGGATGCCCGCGCTGTCGTTGGCTCCCGAGTCGTCGCTGCTCGCTTTCTTTTTATAGATGCTACCGTAGTTTCCACAGCCGATAATATTGTACTCGTTATCCTTATAAGCGTGGTAGAGCTGGGCCACGATACCGCCGGAAGCGCCTACCCAGGCCGCCTGATGGCTGGTCTGGAGTGTTCCGTAGTTCCTGCAGTTCTCGATGGTTCCGCCTGTTCCGGTCCACTGTCCCATGATACCGCCGGAATAATGGGTCCGATAGCAGTATACGGTTCCGTAATTCACACTGTAACTGATGGTCCAGCCGCCGGTGGTGGTATTGTTCTGGTTTCCGATGATGCCGCCCGCGAAACGGTTCGTATCCGCATTGGTCAGCTGACGGCCTACAAAGGCCCCGTTTACCAGATAGCCCAGATTCTTTTCGGACTCGTTCATACCGATGATACCGCCGGTACCTACGCCCAGGGTATTGGACTTGTTCACCAGGAACCAGTTTCCGGATACGCACTTTTGCAGGGAACCGGTGGTGGCATTGTAGGCGGCGATACCGCCCAGATTGCCATTGGTAGTCATACGGATATTCATCCGGTCCGCAGACACCTTTTTGTTGCTCTTATGATAGGTCAGATTCTCCACCTGGGCGTTATTGGTCCAGTTTACCCAATCCTCATTCTGATCCCCATACAGGCCCTGTGCCCTGGCCTTCTGATCCAGCAGAGACAGTCTCTCCCGGGCAGTCTTACTCTGATTCAGCACATCGTCGGTCATCACGTCCGGCGTAACGCTGCTGCCGGACAGCTCGATGGCGCCCTTATTGAAGCCGGTGACGCCGCCCAGCATACCATAGGCCGCTGTCAGACTGCTGTCCGCCCGGTTTTCCAGGGTACAGCTTCTTATGATGCCGTACTGCTCGTTCTTTCCGGTGATGCCGCCCGCGTAGCTGGAGAGGCTTTCCTTCTCTGCCGTGGTGCTAGTGCTGGTGGCTGTATACACGCCCTGAACGTCCAGGGTGAGCTTTCCCACACTGTTGCTCTCCAGACGGCCGCCGTTGATACCAGCGATGCCGCCGTAGCTATTGCCCGCCGCTCCGCTCTTTTCCCGGATAGTTCCTGAAAATACGCAGTTCTGTACCAGAGCGCCGTTCTCGCCGCCCTTTGTCAGCCCGTTGGTTCCGACGATACCGCCCAGATAACGGTAGTTCTGGAAGTCAGCAAAGCTGATTCCTTCTGTTTTTACATGATTTACGGTTCCTTCATTCTGTCCCACTGCGCCGCCTGCGGTCACATTTCCGGAGGTGCTGTTGATCTCCGGCATCTGTGCCATGGTCGTATCTGTGACAGTTCCCGTGTTCGTTCCTACGACACCGCCGTAGATGGCAGCAGAACCGCGTAAAACCACTGCGGATCCCGGCACGCTGTTTTTCACCGTACCGCTGTTCAACGCACAGATAGCGCCGATGGAATCCACGCCACGGCTATAGATCTCGGTACGGGTTACATTGGCGCCGGATCCGGTGCCCGCCACGGTACAGTCCGCCACGGTTCCCTTATTATCCGCCACGATTCCGCCCGCGTAACCGTTGCTGCTTCTGACCGGGCCGTAATTCTTACAGCTGCTGACCGTCTTTCCGGTGGTGTTCACTGCGGTGATGCCGCCTGCGGTTCCCTCGTCTGCCGTTACCAGTTCGGAACGGTTCACCACATTGATCAGATTGCCGCTAGTGGCTCCCACCACGCCGCCTGCCATGCCCTTGGAGGCGCGTACCAGTTTGGCGCTGCTGGTGAGAGCCGGACCGCTGCTGTCGCCCAGAGTTCCCAGATTGATTCCGGCGATGCCGCCTGCATTTTTCCGCCCTGTGACCGTGACGCCCTTTCCGATGACGACCAGCTCTCCGTTGGCGTCGGCAGTTCCGGTCACCCGGATGGCTCCGGATGCTTCGTTGATTCCCACGATACCGCCGATACCCTGGCCCTGGCTGCTCTGTACAGTCTTGCTGTCGGAAGCCGCCTCCGCCGCTTTCAGCTGAAGCAGTCCTCTGTTCCGTCCGGCAAAGCCCCCCACGTAATCGCCCCTGCCTGTCACATTGGCCGCGCTGGTATTGTCCTTCAGGATGCCGCCGTCCAGGTTCCAGCCCACGATGCCGCCCACGTCGCTGTTACCGGAAATGGTGCGTCCCTTTGCGGTGCTGCAGTTCTCTACCGTTCCGGTGGTATAGGTTTTTCCTTCATAGGTTCTGGTTCCATCGGCGCTGTGGATATTCAGGGCCGTGATACCGCCCAGATAGCTTAAAGAAGCACTTCCGAAGTTTCCGCTTAAGGTACAGTCATAGATATAGCCTGCGTTCAGGCCCACGATACCGCCGATCCCCACACTGCCGGACATGTTGCCCGTATTCGTGCAGTGGTCGATGATCTGATTTTCCAGATTCACACCGATGATACCGCCCACGAAATGCACCCGGGTCTTTCCTGCGTCCGCAGATAGGCTTCGTCCCACCTCGCTACTGGTCACAAAATCTCCCAGAGAAACGCCGTCGCCTTCTCCCACGCCGGAGGCCAGGGACAGATTCCCTGTATTCTTACAATTCTTCAAGATCAGATAGCTGTCCCTCTCACAATATCCCACCACGCCGCCTGCGTACCAGCCGGCTGCAATGGGGATATTATTTACGGCAGCGTCGTCCTTTCCTTTGATGGTCAGGCAATATCCATTGGCGGAACGCAGGGTCTCCTTCGGTACATGGGTACCGTCCTGCAGATTGGGCATCAGAGTCTCCACAGCCTTGCCATTCAGCTGGGCTGCCGTATAGGTTCTCTGATATCCGATGATACCGCCCACAAAGGCCCGGCCTGTGATAGAACCCAGGGAGTTATCCGAGCGGAATTTATCCATAATCCGATCTTTGGACAGATCCACGATATTCGCGCCGATGAGGCCACCCACGCAGTAATTTCCTTCCACACTTTTGGGTTTTACGGTCAGCTCCTGCTCCAACACACTTTCCGACGCGTTCAGGCCGAAGATACCACCTGCTCCATTGCCATAGGCGTAGATTTGGCCGCCGATAAGGGTATAATGCACGTCCAGTGTACCTTTCACATCGTTGAATCCGGCGATACCGCCCACATAGTCACCGCCCACCACGATACTGGATACGGATTTGACTGTGATGGCTTCGCTGTCTTTGGAAAACCGGATGGAACCGTTATTATAACCGGCGATGCCGCCCGCGTAGTCGCCGGTGGCTTTCCATTTTTTCACAATCATGTTGAAGACCGAGCTGTCATAATCGGACAGATAGCTGGTACAGTCCTGAATCTCCGCTCCGTTCTCATTATAACCAACGATACCGCCTGCGTACTTCTCATAGCAGGCCGCCACGCCGTTATTGACGCAGTTTTTCAACACTACGCCACTATCATTTCTTCCGGTAATACCACCCACATAGCTCAGACCGATGATGTAGCTGGCATTGGTGGTAACAGATACGTTTTCGTCTGCGCGGATAGATTCAGCGATGTCGCTGCCCAGGCCGCCTGCGATACCGCCCACATACTTTGCGCCCAGCACATAACCCCGTCGCCGGGTGGAACAGTTGTTGATCACGGTGGCATCGCCGTAACCGATGATGCCGCCCACATAGCTGCCCTTCAGCAGGAACTTTTTGCTCTCATCATAGGAAAAGCTGCTGTCCCGGCCGGAGGCCGCCGTGGCTCCGTGGATAACGCTCTCATACCCGTAGCCCACAATGCCGCCAAAGTAATGTCCGGTCAGGGCGTCTGCGGCCGCATCCTCGGTACTGAGAATCAGGCCGTCGTTGCTGCAGTCCAACACATCCGCCCGGTCCTGATAGCTGCCTGTAGTTCCGTTTCCTATGGTTCCCATAAGCCGTCCCACGATACCGCCCGTGAATACGCTGCCGGAGATATCCGCATGGTTCGCGCAGTCTTCCAGACGGCTCTTTTCCGCGACGCTGTTATTCAGCCAGACAAAGCCTGCGATACCGCCGATACCGTAATTGATCTTTTTCTGTGCCTTTTCATCCGATAGACTTCCTTTATCCGCAGGAAGCTCCACGCGCATGGTGCCATCCATGGTCAGATCCTGGAAAATCACTCCGTTCAGACCGGAGAAGCCGCTTCCCGCAGCTGTTCTATCTGCTATCACGCCTGTGATGCCGCCCACGGCCGCCCGGGAACCGGAGTCTCCCAGATCCACGTATACCGTTCCCTTATTCCCGGCATCTGCCGTTATAGTTTCTGTCTTTTTTGCGTCCACAGTGATCCCGGTCAGCTTACCTCTGCTGTAGCCGGACAGGATACCGATCCCTTTTAAACCGGTATAAGAATTCTCCTTATCGGTGATCAGCTCCAACGTCGGATCTTTCAAAGTCACATTTTCTACGCTTCCGTATATCTGACCGAAGAGACCCAGATAGGCAGCTTTGACTGCCCCTCCCGCTTGAAAGGCGTCTGCTTCCGCATCATTCAGGACGGACTTTCTGCCCAATTTCAGATTCGATACCAGGGTCTTGTCCCCATTTCCCGTAAGCTTTGCGTTCTTCTGCAGCTCCGGTACCGTGGGGAAGTCATTCACCGCATTGCCGTTATCGCACCAGGCAGGCAGCTGTATGCCTCCGCCTACGGAAGTCAGATCATAAAGACCAGTTCCCACGGAAGCCCAGTCCATATTCTTGGCTGTCAGAGTATAAGTATCCGCCTGACTGCCACTGCGGTAACGGATATTTGACAGATGACGGAAGGCGCTGATCTGCACGGCGGTTCCGCTGGTTTTGTCCCCGTAAAGGGTGTTCGCCGTATTGGAGGTAACGGGCTCGCTGTCCCGGTACTCCATATCTGTATGTACGGTTCCCGTTCCCGCGTAAGGAATTGCCTTAACTGTAGCGTAGATATTCTGCTCGTTCTGCAGAGCTGACGCTACGCCTGCCAGACGGAGAATGCTGGTGCTGCTGGTTCTGGCCAGATCCTCCCCACCCGCCTCCAGGGCAGCGCACAGCTTCGCAGACATCATGGCGTCCAGCACCAGGGAATACTTGCCCTCGGTGCAGGTCACCGGGAAGCTCCAGGAGCCCCTGCCGGTTCCGTCGGCTGCTTTCAGCTCCAGGCTGGCCAGCTCGGAGGAGCCGCCGCTTTTTCCGTCCCAGCCATCGGATCTCATATCAAAGGGCGATAAAACCAGACTGAACAGCTGGGCAGAATCGCTGCTTTTATAGAATGCGATCTCGTAGCTTACGTCCAGGGCGCTGCCCGCATTGGAGGACCAGTTCAGGGACAGCTTCTCGCTGTTCAGAAGACTGATGGTCATGATCCGCAGCCGGACCGGATCCAGGTTCACCACATTCACCGTATCCTCCACAGAATAGTATCCCAGAAGCCGCTCTTTCCTGCTGTCGTAGCTCCGCTCCCGCATGGTCAGACAATGATCTGTGTCGGAGGCCTCATAAGTCAGGCCCTTACACCTGGTTCCGTAGAACGCCGAATAGACCTGGCCGGACTCCACATCGATCTCGATGGCAATGGCTCCGTTCAGGGTCTCCTTATCATAGGCTGAATCATCCAGCAGCTCCAGTACCGGATTTTTCTCTGCGCTTTCTGTTCCGTATGTGTTCGCGTCCATAGTAATGGCATAGATCCGGTTGTTCCGCTCCGGATCGTTAAAGACGCCGTCCGCCGGGATACCCTCGGCCTCCACTTTCTTTTTAAACGCGTCCCATTGCCCCGAGGAGCGGTACCAGGTCAGTCTGGATTCTGCCGCCAGATAAACCGTCCTCGCATTTGATTCGTTCTTCCGGAACTCCGCCATTCTCCAGTAGCGTAGAAACAGTGGAGTGGCTATGGCTGCGATGATCGCCATAATGACCAGAACCACCATCAGTTCCGTCAGAGTAAACCCTTTTTTTCTGTCTTTCATATATTTATCACCTGTGACTCGGATGTTTTCTTCCCCTCAGTTGCTTTTTCCGTCATTTTTCTGCTAATAATGCCAGAATAGCATACAGAATAATATTTACACATTTTTTTGAAAATTGCAATATTTTCTATACCGGAAATCTTTCCTCTTTGATTTTGGTGATTTTTGTTTTTTTGAAATTATACATTAATTTTTTCGGTTCTTAATTTCTATTTCCGAAATAATTTCTCGCATTCCAGAGGTATCTATGATAAAATAAAAATAATTGCGGCACACGGTTGCCGTCATTTTATTTGTGAGGAGATTTTGTGTTATGCTGCAAACCATCGAACGTATTAACAGCGCTGTGAACGGCTTTGTCTGGGGTATCCCGGCCATGGTCTGTATCATCGGCGTCGGTCTGTATCTGAGCTTCCGTACCCGTTTTATTCAGTTCCGGAAGTTCGGCTATACCTTTAAGGTTACCCTGGGTAAGCTTTTCCATAAAAAAGGAGCCTCCGACGGCGCGGTTACTCCTTTCCAGGCGGTCTGTACGGCCCTGGCCTCCACCGTGGGCACAGGCAATATCGCAGGTGTGGCCGGAGCCATCGCCCTGGGCGGCCCGGGTGCTGTTTTCTGGATGTGGTGCTCCGCCCTGCTGGGTATGTGTACCAAGTTTTCCGAGGTGACCCTGGCGGTTCATTTCCGGGAGAAGAATGAGAAAGGCGACTGGGTCGGCGGTCCCATGTACTATATTAAAAATGGTCTGGGCCCCAGGTTCAAGTGGCTGGCCTGCATCTACGCGATCCTGGGCGTGCTGACCGTCTTCGGTACCGGCAACGCCACTCAGGTCAATACGATTACTACTGCCATCGACACAGCGGTGCTCAGTTATGTTTCCGCTTCGGATGGATTTATTCAGACCATGAATCTGATCATCGGTATCGTCATCGCAGTCCTGGTGGCAATGATTCTGCTGGGCGGTATCAAACGCATCGGTCAGGTAACCGAGCGGCTGGTTCCCTTTATGGCCCTGTTCTATATTATTCTGGCCATGGGCGTTATCAGCCTGAATATCCGGCATGTACCTGCGGTCCTTGCTTCGATTTTTGAGGGTGCCTTTACTCCCTCCGCCGTCACTGGCGGCGCGGTGGGTACGTTCTTCCTGAGTATGAAGAACGGTGTGTCACGCGGTATCTTCTCCAATGAGGCCGGCCTCGGTACCGGTTCCATTGCCCATGCGGCGGCGGACACCAGCGTGGCTGTGGATCAGGGGTACTTCGGTATCTTTGAGGTATTCATGGACACGATTCTCATCTGTACTATGACGGCTCTGGTTATTCTCTGCAGCGGCGTGCCCATCGGCTTCGGCGCGGCGGCAGGCGCGGAGCTGACCATCAGCGGTTTTACCTCCACTTATGGAAGCTGGGTATCCATCTTTACCGCGGTGGCTCTGTGCTGCTTTGCTCTCTCTACCATCATCGGATGGGGACTGTATGGCACCCGCTGTATTGAATTCCTGTTTGGCTCCAAAGTAAATAAGCCTTTTATGGTGGTTTATTCAGCTGTGGCGATTCTGGGCGCTACGGTGGACCTGGGTCTGCTGTGGGGTGTGGCGGATACCTTTAACGGGTTGATGTCTATCCCGAACCTGATTGCCCTGTTCCTGCTCGGCGGCACCATGGTAAAGCTGGTGCGGACGCATACGGTGTAAATCGCAAAACGTACGGCCCCGGGTTTCCGGGGCTGTTTTGATGGCTCTTTCCTAAGCGAATCCGTCTGATACTTTCTCGGCTTCCGTTTTCGCCTCCTCATAGACTTCCCGATAGGATCGCCCCGTTTCCCGGGCGATCTTTTTTATATCTTCGTATTCGGGGTAACGTTTTTCGGTGGCGCCGTCTGGAAGCTGGCAGGCTTTGATGCGGACGGTGCCGTCGGGGAGCTCTACTTCAAAAAAGCGCCGCTTCAGGGCCTCCCGCTCCACCCGGTAGCGGCGGATGCCGATGGTGGTGGTCTCCCGGAAGAGGATTTCATCGATAGCGCGGATCCGATCCTCGGTGCAGAGAACAGACAGCTTATAGGCAGGGCGGTTTTTCTTCATGAAGATGGGGGTAAAAAAAGCGTCCCGGGCTCCGGCGTCAAAGAGAAGCTCAAGGGTGTAGCCCATGATCTCGCCGGAGCAATCGTCAATGTTGCTCTCCAGCATCCAGAGGTCGCTGCCCTGTTCCTCTTCAATGAGCATGGCCCGGAGAGTTCTGATGGCGCGGGTGCCGTTTGATAGGTTCACATAGCTTTTTCCCAAGCCGACCTTTTTCACGATAAACCGCTCCGGCCGCTCTCCGCAGGAGCGGGCTGCGATTGCCAGACCTGCGGCGTCAGTAGGACCTTTATCGGACCAAACTGGAGAAGCTGTGATTTTTTCTATCTGTAATGTTTCCATGAGGCTGTCTATCTGTGTAAGAATCTCTCCCTGCATGGATCCTTCTTCTGCTTCCACGCCGCCCGCCAGCTCTTTCAGCGCCTCCAGCACCATTTTCCCGGTGATTCCCTCGTAGCATTCCAGATATAATGTATTCTTACTCATGGCCGATCTCCTCTCCGTATTGTTTACATAACTCAATAAAAGTGTTCATATTACCGGTCAGGTATTTGCTTCTGTGATATACGATATTCAGATTCCGTTCCAATGGCTCTGTCAACTGCAACTGCAGGACACGTCCTTCCTGAATATCCTTTTTTACCAGCAGATAAGGAAGCACTGCCACGCCGATTCGTCTGGCCACCGCGCTGACGATGGCCCGGGTACTGGCACTCTCCATCATAGGATGTACGTTCAGCTGCTTCATTTCAAAACAGCCGTCCAAAATTTCCCGGCCTGCGCTTCCTCTCTCACGCATCAAAAACGGATATTCCGCCAACTGTTCCAGGCTTACGGATTTTTCAAATTCCAGCGGATGACCCGGAGGAATGATTGCACAAAGGTTATCCCGCATAAATGGAACTGTGCAGAGATCACGATGGGGAATCTGATTCTCGATCAATCCGATATCGACACCATTCTCCAGTACCTTCTGCTGAATTACATCAGATTTATTAATTGCGACTTCTATTCGCACCTCTGGCGCCTGTACACGAAGCTGCTGAAGCAAATCCGGAAGAATCTGTGTTCCGATGGTAATACTGGCTCCGATCCGTACGTTCCCGACAGCGTCCCAGTTTTTGACGCGCTGCTCCATTTCGTCAAACAAAGAAACGATATGCAGCGCATAGCCGAAGAACTCCTTTCCGCCTTCCGTCGGCAGAATCCTGCGTCCCATGCGCTCAAACAACCGGATTCCATAGTATTCTTCCAGCTCCTTAATGGCCAGACTTACAGACGGCTGCGCCAGGTGAAGCTCTTCCGCTGCCCTGGTCACATTACAATGCCTGTAGACTGCTACATAAATTTTCATATGTCTCAGTGTCATCCTGATTCCCTTATTTCCTTTATAATATTTTTATTATGATAATTATAAAATAATACTATTTTACATATGCGTCAACATTTCATATACTGTTTTTCGGAATAAATAACAGGACTTATCATGAAACGATTGGCAGAAATAAGGGAGGAAAACTGCATGCCCGAGAAAAAAAATATTTTACTGAAACTATTTATCTCGACCCTATATCTCAGTGCCTTTACCTTCGGCGGCGGATATGTAATTGTGACACTTATGAAGAAAAAATTTGTGGACGGCTATCATTGGATTGAAGAGGATGAAATGCTTGACCTGGTAGCAATTGCCCAGTCCTCACCTGGCGCTATTGCAGTCAATGGCGCAATTGTGATAGGATATAAGCTGGCTGGCCTGGCCGGAGCCTTGGTTTCTATTCTGGGAACTATTCTTCCGCCTTTTGTGATTTTATCTGTCGTCTCCGCCTTCTATACCACATTCCGCGACAGCTTTCTTGTGAGCCAGATGCTGGAAGGTATGCAGGCCGGCGTCGGCGCAGTCATTGCCGCTGTTGTATACGAAATGGCCGACGGTGTGCTCCACAGTCACAGTCTTCTCTCCAACTGTGTTATGCTGGCTGCTTTTCTGGCTTCCTGCATCCTTCAGATCAATGTAATCTACATCATTCTGGCCTGTGGTCTGCTTGGAATTACGAAAGCTTTCTATCGGAAAAGGAGGACTTCTGCGGCATGATTTATTTTGAACTTTTTCTTAGCTTCCTGCAAATCGGCGCCTTCAGCTTCGGAGGCGGTTATGCAGCCATGCCGCTGATTCAGGAACAGGTTGTGACTGGACATCACTGGCTTTCTATGACGGAATTTACGGATCTCATCACACTTTCCCAGATGACCCCCGGACCTATCGCTATTAATTCCGCCACGTTTGTGGGGCTGAAAATTGCCGGAATTCCAGGGGCGATTGTCGCAACTATGGGATGTATCCTGCCATCTTGTATCATTGTGACCCTCATTGCGTTCTTGTATCTCCGGTACCGGAATCTCTCTGCACTGCAGAGTGTTCTCGATACCCTGCGTCCTGCAGTTGTAGCCCTGGTGGCCTCGGCAGGCATCTCCATCCTGATTACTGCATTCTGGGGGAGCTCCGCTGCGATTGTCTTTACCAATACCCGCTGGAGTTTGGTGCTCATTTTTCTCATTTGCATAGTGCTCCTGCAAAAATGCAAAATGAATCCTATCGTGGTTATGATCCTGGCCGGTATTATGAAAACAGGTCTCTCATTTATACAAGGAGTATTCGTATGAAAATCATTGCAAAATATTATATAAACAACTATAAACTTTACACGGAGGATATGAAGCTTGTGGGACAAATCCGAAAAAATCTGACCCACGCCAAACAGCTTTCCGTTTTAAATGCTTCCGGAGAGTTCTTTGTCCAGATCGAGCAGAAAAATGATCACATTTTTCTGAACTATAACGACGGTTCTGTCGAAGATACACAGCTGCAATACCAGCAGTGTACCTCGCTTTTGCAGCCGCCCATGGCCTGTGCGCTGACACTAGATACAAAATGGGGAGACCTGAGTATAACCCAGACTCCCCACCGCGAATTCGAAGTATCACTGGAGCATCAGGAAATCGCTTTTCTCACCCGGATGACCGGAATCACAAAGGAGATCCATGTACTGGATGACACCATTCCCACGGAATTTTTCAGTGTCATTTTTACACTGGCTTTTCTGATGCTTCACGACGATGATATTGAAATCGTATAATTTATCTCTCTTCAATCAACATCGCCCGCAGAATATTTGTATTCTTATAAACGCGCTTTCCTGCGCCCATGCCTATTTTTTTCACCCGGTAGGCTTCCGGGATTCTTCCCTCGGAGAGGGCCGCGATGGCGGCTCCTGTGGGAGTTACCATTTCCCCTTCCTGATCGATCTGGCGGAAGGTCAGACCGTGGGCGGCCGCGATTTCCAGCACCGCCGGGACGGGCACCGGAAGGATGCCGTGCTGGCAGCGGATGTGTCCGCAGCCCTCCGTCAGTTCTGAAACTACGACTTTATCCACATTCAGCTCATCCAGACAGATGGCAGTGCCCACAATATCCACAATGGAATCCACAGCGCCCACCTCATGGAAGTGAACCTCGTCAATGGAACGACCGT
Source organism: Anaerosacchariphilus hominis (assembly GCF_014290175.1). Lineage (GTDB taxonomy): Bacteria > Bacillota > Clostridia > Lachnospirales > Lachnospiraceae > Laedolimicola > Laedolimicola hominis. The sequence goes on from NZ_JACOOR010000001.1 coordinate 498,533, forward strand.
GTACCTTGGCCTCGGCCTCGGCCACTGTGCGGAACATCTGCAGGGATAACGCTTTCACCCGGGGCTTCAGATCCGCTTCCAGAAGCATCTTCTCGATGCCGGCCCAGCTGCGGTGTACGTGGGCGGGCAAGTCGCCGTGGCTGTGGGCCTCGTCGTGTACATGTCCGTGATCGTGGTCATGGGTATGCTCCCCGTCGTGCGGGTGCTCATGACTATGCTCATGATGCGCGTGGTCGTGATCATGACTGTGTGCCGGAACCTCCTGCTCCAGTATCACATCAAAGTCCTGAACTTCCAGGCCGTTCTTGAATACTCTCTTAAAAGAAAGCTCATAACCATCCACCGGCAGCTTCGCCAGGGATACCCTCAGATTCTCCTCCGTAGCGCCCAGATCCAAAAGGGCCGCCACTGTCATATCTCCGCTGATTCCGGAACGACATTCCAGGTATAAGGTATTTCCATCACTCATGAGTCTCATCCTCCTGCTTCTTCTGTCCCAGCGACAGTCGGTTAATCTGTGTGGCCACATAGGCAGCTCCGTAGCCATTGTCGATGTTCACCACCGTAATACCGTTGGCGCAGGAGTTCAGCATGGTAAGCAGGGCAGACACGCCGCCGAAGTTCGCTCCATAGCCCACGGAGGTGGGAACCGCGATAACCGGCACGTCCACCAGTCCGGCTACCACGCCCGCCAGGGCTCCTTCCATACCGGCCACAGCCACCACGCAGCTGGCGTCTTCAAAGGCCGGCATATTGGACAGCAGACGATGAATGCCCGCCACGCCCACATCGTAAAGCCTCGTGACCTTCGTGCCGAAGAACTCCGCCACCTGAGCGGCTTCCTCCGCCACCGGAACGTCCGCGGTTCCGCCCGTGCATACCACGATGCGGCCCTTCAGTTCCTTTTCTCTTTTTTCCACTTTCAGGATCCGGGATACTTCATCCCATTTTGCCTCCGGCAGAACGACCTGTACAGCCTCATACTGCTCTCTGGTGGCCCGGGTGCCCAGCACATCGATGCCCTCTCCCGCCAGCGTCTGGTAGATCTTCACCAGATGCTCTGTGGTCTTCCCCTGACAGTATACCACTTCCTCAAAGCCCTGACGGACCTTACGGTGATGATCCAGCTTGGCAAATCCGAGATCCTCATAGGGTAGATTCTTCAGTTCTGCCTCCGCCTGTTCTATGCTAATCTCATTATTTTTTACCTGTGTCAAAAGTCTGGTCACATCCATAAAGCCGTCTCCTTTGCCGTTTATTTTATCTCTTTACTTTTTGGTCAGCACCTCATTCATGCTGCCCATACGATAACCTTTCAGATCCAGGGCCACATAAGCGTATCCCAGTCCCTTCAGAGTCTGATCAATCTCTTCTCTCAGCCCGGATGCAAAAACCTTCTCCACATCCTCTCCGGTCAGCTCCAGTCTGGCCAGATTGCCATGAACCCGCACGCGCAGCTGTCCGAAGCCCAGTCCGCGCAGATACTCCTCTGCCCGTTCTACCTGCTTCAATTTCTCTACGGTAATGGGTTCGCCGTAAGCGAAACGGGACGCGAGACATGCCGCAGACTGTTTCTCCCAGGTGGGAAGTCCCCACTCCTTTGACAGCTCCCGAATCTCCGCCTTGGTAAGTCCTGCCTCTTTCAGCGGACTCTTTACCTTCTGCTCCTTTACCGCACGCATGCCGGGACGGTAATCGCCCTCGTCATCCGCGTTGGTTCCTTCTACGATCTCCGCTGCGCCTTCCTGCTTCGCCACTTCCCACATTCTTCCCAGGATGGCCGTTTTGCAGTAGTAACAGCGATCCGGCGGGTTCTGTGCGAACTCTTTTAAGTCGCACTCCGGGAAATCAAACATTACATGACGGATGCCTTCCGCCTTCGCCAGCTCCGCCGCCTCTTTCCACTCTCTCTCGGGAATGGCGTGGGAACGCGCCGTAACGGCTACCGCCTTGTCTCCCAGCGCCTTGTGCGCCGCTTTCATCAGAAAAGTAGAATCCACGCCGCCGGAGAATGCCACTGCGACGCTTTCCATGTCTTCCAGATTCTTCATCAGCAAAGCAAGCTTTTCATGTAATGTGCCCATAAGTCTCACCGCTTCCTTTCTGTGTTTTTCCGTATCTTTTATATTATAATACAGCTACAGCACCTGACGCCAGTAGCAAAATATAAGTCAACAGCAGAAATTTCTCCGCTGAAATTTTCTGAACCAGTTGATTTCCCAGCCAGACCGCCATCAGAAACGGCAGCACAGAAATCACAAGAATCCTTCCCGTCTGCGCTGTAAAATATCCGGCCTGATAATGGTCGTACAGCAGAAAGGAGTTCAATACCACCCAGACCGCTGACACAGTAGCCCGAAACTCCTGCTTCTCATGGAGGGCCCAGACTGCGTACACCACCAGGAAGGAGCCGCCGGAAATAAACATGCCGTGAATCATGCCTGCCATCACCAGGCAGAGATACAGGACCGCAGGCGGCATCTGAATCTCTTTTTTCACAAACAGCTTCTTCAGCGCGATAAGAATAATAATCACACCATAGAGCTTAAGCAGGATATCCAGCTTCAGCATATAAAACAGACGGATGCCCGTATACATGCCAATTCCCATGAGGGCCAGGATCTTCAGAAGCTCCTTTTTATTGATGTCCCGCCAATAGCGGACCGCCACATAGACGCAGCTGGCGCCGCTGACGATACTGACGATGGCCTTGGCCGGTCCCACCCCAATCAGGCGGATCGAGGGCGGCATGGCCAGCATGGCACCCGCGAATCCTGTTATGACCTGAATGGTGTTTGAGATAAAGATAGTGATAAAGAAAAGAATATATCGGAAATATTCTGCCATACTTTTCTGTTACCCCATAAATTTCCATATATTGTAGATATTAATAAAGATAATCACGACCATGATGCCCATAAACAGCTTATCCACTGTCCGATCCGGAAGCTTTTTATTCAAGGCTCTTCCTGCGATTCCACCACAGATGCCTCCCCCTGCCATCAGAATCAGGAGACCGATACCGAACTCCGGCACGTTTCCCTTTATGAGCGACGACAGGAGACTGGCGATCTGTGAGAAGAATATGATATAGAGGGAATTCTCTGCGGCTGTCTTCGTGGTCATGGAAAAGAAGAAAAATAGCACCACCAGATTGATGGGGCCGCCGCCGATTCCCAGGAAGGACGACATAATTCCCAGCACCATACCGATGACAGCACAGCAGATCATGTTGCTGATATGAAGTGTTTTTACTTTGCTTTTAAATATGGTATACACCAGGGTTCCCACGGTAATCAGCATCAGGCACCCTGCCTGAATGGCTCCTACCCGGTTCTTATCCGGACTCACCGCGAGCACCCAGGAGAACATGGCCTTTCCCAGTAGTCCACCCACGGCAGCTCCCAGAGCCAGGGGCATGCCCGTCCTCTGATCCACTTTCGACGTACCGCTCAGCTTCCCCTTCAACACCGAATAAGTCGTCATGGAAAGAACGGTACAGCCGGACAGGAAGCTGATAACTTCCACGTCCAGGATTCCGATGGCATCCAGTACCGGTTTGATCACCACTCCGCCGCCGATGCCGCAGATGGCTCCGATGACGGACGCCAGGAAACATACGATAAAAAATATAAGATATACCACCGGTTACCTCACCACCATTTAATCTGATCTGTGATATGGTTACGAATCTCGATGAAATCAGGCGCCGTTACGTCACGGGGATGGGGCATATCAATATGTACTTCCTCTTTGATCTTTGCCGGCTTATTGGTCAGAATCAGAACCCGCTCTGCCAGATAGGTGGCCTCCTCGATATTATGGGTGATAAATACCACGGTGGTACCCATTTCCTTCCAGAGACGGATAACTTCGTCCTCCAGATAATAACGCATCTTGATATCCATCTGTCCATAGGGCTCATCCATCAGTAGAAGGTCCGGCTGCATGGCAAAAGCGCGGCCGATGATGATACGCTGGGCTGTGGATACGGAAAGCTGATGTGGATAGCTGTTGCGGAACTCCTGCAGTCCCATCAGATCCATGATCTTCTCCACCCGGCGGTCGATCTCATCCTTGGGCAGCTTCTTGATCTCCAGACCAAAGCGCAGATTCTTCTCTACTGTCAGCCAGGGCATGGAGGACGGCTCCTGGAATACGACAGAGATACTGTGCTTCTTGGGATCCGCCGGCTCGCCGTCGATATACAGCTCGCCCTGGGTAGGCATGTAGATTCTGGTCAGCAGATTCAGGAATGTGGTCTTGCCACAGCCTGTGGGGCCTACCACGCAGAGGAACTCGCCCTTTTTGATATTGAAGGATACATCATCCAGTACATGCAGGCTTCCGAAATATTTTGTCAGATGGTCCACGCGGACCTTGATATCTTCGTTCTTGTCCATAGTCTCTTCCTCCTCCTGCTTACAGTGCCAGATCTGTATTGTCCGAAATCTCGCTGCGAACCTTCAGGAATTCCGGATCCGTCATATTTCTCGGACGCGGCAGATCCTTCAGATCATAGATCGCCTTTACCTTCGCCGGGCATTTACTCAGAACCACGATTCGGTCTGCCAGGTAGACAGCCTCCTCGATGTTATTGGTTACAAAGATAATCGTACGCTTCTCCTGCTCCCAGATACGGAGGACCTCGTCCTCCATGGCGTAACGGGTCTGGGCATCCAGCTGTCCGAAGGGCTCATCCATCAGCAGGATCTCCGGGTTATTGGTATAGGCCCGGGCGATACCCACACGCTGTTTCATACCGCCGGAAAGCTCATGGGGATAGGAATTCTCGAATCCGGTCAGGCCCACCAGGTCGATATACTTCTGGGCGGTCTTACGGCGCTCCTCCTTGCTTACTCCGGCGATTTCCAGGCCGAACTCCACGTTGGCCATAACTGTCCGCCAGGGCATCAGGTTCAGGGACTGGAATACCATGCCGATACGGCTGTCACTTCCGTGGATTTCCTCTCCGTCCAGATAGATTTTACCGCCTACGGGTTTCTCCAGACCCGCGATCATATTCATCAGTACGGTCTTGCCGCAGTAGCCGGGTCCCAGGATTACCAGGAACTCATTGTTATAGATTTCCAGAGAAACATTGTCTACCGCATCCTTGACTCCGTCTTTTACTACATAACTCTGGCAGATGTTTTCCAGCTTTAAAATGATTTTTTTCTTCTCGTCCATGGACAGATCATCCTTTCTGCAAATTGTGTAATAATAGCCAGAAGTGCTCCTACGAGACCGATTGCGATCATACCTGTCAGTACAAGCGGCATATCAAGAGAATCCATACCTCTGGAAATCAGGAAGCCGACGCCCGCGTCTGCACCCAGCATCTCTGCCGCAAGTACTACCATCCAGGCTGCACTGGTGGAGGTTCTTACGCCCGCGAAAATGGCGTCCAGAGCGGAGGGGAATGCGATCTTCATCAGACGCTGTCTCGGTGTGGCGTTAAATACGGTTCCCACATCCAGATACATTTTTTCCACGCTGCTCATACCGGCTTCTACATTTACGACGATACAGGCCAGGGATCCAAAGATAACGATAAGGATCTTCGGGAACTCGCCGATACCAAACCACAGGGTAATCAGCGGAATCCACGCCAGAGGCGGAACGGCACGGAACGCATTGAACAGCGGTCCGAAGAAAGCTCTCGCTCTCGGGCACCAGCCCAGGAGTACACCAAAGGCGATACCTGCGGTCCAGTCAAAGAGCAGCGCCAGGCCGATACGGCGGAGGCTGACGCTCACATGACCGATGAGAGTACGTTTTTTAATGGGTTTCAGAAACAGTGCCCTGGTTCTCTCCCACACCTCAGAGGGCGACGGGAAATCCGAATCGCCGGAGGATGCCAGCAGCCACAGGCCAATCAGCAGCAGCACTGAGATAATCGGTAATATTTTGTATAACATCTGCAGACGCTTCTCTCGGATCTCTGCAGCGCTTAAGATTTGCTGTTTGTTCTTTGTCATAGTTTTTTCCACCCCAATACTGCATTTTCCAGAAGATTAATGAGTGCCGAAATGATAACGCCCAGAACTCCGATTACCACGATACCCATGATAACCAGGTCCACGCGGCCGTAGGAACGTCCCATCAGAATCATGTAACCCAGACCGCTGGAGGATGCCAGCATTTCCGCTGCTACCAGGGTCGCCCACGCGTTTCCGATGGCTACCTTGACGCCTGCGAAAGTCATGGTCATGGATGAGGGAATACCTACCTTCCAGAATATAGTGAAATAGGAAGCTCCACAGGTCTTTCCCACATTTTTCAGCACCTCTTTAGTCTGCTTGATACCCGTATAGGAGTTAATCAGACAGGGAACAAAGGCGGCAAAGAATACGATGAATGCTTTTGCCTGAAGTCCTACGCCCAGCCATACGATGGTCAGCGGAATCCAGGATACCGGCGGAATCGGGCGGATGATCTCGAAAATCGGTCTCATGAAGCTGTCGAAGCCACGATACCATCCCATGAGCCATCCCAGGGGAATGCCGATGACCACTGCCATTCCGAAGCCGCAGAGGGCTACCTCCAGACTGGACCATACATTGACTAACAGAACCGCTCCATCCGGATTCGGATCTGAGAATTTCAAAATAAATAACTTTAATACAGATAATACATCTGTCAGTTTTTTACTGTCTACAATACCACTGATTGCAAAAAACTCCCAAAGCAGAAAGAAGAACAAAATTCCACTGATAGAAAGCATGGTGTCGCGATAAGTAATTTTCTTTTTCTGATCCTGAACCAGCTTTACACGCTGTTCATTGGTCAGAGCATTTGTTGTCTCATTCAAAATAATCCCTACTTTCTGTCTGTAATCAGAAATCGGTCCGGCACACGGTCCGAAGTCCTTTTTGTGTGCCGGACCGGATTTTCATTTACAAAGCTCTTACTTGCCTAACAGTTCCTTTGCAGCTAATGCTACAGACGGGTCGATTCTCTGGTCATCCAGATATCTTGTACGGTCTTCGTTGGTGTACTTGCCTTCGCTGATGAAGAAGTCCAGACCTACCAGAATGTCCTTCTCAGCCTGCAGAAGCTCTCTCTTGGTGTAAAGGCCTGCGTCATCCGGGCTGGTCTTGGTGTAAAGGTCGATCCACTCGTCTACAGACGGTCCGCGGTACCACTCCATGGTACGAAGGGCGATATCCTCGTTGCACAGGAAGCCTTCCTCGTCGCAGTGCTCCAGATACCAGTCAGCTGCCTGCTGCATGTTGTCGTCAGACTCATATACCCACTCTGTTGCTCTGTGGAACAGGGTACATGCGGTTACGACCAGGTCGAAGTTATTCTCCATCACATCCTTCTTTGCAAAGGTACCGCAGGGCATCTTGATGCCCAGCTGGCCGGAGTCAGTGATACGGACATGGCCTGCATCCTCAGCGGAAAGGGCGATGGCGTTCCAGCATCCCAGAGCATCACCGGTACCGCCGTTGAAGCCGGTTAAAGCGTTGGAGTTGTCCATGTTTACGCTCTCCACGTCTGCCAGGGTCAGTCCCATGTTGTTCAAATATTTCGCAATAACTGCCTGCACAGTGGTTCCTGCCGGGTAAACGATGGTTGCGCCCTTCCAGGCTGCCGGGTCCTCGGGGCTCTTCGCAATATCAGAGCCTTCTCTTGCGAATACTGCCAGGTTCTCTTCGTAATCTGTGATGTCTACCAGGGAGAAGTCGTAACCGAAGAGACCGTTTGCCAGTCCGCCCAGACCGCAGGATGCCATATCCCACTCTGCGTTTGCCTCCATCATGGCCGGTCCGCCGGTGAAGCATACATACTCCACATCGATGTTCAGTGCATCGAAAGCGCCCAGCTTATCCGCAAACAGAAACGGATAGGACAGCGGAGATCCGGTGAAGAAGCCAAGTCTTAAAGTCTGTCTCTCTTCAAAGGGTGTGAGACCTTCCGTCAGTTTTGTCACCTCTTCGGATGCCTCGGCTGTGGTCTCCGCATCTGCCTTGGTGTCGGCTGCTCCGCCTCCTCCACAGGCTGTCATGGACAGAGCCATGGTTCCCGCCAGCAACAATGCAATCGCTTTTTTCATTGTAATACCTCCCATTATATAATTTTATTTTCAGAGCACCTCTGCTCTGTGTTTCACCTTCTTACTGTTTTCAACGGATTTTTACTGCTCCGGAATCTGATTAGCATCCACAGTCATGGCAGCCGTTGTAGCCATCATAGCCCTCGTCCTTCATGCACAGATGAACCGCGCCCACTTTGAAGGTCTTCGGCAGCGCCAGGATATTCGGGTTCGGTCCCACGAATTTCTTCTTAGCGTCCTCCAGTGCCTCTTCAAAGGTAGCTCTGGTCTTCAGACCCATGCTTCTTGCGATACCCGGCTCCTGTGCTCCTACGATGTAGATTGCGGAGGTGTTCATTTCCGCAATGTGTCCGCAGGACATCATGGAGAAGCCATGGAACGGATGGAACGCGTTGGCGAAGCGGTATTTACGGATATATTCCTCGTTGGTAGCGAAGTACTCGCCGTAACGGTTCATATCCGGAAGGATGTTCATATAATCATGCTGGAACATCTCATACTGCTCTCTTAAGTACGGCCATCTTTCGTCATGGAAGTAACCGTTGCAGGCAGAAGATACGATGAATACGCACTTGTCGCTCATGACTCTCTTATGGCGGATCACCTGTGCGCTCAGAGCCTGCATCAGCTGGATGGGGTTGGTTCCCATGCCGTCGCCGTAGTGGAAGTTCTGGGGCATACCGAATACGACCACATCGTACTTCTTTTCCGCCCAGGGTACATATGTACGCTTGTCAGCCACTTCCCAGGACGCGGGCATCATCTCTTTTGCGTATCCGGAGAAGATGGCGATCTGACGGGAATAAGTATCCAGTACTGCGTCGCAGCAGAAGAACTTCTTGCCCATGCACTTCTCCATGTGCATACCGATCTCATTGAACTTGGTACGCATCAGGTTGTGGCCGGATACCGGTGTGAAGTCCGCTCTGTGCATAACGTCCGGTACATGATGGGTTGCGATGGATCTCCAGTGGGTGATACCGGTGGTGCAGTGCTTGTAGCCGCCTGAGTAGCCTCCGTAGGGATTTCCCTGTGTATGTCCGATAAGGATCGCTACGTCAGACTCGTATACGGCCTTGTTCATGATGACGCGGTCGCCGCGATCCGTGCAGCCTAAATCTACCAGATTGTCATAGTCTTCCGAGTCGTGGCTGGTGATCTGACCGCTGTAGTAGAACTCGTTAAAGAGCTCATCTCCCAGGATCTGCTTTGCTTCGGGAACGGTGGTTCTCGGATGCAGACCATTGGAGAAGATCAGAAGAATGTCTTTCTTCTCTACGCCTGCTGCATAAAGCTCTTCCAGAATTACTTTAATCGATACTTTCCGGTGCGAGGTGGGCTGGCAGCCTCCCTTTACGATATCCGGGATTACGATGGTAACCTTGCTTCCCTTATGGGCAAGCTCTGAAAGCGGCGGCATGCCAATGGGGTTCCGAACAGACTCTCTTGTGGCTGCTACCAGAGATTCCATATCCTGGGGCAGACAGGGCGGATCCGGCACGGTCTCGCCGGGGATAAACACGTCGGTGTTGTCGGGCAGGTTTGCACTCATCATGCCGTTTCCATATTCAAAATCCAGTTTCATCGTCGTCATTTCCTCCTGTTGTTTGTTTTGTTCTGTGATTAATACTATTGTTTATGCTAATTTGTCGTAATGTCTGCTGAAAATCTTATACAGCGCACTGGTGTCCTGCATGCCCAGTCCCTCTGCATGGGCGATCTCGTTGTACAGCTGTACGGTTCCCGCGATGACGGAGGGTGCGTCGGAATCCTTGGTCATCTGAAGGGCCAGCTTGGCGTCCTTCAGAAGCAGGTCTACGGTGAAGGCCGGTGTATCAAAGGCATCGTTTACGATACTCTTTCCCACCTCCCGGAACAGGCCGCTGACGGTGGCTGCCGAGGAGCTTGCTACGGTATCATAAAATACCTTTTTGTCGATGCCTACGTGATCGCAGATAGCCATAACCTCGGAGCTGATGGCATTGATGCAGGAGAACATCAGCTGATTCAGCAGCTTCAGAGCGTTTCCTGCGCCGTGGTCTCCTACGGGAATCGCGTCGGAGGCGAAGGTCAGAAGCGCCGGTTTTACCTTCTCCAGAGCTTCCGGATTGCCGCCGGTGGGAAGCATCCATTTTCCGGTGGCGGAGGGCCGTCCCAGAATGGGGCAGTCCAGATATGCCGCTCCGGTCTCCTCCACTCCCGCCGCGTTCTTGCGGGTGGTGGCCGGGTCTACGGTACTGGTATCCACTACCACATGGTCAGAGGTAAGTCCTTTTTTCAGGCCGTCTTCCCCGAACAGAACCTCTTCCAGTTGCACCGGGCCTGGCAGTGACATGATAATCACAGATGCGGCCTTCGCCAGCTCTTCCGGTGTGGCTGCGATTTCAGCTCCCATCTCTTTCGCGCCTTCTGCCGCCGCCGGGAATTTGTCATAAGCTACTACTTTGAAACCGCCGTCCAGCATGCTCTTCAGCATGCACTTACCCATGCGTCCGCAGCCTACCAGACCTACCTTCTCAATCGGTTTGTTCGATCCGGTCCAAGATGTCATAAAGAACTCCTCCTTCCGCGTCCTTGGGGACGTCGATGTCTAATATCTTTGAAACTGTGGGCGCCACATCGATGATGCGGGCCGGGAACTTCCGCTCGTACTGGGGTACGCCGGGTCCTACCATCAGCATACATGCATGCATATCATGCAATGTGGGTTCTGCCAGATGTACGCCGGTGAAGTTACCGCATACTGCGGAATAGTCCATGTTGTTTTCTTTCATTACATCCTCTACCAGTTCCGGGAAGTTCCGGCACAGGGTAGCCGCCTCGTAAAGCTCCTTATTGGCGATCACACGCTCGGAGCCGTCGCGGTATTTAACTACGGAACGATAGATGAACGGATGGGACATGTAGCCCGGGTTCCATGCGTAAAGCACGTCGCCGACTCTCTCATATCCGGGTCCTTCGTAGATGCCGAGCCGTCCTGCTTCTTTCTTCTTCAACGCGTAGGCTACCACGTTCTTTCCGGTCTCCGGATCCCGCATGCTCATCAGGCAATTGATGATCTCTTCCTGCACCTTTTCATAATCCTCCGGCTCTACGATACCGTGGGGATCGCGGCCCTTCAGGTTTACGAAGATGTGTGCGTGACAGGGCTCCAGAGGATGACATTTGGTGTGTTCCCAATCGATGGACAGGTTCGACGGATCGTCGGTGCTTAAGTCCAGCTTGTACTTCAGAAGTCCCGCTCTGGAAAGATGCTCTTTCACGAAGGGGTTCCAGTCCAGATGAGTCATGCCATGATCGGAAATCAGGATGACGTATGTATTATCCAGGTCTACCTTCTCCAGAATCTTGCCGATGTTATCGTCTACCTGGCGGTAAACCTCGCGAATCATGTGCCAGCAGAAGGGAGCCGTCTTTTCGTTGTATACTCTTGCTGTGGGCTCGATGCCTGCGTACAGCGCGTGCTCGATATGGTCGATGGTTCCTACCCAGGAGAATGCGAAATCCCATTCCTTATTCTCCAGAATGTAGCTGGTGGCGTTGCCCCACCAGTTGGCATGCAGTCCCAGCTGCTCCAGATACAGGTCAGAGGTCATCCAGCCGTCCATGAAAGCCCAGGGGTCATCTACTTCCATGTAGGTTCCGGCTACTGCCTCCACCTCTTTGCTTAAGGAAGCCGGTACGGAATAGGACTCTGCCATGTTAATAGCGCTCTGATACAGCTTGAAGTCCTTGCCGTCCTTACTGAGCTCCAGGATCTGGAAGCGGAATCTTCCGTCTCTCTGGTAGTCCTTCGCCTTGAAGTTCTTGGTAATCCAGGGACCGTAATCTCCCTGGGCGATATCGGTGATGGCCTTGGATGCGTCCTTGCTCTCGGAAATCAGCATCCTGTCGTAGCCTTCCTCCGTGGTGGCGTATACCAGAACCTGCATCTTGTAACCCTCCACGTAGGTGGGCGGTACGGTAATCTCGAACTCCAGACAGGGTTTCTTGCTCTCCGGCAGATTCGTCCAGCCTTCAGCCGGCTTTGTCTCCAGCCGTACGGCACGTCCCGGAATCTGGTTGCAGTGCAGCAGCTTATTGGAGAAGCATGCGCTGGAGGCCACATCCCACAGCGGCATGAAGAAGTAGCGGAACGGCGGGTTCAGGGAACCTGCCAGCTGACATCCGTCCTTCTCGTCGATGGCTCCCATAGGGAATGTCTCAGGCCAGTTAATCAACGCAACTTTCTTTCCCATCTTCTTTGCCACATCCCAGAGGGTCTCGCAGAGAACCTCATTCCGGTCAAAGGATGTATGCCACTGGTCCAGTTCCCATCCGGGATGCTTTACCATCAGACTGGGAACTCCATTAGTTCCAGAACCGGCGCCGCTTACGATAGCCGTCCACGCAGCTGCGGTCAAAGGCGGAAATACGGTCTCCAGTCTGGAAAAGATTCCCTGGTTCATCAGCTTCGCTGTGTTCGGCATGCTTCCTTCTTGCACAAATTTTTTGACTAAATCAGGCATGGCCGCATCCAATCCAAGGAACAAGATTTTCTTATCTTTCACAATGAAACCTCCTCACTTTGTTAATTTTTTGTTTAATATTGCCGTTCTTGATGGTTTTATCATACCCCCCCCCGAGGGATCTTGGCAATACTTTTTTACGCAAACGTTTGCTTTTTTGTGCATTTACTACAATTTGGTTTTATGCTATAGTCAGATTAAGGAAATTCTGATCCATTATATGTATATGGGTTTGGCAATAGAATACGGGTGTCAAAAAGGTGCTTCGCACCAACGCCGCACAATATATGGTATTGCGGGCTTGCCCGCAAATACATATATTTGTGGCGTTATGCCCCGAAGGGGCTTTTGGCACCCACGATCCAGCCTATGGGGCTTATGATAGAATCATATCTGTGAGGAGGGCAACCTATGACGTTAAAAGATATTGCAGCGGAAGCCGGGGTCTCCATATCCACCGTCTCCCGCGTTATCAACAATACCGATACGAAAGCGGCCAGTCCACAGGTGCGGGAGCGCATCTGGGAAATCGTCCGGCGCACCGGATATATCCCCAACCATTCCGCCCAGACCCTGAAGCTGGGCCACTACGAGCCTCCGGTCACCAACCGCTCCCTGTCCTGTCTCTATGCCCGTACTCCGGACGCCCCCGATAATCCTTTTTTCCAGACCATCGCCAAAAGCGCTGAAGTGGAAGCCTACCGGCAGGACTATTTTCTCAAGTCCTCGCTAACGCCCTTCAATGTAAATAACGAAGAGACCTATCGGCTGATTCAACGGGATACCAACGGCGTAGTGGTGCTGGGCCGCTGTGATAAGCCCACTCTGAAATTTCTGAAGCAGTACTGCCATAATGTGATTTACACCGGCCTGAACCCCCTGGACGCCAAATATGATCAGGTACTTTGCGACGGCTACGAGGCCACCCTGCTGGCTCTGGATTATCTGAGGGCGCTGGGCCACCAGTATATCGGTTATGTGGGCGAGATCGAGGAGGAGAACCGTTACCGGGCCTACTGTGATTTCATGAAGACCAGCACCGTATCCTTCGATCCCTCCTACCGGGTAGCCTCTCCTCTGACCTCCAGCGGAGGCTACGACGGGGCTATACAGCTTTTGCGTCAGCAGCAGAATCTTACCGCCATCTTCTGCGGAGACGATATCGCCGCTGTGGGCGTCCTGCGGGCAGTCCGCGACTTTGGCCTGCGGGTGCCGGAGGATATCTCCGTCATCAGCATTGATGACATCGAAACCTCCCAGTATCTGTCTCCCATGCTTACCACCGTCCATGTGCCCATGGAGGAAATGGGGACCGTGGCGGCCAAGATTCTCATTGACCGCATCAACGGAGGACATACCCTTCCCATGCAAATCAAGTTACCCTTCTATCTGGCCAAACGGGAGAGTTGCGCGCCGCCCAGGAAGATAGCAGTTATATGAATGTGTAACTTTTGGATTTAAATTTTTAGGATCAGAAAAGGACTTTCAGAAATAACATCATTTCCGAAAGTCCTTTTCTATTTTTCTGCTATTTTTCGCTGCTTTCCATCAACTCCACCCACGCTTCCCGCGTGAAATGCCGGATGTTACAGCTTTTTCTCTGTATACACCTTGATCTTCGGCTCCGTGCCTGATGGACGAATCACAGCTTCGCTGCCGTCCTCCATCCACATCTGAAGTACATTGGAGGCCGTAAGACCGTCGATGCCATCCCTGTAGTCCTTATAACGCACTACCTTTGCGCCGCCGAACTTCATACCCTCGGGGCTTTGCAATCCCTCCCGTATCTCCGCCATCCGCTTATCTGCCTCGCTGCCGCTGAACTCATAGGTCTTTAATGTGGTCTCGTAATGTCCGTACTTGGCGTACAGCTCTTCCAGAGCATCCCAGAGGGTCCTGCCCTCCGCTTTATAGGTATCCGCCATCTCGCAGAGCAGCATGGCCGCGCCTACGGCATCCTTGTCCCGTACATAGCTGCCGATGAGGTAGCCGCAGCTTTCCTCAAAGCCGAATACATAGCGATCCACTTCGCCCTTCTCCTCCAGCTTCCCGATCTGCTCACCCACATACTTGAAGCCGGTCAGCGTCTCGATCACCTCTGCATCGTACTCCCGCGCGATCTGATCTACCATGGATGTGCTCACAATGGTACGAATGATCACCGGATGTTCCGGCAGGGTTCCTGCTGCCTTTCTGCACCGGAGGATGTACTCCAATAAAAGAACGCCCACTTCATTGCCGTTCAGGCGCTCGTAGTGATCGCCCTTCTTTGCTACCACTCCCAGACGGTCGCTGTCGGGATCTGTGGCAATCATCAAATCCGCGTCGGTCTTCTCGCACCACTCCAGGCCGATTTTCAGTGCGTCCTGGGACTCCGGATTCGGATAGGGGCAGGTGGGGAAGTCACCGTTGGGCTTCGCCTGCTCGGTGACAATATGCAGATCCCTGATACCGATGTATTTCAGGATACTGGATACCGGAATGAGGCCTGCGCCGTACAGAGGCGTGTAGACCACCTTCAGGTCGGAGGTCAGCTCCTTTTTGGTACGCTTGCGGATGATGGCCGCCAGGAAGGCCTTCAGGGTCTTCTCGTCGATGAGCACGATCTGTCCCTCTTCCACATACTCTTCGAAGGTCTTTCCCCCTGCTGCCTGGCTCTTATCCGCCTTCCGGATATGCTCCTGGATCCGGTCTGCCGCTTCGTTTGTCACCTGGCAGCCGTCGGAGCCATATACCTTGTAGCCGTTATATTCTCTGGGGTTATGGGAGGCCGTCACCACGATTCCCACGGTAGTCTTCAGATGACGCACCGCAAAGGACAGGGTGGGAGTGGGCATCAGTTTCGGGTAGATATAGGCCTTGCAGCCCTTCATGGCCAGCACCCGGGCCGCCTCTCTGGCAAACTCCTCCGAATGATTCCGGCTGTCGTAGGCCAAGGCCACACTGGGCTTTTCGCTCTGCTCCATGGCGTAATCCGCCACGCCCAGAGTCGCCTCCTGTATGGTCTCCAGATTCAGATGATCCGGTCCCGGGCCCATGGTAGCCCGCAAACCGCCTGTTCCAAATTTCAGATTCATATCCGATACCTCTCTTTCACTCTGCCGTCGAGCAGAGTAACTGCAGTTTTCCTTTGATCTCATAGGCTCCTGTTTCTTTGGGCAGGTAAATGCTGTCCCCGGCCTGAAGACGGATTGTTCCCGCTTCATGGGTCAGCTCTCCTTCTCCCTCCAGAATCAGAAGAGACTGAAAGCCCTTTTCCGTGCTGCAGAACAGGCTTTCCTCTATCTCGTATAATTGTACCACAAAATACGGACATTGCACTAACAAAGTTCTGGAATAACCGTTTTTTTGAATCCGGGAACCCATGGGACGGTGACCTGCCAGAGGAGGCATGAAGCCCGCCACCAGAGCGGCCTTCTCGATGTGGAGCGGACGCTTTTCATGATTCGCGTCCTCCCGGTTATAGTCATAGACCCGGTAGGTCACATCGGAACTCTGCTGGATCTCCGCCACGGTGATACCTGCGCCGATAGCATGAAGAAGGCCCGCCGGGATATAAAACACATCGCCTTTTTTCACGGGTATCTTCCGGCACACCTCCAGAATGGTCTGGTTTTTAATCCGCTTGCGGAACTCGTCCTCGGAGATCTTATGCTTCAGTCCGTAATAAAGATATGCGCCGGGCTCGCAATCCAGTACATACCACATCTCGGTTTTTCCGTTTTTGTGCTCCTCCTCCCGGGCGAACTCATCCCCGGGATGGACCTGCACCGACAGAGCCTCCCGGGCCTTGATGATCTTGATAAGAAGGGGCACCTGCTCCATGCCCTCGTTGAGCCAGGACAGCATCCAGTCCTCGGTTCCCCAGATATATTCTTTTCGGATGGGCGTCAGCTTCTGCGGCTGTGTAAATGCCATGGCGGTTCCTTCCCTTCGTTTTTGTGTTCCTATCCTCTGTATTTCGTATGGGGCGGGCTTTCTGCCCGCCCCATTTTTCTACACTTTATTTACCGCTGGGCGAAGTCTCCGGTCTCGTAGCGCTCGCAGAACCATTCATAGGTCTGACGCAGCCCCGTCTCCAGATCGATCTTCGGCTCCCAGCCGGTGGCCTTAATGCGGCTGATATCCGTCAGCTTCCGCGGGGTTCCGTCGGGCTTGGTGGGATCCATGACGATTTCGCCCTCGTATCCGGTAACCTTTTTCACCAGCTCTGCCAACTCCCGGATGGTGACCTCTTTTCCATAACCCACATTAAAGAAGTCGTCTCCGTCGTAGTGGTCCATCAGATACAGGCAGGCGTCCGCCAGATCGTCCACGTTCAGGAACTCCCGCAAGGGCTTTCCGCTGCCCCAGACGGTAACAGTGGGCGCGTGATGAATCTTTGCCTCATGAAATTTCCGGATCAGAGCCGGGAGTACATGGGAGTTTTCCAGGGCGAAGTTGTCGTTGATACCGTAAAGGTTGCAGGGCATGACGCTGATATAATGGGTGCCATACTGGCGGTTGTAGAAGGCACACATCTTCAGGCCCGCGATCTTTGCCAGGGCGTAGGCCTCGTTGGTCTTCTCCAGATAACCGCTCAAGAGGTACTCCTCCCTGATGGGCTGGGGGCAGTCTCTTGGGTAGATGCAAGAGCTTCCCAGGAACAACAGCTTCTGCACCTGATTCTTATAAGCCGCGTCAATGACGTTGGTCTCGATCTGCAGATTCTTCATGATGAAATCTGCCGGGTAGGTGTCGTTGGCATGGATGCCGCCCACCTTGGCCGCAGCCAGGATCACGTAATCCGGCTTCTCCTCCGCGAAAAAGGCCTCCACGTCCGCCTGACGGGTCAGATCCAGTTCCGCATGAGTGCGGGTTATGATATTTTTGAAGCCTGCCTTTTCCAGGCAGCGCACCAGTCCGCTTCCCACCAGGCCTCTGTGACCCGCTACATAGATTTTTTTACTGCGGTCGAGGGGTTCGACTGCCTGTGTATTCTTTTTCTCTGTCATTTTATTCACGCTTTCTTATTCTCTTCTACTTCAGTACGCCTGCGGTATCGGACTTCTTCACCAGTTCCATGTCGTGCTCGGTCATGATTTTTACCAGCTCGTCAAAAGAAGTCTTTCTCGGGTTCCAGCCCAGGGTCTCCTTTGCCTTGGTGGGATCGCCCAGAAGTAAATCCACCTCTGCGGGACGGAAGAACTCGGGGGATACTTCCACCAGCACCCGTCCGGTAGCC
The DNA here is from genome assembly GCF_014290175.1 of Anaerosacchariphilus hominis. Taxonomy (GTDB): domain Bacteria; phylum Bacillota; class Clostridia; order Lachnospirales; family Lachnospiraceae; genus Laedolimicola; species Laedolimicola hominis. Next base: position 516,327 of record NZ_JACOOR010000001.1, read on the forward strand.
ACGTCGATACCCTTCTCGTCCACGCCTTCGCCTTCCCAGCGAAGCTGAATGCCTGCATGGGCGAAAGCCGCCTCCGTGAACTCACGGACAGTCCGGGTCTCGCCTGTGGCGATGACAAAGTCCTCCGGAATGTCATGCTGGAGAATCATCCACATGCACTCCACATAGTCCCTGGCATAGCCCCAGTCGCGCTTGGCGTTCAGGTTGCCCAGGTACAGCTTCTCCTGTCGGCCTGCCAGGATGTTGGCTACCGCCAATGTGATCTTTCTGGTCACGAAGGTCTCTCCACGGCGCTCGGACTCATGATTGAACAGGATACCATTTACCGCAAACATGCCATAGGCCTCCCGATAATGCTTGGTAATCCAGTAGCCGTATAGTTTTGCCACCGCATAAGGAGAACGGGGATGAAAGGGTGTTGTCTCCTTCTGAGGAATCTCCTCTACCTTACCGAACAGCTCGGAAGTGGATGCCTGATAGATTCTCGTGGTCTTTGCCAAACCCGCGATGCGGACTGCCTCCAGCACACGCAGGACGCCGATACCGTCCGCATTGGCGGTATATTCAGGCTCCTCGAAGGATACAGCCACATGGGACTGGGCTGCCAGGTTATAGATTTCGTCCGGCTTGATCTCCAGCATCAGACGTACCAGATTCATGGAATCGGTCATATCGCCGTAGACCAGATGCAGGCCGTCTCCCTTTGCTTCCCGCTCCTTTAACAGGTGCTCGATACGCTCCGCGGTGTTGGTAGACCCGCGACGGAAAAGGCCGTATACCTCATAGCCCTTCTCCAGCAGCAGTTCTGCCAGATAGGAGCCGTCCTGTCCTGTGATTCCTGTGATTAACGCTGTCTTTTTCATCTTCATTCTCCTCTGTTTATAAAATATGGCTCAGTTCGATTTCATCCCAGTTAAAGGTGATCCGGTTAATATCGTCGCTTCCGGTACTGGTTCCCACATGAATCTCGATATACTCGAAATCACGGAAGGCCTTTACCGCATGGCGCTGGTTCTTTCGGATGCACACGGCCTTGCCCTGGCTTAAGGGAATCTTCGTTCCCTCCAGAATCAGCTCTCCGGTTCCGCTTAACACGGTCCAGATCTCATCCCGGTACTGGTGATAGTGATAGCTGGAGGTCATACCGTCGTAAATGTGAATCTTCCGGGTCAATGTGGCCTTGCCCTGGGACTCCGTATCGTCCAGGGTCTCCAGGGTTCCCCATCTGCGCTCCTCGAACATGGGACGAGAGCTGAATCCGGAAGCAATCTCCTTTACTCTGGCAGTCTGGTTCTTGTCCGTCACCAGGATGCCGTCCTGGGAAGCTACCACCACCAGGTCCCGAGTTCCCATGACTGCCACGGGCATCTTCAGCTCGTTGATGACCTGGGTGTTCTCGCAGGTCTCGTCCAATACCACGTTTCCGATAGTGTCGGTGCTCATCTGGTCCGCCAGGGCATCCCAGGTACCCAGATCCTTCCAGAAGCCGCGGAACTCCACAGCCGCCAGATGCTCCGCCTTTTCCAGTACCTCGTAGTCGAAGCTGATCTTCGGAAGCTTCTCATAGGATGCGCACAGCCCCTGGTAATCCTCGGGCACGCCGTATTTCTTTGCCCGCTCCAGGATATCGCCGATGCGGACGCAGAACACGCCGCAATTCCACAGGGCTCCCTGCTCCATGAGTTTTTCTGCCTGCTCCTCGTCGGGCTTCTCCGCAAAGCCCCGGACCTCCATCCAGCCCTCTTTCTTCTCTCCCGGAAGGATGTAGCCGTACTTGGTGGCCGGATAGCTGGGCGCAGCACCCATGAGACCCACCTCTGCGCCGGATACCTTCATGACCTGTTCCAGTTTCTTTACAGTCTCAAAGTAGGCGCTCTCCGTATAGGGATCCACCGGCATGATGGCCGCGTAGTCCTCCGCAGAGGCTCCGCCGCAGCTGTGAAGCCAGGCGCAGGAAACCAGCACTGCCGCAAAGGTATCTCTCCGGCCCGGCTCCACCGCGATTTTCGCGTCCTGTACCTGGCTTTTGATCAGCTCCACCTGCTCACCTCCGGCGGTAATCACCGCATTCCCGGCGATACCAGCCTCCTGTAACTGATCCCAGACACGCTGAAGCATGGAACAGTGCTCCATGGAATTCGTTTCCTTATTTACTACCTTCAAATACTGTTTCGGCCTCGCGTCATTGGACAGGGGCCAGAGCCGCTTTCCGGACCCGCCCGATAAGAGTACATAGTACATAGCTTCATCCCTTTTCTTTTTTATTTTCTATATAAGTATTTTATTGTCTATTGCTTTTGCAAGTATATACCTGTATATTATGATTATCAAGTGATGATATTGCCATAATCCAGTATTATATTGCTGTTCACTTTTTCAGCCCGCCTGCTTTGCGCCGGTCCCGGACCAAGGGAGGAACATGCTTTCAGAAAGGAAATAAAGACCATGAAAAACTATTTTGACAAGTTCCCTGACTCCTATGTGGCCAGCTCCCGCCGGATGATCCAGACCCCCGGAGCCTTTGCCCGCTCCGCCTTCTTCTATGTGCAGGAGACTGGCTATCTGAAGCTGAAGGAAAGTCATGTGGCACGCCGGAAGAACCTGGAATCCTTCCTGGTGGTGCTGGTACTCTCCGGCAGCGGCGTCCTCATGTACGACGAAAAGCTCTATAGCCTGCGGAAGGGCTCCTGTTTCTTCATCGACTGCATGGTCCCTTACTACCACCAGAGCAGCCAGACGGATCCCTGGGAACTGGTCTGGGTTCATTTCAACGGGGCCACCTCCCGGGAGTACTACCGCTATTTTTCTTCCATCAGCGCCCCGGCCTTTGAGCCCCACAGCTTTCCGGAACTGCGGCTGAAACTGGACAGTCTGCTGGACGCCAATACAGTCTCCGACTTCCAGGCGGAGATCACTTCTTCCCGTCTCATTGTAGATATTCTTTCCATTTTGCTGCAGGACATTACAGAATCCCGGGAGGAAAATCATCCCGGCCGTCTGAAGATGACGGAGATCCGGGCCTATCTGGATGAACACTATACGGAAAAGTTCTCCCTGGAGCAGCTCTCAGAGCAGTTTTTTATCAGCAAATACCATTTGTCCCGGGAATTTCACCAGTACTACGGGATCACCCTGAACCAGTACGTCATCGCCCGCCGCCTGACCCGTGCCAAGAAGCTGCTGCGCTTCTCCGACTTCTCCCTGGAGGAAATCGCCCGCAGCTGCGGCTTCTACGATGCCAGCTACCTGAACCGGCAGTTTAAGAATTCCGAAGGGGTCACGGCATCGGAGTTTCGGAAGAAGTGGATGAACTGACCGCCGCCCGGGGCAGTCTTATAAAACAAAAGCCCCGCGGCCGGAAGTTTCATGTCTTCCGGCCGCGGGGCCTGTTTTGTTTGCGATGTTCTCTGTAAAGTGAAACAGACAGCTCGCGCTGTCTGTTTCAGGAGAAGGTATTTCTTTTTACTTATGGGGTGTAGCAAAAACTATATAATGTATTGGGGGTTTTACAAGTATTATTATATCATAAAGTCGCGATAAGTGTGCACAAACTTCACAAAATCTTCTGCTTCTTTTTGTCAAATATGCACAACAGGATTCCGTCACAATGACGGAATCCCGGTTTTCCACTTGCCTTTTATGCACCCAGCACGGCTTTACAGCCCTGCCACGTTCTTTTCCTGACGATTTTCCTCATGGAACAGCGCCTCGAACTCTTCCCGGGAGATCTTTTCTTTTTCCAGGAGCAGGGCTGCGGCTGCGTCCAGGACGTCGCGGTGCTCCATGATGATGGACTTCGCCTTGTCGTAGCACTCGTCCACGATACGCTTCACCTCAGAATCGATCTTGCCGGCCACATTCTCACCATAACCCTTCGTGTGCCCGAAGTCCCGTCCGATGAAGACTTCCTCATCAGAATCGTAGCTTACCAGGCCCAGTTCCTCGGACATGCCGTACTTGGTGACCATGGCCCGGGCTACCCGGGTGGCCTGCTTGATATCCTGGGAAGCGCCGGTGGTGATATCGTCGAAGATCAGTTCCTCAGCGATGCGGCCGCCCAGGGATACCTCGATATCCTGGAGCATCTTGCCCCGGGTATTGAACATCTCATCCTTCTCAGGCAAAGGCATGGTATAGCCTGCCGCGCCCACGCCCGTAGGAATGATGGACACGCTGTATACAGGGCCCACATCCGGCAGCACATGGAACAGAATGGCATGGCCTGCCTCATGGTACGCAGTGATACGCTTCTCCTTCTCGGAGACGATGCGGCTCTTCTTCTCAGCGCCGATCCCTACCTTGACAAAGGACTTACGGATATCCGCCTGGGTGATATAGGGACGGTTGTCCTTGGCTGCCAGGATGGCCGCCTCGTTCATCAGGTTCTCCAAATCCGCTCCGGTCATGCCTGCGGTGGTCTGGGCGATCTGCTTCAGATCCACGTCCTCCGCCAGGGGCTTGTTCTTGGCATGTACCTGCAGAATCTCTTCTCTGCCCCGCACATCCGGTCTGCCCACCATGATCTTCCGGTCGAAACGGCCGGGACGGAGGATGGCCGGATCCAGGATATCCACACGGTTGGTCGCCGCCATGACAATGATACCCTCGTTCACACCGAAACCGTCCATCTCCACCAACAGCTGGTTCAGGGTCTGCTCACGCTCATCGTGGCCGCCGCCCATACCGCTGCCGCGGCGTCTGGCTACCGCGTCGATCTCATCAATAAATACGATGCAGGGACTGTTCTTCTTGGCATCCGCGAACAGGTCGCGGACACGGGAAGCACCCACACCGACGAACATTTCCACAAAGTCCGAACCGGAAATACTAAAGAAGGGAACGCCCGCTTCTCCTGCCACTGCCTTGGCCAACAGGGTCTTACCGGTTCCGGGAGGGCCCTCCAGCAGTACGCCCTTAGGGATACGGGCTCCCACCTGGGTGTATTTCTGGGGAAGCTTCAGAAAGTCCACAATCTCCCGCAGCTCCTCCTTCTCCTCCTGCAGACCTGCCACGTTCTTAAAGGTGGTGTTGATCTGTTCCTGGGTGGTCATTCTGGCCCGGCTCCGGCCAAAATCCATCATCTTTCCGCCGCCACCGCCGCCGTTTGCCTGACGGTTCATCAGCAGCATGACCACGACCACTGCCACCACAGCTGCCAGAATGGGGCTGCCTATAGACGTCAGCCAGTCGTTGGTACTGACGGAAGCGAAGGCCACGCTCACCTGATACTGCTCCAGCAGGTCTCTGGCCTCCGTGGTGTCCGGCACGTTCACATCCTGACGGGATCCGTCCTTCAGGGTCAGCTGCACCGTTCCGGTGGGCGTCGCCTCCGACTGGGTCACCACAGCGCTGACCACGCCGCCGTCCTCCACGACGGTTCTGAATTGTTCATAGGTATACAGGTTCTCCATACTCATTTTTCGCATATAGGAGCCGCAGATGATCAGAAGCAGCGCCAGGAATACGAAATAGGTACCGGAGATCCGGAATTGTCTGTTGTTCAAAGTAGGCTTCCTCCTCAAAAAAGATGAATCTGTGATATCGGACGTTCGGCCGCGCCATGGCCGAACTGTTAGTCGACAAACTCCAATACTCCAATATAAGGCAGATTCCTGTATTTCTGGTCGTAGTCCAGGCCGTAGCCCACCACGAACTCGTCCGGAATGGTGAATCCGGTGTACTCCACTTCCACGTCTACCACTCTGCGGGAGGGCTTATCCAGCAGGGTGCAGAGGGTCATGGTCTTCGGGTTCCGCTGGGACAGCAGCTTAACCAGATGACTCAGGGTTCTTCCGGAGTCAATGATATCTTCTACAATAATTACATTTTTATCCTGCAGCGGCTCGTCCAGATCCTTGCTCAGACGTACTACTCCACTGGACTTGGTCTCAGCGCCGTAACTGGACACCTGCATAAAATCAATAGTCACCGGCACGGTGATCCGCTTTGCCAGCTCGCACACAAAAAATACGCTTCCCTTCAGAATACAAATCAGGTGAACCTCTTCTCCTGCGAACCGCTGGCTGATCTTCTCGCCCAGCTCCTTGATCTTCGCGTCCACTTCCTCTTCCGGAATCATAACTCTGATTTTCTCAGCCATCTTCTTCTCCTCCATCTATCTGTACTTTTAACATGTTTACCGTGGTCTCCGTCACCTTGTATCCCTCGCTGATACGTCTTCCCGGAACCCAGAGAATATGCTCTCCGTCTGCCAGAAACCACATCTTATCCCGGTCTGCCGCCGGTATTTTTTCGTCTGTCAGATAAGCCTTCAGTTTTTTACGTCCGTGCTCCCTGTTGATTTCCAGATAATCCCCGGGCCTGCGCCCGCGGATCTCGGGACATTTTTTTATTTTATCATAGTCGAACCATTTCGTATATGTTTTTTGCGGAATAATTTGATCTTTTTCTGCTGGTTCCAGGGAAAAAGTCCACCGCTTTCCATCCGCCAGGCAGGTTCCCGGAATCTCCGGCCGGATACAACGCTCCACCCCGGATCCGGCAGATTCCGAAGCCCTTTTTTGCCGATACAGCCGGATCCCGCCGTACTCCCGGACAGCCCCTCTGCCTCCTGGCAGATCTGCCCGGCTTCCGCACTGCTTCTCCATCAGCTCCGCCAGGATCCGGATGTGAATCCGTTCCACGTCCTTCAGGCCGCCCAGAAATCCCATACAGCGGCGCAGTACCCGGCCCTGAATCAGGCTCTCTGTCTGCCGGAAAGGCGTCTCGAAGAGAAAACAGCCCTCATCCTCCTCCCGAACGCAGAGCCGGTACGCCCCCGCAGTGCGCTCCTCCAGATAGGCTTCGATCTCCGACAGCTCCGCCGCCGCTTCGGCCACATGACGGGCTGCATGGGCGTTCACCTGCTCCTCTGCCTCCCGCAGAATCCCGTGGCGGATCCGGTTCCGGGTATATTCCACCTCCCCGTTGGTGCTGTCCGTCCGCCAGGGGATATTCCTCTCCCGAAGCCAGACCAGAATCTCCTCCCGTTCCAGACAGAGCAGGGGCCGGATTACCTGATCCCGGACAGGCTCCATACCGGCCAGGCCCCGGATGCCGCTGCCGCGAAATAAGTGAAACAGTACCGTCTCCGCCTGATCATTGGCGTGGTGGGCCACGGCGATCCGGGCTCTCTCAGAACCTTCCGCTTCCTTTTCAAAGGCCTCATACCGGCACAGCCGACCAGCCTCTTCCAGGGTCAGGCGCTCCCTGGCCGCCCGCCCGGGCACATCAAAATCATATACCCGAAGGGGAATGCCCTCCTTTTCACAGAGCTTCTGCACAAAAACCTCGTCCGCCTCCGCCTCCGCTCCCCGGATGCCGTGATTCACATGCACAGCCAGAAGGTTTGCGCCCTTTTCCCGGCACAGCTCCTTTAGAAGATACAGCAGGCAGACCGAATCGGGGCCGCCGGATATGCCCGCCACGATCCGGTCTCCCGGCAGAATCATCTGATATTTTTCCACATAAGCCCTTACCCGTTCCTGCATACGCTTTCTCTCCTGTCCGCTTCTCGTTTCTCCGCTTTTCCGGTCTCGCGCCCGGTTCTTTCTCTGATTTTCAGTATACAGGATTTCTCAGTATTTGACCAGTCCCATGACCAGCACCGTCATATCGTCCGCCGGTTCCTTTCCGCTGTACTGGCGCACCCGGTTCAGGATGTAGGCCGCCAGCTCCGATGGATTCCCCGTGTCGTGCTCCAGAATGATATCCTTCATCATTTTCTCCTGATGGGCCGCCGGAAGGGCGTCCATGACCCCGTCTGTCACCATAATAACCATATCCCCGTCGTAAAGCTTCTTCCCACTGCAGTCCGGCTCCAGTTTATGGAAGACCCCGGCCGGAAGGCTGGTGGACGAGATGACTTCCACCCAGTTTTCCCTGCGGATAAAGGTGGTGGACGCGCCCACCTTCAAAAACTCGCAGACGCCGGTATACAGATCCAGGGAACTGATATCAATGGTGGAAAATACCTGGGCGTCCGAGCGCACGATCAGCGCTGAATTGATCATCCGTACCGCCGTCTCTTTGGAGAATCCCGCCTCCAGAAACTGCTCCAGCAGATCGATGACCATCTCGCTGTCCCGGTAGGCCGCCATGCCGGAGCCCATACCGTCGGACAGCGCCCCGATAAAACGGCCCTCCCTGCAATGATGCAGAGAAAAGTTATCTCCTGAAATCTCTTCCTTTCCCTTGACCGCCTTCTCCACACCGCAGAGCACCTGAAAGTTCGTCCGCTCCACAAAAAGCACCGTAATTTTCTCACTGCCCACAAAAGCCCTGCTGTCCCTGCCCGGCATCATGGCCTTTTTCATCAGCTTCGATAAGACGGCGGCGATCTCCTTCACGGACACGCAGCGTTTCTTTCTGGTACTGACGGTCAGATACACCTCCTGCCTGCGGTGTTCCTCCCGGTATACCAACACCGAATAAACCTTCAGTCCCATGCCCCGGAGCCGTTTTTCCAGAAAATCCTCCAGTTCCCCATCGGTCTGGGTTTCCCAGGCATGTTCCACGGTATCCGTCATAATATCCGCCATTTCATTGAGCTGCAGGGCCACCGCTGCCCGGTTTTCCTGAAGCCTGGTATTCCATAAGAGATTCATCCGTGCCGCCCCGTCCAGTTCCTCCGTCTGCTCCTGCCCGACTTCCCCGCCGGAAAAACTCCGGGCCAGATTCCGAAAGGCCGACCGGTACTCCTGTACCCGATTCATGGCCGGAAAGGGCGGCCTGTCCTGCTCCTCTTGCGGCAATGGTCTCAGAAGCCACGCCAAAATTCCTCCGCAGATCACCGTTAGGGAACATACCAGAATTCCCTGGGCCGCCCCCAGAAGAACGGCGTAGTCCCGCTCCATCTGTAAAAGTCCCATACCGATCTGCATGGCTGCCACACTGAATCCTGCCACCAGTCCGTACAGCCATCCATAGCCTTCTCCTCCGTGCTGTTCCATTTCTTTCTTCACTTTTTATGCCTCCTGATCCTCTGTGTGTGTCTGTGTGATTGGGAATTATAAAAGACCGGAAACAAATATTTTGTCAAATTCAGGAAGCGAATATACAGAGATTTCAGACAAAACCGGACATAGAATTCCGTTTAAGCCATTCAGATCCCGTCAGACGAGATAGAATACGTTTCTCGACTTTAACTCGTTGTTCGCATAAAAAGGCTGGATAAAACATTCGAAGCCTCCGCTCTTCTGTTCCATCCAGCCTGATTTTCTTTCTGATAAAAATGATAATACCTTATGTAAACTGTCATTCCTTGGCCTTAAACAGGATCTCATCCTTATAGACCAGCCCCAGCCGCTCCTTTGCCACCTCTTCCACATACTTCTTGGTCTGCATATATTTATCCAGATCCTCGATCTCTTTGGTACGCTTTTCCTCCGCGTCGATCTGGGCCAGCAGTTCTTCCTCCTGCTTCTGATACTGCTGATTCTTCTGCTGAAGCTTCATCTTTCCGAAAGAAGCCACGATGAGAAGACACAGTACCGTCATGGTAATAATCCGAAATTCCATACGCTTTTTCCGATTCAGCGCACGTCTGGTTTTCGTGGCCATGGCTCCTTCCTCCTTTTTGATAGATTACATTTTATTATAAGCTATTTAACTGAATTATGCAATTTCTTTCTTATTTTATTTAATAACTTTATGAATTGCAAATACAATAGCATTCCAAGCACCACAGCTGCTATGGCAAATCCCCGAACCGCCCCGCTGTTTTCCCGGTACAGCATCCGAAAGATCAGCACTCCGCAGGCCAGCCAGTACAGCAGATCCTCCGCAGCCACCGCCCGCTTTCCATGGCAGATCAAATGGCGGAACAGACGGATTCCGTCGTACAGGAGAGCCAGGAACAGACCGCAGAGAAAGGCTTTTCCGAAAAATTGCAGTTCAAACTGCACACCGCCGCTCATCTATTTAAAAAGGCGGCTCAGCAGAGAGGCTCCCGCCTTGTGGAAGTCCGTTACCTCTGAGTAAGCCAGGCTGTCGATCCGGCCCTCGATATCCACTTCGCCTTTCTCCAGTGTCAGGCGGTTCACATGCAGATCCGCGCCCTTGATGGTCAGCATCCCCTGCTCTGTCTCCAGCAGAATCTCTGCAATATCGAAAGAAATCACATCTGTGACGCCGCTGATAGTACCTGTCCGCCTGTTGTTCAGCTGAAGCTTATGCGCTTTTGCATACTGCTTTTCTTCCACAAAAAGACCTCCTGATATATTTAATCACTGTTAAATATATGAAGAGGTCTTTTTTGTTATTACAGATCACTTATTACTGATTCCATATTCCTTAAAGATAACGGTACAGCTCTTTCGCTTCTTCCTTCCGGACGGTCTCCTGCACATCCAGGACTTCTACCTTCACGGACTTGCTTCCGAACTGAATCTCAATGATGTCGCCTTCCTTGACGTTCACAGACGCCTTGGCCACCTTATCATTGACCAGAACCCGGCCCGCGTCGCAGGCTTCATTGGCTACGGTTCTCCGCTTAATCAGACGGGAAATCTTTAAATACTTATCCAGACGCATAGATTAGTTCAGCGCATCCTTCAGTGCTTTTCCAGCCTTGAACTTCGGAGCCTTGGAAGCTGCGATCTTCATAGTAGCACCTGTCTGCGGATTTCTTCCCTCTCTTGCTGCTCTCTCAGATACCTCGAAGGTTCCGAATCCAACCAGCTGGATCTTCTCGCCCTTCTTCAGCTCTTCTGCAACTACATCTGTGAAAGCCTTCAGAGCCTTCTCTGCATCCTTCTTAGATAACTCAGTCTTCTCTGCGATAGCAGCAACTAATTCCATTCTGTTCATCTGGTAATTCCTCCTATAAAATCATACTTCTTTTTGTCGATGATATGTCTGTGTGTGCGTTCTTCATATCTTCTTTCCTATTTATACCCGTTTCTCATTTATTTGTCAAGGCATTTCCTTACAGAACGCCCCAAATCCCGCATTTCCGCCACTGACTTTATCGGAAGTCCCTACCGGAAAATCGGAGCGATGGCAGCCGCCAGATCATCCTTCTGCGCCTGGGCCTCCGCCAGATCCTTTCCGAGCGTCGTAAAGTAGGTCTTAATCTTCGGCTCGGTTCCGGAGGGCCGTACGATGACCTCCGCGCCGCCTTCCAGCTTGTACACCAGTACATTGGCTGCCGGAAGACCGGTCTCCTCGGGCTTCTTATAATCAGTTACCTTCACCACCGGATACTCGCCAATCTTCGCGGGAGGATTCTGGCGCAGGCTGTCCATGATACCGGCCATCTTGTCCATGCCGGACAGTCCCGGGAACTCGAAGCTGTCTACCTTGTTCAGGTAGCGGCCATACTTCTCATAGATCTCCTCCAGACGCTGCTTGATGGAGGAACCGATGCTCCGATAGTATGCGGCCATCTCACAGATAAGCATAGAACCGATGATGGCGTCCTTATCCCGTACATAGGGGCCTGCCAGGTAGCCGTAGCTCTCCTCGAAGCCGAAGATAAAGCGGTCTGCCTCGCCTGCTGCCTCCAGCTTGGCGATCTGATCTCCGATCCACTTGAAACCGGTGAGCACGCTTCTCAGCTCTACGCCGTAATTCTTCGCCACTGCGTCCGCCAGCGGTGTGGATACAATGGACTTCACTGCCACCGGTTTCTCCGGCATGGTGCCCTGCTCGATCCGGCCTGCGCAGATATAATCCAGCAGAAGTACGCCCATCTCATTGCCGGATACCAGCTCATAGCTGCCGTCCGGGCACTTCATGGCGATGCCCACGCGATCCGCGTCCGGGTCGGTGGCCAGCATCAGATCCGCGCCTGTCTTCTCCGCCAGCTCCAGTCCCAGCCGAAGGGCCTCAAAAATCTCCGGGTTCGGATAAGGACAGGTGGGGAAGTTTCCGTCCGGATACTGCTGCTCCGGTACGATGGTCACATCTGTGATACCCATGTCCTTCAGCACCCGGGTCACCGGTACCAGTCCGGATCCGTTCAGCGGGGAATATACCAGCTTCAGTCCTGCAGTCTTGCAGATACCGGGACGTACGCTGCGGGCCTCGATGGCCTGATACAGGGCTTCCTTACAGTCGTCTCCCACATACTCGATGAGACCGGCCTTCATCCCCTCCTCGAAATCCATGACCTTCGCTCCGGTCAGGACGTCTGTCTTCTGAATCTCTGCGTATACGATATCCGCCGCCTCGTCGGTCATCTGGCAGCCGTCCGGACCGTAGGCCTTATAGCCGTTATACTTGGCCGGATTATGGGACGCCGTCACCATGATGCCTGCATTTGCCTGATAATAACGGGTGGCAAAGCTCAGAGCCGGAACCGGCATCAGAGCGTCATAGATCCGGACCTTAATTCCATTGGCCGCCAGCACGCTGGCCGCGGTCTTTGCGAACACATCACTGTTGATACGGCTGTCATAGCTGATGGCTACCAGCTGATTGCCGCCCTGGGTCTTTACCCAGTTTGCCAGTCCCTGGGTGGCCTGGCGTACAACATAGATATTCATACGGTTCGTTCCTGCTCCCAGGATTCCGCGAAGTCCGGCGGTTCCGAACTTCAGCGCCACAGCGAAACGCTCCTTGATCTCTTCCTCTTTTCCTTCGATGGATATCAGCTCTTCCTTTAAGGCTGCATCCTCCAGATCGGTTTCCTTCCAACGTTTGTAATCATCCAAGTACATATCCTCTACCTCATCCCTTATGATTATTTTAAGGCTTCCCTTTTTCTTCCTCTAATTTTAGAATATCTGCACAGAAAAGTCAATGTATCCGCCCGACATTTTCAGCATTTTTACAACATCCTTTGACCCGCCGCGACTTTTCTCCCCACGCAAAAGGGCATCCCCGAATCTCTGTGATTTCAGGAATGCCCTCAGCGGTTATCTGTTACCTGTTCCATGTTCTGTTATCCGTTCCTCTCTTATACTTCCGGCTTCTCTCCGAAACTCTTATAATACTCTCTCAGGAACTCGTCAACCTTCTTCATCAGCTTTTTCATAATCCAGTTCTCCTTTCCATCTGCACTTTTTGGTGCTTTCCTTTGATGAATTAAAGATAACATATTGCATCTGAATTGTGAAATACATATAATGAAAGTACGATCATACCCGCCAGGTATCACGACAGGAGGTAACTATTTCATGGAACTGCGTCACATCCGATACTTTAAAACTGTCGCCGACGAAAAGAACTTCACCCGGGCCGCCGAGAAGCTCAATATAGCCCAGCCGCCCCTGAGCCGTCAGATTCAGGATCTGGAACAGGAGCTGGGGGCCAAGCTGTTCATCCGAAGTCCCCACAGCGTCCGTCTCACAGAAGAGGGGGAGCTCTTTCTCCAGTACGCCACCCAGATCCTGAATCTGGTTAATAAATCCACTGAGGGCATCCGCGAAATGGAAGAGGGCCTTCAGGGCATGCTCTATATCGCCTGCGTGGAGGGCTGCGCTCCCCGTCTTTTCGCCGAGTGGATCTCTTCCTTTCAGAAAAAATATCCCCACGTCCAGTATAATCTCTGGAACGGCAATTCCGATGACGTCTCCTCCCGCGTCACTAAGGGACTCTGTGAGATCGCCATGATCACGGCCCCCTATAATAAAGAAAGCTTTGAGGTGCTTCCGGTGTGGACGGAGCCCTGGGTGGCCGTATTCCCTAAAGATCATCCTCTGGCTGCCCTGGGGGACGGTCCTCTGACCCCGGAACAGCTTCTTCCTTATGAGCTTCTGATTCCCTCCCGGGAGTCCCGGAAGTCAGAGATCAACAAGTGGTTCGCCGGAACCGGAAAGGAGCCCGTCATCCGCGGACGCATCGCTCACATGATGAACGCCTATGAACTGAGCCTCCACGGCGTGGGCGTCTCCATCTATCCGGAGTCCATCTCCTGCCTCATCCGGGACAAGGAGATCTGCGTCCGCAATATCGCGCATCCCGACGCCATTGCCTCCTATGCCCTGATCTGGGATAAGAAACATGCGCTGTCCCATGTGGCCCGGGAGTTCATCGACCATGTAAAGACTCTCTTATAAGCCTCAGACCGGGAGCTCAAACAGCTCCCGGAGCATGGTTTTCCGCATTTCCGTCTGGGCCAGAAAGACCTTCAGTTTCTCTGCGCTCTTTTCCGGCACCCAAGCCTTATTCGTATGATAATAATGATGAATCAGTTTCCATGCCTTTTCCGGGTAGTAAAGGTTTGCAGCCAGACAAATCCGCTCCTCCCCGGACAATGGAAGCTCCTTTTCGTATGCCGTCAGCATCCGCGCGGCCAGCCTTCCGTTCCAGCTCTGCTTTTCCATAATTTTCCGAAGGAACAGACTGATATCCTGCACCTGCGCGTTGATCTCAAAATGTCCGAAGTTCACCACCGCCGTCTCCTGACGATTCATGAGAATATTGTGGTGGATGTACTCCCCATGGCAGATATGCTCCTCCCGGCTGGCCCGCTGGTAGAGGCTCTGTCCGCCTGCCTTTACCAGCAGCTCCAAAGCCCTCTGTCCCTCCCGGAACAGTTCTTCCGCGCAGCGGAGGTACAGAAGCTCGAATTCCCCTTTTTTCTGCCTTCCCCGGATATAGTTCCGGGCCCGTTTCATTTCCCGGTTATGACGCTCCAGCTCCCCGCAGCGGTCGCAGCCCTGAAGCCAGCGCCGTTCCTCCCCCTGGGTATGCCACAGTCCCCGGGCTGTCCGGTGGATCCGGGCCAGAGTCCGCATACTCCGGAGCAGTTCCTCCTCATTTCTCGGGTCGCATTCCCGCCCCGGCGGCCAGTTTTTTACCAGGTAGGGAACTTCGTATTCTCCCACCGTCACAAGTTCGCCCTCCCGATTGGGAACCGCCCGGTCCGTCCTGCATACCCCCTGCTGCTCCAGAACCTCCAGCAGCTTCTGTTCAAAGGGAAGCCTTGCCCGAGAGCCTGCAAATTCCTTTAACATTTTCAGTCCCTGCTCTGTCTCCAGCATGATTCCGCCCCGTCCGCCGAAGCTTCTCTGAAGTCCGATTTCATACTGCTCCAAGATTTGCAGCGCTTTTTCGTTCACAAAAATCCCCCCGTTCCTTTCAAATCTATGAGGAAACGAGGGGTAATATTCTTTCTAAGAGATATTCTTTTGTATTGTATTCCGGATGCTCGATGACCGCCTCCAGCATAGCATTCAGGATGACCCCCAGACCCGGTCCCGGCTTTACGCCTGCGTCCATGAGGTCCCGGCCTGTCACAGCCAGATCCTTTAAGGACAGGCAGTTCCGGGCTTCCAGAATCTCCGTATACAGGCGCTCAGTCTCGTCGATGATCTCCAGCTTTTCCCGTAGAAGCGCCGGGTTCTGGGCCATAGAGTCCGCTCTGCGAAGCTTCAGGTAATCCGGAAACAGCTCTGTGCCTATCCGATGAATGGCCCGGCGCACGCCCCGGTGATTCAACGGAATCTGCCGGTCATCGTGAACCTCCACCAGCTTTACGACCTTTTTGCGGGTGTCGTTATCGAACTTCAGACGACGCAGGATCTCATTTGCCAGCTCTGCGCCCACCTTCGCGTGTCCATGAAAATGATCGATGCCCTGTTCGTCGGTGGTGCGGGTAACCGGCTTTCCGATATCGTGAAGCAGAGCGGCCCACCGGAGGGCTTTGTCCTTCTCCACGCAGGCCAGAGTATGCAGGATGTGTTCGCCCACATTCCAGCAGTGATGGGGATTGTGCTGGAGCGTCTCCATGCAGGCGTCGAATTCCGGCAGAATCACCGCCGTGATGCCGGTCTCCCAGACTACCCGGAATACCTCCGGATGATCCGAGGTCAGAAGCTTCATCAGTTCCACCTGGATCCGCTCGGCGCTGACTTTCGTAAGCCTGGGCGCAAACTCCGCCAGGGCCGTTTTGGTCTCCGCCTCGATCTGAAAGTCCAACTGGGCGGAAAAACGGACTGCCCGTAAAATACGCAGAGCATCCTCGGTAAACCGTTCTCTCGGGTCGCCCACACAGCGGATCTGACCACGCTTCAGGTCGCCCACACCGTCGAAAGCGTCCACCAGTCCTTCTTTCTCATTATATGCCATGGCATTGATGGTAAAGTCCCGCCGTTTCAAATCTTCCAGAAGATTCGGCGTAAAAAGCACCTGCTCCGGGTGGCGGCCGTCCAGATACTCGCCGTCGATCCGATAAGTGGTAACCTCGAAGCCTTCTTTTCCGTTCAGGACCGTTACGGTGCCGTGCTGGAGACCTGTGTCCACCGTCCGGGGAAATAAGGCTTTGACCTGCTCCGGCCTGGCGTTGGTGGTGATATCCCAATCTGCCGCTTCCCGTCCCAGAATCGCGTCGCGCACACAGCCGCCCACCACGTAGGCTTCGTAGCCGGCGGCGATCAGCGTTGTGATGATTTCATTTGCTTTTTCCGGGATCTGAATTTGCATTTGGTCACCTCATTTCTAATAGAAAAGCGGCCAGAAGGTTTCATCCTCCAGCCGCTTTACTGGCCCTCTTTATCGAATTAGTATGCCTTGCCCCAGTAGACAAGCGCCTTTGCCGGCTTGCCGCAGCATACGCAGGTATCTGCGATATGATCCTGCTTGAAGGGCATACAACGGGAAGTAGCTGTGGTATCTTCCTTAATCTTATCCTCGCAGGCCTGATCGCCGCACCACATGGCACGTACGAAGCCCGGCTTCTCGTTGATGGTCTTTACAAACTCCTCGTAGGTAGTTGCGTCGTAGGTATGGGAATCACGATGCTTTCTTGCACGCTCCAGCATATCGCTCTGCATGGTGGTCAGCACCTCGCCCACCTTCTCTGCCAGCTCCGGCAGCGCAACTACGATCTTCTCCCGGGTGTCGCGGCGCACGATAACTGCCTGATTTGCCTCGATATCCTTCGGTCCGATCTCGATACGAACCGGGATACCCTTCATCTCCTGCTCGGAGAACTTCCAGCCCGGACTCTTGTCGGAATCGTCCACCTTTACCTTAAAGCCCGCGTCCAGCAGTGCGGACTTCAGCTCGTAAGCCTTATCCAGAACGCCTTCCTTGTGCTGGGCGATGGGGATCACCATCACCTGGGTCGGCGCGATCCGCGGCGGCAGAACCAGTCCGCTGTTGTCGCCGTGAACCATGATGATGGCTCCGATCAGACGGGTGGTCATACCCCAGGAGGTCTGATGTACATACTGAAGGGTGTTGTCCTTTGCGGTATACTGAATGCCAAATGCCTTTGCAAAGCCGTCGCCAAAGTTATGGCTGGTACCGGACTGCAGCGCCTTGCCATCGTGCATCAGCGCCTCGATGGTATAGGTGGCCTCCGCGCCTGCAAATTTCTCCTTATCAGTCTTACGTCCGCGGATAACCGGCATTGCCAGCACCTCCTCGCAGAAGTCCGCATAGACGTTCAGCATCTGCTGGGTACGTGCCTCAGCCTCCTCTGCCGTCGCATGGGCGGTGTGGCCCTCCTGCCACAGGAACTCACGGGAACGCAGGAACGGACGGGTAGTCTTCTCCCAACGCATAACGGAGCACCACTGGTTGTATACCTTCGGCAGATCACGATAGGACTGGATCTCCTTGGAATAAAAATCACAGAACAGAGTCTCGGAGGTGGGACGGATGCACATGCGCTCCTGCAGGGGCTCCAGTCCGCCGTAGGTCACCCATGCTACCTCAGGCGCAAATCCCTCTACATGATCCTTCTCCTTCTGAAGCAGGCTCTCCGGAATCAACATGGGCAGGTAGACGTTCTCCACACCTGTCTCCTTGAACCGTCTGTCCAGCTCCTTCTGAATATTTTCCCAGATGGCGTAGCCTGCCGGCTTGATCACCATGCAGCCCTTTACGCTTGTATAATCAGTCAGTTCCGCTTTTTTCACCACATCGGTGTACCACTGCGCGAAATCCACGTCCATGGAAGTGATCTCTTCGACCAGTTTCTTCTCCTTTGCCATTCTTTTCTCCTTCTCGCCCATGGGGCCTTTTTCATTTATTTTTATCTAACAGTACGCTGTTATGATTATCACGCCCAGATGGGCGTATCTTTTTGTATTGTAGTACGAAAATGGCGATTTTGTCAAGGTTTTCGCGGGGTGCGGAGCAATTTGATGATTTTCTGCTAAACAAACCTCCGTAATAATAGGGGCAATTTACTTTGACGTATTTTCCATATTTGGGTACAATAGAACTATCTACTTTGATTGGAGGGTTCCCATGAACGAACAGGAGATTCAGAAACTGGTGGCCCGGCAGCGACAGTGCTTCCGCTCGGGCTCGACACTTTCTTATAAAAACCGGATGGCCGCCCTGACCAGACTGGAGCGGCTGGTGACCGAACACGAAAACGAAATTCAGGACGCGCTCCGTCTGGATCTCGGCAAAAGCGCCGCAGAAAGCTACATGTGCGAGACCGGCCTTCTTCTAAATGAAATCCGTTATCTGAAGCGGCATCTGCGATTTTGGATGCGGGATCAGATCGTCCCGACGCCTTTGGCGCAGTTTTGCGCGATCAGCTATCGGAAACCCTCGCCCTACGGCGTGACGCTGATCATGAGTCCCTGGAATTACCCGCTGCTCCTGACCCTGGAACCCCTGGTCGACGCCCTGGCCGCCGGTAACACGGCCATTCTGAAGCCCAGCGCCTACTCGCTGCATACCGGCAGTCTGATAAAACGCCTGATTCAGGCTTATTTTCCCTCATCCCTGGTGGCCGTAGTCACCGGCGGCCGGGCGGAAAATGAAGCTCTGCTGGAACAGCGTTTCGACTATATCTTCTTCACCGGAAGCAAATCTGTGGGCCGCTTCGTCATGGGGAAGGCCTCCGCTCACCTGACGCCGGTGACCCTGGAGCTGGACGGAAAGAGTCCCTGCATCGTGGACCGCACCGCGGACATCCCGACGGCGGCCCGGCGTATCGTCTTCGGAAAGTTCCTGAACTGCGGCCAGACCTGCGTGGCTCCCGACTATATTCTCTGCGATATCCGGGTGA
The DNA here is from genome assembly GCF_014290175.1 of Anaerosacchariphilus hominis. Classification (GTDB taxonomy): domain Bacteria; phylum Bacillota; class Clostridia; order Lachnospirales; family Lachnospiraceae; genus Laedolimicola; species Laedolimicola hominis. Next base: position 535,249 of record NZ_JACOOR010000001.1, read on the forward strand.
AAAACCGGCTGATCGAAGAACTGATCCGCCAGATCCGCGCCCAGTTCGGAGAGAGCCCTCTGGAAAATAAGAACTACGGCCGCATTATCAATGAAAAACACTTTCTGCGGATTCTGAACCTGATGGACCCGGCCAAGACTGTCTTTGGAGGACGGACGTCCTCGGAAACCCTGCAGATCGAACCCACCCTTTTGGACAATATTACCTGGCAGGACGATGTGATGCAGGAGGAGATCTTCGGACCGGTGCTGCCGATTCTGACCTACGATTCCATCGACGACGTGATCCGCCTGGTCAATGAGAAGCCGCACCCGCTGGCTCTCTACCTCTTTACCCGGAACCGGAAGCTGGCTCATAAGGTGCTGACCCTCTGCTCCTTCGGCGGAGGCTGTGTCAATGACACCATCATCCATCTGGCCACGCCCTATATGGGCTTCGGCGGATTCGGGGAGAGCGGCATGGGCAGCTATCACGGGAAGGCCGGGTTTGAGACCTTTTCTCATTTCAAAAGTATTGTGGATAAGAGGAACCGGCCGGATCTTCCCATGCGGTATCAGCCCTATACCGAAGGAAAGAAAAAGCTCGTTCGAATGTTTCTCAGATAGTATTCGTTAAAAGCCAACCGGTATCTCCGGATACTCTCACAAAGAAGCGTCGCCTCCGGGAACAGACGCTTCTTTCTTTTCTGTTTCTTTATGTTCCGGTTCCTCATCCACCTGCCGCCACAGCTCCCGGATGAGCAGAATGGATAAAGGCCCCAGCAGAATCCCGGCGGCGCCGTAAAGCTTCACGCCGCCATAGACCCCGGCCAGGATCAGAACCGGAAGAACCCCCAGACGGTTTCCCACCAGTCTCGGCTCCAGGAGCTCCCGCAGCAGCACACAGCTTCCATAGGTCAAAGCCAGAATCAAAGCCGCCCTGTAGTCTTTCCGGAATACCACCAGAATCAGAATCCAGGGAACAAAGGCTGTCCCGGTGCCAAAAACCGGAAGGGCGTCCAGAAGCCCGATACCGATTCCCGCCGGGATGGGATTCCCCAGAACCCCGGCAGCCCAGATTCCCAAGGTACACAGCAGCATAATCAGACTCATGATCAGAAGCTGGGCCCGGAGATATCCGCCTGCGGATCGCCGCATTCCTTCCGCCACACACTTCAGCTGCCGATAGAAGCTCCAGCTCTCCGCCGCCTCCCGGATTCGCTCATAATCCGCCGCCAGGAACAGGACCGCCACCAGGGTCACCAGCAGGGCTGCCCCGAAGCCGCCCAGATATTTGACCGCCTGCCAGGAACTCCCGAAGGCTCCGGGCAGCATGATCTGGCCCGCCTGGACCCTTACCTCTTCCATCTGCTCTGTCACAAACCGGTGTACCGTGCCCGCGTCTATATGAAAGAACCGGCTTACACTGTCACAGCATTCATACAGCACATACTCCGCCTGCCCGGGCCGGTTCAGGAACCGGCACAGATTCCGAAGCTGCCCGTACAGACTTCTCCCCAGAAGAACGCATCCCGTTCCCACCACCACCGCCGCCACAATCAGCAGTACCGCCATGGAGGCCGCCGGGCGGATCCGGAACCGCTCCTTCAGATACCGCAGCAGAGGCCAGCACCCGTGAACCACTACTGCAGCAATCAAAAAGGGAACCACCAAAGGGAGCAGATACTTCATACCCAGATACACCCCTATTATGATTCCCATTTTCTTCCAGTTCTTTTTTTCTTTCCGAATCCATTCCATCAGCCATCCCCCGTTTCCGTTTTTCATGGATAGTATCTGCTGAAATGAACTGTTTTACTCTGTGGATAACTACTTTACATAAATCTTTGGAAGGCCGGATTCTGCGGATTTTTCTGAAATTCCATCCATTTTCCCGTGACCGGATGACGGAATCTCAGCCGGTATGCACACAGGGCCGGAAAAGGGTTATCCACATTATCCACATAGTTTTCAACCTTTCCGTATTTCCGATCTCCCAAAAGAGGGGTTCCCCGGCCTGCCATCTGGACCCGGATCTGGTGGTGACGTCCTGTTTCCAGCCGTATTTCGGCCATTCCCAGGTTATCCACACACTTCAGAAGGCGATATCGGAGCACTGCCTTTTTTGCCCCCGGACGGGTTTTTTTTACAATCTCCGAGCGATTTTCCTTCCCGTTCTTCCACAGAAAATCCACGCATTCGATCCAGTTTTCCACCGACTTTTCCACATTTGCCCCTGGTTTTCCACATCCGTTTTCCACATTGGGGATATTCTGTGGATACTTATCCACATTACACAGAACGGCCAGATAGGTTTTCTCCATCTGCTTTTCCGCCGACTGGCGGCTCAGCTCCGCCGCGGCCCTGGGCGTCCGAGCAAATACCAGCAGTCCTTCCACCGGCTGATCCAGCCTGTGTACCACTGCCAGATAGGGCACGCCGCTGTCCGGATTCTTTCTATATAAATAGTTTTTCAACAGACTCTCGCAGTCCTTCGTCCCCACCCGCGCGCTCTGCACCGGAATCCCGGCGGGCTTGCGGACCACAAGAATGTCCGAATCTTCATAAATAATTTCTGGTTCTTTCATAGATTCTTCCTGCTGTATTTCTTGTTTTTCCTTATTATAACTTCATTTTTCTTCCATCGTCAATCCTTTGATTCATACTGTGCTTTGCTTTGAGCCTTCCACCTCTCTGACCTCATCCAAGGAATTCCGTGAGGACTTCGTTTAAGACCTGCTCTTCCCTGGGATCCAGACTCTTTCCCGGAGCCTTGGTCTGCTCCTCCGCTTCCTGCTGCCCTTCAGCTTCTCTGGTTTCCCGGGCCTCCTTCCCGAAATTCGGAAAGCTCTCCGCCGCCCGGGCCGACAGATTGCTGCGGAGCAGTTCCCGCTTGGCATCCTTCACCACTGCCAGAACCTCCCGCACATCCGCCCACAGATAAAGCACCAGGATTACCAGTACGGCCCAGGCCACGATCATCACGATTCTGAACATATGTCTCTTCCTCCCTTTTCTTATTCCGTGCATCCTTTTCTTTACTCTGCGTAAAATTTCCCACGGAATCTTTTCTATCTTCTATTATAAGGAAGGCCTACCGAAATAAAAAGAGCGGGCGCTCGCCACGGCCCGACAGGGCCTGACAAGCTTCCCGCTTTTCCTGCCTCTTATGAAGTTTTAGTACGCATCCTCGGGGAGCCGGGATACGAAGTTTTCGATAAGCTTCACGCTGTGCTCGATGGCCTGTGCCTCGAAGGTGGGGTAATCTACCGAAGCGCTGTCGTCCGCCTTATCGGAAATGGCCCGTACGATGACAAAGGGCACCTTGTTCAGATACGCGGTCTGGGCGATGGCTGCGCCCTCCATCTCAGTGCAGTAGCCCTCGGTCCAGGACGCGATCTCGTTCTTTACGGAACGCTCCGCCACAAACTGATCTCCGGTCACCACCCGGCCCACAAAGGCCTGAATCTCCGGATTCGCCTCCTCGCAGGCTGCCTTTGCCATGGCGACAAGCTCCGGATCCGCCGGGAACGCCACCGTATCCATCCGGGGAATCTCACCCCGGGCATAGCCAAAGGAGCGGGCATCCACATCATGCTGCAGAGCGTCGGAGGAAATCACAATATCTCCGATATTGATCTCCGACTTCAGGGAGCCTGCGATGCCCGTATTGATCAGCCGGTTCACATTGAATACGTCCACCAGAATCTGGGCGCAGAGGCCTGCGTTCACCTTACCGATACCGCTTCTTACCACGACTACCTCACGGCCGCCCAGCAGTCCCTGATAAAACTCCATGGACGCTTTCTTTACCACGACCTCTATTTCCATCTTTTCTTTTAAAAGAGCGACTTCTTCCTCCATCGCTCCGATAATACCTGTTCTTCCCATGGGATTCCTCTCTTTCTGTTTTTTCTCCCCACGTCGTTTGGAATTATTTTACCAACAGTTCGACGGAATTTCAACCTGTTTCTTACAGAGGCTATAAAAAGGATGTAAAACCCGAATCTTTCCATCCACGCAAAGACCGGCAGAGATGGGGTTCTCTGCCGGTCTTGCAAAAAGAAAAAGCGTTCGGAAATTGAAACTTAATTTTATTATTTTGTTTGTTGTTATGAAAGTTTATACTATTAATCCATATTCAGTTTTTAATTATTTCATGAAAGCTTCTGATAATAAGGAAAATCAGGAAGCTTTGATGGTCGGGCTACAGGTCGTTGTAGACTCTGTTGTTGAACCCTTTTTTACACTGTGTCCGCCACGGGCACGGTAATGATAGCCGCTGGTGACAGAAATACCGCTCTTGCTACCGTGACAAGAAGACGTATCTGTTTCTTCAAAATGATAAGTTCCAATTGTTCCAAATTTCGAGCCACCGTTGGAGCTTTCATCCAGATATACGGCCACCTTTACTGAGTCGCAGATAGAATGTGCCGTAGTTGTTCCGGACACTGCAACTTTCGCCGTTCCGTCACGTTTGATGCCGCATGTGCTCTCTTTCAGATAGGTTCCTCTGGCAACCCCGTACCAATGGTCGATGGCTTCATCTTCTGTCGTCACATACTCATGATAGCCTGCCATATCGGTATCTGCTGCCAGGGCCGTCAGGGCTGCCGGCGGTAACAAAGGGCCTCCTGCCAGAGTCACACTCAGCACCCCCGCCATAAGTTTCATTTTGTTCCTCATCGTACTCCTCCCCTCTCGTATGGGTTTTTAATTTTACAAGCTTGTACTAAGAATACGAATCAGAAATTAAAAATCACACGTTTTTAAAAATAATTTCAGATAAAATATTTTCAAACTCGTCTAATTTGAGCGCTCCGGAAATATAGTAATAAGCATTTCCGTATGTCAACTCTGCTCGATAATAAACGTTTCCATCACCTTTATCTATTTTCCAGACATCAATATCATTTTCGTAAAAGAATGCACTTATTGTATCTATTTTCTCTCCATCTGGTATAGTGCTAAATCCAGCATTATCATACTGTTTATTTTCATAAACCGTCAGAATCTTGTCACCATAATAAAACTCCATCAAGGCTTCGCCCATATCTTTATCTATGAAAACTTTCTCCAATTCCATTCCTTCCGGCCTATATCCCAATCGAAGGGCCTGAATCCCAAGTCTTTCCTCTATTTCATCATAGGCCTCATCCTCTGTAACATCCACATAAAAATTCTCGTTATCATTGGTGATGGTGATATCCAGTCCATCCCCCTCATCCCGGTTCTCCACCTTCGGCGTAAACAGCCTGGCTCCCGTGGCGCTGAGGGTTCCGCCCACCAGAAGAACCGCGGCGACTGCCACGGCCAGCAGTACCCGCTTGCGGACATGGCCCCTTCTGTGTTTGGTTTGCTTCTGCGCCTCTGCCCGGCGCATCAGATCCTTGAAGCTGTCGTCCGGCATCTTCAGATCCTTCAGGCTCCCGTCCGCCTCTATCCGGCGCTCGATAGCCTTTCCTTCTTCTATGATTTCTTTTCTTACTCTGTCTCGCAGTTCCTGATTTGTCATGTTCTTTCCCTTATTTCTCCTGAATATGAATTGACAGACCGACTTTTTCCTATCATAATAGCCTTAAACGCTATTGTGTACGGAGGTGTATCCATGAAACGAATTCTGTTGACCGGTGGCGGTACTGCCGGCCATGTAACACCCAATATTGCGCTTCTCCCCAGACTGCGCGAGCTGGGCTATGATATTTCCTATATGGGATCCTATGAGGGCATCGAGCGAAGGCTCATCGAAGAGCTGCAGATTCCCTACTACGGCATTTCTTCCGGAAAGCTCCGCCGTTACTTCGATCCCAAAAACTTTACAGACCCCTTCAAGGTCCTGAAGGGCTGTATGGAGGCCCGCCGCATCATCCGGAAGCTTCAGCCGGATGTGGTATTCTCCAAGGGCGGCTTCGTCTCCGTGCCCGTGGTTCTGGCCGCGGCCCATTATAAAATTCCTGTGATTCTCCACGAATCCGATATGACTCCCGGCCTGGCAAACCGGATCTGTATTCCTTCCGCCCGGAAGGTCTGCTGTAATTTTCCTGAGACCCTGTCCCATCTGCCGAAGCAGAAAGCAGTCCTCACCGGTTCTCCCATCCGTCAGGAGCTACTCACCGGAGACGCTGTGAAAGCTCTGCGCTTCACCGGGCTTACCCCCGATCGGCCGGTTCTCCTGGTCATGGGCGGCAGTCTGGGCGCCACCGCAGTCAATGAAGCGGTACGCAGTATCCTGCCCAGGCTCCTGAAGGAGTTCCAGGTCATCCACCTGTGCGGCAAGGGCAAGGTGGACCCGTCCCTCAGCGCTCTTTCCGGTTATGTTCAGTATGAGTATATCCAGGATGAGCTGAAGGATCTCTTCGCCCTCTCGGATATCGTCATCTCCCGGGCCGGAGCCAACGCCATCTGCGAGCTTCTGGCCCTGCGCAAGCCGAATCTTCTGATTCCTTTGTCCGCAGCGGCCAGCCGCGGCGATCAGATTCTGAACGCCCGTTCCTTTGAGCGTCAGGGCTTCAGTCTGGTGATGGAGGAAGAGGCTGTGACCCCGGAGGCCCTGCTGGCCGCGGTTCATCAGCTCTATGAAAATCGTACTTCCTTCACGGACGCCATGGCTGCCAGTCAGCAGACCGACGCCATTGAGACCATCACCGGTTTGATTGAGGAGGCTGTAAAAGCCTGAATCCTGTATTATAGCATATCCTTCGGATATGGCGCTCCGCTTTGGATGCCATTCGGCAGGGTATCATGTCTAGCGATATTATACCAGAATTTCACAAAAAGGGAATGCTTTACGCGTTCCCTTTTTATAATTCCCTGTATTCCGCACCATACTGTTCCTTCATCCACATCCTTGCTTTCTTCAGATGTGCGTCTACGGTACTCAGCGCGATTCCCCGTTCCTTTGCAACGGATTTTCTCGGAACCTCCAAAAGCTCCACCAGCACGAATACTTCGTACCAGTCCGCGTTTCGATCATGTAAAGCTTTCAGCATCCGATTGGTCAGCTCATGCATTTCCAGGGAATCCAGATACCGGTCGATGCAATAGTCCAGTTCGTCGTAACTGCTGTAAGGCTCGGCCTCGTCCAACAGTTCCCGCCGTTTGTAGGCCTTTCTATAATAGTCCCGAATGAGATTCGTGGCTACCACCATCAGCCAGTAACGGATATTTTCTTCTTTCAGGTCCTTCCGATAGCCAAGCAGACGTAAAAAGGTCTCCTGACAGATATCCTGCGCCAGATGGTAATCCTTTGTCATATCGTATGCGATCTTCAGAATCAGATTTTTGCATTCCTCGTATATTGCTTGAAATCTATCTTGCGTGTATTCCATACATTCTCCCGAGGCGCTTATTCTATTCTTCCGAAAATGCCGCTATTATTTCCTCTTTATCCTTATCCTCCAGCGTTCCCGGTGTCCACAGAATATGCGCATGATCATTTTCGTACCGCGGAATCAGGTGCATATGAAAATGGAACACGCTCTGTCCCGCCGCTTCTCCGTTATTCTGTACCAGATTCAGGCCGTCGCACTTCAGTACCTTCTTCATCCGGACGGCCATTTTCCTGGCCAACAGAATCGCTTTTTCGCAGTGCTCATCATCCAGTTCCATCAGATTCGCGAAATGATCCTTCGGCACCAGAAGCGCATGCCCCCGGGTCGCCGGTCCCAGATCCAGGAATACCCGGAAGTCCTCATCCTCGTACAAAGTGGCAGATGGGATCTCCCCGTTTGCAATCTTACAGAAAATACAATCGTCGTGTTTCATGATAATTCTCCTTCCTTTTGTCGAATTATGTCGCAATTTGTAGATTTGTTCTATATTGTAAAACAATTCCTTTTGTGTTACACTGATTTCGGGAGTGATAAAGATGAATGATACCAATTTTACAGTTTCAAAAATCGCACACGAAATCCGAAACCCGCTGACGCTGATTAACAGTTCTCTTCAGCTAATCCAGTCCATGCACCCGGAGGTCCGGGAGTTCCAGTTCTGGTCACAGACCCTGGAGGATGTGGAATACCTGTCCCAGCTTCTGAATGATCTGTCCACCTATACCGATAACCGGCGCTTCTTCATGTGTGAAGTGGATCTCCGGGAGATCTTTCTCGCACTGGAGCAAAGTCTTCAGCCCTATCTGCTGGAACAGGGCCTGAACCTCTCCGTTCACCTGCCTGCACAGCTTCCGCCTGTCTTCGGGAATCCCGTAAAATTAAAGCAGGCCTTCCTGAATCTTCTGAAGAATGCCTTCGAGGCCTCTGCCCGGAATGACTGCGTCTCCCTTTCTGCCCGGAAGTATCTGGATCAGATCATTATCCGCATCACCGATAACGGCTGCGGCATGACGCCCGAGGTTCTGGAGACTCTCTTTACGCCTTTCGCCACCCACAAGTCCGGCGGCACCGGTCTGGGACTGGCCATCACCAAAAAGATTATCGAAGCTCACTACGGAAAGATCGAGGTGAGTTCCACCCCGGGACGGGGAACGGTTTTCACCATCACCCTGCCTCATATCTGAAACCAGGATCTTTCAGCTAAAATAGATGCCGGGGCGCAATACCATCACGCCCCGGCCCCTTTGCCTCTATTTGGATTCCCTTCCTTCAGTATATCTTCTAACATTTTATGATTTCGTCTACATTTGACATGAAGATGGTGGCACCGCCGATTCTCAGCGTCTTCCGGGCCTGTACCATCATGTGTCCGTTATATTCCCATACCTCGCAGACCTCTTCCCGCTCGGTACAGCTCTGCCGGATATAACCCAGGATCTCTTCCACCCGGTCATCCTCCGCGCATATGAGCAAAGTAATATTTCTCCGGTTCAGATAAAGTCCTTCCGTCATAAACTTCGTAGCATGTATCCGATTCCGAATCAGAAGTGTGGCCAGCTCCGAATAATCCTGCTCCTGCACGATCACGATCATCTGCTTCATCTGTCATTCCTCCTCAGACAATTCTTTTTCCTTTGCCTTCGGCAACTTATGTTCTCAGTATAACGGACTCTGCCGGAAAATACAATCCTTTTCCATTTTTCATCCGAAAATGTGCAGATTTGACACGATTTTCGAAAATAAATAGGATGTTTCGAGTAAAAATAGCCCCTTAATCGCAAGCGTTACTCTTTTTCAGCTACTTGATTCAAACTCTCTATAGCATGACAGGATAATTCCTAACATATATCTGATAAACGGCTTAGGATCATTTTCTCCTTCATACCAATTTTGATCTTCTTTCTGCAAAACCTCATAATATGTTTCTTTTGTATCTGCAATCGTTTTTTCTATACTGATATACTGTCCCACAATATAGCCGCTTCGATACAAAAGCAACAATGTTAATAATCTGCTCATTCGTCCATTTCCGTCATTGAATGGATGAATGCACAGAAAATCTAATATAAAGTTTGGTGTCAGAATTAGTGGAGCTACAATCCCCTCCCCTATCGCTTTATTATATTCACCGCAAAGTTGTTCCACTGCATCTGGCGTCTCATACGGTTCTAATGGTTTAAACAAAACCACCTTCTCCCAATTCGTTCTCCTTTCTCCCAATATTACTATTGTTTTGGGAGATAGTGAACCTCACATGACTAAAGTCACGTGCTTCTCAGCCGCCTTAAGCGGCAAGACTTCATATCGGCGGATACGCCTGCGACTTAGAATCGGCGCGGTTACGCACTTTTTCTGGCCGGATACGGTCAGTTTCCACATCTCAGGTAGTCCACTGTATATCTGCCTGTATCTATGCTGCCTTCTGGCTCGCCAGTTCTGCACTGAGCAGACGCAAGTCTGCATAGACACATGAGGTTCTACGCTTTACCGAAGGAACTTTTGCCTCCAGTAAAGACCTTTCTGTTTCCGAAAAGGGTTTGAGTAATTCCCGTATAAAATACCTTGCTCCGATATTATAAGCTGCAGACAGATCACAGTTATACTGTTTTCCTGTCGGGAAGGTACAAAGGCTGTGATTCTCCGGATTTCGAACTACCGGACCGCTTCCATCATATGCCAGCCTGCTGGTGTTTCGGGCGCTGATCCTGGATAC
>NZ_JACOOR010000002.1 GCF_014290175.1 Anaerosacchariphilus hominis
GATATCCCATTCGAAAGAAGTAAGACCCCTTGAAGACGACAAGGTAGATAGGGCAGAGGTGGAAGTGTGGTAACACATGGAGCTGACTGTTACTAATAGGTCGAGGGCTTGACCAAGAGCGGAGAAAGCGGCCAGACGGCTGGGCTGTGAAGACGAAGAGTGCTTGCACTCTGAGGCGGAACAGGACAGACGGATGGACATTTGCGAAGCAAAGGACATGAGGAAGAAGCGAAGCGGATTCCGAATGACCGCTTTCGTAAATGAAAGAAGTCGCAACTCTTCGCGAAGCGTCATAGGATAGAAAATGTCTAAAAGATATGCAGTATATAGTTTTGAAGGTACAATACCTTATTCCTCGATAGCTCAGTGGTAGAGCGTTCGGCTGTTAACCGAAATGTCGTAGGTTCGAGCCCTACTCGGGGAGCTGAAAGAACTGCTAATCGGGTTTAGCAGTTCTTTTTTTCTGTAAAAATATGAATTCTGCTCTTGCAAAAACATGCAAAGTATGATAACATATTTAACGTTCAGGACATTTTACGTTCTGTAGTGTAAGGCCCTGAGGGGCATCATAGCTAAGGCTCCTTGGTCAAGCGGTTAAGACATCGCCCTTTCACGGCGGTAACACGGGTTCGATTCCCGTAGGAGTCATTTACGGACCCATAGCTCAGTTGGTTAGAGCAACCGGCTCATAACCGGTCGGTCCTGGGTTCGAGTCCCCGTGGGTCCACTTTTAAAAAGTAAACCTTATAATTTCATATGGCCCGATGGCTCAGTTGGTTAGAGCGCCGCCCTGTCACGGCGGAGGTCGTGGGTTCGAGTCCCATTCGGGTCGTTTGCACTGCTAGTGCATATGCCGGCATGGCGGAACTGGCAGACGCACAGGACTTAAAATCCTGCGGGACTAACATCCCGTACCGGTTCGATTCCGGTTGCCGGCATGAAGAAAGAGCTTGATTCTCTGAGAATCGAGCTCTTTTCTTATGGAATAGGAAATTCCGATAGAATTCCCTATTCCATAAAAGCAAGCAGGGCTTGCAAAGATGCGCACTCGGCGCAGTGGTAGATGGTTGCCAAGGCAACCGCGCCTCAGCGCGAGAATGTGCCAACGGCACATTCTTTTTTATACAAAATCCAAAGTTTTGCACCGGTCTGATGCACCTGCTACTAAAAAAAGCTACTAAAAAAATTAAAAAAAGTACTTGCATTCTGTTCATGGATATGATATTATAATCAGGCAGTCAAGAAACAGTACTTGTGAATGACTGAAATGTGGGCGTAGCTCAGCTGGATAGAGCGTTTGGCTACGGACCAAAAGGTCGGGGGTTCGAATCCTCTCGCCCACGCTGAAGAAAAAGGAATTCTGAGAAATCAGAGTTCCTTTTTTCATTATGTCCGGTTATAATAGGGCTGTAACGAATAAAAAGGTAACATTATCCGGGAAAGTGTGTATTGTTATTTTCACAGGAGTTTGCTATATAATATAAGCAGAGTGTTAAGAGGATATAAAATACTGGATTTTTGAGATCGGGAGGAAGGCACTATGGCACATAAGATACTGACAATCGGAAGGCAGCTGGGAAGCGGCGGCCGGGAACTGGGAGAGCGTGTGGCAGAGCGGCTGGGCGTGCCATTTTTCGACCAGAATCTGATTTCCATGGCGGCAGAGCGTGGAGATCTGGCAGAGTCCTATCTGGCCCGTTTTGATGAGAAAAAGCATAATCCCTGGATGTACGAGATGGTCACCGGAGGTAATAAGCATGTGCCGAAGGGGGCGTCTCTGCAGGAGGCTTTGTTTAAGCTCCAGGGAGATGTGATCCGCCATATTTCCAAAAAGACGGACGCGGTGATCATCGGACGCTGTGCGGATTATATTCTGCGGGAACGGACTGACGCAAAGGTTTTAAGCGTCTTTGTGTCTGCGCCCATGGAAGCGTGCATTGAGCGTAAGATGGAGCAGAAGGGTATCACAGAGAAAGAGGCGGAGGCCCTGATTAAAAAGGTCGATAAAGATCGCAGAAAATACTATGAGTTCCATACAGGAAAGGACTGGAGCGATCCGGAGAGCTATGATGTTTATCTGGACAGCAGCAAACAGTCCATGGAAGAAATGACAGAATTTCTCGTGAAACGATTTGAAGAGTTGTAGACAGAGGAGCAGAGGAGAATTCTATTATGGAAGAAAAGAAGCAGAAAAAGAATCCCATGGAGAAAATCGCCACTTTTATTGTGGATAAGCGCAATCTGTTTTTCCTGATTTATGTGGCGGCGTTTATCTTCAGTATTTTCGCAAAATCCTGGGTAAAGGTGGATAACGAGCTGACCGATTATCTGCCGGAGACCACCGAGACCCGGCAGGGCCTGGATATTATGGATAAGAATTTCATTACCTATGGAACCTCACGTATCATGATTTCCAATATTACATATCCCCAGGCGGAGGCCCTGGTGGATCAGATCGAGGCTGTCAAGGGCGTGGATCAGGTGGAGTTCGACGATAGCGAGGACCATTTCAAGGGAACCAACGCCCTGTATTCCATCACTTACACCGACGAGGCAGAGAGTGATGTGAGCGTGCAGGCTCTGGATGATATCAAAAGTCTGTTGTCAGATTACGATGTGTCCGTGGCAGGAGAGGTGGGCAATGATATGTCCGTGACCCTGGCCCAGGAGATCAACGTAATCATGGGTATCGTAATCGTCATCATTATTATCGTATTGCTGATTACGTCACAGACTTATGCGGAGATCCCGGTACTTTTACTTACCTTTGGCGCGGCCATTATCCTGAATCAGGGAACGAACTTCATATTTGGCGAAATCTCATTCGTCAGCAATTCCGTCTGTTCGATCCTGCAGCTGGGCTTATCCATCGACTACGCCATTATCATGTGCCATCGGTTCAGCGAGGAGCGGGAGAATCTGGAACCCAGAGAGGCCTGCATTACTGCACTGAGCAAGGCCATCATCGAGATTTCCTCCAGCTCCCTGACTACCATGTCAGGTCTGCTGGCCATGATGTTCATGCACTTCCAGATCGGCTTCGACCTGGGCCGCGTGTTGATTAAGGCAGTTATCTTCAGTATGATCGTGGTATTTACCCTGATGCCGGGACTGCTGATGCTTTTCAGCAAATGGATTGACCGCACCCATCATCGGAAATTCATTCCGGAGATCAATGGATGGGGTAAACTCATTACGAAGATCTATCCGCTGCTGATGCCGATCTTTGTGGTGGCTATCGTATTCGGCTGCTATTTTTCCAATAAATGCCCTTACGTGTTCAGCCAGAATAACATTGATACGCTGAATCAGAGTGAGACGCAGCTGGAGGAGAAGAAGATCAAGAAAACCTTCGGCGACACGAATATCATGGCGCTGATCGTTCCATCCGGTCATTATGATAAAGAGAAGGCGGTTCTGGAGAAGCTGGAAACCTACGACCAGGTGGACTACACCACGGGACTTTCCAATATCGAGGTATCCATGGACGACGAGGATGAGGACGGCGGCAGTTCCAAAAAATCAGACACATATATGCTGACGGATTCCCTGACTCCCCGACAGTTTGCCGAGATGACAGATATGGATATTGAGCAGGCGCGGATGATCTATTCGGCCTATGCGGTAGACAATGAAGAATACGGTCACATCATCAACAATCTGGACGGCTATGGCGTGCCGCTGCTGGATATGTTCCTGTTTGCGTATGACCATCTGGATTATGTGAATCTGGATCAGGATCAGGTGGATGATTTGAATGATCTGCACGACCAGCTGACCAAGGGCCAGGATCAGCTCCAGAGTGAAAAATATACCCGAATGCTGATCAGCCTGAATCTGCCTGAGGAGGATCAGGAGACATTTGATTTTCTGAGTACCATCCGGCAGGTGGCAGAGGAGGAATACGGTGAGGACGCGGAGATTTATCTGGTGGGTAATTCTACCAGCGATTACGACCTGTCCAGCAGCTTCAGCCAGGATAACCTGATGATCAGTATCCTCTCGGCGTTGTTTGTTATCATCGTTCTTTTGTTTACCTTCCAGTCCGTGGGTATGCCGATTCTGCTGATTATTGTGATTCAGGGCAGTATCTGGATCAACTTCTCTGTGCCCTATCTGTCAGGTACGCCGCTGTTCTTCCTGGGCTACCTGGTAGTAAGCTCCATTCAGATGGGTGCGAATATCGACTACGCCATCGTTATCGCGAACCGTTATACGGAGCTGAAGAAGGAAATGCCGATAAAAGAGGCGATTATTACAACGCTGAACCAGGCGTTCCCGACCATTATCACCTCCGGCGCTATCCTGGCGACGGCAGGCGTGCTGATTGCATTGATTACGACGAATCCGGCCATTTACGGCATCGGCGTATGTCTGGGCCGTGGTACGATCATTTCCATGTTTCTGGTAATGGCCATCCTTCCGGCCATCCTGATTCTGGGTGACAACATTCTGGAGCGCACCAGATTCAATATCAAGTACCCGGAGCGGACCCACAGCGTCAGCGGCAAGGTACATGTGGACGGCCGTGTGCGGGGTTATATTTCCGGCCAGATTGACGCGGAGATTCACGGCGTGGTAGACGGCGATATCGACGCGATGGTGGATGTGAAGCAGATTAAGAAACTGGATGAAGAGGAGGATGAAGAAGATGACTGGTAAAATGAGACATGCAGCGAGCTTCTTTCTGGCGGCTGTGATGACGCTGTCCCTGGCCTTTTCTCACGGCGTACCGGTATATGCGGACGGCGGGAATATTACGATTGCAAGCGTGGAGGATCTGGAAGGGCTGGCTAAGAACTGCAAGCTGGATACCTGGTCCCAGGGAAAGACGGTGACCCTGACGGCGGATCTGGATCTGACGGATTCTGATTTTACGTCGATTCCCATCTTTGGAGGAACCTTTGACGGCGGCGGACACACCATTTCAGGTCTGAGCTATACAAAGGATGGTTCCACCGAGGGCTTCTTCCGTTACATACAGGAAGGAGCAGTGGTAAGGAACCTTCGGGTGGAGGGAATCTTAAGCCCCACGGGAACCGGAAAGAATATCGGAGGTATCGCCGGAAGCAACAGCGGCGCGATTTCCTCCTGCACCTTCGCAGGAACCATTGAAGGAGAAACCAATGTGGGCGGCATCGCCGGTATCAATGAGGCCAGCGGTTCTATCTACAATTCCGCAGTGTCCGGTACGATCACCGGAACCCACAGCACCGGCGGCGTGACAGGCAGAAACCTGGGCCAGGTCATGGGCTGTACCAACAGCGCGGAGATCAATACGGGAGACTATGAAGAAAAGGGAAGCTCCCAGAGCCTGAATGTGAATCTGGACACGGATCTGAAGCAGCTGACCAATGACCAGAAGGATAAAACCGAGGTCGTGAACACCACCACAGACACCGGCGGTGTCTGCGGTTACTCCTCCGGAAGCATTCAGAATTCTTCCAATCAGGCGGCTGTCGGCTATTCCCATATTGGCTATAACGTGGGCGGTATCGCCGGACGTTCGGAGGGATATTTAAGCGGAAACCAGAACCAGGGCGACATCCAGGGCCGGAAGGACGTGGGTGGTATCGTGGGACAGATGGCTCCCGATCTGCAGCTTCACTTTGACGAGGATAAGATCGAGACGCTCCGGGGGCAGATCAATAAACTAAGCGATCTGGTGGATACGGCTCTGAGCCATATGGACGATTCCCGTTCGGATATTTCGGGACGGATGGATAAGATTTCCGACTATGCGGACACAGCCAAGGACAGCTCCAAGGCACTGGCGGATAAGACCACCAAGTGGGCGGACAGCAACCTTCAGAAGGTGAATCAGGCAGCCGCTTCCACCAAGCAGGTGCTGGAGGATCTGACGGTATTGTCCAAAGACCTTCAGGATATCTCCGGCGCAGCCCAGGACGCTATCCAGGCTGTGAAGAATATTCTGGATACCATTGCAGGTCATACGGATGAGATCAATTCCATTCAAAAGCACCTGACCAATGCTTCTTCTAAGCTGACGGAGGCCACCGAAGACCTGCAGGAGGCCATCGATGCCTATCAGAATGGCAACACTACAGAGGCCATCAGTAAGCTGACTGACGCGGTGAGCGCCCTGAACGAGGCTTCCGGCGAACTGAATCAGGCCCTGCAGGAACTGCAGGAGCTGATGAACAATCAGGATGTGAAGGATGCGCTACAGAACGCAGTGGACGCACTGCAGAAGTCTGCGGATGATATTCAGAAGGCCCTGCAGAGCCTGCGGAAGAATCTGGAGCAGCTGGGTGGCGATTTGTCGAAGGTGGATCTGTCCTTTGATACCCTGGGAGACGGCTACCGGGAAGAGGGAGACCGGCTGTACGCGGCGGTGGGAGGCATTTCCCATCAGCTGGAGCGGCTGGGAGATAACCTGTCCGATATGACTTCGGATATGGTGGACGACTTCCGCGGAATCAACGATCAGTTCCAGAATGTGATGAACTCCATGCTGGATATCGTGTCCACCAATGACGAGTCCGATTCCCTGGAGGATCGGATCGTGGACGTATCCGACGAGGAGATCGAAAAGACCACCCGTGGAAAGGCATACGCCTGCCGGAATAGCGGAGAGGTGGAGGGCGATGTGAACGTGGGCGGTATCGCTGGTTCCATGGCCATCGAGTATGATCTGGATCCGGAGGACGATATCACCAAGGTGGGCAGCGACAGCCTGAACTTTACCTTAAAGACCAGGGCGATCATCCAGAACTGCGTAAATCAGGGTGAAGTCACTTCTAAAAAGGATAATGCCGGCGGTATCGCCGGAAACATGGCGCTGGGCCTGGTGGTAGGCAGCGAAAGCTACGGAAGTGTCCTGAGCACAAACGGTAATTACGTGGGAGGCATCGCAGGATACTCCGTATCCCTGATTCGCCAGTCCTATGCCAAGTGTACCCTGGAGGGCGGCAATTATGTGGGAGGCATCGCAGGCTGGGGTAAGGATATCCGGGACTGCTACAGCCTGATCGAGGTCACCAAAGCGGACGAATACATGGGAGCCATCGCAGGCGACTGGGACGGGGACGGAACCCTGTCCGGCAACCGGTTCGTAGGTGACGATTTCGGCGGCGTGGACGGAATCAGCTATGGCAGCAAGGCAGAGCCGGTGGACTTTGATACGGTGGCTGCCACCGGAGGTATTCCCGCAGCCTTCCTGAACTTTGAACTTCGGTTTGTGGCCGACGGCGAGGTGCTTAAGACCGTTTCCTTTGAGTATGGCGATGATCTCTCCGATGTGGAGTACCCGGATATTCCGAAAAAAGACGGGTATAATGGAAAATGGGAAGAGGCAGATCTGTCCCACATGACATTTTCCAAGGATCTGAATGTACTGTACACCACAGAATCCACGGCGGTGGCCAGCGATCAGATGCGGGATCTGGCTCACTCCACCCTGCTGGCAGAGGGTACCTTCAGTCTGGACGCCAAGCTGGTACTGGCAGAGGCCGAGGAGGATACCGGCAACGTACCTACCAGGGGACGTGTGCTGGAGCAGTGGACCTCCACCCTGCGGGATCCGGTTCTGACAGACGATACCAGCTATAAGCTGCGGTTTATCGCGCCGGAGATGAAGGGAAAGCCGGGACTGTATCGTCTGAACGAGGACGGCAGCTGGAAAAAGATCTCTTATCAGAAAGATGGAAGCTATCTGGTCTTCAACGCGGACAGCGCTGAGATCACCTTCTGCGTCACAGAGGAACCGGGCGGAAAGCTCTTTGTGATTCTGCTGGGTGCGCTGGCGGTCGTTTTGTTGGCTGTGGTGGTGCTCATAAAAAAGAGGCGGAAGAAGAAAAAGGACAGAGGTGAGGCAGATGGACAGGAATGAATTTGTAAGCACGCTGCGGGCAGCATTGACAGGAGAGGTATCTCCGGCCGTCGTGGAAGACAATGTGCGTTATTATCAGGATTATATATCCCAGGAAATTGCTTCGGGAAAAAGTGAAAAAGAGGTGCTGGACAGTCTGGGAGATCCCAGACTGATCGCCAGAACCATCGTGGATACCCAGGGAGACGCTTCCTGTCAGGACGGCCCGGCCTACGGCTATTATGAAAAGGAGCCGGAGGAACAGAAGGGCTTCCACGCGGAGTTCAACGACGAGGGCGGTATCGATATCAAGTATAAAAAGTTTAATTTTAACACCTGGTACGGAAAGCTTCTGGTGACCGTGGTGCTGATCGCCATTCTGGTGCTGATAGTGGCCCTGATTACCGGAATCCTTTCGGTGGTACTGCCGGTTCTGGTTCCGATCCTGATCGTGGTATTCCTGGTGCGCCTGCTTCTGGTGCTCTTCGGAGACCGCTGGTAAATGCGGAACTGCATGCAGAACTACATGAAGAAAATGGAAACATAATTTGCCCGCGTCCTGCCATACTAGAAGTGTAAATCCAATACATTTCTCAAGGAGGCAGTGATCATGGCAAATTACAGTGATACGAAAAACAGCAGCGAGAGCAAAAATTACACCGATATGAGTTCCGCAAAGAATTCTTCCAAGAGCAGCAAGAGCTCTTCCAAATCCAAGAGCTCCGCGAAGAATTCCAGGAACGCGCAGAATGAGTCGGAAAACTGTAATTATTAAAACAGAGTCGTCAGAAAATCAGAAAAGAAAAGCCCCCGGGGACGTGAAGCTCCCGGGGGCTTTTGCCTGTCACCGGACGGGCTTTCCAGGCATAGGATAAAGCAGACCACGGATCTGAGGGGGAGAAGATGGAATTCGGAACCATATCGCCCCGGGAGCTGGACGGATATCTGTTCCGGGACGGATTTTCGGTGATTGACATACGGGAACCGCGGGAGTTTCGCAGACGGCATCTGAAGGGCGCGGTCTGCATTCCCTATGAATATCTGGAGGAGCGGGTGCGCTTTCTCCAGAATCAGACGCTGGTACTGTACTGTGAACGGGGCAGTACCAGCATGAGGGCGGCCAGAGAGCTGAGCGCCAGGGGCTATCGGGTTCTGACGGTGGTGGGCGGCATTCAGGCCTATAAGGGACGAAACACCGAGAGCTATACGGGAAAAAACATTGACAGCGGAGAGAGGGCATATTAAGATAAACTATAAGTAGAATGCATGACGGCATGCGCGGGGATTCCCGTGTCTGCCGTCTGTCTGAATGGAGAACAGAAAACTATATGGAGACATTTGAATTTCTTGCGCCCTGCCATTTCGGCCTGGAGGCGGTACTGAAACGAGAGATACAGGATCTGGGCTACGACGTGAGTCTGGTGGAGGACGGTCGGGTGACCTTTATCGGCGATATGGACGCCCTGTGCCGGGCGAACATCTTCCTGCGGACCGCGGAGAGGGTGATGCTGCAGGTGGGCCGGTTTAAGGCGGAGACCTTTGACGAGCTGTTTGAGGGAATCAAAGCCATTCCCTGGGAACGTTATATACCTGTGGACGGAAAGTTCTGGGTGACCAAGGCCACCTCGGTAAAAAGTAAGCTTTTCAGCCCCTCGGATATTCAGTCCATCGTGAAAAAGGCCATGGTGGAGCGGCTGAAGACAAAATATAACGTAGCCTGGTTCAGCGAGGACGGAGCCTCTTATCCCATCCGTATTACCTTTTTAAAGGACGAGGCGGTGGTGGGGCTGGATACCTCCGGGGTGTCCCTGCATAAGAGGGGTTACCGGAGACTGACCAGTAAAGCGCCCATTACGGAGACCCTGGCCTCCGCACTGATCATGCTGACGCCCTGGAAGGGGGACCGGATTCTGGTAGATCCCTTCTGCGGCTGCGGAACCTTCCCCATCGAGGCAGCCATGATGGCAGCCCACATCGCTCCGGGCATGAACCGGGAGTTCGTGGCGGAGGACTGGAAGAACCTGATTCCCAGGAAGCTCTGGTACAATGCGGTAGAAGAGGCAAATGATCTCATCCAGGATGATATCGAGACAGATATTCAGGGCTATGATATCGACCCGGATATGGTGAAGGCAGCCCGGGAAAATGCCCGGGAGGCGGGCGTAGATCATCTGATTCATTTTCAGGCGCGGCCGGTGGCGGAGCTCCGCCATCCGAAAAAATATGGCTTTGTGATCACGAATCCGCCCTACGGCGAACGTCTGGAGGAGAAGGAAGCCCTTCCGGCCCTTTACCGGGAGATCGGTGAGGCGTATAACCGGTTGGATGACTGGTCCATGTATCTGATTACCGGTTATGAGGACGCGGAGCGGTATCTGGGCCGGAAGGCGGCCAAGAACCGCAAGATCTATAATGGAATGTTGAAGACTTATTTCTATCAGTTTCCTGGACCGAAGCCGCCCCGGAGACCGCGGCAGGATGTATGAAAAAAGCAGGAAGAAGACTGATATTGCTGTCACTGGCAGCAGGCTGTTTTCTGGCGGTGCAGCATATGGATATCCAGCCCACAGAGGAGCCCGTGAGCGGCGCGGCGCTGGTGGAATCCGTGCTGGAGGAGCGTACGGAAAGGACGGCTGAAAGTCTGGCCATCGTCCGGGAAAAGGAAGAGGTGGAGCTTCCGAAGCGGTATGATTATCGGGAGGAGGGGCGCAGCGTCCCGGTCCGGGATCAGGGGCAGCACGGGACCTGTTGGGCCTTTGCGGCTCTGACAGCGCTGGAGACAGCCCTGATGCCGGAGGAGCAGCAGGATTTTTCCAGAGACCATCTGAATTACCATAATCATTTTAAAATGGGAACGGAAGAGGGAGGCTCCTATATCATGTCCGTGGCCTATCTGACTTCCTGGGCCGGACCGGTATCGGAGGCAGACGACCCTTACGGGGACGGAGTTTCGCCGGAGGATCTGGCGGCGGTCTGTCATGTGCAGCAGGTGCGGATGCCCGGGGCCAAGGACTATCAGGCCATCAAGCAGACAGTGTATCTCTACGGAGGCGTGGAGAGCTCTCTGTATATGGATTTTACGGATCCCGCTCAGGATTCGGCTTATTATAATGAGGCCCACGCCAGCTACGGCTATACGGGCCAGGAGGCCTCC
Organism: Anaerosacchariphilus hominis; assembly: GCF_014290175.1. Classification (GTDB taxonomy): domain Bacteria; phylum Bacillota; class Clostridia; order Lachnospirales; family Lachnospiraceae; genus Laedolimicola; species Laedolimicola hominis. The sequence continues at coordinate 10,986 of NZ_JACOOR010000002.1, forward strand.
AATCACGATGTGGTCATCATCGGCTGGGATGATAACTATCCCGCAGAATATTTCAACAGGCCGGTGACCGGGGACGGCGCCTTTATCTGCCAGAACAGCTGGGGCAGCCGCTTCGGCGAGGACGGAGTCTTCTATGTGTCCTACTATGACACGAATATTGGAAATGATAACGTGGCCTACACGGGGGTGGAGGACGCGGGCAACTACGATGTGCTGTATCAGTCGGATCTGTGCGGCTGGTGCGGACAGATCGGATATAACACAGAAAAGGCCAGCTTCGCCAATGTGTACGAGGCTACCGGCAGGCAGAGCCTTCGGGCGGTGGGTTTTTACGCCACCGGGCCGGATACGGAGTACCGGATCAGTCTGGTGCCGGAGTTCACAGACGAGAATGAACTGGGCCGGGCGGAGATTCTGCAGTCTGGCTATCTCCAGTACCCAGGCTACTATACCATAGAGCTTCCGGAGCCGGTGACGGTGGAGGAGGGCGGCCGGTTCGCGGTGGTGGTGCAGATCACCACACCGGACAGCCAGTATCCTATTGCGGTGGAGTATGCTTCCGACGAGCTCCGGGATACAGTGGATCTGAGCGACGGCGAAGGATATATCAGCGCGGATGGCGCTTTGTACTGGGAGCGGGTGGAGACCACCCAGAAGAGTAATCTGTGTCTGAAGGTCTATGCCAATGAGGCAGACACAGGAGAATGGAAAACAGGAGAGAAAAGATGAAGAAACTGATATTTGCCACAGGAAACGCAGGAAAAATGAAGGAAATCCGGGAGATTCTCGGCAGCCCGGATTTGGAGATTCTTTCCCAGAAGGAAGCGGGTATCGAGACCCATGCGGAGGAAAACGGAACCACTTTTGAGGAAAATGCCCTGATCAAGGCCCGGGCCGTGGCGGAGCAGACAGACGCCCTGGTGCTGGCGGATGATTCGGGTCTGGAGATCGATTATCTGGGAGGGGAGCCGGGCGTGTATTCCGCTCGTTATCTGGGCGAGGATACGCCCTACGAGATCAAGAATCAGAAAATTCTGGATCGGCTGGAGGGTGTGCCGGAGGAAAAGCGGACCGCCCGCTTTGTCTGCGTGATCGCGGCGGTGCTTCCGGATGGACGGACTTTCACCACCCGGGGAACCATCGAGGGTATCATCGGCTGGGAGTCCCGGGGAGAGGGCGGTTTCGGTTATGATCCCATCTTTTTTGTGCCGGAATATCATTGCTCTACTGCAGAACTGAGCATGGAGCAGAAGAATGAAATCAGCCACAGAGGAAAGGCTCTTCGGGCCATGAAGGAAGAACTGAAAGGGGTTCTGTAAGGGGGAAAAGGATGAAAGTACTGATTGTGAGCGATACCCATGGCAGACTGGGAAATCTGAAGGAGGTCCTGGAACAGGAAAAGCCCATCGATATGCTGGTACACTGCGGCGATGTGGAGGGCAGCGAGAAGCAGATCCGGGAGCTGTTCGGCTGTCCGGTACACATGGTGGCCGGAAATAACGATTTCTTTTCCGATCTGCCCCGGGAGGAGGAGTTCTCCATCGGGAAGTATCGGGTATTGCTGACCCACGGCCATTACTATTATATTTCCATGGGACCGGAGCTGCTTCGGGAAGAGGCCCGTGCCAGAGGCTTTCAAATCGCCATGTTCGGGCATACCCACAGACCGTATCTGGATGAGAAGGATGGCGTGATCGTGCTGAATCCGGGCAGTCTGTCCTATCCTCGGCAGGAGGGACGCAGGCCCAGCTATCTGATCATGGAGGTGGACGAGGCGGGAATTGCTCATTTTACCCACCATTATCTGTAAAAAATCTGAAATTCCCGGTGCTTTTTGTGGCTTTTTCGGACGCTGATAAAAAAATAAAAAAATGTCAAAAAAGGTGTTGACATTTCGGGAAACATACAGTAGAATATATTGTGCGTCACGAAAAAGACGCGACGGTGAACAGCTTCGGGGTGTGGCTCAGCTTGGCTAGAGCGCCTGGTTTGGGACCAGGAGGTCGCAGGTTCGAATCCTGTCACCCCGATTATACCTTTGCGGGTGTAGTTCAATGGTAGAACACCAGCCTTCCAAGCTGGATACGTGGGTTCGATTCCCATCACCCGCTGCACTTCTTGCAGCAGTCCGGATGGACTTGAGAAGTTTGTGTGTTCGTAGCTCAGTTGGATAGAGCAACGGCCTTCTAAGCCGTGGGTCGGGGGTTCGAATCCCTTCGAGCACATTTGCGAATCTTCGGATTTGCAGTGGCCGGTTACTTGGCAATTTATATGGTGGGTATAGCGCAGCTGGTTAGCGCGCCAGATTGTGGCTCTGGAGGCCAAGGGTTCGAATCCCTTTATCCACCCTTTTGCGAGAGCAAGATTTTGGGCTATCGCCAAGCGGTAAGGCACAGGACTTTGACTCCTGCATTCGCTGGTTCGAATCCAGTTAGCCCAGTTGGGTGGGATGCAAAACCTTCCGCAGTTTTTATCATGAATAAGGAGCATTAGCTCAGTCGGTAGAGCACTTGACTTTTAATCAAGTTGTCCCGGGTTCGAATCCCGGATGCTTCATGAAAAGGATCGAAGATTTTGTGAATTCAAGGTTTTCGGTCTTTTTATTTATCAGAGGTATGCGGATATGGCGGAATTGGCAGACGCGCCAGATTTAGGTTCTGGTGGTAACCCCGTGCAGGTTCAAGTCCTGTTATCCGCACTTATGCAGGAAATAAGGGCATTCAAAGGCTTTTAAGGCTTTTGGATGCCCTTATTTTTATGCGGTTTGACATCAACGCTGACATCAACGGGAGGTAAACTGGAAAGAAGAAATAGTTTTAGATGGAAAATGAAAAAGGTTGAAAAAAGATATAATTATGGTATAATTATACCATAATTAAGGAGGTGCTAATTATGCCACAGATAATTCCGATTAAAGATTTAAAAAATACAGCAGAGATTTCCGATATGTGTCACAAAATGGAGGAGCCGATTTTTGTTACAAAGAATGGTTATGGAGATATGGTTATTATGAGTATGGAGATTTATGAAGCAACAATGAGACAGCTTACCATGTATAAGGATATTGAAATATCTGAAAAACAGGTGGAGAATGGACAGGTGCGAGATGCAAGGGTAGCGCTCAGAGAGACGAGGGCAAAATATGGCTTATAGTTTGAATATTACAGAACATGCCAATGAGCTGCTTGATAATCTGGTGTATCATTTGATTTACCGCTTGAAGAATAAGCAGGCAGCTGGGCATTTATTGAATGGGATAGATGATATTTACGATAGATTAGAAGATAATCCTTTTCAATTTCCCGAATGTAGAGATGCGTATCTGGCGAAGAAGGACTACAGAGAAGCCATCGTTTCGGGTATGAGCTATAGTGTGATTTTCAATGTAAATGGAAATGTAGTCAATGTACTTGGAATTTTTCACCAGTTGGAAAACTATCAGAGTAAGATGTAATACAATAATAATCTGAAAAGTCCGTAGGGTATAAACACCCTGCGGACTTTATGCGCCCGGCGGACAGCCGGGGACGCGGTCAGTCGATGTGATCGTGGATGACCTGTCTGGGCCGATCCATCAGGATCTCCGGCTTGGAGATGGCGGTCTTGATGTGCTTGAAGCCCACAGCGTAGATGAAGCCGTCGCAGATACGCTCGTCTACCACGAACTTCATGTTCAGGTAGGTCTTTCGCTGCATGACCCCATTGCGGTCCAGTTCCCGGACCGTCTCCTTGCTGCCGATGGCGCCGAAGATGGAGAGGGTGCCGAACTCATAGATGTGATGGTACACCGGCTGCATGCCGATGGAGCCCATATTGGTGATAAAAAAGCTGGAGTGGAAGGGGCTCAGGTCCGTGACCTGCTTCGGAATCCAGCCGAACCGGTCCAGAAAACGCAGAAGGGTAAACACAAAGGAAATCAGGAAGTTCGGAATAATGCTCAAAGCCACCTGAAGCTTGTCGAAATCGTTCTTATTTTCATCCTCCCTGACCTTCTTGGTGCGGTCAATGGGATTGGCCAGGGCCTCGATGCCTGAAGCCACCTCGGGCAGGGTCGCGTCCATGTCAAAGCGGGGCATAATGGTGGTACGCTCGCTGTCACGCTGCATGCCTTTCATGACCACCATGGCGCCCTTCATTTCATTGCGGGCATAAATATTGCTGCCCTTGATAAAGCGGTTCAGCTCCGGCACCTGGGAATAGGCCCGGACCACGGCGGCGAAGATAATATGATACAGAGTCAGTCCCGGAAGATCAGTCTTCCGCATGGTATGCAGAAAATCCTGGGTATGGGTAATATCGATGCGATCTTCAAACAGCACCCAGCTGTCTGATTTACTTTTCATGATAAAGGGAATCAGCTTCCCCATGGGATCCAGATTCCGTACGAGAAATCCGTCCCTTCTGTCGCCGAAGCGGCGCTTTCTTCCTTCCAGTGGTTTCATTTCATAGTTCTCCCATCGTAAATTAGTATGCCCGGCAGGGTATACACAAGCATTTTACTGCATGATGGAAAAGGCTGTCAACTGTTACCACTTGTTCACAGCCGGTATCTATGTTAGAATGAGCAGAGATAAAGGAGCATCGAGGAGGCTTTCAAGAATGTCACAAATGAAATTTTGGAAAAAGGGACTCGCTCTGGGGCTCTGCGGAGCGCTGCTGGTATCCACGGCAGCCTGCGGAGGCAAAAAGAAGAGCGATGACGATATAGAAGTAACAGAAAGTACGAAGGAGACCACCACGGAGCCGGAGACCACGGAGGAAGTGGTGTCGGATCTGTCGGCGGAGATTTCCTGGTGGACCTATCCGATTTTTGTACAGGACGAGGGGCAGGAGGACGGAACCTACGAGCAGAGTCTGATTGACCGGTTCAACAAAAAGTATCCGAATATCAAGGTAAACTTGAAGGTACTGAGCTATACGGACGGCCCGGAGCAGCTGCAGGCGGCCATCGACGCAGAGGGCGGCGAGCTGCCCAATGTGCTTCTGGATGAGCCGGGACGCATCAGCGGTTACGCCAAAGGGGATCTGCTTTCCGATCTGGGCGACCTGTTTACAGAAGATGTGACATCGGATGTGGTCAGTGAAGGAATCCTGGATGCCTGCAAAAACGGGGATCAGTATGTGATGTACCCCTTAAGCGGTTCCAACTACGTGATGGCCTTTAACCGTTCCATGATCGAGGATTCGGGAGCCATCGAGCTGATGAACAGGGAGGGAGCCTGCACCTGGACCACAGAGGCCTTCGAGCAGGTGCTGGAGCGCCTGGACAATTCCGGCTTCAACAGCGGTATGCTGTTCTGTTCCGGCATTGCCGGAGACTACGCCACCCGTTCCTTCCTGACGAACCTCTATGACGGAAGCCTCATGAATGGGGACGAGACCGCTTACACCATGGACAGCGACGAGAACCGCCAGGCCCTGAACAAGGTGAAAGAATGGATGGATAAGGGATGGATTCTGAACGGATCCGGTTCCGCAGGCGCGGACGCGGTGGCCTCCTTTGTGGAGGGCAATAACGCCTACTGCCTGCTGTGGAGTCTGCCCCAGGCCATCAGCAACGCGGAGGCTCTGGCCCAGAACGGCGTGAATGTGGTGGTCATGCCCTACCCGTCCGCAGACGGCACGCCTTCCCTGGAATATATGCTGAACGGCTTCTGCGTATTCCGGACAGAGGATGAGCAGAAGGAGCAGGCGTCCCGTTATCTCATCGACTTCCTGTGTAATGATGAGAGCGTGGCGGTGGAAAACGTGGTGCGAAGCGGCGCGTTCCCGGTGCGGTCCTCCATGGGAGACATATACGGCGGCAATGAGGAGGCCCAGTTATTCGAGGCCCTGATGCCCTACAGCGGCACTTATTACAATAAGGTAAATGGCTTCGAGGAGATGCGGGTATACTGGTATCAGATGCTGGGCGAGATCCTGGACGGAGAGTACAGCGTGAACGACGCCACCTCAAGCTTTGTGGAATACGCAAATAAGACACTGACGAAGGACGGAGAAAAAGAATGACAGGGATTCGCGGAGGCCGGATTCTGGATCCGGCGACAGGAACAGAAAAAACAGCAGATCTGCTGATTCAGGATGGAAAAATCGCAGCCATGGGACAGGGACTGGACTTCAGCGGCTGTGAAGAAATCATTGAGGCCGAAGGCCTGACTGTGGCGCCGGGACTGGTGGACGTGCATGTACACTTCCGGGACCCGGGACTGACCTATAAAGAGGATATCCACACAGGCGCGGCAGCGGCGGCAGCGGGCGGTTTTACCACCGTAGTCTGCATGGCAAATACCAGGCCGGTGACGGACAATCCGGAGACCCTCCGTTACGTGCTGGAGCAGGGAAAGGATACCGGCATCCATGTGCTGGCCTGCGCTTCCGTGACAAAGGGCATGCAGGGAAAAGAGCTGACAGACATGCAGGAGCTGCGCCGCCAGGGAGCCGCGGGCTTCACCGACGACGGTATTCCCATTCTGGATCGGGAGCTTCTGCGCCGGGCTCTTCTGGAGGCAGACGCCCTTCAGGTGCCGGTGAGTCTCCATGAGGAGGATCCGGCCCTGATCGCCCAGAACGGCATCAACCGCGGCCGGATATCGGAAAAGCTCGGCATCGGCGGATCCCCGGCGGAAGCGGAGATTACCATGGTGGAGCAGGACTGCCGCCTGGCAGAGGAGACCGGAACCGCAGTAAATATCCAGCATATTAGCACGGCGGGAGCTGTGGAGGCTGTGCGCCGTTCCAAGGCCCGGGGCTCCCGGGTGACGGCGGAGGCAGCGCCCCATCATTTTACCCTGACTGAGGACGCGGTGCCGGAGTACGGAACCCTGGCGAAGATGAATCCGCCCCTTCGTACGGAGGCAGATCGGCAGGCGGTCATCCGGGGACTCCAGGACGGAACCATTGATATGATTGCCACCGATCACGCGCCCCACAGCGTCGCGGAGAAGGCAAAGCCCCTGACCGAGGCCCCAAGCGGCATCATCGGCCTGGAGACGGCCCTGGCTCTTGGCATCACAGAGCTGGTGAAGCCTGGCCATCTGACCCTGATGGAATTGATGGAGAAAATGAGCCGGAATCCGGCGAAGTTGTACCATTTACCCTTCCCGGGCGTCGCAGCGGGAGCCCCGGCGGATCTGGTGATTTTCGATGAAAATCAGGAATGGGTACCGGAGCATTTCGCCTCCAAGGCGGTGAACACCCCCTTTAAGGGAAGAAAGCTGACCGGGCAGGTGCGGTATACCATCTGTGGCGGGAAGATCGTTTATCAGGCATAAAACAGAGATAGAAAAACACCGGATGATTCGTGTATCGCGCAGGGCGATATGGGTCATACGGTGTTTTTTAAATATTTATGATGATTCTGTCTGGTACTTCTGTTTCAGATATTTCTGAAGTCTGCGGTCAGCGTAGAAATATGGCGATTATGGCGTGCCGCCCTGCCCCGGATTATCCTTGGCCAGCAGATGCTTCTTGAAACGGATAAACTCGCGGACCTCCCGCTGGACTTCCATGGGGAAGGACTTGTAATCCATCAGCATTTTCGCGTCCGCGCCGTTTAAATGCATACAGCTGTTGTCAGGCCCCGCCGCAGTGTGATAGTGGGCGGGATGGTCGGCCAGCTGTCCGTTCACGAAGGAACCGAACAGTAAGGTCTCCACCGGGATCTGATAGATATCCGCCAGCCGGCACACGGTCATGGTATCGGGAATCCGCTTTCCTGTCTCGTACAGGGAATAGGTTTGTCGGGCGATATGAAGCATATCACTGACTTCCTGTTGGGAATATTCATTTGCTGCGCGCAGATTGCGCATGTTGTCAGAAAGATTCAGTTCCGGCATCCCGCTCATCCTCCAGTATTCTAGCCATCTTGTGTGGCAATACAGGTATTATAGCAGTTTTCGGTCTCGCTGATACGCAATGGAAGAAAACGTTGCGGGGATGAAAAATATGTCGCCAAACGACGGCAAAGCAGGAAACGGTTTCAGACATGTTTACGGCTTAAGGTGCTGTTGTGGTACTTAGAAGACCAGGTCACATCTTCGCCGAACCAGGGGGGAGGAACAAAGGCCAGGGCTTCTTCCTCGGAAGAAAATTCCACCTCGGCCAGACGCAGATCCTCAAAGGGAGTGTCAAAGAGATCCAGTTCGATGGTGAGACCGGACTCCAGAGGAATGCGGTAACGGCGCTTGCGGATCACATTGCCGTCGGCCTTGGCTTTCAGATGCTCGTAGCTGTCCCGGGTCAGGGGAAGGTTATATTCCTCCCGGCTCATGAGCCCTTTGGATTTGTAGGTCAGGGTATAGGTATCGTCGCTGCGGCGCACCCGGACCACGGGCTCGGTGCAGAGATAGGCCTGCTCCAGGGTGCTGGATGGATAGGAATCCAGATCCTCCGGCAGGGTATGGATGAGAAATTTACGTTCGATTTCCATGATAGTCTCCTTGTATTCTTTGGAAATGCTTGATTGCATCAGGATTATGTTTCTTCATTTTTAACATATTCGTATGGATAATTCAACGGAAATCTGATACAATCTGGAATAAAAGAAATAGTGAAAGGACGGGGAAAGCAAATGAAAAAAGTCGGCGTTTTTCTGGCAAAGGGATTTGAAGAGGTAGAGGCACTGACACCGGTGGATCTGCTCCGCAGAGCGGGCGCGGAGGTGACCATGATTTCCATCGGCGAGATTCGCGAGGTGACGGGCAGCCATGGGATCGCCATTGCGGCGGATAAGGTATTTGAGGATATAAAATTTGACGAGATGGATCTGTTGGTGCTGCCGGGCGGCATGCCGGGCACCCGGAACCTGGCGGACAGCGGACGGCTCCTGCAGGTACTGCAGGACGCGGATCAGGCAGGCAAGCTGATTGGAGCCATCTGCGCGGCGCCCACAGTACTGGGTAAGGCAGGCCTTCTGAAGGGCAGAAAAGCCACCTGCTACCCGGGCTGCGAAGAAGGTCTGACCGGAGCGCTGGTACGGACAGAGCCGGTAGTGACCGACGGCCGCATCACCACCAGCCGGGGCGTAGGAACGGCTATTCCCTTTGCACTGCGGCTGATCGAGCTGCTGTTCGGGGAGAAGAAGGCGAAGGAGATCGCGGAGAGTATCGTGTACGGGGCATAACGCACATTCCCAGCACTTCCCAGTATCATCCCACCGCCCGCCGCACACACTACTGCCATGGAGGTGATACACATGACAGAACAGTCCAAATCCAATCAGATGGCAGTGCCGGAAGCGAAGGAAGCTATGAACCGCTTCAAGGAAGAGGTGGCCAGCGAACTGGGCGTTCCCTTAAAAGAGGGATATAACGGAGATCTGACTTCTGCCCAGGCAGGTTCCATTGGCGGAGAGATGGTCAAAAAGATGATCAGGAAGCAGGAACAGCAGATGGGCGGAAAGTAACAGCCTGAGACGCGAAAAGAAGTAAAAGAAGCGAAAAAAGAAACGGAAAAGAAACAAAAAGAGGGCAGCCTCCGGGAAAAATCCCCGCGGCTGTCCTTTTTGCGCGGAACAGGACCCTTCAGCACGAACTTTTTCCGCGTAAATACTTGATTTTTTCGGATCCTTCATGCTATACTGTTAAAATGACTGTAAGTATGTAAATATACACAGATAGAAAACGTGGAGGGTGAGAATCCCCACACTTAAGGAGGAAAATAGAAGATGAGTTTACAGGTAGAAAAATTAGACAAGAACATGGCAAAGCTTACCATCGAGGTATCCGCAGAGGAGCTGGAGGCAGCGCTTCAGAAAGCTTACCAGAAGAATAGAAAGCAGATTTCTGTTCCGGGCTTCCGTAAAGGAAAGGTACCGCGTCAGATGATCGAGAAGATGTACGGCCCGGGCGTATTCTACGAGGACGCAGCAAACGAGCTGATTCCCGACGCTTACGCAAAGGCGGCTGACGAGAGCGAGCTGGAGCTGGTATCCCGTCCGGAGATCAGCGTGGTACAGATCGAGAAGGGCAAGCCCTTCATCTTCACCGCAGAAGTAGCAGTAAAGCCGGAAGTAACTCTGGGCGACTACAAGGGCATCGAGGTAGAGAAGGCAGACACCACAGCGACTGATGAGGAAGTAAACGCAGAGATCGACAAGGAGCGCGAGAGCAATTCCAGAACCATCACCGTAGAGGACAGAGCAGTTCAGGACGGCGATATGACCGTCATTGACTTCGAGGGCTTTGTAGACGGCGTTCCCTTCGAGGGCGGCAAGGGTACCGATTATCCGCTGACCATCGGTTCCGGCGCATTCATCCCGGGCTTCGAGGAGAAGCTGATCGGTGCAGAGCTCGGTAAGGAAGTAGACGTGGAGGTAACCTTCCCGGAGGAGTACCACGCAAAAGAGCTGGCAGGAAAGCCTGCAGTATTCAAGTGTACCGTAAAGGAGATCAAGGTAAAAGAGCTTCCGGAGCTGGATGATGATTTCGCTCAGGACGTATCTGATTTCGATACTCTGGAGGAGTACAAGGCAGACGTCCGCAAGAAGGTAGAGGAGAAGAAGGCAGCAGAGGCTAAGGCACAGAAGGAAGACGCTGTCATCGAGAAGATCATCGAGGGCGCTACCATGGAGATTCCGGAGGCTATGGTAAAGACTCAGGCGGAGCGTATGGTAGACGAGTTCGCACAGAGACTGCAGATGCAGGGACTGACCATGGATCAGTACATGCAGTTCACAGGTTCTACCGTAGACGCACTGGTAGAGCAGTCCAAGCCCCAGGCTCTGAAGCGTATCCAGAGCCGTCTGGTACTGGAAGCAGTAGCGGCAGCTGAGAATCTGGTTGCTTCCGAGGAGGAGACTGAGGCAGAGCTTTCCAAGATGGCAGAGCAGTACAAGATGGAAGTTGAGAAGCTGAAAGACCTGCTCGGCGAGGAAGAGCTGAAGAATATCAAAGAGGATCTGGCTATTCAGAAGGCCGTAGATCTGGTAACTGAGGCGGCAGTAGAGAAATAAATAACGAAATTGCGAATGTGGCTCAGGCGTACCGGCGTGTATGCCTGAGCGACCGAGCTTTTACAGGCCGCCGCGAGACAGAAAGGGATTGAGAAGACATGGCAAATATGAGTTTGGTACCTTATGTAATTGAACAGACCAGCCGGGGAGAGCGTTCCTACGACATCTATTCCCGCTTGCTCAAGGACAGAATTATCTTTCTGGGGGAGGAAGTCACAGACGTATCCGCAAGCCTGATCGTATCCCAGCTCCTGTTTCTGGAGTCTGAGGATCCGGGAAAGGATATCAGCCTGTATATCAACAGCCCGGGCGGTTCCGTGACCGCGGGCATGGCTATCTACGATACCATGCAGTACATCAAATGCGACGTGTCCACCATTTGTATGGGAATGGCAGCCAGCATGGGAGCATTTCTGCTGGCAGGCGGAGCAAAGGGAAAGCGTATGGCGTTGCCCAATGCGGAGATTATGATTCATCAGCCCTCCGGCGGAGCCCAGGGCCAGGCTACCGATATTAAGATTGTAGCGGATCATATTCTGAAGACAAAGAAGAAACTGAACGAGATTCTGGCTGCAAATACGGGACAGCCGCTGGAAGTGATCGCAGCAGATACCGAGCGCGACAATTACATGAGCGCAGAGGAAGCTGTTGCCTACGGTCTGATCGACAGTATTGTGACTAAAAGAGCATAGAGGAAATAAGTGAATGGCCAGAAATAACGATGATAAGGTAAGGTGTTCCTTCTGTGGAAAGACAGGAGACCAGGTACGGAAGATGATATCCGGGCCCAGCGGCACCTATATCTGCGACGAATGCGTGGAGCTCTGCGCGGAGCTCATTGACGAGGAGCTGGATCAGGAAGGTCTGGAGGAAGAACCGGATCAGGAGGAGATCAATCTCCTGAAGCCCAGGGAGATCAAAGAATTCCTGGATCAGTATGTAATCGGACAGGAGGACGCCAAAAAGGTGCTTTCCGTAGCGGTGTATAACCACTACAAGCGGATTCTCGCCATGAAGGACAGCAAAAAGGAATCCGATGTGGAACTGCAGAAGAGCAATGTGCTGCTTCTGGGGCCCACCGGTTCCGGAAAGACCCTGCTGGCCCAGACCATGGCGCGTCTTCTGAACGTACCCTTCGCCATCGCGGACGCCACCTCTCTGACAGAGGCCGGTTATGTGGGCGAGGACGTGGAGAATATTCTGCTGAAGATTATTCAGGCGGCAGATTATGATATCCAGCGCGCGGAGCACGGTATCATTTACATTGACGAGATTGATAAGATTACGAGAAAGTCCGAGAATCCTTCCATTACCCGGGATGTATCCGGCGAGGGAGTGCAGCAGGCGCTTCTGAAGATTCTGGAGGGAACCGTGGCGTCTGTACCGCCCCAGGGAGGCAGAAAGCATCCCCATCAGGAGCTGATTCAGATCGACACCACAAACATCCTCTTCATCTGCGGCGGGGCATTTGAGGGACTGGAGAAGATCATTGAGCACCGGATGGACAGACGGACCATCGGTTTCGGCGCGGAGCTGGGCAAGCCCAATGAGAGCGACGATATCGGACATCTGCTCCATGAGATGCTGCCGGAGGATCTGGTGAAGTTCGGCATGATTCCCGAGTTCGTGGGACGTGTGCCGGTGACCGTAGCCCTGGATGCCCTGACCAAGGAGGACATGGTGCGGATCCTGGTGGAGCCCAAGAACTCCATCGTCAAGCAGTACAAAAAGCTGTTTGAGCTGGACGGCGTGAAGCTGTCCTTTGAGCGGGAGGCCATCGAGGCCATCGCGGAGCAGACTGTGACGCGAAAGACGGGAGCCAGAGGACTGCGTTCCATCATGGAGGGTATCATGATGGATACCATGTATGAGATTCCGTCTGATGATACGATCACCAACTGCATGATTACAAAGGAAGTGGTGGAGGGCACAGGCAAGCCTGTGACCACCAGCAATGAGATGAGAGCCCGGGCATAGATCCGGGTGAGAAAGAGTTCCGCTTGCGGGACTCTTTCGTGCATAAGACAGAATATACGAAAGAGAAGGTGGAAACCATGACAGATTTAATCGAAACCTTACCCGTGATAGCATTGCGCGGGATGACCATCCTTCCCGACATGGTAATACATTTTGACGTGAGCAGGGAGCGTTCGATCAAGGCCATCGAAGAAGCCATGCTGAAAGATCAGAGGACTTTTCTGGTGACCCAGAGGGATCCACAGGTGGAAAATCCGGGATCGGAGGATCTGTACCGCATCGGAACTATTGCCTGCGTCAAGCAGGTGATCAAGATGCCTCACAGCGTCATCCGGGTGCTGGCAGAGGGCCTGGAGCGGGCGGAGCTGTCCCAGTTTCATCAGGAGGATCCCTATCTGGAGGCGGAAGTGCTCCGCTTTGAGAAGGATACGGAGCTTCAGAACCTGCCGGAGAGCTGCCGGGAGGCCATGGCGCGGAATCTGGGAGAGACCTTCCAGATGTACTGCGCGGAGAACCCGAAAGGCGGCAAGGAGCTGGCCCGTCAGGTATCCCAGGAGCCGAATCTGGAAAAGCTCATGAGCCAGATCATGATCAATCTGCCCCTGTTTTACGAGGATAAACAGAAGCTTCTGGAGGCGGACAGCCTTTCCGACCGGTATGAGCTGCTCTGTCTTCTGATGAATAAAGAGATCGAGGTCATGCGGTTCAAACGGGAGCTCCAGGAGAAGGTCAAGAACCGGGTGGACAAGAACCAGAGAGAATATCTGCTCCGTGAGGAGCTGAAGGTCATCCGTGAGGAGCTGGGAGAGGACAATCTCCTGTCTGACGCGGATCATTTCCGGGAGGAAGTGGCGAAGCTGAAGGCCTCCAAAGAGGTCAGGGAAAAGCTGAACAAAGAAATCAGCCGGTTCCAGAATATGGGAATGAATTCCTCCGAGAGCGCAGTGCTCCGGGGCTACATCGAAACCATGCTGGAGCTGCCCTGGGATAAGGCGTCCCGTGACAGCAGCGACCTGAAGCGGGCGGAGGAGATTCTGAATGAGGATCACTACGGCATGGAAAAGGTCAAGGAGCGGGTGCTGGAGTATCTGGCCGTGCGGATTCTGACAAAGAAGGGCAGCAGTCCCATTCTCTGCCTGGTGGGCCCGCCCGGAACCGGTAAGACCTCCATCGCCCGGTCCATCGCTAGAGCCCTGAATAAAAAGTATGTCCGCATTTCTCTGGGCGGCGTCCGGGACGAGGCGGAGATCCGGGGACATCGGAGAACCTATGTGGGAGCCATGCCGGGCCGGATCGCGGCGGGCATGAAGCAGGCGGGGGTGAAGAATCCTCTGATGCTGCTGGACGAGATCGACAAGGTCAGCAGCGACTACAAGGGCGATACTTCCTCAGCTCTTCTGGAGGTGCTGGATTCCGAGCAGAACAGCCGCTTCCAGGATCACTATGTGGAGCTTCCCATGGATCTGTCCGAGGTGCTGTTCATTGCCACGGCAAACGACGTGCAGACCATTCCCCGTCCTTTGCTGGACCGGATGGAGCTCATCGAGGTCAGCAGCTATACGGAAAATGAAAAGGTACATATTGCCAGAGAGCACCTGATTGGAAAGCAGATGGAGAAGAACGGCCTGAAGGAAGGACAGCTTACCATCAGTCCCAAAGCACTGGAGCATCTGATTCACAGCTACACCCGGGAGGCGGGCGTGCGCCAGCTGGAGCGGAAGCTGGGAGAGGTATGCCGGAAGGCGGCCCGGGAGATCCTGGAGCAGAGCCGGGAGAGTGTCCGTCTGACTGAGAATAATCTGGAAAAATATCTGGGCAAGCCCCGGTACAGTTACGATATGGCAAATGAGACCGACGAGGTAGGTATCGTCCGGGGCCTGGCCTGGACCAGCGTGGGCGGCGACACCCTGCAGATCGAAGTAAATATCATGCCCGGAAAGGGTGAAATCTCCCTGACCGGTCAGCTGGGTGATGTAATGAAAGAGTCGGCCCGCACGGGACTGAGCTATATCCGTTCCGTCAGCGGCAGCTACGGTATTGACAAAGAGTTCTTCCGGGAGCATGATATCCATATCCACATTCCCGAGGGCGCAGTGCCCAAGGACGGTCCCTCGGCCGGAATCACCATGGCTACGGCCATGCTGTCGGCTATGACGGATATCCCGGTTTACGCCCATGTGGCCATGACCGGAGAGATCACCCTGCGGGGACGGGTGCTTCCCATCGGCGGTCTGAAGGAAAAGCTTCTGGCGGCGAAAAATGCCGGAATCAAGACGGTTATCGTGCCGGAGAAGAACCGCCGGGACGTGGCGGAGATTTCCGCGGAGATCAAAAAAGGTCTGCAGATCGTCTATGCGGAGCAGATGGAAGACGTACTGAAAATCGCGTTTCACGAAAAAGCGTAAGACGCGCTGTGGAGAAAGCATATGATTATTAAAAATGTGAATCTGGAGACGGTCTGCGGTATCACCAGCCGTCTTCCGGAAAATGAACTGCCGGAGATCGCCTTTGCGGGCAAGTCCAACGTGGGAAAATCCTCCCTGATCAACGGACTCCTGAACCGCAAATCCCTGGCCCGGACCTCGGCCCAGCCGGGAAAGACCCAGACCATCAACTTTTACAATGTCAATCAGGCCATGTATCTGGTGGACCTGCCGGGCTACGGCTACGCCAAGGTAACCCAGGAGATTCGGGAAAAATGGGGCAAGCTCATCGAGCGGTATCTCCATGGATCCAAGCAGCTGAAAGCAGTGTTCCTGCTCATTGATATCCGGCATGAGCCATCGGAAAATGACAAGCGTATGTACGAGTGGATCGTCTGGAACGGCTACGACCCGATCATCATTGCAACCAAGCTGGATAAGATCAAGCGCAGCCAGATTCAGAAGCAGCTGAAGCTGATCCGTACCGGACTGAATGTGAAGCCGGGTACCCAGATCCTGCCCTTCTCCGCGGAGACCAAGCAGGGACGGGACGAGATCTGGGCGCTGATTGATACACTGATTACGCCGGAAGCGGAGGAACAGGCAGAACTGCCGGAAGCCTAACAGAACAGAAAATCGAAAAGAGGTAAGAATATGGACAGAAAGTACTTGAGAAATCTGGTAAACATCGTACTGTTTCTTGTGGGGGTGGTGCTGGTCTGTCTTCTGGTTCCGAGACTGGTGATTTTCTTTATGCCCTTTGTGGTGGGCTGGATCATCGCCCTGATCGCGAATCCCCTGGTGCGGCTGATGGAGAAGCGGCTGAAGATTGTGCGGAAGCACAGCTCGGCCCTGATCATCGTCGGCACCATCGCCCTGATCGTGCTGGGCGGCTACGGCATTCTGTCCTGGCTGGTCCGGGAGATCTACGGCTTTATCGGTGTGCTGCCGGATCTCTATGAGGCACTGCTGGGCGATTTGGAGACCACCAGCGTGAACCTGGCCGGAATCTCCGAGAAGATCCCGCCGGAGCTTCTGGAGAAGCTGTCTGCCACCGTTCACAGCCTGACGGAATCCCTGGGTAATGTGATCAGTACCATCGGCGTGCCTACAGTGGCGGCCGCCGGAAATATCGCGAAAAATATCCCCAATATCCTGGTGCATGTGATATTCACCATCCTGTCCGCTTACTTTTTCATCGCGGAGCGGGACAAAATCATCCAGTGGGGCAGAGAGCACACGCCGGAGGAGCTGCGCTCCAAATGGCGTTTCATCACGGAAAAGTTCCGGAATGCCGTGGGCGGCTACTTTAAGGCCCAGTTCAAAATCATGGGCGTGGTGGCGGTGATTCTGTTGGTGGGATTCTTCATGCTGCATATCAAATACGCCATTCTCTGGGCCATTCTCATCGCCCTTCTGGACTTTCTGCCCTTCTTTGGGACGGGAACGGCCCTGATTCCCTGGGCAGTGCTGAAAGTCCTGAGCGGCAATTATAAATTTGCCGTGGGCCTGGTGATTATCTATCTGGTGAGCCAATTGGTACGCCAGCTGATCCAGCCCAAGATCGTGGGCGACACCATGGGCCTGAATCCGCTGGCCACCATGGTATTCATGTATATCGGTTATAAGATCGGCGGAATCGTGGCTATGATTATTGCAGTGCCTGTGGGATTGATTCTGATTAATCTTTATGAGGCAGGAACCTTTGATGACATCATTGAGGACGTCCGGGAACTGGCAAAAGGATTGAATGAGTACCGGAAGGGGAAATAGAGTATTTTTACAAACTTTTACAGCAGCGCTTTCATCAGCGAAGCATAAATCTCCTGGCTCTTGTCCCGCCAGTGGCCGCAGATGGCCTCTGCCTGCTCCCGTACCGGAACGGTCAGGGTCAGGTCAATGAGCACCGAATTCTTTTCCAGAACCCGGCAGCGGGCGGCGTACTCCCCGGAGCTGGTCTCGTAGTAGTCTGCAGGCATGGAAATGTCATTGCGCAGCTCATAGCTGTGTTCCGCCAGAAAGGCGTCGATCTCCTCCCGGATCTGGGAGGAGATTTTTTTGCCGAAATAGGACAGGGTATTCTGTCCCTCCTTGGTGATGGTGTAAAGAGAGGTATTCCGGACGGACTTCAGCCGGATAAAACGGGCCTCCACCAGCTCCGACAGGGCGGTCTGGATGGTGAAATAATCCGTATACTCCTTTTCCAGAATAAATTCAGAGATCTGGGCGTTGCTCATGGGAAAGCTGACCCGGTCCAGCATATAGAGCACAATCAGTTTTGATAAAGTAAGTGTTTCCGCCATAAATCAAATCTCCCTTCCGGCAGGCTCCCAGAGCCTTCCCTGAAATGTATCCCGTATTTTCAACTCCCGGTGGATATGGTTCAGCACCTGGCGCTTGGCCTGGCTCCACAGGGGAGCCATGAGCAGATCCTTTGGTCCGTCCCCGGTGAGCCGGTGAATCACCAGATCCGGACGGCACACCTCCAGGCAGCGGATGACCAGATCCACATAAGCCTCCTCGGACAATACCGAAAAGCCGGGATTCTCATAATAGGAGGCCAGATCCGTACCCTTCAGCACATGGAGCAGCTGAAGCTTGATACCGGAGGCGGTGGAAGCGCTGACGAAACGAACCGTGTCCAGCATCCGTTCCGGCGTCTCGCCGGGCAATCCCAGAATCACGTGAACCACCGTCTCGATGCCCCGGGCGTGAAGCTCCTCCATGGCCCGCTCAAAGACGGCTAGGGGATAGCCCCGCCGGATAAACCGGGCGGTATCCTCATGGATGGTCTGAAGGCCCAGCTCCACCCAGACAGGTTTGATCCGGTTCAGCTCCCCCAGAAGCTCCAGAATCTCCGGCTCCAGACAGTCGGGCCGGGTGGCGATGGACAGTACGGCCACTTCCGGCCGGGTGATGGCCTCCAGAAAGATGGGGCGTAAGTACTCCGCCGGAGCGTAGGTATTCGTGTAGGCCTGGAAATAAGCGATATACCGGTTCACCGGCCGCTTTCCGGAGAGGCGCGCCTTGGCGTCCTCGATCTGCTCCGACACGGACAGAGCCGCGCTGGAAGCAAACTCCCCGGATCCTCCGGCACTGCAGAAGATACAGCCCCGGGTACCCAGCTTCCCGTCCCGGTTGGGACAGCTGCAGCCTGCATTCAGCGTGAGCTTATACAGTTTTTCACCGAAGCGCTCCCGGACAGCGTCGTTCAGGGAGCGGTAACGGGCCTCAGCCATGGTCCGGGCCTCCTTTTTCAGTCTGTTTCTATTATAGGTGGAAAGACGAGAGGTTGTCAAGGAAGGGGACAGCTGGGGAGAATCAGCCGGAGCGCCCGGCGCCGGGCAGACTGGCCGACTGTGAAATAAAATGGAAAAATATTAAAAAAGTATAAAAATTTGGAGAACTCTACCATGGGGAATATGGTATAATGTTGTTAAACATTATACTCTGCCGAATGGCATCCAAAGCGGAGCGGCATATCCGGAGGATATGGTATAATGTTGTCAAACATGATACTCTGCCGAATGGCATCCAAAGCGGAACTGATACATTCGGAACAACAAAGCATAAAGTGAGGAGAGCACAGATGAAAAAGAGATGGAAAGCAGCAGTCTCCTGGCTGCTTATTATCGCAATGCTGGGAGGCTACGGAGACACCGCCCTGGCGGCCGGAACCGGCTACGGCGTGCCCCAGAACCCGGAGCAGCAGACGCTGACCGGGGACGACACCCTGACAGGCGCGGCAGACGCCGGGGAGGGGCCCGCAGCAGAGGAAAGCGGAAGCGCCGGAAACGAAACCGGAAACGCTGGGGAAGCCCGGGAAGAGCAGCCCCAGGGCGGAACGGATGAGACCGACGGGAAGGGCGGAGAAGAAAAGGGAAGCCCGGAGAAGAGTCAGGAGGAAGGGCAGGAGGATACAGAGCTGACGGAAGCCCCCGATGGGGAAGTGCAGATCCTGACCGACAGCGTCGAGATCCGGAACCCCTTCGACGCGTTCCGGGAGCAGACGGACGAAGATTTCCCTGCGCTCTATAGCAATGAAACCTATGTGGATTCCTTTGGCAGCCAGATCAAAGATGAGCTGGCAAAGGAGATTTATGCCCAGATGGTGGACAAGTATGTGACCAGACGGGAAGTGGGAGACGTGGGAAGCCTCAATGTGGAGAAGGCTCCTACGGTGACCGGAAGCACACAGAGCGAAGTGGGCACAAATCTTCAAAGTGAACTGATGAACAGTCTGAATATGGCAGCGGCTGCATTTTTAATGGATTACCCTTCCGTATTCTGGATCAAAACTTCCGGCTTGAGCTGGCGGTATTCCCTTTATCAGGATACGCAGAATACGGACGAACCCTATTACGGCAAAGTCACCACACTGAATATGACGGTGAACGCGACATACAACATCGGAGTCTCCGCCCAGATGGTCAGCGATTTCGACCAGGCCGTAGAGCAGGTGAAGCAGCAGATCCGGACCGCCGCAGGCGACCACGCGGACCGCTACGAGCTGGTCACAGCCATTCACGACTATCTCTGCGACAAGCTGAGCTACGATACGCCGGCAGCCAACGGCCTGGGCAGCGACGCCTATGACTATGCCCACGTGGCATCCACGGTTTTTCTCGGCCATAACGGAGACTACAAAGTAGTCTGCGAGGGCTATGCGAAAGCATTCAAAGTCCTCTGCGATGAGTTTGACATCCCCTGCGCCCTGGTCATCGGAACCGGAAAGACCAACGGCGGATCCGGCCCCCATATGTGGAACTATGTCCGCATGGAGAACGGCGGCTGGTACGGCATGGACGTGACCTGGGACGATTCCATCGTAAGCAAAGACTACTTCCTGTCCGGAAGCGAGACAGAGGGAGCCTGGTACGGTTCCACCTTCTCAGGAGAGCATATCGAGAGCATGCAGATCCTGACAAACGCAGCGGCGCCCTTTGTGTATCCGGTGCTGGAGACAGAAGGCTATGTCCATGACTATCAGGGAACCGTGTACACAGATGCGAATGGCGAGTCCGAGCTGTGGATCAGCGATCTGGACGCAAGAAGCCATCTCAGCAGTGCAGATATACTGAAGATTCTGGAGACCTGCTATCAGGGAAGGCAGTTCCGGGAGATTCACATCGTACGTTCCGGAGACGGGGAAGCTGCATTGAATCAGACACTGGAAGCAGAACTGCTGAACGGACTGACCGCTTATCTGACCAAAGAGGGTATGGTTGAGTTCGAACTGTGGGATTCCGAAAAGCAGGAACTGACCCAGTGGAGAATGAAAGGTCTCAAGGGCGCCACCGCGGATGTGAATGGCACCGTGACCGTGAAAAGCGGTACGACACCGACTCTGGCAGCGGAGGTAAAGGGCGTCACCGCAGATGAACTCTCTCTGTATTACTCCTCAGCAGAGGTGAAGAACATCTGGCAGACGGCACTGGACGCATCCGGAGAGGAAGAACTGCCTCTGTATCTCTACGAAGAAGGCGATCCCCAGGCAGTTACAGGGGGAAGCTATACCCGAATGGAAAGCGACACCTATGGCTCATTGGGAACCCTGTATATCCGGGATCCGGAAAAGCTGGCAGGGGACACAGTCTATGAGATATCTACCGCATCCTACGACTGGATGATGGAGGAGCAGGGAAATGCGGATCAAGTTCGCAGTGATATCATCTGTGCGGCTTCTCTGGATCAGCTGCTGGAGAAGATGGATCAGCTGTCGATTCAGGCAGGGGATACGATTCAGATCTTCTGTATTGGCGAGACACAGCCGACGCAGATCCCGGCCAGGGTATTTGAAGCGATTGCCCGGTACGGTGCGGTTCTGAACTTCCGTATCGATGGAGAAAAAGAGAATTCCTATTATTTCTGGACATTCCGGGGACTGAAGCAGGGAAGCAGATTTGAAGACTTTTCCATGGCCTTCAGTCTGACGGCAGGCGGAAATGGAGCGGCGGATAAGCTACTGGGCGCAGGCCAGTATCTGGCATTTACGCCGGAAAGCTCCGCGCCGGACTGCGAGAAAGCAACTCTGTTACTTCGGGAGGAAGGTATCGCTTCTGCACTGCGGGAAGGCGAATACCAGGATATCTGGAAAATGACCCAGGGTGAACTGACTTCCACAGGAGAGCAGGCTACGGTATCGCTGGACGGCGATATGCTGGAAATTAATTCCTGGACAGCCGGAGAGACTTATTTTATCGGAAATATCAATTCTTCCGAGGGCTACGGCTGGAAGCAGGTAACAGACGCCGAGGGCGGTTATCGTATGGTTTATATCGCAGATGAGACCGGAGAGCGCCTTCGTGGCTGGCAGCTGATCAATGGAAGAAAATGCTGGTTTGATGAAAATGGTTATCTGGCCCAGGGTCCCACGAAGGTGGACGGAGTCTGGTATCTGTTCGGAGACTATCTCTATGGAGCGGAGGATCCCGGCGATTACGGACTGCTGACCGGCTATGTAAATTACGAAAATGTATGGAACTATTATACCGATACACAGGGAGTCTTACAGACCGGCTGGCAGAAGATCGGGAATGAATGGCATTACTTTGATTCGGACAACCATTTTGCGGAAATCCCTTCTGTACAGGAAGGAAACTGGGTAACCCTGGAGAATGGAAAGCGTTATTACTTCTACTACAATGCCTATCTGCTGACCGGCTGGCAGACCCTGGAGGATGGACGCTACTACCTGAACGCGGATGGAAGTACCTATACCGGATGGCTCGCTTACGGCGGTTACTGGTACTATTTTGACCAGATGGGCGCCCTGCAGACGGGATATATCGAAGCACAGGAGAATGGAAAAACTGTTCATTACTATGTATCTGCTGCAGGAATTCGAGTAACCGGCTGGCAGAAGCTGCAGGATGGCTGGCATTACTTTGACCCGGAGACCGGAAAAGAGCAGCAGGCAGAGAACATCGGCGGATTCTGGTATCAGATGAATGGCGCGAAATATTATTTTGGCGCGGACAGCTGGCTTGCCACCGGATCCCAGTATATCAACGGACATTATTATTACTTTGACAGCACCGGAAAGATGTGCACCGGCCTTCAGTGGATCGCGGGCAATCCCTATTACTACAAAGAGGATGGTACCCAGGGAACCGGACTCTTTACGGACGGCGGAAAGACCTATTACGCGACTGCTTACGGAGTCCTTTATCGCGGCTGGCAGAAGGTAGACGGGGAATGGAGATTCTTTGACCTGGATACCGGCGCGGAAAGCCCCTGTGAGATTCAGAGCGATTATTGGGCCTATGTGGACGGAAAAAGAAGCTATTACTTCATCAATGGCGTATATCTGGCCACAGGCTTCCAGAACATCGAGGATCATCTGTACTATTTTGACGGAACCGGAAAGCTGCAGACCGGCTTCTTCCGGCTGGGCGCGAATACCTATTACGGCGAACCGGACGGAGAGAACATCGGACAGCTGGCGCTGGGCGCAAAGACCATTGATGGAAAAGACTATTATTTCGGCTCTAACTATGTAATGTACACCGGCTGGCAGAAGCTGGACGGAGCATGGTGCTATTTTGATACGGATAAAGAACAGTACGGCGTCCGGAAAAGCGTAACCTTCCTGGGTGATAACTGGTATGAGGCAGACGGAAAGCGCTTTTATTTCCTGTATGACGCTTATCTGCTGACCGGACTGCAGAATATAGGAGGTTATCTGTACTATCTGGATCCGGCCACCGGAGCCATGGTAACCGGAGAAATGCAGATCTGGGGTAACTGGTACTGCTTCGGCGCAGACGGAAAGATGCAGATGAACGCCATCGTGAACGGCTATGGCTATAATGCCAGCGGCGTGCGGGTAACCGGATGGCAGTACATTGAAAACGCATGGCGGTACTTTGACCCTGCAACCGGTCTGTATCAGGAGACCACAGCCCTGGGAGATAACTGGTATCAGGTAGGAACTGAGAAATATTACTTCCTCTACGGTTCTTATCTGGCCACGGGCTTCCAGTATCTGAACGGACATACCTACTACTTCAGTCCGCAGACAGGAGCGCTGCAGACAGGCATCTTCCGGAACGGAACCAGCTGGATGTACCTGGGTGAGGACGGCGCGCTTCAGTATGGCTGGATTACCACAGAAAAGGGCAGTTACTACGCAAACGGAGCGGGCGTACTGGTGAGCGGCTGGCAGAAGATCGACAACCAGTGGTTCTACTTTGATACGGAGACACGGATTCTGGACAAGGGAGCTTCTGTAGACGATGATTACTTTGCTCATGATTCCAGGGGAAACACCTATTACCTTTACGAGGGCTACTATGTAACCACCGGTTGGGCCTATATTCAGGAAACATGGCATTATTTCGATCCGTCCACAGGTATCATGCAGACCGGTTTCATCCATGTGGGCGGAGTGGGCTATTATCTGGACGAAAATGGCGTACCCCTGACCGGCTGGCAGACCTATAATGGAGAAACTTATTACTGCGCCAACGCCTATGGGCAGGTGCTGACCGGGCTTCAGTATGTGGATGGAAGTTATTACTACTTCGGAAGCGCCGGAGCCATGCAGAAGTACTGGCAGCAGATCGGATACAATTACTACTACTTCGGTGCTGACGGAAAGATGCGTACGGGCTTCATCGAAGCTTTTGGTACGACCTATTACTGCTACTCCAACGGCGTGATGGCTACAGGCCTTCAGTGGATCGAGGGCGCGTACCGCTACTTCAACAGCTACGGAGCCATGCAGTATGGCTGGCAGACCATCAATGGAAACCGGTATTATTTCCAGAAATCCCAGAAGGGAGCCATGGCCACAGGCCTGACGGAGATCGAGGGAGATACTTACTATTTCGGTCCCTATGGTAATATGCTGACGGGCTGGCAGTGGCTGAATAACCGGTATCATTATTTTGACCAGGCAGACGGCAGAGAGCTGGCGATCCGGATCGACGTGGACTACTGGGGAACCGTAGGCACACATCGGTGCTATTTCGCCAACGGCGTGTCTCCGGTCAGCGGCTTCCAGTATCTGCACGGAGCATATTATTACTTTGACGGAAACTGTTTTCTGCAGGGGGAGGGAGAGTTCTCTCTCAATGGATCCTATTACCGTGCCAAAGCAGATGGCAAGCTGTACTTGAATGAGTTCTATACGGATCCGGACAGCGGAAAGACTTATTATTATGGAGCAGGTCTGTACCGGGTCAGCGGCTGGAACGCCATCGGAAGCGACTGGTATTACTTTGACGGAAGCGGCGTGATGCAGATAGGCCGCATGGACATCGCGGGAATCGAGTACTACTTTAATACAAAGGGCCAGTTACAGCTGGGCCTGTTCGAGGCAGACGGAAATACCTACTATACCGGAGGCGGCTGGGCGCTCCTGAGCGGCTGGCAGTATGTGAACGGCAGCTGGATGTATTTCGATCCGGCCACAAAGGCCAGAAGAACGATTCAGACCTCCGGGGATAACTGGTACGTGGTAGATGGAAAGACCTACTACTTTGTGAACGGCTGGTATCTGGCTACCGGTTTTCAGGTCATCGGCGGAAAGTATTATTACTTCGACGGCAATGGCGTTATGCAGACCGAAGGCGAGTTTTCGCTTAACGGATATTACTATCGGGCCAAGGCGGACGGAAGCCTGTACTGGAATGAATTCTATACAGATTCCGCCAACGGAAAGACCTATTACTATGGAGCGGGCGTCTATCGTGTCAGCGGCTGGAACGCTGTGGGAAGCGACTGGTATTACTTCGACGCCTCCGGCGTCATGCAGACGGGCCGGGTGGATATCGCGGGAACCGAGTATTACTTTAACGGAAAGGGTCAGCTGCAGCTGGGCCTGTTCGAGGCGGACGGAAATACTTACTACACCGGAGGCGGCTGGGCGCTCTTAAGCGGCTGGCAGTATGTGGGAAGCCAGTGGTACTACTTCGATCCGGATACCAAGGCATCTGTGGCATACACCATGTCCGGAAACTGGGCGGAGATGAAGGGTGAGAAGTATTACTTCGTCAACGGCTGGTATCTGGCTACGGGCTTCCAGTATCTGAACGGAGCATGGTACTACTTTAACGGAAATGGCGTGCTGCAGACCGGAGACTACGTCGTCGGACAGACCTGGTACCGGAGTAACGAGGATGGTACCCTGTATACAGGCGAGTATCAGAAAAACGGAAAGACCTACTACTACAACAACGGACAGCGGTATACCGGCTGGCTGACCCTGGATGGACAGCGCTACTTCTACAATACAAACGGTGAGAAGCGCTTCGGCAAGGTATGGATGAACGGAGTCTACTATTACTTCGATCCCACCAGCGGCGCACTGCAGACCGGCCTCATCGAGCTGCCTGAAAAGGACAGCGCAGGAAATCCGGTATACTACTACACCGGATATTATGAGTATCTCCAAAGCGGCTGGCATAAGATAGACGGCAGCTGGTACTACTTTGCGGCAGACACCAAGAAGAGCGTGCCCCTGGTTCAGAAGGAAAACTGGGTCACCATGGACGGCCGGCAGTATTACTTCATCAACGGCTGGACCCTGGCCACAGGCATC
Organism: Anaerosacchariphilus hominis; assembly: GCF_014290175.1. GTDB lineage: Bacteria > Bacillota > Clostridia > Lachnospirales > Lachnospiraceae > Laedolimicola > Laedolimicola hominis. The sequence goes on from NZ_JACOOR010000002.1 coordinate 36,883, forward strand.
CAGGTCATCGATGGCTCCTATTACTACTTCGACGGAACCGGAGCCATGACCACAGACCGGGAATTCTCTTCAAACGGTTACTGGTATCGCGCCAAGGCCGACGGCAAGCTGTACTGGAATGAGTATTATACGGCGGAAGATGGAACCAGGTATTACTATGGAGCCGGAGTTTATCGGGTGAGCGGCTGGCAGTGGATGGAGAATGCGTGGCATTACTTTGATACAAAGGGTGCGATGGCAACCGGATGGAAAAACATCGGCGGTTACTATTACTATTTCCAGAAAGACGGAGCACGTCTGGAGGGATATCAGAATATAGATGGTTCCATGTATTATATCGGAAGTGGCGGTTATCGTCTGACGGGTTGGCAGTGGCTGTCCGGAAGATACCATTATTTTGATGTTGCGACCGGAAAAGAAGCGGAGACGAAGATCGATGCTGATTATTGGGCGACCGTGGATGGAAAACGCTGCTATTTTGCAAATGGAACTTCACCGGTCAGTGGATTCCAGTATATTCATGGAAAATACTATTATTTTGACGCACAGTGTTTTCTGCAGACAGGCGACTTTTCTCCGAACGGATACTGGTATCATGCAGATGATACAGGTGTGTTAAAATGGAATGAATTTTACACAGACGAGAAGGGGAATACCTATTATTATAACTCCGGGCTCTGGAGAGTCAGCGGCTGGAATGCGATAGATGGAAGTTGGTATTACTTCGATAACAGTGGAGTAATGCAGAAAGGTTATACGGATATCGCAGGAGCAAAATATTATCTTGGAACAGACGGAAAGCTTCAGACAGGTAAAATCATCATTGACGGGGAGATGAAATACTATTCCGGAAATGGATGGAATCTGTTGAGCGGCTGGCAGTATGTGGACAATAGCTGGTGTTATTTCTCCCCGACAAACTATGAGAAGACTGAGGTGAGCCGAAATGGTAACTGGGCGGTCATGGACGGAAAGAAGTATTATTTCGTAAACGGCTGGTACCTGGCTACTGGTTTCCAGTATATAGACGGTAAGTATTATTACTTTAATGCTTCCGGAGAAATGCAGACAGAAGGCGAATTCTGCCCCAACGGTTATTCCTACAGGGCAAAGAAGGATGGAAGTCTGTATTGGAATGAATTCTATACAGATCCGGAGACCGGAAAGACCTGTTATTACGGTTCCGGTGTTTATCGTGTGGCAGGATGGCTGAGCCTCTACAATGGCAGTACAACGGATACCTATTATTTCAATAACCTGGGTGTTATGAGCAAAGGGGTTACCTATATCGGAAATACCGCTTTCTTATTTGACATGGATGGAAAACTGGTCCGCGATCAGGTAACGCTTCAGGGAGTAACTTATTACGCAAACTGGAATGGAACCCTGAGGAATGGTCTGCTCTGGGAGAACGGATCTTATCATTATTATGTAAGCGGCCTTGTACAGACAGGAATGCAGAAGATAGGAGACAACTGGTATTATTTTGACACAGCTACAGGCCAGATGCAGATCGGATGGGTCAGAGAAGACGGAAAGGACTATTGGTTCGCTTCCAATGGTGTTCGTGTCAGCGGCTGGCAGTATGTGGACAATAGCTGGAAGTATTTTGCAAAAGAGACCGGAGAGAATCTGGAAGTAAAGAACCGGGGAGACGGCTGGTATGAGATGGAAGGCGACACCTACTATTTCATCAGTAACTGGTATCTGGCTACCGGATTCCAGTACATCAATGGAAGCTATTACTATTTCAATGGAACAGGTATTCTGCAAAAAGGAAGTCTCCGGGTAAATGGATATCGATATCAGACGGATGAGAACGGAAAAGTCCTGAAGAATCAGTTCTATACAGACGCAAAGACAGGAAAAACTTATTATTTCGGAGCCGGATTGTATTGTATCAGCGGTTGGCAGTACATTGATGGCAACTGGTATTACTTTGACGCTTCCGGCGTGAAAAAAACGGGAATCCAGACGATCAACGGAAATAAATATTATCTGGATGAAACCGGACACCTGAGAACCGGATTCATCGAAGCAAAAGAAGGAACATACTATTCCGGAAATGGATGGGAACTTTTAAGCGGCTGGCAGAATGTAAATAACCAGTGGTATTACTTCGATTCAGAAACGAAGAAGAGCGTCGAGATACAGTATCATGGAAACTGGGCGGAAAAAGACGGCGAAAGATATTACTTTATCTATGGCTGGTATCTGGCTACCGGATTCCAGTACATCGACGACGCATGGTATTACTTCAATGGCAGCGGCGTACTGCAGACTGGAAGCTATGCAGTGGGCCAGACCATGTACCGAAGTGACGCGGACGGAAAACTTCTGACAGGAGTATATAAAGAGGCCGGAAAGGAGTATTACTATAACGGAGGACAAAGAATAACAGGCTGGCTGGTATTGGACGGCAAAAAGTATTATTACAATGCAGATGGTGAAAAGCAGTTTGGAAAAGTACAGATTGGAAGCGTTTTCTATTATTTCGCACCGGAAACAGGAGAGCTGAAGACCGGACTGATTACAACAGAGGAAAACGGACAATCAGTAACTTATTATACAGGCTGGTACGAGTATCTCCAGAGCGGCTGGCACCGGATTGATAATCAGTGGTATTACTTTACATCGGATACAAAAGAAAGTGTAAAACTGGAAAAATCAGATGCTGAAGAGAACTGGATTACCATGGAAGGAAAAACCTATTACTTTATCAACGGATGGACTTTGGCTGTCGGTTTCCAGTATATCGATGGAGCATATCATTATTTCGACGGTAATGGCGTAATGCAGAAAGGAACCTTCTGTGTAGGAAACAACTGGTATCAGACCGATGAGAAAGGAGCCGTGCTTCAGAATCAGTTTTACATAGACACAGCTACAGGGAACCGTTATTATTATGGAAGCGGACTGAATCGTGTGACAGGCTGGCAGTATCTGGACGGAAACTGGTACTATTTTGATGGAAATGGCATTCAGCAGACCGGAATCACAAAGATAAATGGAGAACTGTATTATCTTACAGAGGATGGAGTTTTGAAAACCGGACTGATTGAGTCTCAGGATGGAACCTATTACAGCGGCGGCGGTTGGACTCTGTTGAGCGGCTGGCAGAAGATTCAGGATCAGTGGTACTATTTTGACGCGGAAACAAAGAAGAATGAAGAACTGCAGCAGAACGGAAACTGGGTTACCAAAGCAGGTGAGAAGTATTACTTTATCTATGGCTGGTATCTGGCTACCGGTTTTCAGTGGATTGATGGTAAGCTGTATTACTTTGACGGAACCGGAGCATTGCAGACCGGAAATTATAAGGTCGGACAGATCTGGTATCGCAGCAATGAGGATGGTACTCTTTATACAGGAACTTATAAAGCAGAAGATGGCAGGGAGTACTACTACAATCAGGGACAGCGGTATACAGGCTGGTTGAGCCTGGAGGGTAACAAGTATTTTTATAATGCAGCCGGAGTAAAACAGTATGGAAAGATCTGGAGCGGAGGCGTCTACTATTATCTGAATGAAACAACAGGCGCGTTAGAGACCGGACTGATCATTGGAGTGAACGCAGAAGGAAAATCCGTAACCTATTATACGGGTGGCTATGAATATCTGCAGAGCGGTTGGCACAGAATTCAGAATCAATGGAGATATTTCTCGGATGATTCTAAAGAGGAGCTTCCAGTAAAATCCCTGACCGCTGATGGAAACTGGGTGATGATGGAAGGAGATACCTATTATTTCGTCAATGACTGGACGCTGGCTACAGGCTGGCAGTACCTGAACAACAAATGGTATTATTTTGACGGAAACGGAATCCTTCAGAAGGGCTGGTTTACGATCGGGGCAAGCTGTTATTATGCAGACCCGGAACAGGGTGGAGCATATACAGGGTTTAAGGAGTTCGGTGGAAAAAATTACTATTTTGACGGCTACGGGACCATGTATCGAGGCTGGCTTACCCTGAATTCCGGTTCTAAGACTGGTACGTTCTATTTTGACGAGAAAGGGGAACTCTGCACCGGCGTAACGCAGATAGGAGCTACCTACTATCTGTTCGATACCGAGGGAAAACTGGTAACGACGCAGACGGTCATTGGTGGAGTAACCTATTATGCGACAGTATATGGAACACTTCGCAGCGGGCTGAACTGGGAGAACGGAGGATACTATTATTATCTGTCGGGACTCAGAAAGACAGGACTGCAGGAGATAGGAGGAAACTATTATTACTTTGATGCCGCCACAGGATTGATGAAAACCGGCTGGGTTACCGTGGAGCAAGACGGAGAAAGTAGAACCTGGTGGTTTGCCGGAAATGGTGTCCGTGTAACGAGCTGGCAGTGGATTGATAATGAAATGTATTATTTCAATCAGAACGGAGTCCTTCAGAAAGGCTGGTTCAACGTGGGAGCAAGTCATTGCTATGCAGATCCGGCTACCGGCATTCTGGCGTATGGACTTCAGAAGATTGGAGAAGACACCTACTATTTCAACCGAAATGGTATAGCATTGGAAGGCTTCGTATATGTAGATGGATGGCGATACTTTAAAAACTATAAGATGCAGACCGGAATCGTTCCGGTAGGAGAACTCTTTTATTTCTTTGATAAGAATGGAATCCGGCAGACCGGTCTGGTGACAGTGGAAGAAAACGGGCAGGAGGCCGAGTATTATCTGGACAGAAATGGAATCGTTCAGAGAGGCTGGTTCTACACAAACGGCGGCTGGAATTATTATTCCTGGGAAACAGGAAAGAAAACAGCGGCAGAAAAGATCCCAGCAAGCGAACTGAAGGAAGACCTGAGCTCTTACTGTCAGTGGTATCGGGTAACCGAGAACGGCAAGGAAAGCTGGTACTGTGTCTACGCAAACAGCTATGCGTTGACGGGTCTGGTAACCCTGGGAAATTATCGTTACTACTTTGATAATCATGGAGCCCTTTACAAGGGCAGATTCGAGGTAGACGGAACCTCCTGGTACGCAGACGAGGCAACCGGTTCGATTCCGGTGGCCGGTGTCTTCTATACAGATGAGAATGGAGACATCTACTTCTATAATACCTACGGTCAGATGGCCAAGGGCTGGGTGTATTATAACGGCAAATCCTATTATTTTAACCAGGTGAACGGAGCGGCATATCGAAGCGGCTGGTATTATGTGGACAATGTGCTGTATCTGTTCTCACCGCTGGGTTCCGTAGTAACTCAGCCGATCCTGACCGGTCTCTACAATATCAATTACAAGACCATGGAACTGACCTGGAACGCTTACGACGGAGCGGATCAGTACTGCATCGAATACTCAGAGCTTCCGGATTTTTCAGAAGCGAAGGCAGTATATTACGATAAGGATACGGTGAAAACACAGATCGAAGATCTGAAAGAGAATACCGTATACTATGTGAGAATCCGTTATCAGATGACCGGAACCGTATTACATTCTGAGGATGGAAAGGATGCTGTGGGTGAAAACCTGTACAGCGACTGGAGCCAGGCTTACAGCATCCAATCACAGGGAAAGACCGCTCCCTATTATGGGGCAGCGGCTCTGAACCGGTGCGATGTGGTTACCGTAGAGAATGGAAGCGTAGAAGAAGGCAGTGAGCAGAACAGCAGTACTTCCTACGGTATCCAGATGCGTATCAATATCAGCGGAATGCTGAACAGCGACGACGACCAGTATTATATCGTACATCTGGATACCTATAACGGCGGTATCGTGGACAATCAGGCACTGTACAGCTTCTCAAAAGAGGATGGAGTAAAGTCCGAGGACAAGCGGAGCTACGTGTACGATATCACCATGCCGGTCGATAATACAAATGAAAGTATCATGAACAAATATGCGGTAGCTGTGAAATGGGGCGGTTATTATTCCCTCATCAGCGCCGGAAGCTTCGTGTCCAATCCGGGATATGTGGCAGAAAATCAGAGTCCCTACTTTATGCCGGCTTCCAAGAAGGGAATCCAGAGCAGTCAGTGGGCACAGGATTCCGGCACAAAGAATGTGACGATGAATCTGCTGATGTCCAGCGTATTGAAATACGGAAATATCCCCTATGAATACAAGGGAAAAACCTATTACTTTACCGACCTGGCAGATCAGATAGCTACCGTAAAGGAATATAACCGGGGTGATGAAGGAAATAAGATACAGGTAACCATGATCCTGTTGCTGGATTACCGCTCTTCCACAGAAGACATGATTCATCCGGCAGCCCGAAACCGTGGCGCAGCACCTTACTACATGTTTGACACGACCTCACAGGCAGCACAGGAGAAGCTGGAGGCAGTATTCAGCTACCTGGGCGAAGTGTTTGGACGGAAAGACTGCTTTGTGTCCAACTGGATTCTGGGGAATGAGGTGAACTCCTGTAATGCGTGGAACTATAAGGGAGGCTTAGATGATTATTCATATATACGCGGATATGCTAATGCATTCCGGACATTGTACTACGCAGTGAAGAAAAGTTGTGCAAGTTCTAGGGTATTCATATCTTTGGATAATGCCTGGAACTGGGCAGTGGCGGGGTATAGTGGAAAATATATCTTGGATAATTTTGCGTATTATATATGGGTAGAGAATCCTAATGTGGAATGGAACGTAGCATTTCATCCATATTCTCAGCCTATGACGAGAGTAGATTATTGGAATGATGGCTCTAATACAACGAATAGTTATGATACTCGTACTATTTCCATGCAAAATATATCAGTGTTAACTAGCTATATGGCTTATATGGAAAATATTTATGAAAAGCCATCTGGAAGCATCCGGGTGATATTATCTGAACAAGGATGGAGCGCCGGAGGCGGTGAATGGAATCAGGCATTTGCCATTGCACTGGGATATTATATCGCGGAGTTCAATGATCGGATTGATGCATATATTATTCGGGCAGAAATTGATGACTGGTCGGAGGTGTACTGGAATAATCTGTATCTGGGATTGAAGGATTTGAATGAGAATAAGCGTATGGCCTATTATGTATACAAGTATATGGATACGCCGCGAGTGTCAAATCCGGATGGCAGCAGTATCGATTACGCGCTGAAGGACTACAATGCCAGCAGCATTGGCTTCAGTTCAGATGCAAACAGACAGCGATTTATAGATACACAAAATTTATTGCAGAATTGGAACTGGGCAGCCTGGGTAGCCGGATATGATGAAAGCAAGTTGAATAAGATGCCTTATGCGTATTCGGAGTTGAATCCGTAATTTGGAAAAGAGATCTCATTACAGAATGGGGTCTCTTTTTTGCGAAGTAGTCCAGTACAATAAACTGAATAAAAACTGAATAATAATTGAAAAATAGAAAATGATGTGGTATGGTAAAGAAAAGGGGGTGAGACGAGTGGTTCAGATAAAAAGACTGTATAACATACTTGCGCTGGCGATACAAAAGATAGAACAGAAAATGAAACCGGATGACTTTAAGAATCTTAAAAATATTCATCCATCTTACGGACAAAAAATACTGAGAAGTCTGCAGATAAAAATGCCGGAACTGTTTGCGGAGGACGGAAGCCTGAACAGCGGCAGAGCATCTGAATGGAAATTGAAGAAGACAACGCTGGTAGAAAGAGTAGAGGAGTGTATCAGTTTTGAGGAAGATACAGAAAAATTGGTATATCTGATACGACAGTTGGATTTGTTTCTGGAAAAAAGTATCAACGGTTTTATTCCTGTGGGAGAGGATAGCTATCGATTTGAAAGCCTGAATGATAATGTGAAGGAAAGCGGGATTTTTTATTGCCAAGGCTTGAGTGCAGGTGGGAACATAAAAGCAGAAATACCGTAGGCGTTTATGATATCACATGCTATCTGAAAAATTTCTATTTTCTCAGAGCGGGAAATGAAAGTTATAAAGTAGAACATATCTTACTAAAGGCAAATCGATTTAAACAGGCCATTTACAGAGGAGAACTGAGAATAGCAGTCTCTCCGATTACTACAAAAGATGTCTTGAATGTCAGAGAATATACAAAAGATAACCGTGAATATATATCTGTAGAACCATTTTCGCAATCAGCGGAAGAAGAGTTGAAAAAACGGATTTTAAATATGATATGTCGCGCAGAAGCAGAAGAAGCGGACCTTCTACTGTTTCCAGAAATACTGGGAACAAAAAGCATACAGGAGGAAATAGAGGCTGCGCTTTATGAGAATGAAAGCGAGTATCCGCGGATGACGATATGCCCAAGTATATGGAAGAGAAATAAAAATAGTTGCAGAATTCTGGACGAAATGGGTATGCTTCTGGCAGAACAGGAAAAGCACTTTGGCGCGCAGCTCGGTGGAAAACTGGAGGATATCAAGTCAAATCAGAAAGTGTATTTGTTTCACTGCGAAGGAATAGGAAGAATCGCCGTACTTATCTGTATGGACTTTCTGGTGAACACATATCGGGAGTTTGTAGTGAAAGAATTAAAAGCTACGTTGGTACTGGTTCCGTCTTATTCGTCAGGAGAATACAATTTTGAAACAAAGGCGATGAATTATATGGATTTGGATTGCCAGGTTATATGGATAAATTGCTGCAGCGCCGCTAAAGGAAAGAATGAGCCGATTACATTGCGGTATGGGGCAGGCAGGAAAGGAGTATATAGGGAAAGAAAGATGGTAAATGAATTGTGTGGGGAGCATTGTACAGGTGAGTGTCTGTGGATTTATGAAATAGAACTGGAAGGAGGAACACAGGAAAGATGAAAGAAACAGGATGGGACTTCCTGAAAACCCTGGAAATGTTAAACGGACTGAGTGAAAAGAGCCAGGAAGAAATAAAGACCTATATAGCAGTTGTGAAATCAAGAAATCAAACCTATATCCGCAGTACAGTTCAGGCGGTAGAGGAACAGGATTACGCTACCGTAGATCAGATTGTAAAAGAGTGCAAGAGAGCGCAAAAGCAGATAGCGCATCTGCAGAAAAATATGGATGAGATGCTATATTATGAATTAGGAATTTTCAATGGGTTTTATGAAATAGTGGAATCTTTGAAAGAAATAAAAGAAAAGAAGGAGGAGCATCGCAAAAAAGAAGATATCTTAGGAAGAAAGCATGTAAAAAATATTTTGGCTTATCTGTATGAAAATCCCTATGCAAGACAGGGGCAGACGGCAGAGGCAGTGGGAATAAAACCCAATCAGTTAAGTGAATTACTGAACTATCTGATGGATGCAGATTATGTGAACAGGTATGGAAAAAATAAGAGTACACAATATGTGCTGACCAGGGAAGGCCAGCAGCTATGCAGAGACAAGATAAAAGTCAGAAAAAATGAAACAATATTAGAATATAGCTATGAAGCAGAACTGAAGGAGAATGATTATGGTTATGAGAAATGGAAGGATAGAGAATATTATATCCCAACTATATGAATTGGATGAAAAATGGGAAGTGCATCTTCTGAAAAATGAAAAAAATCCAGTACAGGTTACGAATAAAATAAGGGAGCTGAAGCAGGAATTAAAAAATCTGGGTAAATATGAGGAAGCGGGAGAAATAAAAAGTCTTTTATTAAATAGCAATTTGCAGGAGGAGACTATAGAATATTTGCTTCAGGAAATGGAAAACGAGCTCGGTTTTTACAGAAGTTTTGCTTACCTGCGTTTCAGAGAAGAAGAAGGAGAAATAGAACTACGTGGTTTTATCGATGCAGTATACCGAAATTATATTTTGAGATTTGACGCACAATTTATGAACCAATGGTGTTCCGGACCACAGGGAGAGGAAATACGCGACGTCATCTACAGAATGCGTTTTCTGACGGAACAGTGGATAAAAGGCAGAACATCCAAGAACGGCATTATCAGGATACTTCAGCAAGAGGCAGGACTCGAGATCGAAAACTGTATATATTGGGCGGAGATTGTGGAAGCGAATTATATGGAATTGAAGTTGGATTATATTATGGAACAGTTGAAACAGGAGAATGGGAAGTAGTAAAAAACCAATCTGGTTAAAGAAGGGGGTTGTACTATGGGATACGAAAGAAAACACAAGGAAAAATTTCCTGTACTGGCCATCTGCTATGATTTTGATAAAACCTTATCGCCGGATGATATGCAGGCCCAGGGATATATTCAGTCTGTAGGATACGACACAGGGCAGTTCTGGAAAGAGTCCAATAGTATGGCTTCCGCCAATGATATGGATAATAATCTGGCCTATATGTATAAAATGGTTCTAGAATCAGAAGGAAATTTTATCTTTAATAAAAAAACACTTGCCGAGTATGGTGCAAAGGTGAAACTGTTCAATGGCGTGAATGGATGGTTTGAACGTATCCGTGAATATGGAAAAGAACGAAACGTGCTCGTGGAACACTACATTATTTCATCGGGACTGAAGGAAATGATAGAAGGAACGGCCATTGCGAAGAATGGAGCGTTTGAAAAGATTTACGCAAGTTCCTTTTATTATAACGAACGAGGAGTCGCAAAATGGCCGGCACAGGTGATTAATTATACCAGTAAAACACAATTCCTGTTTCGGATAGAAAAAGGAGTCCTGGACATCAACGATCCCGGTGTGAATGATTATTTCCCACCGGAAGAAATGAGAGTTCCGTTTCGAAATATGGTTTACATAGGCGACAGCGATACAGATATTCCCTGTATGAAACTCGTGAACGCATACGGAGGGCATTCCATCGGTGTCTATAATCCAGATACGCAGGATAAGACAAAGGTATTAAAAATGATTCGTGATAAACGCATTAAGTATTTTGTACCCGCGGATTATTCAGAAGGCCTGGAATTGGACAAGTTAATAAAGTCCATCATTGATAAGACAGCAGCGTATGAAGCCCTGGAAAATCAGTATTTTAAGAATCTGGCGGAAGCGAGAGAATAAGGAAACGGTGAAAAAAGCAGTGGGAAATTAGAGCGTTTTCTGCTGCTTTTTTAGAATATCTAGTAAAAAGGGGAGCCCTACATAGAAAAAGTATTGCAGGAAGACTTCAGATATGATAAGATAGCAAAAGAATATCAGGCTTCTTTAAAGCCGGAGACTTTTCAGAAGAAATATAAAATGTTATATGAAGAAGTTATAAGCAGAGCGTCCAGATAGCGGTCTGCTTCATCTTAAATTTAATGTTCACGAAAAATAGAAAGGAACAGTTAATGAACAAACAAAAATGCGATATTCTCCTCGCACTTAACAACTCCCCATTCATCAACCAGCGTCTCTTATCAGAAACATCCGGCTACTCCCTTGGCATCGTAAACCGTTGCCTGAAGGAGCTGCTGGAAAAAGGATATCTGAATGAGGAGATGCAGCCGACGGAACTGGCGAAAGAAGAATTGGAAAAGAGCCGTCCGGAACGGGCAGTGATTCTGGCAGCAGGATACGGTATGCGGATGATTCCCATTAACACGGAGACGCCAAAAGGCCTTTTGCAGGTCAATGGGGAGACCCTGATAGAACGGGTGATCCGGCAGCTCCAGGAGGTTGGTGTTCGTGATATTACGGTGGTGACAGGTTTTATGAAGGAGGCCTATGAATTTCTCATTGACCAGTATGAAATTCAGATGGTCATCAATATGGACTATGCCTCAAAAAACAACCTGCATTCCATGGCTCTGATAAAGGAAAAGCTGCGGAATGCTTATGTGGTTCCCTGCGATATCTGGTGTGAAGAGAATCCGTTTCATCGGAACGAACTGTATCCCTGGTATATGGTCTGTGATTTGGTGGATGATGAAAGTAATGTGCGGGTAAATCGGAAGCAGGAGCTGGTCAGAACGGAGTTGGGCGGCAATCGGATGGTGGGAATCGCCTATATCACCGGGGAGGCGGAACAGAAGCTGCAGGATAAACTGGGAAACATGGATGTATGCCCGGAATATCAGGAATGTTTCTGGGAGGAAGCGCTCTTTGATGATGACAGGATGTATGTGGCGGCGCGGATGGTTCCCTCGCAGAAGGTGTATGAGATTAATACCTATGAAGAACTGCGGGAACTGGACGCGTCCTCCAAGCAGCTGGATTCCAGAGTGCTGCGGCAGATTTCAGAGATCTTACAGGTCACGGATCAGAAGATTGAGAGTATTACAGTCCTGAAAAAAGGAATGACGAATCGGTCCTTTTTGTTTTCCTGTGAGGGGCAGCGCTACATCATGCGGATTCCGGGAGAAGGAACGGGAGAACTGATTAACCGGCAGCAGGAATATGCTGTTTATCAGGCCCTGGCTGACAGTCATATCAGCGATCAGGTTGTGTATATGAATCCGGAAAACGGGTATAAGATGACCCGGTATCTGGAACAGGTGCATAACTGTGATGCGAATGATCAGGAGGAAGTTCGGAAGTGTATGGTATTTCTGCGGAAATTCCATGAAAAGAAGTTACAGGTAGCTCATGCGTTTGATTTGTTTGAAAAGCTGGAATTTTACGAGGCATTGTGGAAAGGCGCGGATTCCTGTTTTCGGGACTATCGTGAGACAAAGCGAAAGGTCTATGAACTGAAAAAGTATATTGATGAGCAGCCGAAGGAATGGACGCTGACACATATAGACGCGGTTCCGGATAATTTTCTGATAGCAGATTCTGATGAGGCAGAGATACATCTGATCGACTGGGAGTATGCGGGAATGCAGGATCCCCATGTGGATATCGCCATGTTTGCCATCTACGCCATGTACGACAGAGCGCAGGTGGAAGCGCTGATAGACGCCTATTTTCCGGAGGGGTGTTCTGAGGCGGTACGTCGTAAGATTTATTGCTATATCGCAGTCTGCGGGCTGCTTTGGAGTAACTGGTGCGAGTATAAACGACAGCTGGGCGTGGAGTTCGGTGAGTATTCCATCCGTCAGTATCGTTATGCCAAGGAGTATTATCGGATTTTTCAGGAGGAGCAGAATGGGATATCAGGTTGACAATGCGGTGATTATGGCGGCGGGATTATCCAGCCGATTTGCCCCGCTTTCTTATGAGCGGCCGAAAGCCTTGATTACGGTAAAAGGAGAGGTGCTGATAGAGCGGCAGATCCGGCAGCTCCGGGAAGCCGGAATCAGAGAAATTATTCTGGTGGCAGGATATAAAAAAGAGCAGTTTTATTATCTGCGGGAAAAATATGGAGTGATCGTGATTGAGAATCCGGAATATCTGACCCGGAATAATAACAGCAGCATCTATGCGGCAAGAAAGTATCTGAAAAACAGTTATATCTGTTCGGCGGATAATTATTTTGCGGAAAATCCCTTTGAAAAACAGGTGGAGGACAGCTATTATGCGGCGGTTTATGCCGAAGGAGCTACGGAAGAGTGGTGTATGACATCGGATAGGGAAGGATACATTACCGGGGTGCAGGTAGGCGGAAAAGACGCCTGGTATATGCTGGGCCATGTGTTCTGGTCTGAAAAATTCAGCCGCAGGTTTCTGGAGATTCTGGAGCGGGAATATGACAGGGCGGAGACCCGGGATAAGCTGTGGGAAAGCATTTTCATCGAGCATTTGCGGGAGCTTCCTATGAAAATAAGAAAGTATCCAGAAAATGAGATTTATGAATTTGATTCTCTGGATGAATTAAGACAGTTTGATACATCCTATATTTCCGATACCCGCTCTGAGATTTTGAAAGAGATAGCAGGAAAGCTGTCCGGAACAGAAGCAGAGATACAGAATATTCGGGCATATAAAGCCGGAAACGCAGCGGCGGGATTTACCTTTGATTTTCGGGGAAAAAAGTATCGCTACAGTTATGAGGATGAAGAACTGGGAGAGGAAAGAGCATGAAAGAGAAAAAAATTGACTGGATGATCACATTAGTGCCATTGGTTTTAGTGGTAGGACTGAGCATTTTGTTTTTCCTGCTGCCGGAACAGTCGAATCAGGTATTGAGTCAGATTCGATTTTTCTTCGGAGATACCTTTGGCGTTTATTACCTGCTGATTGGTCTGGGAATTTTTCTGCTGTCCATATATATTGCGGCATCCAGATACGGAACGATTGTTTTGGGAGCGCCGGATGAGAAGCCGAAATATTCGTTTTTTGCCTGGGGATCCATGATGTTTACCTGCGGTCTGGCAGCGGATATTCTTTTTTACAGCTTTTCGGAGTGGGTGCTTTATGCGGTGGATCCGCATATTGCGGAGCTGGGAAGCATGCAGGAATGGGCAGGGGTATTTCCGCTGTTTCACTGGAGCTTTATCCCCTGGGGCTTTTATCTGGTGCTGGCAGTGGCCTTTGGGTTTATGCTTCATGTGAGAAAGCGGGAGCGCCAGAAATACTCGGAGGCATGTCGGCCGCTCCTTGGGAAATACACGGATGGCCTGGCGGGCAGAATCATTGATTTGCTGGCGGTCTTTGCGCTGCTGGCAGGAACAGCCACGACCTTCAGCGTAGCGACGCCGCTGATGGCAGGAATCGTCAGCGAACTCTTTCATGTGGAAATCAGCCGGACGGTGATTACCATTATCATTTTGCTGATCACCTGTGTGATTTATACCTATTCATTGCTGCATGGGTTCAAGGGGATCAGTGTGCTGGCGAAAGCATGTATTTATCTGTTCTTTGGTCTTCTGGCTTATGTGCTGCTTTTCGGAGGTGAAGGCAGATATATCATAGAGACCGGACTCACGTCACTGGGCAAAATGGTGGGAAATTTTCTGGAGCTTTCCACCTATACGGATCCCCTGCGGACTACGAATTTTCCGCAGAACTGGACCATATATTACTGGGCCTACTGGATGGTCTGGTGTGTGGCTGCTCCATTCTTTATCGGAAGCATCAGCCGGGGACGGACAGTACGGCAGACGATTCTGGGCGGTTATGTATTCGGCGTCGGTTCCACACTGACCAGCTTTATCGTTCTGGGCAATTATTCCATGGGCCTGCAGGTGACCAAGGCAGCTGATTTTATCGCGATTTACCAGGCGGACGGAGATTTGTATGGAATGATTATCGCCATGATCAAGACGTTGCCCTGCACGCCGCTGGTGCTGTTAGTGCTTCTGGTGACCATGATAGCTTTCTATGCCACATCCTTTGATTCCATTGCGTTGACGGCGTCCTGTTACAGCTACCATCGGCTGGGAAAAGAGGAAAAGCCTCACCGGATGATTCAGCTCATGTGGTGTATTATGCTGATTGTGCTTCCGATTGCGCTGGTATTTTCCGAAAGCTCCATGAGTAATCTGCAGTCGGTGAGCATCGTGGCGGCGTTTCCCATAGGGGCAGTGCTGGTGATGATAGCGGCCAGCTTTTTGAAGGATGCGAAGGCGTATCTAAATAAATAATGTAGGAAATCCTACAGAATACATTCGATTGGGCAGGGAAATGTCTTGACGAGGTGGTTCACAAAAAAGTGCTGATGAGCATGTAGTGTGCTTCTCAAAAGTTTCTACAAACCGCCAGCTGGAAAACGCATCAATCGCAGTATACTGATAAAAATGCAGGCTTTTGGCTTCGTTTACAAGGCATATAGTGGGAACAAATTTTACATCAACCTGAATTCGCTGACCGAGATAATTCATCTTCTCGTAAGACTTAGGAATATATTTAGGATTAGCAGGCTTTATGCCCTAAGCTTTTGTTTTCGAAGAAAACGATATAAGCCTGGAATCGAGTGTGTATAGCCGCACTGCATAAGCTTTACCCAGAAGATAACAAGCCCGGCATCGGGATTACGTCTACGCATATTTGAAATAAGTTTGATTTCTTCTGGAGTATGCTGATTAGGATGGTGATGGGGTCTGCGGGAACGCTCTCGTAGGGACTCTATAGAACCATTATAGTAACGTTTCCACCGATAGACGTACTGACGATTTGTTTTGTGTTTGATGGTAGCCTTTGTGATACCGAATTTTTCAAGAAAAGAAATGCCAGTGAGGGAATTGAAGATTGCTGTTTTTACCAGAAAGTGGTAAAATAAATTTGAATTAGTTAAAAATGTGCTTTGATAATTTACCCAGTAAGACAGAGATTGTTTTATTGGGCTTTATTGTTATTGGGGGATAACAAAGAACACGACTTATTACAGAAAATAGTAATTGAGAAACGTATAAAACTAAGAAAATAAAAAGGGAGTGAAATAGTAATGTGTGACGCTATTTTGAAATTAAAGTTGTCTTTAGAGGAAAAAACACCAGCGCTGCTATTAGGAGCCGGATTTTCGTATGGAGCAAAAAACGAAAGAGGTGAATTACTGCCAATGGGGAGAGAACTGACTGAAAAATTATATAAATATATGTTTATAATGAATCCTCCCGAAGAGGATATTTTAGAAGAGGACAAGGAGGGGGCAGAACGGTATAAAGAAAATGGAGATTTAAAAGGATTATGTGGTCTGTTGCGTGATGAAGGAAGGGTTGATGAGCGTAATAAGTATTTAACATCTATTTTTAGTGGTGCAACTATTGATAAAAAAAGTAAAATTTACAATATTAAAAATTATAAATGGGATAAAATATTTACTTTGAATATTGATTGCCTTCTAGAAAATATATTTGAGCAGGAAGCGGTTTCATATAGGGTGTGGAATCGGGATAATGATGATAGAAGGAATACGTATTCGGATACAGTGATAATTAAATTACACGGTTGTGTAAATAATGCTAAGGCAGGTTATATTTTTGATGATCAAGAATATATTAATTTTTTAAATGATGATGATTGCTTTGCCAGAGATTTTGGCGATGCGTACTCAAAAGGAGATATGATATTTATTGGAACGGAGTTTCAAGAAGATGATTTGAAAACTATTATTACTAAATATGGTTCTAAAGGGTATGATACAAGTGCAAATAATTACTTCTTTGTTTGTCCTCAAATAAATAGTGTACGTTTAAATAGACAAATTAGAAATACTACAAATTTTTATTGGATTCCGTGGACGGCTGAAAAATTTTTTGATTTTCTTTATGATAACGTGAGCGTGAAAAAGGATATCAAAAAGATTTTATTAGAGAAAGGTATGCGTTCATTAGACGATATATATAAAGAAAAGGGAAAAGGGTATGAAAGTAAACTATATATGGGATATGAATCACAATATGCAGATTTTTTCGATGAGTGGGATATTATTCATCCTGGAGTAGTACGATTTGAAGAAAAGATTATAAATAGTAAGAAAAATTTATTTGCAGTAATATATGGAAAAAGCTATGTGGGAAAAAGCTGTATTGCAAAAAGAGTTTTAATTGATTTAAGAAAACAAGGCTTTTTGGCTTTTGAATTTAATATGAGATCTTCGGAATATATACATCTTTTTAGAGAATATATTGCACAATTGCCGGAAAATACGAAGATCGCAGTTTTATTTGATGAAGCAACATTTTATTTCAACTTACTATATACAAACCTTATTGATAAATGCCCGAGTAATATAAAGCAGCTCATAGTTATAACATCAGATAATAGTAGTAATTACTTTGCTAAGCGAGATATTTTGGAAAGTAAACATTGTGTAGAAACATTTAAAACAGATGAGCATATCTCGTGTTTTTTTGCTGAAGAAATATATATTAAATTAAAAGATAAACATTGGCTAAATAAACCAGGGATACTTGGAAGCAAAAAAAGTGAAATAAAAAATTATGCGATTCAGGTAAATGATATTATAGAATTTTTGTATAATATTTCTCATGGACATGGATTTGAAGCACATTATGAAGATATGTTCACATTATTGACACACGATGTTAATTATAAATATTTACAAGCATTGGCAGTTCTAGAGGTATTAGGCTTAGGAAGTATAACGACTAGAATTTTACCTAGTTTAATTAAAAGTGAATGTAATAATTTTAATTTTGCAGAATTTAAGAAGAAATTCGATGAAATATTATTAGTTTCAGATCATAGAGTGAAAATTAGATGTTTGCGATTAATACAAAAAGCAATTTTTACAGATATGAATAAAGAAAATATAATTAATATTCTTGAGGAAATTGTACGCCAAACATATGGTCAATTTAATGAAGGAGATATTAACGAGTGGAGCGAGATTTTTCAAAAAGCATTGACGGTAAAGAAAATTTTAAAAGAAAAATTACTTACATTAGAGGATATAAGAGAATTACTAAATAATGTAGAAAAATATGGAGAAAACTATAGCTTTTATTGGATTCAAAGAGGAATTGCGGCACAAAAAGCCAATGAGTTTGATTTGGCAGATCATTATTTTAGAGAGGGAATTCGGATTAGACCTGTATCTTATCAAGCGCGTCATGCATTAGCAAAAAATTTGATGGAACGAGCTGTAGAACAGGTGAATAATATGAATTTGTCATATGCAGCATATTATATGGATGAAGGTATTAGAGAAATGAAAAGTATCATAGATGATAGTGCATTTAGTAGAGGCTACAAGTACTCTTTACATGCACTTATAGATATGAGCATAAAATATTTTAATGCGTGTCAAAAAATTATGGAATTTGAGCATATGAAATATATCCAAAGTAAAATATTACATATGTCTACAAAGGAATTGGATACCTGTATTCTTGCAGAAATCCAGAGGTATATTGATTATTGTATTTATAATGGATGTAGTAAAATTTGTGAACCTATTATACTTAAACATTATGAAAAAATTCCTTTAATAAAAGAAATTACAGAGCAAGATTACTTGATAGAAAATTTAGATTGGGAATCTTAATAGGAAAAAGATGATATGACAGTATGATATGGAAAATAAAGTTAGTCAGTGAAGTAAATTGAAAAGTAAATGTGATCTTTGTGAAATTGATAATTAATAGAGCAAGAGAGGGTATATATTTTAAGATTATTAAACGAAATTGGTAATCGCTTATAAAATTATATTTTATAAAGTATTAAAATGAGGAGGTGATGTGATGATAGTGGAGTTGTTAAGTGCCATATTAGAAAGCTTTATATATGACATCACCAGTTCTGGAATAAAGAATTGGATAGATAAACGGCGCTTGAATGAGTTACTTAAAGGTATTAGAGAAGATATCCGTAATTTTTGTGGAAAAAATGAATGCAGTTATCTCGACTCGAGTGCCTTCGAATATTTTATTAGAAATACAGAATTTTTACAAAGAGTGATTGAGAGGGCGGTGACAACTAAACTTGAAAAGACAGAAAAAGAGTTCCTTAGGGATGAGATTAAAAAGGCTAGAGAAATTGCTGTAGCGGAAAATATTTTATTTACAAATAATGAAGAACGTATAGTACGTGATCTGTATCATATTACGACGGAAAAAGTAGAGAATTATTATCGAAATAAACTTTCTGCGGGACAGCGTCACGCAGTGGCAGTATACTTGGCTAATCTTACGGAATTAAGGGAGTCAATGGAGGAGTTTAGGGATAAGAGTTTGGCAAATGATAAGGAAATCCTTAAAGCGATTAAAGAAAAAGGAAAGATTAGTGATACTAAAGCAGCAAAGATAGCATATTTGCTATCAGAGGAATTAGTTGAAGGCCGTTTCCTGGAATACAATAGTCTTGCAAAAGCAATTGAGGATAAATCTGATGATTTGGCAGTCTTTTACGAGTGCTTGTTGCATATATTCTGTTCAGAAAAATGCACAGATGCGGTGCGAAAAATAGGGGGTATTTCCAATGCAGATATTAGAGATATCGCTGTTAGAACGGCACTTCCTATACTTGTTTATAGAAAAGAACAGTTAGATTGTTTGTATGAGTTTTCATCTGCAAGTTCACTGAAAGGTATTATCTATGGTTTGGTAAATGATGATTATACAGATATTTTTTTGGAGAAGATTACGTTTGAAGAAGGGGTTGAGATTCATAACCTTACTTTCAATAAAAAATTACTTTATGAAGAGGAACAGCTTGTAAAGCAGATTGCTATTATATCTTTATATAAGAGACAGATCAGAACCGTGCATCTGGCCATGGAAGAACTGGAAAATGGAAATCAAACATGGTTAACGGAGCTCTTAATAGCGGATAAGAGAGTGGATAGTCTTATCGGTGGAGATGTTATTGATGGAAAATATGCGGGACTAAATGAGCTGGTGGAGTATATACAGCAATATCAAAACATTTATGATGGCTTGTGTAAAGAACTTCGAACGGTTTACTATTCTGTTTTGGTAAAAGCTTATTTATTCATAAATAAGGTAGATAAAGCAGAGCAATCGATCCCGATTGAATTAGCAAAGGAGCGTCCTCTTTCAGATTATATGTATGAAATAAAGATTGAAAAAAATGAAGTAGAATTAGCGGAAGTATATTCATATTCTGTACAAAATGAAACTTTTTGGTTACTTAATAACTATTTTTCGTTACGTAGAAATGAACGGGAGTTGATAGAATTTTGTAGAAAACATGAAGATATTTTTGAAAAAGATTGGCCGTTATTCTTTATGTATCAGGGCGCATTACAAGCGCTGGGATTTCAGAACGAGCGGGAAAAACAATTGAGAAAACATTCTGATAAATTAAATCAGACATACGAGTATTGGAATGAATTACTGAATATAGATACTTCAAAAAAAACTCGGGAGGAGTTTGTTGAGGCATGTCAAAAAGGAAAAATGACAAGCTTATTTTATAATTCTGAGTATTTAATAATTGAGCGTCTTTTAAATTATCAAGAATATGCACTTGCAGAATTATATATAGCAAAGCATGAAAGAATTGGTGGAACGAATTATCAGATCAAAAAATATAAAGCTATCATTCAGCAAAGTAAAGAAAATGAGATTGAGGCATTGAAGTGGTATAGGGCTTCGTTCGATGAGAACCAAGAAGATGCATTTGTTATAGATTCTTTAATTACTTTGTTACTGTGTAATAGACGAAATGTGAGTAAGAATATAGTAGATGCGGCATTGAAAGCGGATACATCAAGGCTTCATATGTTGGTGGCAGCCTGCTATTTGAAGGATGGGAATATATCTAAAGCAAAGTGTGAAAACATAAGAGCTATATTGATGGAAAAAGAAGGGGATGTTTCTGTTTATTGTCAATATATTTCCATTTCAACAAGTGCTCATAATAACGAAACAGTAACTTTAGCTGGAGTGGATGCTGATACAGCAGTGTATTGTAAAAAAGTTGATGGTGGGCATCGGTGGCTATGTATATATAAAGATAGTATTTTACCAAGTTCTCCATATGTGTGGAATAATGATTATCATGTACATATTGACGATGCTGCTAGGTTAGGGTATCTGAGAAAACACAGAGGTAGTCAAATTATAATTGAAAATGAGCTATACGAAATTGTGGAAATAATGACATTAGATTGTTATCTGTTTAGAACATGTATGGCCAAGATGATACAAAATGGTGTTGCAAAGGAGATATCAATACCATTGAAGGACGGAGAGATGGATATTTCTACCCTTACAGAAATGCTTGGTCAAAAAACACCGAATGAAAGAAATGCGTATGATTGGCTTGAACAATATAATAACCTTCAATATGTTCCGCTTCCGTTGTATGCATATAAACAATTTACCCGGTTATCATATTTTCAGTTTGTAGATATGATTCTTGATTCCCCAAATTATTTTGTGCGGGAGAAGATTAGTACATTCAGGCAAACAAAAAAAGGCGTTGTTTCATTTGCTGCTCTAGTTACTTTGTATAAGATCGGGTTTCCGGCAGAAAGTATTCGTGAAGCAGGTGGAGTTATTATGGAGTCGACATTAGTTCAAGCCATTTCTGATTCTGCGGAAATTATCAAAGAATATGATAGAGAAACTGTTGCTTCTTTAGGAATGATAGATGGAAATCTTTTTTTGAATCAAGTGGATGATACTGGAAAAGAGTATTGGTTAAAAGAAGCGGGAAGCTTT
Organism: Anaerosacchariphilus hominis; assembly: GCF_014290175.1. Classification (GTDB taxonomy): domain Bacteria; phylum Bacillota; class Clostridia; order Lachnospirales; family Lachnospiraceae; genus Laedolimicola; species Laedolimicola hominis. Next base: position 58,644 of record NZ_JACOOR010000002.1, read on the forward strand.
AAAAAATATTGTGAGGCAATACCTGTTATTACAAATGATAGTGATCTATTAGAGGAAATTTTTGGCGGACATGATATTAAAGACGTATTCGGGATATGTGATTATGATGCAATATCTTTCGTACATCATAATGAAGGATATTCTCTTATAGCGGTTGAAGCGATATTAAATTCTTTATCAATGGATGAAGAGCTTAAGTTAAATGTTATTACCATTCCAGACTGGCTGGTTATTCAAGAAATAAGTGGTGAAAGGTTACTTGGGTATACAAAAAGTCTATTAGATAAGGGATGTTTAATATCTGTTACTAAGAATGTGATTGATTATTTGTCTTTAGAAATCTCGAAAGCTGATGAAGGGACTAAGAAAAAATTATATTTATTATGGGATAGATTGTTATCGGATGTTGAAAAATATCCAGAGAAGCAAAGGATAGTGTTTATACAGGCAATATCTGAGATTATAGTTTCTTATAAGGATGAGATAAAAAGTGTCGATGTGGGAATTCTTCGGATATTAATGAATAACATACTTTTGCTTCGAAAACAGAAAATAGAGATGATTTTTGACGGGGAACAATTGTCATTTGCGCTTGTAAATGCAGAATCAGAAGAACAAATTCTAGAAATAAAGTAGAAATAATATGGGGAAATGGCTGTAAATTAGATTCAATGTCATGGGGCAAAGAATTGAATGCAGGCACTTTCTTAATCTGTCAGGTTATAATATTGGCCAAGCAAAAGAAAAGAGGCGTTAATATTGAAAAATACTATTAAAGTAGATACATCGTCTGCTACAATAGAAAAGTCAATGACTAAAATGCTAGAGGCATCTAAGAGGTTATCTAACTCGTTAGCAGTAACTGTAAATGAAATAATGAAAAGTAATGCAAAATATTCGCAGGATAGGATGTTTGAATTAACAGAAGTAATGCGAAAAACAATGAATTCATATGTGAAAATAAATACAGCCTATTTAACTAATAGTATGTTTTCTGATTTGATAAAAAATACTATGGAATCACTAGTGGAGTCATTTAAAGAATATGAGAAAATTGATATTTCAAAATCAGCCAGAGCAATGGCGGAATCAATGAACAAAATTTCAAAAAATATTGCAACAGAGCAATTGAGACAGCTACAACAAATAGATTTTTCGACTGTGTTTGCGAATATAATATCTGAATCAACATCTTTTTTGGAAATTATTGGAGCGGCATATGATGTGGTTCGAGGTGAGGATGAAGAGAAAATTGGAAAAAGTGATTTATTTACAGAAGAAGAGATGCGAGAGGCGTTATCTGAACAGGTAACTAACCCGAAAGGGTTTCAAACAAGAGTTTCCGAATGGTCAGAAAAGAAAAAAGTGCAATTTTTTATTGCTTGGCAATTGATATGTTTTATATATGCAAATTTTTTACAACCATATTTCACAGAAAAAATAGGTATGCCAGTAACTACATATGTTGTTAGTAATGTAAAAGAACTTCCGGAAAAGGGAGCAAGGATAGTTGGACAAATTCAAGAAAATATTGAAGCAATAATTGTCGAAAATACAAATTATTATTATAAAATTACTTTTACAGATGAGAACGGCGAGACGAAAGAAGGATATGTGGCGAAGCGGAATTTAAAGATTGTTGAATATAAAAAGGAAGAGAACGTCAATGAAAAATCAGCGCCAGATAATGATACGGAGACGAAATAATTTTATACAATTAATATTTTAGATAATTTTTTATATAAAATAAGGTCAAATAAAATAAATTTTGAACTTGTAAGGATTCTTTACATGTTCAGCATATAGTAGTCGAAGAAATAAGGAAGAATGCGAATAGAGATGAATGAAATGGAATGAATTTACAACGAATAATGTAAGAGATTTACAGTATCTTTACACTCTATTTCATAAGTGTTATAATAAAATTGTATGTGTAATTCTATAACCTGTGAGGATGAAACCATGAGTTTGGAGAGATTTATTGAAAAAAATGCACCAAAGAATCGCATTGCGCTACTGGTGGTGCTTGATATACTAATTATTACAATTTCAGGCTTTTTAGCATTATATGTCCGTTTTGATTTTAGTTTCAGTAAAATGGATATGACGTATGTAGATTATGAACTATATTATCTGCCGACAAATCTGATCTTAACGTTATTGATTTTTGTGGCGTTTAAGTTGTATCGTAGTGTTTGGAGGTTTGCAAGTACTACAGAGCTTTTGAATGTCATTGGAGCTTGTTCGGGTAGTATTCTGGTGCAGATAATTTTGATGGCGATTCTGGGAATGCGGATGCCGGTCAGCTATTATATGATGAAATATGTGCTTCTGATCGCAGGGATTGGATGTTTACGATTCACATATCGAATTCTACGCATGTTCCAGGAAAGGCGGCTGGGATTACAGAGAGACAAGCGGAAGAATACTATGGTAGTCGGTGGTGGAGAAGCGGGCGCTATGATTATCAAGGAGTTTCAGAATAGCCGCTATCTGGATCAGAAAGTCTGCTGTGTGGTGGACGATAATACGTCAAAGGTAGGCAAATATATCCGTGGTGTGAAGATCATGGGAACAAGAGAGGATATTCCCTATCTGGCCCATGAGTTGGATATTGATGAAATCATAGTAGCACTTCCTTCGGTATCCCAAAAGGAAGTGAGTGCAATTCTGCAGATCTGCCAGAAGACAGATTGTCAGTTACGCGTCCTGCCGGGCTTGTATCAGATGATCAATGGGGAAGTCAGCGTTTCACGGCTGCGTAAAGTAGAAATTGAGGATTTGTTGGGACGTGAACCTATCAAGTTACAGGTAGAATCCGTCATGGGATATGTTCAGGGTAAGGTGGTACTGGTTACAGGCGGAGGTGGTTCTATTGGAAGTGAGCTTTGCCGTCAGATAGCTGCACATGATCCGAAGCAGTTGATTATCGTAGATATCTATGAAAATAACGCTTATGACATCCAGCAGGAATTGAAGCGAAAGTATCCGAACCTGGATTTGGTAGTACTGATTGCTTCTGTACGGAACACCCATCGTATTAATACGATATTTGAAACCTATCGTCCGGAAATCGTGTACCATGCGGCCGCGCATAAGCATGTACCCCTCATGGAGGACAGCCCCAATGAGGCTATCAAGAATAATGTATTTGGAACTTACAAGACAGCTCAGGCAGCGGACAAGTATGGTGTAAAGCGTTTCGTGCTGATTTCCACAGATAAGGCAGTAAATCCCACCAATGTCATGGGTGCGTCCAAGCGTATGTGTGAGATGGTAATTCAGATGATGAACAGCCGCTCTAAGACAGACTTTGTGGCGGTTCGCTTCGGAAATGTACTGGGCAGTAATGGAAGTGTCATTCCTCTGTTCAAGAAACAGATTGAACAGGGGGGGCCTGTCACTGTAACGCATCCGGATATTATTCGTTATTTTATGACCATACCGGAAGCGGTTTCTCTGGTGCTTCAGGCAGGAGCTCTGGCAAAAGGCGGAGAAATCTTTGTGTTGGATATGGGGGAGCCTGTAAAGATTCTGGATCTGGCAGTGAACTTGATTAAGCTGTCCGGGTACAAGCCTTATGATGAGATTCCTATCGAATTTACTGGACTGCGTCCGGGTGAGAAACTTTATGAAGAACTTTTGATGAGTGAAGAAGGACTGCAGGAGACGGAGAATAAGCTGATTCATATCGGAAAACCCATTGACTTTGATGAAGAGTGGTTTCGAAAGAAATTAGACGAGATATATGAGCTGGCTAATGAAGATTATATAGATATTCGGGATAAAATACAGGAAATTGTACCGACTTATGTAAGAAAAAAACAGAACAAATAGAGGAGAATGCTATGGATATTCCAGTTACGAGATCGTCAATGCCGAGTTTTGAAGAGTATGTAGAGGAAATTAAAGAATTATGGGAGTCCCATTGGTTAACTAATATGGGAATAAAACATAAAACTTTAGAAGAACAGTTGAAAAAATATTTAGGAGTGAATGGAATATCTTTGTTCTGCAATGGTCATATGGCTCTTGAAATGGCTATTCAAGCAATGAATTTATCTGGCGAAGTAATTACGACACCGTTTACATTTGCATCGACAACACATGCAATTGTAAGGAACGGTTTGACACCGGTTTTTTGTGATATTAACGAAAAAGATTATACAATAGATGTAGATAAAATAGAAACACTTATTACAGATAAAACATCCGCTATTATACCGGTACATGTTTATGGAAATATGTGTGACGTTGAAAGAATAGAAAAATTGGCGCGTAAATATGATTTAAAGGTTATTTATGATGCAGCACACGCATTTGGTGTCAAGTATAAGGGAAAAAGCGCGGCGGTCTATGGAGATGCAGCTATGTTTAGTTTTCACGCTACAAAAGTATACAATACGATTGAAGGTGGAGCAGTTTGTTTTGAGTCAGATGATTATGGATTAGATTTGTACAGAATAAAAAATTTTGGTATAAGGAATGAAGAAGTCGTAGATGCTGTAGGTGCGAATGCTAAGATGAACGAATTTCAGGCAGCAATGGGAATTTGTAATTTACGCCATCTTGATGAAGAAATTGCAAAACGGAAAATAGCACATGATATTTATATAGAGCAATTAAAAGGCATAAAGGGATTATATTTACCGCAACAGCAGGAAAATGTTGAGAGCAATTATGCGTATTTTCCAATTCGGATAAATGAAAATGAATTTGGTATGTCCAGGGATGCATTATATTTATATCTGAAAGAACATGGAGTGTTTTCCAGAAAATATTTCTATCCATTAACAAATTCGTTTGAATGTTATCGAGATAAATTTGATGTAGAAAAAACACCAGTGGCTTTATCGGTATCTAATGAAGTTTTAACATTGCCTTTATATGCGGAGTTATCTGAAGCAGATGTGAAAAAAATATGTAAGATAATAGCACAAAGAGCAAAAGCATGAGATAAAAACAGGATAAGGAGAACGGATATGAAAAAGTTAATGATTTTAGGTGGTTCCAGATATATAATTCCAGTTATCGAAACAGCTCATAAGTTGGGCATATATGTAATAACATGCGACTATTTACCAGATAACATAGCACATAAATATTCAGATGAATATCACAATGTTAGTATTATAGATAAGGAAGCAACGTTACATGTGGCAGAAGAAATAGGAATAGATGGAATAATCTCATTTGCATGTGATCCAGGTGTTGTTACGGCAGCTTATATTGCAGAAAAAATGGGGCTCCCATTTCAATGCTCATACAAAGCAGCTGACATATTACAAGATAAAGGGAAATTCAGAAAATTTTTAGCGGACAACAATTTTAATGTACCAAATGCAAAAAGATATACAGATAAAAAAGCTCCGTATAAAGAACTTGATTTTTTTAAATGGCCTGTGATTGTAAAGCCGGTTGATTCAGCTGGAAGTAAAGGAGTAACAAAAGTAGAGGAACTGTCTAAATTAGAGGAAGCAATAGATATTGCCATAGCAGAGTCACATAATGGAGCATTCATTATAGAAGATTTTTTAACTTTTTATGGATACCATTCTAGTGCTGATCCATTTACCGTTGATGGAGAATTAAAGTTTGTAACATATTCAGACCAATTATTTGATCCGGAAGCGGAAAATCCGTATACACCAGCTCAGATCATATGGCCATCGTCTATGAAAAAAGAGTATCAGAATATATTAACAAATGAAACTCAGCGTCTTATGAAATTGTTAGATGTAAAAACGGGAATTTATAATATAGAGACGTGTGTTGGGAGTGATGGAAAACCCTATTTGATGGAAGTGTCACCAAGAGGTGGTGGATGTAAAATTGCTGAGCTCCAGAAACTGGCGTTTGATGTAGATTTAATAGAGGCAGAGGTACGAAAAGCAGTAGGAATGCCAGTATGTGAAATTACTCAAAAAGAGTGTAACGGATATTGGTGTGAAACGGTTATTCATGCTAGGCCTGGAGAAAGTGGTATGTTAAAGGAAATAAAAATAGACCCAGAAATCAATAGAAAGTATGTAAAAGTAGTTGACATGTCTGTGAAAATTGGAGATGTCGTAAAACCATTTACGGGTGCAAATATGTCATTAGGTGATATGTTTTTGCGCTTTGATAGCAGAGAAGAACTGAATGATGTTATGTCTAAGGTAAAAGAGTGGTTGAGTATAGAACTAGAAAATTGAGATGTAACTAAAAGGGCAATTGGTTGTAAAATGGAGATATTAATAAAGAAAGTAACAATAGCAGCAGAAAAACAATATGTGATAGAACTATGCGATGAAGCATTCAAAGAGGGGATAACTAAAAGAGATAATTATAAAGTGATCTTAAATAAAATTTTAAATAATGCGGATTTTTTTTGCGCATATATAAATACAGAGATAGCGGGATATGCTGCTGTTTATACAAATGATATAGTAACTCGAAGTGCTTATGTTACGATGATAGGAGTTATAGAAAAATATCGGAGATATCATGTAGGTACAGAGCTGCTGATGGCATGTGTGGAGTGTGCAAAGGAACGGAAAATGAGAGTGCTTCGTTTAGAAGTCTTGAATGAGAATGTTAGTGCAATCTCTTTTTATAAATACATGGGATTTAGAATTGAAAAAAGTGCCTCAGAGAAAAGCAAATATATGTTAAAAGAATTGTTTTAAAGTAAAGGAATATATGTATAAGAGATATATAAAAAGAGGAATAGATATATTGTTAGCGCTTGCTGGATTGATTGTATTATCGCCAATATTTTTGGTTTTATGTATAGCGATTAAACTGGATACTCCAGGCCCGATTTTCTTCCGGCAAAAGAGAGTGGGAATTCATAAAACATATTTTCAGATACTGAAATTTCGTACCATGCGAATTGATACACCGAAAGATATGCCGACCCACATGTTAAAGGATCCAGAACAGTGGATTACTAAGACAGGAAAGTTCCTGAGAAAAACGAGCTTAGATGAATTGCCGCAGATTATTAATATCTTTCGCGGAGATATGGCGGTCATTGGTCCGAGACCAGCTCTCTGGAATCAGTATGACTTGATTGCCGAGAGGGATAAATACGGCGCCAATGATGTATTGCCAGGGTTGACCGGATGGGCTCAGATTAATGGAAGAGATGAACTGGAGATTCCAGTAAAGGCAAGATTGGATGGAGAATATGTGAAAAAAATGAGTTTTCTATTTGATCTTCGTTGCTTTGTGGAAACCATTTTTTCTGTGGCAAAGCATGACGGCGTGGTAGAAGGTGGAACAGGGAGCATGAAGAAATGAAACGTGTACTGATTACCGGAGCAAACAGTTATATCGGAACCAGCTTTGAAAAGTGGGTCAGAGAACATGACCGATCCATGGAAATAGAGACAGTGGATATGAAAGGTCAGAGTTGGAAAGAAAAATCCTTCCAGGGTTACGATTCGATCTTCCATGTGGCAGGTATTGCACATGCAGATGTAGGAAAAGTGACGGAAGAACAGAAAAAACTTTATTATCAGGTAAATAGTGAACTGACAATAGAATGTGCAAAAAAGGCGAAGGCGGAAGGCGTTCGCCAATTTGTGTTTATGAGCAGCATCATTGTATACGGGGAAAGTGCTGGGATTGGAAAAAAACGTGTTATTACCAGACAGACTCCATTCAGTCCGGCTAATTTTTATGGAGACAGTAAAGTGAAGGCAGAAGAAGGGCTGCAAAAGCTGTCAGATGAGAAGTTTAAGGTAGTTATTTTGAGGCCGCCTATGATTTACGGAAAAGGTTCTAAGGGAAACTATTCTGTGTTGGCGAAGATGGCAAGAAAACTTCCGGTGTTTCCTGAAGTTAAAAATGAGCGGAGCATGCTTCATATAGAAAATCTATGCGAGTTTGTGCGTTTGATGATACAAAATGAAGAGAGTGGGATCTTTTTTCCACAGAACCAGGACTATGTACAGACCAGCCATATGGTTCAATTGATAGGTTCAGCATACGGAAAGAACATTCATTTGACAAAGATATTCAATCCAGCACTTCGTATACTGGGAAAAACATCCGGTAAAGCCGGCAATATGATTAATAAGGCATTTGGGAATCTGGTATATGAGAAAGAGATGAGTGAATACAAGGAAAACTATCGTATCAATGGGCTGGAAGAGTCTGTGAAAAAGACAGAGAGTATAGAGGCATGAGTAATACAAAGAAAAAATTACTTGTAATTAGTCAATATTTTTATCCGGAACAGTTCCGAATCAATGATTTGTGTGCCGAGTGGGTAAAACGAGGATATGAGGTAACAGTAGTAACCGGAATTCCGAATTATCCGCAGGGAAAGTTCTATCCCGGGTATAGTTGGTTTAGAAAAACGCGAGAAGAACATCAGGGGATACATGTAATACGACTTCCATTGATTCCTCGTAGCCACGGAAGTTTGATGCTGGCATTGAATTACCTGTCGTTTGTCATTTCAGGTGGAATCTGGAGCCTTTTTACGAGAGTAAAAGCGGATAAAGTGTTCATTTTTGAAGTGTCACCGATGACGCAGGCACTTCCGGGAGTGTGGTATGCTAAGAAAAAGAAGATCCCGTGTCTTATCTATGTACAGGATCTTTGGCCTGAAAATGTAGAGGTAGTTACGGGGATTCATAGTAAAAAGATTTTAGGTGCGATCAGTAAAATGACAGATTATATTTATCGAAACTGTCAACATATATTTGCTACGTCTCCCAGTTTTGTTAAGAGAATAGAAGAAAGAAAAAGTGCTTGGTCAGACGGAAAAAGTAAGGTGGTTTACTGGCCACAGTATGCAGAAGAATTTTATCATCCGGTAAAGCCGAAACCTATGGCTGAAATTTTAAATGATGATAGTTTTAAGATCATTTTTACCGGGAACATCGGTTATGCTCAAGGACTTGATATCCTGCCGCAGACGGCTGAACTGCTGAGAAAAAGAAAAGTTAATTGTAGTTTTTATATTGTGGGTGACGGACGTTTTCGACCAGAATTGGAAAAGAAGATAGATGAATGTGGTGTGAGAGGAATGTTTCATCTTTTGGGGAGGAAAAATCCGGAAGAGATACCTCAGTATCTGGCAAACTGCGATGCGGCATTTCTTTCCTTTACAGATAATGAATTGTTTCAGATGACAATTCCGGCAAAATTGCAGTCATATATGGCTTGTGGGATGCCGATTATTGCGGCTGCAGGTGGGGAGACAGCGAGGGTGATTAGTGAGGCTAAATGTGGAGTAGTGAGTAAGCTTAGAAATGCAGAAGCATTGTCGAATCTAACGCAAGAGTTGCGGGGTAAGACTATGGAAGAACGAATGACGATGAAAAAGAATGCTAGAAAATATTATGAAAAATATTTTGGACGACCAGAATTGTTAAATATAATGGATAATTTTTTGAATAGTCAGATATGAAATTAAAGTGTATATGTGTTTGAAAATGGAAAAACGATATGAAAATAGTAGAGATTAATGTAGTATGTGGATACGGAAGTACGGGGCGTATTGTAGTAGATTTGTATCAAGATTTGGAAGAACGGGGACATGAATGTTTGATTGTCTATGGAAGAGGAAATGCAGCTCCAACTCTTAATACAGTAAAAATAGGGTCTAAATGGGAGGTGTATACCCATGTGTTTCTTACACGGTTATTAGATAAACATGGATTTGGCTCAAAAAGAGCTACAGAAAAGTTAATTAAGAAAATGAAAGAATATGATCCAGACTTAATTCATCTTCACAATCTTCATGGGTATTATATAAATATTGAGGTATTGTTTCGATATTTAAAAGAGGAAAATAAGCCTGTAATTTGGACATTACATGATTGCTGGGCCTTCACAGGGCATTGTGCGCATTTTGAAAATATAGGATGTGAAAAATGGAAAGTACAATGCGAAAGATGCAAAGAATTAAATACTTATCCGAAAAGTAAGTTTAGAGATCGTTCTTCAAAAAATTATAAAGAAAAGAAGAGTATATTTACTGGAGTAAATAATTTAACTATTGTAACTCCTTCGAGATGGCTAGCCAACCTAGTTAGCCAATCTTATTTAAAAGAATATCCTGTCGTAATTATTCCTAATGGAATAGATACAACGATATTTAGAAAATATTCGGCCTGCGAAAAAGAAAATGTAAAGAAACAGTTGTTGCAAAAATATAAAATTCCAGATAATAAACCTATAGCAATAGGTGTTGCATCGGTTTGGACAAAGGAAAAGGGGTTGGATGATTTTATAAGTATGGCAAATGAAAATCCAAACCTAAACTATATATTAGTAGGAGTTACTTCGAAAATTCAGAAACAATTGCCGTCTAATATAACGGGAATTCTTAGAACAGAAAATTTAGAGGAACTGGTTCAATTATACAATATCGCTGATGTATTTTTGAATCCAACATATGTAGATACATATCCGACTGTAAATATGGAGGCAAAAAGTTGTGGACTTCCTGTTATTACATATAAAACAGGGGGAAGCGTAGAAATGGCAGATGTAGTAGTTGAAAAGGGAGATTACAGCACAATGCTTCGTGAAGCGATGTGTATAAATCGTCAATGTATAATGCATAAAGAGATAGATAAGTATAGTTGTTATAAAAAATATATAGAACTTATAGAAGAAAAGATGCGGTGAATTTGAAAATAGTGGAGTGCTAATTTGAGGGAAAATTTATGTATAAAGTAATTGTTTTAAGAGGGGCAGGCGATCCTGAAATACAAAATCATGTTTCGAAAGAAATAGTTATAACAGTAAAAGATTTATATGAAAGGAAAATAACAAGAAATATAATAAGAGGAATACGAAGAATTCCTTTAATTTCGCAAGTTTCGTTTGGAAATTGGAAAAAAAGTATAGAAGAATATGATATAGTAATAGTTTTTGCCTCGGATGTTCCAAGCGAAACTTTTAAATATATAAAAAAAATATGTAGTAATAAAAGAGTGATTTATTATTTGTATGGCCGGTTGATGGATCAAAGTTCATTGGCTGAAGCAAATAAGATGTTAAAGAAGATAAAAAAATGTGGAGGGGAAATTTGGAGCTATAATTTAGATGATTGTAATAATTATAAGATAAATTATAATAAGAGCTTTTACTCAGATAAGATGTATAATATCTTAAGAAAAGGTATACAGCAAGAAGAAACTTATGATGTTGTATTTTGTGGACACAATAAAGGAAGAGGTGAAGAAATAACAAGAATAGCGAATTGGCTGCAAAAAAAAGGTTACAAAATTTTCTTTTGGGTTGTTGGTATGGATGAGAATGAGTTTAATAGATGTAAAAATAATGAAACTCTACCGTATAATCAATATTTAGAAATAGTAAAGAAAAGTAAAGCTGTATTAGATCTGGTAACAAAAGAAAATGAAGGGTTAACATTGAGACCTGTAGAAGCATTGATTGCATCAAAAAAATTAATTACTAATTACCAAAAAATAAAAGAATTGGATTTGTACTCAGCGAGCAATGTTTTTGTTTTAAATGAAAATAATCTAGAAATGATAGAAACATTCCTAAAAAAATTATACGAACCTTTATCAGAGAAGATTGTTGAATCTTATAATGAGAAAGAGTGGATAAAGAGATTTGTACAGAACAAATAAAAAGGAAAAATATGAGAAGTAAAAGATCGATAGTTAACATTCTGACAAATTGGTTGGGCCAATTATTAATAATGGCAGTAACATTAGTTTCAAGAAAAATTTTTTTAAAAGTTCTTGGAAGTGAATATTTAGGACTAAATAGTTTATATGCAAATATTTTAGGCTTTTTAATAATGGCGGATATAGGTTTTGGAAATGCTATAAACTATAGTTTGTATAAGCCAATTGCTGAAAATGATGTTTCAACAATTAAATCTTTGATGAATTTATACAAAAAAATATATTGCGCAGTCGGTACAGTTATTTTATTATTGGGAATTATAATAACGCCTGGAATAACTTCTTTGACAAGCGATATAGCAATAGAAGTAAATGTCAGACTTGCTTTTATTATATTTGTTTTTAATACAGGAGTTTCATATTTCTTTTCATATTATTCGGCTTTAATTATTGCAGATCAGAGAAAATATGTATTCAACATAGTTCATTATATAATTCAGTTCATAATGTATATTGGACAGATTGTAGTTTTAGTAAAAACTCATGATTATTATGCGTACCTGATTATTCAGTTATGCGCGACTGTTACAGAAAATTTTGTTATGCGACATATTGTAAGATATCAATATCCCTATTTGAAGAAAAAAGGAAAATTCCCGGTTTCAAAAGAAAATTTAAAGAGTATAAAAGAAAATATAAAAGGATTGGTATTAAATAAAGTAGGAGCTCCATTAATTAACTCGACAGACAATATATTACTTTCTCAAGTCGCCAACATTTCGTTTGTTGGAGTTTATGGAAATTATTCTACAATAATATCAGCGATAGGAAATGTGTTTGGACAGGCCATCGCATCCACGACTGCCAGTGTAGGTAATCAGCTAGTGACAGAAACGAAGGAAAATTGTAGAAATATATTTAAAAGTATTGTGTTAGCAGGAAGTTGGTTATATGGATGGGGGGCTATATGTTTAATATGTCTTTTGTCTAATTTTATAAGCTTATGGTATGGAGATTACATGTTGCCACTTGGCATTATATTAGTATTGTGTGTGAACGTGTATTTGGCAGGGCAAAGAGCTGTGTTAATTGCATATATAGATGCTGGGGGGTTATATAGTCACATAAAATATAAAACGGTAGTTGAAGGAATAGTAAATTTAATAGTTTCCATTGCTTTAGGAAAACTATGTGGAGTAATAGGAATTTTTTTGGGAACTATGATAAGTGCGGGTATATGCGGATGGGGAATTGAAATACATGTGGTGTTGAAAAAAATGTTAGATTTAGATGTAAAAGAATATATATTGGTACAGCTTAAGTATTGTATAGTACTTATTGTGAGTGGAATTTTAACCATATATGTGTGTAATCGAATTCAAGCAGAATCTGTACTTGTCCTTATAATAAAAATGTGTATATGTGCAGTTCTGCCTAATATTATCATGTTGATGTGTAATTATAATACAAAAGAATATAAGATATTAGAAGTGAAGGTAAAAGGAGCTATAAAAAGAACGTAAAATATAATGAGGCAAAAAATGTTATTAAAGGATAGAGGAAAGTAAAAGATGGACAGAGAAAAATTGATAAATGTTCAACTGGAAATTTTGGACGAAATAAAGAGAGTGTGTGAAAAAAATGGCATTCAGTTTTTTTTAGATTATGGGACGTTATTAGGAGCAGTACGGCATAAAGGAATGATTCCCTGGGATGATGACATCGATCTAGGTATGTTGCGGAAGGATTATGATAGATTTTGTGCGGTGGCTCCAAAAGAATTAGGAAAAAATTTTTATTTGCAAACATGGGAAAATGATATAGGGTATGCCTGCCCATTTGTGAAAGTGAGAAGGTTGCATACACATTTTATTGAAAGAGCCACGGAGAACACAGGGCAAGAAGATGGGATTTTTATAGATGTTTTTCCTTATGATACATATCCGGCTACAAAGCTAAAAAGAATTTGTCAAAAGTATGGTATAAAAGTAATAGATAAACTGTTATATGCAAAATGTGGCTATATTTTATGGGAAGATCGAGACACTACTAAAAAGAGATTATATAAGGTACTTGGAAAGATTTCGAATATAATTTCTAAAAAAACATTATGCAAATGTAGGGCGAAGTTGGAACTAATAGGAAATAAAGACAATACTGGATATTATATCGTTCAAAGTGGCGATGGTCAATATGAACGATATAAAGTTCCTAAGAAATGTTTGGAGAAAGGATGCATAGAACTTGAGTTTGAAAATAAAATGTATCCATGTCCAAGCGATTACGATACGTGGCTGACATGCTTTTATGGAGACTATAAAAAGTTACCTCCAGAATCAGAAAGAGTAAGTATGCATAATGTTAAGAATATAGTGATTGAAGGAAAAAGTATATAATAGGAGAAATCAGATGAAGAAAAGAGCTATAGTAACAGGAGGAAGCAAAGACCAGTTTCCCGCGATAGCTGTATTGATTATGCAAATTGCGAATAATTGTCCTGATATGGCAGATGAGATAGTTATATTTCATAACGGGGTCGAAGAAGAAGAACAAATAAGGATAAATAAAATTTTTCCTTGTAGATTTATAGAATATACGTTTCCAATTTCAGATGATGGAAAGTTTGGACGAGCGGTGTGGCATTATTTTACATTTATGCTGTTTTGCAAATACGAGTGTTTTAGGCTGTTGGATGAATATGAGACAATCTTGTGGACAGATTATGATGTATATATTTTAAAAAATATATCTGAATTAATGGAACAAAAAGAATATCCAGCAAAATTTATGACTAATACATTGACAATAAAAAAATTTAATGAGAATATATATTCGCATTTGGATGAACTCAAAGATGTAGATTTGTTATATGGGTTAAGCATAAGTTGTGGAATTTTTGTGTTGAAAGACTCATTTCCAAATTATAAGCATTTTTATGAAGAATGTATCCAGTTAACAATGGAATTGTCAGATAGCCTTTCTTGTGCTGAAGAAGCAGTTATAAGTATATTGCTTCAAAGAAATAAGATTAAAGTAGGGCATATACCTCCAGAAATATATTGTGTGCATCCTAAAAATTATCATGGGGGGGAAGAAATTAAAATTTTGCATGCAGCAGGAAATCCCAAATTTTGGAACGGATTGTATTATGAACCATGGCAGATCCTCATGAAGCAATGGATAAAAATGGGTGGAGAAAAGGTGAAAAACAATAGATTTATGGTGAAGAGGTTAATAAGAGATGTATTACCGTATGGCGTAGTTGATTACCTTATGAAAAGAAGAGAACGATAGAATGAATGAAGAACGTAATTATGGAATAGATTTGTCAAGATTAGTATTTATGTTTATGGTGTGTACTTTACATGTGCTTGGTCAAGGTGGGGTTCTTGATGCTTGTATAATAGGAACACAAAAGTACAAAGTATATTGGCTGATGGAAATAATGTGCTATTGTGCAGTTGATGGATTTGCTCTAATAAGTGGCTATGTTGCAACTAATAAAAAACATAAATATTCTAAAATCGTGAATATGTGGTTACAAGTGTTTTTTTATTCGTTTATTGTAACTATGTTGATTGGGCAAATATGTGGGGCTGATATTGGGGTTAGAATAATTTTAAAAAGTATTTTTCCAGTTATGCTAAATACATATTGGTATTTTACAGCGTATGTTGCGTTATTTTTTGCAATGCCAATATTTGATAAATATATATTTGAAATAAGTGAAAAAGAAGCTATGGCAATGCTGATAATAATGTTTTTTTTGTATTCGCTCCTTGGGACAATAGCAGATCCTTTTATCACAGGTAACGGATATTCAGCATTATGGATAATGATTCTTTATTGTATAGGAGCTATTACAAAAAAAATAAAATTATTTAGCAGAAAAAAATCAAGGGAGTTAGTTATATGGTTAGGGATATGCATCTTTATAACATGGATAGATAAAATCTATGTACGTAATGAAAGAATAACTTTAACGAATTATCTGTCACCAACAATATTAGGAAGTGCGTTAATTTTAGTTATTTTATTTTCAAGAATTAAAGTAAGTAAAAAAGTAAGTAAAAAAATAATTAGCAGATTATCTCCGTTGGCGTTTGGAATTTATTTATTTCAACTCAATATAATTATATGGAATGAAAAATTAAAAAATGCATTTAGCTACATTACATCATTAGATGTTGTTTTAGGGGTATTGCAGGTACTGGGAGGCGCAGTTTTAATTTTTCTTGTGGGTTTAGTTGTAGAGTATGTACGAAGTAATATTTATAAGAAGATAAAAGTAGCCCTCATTAGTGAAAAAATAGTAGACTTGGCCGAAAAAGTGTTTGTGAGACTGATGCGATAGCAGGTTAATAAATATTATATATTCCATGTGGGGACTTAGACAAATTCGTTAATGAAATATTTAAAAGATGTAGTGCAAATAGTTTTTATTTCTCTATGAAATAAGAAAAATAGAAAGGAAATGGAGCATTTTGTGACAAAAGTGCTCCCATAGATAAAATATGGAAAAATGGAGATTAGAGACCCCTATAATGTTAACTTTTTTTACTCGACATGAAACATTAAAAAGAGTATTTGAAATTATTAAAGAAGTTAAACCCAGAATGTTATTTTTAGTTGGAGATGGGCCAAGAAAGACAGTTCCTGGCGACAAAGAACAAATAGAACTATGTAAAAAAATACTAGAGGATATTCCATGGGAATGTGAAGTACACCGGTATTATGCAGAAGAAAACAGAGGTATTTTAATAAACGCCAATGAAGGAATGAAAAGAGCTTTTGAAAAGGTAGATAAATTAATTTTCCTTGAAGATGATATGCTCTGCAGCCAAAGCTTTTTTTGGTTCTGTCAGGAACTATTAAAAAAATATGAAAATGATTTGAGGGTGCAATTAATATGTGGACAAAATATTGAAGAAGTAACAGAAAGAGTAACCGCAGATTATTTTTTTGCACATAAAATATCCAGTGGATGTGTGGGAATATGGAAAAGAACATATGAGGGGTGGAATTATAGATATCCGGTTTTTGAGGATGTATATAATAAGCAATTATTAGAATCTGCTGTGCCCAAGGAACTAAGAAAAGCAAAATATTTAAAAGACGCAGAAAGAGATAGAGACGAATTTTTAAAGAATCCAATGGCAAAGTCTATTGAGACATGTGCGATGGTGAATAGTTACCAGTATAATACGCTTAATATTATTCCTAAATATAATATGTCAGTTAGCATAGGTATGAGCTGCAAAGCTGCACATACTGCTGATAAAATAGAAAAGATGCCTAAAGTTATTCAGAGATTATTTAGTTTAAAAGTATATGATTATCGGTTTCCTTTAAAGTATTCTGAATTTGTAATATGTGATAAAGAGTATGATAAAATGTGCTGGAGAATATTAGGAACCGGACATCCCTTATTAAGATTTAAAAGAAATATGGAAAAAGGGTTACGAATAATGAAATATGGAGGATTGAAAGAACTGGGGAAAAAATTAAATGGCTATATGAAAAAAAAACAAAGCGAGAATTCTGACATAAATGGATAGATAATACGTTTATTCAAGAAAGTTTCTGTTAAAATAATAGAGACATAAGGAAAGAGGAATAGATTATGGCAACGTCAAAATTTTTCAAAGATAAAACCCTTATGATCACCGGCGGAACCGGTTCCTTCGGCTCCACCGTATTAAAGCATTTTCTGGATTCTGATTTGAAGGAGATCCGTATTTTTTCTCGTGACGAGAAAAAACAGGATGATATGCGTCATGAACTGCAGGCAAAGCATCCGGACTTGGCGGGAAAAGTGAAGTTCTATATCGGAGATGTGAGAAATATGCGTTCTGTACAGGACGCGATGCCTGGTGTAGATTATATTTTCCATGCGGCAGCCCTGAAGCAGGTTCCGTCTTGTGAGTTCTTCCCTATGGAAGCGGTCAGAACAAACGTGGAAGGAACAGACAATGTGCTTCATGCAGCCATTGATGCAGGAGTTCAGAGAATTGTTTGCCTTTCCACAGACAAAGCGGCATATCCCATTAACGCCATGGGTATCTCAAAAGCCATGATGGAGAAAGTAATCGGTGCAAATGCCAGAGTGGCAGCGGGGCGGACAACCATTTGTTGTACCAGATATGGAAATGTAATGTGCAGCAGAGGTTCAGTAATTCCGTTGTTTATTGACCAGATCAAAGCAGGAAACCCGCTTACGATCACAGATCCCAATATGACTCGGTTCCTGATGAATCTGGATGAGGCTGTGGCATTAGTAATGTTTGCTTTTGAGCATGGTGAGCCGGGAGATTTGTTTGTGCAGAAGTCGGATGCCAGCACCATCGGAGATCTGGCAAAGGCGGTACAGAAGTTGTTTGGGGATACAGGAACTCATATCATTGGAACTCGTCATGGTGAAAAGCTGTTTGAAACGCTGATGACGAATGAGGAGTGCATGCGCAGTGTTGACATGGGCGATTATTATCGTGTACTTCCGGACGGGCGGGATCTGAATTATGATAAGTTCTTTGTAAAGGGACAGGTGCAGACCATGGCCAGTGAAGCATATACCAGCCATAATACCAGACGACTGGATGTGGACGGAACTGTGGACAAGATCATGACGACGGATTATGTGAAAGAAGCTTTGGCTGACTGGAACAGAAGGTAAAAAACGATGAATATTTTGATAACAGGAGCAGCTGGCTTCGTAGGAAAAAATCTGACAGAGTCTTTGAAGAATATTCAACAGGGAAAAGACAGAACGCGGCCGGAATTGAACATTGATGAAATCTATGAGTATGACGTACATACAGAGCCAGAACTTCTGGATGAATATTGTCAAAAAGCGGATTTTGTATTTAATCTGGCAGGAGTGAACAGGCCGAAGGAGAACACGGAGTTTATGGCTGGAAATTTTGGCTTCGCTTCGACACTATTGGACACTTTAAAAAAATACAAAAATACTTGTCCGGTGATGCTCTCCTCTTCGATTCAGGCGACGCTTTTAGGACGGTTTGAAGGCTCGGATTATGGAAAGTCAAAGCTTGCGGGAGAAGAACTGTTTTTTGAGTATGGAAAAGAAACGGGAGCGAAAGTGTTAGTCTACCGTTTTCCGAACCTGTTTGGAAAATGGTGTCGGCCAAATTATAATTCTGCGGTGGCTACCTTTTGTAATAATATTGCCAATGATTTACTGATTCAGGTGAACGATCCGAAAGTAGAGCTGGAACTTCTTTACATTGACGATCTGATAAAAGAGATGCTGGATGCTCTGGAAGGACAGGAACATCATTGTGAGTTTGATGGTGTAGATGCAGTAGAGAAGAAACAGGGAAGGTATTGTTTTGCACCGATTACGCATAAAGTGACATTAGGCGAAATTGTGGAACTATTGCATAAGTTTCAGAAACAGTCGCAGAGTCTGTTGATGCCGGAGATTCCGCAGAATTCTTTTGCAAAAAAACTGTATTCGACCTATCTTTCCTATCTACCGGAGTCAAAAACAAAGTTTGAGCTGAAGATGAATTGTGACGAAAGAGGTAGCTTTACAGAGCTTTTAAAGACAGAAAGCTGCGGGCAGTTTTCCGTGAATATCAGCAAACCGGGTATCACAAAGGGACAGCACTGGCATCATTCTAAGTGGGAATTTTTCATGGTTGTATCGGGACACGGGCTGATTCAGGAAAGAAAAATCGGGCTGGATGAGAAGGGACAATCTTATCCGGTATGGAATTTTGAAGTATCCGGAGATAAACTAGAGGCAGTACACATGTTGCCTGGATATACCCATAACATTATTAATTTGTCAGAAACAGAGAACTTGGTTACGGTGATGTGGGCGAATGAAGTTTTTGACCCGGGACATCCGGATACGTTTTTTGAACCTGTGGAGGAAAACTAATGAAAATCAGAACAGATTATTCAGATATACATTTTAAAGAGAACGGAAAGCTGAAACTTCTGATTATCGTGGGGACCAGACCGGAGATTATCCGGCTGGCGGCGGTAATCAACAAGTGTCGTAGGTACTTTGATGTGGTGCTGGCACACACAGGGCAGAATTATGATTATAATCTGAATGGTATCTTTTTTGAAAATCTGAAAATCGAGAATCCGGAAGTGTACATGGATGCGGTAGGAGATGATCTGGGAGCAACCGTGGGAAATATCATTAATTGTTCTTATAAACTGATGAATCAGATTAAACCGGATGCACTTCTCATTCTGGGTGATACGAACAGCTGTCTGTCTGCCATTGCAGCCAAACGTCTGCATATTCCGATTTTTCATATGGAAGCGGGAAATCGATGTAAAGATGAATGTCTGCCTGAGGAGACAAATCGCAGAATCGTAGATATTATATCTGATGTGAATCTGGCATATTCAGAGCATGCAAGAAAGTATCTGCATGAATGTGGGCTTCCGAAAGAGCGTGTCTATGTGACAGGTTCGCCCATGGCTGAGGTGCTTCATCAGAATTTGGGGGAGATTGAGAAGTCAGATATTTTGGAAAAGCTGGGTCTGGAGCCACACAAATATATTCTGCTGTCAGCGCACAGAGAAGAAAATATTGATACAGAGAAAAACTTTTTATCTTTATTTTCTGCGATTAATAAGTTGGCCGAAAAATATGATATGCCGATTTTATATTCCTGTCATCCCCGTTCCAGAAAACGGCTGGAGGCCAGTGGGTTTAAGCTCGACCATCGTGTGATTCAGCATGAGCCGCTGGGCTTTCATGATTATAATCATTTGCAGATGAATGCTTTTGCAGTGGTATCCGATAGTGGAACACTTCCGGAGGAGAGCAGCTTTTTCACATCTGTAGGACATCCGTTCCCAGCAGTCTGCATCCGCACCAGTACAGAACGTCCGGAAGCCTTGGACAAGGCATGCTTCATTCTGGCAGGAATTGATGAGAAGAGTCTTCTTCAGGCGGTGGATACGGCGGTAGAAATGAATCTGGAGAATGACCTGGGTATCCCGGTTCCGGATTATGTGGAGGAGAATGTGAGCACGAAGGTGGTAAAGATTATCCAGAGTTACACCGGAGTGGTGGATAAGATGGTGTGGAGAAAGTAGCGATTTCAAATGTAAGTAGGTAAAGAATTGAAAAAAGAAGCATAAAACTCAAGAGAATGGTTAAAGTTGCGACCATTCTCTTTTTATGGTATTATGAGTAAAAAATTAAAAGATAAATAAAGTAGAATGAGTATAGAGGTAGGAGTTAAAATAAAATGCAGCAAAAGGCTTCACGAACGGAAAATGTAGCTAAGAATATAGCATGGGGATACATTGCAAATGTCCTTACCATGGTATTTAGTTTTATATCACGTACAGTATTTATTTATACATTAGGTAGTGAATATCTGGGATTAAACGGATTATTTACAAATGTACTTGGAATATTGTCGTTTACAGAATTGGGAATTGGCAATGTTCTTAATTACAGTTTATACAAACCATTAGCAATGGATGATAAAGAAAAAGTAAAGAGTCTAATGGCAGTATACAAAAAAGCATATAGATGGGTTATGGTAGTAGTACTGGCTATAGGATTAGCCATCTGTCCTTTCCTGCCAAATATGATTAAAGATGCTCAGAGTGTAGAACATGTTTATTTGTATTATGGATTCTTCTTGTTTAATACTGTGACCTCTTATATGGTATCATATAAAAATGGACTGATGAGTGCTGCACAAAAAGAATATGCGGTTACGAATGTTATGGCAGTTCTTAATTTTTTCATGGTTGTAGTACAATGTTGTTCCCTGGTATTGTTTAAAAATTATTTATTATATCTTACGATACAGGCTATATTTCAGTTTTTACAGAGAATTATTGTTTCATTATATGTGGATAGACAATTTCCACTTTTGAAAGAAAAGAATGTTCAAAAATTGCCAGATGAGGAAAAAGCAGTTTTAAAAGAAAACGTCGAAGCTATGGTTTATCACAAAGTAGGGGATGTATGTGTAAGTCAGACGGATAATATTATAGTTTCTACATTTATTAGTTTATCAGCAGTTGGAAAAATATCTAACTATACATTGATTACTTCTTCATTAACAAGAATCATATCTATTATTTTTAACAATTCTGTAGCAAGTATTGGAAACTTTGTAGCAACAGAATCAAAAGAAAGAAGAAAAAGTATATTTAAAGTTTATAATTTTTTGGCATTTTGGATATATGGAATAATTTCAGTGGAATTATTTGTGTTGTTTCAGCCATTTGTAAAGATATGGGCTGGAAAGACGAATTTAATAGATACATTGACGATGGCATTAATGGTATTCAATTTTTATTTAACAGGACTGAAGGTGGCAGTGGCTAACTTTAAAACAGCTTGTGGTATTTTTCAGGCGGACAAATACATTGGGATTGTTCAGGCAGTTGTGAATTTAGTAGTAAGCATTATATTGGCAAAACTTATTGGTCTTCCCGGAGTTTATATAGGAACTTTAGCGCAGGGGTTAGTTGATGTGGTATGGAGACCATGGATTGTATATAAAAGAATTTTCAAAGAACCGGTGAGGGAATATTATATAGTGTGGTTTAAATATATTGGAATTCTTATTGTTTTGACAGCAATAAGTTATACATTTACGTGGAAGCTACTTGCAGAAATATCCTTGATACGGATTTTTATGGCGGCTATTTTGATATTTATAGTAATCAATTTGATTTTATATTTGCTCTTTAGAAAAACTGAAGAAATGAAATATTTGGAAGAAAAATTATACTTAATGTTTCAGAAGATATGGAGAGGAAAAGTGAGAAAGGAAAATTTCAAATGATAAAAAAAGAGATGAATAGATGGGAAAAAATATATTACTATATATGTGTGTTAGGAGTTTTTTTAATCGCGACACATGTAGGAGGATACACGGAAAAGTGGATCATTATAGGAGCAAGTATATATATATTATTAGGTATTATATTGAATCGTGGATTTAATATGGATATATGCTTTTTAGCATTAGCAGGTGCAATGATGATTCATGGTCTCATATTTGCTAAAGTTCACCAAAGTGAATATTGGCAGATTCGATTTCATTTTTGGGCCGCTGTGTGGCCGCCATTATTGATGTATTTGGTTTGCCAGCAGGCCACATGGAAAAAAAGTTATGAACAAATAGAGAGAATCCTGTTGATAATATGCGTGGGAACATTTATATATAGTATTTTAAACTATAGTATCTACATGAGAGAAGGATTTGTTGAAGGTGGACGGATTTGGAATGAGTTTTGGACACATACTTCACGTTATGCTACAGAATTCAGTTATTGGGGAGTTTTTATAGTAGGGATAGTAGGATACGGCACATATTGTATGGCTGAAAAAAAGTGGCTGCGTGGAATCGGGATTTATGTAGCGATTATTATTGAAAATATTATTAATATTATTGTAGATAATAGAATGGTATTGATGGTAACTGCAGTATCAGGAGCAGCGAGTATAGGGTTATATTTGTGGTTTAATAGAAAAGAAAAGAAAAAAATGCTATACTTCCTTTTAGGAGTATTAGGTGGCGCTGCATTGCTTGGTTTGGTTATAGCTTGCAATATAGGAGGAATAAGAAATACGTCTTATTATCATAGCTTTTTCATAAGAGATGGTGGAATTTTAAAGAATGTTCGCTTTCAAATGATGTGGGAAGCTTTTTTGCAAATCCCTTCACACTGGAAGGGCGGAGGAACAATGGTTGCAGCAGGGTTTACTACAATGCATAATTATTGGTTGCAAGTAGCAAACGATACAGGTATTTTCCCATTTGGGTTATGGACGGTATTTAATATTGCTGCATTTGTTTCGGCGATAAAATGTATAATAAATTCTGAAATTGCTATACGAGTAAAGTATATGGTTCTTCCATTACTTTGTTCTGTGTTTTCCTATCTTATGATGGAAATGGGCGGGCACGGATTAAGTGAATATATTATTTTTTATGTTATGATTGTGGCGTTAATCAGGCAGTTGGAGAAGAATGAAAGCGAATAGGTGATAAGTTGAAATACAGTTTTATAATTCCTGTATACAATGTAGAACGATACTTGAAACGATGTCTGGACTCCATAGTAACGCAGACATATAGTGATTATGAAGCGATTCTCATAGATGACGGCTCCACAGACTCCAGTGCACAGCTTGTGGACAAGTATGCTTCTGCGTATCCGGATAAAATGCGAGTTATCCATCAGAAAAATGCAGGTTTGGGCGGAGCCAGGAATACTGGGATAGAAGCGGCAAAAGGTGAATATCTGGTAATGGTAGACAGTGATGATTATATATCAGAAAGAATGCTGGAAACGGTGGACTGGTATCTGACGCAGTACCACAATGACATTCTGATTTTTGACTTTATAATGGAAGAGGAAGACGGAAGTCAGGCGGTACAGCATTTGCATGGAGAGATTCCCTACATGCAGATTACAAGACAGCAGTTTTTGCAGGAGACGCCTGCAGCATGGAATAAGATATATAAGGCATCTTTATTTAAAGACACAGATGTGCGTTATCCGGGAAGAATTTATTATGAGGATATCGCGACGAGTCCCTGTCTTGCTATTTACACATCAAATATAGGAGTGATCAGCGAACCTCTATACTATTATATACAGCGGGAGTCCAGCATTATTCATACAAAGAACACAAAGCGAATGACAGAGATCCGTACGGCAGTGAAAATTACCTTAGAGTATTTTAAAACGAAGGGAAAGTTTGAGGAGTATAAGTCAGAGCTGGAGTGGATGACAGTGCAGCATGTATTGTGCTCCGGTGTGCAGAGAATTCTTTTGGTTCAATATGATAGAGAAAAAGTAAATGACCTGTATCAATTTGTGGAAGGATATTTTCCGGAATACCTGAAGAATGCGTACATTAAGGAGTACCTGGCGGAACCGGGACACAAAAGAGAAACAAGAATTATCAAAAAGCAGAGATGGCTATTATTTGCGGAGAGCGTAGTGAAAAGACCGTTCAGAATAGCGAAAAGAATGGGTAAGAAATGATTATCATAAAAATTATGGGCGGATTGGGAAACCAGATGTTCCAGTATGCCATGTATGAGAAATTAAAGTATCTTGGAAAGGACGTAAAAGCGGATATATCGAGCTTTTACGCACAGGATGATCTGCGAAAATATGAGTTGGGAGTATTCAAAAATCTGCAGCCGGAAAAAGCGGAACAAGATGAAATAGAACATTATTTACATCAGGAATCCCTATGGAAAAAAGCTTTGAGAAAAGCTTTGCATTTGGAAAGAAAAGTATATCATCTGGACGGCATGTTTTATGATGAAACGATATATTCCATTCAGGAAGGATACGTGGAGGGCTTCTGGCAGTCAGAAAAGTATTTTTCTGATATCGAAAAAGTGATACGTCAGAGATTTGAATTTCCGAAGATACAGGATGCGGAAAATGAAAAATTTTTATCTATGATTCACCAGACACATTCTGTAAGTATTCATGTGAGACGTGGAGATTATCTGAGTGAGACGAATCAGAAAATATATGGAGGAATATGCACCTTAGACTATTATAAAAAAGCAATCCGATATTTTGAAGAAAAATATGAGAATGTCACTTTTTTTGTATTCTCCAATGATCTGGAGTGGGCGAAAGAAAACCTGGAGATGAAAAATGCCTGCTTTGTAGACTGTAATACGGAAAAAACGGCGATCTATGATATGTATCTGATGTCAGAATGCAGGCACAATATCATTGCCAACAGTAGCTTCAGCTGGTGGGGAGCATGGCTGAACGGACATAAAGAAAAAGAAGTAATAGCTCCATCAAAGTGGTTGAATACAGTAGATGTAAAAGACATATGGTGTGAAGGATGGATGAAACTGGATGGATAAGAAAGTAAGTATAGTAACACCGGTATATAATTGCAAAAGATATCTTCCATCCTGTATGAAAAGCTTGATATCTCAGACTTATTCAAACCTGGAAATCATTCTGATAGATGACGGTTCTTCTGATGGAAGTTCTGAATTGTGTGACAGATATGGAGAGGAATACGCGCAGATAAAAGTGTTTCATCAGAAAAACGGTGGACCGGGTATTGCGAGAAATACGGGATTAAATGCAGTTACAGGAGAATATCTTACCTATGTGGATGCGGATGACTATGTGGCTGAAAACTATGTGGAAACGTTAGTCAGGATTTTACAGAAGTATTCTGCAGATATAGCAGAAGTAGGATTGGCATGTCTGTATCCGCTGAAAAATGAGTTTGAAAATTCGGATGGCAAAATAATCTGCTTTGAAGGACATGAAACTTTGCTTCGGGATTATTTTTCTGCAAATCCGCAGATTCGGAACTGTACAGCAGGAAGAATGTATGACATGAAAAGGTTTCAGAATATCCGCTTCAGCGAAAAATCTATCGCGGAAGACAGCGAATATTCTTTGAGAATGCTCGCCCAATGCGAAAGACTGGTAAAGTATCATAAGTGCCTGTATGGATGCAGGGCTTATCAGCAGACACTGACCAGACAGTCGATAAATCACAGGGCCTTTGACATAGTGGAAGTATCCTGGAGAGATATTTTGTTTGCGACAGAAGTGGGAATAGAACCGGAGGATTGGGAACATGTATTTAAGAGCTTTTCCAGGGTATGCTATGGTTTGATGGAAAAGACAGCGATAGAGAAAAAGGAGACTGAATTAAAAAAAGAATTCAGCGGTATGTTGGATATCTATCAAAAAATGAAAGTGCTGGCAATTCAGTATAATGTGAAGATGGATACAAAGGTGGAAAAAGATCTTGAAGATATAGAACATTGGTCGGCAGAGTATCGTAAAAGAAATAAAAGAGCTATCATGATAAAGAAAATAAAAGGTTGTATTTCTTCAGTAAGTGGATGGATAAAGACACAAATGCTATACGAATATAACTTCCGGAAGGGAAAGATATGATTACTGTTTGGATAAGAGAAGGATTTGGAAATCAGCTTTTCACCTATGCCTGCGGATATGCTTTGGCAAAAGAGCGGGGAGAGCAGTTAACGCTTGATACGACGACATTGGACTGTGGATCATTCAGAAAGTTAGAATTATTAAAAACAGCAGTTCAATATGACAAAAGAATATCCTATGGCAGAAAGGAAGATTTGTTCAGCAGAGCCATATGGAATAAATTGAGACGCAGAAAGGCTATTGGGTACGGAACGATAATCTGTAAAGAACAGAATCCATGGATATATGATCCGACATGCTTTGTCAAAAATAAAAATATCTATTTGTATGGGTTTTGGCAGTCCTATCATTATTTTGAAAAATGGGAAGATGACTTGAGGAAAATGATTGTTCCGAATTATGATATGCCAAAAAAAATACAAGAACAGATACAAAAGGTGCAGCAGAAAGAAAGTGTGGCGGTGCATATTCGCCGAGGCGACTATGTGAACATCGGATGTACATTGCCATTGAATTATTATGAGCAGGTGTTGAAAAGAATTGACGAAGAGATGCCAAATGCGAAATATTATGTTTTTTCCGATGATCCGGAATTTGCCAGGGATAGTATTGGAAAATATGTGGATGATGCAATATTTTGGGAAGATCAAAGCGAAGAAAGTACGCTGAATGATTTCTTTTTAATGTCAGCGTGCCGACATCAGGTTATCGCAAACAGCACATTTAGCTGGTGGGCTGCATATTTAAATAAAAATTCAGAAAAAAGAATTTATGCACCTGTCTGGGGAAATTGGAAAGAGGAGTTTTATCCGGAAACGTGGTGCAAATGGAATGAGAGAGAGAACGGATGAAAAAAATATGTGTAATCATACCCATCTATAAAGAAAAGTTATCAGAAGAAGAAGCCTATGCAGTAGACAGATCTGTCGAAGTATTGAAAAACCGAAAATTGTATTTTGTCGCTCCGGCGGGAATGAACAGCACATGGTATGAGTCAAAATATCCACAGGTAAAATGGGAGACTTTTGCTACAAAATATTTTAAAAATATATTTATGTATAGCCGGTTACTTCTTTCAGAACATTTTTATAGCCGTTTTTCTGAGTATGAATATATGCTGGTTGTACAACCGGATGTGTGGATTCTGTCAGAAGATGATAAATTGGACTATTTTATGCAGTTTGCATATGATTACATAGGAGCACCATGGAAACAGGAAGAGAAACTATATCCGGTAATATTTAAGGGAATGAATCATTTAGAAAAAGTGGCAAAGAAATGGGGAATACCATTCAATCAGCCGCTTATGGCGCGGGTTGGGAATGGCGGAATGAGTTTGCGGAAGATATCAGCTATGTTAGATATTATCAAAAATCATCCTGTGGCCGTAAAAATATCGAAAATATCAAAACGAAATAATGAGGACGGTTTCCTGTGCTATTATCTGAATGCGAAAGATAAATATAGACTTCCTACATCGGAATTCGCAGAGCAGTTTGCAGCAGAGCAGACGGCAAGACAATTATTAGAGGAAGGGAAGATACCATTTTCTGTGCATGCTTATGAAAAACGGGTGGGAGATCACAATATAATGCGAGAGTATATGGAGCATAGAGAGTAAAAATGCAGCAGATACAAAAGAAAATAGCCGCCAGATTCCTGTATCTTTGGACCTATCTGGAGGGAAAAAGAAAAAAGTTCGATCAGAAAGAGATTTCGCTTCTGTCCAATAATTGTATCGCAGGTGTTATTTACCATAGCTATGGAATGAAATTTCGGTCTCCTACGGTGAATATCCAGATGAGTCCTTCAGACTTTCTGAAATTCGTGAATCATCTGAATAGGTATCGGAGATGTGAACTGGAAGAGGATCAGGAGCCGGATGTGGAGAAGTTCAGAAAGCTGGGTGGAGGAGAGATTCACTTTCCGGTAGGCAGACTGGATGATCTAGTACTCTATTTTCAGCATGCAAAGAGCTTTGAGGAAGCCAGAGAAAAGTGGATAAAGCGGTTTGCAAGGTTGAATAAAAAGAATATTCGTGTGATTTTGGTTGATACGGCATGTACAGAAGAAGAGATTGAGCAGTTTAGTGCGCTGCCCTATCCCAAGGTATTTCTTACCAAAGAACAGGAAAAATGTGCCCTCTGTACCGGAGATACCTTTTTACTGGAGCCGGGAGTGGCATGGTTTGAGTTTTCCAATCGGTCCAGATGGGGAAAGAAGAGCTGCCAGCTCTTTAATTGGAGCGAGTGGCTCCAGAAGTAAAGCAGGAGAATGGGAAAATGATAATTACGGGAATCCGATATTTTATAAAGGGAAGACGGCGAAGAAAAAGCTGTCAGCAGTGTACGGGCAGTGAGTACTTGCAGAGGGAGAAAACGTATGCGGGGAAGCAGGTAAAAAGCTGCGAAGAGATGAACCGGTATATCGGCGGGCAGCTTCTGTCCGGGCAGCCCTTTATGGCGGCCCGTTACGGCTATACGGAAATGTTTGTGATGCGTACCTTTGCCTTTCACATGCGTTGGAATTATGAGAAAGCCATGAAGCAGCTGTGTCTCTGGTCTGGATTTTTTCCGGAAAAGACGGAGCTGGGAAAGAGGTTTCTGGACGTGATGGTGGACGCGGCCAGGGAGGCGGATGCCCTGGGAGTGGAGCTGGAGCCCTTTGAGGATTATTTTATTTCCCGTAAGATGAAGGAGGAGCTTCAGATAGCTTCTCTGGACAGTCTGGAGCCCTGGAAGACACCGGAACAGCCCTGGTCTGCGGCGTTAAAAGGGAAGCGAGTACTGGTGATTCATCCCTTTGCGGATACCATTGCCAGTCAGTATCGGAAGCGGGAACGGATTTTCCCGGGGACGGAGATCCTTCCGGAATTTGAACTGTTGACCCAAAAGGCAGTGCAGACCATAGCGGGAGCCACAGATGAGCGGTTTAGCGACTGGTTTGAGGCATTGTATTATATGTATGAAGAAGCCATGAAGCAGGAATTTGATGTGGCGATTATCGGCTGCGGCGCTTATGGCTTCCCCCTTGCGGCCATGCTGAAAAAGGCGGGAAAGCAGGCGGTTCACCTGGGCGGTGCCACACAGATTCTGTTCGGTATCCGGGGAAAACGCTGGGACGAGCAGGAAGAGTACAGTTATGTGAGAAAATGGTACTCTGACGCCTGGGTATATCCGGGGCAGGAAGAGCGTCCCAAACAGCTGGAAAAAGTAGAAGATGGGTGTTACTGGTAATGAAGAAAAAGGTGCTGGGTATTTTTACCTGCTTTAATCGAAAAGAAAAAACGGTGAATTGTCTGAAAAGCCTGATCGCCGGAAATGAAGAAGTTGAGTTTACCTTTCTGGCGGTGGACGACGGAAGTACAGACGGAACGGAAGAGGCGCTGCGGGATATGCGGCAGGTAGCTGTGCTGACCGGAAATGGAAGTCTGTTTTATTCCGGCGGAATGCGGCTGGGGATTCGGAAAGCAAAAGAGCAGTATCAGGGCTATGATTACTGCCTTCTGTTCAATGATGATGTGGAGTTTTATCCGGGAGTCATAGAACGGATGGCGGCCCAGTGCGGCGATGGGATACTGGTAGGAGCCACCTGCGATACGGAAGGAAACCTGTCTTATGGAGGCGTGCGTAAGGCTTCCGGATTTCGACCGAAGTTTGACATTGTTATGTCGGGAGAAAAGCCGGTATCCTGCGATACCTTCAATGCGAATTGCGTATTGATTCCCTACGATATCTTTCTGAAGCTGCCCAATATAGACGAAGCCTATACCCATTCTCTGGGGGATTTTGACTATGGACTGACAGCCAGCCAGATGGGATATGCGATTTATCCCACGAATTTTTTCGTGGGCTGCTGTAATGACAATCCGGTGGGGAAAACCTGGAGGGATACGTCCCTTTCGCGGAAAGAGCGGTGGAAACGGAAAGAGAGTCCCAAAGGACTGCCCACAGGAGAGTGGTTTCATTTTGTAAGAAAGAATTTCGGCCTGATATCGGCATGTTACAGCAGTATGACGCCGATGTTAAGGATTCTGCTTGGTAAATAGGAACAGAGGAAAAGATGATGGAAAAACAGCGCATCCTGCTGATTCACAACTACTATAAAATCCCCGGCGGCGAGGACACGGTGGTACAGAATGAGAAACGGCTTCTGGAGGAACATGGCCATGAAGTGATTCTGTACAGCCGTTCCAACCGGGAGATGGAGGCGTTTTCGGCGTGGCAGAAGTGTCTGCTTCCGTTCACGTCTCTGTTTTCGTTGCGCAGCTTCCGGGAAGTGAAGCGGCTGATTCGGAAAGAGAAAATCGATATCGTTCATGTACACAATACCCTGAATCTGGTGAGCCCGTCCGTGTATTACGCGGCCTTTGCATGCAGGGTTCCGGTGGTGCAGACCATCCATAACTTCCGGATGCTGTGCCCGGCGGCCACGTTTCTGCGGAACGGGCAGGTGTGCGAGGACTGCGTGGAGCAGGGACTGGGCTGCGCGGTGCGGCACAGCTGCTATCGGGGCTCAAAGGCCCAGACTCTGGCCGGCGCGGCCATTCTGAAGGTTCATCGGATACTGGGAACCTATCGGAAGCTGTCCTATATCTGCCTCACGGATTTTAACAGGGAAAAGCTGTTACTGCTGAACCGAAAAGGAAAACAGATCGTAGATCCGGAAAAGGTCTATGTGAAGCCGAATTTTACGGCGGATACACAGCGGCAGGAAACGGTGCGGACAGGAAGCTATCTGTATGTGGGGCGGCTGGAACCTCTGAAAGGGGTACGGTCGCTGATAGAGGCCTGGCAGGCCTTTCCGGATAAAGAACTGCTTCTTTGCGGAATCGGACCGGAAGAGGACTGGATCCGGAAGTATCTGGAGGAGCATGAAATGGGTCAGGTGAAGCTGCTGGGGCAGATGCCTCATGAAAAGGTCATGGAGCTGCTGGGTCAGGTGAAAGCGCTGATTCTTCCTACCCTGTGTTACGAGGGACAGCCCATGGTCATCATGGAGAGCTACGCGGCCGGAACGCCCGTATTGGCCAGCGATATAGGCAATGCGGGAAATATGGTTCTTCCGGGCGAGACAGGATACCGTTTCCGAACCGGGGATCCGGAAAGCCTGCGGGAAGCGGTGCGAAAGCTGGAGGCGGAGCCGGAACGGGAGTGGAAGCCCCGGGAGGTGTATGAGCAGTATTATACGCCGGAGAAAAATTATGAGAGACTGAGGGAGATTTATTCTTCTGTGCAGGGAGAATAGAGGGAGATATGAAAAAAACGATAGGAAAGATGGCAGGAATTTATCTGGCCCTGATTTTACTTTTTACAGCGGCGCTCTGGCTGGTGTCGGCCATACCGAACAGCCGGATGCAGGGAGCAGTGGACAGTTTTCAGGACAGATGGGAACAGGAATATGTGGAAGGCGGATATCCGGAGCCTTTTTTCGGGAATTCCCAGGCTACCATTGATCTGTATACGGACGGGGCCATGTACGAGCGTCTCACCACAGAGGACGGGATGGGAGCGCTGCAGTCGGCCATGTACGCAAAGGATTATACGAGATACTGGCATGGCTATCTGATAGTGTTAAAGCCGCTGAGTCTGTTCCTGACTTATCCGCAGATTCGCTATCTGAATATGTTTATCATCAATATCCTGTGTTTCCTGTCGGGAATGATGCTGTACCGGAAAACGAAACGCACGGGAGCGGCGTGCGCCTTTATCCTGGGGCTGACGGCCACCTTTCTCATTGTGGCGCCCATCAGCTTCCAGTACATGGCCTCTTACACGGTGATGTTTCTGACGGTGCTTGCGCTGCTGGGTAATCTGGAGAAAAGAAAGCTGGGGATGCCGGAATTGTTCTTTGGCTGCGGTATGTGCATCAGCTTTTTTGATTTTCTGACCTTCCCAGTTATCACACTGGGGATTCCGCTGATCGTGTGGCTGCTGGCGGATGAGACAGGAAGGAGTTTCCGGAACCGGGTAAAAGCCCTGATCGGCTATTCAGTTTCCTGGGCTGCAGGTTATGTGCTCTGCTGGAGTACCAAATGGATTCTGGGAAGCCTGATTCTGGGAAGAAATATTCTGACAGATGCATTGAATCAGGTACTGTTCCGTTCCGTGGGCAGCGCGGAAGAGGTGACGACGCCTGCGGAGGCCCTGAGCAGAAATGTGGGAATGCTGAATTATATGAACTGGCCCGCGGTCTGCCTGGTGATTCCGGGAATCCTTCTGGCGGTGCTGGGCTGGCGGCAGTGGAAGGCAGACAGGGATACAGCGCTTCGGTATCTGTTGATTCTGGGCGTGTGCCTGTACCCGTATCTCTGGTATATTGCATTTTCCAATCACTCCCAGATTCATTACTTCTTTACATACAGAGCCCAGGCGGTGACAGTTTTCGGCGTGCTGGCCGTGCTGTTGGGACTGCTGGGAGACTGGTGTCAGAGCAGGAGAAAAAGTCTATGAAAAGAGTCGTAATCATCACAAACATTCCGGCGCCCTACAGGGTGGAGCTGTTTGATTATCTGCAGAAGCATACGGAAGCATATGAGATTCATATCGTCTATGCCAGCAGAAATGAGGATAACCGCAGCTGGCATATCGATGAAGCAAAGATGCGGAACAGCCATTTTCTGGATTCCTATACCATCAAGATTCCGCGGCGTTATGACACAAAGTATATTCATATCTCCAAAGGGGTGGCGAAGCTGCTGGATGAGCTGAAGCCGGATTTGGTGGTAGGCTCAGAGTATAATCCTACGATTCTGCAGGCGGTTCACTACTGTAGCAGAAAGAAGATTCCCTATGTGAGCTGGACCGACGGAACCCTTCATTCGGAGCGGAATATCGGCAGACTACAGAGGAAGTTCCGCCATTATGTGATCAGCCATGGGGCAGCTTATCTGGCTAGCAGTACCCGTTCCCGGGAGGCGCAGATCGCCTATGGCGCCCGGGCAGAGAAGTGTTTTGTGAGCCTTTTGACGGTGGACGTGGCTCAGTACCGGGTGGAGCCGGAGAACCGGCAGGCGAACCGGCTACTCTGCGTGGGCAGCCTGATTGAGCGAAAGGGCATTGATTTACTGCTGCGGGCTCTGAACGGGATGGAAGAACCCTGGGAGCTGGCATTGGCAGGCGGCGGTTCGGAAGAAGAGGCTCTTCGCAGTCTGGCGCAGGAGCTGGGAATCGGAGAGCGGGTGCATTTCCTGGGCTATCTCTCCAGAGAAGAGCTGAAGCGGGAATACGCGAAAAGCGGCATTTTTGTCCTTCCCACCCGGGAGGACTGCTATGCGCTGGTGATTCTGGAGGCCATGTGCGCGGGACTTCCCATCGTAAGCTCCATTTATGCGGACGGAGCCTATGATATGATTGAAAATGGGGAGAATGGAGTGCTGGTGGATCCCTATCAGGAGGAAGAGTTCCGAACCTGTCTCCGGGAGCTGCTTCAGCAGCCGGAAAAAGCAGAGAAGATGGGACAGAAGTCGCTGGATCTGCTGGATAAGTTCCGGTTTGAGCAGGTGAGTAAAGGGTTCTGGGATGTGTTTGATTATGTGCTGAGACGGCGTTAAAAGAACGGAGGCAGCCCATGCAAAAGAAAAAACTATACGGCACCGTAGTCGGCCAGGAGCATATTTCTTTTGCCCTGGATGGCTTTACCTGTGTGTTTATCAATTCCCACACGGATAGCAGAAGTATGGAAAAGCTGAATCAGAAGCAGGGCTGTATCGTGGGAAAAACCACGGGGAACAAATATGTGTATCTGTACTGTGGGCAGGAGTTTAAGATTCACCGGGAGGCGACCCTGAAGACCTGGCTGTATTTCGTGAGCAGTGATCCGGAACCGGGTGCGTTTCAGAGTCTGATTCTGACGGGAGGCGTCCTGAATAAACTGTACTGGAAGGCTGGGCTGAGAACGGAAGAAGAGGACGGAAGACGGTTTCTTGATTTCCGGAAGGATTCCATGAAATGGGAACTGAAGGGAAAGGCGCTGGAGGGTACGCTGGAAGTGGCCTCCGGGATCCGGGAAGGAGTTTCGGCAGAAAAAGGAGACTATATCGAGGTAACGGATACGACGCTGGAACTGATTCTGGGGCAGTCCCGGGAGTTTTCAGATTTTTCGGAGGTCTACGGCTGTCTGCTGCGGCTCTGTCAGTTTATGGCCTTTCGGCAGAATGTGGGTTTTGACAGAATCCTATTGGGCCGGAAAAGCGAGAATATTCCGGAGCTTTATGAAGAGATGGCGGAGTGCTTTGTCCGTCATGACTGGGAGCAGATAACGGAAAAGAAGATCTTCAGCTGTATCACCTTTCAGGCGCTGGGGGACTGCCTGCCGCCGCTTCTGGCGTCCATAGCCGAGAACCGGCCGAAGAAGCCCAAGTTCAATATCGGATTCATACCGGAGCATGATAAGGATGTCTATTTTATTACCAGCATGAATGTGCGGGAGGTCTGCTCGGCCCTGGAGTCCGAGATGGAGCTTTCCAAAGTCAAAGTGGAGCGCGACGCGGAATTTAAAAAGTTGGTAACGGAAATGAAAGGGCTGGTGAAGGCTCACCGTGATGGCGAACATCCGCTGAAGGAGGCCAATGACTACCAGTTTATCTTCGGCACCCTGGATCACATGAGCGGAGCCCTGGCGGATAAAATAGAAATCTGTTTCCAAAAGTACCAGCCCCTGCTGGGCGAATACATCAGCTGCAGGCATATCGATGAACTGGTGAGCTACCGGAACACCATCACCCACGGCAGCTACATGCAGCTGGATGGCCAGCTGGCGGAGACCACGTTTATTCTGATGAAGCTGGTGTACTGCTGCGTGCTGAAGAGGGTGGGGATGGAAGACGCGAAGGTCCGGGAGCTGATGGAGAGACGGGTGGTGTCGTGAAAGGATTATTTAAAGTAGAATTTTAAAATTTAAAGAAATAAATTCAAGGAAGTAAAAAAGAAACTAAAATGATTTCAGTTCCTTTTTTACTTCCTTGAATTAGATTTCAGTTCTTTTAAGAAACTAAAATAGCATTGGTAGTTTCCAAATCACCTTTTTGGTTCTTTTCATAGCCCAGGGAGGCATCCATTTCTGCAACCAGTACCTCTTGTAAGATGTCTTTGAAACTTTCTTTCAACAAAGAATAAACATCTTGTACATTGGTAAGATCGTTTTGTGTAATAATTTGTCGAATTTGTTCCTTGGCAATCGCCATATAAAAACTCCTTTTTGATAAGATTATTCATATCTTGATTCTTACCAAAAAGGAGCCATTTATTTCCAAAGACACAACCTTTCTTACACTACCCGATTGAATAGAGACTTTCTATTGATACAACAGGAAAGCTTTATTTGAAGATAAACATTGCTTTTCTCATTGTATTGTCATGTAATGCCAGATCAAAGGCCTTTTCCAGATTTTCAGTAGTCATCTCAAACTTGTAATCAATGAAATCGCCCATGGGTACGATGCCGTTCTGAATCAGATCCAGAGCTACATCGAAGCCGTGATTACTGTTTGGCGCATTGTGGGCGTTCACCATACCTGCTCCAACAATACACTTGTTTACAGACAGGCCGCGGAAATGGAAATAAGACCAGTCAATCGGAACTAATTTGCAGCAGGCGCCAATCTGACCGATTCGTCCGCCGAACTTGGTGATATACGGAAGAAGCTGGATACATTCGGGCTCACCGGTAACTTCCAGAACGCTGTCAGCGCCTTGATGCTCGGTTGCATCCCAGATAGCGTCAGCCACGTTATCCACTTTGTTCGGGTTAATGATAACATCTGCACCGTGAGCTTTTGCAAAATCAAGCTTTGCATCATCCAGATCTACTGCGATGATCTGCTTCGCACCCATACCTTTTGCGATGCACATGGAAGCAAAACCAAGGGCACCTACGCCCAGTACCACCACGCGGTCACGGAACTGAACAGTCTGGGTTACGTGAGGGTATACGCACATAACCGGCTCAGCCAGGGTAGCTGTTTCATAGGAAACGCCGTCAGGAATTTTTGCAATTGCGGAGAAGTCGGCAACGACATACTCTGCAAAACCGCCGAAGATCGGGCTTCCGGTCACGCGATCTCCTACTTTGAAAGGATTATTGTTTGCTACCAGGTTGTTTTCCGTTACACGTTTCCTGCCGTCTTCGGTGGTGTATTCTCCGTAAGGATGCTGTCCTAAGAAACCGCCGATCTCTACGATTTCTCCTGCCATTTCATGGCCCATGCGGGACGGGAACGGCTCCCAGTCATATTTCAGATGTTTTTTCGGGTAAACTTCAGCAAGCGGATCCGGATTTTCCGGAGTGTTATGATACAACATCCGCATGTGATGGGGAAGCATACCCCAGCACTGATGATCGTGAGGCGGATGATAGCCACGGACTGTGTTGGAGTCTGTCTGCTTGCAGATAGATCCCGCGTGAATTTTGATAAGTGCCTGTCCGGGGCCTGGTTTGGGAATCGGAACCTCGCGGATTTCCCAATGGCCTTCGCCTACATTATTGAGCCAAGCCTGTTTCATTGTACCTTCCATAAGTAATACCTCCTTGTATGTTTTGAAATATATGGTTACAATGTTGTAAATGTATGATACAATTAAAACATAAAAATACTGAAGTGTCAATATCGTTTTGAAAGTTTCTGAAAAAAATACATAGGAAAGAAAGAGACAGCCGCACGCACTGATTTTCAGTGATACGGCTGTCGTTTTTTATGGATTTGTCAGATGATTTGTCTGTAGGTATTCTGATAAGTTGTGTTTTTCTGATACAAAGTGATTTCATATCGATTGCGATTTCCGGGAGCAATGATAATGGAGTATTCAAAGATATCATTATTTGAGTTCTTGGAAACACGTTTGATACGAAATGCGGGAGTGTTTGGAGGACATTCCAGCAGTTTTGCCTTTTTCTCGGATAAAATGATTGCCTCATAGGTTTCGGTTGCTTCACTGGGGAAGGTTCCTGTGTATTGGGAAATCAGCGCGTATAGCGAATCCCCCAGATCTTCTCTGGACAAATGAGGAAGATAGATGGTGGGAATGTATACTTCTTCCAGAAGCAGAGGCTTGCTATTGCCTTTTCGGAGACGGCGGATCTTATATACGTCCATATCCTCGGAAATATTCAGCTTGCCGGCAACGTATGGCTCCGGCTTGATGGTTTCAAAGCTTAGTACGTCGGAGCTTGGCGTGATTCCAAGATTCAGCATCTCGGAAGAAAAGTTGTAAAGCGTATTCAGGTTACGGCTGAGCTTTGGCTCGCAGACAATGGTTCCCACGCCTCGTTTTCGGACGATGCGTCCTTCCTGCTCCAGCTCATTAAAGGCTTTGCGCAGAGTGGAACGGCTAAGCTCCAGATCCTTACAGAGAACGAGTTCGGCAGGAAGCTGATCACCGACTTTAATGGTACCATTGTTGATTTTTTGATGGAAGATATTTGCGATCTGTTTGTAAAGCGGGGTGATGGAGTTTAAATCCAAATGTTCTTTCAAGATATAGTTTTGTTGCTGCATGCGAACCTCCGTTGGAAAATATTCATACAAGAAATGTTATTTTAAAAATTGAGAGATAACTTGCTCAGGCTATAAATTGGGCATGGTGTAAAACAATAACTGTCATTGAATTCTCGTATGCTGCAAAGAAATTACACATGTTAGCTAAATAACAAGCAGATTAAATGTCCATAAACAGTCTAAAGCCACTGACATTTTAGTATAAGATAAAATTATTGTCAATATCAAATAAGCATTATGCACATAGAAATGTGGAAAAAATTACCGGGGGGGGGGTAAAAAATATGGATAAAATGATGACTCAATTGTTTCATACAAAACAAATAAAAGAAGCAAAAAGAAGAATGGCACTGCAGGAAAATAAAAGGATTTCTATGTGCAAAATAGACAAAAAAACAGAATCAAAAAAAATATTATTGACAAAACAATGATACTAATGTACCATACAATTAACACGTAGAGAACAAATGGAGCAAAACAGACAGATGAAAGGTAAGGAGGAGCGATGGAGAAGACAGTAGGAATACAGCAGTATATGTTCAGAGATTACCTGAACGATGAATGTCAGATATCCGAAACGCTGCAAAAGATAGCGGCGGCCGGATATGACGGAGTGGAAGTCTGTAGCTTTTTGATGCAGGATGCGGCGTTCTGGAAGCAGAAAATGCAGGATGAAGGCTTAAAAGTATTGGCTGTCCATGAGGAATTCGAGAACATATATCGTGATACGGCGCAGAGTATTGTCCGGGCGAAACTGCTTGAGACAGACTATATCGTGTCTGCGGGAGTGATGCAGACGGTATTTGAGGATAGTACTCAGGTAAGGGAACTGGCCCGCCGGTTAAATGAATGTGGCCGGCAGATCAGTGAAAGCGGTCTTACGTTTCTGTTTCACAATCATAATTGTGAGTTTGTTCGTACAGAAAAAGGAACGCTTCCGATGGATATTCTGCTGGAGGAGACAAATCCCGATTATGTGAAGTTTGAAGTGGATACCTACTGGATTTCCATTTCCGGATTTACAGCGATGGAATGGCTGGACAAAATCGGAACCAGAATCGGATTTATGCATATTAACGATTGCCGGGTATGCAGTGACAAAGCCGGAACTCCAATACGCACTGTAACCGGAGCAGAGCTGGGGACAGGAAATCTGAATTTGCCGGCACTGCTGGAGAAGGCGCAGTCCTATGGATGTACCTGTGAAATTTTGGAGACGCATGATGGCTGGGTACATGGCTCTCCTTTTGAATCGATGGAAATCAGCAGGAAGTATCTGAGAAAACATTTCAAATAAAAAGTAGGATGAGATGGTATGCAAAAAGAAAGTGTAATCAAGGTAGAACATATTACGAAAACGTTTGGTCTGACAAAAGCGCTGACGGATGTCTCTCTTGAGATTGGATATGGAGAGATTCGGGGACTGATTGGAGAAAATGGTTCGGGAAAATCCACGCTGGCATCCATGATCGTGGGAACCGGACATCCCGATTCGGGGGAAATGTGGTACAGGGGCGAGAAGCATAATCCGAAAAATATGCTGGAGTCTAAAGAGAAAAAAATCAATATTCTGATTCAGGAAAACGGCACCATCAATGGCCTGACCGTAGCCGAAAACATGTTTTTGGGAAAAGAAAGTACCTTTTCCAAGTCAGGAAATGTGAATAAAAGGCGCTTGATTGAAGAGGGAAGCAAAGCGTTGGCGCGCATTGGCGCAGGACACATCAATGCGGCGGACAGGATTGAAAAGCTTAGTTTTGAGGACAGAAAGCTGGTGGAAGTGGCAGTTGCCATGTATAACGAGCCGGAGGTTTTGTTTGTAGATGAAACGACCACTGCTCTGTCGCAAAAAGGGCGCGAGCTTATTTATAAGCTGATGGATGAGATGAGAGAGGCCGGAAAAACCATTGTGTTCATTTCCCATGATATGGCTGAATTAGAGAGGATGTGCGACAGCATCAGCGTCCTTCGGGACGGACATTTTGTCGGGACCCTGCAGAAAGAAGAAATTACACAGGATACATTGAAGCGCATGATGATTGGACGTGAATTGACGGGTGACTATTATCGCGGCGATTATGAGATGAGCTATCAGGAAGAGGTAGTTCTGGAGGTGGATAACGTAACCTGGGGCGAAACAGTACAGGATATCAGTTTTCAGCTTCATAAAGGCGAAATACTTGGACTGGGAGGCTTGACCGAGTGTGGGATGCACGAGCTGTGTAAAATCATATTTGGCGCAATCAAACCGGATTCGGGAAGCGTACATCTGACGGATGGGACGAAAATCACCAGCCCTAGCTCAGCGATCAAAAGCAAGATCGCATATATGCCAAAAGACAGAGATCTGGAGTCGCTGTTCCTGGCGACAAGCATCAAAGACAATATTGTAATGGCTTCTATGGATAAAATCAAAAAAGGCTTTTTCATTCCACCCAGAGCAGAAAAGGAACTGGCCGATGAACATGCGGGAAAGCTGGAAGTAAAAATGCAGAATACCTCCCAGTACGTCAGGGAACTGAGCGGCGGAAACAAGCAGAAGGTGGTCGTTGCAAAATGGATGGCAAATGGATCCGAGATTCTTCTTATGGATTGTCCTACAAGAGGTATTGATATTGGAGTAAAAGCAGCAATCTATCGGCTGATGGAACAGTTAAAGAAGGAAGGAAAATCCATCATTATGGTTTCGGAGGAAATGCCGGAGCTGCTTGGAATGTCAGACCGTATCATTGTTATGAAGGATGGAAAGCAGACAGGTGAGTTTGAACGCAGTGAAGTATTAAGTGAACATGATCTGATTCATGCAATGCTGTAACGGAGGTGGGAGAAACATGAACGAAGAAAAAGTTATAAATAAAGTAAAAGAATCCATACCACTTCTGATGCTGTTGGGGCTGATTATCTTATTCGCTCTGACAACAGAAGGAAGATTCTTTACAGCGTATAATTTAAAGGTTCTGCTGATTCAGTCCTCCCTTTACATCATAGGAGGAGTTGGAGCCACTTTTGTCATGGCGCATGGAAATATGGATTTCTCCCTGGGAGGAATCGTGGCGATTGCTGCAGGTATTGGCTGTGTGGCAGGAAACGAGGTGACCTGGCTGACTCTGCCGATGTGTATTCTTGCAGGAATCGTATGTAGCATTCTGGTGGGACTGATACATATCTATGCGAAGGTTCCTTGTTTTGTGGTTGGCTTTAGCTTTATGTTTGCAGGCAAAGGTTTTACAGCGGCCTTGACTTCAAAGGTTGCCAGATTTACACCGACGGCTTTGAGTAAATTAGATACCTTCGCTTTTTATCTGGTGATGTCCCTGATAGTGGTTGTGCTCGGAACTTTTCTGCTGAATTATACAAAAATTGGAAAGTTTAACAAAGCCATTGGATCCAATATGAATGCGGCACGTCTAAGCGGTATTGCTGTAAACAAATATAAATTGCTGGCGTTTTTAATTACAGGTATCACAGTGGGAATTACCTCTTTCGTGAATCTAATTCGTTCCGGCGGCTGTACCGCGCAGACCGGACAAAGCTACGAAACACAGGTCCTCCTGGCATTGGCTTTGGGCGGAATTTCCATGGCCGGCGGTTCCAGTGTGAAGATGCGTTCCATTGTTATCGGAGCTATTCTGTATATGATGCTGGATAACGGACTGCTGCTGATGGGAGTAAGCGCGAACTGGATTGATTTGATTCGGGGAGTCATTTTCATTTTAACCGTTTACATATCCTTCGATAAGAAATCTGTGGGATTTATAGCTTAAAAGAATAAGAGCGGCAAGGGCTGTTTTTATAAAAATATAAAAAAGGAGAAGAAAAATGAGAACAAAAAGAGTAATTGCGATGTTGTTGGCAGCGACCATGCTGACTGGCCTTCTGGCAGGGTGCGGCTCAAAGACTGAGACAAGTCAAGCAGAAACAACAGAAGCGGCAGCGGAAACCTCGGAAGATAAGCTGAAAATCGGCGTTATCTTCTACAGCAAGGATGATGCACTGGGACAGAGTGTAGTCAGTGTCGTTGATTATGCAGCAGAAGTATTGGGCAATGTGGAGGTGGAATGGAATATCTGCGGCACAGAGCCGACAGACCAGATTGCAGCAGCAGAGAATCTGATTGCGGCAGGCTGTGACGGCATCATGTCGATTCCGATGTCTGATACGGTTTCCTATAAAACTGCGCAGGCATGTGAAAGCGCAGGCATAAAAGTGGCTTATTGCTTCCGCAACATCAATGACGAAGCAATGAGAGAAGAAGTAGAGGCTATGGAATGCTACGTGGGACAGTGTCAGGAGGATGAGGCTGGTACCGCTAAGGCAATGGTAGAGTATATGGTTGAACAGGGTTACGGCAAGTTTGGTATAGGTTATGTAAATCCCGCACACGCACTGATTCAGCGTAATGTTGGTGTTGATGAAGGTCTTGCGGAAACCGGCGCAG
Source organism: Anaerosacchariphilus hominis (assembly GCF_014290175.1). Taxonomy (GTDB): domain Bacteria; phylum Bacillota; class Clostridia; order Lachnospirales; family Lachnospiraceae; genus Laedolimicola; species Laedolimicola hominis. The sequence continues at coordinate 101,119 of NZ_JACOOR010000002.1, forward strand.
AAAAACTGGCTGAGTACACCATTCCGGATGCACTGGATCCCCAGCAGCATGTAAGTGCGATTAATAACTTTGCATCTGCTTACCCGAATATGGATGCTGTTATTCTTACATCTACTAGCCAGGGCGGCGGCGAAGCTGTATACAATGCAGTTCTTTCTTCTGGCAAAGATATGAAGATTGCAGCATTTGATACCTTCGATGGTATGATGGATGGATTTGAAAAAGACGTTATTAAATGTATCGTAGGTGGAATGTATCCGGACGCACTCTTTACCTTTATGGCGCTTTACAATGCGGTAGATGGCAATCCACTGTCTGACGAGCCGATTCACCTTTCCCAAGGCTATCTGCTGATCAGAAATGCAGAAGAGTGTGAAGTGTATGACACATACGTAGCAGATCCGGATTACCGTATTTACAATGAAGAAGCGATTAAGAGCATGGCAGTACGTTACAACGAAGAACTGACTTTGGAAAGCTTCCAGGCATTACAGGCAGATTTCTCCATGGACTATGTACTTTCCACCATCGAGTAATCAGGAAGACGAGAGGACATGAATATGCAGAGCAGCAAAAGTAAATTAGTAAGAAATGGAATTATCGTGCTATTAATACCTTCAGTAATCTTTCTGGTACTGCTGCTTGCGTATCCGCAAAATATTTCGTTGGCAAATATACCGCTGATTCTTTCACAGGCCATCGCTCCGGCGATCCTGGCCTGGGGGGTCAGCTTCTGCCTGATAAGCGGCAACTGGGACTTTTCTATAGGAGCGGCTCAGTTGATGGCGGCGATTATTGGCGGACGCATAGCGCTTCAGCTGGATATCGGCTTTGCGGGGGTGGCGGTTTTTGCGATTTTAGCAGGCTTCTGTTGTGGTCTGATCACGGCCTTGGTATTTTATGTTTTGCGTATACCGACGATTATCGTTACGGTGGGCATGATGCTGATATATGAAAGCCTGAGCGGTGTGTTTTTTGATGGTTTTGGCGTAAGTATGCCGCCAGGGTATCTTGTTGTTTCAAAATTCCCTAACAACTTTATTGTTTTAGCAATTGTGTTTGCCGTATCTTACTATCTGCACAATTTCAGAAAGATTGGCTATCATGTGCGGGCAGTTGGAAACAACGCAGTTGTAGCGAGCTTAAGCGGAATCGATGTATATAAGATAAAGGCAACGGCGCTTGTTCTGGCAAGTACCTATGCAGGCATTTATGCCATGTATTCGCTGGGGCTTTCCGGTACACAGAAGGCGGCCAGCAACATGCAGACATCCTCTCTTGTGTTCGATTCCATGATGTGCGTATTTCTTGGTATGGCGCTGCAGCGTCTGTGCAATCTGGTGATTGGAATTTATATTGGAAGTGTTACCATGCAGCTCATCAGACTGACGCTTCTGGTATTTGGTTTCCCGAGTCAGTATAACCAGATTATCATCGCAGTATTTGTACTGGTATTTATGGCAATTTCCTATAATGGAGAGGGTGTACGAAGGCTGTTTGAGTGGTTTTCGGCGCTAAAGCAGAATGAAAAAGTGACAGCAGAATAAATTTTATAGACGAAAAGGAAATGCATATGGCTGATACATATAAAAGATTAATCCTGGAAGGAATCGGCGGACCCTGGAGAATGGATGAAGCAGAGATCCCGACGCCAGGTGTGGGACAGATTCTTGTAAAAATGAAAGTATCCTCTATTTGCAATCAGACCGATTTGAATACGATTCGGGGATATCATCCGCCCCATGATTATCAGATTCAGATGATGGTACCTCACGACATGCGTAAATACAGAGGAGCAGTACCGGATGAGCTTTCGGATGTATATCCGTCCAGAGACTATCCCTTTAATCCTTATCCGACCACGATGGGACATGAAGGAATGGGAGAAATCGTTGCAATTGGCCCTATGCCGGAGCCGGTACAGAAATTTGCGCATCCCCATGGACGTTTGATGGATTTGACGCCGACCTTTAAGGTTGGAGACCGGGTTGGATTGACAGGAACCATCGGTGGCTTTGGAGAGTATGTGCTTACGGTTCCGGAAGAATGTGTGCTGATTCCGGATACATTGACAGATGAACAGGCAAGTCTGACAGAGCCGGTCATGGTAGTAAGCGGTGTGATCAAGCAGTGCGTGAGACAGGATGATGATGTGTTAATCCTGGGGCAGGGAGCCCTTGGCCTGATCGCAACACAGCTGGCTAAATTATATGGCGCCAGAAGAATTATTACGACAGAACCAGTGGCGTTTAAACGCGAGTTATCTAAAAAATTTGGAGCAGACATTGTTCTGGATCCGAATGAAACGAATATTGTTCATGCAATCGAAGAAATTACAAACGGAAGAGGCATGCCTGTCATCATTGAGTGTGCAGGTGTACCGGATACCATTCGAATGATTCCCTATCTCGCAGAGTACCAGTGCCGCGTGGGTCAGATTGGGGCATGCTGCGAGCCTGTATTGACAGACTGGAGTTATATTCATTTTAAAGGAATGAGAATCACCTGTCAGATGCAGGGAAATCTGGTGGGAACTACACCGGGACACTCTGGGAAACGGGCAGTGAAGCTCATGGAGAGAATGGATCTGGACAGCCTGATTACGCACCGTTTGGATTTTACAGTAGAAGCAACGGAGCAGATTTTTAAAGAGATTGAAGAAAAAGCAGATGTAATTAAAGCGATTTACACGTTTAAATAAGAACAAATTCCGAAAAGCTTTTTCGGAACAAAAAAGGATTGAGGAAGGAGGCGTCTGAATGGCAGGAACCTTTAAACAGCTGGTGCTTACCGGGAAAGGCGGACCCTGGGAGCTTGTGGAACGTGAGATTCCGACCCCGGGACCGGGCGAAATTCTGGTAGAGATGAAAGCATCAACGATTTGCAATCAGACCGATTTGAATACAATACTGGCAAAGCATCCGCCTCACGACCATCAGATTACGCTGATGTATCCCCACGACTTTCGGATCTGGGATAAAAGGGATCCGGATCCGCTGGCGAAGTATTATCCAAAGCGAAAATATGCGAGAGAACCCTATCCTACTACGATGGGACATGAAGGGATGGGAATTGTCAGGGCCATAGGGCTTATGCCGGAGGAAAGCCCCTACCGGACTTTGATGGACGAAGGACTTCAGCGGAGAGAAGCCATACGGGTCGGCGATCGGGTCGCAATGGCGGCGACGATTGGAGGCTACGGCGAATATGTGATTACGAGGCCGGAGGAATGTCTCAAGGTGCCGGACTCTCTGTCGGATGAAGAGGCCTCCCTCTTCGAACCCTGCGCAGTGGTACACAGTGTTATCAAGCAGATTGTGAAGCCTCTGGACGATGTGCTGATTCTCGGACAGGGTTCACTGGGACTTCTGGCAACTCAGATGGCCAGAATCTATGGAGCAAAACGGATTATTACCACAGAGCCAAGCGCATATAAAAGGGAGCTTTCTAGAAAATTTGGCGCAGACATCGTTCTCAATCCGGATGAAGTCAATATTGTACATGCGATCGAAGAGATCACAGACGGAATGGGAATGCCCGTGATTATCGAGTGCGCCGGGGAACCGGAAACGATTCAGCCGATTCCCTATCTGGCAAGGACCGGCTGCCGGGTGGGCCAGATAGGAGCGTGCTGTGATCCGGTACTGATTGACTGGTCTTACATCCATTTTAAGGCAATGAAAATTACCTGTCCGATGCAGGACAGTATTTTAGGCAAATCCTTAAATGTTGGTTATCAGGCGACGATGGATTTGATGGCATCCGGGAAAATGGATTTGAAGAGCTTGATTACGCACAGGTTATCCCTGACAATAGAAGATACGGATGAGATTTTCCGCAAAATCGAAGCAAGGGAAGATGTAGTCAAAGCAGTATATGTTTTAAACCAGGAGAAATAACGAAAAAGGGGGTATAGTATGAAATTAGGATTCTTAAGTGCAATTATGCCGGAGCTGTCTTTTGAAGAAGTGATCGACTTTGCATCGGAAAATGGATTTGAGTGTGTAGAGTTGGCATGCTGGCCAAAAGGCAAGTCAGAAAGACGCTACGCTGGCGTTACCCACATCGATATGGCGGAGCTGGATGATGAAAAGGCTGCGTACATCAAAAAGTATCTGCATGATAAAAACGTTGAGATAAGCGGTATCGGTTATTATCCCAATCCCCTTGCTGCTGACAAAGAAGCAAGAAAAGTGGCGATTGAGCATATCAAAGAATGTATTCTGGGCGCAAAGAAGCTTGGGGTAGGTGTGGTAAATACTTTTATCGGAAAGAACAGACTGGAAACTGCAGAGAAGAACTGGGAGGAGTTTTTGGAAATATGGCCTGAAATTATAAAATTTGCGGAAGAACAGGGGATTAAAATCGGAATCGAAAACTGCCCGATGTATTTTAAGACCGAATGGCCGCAGGGTGACAACCTGGCCGGAAATCCTCAGTTCTGGAGACAGATGTTCCAGGCAATCGAAAGTAATAATTTCGGATTAAATTACGATCCGTCTCATCTGGTATGGCAGCAGATGGATTATATAAAACCGATTTATGATTTCAAGGATAAGCTGTTCCATTTCCATATCAAGGACGCAAAGTTCTATCCGGATAAATACAACGAGGTTGGTATTTTTGCGCCGCCGCTGGATTACCATACGCCGAAGCTTCCGGGACTCGGCGATATTGAATGGGGCAAGGTGATCAGCGCGCTGAATGATGTCGGTTATACAGGACCGGCAGTCATCGAAATCGAAGACAGGGCATACGAAGGCTCCATGGAAGCCAGAAAAGCGTCGATTCTTCTGTCCAGGGATTTTATGAAGCAGTATATCCGCTGAAAAGGTGGTAAGTAAGATGAGAAAACAGAAGTTGTTTGATGTGGTTCTGCAGAAAATGGAGACAGGTGATCCCAAAAGTGTCCGGGCTGTCATAGGTTTTGACGGGTTTGTCGATGAAGTTGTATATCCGGTGGATAAACGGTATGATGCAGACCGGTTTGACAGAATCAAATATCTGGCGGATTACGGTAAAAAGATTTGTGACAGCGCAGGACTTAGTATGAACGTTGAAATGTTGCCAGTACAGGAAAAGCTGGGCGGAAACGGGCCGATTTTTGCCAACTCACTGGCAAAACATGGGTTTGATGTGACGTATATAGGAGCGCTTGGCAAAGAAAGTGTTCATCCTGTGTTTTATGAGTTCGGTCAAAATGCGCATCTGATTTCTATCAGCGATCCCGGCCATACAGACGCGATTGAATTTTTGGATGGAAAGATTATCAGCTGTAAACTGGAACCGCTCAAAGAGGTGAACTGGAAAAATTTTCAGGAAAAAGTAGGAGCAGAGGTTTTTGCAGAGCTGTTGGATCGTGCAGATTTTATTGGATTTGAAAACTGGACGCTTGTGGTGAATACTACAGAGGTCTGGAAGGGCATCATTCAGTATGTACTGCCGATCTTAAAACATACAGAGCGGAAAAAGCTGTTTATTGATTTGGCAGATCCGGAAAAACGCACGAAAGAAGATATTTTGGAAGCCATCAGGTGTCTGGAGGAATTTGAGAAAAGCTTTGAAGTGATTCTGGGACTGAATGAGAAAGAGTCGTACGAAATAGCGGCCTTATATGGCTATGAAAAGGAGTCCTTTGAAAGTGTTCTGGATGTGGCAAGGCTGCTGAAAGAGAAAATTCAGATTTCTACAATTGTAGTCCATCCTGTAAAAACAGCATGTGCGGCCGGAGCGGATGGAGCATATCAGGTAGAAGGACCTTACTGCCAGGAACCCAGACTGACAACCGGAGCCGGCGACAATTTTAACGCTGGTTTTGTGCTGGGGCAGATGCTGGGCTGTACGCTGGAAGAATCCCTGTTGGTTGGGGTGGCAAATTCCGGATTTTACGTAAGAAACGCCAGAAGTGCCAATTATGAAGAACTGCAGAAATTTATAATGGATTGGAACAAAAATGTTCTGGATTAGGAGAAGTCTATGGAAAAAATTATGGTAGGAGTTATTGGAACAGGTTTTATCGGTCCGGTACATATTGAGGCCATCAGACGCCAGGGCACCGCGGAAGTGCTGGCATTGTCTGAGGTGAATTATGAAACGGCAAAGGCGAAAGCAGAAGCGCTTGGCATTCCGAAGGCTTATGGAGATTATAAGGAATTGCTGGCAGATCCGGAGGTTCAGGTGATTCACATTTGTACACCGAATCATCTGCATTTTGCAATTGCAAAAGAAGCCATCCAGGCAGGCAAGCATGTAGTCTGCGAAAAACCGCTGGCTATGAACGTAGAAGAAGGAAAAGAGCTGGTTCAGCTTGCGCAGGAGAATGATTTGATCTGTGCAATGCATTTGAACTGCCGGGCTTATCCCATGGTACAACAGATAAAAAATATGGTAGAGAACGGAGATTTGGGAACAATTTTTGCAGTAAATGGTTCCTACCAGCAGGACTGGCTGTTTAAAGAGACGGATTACAGTTGGAGACTGGAGAAACAGTTCAGCGGAGAATCCCGTGCAATTGCAGACATCGGTACACACTGGTTTGATACAGTGGAAACGATCACCGGTCTGAAGACAGAAAAAGTATGTGCGGATTTTGCAACTTTCTATAAAACCAGAAAAAAACCGTTAAAGCCGGTAGAAACCTATTCCGGAAAGGTTCTGGAAGCAAAGGATTATGCAGACGTGCCGATCGATACAGAGGATTATGCAACGGTATTAATTAAATTTGATAACGGCGCACATGGCTCCTTTACCGTAAATCAGGTGGCAGCCGGAAGAAAAAACCGTATGTATTTTGAGATTTACGGAAGCAAGTGCGCAGTTGCATTTGACAGTGAGGAACCGAACCAGATCTGGATCGGAAATCGTGATGGAAGCAATCAGATTATGATGAAGGATCCGTCTTTGATGTATGCAGAGGCCAGAGAGTTTAGTAGCTATCCGGGCGGACATACAGAAGGCTTTGCAGACACCTCAAAGCATACTGTTCGTAAGATTTACGAAGCGGTGCGTAATGGAAAAGCGGCCGAGGTGGATTATCCGAAATTTGAGGATGGATACAGAGAGCTTCAGCTTTGCGCAGCAATCGTGAAATCTGCCCAGGAAGAGAAGTGGGTAACCGTAGAGAAATAAATATTTTTACAGAAAATCTTTGGAGGGAAAGAGACCGTATTATGAAAACATTAACCAAAAAAGCAGAAGACATGAGTCTGAAAGAGCTGGCGAAATACATTGATTATTCTGTGTTGAAGCCGGAGTTTACAGAAGAAGAGATTATTGAATTGACAAAAGATGGCGTGAAGCTTGGCTGTGCTACCATCTGCATCAATCCGGGCTATATGGAGCTGTGCGAGCCGTATGTCAAAGGAACGGACACCATGCTTTGTCCAGTAACCGATTTCCCCTTCGGCACAAGCTCTACAGAATCCAGAGTACAGCAGGTAGAAGCAGTTGCGAAATACGATACGGTAAAAGAAGTGGATATCGTTATGAATTTTGGTATGCTGCGTTCAGGAAAAACCGATGAGATTATCAAGGATTTAAAAGCATGTGCAGCGGCTGCGCATAAGTACAACCGGGAAATCAAGGTGATTCTGGAAACAGATGCACTTACGGTAGAGCAGGTAAAGGAAGGTTGCCGCTGCTGTATGGAAGCTGGAGCAGATTTTGTAAAAACCAGTACAGGCTTCCTGACTGGATATGAATCTCATGGAGCAACGCCGGAGATTATTCAGGTGATGATGGATGAAGTCGGCGAGAAGTGTAAAGTAAAAGGAAGCGGCTGTATTCGTACCAGAGAGCATTTCCTGAAATTGATTGATATGGGAATTGATCGTATGGGCGTTGGATACAAATCTGTGCCGGTAGTTCTGAATTTAAAATAATAGAAAACAAGAATAATGATTTTTATGAGGCTCAAAAACAGTCAGAAATTATTTTGGCTGTTTTTGATTTATATCAGGGGTAATTGTTAGGGGAAGGGCAGTGGAAAGCAAAGGGATAAAATACGTGCTGGATTTGTTCATAAAAACGGTATCCGGTGTCGTAGGGAAGGTTATTATGCCCATCATAGGCTCTGGCCTGCTCCTGGGCTTCCAGGTTTTGCTGAAGTAGACCGGCATTGTGGCAGAAGGATCCGAATGGGATATCTTGCTGTCGGCAATGGGAAATGTATCCTTTTATTTTTACCGTTTCTGGTGGGTGTAAGTGCGGCAGAACATTTTGAATGCAATAAATATCTGGCGCTCACCCTGGTTAGGGTTATGATGTATCCGACGTGGGAAACGCTGCTGAATGAAGGCGTAAATACGCTGTATCTGTTTGGAGCCGTCCCCATGAAGGTGGCGTCCTATTCTTCATCCATGGTTTCTGCGCTCCTGTCGGTATATTGCCTGTCGAAATTTGAAAAAGGACTGTATAAGATAGTTCCGAAGTCTTTGCAGATCATTCTTGTACCCATTGCAGTGATTGTGGTCATGGAAGTGTTGGCGTTAGCGGTGATTGGGCCTTTGGGTGCTGCGCTTATCCGTGGGGTAACCGGAGGCTATTTCTGGCTTTATGAACGGACAGCTGCCCTGGCTGTCTGTGTGAAAACCAGAAACCGGAAATTAAAATCGCTGGCAGCTACAGGGGCGCTTGTCACAGGAATTGGCATTACGGAATCTGCGCTTTACGGCGTATGTCTGCCGTTAAAAAGGCCATTGATAATTTCTATGGTGTCCAGTGGAAGCGGCGGGGCATTTATGGGAGTGTTTCGGGTGACAGCGCTGGGAATGGGTATGGGTCCTCTTGGGGCCATTCCGGTCTTCCTGACAGATACGTTCGTTTACTGGGTTATCGGCATTCTTGGAACAGCAGCGCTTTCTTTTATCGGTATGTGCCTGTTTGGATATAAAGCAGGACAGGAACATGGATCGGAGAAATACAAGTGAATAATTTTGGATTTTATAATAGAACCAAAATCATTTATGGAAGAGAAGAACATAAAACGGTGGGAGAAAGGCTGAAGCCTTATGCGAAGAAGGTTCTGCTGCACTATGGAGGAGGAAGTATCAAAAAGAATGGCATATATGATGATATCGTAAAGTCTCTGCAGGAAGCAGGCATTGATTTTTGTGAGTTGGGTAGGGTCAAGCCCAACCCCAACCCGACCCTGGATTTGGTGTATGAAGGCATCGACCTGTGCAGAAAAGAAAACATAGACTGTATTTTGGCAGTGGGCGGCGGCTCTGCAATCGATTCCGGGAAAGCAATTGCCTGTAGGGTGCCGTATGATGGAGATGTGTGGGAATTATTTGGCGGATATTTTGTGAAAACACATCTTCCGATAGTGACCGTTTTGACTTTGCCTGCAAGCGGAACCGAGTCCAGTAACAATGAAGTCATTACGAACGAAAAGACTTTGCAGAAATACTATGTTGGGGCAAAGGATTTTTATCCCATCTTCAGCATTATCAATCCTGAGATCTTTTATACGGTTCCGAAAAAACAGATTTCGGCAGGCGCTATGGATATGATGAGTCATACTATAGAACGGTGTTTTTCCAATACAGAGCATACAGACTATGTGGATCAGTTGTCAGAGACAGCTTTAAAGATAATTATGAAATATGGGGAAATGCTTCTGAAGGATTCGGAAAATTACGATGCCTGGTTTGAATTTGCACTGGCAGGAACCTTTTCACATAACGGGATCATATGTATCGGGAAAGAGGAAGACTGGTCCAATCATCGCATCGAAGACGAACTGGCAGTGACTTGTGATATCACACATGGAGAAGGCTTGTCTGTGATTACACTGGCATGGATGGAGTATGTATATTAGAAGAAGTTTCCACGATTCGTACAATTTGCAGTGAATGTAATGGGAGTTGAACGGGCTGGAAAAACAGAAGAAGCTATTACCCTGGAGGGTATTCAGCGATTTTATGGTTTTTTAAAACGAATGAACCTGCCAACGAGTATGGGGGAAGTGGGTATCGATGACAGTCAGTTTGAGGCTATGGCGAAGCGCGGAACCAGGTTTGGAACCAGTGTGGAGCTGAATGTAGGAAATTTTGTGAAATTGGATTGCCAGGATATTATTAACATCTATCAATTGGTGAATAAGGAGAAAATTTATGAAATACATACTTGCGCATGATTTGGGGACTTCCGGAAATAAGGCAACCCTGTTCAGCGAGGAAGGGCAGCTGATTGCCAGCGAGGTTTTTACATATGACTGTCGTTATTATAATCAAAACTGGGCAGAGCAGAATCCGGAGGACTGGTGGGAAGCTATCTGTGTTACCACTCAAAAACTGCTTCGGAAATCAGGCACGGATGCAGGTGATGTAGCAGTGGTTTCTTTTTCCGGGCAGATGATGGGATGCCTGTGTGTGGATAGAAATGGAGCGCCGCTGCGGCCGTCTGTTATCTGGGCGGATCAGCGCGCACAGGAGCAGTCAGCAGCCATAGAGGAAAAGCTTCCGCTCAGGGATTTTTATCATATTACCGGACACCGCAACAGTGCCTCCTATGGGCTGCAGAAGCTGATGTGGGTTCGCGATCATGAACCGGAGATTTATAAAAAAACATATAAAACCTTAAATGCAAAAGATTTTATCGTCCTGCGTCTTACCGGAAACTGGTATACAGAACCATCGGACGCGACGTCTACAGCATGCATGGAGCTGAAAACGCTGAAATGGTCGGAAAAAATTTTAACGGCTTCCGGAATCAATGGAGAAAAACTGCCGGAAATTGTTCCGTCAACTACAGTGGCCGGAGAGGTCACCAGTTGGGCGGCAGAACAGACAGGCTTAAAAAAGGGTACCCCTGTGGTGATGGGAGGGGGAGACGGCCTTTGCTCCAATGTGGGGGCTGGTTCGGTAAGCCCAGGACGTACGTTTAGCTATGTGGGTTCTTCGGCTTGGGTAGCGACTACCAGTGAAGAACCACTGTTTGACGAAGAAATGCGAACCTTTACTTGGACGCATATTGTTCCAGGACTGTATTCGCCTACGGGAACCATGCAGTCTGGCGGCAGCTCCTATAATTGGCTGAAACAACAGGTCTGCAAATACGAAGCCTATGCGGCAGGAGAAAAGAAATGCAGTCCATATGAGCTGATCAATGAGGAGGCAGCTCAAAGTCCTCCAGGTTCTAACGGTGTGATCTTTTTGCCCTATTTGTTAGGGGAACGTGCGCCGCGCTGGAATCCGGATGCTACCGCTGCCTGGCTGAGGCTTAAGATGGAAAATCAGCGCGCGGATCTGCTTCGAGCTGTACTGGAGGGCGTTGCGATGAATCTGAATGTGATACTGGAATCTTTCCGGAAACGTATTCCCATCGAGGAGATTCTGGTGATTGGAGGCGGTGCAAAAGGAGCGGTTCGGTGTCAGATGATGGCAGATATTTACAATGCCAGGATTCGTGTGCCTGTACTACTTGAGGAGGCTACCTCCATGGGAGCGGCCGTAACCGGCGGAGTGGGAGTCGGGATTTTTAAAGATTTCCATGTGATTGATCAGATGATCGAGATAAAAGAAGAGCTGGCGCCGGTTCCTCTGGCCAAGGATGCTTATCAAACGGTGAAAGAGACGTTTGAAATTTGCTACAATGCGCTGCTACCTGTGTATGAACATATGTCATTGAAAGAAGGAGTGATTTCTTGCTAGAGACGACAGCACAAACTATCAATATTCTGGGAAGGTTCTGTGGAAAAAGGGATGTCGAAGAGTTGACTGCCAAACAGCTGATGCGAGACTATGGTATTATCCAGGCAGATGTAATGGTACTTTTTGGAGGAAGCATTCTGTGCGGCGGGGATATTCTGGCACAGGCTATACGGCAGAAAATTGCAAAAAAATATGTGATTGTGGGCGGAGAAGGACATACAACGGAAACTTTTCGAAAAAGAATGCAGGAGGAGTTTCCGGAGGTTGAGACGGCGGGGCTGTCGGAAGCTCAAATATTTGCAAACTACATCAGGCAGCGGTACGGGCTGAAGGCAGATTATCTGGAATGTACCTCTACAAACTGCGGGAGTAATATTACCTGCCTTCTGAAGCTGCTGGAAGAGAAGATGGTGCCGTTTCAGAGTATGATTCTTTTACATGATGCAACGATGCAGCGGCGCATAGAAGCAGTTTTAAAAAAGTATGTCCGTAAGCCTGTGCAGATTATCAATTATGCTGCTTATAAAGCAAAAACTGTTGTGCGAGACGGTTCCCTGGCTTATGCACAGGAGATTCCGGGTATGTGGGACATGAACCAGTACATTCGTCTGCTGCTGGGAGAAATTGCAAGACTGACTGACGATGAAAATGGATATGGACCGAAAGGGAAAAACTACCTTGTGCATGTAGACATTCCCCCGGAGGTTCAAAAAGCGTTTCTGGAGCTGCGAGCGGTATATCCGGGATTGGTACGGAAAGCAGAACCGCAATATGCCAAGGGACGTATCTGAAAAAGAATGTGCAAAATGAGAGTGCCTCTCAAGTCGTTTTAGACTTTTGGGACACACTCTGTAAAGGAACAGCCGTTGCCTTATTTGCTGATAATATAAGGACACGCGCGGCCGGTTAAGACATCTATCAGATTTTGAACGGCTGCGTTGGTCATGTTTTCTGTGGCTTCTTTTGTATGGGCGCCGGTACGGGGTGTTACAACCACATTGGGGAGTTCAAATAGAGGAGAAGCCGCAGGCAGCTCCACTTCGAAGGTGTCCAGTCCAAGCCCTTCCAATTTCCCACATTTTAATGCCTGGTAAGCGGCAGCTTCGTCGATGATGCCGTCTCTGGAAGCGTTTACAATCAGAGCGTTGTTCTTCATGCTGGCAATTACTTCTGTGTGAATCATATGGCGCGTGTTTTCATTGAGCGGGAGATGCAGGGTTATGACATCTGCGGTTCGAATCAACTTCTCGAAGGATACGGAAGCAATCTGATGCTCCCTGCAATAGGGGGCATTTATGTAAGGAGCGTAAGCGAGGATTTTCATGCCAAAGCCCTTTGCGCAGTTTGCAACTACTTTTCCAATGGCGCCCAGTCCTACAATTCCAAGTGTTTTTCCAGACAATTCGATTCCTGTGGAACGAAACTACTGACCGGAACGCAGCTGACTGTCCAGTGATGGGATTTTGCGGGCAGCGCTGAGGATAAGGCCAAAGGTAAGTTTTCCGACGGCCTGTGCATTGCTGCCAGGTGTGTTGGTAACGGTAATATGGTTTCGTTTGGCTGCTTCTAAATCGACACGGTCATAGCCAGCTCCGTAGCGGGATATGACTTTCAGATTTGGGCAGGCATCCAGTACCTTTGCGGTAATAAAGTCCAGCCCGGCGATGTAACCGTCGCAGTCTTTTAAAAGAGGAATCAGCTGCTCTTCCGAAAGCGGTTTTCCCGTATCATTAAAAACCAGATTCGGACAAAATTCCTGTAAACGCTGCAGAGCCGGCTGTTTTTTGCCGGGCTGCAGAGAGGTTGGTGTAACCAGAATTTTCATAAAGAACTCCTTCATTTCTCTTGGTATCTGACAGGTTGTTGAACCAGATTCACTGCTTTCCGGGTAAGCCGCCGAATTTCTGCAAAATTTCCAGCTTTGATGAAAGCATCTTTTACCATCCAGCTGCCGCCGCAGGCAATGATCCTGTTAAAGGAAAGATATTCCTGAATATTTGCGGCACTGATACTGCCAGTAGGTATGAAGCTCATTCTTGAGCTTTGCGATCAGGGTCTTGATCTCTCTGAGTTCTTCCGGTACAGTATCTGGGGCTTTTTGACGCCGGAACTGATACGGGGGCTTGTGGATCATGGTCATACCCTGGATGATGTGTATGCGGCGATTGAAGCAGGAAACTTTGATATCTCGGAGGATATTGCGAATGCCCTGAATACATACGCCATGATGCCTATGATGATGGCTCTTGGGGATACCCGGATTGCCGGCTTTTCTGGCTCGGTATCTTTTGCCCTGGGGAACATCCCGACTCTTGGCAGCGAATCCTACGGGCCCATGCTGAAAATCCATTTGAGCGGGGAGACTGCTTTTTGCGTATTGTTTGGGTCGGCATGCAGGACCGGCATGGTTTATACCTCCGTACCGCTCTCAGAAATCGGTGTGGCTTGCGGGGAAGAAACCATTATCCGGGGACTTCTGGCGCAGTATGCGGAGGCTCAGGCTACCTACACCGGCCCGGTCAACTATATTATGGCCCGGGCAGGCATCTGGATGGTTCTGAATGGAACCTGGAGCGGAGATCCGGGGCGATGGCGGCTGCGGCGGAGCCGTTGTTTTCCAAAACGCCGGACTGTCCGAGCGTGGATTTCGCACGGGAGTATTTCCAGGCGATTGTGGAGTGGATCGCCGCCCCGGAAAATCAGTCCAAGATAGAAGCGATAGGGCTGGAAGCCTGGGCGAACGGGCCGAATCAGTACCTGATTACAGGAACCGGCTCTGGGAGCCCGCTGGAGGAATTGGGGGCCTATGCCCGCATTGAGTTTACCAAAATGGACAGCGAGACAGGGCGGATCATTGCAGATAACGCGCAGTTTTCCGTTTATGAGTGGAATGGCGGCGGCTATGAAAAGTCCGATGTTGCTGTTAATCGTGAGGGGGACAAGTATATTTCCGATGATTTGTTCCGTACCGATGAGAATGAAGGGAAGTTTTACCTGGAGGAAACGCTGGCCCCGGCTACAGGGACATTGACCGGTTACTATGGGGATTTTGAAGGAGCTTCCAAACGGAATTATGAGTTTATAGTGGAAGAGGACATGCAGAGTGCGGCGATAAACATCACCAACAGTGGGGATTCTTTCACAAATAAGCGTGTGACCGGGAGCATTCAGGTAAAGAAAACGGATATTGTTCATCCGGATGGCGTGACAGGGGTACTGTATCGGAAAGATGAATTGGTGAAATCTGCCACGATCCAAAATGGTGCGTGTGAGTATACCAGCCTTTATCTGGGTTCTTACTATATACAGGAGAGGCAGAAGGGAGAGACTCTGGCAGACGGCAAGAAGTTTACCTATGCGGAAGGGTATCTGCTGGACGAAACCATTTATCAGGTGACGCTACCCTATGAGGGGGAAACGGTTCCGAATGTATACCGGCAGGTGGAGAGTGATAAGGAGCAGGTCATTAAGGCGAAGGCTCTCATTGAAAAAGTGGAGAGTGCCGCCGGACAGGGAAATATCAATTATTTAGAGGGAGCGGGCTTTACCATTTATCGCATTGATAAGCTGAGTAAAGCCACTTTTTTTGTGCAGAACGCAGATGGAACCTATGACGAGCAGAGTATCCGGGACGCATACCTTGTGGAGAACTATGACCAGGATAGCCCGAAATATGATTTCCGGGGCGAGACGTCGGTCATTGTAACGGTTTACCTGCGGGACACGGATCTCAGGGAGAATACCGCATTTTATTGGGAGGATGCGCAGAAGGATATCAGGGATGGAAAGCTCATCAGCCTGCTACTGTTTATCTCATGAAGGGTGAAAGCTATCGAGGACGAAACTTAAAAACTTATTCGATAGAAATCAGCGATCCCGCTGAATAACTGTCAGTAATCTATCAGCCAAGTAGGTGCATTGGCTATTTCTAATGAGCTTGGCTTGGTTGTTTCTGTTGGACTCTGAGTGGTTAATTTCTCCGGGCTCTAACAATATTTGAGATCCTAGAATAAATCAAAGATAAATTGCTGTATTTAGCTGTCTTTATGCTAACTTATCCTTTTCAAGGTAAAGACAGCCTAGAAAAGAAAACATATCTTAGATCTCATTTATCTACTTTTGCAACAGGCTCCGAGAATGTTATAGATTAAATTCTGCAAAGAGTGCGTCCCGGTATGCGGGATCTTCGGTAACGCGTTTGACATCATCGATGCGGTTACTGTCCAGTAATTTAATGATGAGGGCTGATAATCGTGAGATACCTTGAGAAATACCTTCGGCAATTCCTTCCTGTCGGCGTTCCTCCAGTCGGGGTGCAAATAATTCTTCCAATGCTTCACACATAGATTCTTCATCTCCTTTATTTAGCGAGTTGGCGCGGATGAGCGCATTCATAAAGGTCTTGTATAATGGGTCATCCTCATGAGGCTTGTAAGCGCGACCGAGTTCCTCAAGAGGCATATCTTTCGTAAGTTGGTTTGTCAGGCAGTGCAGCCAGAGGTATTGAACCGATGGAAGCTACGGTAAGACAAGCAGTTGGATAGGAAATAATCCTATATGTATATAATAAAGTCCGTCAATAATTTTTTCAACTGGTTCTTGTAATGTTTGGGGACAATTTTTTCGAATGTAAGAAAATAATTTCTGTGGATGACGATGACACATCAGCGTAAGGGTAAGTTGATGCGAAGTGTTGGGATGACCAAGATAATCCGGAAGACTGCAGGCATAGGAAAGTGCTTTTAGAAAGTTGGAAACATTCATGGATTCATGGGGACCTTTGTAGTCCACCAGGTTGTATTCCCGGAAGATGCGGGCGATGGGAGAATCGATGCTTGTATCTGATTTCTTTCGAATGAGGCAGTCCACTCGGCGCGGCCCCTTGCTTAATGGAAACTCTGGTGAGTAGCTCAGGATATCCCTGGCGCTTTCAAGTTCAATTTGAAGCCCGGACAAAGCTGCCGCGTGCCAATTGATGCGCTGTCTGTGGTTACGTGGATTCATACAATAAGCGGATACCTCCTGTAATAGAAATTTAAATTTCCTTTGGGGATAATTCACAGAACTGTGATGGTGAATTTCGAATATCTGTATGATAACATACAAAATATGTAAATGCAAGGATGAACAATAAAAAACACGAGGAAGAAATCTCAACTAGCAGGATTCCTTCCTCGTATTTTTATTTATCCATATGCTTTTTTTACGCCGCAAATTTCTGCCAATACCCCATCACAAAAATAAACAGCACAATCAGCGGCAAAATATAGCTCACATAGAACCGTGCCCACTTCGGGAACCTGATGCCTTTGCCGGCGTCGGCTTCGGCAATGAAGTTATCCCAGCCCCAGCCATAGCGGCTGGTACAGAAGAGCAGGTATATCAGACTTCCCAGGGGCAGCAGGTTGTTGGAGACAAGGAAGTCCTCCAGGTCCTGGATGGTGCTGCCGGCGCCCAGGGGAGCGATGCCGCTCCAGACATTGAAGCCCAGCACACAGGGTATGGACAGAACCAGAATGAGAATCAGGTTCACAGCCACGGATTTCTTCCGGGTCCAGCCCCAGAGGTCGATAGCGAAGCTGATGATATTTTCAAATACGGCAATGATGGTGGACAGGGCCGCAAAGCTCATGAACACGAAGAACAGAGTTCCCCAGAGACGGCCTCCGGCCATCTGGTTGAAGATGTTTGGCAGGGTCACGAAGACAAGTCCGGGGCCTTCACCCGGGTCTACGCCGAAGGCGAAACAGGCCGGGAAGATCACGAGACCCGCCATCAGGGCCACGACGGTATCCAGGATACAGATATTTACGGACTCGCCCATAAGGGTGCGGTCACGGCTGATATAGCTTCCGAAGATAGCCATGGCGCCGATGCCGAGGCTCAAGGTGAAGAAGGCCTGGCCCATAGCTGCGAAGATCACGTTGCCCACGCCATTTTCCACGATCTTACCGAAGTCGGGAATCAGATAGAATTCCAGTCCTGCGCCTGCGCCCGGCAGGGTGACGCTGCGGATACAGAGAACCACCAGGATCACCAGCAGGAAGGACATCATCACTTTGGTGATGCGCTCCACGCCGTTCTGAAGGCCCATGCTGCAGATACCGAAGGCCAGAAGCACGGCTACAATCATCCAGAAGGTCATGGAACCCGGGGAAGCCAGCATGCCGCTGAACACGCCGCCCACCTCATCCGGTGTGAGGCCTGTGAAGGAACCGGAGGCCATCTTGAAGATATAGGAAATCATCCATCCGCCCACGGTGGTGTAGAACATCATCAGCAGATAATTGCCCGCCATGGCGATGTAGCCCTCGATATGCCATTTGGTGCCCTTGGGTTCCAGCACATGGAAGCTGCGGGCAGCGGACTTGCGGCTGGCGCGGCCCACGGCGAACTCCATGGCCATAATGGGCATACCCAGGATAATCAGGAATACCAGGTAAATCAGAACGAAAGCAGCTCCGCCGTATTTACCGGTGATATAGGGAAAGCGCCATACATTTCCAAGACCGATGGCGCAGCCGGCTGAAATCAGAATGAAGCCCAGCCGGGATGAGAATTTTTCACGGTTCTCCATTGGTAAATCTCCTCTTATTATAATATGTATCAATTTATGCACAGACTTTATCATATCAGAGGATACACCGATGCGTCAATTCGACGCATCAACGCTTCGATGTGCAAAAAAACCGCCACAGAACAGATGAAACGACATCTGCCCGACGGCGGTTTTCAAGTCTGGAATCCGATTTAAAACCAGGGTACATTAAACAGTCTTGAAAATAGAAGCCCGGTAACGATCCAGCACCAACAGCAGAATGGTGCCGACGATGGTAGCGGTCAGGATCTCGCCCAGAGCTACCGTTCCCATCATAAAGGGAATAGGCAGGGGTTCTCCGTAGCCGTATTTCAGCACCCAGGGAATGATGAGGGCATTGGCCACGACCGGCGGAACGGAAGCCAGATACTTGCTCTTATTCCGGAGGGTATAGGTGGCGAAAGCTGCGATGAGAGTCGCCAGGCTTCCTGCGATAACGTCCAGAATGATACCGCCGCCCAGCAGGTTCGCAATGAGGCAGCCGATAAAAAGTCCCGGAATCGCAGCCGGTGTAAAGAACGGCAGAACCGTCAGGGCCTCGGCGATACGGGTCTGGATGGGTCCGTAGCTGATGGGCTGGAAGACCACGCAGAGCACGACGTAGATGGCAGCGATCATAGCTGCCTGGGTGATAAACTGTACCTTGTTTGTTTTCATATTCAGTTCTCCTTTAGTTTTGTTTTACGAGTGGAAGGTCACGAACACTCGGCACATTTATAGGCGGTGACCGCCTGGCAAGCCCTGTACGACCTTGTTTTTATGGGCATTGCAACGGATGTGAGTATAGCATAATCGAAGAGAAAAAGCAAGCCGTCCCCACGATTTATTTACAGGTCCGCGCCTTACGGATTTTTTTCAAAAATCCATTGACGTAAGTGTTATAAAATGTTATGATGTGTTACGGAGAAGGGGAATAATATAACATATCTTAACAGGATGGTACATAGTATGAACCAGCTTAGAAGAGAAAAAATAGGAAAATACATCCAGGAGAAGGGAGCAGCCACTGTGAAGGAGCTGGGAGCCCTTTTTCCTGATGTCAGCCTGATGACGATTCACCGGGATCTGGAGAAACTGGAGCAGGAGGGCGTCATCAATCGGACCAGAGGCGGCGCCATTTCCGTAGTGCAGGGTTCCAGCCCCACAGAGGCCAAGCTGGAGACCCGGATGCAGACAAATATGAAAGCCAAGCGGGAGATGGCAAAAAAGGCCCTGCAGCTGCTGGAGCCGGGAAGCGCGGTATTTCTGGACGCGGGAACCTCCAGTATGGCGCTGGCCCAGGCCATGCCGGATATGGATCTGAACGTGTTTACCACGGGACCGAATATTGCCCTGGAGCTGGGAAAGCTTTCGATTCCCACCATTCACATGTGCGGCGGCACGTTAAACCGCTTTAACCAGGCGGTATCCGGACAGAGCACTCTGAGAATGCTGGAGGCGATTAATATCGCTTACGCCTTTATCGGTGTATCCGGCTACACAGCGGAGGGCGGATTTACCTGCGGCAAGGAAGACGAGATGCTGGTCAAGCGTCTGATGATTCAGCGGGCCGGGAAAAAGATTATGCTGATGGACAGCTCCAAGTATGGGAGGATTCTTCCTTATACTTTTGGAAATGTGGAAGACGTGGACTATATCATCAGCGACGGAAAGCTGCCGGAGGAACTGGTTTCCCGGGCAGAGAGGGCCGGAACCGTGGTGCTTTAAAGGAATTCTTTAAAATGGAGAGTAATAAATCATTTATTCATAAATAACAATGGAGGTAAGAAAAAATGGCAGTAGGGGTATTGATGCCAAAGGCTGGAATCACCGTGGAAGAATGTGTGATTACGGAATGGCTGAAGAAGAAAGGAGACCACGTAAATGTGGGCGATGTTCTCTTCACGTATGAAACAGACAAGGCTTCTTTTGAATGTGAGTCCACAGCAGAGGGAGAGCTGCTGGAGATCTTCTATGAGGACGGAGACGAGGTTCCGGTACTGGTGAATGTCTGCGCCATCGGACAGCCGGGAGACGATATTTCCGGCATTAAGGAAGGCGGAGCGGCACCTGCAGCGGAAGCACCTGCGGCAGCGGCACCCGCACCTGCAGCGCCTGCGCCCGCAGCAGCAGCACCGGCAGGCGGAGCCCATATGGCACAGGGCGTTCTGATGCCGAAGGCAGGAATCACCGTAGAGGAATGCGTGATTACCGAGTGGCTGAAGAAAGAAGGAGACCAGGTCAATGTGGGCGATGTACTCTTTACCTATGAAACGGACAAGGCATCCTTCGAGTGCGAGTCCACAGCGGCAGGAACTCTGCTTAAGATCTTCTACGAGGATGGAGACGAGGTGCCTGTACTGGTAAATGTCTGCGCCATCGGACAGCCGGGAGACAGCATCGAGGGTCTGAAGGAAGGCACCGCACCGGCGGCAGCGCCCGCAGAAGCGGCACCGGCACCTGCAGCAGCACCCGCACCGGCGGCAGCTCCGGCAGGCGGAGCCCATATGGCACAGGGCGTTCTGATGCCGAAGGCAGGAATCACCGTAGAAGAGTGCGTGATTACCGAGTGGCTGAAGAAAGAAGGAGATCAGGTCAATGTAGGCGATGTTCTCTTTACATATGAAACCGATAAAGCATCCTTTGAGTGCGAGTCCACGGCGGCAGGAACCCTGCTTAAGATCTTTTACGGCGACGGCGACGAAGTGCCCGTACTGGTGAATGTCTGCGCCATCGGACAGCCGGGAGACAGCATCGAAGGCCTGAAGGAAGGTACAACACCGGCGGCAGCGCCCGCAGCGGCACCGGCACCTGCAGCAGCATCTGCACCGGCTGCAGCACCCGCAGCGGCACCTGCAGCAAACGGCCCGGCGAACCCGGACGCAAAGGTATCCCCGAGAGCCAGAAAGGCAGCGGCAGAGCTTGGCGTAGACGCTACGGCAGCTGCCGGCACCGGAGCTCACGGAAGAGTTATGGAAGTGGATGTGAAGACTTACGCGGCAAGCGCGCCCGCACCCACAGCAGCACCGGCTGCAGCACCTGCACCCGCAGCGGCCGCACCGGCAGCAGAGGCTCCCAAGGCAGCACCGGCGGCAGACGACGCGGAGTACACCGATGTGAAGTTCTCCGGCGTACGGAAAGCTACTGCAAAGGGCATGATGAAGTCCCTGAGCACCATGGCTCAGCTGACCCATTATCATTCCTTCGACGCATCCGCGCTGCTGGCGCTGAGAAAGCAGATCAAGGCCAATGGCGAAGCCATGGGCATGCCGAATATTACACTGAACGATATGGTACTCTTCGCAGTATCCCGTATCCTTCTGCATCACCCGGATCTGAACGCGACCATGCCTCAGGAGAATATGCTCCGTCAGTATCATCACGTACATCTGGGTATGGCGGTAGACACACCGAAGGGTCTGTTTGTACCGACCATCTTCAATGCGGATCAGATGAGCCTGGCAGAGATCAGCACCGAGGCGAAGCGTCTCGCGAAGATTTGCCAGGAGGGCAAGGCCACACCGGATATGCTTTCCGGCGCGACCTTCACCGTATCCAATGTGGGTTCCCTGGGCGTGGAGATGTTCACACCTATCGTAAATCCGCCTCAGGTAGGTATCCTGGGCGTATGCGGAACCACCACCCGCATCAAGGAAGTAAATGGAGAGATCAAGCCCTACCAGGCAATGGGTCTGTGTCTCACTTATGACCACAGAGCCATCGACGGTTCACCGGCGTCCCGCTTCGTGAAGGAGCTGTGCGGAGCCCTTGAGAACTTCTCACTTCTGATGATGAAATAATATTGCCAACCAACTACGCCGGGGGCGGACACCAACCCCGTCCTCGGCACTGCCATTTTGATACTGTTCAGCAGTGCATGGCTGTGACGCTGCAGACCGTGCAAGTTTACTTGCTGAGGGCTGCAGTGGGACAGACATATAGGGCGCTCAGCCCAAGCGAGATGAAGCGCGAGGCGCGGAATCGAGCTTGCACTGCTGAAGAATATAAATCAACATAAAAAAGGAGAAAAATCATGCCAAAGTCATTGTATGTAGATCCGGACAAAATGCGTGCGGAAGGAAAAATCACATTTAAAGATATTCCGATCAACGTATATAAGAAAACTGTTAAAGAAGAGGTAGAGGAAGGCAACTACACCAAGGAAGACCTCCTTCGTATCTACCGTGATATGACCATCTGCCGTGAGTTCGAGGACATGCTGAACCAGATCAAGACCCAGGCGAAATACGCTGACGTGGAGACCACCTATCCGGGTCCGGCCCATCTGTCTCTGGGACAGGAAGCAGCCGCAGTCGGCGAAGCTTATCTGTTAGGCAAAGAGGACTTCACCTTCGGAAGCCACAGAAGCCACAGCGAGATCCTGGCAAAGGGACTTTCCTGTATCCAGAAGCTGGATGACAAAGAGCTGATGGACACCATGGAGAATTTCTTCGACGGCAAGACCCTGAAGGCTATCCAGACTGTCAGCAAGGCAGAGGGCGATGTAAAAGAGCTGGCTATCGAGTTCCTGGTATACGGTGCTCTGGCAGAGCTGTTTGCCCGTGAGAATGGTTTCCACAAAGGACTGGGCGGCTCCATGCATGCGTTCTTCCTGCCCTTCGGTATCTACCCGAACAACGCGCTGGTAGGCGGTTCCGCAACCATTGCCACCGGAGCGTCTCTGTTTAAGAAATGTAATGACAAAGAGGGCGTAGTCGTAGCGAACCTGGGAGACGGTTCCATGGGACGTGGCCCCGTATGGGAGGCACTTTCCTTCGC
This sequence comes from Anaerosacchariphilus hominis, assembly GCF_014290175.1. Lineage (GTDB taxonomy): Bacteria > Bacillota > Clostridia > Lachnospirales > Lachnospiraceae > Laedolimicola > Laedolimicola hominis. The sequence continues at coordinate 124,129 of NZ_JACOOR010000002.1, forward strand.
TACCATGGATCAGTACCGGACTCTGTGGGAAGAGGGAAGAAAGGGCGGCCTGCCGCTGATCTTCAATATCAACAATAACTCCTACGGCATGGGCGGCCAGACCTGCGGCGAGACCATGGGTTACGGCGAACTGGCACGTATGGGCGCAGGCGTAACCGAGAGCCAGCTGCACGCAGAGCGCGTGGACGGATACAATCCGCTGGCAGTTATCGACGCATACAGAAGAAAGCTTCCGCTGGTAAAGAGCGGCGAGGGCCCGGTATTCCTGGACGTAGTAACCTACCGTCTGCTGGGACACTCCACCTCCGACCAGAACGCATACCGTACCAAAGAGGAGATCGAGGCTTGGAAGGCACAGGATCCCATCGTTACCTTCCGCAAGGCCATCGTAGACGCCGGCATCGCTGAGGACAGTGAGATCGAAGCGATCTGGGCAAAGACCAAGGAAAGAATGGCACGTATCTGCCGTCTGGCAGCAGACAAAGAGGCTTCTCCGTATCTGGACTTCGACAAGGATCCGGCTATCGTAGAGCGCGTTATGCTGAACAACGGTAAGCAGCGCAGCATGGATACCAGCAGAACACCGGCTACCACAGGACCCAAGGAGAGCTGCAAGCGTTACAACGATATCCAGAAGAAGATTCGTACCCATTACATCGACGGAACTGAGGTAAGCTCCATGAAGCGTTACAATATCCGTGACGCTATCTTCGAGCCCATGTTCAATAAATATTATGAAGACCCGACACTCATCGCTTACGGCGAGGATGTACGTGACTGGGGTGGCGCGTTTGCTGTATACAGAGGATTTACCGATGTAATTCCTTACTCCAGACTGTTCAACTCCCCCATTTCCGAGACAGCTATCGTAGGTACCGGCGTAGGTTATACCATGTGCGGCGGCCGTGCGGTGGTAGAGCTGATGTACGGCGACTTCATCGGATGCTGCGGTGACGAGATCTTCAACCAGATGGCAAAATGGCAGGCCATGAGTGCCGGAATCCTGAAAATGCCGTTGATTCTTCGTGTATCCGTAGGTTCCAAGTACGGCGCTCAGCACTCTCAGGACTGGACTGCAATGTGCGCTCACGTACCGGGCCTGAAGGTTTGCTTCCCGGCTACCCCGTACGAGGCAAAGGGTCTGATGCAGGCAGCTCTGAACGGAACTGACCCGGTAGTATTCTTTGAGAGCCAGAGAATCTACGATGTGGGAGAGAAGTTCCACGAGGGCGGCGTTCCCAAGGAAGAGTACGAGATCACCATGGGCGATGTGGACGTGATCACCACAGGTTCCGATATCACCATCCTGACCGTAGGTGCTACCCTGTACCGTGCTTACGACGCAGTGAAGGAGCTGAAAGAGAAATATGGTATCTCCGCAGAGCTTATCAACCTGCACAGCCTGGTACCCCTTGATTACACCAAGATTCTGGAGTCTGTAAAGAAGACCGGAAAGGTAGTTCTCGCTTCTGACGCATGCGCAAGAGGCAGCTTCCTGGATGAGGTGGCTAAGAATATCACCACACTTGCGTTCGATTATCTGGATGCACCGCCTGCAGTGGTAGGAGCTCAGAACTGGATTACACCTCCTTTCGAGTACGACAAGTACTTCTTCCCGCAGAAGGAGTGGATCCTGGATGCGATCAACGAGAAGATTATGCCTCTGAAGGATTACAAGCCGGTCACCAACGTAACGGCAGAAGAGGAAATCAGAAAGCTGAAGCTGGGAGTTTAATACGCACAGAGAACAGAATAAAATGTGAATTTCGAGGGCGTTCCGAATCCGGGACGCCCTCTTTTTGATCTATAGGAAATACCGTGTTACATTAAAGTGCGAAAGCTATGATTCCTATAGAGCAAAAAGCCCTGCCAGAGGATCGCACTGCGGCGGAATGGAATAATGTCGCAAATGCGACCCGCCGCAGAAAAGCATGGCAGAGATTTGCAAGATTTAGCAGGATGCGGCTTGTATCCCGGAAAGGGGTCATGTATAATAGGCAGTGACAGCCGTGGGAAGCCTGCGGCAGAAAAGAAAAGGAGTAGAACCATGCCTGTATTTGATTTTAACAGCGCCCCGACGGAAGCAGCCAAGGGGCCGGAGTGTACATATAAAACCTATCGGACCAGCGCGCCGGAGGCCAGCCCGGAGCAGCCCATTCTCCTGCTCAGCAATCAGAAGCGCCAGTGGAAGCATCATTCCTGCGGCGTCTTTACGAATCCGAACAAGCGGACAGCCTTTGAGTTCAAGGAAGAGGATGGTAAGTTTACCGCAGATATTCTGCTGATCGACGCCCGGTTTGTGAGCCTGCTTAAGTGGCTGGGCGAGCACCAGATTCATGTGCGCCTGTCCGGTATGAACCGGGAGGACGGCTACGCCGTATACAAGATCCGGGAGACTGCCTTCGGAGGCGGCACCAAGCTTTCTGCCGAGGATGGCTTCCTGCAGTTCATGATCGAGCGGCTTTTTGCCAGCAACGCCCCCTCAGAGGAGGAAGTGGACGAGGATCGGGAGGAAGTGGGCGATGATATGAAACTGACCAGCCTCCAGAGCATCACAGACTTCATGACCTGCGCCGGAAGGACCCTGCCGGATAACATCCAGCTCTGGGCCAGAAGAAACCTGGCGGTGGCCCGTTCCCATGAGGTATCGCCCGAGGAAAAGCGTCACGCCCAGAGAGCCCTGTCTATTATGATGAATATTCAGTGGAAGAGTAATTACTTCGAGGCCATTGACCCGGATGAGGCCAGAAGAATCCTGGATGAAGAGCTCTACGGTATGGAACGGGTAAAGCAGCGGATCATTGAGACCATCATCCAGATCAACCGGACCCACACCCTTCCGGCCTACGGCCTTCTGCTGGTGGGACCGGCCGGAACCGGAAAGTCCCAGATCGCCTATGCGGTGGCCCGGATTCTGAAGCTGCCCTGGACCACCCTGGATATGAGTTCCATCAACGATCCGGAGCAGCTCACCGGAAGCTCCCGGGTCTATGCCAACGCCAAGCCGGGCATCATCATGGAAGCCTTTTCCATGGCGGGTGAGTCCAATCTGGTATTCATCATCAATGAGCTGGATAAGGCCAACGACGGAAAGGGCAACGGCAATCCGGCGGACGTGCTGCTGACCCTGCTGGACAACCTGGGCTTCACGGACAACTATATGGAGTGCATGGTGCCTACCGTAGGCGTTTACCCCATTGCCACGGCCAACGATAAGAGCCAGATCAGCGCGCCTCTTATGTCCCGGTTCGCGGTCATCGACATTCCCGATTACACGGAAGAGGAGAAGAAGGTCATCTTCTCCCGTTTCGCCCTTCCCAAGGTGCTGAAGCGTATGAGCCTCCGGGAAGAGGAGTGTATCGTGACGCCGGAGGCCCTGAATGCGGTGATCCGGAAGTATGAGGACACGACGGGTATCCGTGACCTGGAGCAGGCAGCGGAGCATATCGCCGCCAACGCCCTGTATCAGATAGAGGTGAATGGTGTAAAGAAAGTGGTCTTCGACGGAAAGATGATAGAAGAACTGCTGGGATAATGACAGAAGCAGAGCCTAAGGCTCGGCGGGAAGAAGATAATTCTTCCTGCCGGGCCTTTTAAAATAGATCCGGTGAAAATAGAGGGACAATAAAAGAGTCATCAATTCTGCCACCGGGATGGCCAGCCAGGCCCCGGTCACGTCCAGAAAACGGGGTAGAGTCAAAAGAGCCAGCACGATAAAGACGCAGGTGCGTAAAAAGGAGATGATAGCGGATACTTTTCCGTTGGAAAGGGCGGTAAAAAATCCGGAAGAGGCGATATTAAAGCCGCTGAACAGAAAGTTTACCGAAAAAATGCGGAATCCGGTATCTGCAAGCTGAAAGGTCTCCGGTTCGTGGGTGAAGACTGACACCAGGGGCGTAGAGAGCAGGATGGCCGCAGCGGTCAAAGCCAGAGAGGAGACTGTCACAAAAAGAAAGCTGGTCCGGTAAATACTCCGAAGCTGCCGGTGATTCCGGGCTCCGTACTGAAAGCCCACAATGGGGCTGATTCCGATGGAAAAGCCCAGATAAAAGGCATTGAAAGCGAACTGCCCGTAGAGCAGAATGGTGATGGCGGCCACACCGGCCTCTCCGGCCAGCTGAAGGAGAATGATATTAAAAAGAAAGGTGATAATGGCGTTGGACAGCTGGGTCACCATTTCTGAAGAGCCATTGCAGCAGGCCTGAAGAAGCTCCGGAATATGGAGACGGAGCTTTGTAAAGCGCAGGGTCTTTTTTGTAAAAAAGAAAAAGCACAGTCCGGCTGCGGCGGGGACGGACTGCCCAATGCCTGTGGCAAGGGCGGCTCCGGCAATGCCGAGCCCGAAGGTAACGATGAGCACATAGTCCAGAACAGCGTTCAGGATCCCGGCTCCGACAGTGAGTACCAGACCAAGGGCCGGCTTTCCGGCAGTGACCAGATAGGACTGGAACATGGTCTGCAGCATACAGGCAGGGGCAAACAGCAGGGAAACGGACAGATAAGCCTGACAGTCCGTCAGCAGAATGTCTGTGGAACCCAGGAGGCGGCACAGAGGCGTCAGAAATACCTGAGTCAGAACCAGAAGCAGAAGGCTGACAAAGAGGCCAAGGAGCACAAACTGGGTCAGGCACTCCCGGGCGTCCCGGTCCCGCCCCTCGCCCAAGTACTTGCTGATGACCGCATTACCGCCGGTGCCCAGCATGGTGGCGATGGCAATGACCACATTAATCACCGGAAATACGATATTCAGGGAGGACAGGGCGTTGCTCCCCAGAAAACGGGAGATAAAGACGCCGTCCACGATGGTATAGAGAGACATGAAAAGCATCATGACGATAGAGGGAAACGCAAATTTTAAAAGCGCCCAGGGCGTGAAATGCTGATTGATAGATGTACTCATAAAAACTCCTTTTTCATATGGTAAGGAACAGCATAACGAAAATTCGGAAAAAAATCAAGAAAAATAAGGCGAAAAAGGGCGGAAACTGCTATAATGAAAGAAATTATAGACTGAAAAGGAGAGGACAGATATGAACAACTATTTTGTACAGACTTATACCTGGAATCCATGGAGAAATCTGGCTGTGGAGAAATACCTGGCGGACAAGATCGAGAAAGGCGACGTGGTATTCTATCTGTGGCAGAATGAGCATACAGTAGTGATCGGACGGAATCAGAACGCCATCCGGGAGTGCAAGGCGCAGCTTCTGGAGGAGGAGGGCGGATATCTGGCCCGGCGTACCACAGGAGGCGGAGCCGTATATCACGATCTGGGGAATCTGAATTTCACCTTCCTGGCTTCCCCGGAGCGCTACGATCTGGAAAAGCAGTTGAAGGTGATTCAGATCGCCTGCCGGAAGTTCGGCGTGGAGACTCATTTTTCCGGCCGGAACGACATCATTACCGAGGAGGGATTCAAGTTCTCCGGCAATGCGTTTTCTAAAAACTCCCGTTGCAATATCCAGCACGGAACCCTCATGGTCAATGTGGATGTGTCGCAGCTGGGCCGCTATCTGACTCCTTCCAAGGAAAAGATGAAGGCCAAGGGCGTAAAGTCCGTACAGTCCCGGGTCTGCAACCTGAAAGATCTGAACCCGGAGATCACCACGGATCAGATGCGACAGGCCCTGAAGGAGAGCTTCTTTGAACTCTACGGGGATTTCTCAGAGCTGGATCCGGCTGCCTTTGAGAATCCGGAGGTACAGGAGACTTATGATCTTTACTCCTCCTGGGACTGGAAGTTTGGCAAGTCCCCCGAGTGCGAGACCTCCTGCAGCAAGCGCTTCGACTGGGGCGAGGTGGAGGTGTGGCTGCGCCTGAAGAATATGTATATTGAGGAAATCAAGGTATATTCGGACATGCTGGATGTGGAACTGCCTGCAAAGATGGAACAGATTTTCCGGGGAAAACGTTTCGATATGGCGGATCTGAGCCTGGAGGAGAGCGGGGCGGACTGTACGCCGGAGCAGCTGGAAAAGGTGCGTGAGACGGCGGAATGGCTCAGCCACTGCGCATAAAAACCGGTTCTTAAGAAAATCTTACGAAAACATTAAATTTTTGCCCTTGGGAAAAAAATACTTTTCTTTTTCAAAATCATTGTATATAATATAAGTTACGCAAATAGGTGTTGTACACGGAAGGTGAATAACCACCGGTAAATGTGTAAGACTGATAGTATAGAAGATATTGGAAAGAACAGGAAAGTAAGAAAGGGGATTGCGAAAATGGCAGGAATTGATATCGGCATTGACCTTGGTACCGCAAGTATTCTGGTTTATATAAATGGAAAGGGCGTTGTTCTGAAGGAGCCGTCCGTAGTAGCTTTTGACCGCGACACAAATAAGATTCGCGCCATCGGCGAGGAGGCACGTCTGATGCTGGGAAGAACTCCGGGCAATATCGTGGCGGTACGTCCGCTGCGTCAGGGCGTTATTTCCGATTATACGGTTACAGAGAAGATGCTGAAGTACTTTATCCAGAAGGCTACCGGAAAGAGAAGTTTCCGCAGGCCGCGCATCGCTGTATGCGTACCCAGCGGTGTTACTGAAGTGGAGAAGAAAGCGGTAGAGGATGCCACCTATCAGGCAGGCGCAAGAGAGGTTCTGATTATCGAGGAGCCCATCGCGGCAGCTATCGGAGCCGGCATCGATATTTCCCGTCCCTGCGGCAATATGATCGTAGATATCGGAGGAGGTACCAGCGATATCGCTGTAATTTCTCTGGGAGGCGCTGTAGTCAGCACTTCCGTAAAGGTGGCAGGGGATGATTTCGACGAAGCCATCGTTCGTTTTATGCGTAAGAAACATAATCTTCTGATCGGTGAGCGTACCGCAGAGGATATCAAGATCAAAGTGGGAACCTGTTATCCCCGGGCAGAGGTGGAGCGCATGAGCGTGCGCGGCCGTAACCTGGTAACCGGTCTGCCCAAGTCCGTGGAAGTGACTTCCGAGGACTGCGAGGAGGCGCTGCGCGAGACCACCATGCAGATCGTGGAGGCAGTGCACAGTGTTCTGGAGAAGACTCCGCCCGAGCTGGCAGCAGATATCGCGGATCGCGGTATCGTACTGACCGGAGGCGGCGCGCTGCTGCGGGGTCTTGAGGAGCTTCTGGAGGAGAAAACCGGTATCAATACCATGACGGCAGAGGATTCCATGAAGTGCGTGGCCATCGGTACAGGCAAGTTCGTGGAATTTATGGCAGGAAACAGAGACGAGTAGCGTCAGGTCTGAGCGTGCTCGTTTCAGAACAGATACAAAAGAGGGGCATGGCGGACGTGTATCCGTCGTGCCCATTTTTATAGGTGCAGGATGAAGCTGGAAGGCTATGTGGAACATATTATTTACAGAAATACAGAGAATGGATACTCTGTCATAAATCTGGTTTCAGAGGAAGAAGAGCTGACAGCAGTAGGGATCTTTCCTTATCTGAATGAGGGAGAGTTCCTGGAGCTGGAGGGAGACTATACGGAACACCCCATGTATGGCCTGCAGTTTCAGGTACAGAGCTATGAGGCGGTGGCACCAAAGGACGCCCTGGCCATGGAACGGTATCTGGGAAGCGGGGCCATCAAGGGTGTGGGCGCGGCTCTGGCAGCCCGGATCGTGCGACGGTTCGGTTCCAGGACCTTTGAGATCATGGAGCGGGAGCCCGAGCGGCTTTCGGAGATCAAGGGCATCAGCGACCGGAAGGCCCGGGAGATCGCCGGGCAGATGGAAGAAAAGCGGGATCTGAGGGAGGCTATGATTTTCCTTCAGGATTACGGGATCTCTGTGAATCTGGCTGTAAAGATTTACCAGCAGTATGGGCAGGAGATTTATCGTATTATAAAGGAGAATCCCTACCGGATTGCCGACGATATCAGCGGTGTGGGATTCCGGACGGCGGATGAGATTGCCAGAAGAGTGGGGATTCGGGAGGATTCGGACTTCCGGATCCGGAGCGGTCTGCTCTACACCCTGCTGAATGCTTCGGGGGAGGGACATACCTGTCTGCCGGAGCCTGTGCTTCTGCATCGGACGGCGGCGCTCTTAGGCGTGCCGGAGGAGTCGGTGGAACGGCATTTGGATTCTTTAAGTCTCGACCGGAAGCTGATTCGGAAGATGTTGCCGGACGGGCAGGGCGGCGAACTGCCCTTTGTGTATTCTGCGGCGTCCTACTATGCGGAACTCAGTATCGCGGTGATGCTATATCAGCTGAATCTTTCCATAGAAGCTTCCGATACGGAGGTGAGGACCCGGTTGGCGAAGATCGAGAAGGGCAGCGGCATCGAGCTGGACGGACACCAGCGGGAAGCAGTGGCGGAGGCCATGCGCCATGGACTTCTCATCCTGACCGGAGGCCCCGGTACCGGTAAGACCACCACCATCAACGCCATGATCCGTTACTTTGAATCGGAGAATCTGGACATTTTTTTGGCGGCCCCCACAGGCCGGGCGGCCAAGCGAATGACCGAGGCCACCGGCTGTCAGGCCCGAACCATCCACCGGATGTTGGAGCTGACAGGAGGGCCGGAATCCGTAGGCGGCAGAGCCATGTTTTCCAGAAATGATGAGAATCCGCTGGAGGCGGACGTGATTATCATTGATGAGATGTCTATGGTGGATGTGTATCTGATGCAGGCCTTATTAAAGGCCATTGTGCCGGGAACCCGGCTGATTCTGGTGGGCGATGTGAACCAGCTTCCCAGTGTGGGACCGGGCAGTATCCTGCAGGACATGATTCGTTCCGAAGCCTTCCCGGTGGTGCGGCTGACCAAGATCTTCCGGCAGGCGGCGGAGAGCGATATCATTGTAAATGCCCATCGGATCAACCGGGGCGAGCAGGTGACTCTGGATAACAAGAGCCGGGATTTCTTTTTTCTGCAGCGCCAGGATCCCAATGTGATTCTCCGGGTGGTACTGGCTCTGGTACAGGAGAAGATGCCCCGTTACGTCCACGCGGATATCTCGGACATCCAGGTGCTGACGCCCATGCGGAAGGGAGCCCTGGGCGTGGAGAATCTGAACCGGGTGCTGCAGCGCTACCTGAATCCGGCGGAAAAGGACAAGGCCGAGATTCCCTTCGGCCACGGAATCAGTTCCGGGGAAGAGGGGGAGAATGGAAAAGGCGTCCTGCGGGTCGGTGATAAGGTCATGCAGATCCGGAATAATTACCAGCTGGAATGGGAGGTGCGGAACCGTTACGGCATCGCCATAGACAAGGGGCTGGGTGTATTTAACGGAGACATGGGAATCGTCCGGGCGATCAATTCTTTTGCCGAGGAGGTTACCGTGGAGTTTGATGAAGGGCGTATGGTGTCCTATCCGTTCAAGCAGATGGACGAGCTGGAGCTGGCCTATGCCATTACCGTACATAAGTCTCAGGGAAGCGAGTATCCGGCGGTGGTGATTCCGCTGCTGACGGGCCCGCGGCCGCTGATGAACCGGAACCTATTATATACAGCGGTGACCCGCGCCAGATCCTGCGTGACCCTGGTGGGAGATCCCCGGACCTTTCAGGCAATGGTGGAAAATGGCACAGAACAGAAGCGATACACGGGTCTTTGCGAGACTATTAAATCTTATATATCCACGCAGATGTCCGATTTGTGACGGACTGACGGGAGGGGAAGGGCGGCTGGTCTGTGACAAATGCAGACCGAAGCTTCATCCCATAGAAGAGCCCTTTTGTAAGAAGTGCGGAAAAGTGTTGGAACGCTGGGAGTCGGAATACTGTTCCGACTGTTCGAGAAAGAAGCATTCCTTTGAGAGGGGGCGGGCCTGCTTTGAGTACGACAGACGGATGCGGGCCTCCATCAGCCGTTTTAAGTATCACAACCGCAGAGAATACGCGGATTTCTATAGCGAGGAAATATTGAGGACACTGGGGCGGGAGCTCCGGAGCTGGAAGCCGGATCTGCTGGTTCCCATTCCCCTGCACAGAAGCCGGATGCGGAAGCGGGGCTTTAACCAGGCGGAACTGGTGGCGGACCGGATCGGAGAACGGCTGGGAATCCCGGTAGGGACGGACATCCTTCTGCGGGTGAAAAAGACGAAACCCCAGAAGGAACTGGACGACGCCGGACGCCATGGAAACCTGAAAAATGCCTTTCAGGCCTGTGAAAAGAAGACAGAAGGAAAACGAATCGTACTGGTGGACGATATCTATACGACGGGAAGCACCATCGACGCGGCCGCCGCGGAGCTGAAGCGGCGGGGGGCGGAAAAAGTGTATTTTTTAAGTATATGTATTGGAAGAGGTTTTTAAGTATGATATAATGAGAATAAAATGAAACGGGGTACAGTATGTTAAACGAGGAAAAAATCAGGCTGATGACCAAGGCGGCCTCCTTTGAGGCAGGCGAGGGCAAAAAGGCCTTGTCGATGAATAAATTTTTCCAGGGCGACTATATCAGCATCCAGCTGATCTGGGCGTGGCTTTCCTATACGGTGGCTTTTTGCCTCTGCGTGGCGCTCTGGGTCTTTTATAAGATGGAATATCTGATGACGAATATTAATAAACTGGATCTGGCAGCCATGGGAAAAGGACTGGCGCTGCTGTATCTGGGCCTGCTGGGTGTATTTCTGGTTATTAATTATGTGGTTTACCACAAAAGATATCAGGAAAACCGTAGAAAACTGGCGGCTTATCATCATATTCTGAAGCAGCTTTCGCATATCTATCAGATGGAATCCCGGGGTGGAAGCAGCGAATCTACAGCAGGAGGAGAAAAACACCATGACGACCTTACTGGAGTATAGAGAAAAACTGAAGTTATTTCTCAGCAAATACGACACTTACATTTATCCGGTGCTGAAGTTTCTTCTGGCGCTGACCGTATTTCTGCTGATGAACGCGAATATCGGCTTTATGAAGCAGCTGAAGAGTCCGGCCATTGCCTTTGTGCTGGCGCTGATGTGTTCCTTCCTTCCGGTGAACATGATAGCCATCTTCGGAGCGCTTTTGCTCCTGGGCCATTGCTACGCTTTGTCCCTGGAGATTTTTCTGATTGCCTTTGTGCTGCTGGCACTGATGTTTCTGCTGTTCTTCCGGACAGCTCCCGGGTACGGCTATGTGCTGGTGATGACGCCCCTGGCCTTTACGCTGAAGATCCCATACGTGGTTCCGCTGGCTATGGGTCTGGCGGGTACTCCTGCGGCAGCGGTTCCGGTGGCCTGTGGAACCATCGTGTATTATCTGATGCACTATATGCGGCTGAATACCACCATTTTAAGCGGTACGGAGGCCAGCACGGTGACCGAAAAGGTGACCTATCTCGTTGATAATGTGATTAATAATAAAGAGATGCTTCTGACGGTGGCGGCTTTTGCCCTGACCCTGATTATCGTCTATGTGATCCGCAGAATGTCGGTGGATCACGCCTGGACCGTGGCCATCATCGTGGGAACCGTGACAGATTTTGTGGTGCTTCTGACGGGAAGTCTGATTCTGGGGATTGCTCCGAAGATCATTGCCATCGTGGTGGGAAGCCTGATTTCCGCCGGCCTGGCATTTCTGCTTCAGCTGGTGATATTCAGCCTGGATTATTCCCGGACTGAGTATGTTCAGTTTGAGGACGATGAGTATTATTATTATGTAAAAGCGGTGCCGAAGCTCACCATTGCCGTGTCTGAGAAGACAGTAAAAAAGATCAGCACCCAGAAAAAGCCGGCGGCCAGAAAGAAGAGTACGGCAGCCAGACGGCAGACGGGTCATACCCAGAGACCGGTACGCAGCGAACAGACAGGTCACAGTCAGAGAACGGCGCGGAGCGAGCAGCCCAGACGCCGCCGGGACGACTGAGTGGTGACCACAGAGAGGAAGTGATAGCATGCGGGGATCCATATGGAATTCGATTAGTCAATATGCGGCATTTAATACGGTTCACTGGAATGATCTGGTGGATGTGATTATTCTGTCCTTTTTGATTTATGAGATCATGGTCTGGATCAAGAAAACCCGTGCATGGGTGCTTCTGAAGGGCTTTGCGGTTTTACTGGGCTTTATCTTCATCGCCTGGGCCTTCCGCCTGAATACGATCCTGTGGCTGGGTAAGAATATTTTCAGCCTGGGAATCACGGCCCTGGTTATCGTGTTCCAGCCGGAGCTTCGAAAGGCGCTGGAGCAGCTGGGACGGCAGAATCTGATCAGCTCCGTGTTCAGCTTTGACAGCTCCAAGGATACGGAAGCCCGGTTCAGCGATCGGACCGTAAACGAGCTGGTGAAGGCAGTATTCGAGATGGCCAAGGTAAAGACAGGAGCACTGATTGTCATAGAGAAAAAGACGCCGCTGGGTGAGTATGAGAGAACGGGCATCCCGCTGGATTCTGTACTGACCAGCCAGCTTTTAATCAATATTTTCGAGAAGAATACGCCGCTCCATGACGGCGCGGTGCTGGTGCGGGGCGACCGGATCGTATCGGCCACCTGCTACCTGCCCCTTTCGGATAACCTGCTTCTGAGTAAGGAGCTGGGAACCCGGCACAGGGCGGCTGTGGGTATCAGCGAGGTGACGGACTCCCTGACCATCGTGGTTTCTGAGGAGACCGGCGGTGTGTCGGTGGCTTCCGAGGGCAATATCCGTCGGAATCTGACCCAGGAGGAGCTGCGGGCTCAGCTGGTGATCGTCCAGGATAAGACACAGGATACAGGCAGATTCAAGTTATGGAAAGGACGGGTGAAGAAGCATGAAAAAAATGCTGACAAATAACCTGGGACTCAAGCTCCTTTCCGTGGTGGCAGCCATCATGCTGTGGCTGATCGTGGTGAATCTGGACGATCCCTACACTTACAGAGACTTTTCTCCCATTCAGGTAACCATGCTCAATGAAAATGTGGTGACCGATCAGGGAAAGGTATACCGGATCGAGGACAACAGCGATGTGATCAGCCTCAGGGTCTGGGGAAAGAAGTCCGTGCTGAACGGTCTGGAAGCAGATAATTTTACAGCCACGGCGGATATGGAAAAGAATATCAAGTATGATAACCTGGTAGGCATCGAGGTGAGCTGCAGCGATAAGAATATACGGACTGCGGACATCATCAAGAGCCGGGAAAATGTGGTAATCAGTGTGGAAGACGCTTCTTCCGAGCAGTTTAATGTGATTGTGAAGCAGAACGGCAAGGAGGCAGACGGTTATCTTATCGGAACTGCCCTTCCGGAGCAGAGCATGATTCAGATCAGCGGCCCGGCGTCCGTGATCGCGAAGATTAAGCGGGTCGAGGTGGAGATTAAGGTAACCGGTGTGAACTCTGACCGGGTGATCCACGGAAAGCTGAACGTGCTGGACAGCAATGGAGAGGCTGTAGATACCACCTATCTGGAATACACCGGTAAGACGGACGGCATGGATGTGACCATCACCATGCTGCGTACCAAGACCGTACCGCTGAAGATCGGTCATACGGGTACGCCGGGAGACGGCTACAGCTTCAGTTCTATCTCCTATAAACCGGAGTCCGTCCAGATCGCAGGTGCTTCCGATGTCATCAGCGGCGTCAGCGCCATCACCGTTCCGGACGAGGCGGTGGACATTGAGGGTATCACAGAAAATCAGCAGCAGACCATTGACATTACGCCTTATCTGCCGGACGGAATCCGCCTGGCGGACGACGCGGACGCTTCCGTAGCCATCAGTGTGGAAGTGGAGAAGAAGCAGGGCAAGACAGTCCGGATTCCGGTCTCTGATATCGGCCTGAAGAATGTGCCGAGGGGATACGAAGTGGACTTCGGCGATGTGGATGAAATCGAGCTGATTGTAACAGGAACCAGTGCCGAGCTGGCGGCTTTGAATACAGATGAGATTGCAGTGTCACTGGATCTGGACGGCTGCTCCAGGGCAGGAACTTACACCCAAAAGGTGGAGGTCACCTTCCCGGATACCGTCTACAGTCTGATGGATGATGTGGAAGTGGAGTTTGAACTGGTGAAGTCAAAAAGTACCGGGAACAGCTCCGGCAGCACCGGAAATACATCCGGTGTAAGCGGAAATACCTCCGGCGTAAGCGGAAATACCACCACGGGAGGAAGTACTTCGGGAGAAAGCTCTTCCGGGGACAGCTCAGGTACGGAGAACGGAAGCGGTTCAGACAGCGGAACATCGGGAGAAGAAAAAAAGGATGATTCTGCAACAGAGTAAAAACGGGAGGTAGACAACATGGTAAGTCAGAAAGTAACAATTAAGAACCCCACAGGCCTGCACCTGCGTCCGGCAGGAATCCTCTGCAAGACGGCGATGCAGTTCCGGTCTGCGGTAAACTTCACCTTTGGAGCCACCACAGCCAACGCGAAAAGCGTATTGAGTGTGCTGGGAGCCTGCGTGAAGTCGGGAGACGAGATCGAGATCGTGTGCGAGGGTGCAGATGAAAAGGAAGCCCTGGCGGCGATGGTAGAAGCAGTGGAGAGCGGTCTTGGAGAATAAAAAGAAATGGGCGATAGGGTATGCAGTGCTCTGCATACTCTATTTCGCCGTGTCTGTCCTGATGCCCCACGACAGACTGGAATCCCGGGGGCTGGAGGGGATCGGAAAACCCTCCCTGAAACTGAAAACAGAAGCGATTACGGATACTACAGAGCTGAGATTTGAATACCTGCCGGATGCACAGGCGTTGAGCCAGCTTTCTTTTTATTTTACGGCAGGGACGGAAGTCCTGAATCAGGGAGAGATCGAGATCTGCGCCCGTGACGCCCGGAGCGGAGAGGTACTGGCAAGCGCTTCCTATGATCTGGCAGATCTGGGTGAGGAAGCCTTCTGGGGAGTGACCTTTGAAAATGAGCCGGTGGGACAGGCCATGATCGTGTCGATCACCGGAAAAAATATAGAACAGGGACCATATATCTGGCTGAATACCGAGTCCGAGACCACAGGAAGTTCCTATGAGGGCGGACAGCAGCTGGAGCGGAACCTGATTTACAATGCGGTGTACCGGACCCAGGTGCACTATGTGAAAAAGCCGCTGTTGACCACAGCCATGCTGCTGTTACTGGGCGCGCTCTTTTTCCTGGTATGGAGAGGAAAAGGGGGAGCGGGCCGCGGCGCGGACGCAGAGTGCCAAAAACAGAAAAAGGGCGGTGCGCTGAGAGAGAAGGGCATGGCCCTGGGACAGGCTGTAAAGCGGTTTTATGAGAAGTATAAAAAGCTGCTGGGCCTGGGCCTGCTTTTATTTGTGACGGCGCTGCTGTTCCTGTATGTCTATGACGTGCAGATCCGGAAAGCCATGAACAGCACCCACCGGGAAGTAGTCATGAAGGACAACAGCGAACTCCTTCCGGTGACGGCGGAGTCCAGAGAGATGGTGCAGTATTATACCACGGCGGAAAAGGAGCTGGTGGGTCTGGGCGTGCGCATGGATCTGAGCGAGAATTTTGCCGGAGAAGGAACCATCCATGCAGAGGTCTATGACGTGACGGATGCGCGGAAGAACGGAGTTTCGGAGTCGGGCAGTCCGGCTGTGGACGGAAGTCTTCTGTGCGCTGCGGATATCAGTGCTTCTACCCTGCTGGACGGGCAGTACATGGGCCTGATCTTTGACGAATCCCAGAAGAATACCAGGGGACGCACCTATGAGATACGCCTGGAGTTCTCCGAGGAGCTGGTGGATTCCGGTCTGTCGGTGGTCGTGACGCCCGAGGGCTATTATCCGGAAAACCGCTTTTTCGTAAATGGAACTGAGAGTGAAAACCGCCTGAGCATGAATGCTCATACCTATTTTAATCTGTTTCTGAAAAAGTATTTCTTCGGAGTCTTTCTCCTGGCGGAGTTCCTGTGCGCGGGCTTTTATTATCTGACTTTTATCCGCCGGTGCAGAATTGAGAAGGTCTTTCTCTTCACGATTCTCTGTCTGGGGCTTTTATATAATGTGATGCTGACGCCTTATATGACGCCGGACGAGTCCTACCACATTGATATGACCTACCGGCATTCCAATACTCTTTTGGGTATCGAGTCCGCGGGAGAGAATAAGTGCTATAAGCGGGCGGACGACGCGAAGCTGAAGTTCACCTCCGAGCCCAGTCTGGAGAATTATAAGAATATTTACGACGGTCTGTTCCATACAGTGAAGGACGGCCGCCTGGTGGAGGCGGAAGCCACATCCACCACGGAAGCCTCCATCATCGTCTATCTTCCGGCGGTGTTTGGCATGACCATGGCCCGGCTGCTACATCTGGGAACGGTGCCCATGCTGCTGCTGGCCCGGTGGTGCAGTCTGCTGTTTTTCGCGCTGATGACTTATTGGGGCATGAAAAAGCTGCCCTTTGGAAAGGTCAGTCTGTTTCTGCTGGCGATTCTTCCCATGAATCTGCAGCAGTGTACGTCCTTTTCCTATGACGCGGTGCTGAACGGCGTCATATTCCTGTATGTGTGCTACTGTATTGCCCTGACCTACGAGGAACGGGAAGTGAAGCCGGTGGATATGGCCGTGATGGGAATTCTGGCCGTGGTGATGATCTACGGCAAGAGCGGCATCTATCTGCCCGTTGCGCTGCTGGCGTTACTGATTCCGGCAAAGCGTTTTGGAGGAAAGCGGACGCGGAATCTGGCCATGCTGTGCCTCTGCCTGCTTCCGGTACTGGGATTCCTGAATAAGAATGCGGTGGCGGTGAATTATATTACTACCACCACAGAAGCCACGGCCACGGTTGGATCCTCCACCACAGCCGGATATACACTGGGCTATTTCCTGTCCCAGCCCCTGGAGCTGGTTCGGATTCTGGCCAACACCCTTGCCGATAAGAGCTCCTTCTATCTCATGTCCCTGGCTGGACAGAAGATGGGCTGGGTGGAGATCGAGATCTCAGAAGTGATTCCCATGCTATTCCTGCTTCTGCTGGTGCTGTCAGCTATGCGGACGAAGGACGAGCCCCAGTATGTGAAAACGGGACAGAAGTGGTGGATTGCCCTGGTGTGCGCGGCCTGCATGGGTATCATTCTGGCGGGCATGCTTCTGACCTGGACGCCGCGGGATCATATCTCCATCGAAGGAGTACAGGGACGTTACTTTATTCCCTTTATGCCGGCATTTCTGCTGCTGCTTCGAAACGGACGGCTCACCTGGAACCGTTCCCCGGAGCGGGGATTGCTGTACGCAGGTCTGGTGGGTCAGATGTTGACCCTGACTTATCTGATAAAGGCTGTGCTGATCCTGTAGGAAACGGCGCGGTATTCCGGAGAAAGAATTAGTATGAATAAAAAACGAGTAGCAATCAATATGACGGCCCAGCTTCTGGCTTTCGGAGTCAATATGGCCCTGGGCTTTATCCTGGTACCGGTCATCGAGGCGATGATCCCCAATGCCTACGGTTTTACGGACATCGCCAACAAATTCGTATCGGCGGCCCAGATCGTGGTGTCTGCCCTGAATACCATGGCCAGCCGGTTTATCACCATTCGGATTCACCGGAATGAGCAGCAGGAGGCGGAGGAGTATTTCTCATCGGTCTTCTTTGCCAACGTGATCATGGCGGTGGTATTCATGGTTCCGGCCCTGTTTGTGGTACTGTATGTGGGAAGAATCTTTCAGATTCCGGAGGCGGCCAGTCTGGTGGATATCCAGATGCTGTTCTTCTTCATTTTCCTGAACTTTCTGATCAGCATCGTGACTTCGGTGTTCAGCGTGGCTTCCTACAGCAAGGACCGTCTGGAGCTGAGCTCCATTTCCACGATTCTGGGAGAACTGACCCGGCTGACAGTACTGTCCGTGTGTTATCTGTTCTTTAAGCCCTATCTGTTTTATGTGGGCTGTGCTTCCGTATGCTCCACGGTGATTCAGGCGGTGGCGAATCTGACCTTTACCAGGAAGCTCCTGCCGGAAATGAAGATACGGCTGCGGGACTTCCGTTGGAGCAAGATCTGGGAGCTGGTGTCCCTGGGGGCCTGGAATTCCGTGACCCGTCTGGGACAGCTTCTGCTGGACGGACTGAATACCTCCATCGCGAATATTATGGTGAGCTCGGCGGCCATGACCACCATCTCTATTTCCACCCAGATTCCGGAGGTGATCTCGAATCTGATGGGAACCATTGCAGGCGTCTTTAATCCCCAGATGACCATTGCCTACGCAAAGGATGACAAGGAACAGCTGCTGGATATTATTTCCAGCGCCGATCGTATTATGATTTTTATTATCAGTATTCCCATCGCCTTTCTGACCGTGTTCGGCCGATCCTTTTTCCAGCTGTGGGTGGGAAAGACCCAGGATCCGGACCAGCTTTATATTCTGGCGCTTCTGAATGTGGGAACTCTGTTTGTCAGCGCCAGTATTCAGGTGCTGTATCATGTGTTCCTAATCACCAAGCGGGTAAAGCTGAATTCCATGGTCATCGTGGGAAGCGGTGTGCTGACGGTGGCTACGGTGTTTGTGCTGCTGGAGACCACGAACCTGGGAATGTACGCTATCGTGGGCGTCAGTATGGTATACGGTATCCTGCGGAACCTGATCTTTACGCCGCTGTACGCGGCCCGGTGCCTGCAGGTAAAATGGTATACTTTTTACGGAGATATTCTCATGGGACTGGTGTCCATCGGATTGATTTGCCTGGTGGTGCTGCCCTTTGAGTTGTTTATCCATATCGACGGCTGGATCAAATTGTTCGCGGTGGGTATCGTGGCGGGAGTCCTGGCGCTTTTTGTGAATTTCTTTGTGGTTCTGCGTAAAGCAGAGCGGCAGATGGTACTGGAAAAGGTACGCAGCAAGCTGCATCGGCATTAAATAAGATGAGAAGCAGTGCGGTTCCGGTATGAGGAGGGAACAGAAATGGTAAGTGTGATTGTACCTGTGTACAAGAGCAGAGAGACTCTGGTTCGCTGTGTGGAAAGCCTGCGAAACCAGACCATAGAGGAATTGGAGATTATCCTGGTGGACGACGGTTCACCGGATGGATCGGGAAAGATCTGCACTGAGCTGTCCAAGGAGGATGTAAGGATCCGGGTCATCCATAAGGAAAACGGTGGCGTGTCCTCGGCGCGGAACGCGGGAATCGAGAAAGCGAAGGGGGAGTATCTGCTTTTTGCCGACAGCGACGACTATGTGGAACCGGATTTGGTGGAAAAACTGCTGGATGGGATCGGACAGGACGATATGGCTATCTGCGGATT
Organism: Anaerosacchariphilus hominis; assembly: GCF_014290175.1. Taxonomy (GTDB): domain Bacteria; phylum Bacillota; class Clostridia; order Lachnospirales; family Lachnospiraceae; genus Laedolimicola; species Laedolimicola hominis. The sequence continues at coordinate 143,202 of NZ_JACOOR010000002.1, forward strand.
TCATCATCACTATCAGGGACGGGATATTGTCCGGATTCCGGAGGTGCCGGGCCAGAGTGGGGAGGAGAATTTCCTGGCTCTGTACGGTCAGGGTTTCCTGAATATGCCCTGGAATAAGCTCTACAAAAGAGAGCTGGCAGGGCGGTTTGACGAGTCTCTGAGCCTGGGAGAGGATCTGCTCTTTAACCTGGACTATCTGCGGCGGGCGGATGGGATCGCCATCGTGAAGCTGCCCCTGTGCCATTATATCCAGGATGAAACCGGTGAGAGCCTGTCCTCCCGGAAGCGTTCGGATCGGCTGGCTCTGGCCAAGCATATCTGGCGGGAGACCCATGAGTTCTATCAGGATCTGGCAGGGCACGAGGATGAGAGCGGCGTCATCAATGCGCGGCTGATTCAGGATGTGCTGGACGATGTGGAGGGGCTTCCCTTTGACGAGGAGAAGACAAAAAAAGAGAAGCTGGAAGTGATCGACGGTTACTGCCGGGACAGGGAGCTGACCCAGGCGGGCGCAGGCGCGGCTCTGAAAGCTCTGGACTACCAGGTGATTCATTTCTGCATGCGGCGGGGATGGAAGCGGCTGACCTATGAGCTGTGTGAGCTGCGGGCAGTGCTGGTCCGGGCGAAGCGGGCGGCAGCGGAGGAAGAGGCGCTCCAGGAAAAGGATGAACACGATGAGTGATTTGATTTCAGTAATTATTCCTGTTTATAACGTGGAAACATATCTGTGCCGGTGTGTGGATTCGGTGCTGGATCAGTCATATCGGAATATTGAGGTGATTCTGGTGGACGATGGATCGCCGGACGGCTGCCCGGCTATCTGTGACGAGTATGCCAGACAGGACGATCGGGTGCGGGTGATTCACCAGGAAAATGCGGGACTGTCCGGTGCCCGGAATGCAGGCATCGACGCGGCAAAGGGGGCATGGCTGGCCTTTGTGGATTCGGACGATTATCTGGCGGAGGATTTTCTGTCAAGGCTCTATGAAGCCTGTGTGAGTACAGGCAGCGACATGAGCGTCTGTCGCTGGGAATATGTGCGGGGAGAACGGATTCCGGAGCGTGGCACCGGGGAAATCCGGGTGTATTCGGGTCGGGAGATGCTGGCGAATCTCTACACCACGGATGGCGCTTATTATGTGGTGGCATGGAATAAGCTGTATCGGAAGGAGCTGTTTGCGGATATCCGGTATCCTCTTGGCAGGATTCATGAGGATGAGGCGACCACTTACCGCATTTATGATAAGGTGAAACGGGCGGCCTATGTGGACGCTTCTTTGTACGGCTATTTTGTGACGCCGGTGAGCATTACCCGTGGCTTTAACCCGAAGCGGATGGACTGGGTGACGGCTGTGGCGGAGCGTGTGGACTTCTTTGAGCAGAAGGGCTATAAGGAGCTGATGGTGCCGGGACTTCAGGCGCTGGCAGACGGAAGCATTGATATTTATTTCGGCATGCGGGATCAGCTGCCGGGCAGTGAGAAGCAGCAGGAGGAGATTCGCGGGCTGATCCGCAATGGTCTCCGGCAGGTAAAGAAGTACGGGAAGTTTCCGTTGCGGACGGCCATCGGTTACCGGTTGTTTCTGGCCTGGCCGGGACTGTATCGAAAAGTACTGAATCAGGTGAAGGATGAAAATGGAAAGCAGTAAGAGATTAAGCGTTATCGTGCCGGTCTACAATGTGGAGCGGTATCTGGAGCGCTGTGTGGACAGTATTTTGAATCAGACGGTGGAGGATCTGGAAATTATTCTGGTGGACGACGGATCTACGGATGGCTCCGGGGCCATGTGCGATGCCTACGCGGAGAAGTACGGGAATGTCCGGGTGCATCATAAGCCCAACGGTGGTCTGACTACGGCCTGGAAGGCGGGCCTTACGCTGGCATCCGGAAAATATGTGGGCTTTGTGGACAGCGACGACTGGATTGATCCGGATATGTATGAGCGGATGCTCACCCTTGCGGAGCGGGAGGATGCAGATGTGACGGTCTGCGGGCTGGTCTTTGATTTTGAGGATCCGAAGATTCCGAAAAGGAATGAGATCTCGAACTTTAAGAAAGAGGTTTACGACAGGAAAGATCTGGAAGAATTGTTTCCGACGCTGATCAACGACGGGCATTTTTTCGGACGGACTCTGCAGCCGGCCCGGGTGACAAAGCTGTTCAGAGCAAAGCTTCTGCTGCAGAATGTGCAGTTCTGCGACGATAAGGTGGCGGTGGGAGAGGACCTGCAGATCACCTTCCCAGTGCTGCTGGATACGCAGAAGCTATGCGTGGTGCAGGATTTTTATCCTTATCATTACTGGATTAATAATAAATCGATCACGGGGCAGTATGACGGCGGCTATATGGAGAAAGTGAAGCTCTTAAGCGGACGGATTCAGGCCATCAGCGAGGCCAAGGAGGTCTATGACTTTACGGCGCAGATTCGGAATGATTTTCTGAGTATGACGGTGCTGGCGGTGAAGAATGAGATTTATCGCAATTATAAGTCCGGGCGGCGGAATGTGGTGGACAATGTGCGGCGGATCTGCGAGGACGCGCAGGTCAGGGAGGCATTGGCGAAACATACGATGGATAAGCTGTCAGCGTCGATTAAGCTTTATCTGTGGCTGATGCGAAAGGGATATTATAACCTTTGCTATTGGCTGGTGCTTGTATTTTTTAAGGTACATTATTATCTTGGGAGAGAATATAAGAGACAGTAGTTCAAGTACTTTAATAAGTTAAATTAATAAAACAAATTTTTAGAAAACTATTGACAAACCGGAAAAAGGTGCATATAATACAAACAACATCAAAGAGAGAAACCTGTGAAGAAGAGTAGTAGCTGGCAGATGTGGATCTACAGAGAGTTCCGGAGGGTGGAAACGGAGCGTGAGGCAGTCAGTGAATGGACTTCGGAGGGCGGCTTTGAACGAGAAAACAGTCAAGTAGAAGCTGACGGGACCCCACCCGTTATCCATCGGGGCACGTATGATGGTACGTGTAGCGAGAGGACATTTCGCAGGAAATGTCAATTTGGGTGGTATCGCAGAAGTATAGTAGCTTTTGTCCCATATAGGGGACGGAGGCTATTTTTTTCGTATCCCTAATGAGCCAGGCGTCCAGCTATACTTTCCCTCCACACAATCAGCTCCGGCAAAGCCGATTGTTACATCTGCCACCTAAATTAAAAAAGAATGGAGAAAAAAATTATGAAGAAGATGAATCTGAAGAAACTGGTAGCTTTTGGCTGCGCGGCAGCAATGACTCTTTCCATGGTGGGATGCGGCTCCAAGGCCGATACTTCCGCGACGGACACCACCACAAAAACCACCGCAGAGGCGGCCGACGCAGGCCAGACCGAGGAGGAGCTTCCGGTATACAAGATAGCCATTGTAAAGCAGCTGGATCACGCATCTCTGGATGAGATCGCCAATGCGGTAGCGGCAGAGCTGGATCAGCTGGCAAAGGATAATAATGTGGAGATCGATTACGACATTTACTCCGGTCAGAACGACCAGACCACTTTAAAGCAGATTGGCGATCAGGCCATCGCGGATGGCGTAGATGCCATTATTCCCATCGCTACTCTGGCAGCCCAGGTAATGACCGTATGTGCCCAGGATACCCAGACACCGGTGATTTTCGCAGCTATTTCGGATCCGGAAGCGGCAGAGCTGACAGATATCGATTATGTGACTGGAACCAGCGATGCCCTGGATACAAATAAGATCATGGAAATGATGCTTGCCCAGAATCCGGATATCAAGAATGTGGGTCTGCTGTATTCCCTGTCTGAGGCGAACTCCGCAAAGCCCATTGCAGATGCAAAAGCATATCTGGACGACAAGGGAATCGCTTACACCGAGCAGACAGCGAATACAAACGACGAGGTAATTGCGGCAGCTTCCGCATTGGTGGCAGACAAGGTAGACGCTATCTTTACTCCCACCGACAATGTGGTCATGGCAGCAGAGCTGGCCATCTATGAGGATCTGGCGAAGGCAGGGATTCCCCACTACACCGGAGCAGACTCCTTTGTAAGAAACGGCGCTTTTGCCACCTGCGGTGTGAACTATACGGATCTGGGTTCCCAGACTGCTGATCTGGCATACATCGCCATGACAGATGGCATGAATGACCTGGAAGACTACTACGTGACAGAGGGCGGCATCATCACTGTAAATACAGAGACTGCAGCGACCCTTGGCATCGACTACTCCGTATTCAAAGACCTGGGAACGCTCGTAGAGGTTCAGACCACAGAGGAATAAGCAGAAACAGATTTTTGAGAGTAGAATCATGAGATCATAGCAGACAGCAGCGGCGGTGAGCCGCTGTTGTCGTGGTGTAAAGAGAATTTTTGATATGATGGAGGTGCTCCTGTGTTACATATTTTACAAACTGCTCTGGAATTGGGCTTCCTGTATGCGCTGGTGCCCATGGCCCTGTTCTTAAGCTTCCGGGTTCTGGATATCGCCGACATGACCACAGACGGCTGCTTTGTATTGGGTACGGCGGTCTCTGTTACCATGGCGGCGGCCGGACATCCCTTTTTAGCCATTCCGGCAGCCATGGCAGCCGGCGTGTGCGCGGGGTTCGTGACTGCGCTGCTGCAGACCCGTCTGGGCGTACCGTCTATTCTGGCCGGTATTGTCACGAACATGGGACTGTATACTATTAACCTGATGGTGATGAAGTGGAGTGCCAATGTGAGCCTCCTAAAAACAGCGACGATTTTCACCATTTTCCAGCAGACCGGCATCGGCGGGCAGTGGTATGAGGCCCTGCTGGCCGGAACTGTGGTGATTCTGGCAGGGGTGCTGTTGGTTCTGTTTCTGGGAACCCGTCTGGGACTTTCTATCCGGGCTACCGGAGACAATATTGACATGGTGCGTGCTTCTTCTGTAAACCCCACCTTTACGATTACGGTGGGGCTGTGCGTGGCCAATGCCCTGACAGCCCTGTCGGGAGCCATGGTGGGTCAGTATCAGAATACAGCGGATATTAATGGAGGCACCGGAATCGTCGTGATTGGTCTGGCCTGCCTGATCATCGGCGAGACTGTATTGGGCCGGAAGAGTGTGGTAAAGGGCGCTGTGGCGGCCGTGGTGGGTTCCGTTATTTACCGCTTTATCTACGCCATCGTACTGTATACCAAGATCATGCCGGTGCAGGGACTGAAGCTGGTGACTGCGGTGATCGTGGCTCTGGCCATCGCCTTTCCGACTATTAGGAGCTGGGCGGCTTTCCAGAAGCGGAAGAACGCAGCTCACAGAAAGGCACAGACCGGGAAGGGAGGACGTCAGTAATGCTGGATATTCAGAATATTTCCAAAACGTTTAATCCGGGAACGGTGAATGCAAAGACGGCATTGTCCGGTCTGTCTCTGCATCTGGATGAAGGCGATTTTGTGACCATCATCGGTTCCAACGGAGCAGGAAAATCTACCCTGTTTAACGCAGTGGCCGGGGGCTTTTATGTGGATGAGGGCTCGATCCTTCTGGGCGGGGAGGATATTACATTTTTGCCGGAATATAAGCGCAGCCGGTTCATAGGCCGATTGTTTCAGGATCCTTTGAAGGGAACGGCTCCTGGCATGACCATCGAGGAAAATCTGGCTCTGGCTTATCTGAGAACAGCCAAGGGAACCTCTGCATTTTCCCGCATCTCCAGAAAGGACAAAGAGTTGTTCCGGGAGCGGCTGTCTCTCTTACATATGGGACTGGAGGATCGGATGAAACAGCCCGTGGGACTTCTGTCCGGCGGACAGCGTCAGGCCCTGACTCTACTCATGTCCACCCTGGTGACGCCGAAGCTGCTGCTTCTGGATGAGCATACGGCGGCGCTGGATCCGGGAACCGCAGAAAAGGTACTGGAGCTCACAAAGAACATTGTGGAGGAAGAACACATCACCTGCATGATGATCACCCATAATATGCGCCAGGCCCTGGAGCTGGGTAACCGGACCCTGATGATGGCCGACGGCAATATTGTACTGGATGTGGGCGGAGAGGAGCGGAAGTCCATGACCGTGGAGGATCTGCTGACACGCTTTAAGGCGGGCGCAGGCCATGAGCTGGACAACGACCGGATTCTGCTTTCCGATGCGGCCCGGTAGAGAACAAAACGAGAACGAAAAAAGCTGTAATTTCGCGGAATCAAAATGAAATTCGCGGAGTTACAGCTTTTCCTATTTAAGTCTGATTATGTCCGGGCACGGAGAAACCCGGAAATGGTTCAGCGGTGCCGGTGCTTCATTTTATAGAGCTGATATTTCTGCAGACAGATAAGGATCATCCAGACAAGAAAAGCCAGACCGCTGATGAGAGCTCCGGCTGTTTTGCCGGGCGGGTTGAAGCAGAGACGGATCTCATGCTGTCCGGTGGAGAGCCGTAAGCCCGCAAAGGCGGTATTGATCGTGGTAAGCTCCGTTTTCCGGCCGTCCACCAAAGCATACATACCCTTCTGCATGGGAATGGAGGTGATGAACCAGGTGTCGTAAGCCACATCGGCCCGACAGGCCAGGACTTCCCGGCTGTTCTTATCCAGTACCTCCACCGGAGACCAGCTTTTGGCTGAGAAGACGTCCGCGTCCAGCAGGCCAAACCGAATATTCTTCAGGGTGTAATGTCCTTTGGAAAGGCGGATTTTTAAAGTGGTCAGCCCATCCTCTGAGGTATCCAGAAACTGATACCGGAAGCAGTCGTTGCCGTTGGGATAGCCTGCGGCTGCGTCGGACAGCTTATTTTTCACGCCGTTTACGGTGATGACCACGGCTTTTTTCGTCTGATTTTCCACCTGAAACTGCAGGAGCAGAAGCTGATTCTGCAGAGGCTGCTGAAATTCCAGAGTCACGGTGCTGTCCCGGGTCACGGTCAGCTCATAGTTCCGGTTCAGAATATCGGAGCCGGAGGTGGCCACCTGGACGGTGGCGGGGATCCGTTTGGAGGCCCACATGGGGCGATAATAGCGGATGCCTGAAAACCAGAGGGAAGAGGTCATGGTATCAGAATCAGCCAGATCGTCGGGGATGACGGTACAGCGGGTCAGAGCCTCGGCCTGCTCCCAGTCCCGAAGGGAGGAAAACAGGGTCTCGGTCATGGTCCCCGAGGTGAGATAGGCGGTGGGCAGCACGGAATCATTTTCCGATACAGCCAGTCCGTCCTTCTGCCACAGGACCCGGTAGCCGTCGGGCACCTGGGAGGGGGAAGACTCCAGATAGCGGATTCCCATGAAATGCAGCAAAAAGGGATTGTCTGCGGTCAGGATAGCCAGCCGGTTGTTGATTTGGATGGGCGTTTTTAAGATATCGTAATAAAGATCCGAGTATGTATGGTTATAAACGGAAGAATACATGCTGGTCTTTTCCCTGGCAGCGGACACGTCCCGGTTGCCCTTGGCCAGAGGATGGAGTAGTGTATCATAACGGTACAGGGGCTCCTGCTTTAACTGAAAGTCCGGCGTCCGGGTGGCGTCAGCCAGCTGCTCCCTGGTCACGAAGTCCTCCCTGGAGGCGGAACGAAGGAAAAAGAGACAGGGCATGACGAGCAGGCAGAGAAAGGCGGCCCGGGAAAGGATACGGCGAAAAACCGTGCCCGGAATGGCGGGAAGTCTTTTTGGGGCGTCCATTGTCTCCTCTGAGGTGACCTGGGCCAGAAGTACGGCGGCCAGAAGAAAGGCAAAATCAGCCAGAATCAGAGCCCAGGCGCTTCGATGCTGATAACGGAAAATCACCGTCAGCAGGAGCGGAAAGGGCCATAGCTTCCAGGCGGTCCGCCCGGCCCGCAGATCCGCCAGAATTTTGGCGGAATGAAGAATCAGCAGCGGAAGGAACGGAATCAGGATCTTTGGTCTGGCGTAGAGGGTGGCGTTTAAAAGATAGGAAAAGCCGCCCCACAGGAAGAGAAGCAGGAAAATCAGGCTGGTCTTCCGGTACTGGCGGATGCCGATACCCAGCAACAGCAGATACAGGACGATGAGGGTGATTCCCAGTCCGTAGGAACTGTAAAGCAGGGACTGCAGATCCTCAAAAAAGGTGGAAAGGCCTGCGTCTCCCGAGGCGGAAGATCTCCGGTGTTCCAGAATGGAAAGTCCTGTGGGAAGCAGCAGGGAAAAGGCCAGAAAGCCGCCCAGGGCGCAGGAAGCGAACCAGGGGCGGAAAAAGTACTTTCCGGACAGCCAGGCCCAGTACCAGCCCACCACCACAAAGCAGGCGGGAGCATAGTAAAAGCTGTGCAGGCAGATCAGAAGCAGCCAGAGAGGCAAAAGGGGCGGAATGCGCCGGGGATGTCTCTGGACAGAGAGAAGGGCCAGCATCAGAAAGGGCATGTAGTTGACGAACATCAGCTGCCTGTGGGTATGGAAAAAACAGGAAGCGGTCAGAAAAAGAACACTTCCCATAAAGGCGTCAAAGCAGGACAGCCGCTGTCTGCGGAGCCACAGATAAAAAAGCAGCACCGCAGCCAGCCAGCCGCCCAGGGAATAGGCAATGACGATACGGTACATGGGCACGGCAGGCAGGAGGCAGCCCATGAGAATATCCGGACGCAGATAGCCGTAGTAGGAAAACTGGAAGCCGTTACTTCCTCCGCCCAGTGGAAGGAACGAAGGCATCAGACTTTTCTGCTCCAGCATGGCGGTCCGGATGGTCTCCGCCAGCGCCGTGTGCTGACTGAGCCAGTCCGTATTGGAACCGTAGACGCAGCCTGCGGGCAGGGAAAGCCGCACAAGCAGCACAAATAGCCCTGTGAGAGCCAGGGGGAAAAACCAGTGAATCCATTTGCGGGTCATAAAAATCTCCTTGCTGTCAGTGATGAAAAGGCCGTGCAGTTATTCGCCGGCAATGACCTTTTCAATGCCGCGCATATCCGCGGCAATGTCGGTAAAGGAACTCCAATAGCTTCCGATGATTTTATCTGTGGCAGCCAGACAGTAAAGATCCAGCAAAGCGTCGTGCATGCCGGCCACGGAGTTCCGATCGATGGTGCGGTTTTGATTACTGATAATCTTATCCGGGAAACGGGAACGGAGCAGAGCTTCTTCGGAAGCATCGTCCGTGGCCAGGAAAAACCGGCCTTCAGGATGGGCCGTTAACTCCCGTTCCATTTCCCGAATAAACTGTTCGGTGGTACTCTTCCCCATGGAAACCGCATTGTCGGTTCTGCGGATATGGACACCGGTGCAGCGGGGAGCGAACTGTCCAGTAAAGGAATCAATGCGTTTCCGGAGGGCAGCTGTAGGTACATAAAAATGATAATCGTGTACCGGATAAAAATGCTCCCATGTAAAAATGTAAACTCTTTTTTTCAGCTTTTGAAAAAAATCTTCGTGAAGAGTTCCGTCAGTCTTATTCTGAAGAATATCTTCATTGCCGAAGCGCTGGGAAGCAGTGAGCTGGTACCAGAGCTTCCGGGGATCGTAGAGGGAACGGATATTGATGAGTTTCACGTCCGGATCCTGCAGGGGCTGAAACAGCTCCTCGAAGGCACAATTCAGCTCAGGACAGAGGTACCAGAACACAATCAGCTTTTCGTGGCGGCGGCGGGAAAGCTCATATGCGGAATTAATCACGCGCATCCTATTGCATAAACCGCCGGAAGGTTGTATTATTAACATAGTATACCCTGCTGTAGCTGCGGACAGGGAATGCAGCTACAGTTACCTTTCAAAGATTTGATTTATTATTATACCATTCCATGGGAATGCAAACAAGGGAGAACTTATGAAACCTCAGAAAATGAAAAATCTCTTTTTAAGACAAAGCTATCAGGACGCCTGGGAGGAGTACGAAAAGTCTCTGACCAGAACGTATTTTATTCATTGGGATTATGTAATCCTCACAGCCTCCAATGAGGAACAGGCGGCGGCTTATCAGGCCCAGATCGACGCGCGTCTGGAGGCGGGACGCCTGCCGGCGGAGACCGTGTATCGGGTGCTGCCGGATCCGGATGGAAAACGTGTGGGAAGCGGCGGAGCCACGTTCCATGTGATGAAATATTTAAGCGAGCAGGGCGAAGGAGAGAATTTCTTCCGGGGAAAACGGATCCTGGTGATCCACTCCGGCGGAGATTCCAAGCGGGTACCCCAGTATTCCGCCTGCGGAAAGCTCTTTTCCCCGGTGCCCCGGGAGCTGCCGGACGGACGGCGTTCCACTCTGTTTGATGAATTTATGATCGGTATGGCAGGTATGCCGGCCCGGTTCCGGGAGGGCATGCTGGTGCTGTCCGGTGATGTGCTGCTGCTGTTCAATCCGCTGCAGATTGATTTTACCTTCCGGGGAGCCGCAGCCATTTCCATCAAGGAGGATGTGGAGACCGGAAAGGATCACGGCGTCTTTCTGGGAGACGAGAAGGGGTATGTGGGTCAGTTCCTTCATAAGCAGAGCGAGGAGCAGCTCAGGACCCTGGGCGCGGTGAACGAGCACAATGCGGTGGATCTGGATACGGGGGCTATCATGCTGGACTGCGACCTGCTGGAGAGCCTGTTCTCTCTCATCGGAGAGAAGGGAAAGGTAGTTCCGGAGAAGTACGACCGCTTTGTAAACGAGCGCTCCCGCATCAGCTTTTACGGGGATTTCCTGTATCCGCTGGCTTCGGAGGCGACCCTGGAGCAGTATCAGAAGGAAAAGCCCGAGGGAAGCTTCTGTAAGGAACTGGAGGAGTGCCGGAATGAACTGTGGCAGGTGCTGCATCCCTATTCCCTGAAGCTCTTATGTCTGTCCCCGGCCCAGTTTATCCACTTTGGAACCACCCATGAGCTGCTGAAGCTGGTGACGGACGATATTGATAATTACGAATTCCTGGACTGGAAACGCCAGGTGCTGGGCGTGGAAGAAAATGAAGGAGCCAATGCCTGCAGCAACAGCTATATCGAGCGTGATACGAGGATTTCCGAATCTTCCTATATAGAAGACAGTTATATTTACAGCGGTACGGAAGTGGAGGAAGGCTGCGTGATCTCCGCAGTGACCCTGCGGGGTGAGAAAATTCCGGCTCACACGGTACTGCACGGCCTGAAACAGAAGGACGGCCGCTTCGTAGTCCGGGTCTACGGAGTCGGGGATAACCCCAAGGGAACCCTGGAGGATGGCGCACCCTTCCTGAACACGACCCTGCCGGAGTTCTTAAAACAGGCGGGTCTGAAGCCGGAGGAGGTCTGGGAGGCAGACGGCCATTATCTGTGGACAGCGAAGCTGTTCCCGGTCTGCGGCAATATCGAGGAGGCAGTGGCTGCTTCTGTGGAAATGCTGAAGTTGGCTGCAGGAGAGCAGGCGGACCCGGCAGCCTATCGGAGAGCGGAGAGGGTCAGCCTTCAGGAGAGCTTTGAGCATGCGGATGTGAAGGAGATCGTGGCATGGCAGGCCAAGCTTGGCACCCGGGTGCGGATCGCCCGGTTCCTGCTGGCCCTGGAGCAGAGAAAGAGCATCGGGGAAGCAGCGGCTGTATTCGGCAGCCAGGGCGTGACGCCCTCCCAGGTGGAGAAGCTTCGGGCCATTGCGGAGCAGTCGGACTTCAGCATCCGGATGCGGATCTACTATTATCTGTCCAAAATGACGAAGGGACAGGTGAGCGAGGATCTGGAAAATCGGTGCTTCCGCTATATCTGCGACAGCCTGTACGAGGCCAGCATCGGCAAGGCTCTGGCAGATACGGAATACCACATTACCCGGGACGAGGTGAAGGTGGAGCTGCCCATCCGCGTGAATTTCGGAGGCGGCTGGTCTGACACGCCGCCCTATTGCAACGAGCACGGCGGCACGGTGCTGAACGCGGCGGCGAAGCTGAACGGCATCCTGCCGGTTATCGTGACCGTGAAACGGATCGACAAGCCCTGTATCGCCCTGGCCAGCACCGATTCGGGAGCCTATGATGAATTTACGGATGTGGCGGCTCTTCAGAGCTGCCGGGATCCCTTTGATACCTATGCCCTCCACAAGGCAGCCCTTCTGGCCTGTGGCATCGTGCCCCTGGAGAAGCAGGCGACCATGGAAGAGCTCCTTCAGAAGTTGGGCGGCGGCCTGTATCTGTCCACGGCGGTTATGGGAATTCCCAGAGGATCGGGACTGGGCACCAGCAGTATTCTGGCAGGAGCCTGCGTGAAGGCGATCTTCGCGTATATTGGAAAAGAAGTAACGGAAAATGAGTTCTATACCCATGTGCTCTGCATGGAGCAGCTGATGAGCACCGGCGGCGGCTGGCAGGATCAGGTGGGAGGCCTCACGGACGGCATCAAGCTGGTGACCACCAAGCCGGGGCTGATGCAGGATATCGAGGTACAGCATCTGCAGATCCCGGAGGAGGCCCTTCAGGAGCTGAAAGAGCGGTTTGTACTGATTTATACCGGACAGCGGCGGCTGGCACGGAATCTTCTGAGAGAAGTGGTAGGAGGGTATATCGGCTCCAATCCCAACTCCCTGGAGGTACTCTACGAGATTCAGCGTGTGGCGGTTCTCATGAAGTTTGAGCTGGAAAAGGGCAATATCGACGGCTTCGCGGAGCTGCTGGACCGGCACTGGGAGCTGTCCCGGAGACTGGACGGCGGCAGCACCAATACCTGTATCGATCAGATTTTCTTAAGCTGCGAAGATCTGCTGGCAGCCCGGATGATCTGCGGCGCAGGCGGCGGCGGCTTCCTGCAGGCGATTCTGAAAAAGGGTCACACGAAGGAGGAGCTCAGAGAGCGCATTCGGAGCGTGTTCCAGGACAGCGGCGTGGATGTATGGGACTGCACATTAGTATAAGGAGACAGCATTGAAGGTTTTACAGATCAATACCATCTGCGGCAGCGGAAGCGTGGGACGTATCACGGTGGATATCGTACATGCCCTGGAGGCCCAGGGGGATGGGGGAATGGTGGCCTTTGGCCGCCGGACCGGACCGGAGAGAGTGCCCACTTATAAATTCGGCACAGACTTGGACATGGGACTTCACGTGCTTTGCACTTTCTTTAAGGGAGAACATGGCTTTGCATCCGGAAAGCAGACGGGCAGACTGATCGAGAAGATCAGGGAATATGACCCGGACATCATTCATTTACACAATATTCACGGCTTTTATCTGGATGTGGAGCAGCTCTTCCGGTATCTGAAGACGGCCGGAAAGCCGGTGGTATGGACTCTTCACGACTGTTGGAGTTTCACGGGACACTGTGCCCACTTTGATTATATCAGCTGTATGAAATGGAAGACAGGATGCGGACACTGTCCCCAGTACCGGAGCGTGTATCCTTACGCCTTATTTAAGGACAATACGGCGTCTAATTACCGGCGGAAGAAAGCAGCCTTCACGGGAGTGCCGTCCCTGACCGTGGTGACGCCATCCCGGTGGCTGGCAGGCTATGCCCGGGAGTCCTATCTGGGCGAATACCCGGTGCAGGTGATTCCGAACGGCATTGCCCTGGATAAGTTCCATCCGGTGGATCTGGGCCTGCGGCAGAAGCTGGGCTTCGAGAACAAGTTCATTCTGCTGGGTGTGGCCAGTATGTGGGAGGAACGGAAGGGCTATGCCTACTTTGAGCAGCTGGCGGACCGGCTGCCGGAGGATTATCAGATCATCCTGATCGGACTCTCCAGGCAGAAGATGAAAAAGCTTCATCCGAAGATTCACGGCGTCATGCGTACCAATAGCATGGAGGAACTGGCAGAGTATTATTCCATGGCCGATCTGTATGTAAATACGACCCTGGAGGATACCTTTCCCACCACGAATCTGGAGGCTCTGGCCTGTGGAACGCCGGTGCTGACCTTTGCCACCGGCGGAAGTGTGGAGTCCGTGGACGGGACCTGCGGCAGAGTGGTGCCAAAGGGAGACATAGAGGCGTTGGAGGTGGCTGTGAAGGAGCTGCGGGCTGCGCCGCTGAAAACGGAGGACTGCCTGGCGAAGGCGGCCCATTATGACAAAAACGACAGGTTCCGGGAGTATCTGAAGCTGTACCGGAAGCTGCTGGAGGAATAAAGATGGGAAAACCAAAGGTTTCGGTGATTACCGCGACTTATAACGATAAAGAAAATCTGCGGCGGATCATGAAGCAGGTGAGTCTGCAGGATTACGACAATATCGAGTATATCATCGTGGACGGCGGCTCCACAGACGGAACAGCGGAGATCATACAGGAGGCGGAAGCGCTCTTCGGGGAGCGGTTGAAATGGGTCTCCGAGCCGGATAAGGGCATCTATGATGCCATCAATAAGGGCATCCGCATGGCCGACGGAGAGATCCTGGGCTGTTGCTTTGACCGATACGCAGGTCCTGACGTCATCAGCAAAATGGTGGCGATCATGGAAAAAGAAGGTACAGACGGCGTCCATGGAGATCTCTATTATATGGAGGGGGACAAGGTGGTCCGTTACTGGCATCAGGGCCAGGGAAATATCCGCTATGGCTGGATGCCCGGGCACCCCACCCTGTATCTGCGAAAGAGCGTCTATGACCGGTACGGCCTGTATAAGACCGATTACCGGATCTCGGCGGATTACGAGTTCATGATCCGGATTCTGAAGAATAAAAGGGTGAAATTATCTTATCTTCCGGAGGTGCTGATCTACATGTCCCACGGGGGAACCAGCACCAACAGTCTGGGGGCCTATCTGGAAGGAATGAAGGAAGGACACCGGGCGCTGAAAGAAAACGGAGTGCATTTCGCATGGTTTACGGATCTGTGCAGAACTTTAAGAGTGCTTGCACAATTTGTTCAAAAGCGTTAAAATGTGACGTACACTAAGGCATGCGAAAGTGCCCTGGGGCGAAATCGAGCGGCATGCCTGAATAATAAAAAGGAGAACACAGATGAAATGTCTGGTCATTATCCCGGCCTACAATGAGGAAGAGAATATTGTACGGGTAGTGGAAAATCTGAAAAACAATTATCCCATGTATGACTATATTGTCATCAACGACGGTTCTGCGGACGGCACGGCCCGCATCTGCAGAGAGAGAGGTTATGAGCTGGTAGATCTTCCGGTGAATCTGGGATTGGCGGGAGCCTTCCAGACGGGATTAAAATACGCCTATCGGAAGGGCTACGATTATGCCATCCAGTTTGACGCAGACGGCCAGCACCGGCCGGAGTTCATCGGCCCCATGCTGGAGAAGATCCGGGAGGGATATGATATCGTCATCGGCTCCCGTTTTGTGACGGAAAAGAAGCCTCATTCCATGCGGATGCTGGGAAGCAATCTGATTTCGGCGGCCATGAAACTGACCACCGGAAGACGGGTAAAGGATCCCACTTCAGGAATGAGGATGTTCAATAAAAAAATGATTGCGGAGTTCGCCCTGAACCTGAATTACGGCCCGGAGCCGGATACGGTTTCTTATCTGCTGAAGCAGGGGGCCACCATTGCGGAGGTGCAGGTGGAGATGGATGAGCGGATCGCGGGAGAAAGCTATCTGAATATGACAAAAGCGATGATGTACATGCTTCGGATGCTACTGTCCATTCTGTTTATCCAGAACTTCCGGAAGCGCAGGGAGGTGAAAGTGTCATGACACCGGTATTTCGAATCGTACTGATCGTGGTATCTTTGCTCAGTACCTATTATATTCTGAAGAAAATCCGCCAGTCCAAGCTGCAGATCGAATATGCGATCTTCTGGATCGTTTTTGCGGGGGTGCTGGTGATTATCAGCGTATTTCCATGGCTTGTGACATTGTTTACCAGACTGCTTGGCATGCAGCTGCCTGTAAACTTTGTATTTATGGTATTTATCTTTATTCTGCTGGTGAAACTCTTTATGATGACCATCGAGCTGTCCGCCCTGGAGAATAAGGTAAAGGATCTGACCCAGGAGCTGGCCCTGGAGGAGAAAGAGCATATTGACAGACAGAAAGAAGAACAGAAGGGAGAATAACTGTGGAAACAATATACCGGATCGCGGATCGGTTGTGGAAAAGATTTGTGAAATGGTTGGGGGAAGAAAAACATCAGGAGCGGTTTATTCTGACTTGCTTTGTTTTGAGCCTGCTTCCGCTTCTTATACTGAGCTTTTACAATCATCCGGCCATGGATGATTTCAACTACGGAATTCTCACCCGGCACGCACTGACGGAAAATAAGGGGCTGGCAGTGATTCCTGCGGTGCTGGGCGCCGCGGTACAGCGGGCGAAGAATCTCTGGTATTCCTGGCAGGGAACCTATACCTTCAGTATTCTGGCGGCTTTGCGGCCCTCGGTGATTACAGAGCGCCTGACCTTTATCCAGACCTTTATCCTGTTAGGCGTCTTTATCGCGGGCTTCTGGTATTTTACAGAAGTCATACTGCACCGGATTCTGGGCATGTCCAAAGCGGTGGCGGTGATCACGGCCTGCGTGGTCATGACCCTGTGTGTCCAGTATGTGCCCTTCGGCGTGGAGGCTTTTTACTGGTGGAACGGAAGCATCGGTTACACGGGACTGTTCTCCGTACTGCTGGCTTTTATGGGACTGCTGGCGGACGCCCTGCATAAAAAGAAAATCACAGTGAAGCGTATGGTGGGGCTGATACTTCTGGAAGTGCTGCTGGCGGGCGGCATGTATCCCAATGCCCTGCTGACCGGCGTGGTACTGTTTTTCCTGATGCTGGACGTGCTGGCGGATAAAAAGTACGGCAAGGTCATGAAGATTCAGGGAACGGCGCTGTTCCTGGCCTTTATTCCGGCTTTCGGCCTGAGCTTTATCGCTCCGGGCAATGCCAGACGGCAGGCCTATTTTCAGCACCGGACGCCCTTTGAGGCCATTTACAAGTCCTACACCAAGTCTTTGGACTATATGTTCAACGAGGCCACCAATGTGGTTATTGTGCTGGTGCTCATCGCCCTGTTTCTCTATATGCTCTGGAAACTGAAGGATAGTCAGTTTTCCTTCCGCTGCCCCTTCCTGTTTACTCTGGTGAGCTACAGCATGGTGGTGGTGATGTGGGTTCCGGGCATCTATGCGGTGCGTTATATCTCCGGAGGACGGTATTTTAATATCCTGTATTACGGCGTGATTCTGTTTTATGCCTCCAATGCCATTTACTATGCAGGCTGGCTGCGCCGCCAGTGTGAAAAATGCGGCGATCAGGTGATGGAGCTTCTTAAGAAGGCGGCTCCGGCCATGCTGGGCGCAGTGGCCATCGGCTGCGTGGTACTGGGCATGTGGAAGATTGATATTGTGACGAACCTGGAAGAAATCACTTCGGCCACGGCACTGAAATCTCTGGTCTATGGCGAGGCACGGGTGTATGATAAAGAGATAAGGGAGCGGGAAGCCCTTTACAACGATCCGGATGTGAAGGATGTGGTGGTGGACGAGGTTACCTACCGTCCGGTACTTCTGTACTACGGAACCCTGACTACCGACCCCAATGACGGCAGAAATCTGGCCATGTGCGAGTACTATGATAAGGACTCCATGGTGAAATACGATCCGGAGGGCGACGGAAATTCCGGCGACGGGAATACCGATACCCAGACAGACGGGACAGATGCAGATACAACGGAAAACACGGAAACCGAGAATTCAGAGGCTGAAACAGCAGAATAGGAGAATAAAAATGAAAAAGATTATCGTAACAGGATGCAACGGACAGCTGGGACGGGCTGTGAATCAGCAGTATGCGGGCAGCACCGAGTACGAGCTGGTGAACACAGATGTGGCGGAGCTGGATATCACGAAAGTGGACAAGGTACTGGAGCTGGCAAGGGAGGTAAAACCTTACGCCATCATCAACTGCGCGGCCTATACCAACGTGGACAAATGCGAGGTGGAGCAGGATCTGGCCTATAAAATCAACGCCATTGGAGCCCGGAATCTGGCCATCGCTGCGGCGGATACCGGCGCGAAGCTCATGCATATCTCCACAGACTATGTATTTCCGGGCAATGTGTCCGCTCATCCCCTGACCGAGTTTGACCGGGTAAGTCCCAAGAGTATGTACGGCGCTACCAAGCTTGCAGGCGAGAACTTTGTACGGGATTTCGCGAACCGGTATTTTATCATCCGTACCGCATGGCTCTACGGCGACGGTCATAATTTTGCCAAGACCATGCTGAAGCTGGCGGAGACCAATGATAAGATCGGCGTCGTGATGGATCAGGTAGGCACGCCCACCAGCGCGGTGGAGCTGGCAAAAGCCATCAAGTATCTGCTTCCCACCGACAACTATGGCCTGTTCCACGGTACCTGCGAGGGAGATACGAACTGGGCTGAGTTTGCGGCTGCCGTGCTTCGTCTGGCAGGCAGCAAGACAGAGATTGAACCCATTACCTCGGAAGAGTACAAGCGCCGTTTTCCGAATTCCGCGGACAGACCGGCTTACTCCATTCTGGAAAACTATATGTTGAAACTGACTACAGACTTTTCCTTCGCTTCCTGGCAGGATGCCATCGAAGTCTATATGAAAGAGCTGCTGGCAAAATAACTGAGTAGATAAAAAGGAGAACATCCTATGACTGGAAATGATATTTTGTATCTGGTAATTCCCTGCTATAATGAGGAAGCCGTACTGCATGAGACTGCGAAGCAGCTGCTGGCAAAGATGAATTCCATGTTTGATCGGGGAATGATTTCCCGGGAGAGCAAAATCATGTTTGTAAATGATGGCTCCAGGGATAAGACCTGGGAGATCATCAAAGAGCTGCATGAGTCCAATCCAATCTATTCCGGTGTGAAGCTGTCCCGGAACAAGGGCCATCAGAACGCATTACTGGCAGGCCTGATGACTGCCAAGGAGAAGGCTGATATGGCCATTTCCCTGGACGCGGATCTGCAGGACGATGTGGACGTCATCGATAAAATGGTGGAAAAATATTATGAGGGAAACGACGTGGTCTACGGTGTGCGGAGCTCCCGGGACACAGATACTTTCTTTAAGAAATTCACGGCTGAGGGTTTCTACAAAATCATGCAGGCCATGGGTGTGGAGCTGGTATTCAATCATGCGGACTACCGGCTCATGAGCAGGCGGGCCATGGAGGGACTGTCGGAGTTCCGGGAAGTGAACCTGTTCCTCAGAGGCATCGTGCCCCTCATTGGCTACAAATCTGATATCGTCACCTACGAGCGTCATGAGCGTTTCGCGGGCGAGTCCAAGTATCCGCTGAAGAAGATGCTGGCCTTCGCCACAGACGGCATTACCTCTTTCAGTATCAAGCCCATTCGAATGATTACCACCTGTGGAATCCTGATTTTCGGCGTGAGCCTGCTGATGCTCATCTATTTTCTGGTGGTACACTTTATGGGCAAAACGGTACACGGCTGGACCAGTACTATTGTGTCCATCTGGGCCATCGGCGGACTGCAGCTTCTTGCCATTGGCATTGTGGGCGAGTATATCGGTAAGATTTATTTGGAGACCAAGGCGCGTCCCAAGTATATCATCGAGACAGTACTTGATTAATAAGTAGGAGAATTTTATGAACAGCTTTTTAAAGAAGCGGGGACTGGACCGGATGGATCTGTGCTATCTGGCGGTCATGACGCTGATCGGTCTGGGTATCCGGGTGATCCTGCGCGTGGTGATTACCGATGACTGGCTGATGTACTGGGATCCGTGGATTTCGGATATCAAGGAGATGGGATTTTCCTATCTGGCCACGGACCGCTATGACTATACACCGACTTTTATCTATATTCTGTGGATCATCAGTAAGCTGCCCATCAATCCTATGACGGGTTACAAGGGATTGCACTGTATCCTGGATTTTGTGGCGGCGGCCATTTTAGGGAAAACGATTTATAAAGTCACCGGAAGCAAGCGGAAGGGCATCCTGTCCTACGGCCTGTTTCTGATTGTGCCTACCATCTGGGCCAACAGCGCGCTCTGGGCCCAGTGTGACATTATATTCATGACCTTTTTGCTGCTGTGCTTTTATTATCTGTTTGAAGATCGCCCCTGTCTGGCCATGTTTTTTTACGGGATGGCCTTTGTCTTCAAGCTCCAGTCTCTGTTTATTTTCCCGTTTCTGGTGATTCTGTGGGTGAATAAGAAGGTGGATTTGAAGCATTTCCTGTGGATTCCGGTTCTGTATTTTTTAAGCATTGTGCCTGCGTGGATCGCGGGACGGCCTCTGATGGAACTGATTAATATCTATATGGCCCAGGGGGCCCAGGATGTATGGTCTCTGTCCATCAAGTGGCCGAATATCTATCAGATCATCGGAAATCAGTTTTTCCTGCTGGAATACGCTTCTGCAGGAACCTGGCTGATTCTGGGGATTCTGATGATTATCCTGTTTGCGATGGCCCAGAAACGCTATCGGATTACCAACGAGTTCATTGTGCAGATGGCCCTGTTTTTTGCTATCCTGACGCCCTGGTTCCTGCCTCATATGCACGAACGGTATGGCTGTGTAGCAGATATTCTGGCGATCATTTATGCTATGATGAATGTGAAGAAGTTTTATTTCCCGCTGGTGCAGATTCTGGTGTCCTTTAATTCCTACATGGCGTATTTAAGTCATCTGGGTTCCGATGAGCCGACCATTTATTACGGGGTATGGGCCTTTGTGGAACTGGGATTGCTGGTTCTGGTTGGGCTGGATATCTGGCATTATATGCGGAATCCGGAGAATCAGCTGCCAATGGATCCTGGGATTGTGAAGAAGAAGGAGGCCGCATGATGGATGATTTCCTGAGAAATTTCATTTCAAAAAAATGGAATGTGAAAGGCCTGACCTTTACGTTTTTGGATATCCTGCTGGCGGTGTGTATCACCGGAACAGGTCTGGCGCTGCGTTCCACCGTTATTGCGTATACACCGACAGATATCCGGAAGATCGTCGCCATTGTGCTGGAGCTTGCACTGGCGGTACTGTGCGGAGCCATCGTACACAGCGATACGGGCAGCCGCCTGCGGTCTTTCCTGACCTATGCGGTTCTGGTGATTTATCCCACGGTGATAGCCAATGGTTCCCTGTGGAATATTAACTGCATCTACTATGTGATTTTATTTTTCCTGGGCCTGTATCTGTACGGCCGGGGAAATCAGATACTGGGAGGCGTGAGTATTCTGGCAGGACTGGTCATCGCGATCTATCGGATGCGTTCCTGGTGGATGGCGCTGAATGTGGCTTACCCGGTATCCTTAAGCCGTGGCTGGCCAAATTTTTATGAGATTATTGGAAAAAAGGCTTTTGTAGAGCTTTATGATAAGGTAGCCCTTCTGATTCTGATGGGAATGTTGCTGACGGGCGTCTACTGGTTTGCGGAAAAGAAGATCAAAGTGACAAAGGATCTGGCGTTGACGGTGTTTTTATTTCTGGCGATTCTGATTCCTTATTTTGCGCCTTATATGCCCGCCTGGGCAGGCTATACGGCGGATGTGGCGGCGCTCCTTTACTTTATGAAACGCCCGGAGCGGTTCTATGTGCCTATGCTGCATCTGATCGTATCCTACAGTGCTTATGCGTATGCCATCAACGGGGAAACCAAGCTTCCTATGGTTGTTTTTTCGATCTTATTGCTGTTTATGCTTGTGATTGTGGGACTCGATGTATACCATGGAGGAAAGCAGGATGGAGAAGAAACAGTTCGATCAGAACATAGAGGAGGTTCTTCTGGACGCTTACCGGAAGAAACGGAGTAAAGAGGATATTATCCGTCTGGCCCAGGAGCGTTTTGGATTATCTGTATTGGAATGCAAACGGATCGCGGATGCTGTGGAAGAACAGGTGGAGGGAGAACTTTCGGATGGAGAGCAGGGAGACAAAGCCCGGTATGAGACCCGGGTCTTTGAGTTCTGCCCCAGCCAGTATTTCTGGAAAAACCTGATTTTTAAGCTGGTATTTCTGGTGTTTCTGACGTTGGGACTTTTTCGGGTGGAACGTCTTTTTACCCGGAATTTGCAGACGATTATTGCGGTGACCATGCTGGTGATCATCGGTCTTCTGGTGCTGTTTATCCATCAGTTTTGCAGGAGATCCACCTCAAAGGTACGGATTGAGCCGGGAAAGTTGAATTATTCCTATTATACCCTTCGGTATATGAACGGCGAGGAACTGGAGCGGGCACCGGTGGCAGAAATCTGGGGCTTCTGCATGAATCATTATCTGGATCAGATTCGGGAAGTCAAGGAGCTGGGTCCCTATATTGTGGTAAAAGGGAAGATTCATCTGCAGGTTACGGATTCCCGGTATGCCTTTCGCCATGATCGGGTCATGCGGGTGAAGGAGCTGAAGTCTGTGGCGATTCCCAAGTATTTTGGAGATAACCGGGAGCTGTTTGAGTGTCTGCAGCTCTATGTGACCCCGGGAATGGAAAAAGGAGAGAGTAAGTGACATCTGATATCATACTGACCCTGTTATTTCTGGCAGGGGTTCTGGCGGTTTATTATCTGGTGCCCAGGGGAAGGAGAGTCTGGGTTCTCCTGGCGGCCAGCGTGATTTTCTATGTGAGCGCCGGTTTTTGGATGCTGAAATGGATCGTCGGAAGCGGACTCTGGACCTTTTATGCCGGAGTGAAAATGGAACAGGCGGAGACGAAAGAGAAGAAGAAAGTCTGGCTGCGGGCGGGAATACTGGCAGTACTGGGCTTTCTTTTTGCAGAAAAATATCTGGGCTTTCTCTGGAAAAATCTGCTCCTGCTGAGTTCCGTGCTGCGCTTCCCGCTGGCGGCGGATTTTCCATTTTCCATGAAAGTCCTTGCACCGCTGGGAATCTCCTATTACAGCTTTAAGATGATCAGCTATCTGGCGGACATTTATCAGGAAAAGCGACATGCGGAGCGGGGCGTGGAGGGCTGTGGGATCTACCTGGCCTATGTATTGTTCTTTCCGCAGATTCTCTGCGGACCCATCGAGCGGTCGGAGCATTTTACCGGGCAGCTCCATGAGGGACCGGTATACCGGTCGGAGCTTTTTTCCCTGGGCCTGCAGCGGATTGTACTGGGACTTTTTAAGAAAATGGTCATTGCCAATCGCCTGGCAGGCTACGTGGATGCAGTTTTCGGCGCGCCGGAAAGCTATCCGGGTCTGGCCTGTGTGATGGCGGCCTTCTTTTATTCCTTTCAGCTCTACTGTGATTTCTCCGGCTATTCTGATATTGCCGTGGGTATGGCCAATGTGCTGGGGCTGGATAGCCGGAAGAACTTCGACTGCCCTTATTTTTCACGGGGGATCAAGGAATTCTGGGCGAGATGGCATATCTCCCTGTCCGGCTGGCTGCGGGATTATATTTACATTCCCCTGGGCGGAAATCGGGTGAGTAAGACGAGACACAGGCTGAATGTGCTGGCAACATTTTTGCTCAGCGGTCTCTGGCACGGAGCGGACTGGAGTTTTGTATTGTGGGGAGGTATTCATGGGGTATGGAATCTGGTGAGTACCAAAAAAGAAGAAGCAGTGAGCCTGGGACGCCGGATCTGGCAGACTCTGATTACTTTCTGCGGCGTGACTCTGGCCTGGGTTTTCTTTCGGGCGGACAGTCTGGGGCAGGCCGTGAGCTTCCTGCGGCATGCGATAACGGGATTTTCCCTGTCCTATGCGGAGATTCAGAATTCGATTCTTCCTTTTACCGGGGATAATACCTGCGCAGCCTATTTTCTGACGGCCTGCGGCTTTCTGTTCCTGCTGTTTTTCTATGAAAGGGAGCAGGTCTATGGAAAAAAGAGAGACCGGGATGTGATACTGGGCAGCGGCTGGCTGGCCGTTATGACAGTGAGTGTTGTGCTGTTTGGAGTCTTTGGCGCGTCAGGTTTCCTGTACGCGAATTTTTAAGGGGAACTTATGAAACGAGTAATAAAGGCCATAGGGGCGGCATTGGCTCTGTCCCTGGTTCTGATTCTGGCAAAAAATGAATACGCCCGTCTCCTTCCGGCGTCCACCTACGGTATGCAGGCGGTTCTCAGGAAAGGTGAGACGGAGAATCTCTTCATAGGATCTTCCATGTTCCGGCAGGGACTGGATATCGACGTACTGGAGGAGCGTCTGGAGGGCAGCTCTTATATTCTGTCCTATAACGGAAATCAGCCGGCTCTGATGGCCATGGAGCTTCAGTATCTGCTGGAACAGGGGCTGAAGATCCGGAATCTGTATATTGATCTCTATCCCTATACAGCGGCTGCGGATCCCTGGATCAGTGATACGAAGATTCTGCTGGACACGGATCTGAAGTTTAAGGCACGGGCCTGGCGGCTGATGAAAGACAGCACAGGCGCAGGATTCCGGGACTTCTACGAGTTCTTTGTGACGGCCAATAACGAACAGCTTCTAACCTATCCATTGAACAATAAAATCGTCTCGGCCCAGTTCCGGAATGGAGGCAGCCTGATAGCCCAGCCGGGAAAAACGAAAGAAGAGCTCTACGGGCTGGGAACTCTGGGGAGCCGGGATGGCGTGAACCGGACCCAGGCTGAGGGCTATGGAAAAATCGTGGAGCTGGCAGAGGAATACGAGCTGAATCTCTGGTTTCTGGAGACGCCCAAGTATGAGCGGATGTACGCGGACGCAGATTATCAAAAGCTGTATGGAGAGGCACTGGATATTGTGCGGGAGCTGCAGCAGGACTGGACGGGGACCGGAAGCTTTACCATTCTATGCACAGAGAATCTGGAGTTTGATATTACCGATGCCGGGTGCTATCAGGACTTGATTCATCTGTCGGCAGAGGGAAGAGAGAACTATACAAAACTGCTCTGTGAGAATCTGAAAATGGCAGAGTAGAATAGCGGATAACCGCAAATGCGAGGCAGGGAGACGAAAAGGAGGAAACAGCTTGAAAAAACTGGATTATATCGACGGACTGAAAGGAATCGGCGCGCTGATGGTATTTTTCTGCCATTTTGTGTTTGCATTTTATTACGCGGCCTACAGTCTGACCGAAGACGCAGTAAATACAGCGTCCGGTATCGAGATTGCCATCGGTAAAACTCCGTTGAATCTGCTCTACAGCGGCAACGCGGCGGTGTGTCTGTTTCTGGTGTTCAGCGGCTTTGTGCTCTGTCTGTCGTATTTTCATACCAAAGACAAAAAGCGTCTGAAGAGTGCAGCCTGGAAACGGTATTTCCGATTGATGCCCATGATTTTGCTCAGCAATACGGCGATTTTTCTTCTCATGAGCCGGGGACTCTACCGGAACAGCGAGGCGGCCGTCCTGACCGGGTCTACGGTCTGGTTCGCAGGCTTTAATCAGTTTCAGCCGGATTTTTTGCAGATGCTGGGAGAAAGTCTGGCAGGCTGCTTCCTCTTTGGAACGAACAACTATAACGGTGTGCTCTGGACGATTCCATATCTGTTTTCAGGGGCGCTGGTGGTCTATCTGGCAGCTTATCTGGTGGGTGAGAATCCGTTCCGGTATGTGGCCTACGCGGTGATGATCCTGATGGCGGTGAAGACGGATATTTATTTTGCGGGCGTATTTCTGGGCTTTGCTGCTTCCGACTTTTTCTGTACCCAGAAGAAGGGGATGGAGCTCTGGGAGCGGTTCTGGCTGCTGCCTCTGGGAAGCTTCGTGCTGGGGGTGTATCTGCTGTCCTACCCGTCCATCGGATCGGATATGAGCGGAACCGTCTATGGGCTGCTGCCCTCGGCTTATACGACTCTTTACCACATGGCCGGGGCAGTACTTCTGCTGGCGGGTGTGCTGGGACTTCCGGGACTGCAGCGGTTCTTCGGGGCAAAGCCCTTCCGGTTTCTGGGAAAAGTATCCTATTCCCTCTATCTGCTGCATTTTCCGGTGATTGCCACCTTTTCCTGCTGGCTGTTCCTGGGTCTGTACGGAAAAATGAGCTATGGAATCCTGGTGGGACTGAACTTCCTGTGTACCTTCGGGCTGGTGCTGGTGCTTTCAGAGCTCAGCAATCGGTATCTGGAGCCGGTGAGCGGCTGGCTGACCGGGAAGCTTTCCGGGTTTTTTACCGGTAAAACGAGGTGATGACAATGGAGACGATGAAGCTGGAAAAGAAGAGAATTCCATGGCTGGATGCGGTGAAAGCTGTGGGAATTCTGGTGGTGCTGCTGGTGCATACGGGACGTTCCTTTGGGGCGGTGAGCTTTTATGGGGGTATGTTCTATATGCCCATCTTTTTCATCACGGCAGGTATGACCTTTTCCTATAAACCGGAGGAGCGCTTTGGAAGCTTCCTGAAGAAGAAGGCGAAGCGGTTGCTGGTGCCATATCTGGGGTATAATCTGTTCCTGTTATGCTTTTTCCTGCTGAAGGGCAGCGCCGGCTGGCATGACCTGTGGGGCGTCCTGTATTCCCGCAACTGCCTGATGCCCATGGATTCTGTTACCAATGTGTATCTCATGCAGATTCTGAATGCGCCCACCTGGTTCCTGACCTGTATGTTTGTAAGCTACCTGCTGTTCTGGCTTCTGATGCAGGCGGTGAAGGGCGACTCCAGGAAGGCTTTTGTGGGAAATGGAGTCTATCTGATGATTGCCATTGTTCTTCATTATATGAGCCCGGTTTTGCTGCCCTGGAGCATCGACTGCGCGTTCTATGCGGTGACCTTCCTGATCATCGGCAAGCTGGCGGCAGTGCAGGACTGGGTCGGAAAGCTGGTAAAAAAGCCACTTTATCTGCTTCTGCTTTTCGCAGTTTTCGTATTGGCAGCCCGCTGGAATGGCAGTGTGAATATGTCTGTGGGCGATTATGGACGGAGCATGGCGGTATATCTTCTGGTGGGAACGGCAGGATCTCTGATCGTGATGGTTTTGTGCAGCGTGTTGTATCAGACGAAGCATACGGAGTGGCTTCAGAAAGCCATGGGATTTATCGGGCGGCATACGCTGCCGCTCCTGTGCCTGCATCTGTTTGTATATTCGGTGATTGGCACAGTGCTTGCAATGTTGGGTGTGGCGCTGTAAGATAGTATTATAAATGGAGGTATCAGTATGAACTATCATGTAAATGAACATATAAAAAACACCGTCCGCGTATTCCCTATGCAGAATCGCTACGGCATGCACCGCTATGACATGAATGAGAACCCGGAGGGACTGCCGAAGGAGTTCGTGGATTCTGTGCTGAAGGAGATTACTCCGGAATTCCTGGCGATCTATCCGGAGCCTGACCGGTTTCTGCATAAGTACGCGAAGTTTATCGGCGCGGCTTATGAAAATGTGCTGACCACCAATGGCTCCGATATGGCCATCCGGTATCTTTTGGAGACCTTCGGTGAAGTAGGCAAGGAGGTCGTAACCGTGGCTCCCTCCTTTGAGATGTACTGGGTCAACTGCAGCATCCTGGGGTATAAGCATGTGCCGGTGGCCTATGAGCCGGATCTGACTATCAAAATCGAGAACATTCTGAACGCGATTAACGACAATACCCGTATTGTAGTACTTCTGAACCCCAACAACCCGGTAGGAAATGTGTACACCGAGGAGGAGCTGCGGCAGGTTATTGCCCGGGCGAAAGAAGTGGGCGCAATCGTTATTGTGGACGAGGCTTATCATTATTTCTACCCGAATACCTTTATCGAGCATGCCCTGAAGGATGAAAATGTAGTGGTACTGCGTACCTTTTCCAAGCTGTTCTCCCTGGCAGCCTGCCGCCTGGGTGTCATCATCAGTAACCCGGAGATTATCCATTATGTGAAGAACGCGCGCCTGACCTTTGACGCTAATTCCATTGCCCTGCTGTTCGCGGAGCGGATTCTGGATCATCCGGAGATGGTGGAGGAGCTGATCCGCATCGAAAACGAGGGCAAGGCATATACGTTGGAGGAACTTCGGAAAAAGGGCTACGAGTGTCGGGACTGCCGTGGAAACTTCATCTTTGTGAAGCCTCATCATAATGCGAAGGAGGTGGCGGAGCGCCTGGAAAAAGAGAAGCAGGTGCTGGTACATCCCTATGGAAATGAGCTTTTGAAGGACGATATCCGTGTATCGGTGGGTTCTAAAGAAGCCATGAAGATATTCCTGGACGCATTCTTTGAGGTGGACGCGCAGTAGCGCAGGGGGATTTTATGACGAGAGTGATCACATACGGAACCTATGATTTGCTGCATTACGGCCATATTCGTCTGCTGGAGCGGGCCAGGGCGCTGGGAGATTATCTGATCGTGGGCGTGACCGCCGAGGATTTTGATAAGACCCGGGGCAAGATCAATGTACAGCAGTCCCTGATGGAGCGCATCGAAGGCGTGCGGGCCACGGGACTGGCGGATGAGATTATCATCGAGGAGTATGAGGGCCAGAAGATTGATGATATCCAGAGATACCATATCGATATTTTTGCGGTGGGATCAGACTGGAAAGGAAAGTTTGATTATCTGAATGCCTACTGTAAGGTTGTTTATCTGGACCGGACGGAAGGTGTGTCCAGCACCCAGCTGCGGAGCGCCAGACGAGAGGTGCGTCTGGGAATGGCCGGAGAGGCTTCGGATCTGAAAAAATTTGAAAAGGAAAGCAACTATGTGAACGGCGTGACTCTGTCGGGAATCTGCGGAGATTCCGGGGAGGAGTTTGAGAAGCTTCTGGAGCAGTCGGACGCCATGTATATCCTGTCTCATCCGAAGCTGCATTACGAGCAGGTGAGAAGGGCTTTGGAATCCGGAAAACATGTGCTATGCGAAGCGCCGGTGGCCCTTTCTGTGAAGGAATGTGAGGAGCTCTTTGCCCTGGCGGCCGAAAAGAATTGTATTTTGATGGAAGCAGTGAAGACGGCTTATTCCACAGCCTATTATCGTTTGCTTTTGTTGGCAAAAAGCGGACGTATCGGTAAGGTAGTATCTGTGGACGCAGCCTGTACCAGGCTGAAGGAGCAGGGAACGGAAAGCCAGGGACAGTTTAACCAGAGCTGGGGCAGCCTCTACGACTGGGGACCTACGGCATTGCTGCCGGTGTTCCAGCTTCTGGGTACGGAGTATCGGGAAAAGCAGATCATCAGCCATTATGTAGATACGGAAAAGACTTATGATGCTTTTACGCGGCTGAATTTCATCTACGGCGACGCCACGGCCTCCCTTCTGGTGGGAAAGGGAATCAAATCAGAGGGCGACCTGGTGGTCTCCGGCACGGAAGGATATATTTATGTGCCTGCTCCCTGGTGGAAGACTGATTATTTTGAGCTTCGCTATGAGAACCCCGCCAATAATAAGCGATACTTCTATCAGCTGGAGGGCGAGGGAATCCGCTACGAGATCGTGGCCTTCCTGAAAGCTATCGAAAACGGCCGGGATAATTCTTATATTTCCATGGAAGTGTCGAAGGCCATCGCGGGAGTGATGGAGGACTTTTGCGGGAAGAAGGGTGTAAGGGAGATTTAGGGAAAATACGATAAAAGGGGAACTGCTGTTTGGATAGAAAAAGCATCTGAGCAGCAGTTTTTTGTCGAATATCGTCGAATGAAAAAACTTGTATTCCAGCATAAAAGATGCTATTCTCATCTTATCGAATTTCTATATTTCACAGGAGAAAATCTCTCCGGAATTTCCGAAAAGTGATGAAATAAAATTGCATATTACCGGAGTGCGGAAGCCTTTACTTCGGAACAGAAATTGATTATAATTTGAGAAAGAAGCGATAAAGGAGGTATGGCCATGCCTTTAATGAAACAGGAATTTTATACGATAGAAGATATCTTTACCCTGCCGGAAGGCGAGAGGGCGGAACTGATAAAGGGGGAGCTGTACATGATGGCGCCGCCCAGTACGGGACATCAGAGACTGGTACATTTCTTTGACAAAAAGATAGGAAATTATATTGACGCGCATCACGGAACATGCGAGGTGTTCCCGGCGCCGTTTGGGGTATTCCTGAAGGATGATAAGGGAAATGACGCCTATGTGGAGCCGGATATCTCCGTGATCTGCGATCCGGATAAGCTGGACCATAAGGGCTGTCACGGAGCACCGGACTGGGTGATTGAGATTGTGTCGCCGTCCAGCAAGCGGATGGATTATCTGAGAAAGATGAATCTGTATCTGATGGCGGGAGTCCGGGAATATTGGATCGTGGATCCCATCCGGAAATCTGTCATTGTATACCGGCAGGATGATGACGGAGTGCCGGTACTTCATAAGTTCGGAGAAAGAATCCAGGTCGGGATTTACGAAGATCTGGATATGGTGATAGAATAAAACCAGGGGCTGGTGCCAGATGGCACAGCCCCTGATTTTGATATAACCTGCTTTTACCCAGGCAGGTTAAACATCCATTTTCTGCATAATCAGATCCACCACGGCCTCCGACGCGTGTCCGTTGTCATAAAAGCCCAGCATATGGCAGAATTCCTGACACTTTTTCTGATAATCATTTTCATCAAAATGTTTGATCTGCTCCATGAGCTGTTCATTGGTAAGGGCCAGTGTGAAAGGCAGGTCCTCCAGCCGGAAATAGTAGTCCTTGGTGCGCTTCATTTCCTCGTAATCCTCGGCGTAGAGGAAGCCGGGCTTTCCGATCATGGGAAAATCGAAGGCGCAGCCGGAGTAGTCGCTGATGATGATATCCGAGGCCACCAGGAGCTCCTGCATATTCTCGTAGGGACTGGCGTTCAGAATGCGGTCCGTGTAGGTCAGCGGGTAGTCCTTGTAGCTGACATTGGGGTGCATCCGTACCAGAACGGCCCAGCTTCCGCCAAAACGCTTTTCCAGCGTGGCAAGGAGCTGGCTGTAGTCCAGATTGTACATGTCAGTCTTACGGCTGTCCCGGTAGGTGGGAGCGTAGAGGGCCAGTTTCGTGCCTTCCGGCAGGCCGAAATGTTGATGTACCTTCCGGATATAAGGCGCAGGATCCTCAAAATAGATATCATTTTTGGGAATGCCCTTTTCCAGAATGGGGCCGTCATACCAGAAAGCTTCCCGGTAGGATTCACTTTCCCAGCGGCAGCAGGCCAGCAGAAGGTCCATATTCCGGGAATCGATTTTGGCGTAGGCCACATACTCTTTGGAAAGGGCTTCTTCGCAGTCCTTTTCCACTTTTTTCAGGCCCAGCCCCCCGTGCCAGGTCTGGATATAGTACTGTCCGGGCCGCTTTTTAAAGTAATAGAGCTTCCGGGTATCGTCCACCCAGGTTCCCGCCGTGGCCATGTGCCAGGCAAAGGCGATGGTATTGGGCCGGACCGGCGTAAGGCCTTCCGGCAGGTCATAATCCGAAGCGGATACCCAGTAGAGCTTCCAGCCGCAGTTCCGCCGCAGGAACTCCTGAGCGATGAACTTGGGATTGTCGCCGTAGCCGCCGCCGTTAAAATTACTGAAAACCACCTTGTGGCGGTCCAGGGGGAAATGAATGAATAGATTCCAGCAGACCTTCATCATCAGTCGATGGGCCCACAGATACAGAGGGAGAATCCATTTTTTTATCAAAGGTAACACCGTCCTGTCTGTAATTTTGTTCTGTAATATGTCCATTTTAGCATTAGTTCTGACAGAAGTGAAGCAAATTTACGTTTGCACATTGGAAAAAAATGAGTTATAATCTATCTGAAAAGATCATCCCGTCGAACCAATCTGGCGGAAATTCCCTAAAGAAAAAACGATACCTACCAAAATGGATCGGAATTTAATAAAAATACGGAGTTGCAATGTTGCGAACCATTGCGCACAAACAGAGCAGGAGGATAGGAAATGACAAAGGAACAGTATGAATCACTTCCGCTGGCAGAACTGAAAGCGATAGCAAAGGCCAGAGGCATGAAAGGTACTTCCGCCATGAAAAAAGGCGATCTGATTGCACTGATGCTGGAGAAAGACGAGGAGGCAGCGCAGCAGCCGGCGTATCCGGAACGTACCGAGCAGAAGCAAGAGCGCCCGGTGCGGCAGGAGCACTATGAGAAAGCAGAGCGCTCGGTGCGGCAGGAGCACTATGAGAAAACGGAACGTCCGGCACGGCAGGAACGTTACGAAAGAACAGAACGTTACGAAAGAGGCGGTCAGGCCTCCCAGCCTCAGACTGCCCAGACGCCTCAGGAGCAGCCTGTGAATCTGGACAGCGGCCAGGTAGCCAACGGTATCCTGGAGGTGCTGGCAGACGGTTACGGATTCATCCGAAGCGACAACTATCTGCCTGGAGAGAACGACATTTACATTAATCCGGCCATGATTCGCAGATACAACCTGAAGACCGGAGATATCCTCTGTGGCAATATCAAGGTGCGTACCCAGACGGAGAAGTTTGCGGCTCTGTTGTATCTGAAGACTGTGAACGGTATGCGCCCCGAGGAGGCAGCCAGAAGAAGAAATTTCGAAGATCTGACTCCCATTTTCCCAAATCAGAGAATTCATCTGGAGCGGCCGGGCGGAAGCACCGCCATGCGGATCGTGGATCTGATTTCCCCCATCGGAAAGGGGCAGCGAGGCATGATCGTGTCACCGCCAAAGGCAGGTAAGACCACCCTTTTGAAGGATGTGGCAAAGTCCGTGACCCGGAACCATCCTGATATGCGGCTGTTGATTCTGCTGATCGATGAGCGTCCCGAGGAGGTTACGGATATCAAGGAAGCCATCGAGGGACCCAATGTGGAAGTCATCCACTCCACCTTCGATGAACTGCCGGAGCATCATAAGCGGGTGGCGGAGATGGTGATCGAGCGCGCAAAGCGTCTGGTGGAGAGCGGCAAGGATGTAATTATTCTGCTGGACAGCATTACCCGTCTGGCCCGGGCTTATAATTTGACGGTTCCGCCCAGCGGACGTACTCTGTCCGGCGGTCTTGATCCGGCAGCTCTGCATATGCCCAAGCGATTTTTCGGCGCAGCCCGGAATATGCGGGAGGGAGGAAGCCTGACTATTTTGGCCACAGCCCTGGTAGATACCGGAAGCAAAATGGACGATGTCATTTACGAGGAGTTCAAGGGAACCGGCAATATGGAACTGGTATTGAACAGGAAGCTTCAGGAAAAGCGTGTATTCCCGGCTATCGACATCCCGAAATCCGGTACCAGACGGGAGGATCTGCTGCTGACTCCGGAAGAGCTGGAAGCCATCGAGATCATCCGAAAGGGACTGAACGGTCTGAAACCGGAGGATGCGGTGGAGAACGTGCTGAACATGTTTGATCGGACCCGGAACAACGCAGAATTTGTGCAGACAGTGAAAAAGACCAAGTTTATTTAAAAACTTTGTACCGAAAAAAATACATGGATTTTTCGGATCCTTCTCTTGACTTTTGAAAAAAGAGGACTATAATGCAAGCATACTGTTTCATACGTCAAATGCAGTGAACAGGACAAGGATTTTTTTTCAGTATGCTTTTCAGAGAGTTCCCGGTTGGTGTGAGGGGACAGGCAGGAAAAAGATTCATCCCCTGCAAGCAGTCCAGATGAAATACCACAGAAAGTAGTTTGGACCGGAAGCCCACCGTTATCGAGGCACATGTTCAATCGGGAAGCAGCCGGGATACAGAAGAGACCGGACAGAGCCGAGGATATGACTGAGAGGCTGACAGCGATCGAGTCAGCAAGAGAAGTGGTAACGCGGAGGATTTAAAGCCTTCGTCTTCTTCAGAGAAATCTGAGAAGACGAAGGCTTTTTGTATAACAGGAAATTCCGATAGAATTCCCTGCGATACAAAAAGATGATTTGATAATGAGGCAGGCGAAACCAAAGACGTAAAATCGAAAGACATCGAGGAGGAGTAACATTATGAATACGCTTGTTATCGTAGTAATCGCAGCAGTATGTCTGCTGGCCGGCTATACCTTGTATGGCCGCTGGCTGGCGAAGAAATGGGGCATCGACCCCAAGGCCAAGACACCGGCTGTAACCAAAGAGGACGGACAGGACTATGTCCCCACCAACGGCTGGGTGGTATTCGCCCATCAGTTTTCATCCATTGCGGGCGCAGGCCCTGTGACCGGAGCCATTCAGGCAGCGGCCTTCGGCTGGCTTCCGGTACTGCTCTGGATTCTCATCGGCGGCATTTTCTTCGGAGCTGTGACGGACTTCGGAGCTCTGTATGCCAGTGTTAAGAATGAAGGAAAGTCCATGGGACTGCTGATCGAGAAATATATCGGCAAGACCGGCCGGAAGCTGTTCCTGCTGTTCTGCTGGCTGTTCACCCTGATTGTTATCGCAGCCTTTGCCGATATGGTAGCGGGAACCTTCAATGCTTACACAGTCACCGAAGAGGGCGCTACGGTACTGGCTGAACTGGCAAATGTAAACGGCGCAGCCGGAAGCATTTCCCTGTTCTTCATGGGCTTTGCGGTCATCTTCGGAGTACTTCAGAAGAAGTTTAACCTGGACGGCTGGAAGGAAGTGGTGCTGGGCCTGCTTTTCACCTTGGCTTCCCTAGCTCTCGGCATGAACCTGCCGCTGGTAGCAGGCAAGAGCGCATGGTTGTATGTGACCTTTGCTTATATTTTCCTGGCGTCTGTATTACCCATGTGGCTGATGAAGCAGCCCCGTGACTATATGACCACCTTCATGTTCGTGGGCATGATTCTCGGCGCGGTAGCCGGACTTCTGGTAGCACATCCGAACATGAACCTTCCGGTTTATACCGGATTCCAGAATGAGAAGCTTGGCAACCTGTTCCCGATTCTGTTCGTCACCGTGGCCTGCGGCGCGGTATCCGGCTTCCACAGCCTGGTATCTTCGGGTACTTCATCTAAGACCATTGAAAATGAGAAGGATATGGTAAAGGTCGGCTACGGCGCCATGGTTCTGGAGAGCCTTCTGGCAGTCTTGGCTCTCTGTGTGGCAGGTGCTGCGGCATCCGCAGACGGAACTGCAGCAGTGGGAACTCCGTTCCAGATCTTCTCCAACGGCGTAGCAGGATTCCTGGAAATGTTCGGCCTGCCGGTCTATGTGGCCCAGTGCTTCATGACCATGTGCGTATCCGCCCTGGCTCTCACCAGCCTGGATGCCGTAGCCCGTATCGGACGTATGTCCTTCCAGGAACTGTTCAGTGTGGATGATATGGAACATGCGGAAGGCTGGAGAAAGCTGCTCTGCAATAAGTATTTTTCCACTGTTGTTACCCTGCTGATTGGTTATATCCTGACCCAGATCGGCTATGCTAATATCTGGCCGCTGTTTGGAAGCGCAAACCAGCTTTTAAGCGCTCTGGTTCTGATTACCCTCTGCGTATTCCTGAAGGTAACCGGCCGTGAAAACCGTACCCTGTTCCCGCCTCTGATTGTGATGCTCTGTGTCACCTTCACTGCACTGGTACAGAGAGCTATCGCCATGGTAAAGGCTTTCTCCGCCGGAACTGGCGTATTCATGGTAGAGGGCCTGCAGTTGGTGCTGGCCATCCTGCTGATGCTGCTTGGTGTGATTATTGTGTACACATCCGGTAAGGAGCTGTTCCGGAAGAAGAAAGGAACAGAGACAGCGTAAAGGCTGAAAAAGTTCATTATTGACAAACATACCGCAGACTGTTATATTTTGAATCAGAACAATGACGTTCTCCAAGGGGGAAGTCTGCGACAGGGGAGTCCCGGAAGGGGCTCCTCTGTTTTTGTTACAAAGTATCCGTAAGGATCTGCAGGGGCAGATCCTGCAGGTGAATATTTTTATCAGAAAAGCCATGGCGGGGAACCGCGGGAAGAGGAGAGAGAAAATGGGCCATTATACAAAAAGAGATATTATGCGTCTGGTGGAAGAGGAAGATGTGGAGTTTATCCGTCTGCAGTTTACGGATCTGTTTGGAAACCTGAAGAATGCGGCGGTGACGGCCAGCCAGCTGGAAAAGGCGCTGGATAACCGGTATGTGTTTGACGGTTCCTGCGTGGAGGGTTTCCTCCATGACAACGATATGGATATGTTTCTGTGTCCGGATTTGGATACACTGGCCATCTTTCCCTGGCGGCCACAGCAGGGAAAGGTGGCGAGACTCATCTGCGATATCCAGAAGCCGGATGGAACGCCTTATGAGGGGGATTCCAGGTATATTCTGAAAAAGGTGCTGAAGGAAGCGGAAGCTCTGGGCTACCGTTTTGATGTGGGACCCGAGTGCGAGTTCTTTCTGTTCCACACGGATGACGACGGCAATCCCACCGTGTTCAGTCATGAAAAGGCGGGCTATTTCGATGTGAGTCCCATTGACCAGGGAGAAAATGTCCGCAGGGATATTATTCTGACCCTGGAGGAAATGGGCTTCGAGGTGGAGTCTTCCTATCATGAGGTGGCTTCCGCCCAGCATGAGATTGATTTTCGTTATGACGAGGCCCTGCTTTCCGCAGATAATATCATGACCTTCAAGCTGGCGGTGAAGACCATTGCCAAGAGGTTCGGTATGCACGCCACCTTTATGCCGAAGCCCCAGGCGGGCGTAAACGGCTCCAGCATGCACACAAATATTTCCCTGATCCGGGACGGTAAAAATATCTTTGCGGATGAGAATGATCCTTATGGCCTGAGTAAGGAGGCTTACTGGTTTATTGGCGGACTTCTGAAGCACGCGAAGGGACTGTCTGCCATTACGAATCCATTGGTGAACTCTTATAAACGGATCTTCCCGGCTCAGACAGGAGCAGGATTTACGGCTCCGTCTTACATTTCCTGGTCCCCCGTGAACCGTAGCCAGATGATAAGAATTCCGGCTCAGAAAAGTGAGAGTACCCGTATCGAGCTTCGGAGTCCCGATCCCTCCTGCAATCCCTATCTGGCGCTGGCGGTCAGTCTGGCAGCGGGGCTGGACGGTATCCGGAATCAGATCGAGCCGCCCAAGCCGGTAAATCAGGATGTGCGGAAGATGACTGATGAGGAGCGCAAATGTCTGGGCATCGAGCCGCTGCCCCGGAATCTTGCGGAGGCTATCCTGGGACTGGAACAGGATAAGCTGGTGAAAGAGGTGCTGGGAGAAGAACTCTGCAAGGGATATATTGCGGCCAAAAAGAAGGAATGGGAGGATTATTGTTCCCAGGTTTCCCAGTGGGAGATCGCTCAGTATCTGTATCGTTTCTAACGGACACCTCAGGATAAAGAAATTTCCGGGAGGTGTAATGTGTGACGAATGTAATTGTATTATTTCCGAAAATAGAAGATGCGAAGAACATCCGGAATCTGCTGGTTCGTCATGGATTCCGGGTTTCTGCGGTCTGTACCACGGGCGCCCAGGCTCTGGCCAGCGCCAATGGCCTGGGCGACGGAATTCTGGTCTGCAGCTACAAATACCCCGATATGGTATATGCGGAGCTGGCAGCTTGTCTTCCTGCCCATTTTGAAATGCTGCTGCTGGCGTCCCAAAGGGTCTTGAGCGAGTGTGCGGGATCTGGTATCATGTGTGTAGCGATGCCGCTGAAGGTTCAGGATCTTTTGAATACGCTGGAAATGATGGTGGCGGGTGTGGAGCGCCGCAGAAAGAAGCGGAAGTCCATGCCGAAGGTGCGTTCCGAGGAAGAACGAAAGGTGTTGGACGAGGCCAAGACCCTTCTCATGGAGCGAAACGGCATGACCGAGGAGGAGGCCCACCGCTACATACAAAAGTGCAGCATGGACAGCGGAACAAACCTGATCGAGACAGCGGAGATGGTGCTCAGCATGATGCGTTACTAGTTCAGCCATGGTTCTGCATGGGCAGATTTTATGCTTGCATAAGAATCTGCCTGTGCAGAACCATGAGATGAGCGCCATGTCATGAGCAAAAATGAGCTGCGGAGCAGCGGGGAGCTCCGCAGGAGCGGTTTTGCGAATGGCGCGGCTGAACGTCCGCCGCATCAGAATGAAGGGAGGAAATAATAAAAATGAAATTTACGAAAATGCACGGAATCGGCAACGATTATGTATACATGGACTGCACGAAAGAGCGTCTGGAGAATCCGGGGGAGATCGCGCGTCTGGTCAGCGACCGTCACAAGGGTATCGGATCCGATGGCCTGATTTTGATCCAGTCTTCCGAGGAGGCAGACTTCGAGATGGCCATGTACAATGCGGACGGTTCCTACGGAAAAATGTGCGGTAACGGCATCCGCTGCGTGGCAAAATATGTCTATGATAACGGCCTGACGGATCAGACCGAGATCAGCGTCATTTCCGGAGGGGCAGTTAAGTACCTGAAACTGACGGTAGAGGACGGCAAGGTACAGAAGGTTCGCGTCAACATGGGCGAACCTATTCTGAAGCCGGATGAGATTCCGGTGGTGGGCGAAGGCGACAAGCTGGTGGCCGCACCCATCGTGGTGGACAATCAGGTCTACGAAATGACCTGCGTCTCCATGGGGAATCCCCACGCAGTGGTATTTATGAATGGCGTAGACGATCTGAAGATAGAAGAAATCGGCCCGAAGTTCGAGCGGCATGAGCGCTTCCCGGATCGGGTGAATACGGAGTTTGTGGAACGTATGGACCATAAAAATCTGAAAATGCGTGTCTGGGAGCGTGGTTCCGGCGAGACCATGGCCTGCGGAACGGGAGCCTGCGCCACTGCGGTGGCGGCCATTCTGAACGGCTATGCGGAGCGGGAAGTGACCGTGCATCTTTTGGGCGGCGACCTGGAGATTTGCTGGGATGAGACGGACAACTGTGTCTATATGACCGGCCCGGCGGCAACGGCATTTACCGGAGAGTTTGATCCGGAGGAATTGAGGAAGAGCGTCCAGGGACGCTAGAAGCGTGAAAAAATTCATGTGCCGGCGGCACAAAGAGGAGTGAATATTATGTATCAAGTAAATGAAAATTATCTGAAACTTCCGGGAAGTTATCTCTTTTCCACCATCGGAAAGAAGGTAGCCGCTTACTCTGCGGAACATCCGGAAAAGACTATCATTCGTCTGGGTATCGGCGATGTGACCCAGCCCCTGGCTCCGGCCATCATTGAGGCTATGCACAAGGCGGTGGATGAGATGGGTCATGCGGAGACCTTCCACGGCTATGCGCCGGATCTGGGCTATGAATTTCTGCGCAATGCCATTGCCAAAAATGATTATCAGGATAGGGGGGCGGACATTCAGCCGGATGAGATCTTCGTCAGTGATGGCGCGAAATGCGATTCCGGCAATATCCAGGAGATCTTCAGCCTGGACAATAAGATCGCAGTCTGCGACCCGGTATATCCGGTTTATGTGGATACCAATGTAATGGCGGGCCGTACCGGTACTTACGATCCGAAGACCGAGAGGTGGAGTGATGTGATCTATATGCCCTGCACCGCAGATAATGGTTTTGCGCCGGAGCTTCCCAAGGAGACACCGGATCTGATTTATCTGTGCTTTCCGAACAACCCGACCGGTTCCACGATCACAAAGGATCAGCTGCAGGTATGGGTGGATTATGCCAATAAGGTAGGAGCGGTCATCATCTACGATGCGGCTTACGAGGCTTATATTTCTGAAGAGAATGTGCCCCACACCATTTATGAGTGCGAGGGCGCGAAGACCTGCGCCATCGAACTGAAGAGTTTTTCCAAGAACGCAGGCTTTACAGGCGTACGTCTGGGCTACACGGTTATTCCCAAGGAACTGAAATGCGGCGATGTGTCCCTCCATGCCCTGTGGGCAAGACGTCACGGAACCAAGTATAACGGAGCGCCCTATATCGTACAGCGGGCAGGCGAAGCGGTTTATTCTGAGGCAGGCAAGGCTCAGCTGAAGGAACAGGTGGGCTATTATATGAACAATGCGAAGACCATCCTGACAGGTCTGAAGGATGCGGGCTATACCGTATCCGGCGGCGTAAACGCCCCGTACATCTGGCTGAAGACGCCGGATAAGATGAATTCCTGGGAGTTCTTCGATTACCTGCTGGAGAACGCAGGCGTGGTAGGAACACCGGGATCCGGATTCGGACCCAGCGGAGAAGGATACTTCCGGCTGACAGCCTTTGGATCCTATGAGAATACGGTGAAGGCGCTGGAGAGAATTAAAGCTTTATAAAGCGGATGAGGTAATTGACGGTTCAAACTGTATCAAAATGGAGCATTCCCCGGAAATCGTGAGTTTCCGGGGAATGCTCCATTTAATTATAAAAGCATCAGTTGTATCAGATAGGGCTTTACAGCAAATTAATTCCATACCGTGCGCATTTCTCCCGCACCTCGTCGGGCCAGATGGATACCTGGACCTCGCCGATGTGAGCCTTGCGGAGATAGAACATACAGATACGGGACTGTCCGATGCCGCCGCCGACGGTGTAGGGCAGTTTCTTTTCCAGAATGTTTTTCTGGAAGGGCAGCTTGGCCCGATCCTCGCAGCCGGACAGCTTCAGCTGGCGGGCAAGGGAGTTCTCGTCCACGCGGATACCCATGGAGGACAGCTCCAGAGAGTGACCCAGAACCGGATACCATACGAGGATATCACCGTTCAGGTGCCAGTCGTCGTAGTCCGGGGCACGGCCGTCGTGGGGCTCGCCGTTTGCCAGCTTGTCGCCGATCTCCATGAGGAAGACAGCGCCCTTTTCCTTGGTAATGGCGTCCTCCCGCTCCTTGGGAGTCTTATCCGGATACAGGTCGGCCAGTTCCTGGGTGGTGATGAAGAAAATCTCCTTGGGAAGAATCTCTTCGATGTAATCATAGCGGATGGCCATGTATTTTTCAGTCTTTTTCAGGGCCTTGTAGACCTTGCGGACAGTTTCTTTCAGATACTCCACATTGCGGTCCTCTTTCAGAATGATTTTCTCCCAGTCCCACTGATCCACGTAGATGGAGTGGATATTGTCGGTGTCCTCGTCCCGGCGGATGGCGCTCATGTCGGTGTAGAGCCCCTCGCCGATGTGGAAGCCGTACTGCTTCAGGGCGTTGCGTTTCCATTTGGCCAGAGAATGTACAATTTCGGCCGGGCGCTCATTCTGCTCTCTGATGCCGAAAGTGACAGGACGCTCCACGCCGTTCAGGTTGTCGTTTAGGCCGGATTCCGGGGTGACGAACAGGGGCGCGGACACGCGCAGCAGGTAAAGCTGCTCCGCCAGGGACTGCTGGAAGAAGTCTTTGACGGTCTTGATGGCCACCTGGGTGTCATAAAGACCCAGGGCAGAGGAATAATCAGGGGGTATGTACAGATGTTCCATAATCAGTTACTCCTTATTCTTAAGATTTTAATACGTTAATACGAAAAATATTTCGGAGAAAGAAACCTGACACGGAAAAAATTTGAAACCGCAAAGAAGTCTGAAAAAAAGACTTGCAATCGAAAATCAGGTGTGCTATATTTCTCGCATAAAAAGTTTGTAACAGCTACAAACGATTATACTATAACGAAATGCAAAGAACAAGACTCGGATTTTCAGAGGCCGACAGGAATATGGCGTCACCGACTGAGAGCGCTATTTGGATTAGGAAATCTTGATGTTACTTTTCACATTCATTATCCCGCGAGGTATTGTGAATGAAGTGAACAGTACCATCGTGGGAACACTTGGGAGCAGATCGGTCGAATTCCGAACACATTTATCAGATTCGGATGTAGGCCGGTACGGAACTGTCCACGTTAAGGGCATAAAAGAGGAAATGTGAGCCTGACGAAAGAGCGGACGCATTTCAATGCGGGTGGTACCGCGGGATTTCATTTGAATACGAAACCCCGTCCCGGAATAAGAATATTCCGGGACGGGGTTCTTTTTGTATAGCAGGAAATTCCGGCTATGCAAAAGCCCTCCGGGGGATCGCACTGCGGCGGAGTGGATGTTGTCGCTTAGGCGACCCACCGCAGGCGGAGAATCCTGCAAAGCAGGATTCTATCTGATACCTGCCCGGAAGAGCTTTAAGCCTGAAAAGGCAAATATTCGAAAGGTAGGTAAAAATGATGGAATTCATGACAGGAGTGAAAGAAAAGGAAACCGTAGATCTGGCGGCAGTGACCGCAGAGGGCATGGAAGGCAGGACCGTAAAAATCGAGGGAACCGTTCATACCATTCGCGACATGGGCGAGGTAGCCTTCGTGATTTTGAGACGGCGGGACGGACTCTTACAGTGTGTCTTTGAAGAAGGCGTGACAGCTTTCGACCTGAAGACACTGAAAGAGGCTTCCAGCATCGTGGCAGAGGGAACGATTCACAAAGAAGCGCGCGCGCCCCAAGGCGTGGAGCTTCGTCTGACCGGCATCACCGTATTATCCGAGCCGGCCGCGCCCATGCCCTTGCCCATAGCCAAATGGAAGCTGAACACCTCTCTGGACGCCAAGCTGAACCGCAGATCCATTTCCCTCCGGAATGTGAGAGAGCGTGCCAAGTTCCGGATTCAGGAGGGCGTGGTAAGAGCCTTCCGGGATTTTCTTTACAGCCAGGGCTTTACCGAGATTCACACCCCGAAGATCGGAGCCAAGGGAGCCGAGGGCGGCTCGAACCTGTTCCGTCTGGATTATTTCCATCGCCCGGCCGTGCTGGCACAGAGCCCCCAGTTCTATAAGCAGATGATGGTGGGCGTATTTGACCGGGTTTTTGAGACCGGTCCGGTATTCCGTGCGGAGAAGCACAACACCAAGCGCCATCTGAACGAGTACACCAGCCTGGATTTCGAGATGGGCTACATCGACAGCTTTGAGGATATCATGGCCATGGAGACCGGCTTTATCCAGTATATGCTGAAAATGCTGGAGACCGACTATGCGCCGGAGCTTCAGATTCTTGGCATTACCTTACCGAAGGCTGACAAGATTCCGGCGGTCCGCTTTGACGAGGCGAAGCAGCTGGCTTCCGAGAAATACGGCCATAAGATCCGCAACCCCTACGACCTGGAGCCGGAGGAAGAAGTGCTGATCGGACGTTATTTCAAAGAGGAGTATGGTTCCGATTTTGTATTTGTCACCCATTATCCGTCCAAGAAGCGTCCCTTCTACGCCATGGACGACCCGGCAGACCCGAAGTTTACGTTAAGCTTTGACCTGCTGTTCGACGGCCTGGAGATCACTACCGGCGGCCAGCGTATCCATGATTATCAGATGCTGCTGGACAAAATCGCGGCCAGAGGTATGACCGAGGAGGGCATGGAGCAGTACCTGGATACCTTCAAATACGGTATGCCGCCCCACGGCGGACTGGGTATCGGTCTGGAGCGCCTGACCATGAAGCTGGTAGGCGAAGACAATGTACGTGAAACAACATTATTCCCGCGCGACTTAAGTCGTCTGGAGCCTTAGCGTTGGCAATGAGCAGTGCAGCCTGCCGTAAAAAGGCAGTGCGCCTGCTTGCAGGAAGCAATGACTTTTTATGGCAGGCTATAGGGCGAAGCCCATAAAGCGAGGTTTTGCGAAGCAAAATCGAGCGTGCACTGCGGAGTAAAGGAGAAAACATGGCAAATATAATTTCTGATGAAACAATTGAATATGTAGGCATTC
Organism: Anaerosacchariphilus hominis; assembly: GCF_014290175.1. Lineage (GTDB taxonomy): Bacteria > Bacillota > Clostridia > Lachnospirales > Lachnospiraceae > Laedolimicola > Laedolimicola hominis. The sequence goes on from NZ_JACOOR010000002.1 coordinate 186,237, forward strand.
TGGCGAAGCTGGAGCTGTCCGACGAGGAGAAAGAGGCGGCCAAGAAGGATATGGGCCGGATGCTGGATTACATTGATAAACTGAACGAGCTGGACACCGCAGGCGTGGAACCCATGTCCCACGTATTTCCCGTGAGCAACGTATTCCGGGAGGACCAGGTGGAAAATGGCGACGACCGCGAGGAGATGCTGGCCAATGCGCCCAAGGTCAAAGACGGTATGTATATGGTACCGAAGACCGTAGAGTAGGAGGTGACAGAGAATGGAATTTCGTGAAATGACAGCGGCAGAGATCGGACAGAAGATCAAAGCCGGAGAAATGACAGCCGTGGACGCCGTGAAAGCAGCCCTGGCTGAGATCAAAAAACAGGATGAGGTTCTGAATAGCTTTGTCACCGTGGATGAGGAAGGAGCCCTGAAAAGAGCGGAAGAGGTGCAGAAGAGCATCGACAGCGGGGAGCTCACCGGTCCGCTGGCAGGCGTTCCCATTGCCATCAAGGACAATATGTGTACAAAAGGTCTTAAGACCACCTGTTCTTCCAAAATCCTTTACAACTTTGAGCCAACCTATTCCGCAGAGGCGGTTTTGAATCTGGAAAAAGCCGGAATGGTCGTGATTGGCAAGACCAACATGGACGAGTTCGCCATGGGAAGCACCACTGAGACTTCCGCCTTTGGAGTGACCCGAAATCCCTGGAACACTGAACATGTACCGGGCGGTTCCTCCGGCGGCTCCTGCGCAGCAGTGGCTTCCGGTGAAACGCCCTGCGCCCTGGGTTCCGATACAGGCGGATCCATTCGTCAGCCCAGCTCTTTCTGCGGCATCACCGGCATTAAGCCTACCTACGGAACTGTATCCCGTTACGGTCTGATTGCCTATGGCTCTTCTCTTGACCAGATTGGACCGGTGGCAAAGGATGTGACGGACTGCGCGCTGCTTTTGGAGGCCATCGCTTCCTATGATAAGAAAGACAGCACTTCCGTGAAGCGTGAATCCTATGATTTTACATCTGCTTTAAAAGATGATGTGAAAGGTCTGCGTATCGGTATTCCGCGGGACTATTTCGGCGAAGGCCTGAATCCGGAGGTGGCTGCGGCAGTGAAGACGGCCGCGAAGGTTCTGGAGGAGAAGGGCGCTGTGGTGGAAGAGTTTGATTTAAGCCTGGTGGATTACGCCATCCCCGCTTACTACGTCATCGCTTCCGCCGAGGCCAGCTCGAACCTGGCCCGTTTCGACGGCGTGAAATACGGCTACCGTACCGAGGAGTACGAAGGTCTTCACAACATGTACAAGAAGACCCGTTCCGAGGGCTTCGGCCCGGAGGTGAAGCGCCGGATTATGCTGGGATCCTTCGTGTTAAGCTCCGGTTACTACGATGCTTATTATCTGAAAGCCCTGCGCACCAAGGCTCTGATTCGTCAGGCCTTCGACCGTGCCTTTGAAAAATATGACGTGATTTTGGGACCGGCGGCTCCGACTACTGCGCCGAAGCTTGGCGAATCCCTGTCTGATCCGCTTCAGATGTATCTGGGCGATGTCTACACCATTTCCGCGAACCTGGCCGGACTTCCCGGTATCTGCCTGCCCTGCGGCATGGATACAAAAGGACTGCCCATCGGTCTGCAGCTTCTGGGCGACTGTTTTAAAGAGGAGCACATCATCCGGGCAGCTTATGCCTACGAGTGCAGCCGGGGCCGGGCGGCCTTTGAGGGTAAGAGAGATTAGGAAGGAGTGGAGAAAATGAGTAAACAGTATGAGACCGTCATCGGTCTGGAGGTTCATGTAGAGCTGGCCACCAAGACCAAGATTTTCTGCTCCTGCAGCACCGCATTTGGAGGAGCGCCCAACACTCACACCTGTCCGGTATGTACCGGTATGCCCGGTTCCCTGCCGGTGTTGAACAAGAAGGTGGTAGAGTACGCCATGGCTGTAGGTCTGGCCACCAACTGTACCATCACCCGTCACAGTAAATTCGACCGGAAGAACTATTTCTATCCGGATAACCCTCAGAACTATCAGATTTCTCAGCTGTATGCACCCATCTGCCGGGACGGCTATGTGGAAATCGAGACGGAGACCGGTTCCAAGAAAATCGGCATCCATGAGATTCACATGGAGGAGGACGCCGGCAAGCTCATTCATGACGAGTGGGAAGACTGTTCGTTAGTGGATTATAACCGAAGCGGCGTGCCGCTGATCGAGATTGTATCCGAGCCGGATATGCGAAGCGCGGAAGAAGTCATTGCCTATCTGGATAAGCTGCGTCTGATCATCCAGTATCTGGGCGCGTCCGACTGCAAGCTCCAGGAGGGCTCCATGCGTGCGGACGTGAACCTGTCTGTCCGTGAGGTAGGCGCGAAGGAATTCGGCACCCGTACCGAGATGAAGAACCTGAACTCCTTCAAGGCCATCGGCCGCGCTATTGAGGGCGAGCGCCAGCGCCAGATTGAGCTTCTGAAGGAAGGCAGGCAGGTGATCCAGGAGACCCGTCGCTGGGATGATAACAAGGAAAGCTCCCACGCCATGCGTTCCAAGGAGGACGCCCAGGACTACCGTTATTTCCCGGAGCCTGATCTGGTTCCCATCGACATCAGCGAGGAATGGCTGGAGGAAATCAAGGCCTGTCAGCCGGAGCTGCGGACCGAGAAGCTGAAGCGCTATAAAGAGGAGTTTGAGATCCCGGAATACGACGCGCAGATTCTGACCGGATCCAAGCAGATGGCGGATATGTTCGAGGCGGCCACAGCCATCTGTAAGAAGCCCAAGAAGGTGTCCAACTGGCTGATGGTGGAGACCATGCGTCTCTTAAAGGAGGCCGGACAGGAGCCGGAGGATATGAGATTCTCCCCGGAGCACCTGGCAAAGCTTATCGAGCTTGCGGACGCCGGAACCATCAACAGCAGTGTAGCCAAAGAGGTCTTTGAGCATATCTTCCATGAGGATGTGGATCCGGAGAAGTATGTGGAGGAGAAGGGGCTGAAGACAGTCAACGACGAGGGCGCCCTGCGTGAAACCATCGAGCGCATCGTGGCGGCCAATCCCCAGTCCGTAGCTGATTACAAGGGCGGCAAGGAGAAGGCTCTGGGCTTCCTGGTGGGCCAGACCATGAAAGAGATGAAAGGAAAGGCGAACCCGGGTAAAGTCAATGAGATTTTGAAGGAATTATTGAAATAATGTAACTGCTCAATACCTGACCAGTTACACTGAACTGACCAGTTGCGAAATAATTGCGAAAATTCAGATGAAGTTCTGCAAAGAAAAAAGGGGAGCTGCTTTGTGAGTTATCACAGAAGCGGCTCCTCTTTTCTAATCTGCTTTTAATTACGATGCTTTCTTTCTAGTCAGAAACTGTTCAGTCTGTATATTAGAAAAAGGCACATGATTTACGGCTGATTATAACTTGGTTACGTTGGTAGCCTGCGGTCCCTTTGCTCCGTCAACAACGTCAAACTCTACTGCCTGACCCTCTTCCAGAGACTTGAATCCATCAGAATTGATACCGGAGAAGTGTACGAAAATGTCATTTCCCTGCTCGTCAGAGATGAAACCGTAACCCTTCTGATTGTTGAACCACTTAACTGTACCCTTGTTCATTGTGATACCTCCAAAAATGATTAAAATAGATTGGAAACCCGTCCGCAGACGGTACTCTGCCGCTTTACTGCGGCTGGGTTTAGAGTATCACAAACGGGAATCGGTGTCAATCACAAACAGGGCGAAAGATTGACTTTTTTCGGGCATTTGGGTACACTTGACAGAGAAGAAAAAAGTGAAGAAATCCTACAGGGTAAATCAGAAAACGGAGGCGTATTTTCGATGTTTGGAGAGTGTCATGCCCATGTGATCATGGATGGAAAAAATTATAAGGCGGCGGTGGCGCTGCATAAGGAGAGGCCAAATGAGGCGGTTATCCGGGAGCATCTGTCGGCCTGGCAGCAGGCAGGTATTACCTTCGTGCGGGATGGTGGAGACGCTTACGGTGTGTCGGAGCGGGCCAGGGAGCTGGCCGGGGAATATGGCATTGATTATCGGTCGCCGATTTTCGCCATTCACAGGAGAGGGCATTACGGCGGGATCGTGGGCCTGCCCTTTGATGACAAAGCAGGCTATCGGGAGCTGGTGAAAAGAGCGAAGGAGCGGGGAGCGGATTTTATCAAGATTATGATCAGTGGGATTATGGAGTTTGACACTTTCGGAAAGCTGACGGAGAAAGGAATCGACGGTTCTGATATTTCTTATATGATCGGGACAGCCCACGATGCCGGGCTTCGGGTCATGGCCCACGGAAATGGAGATGCTGCCGTACGGGCTGCCCTGGATGCAGGTGTGGATACCCTGGAGCACGGAAATTATATGGAAAAGGATACGCTGTGTCAGCTTGCGGAATCACATACCATTTGGGTACCTACTTTTGCGCCTACTGGAAATTTGATTGGCTGCGGCCGTTTTCCGGATGAGCAGGTAAAAGCCATTCTGGGGCGGCAGAGGAGTGCAGTGCGGTTCGCCTTTGAACAGGGTGCGCATATGGGTCTTGGCAGTGATTCCGGGGCATATCTGGTTCCCCATGGACAGGGGTTGATGGATGAGTACGCATTTATGAAGGAGGCCGTGGGGCGGGAACATGCGGAGGAACTGGACCGGAGGCTGGCGGAGTCGGAAGAGTGGATTCAGAAGAATATGAAGCGCGTCTCATAAGACGGGGCCGATTCAGAAAGTGAAATAATATAAAAGAGATGAAGCAAGGCGGAACAGTTTGCTTCATCTCTCAAATTTACAGTTCTTCTCTGCAGAAATAGCAGGTATAATTTCCGGGATCCGCGCCTTTGGGAATCAAATTGTCCGCGGCGCAGTAGCCGCAGCGGCAGACTTTTTTCCCTTCCGGAACAGGCATCCATTCTTCATAGCGCTCACCTGCATTGTGGGGCGCGCGATAACGCTTGGTGGGCTCGATGAAGGTGCGGGCGGAAGCCTCAGCGGGTGACGCTTCTTTCGCCGGATTCGGCCGGTTCGGAACCACGGTTTTTGTCTTCTCGGGTTTGGGCGTCCAGCCGGTTTTCTGTTTTTTGGAAGCCGGTTTATTGGGCACCGGCGGCTTATAAGGCGTAGCCGCAGGCCGGTTTGCCACAGGGGGCGGAGTGGAACCCTGAGAATTCTGCTGTCTCCGCTGCCGGTTCTTTTTTGAATCCAGGACAGCCCTGATAATGACAATAAATACGATAAGTTCAAAAATCAGACCAAACATAACGATTCACCTCAGTATAAAATAAAGATAGCAAAGTTTTTCACGGAGCGGGATTCCATGATGCTTTTAAAGTATCTGTTCAGAAAACATGGAATCTACATTTCAGATATTATGATACACGAAAAAAACAGAAAGGGAAAGTATATTTTATGAGAAATATAAAAATCGTAGTGCAATATGACGGCACCCGTTACAGCGGCTGGCAGAGCCAGGAACACGATGAAAATACCATACAGGGCAAACTGACAGCCGTGCTGAGCCGATTGCTGGGCGAAAAAATTGAACTGGCCGGCTCCGGTCGCACAGACGCAGGCGTCCACGCCCTGGGGCAGGTGGCAAACTTTAAAACCCGGTCACAGATGCCATGCGGCGAACTGCTGGAAAAGCTGAATCATTACCTGCCCGAAGATATCGGCGTTATTTCTGCCGAAGAAGTGGACGGTCGCTTTCACAGCCGCCTGAACGCAGTGCGGAAGACCTACAGCTACCATATCTGGAACAGCCCCGTCCATAATGTATTCGACCGTCGTTACACCTGGGCTATCGATCAGCCCCTGGACGTGCCCGCCATGCGCCGTGCCGCTGCAGAACTCACCGGAATCCACGACTACAAGGCTTTCAGTTCCATTAAACGCGGCAAAAAGTCCACAGTCCGCACCATTGAAGCCATCGAGATCGAGCAGACTGGTGCGGATATTACCCTTTCTTTCACCGGTAACGGCTTCCTTTATCACATGGTCCGAATTCTCACCGGAACTTTGGTGGAAGTGGGACTGCACAGGAAAACCCCGGAAGACATGGCTATGATCCTGGAATCCCTGGACCGGGAGCAGGCCGGCGTGATGGCCCCGGGGCAGGGGCTGTTTTTGGTGAGAGTGGAGTACTAAGAAACCGATAGGAAATGTTTGTATGTAGATAGGCAGAATTCACCTTTTTCCAACGTCCGTATACTATATAGTATTCGGAAAAAGGAGGATTCCCATTATGAAAAAGAAATATTCCACCCTGCTGGCAGGTGTGCTTCTGATTGGCAGCCTGGCCGCCGCAGGCTGCGGCGGTTCGGACAGTACAGCGCCCGACGGCCTGACCAAGGTTACACTGAACGAGGTAGCCCATTCCATCTTCTACGCGCCCCAGTACGTAGCCATTGAGAAAGGCTACTTTGCGGAAGAGGGTATCGACCTCGATCTGGTAACCGGCTTTGGGGCCGATAAAGTCATGACCGCCGTCCTTTCCGGCGAAGCCGACATCGGCTTTATGGGCTCAGAAGCCTCCATCTATGTCTACAATCAGAATCCAGACGATTACATCGTGAACTTCGCCCAGCTCACCCAGCGGGCCGGAAACTTCCTGGTAGCCAGAGAGGCCATGCCGGATTTTGAGTGGGCAGATTTGAAGGGGAAGGATGTTCTGGGAGGACGGAAGGGTGGTATGCCACAAATGGTTTTCGAATATATTTTGAAAAAACACAATCTTGATCCAACCACCGACATGAATATCGACCAAAGCATCGACTTCGGCTCCACTGCCGCAGCCTTCTCCGGTGGACAGGGAGATTTTACCGTAGAATTCGAGCCGGGTGCTTCGACTTTGGAAAAAGAAGGAAAAGGCTATGTGGTGGCGTCGCTTGGGGTGGATTCCGGATATGTGCCCTATACGGCCTACAGCGCGAAGCAGAGTTATCTGAAAGCCCATCCGGAAGTCATTCAGGGCTTTACTAACGGACTTCAGAAAGGAATGGATTATGTGCGGAACCATACGCCGGAGGAGATCGCGAAGGTCATCGCGCCCCAGTTTGCGGAGACGGATCTCGCGGATATCACCACGATTGTGACCCGTTATTATGAGCAGGATACCTGGAAGGATAATCTGATTTTTGAGAAGAAGAGCTTTGAGCTTCTGCAGGATATCCTGGCGGAAGCGGGAGAACTGGAGACCAGAGTGCCCTATGAGGAGCTGGTGACCACAGAATTCGCGGAGCAGGCGAAGAAATAAAAGAATACAAAATACAGAACAGCGCGGAACCGGAAGCTATGAAAGAAACCGGTTCCGCGCTGCTTTTAATATGGGATTTTTTATCATAAAACTGGGACAGAGAATTAGTCCTTCTGAATGGTGTATTCGTCGTAAACCGTCCAGGTATCCATCAGGTAGGCACGCAGGTGCAACTCACTGTCAGTCACGTCGAAGCGGATAGCCATGGGCGTGTCAGGCTGGCCGCTGTAGACGATACGCATTTCCTCCTCAGGAAAATGGTACAGGCAGCCGCTGGAGGTACCGCAGGTCACATACATGGTGCCTTCGGGATTCGATACCACGGCGCCGGGCTCATAGTCGTAGTCATTGTAGGTCTCGCAGTCCCGGTTTACAAAGGCGGTTCGGGAGTAGACGTGGTCGTGAGCGCCCAGCACCAGGTCGATGTCATTGTCGATGGCGATGCGGGCCAGGTATTCCTTGGCACCGGTATGGGAGTCCTCGGCGGCCGGATAGGCCGGGTAATGCTGGGCCAGGATCCGCCATTTGACCTGGGGATGTTCAGCCACCACCTGAGCCACATACTGCTCCTGGACAGCTTCGCCCTGGCTGGTACTGCTGTTCAGTACGATGAAGAGTACATTGCTGCGGATAAAGTAATAGTTACCGTCCTTGTCGTACTGGCTCTGTCCCATGGAAGAGCGGTTGGGCACATTGAAGTGCTCGTAGAAATACAGGCCGCCCGGATGGCCGTTTTCCTCCATGCTGTAGGCATTGGGCACATCGTGGTTGCCCACGGCGGGAGCCAGGGCGATCCGGTAGAGGGGCAGGTGTTCCAGATACATTTCATAATGCTCTTCACTTCCGTAGTCTGCCACCTGGTCGCCCACATGGAACAGGAAGGAAGCCTCCGGCACGTAGTCGGTGAGACGGTTCAGGACACTGTCCCAGCGCTCGGTGGTTACAGAGGCGTCCTCCACCTCAGACTGGCCGATCTGGGCGTCCGCAGTGACCAGGAAGGTCAGGTTACTGTCGGAGACCTGGGGAGCATGGTAGGAATATTCCGGGGACCAACCGTCGTCGTTCCCTACCTGGTAGGTGTAATCGGTGTCCGCCGCAAAGCCGGTAACGGAGGCTTTATTGACATAGTAACCGGGTACTGTGGTGGAAGGGCTGCACTGGGCGTCGAAGGTCTGTGTTTCCCCGGAACTCTGATTCGTCCAGCGGACCTGTCCTTTTGAAGCACTGGGGGAAAGCCAGTTAAAGCGCAGTTCGTCCGCAGTGGCACCTACCTCCAGGGAAAGACAGCGGATGGGGGTGGTGTTAAGAAGCGGGGCGCTGGTATAGTCAGGGAGAAAAGAAGCCTGCTGCTCGGCGGCTGTAAGCTCCGTCGAGGTATCAGTTTCGGGTTTCTGTGTATGTTCAGAAGCAGAGGCGTCCTCCTCTGGCTTTGGAAGGGTTTCTTCAGCAGGGCCGGGATCTTCTTCCCGGGCTATGCGTCCGGCTGTAAGCTTCCATCCGGCAAGGGCCAGGAGTATCAGCAGAACAACAGCGGTGATTTTGATGCCGATTCGGTTGGATGAACGGCGGGATTTTTTTGTTTGTTTCATGATGGTTCCTCCTTTAGGCGTCCAGTATAACATAAAAAGGCCCAAGAGAAAACATGTTCTTGTATTTCTTTCGGGTAGAGCCTATAATAGCAGTATAAACGGAGAGGGAGAGCTTATCATGATTCATGACAGAATGGACACGCACACACATACGATAGCCAGCGGACACGCCTTCAGCACGATTCGGGAAAATGCGGCGGCCGCGGCGGCAAAGGGGCTGGAATTATTGGCGATTACCGAGCATGCGCCCTGCATGGCAGGTAGCTGCCAGGGGATCTATTTCCGGAATCTGAAAGTGGTAGACCGGCATGCCTATGATGTGGAGCTGATGATGGGAGTGGAGCTGAATATTCTGGACGAGCAGGGAAGAGTAGATCTGGATCCGGCTACATTGCGTCAGTTGGATATTCGCATTGCCAGCCTGCATATTCCCTGTATCAATCCGGGCAGCAGGGAGTTCAATACGGAGGCCTGTGTCAATGCCATGAAGAATCCTTATGTGAATATTCTGGGACATCCGGACGACCCCAGATATCCGGTGGATTTCACAGCTTTGGTGCAGGCGGCAAAAGAGTACCATGTAATGCTGGAGCTCAATGATAATTCCCTGCGGCCGGGCGGCTCCAGAAAAGGAACGAAGCCCCAGGACGTGGAAATGCTGAAGCTCTGCATGCAGTATCAGGTTCCGGTGGTCATGGGCAGCGACGCCCATGTGGATACGGATGTGGGACGGCATGATCTGGCCATTGGCCTGCTGGAGGAGCTGAATTTCCCGGAGGAACTGGTGGTAAACCATTCCGTCAAAATGCTGAAAGATCAGATATCACAGAAAGCTTCTGGACTTTAAAATTTTACTGTGTTAAAATAGAGATATTGTTTAATATCATACTTTTAATATAGTATCAGGATAAAGGAGAATGTTGTGAATAAGAAGATTAGAACGGAAGCTGTAGATTTCCTGTTTGACGCGATTCTGAGTCTGCAGAATAAAGAAGAATGTTATACCTTCTTTGAGGATGTGTGTACCATCAATGAGCTGCTTTCCCTGTCGCAGCGGTTTGAAGTAGCCAAGATGCTCCGGGAGCAGAAGACCTATCTGGAGATAGCCGAGAAGACGGGAGCTTCTACGGCGACCATCAGCCGGGTGAACCGTTCACTGAATTACGGAGAGGACGGATACGATATGGTATTCGAACGCCTGGAGAAAAATAAGCAGTAAATGAGGAAGTAAATATGAAGATTTCTACAAAAGGACGATATGCCCTCCGCTTTATGCTGGAGCTGGCTGCGCACGGAGATAGAAAGTATGTGCCGCTGAAGGAGATTTCGGCGAAACAGGAGGTATCTCTGAAGTATCTGGAGCAGATTGTATCCCAGTTTGGGAAGCTGGGACTGCTGGAGAGTGTGCGGGGGCCACAGGGAGGTTATCGTCTGGCGAAAGCGCCGAAGGATTACACCGTGGGAGAGATTCTGCGTTATGCGGAAGGTGACCTGGCGCCGGTGGCCTGCCTGGCACAGGATGTGAATACCTGTCCGCGTCAGGTGGAATGTGCGACGCTGCCTTTCTGGCAGGGACTCTATCAGGTGATTACGGATTATGTGGACAGTGTGACGCTGGAAGATCTGCTGGAGCAGCAGAGAGCGCGCAGCGGAAGTGAGTTTTATATTTAAGAGAGAAGCGAACGAAAGAAAACCCGGCATGTGCCGGGTTTTCCTTATAGGCTCCTGTTAAATAAGCGCCTTCTTCAGTTCACGGATAAATTCCGGTGTGGTTCCACAGCAGCCGCCCAGAATCGATGCGCCGGCAGCTCTAAGCTTCAGCATGCTTTTGGAAAAATCCTCCGGTGCCATGCTGTAAACAGCCTCACCGGTCTCGGGAGAGATGGAAGGCATACCTGCGTTTGGCTTGGCAATGACCGGGATGGATATCCGGTTCCGGATACCGGCAATCACAGACTCCAGCTGATCCGGGCCTGTGGAGCAGTTACAGCCCACGGCAAAGGCGCCCATGGCTTCCAGCTCTTCCACTGCGTCGAATATATTGCCGCCGAAGAACAGGCTTCCGTCGGCCTCCATGGTCAGCGTACAGAATACCGGCAGGTCGCAGACCGCCTGGGCCGCGTCCAGGATGACCAGCGTTTCATTGGAAGCCAGCATGGTCTCTGCCACCAGAAGATCCACGCCTGCTTCTGCCAGGCAGGAAATCTGTTTTTTATAGGATTCATACAGATCTTCATATTTCATGGGTCCCAGGGGTTCCATAAGCTTCCCGGTGGTAGTCAGGTCTCCGGCCACCAGAACCTGATTGCCCACTGCTTTTCGGGACAGACCTACCAGAGTGTGGTTCAGACGCTCGGTTTCAGCAGCCAGACCGTGGGTTCCCAGACTGATGGGATTTGCCATAAAAGTGGGGGCGTAGACAATGTCTGAGCCTGCCTCCGCATAAGCTTTCTGCAGCTGGATAATGGCATCCGGATGTTCGGCTACCCATTGCTCGGTGCAGATTCCTTTGGGCATACCGGCTTTCATCAGATTAGAGCCGGTGGCTCCGTCCAGAATCAGAGTTCCGTTTCCAAGGCGTTTCGTCAGTTCTTCTTTTGTCATAATGTGCCTCCTCTTATCCAGATACTGCCTGAAGCAGCATAATTAATTTCATGATAGTAGAAATCTCTTGGTCCGTCAAGAAACTTTGAAGAAAAATAGCGGAATGACGGAAATCTGTACTTGCATGGGAAAAATCCCCGTGCTATACTGAAACACGCAGGTAAAGCAGATGTTCGCGGCTGGCAGGCCGAAAGGTGCCAGGTGAGGAAAGTCCGGGCTCCACAGGGCAGGACGCCGGATAACGTCCGGCGGAGGCAACTCCAGGGACAGTGCAACAGAAAGATACCGCGTCAGCAATGAGCCGAGGATACCCGGCAGTGCGTAGCAATTTCAGGTATACTGGGCTCATTGCTGACGTAAGGGTGGAAAGGCAGTGTAAGAGACTACCGTCCGTCTGGTAACAGGCGGAGCCATGTAAACCCCGTCCGGAGCAAGACCGAAACGAGACATAACCCGGCCCGGGTGTCTCAGGTGGGTCGCTTGAGCCTGCCGGCGACGGCAGGACTAGATAGATGAACATCCAATGACATAACCCGGCTTACCGCTTTGCCTGAAAAGAGCCCCCGTACGGGGGCTCTTTTTAGTGCATATGCGGCATCCCACAATCATCGTGGATGTCATGTATGCTGTCCGGATCCGGCATAGCGCCGATATTCTGAGTGTTCAGGGTACGACGCTTCATCCGCTGATCTTCCGACTGCTGCAGAATGAAATCCTTGATGGCCCGGGCGTTCTTGATATGGGTAAGCTCGAGACGGGGATGGGTTACGTCGCCTGTATTGCAGATGATGGTGCCCAATCCCATGATACGTTCGAAGAGACTGGTGGTCAGGGTCACATCCTGAATCTTATACATATAACAGTCGTCCTCTTTCCGGTTCAGGAATCCCTGTTCGATGGTGACGATCTCCTCGGTAATGGTATAAGTGGTAAAGCTAAGGGGAAGTCCTAAGAAGACCCAGCGCTTTTTTTCTCTGAATTCCATAAGAGTGCCTCACTTTCCGGCAAACCGGGAAATGAATATCCGGATGCCTTGAATTGAAATACCTGCGTCTGTTTCACAGGTAAAGTTATAAAACTTACGTTACTTAAAAGTATACTTGAAAAAGTATGATTTTGCAAAAGATATTTGTTGAAATTCGGAAAAGTTTGATGTAATATATTACGAGATAAAAATTAACAAAGCCAAATGGGAGGTTATTATGAGACATCTTATGAGCCCGTTGGATTTTTCTGTGGAAGAAGTAGCGAAGGTCCTGGATCTGGCCAGTGACATCGAGAAGAATCCTGCAAAATACGCACACGCCTGTGACGGTAAGGTACTGGCGACATTATTTTATGAACCGAGTACAAGAACAAGACTTAGTTTTGAATCTGCAATGATCCACTTAGGTGGTCAGGTCTTAGGCTTTTCCAGCGCGGCATCCAGTTCCGCATCTAAAGGAGAAAGTGTTTCCGATACGATTCGTATGATTTCCTGTTATGCTGATATATGTGCAATGCGGCACCCGAAAGAGGGAGCTCCGATGGTTGCGTCCGCAGTTTCCGGGATCCCGGTCATTAACGCAGGCGATGGCGGCCATCAGCATCCCACCCAGACCCTGACAGATCTGATGACCATCCGTTCCCTGAAAGGTCGTCTCGACCATATTACCATCGGTCTCTGCGGCGATCTGAAGTTCGGCCGTACCGTGCATTCTCTGGTGAAGGCTCTGGTTCGTTACGAGAACGTGCGCTTTGTATTCATTTCCCCGGAGGAGCTGCGGATTCCCAGTTACATCCGTGAGGAAGTACTGGATGCCAATGGTCAGGAATATAAGGAAGTGGAGCGCCTGGAAGATGTCATCGGTGAGTTGGATCTGCTGTACATGACCCGCGTCCAGAAAGAGCGTTTTTTCAACGAAGAGGACTATGTACGTCTGAAAGACTTCTATATTTTAAATAAAGAAAAAATGGATCTGGCTAAGCCGGATATGTTGGTACTCCATCCGCTGCCCAGAGTCAATGAAATCTCTGTAGAGGTGGACAATGACCCGAGGGCTGTTTATTTCAAGCAGGTACAGTATGGCGTCTACGTTAGAATGGCGCTGATTCTCACACTTCTGGAGGTGAATGTATAATGTCAATGTTAAGCGTAGGACGGATCTCTGAGGGCTTCGTACTGGATCACATCCAGGCCGGCAAGAGCATGGAGATTTACAAATATTTGAACCTGGATAAGCTGGACTGCACCGTGGCTATCATCAAGAATGCCCGCAGTGACAAGATGGGAAAGAAGGACCTGATGAAGATCGAGTGTCCCATTGATTATATCGATATGGATGTACTGGGCTTCATCGACCATAATATTACAGTGAATATTGTAAAGGACGAGAAGGTAACGGAGAAAAAGACGCTGACTCTTCCAAAGGAGATTCGCAATATTGTAAAATGTAAGAACCCCCGCTGTATTACCTCCATTGAACAGGAGCTGGATCAGGTCTTTGTTCTGACGGATCCGCGCAAAGAGGTGTACCGCTGCAAGTACTGCGAGGAAAAGTACAAGAGATAATAAAGAAATTTTATACAGAGTCAGAAAAACTTGGTGTTGGGTGTTATGTCCAGCACCATTTTTCTTTTATAAAATGTTGAAGTGACATTTTAACGTGTGAGAATATAATGAAATTGTGTTGGATTATGAAAGAAAATATTAGATTGTGTTAACGATACAGAATTCATCGCGGAAGCCCCATTTCTGTCTCCTATCGGGCGCGTAAAGGAATCCTGGAGTATATAGTGATAGAATGTGAAAAATTGGATGGGGAGAAGGCTCACAGAGCAAACAGGGGACTGCCTACGGTGGTCTGTCTGCAGTTCAGACTGCAGGCAGAACCACGGAAAAGACAGTCCCCTGTTTGGTACTTTCCGCAAAGATAGTTCCGTGATGAGCCGTGACAATTTCTTTGGCGATAGCCAGTCCCAGTCCTGCACCGCCTTTTTCGGAAGAGCGGGCGTCATCCAGCCGATAGAACTTTTCAAAGATGGCTGATAGCTGCTCTGCGGGAATCTGCGGCCCCTGATTGGTGAAGGTAATATGAATGGTTTTTTCTTTTTCATCCTTCCGGGTACGGATTTCAATGGCTGTGTCCGGAAAACTATAGGCAGCCGCATTTTTCAGAATGTTGTTGAAAACCCGGGCCAGCTTGTCCGGGTCGCCCGGCAGGATCAGATCCTCCGGAACTTCCATATGAATGGACTTTCCGCCGGGGGCCAGAATGGGATAGAATTCTTCCGCAAGCTGCATCAGCAGAAAAGAAAGGGGAATATTTTCCCGGGTCAGTGTAATGTTGTGCAGGTTAAAACGGGTGATATCGAAAAACTCATTGATGAGCTGCTCCAGCCGGTAGGCCTTGTCCAGGGTAATAGACAGATATTTGGCCCGCTGCTCCGGGGGCAGATCCGGCGCTTCTTTCATCAGATCCAGATAGCCGATGACAGAGGTCAGGGGCGTGCGGATATCGTGGGCCAGGTAGACGACCAGGTCGTTTTTGCGTTCCTCAGCCTGCCGGGCGTCCCGTTCCCGCTTTTCCAGGATGGTCTTGCACTCATTCAGCTTCAGCTCCAGCGCCGCCATTTCCGGGGAAAGAGTAATGAGCTCCTCCTTTTCGTCCAGCAGGGCATCGCAGCCTGCCAGAATCTCGTCGAAGTACTCGGTCACCCAGCGGATGGAATAGCGGAATACAACAATGATGGCGATGATGATGGCGGCCGCAATGATGAAATCCAGATTGTTCCGGAAGGTGACTTCGTAGATATAGAGGGCGTCATCGTAGTCCAGGTGGAACAGTCCGGTGAGAAAGCCCACGACTGTGTTGCCGAAGCGGCCCCGGATCAACTCCCGAAGCAGGAAGACAGCTCCGATGGCAGCCAGCACCAGGGACAGGATCTTCCGCATCATTTTCCGCTCAAAGAGCACATAATGATTTTTGCTTTTTCTCGAATCCTTAGTCAATTTTGTACCCCACTCCCCATACGGTCTTGATATACCTGGGCTTCTCGCTGGAGTCGTTCATCTTTTCCCGGAGATGCCGGATATGCACCATGATGGTATTGTTATTGGTACTGTAGTACTTTTCGCCCCACACGTCGTAGAAGAGACGGTCGGAGCTGACCACTTCGCCCCGGTTTTTACAGAGACTCCAGAGGATGGAAAACTCGGTGGGAGTCAGAGCCAGCGGTTTTTCATTCAGAGTACAGGTATGGTCCCGCTTATTGATGGTCAGTCCCGAGACAGTGATGGAATCCGGATCCTCCTGGGCAGGGGCCGCATTGTACTGGGTAAAGCGGCGCAGCTGGGCTTTCACCCGGGCGATGAGCTCCAGTGGCCGGAAGGGTTTGGTCATATAATCATCCGCGCCCAGAGACAGTCCGGTGATTTTGTCGATCTCTTCATCCCGGGCGGTCAGCATGATGATGGGAAAGTTGTGGGACTCCCGGATTTTCTGACAGATGGTAAAGCCGCTGATATCCGGGAGCATCACATCCAGGATGGCCAGATCCGGAGTCTCCTGCTCCAGATAGGCCAGGACCTCCGTTCCATTGTAAAATTTGTGTACCTCGTAGGATTCATTTTTCAGATATAATTCAAGCAGGTCTGCGATTTCTCTCTCATCGTCTGCGACCAGAATTTTTGTCTCAGCCATTTCAGACACTCCATTTCTGTATTACACACGTTGTGCAGGATCCGGTATGGAATCTCTCATAGATAATCGATCACGGATCGGTTTCAGTATAGCAGAAATGGGACAAAAATGATCCTGTAGTTTGGAAAATTAAGATTCTTTTCACATTTTCATAAGGTTTTCCGGCGGTCAGTGCGGGTTAGAAACCTTTCGTATAAAAGTCCGGTCAGAAACCATACGGGGGCGTAGTCCAGACGAATGACCCCGTGGATGTTCAGTTTTGCATGGCTGTAGTCCCAGGGGCAGCAGTTCCGCTTTTTTAAGATGGTTCCGCTCACGTATTCCATCAAGAAAATCAGGCACATGTAGACGCTTCCCCGGAACCAGGCACTCCTTCTGCGTAGGAGCTTTGACAGGGGAGCGAAAAGAAAGGCCATACCGTAGATGGGGAACATCCAGATGGAGGACTGACCCATCAGTTTCATTTTCCGCTGCCGGAGGGACTTGAGGCCGGTCCAGAAGATCTCCAGACACCAGCCCAGAAGGCCGCATTGGATAAATTTATTTTTCATCATGGAAGAAGTATGTTCTGGAATCGGGAAAATTATGCGGACGGACGGAAGAGCGGCTTCGGTCTTGCAATCGACAGGTGGGTAAAGTATAATGGAAAAGAAATTCAGAGAAATCGAGGAAAACATAATGACATATGAAGAAGCGAGAGCTTTTATAGATGATACGGCGAAATACGGCTATGTGCTGGGGTTGGATACCATCACCGAGCTCATGAAGTGGCTTGGAAATCCCCAGGACGATCTGAAGTTTATTCACATCGCGGGCACCAATGGCAAGGGCTCCACCCTTGCTTATCTGTCCACCGTTTTAAAAGAAGCGGGCTACCGGACAGGACGTTATCTGTCCCCGGTAATTTTCGATTACCGGGAGCGGATCCAGGTGAATGGGGAATATATTACTGAGGAGGCAGTGGCACGGCTGGCAGAGCAGGTGCGGCAGGCGGGACAGGAGATGCTGCGGGATGGTTTCGCCCACCCCACCACGTTCGAGACGGAGACGGCTATGGCCTTTCTGTATTTCCGGGAAATGCAGTGCGACGTGGTGGTGCTGGAGTGTGGTATGGGCGGCATGACGGACGCCACCAATGTGATAAAGAGCACTCTGGCCTCCGTATTCGTGGAGATCGGCATGGATCACATGGGCTTCCTGGGCAATACGGTGGAGGAGATTGCAGCGGTGAAAGCCGGGATCATCAAGCCGGGCAGCCAGGTGGTCAGTGCGGCCCAGCGGCCGGAGGTGGAAGCAGTCCTGAAACGGGTGGCAGAGGAAAAACAGGCAGGATTCCATATGGTGGAACGGGACGCGATCCGGGATGTACGCTATGTTTTCGAGGATCAGACCTTTACTTATCGGGAGTATAAGGGGCTGCGGCCGGGACTCACCGGAAGCTGGCAGGTGGACAATGCCTCTCTGGCGGTGGAGACGGTGCTGGTGCTGCGGGAACTGGGATATGACATATCTGACGAAGCCCTGCGGAAAGGACTGACGGAGACCGTGTGGCCGGGAAGATTTACGGTTATTGACCGTGAGCCTCTGTTCCTGGTGGACGGAGCCCATAACCGGGACGCGGCGGACCGCCTCAGGGAGACCCTGGAGCTCTACTTTCCGGAGAAACGGAAGGTACTGATCGCAGGCGTACTGGCAGATAAGGAATACGATTACGTTATGAGTCAGCTGACGCCCCTGGCAGATCAGGTGATTACCGTCATGACACCGGACAATCCCCGGGCCCTGCCTGCGGAAAAGCTTATGGAGACTGTAAGAAAGTATAATTCAAAGGTGGAGGCTGCGGACAGCCTCGGAGACGCAGTAGAGCGTGCCTGGAGCTATGCGGGAAAGGGTGATATGATTCTGGCCTTCGGTTCTCTGTCCTATCTGGGGGAGCTGACCCGGACAGTACAGGCGAAGGCCCGGAAGAAAGAGCAGGAGAGTTAAGATGAGAGATTTGAAGGAACTGCGCGTAGAGATCGACCGGATTGACCGGCAGATGGTGGCGCTTTTTGAAGAACGGATGGGAATTTCCCGGGAAGTGGCGGAGTACAAAGTGGCCACCGGAAAGAAGATTCTGGATAAGGAGCGGGAGCAGCAGAAGCTGGAGGCTGTCAAGGCTCTGACTCATAATGATTTTAACAGCCATGGAGTGGAGGAGCTTTTTAAGCAGATCATGGCCATGAGCCGGAAGCTCCAGTACCGTATGATGGAGGAGAAAGCCCTGGGCCGCCTGCCCTTTGTAATGGTGGATAAGCTGGAGAAGGAAAAGGTCCGGGTGGTGTATCAGGGCGTGGAGGGTGCGTACACCCAGCAGGCCATGTTCGCCTTTTTCGGCGAGCAGGTGGATCATTTCCATGTGGAACGGTGGCGGGACGCCATGGACGCCATCGCGGAGGGCATGGCGGATTATGCGGTGCTTCCCATCGAGAATTCCACGGCGGGTATAGTCAATGATAATTATGACCTCCTGGGAGAATATGACAATTACATCGTAGGCGAGCAGATTCTTTCGATTCAGCATGCCCTGCTGGGCACGCCGGATGCGGAGATTTCTGATATCCGGACGGTATACTCCCATGTACAGGGGCTGATGCAGTGCGCCGCATATTTGGATGAACACAGAGACTGGACGAAGAAAGAGGCGCTGAACACGGCAGTGGCGGCCCGGAAGGTGGCGGAAGAGGGCGATAAGACCCAGGCGGCCATCGCAAGCCCCCTGGCGGCGAAGCAGTACGGGCTGAAGGTTCTGGAGGAGGGTATCAACCGCAGCGGCAATAACTCCACCCGGTTCCTGATTGTCACCAACCAGCCTATTTTCTCGAAGGATGCAAAAAAGGTCAGCATCTGCTTTGAGGTCACCCATGAAAGCGGCTGTCTGTACAATGTGCTCTCCCATTTTATCTACAATAATCTGAATCTGTGCCGGATTGAGTCCCGTCCCATACCGGATCGGAACTGGGAGTACCACTTTTTTGTGGACTTTGAAGGCAACTTAAATGACAGCGCGGTGAAAAATGCCCTGCGGGGTATCCGTGAGGAAGCGCTGAATCTGAAGATCCTTGGAAATTACTAGAAGAAGTTACATGATAAAAGGAGGAACGGAAATGAATCCCTATGTAATTATGACTGATACTACAGCTGATTTGCCGGAGAGTTATATCCGGGAGCATAAGCTCCAGATTCTTTCTCTGAGCTATATGATGGAGGGAACCACCTATGACCGGGAGCATCCCTTGGATGTAAAAGAGTTCTATAGAAAAATGCGGGATGGATCCATGCCCACCACATCCCAGGTGAATCCGGAACAGGCAAAGGAGGCCATGACAGCCTGCCTGGAACAGGGAAAAGACGTGTTGTACATCGCTTTTTCCTCAGGCCTGAGCGGTACCTATAACAGCAGCCGTATGGCGGCCGAGGAGATCCGTGAGGAAGGAAAATATCCGGACAGAACGGTGCGGGTGATCGATTCTCTGAGCGCTTCCTTAGGTGAGGGCCTGCTGGTGCATAGAGCGGTACAGCTTTGGGAAGCAGGAAAATCACTGGATGAGACGGCGGCATGGGTAGAAGCCCATAAACTGGAATTCTGCCATGATTTTACGGTAGATGATCTGTTCCATCTGCATCGGGGCGGCCGGGTGTCCAAAGCCACGGCTATTCTGGGAACGATGATCAATATTAAGCCCATTCTTCACGTGGATGATGAGGGGCATCTGACCGCCATCGGAAAGGTACGGGGACGAAAGAAGTCCATCGCGGCCCTGGTGGATCGGATGGCGGAGCAGATGAAAGGCTTCGAGGCGGAGAATGATGTGGTATTTATCAGCCACGGAGACTGTCAGGAGGATGCGGAATACCTGAAGAAGCTCATTGAAGAGCGATTTGGTATCCGGGAGTTTGTGATCAACTATGTGGGACCCACCATCGGAGCCCATTCGGGTCCCGGTACTCTGGCGCTGTTTTTTATGGGACGGCCGCGATAGGGAAAAAGAAAGTTTCGGAACGGAAAAGAGAATCAAAAAAGACAGCCCGGAAGAAAGGGGAGCCCTGGGGCCCGTCCTTTCTTCCGGGCTGTCTTATGATCATAGGCTGCGGTCAGGCTGCTGCCTGTCGGATTAGATTCTCACGCAGTCGCGGGTAATTTCGTCCAGAGAAGCTACGCCGCACATGGCCATGGTGTCCTTCAGCTCTCCGCCGATTTTATTCACATAGGACTCCACGCCTTCCCGGCCTCCGCCGTAAACGGCAGTCACAAAGGGTCTGGCGATGATGACCGCGTCTGCGCCCAGGGCCAGAGCCTTGAACACGTCCGCGCCGCTGCGGATGCCGCCGTCCACCAGAATCTTCATGGAGCCGTCCACAGCCTGGGCGATCTCCTCCAGCACCTCGGCGGTGGACGGGCACTGATCCAGTACACGGCCGCCGTGGTTGGAGACTACGATGGCTGCCGCGCCTGCTTCCTTTGCCTTCAGAGCGCCTTTGACAGTCATGATACCCTTTACAATGAAAGGAACGCCTGCTTCCTCCGCGATGGCCCGAAGCTCATCCACGGACTTGCTTCCGGCGGGAGGGGTCAGGTTCTGCAGGAAGGGAAGTCCTGCGGCATCAATGTCCATGGCTACGGCGAAGGGATTCGCATCGTGAACCAGAGCCATCTTCTCCCGGATGGTTTCCAGGTTCCAGGGCTTTACGGTGGGAATACCGAAGCCGCCTGCGTTTTTGATGGCCTTGGTGGCCGCCACCATCACGTTGGCGTCGGTGCCGTCTCCGGTGAAGGCCGCGATGCCGAACTCAGCGCAGGCGGACACCAGAATATCATTGTAGGAGACGTCGTTTAAAGAGTCTCCGTAATGAAGATTCACAGCGCCCACGGGGCCTGCGAAGAAGGGGTATTTGAAGGTCTTTCCGAAGAGGGAGAGAGAGGTGTCGATGGGGCGGTTCTCCACCAAAGTGTCCATCTGTACCCGGATCTCTTTCCATTTGTCATAGTTGCGGATAGCGGTGTCGCCGATGCCTTTGGAGCCGGGACCGGGCATCTGGTTGCGGCAGGCCTTTCCGTTGCACTCGGGACAGGCCTTGCAGTATGCGCCTACCTTTCCTTTTGCCAGTTCGATACATTCCTTATAATTCATTTGTATTACCTTCTTTCCAGAGTATTTTTTCGGAGCTGTTCCAGAATCTCATAGGGAATCTTCAGGTTCCCGCGGCCGCTGCCCAGATCGATGAAGGGCTTGTTCTTTCCGTGAAAGTCCGAACCGCCGGAGATCTGAAGGCCTGTCTGTCTGGCCAGACGGCGCATTTGGTTTTCATCCCGGGCGGTGTAGGTGGAATACAGGGCTTCCAGGGCTTTCAGTCCCGCGTTTTTCAGCTTCAGGGTCAGTTCTGTGAGCCGGTCGGCGCCCATACCGTACAGCAGGGGATGGGCCAGGACCGGGATGCCGCCTGCAGCGAGAATGAGGCCGACGGCCTCCTCGGGAGCCGTCTTTTTCCGGGGTACGAAGCAGGGGCAGCGATCGCCCAGATAGCGGTCGAAGGCTTCGCTGATGGAGGAGACATAGCCCTTTTCAAAGAGCATGCGTCCGAAATGGGCCCGGGTTAGTACCGTGTCCTGCCCGTAGGCGGCCCGCAGCTCTTCTTCCGTAAGGTCGAAGCCGCCGATGGTGCGGAGCCGTTCCAGCATTTCCGCATTCCGTTCATCCCGGCTTTTCTGAAAGTCCAGAAGCTTCCGGGAAAAATCTGCCTGTTCCGGGTGAATATCCAATCCTACGATATGGATGTCCCGACTCTGATATTCTGTAGAAAATTCGATACCCGGCACAAACTCCAGGCCGCAGGCTGAAGCAGCCATGGCAGCCTCAGAAAGTCCGTCCACCGTATCGTGATCGGTCAGGGCAAAGGCAGCCAGTCCCTTTTCAGCGGCATAGCGGGCCAGTTCCGTGGGAGTGAAAGTTCCGTCGGAACAGGAGGAATGGGTATGAAGATCGATGAAACCGGATTCGTTCATGAAAGTTCCGTCCTTTTTATACAATAGATTCCAGGGATTATTTTATAGAGTTTTGCCGGAAAATTCAACAAAATTCTTGACATAGATCTTTGGCAAATGTAGAATAAAAGAAAATGACTTCGGCAAATGCAGAAGATAAAACATGTCATACTATCTATATGAAATAAAAACAGGAGGAAATGAACATGGCAGGAAAACGACTTCCGGATTCTGAGCTGGAACTGATGATGATTATCTGGGACGCGGAAGGTTCCGTAACCCGGTCGGAGATCGAGGACCGGCTTCCGGCAGAGCGGAAGCTGTCGGCTACCACGGTGCTGTCCTTCCTTTCCCGGCTTCAGGAAAAGGGCTTTCTGGAAGTGGAACGGGACGGAAAGACGAATCGTTATCGCCCGCTGGTGGAGAAGGAGACCTATCTCCGGGAGGAGAGCCGCAGTATCTGGAAACGGCTCTACCAGAATTCCGTGGGGAACTTTATGACGGCTCTGGGCAGCGGAGAGGAGCTGTCCGATCGGGATCTGGACGAGCTGCAGGAGTTCCTGGACAGACAGAGAAGGGGGCGGAGCTGAGATGAGACAGGCAAAATATCGGAAGATTCTCTGGGTTCTTTTGCTGACGGAGCTGATACTTCTCCACGGACTGGTACTGCTGCGGCTCTATGTGCTTCGGTGGGATTATCCTTTCCTGTGGCGGCCGGGCCTGATAGCCGGGATCTGGCTGGGGGTCAGTTCCCTTCTGGGGCTGTGGCAGATCTTTTCTTATCAGAACTTCCGGCGGGAAGCGGTGAGGGCTATGGTTCCCCTGGAGGAATCCTGGATACGGAGCGCCTGCTCCCAGGCGGCCGCAGAGGTGGAGTGTGAAAAGATACCGCCTCTGTACCGGAGCAGCGCCGTCACCACGCCGCTGGTGCTGGGTTTTGCGGATCCGGTGATGCTGATTCCGGATCGGGAATACAGCTTTGCGGAGCTTCGGATGGTCTTCCTTCACGAATGTACCCATGTGAAGCAGCGGGATCTCTGGTATAAACTGCTTTTTACAGCTGGCCAGTGCCTGTTCTGGTTTCAGCCCGCAGTCTGGCTTTTAAAGAACGCGGCTTACCGGGACGTGGAGATCGCCTGTGATCAGCGGGTAACGGAGGGAAAAGGCGAGAGTGAGCGGGGCGCCTATGCCCAGTTTCTTATCGATTCCCTGCGAAGAGGCCGGGATCGGTCCCAAGCCTATTCCGCTTACTTTTATAACAGCAGCTCTATTATGAAGGCCAGACTTCAGGTGGTGACCCGGGAGAGGGAGCCGGGCTGGAGCGCAGGTGCGGCGGCATTCCTGCTTCTGACCGGAGAAGCGGTTCTCTGCGCGCTTCTCTCAGGCGGACAGATTCGCCGGGATGTGCAGGAGAACGCTTACCGGCAGGAGGCATCGGTGAATCTCTATCTGGGCTATGAGGCACCGGAGGGCTTCACGGAGACTGCAGTGGCGGCCATGGCCGATCTGGAGCCTGCAGGGGCAGATTCCTATTCCGACTGGGCGCAGCAGAAGAGCGACGCATACCCGGATACGGCCTATGAGGATATGACAGATACGGCGGAGGGCCCCTGGCAGCTGCGAATCACAAGCAAAGCCAGATATCTGGACAGCCGGGATTTCGCCTGGCGGTATCTGATGTATTTCGAGGACCAGGAGCAGGGAAGCACTTACGATCCGGAGACCGGAATGGGTTATAATGGCCTGGAGGTGACGGACGAGACCCTGCTGGCAGGAGATGCGGAGGAATATGTG
The DNA here is from genome assembly GCF_014290175.1 of Anaerosacchariphilus hominis. Lineage (GTDB taxonomy): Bacteria > Bacillota > Clostridia > Lachnospirales > Lachnospiraceae > Laedolimicola > Laedolimicola hominis. The sequence continues at coordinate 210,165 of NZ_JACOOR010000002.1, forward strand.
TGCCGGGTGCTGTTCCGGGAGATCGCCGATGGAGGGGAGCAGGAGACATCGGGAGTGCTGCCGGAAGGAACGGTGATCCGAGTTAAGGGGACGGACTATCGATATTACGACTGGGCGCTTCATGTGAAAGCCCTGAGCGACCATGTTTATGAGCTGGTGGGCGTGGCAGACACAGGAGCGGCACTGGAGGCTCTTAAGACAGCGCATCCGGAAGAGGACTATTCCTTTGTGGTGCTGGCGGATTTGAAGAGCGAAGAAAGCGAACCTGCAGAACTGCCGCCGGTTCCCATGGAGGAGCTGACAGCCCGGGGAGATGAGATGGACGGAGCTCTGAGCGGTCCCCAGGAGAAAAGCTATGTGAGTTCCGATGAAATACAGGCATATGCCTACGGAGGATCCCTGACGGTCCCGGTGAAGGTGACCTGCAGTACGGATCAGGGAAAGCATTGGTATACTACCGTAGTTTCAGGAGATGATACGGCAGTGCGGCGGCTGTTCTTAAGCTTCCCGGACGGGCAGCAGGGCTTCTTGTTTGCCACAGGATGGAGAACCATGTGGCAGGAGGGCAGCCTTTTGTACCACACGGAGGACGGAGGGGCCAGCTGGACCCGGGTGGAGCCGGAGACCTGGTACGGAACGGATGGGGCCCATTCTCTGATGACGGGCGGAGCCTTTGTGACGGATCAGGTGGGTTTTGTGACCATCCGAAGCTCCCAGTGGCCGGAGCTGTATCGGACCGTGGATGGCGGCAGAAACTGGAGCCTGGTGGAACTGCCCATTCCGGATACGGAGGAGGCCTCCTGGTATACCATGGCCTACCCACCGGAGCAGCGGGACGGAAAGCTGTATCTCTATCTGGGTATGGAGGAATACTCGGAGCTGGGCGGAACGAAGCTTCGCTTTGAGTCTGAGGATCTGGGTGAGAGCTGGAGCTATACAGGGATGGTTTATCGGAGGTAGGAGCCATGGAGAAGGCTTTGAAAAAGGAACAGAAAAAATGGAAGCGGGAGCTGCGCCGGGATCTGCGGCAGAGACGGCTGTACCATCCGGTGCTGCTGGCAGTGTACGCCTTTGCCTGGCGGACTTTGTACCGGTTCTGCATGTACGGCGGGGTGCGAAGAAGAGTTCCGGTGCTGGGAGCCTGCGGGCTGCTGTTCCTGATATACTGGCTCTGGGTTCAGGCGGAACTTCTTTTCTATCAGAAACGGAGCAGAAAGCAGCTATATACGGAGCTGGAGATCGAGAAAAATGAGTTTCGTCTGCCGGACGGAGGCAGGTACAGCTTCGGGGAAGTGCAGTGGTACCGCCGGGAAAAGGAGCGGATTGCCCTCTTCCTGAAGGGACACAGGTTCCTGTGGCTGGATATGGAGAAGCTGACGGGGAAGAACCGGGAGCTCCTCATCATGAAGCTGACCCAGCGGGGACTGTTTGCCCGTCAGTTCTGGAAAGTACCCGTGGCTCTGGCTCTGGTCCTGGTGACAGTGGCCGGATGCGGAGGCGTGGCCTGGAGCGGTATGAAGTATAACGGTAAGCTGTCCTGGAAGATCGATGAATGGCGGAACAGCCGTCAGGTGATATTGACCCATAATAACCTGTACCGGGACGGCGTTCTGGGAATTTTCCTGGATTTGGCAGAAAAGACGAAGCTTCCGGAGCATCTGTGCCTGGTGAATGCGGTTCAGATCGATTTTCAGCCGGATGGGACCATTCAGGAACTCTATCTGTTTCTGGCCGGGTATGACAGCGAGTATCGGTATACGGGCAGTTACCTGGTGGACTACAGGGACTCCCGATCCGGGAAAATGACTCTGTGGCTGGACGGAGCCGTGTCGGATGAAACCTATCAGGAGGAGAGAGATATACAGACCCTTGTGGAAGGGCTGAACGGAGATCTGCTGCGGACAGAACTGGAGACGGAGCGGGCTATGACCTACAGACTGAGCTACCGGGGCGGAGGCAGCTTCACAGTGACCTGCCGGGAGAAGCAGGCGGAAGAAGGAGGAAGCTATGAAGAGGACAATACATGGAAACGGGAATACAGAATCGGGAAGAGCGGTATGGCGGAGCGTACTTCTGATGGGGATTTTACTTATGGGACTGCTGGTTTCCGGCTGTGGGAAAAAGCAGACACAGCCGGAGGAGCTTCTGACGGAGTATCTGCAGCTTTTAAATGAAAAGAACTATGAAGAAATGTATACCTACCTGTCTGAGGAAGCCCGGAGTACCACAGACAAAGAAACTTATGTAAACCGATATAAAAATATCTACGGAGGAATCCAGGCCTCGGATATCCGGGCGGAGATTCAGGAGCCGGAGGACAAAAAAGCGGGAAAAAAGGGAGAGACACGACGGGTGGCCTATACCCTGACCATGGATACAGTGGCTGGGGAGCTGTCCTTCGATACGGTGGCCCTGTTCACGGAGAATGAAGAGGGCGTCTACAAAATGAGCTGGGACAGTCAGGATATTTTCCCGAATCTGTACAATACGGATAAGGTGCGGGTGAAGGTCACCCGGGCAAAGAGAGGGGTCATCTATGACCGGAATCAGGTGGAACTGGCCAGGGAAGGCGTGGCTTCCTCCGTGGGGCTGGTGCCCGGCAAGCTGCCGGAGGATCGGGACAGCGCCGTCACTCAGCTTTCGGAGCTTCTGGAGATGAGCACGGAGAAGATTGAAAAGGCTTTAAGCGCGGGCTGGGTGCGGGAGGATACCTTTGTACCCCTGCGGACCGTGGCCAAGGATGCTTCGGAGCTGAAGAAGCAGCTTCTGGAGATTCCGGGGGTCATGATCACCGATACCATGGTGCGTTATTATCCCTATGGAGAGAAAACAGCACATCTTTTGGGGTATGTGCAGAATATTACGGCGGAAGAACTGGAAAAAAGGAGCGGACAGGGGTATAATCAGAATAGCATCATCGGAAAGGCGGGCGTGGAGCGTACCTATGAGGATCAGCTCCGTCCCCGAGACGGCTACAGTATCCAGATTCTGGATGAGAACGGGGATGTGAAGGACACCGTTCTGGAAAAGCCTGCGGAGGATGGACAGAATGTGAGACTGTCCATCGATATTACCTTGCAGCAGTATCTCTTCCAGGAACTGGAGGAGGACAGAGCCTGCGCGGTAGCCATGGATCCTACCACCGGAGAACTGCTGGCTCTGGTCAGTACACCGGCTTATGATTCCAACGATTTCGTCATGGGATATACCTCCAGCGCATGGAAGGCCCTGAACGAGGACGAGGCCCGTCCCCTGGAAAACCGGTATCAGTCCACCTGGGAGCAGGGAAAGACGCCTCTGGAGCTGTGTACCCGCTATACGGCTCTGTTGAACGGCGGCGACTGCCTGGAGCCCCAGCTGCTTCTGGGAGCGGAAAAGAAGGTTCAGAAGGAGCAGGTCTTTTCCCCGGAGGAAGCGGAACAGCTTCTGACGGAAATGTACCAGAATGTGGAGAAACCAGATGGTTCAGCCCATGAGGCCCAGCGGAAGGACTGGAGGATGGCCGGGCTCACGGGCAGCGCTTCCATGAGCGGAGGAAAGGATCTGGGCTGGTTTGTGGGACTGTCCGCGGAAGACAATGACCGGCCGCTTCTCCTTACGGTGATGATAGAAGACGTAAAGGAACGCGGCGGAAGCACCTATGTGATTTCCAGAGGAATGAAGGGCTTCGACGTGTACAGAAATGAGGATGGACAATGAAAGAAGACCAATTCAAAAAATACGTGTACATCAGTCTGGCGGGAGCACTGGGCGTGATTCTTTGTATTCTTTTCTTTTTTATGCTGTTTCGTTTTGACCAGATCCTGGCGGCCTGGGCGGTGATGAAGGGGATCCTGATGCCCTTTATCTATGGAGCGGTGATAGCCTATCTCCTGACGCCTGTGTGCAACTTTATCGAGCGGCATCTACAGCTGTTCCTGCGTGGAAAGTTGAAAAAAGAAAAAACCGTGAAAAGCATTTCGGGGGCGGCCGGAATCGCTTTGAGTATGCTGTTTGGAATACTGGTGATTTACCTGTTATTGGCCATGGTACTGCCCCAGGTATTTGAGAGTATCCGCAGTATCGTACTGGCATTTCCCTCCATCGTAGAGAGGGGAAGCGCCTGGATTCAACAGCTTCTGGAGGATAACGAACTGGTGAGTAATTATGTAAATCAGTTCATCAACACGGTATACAATAATGTGGAAACCTGGCTGGAGACCAAGCTTCTGCCCAATATGCAGACCATTGTCAGCGGCGTATCCGCAGGCCTCTGGAGCGCCATCGTGGTGGTAAAGAACCTGCTCATCGGTCTCATCGCGGCCATCTATATGATGGGAAACCGGCGGAAGTTTGCGGCCCAGGCAAAAAAGCTTATTTACAGCTTCTTTAAGGTGCCGATGGCCAATGCCATTCTGGATGAGTGCCGTCTCATTGACCGGATGTTCGGCGGATTTATCAGCGGAAAGCTCATCGATTCCCTGATCATCGGCTGTCTGTGCTTTTTCTTCATGAGCCTGTTGAAGCTGCCCTACACCATGCTGATCAGTGTGGTGGTGGGCGTGACCAATATCATTCCTTTCTTCGGCCCCTACATCGGCGCCATTCCCAGCGCCCTCCTGGTGCTGACTGTGAGCCCCATCCAGTGTCTGTGGTTCCTGATTCTGATTCTGGTGCTGCAGCAGTTTGACGGCAATTTCCTGGGGCCGAAGATCCTGGGTAATTCCACGGGACTTTCCAGCTTCTGGGTGCTGTTTGCCATTCTGGTATTCGGCGGCCTGCTGGGCTTTGTGGGCATGATCATCGGAGTGCCTGCTTTTGCGGTGATTTACGATCTGGTGAAAAAGTGCTCGAATCTGCTTCTGAAAAAGAGAAATCTCACTACCAGCACGGAGGTCTATCAGGAGCTGATGGCGGTGGAAGAGAAGGACGGCCGGGTGCGCTACGTGCAGAACTATGATCTGGAGCATCCGGAAAAAGAAAAAGACGGGGAACAGAAGGAGGAACAGGTATGATTCTGGCAGTGGATATCGGCAATACTTATATCGTCATCGGCTGTATCCGGGGAGACGAGATCATCTTCGTGGAACGGCTGCATACAGATCCAAAGAAGTCTGAGCTGGAGTACGCCATCAGCATGAAGACTGTACTGGAGATGTATGGAATCAACCGGAAGGAGCTGGATGGCGGCATTCTGTCCTCGGTGGTTCCGCCCCTGACCGGAGTCATGGAGCGGGCGGCGGCCAAGGTCATCGGAAGAGAGGTGCTGGTGGTGGGGCCGGGTGTAAAGACAGGACTGGATATCCGCATTGACAATCCGGCCCAACTGGGCCCGGATCTGGTGGTGGGCGCAGTGGCGGCCACGGAAGAATATCCATGTCCGCTGGTGGTGGTGGATCTGGGGACAGCTACCACATTTACGGTAGTCAACGGGAAAAAGCAGGTTATGGGGGGGATGATTATGCCCGGTGTGGGCGTGGCCCTGGATTCCCTTATCAGCCGGACCTCCCAGCTGCCGAAGATCAGTCTGGATCCGCCCCGGAAGTTTATCGGAAGCAACACAGTGGACTGCATGAAGAGCGGCGTGCTGTACGGAAACGCGGCCTGTGTGGACGGGATGATCGCCCGCATTGAAGAAGAACTGGGGGCTTCTGTGACGGTGGTAGCCACAGGAGGGATGGCCAGATATCTGGTTCCCTACTGCAGATGTAAGATTCAGATGGATGACGCCCTGCTTCTGAAGGGACTGAAGCTTATCTATCGGAGAAATCAGTGAGTTCGCCCTTGTGAATGGCATTTTGTCCATACTTTTTGCGGATGACGTCCATGGCGGCGTCCAGTTTCTTCAGTTTTTCCGGAGAAGGGGAATGAACGTGTTCCCCTTCTTTTTTTGCGCCCCCTGATCCGGAAAAAGCAGTTTCGGCGGCCATTGGCTTTGCAGGTGTGGCATGCAGGGGCAGATCAAAAATCGAGAGCTGTATCGGTTCTCCTTCAGCGGTGAGCCTTGAGGAGCGGATCCCCAGAAGTCGGATGGGTTCGCCGTTCCAGACCTGGTCGAAGAGGGAGCAGGACAGGCGGTAGATGGCGTCCGTGTCATTACAGGGGGAAAGGGTGGAAGACTGGTGGGAGGCTTTGGTGAAGTCGGCGTATTTCAGTTCCACAGCCACAGTTCCGGCCAGCTGCCCGGCCTTTCGCAGGCGGGCGGCCACGCTCTCCGCCAGGGACAGGAGTACCTTTTTTGCCGCCTCCGCCGTGGTCGCGTCCGAAGCCAGAGTGATGGAATTCCCCACGCCCTTGGCCTCCTGTCTGATGGACACTACGGGAGAGGGATCGATGCCGTTGGCAAACTCCCACATGAGCTTTCCATGGCTTTTGAAATGGGAGGTCAGAAAAGAAGGATCCGTGTGGGCCAGGTCACCGATGGTGCGAATGCCGTAGGTCTTCAGGCGCTCGGCGCTGCGGTGCCCCACCATGAAAAGGTCGGAGACCGGCAGGGGCCACATTTTCACAGGAATCTCCTCCGGATACAGGGTATGGACTTTCCCGGGCTTCTCGAAGTCGCTGGCCATCTTTGCCAGCACCTTCACATGGGAGATCCCCACATTGACCGTGAAGCCGAAGGTCTCAAAGATCTGGTCGCGGATCTGTGCCGCCGCCTTCTCCGGGGACGGATAGAGGTGGGCGATGGGCGTGAAGTCCAGATAACATTCATCGATGGACACCTGCTCCAGATCCGGCGTATACCCGGAAAGCAGCTCCATCATGGCCCGGCTGTAGCGGCGGTACATGGTGTGGTCGGGCTTCTCCACCACCAGGCCCGGGCACTTTCGCAGGGCGGAGGCCACCGGTTCCGCAGTCTGAATCCCGTACTTTTTCGCCGGAATGGACTTGGCCAGCACGATGCCGTGCCGGCTCTTCTCGTCACCGCCGATGATGGAGGGAATCTCCCGCAGATCTGTAGAGCTTCCTTCCTTCAGCCGTTCCAGGGCGGTCCAGCTTAAGTAGGCGGAATTTACATCAATATGAAAGATAACGGGCTTCATGCAGGGGAGTCCTCCTTTCAGCTTTGCCAGAACTTGGTCGGTTTTTCTGTCATTCGATACTATCAGTATAATGGAAAGAACGTATGTTTGCAACTGAAAACGAAAAAATGGCATGCAGTTTATATAGAGAAAATGGATTACAAATTGATTCATCCCAAAGAACGTGATACACTGGAACCCAGAGGGATTTGTCAGAAAAGGAGACCAGCTATGACAGAAAACAGAAAGGAACATGCCCGGGAAGAGGACCGGAGATATACGGAGAAGTTTGAGAGCATCTGCCCGACGGATTCATCCAAGGTGATTCATACGGTGACCTTTATCGCGGCCAGTTGCAGCCGAGTGGATGATCTGGTGGAGGATTTTCATTGCAGCCGGAACAGCAGCTGCGTGAAATGCCAGATGAATTATGTGTAGAGTTTATTGATTTTTGGGGATAAAGACATTATAATAGCCTTAATAGCTTTAGAACAGTGAGGATACGGATATGGAAAAGAAAAAAGTAGTAGTTGCTTTGGGACATAAAGCTCTGGGAACGACCCTTCCGGAGCAGATGACAGCTGTAAAGAACGCGGCGAAGGCCGTGGCTGATCTGGTAGAGGAAGGCTGTCAGGTGGCCATCTGCCACAGCAATGCGCCCCAGGTGGGTATGATTCATACGGCGCTGAATGAGTTCGGAAAGGTGCATGAGAACTATACTTTCGCGCCCATGTCAGTCTGCTCGGCCATGAGCCAGGGCTATATCGGATATGACCTTCAGAATGCCATCCGGGAGGAGCTTTTAAGCCGGGGTATCCTGAAGACCGTCAGCACCATCATTACCCAGGTGGTGGTGGATCCTTATGATGAAGCCTTTGCGGAGCCCATCAAGGTCATCGGACGTTATATGACAAAGGAAGAGGCAGAGGCTGAGGAAGAAAAGGGCAACTTTGTAATCGAAGAGGAAGGAAAAGGCTTCCGCCGTGTGATCGCGGCTCCGAAGCCCACGGATATTGTGGAAATCGACGCCATCCGCACTCTTCTGAACGCGGATCAGGTAGTCATCGCCTGCGGTGGCGGCGGAATCCCGGTTCTGAAGCAGCGGGGGCATTTAAAGGGAGCCAGCGCAGTCATCGAGAAGGACTATGCCAGCGGAAAGATGGCAGAGCTTCTGGACGCGGACATGCTGATGATTCTGACCGGTGAGAACAAGATCTGTATCAACTACGGAACCGATCGGGAGAAGCAGCTGGATCTGGTAAGCCCCGAAGAGGTGCAGGAGTATGCGGCAGCAGGCCAGTTCCCCAAGGGATCCGTTCTTCCGAAGATGGCGGCAGGAGCCTCCTTCGTATCCGGCCGTCCCGGCCGTGTGGCAGTCATTGCGGAGCTGTCTAAGGCAAAGGAAGCGCTGCATGAGCAGGCAGGTACGGTTATTAAAGAAAAATAAGAAAATAAAAAATGAGTTATAGGACAAAAGAGCCTGTCGAATGTGAAATCCGGCAGGCTCTTTTACTCGATTGGAAGCAGATAACGGGAATCGAACCCGCCTCCCCAGCTTGGGAAGCTGGTGTTCTACCGATGAACTATATCTGCATGGCTATTAAAATTCTATGTTTAATATAGCACTTTCATACCCGGAATGCAAACATTATTCTTCTGAAGGAAAAGAAAAACCGCCCAACTACCCGGACGGTTTCTCTTTTTCTTATGAGGGGGGAGATAGTGATGTCTTAATCAACTATCTGACGTTTATTATAAGGACAAAATGTGTTCAAAGTATGTCCAGTTTCTAAAAGAATGATAAAAAAAGGACGGATTTCCTTAACGAATGCTTAAGAGAAACGAAAATCGCGGTAAGGATTGGAAATGGAGGGGAGAATATGATATAATGTCGCCAGATATGATATCCTGCCGCAAAGCGAGGCGGTGGGTGAAAGAGAAGAAAACCGGCAGCAGGCCGGGCAGGAGGAAAAGAGATGGCAGAAATGCGGACACTGGAAAATGAATATCTTATAGTAGAAGTGAACGACGCGGGCGCGGAGCTCTCCAGAGTATATGATAAGAAGAAAGAGAGGGAGGTACTGTGGAACGCGGACGCGAAATACTGGGGCCGTCATGCGCCGATTCTGTTTCCTTTTGTGGGAAAGCTGAACGGAGGCGTTTATCGTTATGATGGAGCAGAATACGCCATGGGCGCCCATGGCTTTGCCCGGGACAGCGAGTTCGAGTGCGTGGAGCTAAGCGCTGCGGCCGTGACCCACCGGCTGGTGTCCACCGAGGCCACGAAGAAAAATTATCCCTTTGACTTCGAGCTTCTGGTAACCCACCGAATCGTGGAAAATCACATCAGCGTAGAGTGGACGGTCAGGAATACCGGCGTGAAGACCCTGTATTACTCCATCGGCGGCCACCCGGCCTTCAACGTGGATTCTGTCATGGGCTGCCGTCTGGTGTTCGAGGGCATGGACAGTCTGTCCTGTACCGGTATCGACCTGCCCACTGGAACCGCAGACGCGGAACATCCGGTGACGCTGGCGTTGCCGGATCAGGTATATACGGTAAATGAGCATACCTTTGATGCAGATACCATGGTTTTCGATGAGGGACAGGTAAAGAAAGTAAGTCTGGAAGAAGCGGACGGCACGAGGCGCGTCACCCTGATTTGTCCGGATGCCCGGCACGTAGGTATCTGGTCTCCGGTACAGAAACACGCTCCGTTTATCTGCCTGGAGCCCTGGCTGGGCCGCTGCGATAACAAGGGCTTTACCGGTGAACTGAAGGATAAATACGGCGAGCAGAGCCTGGAGGCAGGCGAGATCTTCCGGACGGCTTATAAAATCGTGGTAGAGGAATAAGGCAAGAAACAAAATCATTGGCACAGACGATTTGAAAAGCTTTTGAATAATATGAGGAGGCAGTATATGAGAGCAGCACGGGAATTACTAAAAGATTTGAGATACAAAGTGGTAAGCGGCAGCATTGATCTCAATGTGAGCGAGCTTGTATACAATACGAAGAAAATCAGGAAGGAGTGCATGTTCGTCTGCATCAAGGGAGCCACCTTCGACAGCCACGACGTGGCAGGGGAGGCGGCGGAAAATGGCGCGTCAGTCATCGTGGCCGAGCGCCCGGTGGACGTACCGGAGGGAACCACCGTGGTGCTGGTGGAGGACACCCGCTATGCCCTGGCACAGATTTCCGCAGCTTACTTTGGATATCCGGCGAAAAAGCTGAAGGTCATCGGCATCACCGGAACCAAGGGAAAGACCACCACGACCTTTATGATCCGCTCCATCCTGGAGCATGCGGGTATCCCTACCGGCCTCATCGGCACCATCGAGGTCATCATCGGCGACAAGCACATCCCGGCCCACAATACCACGCCGGAGTCCTATGAGGTGCAGGAGTATTTCGCCCAGATGGTGGAGGCAGGCTGTAAGGTGGCCGTGATGGAGGTTTCTTCCCAGGGACTGAAACTGCACCGCACCGCAGGTATCCAGTTTGACATCGGCATTTTCACGAACCTGGCCCCCGACCACATCGGGGAAAATGAGCACGCCAGCTTTGAGGAATATATGGAGTGTAAGAGCCGCCTGTTCCGCCAGTGCGATCTGGGCATCGTCAATGCGGACGATTCGCACTGCAGCGATATCCTGAAGGGCCACACCTGCCGGGTGGAGACCTACGGCTTCTCCGAGAAAGCTGATTTCCGGGCCACCGATCTGAAGCTGGTGAATCGTCCGGGCTTCCTGGGCGTAGATTATCACGTATCCGGTCTCATGGATTTCGATGTGGAAATCGATATGCCGGGCCGTTTCAGTGTATACAATTCCCTGGTAGCCATAGCGGTCTGCCATCAGTTCGATATCCCGAAAGAGGATATGCTGGCAGCTCTCGAGGTGGTACAGACTAAGGGTCGTATCGAGAAGGTTAAAGTCTCCGACGATTTCACTCTGATGATCGACTATGCCCACAATGCCATGAGCCTGGAAAGTCTGCTGACCACCTTAAAGGAATACAATCCCAAGCGTCTGGTCTGCCTCTTCGGCTGCGGCGGCAACCGTTCCAAGCTGCGCCGGTACGAGATGGGCGAGGTGTCCGGTAACCTGGCGGATCTGACCGTCATCACCTCCGATAATCCCCGCTTTGAGGAGCCCCAGGCCATCATCGACGATATCAGGACCGGTATTGCCAAGACGGATGGAAAATACGTGGAGATCATTGACCGGAAAGAAGCCATCCGCTACGTCATCGAGCATGGCCGGCCCGGCGACGTGATTGTACTGGCCGGAAAGGGCCACGAAGACTATCAGGAAATCTGCGGTGTCAAGCATCCCATGGATGAACGGGTACTCATCGCGGAGGTTCTGGAGGAGTTAGGTAGAAAGTGAAATTTGCCAATATCATCGTAGATATTTCCCTGGAGAAGCTGGATCGGACCTTTCAGTACCGGATTCCGGAAGAACTGCAGGGCGTCTTAAAAGAGGGTATGCAGGTCCGGGTTCCTTTCGGAAATGGGGGACGGACCCTGACAGGTTACGTGCTGGAGCTGACAGATACCTGCCAATGGGACGAGGGGAAACTGAAGCCCATCCTGGGACTGGCGGAAAAGGGCATCCGGCTGGAGGGTCAGCTGATCGCCCTGGCAGCCTGGATGCGCCGTACCTACGGTTCCACCATGAACCAGGCCCTGAAAACAGTGCTTCCGGTGAAAAAGAGTGTGCAGGAAAAAATCTCCAGAAAAGTGCGGCTGGCAGTGTCACGGGAAGAGGCCGAAGCAGCCCTCGCGGAGATGGAACGAAAGCATCAGACTGCCAGGGCCCGGATCTTAAAAGCTCTGCTGGATCAGGCCGGGCAGGACAGACAGAGCGGACAGGGAGAGCTGGATTACGGCACAGCCCAGAAAGAGCTGGGCCTGACCGCCGCCACAGCCCGGAAGCTCACAGAACTGGGCCTCATCCGTATGGAATCCGATACCATTTTCCGGAACCCCATTCGACCTTCGGAGGTACAGGCCCATCCTTTCACTCTCTATCCGGCCCAGCAGGCCATCGTGGATGATGTGGTGGCGCGCACGGCAGCAGGGGATTTGCGGCCGGCCCTGATTCATGGCGTCACTGGCAGCGGCAAGACCGAGGTTTATATGGAACTGATCGCGGCGGTGCTGGAGCAGGGAAAAGAAGCCATCGTACTGATTCCTGAAATTGCATTGACATTTCAGACCGTGCTGCGGTTTTACCGGCGGTTTGGCGATCAGGTATCAATTATTCATTCGAAGCTGTCTGCCGGGGAGCGTTACGACCAGTTCGAGCGGGCCAGGCGGGGCGAGGTGAAGGTCATGATAGGCCCCCGTTCTGCCTTGTTTACGCCATTTTCCCATCTGGGAATCATCGTCATCGACGAGGAACATGAGGGCAGCTATAAGAGTGAAAATGCCCCCCGTTACCATGCCAGGGAGGCAGCCATCGAGCGGGCGCGCATATGCGGCGCTTATGTGGTACTCGGTTCGGCTACGCCGTCGGTGGATTCCTATGAGCGATCCAGAGAAGGTATTTATCAACTCTATGAACTGCCGTTTCGTGTTGAGAACCGGGCCATGCCCGGGACCGAGGTGGTGGATCTGAGAGAAGAGCTCCGCATGGGAAACCGCTCCATCTTCAGCGCCCGGTTAAAAGAACTGATGGAAGACCGTCTGGGAAAGGGCCAGCAGATCATGCTCTTCCTGAATCGCAGAGGCTATGCGGGCTTTGTTTCTTGCAGAGCCTGCGGACATGTGATAAAATGTCCACATTGTGATGTGTCATTATCGCTGCATGGCGGCGGCCGGATGGTCTGTCACTATTGCGGTTACCAGACCCGGGCGGCGAAGAAATGCCCCTCCTGCGGTTCAGCCTATATCGGAGCTTTCCGGGCGGGCACCCAGCAGGTGGCGGAAGCGGCCGCGAAGGCATTTCCGGGAGCAAGAATCCTCCGAATGGATTTCGATACCACCCGGCAAAAGGGCGGCCATGAGCGGATCCTGGAAGCATTTTCAAAGAAGCAGGCCGATATTCTGGTGGGTACCCAGATGATTGTGAAGGGACACGACTTTCCGGGGGTAACTCTGGTGGGCGTGCTGGCGGCGGACCTGTCTCTCTATGCGGGAGATTACCGGTCGGCGGAGCGCACCTTTCAGCTGCTTGTGCAGGCGGCGGGCCGGGCAGGCAGAGGCACTACGCCGGGAACGGCGGTGATTCAGACCTACAGCCCCGATCACTACAGCATCGTGGCCGCGGCGGCCCAGGATTACAAAGCATTTTTTGAGCAGGAAATGAACTTTCGGCGGATGATGAATTATCCTCCGGCGGCCCATCTGATGGCGCTGTACCTGATGTCCGGGGATGAGGAAGCGCTGAACGAGGGTGCCGGGCGTCTGAAAGAGCTGGCCATGTCCCACACCCGGCCGGAGATTCAGCTGATTGGCCCGTCAGATCCGGGACTGTCCAAGCTGAAGGACATATACCGGAAGGTTCTGTATCTGAAATGTACGGAAATGGCATACTTAACAGAATGGAAGGAATGGATGGAGGCAGAGCTTCCTGGAGAGAAGCTGCTTTCCACCTTCAATATACAGTTTGATATGGATCCTGTGAATCCCTTTTAAGGAAAAACCACTGTTCACGGTTACTGTGAACGAAGGGGACGGTAACGGGAGAGAAAGGAAGGAAAAAATTGGCAATCAGAAATATCAGAGAGCTGGGAGACGACATTCTCCGGAAACACTGCCGGGAGGTCAAGGAGGTGACTCCGAAGATTCAGGAGCTCATCGACGACATGTACGATACCATGTACGAGGCCATGGGCGTGGGTCTGGCGGCTCCCCAGGTGGGTATCCTGAAGCGCATCGTGGTCATCGACACTGACGGACATCCCTACACCATGATCAACCCGCGGATTCTGGAGACCGCAGGGGAGCAGGAGGGCAGCGAGGGGTGCTTAAGCGTCCCGGGCAAGGCCGGCAATGTGAAGCGTCCAAACTATGTAAAGGCAGAAGCCTATGACGAGAATATGGAGCGCTACGAGGTGGAGGCGGAAGGCCTGCTGGCCCGGGCCATCTGTCATGAACTGGATCATCTGGACGGCAGGCTGTACGTGGATCTGGTGGACGGCGAGCTCTACGACGTAGAGACTGGCGATGATGACGAGGAGTAAAGACGTATGAAAATCATATTTATGGGAACCCCGGATTTTTCCGTGGGAACACTGGAAGCGCTGATTGCGGCAGGCCATGAGATTACTTTGGTGGTGTCCCAGCCGGATAAGCCAAAGGGCAGAGGTCATGAGCTTCAGCCCACCCCGGTGAAGGAGGCAGCCTTAAAACATGGCCTGACCGTGTACCAGCCGAAGAAGGTGCGGGATCCGGAAGTGCTGGAGAAGCTTCGGGAGACCGAGGCAGATGTGATCGTAGTCATCGCATTTGGTCAGATCATTCCGAAATCCATTCTGGAAATGAAGCAGTACGGCTGCATCAATGTCCATGCTTCCCTGCTCCCGAAGTATCGCGGCGCGGCCCCCATTCAGTGGGCGGTCATCGACGGCGAGAAAGAGAGCGGCGTGACCATCATGCAGATGGATGAGGGACTGGATACCGGCGATATGCTTCTGAAGGGAAGCCTGGAGCTGGCGGAGGACGAGACCGGCGGAAGCCTCTTTGACCGTCTGAGTACACTTGGCGCAAATCTCTGCGTGGAAGCGCTGAAGAAGCTGCAAAAGGGCGAATTAAAGCCCGAAAAACAGGGCGAAAGCCCAACGGAATACGCGCGGATGCTGACCAAGGATATGGGAGACCTGGACTGGAATGAGAGTGCAGTGAAGCTGGAACGGCTGATCCGGGGTCTGAATCCATGGCCCAGCGCCTACACAAAGCTTGGAGACAGGACTTTGAAAATCTGGTCTGCGCGGGTCTGTGAGAAGACGGATGAAACTGCCGTCTGTGGGGAGATTATAAGAGTGACGAAGGATACTATCTGTGTGGCCTGCGGCGAAGGAGCGCTGGAAATTACAGAGCTTCAGCTTCAGGGTAAGAAACGGATGGATACGGGAGCCTTTTTACGGGGGTATCATCTGGAACCGGGCACAAAGCTCGGCTAGGCGAAGCAGCCCCTCATTGGTATTCCGGTCTGCCCTGTGCGAGGACAGATAAATGAAAGGAGTGTTACATGATGCCTTATGGCTATGGTTATTATTTTGACCCCACTTATGTTTTAGTACTGATTGGCGTGATCATTTCCCTGTGGGCTTCGGCCAAGGTGAAAACCACCTATTCCAAATACAGCCGGGTGCGCAGCATGTCCGGTCTTACCGGAGCCCAGGTGGCAGATCAGATTCTGCGGGCCAATGGGATTTACGACGTGCGTATCGAGCATGTGAGCGGCGAGCTGACCGATCATTATGACCCGAAAAACCGGGTTTTACGTCTGTCGAACGTGGTCTATAATTCCACCTCCGTGGCAGCTCTCGGCGTGGCGGCCCATGAATGCGGCCATGCGGTGCAGGATGATAAGGATTATTTCCCTCTCCGCTTCCGCAATGCTCTGGTGCCGGTGGCGAACTTCGGAACCCAGGCGGCCTGGCCGATTATCATCCTCGGACTGATTTTCGGAAGTAGCAATTTCCTGATTAATCTGGGAATCCTGCTGTTCTCTCTGGGGGTGCTGTTCCAGCTGGTGACTCTGCCGGTGGAGTTTGATGCGTCCCACCGCGCGATCCGGATTCTGGGAAATATGGGGATCCTGTACGGAGATGAGATTCGGGGAACGAAGAAGGTCTTAAGCGCGGCGGCCATGACTTACGTGGCAGCGGCAGCGGCCTCCATTCTGTCTCTGTTACGTCTCCTGATACTCTTTGGAGGAAGAAGAAATCGTGACTAAAGGAATGGATATGCGTGAGCTGGCTTTGGGTGTCCTGTTGGAGGTCTCCGCAGGCGAAGAGTACAGCCACATCGCGCTTCGGAATGTGCTGGATAAATACCAGTATCTGGAAAAGCAGGAGCGCGCCTTTCTGACCCGTCTGGTGGAGGGCACCCTCGAGCGGCGGATCGAGCTGGACTACATCATCGATCAGTTTTCCAGCGTGAAAGTAAAAAAACAGAAGCCGGTCATCCGGGAAATCCTGCGGATGTCGGTCTATCAGCTGAAATACATGGACAGTGTGCCGGATTCCGCGGTCTGCAACGAGGCCGTGAAGCTGGCCCAGAAAAAGGGCTTCCGGCAGCTGAAGGGCTTTGTGAACGGCGTACTCCGGAACATTGCCCGGAATCTGGGAGAGATCAAGCTGCCGCCGGAGAAAGAGCCGGTGCGCTATCTGTCCGTGCGCTACTCCATGCCGGAGTGGATGGTGAGGGAGTGGCTCACGCTTTATGGACGGGAGCAGACGGAAACGATGCTCTCAGCCTTTTATGAGAAAGCGCCGCTGACCATCCGGGTAAATAAAAACCGGATCAGTCCGGCAGAGCTGAAAGCCAGACTGGAGGCGCAGGACATCCGCGTCCAGGCAGCACCCTATCTGGACGGAGCCTTGCAGATCGACGGCTTCGACTATCTGGGCGGCCTCAATGAATTCCGGGAAGGCCTGTTCCAGGTTCAGGATGTCAGCTCCATGCTGGCAGTAGAGATTGCGGGCGTGAAAGCGGGTGACCACTGCATTGACGTGTGCGCGGCCCCCGGTGGCAAAAGCCTGTATCTGGCGGAGAAGACAGGAGAGACAGGCAGTGTGGATGCGCGGGATCTGACCGAATACAAGGCAGGCCTGATTCGTGATAATGCGGAGCGTTTGGGAGTGACAAATGTAAGAGTATCCGTGAAGGACGCCGGCATTTATGATGAAGCATCAAAGGAAAAAGCAGACGTATTACTGGCAGATTTACCCTGTTCCGGCCTGGGTGTCCTGTCCAAAAAGACGGACATCAAGTACCGCATGAGTAAGGAACAGCAGCAGGAATTACAGGAGCTTCAGCGAAGAATCCTGAGTACCGTGGAGGCTTATGTGAAGCCTGGCGGAACCCTTGTATACAGCACCTGTACCATCAACCGGGGTGAGAATGAGGAAAACGTCCGCTGGTTTCTGTCCCATTTTCCATATCAGGCGGTGTCCCTGGACGACTGTCTGCCGGAGAAGCTTCGGAGCGAAACCACGAAGCAGGGATACTTACAGCTGCTTCCGGGCGTCCATCCGTGCGACGGCTTTTTCATTGCGAAATTCAGAAAGAAAAATTAGGAAACTGCTATGGAACAGACAGACATCAAATCCCTGACCCTGGAGGAACTTAAGAAGGAGCTTCAGGCCCATGGGGAAAAGGCTTTCCGGGCGGGCCAGCTCTACAGCTGGATGCACGTGAAGCTGGCTTCCGGCTTCGATGAGATGAGTAATCTCTCCAAAAGCTTACGGGAGCTTCTGAAAAACGAATACGAATATACGAATCTGGAGATCGTAGAGGTACAGCGGTCGAAGCTGGACGGAACCTGCAAATACCTGTTTCGTCTGGCGGACGGCAATGTGATTGAGAGCGTGCTGATGCGTTATCATCACGGTAACTCCGTGTGTATCTCTTCCCAGGTGGGCTGCCGTATGGGCTGTCGCTTCTGTGCTTCCACCATCGGCGGCGTGGTGCGTTCTTTAAAGCCCTCGGAGATGCTGGATCAGATTTACCGGATCCAGAAGGACAGCGGAGAGCGCGTCTCCAATGTGGTGGTCATGGGAACCGGCGAACCACTGGATAATTACGATAACCTGCTTCGGTTTATCCGGCTCTTGACGGATGAGAACGGGTTGAACATCAGCCAGCGGAATCTGACGGTGTCCACCTGTGGTATCGTGCCGCGGATCCGGCAGCTGGCGGATGAGAATCTGGCCATTACACTGGCTTTGTCCCTCCATGCAGTGACACAGGAAAAGCGTGCGGAACTGATGCCCATTGCCAATAAGTATCCCCTGTCGGAGGTGCTGGACGCCTGCGCGTATTATCATCAGAAAACCGGGCGGCGGATGACATTCGAGTACAGTCTGGTGGGCGGCGTGAACGATCATCCGGAGGACGCCAGGAGACTGGCGGCTCTGGCGAAACCCATTCACAGTCATATAAACCTGATTCCCGTAAATCCGGTAACCGAGCGGAGCTTCGTGCAGCCGAAAAAAGAGGTCATCGGCAATTTCAAAAAGGAACTTGAAAAATACGGGATAAATGTTACTATTAGAAGAGAAATGGGCCGTGATATCGACGGTGCCTGCGGACAGCTCCGTAGACGCTATCTGAAGAGCGGGGAACCCGGAGAGGAGGAATCAGATGCTTAAAGCCTGGGGCATGAAGGATATCGGGAAATGCCGCGAGATCAATCAGGATTACATCTTTGTATCGGAAGAGCCCATCGGAAATCTCCCGAACCTGTTTCTGGTGGCGGACGGCATGGGCGGCCACAAAGCGGGCGATCTGGCCTCTGAATATACGGTGGCGAAGGTACAGGAGGCCGTGTCCAAGAGTATGCAGACCATTCCCCATCAGATTTTGAAGGGCGCGTTCCAGTACGCCAACCAGAAGCTGATCGAGAAAGCGCGGGAGTCGGAAAGCTATACAGGAATGGGAACTACCCTGGTGGCGGCCACGGTGAAGCAGGATCTGGTCTACGTCGTCAATGTGGGAGACAGCCGTCTCTACAGGATCGGCGACCGGATCGAACAGATCACAGAGGATCATTCCCTGGTGGAGGAGATGGTCCGTATGGGAGAGATTTCAAAGGAACAGGCACGAAATCATCCCGAGAAGAATATTATTACGAAAGCAATCGGCGTGTCGGATACGGTGGAACCGGATTATTTCGACACGGAGCTCCGGAAAGGCGAATGCCTTCTGATGTGCTCGGATGGACTGAGTAATATGGTAACGGATCAGCAGATTCGGGAGATTGTGGAGATGCGTACGGATCTGGAATCCTGCGCAAAGGAGTTGATTCGTGCAGCCAATCACAACGGCGGAAGAGATAATATTGCTGTCGTATTAATAGAGCGTATCTAAACGAGGTGAAATTATGGTAAGAATCGGGATGTTTTTAGGAGACCGTTATGAGATTCTGGAGAAAATCGGATCCGGCGGTATGGCGGAAGTCTTCAAGGGAAAAGACCACAAGCTGAATCGCTTTGTGGCAGTAAAGGTGCTGAAGGATGAGTTTGTGGAAGATAAGAATTTCGTCCGCAAGTTCAAGGAGGAGGCCCAGGCCGCGGCGGCGCTGGCCCATCCGAATATTGTAAATGTGTATGACGTGGGAGATGAGCAGAATATCTTCTATATCGTCATGGAGCTGGTGGAGGGCATCACGCTCAAAACCTATATCGAGAAGAAAGGACGTCTGACGGTCAAGGAGGCGACCAGTATCGCCATTCAGGTGGCGTCCGGCCTGGAGATTGCCCATAACAATCAGATCGTACACCGGGATATTAAACCTCAGAATATCATCATTTCCCGGGAGGGTAAGGTGAAGGTGACTGATTTCGGTATCGCCAAGTCCGTATCATCGAATACGAATACGGCGGATGCCATGGGATCCGTACACTACACCTCCCCGGAGCAGGCCAGAGGCGGCTACAGTGACGCCAAGAGCGACATCTATTCCCTGGGTATTGTCATGTATGAG
The DNA here is from genome assembly GCF_014290175.1 of Anaerosacchariphilus hominis. GTDB lineage: Bacteria > Bacillota > Clostridia > Lachnospirales > Lachnospiraceae > Laedolimicola > Laedolimicola hominis. The sequence continues at coordinate 229,828 of NZ_JACOOR010000002.1, forward strand.
ATGGTGACCGGACGGGTTCCCTTCGATGGCGAGACCACGGTGGTGGTGGCTGTGAAGCATCTTCAGGAGGATATTGTATCTCCGCGGGTATACGCGTCGGATGTACCGGTGAGTCTGGAACATATTATTCTGAAATGTACGGAAAAAAGCCCGGATCGCCGTTATGCCAATGTGGCGGAGCTTATCGCGGATCTGAAACAGTCCCTGCTGACTCCCGATGTGAATTTTGTCAAGGAGATCGTGCCGGACGGAGCCAAGACTGTAGCTATCACCCGGGATGAGATTTCAAAAATCAAACGGGAGACCGGACGGATTCCGACGGCCGCAGCCGATGAGGCAGAAGCAAAATACGCCTATCTGGATCACCTGAACGCCGGGGATGACGGCTTCGAGGATGATGAGGATTACGAAGACGACGAAGAGTACGATGACGATTACGAGGATGAAGAGTACGACGAGGACATTACCGAACGTCGGGGCCGCAAGGCAGAAAAGAAAGGCGGTATCTTCGGTTTTCTGAAGGGCAGCGATAAGAAAAAGCAGGATCCGGAGGGGGAAGAAGAGGACGACGATGAGGATGGAGGCATTCTTGATCCGAAGCTGGAAAAGATCATGACCATCGGCGGCATCGTAGCGGCTGTAATCATTGTAATCATTTTTATTGTGATTATCAGTAAGGTACTGGGCTTCGGCGGTTCCTCCAAGAAGGACAACAATGAGCCCCAGATTGAGGACGTCCTGGATGAAAACGTAGAAGTGCCGAATCTGCTTGGTATGAGCTACACCGAGGCCAAGGAAGAACTGAATAAGCTGGGGCTGGGCATCAAGCTGGGCGAGACCCGTTCCTCCGATGAGTACGAGGCAGGCCAGATCATCAGCCAGAGCGAGGAAAGCGGCACAGAAGTGGATAAGAATACCACCATCGTGGTAGATATCTGTGGAGATGGCGAGAAGGTAACCGTTCCGGATGTGACCGGTTATACCCAGGCAAAGGCAGAGAGCGCTCTGAAGGAGCTGGGTCTAACCGCAGATGTGTCCGAGGTCTACAGCGACGATGTGGCCGCAGGTAAGGTCATTTCCACTTCTCCGGCTTTCGGTAAGAAGATCGACAAGAGCAGCGTGGTGAAGGTTATCGTCAGCAAGGGCAAGGAAGAGGAGGATGAGAAAGAGATTGAGGTTCCGACTCTGACCGGTAAGACAGAAGCCAAGGCAAAAGAGCTTTTAAAGGCAGCAGGCTTAAGCGCCGGCGCTTCCCAGGATTACAGCGATACGGTGGAAGAGGGCAGCATCATTTCCCAGAGCCCTGAGGCAGGCAAAAAGGTGACCAAGGATACCGTGGTAAAATATGTGGTCAGCAAGGGTAAAAAGAATACGGATGTCTATATCGGCAACTACAGCGGCATGAGCGAGTCTGAGGCCACCAGCAAGGCACAGGGCAAGGGCCTGAAGGTGGTAGTAGACTATGAGTACAGCTCTTCCGTATCCAGCGGACTGGTGACCCGTACAGAACCGGGCAATGGAAGCACGGTATCTTCGGGCAGCACCCTGAAGATCTGGGTGAGCAAAGGAGTGGAGAAGGTCAATGTACCGGATCTGTCCGGCATGACGGCTTCCCAGGCACAGAGCGCCCTGTCCTCCGCGGGACTGACCCTGGGCGGAACCACCGTGGGAAATGCGGCCTCCAGCGCTGGAGATTCCAACCGGATCTATGACTGGAGTTCCAAGGGATCATCCGTAGCCAAGGGAACCGCCATCAATATTACCGTATACGGCGCCTATGTGGAGCCCACTCCCACTCCGACTCCGGATCCGGGAACCGGCGGAGAGGGCGGCAGTACCCAGGCAAACTAGGATGCAGGAAACAAAAGTACATGCAAGGTAAGATCATAAAAGGGATTGCCGGATTCTACTACGTTCACGTGGCAGAATCCGGCATCTATGAATGCAAAGCAAAAGGAAGCTTCCGGAACCAGAAGGTAAAGCCTCTGGTGGGAGACGATGTTCGGCTGGAAGTGCTGAACGAAGAAGAAAAAAAGGGGAATATCGAAGAGATTCTGCCCCGGAAAAACCAGCTGATCCGCCCGGCTGTGGCCAATGTGGATCAGGCGCTGATGATTTTTTCAGCGGCGAAGCCCAGACCAAACTTCAATCTGCTGGATCGGTTCCTGATACTGATGGAGTATCAGCAGGTTCCGGTGGTGGTCTGCTTTAACAAGCAGGATCTGGCGGCGGAGGAAGAACTGGCAGTTCTGGAGCAGACCTATCGGAGCGCCGGATACGAGGTGCGTTTTACCAGTGCGGCCAGAGAAGAGGGGCTCGGAGAGATTCGAGCTCTTCTGAAGGGAAAAACCAGCACGGTGGCAGGCCCCTCCGGCGTGGGAAAGTCTTCGTTGATTAACCTGCTGGTGCCCGAGGCAGAGATGGAGACCGGAAATATCAGCCGGAAGATCGAAAGAGGAAAGCATACCACCCGCCATTCGGAGCTCTTTGCCCTGGAGGAGGGCGGCTTTATCTTCGATACGCCGGGCTTCAGCTCCATCTATCTGCCGGATATGGAGAAGGAGGAGCTGGGAACCTATTTTCCGGAGTTTGCTCGATACGAGCCCAAATGCAGATTTCAGGGCTGCGCCCATATCCATGAGCCGGGCTGCGGCGTAAAGGAGGCTCTGGAGGCCGGGGAGATCAGCCCCATTCGTTACGAGAATTATAAATTATTATATGAAGAACTGAAAGAAAAGAGGAGGTATTGACATGAACAAGCTGGCACCGTCAATTCTTGCCGCAAATTTTGCGGCACTGGGAGAGGATATCAGAAAAGCGGAGGAGGCAGGCGCAGAGTATCTGCACATTGATGTGATGGATGGACATTTCGTTCCCAGTCTGTCCTTCGGCATGCCCATTATGGAGTCTATTCGTAAGAATTCTGTCATGGTATTCGACGTACATCTGATGATCGACAATCCGGATCAGTATATCAAAGCCTTTGCAGAGGCAGGCGCAGACATCATCACCGTTCACGCGGAGGCCTGCACCCATCTGAACCGTACCGTGGCGGCCATCAAGGAGGCCGGAGCAAAGGCCTGCGTGGCGCTGAATCCGGCCACACCGCTGACCGAGCTGGAGTATATCCTGGAGGATCTGGACATGGTACTTCTGATGACGGTCAATCCGGGATTCGGCGGACAGAAGTATATTGAGAGCTGTACCCGGAAGATTCAGGAGCTTCGGAAGATGATCACCGACCGGGGACTGGAGACTGATATCGAGGTAGACGGCGGAATTAAGCTGAATAACCTGCAGAAGGTTCTGGACGCGGGCGCCAATATCATCGTGGCAGGCTCCGCTGTATTCGCAGGCGACATATCCAAAAATGTCAGAGACTTCATGAAGGTGCTGACAGAGGCATGAAAACAGTCATTGTGAGCGGAGGCAGACTCGATCGTGAGTTTGTCCTCTCCCAGTTAAAAAAGGAAGTCTGGGATCAGCTGATTGCTGTGGATAATGGTCTTCGGTTTCTCTATGAGAATCAGATCCGCCCCACCTGGATCGTGGGAGATTTTGACACGGCGGCCCCGGAGTTGGTGGATTACTACCGAAAGCAGACCGATATTCCCATCCGCACCTATAATCCGGTAAAGGATTCCACGGACACCCAGATCGCCATTGAACTGGCTCTGGAGCTGAAAAGTACAGAGATTACGATTCTGGGCGGCACGGGGACCCGTCTCGACCATGTGCTGGGCAATATCCAGAGTCTGATGCTGGCGAAAAAGGCCGGTGTGGACTGCCGGATTCTGGATGCCTACAATCGGATCCGGATCATCGACGGGGAAACGATTCTGAAAAAGAAAGAGCAGTACGGAACCTATGTGTCCCTGATTCCCCTGACCACAGAGGTCGCCGGTGTGGAGCTGACAGGCTTCAAGTACCCCCTGACCAATTATACCTTTACCAGCACGGGCAGCGCAAGTCTTGGGGTCAGCAATGAAATAACCGAAAATATTGCGGAAATCTGCATGAAATCAGGGACTTTTGTACTGATCGAGTCCCGGGACGAACCACTGAAAGCATAGAAAATGTGTGGGGAATAAAAATACCTTCTGACGTTTTTTTGCGGGGATATGGAAAATTGTGGAAAGAGAGAACAAAAAGTGAGAGAAGAACTCTGCTTTTGCGTTCTCTTTTTTGTGTAAAAGTTCTAAAAAGCACAAAAATCCCAGTGAAAAGGACAGGAAAAAGCAGGGATTGACAAATAAAAAGGTTGCTGTCATAATACGTCCATCAAAACAACATCGCCTGTTCAAAACAAATAAGAATAGGTATTTAATCCCTGAGGAGTGTATGAAAATGCAGGAAACAAAGATTAAACTGAACGCTACGGAGGACGTCAAGGAGTTTGTACAGGAAGCAGGCAAATGCGATTTTGACGTGGACATTTATTATAATCGAATTCTGATTGACGCCAAATCCATTCTGGGAGTCTTGAGCATGGATCTGAACCAGGTACTGACTGTGAAATGTCACGGGGAGAACGGAGAGTTCAACCGGGTACTTTCGAAGTTTGCGACTGCGTAAAACAGAAATAGAAAAGTGAAAAAAGGTAATAAAAAGAACCTGGCCGGGAACGAACGCGTGATCGCACAACCCTGCCGGGGTCTTTTTATATAACCGTTTACAGGATTCTGTTTTGCTTGGCAGAAAGCGGGTTTGATGCTAAGATAGGAGCATGGACGAGAACAGAAATACGGTACGGATCTCTGTGCGGAATCTGGTGGAATTCATCCTTCGCTCCGGGGATCTGGATAATCGAACAGGCGGAAAAGCAGAACTGCAGGCCATGCAGGCAGGAAGCAGACTGCACAGAAAAATACAGAAACAAATGGGCGCAGGCTACCGGGCTGAGGTGGCCTTAAAGGAACAGGTTCCCATGGAGGGGTTCGACTGTATCCTGGAGGGCCGGGCCGACGGAATCTTCACAGAAGAGGACCTGACCTGGATCGATGAGATCAAGGGCGTCTACCGGGAGTTGGAGCGGATCGGGGAACCGGAGCAGGTACACCTGGCCCAGGCTCTCTGCTATGGCTGCATCTATGCCAGACAGCAGGAGTTACAGGAGATCGGCATCCAGATGACCTACGGCAATCTGGAAACAGAGGAACTGAAGTACTTTCGGTTCCGGTGGACCAGGGCGAATTTGGAGGACTGGTTCGGGAAGCTCATGAAAGAATATGAAAAATGGGCCCGGTTTCAGCTGGACTGGAAAGAAACCTGTCGGGACAGCATCCGATCCCTGGAGTTCCCTTTTCCCTACCGGGAGGGGCAGCGGGAGCTGGCAGCCGGAGTCTATCGGACGATCCTGCGGAAAAAGCGGCTGTTTATCCAGGCGCCCACCGGCGTGGGAAAGACCATTTCCACGGTATTTCCGGCAGTAAAGGCTGTGGGCGAAGGGCTGGGGGATCGGATCTTCTATCTGACGGCCAAGACCGTGGCACGGACAGTGGCGGAGGAAGCCTTTCGCATCCTGAGAAAAGATGGGCTTCGGATGAAGAATGTGACGTTGACGGCCAAAGAAAAGCTTTGTGTCTGTGAAGAGGTGGAGTGCAATCCCGACGCCTGCCCCTGTGCGGCAGGTCATTTTGACCGGATTAATGATGCGGTTTATGAGCTTCTGACAGAAGGGCCAGACGAGATCAGCCGGGATGTGATTCTGGAACAGGCGGGAAAGCATCAGGTCTGTCCCTTTGAGCTGAGCCTGGATACAGCTTCCTGGACTGACGTAATTATCTGCGATTATAACTATGTGTTTGATCCCAATGTGCGGTTGAAGCGGTTCTTTGGCGAGGGAGTAAGGGGGGATTATCTCTGCCTCATCGACGAGGCCCACAATCTGGTGGAGCGGAGCCGGGAGATGTTCAGCGCCGCTGTCTGCAAAGAGGATTTTCTGGAGCTGAAGCGGAAGCTGAAAGGAAGGGATAAAAAGACAGAACGGGCCCTGGAGCGCTGTAACCGTTATCTGCTGGGTTTGAAGCGGGAATGTGAGACATGGCAGCTTCATGAGAATGTGGATCCCTTTCTGCTTCAGCTGTTATCCCTGTCCTCGGAGCTGGAGCGCCTGCGGGAAGAGGAACTGGAGCCGGAGCTTCAGAAGGAGGTGCTGGAGTTTTGGTTTACCGTTCGGGACTTTCTGAATGTGGCGGATCGACTGAGCGACAATTATGTGATCTACAGCGAGCTGGACGGGGACGGTTCCTTCCGGCTGAAGCTGTACTGTGTGGAAACAGCGGAAAATCTGCGGGAATGTCTGGACAAGGGCCGGGCCGCCATCTTCTTTTCCGCCACCCTGCTTCCGGTAACTTATTATAAACATCTGTTAGGGGATGGGGAGGATTACGCCATCTATGTGCCGTCGCCCTTTAACCGGGAGAACCGGCTTCTTCTGCTGGGGCAGGATGTGAGCAGCCGCTATACCAGGCGAAATCGGACGGAGTATGAAAAAATCGCCGGCTATCTGAATGGAATGGTGAAGGGAAAACAGGGTAATTATCTGGCTTTTTTCCCTTCTTATCGGATGATGCAGGATGTATATGAAAGCTATCGGGAGCTTTACGGGGAAGAGACGGAGCTTCTGATACAGAAGACGGGAATGCAGGAGACGGAGCGGGAAGTCTTTCTGGACGCCTTTCGACAGGGAGGGGAAGCGGCCCGGGAGGAGAAAAAGAGCCTGCTGGGTTTCTGTGTGCTGGGAGGTATCTTTTCGGAGGGAATCGATCTGAAGGGAGAAGCCCTGATCGGGGCCGCGGTGATCGGAACGGGCCTGCCCCAGATCTGCAATGAACGGGAGATTCTGCGGCAGTATTATGAGAAAAAAGAGATGGACGGCTTTGCCTACGCCTATCGCTATCCGGGCATGAATAAAGTCCTGCAGGCTGCAGGACGTGTGATTCGGACCGACCGGGACGCCGGAGTGATTCTGCTTCTGGATGAGCGGTTCCGGGAGCCGGATTACAGGCGGATGTTTCCCGTGGAATGGGAGGATATCCGGTTCTGCAGGATCCCGGAGGCCGGGACTGTCCTGAAGGACTTCTGGAACACTAGGAAAAGTATTCCAGAAACTGCTTCGCAGCCGGACTGAGGGGAATCTGGTCGCTGTGTACCAGCATCAGCTGACGGCTGGGAAGCTCCTCAGCCAGAGTCAGCGGAAAGAGATCGGAAGGGTGTTGGGGCAGACAGTAGTCCGGCACAAAGGCGATCCCCAGACCGATGGAGGCCAGATCCAGCAGCAGGTCGTTGCTGGAAAGCTCGATCTCAGGAACCAGATCCAGCTGATGCTGCTGAAACAGGTTGTGCAGATATTCACTGGTGGTGCTTTTCCGATCCAGCATCAGGATGGGATAATTCAGCAGCTCCTGAAAGGTCAGCCGTTGATTTTCCAGATTAAAATAATTCCGGTTGGCGATGAAGATGTCCTGGAAGCTCCGCACCTTGGTGAGATGTCCGGCGTTTCCCAGCCGGGAATTGGGATAGTTGGTGAAAATCAGATCCACCTGGCCGCTCTCCAGCAGATCTACGCAGCCGATGGAGGTATTGTTGGTCACCTTGATATGGATGCCCGGGAATTCCTTGTGGAACCGGCTTAAGTAAGGAACCAGAAAGTAGCGGCAGATGGTGTCGCTGGCGCCGATGCGCAGCTGGCCGCCGCCCAGGGAGTTGGATTCCATGATCTGGTTCTCACCCCGCTGAATCAGGTGGATGGCCGGTTCGATATGGCGCAGGAGAATCTCGCCCTCCGGCGTCAGCTGCACCTTTTTCGTACTGCGGATAAAGAGGTTCTGGTTCAGCTTTTTTTCCAGTACCTTGATGGACTGGCTGACTGCGGACTGGGAGATAAACAGCTGCTTGGAGGCCTCCGAGAAGCTTAAGGTCACGGCCACATGGTAAAAGACTTTGTACAGTTCATAATTGATATCCATCAATGTCCGTTCTCCTCCTTTTTCTTGACATTCTTTCCATGGACATTCCGGACGAAGACAAATCCACCCATAAGAGATAACAATGTAAGCAGGGAAATGAGATCGCCCACCCGGTAGAAGGACGGCATTTCCATCCGAATGGTCACTGCGCCGTCGGAAGAGGCGGGCAGGGCCACCCGCAGCCGGAGCAGCTCTCCGTGGCTGGTGGTCAGCTGATTGCCGTTTTCATCGTAGGCATGCAGGTAGGGATAGAAGTTAAAGGGCACGTCCACATAGGAATCGCTGCTGCCCTCCGTCTTATGGTAGGTAAATCCGGCGTCGGTACCGTCCCGGTAGCAGCCGGACAGCTCCACATCCCCGGAGCTCTGAAAGTTCGTATCCTGAACCAGCATCCGGCGGACGCTCACGTATGCGTGGTTATCGCTGATAAGATACAGGGTGTCTGTATCCTGGGAGTGCTCCATCTGGGTATCCCAACCCACGAAGTTCTCGGCGCTGTTGCTGTAGTCGCTCATGTATTTTCCCGAGGTATAGACCAGGAAGATGCCGCAGATCAGGAACAGCAGCTGCTTCTGCTCTCTGGACCGGAAGAAGTAATAGATGGCCAGAGAAGAGGTGATGCCCAGAAACAGGGAAGCAAAGGGCAGAAACCGGGAGGCAAACTGGATCTTCTCGGCGAAGAGGTTCAGGATGGCCACCCGTTGGATGGCTTCCCAGGGGAAGTACACGGAAGAAGCGTACAGGGAGAGAATGCCCAGGCCCAGGCACCATTTTCCCAGATTCATGTGGAAACGATCCGGTTGTTCCTTACGGAAGCACAGCAGCAGGAACAGAAGGCTTCCCGCCAGCAGGATCAGTCCTACCGAGAAGGGCATGGAGTTTGCGAAGCTGGTGCGTCCCAGGGAATCCATGGCCGGATTGTTCAGGGACATGTCAAAGAACTGGGCCGGGTACACGGAGTAGGCGTAGAGATTCCGCTCATCGCCCAGGACGAACATGGCATAGCGCATATGATCCAGGAAGGGAAGGATGAACCACAGATTCAGAAGAATCGTGGACGCGCCTGCCATCAGAATCCGGGGCAGGCGTCCCTTTTCTTTCAGCTTTCTGATGTTCCAGAGGGCGAAAAGCACACAGAAGCCCAGGGCGATCTCTGTGGAAATCACATGGGACTGGAACATGCCGGTAAAGGCCAGGACAGCGATCCACCACTTTTTCGTATTACCCAGAAACAGGTGGTACATGCCGATGACCAGAAGGGGCAGGAAGATGGTGGCCAGCACCTCGCCCAGAGCTGCCCGGGTGTACAGATTGATAAGGCGGTACATGGACATGGTATACAGGAAGGACGCAATGAGGCCGATCCGCCGGGAACGGCACAGGTGGGAAAAGGCGTAGTAGGATACCGCGGCCGTGGCCAGATTCACCGTTAAAATCATCAGATGCCAGCAGCCGATGGGTGAGAGTCCCATGCGGCACAGCAGGGCGAAGGGGTACAGGAAAAACTCGGAATACAGCATGGGAGCCCCGTAGCCGAAGCCCCGGAACATCCGGGCATGGTAGCGGATGGGAAGCAGGGTTTCACCCAGGCCCTCGGACAGGTTAAAGAGCCGCCCGTAGTGGAAGTACATATCGTGTCCGGAGGGAAGCCAGGGGAAGCACATGGGAAGGGTGGTCCAGAGGGCTGCGAACAGAAGCAGAAGCAGCGGCTCGGGGCGTACCTTGTGTTTCCGGCGGTACACCAGAAACAGAACCGACGCCAGCAGAAGAAGACCGGCATAGATATAGGGATCCTTATAAAGTCCCCGCTGGGATAGCAGATAGATGCTGTCGAAGGTCAGGGGAGCCACAGAGTTTACCCGGAACTGGACGGCCTCCACATAGTCTTCCACAGTGAAGGTCACATGGATATTTTCTCCGTCAGTGGAGATAGGGGCGGAGGCCAGCACCTTTCCACAGGTATTGTCCTCATTCACATAGTAGGGATCGAAGACATCCACAGAGCTGCCTTCGGTGTCGGAGGTCACATTAAAGGTAACCTCGTAGGTTCCGTGCTTCAGATAGTGGCTGTCCGTGTTCAGGGTAAAGGTTCCCAGACCTGCGGGAATGTCCAGAACGCCGCCGTCCGCGTGGAAAGTGCCGGCCAGATCATCCGGGTATTCCAGGGTGTCGCTGAGAAAGGTCTGCTCCGTATAATCCTGAAAGGGCATAATGAGAAGAATCAGAACCAGAAGGGCGGTGATGAGACACTGTCCTTTTATTTTGCTGAAGTATTTCATAAGCGTTTCTCCTGATGATTTAGATTTCTGTTAAAATATCTTATAAAAAATATTATAGCATAGGTTTTTCGGAAAAGCTATTAGTTAAAGTTATAAATGATTTTAAATCTATTAATTATACTTATGGAGACATTTATGGTATCATGGAGACAGGAATTGTTACATGAGGGATAATATGGTATAATGTCGCCAGACATTATACCTTGCCGAATGGCATCCTTAGCGGAGCGTACATATCCGCAGGATATGGTATAATGTCGCCAGACATTATACGGAAACATTATACCGTGCTGAGAATACTATTTTTTAGGAGGTCGGTTATGAGCAACGTAAGAAGAATCTATGTGGAGAAGAAAGAAGCCTTTGCAGTCAAGGCGAAGGAACTTCAGGAGGAGATCCAGAGCTTTCTGGGAATCGAGGATGTGAAGGGCGTTCGGGTGCTGATCCGCTACGACGTGGAGAACATCTCGGATGAAGTCTTTGCCCGTGCCTGCAGGACGGTATTTTCCGAGCCGCCTGTAGATATCTTATATGAAGAGAAGTTTGAGACTGCGCCGGACGCCCATGTGTTCAGTGTGGAGTTTCTGCCGGGACAGTTCGATCAGAGAGCGGATTCCGCCGTACAGTGCGTCCGTTTCCTGAAGGAGGACGAGCAGCCGGTGATCCGTACCGCCACCACCTATGTCATCGAGGGCACTATCTCTGACGAGGAGCTGGCTTCCATCAAGAGCTACTGCATCAACCCGGTAGATTCCCGGGAGGCAGCCGTAGAAAAGCCGGATACCCTGGTGACCGTATTTTCCGAGCCGGCGGATGTGAAGATTTTCGACGGCTTCTGCGATATGGATGAGGCCCTTTTAAAAGAGCTTTACAGCTCCCTGAATCTGGCCATGACCTTCCGTGACTTCCAGCATATCCAGAATTATTTTAAGGACGAGGAGAAGCGGAATCCGTCCATGACTGAGATTCGCGTGCTGGACACCTACTGGTCCGACCACTGCCGCCATACCACCTTCTCCACAGAGCTGACAAATGTAAGCTTTGAAGAAGGTTATTATAAGAAACCCATTGAAGAGACCTATCGGCAGTATCTGGCTGACCGTGCCGAGATTTTTAAAGGAAGAAAGGACAAGTTTGTCTGCCTGATGGATCTGGCACTGATGGCCATGCGGAAGCTGAAGGCCGAGGGCAAGCTTCAGGATCAGGAAGAATCCGATGAAATCAATGCCTGCTCCATCGTAGTTCCCGTGGAAATCGACGGAACAGTAGAGGAGTGGCTGGTAAATTTTAAAAATGAGACCCATAACCATCCGACGGAGATCGAGCCCTTCGGCGGCGCTGCCACTTGTCTGGGCGGAGCCATCCGTGATCCGCTGTCAGGACGTACCTATGTATATCAGGCCATGCGTGTAACCGGAGCGGCAGATCCCACCGTATCGGTAAAGGAGACTCTGAAGGGTAAGCTGCCCCAGAAAAAGCTGGTGCGCGGCGCAGCCCACGGCTACAGCTCCTACGGCAACCAGATCGGTCTGGCTACCGGTTATGTAAAAGAGATTTATCATCCGAACTACGTGGCGAAGCGTATGGAAATCGGCGCTGTCATGGGCGCGGCTCCCAGAAAGGACGTCATTCGTGAGACCTCCGATCCGGGTGATCTGATCATCCTGCTGGGCGGCGAAACCGGACGCGATGGCTGTGGCGGAGCTACCGGATCCTCCAAGGTCCACACGGAGAAGTCCATCGAGACCTGCGGCGCTGAGGTGCAGAAGGGTAACGCTCCCACCGAGCGTAAGATTCAGAGACTATTCCGCCGTCCCGAGGTAACCCGTCTGATTAAGAAGTGTAACGATTTCGGCGCAGGCGGCGTATCCGTAGCCATCGGCGAGCTGGCAGACGGCCTGAAGGTGAATCTGGATCTGGTACCGAAAAAATACGCCGGCCTGGACGGCACCGAGATCGCCATTTCCGAGTCCCAGGAGCGTATGGCTGTGGTCGTGGACAAGAAGGACGAGGCAGAGTTCCTGAAATATGCCGCAGAGGAGAATCTGGAGGCCACCACCGTGGCGGTGGTCACTGAGGATCCGAGACTGGTTCTCTCCTGGAGAGGCAAGGAGATCGTGAATATCTCCAGAGCATTCCTGGATACCAACGGCGCCCATCAGGAGACGACTGTAGCGGTAGACCTGCCCGCCGAGCAGGATAAATATTTTGTAAGAAACGACGTCGAGGATGTCCGCGCCAAGTGGCTGGATACCCTGAAAGACTTAAACGTATGCTCCCAGAAGGGCCTGGTGGAGATGTTCGACAGCTCCATCGGCGCAGGCAGCGTCCTGATGCCTTACGGCGGCAAATATCAGCTGACCGAGACCCAGGCCATGGTGGCGAAGCTTCCGGTGCTGAAAGGCAAGACCGACGTGGTAACCATGATGAGTTACGGCTTTGACCCCTATCTGTCCAGTTGGAGCCCCTATCATGGCGCTGTTTACGCAGTCATTGAGTCCGTGGCGAGAATCGTGGCGGCAGGCGGCGATTACAGCAAAATCCGTTTCACCTTCCAGGAGTACTTCCGCAGAATGACCGAGGATCCTCATCGCTGGAGCCAGCCCTTTGCAGCGCTCCTTGGCGCGTACAGCGCGCAGCTGGGCTTCGGACTGCCCTCCATCGGAGGAAAGGACAGTATGTCCGGTACCTTCAATGAGATCGACGTACCGCCCACACTGGTATCCTTTGCAGTGGATGTGGCCAGTGATAAGACCATCATTACGCCGGAGCTGAAAAAAGCAGGCAATAAGCTGGTTCTGGTTCAGATTCACAGAGACGCTTACGATCTGCCGGATTATGAGGAGATCAAGAGCCTGTATGGCCGCTTCTTCGAGGACGTAAAGGCAGGACGGATTGTTTCCGCTTACGCTCTGGACGGTTCCGGTCTGGCAGCCGCTGTCAGCAAGATGTCCTTTGGTAATAAGCTGGGCGTTCAGATTGAGCACAGCGTAGATAAGAGAGACCTGTTTACCGCAGGCTTCGGCGATATCGTAGCGGAGGTTCCCGCAGACAAGGTGGCTGAGCTTGGCGTAACCTATACCGTAATCGGTGAGGTAACCGAAAGCGGCTTCGCTTACGGCGATATGAAGATCGATACAGAGGAAGCGCTGAAGACCTGGGAAGAGCCGCTGGAGAAGGTATTCCCAACCACCGCAGTGGCAGGAGCCGAGAAGGTGGAAAGTCCGCTTTACAAGGCAGACAGCGTCTATGTATGCAAGCATAAGGTGGCGCGTCCCACCGTATTTATTCCGGTATTCCCGGGAACCAACTGCGAGTATGACAGCGCAAAGGCCTTTGAGCGCGCAGGCGCGGACGTGATTACCAGAGTATTCCGCAACCTGTCCGCCAAAGATATCCGCGAGTCTGTAGAGGAGTTTGAAAAGGCCATCAGCCAGGCGCAGATTATCATGTTCCCCGGCGGCTTTTCCGCAGGCGACGAGCCGGACGGCTCCGCCAAGTTTTTCGCGACAGCTTTCCAGAATGCCCGGATGAAAGAGGCAGTTATGAAGCTGTTGAACGAGCGGGACGGTCTGGCACTGGGAATCTGCAACGGCTTCCAGGCCCTGATCAAGCTGGGACTGGTGCCCTACGGCGAGATTGTGGGGCAGACGGAGGATTCCCCGACCCTGACCTTCAACACCATCAACCGCCACGTATCCAAGATGGTCTACACGAAGGTGGTTACCAACAAGTCCCCGTGGCTTGCAGGCGCAGAACTGGGCAAGACTTATGTAAACCCGGCGTCCCACGGCGAAGGCCGCTTCGTGGCAGACAAAGAGTGGATTGACAAGCTCTTTGCCAATGGCCAGGTAGCAACCCAGTATGTAAATCCGGAGGGCGAGGCCAGCATGGACGAGTACTGGAATGTGAACGGTTCCTATGCAAGCATCGAGGGAATCACAAGCCCGGACGGACGTGTTCTGGGTAAGATGGCGCACTCCGAGCGCCGGGGCGACGCTGTTGCCATCAATATTTACGGGGAGCAGGACATGAAGATCTTCGAGTCCGGCGTGGCATATTTTAAGTAAAAGAGGACAAAGGATGAAACTGCAAAAAGCTGCAGATAGAGTAATTGCTGTTCTGGGTCTGGCACTCTTCGGAGTGCTGACCGGGTTCAGCCTGTTTTTTACATCATATTTTGCGTTGACCTATGAGGAGATCCCGTACCAGATGACGGATCTCCTCCCTCTGGTTCTGGCGCTTTCGGGAATCGCGGTGTGGATTCTGCATCTGATTACGGGCTGGATGCTGAATGGAGAAGAGAGAAGGCAGGAGCGCAGGATTCGGATTCTGCTGGGTCTGGTGTTGGTCTGTGCCCTGGCCTTCGGTGTCTGGTGGGTTCGGGCGGCCAAATGTATTCCACTGGGGGATCAGGCTTCCGTCTGCACGGCGGCGGAGCAGTTTCGAAACGGAGACTTTTCCATGTTGACGGACAAGTCCTATGAACGGTATCTGTATATTCATCCCCACCAGCTGGGGCTGACAGCCCTGACAGAACTGATTTTCCTGGTATTTGGAAATGGCAATTATATGGCCTTTGAGTACCTGAATTGTCTGGGGGTCTGTGTAATTCTGTATACAGGCTACCGGATTCTGGGACTTCTGACGGAGGACAGACGGGCCCGGGTCTTTTATCTGTTCCTGGGGGCAGCCTGCTTTCCGCTGCTGTTCTATGTGGCCTTCGTATATGGGGAGATTCCCTCCATGACCTTTTCCGGTCTGGCCCTCTGGTGCTTTCTGGAGTATCGGATGCAGCGGGAAGAAAAGGGAAAAAAGTGGATTTGGCTGCTGCTGTGCGCGGCGACCTGCGCCCTGGCCTGCCTGATTCGGAATAACTGTATGATTCTTCTGATGGCCATGGGGCTGATTCTGGCAGCCACGGCTCTGAGTGAAAGGAGGCTGCAGCCACTTCTGGCCGCGGTACTTCTGGTGGTGGTCTTTGCGGGAGCCCGCACGGGGCTTCGGATCTTTTATGAGCAGCGTTCCGGCGTGGAGATCAACGACGGCGCGCCCATGATTCTTTATGTGGCCATGGGAATGCAAAAAGGCGAGGGCGCGCCGGGCTGGTCCAACGGCTACATCCTTCATAACTACTGGGGGGCATCAGATTTCGACGCGGAGGCTTCCACAGCCATGGCGGTACAGGATATCCGCACTTCGGCAAAAGAATTTGTGGATAATCCCGGCTATGCGTTCCGATTCTATGTGGAAAAGTTCACCAGCCAGTGGAACGATCCCACCTACGAGTGCTTTGCCATGACCCACATCAACGGGGAAGCCAGAGGACCGGTGGCCAACAGTATGTTTGACGGCAAGCTCCACGCACTGATGTGCTGGTTTATGAATGTGTATCAGACCCTGATTTATGGCGGCGTGTTCCTGTGGGTTCTGCAGGGGTTCTGGAAAAAGAAGGATTTGTCCGTTTATATTCTTCTGGTGTCGGTATTCGGCGGCTTCCTGTTCCATATGCTGTGGGAGGCCAAGGGACGCTATATTCTGCCTTATTTTATCCTGATGCTGCCTATGGCCGCGGCGGGTCTTTCGGAAACGGCAAGGCGGGCGCAGGTCTGGATAGAGAGAAAAGGCGTATTACGGAAAAAGGAGTAGGGCATGGCAGAGAAGCAAAACTGGGTAAAAAAATACAAAGGACAGCTGATTCTGACGGTTCTGCTGGTGCTTTTGGTACTCGTCGCGCCCTTTGATACTTATTATCAGAGAGAGGTAGGCGCAGAGGAGCTGGAGGTTCCTTCGGAGGCCGAAGAAACGGCTGTAGTAACGGAGGATGAGGAACCGGCGCTGGTGATCGAGGGCGGCACAGGTTATACGGGCTCTGTGGCGCAGACGGAAGAGATTACCCTGCAGAAGGGAAGCTACCGCCTGCAGGTGGTGGGGCTTTCCGAGAGCGGAGAGAATCGGATCGAGGTCTGGAGTACCCGCTGTCTGAACGGGGATAATTCCGAGGGCAGGCTTCTGGCAGACGCGTCTCTGGAGCCCGGAGGCGAGATGACGGAGCTTGCGTTCCAGGCAGAGGCTTCTCTGGAGGAGGTACAGTTCCGCATCGTGTACGGCGGAACGGGCAGCATGAATGTGAGCAGCCTGTACCTGGTCAGTCAACAGAGGATGTATCGGGATCCGGTGATTCTGGCAGGATTGGTCGTGCTGGCTTCCTTGCTGATTTTCCTGTATCGGATCCGGAAAGGCGACCCGGATGGGACGGGAAAGACGGCTTTTCTGGTGCTGGGAGCGGCAGTGATCATAAGTTCTCTGCCACTGACTTTTCAGTATGTGCTGGACGGCAATGACCTCTACTATCAGTTTAACCGGATTCAGGGAATCCAGGAGGCGCTGAAGGCCGGACAGTTCCCAGTGAAGCTTCACAGCACCTTCCTCCATGGTTATGGCTATGGGTCCTCCATTTTTTATCCGGAGCTGTTTTTATATTTTCCGGCATTCCTGGGCTGCCTTGGCATGTCCCTGGTGGGCTGCTACCGGCTGCTGCTCCTGGGCGTGCACGCGGCGACAGCCTTTGTGAGCTACCGCTCTTTTTCGGCGGTTATGGAGTCCCGGGAGAAGGGCATGCTGGCGGCGGTATTCTATACCCTGTCGGTGTACCGGCTGCTCGATCTGTATACCCGGGCGGCTCTGGGCGAGGGTATGGCCATGATATTCCTGCCGCTGGTTCTGTGGGGCATGTACGAGCTGTTTCTGGGAAATGAGAAAAAGTGGTATCTGGCGGCCCTGGGCTTTACGGGCGTGATGCAGTGCCATATTTTGTCCACGGAACTGGCTCTGGGCTTTTCAGCCCTCTTTGGACTGATTTATATCCGGAGATTAAAGGAAAAGGGGAGGATTCCGGCGCTTGCTCTGGGGACAGTGAGTACGGCTCTGATGAATGTGGGGCTGGTACTGCCTATTCTTCAGCATACGGCCTACCCATTTAAGGTGTTCTCGGTGGAGAGTACTCTGAGCTGGTGGACGGTGACACTGCCAAAGCTTTTTGACCTTCTCATGTTCAATCCCACAGAGCGGATGTACGCGGGATTGGAGAACAGCGGGGAAATGCCCTGTACCATCGGTTTTGTGCTGTTTCTGGGGATTCTGGCCTTCCTGTATGTGTGGCTGACCCGGCCAGAAAAACGGAAGGCTGATCCGGGACTTCGGCGCTGCATGACGGCGCTGGTTCTGGCGGGCATCGGGCTCTATGTGTCCACCTGCTATTTCCCCTGGGACAGGGTGCAGAGCATCGGGCTCCTGAACCGGCTGGTGAGCACAGTCCAGTTCCCCTGGCGGTGTCTGGCCATTTCCACGGCACTCCTCTGCCCAGTCTGCGCCGAAGGTGTCTGGCATCTCAGTGAGAACCGGGAGCTTCGGAAAGGACTGTGCGTGGGCGCGGGTGTGCTGGCAGTGCTGTGTAGCCTGATTTATGTAAACCGGTACTGCGAGGAGGCCATGCCGCGGTATACGTCTCTGAATCAGTATCAGCGGGAGAAGGCCCAGGTGGATGTGATGTATTTTGTGGACGTGGAGCATTCCAACAGCTTCCGGATGTGGAACCGGGACGATACCTTTGTGGCATCTGACGGGGTGGAGCTGGCGGACTGCGCGCGGACGGAGAAGCCTGCAGCCGGATTTTCCTTTGAAAAGGCAGAGGGAGCAGGGGCTTATGTGGATGTGTCCCTGACCTGGTATCCGGATTATGGTGCGCGGCTGTCTGACGGCACAGAGCTTACGACGGGCATCGGGGACGGCGGCGTGCTCAGGGTGTATCTGCCGGAGGAGGCGAAAGGGAGCGTGAAGGTCTTTTACCGGGAGCCCGGGTATATTCATCTGGGAAGATGGATTTCGCTGGTAAGCTTTCTTGGAGTGTGCCTGGTTTGGGTTCGGAAAAGTGCTTCGAAAAAGAAAAAAGAATGAGAGATAGATTCCGTATAGAATCGGATGAACGGCGCATACTACTTTTACAGACAAGTACGCGGATGGCTGGAGGCTGTCTGCGTACTTTTATTTTAAAGTTTTATAAGGAGGTAAGATGCGATGACGAGACTGGACTGTACGGTGAACAGCTGCCTATATAACAAGGAGCGGTGCTGCTGCAAGGACAATATTGAGGTGGAAGGTCAGGACGCGAGACATTCCAGGGAGACCTGCTGTAAGAGCTTTCGGGAACGGGGCGAGGGACAGGCGCTGAGTGTGGTGGATATTCCGACGCGGAATACGGAGGTGGCCTGCGGAGCCTGTGACTGTACCTTCAATGAGAACTGTAGATGTACGGCGAAGCATATCGGGATCGCGGGCGGGGCGGCCTGCGAGTGTGGGGAGACGGAATGCGCTACGTTCCGGTGCCGGTGTGAGTAGAATGTAAGTGGTGCTCAGCCAGGACAATTGGGTGCCTGCTCTGGATTGTCCTGGCCGGGATTAAGTTCCACGCATGAAAAACGGACGCCGAGCGTGCCATCGGCTGGGGTGAAGCGTTTGTATTAAGACAGCATGCCGCCCAGGGTGCCTCCGGCGGTGCAGAGCAGCAGGGTGGTGACGAAGTGGGAGCTGGTGCCGGAGAAGCCCTGACCGGCGGCCAGGGAGATGAGGGTCAGCAGGGTAAAGTACAGGAGGCCGAAGACGGTGCCCCAGAGATACTTGCGGGTTTTCATCATTTTGCCTTCAAGGAAACCACCCAGGAAGCAGGACAGCAGATAGACGGCGGTAATTCCGATGTTCACGGCGGCCTCGGAGAGGCGGAGTCTGTAAAGGAGCAGGGCCAGCAGCAAGAGCGACAGGCCGGTAAGGATGTAGGAGGCCAGGAGGGCCTTCAGCATGGGGAGGGCAGCGCCCCGACAGGGTTTCGTTTTTTCCATGGTTTGTTCCTCCTTCAGGGGCGGTCCTGGAATGTCCGCCTTTTCTGATTCAGTATATGAGAAGAAAGTCGGTGAAATTACAGGAAAAAGTACTTTTAAAATCCGTGTGGATATGCTATACTATTCTGTAACTACAGGGCATTATATCTATAAGCCCTGGAAGATAGAGAGACAGGAGGGAAACCAAGATGAAGCATATTCAGACACTGAACACACAGATTCTGCAGAATACCGTGAAAAAAGGTGGCTGCGGAGAGTGCCAGACATCCTGCCAGTCAGCATGTAAGACATCCTGCACCGTAGGAAACCAGACATGCGAGCAGCATAAATAAGGCATTAAAAAAAGCGTTTAGAATACCCCGCCGCTGACGGCGGGGTATTTGATCGATCAAAGATATTTAAGGAGAAAACATGATACATCGTTACTATAATAATGGATATTACATTGTCCTGGACGTGAACAGCGGAGCGGTTCATGTGGTGGACGAGCTGGCATATGAGGTCATTGGTCTGGCGGACGAGGCATATCAGCCGGAGGAGATTGTCACAAAGTTAAAGGACCGCTGGCCCGAGAGCGACATCCGCGAGGTACTGGAAGATGTGGAGGAGCTGAAGAACCAGGGCGTCCTCTTTACGGAAGATACATATAAGGACAAGATCATTGATTTCAAAAAGCGTTCCACGGTAGTGAAGGCTCTGTGCCTGCACATCGCCCACGACTGTAACCTGGCCTGCCGCTACTGCTTTGCGGAGGAGGGCGAGTACCATGGCCGCAGAGCGCTGATGAGCTATGAGGTGGGCAAGCAGGCCCTGGACTTCCTGATTGCCAACTCCGGCAGCCGCCGGAATCTGGAGGTGGACTTCTTCGGAGGCGAGCCCCTGATGAACTGGCAGGTGGTCAAAGATCTGGTGGCCTATGGCCGGAAGCAGGAGAAGCTTCACGACAAGAAGTTCCGTTTCACTCTGACCACTAACGGCATCCTGCTGAACGACGAGGTTCAGGAGTTTGTCAATAAAGAGATGAGCAACGTGGTGTTAAGTATCGACGGCCGGAAGGAAGTCAACGACAAGATGCGTCCTTTCCGGAACGGACACGGAAGCTACGACATCATTGTCCCCAAGTTCCAGAAGCTGGCAGACAGCCGGAACCAGACCAACTACTATGTGCGCGGCACCTTCACCCGGAACAATCTGGACTTCTGCGAGGACGTACTGCACATGGCAGACCTGGGTTTCAAGCAGGTATCTGTGGAGCCTGTGGTGGCAGCGCCCGAGGAACCCTACGCCATCCGGGAAGAAGACATCCCCTTTATTTGCGAGCAGTATGACAAACTGGCAGCGGAGATGGTGAAGCGTCATGGCAAGGAGAACGACTTTAACTTCTTCCACTTTATGATCGACCTGACCGGAGGCCCCTGTGTATACAAGCGCCTGTCCGGCTGCGGTTCGGGAACCGAATATCTGGCTGTGACCCCCTGGGGAGATCTGTACCCCTGCCATCAGTTCGTGGGAAATGAGAAGTTCCTCATGGGAAATGTCTGGGACGGCGTGAAGAATGGAGAACTTCGGGACGAGTTCAAGTGCTGCAATGTCTACGCAAAGGAAAAATGCCAGAAGTGCTTCGCCAAGTTCTACTGCAGCGGCGGCTGCGCGGCCAACTCCTATAACTTCCACGGCAATATCAACGATGCCTATGACATAGGCTGCGAGCTTCAGAGAAAGCGCGTGGAATGTGCAATTATGATAAAAGCAGCTACGGCTGAGCAAGGAGAATAAAACCATGAAAAAAAGTACAGGAATCATCAGCCTGATCCTGACCGTGGCGGTGACGGCAGGTCTGCTGGCACTGGCTGCCGTAGGAGTGGGCGAAAACAAGACAGGAGCGGCAAAGAACATTCCGCTGGGTCTCGACCTGGCCGGCGGCGTGAGCATCACCTATCAGGCAAAGGGAGGCACCCCCAGCGCCGAGGAGATGAACGACACCATCTACAAGCTGCAGAAGCGTGTGGAGGGCTACAGTACCGAGGCACAGGTTTACCCGCAGGGCGACGACCGGATCAACATTGAGATTCCGGGTGTGACCGACGCCAACGCCATTCTGGAAGAGCTTGGAAAGCCCGGTTCTCTTTCCTTTCAGGATATGTCCGGCAATGAGCTTCTGTCCGGAACGGACATCAAGACCGCAGAGGCAAAGACCTACAAGGACAACCTGAACAACAATGATTATGAGGTGGCTCTGACTTTGACGGACGAGGGCACCGAGAAGTTTGCGGAGGCTACCGCGGCTAATATCGGTTCCCGCATTGCCATCGTATACGACGGCGAGACCATCAGCGCGCCCACCGTACAGACTGCTATCACCAACGGTAATGCAGCCATCACCAATATGGAGTCCTATGAGGCGGCTGAGCAGCTGGCTTCCACCATCCGGATCGGTTCCCTGAAGGTGGAGCTGGAGGAGATCCAGTCCAAGGTAGTAGGCGCGCAGCTTGGCGCTGACGCCATCCGTACCAGCCTGCTGGCCGGAATCATCGGCTTTGCGCTGGTTGTAATTTTTATGATTGTGATGTACCGTCTGCCGGGTGTGGCTGCCGGTATCGCGCTGACCTCTTATGTGGGCATTACCTTAGGCCTGCTGAACGCATTTGAAATCACTCTGACCCTGCCGGGTATCGCAGGTATTATCCTGGGTATCGGTATGGCCGTGGACGCCAACGTTATTATCTTTGCCCGTATCCGGGAGGAGATTGGTGCAGGCAAGTCAGTAAAGGGCTCCATTAAGACAGGCTTCCAGAAAGCGCTGTCCGCTATCCTGGACGGCAATATTACTACGCTGATTGCGGCGATTATCCTGAGCCTGAAGGGCTCCGGATCGGTCAAGGGCTTTGCCCATACGCTGGCTTTAAGTATCGTGGTTTCCATGTTTACGGCTCTGGTGATAACCAGACTGGTTATGAACGCGTTTTACGCATTGGGTCTTCAGGACGCAAAGCTTTACGGTATCCAGAAGGAGCGTAAGACCATAAACTTCCTCAGCAAGAAAAATATCTGCTTTGTGATTTCCGCAGTGCTGATTCTGGGCGGACTGGCAGTGATGGGCGTAAACGGATCCAAGGGTAAGGGCGCGCTGAATTACAGCCTGGAGTTCCAGGGCGGTACCAGCATTACCATTCCGATGAACGAGGCTCTGTCCATTCAGGAGATCGACGAGACTGTGAAGCCGGTGGTAAGCGATGTTATCGGAAGCAATGAGATTCAGGCCCAGAAGGTAGACGGCAGCAACGATGTCATCGTGAAGACTAGAGCCCTGGATCTGGAGACCCGCGAGGCCCTGTGCCAGGAGCTGGTGGAGAAGTTTGGCGTAGATGAGAATCAGATTGCTATTGAGAACATCGGCGCGGCTATCAGCAGCGAGATGCGTTCCGACGCCATCACCGCTGTATTGCTGGCAGCTCTGTTCATGCTACTGTATATCTGGTTCCGGTTCAAGGATATCCGGTTCGCGACCAGCGCCGTGGCGGCTCTGCTGCACGACGTGCTGGTGGTACTGGCCTTCTACGCAGTGGCAAGACTGTCTGTGGGCAGCAACTTCATTGCCTGCATGCTGACCATCGTAGGTTATTCCATCAATGCCACCATCGTCATCTTCGACCGGATCCGTGAGAATCTGGCGACCGCCGGAAGAAAGACCGACCTGCAGGAGCTGGTAAACCGCAGTATTACCCAGACCCTGTCCCGAAGTGTCAATACCTCTGTGACGACCTTTATCACCGTTGCAGTGCTGTATGTGCTGGGCGTGGCGTCTATCCGTGAGTTTGCCCTGCCCCTGATGGTAGGTATCGTCTGCGGCGCGTACTCCTCTGTATGTATTACAGGCGCGCTGTGGTATGTGATGAAGACGAAGCTGGGTAAGAAGAACTAAACCTGAAAGAAAAACTAAAAAGAATAGTAGAAAATGGAAAGCAGTGCAGGATAGAAAATCTTCCGGCACTGCTTTTTTATCAGATTGCACATCTATTTTTGGATATCAGCTGACCACAGAATCTGATTTAGATACCTGATTTCTTTTTGCGTAATTGTTGGCTCATTGCGCAGCATATCAAGGAGCATTTTCTGATTATCAGTTAAAGCTTCATTTATCGCTCCATTTAAAGCTTCATACTTGTGAGAAGTCACCAGGATTGGTTTACTTAACAAAGCAAACGTGCTATAATTTTACAATAAGATTTTATAGTTGTGAGCGTTGAAACGAATGAAGAAGGCGGTATGATATGGCAGTTTCCTATAACAGATTATTCAAAATTCTTATTGACCGGAAAATGATGAAAAAGGAATTATGCAAGTTAGCAGATGTGAGTCCAAGCACCATAAGCAAAATGGGAAGAGACGAGATAGTTTCCCTAGAAGTCATTGCAAAAATTTGTCTCACATTGAACTGTACAGTGGATGATATCCTGGAAATTATGCCTGATAGTCCAGGTAATGAGACGGATAAAAAGGCAAGATAGAACTGGAATGAGTGATTGGGTGAGTAGATGATATGAAAATTTTAGATAACATTACAAATACTGTCCGCGATGATTTGCGGGTGGAGATAAAAAGAGGAAGTAAGATATCTGTTGCAGCAGCTTGCTTCTCCATGTATGCATACCAGGAATTAAAGAAACAACTGGAATCTGTAGAAGAGTTTCGGTTTATTTTCACGTCACCAACCTTTGTAAAGGAAAAAGTAGAGAAGCAGAAGCGAGAATTTTATATTCCCCGTCTTTCCAGAGAAACAAGTCTGTATGGTACAGAATTTGAGATTAAGCTACGCAATGAGATGACCCAGCGTGCGATTGCCAGGGAATGTGCAGATTGGATCCGAAGAAAGGCCAAATTTAAGTCGAATACGACCGGAGAAAACATGACGGGCTTCATGACCGTCGATGCGAAAGATGCGCAGACAGCTTATATGCCAATGTCTGGATTCACCACGGTAGACATTGGATGCGAGCGCGGCAACAACACTTACAACATGGTCAACTGTATGGAAGCTCCATTTGCCCAGCAGTATATGCAGTTGTTTGAACAGTTGTGGAATAACCGTGAAAAAATACAGGATGTTACGAATGTGGTGATTGAAAATATCAGCACGGTTTACGCAGAGAATCCTCCGGAATTTATCTACTTTATGACCTTGTACCATGTTTTCAGTGAGTTCCTGGACGATATCTCTGAGGATGTGCTGCCCAATGAAGCAACTGGATTTAAGCAGAGTAAAATCTGGAGTATGCTCTATGATTTTCAGCGGGATGCTGTACTTGCGATTATTAATAAGCTTGAAAACTATAACGGCTGCATCCTTGCGGACAGTGTTGGTCTTGGTAAAACTTTTACCGCGCTGGCTGTCGTGAAATATTATGAAAATCGTAATAAATCTGTCCTTGTTCTTTGTCCAAAGAAGCTGGCCGAAAACTGGAATACCTATAAAGACAATTACGTTAATAACCCTATTGCTGCGGATCGTCTGAATTATGATGTTCTGTTTCATACCGACCTGTCTCGTAATGGTGGCATGTCCAACGGCCTGGACTTGAGCCGCCTTAACTGGGGAAACTATGATCTCATCGTCATTGATGAGTCGCATAATTTCCGCAATGGTATTGGAACACACAGCAACACGCAGGAAAACCGCTATCAAAAGCTGATGGAAAAGGTCATCCGTGCCGGTGTAAAGACGAAAGTTTTGATGCTCTCCGCAACGCCGGTCAACAATCGTTTTGTGGACTTGAAGAATCAGCTTGCCATAGCCTATGAGGGTAATTCTGAGAATCTGGATGAGCGTCTGAATACAACAAAGAGTCTTGAAGATATTTTCAAACAGGCACAGAAAGCTTTCAACGCGTGGAGTAAGCTGGAGCAGGAACAGCGTACAACGGACGCACTGCTGCGTACATTGGATTTTGATTTCTTTGAGCTCCTGGACAGTGTGACCATTGCCCGTTCGCGCAAGCATATTGAAAAATATTATGACACGAAAGAGATTGGAAAGTTCCCGGAGAGATTAAAACCAATCTCACTCCGTCCGAATCTTACAGATTTGGGAAATGCTATTAACTATAATGAGATCTATGAGCAGCTGATGCAGCTGTCGCTGTGCGTATATACGCCTTCGAACTATATCTTCCCAAGTAAGCTGCAAAAGTATAAAGACTTCACCCATAATAAGGGCGAGAATTTGACTCAGACCGGACGTGAACGTGGTATTCAGCGTCTTATGAGCATCAATCTTTTGAAACGACTGGAAAGCTCTGTCAACTCCTTTCAGCTGACTTTGACGCGCATCAAGGAACTGATAGGTGGAACGATCGAGGCTATCAATTGCTTTGAAAAATACGGTTCTGCTGACATTTCCATGTATGAAGCAGGCAGGGATGATTGGGATATCGATGACGAAAATACAGAGTTCTTTACAGTTGGTAAAAAGGTTAAAATCGAGCTTGCGGATATGGACTGGAAGAGCTGGCGCAAGGAATTACAGCAGGATGCAGAGGTATTGGAACTGCTGACTTTGATGGTAGCTGATATTACGCCGGAGCATGACACGAAGCTGCAAGAGCTTCTGCGCCTGTTGGATGAAAAGATTGCGCATCCCATCAACCTGAATAATAAAAAAGTGCTCATATTCTCTGCATTCTCAGATACGGCAGAGTATCTATATGACCATGTGAGTATGTACATGAAAGATAAATACGGACTCAACACGGCAGTTATTACCGGAACCATCGATGGGCGGACAACGATTAAGGATTTTCCGGCAACCCTGAACAATGTGTTGACCTGCTTCTCACCTGTTTCTAAAGACCGTGATGTGCTGATGCCGAACAGCAGAAATGAGATTGACATTCTGATTGCCACAGACTGTATCTCTGAAGGTCAAAACTTGCAGGATTGCGATTATCTCGTCAACTACGATATCCACTGGAATCCGGTTCGCATCATTCAGCGCTTCGGACGTATCGACCGTATTGGAAGCAGGAATAAGGTAATTCAGCTTGTGAATTTCTGGCCGGATCTTACGTTGGACGACTATATCAATCTAAAGTCTCGCGTAGAGACCCGTATGAAGATTACAGTTATGACTTCTACTGGTGACGATGATCTAATCAATCCAGAGGAGCAAGGAGACCTGGAATACCGTAAAGCACAGCTTAAGCGTCTCCAGGAAGAAGTCGTAGACATTGAGGATATGTCCGACGGTATCTCTATCATGGATTTGGGCTTGAATGAATTCCGGCTCGACTTGTTGGACTATATGAAGCACAACGGCGATATGGATAAGAAACCGCGCGGACTTCATGCGGTTGTTCCCGCCACGGAGGAGTTGCCGGAGGGTGTAATCTTTGTTCTGAAAAACATCAACAATAGCGTCAATGTGGACAACCGTAATCGAATCCATCCGTTTTATATGGTGTATATCGCCGCAGATGGAGAGATCATTTGCGACTATCTGAATCCGAAAAAGCTGTTGGATGATGTCCGCCTGCTTTGCCGCGGACAAAGCAAGCCTATAGCAGAAGTATATAAGCGCTTCAATCGTGAAACAGACGACGGACGCAACATGGCGGATATGTCGGAGCTCCTGAGCGAGGCAATCAAATCCATCATTGATGTAAAAGAAGAAAGTGACATTGACAGCTTATTCTCCGCAGGTGGCACATCTGCCCTGATGAGCACGGTGTCCGGATTGGATGATTTTGAGTTGATTTGTTTCTTAGTTGTGAAATGATCTTGTGTGAGGGGGTGTGAGCCGTGCTGGGTTTGCCAAAGTCAACGGAGTTCAACAAGAGGATTCCAAAGCAGAAGTTTTACGAAAATCTGTCAGTCACGCCTGCAATGAAAACGGCATTCACGGAGCAGATCAAAAGTATTTATTGGCGAAACAAGCTGGCAGCGACCACGTTGAACCTTGCACCCGGTAAGTTGGTCACAGAGATTGAGGTGTTTGAGATAAGGCTTACTTCACCTGATCTTGATGAAGATATCCTTCGCCTGATTGACCGGGAGATCCCTTATCACATCTTGTTCCTGCTGGAATATGACAGAAAATATCAGGCAGCTATGGGATATAAGGAGGCTTCCAGTTCCGGCAAGGCAGCGTTTAAGGTCGAACGCTATTACCGGACAGAGTGGCTTACAGAGGAAGAACTGTCATTGCATCTGGAAGGCCTGACGATCGATGCAGTATATGAGAATTTCATCCGGCAGATCGCAGGTGGCCAGCTTACCGGAAGCGAAAATACAACACTTAAGGAAAGTGTGGAACAGCAGAAACAGCGAGAGCAGATCGAAAAGCAGATTGCTGCGTTGGAAGCAAAGATGAAGAAAGAAAAACAGCTAAATCGGAAGATGGAATTGAAGGCGGAGATAAAGAAATTGAAAATGAATTTGGAGGGATAAAAGTAAATGCAGTTAAATAAAAGAACACTGGAAGAATTGCGTTGTATTATTAACGGTGACGGAACTTCAGACTATCGGTCTGGCGCGAAGCTAGTTGCATTTTTTAATGACCTTGGATTCAATGATGTTTATGGAAATGGGTTTCCTTCAAGGTGGTTTTATACGGATGATAGGCTCGATAAAATCAATGGGACACCGGAACTTGATAAGTGCATAAAAAATGTGTTTGCTGTTGTGAATTATATTGGTCGTATACAGGAGCTGGATGCTTTGATTGCCAATTTTAATCAGTATCTTGCATTTGACAAATGGGCGGTAGTTCGCGAAAATGATCAGATTACTTTCAAAAAATTGGATCGTGTTGTAGTTGATACAAAAGCACAAAACAAGACGGATATTGGTGAAGATGAGTTCTTAAAACTGACATTTGATGTAGATGTTGATTCACTGAAATTGGATAATCAGGTGAGTAATGTTATTAAGGCAAGATTAGAAGAAATTGATCGGTGCATTTGTAGTGATGCTTCTCTAGCAGCAATTTTGCTTGTGGGCAGTGTTATGGAGGGAGTTTTGCTTGGTACGGCAACCGCATATCCCAAAGTGTTTAATACTTCAACTTCTGCACCAAGGGATACTAATACAGGGAAAGTTAGAAAATTTCCTGACTGGACGCTCAATAATTTTATTGATGTAGCAGCTGAAAACGGCATTCTAAAGCAGGATGTCAAGAAGTTTAGTCATGTGGTGCGAGAATTTAGAAACTACATTCATCCGTATCAACAAATGGCTGAACAATTTAATCCAGACAAGCAAACAGCGTTGATTTGCCTTCAGGTTTTGAAAGCAGCTATCGTTCAAATTGGAGACTACAGAAACGGAGGAAACCACTAATGGACAAAATGCGTATGGAATCCATTGATATGACCGCACAGAATATAGAGAAAATCGGGGCTTTATTCCCGAACTGCATTACTGAGACTTTAGGAAAGGACGGCAAACCGAAGAAAGCCATTAACTTTGACCTGCTGCGGCAGATGCTGTCCGGCGATATGATCGAGGGTGATGAAGCTTATGAATTCACCTGGGTAGGAAAAAAGGCGGCTATCGTGGAAGCCAACAAGCCGATTCGCAAAACGTTACGGCCTGTTATGAAGGATGAGACAATTCCGACAGGTGCAAACAGTGATGGCAATCCATATTGTAGCACTGCGGGTGTTGATTGGGATAGTACAGAAAATCTTTATATTGAGGGTGACAACCTTGAAGTACTGAAGCTGTTGCAGGAAAGCTATCTTGGCAAGGTGAAGATGATCTATATCGATCCACCGTATAACACGGGAAATGACTTCATTTATCGAGACGATTTTAAGCAGTCTGCCGCAGAATATGACGAGGATAGTGGCTTGTACGATGAAGATGGTAACCGTATGTTCAAGAATACGGATACCAATGGGCGATTTCATTCCGATTGGTGTAGCATGATTTATTCTCGGTTGATGATGGCGAGAAATTTGCTGACAGATGATGGTGCTATTTTTGTTTCTGTTGATGAAAACGAAGTAACTAATGCAAAAAAGATATGTGAGGAAGTTTTTGGTTCAGCAAATTGCGTTGGTATTGTCTCAAATACAAACAATCCCAAAGGACGTTCTGACGACAAATTTGTTGCAACAGCCCATGAATATATTCTCATCTATGCAAATAATATTGGAGCGCTTACTTGGTATGGATTTGAGCCAACAGAGGAAATCGTAAAACGATACAATAAGGTTGATAATGCTGGCAGACGTTATAGGGAAATCGATTTGCGAAAAACAGGAGAAAACGATCTACGAGAAGATCGCCCTAATCTTTTCTATTACTTCTACTACAATGAAAAGACAGGTGATTTTTATCCATCCAGAGAAGAGTGCATACAGGAAGAGTATATTCAGATAAAACCTCAGCGCGAAGATGGAAAAGAGGGGAATTGGCGTTGGGGGTTAGAGACTTCTATCAAAGAAATTGGCGACTTGATTCCTAAATTCATGCCTACGCGAAAAGTGTGGGGCGTTATGAAGAAAGATTATTTAGAAGGACGTTCATTAGTAAAGCCTACAAGTTCTTGGACGTTCAAAGATGTAAACAGCGAACGTGGAACAGAAGATTTTATTAATCTTGGTTTTGACAAAAGAATATTTCCCAAGCCGAAGCCGATTGGAACACTTAGAAGGTGTATAAAGCTTTGCTCCGGGGACAAAACGGACATCGTGCTTGACTTCTTCTCTGGCTCCGCCACCACTGCCCATGCTGTCATGCAGCTCAATGCTGAGGACGGTGGACACCGCAAATTTATTATGATACAGTTGCCTGAACCTTGTGATGAAAAGAGCGAAGCCTACAAAGCCGGTTACTCCAACATCTGCGAAATCGGCAAGGAGCGTATCCGCCGCGCCGCAAAGAAGATTGCCGAAGAACATCCGGATGCGAAGTTTGACGGCGGATTCCGTGTCCTGAAGCTGGATGACACCAACATGAAGGACGTGTATTATGCATCTGCGGATTATCAGCAGAATTTACTGGATCAGTTGGAGAGCAACATTAAGGAAGACCGTACAGACCTTGATCTGCTTTTTGGCTGCCTGTTGGAGTGGGGCTTGCCGCTGTCGCTGCCGTACCAGTCTGAGGATATCGAAGGCTGTACCGTGCATAACTACAATGACGGTGATTTGATTGCCTGCTTTGACGAGAATATCCCTGACAGCGTGATGAAGACAATCGCGAAACGCCAGCCGCTGCGCGTCGTGTTCCGTGACAGCAGCTTTGCAGGCAGTCCGGCCAAAATCAATGTGACCCAGATTTTCAAAGAGTTGGCACCGGATACGTCTGTGAAAGTGCTGTAAGGAGGGGCAGAGTATGAGCAAAAACGAAATCACCCCGATTAACCAAAGCTTTCTTGAAAATGTTTCTGAGGTTCTGGCGCAGGCCAGAAAGAATGCCAAAACTGCCGTTAATCTCGCTATGGTCTATGCCTACTATGAAATCGGCAGAATGATCGTAGAAGAAGAGCAGCACGGTCAGAACAGAGCCGCCTATGGAAAGCAAATTTTGCAGGAATTGTCAAAATATCTTAGTGAAAAATACGGAAAAGGATTTTCAACGACAAATTTGAAGCAAATGCGGCAGTTTTACACGATTTATTCGCAAGATCAAATTAGTCAGACGCTGTCTGACCAATTCAAGAACCTTCCTGCAGTCAGTACCGGCAGAAAGTTTTATCTGAGCTGGTCTCATTATCTCAAGCTCATGCGGATAGACAACATAGACGAACGCCATTTTTATGAAATTGAATCTGTAAAAAATGACTGGAGCCTTGCGGAGTTGAAACGGCAATATGGAAGTTCACTCTATGAGCGCCTTGCCCTTAGTACAAATAAGGATAAGGTTTACCGTTTGGCGCTGGAAGGACAGAAGGTTGAGAAAGCGGAAGATGCGGTCAAAGACCCGTATGTATTGGAATTCCTAGGCCTGAAGGAACTACCGGAATATTCTGAGAGCGAGCTGGAGAGCCGTATCATCGACCATTTGCAGCAGTTCCTGCTGGAACTTGGCACCGGCTTTGCCTTCATCGGAAGGCAGGTACGGTTTACGTTCGACGAAGAGCATTTCATGGTGGATTTGGTTTTCTATAATCGTCTGTTGCGTTGTTTTGTTCTGTTTGATTTGAAAATCGGCGAATTGAAGCATCAAGATATTGGCCAGATGCAGATGTATGTTCATTACTATGACCGGAAGGTGAAACTGTCGGATGAGAATCCAACGATAGGAATCATACTGTGCAGTGACAAGAACAACGCCGTTGTAGAAATGACTCTGCCGGAGGATAATACGCAGATTTTTGCAAGCAAGTATGAGACAGTGCTGCCGAGTAAGGAAGCTTTGCAAAAGCTGTTGGAAGAACAGATGGCAGATGAGAATGGAGGCGAAGACGATGAGACTACGATTTAAGCATCAGAAATTTCAGGCTGATGCAGCAAAGGCCGTGGTGGATGTCTTTGCCGGACAGCCATATCTGACTCCTTCTTATATGATGGACAGAGGCAACGGCTTTTACCAGCAGACGTTGACTGATAAAGAGGATTTCACCGGATGGAGCAACCACAAGATATTGCCGGAGCTTTCCGACCGTATCATTCTGGAAAACCTGCAAAAGGTGCAACGGGCGAATCAGCTCAAGCCGTCTGCAAAGCTTGAGGGACACTTCAACCTGACCATTGAGATGGAAACCGGTGTCGGCAAGACCTATACCTATATCAAGACCATGTATGAGCTGAACAAGCATTATGGATGGAGTAAGTTTATTGTGGTCGTGCCGTCGATCGCCATCCGTGAGGGAGTATACAAATCTTTTCAGGTAACGCAGGAGCATTTTGCTGAGGAATATGGCAAGAAGGTACGCTTCTTCATCTATAACTCTGCTCAGCTGACAGAGATTGATCGTTTTGCGTCGGATAATTCTATCTGTGCCATGATTATCAACTCTCAGGCGTTCAATGCCAGAGGCAAGGATGCAAGACGTATCAGCATGAAGCTGGATGAGTTCCGGTCCCGTAGGCCAATTGACATCATTGCTAAGACGAATCCGATTTTGATTATTGATGAGCCTCAGTCCGTGGAGGGAAAGCAGACCAAGGAAAACCTAAAGCAGTTCAATCCTCTGTTGACCCTGCGCTATTCCGCGACCCATAAGAGCGACAGCATTTATAACATGGTTTACCGTCTGGATGCGATGGAGGCATATAACAAGCGGCTGGTAAAGAAGATTGCCGTAAAGGGTATCTCGGAATCCGGCAGTACTGCAACGGAAAGCTATGTATATCTGGAGAGTATCAACCTTTCCAAGGCTGCGCCTACGGCAACGATTCAGTTTGATTATAAGGGTGCAAATGGTATTCGCAAAATTACCCGTACCGTTTCGGAAGGATACAATCTATATGATAACTCCGGCAGTATGGAGGAGTATAAACAGAGTTTTGTGGTGTCCCGTATCGACGGACGCGATGATTCGGTGGAATTTCTGAACGGTATCAAAATCTATGCCGGGGATGTGATCGGAAAAGTCAGCGAGGATCAGTTACGCCGTATTCAAATCAGGGAGACGATTTTGTCCCATATACAGAGAGAACGGGAGCTGTTCTATAAAGGTATCAAGGTTCTCTCCTTGTTTTTCATTGATGAAGTGGCAAAATACCGTGTTTATGATGAAGCCGGACAGGCGGCTGACGGTATTTATGCTCAGATGTTTATGGAAGAGTATAATGATATCATTGGTAATTTGCAGATCGGCATCGGTGAGGATGACTACATGAAGTATTTGCAGGCGATTCCCGCTGAGAAGACTCACGCTGGATACTTTTCCATAGACAAAAAAGGCAAGATGATTGACTCTAAGGTAGGCCGCAAGGAAACCACGACAGATGATGTGGATGCCTATGAGTTGATTATGAAGAATAAGGAACTGCTGTTGGATCGAGATCCAAAGCGTTCTCCGGTTCGCTTTATCTTCTCCCATTCTGCCCTGAGAGAGGGCTGGGATAACCCGAATGTATTCCAAATCTGCACCTTGAAGCAGAGCAACAGTGAAGTACGCAAACGTCAGGAAGTTGGACGGGGACTGCGCCTCTGCGTCAATCAGGACGGCGAGCGCATGGACGCCAATGTACTGGGCGAAGACGTACAGAATGTCAATGTGCTGACCGTTATTGCCAGCGAAAGCTACGACAGCTTTGCAAAGGGCTTACAGACGGAAATTGCCGAAGCAGTGGCAGACCGTCCTCGCGCGGTTACGGCAGAATTGTTTGTTGGCAAGGTAATTCAGGATGATAAGGGTAATGAACAGGTCGTTGATCAGGATACGGCAAGAGCAATCCACTTTGACCTGATCGTCAACGGTTACATTGATAAGAAAGGCATCCTCACAGATAAATACTATGACGACAAGGCTAATCATGAAATCAAGGTTGCCGAGGAAGTGGCAGATTCCGCTGCTTCTGTGATTGAGATTATTGACACTATTTATGATGGCAAATCTATGATGCCCGAAAATGCCAGAAGCAACAATGTGGAGCTGCATGTAGATGAAAAGAAGCTCGCTATGCCTGAATTTAAGGCACTGTGGGCGAAAATCAATGCCAAATCTACCTATGTGGTTGACTTTGATACCGAAGAGCTGATCCGCAAGGCCGTTCAGTCCCTTGATCGTAAACTCAGAGTATCAAAAATCGTCTTCAAGGTGGAAACCGGAACCATGGAGGCAATTAAATCCAAGGAAGAACTGGTATCAGGAGCTTCTTTTGTGAAAGAGAAATCTGCAAGCTATGGTCATACCGTAACTGCCAGCACGAATGTGAAATACGATTTGATTGGAAAGCTTGTAGAGGAAACAGGGCTCACTCGCAAGGCCGTTATTCAGATTCTGAAGGGGATTCAACCGAGTGTGTTCCATCAGTTTAAGGATAATCCGGAGGAATTTATTATTAAGGCTGCGGCTCTTATCAATGATGAAAAGGCCACGGCGATTATTGAGCACATTACCTACGATGTGATGGATGACCATTACGGTACAGAAGTTTTCACGGATCCGACCATAAAAGGACGTCTTGGTGTGAATGCCATGAAGGCAAAGAAGCATCTGTACGACCATATTGTATATGACTCCAGTAATGAGCAGAAATTTGCTACAGAACTGGACATAAATACAAATGTTGCGGTCTATGTGAAACTTCCGGACGGATTCTACATTTCGACACCGGTAGGGCATTATAATCCCGACTGGGCGATTGCCTTTTATGAGGGAACGGTCAAGCATATTTATTTTGTGGCCGAAACGAAGGGCTCTATGAATTCGATGCAGCTGCGTTTGATTGAGGAATCCAAGATTCACTGCGCAAGAGAGCATTTTAAGGCAATCAGCAATGGTGAAGTGGTCTATGATGTAGTGGATAGCTATCAGAGCCTGATGGATTTGGTTACGAAGTAAAATACATACGAACTATGATTTACAGGAGAAAATGTTAAGAAATTAAAATAATTGATAAATGTGATCAAATGTGTTTAAATATACTCAAAGGAGTAAGCTATTATGAACACACCAAATATCACAAATTACAAGCCAAAAGATTTTGCTGAATTGTTAGGCGTGTCTGTTAAGACATTGCAACGCTGGGATAGGGAAGGAACTCTAAAAGCAAATCGAACTCCAACGGATAGGCGTTATTACACTTACGACCAGTATCTTCAATTTAAAGGCATAAATACCGAAAATGACCAACGCCAGGTAGTTATTTATGCGAGAGTGTCTACGAGAAACCAAAAAGATGATTTACAAAACCAGGTCGCATTTTTAAGACAGTTTTGTAATGCCAAAGGAATCATTGTAGACCAATGTATTGAAGATTATGGGAGTGGACTTAATTACAATCGTAAAAAGTGGAATGAGTTATTAGATGAAGTAATGGAGCAAAAAATCAAAACCATAATCGTAACCCATAAAGATAGATTTATTAGGTTTGGTTATGATTGGTTTGAAAAATTCTGTATGAAGTTTAACACAACCATTGTGGTGGTAAATAATGAAGCATTATCACCACAAGAAGAACTTGTGCAGGATATTGCTTCAATACTCCATGTGTTTTCTTGCAGGTTGTACGGGCTTCGTAAGTATAAAAACCAAATAGAAAAGGATGAGGACATTGCTAAAGAGCTTCAAGACGGAAATAAATCCGACAGAGGAACAGAAAGTTAAGATTCGTAAAACAATAGGAACCTGTAGATATATTTACAACTTCTATCTCGCTCATAATAAAGAACTTCATGACAATGGAGAAAAGTTTATGAGTGGTAAAAGTTTTAGTGTCTGGCTGAACAATGAGTATCTTCCCCAAAATCCAGATAAGTTATGGATTAAGGAAGTCAGTTCAAAATCTGTAAAGCGTTCAATCGAAAATGGTTGTGTCGCATTTACCAGATTTTTCAAACATCAAAGTGCTTTTCCCAATTTTAAAAAGAAAGGAAACTCTGATGTGAAGATGTATTTCGTAAAGAATAATCCAAAGGATTGCCGATGCGAAAGACACAGAATTAATATTCCATCACTTGGTTGGGTTCGTATGAAAGAAAAAGGATACTTTCCTACGACCAAAGACGGGTATGTGATTAAAAGCGGTCATGTTTCAATAAAAGCTGACAGATACTATGTTTCAGTTCTTATAGAAATTCCAAATAACAAAATAGCCAATCATTCAAAGGAAGGAATTGGCATTGACCTTGGATTAAAGGATTTTGCCATTGTTTCTAATGGTAAAATTTATAAGAACATTAACAAATCTGCAAAATTAAAGAAACTTGAAAAACAGCTTATTCGAGAACAGAGAAGTCTTTCTCGAAAGTATGAAAATTTAAAGAAAGGAGAGTCCACTCAAAGAGCGAATATACAGAAACAAAAACTCAAGGTACAGAAACTTCATCATAAAATAGACAATATCCGTACTGACTATATCAACAAAACAATCGCAGAGATAGTGAAAACCAAACCATCTTATATAACGATTGAAGATTTAAACGTATCAGGAATGATGAAGAACAAACATCTATCAAAGGCAGTTGCTTCGCAGAAGTTTTATGAATTTAGAACAAAACTTCAAGGTAAATGCAAAGAAAGCGGAATTGAATTTCGTGTGGTAGACAGATGGTATCCATCATCTAAAACTTGTCACTGTTGCGGAGCTATCAGGAAAGACTTAAAACTTTCAGACAGAATCTTCCGATGTGACTGTGGTTATATCGAAGACAGAGATTTCAATGCTGCACTTAATCTGAGAGATGCTACGACTTACGAAGTTGCATAAATAAACGCAAACGTAGGTATGTACCGTGGGCTTACGCGGGAATTAACGACTGTGGAGTGTACAAGAACTTGTGAGTAGATATGATTTTGGTCAATCCAAAGCATACACGATGAAACAGTAAGTAAAACTTGTGAGAGTTTACATTATCTCGATGTGAGTATATTTACACACATTTTGAGTGGCAGATTGTGCATATATGAAGGAACAGTGGATCGAAGCCCCCAGAATCGAAGGCAATCAGGAGCTGGCGGAGAAATTCGGGGTAAGTCCCATGGCCATGCGTCTGATCCGCAGCCGGGCGGGCTTAAGTGAAGCGGAAGTCCGGGCCTACCTTTACGGTACTCTGGACGATCTGGCGGACGCCCGACTGATGAAAGGCATGACGGAGGCCGTGGAGCTATTGTGTCAGAAGATTCAGGCGGGCGCGACCATCCGCATTATCGGCGATTATGATATCGACGGCGTGAACGCCACCCACATTCTGGTGACAGGCTTAAGAAGAGCCGGCGCAAGGGTAGATACGGTGATTCCCGACCGACTGAAGGACGGCTACGGCATCAATGAGCACCTGATAGAACAGGCGAAGGAGGCAGGTATCGACACCATTGTCACCTGCGACAACGGTATCGCCGCAGCCAAAGAAATCGCCTATGCAAAAGAACTTGGCATGACCGTTATCGTCACCGACCACCACGAGATCCCCTACCGGGAGGAGCCGGACGGCACCCGCACCATGATTCTGCCTCCGGCGGACGTGATCGTGAATCCGAAGCAGGCAGACTGTCCTTATCCCTATAAGAAGCTCTGCGGAGCGGCGGTGGCCTGGCGGCTGGTGGAGGTACTCTATCAGGAGGCGGGGGTTCCCCGGGAAGAATTTCTGAGACTGGCCCAGTTTGCGGCAGTGGCCACCATCGGCGACATCATGGATCTGACCGGGGAAAACCGGATTCTGGTAAAATATGGACTGCGGCAGCTGGAGCAGACAGACAACCCCGGTTACCGGGCTCTGTTGGCGGTCAACGGCCTGGAGGGGAAGAAGCTGACCGCCTACCATATCGGCTTTGTCATCGGCCCCTGTATCAACGCCAGCGGACGCCTGGACACGGCGAAGCGAGCCCTGGAGCTTCTGGGCGCCGGAACCGCCGCAGAAGCAGAAAAGCTAGCGGGCGATCTGAAAGCCCTGAACGATAGCCGGAAGGATCTGACGGCGAAGGGAACAGAAGAGGCTATCTGTCTGGTGGAGGAGACAGAGCTGGGAAAGGATCGGGTGCTGGTGATCTATCTACCCGATTGTCACGAAAGTCTGGCAGGGATTATCGCAGGACGGATCCGGGAGCGGTATTTCCGTCCCTGCTTTGTGCTGACCGACGGGGAGGAGGGTGTGAAGGGCTCAGGCCGTTCGATTCCGGGCTACCATATGTTTGAGGAAATGACGAAGGTGGCGGAATTATTTACCAAATTCGGCGGCCACCCCATGGCGGCGGGCCTGTCCATTCCCACCGAAAACGTGGAGATTTTGCGGAAACGCCTCAATGAAAACTGCCGTCTGACCGACGAGGATCTGGTTCCGAAGCTGCCCTACGACGCGGTCCTGCCCATTCAGTACGCAGGCGAGCAGATCATCCGGGAGCTGGAGCTTCTGGAGCCCTTCGGCAAGGAAAACGACAAGCCTCTGTTCGCGGCGGCGAACGTCCGGGTGAAAAGCGCCCGTATCATCGGCAAAAACCGCAATGTGTTGAAGACCGTTCTGGAGGATGCCAAGGGCAGCCGACTGGAGGGCATCAGCTTCGGCGACGTGGAAGCTGATTTGAACTACATAGAAAGCAAAGATACCGTCTGCCTGCTCTACTACCCGGAAATCAACGAATTCCAGGGGCGGAGAACCGTACAGGCAGTCATCGAGAGCTGGAGATAAAAAACGACGGATCTGGTTCGTGAACATATAAAATGTAAGAAAATAGAAAATTAACAGATTAAATTGTTAAGATTGCACAAAAACAGATAGAAATCACGAAAAAGGGTTGTATACGGAAAGACGATGTCCTATAATACCCCTTAGCTTCAAAAAACAAAAGAAAGACAATAAGAGGGAAAATGTTATGACAGCAAACAGGAAGGTAACAGCCCGTTATGCGGAGATTGCCCGGTTTCTGGGCCTGCATTTTAACGAGGAATTCTGTGTGGCTTATGGAGAAAAAGACGGATTTACACTGCGCGTCAGCGGTCTTGATACTGGCAGGGGTATCGAGTACGGTATGGTCTGCATATCAGTCGGTGTGGCTGAGAACGGCGTGAAGTTTAAACAGGATAAACAGTTCCGCAAGGAACACAAGGGTATCCAGGGCGTGGTGCAGGAGAAGCATACGGTCCGGATGAGCCTGAAGCGGTATACCAGGGTAGAGAAGATCAAAGGCATCCTGCAGGAGTCCCTTCCGGCATTTCTGGATATGCTGAGAATGGAAGGCTTCACCAATGGATGCGAGCTCTGCGGCGAAATGAAGGAGACCGGCGCAGCTTACGTGGCAGGCAATGCGATCTGTCTCTGTAGCGAGTGTTACGACAAGGTAACCCAGAATGCGGCGGCTTACACTGCCAACGAGAAGAATAAGAAGGAAAACCTGATGGGTGGCGTCGTAGGCGCTCTCATAGGCTCCCTGCTCGGCGTAGCCAGCATTGTATTGCTGAGCCAGCTGGGCTATGTGGCGGCTATTTCCGGCGTCATCATGGCAGTCTGCGCCCTGAAGGGCTATGAGCTGCTAGGCGGCAAGCTGACGAAAAAGGGCGTCATCATCAGCGCCGTGTTGATGATCGTCATGACCTACGTGGGCGACCGTGTGGACTGGGCCATCATGATTGCCAGAGAACTGGAGACCGATGTCTTCTACGGCTACCGCCTGGTACCGCTCCTGCTTTCCGAGGAGATTATCGACATGACCAGTTATGTGCTGAATCTGGTACTGGTATATGCCTTTTTGCTGGTGGGAGCTATCCCGACTATCCGGAACGCCATGCGCAAAGACAAGGTGGCAGGAACCATCTGTAAACTGTAAAAAGAAAGACAAGAACGGCCCGGGCTGCGAACCATGCAGCCGGGCCGTTTTGCAACAGCCGGAGTTAATGTCCGGAAACCCTGCCATCCTCGCCCCTCCCGTCTTGTCAAACCCCATGAATCATGCTATAATAGGCGGGTATGTAAATACCGTGCTTTATGGACGGTAGTTTTTTGTTCGTAGAATTTAATAAAAAAAGGAAAGAAGAGGAAGAAACATGAAGAAGATTGAAGAATACGTCAGAAGCATACCGGATTTCCCGGAGGAGGGAATTATTTTCCGCGATATCACATCCGTACTGCAGGATGCGGACGGCCTTCATCTGGCCATTGACTCCATGCAGGCGCTGCTGGACGGCGTGGATTTCGACGTGGTCGTAGGAGCAGAGTCCAGAGGCTTCGTGTTCGGTACTCCAATCGCCTATAATCTTCATAAGCCCTTCGTACTGGTTCGCAAGAAGGGCAAGCTCCCCTGCGAAACCATTTCCCGTTCCTATGATCTGGAGTATGGCACCGCGGAGATCGAAATGCACAAGGATTCCATCAAGCCGGGCCAGAGAGTGGTTCTGGTGGACGACCTGATTGCCACAGGCGGAACCATTGAGGCAGCCGCCAAGCTGGTGGAAGAGCTGGGCGGCAAGGTTGTAAAGATCATTTTCCTGATGGAGCTGGCAGGCTTAAAGGGCAGAGAACGCCTGAAGGATTACGATGTGGCGTCTGTCATCCGTTACGATGGAAAATAAATAAAGTACAGGGAGACGAGTGAGATGAAGAAGTTTTTCGAGGAATTTAAGAAGTTTATTTCCAGGGGCAACGTCATGGACATGGCAGTCGGTGTCATCATCGGCGGCGCGTTCACCGCGATTGTGAATTCTCTTGTAAATGATATTTTTATGCCGCTGCTCTCCCTGATTACCGGCGGCTTTGATATCGCCGGCATGTCCGTGTCCTTCGGCGTGGGCGACAATGCGGCGACATTGAATTATGGCGCGTTCCTTTCCGCAGTAATTAATTTCCTGCTGATTGCGCTGGTGATCTTCTGCATCATCAAGGCTATGAATACTGCCAAGGACAAGATGCTGAGTAAGCCGGAGGAGTCGAAAGCTCCCACTACTAAGAAATGTCCGTACTGTATGTCTGAGATTGACATCCAGGCCACCAGATGTCCCCACTGTACCTCAGAGCTTCCGTAAGCTTATGGACAGGAACAGACAGGGGCTTAAGAGACAAACTATAGGGTAAGGCAGGTGCAGATTATGGCAGATACGAAAATCGGTGTAAAAAACAGAGATATGGAAGTGAACCGCGACGACGAGAATGTGAAAGCCATGCAGGATTTCACCAGTCCCGAGGTGCTGTATAAGGAACTGATCGCCAGCGTCCTGAAGTACCATCCATCCACCGACATCTCGATGATTGAAAAGGCTTATAAGATCGCCTCCGAGGCGCATCAGGGCCAGATGAGAAAGTCGGGAGAGCCGTATATCATCCACCCCTTATGCGTGGCGATTATTCTGGCGGATCTGGAGCTGGATAAGGAGACTATCGTGGCAGGTCTGCTCCACGACGCGGTGGAGGATACGGTCATGACCACCGAGGAGATCGCGGAGAAGTTCGGAGACGATGTGGCCCTTCTGGTGGACGGCGTCACCAAGCTGGGACAGCTGTCCTACTCTGCGGATAAGATTGAGATTCAGGCGGAAAACCTGCGTAAGATGTTCCTGGCCATGGCCAAGGATATCCGTGTCATCCTGATTAAACTGGCTGACCGTCTGCACAATATGCGGACTCTTCAGTACATGAAGCCCGAGAAGCAGAAGGAAAAGGCCCGGGAGACCATGGACATCTACGCGCCCATCGCCCAGCGGCTTGGTATTTCCAAGGTCAAAAACGAGCTGGATGACCTGTCCCTGAAGTATCTGGAGCCGGAGGCCTATTATGATCTGAAGGAGCAGATTTCTGAGAAGAAGAGTGTCCGGGAAGCCTTTGTCCAGCGCATCGTGGCGGAAGTGAAGAACCATATGGATAACGCTGGCATTGAGGCCCACGTGGACGGCCGTGTGAAGCATTTCTTCAGTATTTATAAGAAAATGGTGAACCAGCATAAGACGCTGGATCAGATTTATGACTTATTTGCAGTCCGGATCATCGTGGAGACGGTGAAGGACTGCTACGCGGCCCTGGGTATCATTCATGAGATGTACAAACCTATTCCGGGACGGTTCAAGGATTACATCGCCATGCCAAAGGCAAATATGTACCAGTCCCTGCATACGACTCTGATTGGCCCCACCGGTCAGCCCTTTGAAATTCAGATCCGTACCTACGAGATGCACAAGACAGCCGAGTACGGCATCGCGGCCCACTGGAAGTACAAGGAGAGCAGCGACGGCAAGAAGCCGGTGGATCAGCAGGAGGCCGAGAAGATGACCTGGCTGCGCCAGATTCTGGAGTGGCAGCGGGACATGTCCGATAACCGGGAGTTTATGAACCTGCTGAAAAGTGACCTGGATCTGTTTTCCGAGAGCGTGTACTGCTTTACGCCCACGGGAGACGTGAAGACCCTGCCCAGCGGTTCCACCCCCATTGATTTTGCTTATAGTGTCCACAGCGCTGTGGGCAATAAGATGATTGGAGCCCGGGTCAATGGCAAACTGGTGACCATCGATTACAAGATCCAGAACGGCGACCGCATCGAGATCATCACATCCCAGAATTCCAGAGGCCCCAGCCGTGACTGGCTGAATGTGGTCAAGAGCACCCAGGCCAAGAATAAGATCAATCAGTGGTTTAAAAATCAGTTTAAAGAGGATAATATTTTAAAGGGCAAGGAGATGCTGACCCAGTACTGTAAGGCCAAAAGTATCAATCTGTCCAATATTATGAAGCCGGAGTTCCAGAACGTGGTTATGCGGAAGTACGGCTTCAAGGACTGGGATTCCGTGCTGGCAGCCATCGGCCACGGTGGCCTGAAAGAGGGCCAGGTGGTCAATAAGATGGCGGAGGAGTATGAGAAGCTTCACAAGAAGGAGATCACCGATGAGAAGGTCATGGAGGCGGTCACCGAGAACAGCGACAAGAAGCTGAAGCTGGCCAAGTCCAAGAGCGGTATTATTGTGAAGGGACTGACGGACGTATCCGTGCGTTTCTCCAAATGCTGCA
This sequence comes from Anaerosacchariphilus hominis, assembly GCF_014290175.1. GTDB lineage: Bacteria > Bacillota > Clostridia > Lachnospirales > Lachnospiraceae > Laedolimicola > Laedolimicola hominis. The sequence goes on from NZ_JACOOR010000002.1 coordinate 272,509, forward strand.
GCCCGGTGCCCGGCGACGAGATCGTGGGTTATGTGACCAGAGGCCGTGGCGTGTCCATTCACCGGACCGATTGTGTAAATATCATGAATCTGCAGGAGTCCGAACGGGCCAGACTTATCGACGCTGAATGGCAGGATATGGGGGCTTCCGCCGCAGGAGAAAAGTACGCCACGGAGATCAAGATTTACGCCAATAACCGTACGGGACTTCTGGTGGATATTTCGAGGATTTTCACCGAGCGGAATATCGACATGACCCAGATGAACGTGCGTACCAGTAAGCAGGGAACAGCCACCATTTCCATTACCTTTGAGATCGGAGGCAAGGAGGAACTGCAGAAGATCGCGGAGAAGCTTTATCAGGTGGAGAGCGTTATGGATGTGGAGCGTGCCACCGGCTGATAGAGAGCTCCTGCATCAGGAGGTTTAGATGAAAGTAGAGAGTATGGTGCTTGGTCAGATACAGACCAACTGCTATTTTGCCATAAACGAAGCGACGAAGGAGACCATCGTTATCGATCCGGCGGATCGGCCGGAGGCCATCATTCGGAAGGCTGTGGACGAGGGGCTGGATCTGAAAGCCATCTTCCTGACCCACGGACATGCAGATCACATGCTGGGCGTGGGAGGGCTGAAAGAGAAGCTGGGACTTCCTGTGTACGCCTGCGAGGCAGAAAGGGAGCTGCTGGCGGATCCGGCGCAGAATCTGTCACCGGCGCTCTTTCGGAAAACTGTGTCATTGAATGCGGATGTCTGGGTGAAAGATGGTCAGGAACTGACCGTAGCGGGTATGACCTTTCGGGTCCTCTGGACACCGGGTCATACGCCTGGCGGCTGCTGTTATTACAGTGAGGAGGCGGGCGTGCTATTTTCGGGTGATACCCTGTTCGCAGGCTCCGTGGGACGAACCGATTTCCCGGGCGGAAGCATGAGCGATCTGGTGCGGGGTATCCGTGAGAAGCTTACGAAGCTGCCGGATGAGACAAAAGTGTATCCGGGCCATATGGAGACCAGTACCATCGGAGAGGAACGCCGCTACAACCCCTATCTGGGCGGCTGACCGGAGGCCCGCAGGGTGTTTACAGGATAAAAGGATAAAAGTTCAATGATTGAAGTTAAGATAAATGATGAAAGCTTTGCGTATGATATTCATTCGCTGATTCAGGCCTTTTACGGCGGTCAGGAGGTACAGGTCCGTGTCAAGGAAGCCTTTACGGAAGAGGCACCGGTTCAGATGGATGTGCAAATTACCGAACAGGAAATCAGTTTTTCTATCATTCAGAATGGGGCCTTTCAGGAGAAAGGCCATGTTTATGTGGAAAATCCGGACCGGAAAGCGGTAAAGAACCAGTTAAAGAAGCTCATGTACGACAAGCTCTGCGCCTTTACCGGCGAGACTCTGCCCTGGGGTACCCTGACGGGCATTCGACCCACGAAGATTCCCATGGCCATGCTGGAGGAGGGCAGGAGTAATCTGGAAATCGCCCGGTACATGTGGGAAACCTATGACTGCAGCAAGGAAAAGGCAGCTCTGGCCATCTCCATTGCCAACCGGGAAAAAGAGGTTCTGAAGAATCTGGACTATGAGAAAGGCTACAGCCTTTATGTGGGCATTCCCTTCTGTCCCAGTATCTGTCTGTACTGCTCCTTTTCTTCTTCTCCCATAAAGGTCTGGGAGAAGAAGGTGGAGGATTATCTGACGGCGCTGTTCAAGGAGATAGCTTTCCTTGGAAAAGCTTACGCGGGCCGGAAGCTGAACACGGTCTATGTGGGCGGCGGTACGCCTACGACCCTGACAGCGGAGCAGTTGGAACGACTTATGACCTGTATTGAGCAGAATTTTGATTTTACTTATTTACAGGAGCTGACCGTGGAGGCAGGACGTCCCGACAGCGTGACGCCCGAGAAGCTGAAGGTCTTAAAAGATCATAAGGTGACCCGGATCTCTGTGAATCCCCAGACTATGAACCAGAAGACCCTGGATCTCATCGGCCGCAGGCATACGGTGGAAGAGACGAAACAGGCTTTTTATATGGCCCGGGAAGCAGGCCATGATAATATTAATATGGATCTCATCGTGGGACTTCCCGGCGAGGATATCGAGGATGTGCGGCACACCATGGAGGAGCTGAAAAAGCTTGACCCGGACAGTATCACGGTTCATTCCCTGGCGGTGAAGCGGGCGGCCAGACTGAAACTGTTCCGGGATACCTATGAAGAGATGGGTCTGAAGAACAGCCGGGAGATCATGGATCTGACCTATCGCTGCTGCGTGGAGCAGGGCGTATATCCCTATTATCTGTACCGTCAGAAGAATATGGCGGGAAATTTTGAAAATGTGGGCTATGCAAAGGTTGACAAAGCCGGAATTTACAATATACTGATTATGGAAGAGAAACAGACTATTCTGGCGGCAGGCGCAGGCGCCTCCACCAAGTTCGTCTTCGCCTCCGACCATATTGAACGGGTGGAGAACGTGAAGGATGTGAAGCAGTACATTGAGCGTATCGACGAAATGATCGAGCGTAAGCGCAGCTTCATGGAGAAAAACAGTCTGCTTTCAGACTGAAACTGATATTTAATGTAATTATTGGGTGCAGGCCGAAGCACTTGCTGCTGAGGCCGTAAGAACATGATTCAGGTGTAAGCAGATTCCATTCGCGCAGCGAATTTTCATGAATCTGAGGAACCTCCGTAATTATGAAAGTACTGAATAATTACGGAGGTGGACATGAGCGAAACGACACCCCTCTCCTTTTTCGAGGAGGATGTTACAGAGGAGATTAATCACGGAATCCGGGTGAGTAATCTGGCTTATTACGTGGGAAAAGAGCTGGGGCTCTATGAGAACCAGTGCTATGAGCTGGCCGTGGCCGGCATGGTACACGATATCGGAAAGCTTTGCGTATCCGGCTATCTGTACGGACGCCACGAGGATACCCTGAAGATCGAGGAAATGAAGTATGTCCGGATGCACCCGCGTCTTGGCTACGATCTGCTGATGCGGTACGACTTTTCCGATGACGTGATCGAGACGATCCTGTATCATCATGAGAACTACGACGGGTCCGGCTATCCGGAGAACCTGTCCGGCGACCAGATTCCCCTGGGAGCCAGAATCTTACGGGTCTGCGACGTGTACGCGGCGCTGACCTCCGACCGGCCTTATCGCAGAGCCTTTGACGCGGATGCGGCCGTGGAACTGATGATAGATGAAGTAAAAAATTTTGATATAAAAGTATTTCTGGCCTTCCAGAGAGTCATCCATGAGGAGCAGCTGGCTGACAAATGGGCGATTCAGAGGCTGAAGGTACGGATCACAGAGGAGGATATGAAATGATTACACAGGCCCCAAGAGGAGTGGAAGACTGGTACGGCGAGCGGATGCACAAGCGCGCCTGGGTGGAGAAGCAGGCCAGAGAGCTTGCCCGCACCTACAATATGACTGAGATTATTACTCCGATTTTTGAGCACACCGTACTGTTCCAGCGCGGTGTGGGAGAGACTACGGACGTGGTACAGAAGGAGATGTATACCTTCGAGGATAAGGGTGGCAGAAGCATCACCCTGAAACCTGAAGGAACCGCAGGAGCCATGCGCGCTTACCTTGAGCGGAACATGTACGCCAATCCGGCGCCCACCAAGCTCTACTATGTGACTCAGGCTTTCCGTTATGAGAAGCCCCAGAGCGGCCGTCTCCGCCAGCATCATCAGTTTGGCGTGGAGTTCGTAGGTTCCAGGAGCCCTCTGGCAGAGGTGGAAGTCATTTCCCTGGCTGCGGCCCTGATCAAGAAGCTGGGTCTGAAGGACGTGAAACTTCATATTAACAGCATCGGCTGCCCGAACTGCAAGAAGGATTACAATGACGCCCTGCTTTCCTACCTGAGAAAGCATGAGGACGCCCTGTGTCCCACCTGCCGGGAGCGTATGCAGAAAAACCCCATGCGTGTCATCGACTGCAAGGTTCCGGAGTGTAAGGAGATTGTAAAAGACGCGCCCCGCACCATCGACTATCTGGACGAGGAGTGCAAGAATCATTTCGAGGAGCTGCAGCATCTGCTGACGGAGCTTGGCGTTCCTTTTGAGGTGGATACCGGTATCGTCCGCGGTCTGGACTACTATACCAAGACCGTATTCGAGTTCGTGAACTCCGACGGCTTCACCCTCTGCGGAGGCGGACGCTACGACGGCCTGATTCATGAGATCGACGAGAAGCAGGATATCCCGTCCGTAGGTTTCGGCATGGGTATTGAGCGTATCCTGTATTTCCTGGAGAAGGAGGGCGTGGAGGTTCCGGCCATGGAGACTCCCGATCTCTATGTGGGAATCCTGGGCGCCGAGGCAAAAGCAAAGGCCTATAAGCTGGTCAATGAGATCCGCAGCCACGGCCTGATCGTGGAGACCGACTATATGGACCGCAGCGTCAAGGCCCAGATGAAGTACGCCAATAAGATTGGCGCGAAGAAAGTCGTTATCATCGGCGCGGATGAACTTTCTAAGGGTGCGGCCAATGTAAAGGATATGGCCACCGGCGAGCAGACCGAGGTGGCGCTGACAGAGCTTCCGGGTCTGTTCTAAAAGCGATAAAACCCCGTCTGCCGCCATTTGGCCCGGGCGGGATCATTTCATATTAACAGCGATAGATAAGAGAGGAAAAAACTATGTTTCAGTCAAGAACACACACCTGTAACGAGCTGCGTCTCGCAAACGCAGGTGAGACCGTGACTTTGGTAGGCTGGTATGAGAACCTGCGTAAAGTCAGCAAAAATCTCGGCTTCCTGATTCTGAGAGACTTCTACGGAACCACTCAGGCCGTGATCGAGACCGAGGAAATGATGGCGAAGCTGTCCGGCGTCAACACGGAATCCACCCTGTCCATTACAGGCGTGGTACGGGAGCGTTCCAGCAAGAACGCGGCGCTGCCCACCGGCGAAATCGAAGTGGTTCCCACTGATATTCAGGTGCTGGGGCGCTGCCGCTACAACGAGCTGCCCTTCGAGATCAACCGTTCCAAGGAGGCAGATGAGAACACCCGTTTGAAATACCGCTATCTGGATCTCCGTAACCCGGCTGTCAAGGAGCGGATCGTGCTCCGCAGCAACGTGGTAGCAGAGCTCAGAAGAAGTATGACCGAGCATGGCTTCCTGGAGATTACCACGCCGATCCTGACCTGCTCTTCCCCCGAGGGCGCAAGAGACTATCTGGTACCTTCCAGAAACCATCCGGGCAAGTTTTATGCCCTGCCTCAGGCTCCCCAGCAGTTCAAGCAGCTGCTGATGACCTCCGGCTTCGACCGGTATTTCCAGATCGCTCCCTGCTTCCGGGACGAGGACGCCAGAGCAGACCGCTCCCCGGGAGAGTTCTATCAGCTGGATATGGAGATGGCCTTCGCCAGCCAGGAGGACGTATTCGCGGTGCTGGAGGACGTGCTTCCGCCGGTATTTGAGAAATATGGCACCTACAATACCGCATCCAAGGCCCCGTTCCGTCGGATCTCCTACCATGACGCCATGGAAGTATACGGATCTGATAAGCCGGACCTGCGTATCGATCTGGTGGTTCAGGACGCTACCGAGTGTCTGGCAGACTGCGGCTTCGGACCCTTCGAGGGCCAGACCGTGAAGGCTGTGGTATTCAGCGATTTCAAAGCTACCCGGAAAGTCATAGATAAGATCTGTGCCGATACCGAGGTACAGACAGGCAATAAGGCATACTGGTTCCGTCTGGATGAGAATGGAGAGCTGGTAGGCGGTATCTCCAAGTTTGTCACCGAGCGCAAGGAACAGGTGGTTCAGGCTCTTGGCCTGAAGCCCGGCGACTTCGTAGGCCTGACCGCGGGCAAGAGATTAGTGGCACAGAAGACCGCGGGCGCGTTGCGGAAGATCCTGGGCAATACCGTAGAGGGTCACATGACCAAGGAATGCTACGAGTTCTGTTGGATCGTGGACTTCCCCATGTACGAGATTGGCGAGGAGTCCGGCGAGCTGGAGTTCTGCCACAATCCGTTCTCCATGCCCCAGGGCGGCATGAAGGATCTGGAGGAGAAGGATCCCCTGGACATCTACGCATACCAGTACGATCTGGTCTGCAACGGCGTAGAGCTGTCCTCCGGCGCGGTGCGTAACCACGACCCGGAGATCATGGTGAAAGCTTTCGAGCTGGTAGGCCTGGGCGAGGACGATGTGAAAGCCAAGTTCCCGGCCATGTACAACGCTTTTTGTTACGGAGCTCCGCCCCACGCAGGTATCGCTCCCGGCGTAGACCGCATGGTCATGCTGCTGGCAGGCGAGGAGAGCATCCGTGAGATTATCCCCTTCCCCATGAACAAGACTGCCCAGGACGTGATGATGGGCGCTCCGGCCACCGTAGATCCCAAGCAGCTGGCAGACGTACACATTGCTATTGTGAAGGATGAGAAGGAAGAAAAAACAGAAGAATAAGAAATAAAAAAATGAGACGGCTGCCTCCGGTATCCCTACCGGAAGCAGAAAAACCATAAAAGGGCAGCCGTCTCCATGAGAAAAATGCAGGGCATACCGACCACAAAGGCGGTATGCTTTGTTTTATGCCGGAAAAGCTGCATGCCAAGAATCGCTCCGGCACCGCCTCCCAGAAGGGCAGACAGGAAAAGGGTGCGTTCCGGAATCCGCCAGGCGTGGCGGCGGGCGCGCCTTTTATCAATGCCCATCAGAGAAAAGGCGACGAGGTTTATGATACACAGATAAATTAGAAAATAGGTCATAAGCGCCTCCTTACGAGATATAATGTCTGACGATATTATATCATATCCTTCGGATATGCCGCTCCGCTATGGATGCCATTCGGCAGGATATAATGTCTGACGACATTATATCATAAAATACAAAGTATTGAAAAAAATACTTGCATTTTTCTGGCTCAGTGCATATAATAGACCCAACTTGAAAAAGACAAATGTACGCGTCACAAGGACATGCGCGCAGAAAGCCAAGGAGGAACTGAACATGTATTCATTGGATGAAGTGAAAGCAGTGGACAGCGAAGTAGCAGCTGCCATCCAGGCGGAGATGAGCCGCCAGAACAGCCACATCGAGTTAATCGCATCGGAAAACTGGGTATCCAAAGCCGTAATGGCTGCCATGGGAAGCCCGTTGACCAATAAATACGCGGAAGGATATCCCGGAAAACGTTATTACGGCGGCTGTGAATGCGTGGATGAGGTGGAAAAGCTGGCCATCGAGCGCGCGAAAAAAATCTTCGGCTGTGAATACGTGAATGTACAGCCCCATTCCGGCGCCCAGGCCAATATGGCCGTTCAGTTCGCTATGCTGAAGCCCGGTGATACCATCATGGGACAGAATCTGGCTCACGGCGGACACCTGACCCACGGAAGCCCTGCGAACTTCTCCGGAACCTATTTCAATGTGGTTCCCTACGGAGTCAACGACGATGGCGTCCTGGATTATGACGAGGTTCTCCGGATCGCGAAAGAGTGCCATCCGAAAATGATCATTGCCGGGGCCAGCGCCTATGCCAGAACCATTGATTTCAAGCGTTTCCGTGAAATCGCTGACGAAGTGGGCGCATACCTGATGGTGGACATGGCGCATATTGCCGGACTGGTGGCAGCAGGCCTGCATCCCAGCCCCATTCCCTACGCCCACGTGACCACCACGACCACTCATAAGACCCTCCGGGGTCCAAGAGGCGGTATGATTCTCTCGGACGCAGAGACCGCAAAGCAGTTTAACTTCAATAAAGCAGTATTTCCGGGCATCCAGGGCGGCCCCCTGATGCATGTGATTGCGGCCAAGGCTGTCTGCTTCCAGGAGGCACTGCAGCCCGAGTATAAAGAGTATCAGCAGCAGATTGTGAAGAACGCCAGAGCTCTCTGCAAAGGCCTGATGGATCGGGGCATCAAGATTGTATCCGGCGGCACGGACAATCATCTGATGTTGGTGGATCTCACTCCCTTCGACCTGACTGGAAAAGAAGTGGAGCATTTGCTGGACGCGGCCAATATCACAGCGAACAAAAATACCATTCCCAATGACCCCAAATCTGCTTTTGTCACCAGCGGCGTCCGTATCGGAACCCCTGCTGTCACGGCGAGGGGTTTGAAGGAGGAGGATATGGAAACCATCGCTGAAGCTGTAGCTCTGATGATCAAAGAAGGAGAAAGCGCCACAGAAAAAGCAAAGGCTCTGGTGAAGAGCCTGACGGATAAGTATCCACTGGACATGTAAATTTAAAAGATACTGGAAGGAATAAGAAAAGCAGGGAGAAATCTGGAAACGGCCGGATTTCTCCCTGTTTTTTATGGCGGAATTTTAAAGAATTCTTAAATAGTTTTTCCCACACCCGTATGCTATACTGATAGCATAGTATACTAGATATAGTAGCCTGGCGAAGCGAAGTGCCGGGCAGCAGGCACAGGAGAGTGAAGATGGCGGAGAAAAGAGAGCCTGTGATACAGGTAAAGAATCTCTATAAGATCTACCGGGTCGGCGAGAACAAGGTGCGGGCACTGAACGGCGTGGATCTGAAGATTTATAAGGGAGAGTTTTGTTCCATCGTGGGTACTTCCGGTTCCGGAAAATCCACGATGCTGAATATGCTGGCGGGTCTGGAAAAGCCCACCAAAGGCGAGATCATCGTGGCCGGAGAGCATCTGGAGAAGATGAGTGAGAACCAGCTTGTAAAGTTCCGGCGGGAGCATGTGGGCTTTATCTTCCAGTCTTTTAATTTGCTGGGAACCATGGACGCGGTGGAGAATGTGGCACTGCCCCTGGTCTTCCGGGGTGTATCGAAGAAGGAACGGATGGAGAAGGCGGATAAGATGCTGGATCTGGTGGGGCTGTCCAAACATAAGGATCACCGGCCAAATGAAATGTCCGGAGGACAGCAGCAGCGCGTGGGCGTTGCGAGAGCTCTGGTACTGGATCCGGAGATTATCTTTGCCGATGAGCCTACGGGAAATCTGGATTCCAATACCTCAGCGGAGGTCATGCGGCTGATGCAGAGGATCGTACGGGAGCGGAATCAGACACTGGTGATGGTAACCCATGACAACCATCTGGCCAGCTTCGCAGACCGGATTTTCCATATTATAGACGGTAAGATTGTGAAGATAGAAGACAACCGAAATAAATCAGAGCAGATAGAGGGGGAATAAGAAAAATGAAGAATAAGTGGATGAAAAAAGTACTAGTGCTGATGATGTGCGGCGCGCTGGCAGTTCCCGCAGTGGGAGCGGGATGGAAACCCATGGTGGCGCAGGCGGCGCTTGGTGGAAGCGGAGGCGGTACAGGAAGTTTAGCAGACGCAAAGAAAAACGCCCTGGATCAGCTGGCAGATTATTACGATGTCCTCAAGGACTCTATTCCGGAGGATAAGAAGGCAGAGTTTGATAAAGCAAAAAAGGATGCGGATACCGTTATTTCCAATATGCGTACCAGCGAGCAGGTGACGGCATACCTGGCAAAGGCGATGGCCAAGCTGGATTCCTTTGTACCCTCTGCCACTCCTGACGGCGACACCACCCCCACCACAACCAACGCCAACATCATGGTAGGCGGCAACTGGGTAACTCCCGTGGCCAATGCGGGCCAGCGCGTGAACGTGGTACTCCCGGTGGTAAATATGGGACGTACCCGTGTGAAGAACGCGGTGGTAACCCCGGTGATCAGCGAGGACGCAGCCAAGTGGCCCTTTGAGATCGAGACCTCCAACTACAGCCAGACTATTGACCGGCTGCCGGGTACCGATGACGGCGGTTCTGACATGGATCGGCGCCGGGAACTGACCTGGACTCTGAAGACCCGGAAGGACGCGCCCAGCGGCTATATGCCCATTTCCTTTAATGTGACCTATGAAAATGATGATAAGAGCCTGACCACAGTGACTCTTACTTCCTATGTAAATGTGGTGGGAACCACAGGTATTTCCGCGGATGGAAAGGCGTCCACGCCCCGTGTCATTGTCACCGGATTTTCTACGGACCCGGAGACCGTACACGCAGGCGATACCTTCACCCTGACGCTTCATATGCAGAATACTTCCAAGGCCACAGCTGTGAAAAATATGGTGTTTGATATCCAGGCGGCCAGCGAGAGTACCGATACCACTTATGTGGCGGCTTCTTTCCTGCCAACGGCCGGATCCAGTACCGTATTTGTGGATAAGATTGCGGCAGGCTCCAATAAAGACATCAGCATCGAGCTGGAAGCCAGATCAGATTTGGCCCAGAAGCCTTATGTGATCAATGTGAAGATGAACTACGAGGACGAGAGCGTCAATGCTTATGAGAATACGGCCAGCGTATCCATTCCGGTGCGTCAGGAAGCAAGGGTTGACACCAGCAGCATAGAGGTAACGCCCCAGTCCATCGAAGTGGGCGGGGAAGCCAATGTATCCTTCAGCCTCTATAATATCGGCAAGACGAAGCTTTATAATGCTTCCGTGAAATTTTCAGCAGATTCCGTGACCGGCGGTGACACCTACCTCGGAAACATCGATCCGGGAGCTACCGGAAGTGTGGACGCATATCTGACCGGCGCTGCAGCCACCATGGATGATGGTAAGGTCAAGATCCAGATCACCTTTGAAGATGAGTCCGGAGAAGCGACGACCGTGGAGAAGGAGATGGAACTTTATGTAACAGAGCCCATGAGCTACGATGACGGCATGACGGATGACGGTTCCTATGATGATGGAAGCAGTCAGGGCGGCGGCTTCCGGATCTGGTATGTACTGCTTCCTCTGGCGCTTGTGATTGCAGCTGTGGTAGCTTTCCTGATCATTCGGAAGAAGAAGGCCAAAAAAGCGGCAGAGTTTCTGGAGACAGACGACCTGGATGATTTGGAGGATACGGATCCGGAGGACGACGGGCAGGAAGAAGCGGAAGATGAGGAAACCGAGACATCCGGAGACGGGAAGGAAGAGGAGTAATCCATGAGTTTTAGCGATTTGCTCAAAATGAGTCTGAGCAGCCTGTGGCGGCGGAAGCTCAGGACAGTTCTGACGGTGCTGGGCGTAGTTGTGGGAACGGCTTCCATCATGGTTATGATTTCCCTGGGACTGGGACTCAGTAAATCCAATATGGAACAGATCGAACAGTACGGAGGCCTGACAACGATTACGGTCTATCCGAATGAAAATGGCGGCGGAATGCATTACGGCGGGGGCGGCACGGCCATGTCTGCGGAAAGTGGTATGTCGGGCTCTGCCGATAATGAGCCCATCCGGATCAATGACGCCATGATAAAGACGCTGTCCGAGATAGATCATGTGGAGATCGCCTCCCCAGTTCTCTCCACCTCAGCCATTGCCAAGTATGGGAAATGGGAAGCTTATCTGAATATTCAGGGCATGAGTAAGGAAGCCCTGCAGAAGCTGAACCTGGAGCTGACAGAGGGAAGCGAGCTGCCGCTGTCGGACTCGGAGTTGAAATTTCTATACGGCAATACGGTAATCACGGACTTCTATGACGCAAAGACGAACCAGTATTACTGGGATACGGGCCAGCTGGCAGACATTGATTATATGAAGGATCCACTGTTTATCATTTTCGATACGGACGCCTACTGGAACAGCAAGAACGGCGGAAAGGATGAGAACGGGACTCCGGTGGCGGCCCCGAAGAAGTATCTGATTCCGGCCTGCGGCGTGATGGCAGGTACGGAAAATGACTATACGGAGAATTCCAACAACGTGCTCTGCGATGTGGAAGCACTGAAAATGCAGCTAAAAAAGATCTACAAGGGAAAGGCCATTCCGGGTCAGCCTACCACCAAGTCCGGAAAGCCCTATAAAGAGATTTATTACGATTCTGCCTATATCCGTGTGGATGATATGAAAAATGTCAAAGAGGTGCAGACTGCCATTCAGAATCTGGGACTGCAGGCCAACAGCAATGCCGAGTGGATGGAGCAGGTGCAGCAGAGCTCCCGTTCTATTCAGGCTACGCTGGGCGGTATCGGCGCGGTGTCTCTTTTTGTGGCGGCCATCGGAATCGCCAATACCATGATGATGTCCATCTATGAACGGACCAAAGAAATCGGTGTCATGAAGGTGCTGGGCTGCGATATGGCGGCTATCCGGAATATGTTTCTGGCAGAGGCCGGCTTCATCGGTCTGATTGGCGGCGTAGTGGGAGTCATGCTCAGTTATATTATCTCGGCGGTTATTAATTTTGTGGTGAGGGAGAGCTACGCCAATATCTCCTATATTCCTCCATACCTGACCCTGCTGGCGTTGATATTTGCGGTGGTGATTGGTATGCTGGCCGGACTGTTTCCGGCGCTTCGGGCCATGCGGCTGAGTCCCCTGGCAGCTATCCGGAACGAGTAACCGGAGGATAGGGACGAATTATGAAAAAAAGCAGAAACAGAAGAAAACGAATACTTCTTCGGCTACAGCATATTCTGACAGGAGCGGCGGTGGTCTGTGTGGCAGTCATCGCCCTGCTCCTGGTAAATGCGCTCCGTGGCAACGAAATCAGCGGACCTGGCAGAACTGCCGGGTCTGCTCTTTTCGCTTCCGGGGGAGAGCGTTTTGTGGAAGCGGGAGAGGAAGCCCGTATAATGGCAGAGCAACAAGGCGAGAAAGCGGAAAATGTGGGAACAGAGAGCGCAGATTCTGAACAGGAAAAGACAGATAGAGAGAATACCACGGAAACGGGCCTAAGCCCGGAAAAACTGGCGGCACAGGAAGGCGTTCCCCGCATCCGTATCGTACTGGATCCGGGTCACGGCGGTCCGGGAACCACAGACGAACAGGAGCTGGGAGCCAGTTACCGGGATACTTATGAAAAGTATCTGACCCTGAAGATCGCCAAAGCGGCTGGAACAGAGCTTTCCAACTATGGAAATGTGGAAATCCTGTATACAAGGGAAAACGACAAAGCTCTGACACTGAAGGAACGGGCGGCCTATGCCAGGTCGGTGGGAGCTGATTATCTCATCAGTCTCCATCTGAACGCGTCAGCGGAGCATAACTTTTTTGGATCGGAGGTATTTACCTCTGCTTTTGGCAGCTATTATGCCAGGGGGAAGGGTATCGGCGATCAGGTGCTGGCACAGCTGATGGGGGATGGCTTTGTCTCCAAGGGGGTCAAGACCCGCCTGGGCAGCAAAGGCGCCGACTACTATGGAATCATCCGGGAGAGCCGTGCCCTGGGAATCCCGGCTATCATCATCGAACACGGCTACATGGATCAGGACGAGGACTGGGCCCGGATGGACACGGATGAAAAGCTGGCTGCCCTTGGCCGATGCGACGCCACGGGTATCGCCGCGTATTTTGGACTCAAAAAGGGAGAAAATCAGGCGGAACTGCCTGAAATAGACAGAAAAGAACCGGCCTCCTCTCCGGTGCGCCCGGACACCACGGAGCCGGTAAATGTCTACTATACTCTGACGCACAGAGATGCAGAGAATGTCCGGATCACCCTCCACGCGGAAGAGCCGGAGAGCCGTGTCATGTACTACGATTACAGCACAGACAGCGGAACCACTTATTCCAGACTATTCCTGTGGCCGGAAGGAAGCGGCAATGACATCACCTTCACCCTGCCTGCCACAGCCTCTCAGGAAGAGACCCTTGTGATACGGGCCTATAATAACTATGAGCTGCGGACAGAGGCGGAGCGGCGGTAGATAGGCCGGACGAAGGGAGGGGAAGGTCTGTTTTATTTATCGTTCTTTCAATCCCAGCAATCGAGCTCCATTCTTATAGAGGATTTTCTCCAGCTCCTCCTCCGTAAACCCGATGCGCTGAATATATTCCACATCCTCCTTCTGCCCGCTCCAGGGCGAATCCGTCGCGAAGAGGATCTTATCAATACCGTGATTCCGGCTCATGCGGAGAATCTGCTCCGGCAGGGCCAGCCGCAGGATGTAGGCCAGATCCATGTAGTAGTCCCCACCCACCAGCAGGTGTTCCGACTCATTTTCCATATCATGGCCTCCCAGATGGGCCAGAATCAGTTTCGAGGTATCTCCCCTGTCATTTGGAAACACATCCCGGATCATATGATGCAGTCTGGCCGGAGTGGCGTTCACCTGGCGGGGGAAGCCCAGATCCCGGCCGCAGTGGATGGAAACCAGAAGCCCCAGCTCTACGGCATACCCGATAATCCGCTCGTAACGAATATCGTCAATATAAGTATTCTGGTAAGTGGGATGCAGTTTGATTCCCTTTAGTCCCATATCCCGGATAACCTGCAGTTCGCCCTTATAATCGGGAGAATCCGGATGAATTCCGCCGAAGCTGATGATGGAAAGTCCATCCTCGTCCGGCTCCTCATGGGTGATGGAGCCGGCGAATTCATTGATATGGCGGAACTGCCCGGGTTTAGTCACGATAGGAAGTACCACCGAATGGGTGACGCCTGCCTCTTTCATGGAATGGCGCAGATCCTCCAGGGTGCCGTCCGTGTAGGCCACCACCCGGCCCACCTGCTCCAGATTGCAAACTGCCCGGTGAGCTACGGTATTGGGAAATATATGCGTGTGAAAATCAATGATCATTGTGAAGTATCCTCCTGTATGGCTATTAAATGTAACATTCATATTTATCGGATAAAATGAAAGCTGTCTATAACAAAGGGAGCATAAAACAGGGACTTTGTTATAACATGATGTATTTTAGTATAGGGGATTTCTATTTGTTTTTCAAGAGCAGAGCAAAGGTGACGTTTTGCGAAATTACGAAAATACAAAAAGAAAAGGAACTCTGATTTCTCAGAATTCCTTTTTAGAAGAGCGATAGACGGGGCTCGAACCCGCGGTCTCGACCTTGGCAAGGTCGCGCGTTACCAACTACGCCACTATCGCATCGGTGTGTCGGCTGTTGTTCATCAGCGACATGATGTATAATACAGGATTTAGATTCATTTGTCAACAGCTTTTTTGAAAAAAATGAAAAAACTTTTCAGAGAGGTGGATACACCTTGTAAAGAGCCCGATTATTTCCTATAATAGAAAGCAATGACGGACATGGGAGGAAGAACCGCATGAGCTATGCAGATCAGATATTCAAAGAAATGTGCCGGGATATCATCGAGAACGGCACTAGCACCGAAGGAGAGAAGGTGCGGCCCAAATGGGAGGACGGCACCTTTGCCTATACCATCAAGCGTTTCGGCGTGGTGAACCGTTATGATTTATCGAAGGAGTTTCCGGCACTGACCCTGAGACGGACAGGCCTCAAGAGCTGTATGGACGAGATTCTCTGGATCTATCAGAAGAAGTCCAATAACATTCACGACCTGAACAGCCACATCTGGGACGAGTGGGCCGACGAGGCCGGTTCCATCGGTAAGGCCTACGGCTACCAGATCGGTGTGAAAAGCCATTACAAAGAGGGGGATATGGATCAGATGGACCGAGTGTTGTTCGACCTGAAGCAGAATCCCTACAGCCGCCGGATTATGACGAACACCTATGTATTTTCAGATCTGAGCGAAATGCATCTGTATCCCTGCGCCTACGGCGCGACCTATAATGTGACCAAGAAGCCGGGACAGGAAAAGCTGGTGCTGAACATGGTACTGAACCAGCGTTCCCAGGACGTGTTGGCAGCCAATAACTGGAATGTGTGCCAGTATGCGATTCTGCTCATGATGGTGGCCCAGGTCTGCGATATGGTACCGGGCGAGCTGCTGCATGTGATCGCAGACGCGCACATCTATGATCGCCATGTGGATATTATCAAAGAGCTGATTGCCAGACCGGAACATCCGGCACCGAAGGTATGGCTGAACCCGGAAGTGAAGGACTTCTACGCCTTTACCACGGATGATCTGCATGTGGAAGACTACGAGACTGAACCGCAGATCAGGGATATTCCCATTGCAGTATAAGAAAGGAGAATTTGACCTATGAATTTAATTGTTGCTGTAGATAAAAACTGGGCTATTGGCTATCAGAATAAGCTGCTGGTGAGTATCCCGGAGGATATGAAATTCTTCCGTACGACTACCACCGGCAAGGTGGTAGTGATGGGCCGCAAGACATTGGAAACCTTTCCGAACGGATTGCCGTTAAAGAACCGTACCAATATTGTATTGACCCGTAATCCGGAATATCAGGTGAAAGGCGCGGAGGTGGTTCATTCCGTGGATGAGGCCATGGAACTCATCAGCGAATACCCGCCGGAGGATGTGTATGTCATCGGAGGGGATACTATCTATAAGCAGTTCCTGCCCTACTGCGACGTGGCCCATGTGACCCGGATCGATCACGAGTACATGGCCGACGCCTGGTTCCCGAACCTGGAGCAGGATCCGGACTGGGAGCTGACCGGGGAGAGCGATGAGAAGACTTATTTCGACCTGGAATTCACCTTCTGCAAATACGAACGAAAAAAATAGGAAATTTGACGCTTTTTCTCATTGCAGTATCAAAGAATCTGATCTATAATATAAAAAATTAAAGTTCAGTACGGGTAAGGCCGCGGCAGCCCAGTGTGAATACAGGCATACGGCTGGAGTGAATTTTCAGGAATCCCCAAAGGAAAATCAGAAAATTACTGAATGAGTGTAAGGAGGAGCTTTGACATGGAAAAGAAAAATTTAGACTGGTCAAATATCGGTTTCAGCTATGTACAGACCGACAAGCGTTATGTATCCAACTTTAAGAACGGCGCATGGGATGAGGGTACCCTCACCGACGATGCAAATGTAGTTCTGAACGAGTGCGCAGGTGTTCTGCAGTACGCTCAGACCGTATTCGAGGGTATGAAGGCATACACCACAGAGAAGGGACAGACGGTTATCTTCCGCCCGGACCTGAACGCAGAGCGTATGGTTCAGTCCGCAAAGCGTCTGGAGATGCCCGTATTCCCGGAAGAGCGTTTCGTTGACGCAGTCGTACAGACAGTAAAGGCAAATGAAGCTTATGTTCCGCCTTACGGAACAGGCGCTACCCTGTATATCCGTCCCTACATGTTCGGAACCAACCCGGTTATCGGCGTAAAGCCGGCTGACGAGTATCAGTTCCGTGTATTCGGTACTCCGGTAGGACCGTACTTCAAGGGCGGCGCAAAGCCGATCACCATCAAGGTATCTGATTTTGACCGTGCAGCACCCCACGGAACAGGCCACATCAAGGCTGGTCTGAACTACGCCATGAGTATGCACGCCATCGTAACCGCTCATGAGGAAGGTTTCGCTGAGAATATGTATCTGGACGCAGCCACCAGAACCAACGTGGAGGAGACAGGCGGAGCGAACTTCCTTTTTGTAACCAAGGATGGCAAGCTGGTAACGCCGAAGTCTAACAGTATCCTTCCTTCCATCACACGTCGTTCTCTGGTCTATGTGGCAAAAGAGTACCTGGGAATGGACGTAGAAGAGAGAGTCGTACCTTTCGAGGAAGTAAAGGAGTTCGCAGAGTGCGGACTTTGCGGAACAGCAGCAGTCGTATCTCCGGTAGGAAAGATCGTAGACCACGGCAAGGAGATCTGCTTCCCCAGCGGAATGGACGAGATGGGACCGGTTACCAAGAAGCTGTATGATACCCTGACCGGTATCCAGATGGGACGCATTGAGGCTCCCAAGGGCTGGATCAAGGTCGTAGAGTAAGATACAGAAGTATAGGACACATGATACATAAGAAGAGGCGGGATAAGGAAAAGACTTGTCCCGCCTCTTTTTCCATCACATTCCCGCATAGTACTTGCAAGCCGGGCCGGAAAAACGTATAATAAAAATTAACCCTGTTTGCAGGAAGCTTACCGGAAAGGAGCGTGAGAGAAAACTGCATGTCCGGTAAAAAGAAAAAAAGAAGATTTCTTTCTTCTTTACTCAGTTACGATATGAATCTGATCGTGGCCGTCATTTTCCTGATGGTATTCGGTCTGATTATGATATACAGCGCCAGCTACTATACAGCCAGCATGAGTGAAATCTTTCATCATGACCCTACATACTTTTTGAAAAGCCAGGTGCAGTGGAGCGTCATCGGTCTGGCGGTAATGCTGGTGGTGGCGAACATCGATTACCACAGATGGAGATATTTCGCAGGCATCGGTCTCGTCGGGTCGGTGGTATTGATTCTGCTTCTGAAGGTGCCGGGCCTGGGCGTTACGGTCAAGGGAGCGACCCGGTGGCTCCGTGTCCCGGGTCTGGGACAGTTCCAGGTGGCGGAGCCGGTGAAGGTGGCCATGATTCTCTTTTCAGCAGCGCTGATTTCGTCCAACGCATCGAAGATTAAAGATCTGAAGACCTTCATCAAGCTGATGATTCCCACGGCGGTGGTTTCCTTTTTGATTCTGAAGATCAGTAACAATATGAGTACGGCCACCATTGTATTCGGTATCTGTTTTCTGATGGCCTTTATGGTATATCCCAAGTACTACCCCTTTTTCATCGCGGGAGGCGCGGGAGCGGCGGGTATCGGGGCCCTGATCCTGTATCTGAAAAAATCCATTGCCGCGGGAACGGCAGGCGACGGAAGCGGCGGTTTCCGAAGCGCCCGGATTCTGGCCTGGCTGGATCCATACTCCTATGAGTCGGACAAGGCCTATCAGTCCCTGCAGGCGCTGTATGCTATCGGATCCGGCGGCCTCTTCGGTAAGGGACTGGGGAACAGTATTCAAAAACTGGGAAGCATCCCGGAGCCCTATAATGATATGATTTTCTCCATCATCTGCGAGGAGCTGGGGATTTTCGGCGCAGGACTGGTGATTCTGATGTTCGTGTATCTGTTGTACCGGCTGTACAGCGTGGCCCAGCAGGCGGAGGACGTCTTTGGACGGCTGCTGGTCATCGGCGTCTTTTCCCATGTGGCCCTGCAGGTGGTGCTGAATCTGATGGTGGTGACCAGTCTGTTTCCGACCACCGGCGTGACCCTGCCGTTCTTCAGTTACGGCGGTACGGCGTCCGTCTTTCTGCTGATAGAGATCGGCATGGTGCTGAATGTGGAAAAGAGAAGCCGCTTTAAGCGGGAAAAAGAGTTAAGGGAGGCTCGAATGGAATGAAAGAGCGTAGAATGAGAGAATATACAAGAACGGTACAGATCGGCGATCGGGTTATCGGAGGCGGAAATCCGATCCTGATCCAGTCCATGACCAATACAAAGACGGAGGATGTACAGGCCACCGTGGCCCAGATTCAGGCGCTGACGGCGGCTGGTTGCGATATCATCCGCTGCGCGGTTCCCACTATGGAGGCGGCAGAGGCCCTGACGGAGATTAAAAAACAGATCTCCATTCCGCTGGTGGCGGACATCCATTTTGATTATAAGCTGGCCCTGGCGGCCATTGAGCACGGGGCGGACAAGATCCGGATCAATCCCGGTAATATCGGAAGCACCGAACGGGTGCAGGCCGTGGTGGACGCAGCCAGGGAGCGCCACATTCCCATCCGGGTGGGCGTCAACAGCGGTTCTCTGGAAAAGGAGCTGGTGGAGAAGTATCACGGCGTTACCGCAGAGGGTATTGTGGAGAGCGCTCTGGATAAGGTTCATCTCATCGAGGATATGGGCTATGACAACCTGGTCGTCAGTATCAAGTCCTCGGATGTGATGATGTGCGCCCGGGCCCATGAGCTCATTGCGGAGAAGACGGATCATCCCCTGCATGTGGGCATCACCGAGGCGGGAACCCTGTACTCCGGAAATATCAAGTCCGCCGTGGGTCTGGGTATCATTCTCTATCAGGGTATCGGAGATACCATCCGCGTATCCCTGACCGGCGATCCCCTGGAGGAGATCCGCTCCGCAAAGCGTATTCTAAAGACACTGGGACTTAGAAAAGGCGGCATCGAGGTGGTATCCTGTCCCACCTGCGGAAGGACCCAGATCGACCTCATCGGCCTGGCAAATCAGGTAGAGCGCATGGTGGAGGATATTCCCCTGGACGACATCAAGGTGGCCGTCATGGGCTGCGTGGTCAACGGACCGGGCGAGGCCAAGGAAGCCGATATCGGAATCGCAGGAGGCAAGGGTACCGGTATGCTGATTAAGAAGGGCGAGATCGTACAGCGGATGCCGGAGGATGAGCTTCTGGGCGCGCTGCGCGAGGAGCTGCTGCACTGGAACGAAAACTAGGGAGAGAGCGCATGACAAAAATGTTCGCGGAGGTATTTCCACCCCTGCATGTGGAGCAGGGACTTCAGGATCTGCTGGAGCAGGTGCGTGTGGAAAAGGTCACCTCCAACCGGGCAAAAAATTTCATAAGAGTGTATCTCGTGAGCGGAAAGCTGATCCATAAGGAGCGGCTTTTTCAGCTTGAAAGGACCTTGAAGAAACAGCTCTTCGGCGGGGCGGATATCACCGTGAAGATCCTGGAGCGTTTTGAGCTGTCTGGCCAGTATAATCCGGAGAAGCTGATGGAGCTTTACAAGGACAGTATCCTCTTTGAGCTGCGGAACTACAGTATGCTGGAGTATAACCTGTTCCGGGGGGCGAAGATCTCATTTCCGGAAAGTAACCTTCTGAAAATGGAGCTGAAGAAGACCACTCTGGGAGAGGACGCGGCCGACGAACTTATCCGCATTCTGTATAAGATTTTCACCGATCGATGTGGACTGGACGTGAAAATCCAGGTGGAGTTTGTGGAAAAACAGGAGGAAAAGAAAAAACGCGGCGGCAGGGCGGATGTGGAGAAGCAGGCAGAAGCTTTGAACGCGGCCATGTGGGCGGCCAAGCAGGCGGCGGACGCGGGGGACAGTGCAGAGGGTGTGGAGAGCTCAGGCGGGAAAACCGTGGTAGCAGGCACAGAAAAGGGAAATTCAGGCAGTGTGAAGACAGAGAAGAAGCCTGCTGCCGCCGCTTCCGGCGGAAAGAAGAATTTCGGCAATTTCGGCAAGAGCGAGTACGCCTACGGCAAGACCCTGAGAAGCGGCGGAGGCTTCCGGAGCCGTGGCGCCAGCAACAATCCGGACGTGCTTTACGGCCGTGATTTCGATGACAGCGAGATCATCGATCTGGTACAGGTCATCGGGGAAATGGGCGAGGTGGTCATCCACGGACAGGTCACCGGCTGGGACGAGCGGGAGATCCGCGGGGAAAAGAC
Organism: Anaerosacchariphilus hominis; assembly: GCF_014290175.1. Lineage (GTDB taxonomy): Bacteria > Bacillota > Clostridia > Lachnospirales > Lachnospiraceae > Laedolimicola > Laedolimicola hominis. Next base: position 293,508 of record NZ_JACOOR010000002.1, read on the forward strand.
CATCGTAACCATTACCGTGACGGATTATACAGATACAATCCGGATTAAGATTTTTGAGAAAAACGACGAGATGGAAGCCTTCCGGGAGAAAGTGAAGAAGGGATCCTTTATCAAACTGAAGGGCCTGACCTCCATGGACCGTTTCGACAATGAGCTGACCATCAGCTCCGTGGTGGGTATCAAGAAATCCTCGGACTTCCGGACGCCCCGGACAGACAACAGCGAGATCAAACGGGTGGAACTCCACTGCCATACGAAGATGAGCGATATGGACGGTGTCTCTGATGTGAAGGATATTATCAAGCGGGCCAAGTCCTGGGGACATACGGCCATCGCCGTGACCGACCACGGCGTGGTGCAGGCCTACCCGGATGCCAGCCACAGTCTGGAAAAGAGCGATAATTTCAAGGTTATCTACGGCGTGGAGGGATATCTGGTGGACGATCTGAAGGATATCGTCACCGATGCGGCCGGACAGAGCCTGGATGATATGTATGTGGTCTTCGATCTCGAGACCACCGGGTTTTCCGCGGAAAATGACCGGATCATCGAGATTGGAGCTGTCCGCGTAGAAAAGGGTGAGATCACCGACAAATTCAGCGTATTCGTGAATCCCCGGACCCCGATTCCCTTTGAGATCGAGAAGCTGACAGGCATCAACGACGAGATGGTCATGAATGAGCCCACCATCGAGGAGATTCTGCCGAAGTTTTTGGAATTCTGCAAGGGTGCAGTGATGGTGGGGCACAATGTGGATTTTGATATGAGCTTCATCCGCAAGAACAGCGAACGCCAGGGCCTGCCCTGCGAGTTTACGGTGGTGGATACGCTGAGTCTGGCACGTATTTTACTGCCCCAGCTGAACCGTTATAAGCTGGATCATGTGGCGAAGGCCCTGGATGTTTCGTTGGAAAATCATCACCGGGCTGTGGATGACGCAGGCTGTACCGCGGAGATCTTTGTGAAGTTCGTCCAGATGCTGAAGGAGCGTGATATCCATGATTTGAATGCCGTGAATCAGATGAGTGCGCTGGATGCGGACGCCATTAAAAAGCTGCGTCCCCACCATGTGATTATTCTGGCAAAAAATGAGATTGGCCGGGTGAACCTGTACCGCATGGTTTCCTGGTCCCATCTGGACTATTTTGCCCGGGTACCCAGGATTCCCAAAAGCGTGCTTCAGAAGCACAGGGAGGGGCTGATCGTGGGTTCCGCCTGCGAGGCCGGAGAGCTGTACCAGGCCCTGGTGCGTTCCGCTCCCGACGAGGAGATTGCCCGTCTGGTGGACTTCTACGACTACCTGGAGATCCAGCCTTTGGGAAATAATGAATTTATGCTGCGGGGAGAGCGTCCTACCTTTGAGTCCAGGGGCGATCTGATCCGCCTGAACAAAAAGATCGTGTCCCTGGGCGAGCAGTTCCACAAGCCTGTGGTGGCCACCTGCGACGTGCATTTCCTGAACCCGGAGGACGAGGTCTATCGGCGCATCATCATGGCCGGAAAGAAATTTAAAGACGCGGACAATCAAGCGCCTCTGTACCTGCGTACCACGGAGGAAATGCTGGCGGAATTTGAGTATCTGGGAAGCGATAAGGCGGAAGAGGTCGTGATCACGAACACCAATAAGATTGCGGATATGATCGAGAAGATTTCTCCGGTACGCCCCGATAAGTGTCCTCCGGTCATCGAAAATTCCGATCAGACCCTCCGTGATATCTGTTACGAGAAGGCCCATTCCATCTACGGCGAAGACCTGCCCCAGGTGGTAACGGAGCGGTTGGAGAAGGAGCTGCATTCCATCATTTCCAATGGTTTCGCGGTTATGTACATCATCGCCCAGAAGCTGGTGTGGAAGTCTAATGCGGACGGCTATCTGGTGGGCTCCCGGGGATCTGTAGGTTCTTCCTTTGTGGCTACCATGGCCGGAATCACGGAGGTCAACCCATTGCCGCCCCACTATTACTGTCCGGCCTGCCATTACAGTGATTTCGAGTCAGAAGAGGTAAGAAAGTACGCGGGCGCGGCCGGCTGCGACATGCCGGATAAGGCCTGCCCGGTCTGCGGCGGTCCGCTGAAAAAAGAGGGCTTTGATATTCCCTTTGAGACCTTCCTGGGATTCAAGGGAGATAAGGAGCCGGATATCGACCTGAATTTCTCCGGCGATTATCAGTCCAAGGCCCATAAATACACCGAGGTCATCTTCGGTACGGGACAGACTTTCCGTGCGGGAACCATTGCAACCCTGGCGGATAAGACGGCGTTCGGTTATGTAAAAAATTATTACGAAGAACATGGCCAGCACAAGCGAAACTGCGAGATCGATCGGATCGTCCAGGGCTGCGTGGGCGTGCGTCGTTCTACGGGCCAGCACCCGGGCGGTATCGTGGTACTGCCCCACGGGGAGGAGATTCACTCCTTTACGCCGATCCAGCACCCGGCCAATGATATGACCACGGACATCATTACTACCCATTTTGATTACCACTCCATCGACCACAACCTGTTGAAGCTGGACATTCTGGGACACGATGATCCGACCATGATTCGTATGCTGGAGGACCTGACCGGTCTGGACGCGAAGACCATTCCGTTGGACGATCAGGGGGTAATGTCCCTGTTCAAGAGCACGGAGGCGCTGGGCATCCGGCCGGAGGATATCGACGGCTGTCCCCTTGGCTGCCTTGGTATCCCGGAGTTCGGTACAGACTTTGTTATCCAGATGGTGTGCGACGCCAAGCCCCAGTCCTTCTCGGATCTGATCCGAATCTCCGGACTGTCCCATGGTACGGATGTATGGCTGAATAACGCCCAGCGCTTTATCAAAGAGGGTAAGGCCACCATTTCCACGGCCATCTGTACCCGAGACGATATCATGCTGTATCTGATCCATCAGGGTGTGGAGCCCAGTCTGTCCTTTACGATCATGGAGAGTGTGCGAAAGGGAAAGGGCCTGAAGCCCGAATGGATCGAGGCCATGAAGGCTGAGGGCGTGGAGGACTGGTATATCGAGTCCTGTAAAATGATCAAGTACATGTTCCCGAAGGCCCATGCGGCAGCCTATGTTATGATGGCCTGGCGTATCGCCTACTGTAAGATTAATTATCCGCTGGCTTACTACGCGGCTTACTTCAGTATCCGTGCGTCGGCATTCAGCTATGAGCTCATGTGCCAGGGCAAGGAGCGGCTGGCCTACTATATGGCCGACTACAAGCGCCGCAGCGATTCCCTGTCCAAGAAGGAGCAGGACAGTATGAAGGACATGCACATCGTCCAGGAGATGTATGCCAGAGGCTTTGAGTTCTGGCCCATCGATATTTATAAGGCGAAGGCCCACCATTTTCAGATTATCGACGGTAAGCTGATGCCGGCCCTGAGTACCATCGAGGGCCTGGGCGACAAGGCGGCGGACCAGCTGGAGGCGGCGGCCAAGGACGGTCCCTTCCTGTCCCGGGACGACCTGCGGACCCGCAGTAAGCTGTCCAAGACCGTTATTGATTTTATGGGAGATCTGGGGCTGCTGGGCGACCTGCCCGAGTCCAACCAGCTGTCGCTGTTCGATTTTGTGGGATAGACAGGATAGAGAAAAAGAAGACCGTCCGCGGCTGAAAAAAAGTAAGTGTCAGCCGTGGACGGTCTTTTGTTTGCAAAAAACACACAATTCCTTCTTGAAATTTCGAAATAAACATGTTATACTAAAGCCCATATTGAAAAAGGCGCACAAATGTCTTTGAGAGGCGAACATAAAACCAGTGTGATGTTCACGGGAGACGTGCGAAAGAGGAGGAAGAAAAGTTATGAAAAAGCGTGCATTATCAGTATTACTTGCAGCGGCCATGGTCAGCACCATGCTGACAGGATGCTCAGGCGGAAGCTCTGACAGCAGCTCTGCCAGCACAGACGCATCCGCTACAGACGGAAATGTGGTGAAAATCGGCGTATACGAGCCGGCGTCCGGAGATAACGGAGCAGGCGGAAAGCAGGAGACCCTGGGTATCCAGTATGCGAATCATGTGACTCCCACTGTAGAGATCGGTGGAACTGAGTACACAGTACAGCTTGATATCGTAGATAATGAGTCCTCCAATGACAAGGGACCCTCCGCAGCAGCTACTCTGGTGAGTGACAAGGTATCCGTAGTACTTGGTTCCTACGGCTCCGGCGTTTCCATCGCGGCTTCTGATGTATTCAAGGAGGCAGGCATCCCGGCCATCGGCGTTACCTGTACAAACCCGCAGGTTACCGAGGGAAATACCCATTACTTCCGTATCTGCTTCCTGGATCCCTTCCAGGGCACCGTACATGCGAACTTTGCCAGCGAGAAGTTTGGCGCAAAGAAAGCTTATGTCCTGACAAAGCTGGGAGACGATTACTCCACAGGACTGGGCTACTACTTCACACAGGCCTTCGAGGCACTGGGCGGAGAGGTCGTAGCAGAGACCTTCCAGGAAGGAAACAGTGATTTCACTTCTTATATTACTACTGCAAAGAAGTCTGGCGCAGAGGTGGTGTTCGCACCCTCATCCACCGAGGCGGCAGCCCTGATTATCGAGCAGGCAGCGGCACAGGGACTGGAGGTTCCGATTCTCTCCACTGATACCTGGGATTCTAACGTAATCCTGAACGCGGCAAAGGGTAAGAACCTGGACATCTATGTAACCACCTTCTATCAGGAGGGAGCAAATCCGGAGTTCGATGCAGGCATTAAGGACTGGATCAACAGCGATTCCACAGCAAAAGCAAATAACGGCGGCGACGATACCGTATCCGGTCTGACCGTTATGGGCTACGATGCTTACTACACCGCACTGGAGGCTTTGAAGGCAGCAGGATCCACCGACCCGGCAGCAGTAAACGAGGCTCTGTGGAATGTGGACTACACCGGCGTAACCGGACATATTACTTTCAATGAGACCGGCGACGCAAACCGTGATACTGCTTACATCAAGCAGGCGAACACCGAGACAGGTGCCTGGGAGTTCGTGGCAGAGCAGAGCGTAAGCAAATAATTTAAAAGAAAAGGCTGAAAGGCTGGATGGCGGGAGCATGAAAACGCGCTTCCGCCATTCCCCATGTTTTCAACCTGATTTTTGGAGGTTATTGTATGGAATGGATCAACCAGAACCTGCCCTACCTGATGGCAGGCATTTCCGTAGGCGGGCAGTACGCCCTGATTGCCATCGGCTACACCATGGTCTACGGAATCTTGAGACTGATTAACTTCGCCCACGGCGATATATTCATGGTGGCAGGTCTGATTATGGTGTATGCCATGACGGTGATGCCCATTTATGTGGCGATTCCGCTGATGATTATACTGACGGTGCTTCTGGGTTTCCTGGTGGAGCGTGTGGCATATAAGCCTCTGAGGAGCGCGCCCCGTATGTCTATCATGATTTCTGCCATCGGCGTGTCCTATCTGCTGCAGAACCTGGCGCTCTATGTGACTGGCGGCCTGTCCCAGCAGTATCCGCCCATTCCCTGGCTCAGCGACACCATCACCGTATTCGGCGCCACTACCAAGCGGGTGACGGTGATTACACCGGTGCTGACTATCATTCTGGTGCTGGCGCTGGTAGCCCTGATCAAGTACACCAAGATCGGTATGGCCATGCGCGCGGCCTCTCGTGACTTTGAGACCTCCCAGCTCATGGGTATCAAGATCAATTCCGTCATCAGTATGACATTTATCATCGGAAGCTTCCTGGCTGCCATTGGAAGCATGCTGTTCTTTACCAACTATACCGGTGTAACCCCCACTGCAGGAGCCATGCCTGGTCTGAAAGCTTTCGTAGCGGCCGTATTCGGCGGCATCGGATCTATTCCGGGCGCGGTCATCGGAGCGTTTATCATCGGTATCTGCGAGAACATCATCAAGGGTCTGGGCTGGACCACCTTCTCGGACGCGTTCACCTTTGCCCTGCTGATCGTAGTACTCATCGCGAAGCCCACGGGGCTCTTCGGTGAAAAAGTTATTGATAAGGTATAAAGGAGGCGTTCAAGCATGAAAAAGCAAACAAAAATCATCTGGAACGTCGGCCTGATTCTGGGCCTGCTTCTGGTTCTGTTTATCCTGGAACAGGTATTTCCGTCCGGTTCCATGTTATTTACGGTATTAAAAAAAGGCGCAATCTATGCGCTGGTGGCAGTGTCCATGAACCTGCTGAATGGCTTCACCGGCCTGTTTTCCCTGGGCCAGGCAGGGTTTATGCTTCTGGGCGCTTATACATACGGCATTCTGACCATTCCGGTGGAATCCCGCGCAAGCGTGTACCAGTATTTTGACGGAGGCATCGTACAGTTCGCCATTCCGGTTCCGCTGGCACTTATCGCAGGCGGTATCGTGGCAGCTATCTTCGCTTACCTCATCGGTCTGCCGGTACTGCGTCTGAAGAGCGACTATCTGGCCATCGCCACCTTAGGTTTTGCCGAGATCATCCGTGCGGTGTTCCAGTGGGATAAGCTGGGCCCGCTGACCAACGGTTCCAATCTGCTCCGGAATTTCCCGGCTTTTAAGTCGGTATTGTATCCCTTTATCGTGGCGGGAATCTGTATCGCCATCATCGTGATGCTGATCAATTCCACCTACGGCCGCGCCTTTAAGGCCATCCGCGACGATGAGATCGCGGCGGAGGCCATGGGTATCAATCTGGCCCATCACAAGCGGCTGGCCTTTGTCATCAGCTCTTTCTTTGCAGGTATCTCCGGAGGATTGCTGGCTATGTACCAGACTACCATTCAGGCGTCCATGTTCAAGTCGGCCATGACCTATGAGATTCTGCTGATTGTGGTAATCGGCGGTATCGGATCCGTGACAGGAAGCTGTATCAGTTCCTTCCTGTTCATCGCCTGCTCTGAGTGGTGGCTCCGTTTTCTGGACAATGACAATCTGTATATCGGAAGCTTCCACGTGCCTCTTCTGCGGGCCGGTTTCCGTAAGGTCGTATTCGCGGTCATCATCATGTGCGTGGTACTGTTCTACCGGAAGGGTATCATGGGAGAAAAGGAATTTTCCATAGAAGGAATCGCGAATTTCTTCCGAAGGAAGTTTAAGAAAGAAAAGGTGACGGAAGGAGGAGCTTCCAAATGAGTACGGAAAACGTTCTGAAAGTGGAAAATATTACCATGCAGTTTGGCGGCGTCATCGCCGTGGACAATATGAATCTGGAGATCAACAAGGGGGAGATCGTATCTCTCATCGGACCTAACGGAGCCGGTAAGACCACAGCCTTCAATGTGATCACAGGTGTGTACGCTCCCAGCAATGGAGCTATTTACTATAAGGGCAATAAGATCGTCCAGAACCATCCCCAGGGCAAGATGAAAAAGCTGTACCGGGGAGAAAACCCAGCCATGTATGAGAGCCATCGTGTGCTGGCACCCACACCGGATAAGATTACCTGCCTGGGCATCGCAAGAACCTTCCAGAATATCCGTTTGTTTAAGAGCCAGACCGTGTTTGATAATATCCTGATTGCCAAGCACATGCTGCGCACCAGCAATGTTTTTACGGCCACCTTCCACCTGAACGGCAAGGAGGAGGCCAGAATGCGGGAGGAGAGCGAGCGCCTGCTGGAGATCGTGGGTCTGACCGACGTGCGGAACGAGCTGGCCACATCCCTTCCTTATGGTAAGCAGCGCCGTCTGGAGATCGCCCGTGCCCTGGCCACGAAGCCGGAGCTTCTGCTTCTGGATGAGCCGGCAGCCGGCATGAACCCCCAGGAGACCCTGGAACTGACCGAATTCATCGATGAGATCCGAAAGAAATTTGATCTGACCGTGTTCATGATCGAGCATCATATGGATCTGGTTATGGAGATTTCCGACCGCATTTACGTGCTGGACTTCGGAAAACCCATTGCGGAGGGTACGCCGGAGGAAATTCGGAACAATCCGAAGGTAATCGAAGCTTATCTGGGAGGTGCGGACGATGAGTAATATTCTGGAAGTCAAAGATTTGAACGTATCCTACGGCGGAATCAAGGCAGTGAAGGACATCAGCTTCAATGTGCCAAAGGGCGAGGTAGTGACCCTCATCGGAGCCAACGGAGCCGGAAAGAGTTCCACCCTTCGTTCCATCGTGGGACTGGTGAAAGCCGAGAGCGGCAGCATTCTCCTGAAGGGAGAGGAACTGAGGGGCGTACCCACGGAACAGATCGTGACCAAAGGCATCACCCTGGTGCCCGAGGGACGACGGGTATTCCCGGACATGACTGTGGCAGAGAACCTGAAAATCGGCGCTTATATGCGTAAGGATTCCCTGGATGAGGATCTGAACTGGGTATACGATCTGTTCCCGCGGCTGAAGGAACGTTCCTGGCAGCTGGCCGGAACCCTGTCCGGAGGCGAGCAGCAGATGCTGGCCATCGGCCGGGCGCTCATGTCCAGGCCGGAGATCATCATGATGGATGAGCCTTCCCTGGGACTGGCGCCCATCGTTGTCCGGGGCGTCTTTGATATCATCCGTGAAATCAATAAGCAGGGCGTAACGATTCTTCTGGTAGAGCAGAACGCCAACATGGCCTTGAAAGCGGCGAATTTAGGATACGTTATGGAGACAGGCCGCATCACCCTGAGCGGAACCGGAGCGGAGCTTCTGGAAAATGAAGCAGTGAAGGCGGCGTATCTGGGAAAAGCAAAGAAATAAAAGATTTCATAAGCGCAAATTATAAATAATCATAATTTATAGGAAGAAATCCATTTACTTTTTGAGAAAAACAAGGTATACTAAACGTCGGTGCAGTGAGTCTTTCTGCACTGACGTTATTTGTTTTCAAGTATTTAAACCTAATGGAGGGATACAAGCTATGGTAAAAGCAATCGTAGGCGCCAACTGGGGTGACGAGGGAAAGGGTAAGATCACAGATATGCTTGCCCAGGAGTCTGATATCATCGTCCGCTTTCAGGGCGGAGCAAACGCAGGCCACACAATCGTAAACAATTACGGAAAGTTCGCGCTGCACAGTCTGCCGTCCGGTGTATTTTACAATCACACCACCAGCATCATCGGAAATGGAGTGGCACTGAATATTCCGGTTCTGTTTAACGAGATTCAGAGCATCGTGGAGAAGGGAGTACCCGCTCCGAAGATTCTCGTATCCGATCGCGCGCAGATTGTGATGTCTTATCATATCCTGTTTGATCAGTGTGAGGAGGAGCGTCTGGGAGGCAAGGCCTTCGGTTCCACCAAATCCGGTATCGCGCCCTTCTATTCTGATAAATACGCAAAGATCGGTTTCCAGGTCAGCGAGCTGTTCGCAGATGAGGATTATCTGCGTGACAAGATCGCCAATGTCTGCGTAAAGAAGAATGTACTTCTGGAGAACCTGTATCATAAGCCGGCTCTGGATGAGGACAAGCTCTATGAGGAGCTGATGGAGTATAAGGAGATGGTAGAGCCCTACGTGTGCGACGTGTCCAAGTATCTGTGGGACGCTATCCATGAGGGCAAGAATATTCTTCTGGAGGGTCAGCTTGGTTCCATGAAGGATCCGGATCACGGCATTTACCCGATGGTTACTTCTTCCTCCACACTGGCAGCTTACGGCGCCATCGGCGCAGGTATTCCGCCTTATGAGATCAAGGAGATCGTCGTAGTCAGCAAGGCATACTCCAGTGCGGTAGGCGCAGGCGCGTTCGTCAGCGAGATCTTCGGAGAAGAGGCAGACGAACTGAGACGCAGAGGCGGCGACGGCGGAGAGTTCGGTGCAACCACAGGCCGTCCCAGAAGAATGGGCTGGTATGACTGCGTAGCTTCCAAGTACGGCTGCCGTATCCAGGGTGCTACCGGCGTAGCCTTTACTGTACTGGACGTTCTGGGTTACCTGGATGAGATTCCGGTGTGCGTAGGTTATGAGATCGACGGAAAGGTAACCACAGATTTCCCGACTACCCATCTGCTGGAGAAGGCAAAGCCTGTATACGAGGTGCTGCCGGGCTGGAAGTGCGATATCCGCGGTATCAAGAAGTACGAGGATCTGCCGGAGAACTGCCGTAAGTATATTGAGTTTGTTGAGAAGCATATCGAGTGTCCGATCACCATGGTTTCCAACGGACCGGGACGCGACGATATCATTTTCCACAATAAATAGGGAAGTAGTATGATAGATACAGTGATTTTTGATCTGGGAAATGTGCTGGTGGATTTCCGCTGGAGAGCCTTTCTCAGGGAAGAAGTGCCCGAGGAGATTCCTTACCGGATCCTGGAGCAGGCTGTGTTTTTGAATCCCGCCTGGGAGGAGCATGACAAGGGTCTGATGACGGAGACGGAGGAGATCTGGGACTTTATCTCCGCTGCACCGGATTATGAGCCGGAGATCCGGAGACTTTATGAGAAACTGGACGGCTGCTTCGAGCCCTTTTCTTACAGTGTGGACTGGATCCGCAACTTAAAGAAGCGGGGGCTGAAGGTCTATGCCCTGTCTAACTGGCCGAAGCATGTGTATGAGCTGGGAAAGGATCGTCTGACCTTTCTGGAGGACATGGACGGCTATGTGCTTTCCTATCGGGAGCACTGCAGCAAGCCGGATCCGGAGATTTACCGGAGACTGCTGGAACGCTACGGTATCGTGCCGGAGCAGGCTGTTTTCCTGGATGACCGGAAGGAAAATGTGGAGGCGGCAAAGGCCCGGGGGATACACGGAATCGTCTTTACGTCCTATGAACAGGCACGGGAAGAACTAAATAGAATGCTATAAAACAAAGGCCCTGCACACTAATCGCGCAGGGCCTGTTATGTCCGGATACTTATTTTTTCAGATACCGGGCCAGCATGATACAGGCGTAGATAAAGACCGGAATAAAGATCGTACATACGATGGAGGCTTTCAGCCAGTTTTTGCCCTCGGTGGGGTCGGTAAAGGCGAAGATCAGGGTCAGAAGATACATGCCCACCAGCAGTACTACGCCCATGAGGGCCAGAATCCGTTTGAGTTTACCGTCTTTCATAGCAGTGTTTATAAAAAATCCTTTCTGTGTAAATTCCGGGTTTCCGACTTACAGAAGCCCTTTCTCTTTATTTATCACAAAAAAGAAAAAAGCGCAAATACTTTGTATAAAAGAGCGGGATGGGGATATACTAACATCAGACAAAAGAGAAACGAATTACTTATATCCTCCCCTTTAGCAAATCACTCCGGTGCGACGAGAACGCCCCGGGGTGATTTCGTCTGCGGACCGGAAAAGGAAGAATGGATTCGGGCCGGAACATAGCCTATATCACAAATTACAGCTTGATTTTTAATATCTGTCCTGTTATATTTAGAAGATAGAAATGTTTTAAGCAAAGGATGGAGATTAAATTATGGCATTACTGAAACAGTGGCGTGATATGGCCTACGATGAGAAGGCAAATAAGGGTGATATCCAGAGATTCTGGGCAAATTATTTCAATATCGAGAAGAATATCTATGAGCAGCTCCTGTCTGATCCGGATACCGAGGTAAAGGGTACGGTCAAGGAACTGGCTGACAAGTATGGTCAGAGCGTGATGACCATGACCGGTTTTCTGGATGGTATCAACGACAGCCTGGTAGAGCCGAACCCCATCGAGGAGATGGAGGAGGATACGGTGGTATCCCTGAAGTTCGACAAAGAGAAGCTGTATAAGAACATGGTAGACGCGAAGGCAGACTGGCTCTATGAGCTGCCCCAGTGGAAAGAGATCTTCTCTGAGGAGAAGCTGCATCAGCTGTATCTGGAGCAGAAGAAGTCCGGCACCATCGTAAAGGGACCGAAGATCGGCCGTAACGATCCCTGTCCCTGCGGAAGCGGAAAGAAGTACAAAAAGTGCTGCGGAAAGAACGCGTAAAAGGAAAGATGGCAGGTCAGATTTTTCTGATTCTGGGGATATTCTGTATCGCCTACGGGCTGGGTATCCTATGTTATGCCGGCATCCACGCCGCTTTCGTCTGGTTCTGGATGGGAGCGGGTCTGTGCAGTCTGACGATTACGGCCGTCTGCAGAGTTTCGTCTCTGCAGGCGGCTTTCTTTCGTATTCCGGCGGGGCTGCGAAGGGGAGGACTGCTCCTGGTGCTGTGCGGAATCCTCCTGTTTGCGGCGGCGGAGGGATGCGTCATCAGCGGAATGAGTGGACAGCCGGAATCGAAGTTACAATACGTGATTGTACTGGGAGCCCAGGTGCGGGGCACCAAGGTGAGCAGGGCCCTGAAGCAGCGGCTGGATCAGGCGGCGACTTATGCCCGGGAGAACCCGGAGACGATCCTGATTGTATCCGGTGGTCAGGGAGGCGGCGAAGATATTACTGAGGCTCAGGCCATGGAGACTTATCTTCTGGAAGAAGGGATTCCCGCGGACAGGATCCTGCAGGAGAACAGGTCGGAGAATACGGAGCAGAATATCCGCTACAGTATGGCGCTGATGGAAGAGGAGCCGGGGAAAGTGGGAATCGTGTCCAATGATTTTCATATCTTCCGGGCCGTTCATATCGCCAAGGCCCAGGGGCTTGCGGCGGAGGGAATTCCGGCTCCCACAGAATGGTTTATGCGGCTCAATTACATGACACGGGAGGCCTTCGCGGTGGTGAAGGATCTGCTGAAGGGAAATGCGGTTTTTTGAGAAAACCGGGTTGACAAAAAGTATCGGGATGCTATAATGAGCCTATGGTGCAGAGGTCGAATCAGGCCCCTGCCGGAACTGAAGATAGGAAAAAGCATGGAAGAGACCAGTAGTCTGTGAAATATGTGCAGAGAGGAATGGCTGTGTAGGGAAATTCCCGATACAGGCTGAGACCATTTCCCATAGAAAGCAGAATCGAAGACCAGCTCTGAGCGGCCCTAATCCGGCCCGGTGACTCCGTTATCGTCCAATGAGATTTTATCCGCAGGATGCCCGGCAGCAGTAAGAAGCTGCAGGAAGCCGCGCCCCAACGGAAAAAAGCAGGGTGGAACCGCGAAAAAGAGCGATCGTACCAGATCCAGTCGCCCCTGTCTGTCAGCGATGACGGACAGGGGCTTTTTTATACAACAGGAATTTCTTATGGAATTCCCTCTTTTATAAAAGCCCTTCGGGCAGGATCGCACTGCCTGTTTCCATGCAAAAGGTATTGAAAAAGGAGAGTAATGATGAAGATTACACTGAAAGACGGCTCCGTAAAGGAGTACGCAGAGAGCAAATCCGTATATGAGATCGCCCAGGACTTAAGCGAAGGACTGGCGCGCATGACCGTGGCAGGAGAAGTAGACGGAGAGATCGTAGATCTGAGAACCGTGATCGATCAGGACTGCCAGCTGAACATTCTGACCCTGAAGGACGAGAAGGCCCTGCCGGTTCTGCGTCACACCGCAAGCCATGTGATGGCCCAGGCAGTAAAGCGCCTGTACCCCACGGTAAAGCTGGCTATCGGACCCTCTGTGGCAGACGGTTTCTACTATGATATGGACTTTGAGACCCCGCTGACTTCCGATGACTTTGATAAGATCGAAGCTGAGATGAAGAAGATCATCAAGGACAATCTGGAGATCGTCCGCTTCACCAAGCCCCGGGAGGAGGCTATCGCATTCATGAAGGAGAAAGGCGAGCCCTACAAGGTAGAGCTCATCGAGGACCTTCCTGAGGATGCGGAAATCAGCTTCTACCAGCAGGGTGAGTTCGTGGACCTGTGCGCAGGACCGCACCTTAAGAGTACCAAAGACGTAGGTAAGGCTTTCAAGATCATGAGCCTGGCAGGCGCGTATTGGAGAGGCGACGAGCACAACAAGATGCTGACCCGTCTTTACGCTACCGCATTTCCGAAGAAGGAAGAGCTGGAAGCATACATCACCATGATGGAGGAAGCAAAGAAACGTGACCACAGAAAGCTGGGCAAGGAGCTGGGCCTCTTTATGATGCACGAAGCAGGACCGGGCTTCCCCTTCTTCCTGCCCAAGGGAATGACGCTTAAGAATACCCTGATTGATTACTGGAGAGAGATCCACAAGAAGGCAGGCTATGTAGAGGTATCTACCCCGATTATCCTGAACAGAAGCCTGTGGGAGACCTCCGGACACTGGGATCACTATAAGAATAACATGTATACCACCGTCATCGACGGCGAGGATTACGCGATCAAACCGATGAACTGCCCGGGCGGCGTTCTGGTTTACGCGGCAGAGCCCCGTTCCTACCGTGACCTGCCCCTGCGTGTGGGCGAGCTGGGTCTGGTTCACCGCCATGAGAAGTCCGGTCAGCTGCACGGTCTCATGCGTGTGCGCTGCTTCACCCAGGATGATGCCCATATCTTCATGACGCCGGAGCAGATCAAGGATGAGATTAAGGGCGTAGTGGCACTGATCAACGATACCTATTCCATGTTCGGATTCAAATATCACGTGGAGCTGTCTACCCGTCCCGAGGATTCCATGGGAAGCGACGAGGATTGGGAGATGGCTACCGCAGGCCTTCGGGACGCTCTGGACGAGCTGGGTATGCCCTATGTGGTAAACGAGGGCGACGGCGCGTTCTACGGGCCGAAGATCGACTTCCATCTGGTAGACTGCATTGGCCGTACCTGGCAGTGCGGAACCATCCAGCTGGACTTCCAGCTGCCCCAGCGATTCGAGCTGGAGTATGTGGGAGCAGACGGCGAGAAGCATCGGCCCATCATGATTCACCGCGTGGTATTCGGTTCCATTGAGCGTTTCATCGGTATCCTGATTGAGCATTTCGCAGGCGCGTTCCCCACCTGGCTGGCTCCGGTACAGGTACGTGTACTGCCGATTTCCGATAAATACATGGATTACGCAGAGAAGGTCCGGAAGACTCTGGATGACGCAGGAATCCGTACAGAGCTTGATAAGCGCGCGGAGAAGATCGGATACAAGATCCGTGAGGCACAGACCGCAAAGATTCCTTATATGCTGGTAGTTGGCCAGAAGGAAGAGGAAGAGGGCACCGTTTCCGTCAGAAGCCGTGAGGCAGGCGATCAGGGAGCGAAGACTCTGGATGCTTTCGTGGCTGATGTATTAAAGGAGATTTCAACGAAAGGAAGGTAAGCAATGACTATCAAAGAAAATGTAATGGGGTTGCAGCATCTGGGCATTCCGGCCGTAGATCTGCAGAAAAGTATCGACTGGTATCGGGAGCTTCTGGGGTTTGAGCTCATCGAGGAGAAGAACATGCCGGAAGCAAACTGCCACGCGGCCTTTGTGAAGAAGGGCGATCTGGTCATCGAGCTGTATCAGAACGATCCGGAGTCCGTAAAAGAGGTGGCAGGCAGAAAGGACGGCCATATCGATCATGTGGCCCTGAATGTGAAGGACGTACACGCAGCCTTTGAAGAACTGAAGGCGGCAGGCTGTACCATGCTGGACAGCGAAGTGCAGTCTCTGCCCTTCTTTGAGAACGGCGTGGCATGGTTTACCATTCTGGGACCGAATAACGAGAAGGTAGAGTTTAACCAGTTTTTATAAGGATTTGACAGGAAAACCAACTCCCCGCCCGGACGAAGTAACCCGGACGGGGAATTCCTGCGGCGGGGGAATACTCCCTGCAGCACAGACGGAAAAGCCGCAGAGAAACAGTAAGGAAGAGGACCTATGATACAGGATATCGCACCGCACATTTATCACAACGAATACAGTCCCATGGAGCCGGAGGAGGACAGCTATCTCTTATACTTTGAGCCGAACCGGACTCTGGCCGCCTGGGAGGGAGAGCAGTTTGATTTTCCAAGATTCCGGGATTTTCCGGAGGTGAAGCAGAAGCTTTCCGATACGGTTATCTATCTGTTTACCATCGACAGCTGCCGGTTCTATCTGGCGAAGGAGCTGGCGCTTCCGGAGCGGAAGGGTTTCCGCCTGGATAGCACCCGGAACTTCCGGGACGCGGCACCCCAGTGGCTGTCCTTTGCGGGCATCACAGCCTATCAGCTGTGGCACTGGTACGACTGCCATAAGTTCTGCGGACACTGCGGCTGCCCCATGGTTCACGACGGAAAAGAGCGGATGATGCGCTGCCCGGACTGCGGACAGACGGAGTATCCGAAGATTTCACCGGCGGTGATCGTGGGCGTGATCCATAAAGACAAGCTCCTTATGTCCAAATACGCGGGAAGAACCATCACCCATTACGCGCTGATCGCCGGATTTACGGAGATCGGTGAGACGGTGGAAGAGACTGTAAAACGTGAGGTCATGGAAGAGGTGGGTCTGAAGGTGAAGAATCTGCGCTATTACAAGAGCCAGCCCTGGTCCTTCTCCGAGACTCTGCTCATGGGCTTCTTTGCGGAGCTGGACGGGGATGATGAGGATATCACTCTGGATACGGAGGAGCTGTCCACCGCAGGCTGGTTTACCAGAGAGGAAGCGCCGGCTCAGCCTCTGAACATCAGTCTGACCAGCGAAATGATCTGGCAGTTCAAGAAGGGTTTGGTATAAAATAAAAAAAGTTTGAAAAAAAGTAAAAAAAGTGCTTGACTTTTTTCGACCTGTAAGGTTATAATAAGCAAGTCGGTTGGGACAGCAAGTCAAAACCGAGAACAAAATGGGATCTTAGCTCAGCTGGGAGAGCATCTGCCTTACAAGCAGAGGGTCATAGGTTCGAGCCCTATAGGTCCCATTTATGGCGAGGTAGCTCAGTTGGCTAGAGCATGCGGTTCATACCCGCAGTGTCGGGGGTTCAAATCCCTTCCTCGCTACTAAGATTCAGACCCAAGAACGAAATTGTTCTTGGGTCTTTTGTTTTTTATATCTGTTTTATATCCTTAGGAAAAGATTGTTTCGGGACGATGGATGTATTATAATATGGTCTGAGAAAGAAAACGTATCCTTTTAAAAAGAGAACAGGCAGGAGGACAGGAATGGAACAGGTACGGCATGAGATTCCACCCCTTTATGATGCACACGCGAAGATTCTGATTCTGGGCAGTTTTCCGTCGGTCAAATCCCGGGAAGGCCATTTCTTCTATAACCATCCCCAGAACCGTTTCTGGCGGGTGCTGGCGGCTGTGACGGGAGAGGAGACGCCGGGGAGTATTCCCGAGAAACGGGCTTTCCTGTTACGCAATGGTATCGCCCTCTGGGATGTGATAGCCAGCTGTGAGATCCAGGGTTCCAGCGACAGCAGTATTCGAAATGTGGTTCCCAATGACATCCGCCCCATTCTGGAGACGGCGGATATCCGGCAGATCTATGTGAATGGCGGCACGGCGGAGAAGCTTTATAAGAAATATATTTTCCCGGTGACCGGCCGGACAGCGGTGCGGCTGCCCTCCACCAGCCCGGCTAATGCGGCCTGTTCCCTGGAAAAGCTCATGGAACAGTGGAAAACAGTAAATACTTATTTATAAAAGCCGGAATGGTTTCCGGAGAAAGAGGTAGAACATGCGGGTAGGAATGGGATATGACGTACACAGACTGGTGGAGGAGCGGAAGCTGATCCTGGGCGGCGTGGAGATTCCCTATGAGAAGGGACTTTTAGGCCACTCGGACGCGGACGTGCTGCTCCATGCCATTATGGACGCCCTTTTAGGCGCGGCGGCTCTGGGTGATATCGGTAAGCATTTCCCGGATACAGATCCGGCCTATAAGGGCATCTCCAGCATAAAACTCCTGGAGCATGTGGGCAGGCTTCTGGAAGAAGAAAATTACGTGGTGGGAAATATCGATGCTACCATCATCGCCCAGCGCCCAAAGATGGCGCCTCATATTCCTCAGATGCGCGCCAACGTGGCAAAGGCCCTTCAGATCGAAGAGAGCCAGGTGAATATCAAGGCCACCACGGAAGAGGGACTCGGCTTTACCGGCACCGGCGAGGGTATTTCTTCCCAGGCCATCTGCGCGCTGATTCCGGTGGCAAATTACGCTTATGAGGACGTAATGCAGATGCCGAAGGGTTGTCCGGGATGCGGCTGCCAGAAGTAAGAGCGTGAAGGAAGAAAAAAGCAGTATTCGGAAACAGACGAGGTGAATGCTATGGAACAGCACAGGCTGGAGCAAATGATAATTCGATACCTGAAGGATGAGGAGCGGGTACGTTCCCGGGCTCTTTATGACGAAGTGTTTGTGGAGGATGCGGACGCATTTTCCGGGCTTTATTATGAAATCAAAGCGCAGGACAATCAGATCCTGGTGGCGGAGGAGGACGGCTCCATCGTCTCCATGCTGCACCTGAACCCCTACAGCTTCCGTTTCCGGGGCTCATCCATCCCGGCGGACTACATCGTGGCGGTGGCCACGAAGGTCACTTACCGCCATCAGGGTCTCATGCGGGCGCTGCTCACAAAGGCATTGGAGGACATGTGCGCAGAGGGACGTCCCTTTACCTTCCTGATGCCCGCTGACGAGGCCATCTATACACCCTTCGGTTTTCGTCTCATGGGAAATGACGACGAGGAGAGTCTGGCGGCCCTGACCACTGAGGAGCTTGCCCAGGACTATGATCTGTTTCCAGAAAAGGACGAATCATACCGGAAACGTCACATCGACTGGCCCGAGTGGGAGGCCACGCCCATGATGCTGCGCCTGGTGGACGCCGCGAAGTTTGTAGAGCGCATCGGCGCAGAGGAGCCCCAGAGCCTGGTGCTTCGCATTACAGACCCGATTCTGCCGGAAAATGACGGCGTATTCTGCTGGAGCTTCACGGAGGAGGACAGCAGTCTCAACCGAACCGACGGGGAGCCGGAGATCACGGTTTCCGTCGCCGATCTGGGCAGCTTCCTTTTTGGCATGTTGGGAGCGGAGGAGCTTTCCGGGATCACAAAGCCCGTTTTTCAGAAACTGGAGAGGGTGCGCGTGGTGGACGGCGTCTATATCAACGAGCTGGTGTAGAAACAGGTTGGATAAAAACAGGAACATTTCCTGAAATTATCCCCAAGCACTTGACAAACGGGGTATTTTTGCATATTCTATAGGAGAAGTAACTGAGAAAAAGGCTGAGAACGGAAAAGTAATCCGCATCCAAAGCGCCAGAGAGAGGCTGTCATCGGCTGTAAGCAGCTTTCGCGGGAGGAACGGACGAAGTGCATCCGGGAGCCGATTCGGTGAACAGGCGGAGCGTGTCTCAAAAGAACGTCTGCAGCCGGGTACGGAAGTCCGCACGTTACGCGGGAAAAGGGAAAGGGCCGGGTGCCCTTTAAAAAGAGTGGAACCGCGGATTCTTTCGTCTCTTCACAGGGGATGGAAGGATCCGTTTTAATTTTATTAAAGGGGAGCAGCATGGGAATTATAAAATATATCAATGAAGAAATCCAGGTGATCCGGGAGCGGGACCCGGCCATCAAGACCTCGGCCGAGGTACTTTTGTATCCCTGCTTCTGGGCGATTCTGAATTACCGGGTGGCCCATAAGCTATATAAAAACGGACATTATTTCTGGGCCCGTTGGATCTCCCAGAGATCCAGGAGAAAGACGGGGATCGAGATTCATCCCGGAGCCACCATCGGAAAAGGCCTGTTCATCGATCACGGTTCCGGTGTCATCATCGGCGAGACCACTATCATCGGCGACAATGTGACCCTTTACCAGGGCGTCACATTAGGCGGAACCGGAAAGGAAAAGGGCAAGCGTCACCCTACCTTGGAGGACAACGTGATGGTCAGCGCCGGAGCCAAGATCCTGGGTTCCTTTACCATTGGCGAGAATTCCAAGATTGGAGCCGGATCTGTGGTACTGAAGGAGGTGCCGCCCAACTGTACCGTGGTGGGCGTACCCGGACGCGTCGTCAAACAGGACAATGTGAAAGTACCTAGAAGCGACATGGATCAGGTGAATCTTCCCGATCCGGTCATGGAGGAGCTGGACGCGCTGCGTAAGGAAAACGCGGAGCTGAACCGTCAGGTCTATGAGCTTGAGGAAAAAGCGAGACAGAAAGCAGCCAGAAAGGCTGAAAAGAAACAAAATAAAGTAGAGAAAAAGAAGGAGAAAAAAGATGAAGCTGTATAATACGCTGACAAAGAGCAAGGAAGAGTTCGTCCCCCTGGAGGAGGGCAAGGTAAAAATGTATGTGTGCGGTCCCACGGTATATAACTTTATCCATATCGGCAACGCCCGTCCTATGATCGTATTCGATACCGTGCGTCGTTACCTGGAGTACAAGGGCTATGAGGTGAATTATGTATCCAATTTCACCGACGTGGATGACAAGATTATCAAAAAAGCAAACGAGGAGGGCGTACCCGCCAGCGAGGTATCCGAGCGCTATATCGCTGAATGCAAGAAGGATATGGCCGACATGAATGTAAAACCGGCCACCACCCATCCCATGGCCACCCAGGAGATTCCGGGCATGATCGATATGATTCAGACTCTGATTGACAAAGGATACGCTTACGCGGTCAACGGAACCGTATACTTCCGTACCAGGAAGTTCGGCCCCTACGGCAAGCTGTCCCACAAGAACCTGGACGATTTAAGAAGCGGCAACCGTTCCCTTCTGGTGTCCGGTGAAAATGAGAAAGAGGATCCGCTGGATTTTGTGCTCTGGAAGCCCAGGAAGGAGGGCGAGCCCGCCTGGGAGTCACCCTGGGGCGAGGGACGTCCGGGCTGGCATATCGAGTGCTCCGTCATGTCCAAGAAGTATCTGGGTGAGCAGATTGATATCCACGCAGGCGGCGAGGATCTGATTTTCCCGCACCACGAAAATGAGATCGCCCAGAGCGAGGCCTGCAACGGCAAAGAGTTCGCCCACTACTGGCTGCACAATGCCTTCCTGAACATCGATAATCGTAAGATGTCCAAGTCCCTGGGAAACTTCTTTACCGTAAGAGAGATTACTGAGAAATACGATCCGCAGGTGCTCCGTTTCTTCATGCTGAGCGCTCATTACAGAAGCCCGCTGAACTTCAGCGCAGACCTGATGCAGTCCGCCAAGACCAGTCTGGAGCGTATCGTGACCGCGGCAGAGAACCTGAAGCATCTGATCGACAATGCGAAGGACGAGGGCATGAACGAGAGCGAGACAGCCCATTTCGACGCTACCGAGGAGTATGTAAAGAAGTTTGAGGAAGCCATGGACGACGACTTCAACACCGCAGATGCCATTGCCGCCATTTTCGAGCTGGTAAAATACCTGAATACCCATACAAGTGCCGAGAACAGCAAGAGCTACCTGCAGAACTGTCTGAACCGCCTGAAGACCCTCTGCGACATCCTGGGCCTGGTGGTAGACAAGAAAGAGGAGCTTCTGGACGCGGATATCGAGACTCTCATCGCGGAGCGTCAGCAGGCGAGAAAAGAGAAGAATTTTGCCCGGGCCGACGAGATCCGTGCAGAGCTTCTGAATAAGGGTATCATTCTGGAGGATACCCGTGAGGGCGTAAAATGGAAAAGAGCATAATAGATCTGATGGCAGGCATCAAAGAAAACTGGGCGCTTCCCGACGTGGACGTGCGGACCTACTCTCCGCTGGTGCTGGCCTATATCGGCGACGCGGTCTATGAGGTGGTGATCCGCTCCCTTCTGGTGGGACGGGGCAATGCCCAGGCCAACCGGCTTCATAAGGAAGCCAGTACCCTGGTAAACGCAGGAGCCCAGTCCGCTTCTCTGGAGCGCATCAAGGAGGAGCTGACCGAGGAGGAAATGCAGGTCTTCAAGCGGGGCCGCAATGCCAACTCCGCCACCATGGCCAAGCATGCCACCATGTCCGATTACCGCCGGGCCACAGGCTTCGAGGCGCTGATGGGCTATCTGTATCTGACGGGACGCACGGAGCGGATTCTGGAGCTTGCGAAAAAGGGATTAGAAGAAGATTAGAGGAGAAAGCATGAATTACGAAGAATTGACCATAGAAGGAAGAAACGCGGTACTGGAGGCCTTTCGCTCCGGCAAGACCATCGACAAGCTGTTCGTACAGGACGGATGTCAGGACGGCAGCATCAATACCATTAAGCGGGAGGCCAGAAAGCACGATACCATTGTGAACTTCGTGACCAGGGAGCGTCTGGATCAGATGTCCTCCACCGGCCATCACCAGGGCGTCATTGCCCAGGCTGCGGCCTACGATTACAGTACGGTGGACGAAATGCTGGCGGCTGCCCGGGAGAAGGGGGAGGATCCCTTCCTGATTCTGCTGGATGATATCGAGGATCCCCATAACCTGGGAGCTATCATCCGTACGGCGAACCTGGCGGGGGCCCACGGGGTGATTATTCCCAAGCGCCGGGCAGCAGGCCTGACCGCAGTGGTGGCAAGAGCCTCAGCCGGAGCTATCAATTACACACCTGTGGCGAAGGTTACAAACCTGACCAACACCATCAAAGAGCTGAAGGAGCAGGGACTTTGGTTTGTCTGTGCCGATATGGGCGGCGAGACCATGTATGACCTGAATCTGACCGGCCCCATCGGTCTGGTTATCGGAAATGAGGGAGAGGGCGTCAGCCGTCTGGTACGGGAGTCCTGTGATTTCATCGCCTCTGTTCCCATGAAAGGAAATATCGATTCCCTGAACGCCTCCGTGGCGACAGGCGTGCTGGCTTACGAGATCGTACGGCAGAGGATGAAAAAATAACGGATGGAAAATCGGAAACAGGAAGCAAGGTCCGATGAGACCCTGATGGAAGAGATCCGGAAGGGAAATCGCGACTGTATGGATATTCTGATTGAACGCTACAAGGGTCAGGTGCGTAAGGAAGCCCGGACCCTCTATCTCATAGGCGGGGACAGCGACGACCTGATTCAGGAGGGCATGCTGGGGCTGTTTAAGGCCATCCGGGACTATCAGCCGGAAAAGGAAGTACCTTTCGGAACCTTCGCGAAGCTGTGTATCTCCCGTCAGCTGTATAAGGCCATTCAGGCTGCGGCCCGGCAGAAACATACGCCCCTGAACACCTATGTGGAGCTGAATGAGCAGCTGGACGCCCAGGAGGACAGTCCGCAGGGGAAGAGCCCCGAGGATCTGCTCATCGACCGGGAATCCGCGGAGGGGCTGCAGGAGCGGATGGAAGCGCTTTTGAGTCCCATGGAGAAAAGCATCCTTCAGGCTTATCTGAATGGGGATAACTACATCCGCATTGCAGAGCGCATGGGGAAAAGTCCCAAATCCGTGGATAATGCCCTGCAGCGGATCCGGCGGAAGCTGAAGAAGTTTCTGGCCCGGTAGGACCGGGGATAGGAGAACGGCCAGAACATACAAAGGAAAAGGAGGGGATATGGTGACGGAGTTTCTGAAAAACGCGGGAGCGGGGCTTCTTCCGGGATTGTTGGTCTATGTGATATTCCGGGGTGTGTTCCGGGTATTCTGCAAAAACAGCAGGGTTCGGGTTCCGGTGATTCATGAGCTGGGCGAACTGCTCCTGACACTCTGGATTCTGCTTCTGGGATCTGCGGAAGGATCCGCCCTGTGGGGGCTGGCCTATGCGATTCCCGGATTCCTGATGCCCTTCTTATTCCGGCAGGAGCGTAATCCGGTAAGAACGGTATTGCTGGGAGGCGCGACAGCTCTGTTCTGGGAACTGCTGCGGCTGATTCTGAGGAAGGAAGCCTTCCGGCCGGGTCTTGTGGCCCTGGCCCTTCCGGGAGCCTTTCTGGGCTTTGTACTCTACGCCTTGTTCTGCGCGCTGGTCCGGGGCGCAGAGCGGATGGGCGTCGTCCGGGCACGGAAAAAGCGTCGGCTGCCGGGGCTGATCCGGCAGGAGCTTCTGGTGCTGCTTCTTTTATTGGCGGTGACGGGCGCGGTGCAGGGCGGCGTACAGCATGTGATGCAGGTGAAAGAAGAAAAAGCCAGACAGGAGCAGGAGGCAGCAGAAAAGGCAGCGGCGGAGCAGGCAGCTGCTGAAGCCGCAAAGAAAGCAGAGGAAGAGCGTCTGGCGGAAGAGGCAGCCAGGCAGCTTCAGACAGCGGAGTCCATGCCGGAGCTGTCCCTGGAGGCAGGAGCAGCCATCCTGTTTTCGGTGGATGACGATCTGATTCTCTATGAAAAGGCGGGAACTGATGCGGAAAAGCCCGCCAGCACCACGAAGCTGATGACGGCCCTGACGGTGCTTCATTATTGCAGTATCGATGAAAAACTGACTGCGGGGGAAGAGATCAATCTGGTCAGCGGCCGGGCCTCTACGGCCAGCCTGAAGGTGGGAACCACCGGAACCGTGGAGACTTTCCTGGGAGCCATGCTGGTACCCTCCGGCAACGACGCGGCCTATGCCCTGGCCGTCCACACGGGGCGGAAGATTCTGGGCAATGAGGAGTCTCCCGTGGCGGACGCGGTGGAGGCCTTTGTGGGAGCTATGAAGGATCTGGGTACGGAGCTGAATCTGGAGAATTCCAACTTTACTACGCCGGACGGAGATCAGGCGGATAATCAGTACAGCTGTGCCCGGGATCTGATCCGGATCGCCAGGGCCTGTCTCCGGGATGAAACCATCATGAAGTTCTGCGGCGCCAAGTCCTATCGTGCCCTTTTCGACAATCTGGATTTGACTTATAAGAATACCAACGAGCTGATTCAAGCTTCAGGAGAGTATTATTACGAAGGAGCTGTCGGCATGAAGACAGGAAGCTTCAAGGACATGAAGTGCCTGGTGGCTGCGGTAGAAAAGGACGGAAAAACCTGGCTTGCCGTGCTGCTGGACGATAAGGAGCCTGGCCGGTATACGGACGCGAAGACGCTTTTTGACTATGCCACAGGAGTGTCCGGAGATGGCGGAGAGGATACGCCGACGGAAGAATAACGGAATAGAGACTGTGTGACGCAGCCCGGAGGCGTAGGAAACGCTTCCGGGCTGTTTCGGATCTGGGACACAGAAAAGACACAGGAACACCACATTTTTTACATAAAAGTACCACAATTGTATCACAGTTGTCTCCTATAATGATCTTGTCAGTAAGGAAAAGAACATTACCTGAAATAAGGAGGTCATAAATATGAGACAATTAAAGAAAGCAGCAAAATTCACAGCGGTGGCAGTGGCGTTCGGCGTCATCGCCAGCACCGCGTATCAGGGAAGTAATTACCTGTACAGTAAGACAGAGGCAGGCGCGGAAAGTACGGCGGCCCAGACCACATTAAATATGGCCAGCGCGGTCAGCAGTACGTCGGACAGCGAGAGCGCAGAGGACACCAGCGTAGCGGGAATCGCCCAGGCGGCCATGCCCTCCCTGGTGGCCATCACCAATAAGGGCGTCCAGGAGATGCAGAGCATGTTCGGCCAGACTCAGGCCTATGAGAGTGAGAGCAGCGGTTCCGGCATCATCATCGGCAAGACCGACACAGAGCTTCTGATGGTTACCAATAACCACGTGGTCAGCGGAGCCCGGGAACTGAGTGTGGGCTTTATTGACGAGAGCGTGGCAGAGGCCGCCATCAAAGGAACCGACGCGGATCACGACATTGCCGTCATCGCTGTAAAGCTCAGCGACCTGTCGGAGGACACCCTTTCTGCCATCAAGGTTATCGAACTCGGCAAGTCCTCGGATCTGCAGGTGGGCGAACAGGTGGTAGCCATCGGTAACGCCCTGGGCTACGGACAGTCCGTGACCACCGGTATTGTTAGCGCCCTGAACCGGGACGTGACCATCGAGGGCGTCACCAATACCCTGATTCAGACTGATGCAGCCATTAACCCGGGCAACAGCGGCGGAGCTCTTCTGAACATGTCCGGCCAGCTGGTGGGCATCAATTCCGCCAAGTATTCCGATACTACCGTGGAGGGAATGGGCTATGCCATTCCTGTGGACGACGTGGTGGAGATCATCGAGAACCTGATGAACCGTCAGGTACGGACCGATAAGGTGGCCGAGACGGAGCAGGGCTATCTGGGTATCACAGGCCAGGATGTAACCGCTGATGTGGCCAGTGCCTACGATATGCCGAAGGGCGTCTATATCACATCTGTGGAGAGCGGATCTGCAGCGGAGAAGGCAGGCCTGAAGAAGGGGGATATCATCACCCGGTTTGACGGAACCAGCGTATCCACTCTGTCGGAGCTGAAAGAGCAGCTGTCCTATTATAAGAATGGCGAGCAGGTGAGCGTCACCTACAGCACCTCCGAGAGCGGCCAGTATACGGAGCAGACGGCAGACGTGACACTAGGAACCAGATAAAGAGATAGACGAAATATTGGCCCGGGGCAGTTTAATGCCCCGGGTTTTGTATTACGGAAAAATTTTAAAAATTTTTTTGAAATATGCTTGACATTTCCCGAAACAGGTGATACTATAATCTAGCGCGTTGCGCAAGACATAAAAGTTGCTGCTGTGGCTCAGTCGGTAGAGCGTCGCATTGGTAGTGCGGAGGTCACGGGTCCGATTCCCGTCAGCAGCTCTGGTTGAAAAAAGTCTGTACCTTGTGTGCAGACTTTTTTGCTCTATAGGAAATACCGTGTTACATTAAAGCACGAAAGTCATGCTTCCTATAGAGCAAAAAATCCTCCGGGGGGATGCGCACTCGGCGCAGTGGCAGATGGTTGCCGAGGCAACCGCGCCTCGGCGCGAGAATGTGCCAACGGCACATTCTTTTTTATATAATCGGAAATATCCTGATGGAATTTCCAATTGCATAAAAAATTATGGAAAAGACTTTCAGAGGCCGGAAAGTCGTGTTATAATCAGAACCATGAATTGGCAGAGGAGGAAGAATATGATTTCCAATCAGGTAATACAGGCAGCCATCGAGGATCTGCGGGCTATCACAAGAATCGACTTGTGTGTAATGGAGACGGACGGAAGTGTGGCCGCATCCACCTTTGATGCCGGAAATATTTCCCGGGATGCCGTGATGGCATTCGTTCATTCTCCGGCGGAGGGACAGAATCTGCAGGACTGCCATTTTTTTAAGGTCCACGATGAGGAGCAGGTGGAATACGTGCTGCTGGCAAAGGGAAGCGGCGACGACGCTTACATGATCGGAAAGGTGGCTGTCAGCGAGCTACAGAACCTGATCGTGGCTTATAAGGAACGATTTGACCGGAGTAACTTTATCCAGAACCTGCTTCTGGATAACCTGCTTCTGGTGGATATTTATACGCAGGCGAAAAAGCTCCATATCGAGACGGAAGCGGAACGGGTGGTTTATCTGGTGGAGACCAGGGGAGAGAAGGATGTGATGGCCCTGGAGACCGTACGGAGCGTATTCGCGCCCCGCTCTCAGGATGTGATCACGGCAGTAGATCAGAAGAATATCGTGGTGGTAAAGACGCTGCAGAATCCGGCAGACGCGGAAAACCTGGAGACCATCGCCCGGATGCTGGCGGACATGCTGAACGCGGAAGAGAAAGACCGGGTACGGGTAGCCTACGGAACCACAGTGGGACAGTTAAAGGATGTATCCCGCTCCTACAAGGAGGCTAAGCTGGCCATGGAGGTGGGCCGGATCTTCTATCCGGATGAGATAGTGATTCCCTATCATACTCTGGGAATCGGCCGCCTGATTTATCAGCTGCCTCTGCCTTTGTGCGAGATGTTCATGCATGAGGTATTCGGGGAGAATTTGCCGGAGACCTTCGACGAGGAGACCCTGACCACTATCGAGAAGTTCTTTGAGAATAACCTGAACGTGTCGGAGACGGCCCGCCAGATGTTTGTACACCGGAATACCCTGGTTTACCGTCTTGAGAAGCTTCAGAAGACTACGGGACTGGATATCCGGGTCTTTGAGGACGCGCTGACTTTTAAGATCGCGCTGATGGTGGCCAGCTACATGAAGTATCTGGAGAAGAATCAGTAAATAGGTTTTTTGAAGAACATAACATACGCCGCGGAACCGATCGGGCTCCGCGGCGTATTTTTTATGCAATAGGAAATTCCTAAGGAATTCCCTATTGCATAAAAAATATTATCGCACTGCGGCGGAGAGGTAGTATGTCGCTTAGGCGACCCGCCGCAGGCGGAGAATCCTGCAAGGCAGGATTCTTTTTTATGGAAAAGAACTTAATTGTTTTCTTTTTTCTTTTTGTCATGCTTTTCCGGCTGAGGCAGCTGGTCGATGAGCTTTTCGATGACCATTTTTTTTACATAGACGTCGAAGCTCAACATGCAGATAAAGGAGAAGAGATGAAGAAACTCCTGCGCTTCCCCGTCCATCTGGGAAGCTTCAGAAAAGGTGGACTGGGATACCTGGTACTTCTGCATCAGATCCTTTTTCATGGCTTCGATCTGATCCTTCTCCAGGCTGAAAACCTCGTCGTAGACGGTCTCCAGACGGAAATCCCCATCTTTTCGGAAGTACCGGTCAGTCAGGGGCGTCAACAGGCTCTGGATATCACTGATGGACAGAATATTTTTAAAATAATAAATGAAAATCAGGAGCAGCATGTGCTCTCTGGAATACTTCTTTTTCTCGGGAGGTGGAAGCAGACGGTTCTTGGCGTAGTTGTTGATCATCGTCTTGGTCAGAATCTTATCATCCTCGTAACGCTTGGATGCTTTCAGCTGACTGTCCATAAAGGTGGTCACCTGATCCATATAAAGGTCAATGCCGGGCACGTCCTCCGGCCGGATATAATCGATTCGATTCAGGCTTTCCAGAATACTCTCCAGAAGATTTTGACTGTCGATTGTCATAAGAATCACCTCAAAAGCTATTATATAGTATTGAAAACTATATGACAAGAGGTAAATATTTAAAAATTTATGAAGAGAGGAAAAAACAAATGACAATCGGAAGAAAATGTAATATAATAAATAGGACACGGGCAGCACAGGATCTGCGCGGTACATGTGAAATCTAAGGAGGAAATGAAAATGGCAAACATATTAAAGAGATTTGGGGACATTATGTCGGCAAACATCAATGCACTGCTGGACAAGGCAGAGGATCCGGAGAAGATGATCGATCAGTATCTGCGGGATATCGAAAGCGATCTGGGCAAGGTAAAGGCTGAGACAGCCGCTGTGATGGCCACAGAGACCAAGGCCAAGAGAGAGCTGGACGAGTGCACCCAGGAGATCGATAAGATGCAGAGATACGCAGAGAAGGCTCTCCAGGCAGGCAATGAGGCCGACGCCCGCCAGTTCCTGGAGAAGAAGGCCACGCTGGTAAAGAACCAGGAGAGCCTGAAGCAGTCCTATGACGTGGCTGTAGCCAATGCTGCAAAGATGAAAGAGATGCACGACAAGCTGGTGAAGGATATGGAGAGCCTGCAGGCGAAGCGTGACGCCATCAAGGCCAAAGTGGCAGTGGCGAAGACCCAGGAGAAGCTGAACAAGATCGGTTCCAGCGTATCCGGCGCAGGAGACGCCATGGCAGCCTTTGACCGCATGGAGGAGAAGGCAAACAGAATGCTGGATGAGGCCAACGCCCTGTCCGAGCTGAACGCTTCCGGCGACAGCATCGACGACCTGACCAAGAAGTATGACAGCGACGACAGCGCTTCCTCCGTGGACGATGAGCTGGCGGCTCTGAAGGCTAAGATGGGCCTGTAAGAGGAGACGGATACATAACATACATCAGGGGATAGTTATGGATAAGAAAATATACTACTGTGAAAACTGCGGCGGTGTCATGGAGTTCGACGTGGCCAGCCAGAGCTTGAAGTGCCCGAACTGCGATACCGTAGTTCCTATTTTCAATGATAAGAAAAAGATTGTGGAGCACAGTCTGACCCGGCATGCCATGCAGACCATCCGGGCCGAGGAGAAGAAGACCCAGACCATGGTCTGCCAGGGCTGCGGCGCGAAGATCGAGGTGGCCCCGAATAGCACAGCCACGTCCTGTCCCTACTGTGGATCCAGCTATGTGCTGGCCAGCAAGCAGGAGGACGCCATCATTCCGGACGGCGTGCTGCCCTTCCAGATAGACCGGAAACGGGTGGGCGAGCTGTTCCATAAGTGGATGAAGGGCAGATGGCTGGCTCCCGGCGAGCTGAAGAATCTGTACCAGAAGGAAAAGCTTCAGGGCATTTACCTGCCCTACTGGACCTTTGATGCAAAGGCAGACGCCCGCTATACGGCCATGGGCGGACGCCGGAGAACAGTGACGAAAAAGGGCCCGGACGGAAAGACCGTCCAGGAGACGGTGGTGGACTGGTTCCCCACCTCCGGATCCTTTTCCCACGTTTTTGATGATGTACTGGTTTCGGCTTCCAGAAGTGTAAAGCGGAATCTTCTGGAGAATGTGGGAAGCTTCGGCCTGCATCAGGTGGCTTCTTACAGCGCGGAGTATTTTGCCGGCTACAATGCGGAGTGTTACACGGTGGATCTGGATGACGCCCACCGGGATGCCCGCTGCCACATGGAACAGAGTCTGGAGCAGATGGCCCGGGACGATGTGCTGCGGCGTTATGACGAAGTAAAGGATGTGCGGTTGCGTTCCGGCTACAGGGACGAGACCTACAAGCATATTATGCTTCCCATTTATGCCACGGCCTATACTTATAAAGGAAAGAAGTATCATGTACTGATCAACGGACAGAGCGGCAGGGTCGAGGGTGATTACCCCAAGAGCCCGGCCAAGATCATCGGTATTATTCTGGGTATTGTCCTGATCCTGGTGATCGTTTATCTGCTGAGCGGCGGCAGCAGGGCGGCATATCTGACCGCTGAGAGCCGGCTGCCGGAGATTACGGTGGCAGAAATGACGGTGCAGGAGGACAGTGCCGTCAGCATACAGGAAGAGAATAAGGAGGCAGTATCATGGGATTATTCGGCGGACAGTTTGCCAATGTAGTAGAGTGGCAGGAATTCCGGGATGACATGATTTTCTGGAAATGGAGCAATAAAGAGATTAAGAAAGGAAGCCGTCTGATTATCCATCCGGGTCAGGACGCCATCTTCCTTTACAATGGCAAGGTAGAGGGCATCTTCCGGGATGAGGGAAGCTATGATATCGAGTCTGCGATTATTCCCTTCCTGTCCACCCTGAAGGGCTTTAAGTTCGGATTCAACAGCGGACTGCGGGCAGAGGTCCTTTTCATCAATACCAAAGAGATACTGGTAAAATGGGGCACCAAGAGCCCGGTTCTGATTCCAGCTCCGGGGCTTCCGGGCGGTATGCCCATCCGGGCTTTCGGAACCTTCGCCTGCAAGGTGGCGGATTACGACAGACTGATTGAAAAGGTAGCCGGTATCAAGCTCCAGTTTACCGTAGAGGATGTGAAGGAGCGTATCACCTCCATGCTGGATCAGCTTCTGATGAAGTGGATCGCCAAAGAGGGCAAGGATATGTTCAACCTGCAGGTGAACGCGGACGCCATCGGACGGGGGATCCGGGAGGATCTGGATATGGAGATGCAGAAGATCGGTATCGGCATCGAAAGATTCGCCATTTCCAGCTTCAACTATCCGGAGCAGGTACAGAAGATGGCCGAGAAGGCAGCGGCACAGAGCATGATCGGCGATGTGGGACGATTCCAGCAGGTAGCTATGGGAGAGGCTATGGCCAATGGCAGGGGCGGCAGCAGCACGGCTTCCGATATGGCAGGCATGGCTATGGGTATGGCCATGGGACAGCAGATGGCGGCCCAGATGACTCAGGCCATGAACGGCGGAGCTCAGCAGCAGGCAGCAGCACAGCCTGCGGGAAATGCAGGCGGAGCGGCGCCGAACTTCTGCCCCAACTGCGGAACCAAGACAAACGGCGCGAACTTCTGCCCCAACTGCGGACAGAAGCTGGTATAGGAGCCGGACAGAAGTTATATCAGAAAAGTAGTGACAGAAAGAACAATGAGGGAGACAAAAGAGTATGGCCAGCTATGATCTTTTGAATCCGGAACAGAAAGAGGCGGTGCTTCATACCGAAGGACCGCTTCTGATTTTGGCGGGAGCCGGTTCTGGAAAGACCCGTGTACTGACGCACCGGGTAGCATATCTGATTGAGCAGGGAGTGAATCCATATCAGATCCTTGCGATTACATTTACGAATAAGGCAGCAGGAGAGATGCGGGAGCGTGTGGACAGACTGGTGGGGGACGGCGGAACCAGCGTATGGGTCAGCACTTTTCATTCCACCTGTGTGCGGATCCTGCGGCGCTTTATTGATCGGCTGGGTTACGATACTTCCTTTTCCATTTATGATACGGACGATCAGAAGTCCGTCATGAAAGAGGTCTGCAAACGTCTGCAGATCGATACGAAGATTTATAAAGAACGTATGCTGCTGTCAGCCATTTCCAAGGCCAAGGACGAACTGGTAAATCCGGTGGAGATGCAGCTTTCAGCGGAAGGAGATTATCACCGTCAGAAGATAGCGGCAGTCTATCAGGAGTATCAGACTCAGCTTCGGAAGAACAACGCTCTGGATTTTGATGATCTGATCATGAAGACGGTAGAACTGTTTCAGAACTGCCCGGAGGTCCTGGAGAATTATCAGGAGCGCTTCCGCTATATCATGGTGGACGAGTATCAGGACACAAATACAGCCCAGTTCAAGCTGGTGAGCCTGTTGGCATCCAAGTACCGGAATCTCTGCGTGGTGGGCGACGATGACCAGTCCATCTACCGGTTCCGGGGCGCGAATATCGGTAATATTCTGAACTTCGAGGACGTATTTCCCGATGCGAAAGTCATTAAGCTGGAGCAGAATTATCGTTCCACCTCGAATATCCTGAACGCGGCCAACGAGGTGATCCACCACAATAAGGGCCGGAAGGATAAGCGTCTGTGGACAGATAACGGAGAGGGCGCTCCGGTGCATTTCCGGCAGTTCCAGAATGCCTTCGAGGAGGCGGAGCATGTGGTGGGGAATATCACAAGCCACATCCAGAAGGGAGAGGCCGGTTACAAGGATCATGCTATCCTGTACCGCACCAACGCCCAGTCCCGCCTTTTCGAGGAAAAAATGATCTATGCCAACATTCCCTACAAGATCATCGGCGGTGTGAACTTCTATGCCCGTAAGGAGATCAAGGATCTGCTGGCTTATCTGAAGACCATTGACAATGGCCGAGACGAGATCGCCGTGCGCCGGATTATCAATGTGCCCAAGCGGGGCATCGGCGCCACCACCCTGACCCGGGTAAGCGACTATGCGGGAGCTTATGATATCAGCTTTTATGACGCTCTGCTCCGGGCGGAGGAGATTCCGGGACTGGGCCGGGGCAGCGCAAAGATTCTGCCATTTACGGTATTGATTCAGAGCCTGCGGGCCAAGCAGGAGCACGCCACGGTGACAGAGCTTTTGGAAACCATTCTGGAGGAAACCGGTTACCGAAAGGAACTGGAGCTGGAGGGTACGGAAGAGGCCGAGGCACGTCTGGAGAATATTGATGAGCTGATCAATAAAGTAAAGGATTACGACGAGAACGCAGAGGAGCCCTCTCTGGGAGGCTTTTTGGAGGAAGTGGCCCTGGTGGCCGACATCGATAATCTGGAGGAGGACAGCGACCATGTGGTGCTGATGACTCTTCACAGCGCCAAGGGCCTGGAATTCCCCTACGTGTATATGGTAGGCATGGAAGAGGGCCTGTTCCCAAGTTTCATGTCCATCGTGTCCGACGATGCGGCGGAGGAGATCGAGGAGGAGCGCCGACTCTGCTACGTGGGTATCACCCGGGCGAAGAAGGAACTGACCATGACCGCGGCCAGACAGCGGATGCTCCGGGGCGAAGTCCAATATAATACCGTCTCCCGGTTTATCAAGGAGATTCCGGATGAATATCTGGAGAATAAGAGCGAGAGTCCCGCCCAGCGGGCCAGGGAAGCCAAGGAGCAGCGAATCAACCAGCGGAAGGAAGCCCAGCTGGCGGCCCGCCGGAGTCTGCGGGCGAAGCCCTTTGAGACAAAACAGGTTACAGCGGTGAAAGCGGATAAGCTGGAGTATGGCGTGGGCGATCGGGTGAAGCACCTGCGTTTCGGGGAAGGAACGGTGCTGGAGATCATCGAAGGCAGCCGGGACTACGAGGTTAAGGTGAGCTTTGACAGTGCCGGAGTCAAGAAACTGTTCGCGTCCTTTGCGAAGCTGAAAAAGGTATATTGACGGCTCCTGAAATTTTGAAGGAAAGAATAGTAATTTTCCATACAGTGTGATATAATAAAAACACTTGAAAAGAGCGGAGGCGGACAGCAGACCGCGGAAAGGGTGTATGTGCGATGAATAATAAGATGGAAGATTTTCTGACAGCCACAAAGCTGAACGACAAACTGAACGAACTGCTTCATAAAAAAGAAGTAGAAGAGAAGAATAAGAATACCGTACTGTGGATTCTGGCCGTGATCGGAGCAGTAGCTGCAGTGGCGGGAATCGCTTATGCGGTATACCGTTTCTTTACGCCGGATTATCTGGATGAGTTCGAGGACGATTTCGATGATGATGAGTTTGACGACGATTTCTTTGATGATGAGGAAGAGTAGGATTTGAGCGAAGGACGCCTCAAAACGGAAAAGATGTTTTGAGGCGTCCTTTTTTATGGAATAGGAAATTCCGATAGAATTCCCTATTCCATAAAAGCAAGCAGAGCTTGCAAAGATGCGCACTCGGCGCAGTGGTAGATGGTTGCCAAGACAACCGCGCCTCGGCGCGAGAATGTGCCAACGGCACATTTATTTTTATGGAATAGGAAATTTGCAAAAGGAGAAAAAAGAAATGAAAAAACAACGCAATCCTCTGGGCCAGTTTGTGATCGGAATGGTGATGCTGGCGGCAGGACTTTATTGGTTTATGTCCAATGTAACGGTGATGACCCATTTCGGATTCCAGATCTGGAACTTCAGGATAGGAGCAGGCCTGATCGTGGTTCCCTTTATCGCGGGAATTATCTGGCTGTTTCTGAATGTGGATTCCTTTGGGGCCAAGCTTCTGACGGTGCTGGGGCTGGTGATTATCCTGGCATCCATCATTTCCAATATTCAGTTCATGTTCCGGGCCACCAGCATGTATGTGTATCTGATTATGCTGATATTGATTTTCGGCGGCGCGGCCCTGGTGGGCCAGGTGCTGTTCCGGTGGCCGAAGGATGAGGACAGGGACAAGAAGAAAAAGTAGAGAAGAAGGATAGGATAGATAAGATAGAGGAAGATTATGAAAAAAGGTGAAGTATACGAGGGCATCGTAGAGAAAACAGAATTTCCCAATAAGGGAATCGTGCAGATAGAGGAGCACCGGGTGGCGGTGAAGAATACCCTGCCGGGGCAAAAAGTATGTTTCCGGCTGAAAAAGGTACGAAAGGGCGTGGGCGAAGGCCAGCTTCTGGAGGTACTGGAGCCTGCGGCCAATGAGATTACGCCGGAATGTCCCCATTTCGCAGACTGTGGCGGCTGTACCTGGCAGAATTTGTCCTACGAAGAGCAGCGTCTGCTGAAGGAAGGACAGCTGAAGAAGCTTCTGGACGGCGCGGTAACCACTCCCTATGTGTTTGAGGGTGTGAAAGACAGCCCCCGGCAGATGGAGTACCGCAATAAGATGGAGTTCTCCTTTGGAGATGAGGAAAAGGACGGTCCTTTGGCCCTTGGCATGCACAAGAGAGGCAGCTTTTACGATATCGTGACAGCGGATCAGTGTCGGATCGTGGACGAAGATTTCCGGAAAATTCTGACCTGCGTGCTGAAGCATTTTGAAAAGAAGGGACTGCCTTTTTACCACAGACTGCGTCATATGGGGTATCTTCGTCATCTGCTGGTACGGAAAGCCGCGAACACCGGAGAGATTCTGGTGGACCTGATTACCACCACCCAGCACCTCAGAGAGGACGGCGGCGATTACAGTGCCTTGGCGGCGGACGAGTCCTGGGAGGAAGAGCTGCGTGCGCTTTCGTTGGAGGGCGAGATCGTGGGTATACTCCATACCTATAATGACAGTTTGGCAGATGTGGTGCAGAACGACCGGACCGAGCTTCTGTATGGACGGGATTATTTCTACGAGGAGCTTCTGGGGCTTCGGTTTAAGATTTCCCCCTTCTCCTTCTTCCAGACCAACTCCCTGGGTGCTGAGCTGCTTTACGAGACTGCTCGAAGCTACATCGGAGAGACAAAAGATCGCGTGATCTTCGACCTCTACAGCGGCACCGGCACCATCGCCCAGATGCTGGCCCCGGTGGCCAAAAAGGTAGTAGGTGTGGAGATTGTGGAAGAAGCAGTGGAGGCCGCAAAGGTCAATGCGGAACTGAACGGCCTTACCAACTGCTCCTTCATCGCAGGCGACGTGCTGAAGGTCATCGACGGGCTGACGGACAAGCCGGACCTCATCGTCCTGGATCCGCCCCGTGACGGCATCCACCCCAAGGCGCTGCAGAAGATCATTGATTTCGGCGTAAACCGGATTGTCTATATCAGCTGTAAGCCCACCAGTCTGACGCGTGATCTGGAGCTTCTGCAGGGCAGAGGCTACCGGGTGGAGAAGTGCGTGGGCGTGGATATGTTCCCGTTTACGGGGAATGTGGAGACGGTTGTTCTTTTGTCCCAACAAAAACCAGATGACACGATAGAGATCGACTTAGACTTAGATGAGCTGGATGCAACCAGTGCAGAGACGAAAGCGACCTATCAGGAAATCAAAGATTATGTGCTGAAAGAATTTGGCTTGAAGGTTTCAAATTTATATATTTCTCAAATCAAAAGGAAATGTGGAATTGAAGTAGGAGAGAACTATAATCTGCCAAAGACAGAAAATCCAAAAGTGCCACAGTGTCCGAAAGAGAAAGAAGATGCTATCAAGGCTGCCCTGAAATATTTTGCGATGATTTAAGGATATCGCTGATTTCAAGGAGGAATAACACATGAAAAGCACATTTGAAAAAATGGGTGGAACCTACACACTGGGAGCAGACGGAATTTACTATCCGAATCTTGTCAGTACAGATGAAGAACCGCATTATGGAAAATATGGAATAATGCGGAAAACGTATCTGAAAGAGCATTGTCCGGCAATGTATTCACTGTATATGTTGGAAGACAGACTGGTGGAACATCTGAATCTTGTGGATGATGAAGCGCAGGAGAGAATGGAAGTTCTGGTGCATCAGATGATGGAGAGGCAGGGCATTACGGAAGAAATGAAAGCTCGTGACCAGATGGAATGGGTTAGGGCGGTAAATGGTATTCGTAATATGGCAGAAGAGATTGTGTTAAAAGAATTGATTTACAGGTAAATAAAGAGCTGAACAGGTAGGAAGAAAACTCCTATTTGTTCAG
Source organism: Anaerosacchariphilus hominis (assembly GCF_014290175.1). GTDB lineage: Bacteria > Bacillota > Clostridia > Lachnospirales > Lachnospiraceae > Laedolimicola > Laedolimicola hominis. The sequence continues at coordinate 330,431 of NZ_JACOOR010000002.1, forward strand.
CTTCTGCATTTGTAAGGGTTCAAAGAAGAATCAAATTACAATTCCATATCAGGTGACCATTTCTAAGTTCCGGAAGGTTGTTTTTTTCTGCCATGGTTATAAGTTACACAGATTTAATTACTTCATAGTATGGCTTAAAAAATATCCGAATATAACTTCACAGAAATAATTATAATGGGGAGATTATTTGATATATTTGTGCTAATATTCTGCAATTCTACTGCTAGTCGATTGATTTATGCGTACTCCCATTATAATATGTGTGCAGGAGGTGGATGTATGTATCAAATTAGTAATGAAAAATTCGGTTTATTTGTAACCGAATTAAGAAAGAAAAAGAATTTAACTCAAAAGGATTTGGCTGAAAAATTATATGTATCAGATAAAACGGTCAGCAAATGGGAACGTGGAGTTTCCCCAACAAAAGGATATTAGAAACAATCCATGAAACACCTGCTTGCGTTAAAGGAATTACAATAGAATACTATATTTTTTAACATGCATTTCTATATTGATTTGCATGTTTTTAATTTCAAAAGAAAATTTAAAACAAACACTATATAACACTTGACAACAGTTTGTAACTGTTATATACTGTTATCAAGAAAAGAAGGAAGGATATAAAGAATGAAAATTATAATCAATACTTCCCTAATGGTTCCCATATATGAACAGATTGTTGACCAGATTAAAATGCTCATACGCAACGGGGAACTAAAGGAAAACGACAATCTTCCATCTGTCCGTACACTTTCTAAGGAACTAAAAATAAGTGCTTTAACTGTAAAAAAAGCTTACGACAATTTGGAAAGTGAGGGTTTTACGGTTACAGTACATGGAAAAGGCACTTATGTAGCGGCTACAAATACAGAACTGCTTTTGGAAGAACAGAAAAAAGAATTGGAAGCGGATTTGGAGCAGGCTATCCAAAAAGGCAGACGATGTGGTATTAGTGATGAAGATATAAAAAGTTTATTTGAGTTGATATTGGAGGGCTGATGTATGTTAAAAATTGAACACTTGAAAAAGCATTATGATAATTTTTCTCTTGATTGTTCATTAGAGCTTATGTCTGGATGTGTAACAGGCTTGATTGGACAAAATGGTGCTGGAAAAAGCACAACATTTAAGGCGATATTAGGTTTGATTTCAACTGACGGCGGAAATATTACCATACTTGGAAAGGACAGAAAAGACTTCACAGCAAAAGATAAAGAGGAATTGGGTGTAGTGTTGTCGGATTCTGGTTTTAGTGGGTATCTGAAGATAAAAGATATTATCCCTATATTGCAGAATATGTACTCAAAATTCGACAAATCACTATTTATAGAACAGGTACAGAAATTTCAACTACCTATGAATAAACAGATAAAAGAATTTTCAACAGGAATGAAAGCAAAATTAAAAGTGCTGGTTGCAATTTCACACAATGCAAAACTGCTGATACTGGATGAACCGACAGCAGGTTTAGATGTAATCGCAAGAGACGAATTGCTTGAAATGTTAAGAGAATTTCTGGAAAAAGATGAAGAACGCTCCATTTTAATCAGCTCTCATATATCCAGTGATTTGGAGTCGCTATGTGATGACCTTTATATGATACATGACGGAAAAATTATTCTGCATGAAGATACGGACGTTCTTCTTAGTGACTATGCTTTATTAAAAGTAGACGCAGAACAATACAGCAAGCTGGATAAACAGTTTATATTGCGTTCCAAAAAAGAAACATATGGATATAGCTGTCTGACAAATCAGAAACAGTATTATATGGAGAATTATCCTAAAATTGCCATTGAAAAAGGTACAATAGATGAAGTCATTACCATGATGATAAGGGGGACAGAACAATGAAAGGTTTGTTCGTAAAAGATTTGAAATTGATGATGTTACAGAAAAATTTTCTGTTGCTCATTTTGGCGATTGTAATCGGAATGATGATATTTACTGATGATGTGATATTCCCATTAGGTTTTCTGAGTTTCATTGTATCACTTTTTACAGTAAGCACAATCAGTTATGATGATTTTGATAATGGAAATGCGTTTCTGTTTACATTACCTATTACACGTAATCATTATGTGAGTGAAAAATACTTTCTTGGTCTATTATTGGGGTGTATGGCTTGGGTTTTGGCAACTGTTTTAGGAATAATTACAACTGTATTGAAAGATACATTACCTATTACAGACTTAGTACAGAGTTCATTGATGATTTTACCTATTATGATTGTCGTTCAAGCAATCATGCTTCCTTTTCAGATAAAATTCGGTGGAGATAAAGGAAGAATTGCTATGATTGGTGCATTTGGCGGTCTGGCAGTAATCACTCTCGTTATCGTGAAAGGAGCAGAAGCCATTTTCAATATTGATTTAGTTAGTCTGTTAGATAATTTGCCAACTGTAAGCATGGGAGTTCTTATCGCTATTGCAATTATTATCGCTTTGTTGATGTTATTGGTTTCAATGAAAATCAGTTTGTCAATTATGAACAAAAAAGAATTTTAAAAAGGAGCAATCATATGGACTTTACAATATTGGCTGTTGTACTACTGCTGTGCGGTGGTATTCCTTTAAGGAATAAGATATATAAGGAACGCAAAAAGAAAAAAGAGGATAAAAAGAAAGGTATATAAAGTGGGTGATTTCATGGATAGTATTTTATGTGTTCTTGCCTTGATTGTATTTGCATATTGGTTTTTTATCAAACGTAACAAAAAATAATTGCTGTTGTGAGGAGAATATAAATGAAAAATACTAAATCATGTCCTAAATGTGGCTCAACCGATATTGTTCGTATTCCAGATAACCCTAACCGCCATGCCAGCGGAAATAATATTTACACAAGCACTTATACGCTATTTGGGAAAATCCCTGTAATACGTTATGTTTGTTGTTCATGTGGATATGCAGAAAATTGGGTTGAAAACGAAGAAGAATTAGAAGAAATTAGAAAAACATTTAGATAATTGAAAGGCGGTATTGATGATTATGAAAGAATATAAGTATGTAGAAGTGAAATTTGAGGCAAAAGGTGTGCTATTCCATTCTGCTTCTGAACCAAAAGAAATAATCAACAAATATGCTAAAGAGGGATATTCTTATGTTGGTTTTATTCCTACTTTAATAGATGCACATGGCGGTTTTAGAAGAATTGATTTGATATTTGAAAAATAATCTTTAAAAGCGCAGGTGATACTATGGGAAGATATTAGTAGCAGAATTTTGGGATAATGAAGAACATTATTTCCAGCAAACAGTTGAATGGCTATCGAAAAAGATATGTACCACTCCTGCTTATATACAACAAGACAGGACAGATTTTATAATCAATCCTTTTACTCGTACTGTATCAAACAAAACAGGCAATATCATACAGCTTACAGCAAAAGAGTTTGATTTACTTTATTTTCTCATTTCTCATAAGGAGCAGGTTTTTACCAAAGAACAGATTTATGAAAATGTATGGGGATATGACTATCCGGCAGACCCTAATAATCTGACTTCATTCATACGAAAATTAAGAAAGAAGATTGAGCCGGAGCCGGACAGACCACGCTATATCGTCACTGTCAGAGGTGTTGGATATAAGTACACGGAAAATGAGGAAATGGTAGGCAAGACAGCAACACCGCCGGAGTGATCCAGACGTGGTGGCGGTCGTAAGACATCAAGCCATGCCAGTTTTGCTGGCAAACGGCTGGTTCACTCTGACGGTGGGGCGAGCGTCAGCGAGCCATAAAGCCCCCGTTATCTAACAGGGGGGTACTATTACAAAAGACAAGAGAAAAAATAAATACAAAACTGCTGATATGCAACGATTTATAAGGTTATAAGAACTTATTTCACTTCACACCATATTCTTTTTACCCGACAGGTCTAAAATAGCATATCAATAGAAAATAAATATAAGATACAAGGTGTATGCTCCTATGAGTATATGCCTTTTTTGATTGGAGGAATGAAGCATGAATGATATAGAATTTATTGAAACATTAAAGCAAAAGAGAAATGCCTGTGATTATTCTCAATCACGACTGGCACAGGAATTGCAAATTAGCAGGCAGAACTTAAATGAAATTGAAAACGGAAAAACAAAAGCCAGTAAAGAAATGAAACATATACTTTTACATTATCTTGATTATTGTAATTGTACACAGCCTTTCACTTTAACGATTGACTATCTGCGTGTTCGTTTTCCTACCACAGACGCATTGGAAATTATAAAAAATGTACTGGCAATGAAAAGCGAATATTTTATACATGAAGATTACGGAATGTTTGGTTATGAAGAACAGTATATCTATGGGGATATTAGTGTAAATGCTTCTAAAGATAGTTCTATGGGTGTTTTATTGGAATTAAGAGGTATGGGGTGTCGAAACTTGGAATATGTTTTACAGGCAAGAGGGATAGACTGGTATTACTTTTTAAGCAGTTGTATAGATTATCAAGGTGTTTTTAAACGCATAGATTTGGCGGTCAATGATATGGGCGGATTGCTGGATATAGAAATTCTAAGAGAACGTTATTATGCCAACAAGGTATGGAAACGTTCAAGAACCCATGAAGCAGTAGACAGCGGAAAATTATCGGGTACACATGGAGATACTGCAAAAACTTTTTATATCGGTTCAAAGAATAGTTCTATTTACTTTTGCTTGTATGAAAAAGAAAAGGAACAAAAAAGCAAAGGTATAAAAACAGACATTAAGAACCGATTTGAAATTCGTTTAAAAAGTGGAAAAGCAGAACAAACGATAGAACAACTTGTTTTTTCAAGAAATCCCGAACAGACCATAGCAAGCCTTATCCTCACACAGATAGATTTTCCCGTTTATATTTTATGGGATATATTTTTAGATAATGTAACGACTTCACTTCCGTTTATTATGACGCCTGTTGCTGTCAATATGGATAAAACAAAACGTTGGTTAGAAAGACAGGTCATGCCCTCTTTATTGATGATAAAAGAGATTGAAAAGCAAACAGGAGCAAATTATCTGGAAGAAATCGACAGACATACAAGACTAACAGAAAAGCAGGAATTAAAAATTAAACAAATGACAACAGACATAGCAGATATGATTGAGAAAGATACCGCTGTTCCACAAGGGAATGACGGTATTTTTTAATTTCTTCAAAAAATCTGCAACAAAACGGCTACTTGCGTACAGATATGGTGCGAGGAAAGGAAATCTAACTTTTTTTCAAAACTACTCATTAAATCGAGGTTTCCATTCCCTATATGGAGTGAAAGAAGAAAATATTTTCATTCTCAACTTAACCTTTGGCAGTTGCCGTTCCCTATATGGAGCAAAGAAAATCTTTCATTCCATAGTTGGCAATAACGGTGTTGCATGGGTAGTTAGGGTATGAAAAGAAGTTTTTTCATCAGCAACTTAGCAGAATGACACTTTCTTTCCCTATATGGTACAGGAAAAGAAAAAAGTTTTGAATATTGGTTACGCTTTTGCTCTTTTCCAACGCGATATATAGGAAAGACGATTTTCTTCTTTTGTGTTCTTTGACAACTGAATAAAGCAATTCAATACCTTAGACAGACAGCGAGCCGTTGAAACAGATACGCCATGACCTTTCTCCAGCAAAAGCGAGCGATAACCTATTTGTGTTCCTGTAAAAGATTTGTCCTCTTTTATCGCCATGACCTGTCCTGTCTGATAATGATACTCCCGTACAGCCACAGCTTGAGCGTTCAGAGCGTCGCACGCAATGGGTACGGCTACATAAGAACTATGCAGAGGTGGAACTCCTGTGGGCTATGACAAATGCCATTGAATTGTTTAGAAAAGATTTTTACAGAAAGGGGGGTATGTGTTATTGCTGATATTGTAAAAACAAGGCAAGAAAAGACAAATAATAAGCGTGGCATTGGCAACAGAGGAAAAACAAAGATTGTTGTAAAAGAGCATTTTTCTGAAAATGGAAAGACAATGGAAGAACTTCTGACTGATGTTATGCTTGAAAAGGCAAAGCAGACAATCGCATAAATTCGGTGCAGTTGTAAGAAATAGATTGAATGTGAAAAATAACCCATGTTATACTTTACTTGCAAGCAGGTATTGTAAACATGGGTTAGTTATAAAGGAGGATAACTGACAATGAAACAACAGATTTACAATACTGCACTTTATCTTAGGTTAAGCCGAGATGATGAATTACAGGGCGAAAGTTCCAGCATTACCACACAAAGAAGTATGTTGCATCTATATGCAAAAGAACATCATTTGAATGTGATTGATGAGTATATTGATGACGGCTGGTCGGGAACAAATTTTGAAAGACCGAGTTTTCAAAGAATGATTGAAGATATAGAGGCAGGAAAAATCAACTGTGTTGTAACGAAAGACCTTTCCCGACTTGGCAGAAATTATATTATGACAGGACAATATACAGAATTGTATTTTCCCAGCCATAATGTCCGTTACATAGCGATTGACGACGGGGTAGACAGCGAAAAAGGCGAAAGTGAGATTGCACCATTTAAAAATATCATCAATGAATGGGTGGCAAGAGATACAAGCCGTAAAGTGAAATCGGCATTTAAGACAAAATTTGCAGAGGGTGCGTATTATGGGGCTTATGCTCCGTTAGGATATAAGAAACACCCCGACATTAAAGGAAAACTGCTGGTTGATGAGGAAACAAAATGGATTGTTGAAAAAATCTTCTCCCTAGCCTATCAAGGTTACGGTAGTGCAAAAATCACAAAGGTACTGCGAGAAGAAAAAGTTCCGACAGCGTCTTGGCTGAATTTCACAAGGTACGGTACTTTTGCACATATCTTTGAGGGAAAGCCCGAAAGCAAGCGTTATGAGTGGACGATTGCTCATGTCAAGGCAATTTTAAAAAGTGAAGTCTATATCGGAAACAGCGTTCATAATCGACAATCAACAGTTTCATTCAAGAGCAAGAAAAAAGTGCGTAAGCCCGAAAGTGAATGGTTTCGAGTAGAAAATACCCACGAACCGATTATTGACAAAGAAGTGTTCTATCGTGTGCAGGAACAGATAAAATCAAGGCGTAGACAGACAAAGGAAAAAGCAACGCCGATATTTGCAGGGCTTGTCAAGTGTGCGGATTGTGGCTGGTCTATGCGGTTTGCGACAAATAAGGCAAATAAAACGCCATACAGTTATTATGCTTGCAGTTACTACGGACAGTTTGGCAAAGGTACTTGTTCTATGCACTATATCCGTTATGATGTGTTGTATCAAGCCGTATTGGAACGATTGCAGTATTGGGCTAAGGCAGTACAGCAAGACGAAGAAAAGGTGTTGAATAAGATACAAAAGGCTGGGAATGCAGAGCGAATACGGGAAAAGAAGAAAAAGGCAAGTGCCTTGAAGAAAGCCGAGAACCGACAAAATGAGATTGACCGCTTGTTTACGAAAATGTATGAAGATAGAGCCTGTGAGAAGATAACGGAACGAAACTTCATCATGCTGTCGGGGAAATATCAAAAAGAACAGATAGAACTGGAACAGCAGATAACCAACCTAAGAGAAGAATTAAGTAAAATGGAACAGGATATGATAGGTGCTGAAAAGTGGATTGAGTTAATTAAGGAGTATTCCGTACCAAAGGAACTGACAGCACCGTTGTTAAATGCAATGATAGAAAAAATCCTTATTCACGAAGCAACAACGAATGAGGATAACGAAAGAATACAGGAAATAGAGATATACTACCGATTTATTGGAAAAGTAGACTGATAATGAGGGGTCATATCTTTAACTAAGGGAAACTGGTCTTAGTATGCCTAATGTCGTATTACTCATACCAATAGCTGATATATTAGATGTTACCGTTACAGAATTGTTACGTGGAGAAAAAATAGATACACAGAAAAATATTGATACAAAAGAAGTCGAGGAATTGGTAGTAGGCTCTCTCGATATGGCTGTTAGGAATTCTATTCATCAGCATAGAAAAAACTGGATATTAGCATATTTGCTATGCTTTTTAATATCTATTACAGAAATTATTATGTTAGTCGTATCTGGGAATTCAATAGCTGAGATGAAAGATGATATATTGCTGGTTACAGGGTTAATGCTTTTATTTGGTGCATGGTTTTGTTTCTTTGCTAAAGACATATTACCAACATATTATGATGCAAACAAGATAAATTATGTTTCACAAGGAATTTTTAGAATACATCTAGTTGGTTTATCCTTTAACAACGGAAATTGGATGTACATCTGTACAACTTTAAAAATTTGGACACTTGCAACGGTTGTTCTATATCCTCTTGCAGGTATTATAATAATCAATTGTCTCAATATAGCTTTATGGGATATTTTAAGTAAAATTTTCTTAATTATGATATTAGGTGGTATGGTAGTTTCGATTTACATTATCGGGAAAAAATACGAATAATTAAATTACCTGTTATCGTTGTGGATATTACTAATTTACAACATTCTTCATGGGAAATAAGGAATGATGCAGAAGAGATTGTGTTAAGCGAATTAGCATACATTTAGAACGTGGAAAGCTCCTTCGGGAGCTTTTTTCTGGTTTTTGCTGGGTATCAAGAAAGTATATAGAAAATGCATTAATCATATGGTATGATTTGAACAGAAGATAGAATCTTAGGAAGCAAGAAGATTTTTGAGGAATGCAACTTAGAAGTTATAGAATTAAGTTAATCGTGCCATATGGCTTGATTATAAACGCAAAGATAAAAACGCAACGTACATCTTTGATGTGCCAGAGCCGGTAGGTAGCCCGGCCGTCCTATATAAATAGGGTAAGTAACCTGCCCCTCCGGGTTGTCCATTCTTTGTTCAATCAATTTTAGGAGGGATTCTTATGGACAAAGTAAATGGAAAGCTGACAGTATTTTTTGAAGAGCCGTTTTGGGTGGGAATCTTTGAACGCATCGAAGATGGTAAACTATCTGTGGCAAAGGTAACATTTGGTGCAGAGCCAAAAGATTATGAAGTACAGGAATATATTCAAAAGTGCTATTTCAGTTTGAAATTCAGTTCGGTTGTTGAAACTGTTGTAAAGGATATCAAAAGAAATCCGAAACGGATGCAGCGGGAAGTAAAGAAGCAGATGCTGGAAATAGGCATTGGTACAAAATCGCAACAGGCGTTGAAATTACAGCAGGAACAGAACAAGCAGGAACGCAAAGAGAAAAGACGCAAGAAAAAAGAGGCAGAAGAGCAGCGAATGTTTGAACTGAAACAGCGAAAGAAAAGAGAAAAGCATAAGGGACATTAAAGTCCCTTGGCCTTTTACTCAAATCGAAAAGTGTTGAATAAAGCTTTCGGGAGGTGTTTCTATGAAGAAAAAAGTACTTGCAATTATGTTAGTCGCCATGTCAATCATGTTGATTTCAGCGTGCGGAAAAAAAGAAAAATTGTACGAAATTCCTGATTTATCGCAGTATAAGACAGATTATGTAGGAGATTCTTCAAATGTTATAAATATTGTAAGCGGTCAAGAGTATCCAGAGGGATACTCATATGACAGTATAGAGATACAGTCTGAAACAGAGCCTTATGGATTAACAGTTTTTCTAAAAGATGAGCCGTCGGCAGTCAAACTTGAAGATCAATTGCAGGTTAATGCAGATATGACATTTGACTTGATTGGTAATTTGGGAACAATTGATTATAAAACAGCAGATAGCAAAGAAATTATTGCATCATATGAACGGTGATATATTTTTAGTCAACTTTTAGACAATTTGAAGAACGGAATATAAAAAGGCGTATGGAAGTTTTAAATCCATACGCTTTTTTGAAAAAAACTCATTTTTGAACAAGAGATTTGTAAGAACATATTATCTATTCAAAGACGGTTACAATTCCATATCATGTGATTTTTTCTTAGATTGAGCAGGCTGATTTCGCCGTATTTCCCGTTTCCTCTGATATTTCAGTTCCCATGCACGATGGGAGAAGACATCAGGATCTTCCACATTGAGATAATCCACCTCATTGGCTGCAATATCACGACGGTGATAGTCATAATATTTACCGAAAGTACCTTTAAGCTGTTCGATCAGCTTATCCCGAAAATCAGGACGTATCTGGATTCTGGTGTCCAGCAATTCTGTGTATTGTTCTGGATCAGGACGAAATTTTTCTTCCCGGAAAGCAACGGCGTCTTTTTCAAGCTGTTTTTTAAGGGAGATGTCCTGAGAATCAAGAATATCAAGATTGTTATTCATCTGGTCATATTTCTTGGATAGATTCATCATATCTTTATCAGTAGAGCATTGTGCCTGGAAGATTAGCTGCTCTTTCCTTGATTTCAGTTCTTCAATTTCTTCGGTAACAGTTGTAAGCTGCTGATTCAATTTTATATGCTGGATGGGATTCAAAATACTGGTTTTCTCTTTTTCTACATTCAGCTCTTTCCGTTCTGTAACTTTAGCTTTGAGTTTCTTTTTAACGGTGTTGTATTTATTCAGTATTGGATTAAAATGATTCATCCAATCATGAATTACTTCTTTTTGCATCTCATTATGAAGTAAATGATATTGTGTAAAGATCATATGATTTCGGATAGTTTCCATTGTTTCTGCAATTACAGGAATAGAATTTTTGACAGCTTGAGCCAGTTTCTCTACCTGAGCTTTTAATTCCCGGAGCATTTGGTTATCTGCACGAATCTGGCGGTTGATTTCACAGCGGTCAGCTATCATTCCTTTCTTTTCCATGTTTTGAGCAATATAGCCTTCGTGGATGGTCGGCTGTTCGGTGATTCCCTGATCTGCAAAGCTGCGGTGATCAATGGATGCATTTATCTGATTGTGGGCAAGCATTTCATTTACAGTATCTGCCCAGTTTGCTCTCCAGATACAGAGTTGCTCATCACTGTTCCATTGTTCAGAAATGGGATTCTGTCTGCCATAGCGGCTGCTTTTTGGATGCTTGTCGATGCGGTCATAGCCTTTTTCCTGTGCGACAGATGCGGTCATATAAACTTTCTTTTTCCCAACTTTATATCTGTATTGCTTTTCCCAGCCATCTTTTTGAGCAGCTTTGAATTCAGTAGCTGTAAATCCTTTTTCTTCTCCATTTTTTATGCAGAGATATTCTTTTTCTGTTTTATACTGCCATGTTCCGTTTTCGTTCAGTGGACGGACGGTAAGCAGAATGTGTGCATGAGGATTGTGTCCATCCGTATCGTGAATAGCAAAGTCAGCGCACATGCCCATATCTACAAAGTTCTTTTGAATAAAATCTTTTAGAAGAGAAATATTACTGTCCTTATCTAATTCAACGGGAAGTGCGACAACAAATTCCCTTGCCAGTCGGCTGTCTTTTGTTTTTTCTGCAGCTTCCACAGCATTCCAGAGTTGTTCACGGTCTTTCCATTCTGGTGAAGCCATCGGTGGAAGCAATACTTCCTGATAAATGAGTCCATGCTTTCTGGTGTAATCATGCTGGATGCCATCGTAATCATTGTACATCCGGCTGCAGCTCATATAAGCAGAAGCTGCGACAGCGGAACGTCCGGAACCACGGCTGACAACTTTGGCTTGCATATGATAAATTGCCATATCTGGCACCTCCTTTCGATGTTGCCTGCAACAGCGGAAAAGCCCTCGGCAGAGCGCACGAGCCCCGTAGGGGATACCACCGCCCGATTTATCGGGTGGTGAGTAAGTGCGCCCTTCGGGAGTAGAACTTGTGCGTTTACATTCCTCGTAGCCGGATTATCAGCTCCCGTTTCAGGGAATCCAAATCCATTTCTTTAATATGGGGAACAATACTTTCCAAAATGGCTCCTTCCTGGACTAATCGGTGTGTTCTGGCATCACGTTCTTTTTTGCGATTTCTTGCTTCGGCTTCTTCTTGGCGGTGTCTTGCCTGTAAAAGTGCTTTTTCTTCCGGTGTCATGATTTTTTTATCTGCCATATCTGGCACCTCCTTTTTATGCCCGTATCCGGGCAGTATTGGTTTTAAAATCTTATGGTTTGGTACTATAGTTTCGGATAACTGACAGTGGCATGTTTCTGGTGATAAATAAGGAAAGAAAGTAGTACCACTGTCAGTGAAGAATAATTATCGTGTTATGCTTCTTTGCTTCAGTTCTGGTTCGGAGCATGATTGTTTAACAGAATTCTTTTTGCCTGTTTTAAATTAGCTGTTGCATTGTCCTGACGAATATTCCGGTTATTGATACGGACAGGAATACATCTCTCCAGAATACGGTCATAAATTCGTTTGTGTGCGATATCAGCGGCGTTATTCAGCTCTGATAAAGTGAGATTGGTCGTTATGATCAGGGGCTTTTTACTGCGGTAACGACTGTCGATCACATTGAATACCTGTTCCAGTGCAAAGTCAGAGTTCCGCTCAATTCCGAGATCATCAATAATCAGAAGACTGTAGCGGTTTAAGCTGTTGATGAACTGGTTTCTGTCTTCAAAATGCATTCCGGTAAGGGTATTTAGAATTCGGGAAAAGTTGGTCATCAGTACAGGAACGCCTTTTTCCAGAAGGGCATTGGCAATGCAGCCTGCAAAAAAAGATTTTCCAGTACCGACATCACCCCAGATGAGAAGTCCGGAAGCATTTGCTCTCATCTCTTCCCAGTTGCTTACATAATTGTGTGCCAGTTTTATTTCCGGATTGATGCCGTTATCCCTGGCAAAAGTGTAGTCATAGAGTGCTTTGTCCTGTAAGCCGCTGGTTTTAAGATGCTCTATTTCCATTTGTTTTTCATGAAGTTTTCTCTGGGCTTCTTCCTGCTCAAAGATTTCCTGCTGGCATTTACAGCGGATGGAAGGAATAAGAACCTTTCCCTGTAATTCATGCCTGCATTGCCTTGGCGTATTGCATTTGGAACAGTAGATCAGGTGGTCTGTTTCGTTAAAATATTCATCAGACTGAAGCTCTCTGTTTGGGGTTATAGCTGTTGGTTTTTCTATAAATTTTGTCATAATGTTTCGTATTCCTCACTTTCGTAATTTCGTTGTCGGGAAGCAGGATGATCCTGTCTTGCCCAACTGATGATGGTAGCTGCGTGGTTCTGATATTGCTTTCCGGTAGAAGCCATATAACCGGATAAGCGTTCAATATAATCCTTCCAGTCAGGGATTGTCTGCCGGATATCTTCAAGCTCTTTTTCTGACAGAAAAACATTTTGAAATTTTCCATAGGGTGAGAGTGGCTCCTTACTCCCTCTTATTGCTAAATTGTTCTTTTTTATCTCTTTCTTATTACCAGACAGTTTTCTGTCTGTATCAGGGAAAGAATCCTGTCTGTCAATAGGACAGTTTTTTGTCTGTCTTAGGGAAAGAAATCTGTCTGTATAGTGGATGGTTTCTTTTGGGAGTTTTACATAAATCCGATTGGGCTGTCCGGGACCCTGCCGTTTTCGGAAGATAAGCTCCTGTTTTTCCAGTACTGCCAGAGCAGTTTTAACCGTCATCTGGCTTTTGTGGAGAACTTCTGCCAGTGCTTCAATCGTAAAGTAAATGAACACATGACCGTCTGTATCTGACCACCCCTCATTTTTCTGGGAAAGCCTTGCCCGGTCGAGCAGGATAATATAAAGCATTTTGGCAGTTTCGTTTATTTCCATGTCCAGAAGGAAACGGGGAAACATCATATAAGATGGCAGGTTGGTGTCTGCTGTCAGAAAGTCAGTCATGTGTTCACCTCCAATCAAAAGGGTTTATTCCCCAAGAAAATCCCAGTCTACATCACTATCTGGCTGTGAATTTTCAGGTGCTGGAAAGGATGCCCTGATTTGGGGCTCCCTTTGCGCCATGCCTGCAGTCAGTCCGGAAAGAAAAAGTGGCAATGCCTGTTTCAGACTGTTTTCCACTGCATCTACAATCTGTTTCACAAAAAGTTCTTCCCGTTCTCTTGTTTCCAGATAAGGATCAGCCTGTGTGCGGTAGTAGCGGTCAAAATAATCTACCAGTGCAAGAGAGATTACCTGACTGTAAGATTTAAAATCCTGCCTGTCCATCGTCTGTAAATATTCCCAGGCTCTCCGTTGCTGTTCTTTGTCCAGATTAAAGCGCAGGTTTGTGTTGCGGATATTGTTCTGCATGGTTTATCCCCTCCTTTTCAGGCTCATATAAGCCAGAGATTCGTAACCTTTGGCGGTGGCGCAGATGTCATCAATGATGGTGACTCGTAATTTGTCATACGTTCCGAAGTTACGGATCAGACATCCACCGCCGCCAACTACATACAGGCGCATTAGGTCAGGATTGTATTCATATTTGCGGAGTGTGGAAAAAAGTTCTGCCACATACTGTCTGGCAATAGAACTGATACAATCCATATATGGTGCTGAAATGTCAGCTGTTCCAAACCGCAGAATCTGTTCTACTGTAGATTCTTCAATCTTCACTCCAAATTTGTCCAGAACAGCGTTCTTTGCAGCAATCATGCATTGGTTTACACCAAGTTTTTCTGTCCAGCATCGGCTTTCTTGTGCTTTCTTATTGTTGATATACAGAATGTTCATGGTTCCGTTTCCGATATCTGCAAGGAGATTAGTTCCCTTGAAATTTCCAAGGTGGTTTACAATAGCCGGATATCCCTGTGGGTAAAGGCTACATCCCACAAAGCGGAGATGATATTCTTTGCCGTTGAAACGGTAATGGACTTCTGGATTCTGGAGCAGATAGGAACGAAAAGCTTCTCTTTGATTTCTGATCCATGTCAGAGGAAGTCCGGCAGCCAGATGAACATCTGCTTCACGGATGGAAAAGACATTCAGTTCCCTTGCAATAGCCATTAGCGTCAGAAGATAATATTCTTCGTCCATAGCTTTATCCGGGATAAATTCTTTGTGTCCTTCGCCGATCCGGTAGTAAATGCCGTTGTATTCCAGAATATTCCCGGTGAAGATTGGTTCAGTTTCATAGGCTTTGATGCCAGTTGGGGTGACGGTGTTTGCTGTTTTCATATTGCCGTAGCCATGATCTACAGCAATGATTTTGGTGTTTCTGAGTTCTCGCATAAAAAATACCTCCGTTTTCGTATTGATTGATTCAGCAGGTCGTACCGGTGTGGTACTGCTCTGCTGTGGGATAAGCATACGAAAATCGGAGGAAAAAGGCATTGAGGGGAAATTGAGCAGGAATTGAGAAAAAAGATATATTGTGCTTACGTTCTTCATGTACTCTTGTTGTGATTTCATTGTTTTTTATCGTATAATATGGATACTGGAGGTGGTTTGGATGAAATACAAGATTTTAGTTGTCGATGATGATAAAGAATTGGTGAAAATGCTTTGTAGTTATTTTAATATGAAACAATATGAAACCATTACGGCTACAGATGGAATGGAAGCATTAAATAAAATAAAAATGAAACCGGATATTATTTTGTTGGATATCAATATGCCACGCATGGATGGGATTGAAGTATGTCGTCTGATACGCAGTAAAGTGTTATGTCCAATTTTATTTCTGACAGCAAGAGTTGACGAAGATGATAAAATTAATGGGTTGCTTTCAGGTGGGGATGATTATATTACGAAACCATTTAGTCTTCGGGAGTTGGAAGCAAGGATTGTCACAAACATAAAGAGAGAAGAAAGGCATCAACAAAAAACGGAATACCGTTTCATGGATGAAATGCTGATTGATTATTCTGAAAAAATAGTAGCTATAGCCGGACACAGGATGGAGTTCACAAAAATTGAATATCAGATTATTGAATTCTTATCCATGCATCCAGGGCAGGTGTTTGATAAAGAACGTATATATGCACAAGTCTGTGGATATGATGCGGAAGGGGACAGTAGAACGATAACGGAATTAGTACGGCGTATAAGGAAAAAAATAGCGGATTATTCAGAAAAAGAATACATAGAAACTGTATGGGGGATTGGATACCGATGGAAAAAATAAGAAACTTGTCACTGAAAAAAACAATTCTGCTTTATTTTGTGATCAGCTTAACGGCAGCATTTCTGTTATCTGGATTTACAGTTCATTTTGCAGGAAATATGCAGAATAAAATATGGGAAAAATATATTGATTATGCAGATTATACGGACGTGTTTCAGCAATATGGAAAGAAATACGAGATTGAGATATCAAGACCTAATCAATCGCAGATGAATCGTTTGGACTATCATCTTTCGGAAATGTGTGACTTTATGGAAACATATTCGGTACTGATTTTTTCGATTGTTGGGAGTGTTGTTGCGGTATTCTTTTTTTATAAAAATAAGTTAAAGACACCTCTACAGGAACTAAAAGATGCCTCACAAATGATTGCAGATAATGAACTGGATTTTCATGTGTCCTATGAAAATAAAGATGAGATGGGAACTTTGTGTAAAGAATTTGAAATGATGCGAAGTGCTTTAGCAGATAACAACAGAAAGATGTGGCGAATGATTGATGACGAGAAGGCTTTGCGGAATGCAATTGCACATGATATACGTTCTCCACTTTCCATATTGCGAGGGTATCAGGAAATGCTCTTAGAGTTTGTTTCTTCTGAGAGTATAAAAACAGAGGATGTTATTGATATCTTACAAACAGGCATGTATCAGATTGACCGTATAGAGCATTTCACGGAAAACATGAGAAAAATGTCCCATTTAGAACAGAGGGAACTGCAATGCTCAGAGATAGAATTATCGGAACTGGCAAAAAAGATTGAGGCAGAAGCTGCCATGCTGTCCAAGAAGGAAAGTAAATTATGTAAGGTAGAAAGAGTGCAGGAACAAAACATTGTGAAAGTGGATGAGGAACTTGTCATGGAAGTGACAGACAACTTACTGGAAAATGCGGTTCGATATGCACAAAAAAGTATTGCTTTGCAGATAAAGAAAAAGGATGGTTTTCTTATAATTTCTGTTGAAGATGATGGAATAGGGTTTGTGGATACTGAGGAAAAAGTAACAGAACCATTTTATCATAAGAATCCACAAGATGATTTAAAGCATTTTGGCCTTGGTATGTATATTTCTCGTATTTTCTGTGAAAAGCATGGAGGAAATTTGAAAATATATAATGCCAGACAAGGCGGTGCTCATGTAGAAACTCTTTTCAAAGCTGAATAAAAATACTTTATAAGGCTGAAATCACAAATAAAGTGGTTTTAGTCTTTTTTGTTGTGAATTTATTGAGAATTGATTTGTATGATGTTGTTAAAGAAATAAAGAAAGGAAGAGATACAATGAAAACAATCATAAAAAGAAGTATACTTGATTATTTAAAGAACCCTGTTTTGTGGATTGGCTTGATTATTATAGTTGCCAGTATGTATCAATGTCTGTCATCGTATTTGCAAATTCATTATATCAAACCGAATGAAAAGATCACACAAAATGACGTAGCATTGGAAGATGCTGATGTCATGGATGGGTACATTCCCACATCTGATGATAAAGAAAGAAGAAGGGAGTGGGAAGATACGATCAAAGAGACGTTAATGGACACCTCCAAAAATGGTTTTGGATTTAGCAGGCAGGAAGCAGATCATGTAATGAAAGAAATTCAGAATATGGATGTAAAGACTGCTTCTGAGTTTTTGGAATCCCAATATGGCTATTATAATGCAATATATGCTTATGATGACCTTGAAATTCATAAGGGGACAGCAGAAGAAATCAATCATTATATCGAGCGGAAATTATCTGAACATTCTTTTTCCTGGTACTTTGCCAAAAAATTTACGGATTTTGCAGGATTGCATATGGCTTTTTTTGCAACAGTCTTGCTATCATTTTTATTTATTCAGGATACACGAAAAAGTACCTATGAATTATTACATACAAAGCCTGTTACGGCAGTCCAATATATATGTGGGAAAGTAATAAGCGGATTCATTAGTATGCTGGGAGTATTAGTGATTTTGAATGTTATATTCTTTATGCTGTGTTTGAAAACGTCTTTAGAATCGGGCTTTCCAGTAACACCAATTGATTTTTGCGTGAATTCTCTGATCTATATTATTCCGAATCTTTTGATGATATGTTGTGTCTATACAATTACAGCAGTAATATTTAAAAATCCGCTTCCGGCAGCACCAATCTTGTTTTTACACATTATATATTCAAATATGCTGACCATGAAGAATGATATTTATTATATGAGACCGTTCTCTATTATGGTGCGATTCCCTGGCAGATTTTTTGAAACACATGTAGCCAAAATGTCAAACATAAATCAGATTATTCTTGTAATTTCATCAGTTATATTAGTATGTATTTCTGTTACAATCTGGAAAAGGAGGAGGGTTCATTGAAAACGGAACTAAAAAACTGCCTGTCGTTATATAAGATTTTTTATTCATGTGCATTTATACTGATATTGTGTGCTATTCATCCGATTATATACTATGAAGAAATCGGTTCAGCGATTCAGTCGCCAATAGCATTTTTAACAATTATTTTTTGTAGTGACACATATTTGATGGAAGTAAAAAGTAAGCGTGCCGATGTATTTCATTTGTATGATCAAAAAAAGCAGTTAAAAGTAATATCGCAGAGAGTGGGCGTTCAAATATTATATTTATTAATACTTTCCTGTGTTGGATATGTTTTGTTTTTCTGGCAAAAACCGGGCAGTGTAAACGAAGGCATTTCGGGTATTCAGATATTTCTTTTATATTTCATTGCAATGTTTGGAACTATCTGGCTTTGGAGTATATGCTCTGTGATTTTGTGTACATTGCTTCGAAATATGTGGGCAGGTATTGGATGTTTATTTGGAATTGTCATTGGACTTATATCAAAAGCGGGAAGTTCATTTTTCGGAAATCTGGGATTGTTTTCTTTCAGCTTTTGTGAACCTACTCAATTAATGTCCGAGAGTTGGATTTATGGAACGCTTGTGTCTTTTATAGCGGGGCTGTTTTTATTTGCAGTATTACCAATGACTTTAAAGAAAAGAGGATAGATTATGAGTATTAGAATAAATGATTTAACAGTTAGATTTAAAAATGGTGTAGTTGCAGTAAATAAGGCATCTCTTGAAATACCTAAGGGAATTTACGGACTTTTGGGTGAGAATGGTGCCGGAAAAACCACTTTGATGAGGGTTCTTACAACTGTTTTAAAACAAACGGAAGGAATGGTTTCCCTTGATGGAATTCTGTATAACGAGGGAAATTATGAGAAAATACAGAAAAAGATTGGTTATCTTCCACAGGAAATCGACTTATATCCGAATCTTACGGTGAAAGAATGTCTTGTATATATGGGGGGACTGTCAGGAGTAGCCAGAAATGACCTCGAACAAAGAATTACCTATTATCTGGAAAAGACTTCTCTTACAGAGCATCAGAATAAAAAAATGCGGCAATTATCTGGTGGTATGAAGAGACGTGTCGGACTCATACAGGCACTTCTTAATAATCCGGATTTTTTGATTATTGATGAACCTACCACCGGGTTAGATCCGGAAGAAAGAATCAGGATCCGCAATCTTTTGGTTGATTTTTCAAAGGATAGAACTGTGCTGTTTTCCACTCATGTAGTAGAAGATTTAGCAGCAACCTGTACACAGCTTGCCATTATGAAAAAGGGAAGTTTTTTATATTCTGGAAGCGTGAGTGGGTTGCTGGAAAATGCAAAGGGCTGTGTTTGGAATTGTACGGTACAAAATGCAGAAGAAGCCCGTTTGTTAGAAGCCAATTATTCTATATCATCTAAGCAGTATGTAGAAAATGGAATTCATATGAAAGTATTAAGCAAAGGAAAGCCAAATGAGAATTGTGTCCTGGATAATGATATCACTTTGGAAGATGCATATATTTATTTGACGAATAGTTGAATATAACGGCGGGCAAGTTGCCCGCCGTAAATTATGCTTATTTTGTTAAAAGACCGGATAGATTTTTTCCAATGCAAAATCCAATCTGTGGATATAACTCCTGAATTTCCTGATATTTTGCTTCAATCATTTCTGGTTCATCAGCCCAGATCTTTTCATATATTTTGAAAGCTCTTTTAAAATGTGTTTTGGCTTGCGGAAGATTGGCAGTCATCAGATAAATGGTTCCAAGGGTTTCCTGTACTTTGGCATAATCCAGACAGTCATCGGAATGGTATTCCTTGATGATGCCGGATAATTTTTGCAATTCAGAGATGCCTCTTTCGGGTTCCTGCTGTTCTGTCAGGAACATTGCATAATTGGCAATCTGAGGTATGCTGTCATTTATATGAAGCAGGTTAAATTGGTCAAGCAGTGAGATACTTTTTTCCATGTGTTCTCTTGCAAGATCGGGATGACCGTTCATGCGGTAAAGTCCACCGAGATTGGCATGAAGGTTGGAAACAAGGCGAGCATTGTCAGCAGTGATATTTTCTATCTGGGCAAGTGCATCCTTTTCCAGTTTTATTGCTTTTTCTGGCTTGATTTCAAGAGTAGCCTGAAAATCCAGTAACAATGCCCGGTCAGAATCGGTGCCAATGTCTTTAGGCTTCAAAAAATTTTTTAATTCCTGAATGATTTCTTTCATACCTTTCTGGTAATTATAATTATCCATATATGGAAAAACATTTTCCAGAAAAAGTAGATATTTTGGTATATCATCTTTTTCAATCAATTCTATGATGTTTCCTGCTGTCTGAAACAGCTTCTTGTAATAATCGACTTCAATTCCATGCATTAAACATATTTTCTGTAAAGAATCCAGTAATATGTGACAGCTACTTACAGATGGTTTTGTCTCTGAAAGGGCAATTTCCTTAATCATAGGATGCAGGGAGATTGTGTGACGTGTAGTTGTCTGCACAAAACCAGTTTCAATCAAGTCGTTAATTTCATTTAAGGTAGGCAGTTCCAGCCATTTGGCGAATATGCGGGCAGAAATACCAGTGTAAGGAAGAAAACACAAATTGCACATGATATCCTGCTGTTTTCGGGATAAAGCATATAGTGAAAATAGAGTATGGATATGACTATAATAAGTGGCTTTACTGCTTTGACCATCCTTGATTATCTTAATTTTATCTTCGTTATCGAGAGATGCTCTTTCTTCCTGAAGTTTTGCTAATAACTGACCTGGAGTTGAAATTCCATTTTCCAAAAGTTTTGCAGCCAGTTCTACAGCAAAAGTATGATAGTGTACGGTCTCTATGATTTTTTCGACGGTCGAACGATACTTGTCTGCTTCTGAATAAAATGCAGATGTCAGTTGGAAAAGAATGTTTATATCCTTTATTTCTTTTAATTGAAAAGTACAGTATTCATTCAGATTACTTCTGGTCGTAAATAAAATCTGACAGCGGTATTTTAATACTACTGACAGAAAACTGTCCTGTGTAGCTGTGACATTAAAATTATCTATGATAAGCAGAGTATCGGATTTCAGGGAACGCAGAAAACGGTTATGTCTTTGAAACCGTTCCTGTTCGCTGATTTCTGGTGGATCATCAATAAAATCCATGTCAGTAATGTCCTGATGAAGATCACCTGTATATTCTACATATAGAATGTTAGTGTAATGCTTTTTGTAATGTTTTGCGTAGGCTTTGGCAAGTTCGCTTTTACCAATACCGGCAATTCCGCAAAGAAAAACATGACGGTTTTCCTCAAGCATGGTATATAATTCTTCTAGTTCTTTATCTCTTCCGATAAAATGACGGCATGGTTTCGGAACCTCACTGTCCATAATATAATCCAGCACAATGGGTGACAGGGCACCTCCGGCAATTAATTTTTGATTTTTAGTATCACGTTTGATAAATTGTCGCTCCATGCCAAAAGAAATCAGCTTTGCAAGAAAAAGCAGACGTGAGCTGGCTGGTTTGTACAGAGAAGCCAGATTTTTCTTTTTGGCATCGGAGATGGTGTCATCTTGTATAAATAATGTGTATATATCCTGCATAGCCATATTGCAGTCAGACATCAATGGAAGCAGATTTTGGTGAATGGTTTCTGCCAGTTTTTTCTGATTACTGGGTTTGGAATAGTAGGCAGATATTTTGGGACTGATCTTTGCTTGACCGGTCAGCCAACGACAAACCAGACCATTATCCATAGAAAAATCCTGATTTGCCGGATCATCCATAAAATCTTCAAATAATTCGTATAAAAAATCAGGCTGACTCATTTGATTACTTTCGCTGATATGATTTTTTAAGCAAGTGCTAATAGAAGAAAAATCGCATCGATTCAATAGAAATTCCCCTTTCGTAGTTAAGATTAAGTATATCTATCATAACACGAACATATATTCGATTCAAGAAAATGCGGATATTTTTAAATTGATTGTGTCAATTTACAATCAATTTCTATTCAATGTGGTTTTCCGGCAGGTTCTGTAAAATAAGCTCAGATCAAAACAATAACGGGAGGAGCTTATGCAACAGAATATTGAATTTGAGCGGTGCATTGATTTTCTGGTACGGATGATTGATAAGTACGGCGCTGAAGTCCTCCGGGAGTTGGAGGAAGAAAAACAGAATAAGGAAGAAAAAGAAGCGGCAGTTTCCTGAAATACAAAATGTAAATCAGACTGTCGCTTTTTTCATGCATTTTTAAATCAAATAAATTTTAAAAGCTGATGCAGAGTGTGTGGCTCATTATTCTGAGAAGCGGTAATACGCGTATCAAATGGCTTGAAATGATTCTGCGTATAAAAGCTCAGAAGAAATTCATTATCTTCGCATTCAAGAAACTCCATAACGCCACCTACGGAATATTTGAGACTGGATATGGTTTCCAGTGCAAATCCCAGTAGAATATTTCCAGGAATTCGTTTTTCCTTTGGAAGAGAATAGTTCTTTCCCAACTGGGCGATCAAGTAAGCTGCGGTAGTATAGGATTGTGTTTCTTCATCCAAAATACTGACACGGGACAGTTTTTTTGCCATTGTCTTGCTGATATTTGAAGCACGGACAGAGATTGGTTTTATTGTAAGTGAAAAATAACCAACCAGTGAAGCATCTTCAGCATCAAATACCAGATAAGTGATAGATTGATCTTTTTTGGTAAACTCAATCGCATTATGTAATAAAAAGTATTCCACATCGGGATTTTTGGGACAAGAAAAATCGGAGAGTAAGTCGTAAAGACTTTCCTCTCCGATATATGTCGGTTCGTCTTTATCCAAATATGCCCGAATATTAACGGTAAAATATTTATCAGACATGTTTTTTCTTCCTTTTTGACATTAAAGCTAAGATTTCCTGTGGGTTCGTTAACTGACGTCCGGGAAGTGTCTGCTTTGGTGTGCGGTCACGGTCGGCTTCGTCAATTGCTGCGACAAAACGCTTTACGCTATTTGGATTGGATACGACAAAATTATGAGTAATACTTGAAGTAGCCATACTAACACCTCCTCTTTTTTGGCTTTTTTGTGTATTTATAGTATATGCAATGTGTGATAAAAACACAATATCAAAAACAGAAATTATTTCTAAATAATTTTCAAGCCGGACATTTATTAGACGCTTCCGGTAAGCGAACAATATTTTCGAGCCAATCATTTATAAGTCGCCAATGGTGGGCGGGCAATATTTTGATAACAGAAATGCTCTGTATCTAACTTAATTATACGATTGGCGAAGAAATGCGTCAATACGGAAAATAAGTATTGAAAATAGTTGGAACAAGTACTAAAATAAGGTTGGGACAATAAAACAGAGTTATACTGCGAGGAAGATTATGAAGAATAAAAAGATTAAATGCGATATATATACCAGAGTATCCACAACCATGCAGGTAGATGGCTACAGTCTGGATGCTCAGAAAGAAAAACTCAAGAGATATGCGGAATTTCAGAATATGGAAATCGTAAATGAGTATTCAGATGAAGGTAAGTCTGGAAAGAGCGTAGAGGGCAGACCGGAATTTCAGAGAATGTTGGATAATATTGAGAATGGAACAGATGAGGTACAGTTTGTACTGGTGTTCAAGCTTTCCAGATTCGGTCGTAATGCAGCAGATGTATTAAACTCTCTGCAGAGGATGCAGGATTTTGGAGTGAATCTGATCTGTGTAGAAGATGGAATTGACAGCTCAAAAGATAGTGGAAAGCTGATGATTTCTGTTCTGTCTGCGGTGGCAGAGATCGAACGAGAGAATATCCTTGTTCAGACAATGGAAGGACGTAAGCAGAAAGCCAGGGAAGGAAAATGGAATGGTGGATTTGCTCCGTATGGTTATGAATTAGTAAATGGAGAATTGCAGATTGCAGAGGACGAAGCAGAGATTATTCGTCTGATCTATGACAAATTTATTCATACCAATATGGGAATCTCTGCGATTGCCGCATGGCTGAACCAGCATGGATATAAAAAGAAAAAACGACAGAATAATACACTGGACGCATTTGCCGCATCATTTATAAAAGGCGTTCTGGATAATCCGGTATACTGTGGAAAGCTGGCTTATGGACGAAGGAAAAACGAGAAAGTTTCTGGTACAAGAAATGAATACCGCATTGTAAAGCAGGAAAATTATATGCTGCACGATGGTATCCATGAAGGGATTGTTTCAGAAACAGACTGGGAGCTGGCACATCAAAAACGGGAAAAAACAGGTGTGAAATATGAAAAGACACATAGTCTCGATCATGAGCATATTTTATCTGGAATATTGAGATGCCCGTTATGTGGAAGTGGTATGTATGGAAACGTGAACCGAAAGAAAAAGAAAGACGGAACTTTATATAAGGATTATTTCTATTATGCCTGCAAACATCGTCGCCTGGTAGATGGTCATAAATGTGGATATCGTAAACAATGGAGTGAGGAGAAGATTAACAATGCAGTGGAAGAAGTTATTCGGAAGCTGGTGAAGAATCCTAAATTTGAAGAAGCAATTCTGAATAAAATCGGTTCAAGAATTGATACAGAAGAAATAGAAAAAGAGATTGAAGGATTGGAAAAGCAGCACAGGCAGCTGACCGGAGCAAAAGCAAGACTTGGACAGCAGATGGACAATCTGGATATCATGGATAAATTTTATGAGAAGAAATATCAGGATATGGAGACAAGGTTATACCGTTTGTATGATGAGATTGAAGGCGTGGAGAACAGTATAGAAGAAGTCAAGAACCGCCTGCTGAATATCCGGCAACAGAAAATATCAGAAGAAAACGTCTATCAATTCCTTTTATATTTTGATAAACTATATGATAAGTTCACCGACCTGGAGAAGAAAGAATTTCTTAACAGCTTTGTAGAACAGGTGGATATTTATGAGCAGGAGCAGCCGGATGGCAGATTCCTGAAGCACATAAAGTTCCGTTTTCCGGTGTATTTTGGAGACAGGGAAACACAGGAACTTTGTTGGGACAACGAAAGTACCGTTGAGACGGTAGTACTGCTTTCCCACAAAAAGCCAGACGGACATATCAACGTAAAAGTTGAGTTTGGTGAGGGTGAGGGAAAAGTTCCGCTTGATAATATCGCTAAAAGAGCCGAAAGCTATAAGCCCAAAGAACGAGTGACCTACAAAATGATAAAGGAGTACATAGAAGCTAAATACGGCTTCAAAGTACATACCGCATATATCGCAGAGGTAAAAAGAGATTTGGGCTTGCCGATGTATGATGCTCCTAATGCAGTGGAGGAATTGAAGCAACCGAGGAAGCATCCGACGGTGGAGAAAGTGGAAGCAATTAAAGATGCCCTCAAGCATTTTGAGGTTATCTAAAATCATGAGCGTACCATTAGAAATAATGGTATACTTATGATATGGGAGGCGAATATTATGATTATACCTGTAAGCGTTAAAAATCAGAGTATTGATTCTTCTGGAATCACAAGTGATTACAAAGCTGCTATAAGTGAATATATTTGGAATGGTTTTGAAGCTAATGCTAAAAAAGTTAGTATAGAATATACACTTAACGAAGCGTTTGGAGTTAAGGAATTAATTATAAAGGATAATGGTGATGGAATAAATTACGATGAATTGGGGGAGACCTTTGGTGCTTTTCTGGCATCAAAGAAGAATTTACTGTCATTACAAATAAAATCCAAGGCAAATAAAGGGAAAGGACGATTCTCTTTTATTGCTTTTTCAAGTAATGCAGAGTGGCATACTGTCTATAAAGATAACAATGTTTATAAAGAATATGATATTAATATGTCCAGTGATAAAAAAGAGGTGATTGACTGTTCTGAACCACAGTTATCTGACAGACAAGAAACCGGAACAGAAGTGAAATTTACCAATATAAATACATTAACTGCGGAGAATATGGGCTTTGAAATAATAGAGCCAGCATTACTTAAAGATTTTGCTTGGTTTTTGTACCTATATAAAAATAAGAATGTAGAAATAGTAGTTAATGATGAAAAGATTGATTATGAAAAGTATATAAACACAGAGTTGAGCGAAAAATCTATGGTTACAATTGAAGGATATAGATTTGAGATTAACTTAGTTGTATGGCAGGAATCAATCTCTGAAAAATTCTGTTGTTATTATTTTGATGACAAAAACGTGTTGAAAGGAAATCGAACTACAACTTTTAATCGGAATACGGTTAACTTTAATCATAGTGTGTTTGTGAAGTCAGAATTTTTTGATGATAAGGAAAATGTTATAGGTGATCACAATGATACCCAAATTAATATGTTCGAATATCCAGATGAGAAAAAGATTCTGAAAAAATTGCATAAAGAGATTCAAATGCTTATTGAGAAAAAAATCAGTGTATATTTATCAGATAAAGCAGAAGAAGCAGTTGAAGCAATGATAACAGAAAGAAAAACGTTCCCGGAATTTCCAGATGATGTATATGGACAAATGCGTAAGAATGATTTGAAGAGGGTAACAAAAGAAATTTTTAAATTGGAGCCACTAATTTTTCATAAATTAAAACAAATTCAAGAAAAATCGTTATTAGGTTTTTTGAATTTGCTTTTGAGCTCTGAAGAGAGAGAAAATGTTTTAACTATAATAGAGCAGGTTGTGGAATTATCACCTCAGCAGAGAACTGATTTTTCAATGATATTAAAAAAGACATCCTTGGAGAATATCATTGATACTATCAAGTTTATTGAGGATAGGTATAAAGTAATAGAATTATTAAAAAGTATTGTGTATGATTTGACAAAGTTTGCAAATGAACGTGATCATGTGCAGAAGATTGTAGAACGACATTTTTGGCTTTTTGGTGAACAGTACAATTTGGCAAGCGCTGATCAGAGAATGCAAAAGGCATTGGAGCAGTATAGGAATATTTTGTATGGAGAAGAGGATGTTACAGCAAAATTAAATTCAGATGCGGAAAATGAACGACGTATGGACATTTTTTTGTGTAATACGCGAAATATCGAAACAACATTTGAAACAACGCTGGAAGAAAATATTGTTGTTGAATTGAAAGCACCGAGAGTTCTGTTAACGAAAAAAGTATTACGCCAAGTAGAAGATTATATGGATTACGTTAGAAGACAGCCTCAATTCAATAGTGAATTACGGAAATGGAAGTTTATTGCCGTATGTAAAGAAGTAGATGATTATGTTAAAAGCCAATATAAAGCATTTGAAGATAAAGGAAAAGTTGGGTTAGTATTCCAAGTTGATAATTGTGAAGTATATGCACTTACTTGGGATGATATATTTAAGAGTTTTGAAATAAAGCATAAGCCGATGTTAGAACGATTGAAGTATGATAGAGAGCGGGTGGCAAATGAATTAATGGCAGAAGTAAGTGATACTGAAGGGCGAGAAAAAGCGGATACTCTTACGAAAATTGCTGTTGCAAAAGTGTTGTAAAATATTAGTTGATAATTGAAAAAGGAGAGCTAATAAATAATCTGTAAATGAAAGGATGGAGTTGATAAGATGAATGCATCTTTTTATAACGAAATCAAAAAAATTTTAATCTCGGCGAGAAATAAAGTTTATCAAACAGCCAATTTTGCAATGGTTGAAGCCTACTGGAATATAGGAAAATCAATCATTGAAGAACAGGGTGGCAATGAAAAGGCGGAGTATGGTACAGGTTTGTTAAAAGAGTTGTCAAAGCAAATGACGCAGGATTTTGGCAAAGGATTTACCGTTGCCAATTTGAAAAATATGCGGCAGTTTTATTTGACATTTCCAAATGGCTACGCACTGCGTAGCGAATTAAGTTGGACGCATTATCGGCTCTTGATGCGAGTGGAGAATGAAAATGCACGAGAATTTTATATGCAGGAAGCTGTAAAATCCCAATGGAGTACCAGACAACTTGAGCGTCAGATAAATTCTTTCTTTTATGAAAGGCTATTGTCCAGTAAAAATAAAGAGCAAGTTGCAGAGGAAATACAGACATTAGAACCGGCGAAAAAACCAGAAGATGTCATCCGCGACCCATATGTGTTGGAGTTTCTTGGACTGAAATCTAATGATGATTTTTATGAAAGCGATTTAGAACAAGCGTTAATTACACATTTGCAGAAATTTCTTTTGGAACTTGGTAGAGGGTTTTCATTTGTCGCAAGGCAGAAAAGAATAACCTTTGATGGACGTCATTTTAGAATTGACCTTGTATTTTATAATTATATTTTAAAATGTTTTGTTCTGATAGATTTAAAAGTTGGGGACTTAACACATCAGGACTTAGGGCAAATGCAGATGTATGTTCATTATTATGAGCGGGAACTTATGAATGAAGGAGACAATCCGCCGATTGGTATCGTATTGTGTGCAGATAAAAGTGAGTCTGTAGTTAAGTATACGTTACCTGAAAATGAAACACAGATTTTTGCTTCAAAATACAAATTGTATTTACCAAGCGAGGAAGAATTGCTGCGTGAATTAAAACAGGAATATCAAGCATTGGAATCTATTAAGGCATTGGAGGAAAATAGTGGTAGTGAAGATTAGATTTTGCATCAAGGTGGTGCAAAATTTATATCAGTTATGTATTTGTGGGAAAGGGGATGCATGAACAGTATTCGTACTGTAGAAATATTGCTTATATTTCCGTGATTTTGTGGGGATATGTTTTAATTTGATACTCACGTCGAGACGGTAGTACTGCTTTCCCACAAAAAGCCAGACGGACATATCAACGTAAAAGTTGAGTTTGGTGATGGTGAGGGAAAAGTTCCGCTTGATAATATCGCAAAAAGAGCCGAAACATACAAGCCCAAAGAGCGAGTGACCTACAAAATGATAAAGGAGTACATAGAAGCTAAATACGGCTTCAAAGTACATACCGCATATATTGCAGAGGTAAAGAGAGATTTAGGCTTGCCGATGTACGATGCTCCTAATGCGGTAGAGGAATTGAAACAGCCGAGGAAGCATCCGACTCCAGAGAAGGTTGAAGCAATAAAGGATGCATTGAAACATTTTGAGGTGATTTAATGACAAAGCCGCTTGCTTATTGAATGGGTAAGCGGCTGCTTTATTATAATTAGTGTAATATAATAAAGCTTGTTCGAGAGTAAAGGGAGAGGATATGTATGAGAAGAACGTTATTCAGGTACAGGTCATTTAATACGGAAAAACTGAATGATTATAGCTATATTCATCAGAGGATAATTAACATTGAAAAATGGAAGTTTGAAGCTTTTGAAGGATTAGTATATCCATCATCACCACTTTATTTCAACGACCCCTATGATTGTGAATTTTGCTTTCAGTCAGATGCATTGGAAGGTGTACTTGATAGAGAAACATATATACATCTTTTGGAAAGAAGATTTTCACTTAAACAGGAAGAAAAAAATAGAATTCTTTATTCTGACAATATTGAAAGGGCGATGCAAATAGTTTTGCAGGCTCATGGAGGAAGGCTTTCTGACTCTTGGATGAATATTTTGCAAAATGGATTAAATGATTGTATGAGTACAATCAAGGATGCTGTAAGAGTTGTCTGTTTATCTGAGGTGTATGACTCTATGCTTATGTGGAGCCATTATGCTCAGAATCATACTGGATTTTGTATAGAGTATGATTTTAAAGAAAGTGATATGCTTTATAAACATTTATACCCAGTAATATATACAAAGGATAGATATGCTGTTTCTAAAGCAGATATGTTAAGTGAAAATACAGAATGGATTTATAAGACGACTTGTCGTAAATCCGATGTTTGGTCGTACGAGAAAGAATGGCGAATTGTGACGGCTAATTTCAATAAAGTAATGCCAGAAAAATTGAAATGTCCAAATGGAAAATATGTCTTGGATTTGAAAGAAAATATAAAAGCGTTTTATTTAGGAGCGAAAATCTCTGAGAATTTTAAAGAAGAGATAATTCAATTTGGAAAAAAGAATAGTATTGATATTTATCAGATGGTTTTATCACCTAGTACATATGAGCTAAACGCAAAGAAAATTATATGATTAATTATGGAGTAATGGTATAATTTTCTTATTATACAAACAAGATGGATGGTGAAAGAACATATATGAAATTTGAAAAAGTGGTTATTAAAAATTTTAGAAATTTTGATAATGTTGAACTTGACTTATCAAATAAAAACATATTTTTTGGTCTAAATGATGTGGGGAAAACAAATTTCTTGTACGCTCTACGATATGTATTTGATAAAGATATTCGTAAACAAAACCTTTTAGATTCGGATTTTCATAATAAGCAGCTTGATAAACCAATTGAGATTGTTGTTACTATAGATATTAGTGATGTTGCTGACAGCGATTGTCAAAAACTCCGTGCACAGCTAAAAGGTGCATTGCTAAGTAAGCATAATAAGGTATATATAAAGCTTTTTGCAGAATATAGCAAAACAGAAATGCTCGCTCTACCGATATTATCGTGGGGTGGCGATATTAATCATCTTTACGAAATGAAGCAAAGAGGATATCTATATGAAATAGACTATGTATTTAATGTCATTTATATTGACTCTTATGTTGATTTGTATTCCCTATTTAAAAAGAATGTGAGCCAGCTTGTCAGAAATGAAAAGGACGAAGATAAAGATATTCTGGCAAAAATTCAAAATACAGTTGATGATTTGAATGGTCATATTGCTTCTCTGTCTGGAATTAAAGAATTTGAGGATAAACTTACGCCAGAATATCAAAAATTCCATGATGAAGGGATATCTGTTTCAATAAAATCCGAAATCGCAGTAAAGGGATTGTACTCAAATATTATCCCATATATTAAACAAGATAATGATGATAATTTATATCCTACTGCTGGGGAAGGTAGGAAAAAGTTATTGGCATATTCAATATACGACATACTGTCAGATGAAAATGCGGAAAAGAAAATCAATTTGTTTTTAATTGAGGAGCCTGAAAACCATCTTCATAAGTCTATGCAGATTGCATTATCACAAATACTTTTTACCGATAGCAAATACACATACTTGTTTGTAACAACTCATTCGCCTTTTGTTCTTTATGAAATGGATAATGTAAATTTAGTTCGAATATATAGTGAGCGAAAAATCAATAGTATTAGCACATTTTATAAAGTGCCTGATGCTTATGAGAAAAACAGGAAAATGTTAAACCGTTGTTTGTCAGAAGCAATCTTTGCTAACAAAGTACTTTTGGTTGAAGGACCATCTGAATATATGCTATTTAGCAAAGTCCTTTCAGTAGTGCATCCTTTTTATGAAGTAGATGGAATATACATTTTACCAGTTGATGGTGTGGGATTTGAAACATATTTTTCTATCCTGGATGAACTTGAAATTTTTAATGTGGTAAAAACTGACAATGATTTGAGAGCGGTAACAGGAAAAGGTACATATAGCGTTTTAGGCTTTTCACGCTGTAATAATTATATTGGGGAAAAGCGTCTGCCTACTAAACAAATTCAAGAGAATTCTGTTTCTGCCAAGAGGAGTTTATATAATTCAAATATAAATACTTTGGATAAAATACGAAGTGACTTTCATATTTTCTTATCAAAAGTGGATTTAGAAAATGATTTAGACGAGTTTTTGCATGATAGATTATCAGCTTTATTGGATAATGATAATCCTGTTAAATATTTACAAGATGCAAAGCACTATCATATGGTGGAGTTGATTGAGAAACTTTCGGATACAGATTGCAGAACAATCTATAATCATTACAACTTTGCATGTTTGAAGGAGGTTGCCGAATGAAACTATCTCCAATTCAAGAGAAAATAGTAGAAACTCCCGGTAACTTAATAGTAAGGGCAAGTGCAGGAACAGGAAAAACCCATACAATGGTTAATAAAATTGCTAAGGAAATTGATGATAATCATACACATAAAGTTATTGCTGCAATTACTTTTACAATAAAAGCAGCACAAGAAATAAAGGATAGATTGTCTGTCGATGTAGTTCAACACTTCATTGGAACAAATAACAGTTTCGTTATTGAGGAAGTTATAAAGCCTTTTATGAAGGATGTCTATGGTGCTGATTTCGATTTGGACATGAGTACGGACTATTCAGCTAAAGTTGATACTTTTCAAGAAGCTATTGAAAAAATAAGGAATGAAGGTATCCTCTGCTCATATCGAGATAATAAAAGGAACTTTATTTTTGATTTGGCTCAAGAAATTGTAGAAAATTCTTCGGCTTGTAGGCTTTATCTTCAAGCAAAATATTTTAAAATATATATCGATGAATATCAAGATTGCGACAAATCAATGCATAAATTCTTTATGTATTTATGTGATGAATTGAATATCGAAACCTTTGTTGTGGGAGATGAAAAACAATCGATTTATATATGGAGGGGTGCTTATCCAGAGGCTTTTAAAAGCATCTGGAACAAACCCAATTTTAAAAAGATATTTATGGGAGATAATTTTCGCTCTTGTCAACAAATACAGAATTATTCTAATCTATTATGTGATGAGACAAGAAGTCTTTACAATCCTACGGAAAATATAGATAATATTGTGTGGCTTTCTCCTACAAAGGCAAATTGGGCAACAGAAGTATTGTCTAATATTGTTCCCGATAAAAAGTCAGCATTATTGCGGTTTTCTAATGATAACGCACGAATAGGAGCAAGCGAATTAACAACAAACGGTTTAGAGTATGTTTATATCCCACAGACTCCTATTGCTGATATTACAACAGATACAGCGTGGCTTTATACAGCAATTGCTAAATACCTTATAATTGAAAAGTATTCTGCATATGATGTAATTTCAGAAATACCTGTTGAAGGAAATGAAAGTCGCAAAACAGTATCCACCGTAAAAAGATTACTCAAAAGAATTGAAGAGACTATAGATGATGAGCAGTCTTTCGGCTCGTGTGTCACAGCATTGGCTGAATATCTTGGATATGATACTCGTCCTGATCACATAAACAAATTATTCAAAACAATTTCTGATACCAGTTTTCATGTGGCATTTGAAGCGGATAAATACAAACACATCGCAATTACATTCCACTCTTCAAAGGGATTGGAGTTTGAACAGGTAATTGTATTTGCAGAGGATTATCGATTGTCTGATATGTCGAGTATATACAACCATTATGTAGCGGTTACACGTGCAAAAAGCAAATTGATTATCGTTAAGTTAAACAATTACAATGCGAATTGTTTTCAGAATAATTTACAAAAGATATTTTCTGAAAGCGGTCATAATATAGAAGATGTCGTTTTATTTTGAACAGAATAGATTATTTATAAACCAATAATACAGGCAGCTATTACGAATAGGTAGGAGTTCTCTTTCCTTTGAATTGCCGCTTAGTTTCGAGCAGGCAGCAGCCTATCGAAAGGTTAACGGACAGTATGTAAGAAAAAATCAGTGGAAAGATACCAATGTAAGAGTATTCATAGACCTTGATTAGCAGTTAATACGATAAGCGTATCATTAGAAATAGTGGTACGCTTATTTTTTGCCCATTTTTGCAGATTTGTCCTTTCACCCGCTTTCAAATATAATGAAGCTAAAGAAATGGAGGTGTGCTTATGAGAGAGAAATTTAATCATATGTATTTGGATAGCCACGAAAGAAAACTTTTGGTACATAGCCTTGTAGAGTTAAAAAATCAGCTTATTCAGCAAGGCAGATATACGGACTGTATTGACGAGCTTATTTTTAAGGTCATAAATGCACCGACCAAGAGAATGAAAATTGAATATGTCTAAGGCAAATTACAAAGCTGCTTATTCTTATTGATTTTAAGAGTAGGCGGCTTTTTTGCGTTCTCTGGTACTGTTTACATAGCCACCTTGACAAAGTGGCTAAATCTATGCGAAAGGAGGACGCATCTATGTCAAATTGCAAAGTGATTGCCCTGACTAACCAGAAAGGCGGTGTTGGAAAAACAACCACAGCGGTCAATCTGGGCGTAAGTCTGGTGCAACAGGGTAAAAAAGTCCTGCTGATTGATGCCGATGCACAGGCAAATCTCACGATGGCTCTGGGTTATAACAGACCAGACGATATTCCCATAACGCTCTCTACTGTGATGCAGAACATCATAGACGATAAAACGCTTGATGTTTCACAGGGTATTATCCACCACAGAGAGGGCGTTGACCTGCTTCCGTCAAACATTGAGCTGTCGGGCTTTGAGGTAAGGCTAATCAATGCAATGAGCCGTGAGCGTGTGCTGAAAACCTATGTCAATGAGGTTAAAAAGAATTATGACTATGTGCTAATTGATTGTATGCCGAGCTTAGGTATGATAAAAGGAATAGTTTCGCAAGAGTAACAGAGTGGCAATCGAGTAATATCGGTTGCTTTTTTGTTGCCCAATTTTAGAAATTGTCGATTGCCCCCGGAAGAATGATTTCTAAAAATTACAAATTTGAAAAGAAATGGAGGAAAAGAAAAGTGAAAGAGTATTCAAAAGGAATTTATGTAAAATTCAAACCAGAAGAGGTGGAGATACTGCATAATCGAATGAAGGAAGCTGGAGTTCAAAACATGAGTGCATATATCAGAAAGATGGCATTGAACGGATATGTGATTATTCCTGAGTGGCCGGATTTGGATCAGGTAATATCCTTCAGAAATACAAAAATCTCTATTGAAAGAGAAGTTGTAGCATGATACTATAACCGTATAAACGGATATATGAATTTATAAATACGGATATATACGGAATGCTGATGGAGGAAAAGATGATTATCAGTGAAAGAATTTTTTATGTGATGGAGCAGAAAAACATAACGCAGTTGGAACTTTCAAAAAGGACCGGGATTGCAACAAGTAACATCAGTGACTGGAAGAAGAAAAAGACGAATCCCAAAGCGGACTGTCTGTTGTCTATATGTGATGCATTGGAGATTACTCCCGAACAGCTTTTGACTGGAAAAGGAATTGATCCGGAATATCAAGATACAGATATGGATTATGAAGTTACCAGGTCGGACATTAAGATATTAAAGCAGATTCACAGTCTTGGGGACGAACAGTATAAAAGATTGATGGCGTATATGAAAGCCTTGCAGAAGTTGGAACAGATGGAGAACATGGTGGAGGAATAGAGATGGCAAATAAAATAGTTAGGGAAATTATTCACGCAAAAGGAATTGATATTGGGATTTACACGAAAGATTTTGAAAATGAATATATTTCGTTGACAGATATTGCAAAATATAGAAATGATAATGATCCCAGATTTGTGATTCAGAACTGGATGCGAAACAGAAATACAGTTGAGTTTTTGGCTGTTTGGGAAGAACTTCATAATCCAGATTTTAACCGTGTGCAATTCGAGGCGGTTAGAAGTGAGGCAGGATTAAACAGGTTTGTTATGACGCCAACCAAATGGATTGAACAGACCAATGCTATTGGAATAGTGTCAAAAGCAGGCAGATATGGTGGAGGAACTTATGCACATAGCGATATTGCAATGGCATTTGCTACATGGATTTCTCCGGAATTTCAACTGTATATTATGAAAGATTACCGCAGGTTAAAACAAGATGAAAATAGTCGATTTTCATTGGACTGGAACTTGAACAGGGCTTTATCAAAGGTGAACTACCGTATTCACACAGATGCGGTGAAGGAAAATTTGATTCCACCAGAGCTAACACCAGAACAGATTGCTTATGCATATGCCAGTGAAGCAGATCTTTTAAATGTTGAAAAATGAATTTTAATGGTATAAACTGATACCGAAAAGGAGGTATCTGTTATGGAATTCACAGAAGTAATCAAAAACCGTTATTCCTGCAAGAATTATGAGGCAAAGCAGGTGGAGAAAGAGCAGCTTCAGGCGATTCTGGAGGCGGGACGGGTAGCGCCTACGGCGAAGAATCTGCAGGAGCAGAAGATTTATGTGGTGCAGTCCGAAGAGGGACTGGCGAAGATTGACAAGGCGACGCCCTGCCGCTATGGAGCGCCGACGGTGCTGGTGGTTGCTTTCAATAAAAACAATGTGTTCACCTACCCGGGCGGAAAGCGGGACTCCGGAATCGAGGACGCCAGCATCGTGGCGACCCATCTGGTGCTGGGAGCCTGCGATGCAGGCGCGGACAGTTGCTGGGTGAATAATTTTAACCCGGAGGAACTGAAAAAGGAGCTGGGACTTCTTGAGGACGAGGAAATCCTGATGCTTCTGGATCTGGGCTATGCTTCTGAAAAAGGAAAGCCGCTGCCGAATCATAGCTCCAGAAAAGAGCTGAGTGAGACGGTGGAGTGGATTTAAACAGGGATATTCAATAGAATAGAGTGTTTGGAAAAAAGGAAAGAGTCTATGAGAGATTCTTTCCCTTTTCCGACAAAAATCGAACAAATGTTTACTTTTCAAAAAGTGTATGGTATGATAGGGGTATAAAGGGGAAAAGGAATTCAGATAACAGAATGATTCCAAAGAGGTAAATCGACAATATTGAGACGTATAAAAATGTGTTTGAGGAGGGGAGACTTCCGAGAGAAAGCAATGTGCAAATTCGGACAGACCAGTGAAATTTCAAAGCGCTGGAACGAAAAGCAATGGGATAACTGTGATAAGATAAAATACAGGAAAGAGGTGTACAAAACGATGGATAACAAAGAACAGGTTTTCCAGCCATTTA
Organism: Anaerosacchariphilus hominis; assembly: GCF_014290175.1. GTDB lineage: Bacteria > Bacillota > Clostridia > Lachnospirales > Lachnospiraceae > Laedolimicola > Laedolimicola hominis. Next base: position 367,270 of record NZ_JACOOR010000002.1, read on the forward strand.
GGGAAAAGGAAGAGAAGGAGTGGGATGTATTTATTTCCCATGCGTCGGAGGACAAGGAGGATTTTGTGCGGCCTTTGACGGAGGCGTTGCAGAGGCGGGGCGTGAGAGTCTGGTATGATGAGTTTGAACTGAAGCTGGGGAACAGCCTGACGGATTCGATCAATAAGGGGCTTCAAAAGTCAAGGTATGGAATAATCGTGTGCAGCCCGGCCTTTTTCAAAAAGGAGTGGGCGAATTATGAGCTGAAAAGTCTGCTGATGCGGCAGATGAGCAGCGAGCGGGTGATTCTGCCTATCTGGCATAAGATAGATAAGGAGTTTCTCAAGGAAAAGAGTCTATATCTTCTGGATATTAAGGCGTTGTCCTCGGAAGTGGGATGGGAGGAGCTGATAGATGGGATCATGGAAGCGGTCCGGCCGGATCTTTTGAATTCGCAGTTCCTGTTAAAGATGGGAAGAGAGCTGCACGAGCAGACAAAGGGACAGGAGCCGGTGAAAATTCCGCTGAAACAATTGCATGCTTCTCCAGTAAGACATCAAAGTATGCCGATGTATCTGGTTGTGGCAAGCCGGTTGATTTCGGAAGTCTTTTGGGACGCCATGCCCATGAATTTTGTGGATATCGTAATCGATTTCGCGCGGGACTTGGATTATGACAGAGAGTTTATTGTATGGTCAGCGATGGCGAATGCTTATGAGGCATTCAAGAGAGAGAGGTGGTGTGGCTGGGATGAAGTGAGTAAAAAGAGAGAGGCAATAGAATTGCTGCTGGATTATTCGCAGAGAGGACGGTTGATTGAAGTAGAAAAATTAAAGGAAATGAATTCGGATGAGTATTACTATTTGATAGAAGTGTTTGTGGATAATTATAGGCATATAACGGATATGGTGGGAAGATACCAGTAGTGTAGAAAAAAGCAGGGGCTTGTTTTGGGCAGAAGGTCTGGGTGAAAGATGCAGCAAATTTAAGGGATTATGTGTGCAACAAAGGTGAAAACGGGGAAAAATAAAAGGTGCCAAATGCAGGAACAGGTTTGACACCTTTTGGAACATCGTTATAGACTAATACATTCGAAGTGATTAAACAAATAGTTGCTATAGAATCTATATTCAGAAAACTAACTGTAATATTATGGAAAACTGTAAGAGGTGTTATAAGCAATTAAATAAGTTCATAATGTCCTAACCCTGCCAGGATATTGGCGCGGCTCCATACATATATTTCAGTTTCATATTTTCCGAGATTACTCACCATTACTTTGCAATTGTAGTTTTCAAAAAAATGATTAGTATCTGGTGAAGTGACAGCCAGATACTCTGGAGTTTCTGCAAAATATAAACCGGTGTATCCTCTTCCAGAGTCATAAATAATAAGGTGTACTTTTCCCTCCTGATTTACAATACAGGTGAAACGTCCTTTACCGTTGTCCTGTAAACTGGGAACTTCTGAAAGTGAGACGATATCATCATAGCGGGAAATAAGAGTTTCTTTTTGGGCAGAAAGGGAATTATGTTCGTCAGTTCCATCTTTTGAAGCAATAATAGCGCGAGAATCCAGGGAATTCCATTCATCGGTTGCATACATGGTCGCAACTTCCGTCTGTACCGCCGATAAGATCGACCGTGTCTCCGCAACCACCTGATCCTTTTTGGACTTTTCAATATATCCGGTCAGCGCCGGTACCAGCAGTGCCGCTAGGATAGCCAGAATCACCAGAACTACGATGAGTTCCACCAGCGTGAAGCCTTCTTTTTGCTCTCTTTGCTTTTTTATCCAGTGTAACAGTTTCATAAAAATCTCCCTTCCTGTTCCTGTTTTGCTGTTTTTACTTTCAGAAGCAGGTATATTTAATCTGCATCGTTCAGATGTGTTTTAAATTGTTCAATGCATCCGGTGAAAAGCGCTATAGCCCGGTCCGCGTCACCTAGTCGGATGCAGTCTGTGGTTTCTGACAAAATATGCAGAATACGTTCCCGTCCGATGTATTCACAGCAGGCAGTCCAGGCTGTAATGGAAGACTGGAAAAATGCATTCATGACCAGAGGTGAGATGCAGTTTCCGGTCAGCGTGACGATGGCCCGGCGATAGAGAAACAATGCCAACGCAAAATCCGCCATATCCTGCTCCATGGCTTTCCGGACAGCCTCCAGAAGTTCGGAGAGCTTTGCAATGTCAGCCGGATCCTGTCGTTCACAGAGGATCCGCAAGGCAGGACATTCCAGATAGAGACGGGTGTCCAGGAGACTGATGAGAAGCTTCCGGTCTGGCATGCCGCCGCGATAGCGGATCATGGCAAACAGCGTATCCAGGTTCCCGGTACGTGTATAGTCAGCCACATGGACCCCCTTTCTGGACATCACATCGAGGAAGCCCCGTCGTGACAGTTCCCGGATGCCGTCATGTACCACGGTTTTACTGATCCCCATAGTGTCTGCCAATTCCCGTTCTGAGGGCAGCCGATCCCCGGGTTTCAGCTCGCCGGAAAGAATCATTTCCTCCATCTGGGTCAGAAAAAGCTCCTTGATAGAAGGAGCATCGATTTTTTTAAATGTCAAAAGAATTCCTCATTTCCTATAAAATATCTGTAAATATCGCATAAGAGGAGTACAGTATACTGCCATAGCTGTAATTAATATAGCACAGGGCCGTGCAGTAAGTCAATAAAAATGTGGTCAGACCACGACCATAAAAGAGTTTGTGATTTTTTTAGCAAATATGTCTCTTTACAAGTGTGTACGAATGTCGGAAAATGATAATATAGGATCAAAGAGAATGGGAGCGTTACGGAATGGAAGATAAAATTCGAATTATAGAAGTGAAACGCAGCATCTTCGCGGACAACGATGCGGATGCAGAGAGACTCAGACAGGAGCTGAAGGAGAAGAAGGTATTCCTGCTGAATCTGATGTCTTCACCGGGATCAGGTAAGACCACCACATTGCTGGCCCTGGCGAAAGCGCTGAAAGGCCGTATTAAAATGGGCGTTATGGAGGCGGATATCGATTCCGCGGTAGATGCGGAAACCATGACAAAGGCAGGCGTAAAGTCCATCCAGATCCATACCGGCGGCATGTGCCATCTGGATGCGGATATGACCAGACAGGGACTCTACGAGTTCGGCCTCGATGACGCGGAGCTGGTAATTCTGGAAAATGTGGGAAATCTGGTGTGTCCGGCGGAGTTCGACACAGGAGCTGTGAAGAATATGACAATTCTGTCGGTGCCGGAGGGGGATGATAAGCCGCTGAAGTATCCGCTGATGTATGAAAAGTGCGATCTGTTGGTGGTGAATAAGACAGATGTGCTTCCGTATTTTGATTTTAATAAGGAGAAGCTGGAAGCGAATGCAAAGCTCAGAAACCCGAATATCACCATTCTCTACATTTCCGCAAAGACCGGCGAAGGAGTAGAGGCGCTGGCAGACTGGATAGTAAAAGAAGCGGAGAGCTGGCGAAATTAAGCAGAAGAGGAGAACATTCTATGCCATCAGACAAAGAAAAACGTAATACGAAAATCCTCGCTGTCGCCGGTAAAGGCGGTGTAGGCAAGACTTCCATTGCGGCCAACATCGTCCGCCTTCTGGCAGAAAACTATCCGGGCAAGCGTATCCTGGCCATTGACGCAGACCCGGCGGTTGGATTGTCTACAGCCCTCGGCATCGAAGTGGAGACCACCATAGATGATATCAGGAAAGCCGTGGTGGCGGCAGCCGAAAAGGGCGGCACCCGGGATGCGGTGGAACTGCTGGGGGAGGCGCGCTATCGGATCTTCGACGCTCTGGTGGAGGCCGACGGCTTCAGCTTCATCGCCGTGGGACGCCCGGAGGCGGCAGGCTGTTACTGTAAGGTGAATCTGTACCTGAAGGAAGTTATCAGCATCCTGGCCGATAATTTTGACTACGTGGTGATCGACGGGGAAGCGGGAATCGAGCAAATCAACCGTCGGGTCATGGAGAAGGTGACGCATCTTCTTCTCATTACCGATTCCAGCCGCAAGGGTACCCAGGTCATCCGGACCATCAAAAAAGTGGCGGATGAGCTGGTCATGTATGAGCAGGTGGGAGCCATCGCTAACCGGCTGCCTTCTATGGATGTGACACAGTATCTGGAGATGGGAGACATTCCGGTGCTGGCTTATATTCCATCGGACGCAGCCCTGGCGGAATTTGATTTAAAGGGAGAAAATGTATTTTTCCTGCCAAAGGACGCAGCCATCGTAAAGGGTACACGGGAAGCCCTGACGAAAATCGGGCTGCTGGACGGGGAAAATTAAAAGCGTTTGATATGGCCTGAAGCTAACAGTGAAGGACATAAGAAAAACTGAGGGGAGAGAGGGAATGAAAGATCTGAAGCATCTCTACGAACTGGAGCGGCTTTTAGAGGACGCCAACAACGATCTGGTGCGGAAGGCCCGGAGCGAGGGCCGCAAATGCGTCGCCACGGTCTGTGAAAACGTTCCGGAACCGCTTCTGAATCTTCCGGGGACATTCTCGGTGCGTCTTCGGGCGCCCCGGACCGGCTCCATGGAAATGGCTACCTATTATATGACCAGCTTCCTGTGTGAGTATACCCGGGCACTTCTGGAGCGTGCCATGGAGGGAGGCTACAACTTTACCGACTGTCTGATTACGCCGGACGGCTGCACCATGCTGAACCGTTGCATTGAGAATATGGAGCTTCTGCATACCATGGAGAAGCCGGATTTCTTCTATGAATATATGGAGATTCCCATGAAAAATGATGAAAACGGCCTGAACCTCTACACGCTGCAGTGCCGGAACCATGTGCTGACTCCGCTCCATGAGCGTTTTGGTATCGATGTCTCTGACGGCGCTATCCGGCAGGCCGTGGCAGAGCACAACCGCGTCTGTCAGTTGATCCGGGCCATTGGCGAATATCGGAAGGAAGATCATCCTTGCATTACCGGCTACGAATTCCATATCCTGACGATGGCTACCTATGTGGCGCCGAAGAACATGCTGATTCCGGTTCTGGAAGAGACCCTGGAGGAACTGAAAACCAGAGAACCAGACACAAAGAAATACCGTGCCCGGGTGGTGCTGGTGGGCTCCGAGGTGGACGACGTGGATGTGGTGAAGCTCATCGAGGACTGCGGTGCTTACGTGTGCGCTGATCGGTTCTGTTACGGATCCTTTCCGGGCAGGGATGAAATCATTCTGACGGAGGACGAGGACGCATTGACGCAGATTTGCCGTCAGTATATGAACCGGGCCCAGTGCGCCCGCTATATGAATCAGGAGAAGATTCAGGGACGGCGCGCATATGTGGCGAAACTGGCAGAGGATTATCATGCGGACGGTATTATCTATGAGCAGATGAAATTCTGCGATCCCTGGGCTTACGAGAGGACAGTGGGAACCCAGGTACTCCGGGACGAGTACCATTACCCGGTACTGTCGGTGGACCGCCCCTATGCGGTGGGGCATTCCGGCCAGCTTCGTACCCGTGTCCAGGCCTTCGTGGAGAGCATTGAAATCAAGAAAATCCAGGGAGGTGGGAAATAATGGGAAAAGAATGGGGAAGCGAGCCGCTGGGAAGCTTCTATACCACCGGCAAGGTCCGGAACCGCAGAGAATGGCGCGGATTTAAGGATACCTTTTATGATTACACCCGCTGGTTACATATCATGGGGATTCTGTCAAAATTCATTGTGAAGCCCCGGAACATCAAAGCCTTTTTCCGCTATCGATGGATGGCTAACTATCTGGCTGCGCCCATGATGGTGGATCGGCATACCCAGGGGTTACGGGGTCCGCAGCTTCGTATCGCCCACACCGAGTTCGACCTGGTTATGGCGGATGTGGCGAAGCTTCTGGACAATCTTTTTAAAGCAGATCGCCGCATCGGCAATGACAAGAAGCTGTCCGACAAGGTGGTTCTGATGGATGAAAATGAGATGACGGCCGTGATGATGGGCTTTCCGACCCTGAAGGGACTGAGCCGTGAGACGCCGGCAGTCTATGTATCGGTGCTTCTGAATCAGTACGCGGCCTGCCATTACATTGACGTGGCACAGGAATACGGTCTGCCCGGCGACGTATGTCCCATGCCGGAAGCAGAGGCAGGCGTATCCATCGACGATGATTTTCCGATACTGGGCGCCTGCGCGGTACAGTGCAACACCACCTGCGACGGCTCTCTCATGGGCAACAGTGTCATTTCCAAGAGGCTGGAACTGGAGGACGGCGTGCCCTGCTTCCAGCTGGCAGCGCCGCTCCGCCATCAGGAGGAGGACGTGCAGGAATACGCAGCCCAGGAAATCAGGAACTGTATCAAGTTCATTGAAGAGCAGACCGGGGAAAAATGGGACTGGGACGCTTATTTCACCTGTGCCGGGCGTGTGAATGAATCCACCCGTCACCGTCTGGAATGGCTGGAAATGAATAAGACTGATTACCCCCAGGTATTCGGATCCAACCTGGCCCTGTATACAGAGACCAATTATATGGCCATCTGCGGTAAGGATCCAGATTTCCTGGCGGCGGACCGGAAGATTACGGCACTGGCGGAGAAGGCTTATAAGGAGAAGCACAAAGTCCTGCCGGAGTACCGCCACCGGGCTATTATCTGGGGCGTGCAGTCCCATTTCTACTTTGATTTCCTGATCTGGCTGCAGAACTGCTGGGGTATCCTGCCGCTGACGGATATGCTTTCCATGGTGTCTACCAAGGTGCTGTCCGAGGATGATAAAGAGCAGGCCATCTACGATATGGCATGGCTGACCGAGAATATGATCATGCGAAATCGGACTCACGGAGGCTACCGGGTGCTTCTGGATGAGCTCTGGGAGTTCTGCGAGGAGTTCCGGGCCGATACGGTCATTCTCTGGGAGCATATGAGCTGCAAAGCCCTGACCGGCATGCACGGTCAGTTTGAGGAAAAGGCCAGAGAGAAGGGCATCCATCTGATCTGGGTAACCCACGACCTGTTTGATCCGAGAGTGATTTCACGTCAGGCCATCCGGGATCAGGTGAACCGCTACATGCGGACGGTCTTCCGGGAGGAGCCATTGGATCCCAGCCTGGAGATTCTGACGGATGAGCAGTCGTGGTAAGAATTCAGGTTTTGCATGGTAAGAAGGGGGAGAGAGACATGAAATATTTTGGCGGATGTGATTCCGGAAGTACCTATACAAAATGTGTCATTCTAGATGGAACTGGGAAAATGGTGTCCGATGTGACCCTGCGCAGCCGTATCAACGCAGTTTTAAGCGCCGAGGACGCCCTGAATCAGGCGGTAGCGAAGGTGCCGGAGCTGAAAACAGCCGAAGATCTGGCCTATCTGGTGGGAACCGGCTACGGCCGCAACAAGGTGCCCTTTGCGGATGAAAATATCTCCGAGATCAGCTGCCATGCCATGGGCGTCCATGTGGCGGATCCGGATGTGCGGGCCATCATCGACATTGGTGGACAGGATGTGAAGGGCATCGCTGTGGATACGGACGGTACGGTGCTGAACTTTGCCATGAACGACAAATGCGCGGCAGGAACAGGACGGTTTTTCGAGGCCATGGCCAGAGCCTTTGAAATGGATCTGACGGAGTTTTCCAGACTTTCCTTACAGGCAAAAAATGTAATTCCGATCACGTCCCAGTGTACGGTTTTTGCCGAATCCGAAGTGATTTCCCTGGTGGGAGAAGGCAAGCCCATGGATGAGATCGCGGCGGGAATTGAGCTTTCCGTGGCGAAGCGCTGCTTTGTCATGAGTAAAAAGGCAGGAGCCGCAGGCAGCGTGACCCTGACCGGCGGCTGTGCCAAGAACGATGGGCTAAAAGCGGCCATTGAAAAGGTGCTGAAGCTGAAGGTTACCGAGCTTCCCATCGATCCGCAGCTCATGGGAGCCCTGGGAGCGGCGGAGTTCGCGAGACAGAAGGGCATGGCGAAGGAGGCGTAAAGAATGACAGGAATTTTACATGCAATCGTGATAATCGCGATTATTGCGGCAGTTTTGTTCGTCCTGTCCTTCGCGGTCTATTTCTTCAATCTGGATATGAAGCTGACCGCAGCGCTGGCGCCGCTTTTTGAAAAGCATTACGATAAAATCGACAGGGATAAGCATTTATAATGAAGCTGTATGATGAAACCATAAGGAAAGTCCGGGCACTGCTGAGCAGTGAAAAGCAGCAGCTGCCCCACGACGACACAGCCTGGCCCTCCGTCTCCGACCGGAGCATGATTCTGAGAAGCGATATGGCCTACGAACTGGGCGGCGGCAGTCTGCCGGCCCTGGGCGTCACCTTGGTGACTGCTTCCGGGAAACTGGTCCCCGGCGACGGCGTGTACTTAACCGGTCCGGATTTGCCGGAGATTACAGGCGACGTTCCGTTTGCAAGGATTGCCCTGGTGCGGGTGGGCGAGGATACTCTGGGCGAGGGGAAAAAGCTCTACCGGGCCATAAGAAGCCTTGAATACACCCGCTACCATTTTTACCCGGAGGGCTTCATGCTGCGGGTATCGTCTTCCAAGCGGCGGGAGAGCGTCCGCATCGGAAAAGAAGCCCTGAAAAAGGGACTGGATTTCGCAAAGACCGGCAGCCAGATGCTCGCGGCCTTCCACGTCCACCCGGAGGTGGAAGCAGTGGAAATCCATTATGTGACTGCGGAGAAGTTTCCGTATCAGGAGTTGGAAGCGCTTGGCCGGGAAGGCGAGCGCATAACCGAAACACTCGATCATATGATGCAGAACCTGTCCATGGACTGCGGGGCCTGCGGATTGAAGCAGGTGTGTGATGAAGTGGAGGGATTAAGGGAAATCCACTTCCACGAAAGTAACGAGGCGGCGAAGCCGTGAGAATCAGCTTCGCAGAAGCTAAATCTCCCACGCCGGAGTAAATATAATATCAAAAAAGGAGATGACTCTATGTTTGACATGGAAAAATACAACCAGTGGCCTGCAAACCACAAAAACGACAAAGCCCCCAGTGAGAAAATCATTGCGCTGGGAAGAAAGATTACCGACGTGGCCGGACACATCATGGGCGGCGTTAAGGTGGAGGATCCGGAATACTGGGGTCTGGCGGAAATCATTACCGAGGAGATGGCAGAAGTCGGCTTATCCATGAAAAAACGCGTACCCTACACCTTTTCCGAGATGTGTCATCTGAACAAGATCCCCAAAGAGGGCGAAGAGAAATTCCAGAAGCTGCTGGATGAGATGAGCTACATCGGACTGCTGGAGTACGATTACGGCTACCACTACGACCACAATGGCCGCACCCGGGAACAGACGGAACGCAGATATATTCTGCCCATGTTCGTACCCGGTTCCGCAGAGCTGTTCAACATGGAAGAACTGCCGGACGGAAGTAATCCCCGTTTGAAGGATCATCCGGATGTGGCCGCGTTCTTTGAGCGTATGACCTTTATTCCCCTGGCAGGCATTACTCAGATGGTACCGCCCGGAGGTGCGGGCATCGGTATGCATGTCATCCCGGTAGAGAAAGCGATCTCCATGGAAAATCAGTCCATGGACATTGAGCATCTGTCCTACTGGCTGAAAAAATACGAAGGCCACATTGGCGTAGGCCGCTGCTCCTGTCGTGCTTCCCGCAAAGTCATCGGCGAGGGCGTGGCAGACGACGATTTCGGCTGGTGCATCGGCGTGGGCGACTTTGCGGACTACTGCCGTGAGACCGGCAAGGGTCACGACATTACTTACGAGGAGGCCATGGCTATCTTAAAACGTGCCGAGGACAATGGCTTCGTACATCAGATTACAAATATTGATGGTGAAAATAAGATTTTCGGTATCTGCAACTGTAATGTAAATATCTGTAACGCACTGCGGACCTCTCAGTTATTCAACACCCCGAACATGTCCCGTTCCGCTTACGTGGCTCATGTGGATAAGGATAAATGCGTGGCCTGCGGACGCTGCGTGGAGTACTGCCCGGCAGGCGCGACCCGCCTTGGACAGAAGCTCTGCCAGAAGGACGGCACCGAGGTGAAGTATCCGAAGCAGCAGCTTCCGGACGCAGTCAAATGGGGTAAGGACAAATGGGATCCCGACTACCGTGACAACAACCGCATCAACAGTCACAAGTCCGGTACAGCTCCCTGTAAGACGGCCTGTCCGGCACACATTGCCGTACAGGGCTATTTGAAGAAAGCTTCCCAGGGCAAATATCAGGAGGCTCTGGCTTTAATCAAGAAGCAGAACCCCTTCCCGGCAGTCTGCGGACGCATCTGCAACCGCCGCTGCGAGGACGCCTGCACCAGAGGCACCATTGATCAGGCGGTAGCCATCGACGCAGTGAAAAAATTTATCGCGGACCAGGATCTGAAGGCAGAGACCCGCTATATTCCGCCCGTGGTGATTCCGGCCAGCATCCATATGGAACATTTCCCAGAGAAGATCGCCATCATCGGCGGCGGCCCGGCAGGCATGAGCGCAGCTTTCTATCTGGCAGAGAAAGGTTATCGTCCGACAGTATTTGAGAAGAACGAGGAGCCCGGCGGTATGCTCCGCTACGGCATCCCCTCCTATAAGCTGGAAAAAGACGTCATTGCGGCGGAAATCGACGTGATGCGCGAGATGGGCGTAGAGATTAAGACCGGCGTGGAGGTCGGAAAAGATGTGACCCTGAAAGAACTCCGTGAGCAGGGCTATAAGGCCTTCTACATCGCCATCGGCTGCAGCGCGGGCCGCAGACCCGGTGTGCCCGGAGACGACGCGGAGGGCACCACCACAGCCATTGATTATCTGCGGGAGGCCAACACCGGCAAGACCTCTTATACCGGAAGAGTGGTCGTCGTAGGCGGTGGAAACGTGGCCATCGACGCGGCCAGAGTCAGCGCCAGAAGCGGAGCCGGCGAAGTTCACATGCTCTGTCTGGAGTCTGAGGCAGAGATGCCGGCAGCAGATGAGGAAGTACGCGAGGCAAATGAAGACGGTGTAAAGATTCAGAACGGCTGGGGACCGAAGGAGGTTCTGACCGAGAACGGCAAGGTAACCGGCATCATCTTTAAGAAGTGTACCTCCGTCAAGAACGCAGAGGGTCGCTTCGCGCCGACTTATGACGAAAATGAGACCATCCGGATCGAGTGTGACCGCGTCATTTTCGCGGTAGGCCAGAGAAGCGTCTGGGGCAATATGCTGGAGGGCGAGAACGTGACCTTCAACGGACCGGCCATCGTGGCGGACAAGCTGACCTATCAGACCGGACAGCCGGATATCTTTGTGGGCGGCGACGTGTATACCGGACCGAAATTCGCCATCGACGCCATTGCGGCAGGCCACTATGCGGCAGAGTCCCTGCACCGCTATGTACACAACGGCCATATGACCATCGGACGGAACCGCTGGGAGTTTAACGAGCTGGATAAGAACAATATCTCCGTGGAGAGCTATGATAATTCCTCCCGTCAGATCGAGGGTATGGACGAGACGGTACCGTCCAAATCCTTTAAGGACGCCCACCTGACCCTGACCGAGGAGCAGGTACGCAGGGAGACTGCCCGGTGCCTGGGCTGCGGCGCGACCATTGTGGATGAGAATAAATGTATCGGCTGCGGCGTCTGCACCACCAAGTGCGAGTTTGACGCCATTACCCTGCGCCGGGATCATCCGGAGTGCTCGAAGATGGTGAAGGCCGAGGATAAGTTCAAGCATATCCTGCCCTATCAGATGAAACGCGCGGTGAAGATCGTGACCCATAAAGAAAAATAAAGGCAATAGAAGGAATATAAAATTATGCATGAACTGGGAGTCGTATTTTACGTGGTGCGCGACGTAAAAAAGGTGGCGGAGGAGAATAACGTGAAAAAAGTCTCCGCGGTCACCCTGGAAATCGGCGAGGTCACCGGCATCATCCATGATTACCTCATCGACTGCTGGAACTGGGCGCGAAAAAAGGAACAGGTGATGGAGGAAGCAGAGCTTAAGATCGAGCAGATCGACGCCGTCACCTTCTGCGAAGACTGCGAACAGGAGTATCCCACCGTGACCTACGGAAAAACCTGTCCAAACTGTGGCAGCGAGCACACCTATCTCCGCCGGGGCAATGAATTTTTGATCAAAGAAATCGAAGTCAGCGACAGCTGAAACAACAAAGAAGGAAACAGCAGATGCCGGGGATGGCGCTGCTGTTTCCTTCTATTATGATGAATTATTATAATATATTAGAAATACTTATAAATAAACAAAAATATAAATAGAAATTAATAAATCTATTGACAAAATACGATACGGGTGCTTATACTTCTATTTGTTGAGAATTGACTGATAACGACAGACTCAACATCCAAATAATGGGAAAACACATAGGAGGAACATTATGAAAAAGAGAGTACTTAGTCTCATTACTGTACTGGCTATGACTGTCGGCATGCTGGCAGGCTGCGGCGGATCTTCTGACAAGGCTTCTGCGGATACCAAGACAGACGCAGAGTCCACCACAACAGAGGGAGAGGCTTCCCTGGCAGACGTCAAGGTAGGTTTCATCTTCCTGCATGATGAGAATTCCACATATGACCTGAACTTCATGAACGCTGCAAAAGAGGCTTGCGAGAAGCTGGGCGTCGAGTACATGACCAAGACCAATATTCCGGAGGGTCAGGAGTGCTACGAGGCAGCATGTGAGCTGGCAGACGCAGGCTGCAACTTCATCTTCGCAGACAGCTTCGGACATGAGGATTACATGATCGAGGCAGCCAAGGAGTATCCGGAGGTACAGTTCAGCCACGCAACCGGAACCAAGGCGCATACAGAGAATCTGGACAACTTCCACAACGCATTCGCTTCCATCTATGACGGACGTTACCTGGCAGGTATCGCCGCAGGCATGAAGCTGAATGAGATGATTGACAATGGCGATATTACCGCAGAGCAGGCTAAGATCGGTTATGTCGGAGCATTTACCTACGCAGAGGTTATCTCCGGTTACACCTCTTTCTTCCTGGGCGCGCGTTCCGTATGCCCGACTGCTACCATGGATGTAACCTTCACAGGATCCTGGTATGATGAGACAGCAGAGAAAGAGGGAGCAAACAAGCTGATTCAGGACGGTTGCGTTCTGATCAGCCAGCATGCAGACTCCATGGGAGCTCCCACCGCATGTGAGACCGCAGGCGTACCGAACGTATCCTACAACGGAAGCACTGAGAGCGCTTGCCCGAACACCTTCCTGGTATCCTCCAGAGTCAACTGGGAGCCGTACTTTGAGTATGCTATCAACTGCGTGGCAAACGGAGAAGCCATCGACGCTGACTGGACAGGAACCTTGGCAACCGGTTCTGTAGAGCTGAGCACCCTGGGAAGTGCAGTGGCAGAGGGAACCCAGGAAGCCATCGACGAGGCAAAGGCCAAGATCGAGTCCGGCGAGCTGCATGTATTTGACACCTCCACTTTCACGGTAGAGGGTCAGGAGCTGACCAGCTATCAGGCAGACGTAGATACCGATGCAGATTACACACCGGATCATGAGGTCGTAAGCGATGGATACTTCCATGAGTCCGAGTACCGTTCCGCTCCGTACTTTAATGTAAACATCGACGGCATCAATCTTCTGGATACCGCATTCTAATAAAAGCCTGAACGCTTACGCTTGAATGAAAAGCACAGGGCGGCGCAGCAGAACATGCCGCGCCGTCCTTTTGATCCGTTTTGCGGATACGCATCCGGATCGGTTTCATACAATCCATTTTACAAGGGAAGGAAACAAAAGATGGAAACCAAAGTAGCCGCAGTTTCAATGAAAAACGTTACAAAGACCTTTGGCTCTGTAGTTGCCAATGAAAAGGTGGATCTTGACATCTATAAGGGTGAGATCCTGGCGCTTCTGGGCGAGAACGGAAGCGGAAAAACCACATTGATGAATATGCTGGCCGGCATCTATTATCCGGATGAAGGACAGATCTTTATCAATGGAAAGGAAGAGGTCATCAAGACCCCGAAGGACGCCCTGAACTTAGGGATTGGCATGGTACACCAGCATTTTAAGCTGATCGACGTGCTCACTGCCACAGAGAATATCATCCTGGGTCTGGAAGGAAAACTGAATATCAAAGAAGCTTCGAAGAAGATAGAGGACATTTGTAATAAATATGGCTTCGAGGTAGACCCGAAGCAGAAAATCTACGATATGTCCGTTTCCCAGAAGCAGACCGTGGAGATCGTGAAGGTTCTGTATCGTGGCGCGGATATTTTGATTCTGGACGAGCCCACCGCCGTACTGACGCCCCAGGAGACCGAGAAGCTCTTCCGCGTCCTCCGTAAAATGCGGGACGACGGCAAGGCCATCATCATCATCACCCACAAGATGCACGAGGTAGAGTCCCTGTCTGATCGTGTGGCAGTTCTTCGGGACGGCAGATACATCGGCAGCATGACTACCAAAGACACGACCGTTACGGAGATGACTAACATGATGGTAGGCCATGCGGTAACCCTGAATATCGACCGCCCGGATCCGGTGAATCCGAAGCCCCGTATCGTGGTAAAAGATCTGTCGGTTCGCAGTGAGGACGGTATCCAGAAGCTGAAAAATGTGTCCTTTACCGCCCGGAGCGGCGAGATCCTGGGTATTGCAGGTATCTCCGGCTGTGGACAGAAGGAGCTTTTGGAGGCTATCGCGGGATTACAGCCCGTGGAGACCGGAACCATCGAGTATGTGGAGGACAACGGCCATGAGGAGCCGCTGCTCGGCAAGGATCCTCTGAAAATCGCCGAGATGGGCGTGTCCCTCTCCTTCGTGCCGGAGGATCGTCTGGGCATGGGCCTGGTGGCCAATATGGATCTGGCCGACAACATGATGCTCCGTTCCTTCCGAAAGGGCAGAACGCCCTTCACCAACCGCAGACCCTCCAAGAAGCTGGCAGAGTCCGTGGTAAAAGAGCTGGAGGTCGTGACTCCGGGTATTTCCACCCCGGTCCGCCGTCTGTCCGGCGGTAATGTGCAGAAGGTGCTGGTAGGCCGTGAGATCGCCTCCGCCCCCACCGTACTTCTGACAGCTTACGCGGTAAGGGGACTGGATATTAACTCCTCTTATACGATTTACGATTTGCTTAATGAACAGAAAAAGAAGGGCGTAGCCGTTATTTTCGTCGGCGAGGACCTGGACGTGATGGTAGAGCTCTGCGACAAGATCATGGTGCTCTGCGGCGGCGAGGTCAGCGGTATCGTGGACGCCCGGAAAACCGATAAAAATGAGGTCGGCCTGATGATGACCAGAGTAGGAGGGGACGAGATTCATGAATAAGAAAGAGCCGTTTTTCCATATTGTAAAAAGGGACGCCCTTCCCTGGTATCAGTCGGTGGGTGTCCGGGCCATCGCCATCGTTCTGGCACTGGTGCTCTGCGGTATCCTGACCACTATTACCACGGGTATCGACCCCATCGAGGTATATAAGTCCATCTTTGCAGGAGCTTTTGGCACCGAGCGGAAGACCTGGATTACCCTGCAGAATCTTTCCATTCTGCTTCTGATTGCCCTGGCTCTGACTCCGGCTTTCAAGATGAAGTTCTGGAATATCGGCGGCGAGGGTCAGGTGCTCATCGGCGGCCTGGCTGCAGGAGCCTGCATGATCTGCCTGGGCGATAAGTTGCCGAACCCAGTGCTGATTCCAGTCATGGTACTGGCCAGCATTGCGGCGGGCGCGTTCTGGGGCTTCATTCCGGCCTTTTTCAAAGCAAAATGGAATACCAATGAGACCCTGTCTACCCTGATGATGAACTACATCGCCACCCAGCTGGTGGCCTTCTACACCATCGTCTGGGAGGTTCCGAAGGGTTCCGGTAAGATCGGTATCATCAACCAGAACAGCAACGCCGGCTGGCTGCCCCAGATCTTTGGTTCCAAGTATCTGTTAAGCATCGTCGTGGCGGTGGTTGTGACCCTGCTGATGTATATTTATCTGAATTACAGCAAACACGGTTATGAGATCTCCGTTGTGGGAGAGAGTGAGAATACTGCCAAATACGTGGGTATCAAGGTAGAAAAGGTCATCGTCCGCACTATGATTCTATCCGGCGCCATATGCGGCCTGGCGGGCCTTCTGCTGGTGGGTGGCATCAATCATACCATCACCACCACACTGGCAGGCGGACAGGGCTTTACGGGCGTTCTGGTGTCCTGGATGGCCAAGTTCAATCCGCTGACCATGGTATTCTCCAGCTTCCTGATTATCTTTATGGACCGCGGCGCAGGTGAGATATCCACCGCCTTCGGCCTGAACCATTCCTATGCTGATATCCTGACCGGAATCATCCTGTTCTTCATCATCGGCTGCGAATTCTTCATCAGCTACAAGCTGCAGTTCCGTAAAAAAGCAGAAAAGGAGGTACAGTAATCATGTGGAATTTTTTACTTGCGTTTATTCCGAGAGCCATTGTACAGGGCGTGCCTCTTCTCTACGGAAGCACCGGTGAAATCATCACCCAGAAATCCGGTAACCTGAATCTGGGAATCCCCGGTGTCATGTACGTGGGCGCCATCAGCGGCGTTATCGGCTCTTTCCTTTACGAGAACTCCACGGCGAACCTGAATCCGATGCTGGCCATCCTGATTCCCATGCTGTGCTGTCTCTTAGGGTCTCTTCTGATGGGCCTTCTGTATTGCTTCCTGACCGTAACCTTACGGGCCAATCAGAACGTAACCGGTCTGGCCATGACCACCTTCGGCGTGGGCTTTGGTAACTTCTTCGGAGGCTCCTTAATCAAGCTGGTAGACAGCGACGTGCCCTCCATCGCCCTGAGCGCCACCAGCAGTTACTTCAGCAAATCCCTGCCCTTCGCATCGAAGCTGGGCTGGTTCGGCAAGCTGTTCTTATCCTACGGTTTCCTGGCCTACCTGGCTGTTGCCATTGCGCTGGCAGCGTCCTATTTCCTGAACCACACCCGGAAAGGCCTGCATCTGCGGGCAGTGGGCGAGAATCCGAACACCGCGGACGCCGTGGGTATCAATGTATCCAGGTATAAATACGTCGCCACCTGCGTGGGCTGTATGATCGCGGGTCTGGGCGGTCTCTACTACGTCATGGATTACGCCTGTGGCGTCTGGTCCAACGACGCCTTCGGTGACAGAGGCTGGCTGGCCATCGCCCTGGTAATCTTCACCATCTGGAGACCGAACCTGAGCATCCTGGCGTCCTTCCTCTTCGGCGGCCTGTACATCATTTACCTGTATATTCCCACCGGCATGGATCACATGGAGTATCAGGAGCTCTACAAGATGATTCCCTACGTGGTTACCCTGGTGGTGCTGGTGGTCACCAGCGTCCGAAGCAAGCGGGAAAATCAGCCGCCGGAAAGTCTTGGTGTACCGTATTTCCGGGAGGAACGGTAAAAGTAAAATATGGAAAATGTGTCTAAAACGCCGAATCTATAGGGAATACAGGGGATTGTCCTTGCTTTTATACACGAAATCCCGTATAATATCAATTTGGATTGTGTAAAAACAAAGCAGAAAAACAGGAGAATCACATGATTACACTGAACGACTATCTGTATTCCGGCGACACAGTCATGGGAATACTGAAAAAATACAAACGGGATCTGGCGGTGGACGCAGCGCGCACGGGCAATGAGATCGATGAGATTCACTGTGACTTTCTGCAGAACATCATCGACCTTCTGGAGCACAACGAGTTCCTGACGGCCCAGTCCCAGAAGATTCGGGAATTCTATATGTACCTGTCCAAGCAGTACCCCTGGCTGGCCTTTACCTTCAAGGGACGGATCAAATCCCTGATCCGGGCCGAAGAGAAATTCAATGGATATATTGTCAAAGATATTTACAAATATTATGTGGCGAACGGGGTTTATCCGCCGGTAGAAGAACTCAGAAAACGACTGGTGAAATTCCGGGATCTCATCGCCTACCGCATCGTTATCTCCATGCCCCGGTGTCATGTGGAGCCGGGAAAGGATAAGGCTCGGGAAGAAATGAAGTGCCTTTACGAGATCGCCAACACCCTGCCCGCTTTTCTGGAGGAGCGCGGCTTTACGGCCCAGATGACCGGCGGCGTCAAGCGGAGCGATTCGCCTCTTATGGAGGAAAAAAACAGAGATTACTACCGGGATTACATTTGGAATAAGAACCGTTCCGAGTATCAGTCCCTGCATATCACCTTCTTTGACAGCAGCGCTAACTGTTACATGGAGGTGCAGATCCGGACCAAGGAAATGGACGATACCGCCGAGATCGGTATCGCCAACCATGCAGCCTATGAGAAGCGTCAGGAGCGGGAGAGGGCCCGCCGTCACAGGATTCCTGAAGGGGAGTGCGTCTGGTTTGACGAGGCGTATGAGCGTGGAATGCTGCTTCAGCAGTTGGAGCTCTCAAAGGTAGACGTGAATATGTTCGGGGCCGCAGATAACAGCCTTATCAACGACGGCTGCGGCCTGTTCCGGGGACGGCTGATTCTTCCCTACGAGCATTTGTCCCGGTTCCAGAATGATCAGATATGATTCAGAAAGGATCAGATAAAAAAGACTTGACAAAAATTTCCAGATAAATTAGGATATACCTGTACAGCAGCGGAGGGCTCCGTGCCGATCCGTTACTGTACAGGTTTCTTTCACTGACAGCGGCCTGCTGTATCGCCGGTTCCGGCAAAAATCCCTTTTTGACTTGACAGAAGAGAAAAAGTATAATAATATTAGAACCAGAAATACGAACAGATATTCGTGAACGTGTGTTTGAGAAGAGTGAAAAGATAAAGGAGAAAAAAATGGTAAAAGAAGAAAAGCAGAAAGCACTGGACGCGGCCCTGGCCCAGATTGAAAAGCAGTTTGGAAAGGGATCTGTCATGAAGCTGGGAGATAAGGGCGCGAATATGCAGATCGAGACCACGCCTACCGGCTGTCTGAGTCTGGATCTGGCTTTGGGACTGGGCGGCATTCCCAAGGGAAGAATCGTGGAGGTATATGGACCGGAGTCCAGTGGTAAGACTACGGTGGCCCTGCACATGGTAGCGGAGGTACAGAAGCGGGGAGGCATAGCCGGCTTTATTGACGCGGAACATGCGCTGGATCCTGTATATGCGAAGAACATCGGCGTAGATATTGATAATCTTTACATATCCCAGCCGGATAACGGGGAGCAGGCCCTGGAGATTGCGGAGACCATGGTGCGTTCCGGCGCTGTGGATATCATCATCGTGGACTCGGTAGCAGCCCTGGTTCCCAAGGCTGAGATTGAGGGCGATATGGGAGATTCCCATGTGGGTCTGCAGGCCCGGCTCATGTCCCAGGCCCTGCGGAAGCTGACAGCCGTGATCAGTAAGTCTAACTGTAGCGTGATCTTTATCAACCAGCTCCGTGAAAAGGTGGGTGTCATGTTCGGCAGCCCGGAGGTCACCACCGGAGGCCGTGCCCTGAAGTTCTACTCCTCCATCCGTATGGATGTGCGCCGGATCGAGACCCTGAAGCAGGGCGGAGAGATGGTAGGTAACCGGACCAGAATCCGTGTGGTGAAGAACAAGATCGCGCCACCCTTTAAGGAAGCAGAGTTTGATATCATGTTCGGTGAAGGTATCTCCCGGGAGGGCGACATCCTGGATCTGGCGGCGAATACGGGCGTGGTGAACAAGAGTGGCGCCTGGTACGCGTACAATGGCGACAAGATCGGCCAGGGACGTGAGAATGCCAAGCAGTTCCTGAAGCAGAATCCGGAGATTTGTCAGGAGATCGAGGCCCGGGTACGGGAAGGCTTCGGACTGGATGGCGCAGAGACGGCAGAGGAGAAGACGGACGCGGCAGGAAAGAAGAATGAGAGCGAGACAGCAGAGAAGTAAGTCAGAGGACGGAACAGAGAAAAAGGAAAAGTCCGGAGACGCCAAGCGGGCCAAGCACCGGGCACTGTATATTCTGGAACGCAGCGACCGTACCGAGCGGGAGCTGAGGGAAAAGCTGGAAAAAAATTATGTGCCGGAGGCGGTGGAGGAAGCCATCGCCTACGTGAAGGAGTACCATTATATTGATGATCGGCGTTACGCGGTGAACTATCTGAATACCCGGGGACGGGTGAAGAGCAGCCGGCAGGTGGAGCAGGAGCTCCTTTATAAAAAGGGAATTTCCAAGGAAGTACTGGAGGAGGCCAGGAGGGAAGCGGAGCCCCAGGATGAGAGCGGGCAGATCCGCAGATGGATGGAGAAAAAAAAGATTCATCCGGAGACGGCAGACCGGGACGAGCTGCGCCGGTTCTATCTCTTCCTGATGCGGAGAGGCTTTCGCAGTGAAGATATTCTGCGGGAAATACGAAGCCGGGATATGGAGAACGAATATTAACTTTTTTGTACAAATCCAGGTGAAAAAAAGCAAGTTAGCTTGACATAATACGAAAATAAGTATAAAATTTAAATGTTGTATGTTATGTTCTTTGTACAATGAAAACTAAATAAGGAGGTGCTCCTGTGCCGTTTTATATTCCGATAATAGTTGCACTGGTGTGTATCGTGGTTACAGCTCTTGTTACCACCTATGTACGCAAAACGACCATCGAAAAGAAAGTCGGGAACGCGGAAGAGAAAGCAAGAGAGATCATCGACGACGCATTAAAGGTTGCAGAACGGTCCAAGCGCGAGGCTTTGCTGGAGGCGAAGGAAGAGTCGCTGAAGACAAAGAACGAGCTGGAAAAGGAAACAAAGGAACGCAGAGCGGAGCTGCAGCGTTATGAACGCAGAGTCCTTGCGAAAGAGGAAGCTCTTGACAAGAAATCTGATGCGCTGGAGAGACGTGAAGCAAGTTATGCGGCCAAAGAGGAGAAGCTTGCGAAACAAAGTGCAGAGCTGAACAAGCTTCAGGAAAAAAGAGTGCAGGAACTGGAAAGAATCTCTGGTCTAACCTCCGAACAAGCAAAAGATTATTTATTAAAGACTGTTGAAGACGAAGTAAAACATGAAACCGCCGTGCTGGTCAAAGAAATGGAAAGCAGGGCAAAGGAAGAAGCCGACAAGAAAGCGAAGGAGTATGTGGTAACAGCGATCCAGAAATGCGCTGCAGATCATGTGGCGGAGACGACGATCTCTGTGGTACAGCTTCCAAATGACGAGATGAAGGGCAGAATCATCGGTCGGGAAGGTCGAAATATCCGTACGTTGGAGACGATGACGGGTATCGATCTGATTATTGATGATACACCGGAAGCGGTTATTTTGTCAGGCTTTGATCCGATTCGCCGTGAAGTGGCGAGAATTGCGCTGGAAAAACTGATTGTGGACGGCCGTATCCATCCGGCCCGCATTGAGGAAATGGTAGAGAAAGCGCAGAAGGAAGTGGAGACCATGATTCGCGAGGAAGGCGAGGCAGCCGTTCTCGAGGTCGGTGTCCATGGAATTCACCCGGAGCTGGTAAAGCTTCTGGGAAGAATGAAGTTCCGTACCAGCTACGGTCAGAATGCTTTGAAGCATTCCATCGAGGTAGCCCATTTGGCAGGTCTGCTGGCAGGCGAGGTAGGCGTCGATGTCCGTATGGCGAAGAGAGCGGGTCTGCTTCATGACATTGGAAAGTCCATTGACCATGAAGTGGAAGGGTCTCATATCCAGATCGGTGCCGAGTTGTGCAGAAAGTACAAGGAATCACCCATCGTCATCAATGCAGTGGAGTCACACCACGGGGATACAGAACCTACGTCCCTTATCGCATGTCTTGTACAGGCTGCAGATACTATTTCCGCAGCTCGTCCGGGTGCGAGAAGAGAGACCCTGGAGACGTATACCAATCGGTTAAAACAGTTAGAAGATATCGCCAATGGTTTCAAGGGCGTAGACAAGTCTTTTGCTATTCAGGCAGGTAGAGAGATTCGTGTCATGGTAGTTCCAGATCAGGTAGATGATGCTGCCATGGTATTACTGGCAAGAGATATTTCCAAGCAGATTGAAGCTGAGTTGGAGTATCCGGGTCAGATCAAGGTAAATGTTATCCGCGAGAGCAGAGTAACAGATTACGCAAAATAAAAAGACGAAGGATGTCGCGGGGCGGCATCCTTTTTCGATCAAAGAACCATCAAAGATCAGGTACTTCTGGATTTTCGGAGTATCCTGCAAGGGAAAAAGGAGGAAAAGAGATGGCAGAAATCGGATTCATTGGAATGGGAAATATGGGCTATGCTCTGTTAAAAGGACTGTTAAAGGAGTTTCCGGCGGAATCTTTGGTGTTCACAGCGAAGACAGATGAGACCAGACGGCGGGTTTATTCTGAGACCCAGGTGGCCTACACCCAGTCCAACGCGGAATGCGCCAATGCCTGCAAATACGTGGTGCTGGCGGTAAAGCCACAGTACTATCCGGCTGTGCTGAAGCAGATCCGTTATGCGGTGACACCGGAGCATGTGGTGATTTCCCTGGCTCCCGGTATCACCATCGACAGCCTGAAGGATGTGCTGGGCTCCGACCGGCGGATCGTGCGCGCCATGCCCAATACCCCGGCTCTCATCGGAGAAGGCATGACAGGGCTGGCCTATCGCGCTGAGGAGTTCAGCGAGGACGAGCTCGGAATGGTACACAAGCTCTTTGGCAGCGTGGGCCGTTATGCGGACGTGGAAGAGCGGATGATGAGTGCCGTGGTCTGCGCCAGCGGAAGCTCCCCGGCCTATGTATATCAGTTCATCGAAGCCCTGGCGGATGGGGCCGTGCAGTTCGGCCTGCCCCGGGCTCAGGCCTATACCTTTGCGGCCCAGGCAGTGGCGGGAGCTGCAAAGATGGTACTGGAGACCGGAGAGCATCCGGCGGCCCTGAAGGATAAGGTGTGCTCCCCGGGCGGCACCACCATCGCCGGAGTGGCAGCCCTGGAGGACGCAGGAATGAGGGGGGCGATCCTGAAGGCCTGCAAAGCCTGCTGGGAAAAGTCAGAAGGAATGCAGTAATAAAACTGGAATGAAAAAGAAGGACCTCCCATACACTGAAAAGTGTATGGGAGGTTATTTTATGAAAAAACGGTACATGGACAGTCGAAACCGGTTTTTACCTTTGTTTCTGGCAGGCTTTGCCATGGGAATCCTGTACATTCTCATATTTGGAAAGAACGTGGCCCGGGAGACCAGCCTCATGAGCCGTTATTTCTTTTCCAAATATCAGCAGATCGAGTTTGCTTCAGACGAGCTGTTCTGGTATATCTGGAGATCCCGCTGGTCCGTGACGGCAGTTCTGTGGCTCACCGGTCTCACAGTCCTGGGTACGGCTGCAGTGTATATCTTTTTATTCTGGATCGGAATGGCCCTGGGTGTTACAGTGACCACAGCGGCGGTAAAGCTGGGGTTTATGGGGGTGCTGCTCTGCGTGGCCAGCGGTCTGCCCCAGTTTGTCCTTTATATACCTGCGGGCTGTTGGTTCCTGAAGAAGGTGCAGGAGATGTCGGTGGGTCAGGAGGGAGGCAGAGCCTGGCACAGCGGAAAGAACCAGACCCGGTTTTACGCCCTGGTGGGACTGGTGGCCTGTCTTCTGACTTTGCTGGGGGTATTCCTGGAGGCCTATGTGAATCCCATGTTTCTGAAGACCCTGTTGTCCTCGAAAGCTTTTTCCTGAAAAGGTTATCAACGAAGCTTTGGAAGAAAAAGATGGAAAAAACGAAAAAGATGATTGATTTTCTGCGGCTTTGTCACTATAATGAAATTCAGATTCCCTCTTTTCGGAGAAGAAGGGGGAAAGTGTGATACAGGCAGTTTGAGGGGCAGTCAGCGATATGGAACAGGAGATTAAGGGGTTTGTGTCCTATTTACACAATGTAAAGAGGACCTCCAGAAATACAGAGCTCTCATATCAGAGAGACTTGATGAAAATGATGCGTTTTCTTCACAGACAGCAGGTGGAAAAGGCGGAAGAAGTGACGGAGACGAACCTCCATTCCTACATTCTTGACTTGGAAAAAAATGGAATGTCAGCAGCCACCGTATCCCGGAATATCGCTTCCATGAAGGGTTTTTACCTATATCTGCGGGAGGAAGGAACCATCGCGGCGGATCCGGCGGAGCATCTGAAGGCTCCGAAAGTGGAAAAGAAGCTTCCGGATATTCTCACCGTGGAGGAGACGGAGCGTCTGTTGAACCAGCCGGAAGAACGCACGGCCAAGGGCATCCGGGACAAAGCCATGCTGGAGCTTCTGTATGCCACAGGCATGAGGGTCACGGAGTTAATCTCTCTTCGGATGACGGATGTGAACTGGGAGCAGCAGTATATTATCTGCCGTGACCGGAACAAGGAGCGGATGATTCCCTTTGGCAATACAGCCAGAAAGGCTCTGGAGCAGTATCGGGAGAAAGCCCGGCCGGAACTCATCGGCGAGCAGGACTGCGGGATGCTGTTTCCCAACTGTTCCGGGAAAAGCATGAGCCGTCAGGGATTCTGGAAGGTGCTGAAGCAGTACGCCAGACAGGCCGGTATTCAGATGGACATTACGCCTCACACCCTCAGGCACGCCTTTGCGGCCCACCTGGTGGAGAACGGCGCGGATCTTCACGCGGTACAGGAGATGCTGGGCCATTCGGATATCTCCACCACCATGATGTACACAGCCCGGACCCGGGAGATTTATGAGAAGGCGCATCCCAGGGGATAGACCTGGGCTAAAGTATAACAGATAAAAGCAGGAGAGACTTTCAGGCACATCCCTGGAAATCTCTCCTGTTTTTTGAGTTGAAATTGTCAGCACCGTTCCGCGATCTCATACAGCAGGCGCTCGGAATCCTCCCAGCCCAGGCAGGCGTCGGTGATGGACTTGCCGTAAATGTGGTCGTGGATCCCCTGGTTGCCCTCCTCGATGTAGCTTTCAATCATGACGCCCTTGACCATACGATGGATGTCGTCGGCACAGGAACGGCTGTGGAGTACCTCTTTGACGATACGGATCTGCTCCTTGAACTGCTTGTTGGAGTTGTTGTGGTTTGCGTCCACGATGCAGGCCGGATTTTTCAGCTCCCGCTCCGCGTAGAGATTGCAGAGGTTCCGCAGGTTCTCGTAGTGATAGTTGGGCAGGGAAACGCCGCGCTCATTGACAGCGCCGCGCAGAACCACATGGGCCAGATCATTTCCGCTGGTCTGTACGTCCCAGCCGCGGTAAATGAAGGAATGTCCGTGCTGCGCCGCGTAGACGGAGTTCAGCATGACAGAGAAGTCGCCGCTGGTGGGGTTCTTCATGCCGGTGGGCACATCGATACCGCTGGATACCAGACGATGCTGCTGGTTCTCCACGGAGCGGGCTCCAATGGCCACGTAGGAAAGGAAGTCCATAACGTAGCGCAGGTTCTCCGGGTACAGCATTTCGTCGGCTGCGGTGAGACCGGTCTCTTCGATGGCGCGGATGTGCATGTGGCGCAGGGCGATGATGCCTGCCAGCGGGTCCGGCTTCTTCTCCGGGTCCGGCTGGTGCATGATGCCCTTGTAGCCGTCGCCGGTGGTACGGGGCTTATTGGTGTAGATGCGGGGGATGATCAGAACCTTGTCCTTAATCTTCTCCTGGATGGGAACCAGACGGCGCACATAGTCGCAGACTGCTTCCTCGTTATCGGCGGAACAGGGGCCGATGATGGCCAGAAACTTGTCGGATTCGCCGGTAAAGACCTTACGGATCTCCTTGTCCCGTTCTTCTTTTATCTTTGCCACACGGGCAGGAACCGGATAGAGCTCGCGGGTTTCCTGGGGGGTGGGCAGCTTCTGGATGAAATCAAATCCCATTTTTCATAACTCCTCGTTTGTATATATTGATTGCGGACGTTCGAAGCGCAGGCCGCAGACCCGCCCGCCGAACTGTTTCTATCATAATACAACCTCCATCAAATGTCACGCAGAATTTTACATTAATTATGTAGGTAATCCCTCAGCGCTTTCAGATTCATCCCGCATACCGCCAGCTGCCCCGCCAGGAGTCCCCAGAGGCAGCCCTGAATTCCGAAGGAGGGGACGAAGGCCAGTACAAAGAAAATGCGGATCAGGATGCCAGTCAGATTGTTGAAGAATCCGGTGCCGGTACGGCCCAGGCCGTTCAGGATGCTGTGGAGAGTTCCGTTCAGATAGAGGAAGGGACAGATCCAGGCCAGGGTCATGATGAATTCTCCGGCCATCCGGCTGTGGAAGAAAAAGTCTCCCAGGAAACTTCCGGCCAGAAGGAAAAAGACTGTGAAGGCGATCCCCAGAGGCAGGCAGAAGGCCACGGTTCGGCGGACGGTGCGGGTCAGGTCCTGATGCTCTCCGGCGGCCTGGGATTCGGAGACCGAGGGCAGCAGCATGACGGAAACCGCATTAGTGAGGACGCTGGGAAAGAGGATAAAGGAAAGGGCCATGCCGGAAAGAGTTCCGTAGATACTGAGGGCCTCTTCGGAGGTATGGCCGTACTGCTGGAGACAGAGGGGCAGAAGGATGGATTCGGCGCTGGCCAGCAGATTGATGCAGAGCCGGTTGGCGGTGACAGGCAGGGCCAGCCGGAGCATGGGAAGAGCCAGGGAACCGCCGGAAGCCGCAGGGGAGAGACTCTGGGAAGCAGACGCAGCCCTCCCGGTGTATTCGCCGGAGACAAAAAAGAGACAGAAGAGCATGGAAGCGAACTCCCCCAGAACCAGGCCAACCACAGCGGTCAGAGGCGTCAGGCTGTCCCCGTGCTCCGTCACCACCCGGTAAATGAGAAACACAGCGCCCACTCGGGAAAACTGCTCAAAAAGCTGGGCTGCCGCAGGGATGGCCGGTCGTTTGGAGCCGTAGTAATAGCCGCAGATGCAGGAGTGGCAGGCGCCGAAGGGAATGGTGAAAGCCAGGATCTGTAAAAGCCTGACGGTGCGGATCTCCTGCAAAACCCTGAGAGCCAGAAAGGAAGCATTGGTATAGAGAAAATAGGCGGTGGGAAGGGCCAGCCCCAGGGCCAGTCCCAGGCCCACAGTCAGCACATGACGGGCGCGTTCCGGACGGCCGGAGCCATTTTCCCGGGAGACGAAGCGGGAGATGGCGATCTCGGATCCGGAGGTGGTCAACGCATAGCAGACACCGTAGATGGGAAAAATCATCTGATAGATACCGATGCCCTCGGCACCGATGGTACGGCTCAGGAATATTTTATAGAAGAAACCGATGAGACGGGTAACGAGGCCCGCGCCGGTCAGAAGCAGAGTGCCGGTAATCAGGGGATGGGAATGATGTTTCAAATGATATTTCATGGGCGCTCCCGGGTAACAAATTATAAGTAATATATGGTAAAATCCCGCTTGACAGAACTGTAGTTGAGTGATATTATCAAAACTGAAATCCGACAAAAACGCTCGGAATTCACCCAATATCCTTTGAGTGCGAGGTGGCAATATGAAATTGTCTACAAAAGGAAGATATGGACTTCGCGCACTGATCGATTTGGCCCTGTACAGTGAAAATGAGACGGTTTCCATCGCCAGTATTTCTGCCAGACAGAATATATCCGAAAGCTATCTGGAGCAGCTGATTGCGAAGCTTCGCAAGGCGGGACTGGTGACGAGCGTCAGAGGCGCGGGCGGCGGATACAAGCTTGCCAGACCGGCATCGGAGATCTCCGTGGGAGATATCTTACGGGCGCTGGAGGGAAGCTTGGACGCTGTGAACTGCCCGGGACTGGAAGAGGAAAGTTCCTGCGACGGTTCCGAGTTCTGCGTGACCAAGTACGTCTGGCAGAAGATTAATGACAGCATTAATCGGACGGTAGACGAGATTAAGCTGGAACAGCTGGTCGAAGAGAGCAGAAGCATGAAGGATGAAGCCGGGACGAAAGAAAGTACGTCTTGTTGCATCTAAAAGAGAAGGAGATATCACCATGAAGAAGTTAATTTATCTGGATAATGCGGCGACCACAAAGACGGCGCCGGAAGTCGTAGAGGCTATGCTGCCCTATTTCACAGAGCACTATGGAAATCCCTCTACCGTATACAGCCTTGGCGGCGAGAGCAAAAAGGCCATCACAGCAGCAAGAGAGACCATCGCAGGCGCCCTGGGCGCGCAGACCGAGGAGATCTATTTTACCGCAGGCGGCAGCGAGTCCGATAACTGGGCACTGAAGGCTACGGCAGAAGCATATAAGAGCAAGGGAAATCACATCATTACCACAAAGATTGAGCATCACGCCATCCTGCACTCCTGCGAGTGGCTGGAGAAGCACGGCTACGAGATCACCTACCTGCCGGTGGATGAAAATGGCGTGGTGAAGATCGACGAGCTGAAGAAAGCCATCCGTCCGGAGACCATCCTGATTTCTGTAATGTTCGCGAACAATGAGATCGGAACCATTCAGCCCATCAGGGAGATCGGCGAGATCGCCCATGAGCATGGCATTCTGTTCCACACCGACGCGGTACAGGCCTTCGGCCAGGTGCCGATTAATGTAGACGAGTACCATATCGACATGCTCAGCGCCAGCGGCCATAAGCTGAACGGCCCCAAGGGTATCGGTTTCCTGTACATCCGTAAGGGCGTGAAGATCCGTTCCTTCGTACACGGCGGAGCCCAGGAGCGCAAGCGTCGTGCAGGTACCGAGAACGTGCCGGGTATCGTAGGACTGGGCAAGGCCACCGAGCGTGCCATGGCTACCATGAAGGAGCGTACCGATAAGGAGATCGAGCTTCGTGATTACCTGATTGACCGTGTTCTGAAGGAGATTCCCTACACCAGACTGAACGGCCACAGAACCACCCGTCTTCCGAACAACGCGAACTTCAGTTTCCAGTTCGTCGAGGGCGAGTCCCTGCTTATCATGCTTGACATGGAAGGCATCTGCGGTTCTTCAGGTTCCGCCTGCACCTCTGGATCCCTGGATCCGTCCCACGTGCTGCTGGCCATCGGCCTGCCCCACGAAATCGCCCACGGTTCTCTGAGACTGACTCTGAATGAGGAGATTACCAAAGAGGATCTGGACTTCGTAGTGGAGAATCTGAAGCGGATCATTGACAGACTGAGAAGCATGTCTCCGTTGTACGAAGACTTCGTTAAGAAAAATAAATAATAGTTCAAAATAGAGGAGAAATCAATTATGTACAGTGAAAAGGTAATGGATCATTTTCAGCATCCCCGTAACGTGGGAGAGATAGAGAATGCCAGCGGCGTAGGAACCGTAGGAAACGCAAAGTGCGGCGACATCATGCGTATGTATCTGGATATCGACGACAACGGTGTCATTCAGGACTGTAAGTTCAAGACTTTCGGCTGCGGCGCAGCAGTAGCTACCAGCAGCATGGCTACCGAGCTGGTAAAGGGCAAGACCATCCAGCAGGCCCTGGAGGTTACCAACAAAGCTGTTATGGAGGCCCTGGACGGACTTCCCCCTGTGAAAGTTCATTGCTCCCTGCTGGCTGAGGAGGCTATCCATGCGGCACTCTGGGATTACGCAGAGAAGCATGGTATCAAGATCGAAGGTCTGAAGAAGCCGAAGTCCGATATCCATGAGGGCGAGGAAGAAGAGGGCGAGGACTACTAAAATCAGGTTCGCCGGAGATATAGAAAATGGCAAAGAAAAAAGTAGTAGTAGGAATGTCCGGCGGCGTGGATTCCTCCGTGGCGGCCTATCTCTTAAAGGAGCAGGGTTACGAGGTCATCGGGGCCACCATGCAAATCTGGCAGGACGAGGATGAGTTCACCCAGGAGGAAAATGGAGGCTGCTGCGGCCTGTCCGCCGTGGACGACGCAAGAAGGGTGGCGGCTCAGCTGGATATTCCCTATTATGTTATGAATTTTAAGACGGATTTCAAAAAGGCTGTCATGGATTATTTCGTGGCGGAATACCTGGCGGGCCGGACCCCAAACCCCTGCATCGCCTGTAACCGCTATGTGAAATGGGAGGCTCTCTTAAAACGAAGTTTGGAGATCGGTGCGGATTATATCGCCACGGGCCATTATGCCCGGGTGGAGCAGCTGCCAAACGGCCGTTACGCCATCTGCAATTCCGTTACCGCTGCCAAAGATCAGACGTACGCCCTTTATAATCTGACTCAGGAGCAGCTGTCCCATACCTTGATGCCGGTGGGTGCCTATACCAAGGATGAGATCCGGGAAATCGCAGAAAAGCTTGGTTTTCGTGTGGCAAAGAAGCCGGACAGTCAGGAGATCTGTTTCGTGCCGGATCAGGACTACGCGGGCTTCATCGAGCGAACCACCGGAGAGCCCTCCAAAGAGGGCAATTTCGTCACAGCAGACGGAACGGTGCTGGGCCGTCACAAGGGTATCATCCACTATACCATCGGCCAGAGGAAAGGCCTGGGTCTGGCTATGGGCCACCGTGTGGTGGTGACCGAAATTCGCCCGGAGACCAACGAGGTGGTCATCGGCGAGCAGGAGGATGTCTTTACCACGACCCTTTTCGCCAATCGGCTGAATTATATGTCGGAGCCCGTTTTCCCCGAAGGGAAAGAGGTTCTGGCCAAGATCCGCTATAACCACAGGGGTTCCCCCTGTGTGATTCACCGGGAGGGAGACGACCTGGTACGCGTGGAGTTCAAAGAACCCGTTCGGGCCGTGACCCCAGGCCAGGCCGTGGTGTTCTACGACGGCGATTATGTGCTGGGCGGCGGGACCATTATCCGGACGCCGGAGCCGTGCCAGAAAGCGAAGCAGGGCATGAAAAAATAAAGTATGAGCAGGGAGACGCAATCCCTGCTCATTTTTGGGTTTCTATAGATAGTAAGGTTTTAGAGCGGAACAAACTCCGGCTTCCGCTCCCGGAATACTGTAAAGTACCGGAATCCGCAGTGCCGCAGCACCTCTCTGGCGTCCTCAAAGCGATAAGCCACATATTCGGTGGTATGGGCGTCCGATCCCATGGTAATGATTTCACCGCCAAGCTCCTTGTAGCGGCGCAGTACATCGTGACAGGGATTTGGCTCGGAAAGCCCGGCTTTATAGCCGCCGGTGTTGAGCTCGATGCCCTTGCCTTTTTCGATAAGAAGCTTCAGAATCGCGTCCACCCGGTCAGCGTAGGTCCGGTAGGAGAAGCGGCGTTCACCCCGGGGAATATAGCGGATGATATAATCCAGGTGCCCGTATACATCAAAATCATCAAAACTGCGTATATTATCGAGTGTCACATCCAGATATCGGCGGATACCGGAGGACACGTCCAGGGCAGCCCAGAAATCAGGATAATAGGGATCCATCCGGTCTACCAGATGGGTGGAGCCAATGAGAAAATCAAAGGACTTGTCTGAAAGCCATTGCCGGCAGGATGCTCCCAGGTGGGGCTGAAGTCCCAGCTCCGCGCCGATGCGGATCTCAATGCGCTCCCGGTAAGTCTCCTGAAGCCGGTGCATTTCCCGGAAATAGGCCTCTGTATCCAGGTCAAAACTCACGTCGTCATAGGGGTAATCCAGGTCCAGATGCTCGGTCATGCACAGGAGATCAAGGCCCTTTTGAATCCCTGTTTTTACCGTGTCCTCGGTGGGCGTCTCGCTGTCACCGGAAAAGCAGGAATGTAAGTGGTAATCTGCGGTCATATTTTTTCCCTCCCGGGATCAATATACACCCATATTAATCGAAAAAATATACAATGACAAGAAAAAGATCGGCTGTAAATTCGCTGTTCTGACAAAAATCCCACAATCTATGTCAAAATAGAGAATTGGTACTTGCTTTTTTGTATTGAATTCGGTACAATAATGACAGGTTGGGCCTGTCCCTACAGCAGGATGAGGACCACAAAATAATCTAAATTCATATTTAGGAGGAAATTCAAAATGGCAGTAAAAGTAGCGATTAACGGTTTCGGACGTATCGGTAGACTTGCATTCAGACAGATGTTTGGCGCAGAGGGATATGAGGTTGTAGCAATCAACGACCTGACAAGCCCGAAGATGCTGGCTCACCTGTTAAAATATGATTCTTCTCAGGGTAAGTACGCTCTGGCAGATACCGTATCTGCAACAGAAGATTCCATCATCGTTGATGGCAAGGAGATCAAGATCTACGCAAAGGCTAACGCAGCTGAGCTTCCCTGGGGAGAGATCGGCGTAGACGTAGTTCTGGAGTGTACCGGATTCTACACCTCCAAGGAGAAGGCTTCTGCTCATATCGCAGCAGGCGCTAAGAAGGTAGTTATCTCCGCTCCGGCTGGAAACGACCTTCCGACCATCGTTTACAATGTAAACCATGAGACACTGACCAAAGAGGATACTGTAATTTCCGCAGCTTCCTGTACTACAAACTGCCTGGCTCCGATGGCAAAGGCTCTGAATGACTACATGCCCATCGAGTCCGGTATCATGTGCACCATCCACGCTTACACAGGCGACCAGATGATCCTTGACGGACCGCAGAGAAAGGGTGACCTGAGAAGAAGCCGTGCAGGCGCAGTAAATATCGTTCCGAACAGCACAGGAGCAGCTAAGGCAATCGGCCTTGTTATTCCGGAGCTGAACGGCAAGCTCATCGGCGCTGCACAGCGTGTACCGACCCCGACTGGTTCTACCACTATCCTGAACGCAGTTGTTAAGGGCGAGGCTACTGTTGAGGGTATCAACGCAGCTATGAAGGCTCAGACCACAGAGTCCTTCGGATACAACACAGATGAGATCGTATCTTCTGATATCGTTGGTATGAGATTTGGTTCTCTGTTCGACGCTACTCAGACCATGGTTGTAAACCTTGGCAACGGCACATCTCAGGTACAGGTTGTTTCCTGGTATGACAACGAGAACTCCTACGTATCTCAGATGGTTCGTACAATCAAGTACTTTGCGGAATTAGCATAAGCCATGCGAAAGCCGGAAAGGGCAGACGCATCGTGCTTGCACGTAAGCGGCTGGGCTTTCCGGGTTTCATAGGGCGCAGCCCGGCGACCGAGATGAAGCGAAGCGAAATCAAGGTGCGTGGCGAGAGCGGCCATTGAATTAAGACCTATTAAGAGGTCCGGTCTTTATGGACCGGACCTCTTTTTATGGAATAGGAAATTCCGATAGAATTCCCTATTCCATAAAAGCAAGCAGAGCTTGCAAAAATGCGCACTCGGCGCAGTGGTAGATGGTTGCCAAGGCAACCGCGCCTCGGCGCGAGAATGTGCCAATGGCACATTCTATTTCATCTATTAAATCGATAAGGAGAGATTGAGATGTTAAACAAGAAATCTGTAGATGACATCAATGTAAAAGGACAGCGCGTCCTGGTAAGATGCGATTTTAACGTACCGCTGAAGGATGGCAAGATCACAGACGAGAACCGTCTGGTAGCAGCACTGCCCACCATCAAGAAGCTGATCGCTGATGGCGGCAAGGTAATCCTTTGCTCCCATCTGGGCAAGCCCAAGGGAGAGCCGAAGCCGGAGCTGTCTCTGGCGCCGGTAGCAAAGAGACTTTCCGAGCTTCTGGGCCAGGAAGTAAAGTTCGCAGCTGATCCGGAGGTTGTAGGACCGAACGCAAAGGCAGCTGTAGCGGCTATGAAGGACGGCGAGGTAGTTCTCCTTGAGAACACCCGTTACCGCGCAGAGGAGACCAAGAACGGAGAGGCATTCTCCAAGGAGCTGGCTTCCCTGGCAGACGTATTTGTAAACGACGCATTCGGAACCGCGCACCGCGCGCACTGCTCCAACGTAGGCGTAACCCAGTATGTAAAGACTTCTGTAGTAGGATACCTGATGCAGAAGGAGATCAACTTCCTGGGCAACGCAGTCAACAACCCGGAGCGTCCCTTCGTAGCGATTCTGGGCGGCGCAAAGGTTGCAGACAAGCTGAATGTTATCGCAAACCTGCTTGAGAAGTGCGACACTCTGATCATCGGCGGCGGAATGGCTTACACCTTCCTGAAGGCAAAGGGCTACGAGGTAGGAACCTCTCTGGTAGACGACGAGAAGATCGACTACTGCAAGGAGATGATGGAGAAGGCTGAGAAGCTTGGCAAGAAGCTGCTTCTTCCGGTGGACACCACTATCGCAAAAGAGTTCCCGAACCCCATCGACGCTGAGATCGAGGTATCCGTAGTTCCCTCCAATGAGATTCCGGCTGACATGATGGGTCTGGATATTGGAACCAAGACAGCAGAGCTGTACGCAGAGGCTGTGAAGTCCGCGAAGACCGTTGTATGGAACGGACCCATGGGCGTATTTGAGAACCCGATCCTGGCAAAGGGTACCATCGCAGTAGCGAAGTCCCTGGCTGAGACAGACGCAACCACCATCATCGGCGGCGGCGACTCCGCAGCAGCAGTCAACACACTGGGCTTCGGCGACAAGATGACTCACATCTCCACAGGCGGCGGCGCATCTCTGGAATTCCTTGAGGGCAAGGAGCTTCCGGGCGTAGCAGCAGCTAACGACCTGTAAGATAAGGAATAGTTATGAGCAGTGCCGGAACAGGAAAATTGAAGATTTTCCGAATCTGCGCTGCGAAATAAATATATAATAGAGGAGAACAAAACAATGGCAAGAAAGAAAATTATCGCTGGTAACTGGAAAATGAACATGACTCCCAGCGAGGCAGTAGAACTGGTAAACACCTTAAAGCCGCTGGTAGCAAACGATGATGTAGACGTAGTATTCTGCGTACCGGCCATCGACATCATCCCGGTCGTAGAGGCTGTCAAGGGATCCAACATCCAGGTTGGTGCTGAGAACATGTACTTCGAGGAGAAGGGTGCTTACACAGGCGAGATTTCCCCGAACATGCTGACAGACGCTGGCGTTAAGTATGTTATCCTTGGACATTCCGAGAGACGTGAGTACTTCGCAGAGACCAGCGAGACTGTAAACAAGAAGATGCTGAAAGCATTCGAGCATGGTCTTACACCGATCATGTGCTGCGGCGAGACTCTGACTCAGAGAGAGCAGGGTGTGACCATGGACTTCATCCGTCAGCAGGTTAAGGTTGGTTTCCAGGGCGTAACAGCCGATCAGGCAAAGGAAGCTGTTATCGCTTATGAGCCGATCTGGGCTATCGGAACCGGCAAGACCGCTACCACCGAGCAGGCTCAGGAAGTTTGCGCTGGTATCCGCGCTTGCATCGCAGAGATCTACGATGAGGCAACTGCAGCAGCTATCCGTATCCAGTACGGCGGATCTGTAAACGCAGCTACCGCTCCGGAACTTTTCGCACAGGCAGACATCGACGGCGGCCTGGTAGGCGGCGCAGCTCTGAAGCCGGACTTCGGAAAGATTGTAAATTACAAGTAAGTCTGAAATTTTAGGCAAAATAGCCAAATATAACGCTATAAAACGTGATAAAAAGCCATTTGATTTAGCTGATATTGCTAATCAAATGGCTTTTTATTATGCTTTATAATCTTTTTAGTATCACCTTTTAGTATCACCCTAGTATCACCCTAATACAGCACCAAATGCCAATGTTGTAAAGACAGTGTTGATGGCGGAGATTTGTGAGGTTGAAAAATGACTTGCTATTGTGCGGACATTTGTGTATAATAAGGGTAGAAGAAAATGCAGCATAAGAAAGGAGACATTCTATATGGCAGCAAAATCGGCGAATTTATATGCGAGAATAGAACCGGATGTGAAAGAGCAGGCGGAAAGCATTTTATCTACCCTTGGAATTCCGGCTTCTAATGCAATCAATATGTTTTATAAACAAATTATTTTACAGAGAGGACTTCCGTTTGAAGTAAAAATTCCATCTGCAAGACCTGTTGATATCAGCGCATTATCGGAAGCAGAGTTCCATGAAGAATTGGAAAAGGGATATGCAGATGTGCAGGCGGGACGCACCAAAAATGCAAGAGAAGTATTTGATGCGATACGTAAGGATTATGGCTTATGATATAGGAAAACAGTTGAGATCCTGCGTGTGATGTATGGCGGACGCAACATTGATAAGCAATTAAATCTTTACACAAAGCAATAAAAACCAGTAAAGAGTGCATGGAAAAGAAAAATTTCTTCCCATACACTCTTTTTTTGACATTTTTTATACGAAATCAGCGTCCTGATTCGTATTACTTAATAGGAAAAAACGTCTTAGATTATCTTCATCCAAGACGCTTTTCTGAATCCTATATTACCCGTTGTTCACAGCTTTGTCAATCTTTTTCGGCATTTTTCCCAAAAAAGATGTGGAGTAATGTGAAATCCTGTAAGTTTGCTTATGTGTGATAAAGAAGTAATAGAAGTGTAAAAAATTTTGCCGTTCCTATCCGGCACATGAGGTATGTCGGATAGGTCGGGCGGTTAGGTGTCGGGCAGTTCTACCTTGCCGACAAAAGAATAATAGATTTCGATTTCCTGTCTGCGTAACTTGCCCCGGCGTTTCCCGTCAAGGGCAACGCTTTCATGGACAACGATTTTCTCCACAAACTCCCGCAGCAGAGTAGGGGTAAGTTCTTCAATGGTAGTGTGCCTGCGTACCACATTCATAAACTTTTCAGCGTTTGCGGTGGCTTCCTGCGCTTTGGAAAGTTCTTCCCGCAGTCTGGCGGCACGTTCTTTCAGTTCTTTCTGCTCGGCTTCATAGTCTGCCGACAGCTCTGTGAAACGCTCGTCCGATATGCGCCCGGTTACGCTGTCCTCATACAGCCGCTTGAAGATAGCAGATAACTCGGCTATGCGTTTCTCGGCGGCTTCCAGCTCCTTTTTCTTGGCGGCGTTCCTGCGTCTGTCCCCGTCCTCATTCTGCTCGATTAAAAGCTTCATAAACCGGGCTTCATGCTTTGCCGCATAGCTGGTAACTTTCCGCAGATTGGAGAGTACGCCAGCGGTCAAGAGGTCAGTGCGGATAAAGTGCGCTGTGCAGTCGGCGGTGCGTTTCTTGTAGCTTCCGCAGATATAACAGTCCTGCTTGCGCTTGTCCGTCTGGTATCGCTGCTGGTACATGACGCTGCCGCAGTCGGCACAAAAGAGTATGCCGGAGAACAAGCCCACTTCGTCATAACGGTTGGGGCGTTTGCGCTGCTTGCGTAACTCCTGCACCCGTTCCCACGTTTCCCGGTCAATGATAGGCTCATGGTGGTTCTCAAAAACCGCCTGCTTTTCCGGGGGATTTTCTATGCTGTGTTTCAGCTTGTAGGACGGCTTCTCGGTCTTAAAGTTTACCAGACAGCCCGTATATTCCCGGTTTTCCAGCAGATGAACCACGGTATTGGTCGCCCACTTGCACTCATAGCCGGGGTGGTAGCGGCGGGTGCTGCCCGTCCTGCGGTATTCCAGCGTCCCCGGCGTGGGGATTTGCTGCTCGGTCAGCATACGGGCTATCTTGGTCGGACCGTTCCCGGCAAGGCAAAGGCTGTAAATCTGCCGTACCACCGGGGCGGCTTCCTCGTCAATGATAAAGTTTTCGTCCTCGTCCATGAGGTAGCCATAGACGGGCTTGCTTGTGATGGGCTTTCCGCTCATGCCCTTAGAGCGTTTTACTGCCTTGATTTTCTTGCTCGTATCTCTCACCAGCCATTCGTTAAAAATGTTCCGCAGCGGGGCAAAATCATTTTCCCCCTGTGCGCTGTCCACTCCGTCATTGATAGCGATGAAGCGGACACCTTTCTGTGGGAAAATCATTTCTGTGTACATTCCCACCTGTAAGTAGTTTCGCCCTAACCTCGACATATCCTTGACGATAACTGTCCCGACTTTCCCTGCTTCAATGTCTGCAAGCATGGCTTGAAATCCGGGTCTTTGAAAGTTCGCACCGGAATAACCGTCGTCGGTGTACCAGCGCAGATTAGAAAATCCATTCTGTTTGGCATAGGTTTCCAAAATCCTCTTTTGGTTGGAAATGGAATTGCTCTCGCCTTGCAGCTCGTCCTCATGGGACAGTCTTGGGTAAAGGGCGGTAATGAGTTGCTGGGTGGTCTGTCTTAACATAAATTCCTCCGTTTCCGACAGCCAGCCCCACTATTCCGTACCTTGATTGTACCACATGGGGCGGCTGTCTGTATAGCGGCAAAAGCGTCAAATCTGCTTCTTTACGGTCGGTAAAAATGACGGTTTTTCAATCAGGCTTATCACAGGTCAAATATCCGGCGGCGGCTTCTGCTTCCAGCACTTTCATCATCTTGTCAGCGGCGGTGTCGGTCGCCCCCTCCTTGAAAAAGCCAGACACCACAAGGATTGTGTTGCCTATCCTCGTTTCGGTCACGCAGTCCGGGCGGCGGGCAGGGCGTTTGTTTCTCTGGGTGTCGGTCATAGGCAAATCTCCTTTCCGGCAAGCAGCCGTTTCAGCTGTTCCATTTTTCCCTGTGCGGCGGCTTTCCTCAAATTCTCCCCGGTAAAGCAGAGAGGGGAACACATTTCAAGCAGGCGGTCATAAATCCGGGCGTGGGCGGTGTCCTCCGGGTGCTGCAATTCCTCCAGCGTGAGGTTGGTCGTCACAATCAGCGGCTTCCTGCTCCGGTAGCGGCTGTCAATCACATTGTAGACCTGTTCCAGACCGTATTCTGTGCCACGCTCCATTCCAAAATCGTCAATGATGAGCAGGGGGAAGCTGCAAAGGCGGGAAATATATTCGTTCCTGCCCGCAAAGCTGGCGGCAAGGTCGTTTAATATTGCTGCAAAGTTTGTCATGCACACCGGGACTTCCTGCTCCATGAGGGCGTTTGCAATACACCCGGCAAAATAGCTTTTCCCAGTGCCTACCCTGCCCCACAAGAGCAGCCCGTAGTTCCCGTCCTTTATCTGTTCCCAGCGTGCCACATATCCGGCGGCGTTCTTCATCTGCGGGCAGCTGCCGTTATCGTTGGCAAATGTCCAGTCCTGCATGGTCTTGTCTGTAAAGCCCTGCCGTTTCAGCCGTTCCACCGTTTCAAGGTGGCTGCGCCGCTTCTCGGCGGCTTCCCGTTCCTTACGGGCTGCCCGCTGGCAGTCGCACTCTGACGGGTGGCGGTCACGCCCGAAAAAGGTCTTGCCCTCCGGGAAATAGGCTTCTTTGGGTTTCCGGCATTTGCCGCAGTATAAAAGCCCGTCCTCCCCGGTGTAATCCTCCGGCTCGGCTGTGGTGTCGGTCATAGGCAGTATGGTGTTGTGGATTGTATCGGTCATAGGCTTTCTCCCTCCTTGAATGAATAGTCCGGTATGCCTTTCTTTGGCTTCTCTTTGGCAGCGTCCTCCTGCGCCCACTTGTAAATGGTGGCTGCATGGCTCTGGTACTGCTTCCCGGTGGAAGCGATGTGGCAGGAAAGGCGGTCAAGGTAATACTCCCACTTGCCGGGGAAGTCCTGTTCCAGCTCCAAAAGTTCTGTGTCAGAAAGAAATACATTTTTATATCTGCCATAAGCGGCGGGGGGCTGCCCCTCACTCGCTCCTTTTGTTTGGCTCTCTATTAGGTTGTTTATATTAGTTTGGTTAGGGGACGGTTTTCCGACCGTCATAAGGTCAGTTTTCCGGCTGTCAGTTGGTCGGTTTCCCGCCCTTATGAGGGGCGGTTTTCCGTCCGTCAGTTGGTCGGAAAACTGTACCACTGGGATAGGCGGCACTTTCACATACAGACGGTTGGCGGCAGAAAAGCCCGTCCGTCTGCGTTCCAGCAGCCCGGCAGCGTCCAGTTCGTTCAGTGCGCCCTTTATGGTGGTGCAGCCTTTATCCAGCATTTCCGCTATCTCTGCTATGGGGTAGACAATGTATGTCCGTCCCTCGCTGTCCTGCCAGCCGTTCTTCTGCGAAAGGGTGGAACGGTCTAACAGCAGCGCATATAACTCTCTTGCGGTGTGGGATAGGTCTGTTTCCAGCAGGAAACGGGGGTAAGGCAGGTAAGCGGGCAGCTCCGTTCCTGCGGTCATATAATCAGCGATAGGGTTCACCTCCTTGTGGTGTCTGTCTGTGGGTTCTGTTACGCTTTTAGGGGGCGTTTTTAAGGGAAAAGGATAAATGTATCACGCACCCTTTGACACCCTCCAAAAAAGCCTTGATTTATGCGGGTTTGAAATGCCCTAAAGCGTGACATTTCTCCCTTTGTTTCCGCTTCCGTTTGGCGGCGTTTATCCGCTTCATGCGTCCGGCGCAGTCCGGGCAGTATTTCCCCCGGTTGGATTTTGGGAAGAAGAACGCCCCGCAGACAGCGCAGCGTTTCCGGCTTCCCCGGCGCAAGAGGGCGGCTTCCAGTGCTTCATCAAGGGGCAGGACAGCGGCGGTAAACCAGCGGCAGAGCAGCGAATAGCTGATACTCTGTACACACACGCAAGGCTCGCCGTCCTCCAACAGCAGGCAGTTCCCGCTGTCATAGTTGCAGCACTCATGCACAAGGCGGCGGGCTGCCCGGTACTGGCGGTAGTCCATGCGGGGGATATTACCGTTCATGGCTCTGCTCCTTTCTGCGCTGCGGCTCGCTCCGGCGTAAAATCTGGTCGATATTGCCCTTGACAGTCTGCAAGCGGCGGTACTCCTCCCGTTTTGCCCGGTAATCGTTGTAGCCGCTGTTTTTCTCTTTGATAAGGCTTTCAATCTCTGCTTGCAGGGATTTATAGCTCGGCAGCTTGGAAATGCCGTTCTCCCTGAAATAGCGGGCGGCTGCGTCTGCTATGATAAAGTCACTTTCATGCTTCTGACGGTAGGCTGCTTTTGCTTTGGCGTTTTTCTGCTGTTTCAGCCCGTCCCGGACAGGGCGGGTCTTGGAATAGGCAAGCACCTGCCGTTGCAGCTCCTTTTTCCCGTTCAGCGTCTTTTCCACCTGCTTCAACCACGCAAGGCTTTCCTGCATGGCGGCATAGGCGGCAGAACAGGCTTCGTCCAGTTCCTCCGGGGAGGAAAAGCCGTACTGCTGATAGGCGGTAACGGTAGCTGCCATTTGCTTTAGGTTGTGCTTTGCCGCCCAGCGGTCATAGCCCACGCCCTTGCCCTCGGCTCGCTTGGCTTCCCGGTCAACCATGCGCTGCAAGGTGTTGTCTGCCGGGGTGGTTTTTGCAGCTTTTTCCCCTTGTAACGGCTTTTTAACTGCGGCAGGGTATTCGGGTATGGCTTTGGTCTGTTCGGCAGCTCTGTGGGCGTTCTGCGTGAGCAGGGCAAGGACAGCAGCCTTGTCAAAATCGTCCCCCAGCTTTCGGGCTGTGATAGGCTTTGTCCTGTCCGGCGTGAGGTAGGAAAGCCGCCCCCGGCTCTCCTTGACGGTCACACCCTCCCGCAGCAAAAGGGAAGAAAACTCGTCAAAGCTGCCAGCTTGGGAAAGTGCCTGCCGTATCGTCCGGCGCAGCTTCGCCTTGTCCGTTTCAAACTTGGTGGGCTTGGTCGGCTGTCCGGCGGCTTCTCTGGCGGCGTTCTCTTTGTCAAGGGCAAGCTGCCCTTTCTTTGCCGCCCAGTATTCCCGTTCGGTTATCCGTTCCTTGCTGCCGTTCAAGAGGTCGATTTGGTAAAGCCCCTCCCGGTGGCACATTTCCATGACTTCGCTCTTGAAATATTCCATAGCGGCGTTGGTGCAGCGGTGCTTGCAGCCCTCCAGCGTGTCGGCTGGTCTGTCCATGTAGGGCAGAAGCGGGACTTCGTAAATCCGCAGGGAGTTGATGACGATATGCACATGGATATTCCCGCTGTGGTTATGCCCGTCCGGGTGGGTGCAGATTAGGGCTTGGTGTCCGGGGAAATGCTCCTTGCAGAACTGCTCGCCCAGCTCCTGCGCCCGGTCTACGGTCAAGCCGTTGTCTGTCCCGTCCCGTGGGTCAAAGCTGATGATATAGTGGTGGCTTTTCACATCTTCCCGTTTTTGGTTTTTCTCATAGCGGAGATTGGCTCGCATACAGGCAACAGCGAAATCCTCGCCCCCGCAGTTGAGGGAAGAAATGCGGTAATCCTCCCTCGGTATCAGCCGCCCGTTTTCATCAAGGGTGGCTTTCATGGTAAACTCGTCATGCTCAAATGTGAGATAGGCTTCCGCTGCGCCATAGTCGGCGTTTTTAGAGCTGATATGTTTGAATGTTGCCAACAGCGTCACCCACTTTCTGCAAGACTTCAAACTTTAGGGCAGCAAGGTCGGAAACCGCCGCCCGTACCTCCCCGGCAAGCTGCGGATAGGGACTGTGCCACTCGTTCAGCGTCCGGGCTATCTGGTTTAAGTTGCCGCCGATCCTCCCGTATTCGGCGGTCAGCTTCCCGACAGCGGCAAGCAGCTCGTCATTGATGGGGGAAACGGTTATGATGGGGCGTATGGCTGCCCCGGTTATGGCTTGCCGGATAAACTCGGCTTGGCTCATGTGGTAAGCAGAAAGCCGCTGGGCAAACTCGGCGTATTCTTCCTCGGTCATGCGTGTTTTGACTACCCGGCTGCGGTGCGGCGTGTTGTATCGTTTCATAGGTGGTTGACCTCCTTTCTGTGCGTGGTGTCCTCTCACTAATAGGAGAAAAACAGGGTGTGAAGCGGAACTGTTTTTGAAAAATCCGAAAAATATTTTGAGGGGTTTTTCAGCGGCGCAAGCCGCATAAGCAGGGTTTGGGGAAGGCACTCCCCAACAAGATTCCCGCAGGGGCAAAATGAGCGATAAGCGAATTTTGGCACCTCGGTAGAATCTTGCTCTAAGAAACTGCCGGCCTGCCGTTCACTTGCTACTGCCACTTTTTCAGAAAATCTATAACCAGCTTTTTTTATAAAAGGCTGCGGGCTGGCGTTTTTCCCTTACTCCCTACAAACCACAAAAGAGCAGAATGGACGGACTTTCCGGCAAGAACTTTTCCGGCGGCTCGGTCTTTCCCGACAATAAGGCGTTTCGGAAGCTGCGTTTTGCCCGCTGTCTGAAAAAAATGGCAGCCTTTTTTGGTTTCACTGTCTAATACGGAACTTTTGGAAATTTGCCAAAAATGGACGCAAAAAAAGCAGCAAATCTTTTTCGGATTTACTGCTTCATGTGCCGCTGCGGTGCGGCGGGATGGATATTCAGTTGAAATAAAAGAGGATGGTGGTACTTTAGTCTATCGACTCTTTACTAACTATTAGGTAATCTTGAAAGATTTTCCTTGAATTTATCTAAAGAATGTTCATTGTTTCCCGCAAAAATAAGTGGAATTGTATATTCATATGATATGCCATTTTCATAGTCCGATAATTGTATTTTTATAGTATCATCCCTCTCATCTTTAGGTGCTATATATATGAATGAATTTTTATTTATATCAGATATTTTCCCTTTTTCAGAAGAAACAGTATAACCCCAGTCTGTTAAATTTGTCTTTATTGTAAC
This sequence comes from Anaerosacchariphilus hominis, assembly GCF_014290175.1. Classification (GTDB taxonomy): domain Bacteria; phylum Bacillota; class Clostridia; order Lachnospirales; family Lachnospiraceae; genus Laedolimicola; species Laedolimicola hominis. The sequence continues at coordinate 410,233 of NZ_JACOOR010000002.1, forward strand.
TTCTGTTTCTGTTTCTTTTCTAGTCTGCAATGCTGTTTTATCGATTTGGATATCAAAAGGAGTCGAACCTAACAATTCACTGTTTATATTTACAAGTTCTTCTCCATTTGTTTTAGAAATATTAGATTCATCTTCATAATTTTGTTGAGATTCATCTTTTGGTGTTTCTCTGTTACATCCTAATAAAAAGCATAAAATAATTAGTACTAATACAGAAAGTTGTTTTTTTTGCATTTATTTCTCCTTTCATATTATCAAAGAAAGCACTGAGAGTACTTTCAAGAAATTATGAAATATTCTCAATGCTTTCTATTTTTTCCATTAAATATCAACAAAAATCACTCGATGTCCATGCATACGCATTGAACCAACTGAATTATTTACTTCTGGTTTAAAGTATACTTCATTTCCCATCTCGCCAGTATTAAATTCAATACTCGGAGACACAAGATATGCCCAATTACTATCTTTTACGCTCTGTCCATCAAGATCGATAAGTTTTTCAAAATAGTCGGATAAAACTTTCCAACCAACTTGCCACCAATTTACTTTCCGCTCACTTTCATTAGTTTGTGTCGCTTCTGCCTTTGCTTCCGGCGATAACTCACTTGCAAAAGTCGTCGTACTTGCACCTATACATAGCGTTCCTATAAGTGCCAATGATATAACCTTTTTAAATATCTTATTCATACAGTTCACTCCTTTCTTGAAATTATTGAATTCGAATAATAGGATACAATTTAAGAACTATAAGGGTGTTTCATTTTATAATTAGATATATAATCATACCAACTGAACAAATAATAAAAAATACACCACCAATCCGCATTAATACTAAATATAGTTCGGTTGGTTCACCATTTTTTACTGTGAATAAATTTTCTATTTTCCATAATATTTTAGGATAACAGACCATACAAACTCCCAAAATCAATAATACCAACACCCATAAATAGTCCACCAAATTTCCCTCCTTTCAACTAAGTATCCTTGTATACATTTCTACACTATATCTTAGGATAATGTTACCATGAAAATGCCGATAAATCAAGCGTTATTCACGATATGATATGTAAAACCTCAAAAGATTTCGTCATTTTTAACAATGTTTGTTTGGAATAGTAGGGCTGCATATCAATTTTTATATGCTACTTTATGACACATAAGCATTTTTTGCTGGATTGTCACATTTCCCATTTTTTTAACCGTCAAAAAGATCGTCAAAGGAATCGTAGGAGGTGCTTATATGAGAACTGGACAAAATATCTATAAACGCAGGGATGGCCGCTGGGAGGCACGGGTTCCGCTGGGCATCCGGGCCAATGGCCGTCGCTACTTCAAATGCTTTTATGGCAAAACCTATCAGGAAGCTCGCAACCGTAAACAGGATTACGAGAAAAATATTCCCTTCATAAAAGAAATGGTTACCACTTCGCCGGATACCTTTTCTTCTGCTGCCTACGGCTGGCTGGCCTCTTCGGAGCAGGACTGGAAACCGGCCACCTATATCAGATACCGCAACTGTTTGGAGAAGTATATTCTGCCCCACTGGGGGCTGCTTCCTATACGGGAGATTGACCAGAAGGTTTATGACGCGCTGATTACTTTGCTTGAGAAAAAGCTTTCTGTCAGCTCCATGCAGACAGTCAACACCGTGATTTCCGGAATCCTGAAGCATACACTGAAGCATCTGCCTGTCACTTGCAAAAAATTTGTAGCCGAGCGCAGGATGACGCCAAAGGATATTCTTTCCAAAGCTGAAATTTTCAGACTCCGTTCCTATCTGGAAGCCGAGGAGGATTTAACTGCCATCGGTATCCATCTTGCTTTATATAGTGGGGTGCGTCTTGGTGAATTATGTGCCCTGACCTGGGCGGACATTGATTTAGAAACAAGGACGCTCTATGTGCGTCATACACTGCAGCGGATTCAGAATCGGAATCGGCTGGATGGGGAGCCAAAGACTATGTTACAGATAGGCTTGCCAAAGAATAAGAAAGAGCGGGTGATTCCTCTGCATGAGCAGATCCGGCCTGTCCTTGAACGGACGCGTAGACTGTATTTACCGTCAGATTATCTCCTGTCAGGCACGTCCACTCCCGTGGAGCCGCGAAGAATGAGCAGCCGCTTCAAGCAGATTTTAAAGGAATGTGGCCTCCGGAATATCCGTTTTCACGTTCTGCGTCATACCTTCGCCACCTACTCTCTGGAATCCGGTATGCGTACCAAGGTCTTAAGCGAACTGATGGGACACTCGTCTGTCAAGATTACGATGGACCGTTATGTTCATCTCTCCAACGAGTTCAAAGCAGCCCAGATAAACAACCTTCAATATACGGATTCCACAAGCATTGACCGTCAAAAAAATGGTCAGAATGACGCGGAAGCCTGTTAAAATGCGGCTGGAAGAGGGATATGTCTTGGATGAAGATAATCTAAGACACCCGTACAAATAATTTCATAGTTATTATGACAGGATTTTTATAATTCAATACAGGATGTTGGTGAACAGGCCCGCACTTATGGGTACGAAAGTACCCAGAACGGAATCCGGTTAGAATCCGGAACAGATCCTTCCCTGCTGTAAGGACAACGAAAGATACAGGATGCCACTGAGATAGCGATATCCCGGTAAGGCGCATCGAGTAGGTTAAGAGGTCCCGAGTCAGAAGACGGAGTGCAATGGAACCCGACATCAGAGAGGATTCGGAGGTCAGGAACGAGTCGGGCTTAGCAGAAGCACAGAGGATATCGATATCATCTGGCTGTATTTGGGGTATATAAATCCAGAGCTCGACAAAAAGCATTAGTTCGTATGACGACTTCCGTTGTACGGGCTTTTTTATTGTTGTGGTGAAAGAAGGAGCGGATAGCCACAATGATCCAATTGAATAGGCATCATAATGCTACCTCTCCCCGGCATTGTGGTGTCATAACTAATGGGGAGAAGAAAAATAATATGGAGGATATATTATGAAGAGTAAGAACATCAAGAACTTATTAAAGAGAGTTGCATCTGTGACTCTGGCCGGAGCATTGGTGCTGTCCACAGGAATTCCTGCAAAGGCATCCACATCCGACAACATGTATATGACAAAGGCTACCAATACAGATAGCGCCTGGACTGAGACAGTCGCACCGGGTGGAACTGCTACCTTTTATGTTGGTCCAGCAAAATTAAATGCGTATGGATATTATGATTACACAGGATTTGATAAGGACACGGATGCTGCTGCAGAAGTAACTTGGACGAAGGAATATAATACCTCTAAAATCAGCAGCACTACAGCAGGAACTGCTAAAATTGCGGAGGGCAACTACGCAAGCACCTATACAGTAAATGTTGCCGAGAATGCAACAGCAGGACCAATTCGTGTCCATGCACAGAGAAAGGGAAAGACAAACATTGAGAATGGCTGCGACTTTGTAGTGGTAGTAGAAGGTAGTACTAATACACAGGCTACAGGCATCAATGTGGAAGCCTATGATCTGTTCACAGGAAATGATTATACGGCTTTTGGAAATGACTATACGGTAGAATCTGCAAATGCCAATCTTAACGCACTGTTCCATAATAATGCAAATGCAGCACAGTCCTATGCGACAGCAGCGAATACCATTGACAATATGCTGGCTGACGGTACTATCGCAGATGCAACAGAGTCTTATGGCTATGTAGATGCGATTTCTCTGAATGATGGCAATGGAGGTGCAACAGGTCTACTTGCTGGCGGTAAAACAGAAGCAGGCTATTATGGATGGCAGTATGGTGTCATTCGAGATGAAAAGTATGTGGCATCCAGCGCAGTGATTTCAGCTTCTGCTTTTGATTTAAAAGATGGAGACACTGTAATTTGGGTATATGGTTTACAGAGCACAGCAACAGAGTTCTTTGGAGCATACGACGTATATCCGGAAAATTAATTAAATAACTGAACAAAAGCAATGGCGGGGCAGGGTGGTAACCAGCCCCGCTTTTTTTATGGAAAGGTGACGTTGATGAAAAAGAAGCTGCTGCGTTCATTGCCATTGATGCTTTTACTGGTTCTTTTTTTGCCGCTCTTTTCTTTAAAAGCGTGGGCCAAAGAAAGTGGAAAACATCAGATTGCTGTAACGCTTAATGAGGCGTCTTGGCAAAACTCGTCTGGTGCTAATCAGATGTTGCCAATGTTAAAACTTGCAGATGAAAAAGGGAATATTGTTAAGGCATTAAAAAGTGAACAGAACTCTAACGAGATTACATATATTTACGAAGTTGAGAAAGGCGTTTATCAATACACAGTATATGGTGATTCAAATTTAACATTTGGAGAAGGAAGCTTAAAAATTGAAGATGACACCACAAAGGTGTACTTACATTCTATAAATTTTAGGTCGATCATTTATGGCCCTCATCGTAGACAAATGAGTGTTTCCGTGACGCATCAGGATGGAACGGTTTACAGCCATGGAAATGTAAGTGAGTATTTTTTTTATGTTCCGGCCTATGATGGGGAGAGCTATTATCAATATTCTTTGATCCCGGATGATTTTGAGAAGTATGTGACCCAGAAGGGACATGTGTATGTCTATTCAGGCAGTGATTCCGTATTTAAGAGTATGAATTTGTCGGATGGCCATACCTATCGCCTGATGGAACGACATGAATTCGTTGCAAAAGTTCCGAAAGGTGCGGAAATATATCATGTGGATCAGGCGCGGTTTTATATGGCACGGGATTATGAGCCGTTGAAAAAAATAGAAAATCGATCTGCAGAGGATCCGGATTATGATTATTATCAGTCGGATTACGAAGGAAAACTGATGCTTCGCCAGACAGGGAAAGTTACCCGGTATTGCGATTTTGAGGAATATAATAGTAAAAATGGCGATTTTGGAAATTGGAATGAGGAAAAAACCGAATTCACGTTTCGGGCTTTGACAGAGAACGAAAAACAGATTACGCGGGAAAAAAACAGTTATTATGAAGCAAATGTGACAACCAGCAAGGATTCGTCACGGAGTATGGAGCTGGAACAGGGGACGTATTATGATTTGGTGGCAATGAGGGGCTGGCAGGCGATTTCCAGTTCAGGTGGAAATGCACATTTTGATCCGGAATTTCATTATACCGTACTGGGAAATGCGGTAACGGTAGAGCAGACGGAGGATGATTTGATATGGCAGTTTGGAAGAATCAGAGCTAAAAATCCGGGTGTCAGCGTTGTATTATACACGTATGATGCCATGGAATGGCTTGCAAATTCGGATAAAGCCTGGGATCAATATCGATATACCTGTTATAGCGCAATGTGGCCAGAGAATACGGGCGTTCAGATTGTACAGGTAGGACAGCCCGAAAGCGGAATTGAAGACAATATTGCCTTAGATGATTTTGATACGATATATTGGCTGGAAAGCCAGACCAATTCAGATGGAAAGACAGTACAGGTAGATGATCATGGAGAATACACCTTTACCCCGACTTCTTCCTATAAAGGCGATACCCTGGCTGTACGTGTGCATGATCCATACCAGATTAAGAATGGTATTTTAAATATTTCTGATGAAGAGAACTGGCAGGATGACAGCGAGTACTGGACGAATTATCAGGCAAACAGTGATGGAAGCTTTACCATAAAGTTAAAAGAGGGACGCAATATCGTTGAAATCAGCTCCGAGCATGGAAAAATGTATCGGGTAATTACAGCGAAGCCGGTCAAGCTGACAGTTACGAATCAGACCAGAGGAGGAAAGAAACTGGTAGCAGGAGATACAGCGCTGCTGCATTTTGACGGCTTCTGTTCGGTCGTATATAAGCTTGGTGCCATTTATAATCCGACAGAGGATTGGCCGACCTGGGAATTGGATGGGAATCCGTTTGTAATAAATACGGATCAGTGGGCAATTTCAAAAACCTCCGATAAGAAACTGTATTTTTCAGAAGAAGGCATTTATTCTTTTAAAAACGGTAAAATACAGGCTGCCGCTTATACAGCGGAACCTGAGGAGTTTGGAAAAGCTTATCGGCAAATGACCAGATGTGGAAAGCTGTCTTCTACTTATACAGGTCAGGACAGCGTGATTAAAAGCGCCACGCGATGTATATTGCCTGACTTCACCCTGGAGGTAGAGGATTCCAGCGAAGCGGAGGAGGCGAACAACCGGAAGGCGGGAGAACTGGAAAGTCTTAAGATTGGCTTATCCTCAACCAATTTTCTTAATGCAGCTATGAACATCAATAGTTGGAATGGAAAAATTACAGCGAAAGCAGTTGACCCGAATGCAGAACTGTTTGCACGGTATTGGAGAGAAGGGGAAGAAAAGCCGGACTTTATTAAAATAGAAAACGGAAAAGAATCCACACTTTCAGATACCGTGATCACATTGGGTAATACGGGAAATGTTACGTTGTATTTTGAGGTGCTGGTGCAGCCGCAAAGTGGATATCCGATGCTGTACAGCAGACAAATGACAGGAACGGGCTTTGCTTCGCAAATGAAAGCACATCTTATGGATGTGTCTGTAACATCAGCGATGGACAATGTTGAACTGGGACGTTTTGAAGGAATCTTAGAGTGTACAGATATAGAAAATAGCGGATATGGATTTGCCCTTGGGGAATCTCATTTTGAAACGTCCGTTCCCTATGAAGCAGAGCAGGTAAAGCTTAATTTATTTACCAATAATAGTAAACTCATTACGAAGAACGAATATAATGTCGGAAAAGCTCAAGGCTATCAAATTGAGACCAAAAAGATTGAGGCAGACGGTACAGAAGCAGAGTATAAGGTGGGCGATGTAGTCCGTCTACAGGAAGGCAGTAATGAATTTAAAATTCATGTGACGAAATATGGTTTGATGGGGAAAAAATCCGGAAGAAAGGAATATGAGTATTCTTTGACGGTTGTTCGGCGCCCTGCAGCCAGAGTAATTACCTTCCAAATCCCGGAGGGAGCGACGCTTCTTGTGACAAACGGAAAAGAAGCGGCTCAAAAATCTCAGGAGGACGGTACCTATAAGCTTGAAAACGGCACCTATCTCTGGCATGTATCTAAGGAAGGCTACCTGACCAAGAGCGGCAGTTTTACGATTACGGATGATTCCGAAAGCCAGACCATTACGGTAGACGAGCTGGAGCTGGTACCGGAGCAGAGTGGAGCGGTAAGTGTAAGGATTGCAGGACAGAATACCGTTTTGCGTCCGACAGCAGACGTGGAGATCCCGAAAGAGATCAAAGACTTAAAGTCCTATCGGTATGTGAAGTACAATTACGGCGGTTATACCGCACTCCATGCTTTGCTGGATGCCTGCGAGGAGACAGGAATATCCTTCCAGTGCGTCAAGGGCAAACTGACATTGCTGGATGATTCGGCTGTAGGAGCCACCGGAGTTAACGCCAGATGGATTTGCGAAATCAATGGAGCAGTATGCAAGGACCCGGCCAATACATTGGTCAATGATGGCGACAAGATCGAATTTTATTATAATTCGGATCTGACGGGTATGACCTATGCATGGCTGACACCGGAGAAGAAGGAAGTAGATCGGGGTACAGAGGTTACCCTGATGGTGTTAGGCAAGAGCCTGTCTGCGGAGAACGCAGGGTATAGTGCAGTCGCTGGAGCAGCGATCTATGATGGTAACAAGTGCCTGGGAACCACCAACGAATTTGGACAGTTTGTAATCGATACAAACAGCATGACACTGGGTACCCATTACCTGACAGCTACCCTGGAAAATGACGAGGGACAGAACCTGCTGACGGCAGTTATGAGTACCATTACTGTCAATAAGGTAGAAGATCCTTCGGCAGATCCCAATACAACGGTGGTAACCTTCCGCCTGATTGGCGACACCAAACACGGGGAGGATGAGAACAGCGGCACAGCGCATCAGTACACCACATGGCTGGCCACAGACACCTATACCTTTGAAGGGGACGAGGTAACAGTCGGCGATGTATTTAAGGCAGCGCTGGATGAAGCAGGCATTACCTATTATGGCCTGGAGAAGAATTATATCAGTGCCATCACAGCACCGAAGGCATGCGACGGATATATTTTGAGCGAGAAAGACAACGGCCAGAACTCTGGCTGGATGTATACCGTCAATGGCAAGCATCCGAGCCTTGGTCTGAATGACTGGTATGTAAGCACTGGTGACGAGATTATATGGCATTACATTGATGACTACAAGACCGAGCAGTCTGATATGAAGAATGACGATGGAAGCTATGGAACCACCGGTAACGCTTCCACCTGGAATAAATGGCTGGAGGCTCTGGACGAGACACCGGGAGCCCGGGAAAAGGCAAAGGCAGTAGATGACAAGATAACTGCCATCGGAGAAATTACACTGACCGATGAGTGCGAAGAAAAGATTACAGTAGCCCGTGAGGCTTACGATGCTCTGACCCGTGAAGAGAAGAGCTATGTGAAGAATTATGGAGTTTTGCAGGAGGCAGAGGAAGATCTGGCTGCATTGAAGAAAGCGCAGGCAGATAAGGAAGCAGCAGATGCAGTAATTACTATCATCAATGCGCTTCCGGATGCAAAAGATCTGACACTGGAGAATCAGGAAGCCGTGGCAAATGCCGGAAAGGCATACCGCGAACTGACGCCGGATCAGAAAGCCCTTGTGGACGCGGATGCAGATGGAGCTACCTATGAGAAGCTGTATGCGGCAGAAGGCGTTATGGCGGAGCTTCTGGGCGACGAAGCAGTTCGGCTGGTAGTAGAAGAGCTGACTGCACTGCCGGAGGCAGCAGAGGTGACATTAGAGCACGAAGCGGCACTTTCAGCAGCGTATGACCACTATATGATTTTAACAGAGGAACAGCAGGACATGGTAGACGAAGCTCTGGTAAAGAAGCTGAGTGACGCGATTGACCAGTTGAATCTGTTAAAGCAGGAAGCGGCAGAAAAAGAAGCTGTAGACAAAGTAAATGAACTGTTAAATAGCCTTCCGAGCGAAGATGAAGTACTTTTCGCAGATCAGACAGATATCGAAGCAGCCCGCGCAGCTTATGAGGCATTGGATACTCTGAAAGATCAGGTATCGCCGGATGCGCTTGCGAAGCTGACAACAGCGGAGAACCGTCTGAACGCATTACAGGAAGAAGTAAATCAGGTCGTAGATTTGATTGACGCGCTTCCGGCTGTGGATGAGCTGACACCTGCGCACGCAGATCAGGTCAAGGCGGCAAGAGACGCTTACAATGCACTGAACAACGACCAGAAGCGTCTGCTGACAGAGAATGGAGTCCTGAGCAAGCTGTTGGTAGCAGAAAATCAGATGAGCTGGCTGCAGAAGGATGTGGAGGCAGCGAAGAAGGTAACAGACCGGATCAACAGTCTTCCGGCAGTGAAGGATCTGAAGCTGGCGGATAAGACAGCGGTACAGGCAGCGAGAAATGCTTATGAGGGACTGAGCGACGCACAGAAAAAATATGTATCTGCGGAGACATTGAAGATTCTGACAGACTGTGAGGCTGAGATTGCGAGACTGGAGGCAATGAAGCCGACACCGAGCCCCGATCCGGATCCGAATCCTACACCTACACCGACGCCCGATCCGGAACCCAGCGACAAGACCATGACGCTGACCTATCAGAATTATCCGATTTCTGTAACGGGCAAGTTGTCCGGCTATGAGCTGCGGCTGGTGGGCCTGAAAGCAGCGGATGACAGCGTGAAGCGGATGCAGAACAAGATCAGTACCAAGGAAGCGTTGATTCGTCTCTATGATGTGAAATTGTACCTGAATGGTGAAGAGGTAGACTGGGATGAGCAGATTACGGTCAACTTCCAGGTGGGCGATAAGTATAACGGCAAGAAGCTGACGGTGCTCCATGATGTGGATGGAAGCATCGAGAAGCTAAAAGGAACCGTAAGCGACGGAATCCTGAGTGTAACTGCAGATTCCTTAAGTCCCTTCGGTGTAGTTGTTACCGCATCTACCGTGACTGGAAGCGGCGTAACGAACAGTAATTCTACGACTACGAACACCACTACGACGGTAACCAACGGTAATCTGAATGGAACAACGAATAATACATCGGCAGAAGGTGTGACAGGCAATGTAACCAGTGCGCAGACAGGAGATGATACAGATATTCTTCTGCCGGTAGCGGGACTGATTGCAGCATCTGGTGTACTTGCAGGCGTGGTTCTCTATTATAAGAAAAAGCGAAAGAACACAGGAGTACAGACGGAGGAAGAGAAGTAAATGAAAAATAGAATCGTAAGTCTTTTTCTGGCTGCAACCATGGTTCTCAGTCTTTGCCCGGTATCTATCCGGGCAGAGGCTGCCTCTGCTGATACAGTACAGGTACAGGAGATACCTGAGACAGAGTCGAAGCAGAGCAGCCCAGTGAATGAGGAGCCGGTGATTACAGGTACCGGTTCCGAAGGGGAACAGCCACCGGAGGCGCCTGTGATTATCGGCACCGGCGAAGAGCAGGGCGCGGCAAGTGAAGATGTAAAGCAGGAAGAGACAAAACAAGAGGAGACAAAGCAGGAGAAGTCTCAGGAATCCGAGGATTTCTGGAATGAAGACGAAGAGCTGATGCTGTACGGCCTTTCAGATCTGGACACGGAGGAAGATGGGAAGCTGCATTCCGCAGGGACCTATGATCTGGACACTGTGTTATCCCAGACGGTGGGCTGGAAACGTGGAACCGGTGACAAGATTCTGAATGAGGAATTTTTAAAGAATGTCAGCAGTACTGCCACAGACTGGACAGCGGTATGGTTGGGACGTCTGGGCGTCAAAGAGGAAGATTATACAGCATTCCTGAACCGGGCGAATACCTATGTGAAGGATATGTATGATAAGAATCCGTCTACAGGCCTGAGTACCAATACGCCCACAGAGTGGCACCGGCTGACCATGGCCGTGCTGGCGGCAGGCGGAGATCCCACCAATGTGGGCGGACATGATCTGATAGCGGACGGCACCTATAACTGTCTGGCAGGCGCACCCTGGGACCAGGGCATGAATGGAGCGTTATGGGCGCTTCTGGCACTGGACAGCAATGGCTATGAGGTACCGGAAAATGCGAAGTACACAAGAGAAGCTCTGATTCAGTATATCCTGGAGAAGGAGCTTTCCGGCGGCGGATGGTCATTGGATGACAAGAATTCCTCATTGGATTTGGATATTACATCTATGGTGATTTACGCGTTGGCTCCCCACTGTGCGGAAAATGCGAAGATAAGGGAAGCAGCGAACCGGGGACTGGAGGTGCTGCGGAATAAGCTTTCCGAGGATGGTGATTACAGCTACGGCGGCACCTATAACTGTGAATCCGCAGCGCAGGCGATTGTGGCATTTACGGCCATGGGGATCGACCCGACTACCGTAACGAATGCGGCCAGCGGGAAAAGCCTGATGGATGGCCTGATGAAATATTACAGTGCTGGCACCGGCGGTTTTCTGCACGCATATTATGATGATGAGAAGCAGAATCGTCCGAACGGTATGGCGACAGACCAGGCGATGTATTCCATAGCGGCTTACCTCTATTATAAAGAGGGCGTTGCACTTTTCGATTTCCGCGCTAAAGCCAACACCACCCAGTATGTGGCCCAGGCCGACAACGGCAGTGTCTTCACCGCCGAGGCCGGTTCAGCTGCAGACCTGTATGTGGGAGCGGGGGTAACGAAGCTTAGCTTCACGAACCTGCCTGTAGGCAACTATGACGCAGCGGAGGTAATCGTAGGGGAGCAGAGCTGGAAGACCGGTATCCGGGGAGCGGATGGTTATACGCCGGTGAACGGCGCTATCCCGGTGGCAGACGGAACCGTACTCCATATTGCGGTGACAAAGCAGGACGGCAACACCGAGAACTGGACATTGACCGTACATACCAGCGCGGATGCGGAGACGAAAGCGGTTATGGACCGGATCGACGCACTGCCGGATGTAGGCGTGCTGACCCTGGATGATAAGGATACCGTGCTGTCTGTACGGGAAGCCTACAATAAGCTGACAGACGCGGAAAAAGCACAGGTTACCAATGCGGATAAGCTGGCAGGGCTGGAAGCCCGGCTGACTGAACTGGAAGCAGCGGCGGAGAAAGAGCTGGCGGCGAAACGCGCGGCTCTGGAAAAGAATGTGGACGCCATTGCCACTCCGGTGAAGATCGGGGATAAGAGCCTGGTAAACCAGTATCTGTTGAAACTGGATACGCTGGGCGACTGGGACAGTAAGGCTGCCATCGCAAAGAAACTGAACGGGTATCTGACGGATATCGCGGCACGGCAGAAGCTGGTGGACGATCTGGACAGGGACATCTGGAATCAGGTGGATCCCCTGCGGGTGAACCAGTCTAAGACGTCTACGGTGAAGAAGCTGATGAGCCGCTATGCGGCGCTACGGCTGGATGAGCAGAAGCTTCTGGCGAACGTTCAGAGCCTGCAGGACGCAGCAGTCATCATCGACTCCCTGGAGGATGGTATCGTACCGAAGAAGGTATTTGAGAACCTGATGTCCACGAAGGAGACCTTTGTGTACTATGGCCTGACGCCGGACGGGGATGCTTATACATTGACCTGGGACGGTAAGACCGTGACCTCGGCCAAGGATGTGCAGGCAGGTGTGAAAATGACCACCGGAAGCGGCACAGCCAACGGAACGGCGGCGCAGATTGAGTTTTACCAGAGTGGCAGCATGAACGGTTCGGTGACTCTGAGCGCTGAAACCAGTGTTAAGAGCGGAAGCTGGAAGACCTACTGGATGAACCCGGATAAGCTGAAGATTCAGAGTGCGAAGACGGCGACCGTTTCATCCGGAAAGCTGAATATGACGGTAACCATTGGAGGCCGGTACTGGCTGTCTACGAAGGATCTGCGGCTGGAGGGAACGACGGCCAGCGGACGGACGACAGAAATCAGCTCCATTCTCTCAACGCAGGGTGTAAAGAGTCTGATTAACAATGGAAAGACCACGATTAGTTCCATTCAGAGTACAGGCAGTAAGGGCGGCAGTACCACACTGGGAACCCGGAAGGCTTTGGAGAATGGCATGGTGTCCTCTTCCGAGCTGAAAGGAATCCAGGGAAAGAACGTAAATCTGAAGGCCAATGGAGATATCTCCGATACGGTTTCCTATGCCTTTACTATCAACGGTGAGGACGTGAAGGTGACCAAGGACTGGAAGTATCATATTCAGACCGACTGCAAGTATGAGGACGATATCAAGGAACTGGCAGTGAAGCCGCTGATCCTCTGCATGGAGGGAACCGGTACATTCCCGGGCAAGATGCTCCTGACTCTGCATACAGAGCTGGAAGATGATGAATTACTGTTATTTAAATTTGATCCGATTAACCGCAAAGCGGAGTATGTCAAGAAGGTTAGTGTGGAAGACGGAGTAATGGAGTTTACGCTTCAGGAAAGCGGCCACTATTTCCTTGCAAAGCGGGCTCTGGCAGGTTCCTTAAATGACAGTACTGACGCAGAGCAGGCTGTGATCAAAAATGAGTTTGACGCAGCCGGAGATACGCCCTGGGATGAATCCCAGGAGGCAGTCGTGCTTGGCAATGGACAGGAAGCCCAGAGAAAGACCGAGACTATCCGTTGGGTGCTGATCGGGCTGATTGCCCTGATGTGTGGCGCTACGGTGGTATGGATTCTTCACAATAAGCGTCTGGAGGCGAGGGAAGCTGCTGACGAGGCGGCGGATAATGCTTCCGAGACGGACGACAGGAAGGATGGAGAGGAATGAGACAGAAGACGAAACGCTTAGGACTCTGTCTCCTGCTGGTTCTGACCCTGCTTTTAGGCGGGTGTCAGACCAGCGCAGTGAAACAGGAACAGGCTTCGACGGAGACGGCTGCGGCTGATACGGCGGAGCAGAAGCAGGAGACCACGGAAAGAGAGGACACGAAGGAGCCGGAGTATATCGACGGGGACTATGTGGATGAGCATTACGGGGATCAGGAAGAGGAGGATCTGAGCAAATATAAGACCGGCTCTTCCACAAAGACAGCCACAGGCAGTACGGGTACAAGCGGAACTACCGGAAGTAATGGAAACACGACAGGAACAGGCTCGTCCGGTGAGGCAGCCAGCGCGGATAACTACTATACAGACCCGATTCCGGAAGGAAAGCCGATCCCGGTAGAACCCCAGGATCAGGTAGTAGACAGCGGCAAGCAGCTCACATGTACCCTGTACGTGGAATGCTCCACCATCCTGAATAACATGGATGACCTGACAGAGGGCAAAGCAGACTGGGTTCCTTCCGACGGCGTGATTTACGGCCCGAAGACGGTGACCTTCTCGGCAGGGGAATCGGTCTATGACATTCTGCAGAGAGAGATGCGGAACAACCGTATCCATATGGAATCTCAGTTTACCGCCATGTATAACAGTGCCTATGTGCAGGGTATCAACAACCTGTATGAGAAGGACTGCGGCGAGTTATCCGGCTGGATGTACTGCGTGAATGGCTGGTATCCGAACTACGGATGCAGCCGCTATCAGGTACAGTCCGGCGATGTGATTGAATGGCATTACACCTGCGATCTGGGAAATGATCTGGGCGCGGGTATGTCTTAAAAAGTACAGAAATAAGCTTTTAGGCGTCCCATTTTCCGGGACGCCTAAAGCTGTCTATAACAGGAGACGAAAATGGACGCTTTTTCCGGATATCATCCGTTAATTAATTTTACTTATTTTACCATTGTCATCGGGCTTTCCATGTTTTATATGCACCCGGTATTCCTTGCGCTGTCGCTGGCCGGGTCCGTGAGCTATTCCGTTTACCTGAAGGGGCGGAAGACGGTGAAGGTATTTCTGATTGGAATGCTGCCGGTATGTCTTCTGACGATGGTGATGAATCCGCTGTTCAGCCATGCGGGGGCGACGATGCTCTTTTACATGCGAAACGGGAATCCGGTGACGTTGGAATCCATCATGTACGGGCTGGCTTCAGGGCTTATGCTGGCCGGGGTGATCTCCTGGTTTTCGGTGTTCCATGAGGTGATGACCTCGGACAAATTCATGTATCTTTTCGGAAAGGTGGTTCCGGCCTTTTCGCTGCTTCTGTCCATGACCCTGCGGTTTGTACCGCGGTTTACAGCCCAGATTAAAAGGGTAGCGGAATCCCAGCAGTGTATCGGCAGAAATGTGAATAACGGGAAGCTCTATGAGCGGGCGGCCCACGGCCTGAAGATTCTTTCGATTACGACCACGTGGGCGTTGGAAAACAGTGTGGAGACGGCGGACTCCATGAAGTCCCGGGCCTACGGCCTGCGGGGACGGACGAATTTCAGTATCTATCGGTTTGACCGAAGGGACGGCGCATTGCTGGCCTTTCTTCTGGGAACGACGGGCGTGCTTCTTACGTGCATGCACCTTCGGAAGCTGAAAATCTTGTATTTCCCGGTTTTTATTATGAATGAGACAACAACAGGAGCAGTGATTCTTTATATCCTGTACGGGATCCTCTGTATGCTGCCCCTGATTTTAAATATCTTGGAGGATATCAAATGGCGCTCTTTGAGATCAGAAATCTGACGTTTACCTATCCGGGCCAGGAGAAGCCCGCTCTTACGGATCTGAGCTTTTCACTGGAGCAGGGGGAATTTCTGGTGGTCTGCGGGAAATCGGGCTGCGGAAAGTCTACCTTGCTCCGACATTTTAAAACGGCCATGTCGCCCTACGGGGAGCGGAAAGGGCATATTTTACTGGAAGGCCGGGAGCTGGATACGGTTTCGGTGCGGGAGCAGGGGGCGCGTATCGGTTATGTGCTCCAGAGTCCCGACAATCAGCTTGTGACGGATAAGGTCTGGCATGAGCTGGCGTTTGGTCTGGAAAATCTGGGCTATGAGACCGGTACCATCCGACTGCGGGTAGCAGAGATGGCCAGCTTTTTCGGGATCCAGACCTGGTTTGAAAAAAATGTGGAGGAGCTGTCGGGCGGTCAGAAGCAGCTTTTAAATCTGGCGGCGGTGATGGCCATGCAGCCGGATCTGCTGGTGCTGGACGAGCCTACCTCCCAGCTGGATCCGCTGGCGGCGGGGGATTTTCTGGCAACCTTGCGAAAGATTAACGCGGAGCTTGGCACGACGATTCTCATCATCGAGCATCGGCTGGAGGAGGTGCTGGCTTACGCGGATCGGGTGATGGTCATGGAAAATGGCCGGATACTGGCATTGGACGAGCCAGCGAAGCTGCCTGCCCGGACTCGGGACAACGATATGTTCCGGGCCATGCCGGTTCCCATGCGGATCTTTGAGGCGCTTTCCGGGGAGGGGTTTAGCCCTGTGACGGTCCGGGAGGGCCGGGAGTGGCTGGAAGGATGGATGAAGAACCGGGAGGCTGCCGGGAGCAGCGGTGAGGAAACCCGGCAGGACGGCGGATACCGGGAGGCCGCCTCTGAGGTGGTCATTGAGGCCCGGGACGTGTGGTTCCGGTATGAGAAGAAGCTGCCGGACGTGGTGCGGGATTTGAACCTGACTGTCCGAAAAGGGGAACTGTACTGCCTGCTGGGTGGCAACGGAACCGGCAAGAGTACCACCTTAAGCCTTCTTGGACGGATCCGGAAGCCCTACCGGGGCAAGCTGTACCTGAAGGGAAAGGAGCTTGGAAAGTACCGGGAAAGTGAACTGTATGGCGCGGTGCTGGGAATCTTGCCCCAGAATCCTCAGTGCCTGTTTGTGAAGGATACAGTGGAAAAGGATCTGCGGGAAATGAGTAAGGACGAGGAGCGGCTGCGGGATGTGATTGCGAAGACGGAGATCGGCCATTTGATGAACAGCCACCCTTATGATTTGTCCGGCGGGGAACAGCAGCGGGCGGCGCTGGCTAAGGTATTGCTTTTAAATCCGGAGATCATTTTGTTGGACGAGCCTACCAAGGGACTGGATGGCTTCTATAAGCAGAAGCTGGCGGAGATCCTGAAGGGATTGACGAAAGAGGGCAGGACGATTCTGATGGTATCCCACGATATTGAGTTCTGTGCGGAATACGGGGATACCTGCGCGCTGTTTTTCCACGGGGGCGTAGTGACTAGCGCTCCGGCAAGACAGTTTTTTGCAGGCAACAGCTTTTATACGACAGCGGCCAACCGGATGGCCCGCAAGTGGTATCCGGACGCAGTGACGGCAAAGGATGTGATAGAACGATGCAGAGAAAGCTAGAACGGCTGGAAGCGGCCGATCAGGGACAGGCTCGGGGCATGGACACCCAGGCCAGAATACCGGCGATGGCGATGGCGGCGGAACTGATTTCCATGGTCTGCTTCCGCTGGGTGTCGGTGCCGGAACTGAAGTACAGCCTTTATGCCGGGGCAGGGAAGCTGTGGAAGCTGGAGGAGACGGCGGCAGGAATCGCATGGGCCTATGACGTGCCGGAGAGCATGACCCGGGCCGCGGATCAGGCGGCGGGCTTCCTCAGGCTTGGTATGGTAGTGAGCATCGTGCTGGGACTTTTGTTTATCTTTCTGTCCTTTCGAGTGAAGCTTCGTGCGGCAGGTCTGGGAAGAATGGCATTTCTATGGAACGCCGGGATGACCGGGGCTGTGCTGTGGTGGGCTACGGACACGAACAGCGCCTTGAATCTTCTGGAAGGCAGGGAGAATAATTTTCTGAATCTGAGCCTCTATAGCCATGTGCAGCTGACTGCGGTAGCCTATCTGCAGATTCTGATAGCGCTGCTTCTGCTTCCATTTTTAAAGAGGCTTCTGGATACCCGGAAGGAGTATGCGGCGGAGTTTTATCAGACCCGGACGGAGACAGAGGATAAGGGAATCGGGAAGCGGACGGTGCTGGCTTTTGTGCTGATTCTGACGGCTATCCCGGCGGTGATTTTGTTCGGGATCTTTTTCCTGAATGACCGAAGCTATTATTTCATTTCCCTGTGCCTGATTATCCTGTCCATGCTGCCCTTCTTTCTGGTTTTTGAGAACCGGCGTCCACAGGCCAGAGAGGTGGTTGTGATCGCAGTAATGGCGGCGCTGGCCGTGGCGGGGCGCGCGGCGTTCTTTATGCTGCCCCAGTTCAAGCCGGTGGCGGCCATCGTGATTATCGCAGGCGTGGGCATGGGCGCAGAGGCCGGATTTCTGACCGGAGCCCTGGCGGGCTTTGTGTCGAATTTTTTCTTCGGGCAGGGGCCGTGGACGCCCTGGCAGATGTTCGCTTTTGGAATCGTGGGATTCCTGGGCGGCCTGATTTTCCGGAGAAAACGGGGCAGATGGAAGCATTTCCGCCTGTGGCTCTGTATCTACGGAGGTCTGTCAGTGCTGATGATCTACGGATTTCTGCTGGATACAGCGTCCGTGTTCATGGGAATGGGCAGTATCAATAAGGCGGCGTTTCTGGCTATGTACGCAAGCGGCCTTCCTATGAATGTGATACATGGAGCAGCCACAGTGTTTTTTCTGGCTGTACTGGGTGAGCCCATGCTTTGCAAGCTTGAGCGTATCCGAAAAAAATATGGGATACTGGAGCCTTAGAGCGACCGTATTCTGGAGGGAGTCACTGATTGATGAGTGATTATGGAACTACAAAACAGGAACAGCAGTCGGTCTGGAAGGTACTGACCCGGAAAAGCGCGGCCAGCTACATGAAAGAGGAAACGGTGAAGGTTCCGGTACATTATAGAAAGATTGGCGTGGAGGCCTTTAAAAGCAATATCAAGATGGAAACACTGATGCTTCCAAACGGGATGTTGGAAATCGGTGCGGATGCTTTTCGCCATAGCAAGCTGTTGAGGGAAGCGGCGCTGCCACACAGTATCTGGCGGATTGGAAGCGGATGCTTTGCAGAATGTCCGGCTCTTAGGGTGGCGTATATCCCAAACAGTCTGGAGTGTATCTCGGAGGATTTATTTAAGGAAGACCGGCGGCTCCAGAAGGTATTATTTACAAAAGATAACCGGACGGAGCGGATCAAAAAGAATGCCTTTTACGAATGTATTTCATTGGAGCGGATTCTGCTGCCGTCCAAGCTTACCTATATCGACGACCGGGCGTTCTACCGCTGTAAGGCACTGAAGAAGGTGCGGTTTCCGGAAGGACTGAAGCGTATCGGGAAGGACGCTTTCTATTTCTGTGGTATCGAGGAACTGGAACTTCCGGAATCCCTGGAGGTATTGGAAGAACGGGCGTTTTTCAAGTGTATGTACCTGACAGAAGTGCGCCTGCCAACCCATATCCGGCGTATCGAGAAATGGGTATTTCACGGCTGCAGCCGCCTTCAGGTGTTGGAGATCCGGCATGACCCGGAATATATCGGGGAGTGGATCATCAATAAGGCGGCGCGGATACGGTGCTACCGGGGGTCAAAGGTAGACGCCTATTGCCAGGAATCAGGTTTTACAACGGAGTATATCGAAGATGGAGAAAAATGACAGAGAAAACATGGATGTGGAAAAGAGAGAGAACCGGGCTGTGACGGAAAGCCTGACAAGAATAAAAGGGGAAGCCTTTTGTGAACGCACGGTTCTTTGTATTCCGAGGCATTTTACAAGGATAGGTGAGGAGGCTTTCCGGGAAAATCAGAGGATCGAACGGTTAGAGGTACCGAAGATCGTGACCTGTATCGGGGAGCGTGCATTTTATGGCTGCAGTGCATTAAAACGGGTATCTCTGCCGGGAACCCTGGAAAAGCTGGGAAAGGGCTGCTTTGCAGAATGTCCAACGCTTCAGGAGGTCTATATCCCTTCCAGCCTCAGAAGACTGCCGGAAGCGGTGTTCCAAAGCGATGTGGAACTGAAAAACATTCATTTTATAAAGGAAAGCCAACTGATTTTTATAGATGCGAATGCGTTTCAGGGATGCAAGAAGCTGGAACACATAGAAATCCCTGATAGTATCCGGAAGATAGGAGACTGGGCTTTCTGCAAATGTAAGAAGCTTCAGGAGTTCCGCTTCCCGAAGGAACTGGTAACGATTGGGAAAAAAGCTTTTTCCGGATGCAATATCCGGAAACTCCATCTGCCGGATAAGCTCTGCTATATAGGAGAGGATGCTTTCAGCAAGAATCACTATCTCAGGGAAGTGGTACTGCCGGAAAGCGTGAAAAGCATTGAAAACGGGGCTTTCCGCAGCTGCATCCGCCTTCAGGCAGTAGAAATCCGGCATGATCCGGAAGTGCTCGGAGAGCGGATTGTAAATGGGAATACGGCAATCCGATGCTATCCGGGGTCAAAGGTAGAGGAATACTGTAAGGCAGCCGGGATCCGGGTGGAGTATCTGTAAGGAAAATGAGCCCCGTGTACGGCAGTGAAATGTACACGGGGCTTGAACAATGATGTAAGATATTACAGTGCTATTTTATTACAGCTCTGTAAGAAAATCAGATGCAGTCATAATTTTAGGAGTATGAAGCCCTGATTCAAGAAAATCTTTATCTCCGGTAAGAAGAACATCTGCGTTAGCGTGAATAGCAGCACGAAGAATAGGGCGATCCTTGACATCGCGAATTTTATTCTCTGCATGGTATTCCTCTATAGGAGTAGGAACAAGTTCCAAGGTCATTAAAGCGATGGAAAGAAATTGTTCTAACGCTGCTATACGATTTGGAAATTTACGATTAAAAATACGCCGTAATTCGTCGATATTCTGTTCACATATAAGACCATGGTTAGGAAAAGTAACTGCTTTTAAGTAAGCCTGGTAAGGTGTGCCATTGCTATTTAAAGCTGCTGATATGAGAATGTTACTGTCAATCAGAACTTTCATTATGCCTCACTTTCTGCACGGATTTCTTTCACTAAATCCATAACTGCATCATCTGATGTAAGGCCGGAAGCCTCAGCCTCACCGACCATCTTAGACTGGAGTATCTGCATGGCATATACAGCAGAGTTAATAAGTCGGACATTACCATTTTCTACAACAAAGGTAACGCGATCCCCATTGGAAATTCCAAGAATTTCACGGACGTCCTTTGGAATTGTGATTTGTCCCTTTGCCATAACTTTTGCATTGTCGATAAAAGTGTTTGAAGTCATAATGTCACCTCCTGAAAAACATGAAAAGTAGGGAAATTCCTACTTATAGTATATACATTTTTCAGAATAATATCAACATGTAAAAGAAAAAATGATTTATCAGATGTGCTATACTAGTACGAAATACTGGGTATCGAATATATATTGAGGAAAAATAGACGATGAAATTTCAGATGAATTTTACGACCTCCTATGATGATGTAATTCGTTTTACATCGGCGGAGGACTTGCATAGATTTTATACAGAACATGGTTGCGACGGGCTGGAGCTTATGCCGCTTCCTTATTCTACGGCGGAAGCTCCGGATATCTATCTGTCATCGAAAAAGTGTCCGCTGATCGTGCCGGGGATGGTGACGGGGATTCACTGCTGCTGTATCGGGGACTGGGTAAATCAGGACAGGAAAGAGCTGATTCGGCACTACCGGAAGGATCTGGATTATGCCATGCGTGTAGGTGCGGAGTATGTGGTCTTTCATGTGGCACAGGTGGATGACGAGGAAGGCTTTACTTATGAGAGAAAGCATACAGACCGGGAAGTGGTGGACGCAGCGGCTGCTTTTATCAATGAGCTTTTGGACGGTCAGGAGTATTCCTTCTGGTTCCTGATGGAAAATCTCTGGTGGCCGGGCCTGACCTTTTTGGAGCCGGAGGACACCCGGGCATTGATTAGCCAGGTGCATTATGGGAAAAAGGGCTTTATGCTGGATACCGGGCATTATCTACACACGGATCTGGAACTTAGAACCCAGGAGGAAGCGGTGGCGGCCCTGCATCGGATGTTGGCTCGGCAGAAGGATATGATTCCCTATATCAAGGGGTTACATCTCCAGCAGTCCCTGACAGGAGACTATGTGAAAGAGTGGCTTCAGACGCCTCATGAGCTTCCAGAGGATCCGACAGAGCGCTTCTGTAAGGTTTACGAGCACATTTTCCGGATCGATAAGCATGAGCCCTTTACGGCGGCAGGCGTAAAAGGGCTGGTAGAGCGGATTGCGCCGATGTATGTGACTTATGAGTATATCACAAGGAGCCGGGAGGAGCTGGCGGAGTATCTGGAGAGGGGAAGAATTGAATAGAAAAAATATAATCGGAAAGGATGGCATGGTGTATCCTTTCCGATTATAGATAGAAAATTATAAATATCGTTCTGTATCTCTTGGGCCATATAGGAATCTGCGGACTTCCATTACATTACCAATTACCACATAATATACGATATAGTTTCGCACGTAAATACGATAATATGGATAATTCCGTTTCTTTGTGGAGGGATACGGCTCATACGAGAGGGGATTATCCAGCCGCTTTAAAATGGCAGTTTCCACATCGTTAATCAAACGCAGAGCCGCATCTTCATTCTTTAAAACGTTGGTAATATAATTTACAACGCCGATTAGGTCCTGTTCAAATAGAGGAAGGTAGCGAAGCTGATAAGAGTTATTTTCCATATACTGCGCCCCTTGCATTACGGAAGACCGTTTCATGGGAAAGGCGTTCTTCTGTTATGGAAGCCTGATAATCTGCTTCATCGAGCTTTGCTTCAATGTTGTCAGTTAAACTGGCGTACTGTTCAAGACTTAGAACCACCATGGCACCGTAGCCGTTTTTGGTCAGGTAAACCGGGTTCCCGTCACTTACAAGGTTTTCAATTTCCGGGAACTTGTTTCGTAGGTCAGAGACAGGTCGAATCTGGATCATATAAAAGCACTCCTTTCATGACATATATTTTATCTTAATTTTATCAAAATATTATCAAAATAGCAATCTGAAATGCAAGCATTTTGAAAAATACTTAAAATAGGGCTTGTAATTACGGGTAGTAGGAAGTATAATAAGAAAAAAACGAACATACATTCGATTTTCGAAAGGAGCGCGAAGAGAAAGACGGGTACAGATCAGCTTAAATTTATCTGCCAGAGCATAGAGAAAACTATGCGTCGGAACTTCTGGCAGATACCACTTGCAAAGGTGATTTCCCTTTCCTTGGCAGGTACAAAATGGATGGATTTTGTATAGTCGGGAGTGAATAAGATTGACAGGAACAAAAGATAAAAGAAGCAGGATTGAGATTCGTTGTAGAAAATGCAATCAGCACATGTTTGACTATTTGGCAGGCAGTGTGGAACTGGAAATCAAGTGCTGTAGATGTAAGAGAGTCATGGCTTTGCGAGGTATGACAGAAGCGATGATTCGCAGTCAGGCAGTGGATGATGTCTGGAAGATTTAAAGTAAGTGAATAGGGCCCACCTGATAAGGGCTATTGTCGGATGGAAAGACAATGAAGCACCAGAGACGCAGGGGACAACCGGTAGGAAAGGACTGGGTGTTCTCTGCGTTTCATTTATTACAGAAAAAGATGAGTTTCTTCCAACCGGTTTTACCCGGAGAGGAGGAAGTATGTACGATTATAAAAAGAGCGGCCGGAGAATTGCGGAATTAAGGAAAATACGTGGATATACACAGGAGACATTTGCGGAAAAGATAGCTCTGTCCTGGAGGTCAGTAGCGGATATTGAGAGGGGATACAGAGGAACCAGTGTGGATATCCTGATGGATATGGCGGAAACACTGGGAACGTCGGTGGACTATCTATTATTTGGAGAGAGCAGGACGAGGGGAGAAAACGGGACGGAGCTTTCGGACATGGAGGAACGAATCGGAAGACTGCCTCAGATGAAGAAAATGCTGGTCAGAAGTATGCTTCAAGGGATGTTGGATAGTCTCGAAAAGGTGGAGATATTAGAAAAAGTAGGATGAGATATAGTAAGAAGACTCTTCAGATGCGGAGAGTCTGTTCCATTTCTTACAGTTGGCGAGACAGATGGGAGTGTCAATTCACTGTATGGAAATGGGAAGCGAGGTGCGTTGCGTAGGACTGGATGAGTTGCCTGGTGCGTGAAAAAATATGGAGAAAGAAACGGAAATGGATACTTTTCAGATAGGAAACCGATTACGGGAATTGCGCGAAAATATCCATGCGACGCAGCAGGAGCTGGCAGAAGCATTGGAGGTCAGCCATTCCTATTATAGCAGGCTTGAGGAGGGAAGACGTGGAATGATTCTGAAAACGTTATATAGATTGGTAGATTACTATGATACAGACGCCAACACGATTCTTAATATACCGAAAAAGGAGGAACGTAAACGTGGTCGATAGAAGAATGCAAAGAAAGACGAAAAAAAGAATTGTGAAAGAAGAGGTTCCGTGTGTTGTGTATCTGTCATCGAATGAAGAGAGTTCCTTCGAACTAGCTGAACGAAAGGAAAATAGTCAGCTCCGCTATATCAATGATTATGCAAATGTTCACGGACTGATTCCGATGAAGATAGTCAGGAGGGGCTGCTTTGGACCTGCGATACGCAACAAGCTGTTTCAGGAATGTCTCTATCTGATGAAACAGGGGAAGGCCAATGTGCTTCTGGTAGCTAATATGAATGCAATATCATCCGGGCTCACTGACGCGTACAGAAAGGTCGGCATGGTTCAGGAGCAGGGATTCCGTATCATATCAGTGGATGAAGGGGAGCCTCGACTTAATATGAAGAGCGTGTGTGAAAGGGTGAGTGCCTAAGTGGAGAAGGAAAAGAAACGGAAGGGCGATATTGTCTGGGTGGATTTGGGTGAACATCCGGGAACGAGGATACAGTTTGGAAGAAAGCTATGTTTAGTTGTCAGTACAGATAAAGGAAACGGTAGCGTGTATCAAGTGATTCCGGGAACCAGTAAAAAGGATAAGAAAGATTTTCCAGTGCATGTGACAGTAAAAGCAGAAGAGATTCAAGGCGTGCTGAAAAAAGAGACAATTTTCATGGCAGAACAGTTGACGATTGTGGATGAACGGCAGATTTTGATGATGGTTGGAAATTTGGAACCGGGGTCAAATGCAATGGTAAAAGTGGAAAGAGCGATGAAGCGGCAGTTGGAGTTGGAAGAATAGGGGGAGTTTTATAGATAGTTGGAAAAGGAAAAGATTATATATACAAAAAATGACATAATGGAACTGTTTCAGTGTGAAAGTGATAAGGCGTTAAGGTTTATGAGATTTTTGTATAGTATAAGGGTAGCTGTTAAAATAGGAAGAGAATACTATGTGACGAAAGAAAGTTTGCTGGAATTTCTGGAAGATATGCAGGGGAAAAGTATACCGATATAATATGGAATATGTAAAAAGTGGAGCAATGAGGGATGCTTCACTTTTTGCATGAAAACAAGAATTCCATGGCGAGATATGAAATACAGGAAGAGTGAGGATAGAGAAATGAATGGTGTTGAGTAATGATTGGGAATGTCGTGAGGTGTCTCAAGTATCACCTTTTAGTATCACTTTTAGGGTGATACTAGCCAAAAACCCAGTAAAATCAGGGATTCCAGCGAAACGGCAGATAGATTGTAAATTACAAGTAAGTCTGAAATTTTAGGCAAAATAACCAAATATAACGCTGTAAAACGTGATAAAAAGCCATTTGATTTAGCTGATATTGCTAATCAAATGGCTTTTTATGATGCCTTATAATCTTGCTGTTTTTACATCCGGATGACGCCTGGCATGTTAAATCAACATCGGCGTCCGTGCCATTATGGCGACTACGAAAAGTGCAAGCAAAAACGCTGTCACTCCAATGAGGGCGATAGCTGTCTTGCTGAGATTCCTCTGCGTTACCCTGCATAGCAGCAGGGTAACGGCTATAGAAATAACAGCAGCAGACAACGCTATGCCAATCATATTCCATAACCACAAAAGCTCATATATCCATATCATGAATTTACCCCGTCTTTATTAGTATTCACAGGATTCTCCCGCTATTCATAAGATATTCTGAATCTGTTCCATCAGCTGTTCGTAGTTTGACGGATCATCAATTCCGCCCATGAAAGGCTCGCCAACGATATTTCCGTCTTTATCCACGAGAACGGTTGTCGGAAATGCCATGATATCCCCTGCATATTTTCCAACTGTGGAATCAGAATCGAAGGTCAGGTTTTTGTAGGAAGCTCCCTGTGCCTTCAGGATTTCTTTCGCTTCTTTGATTCCGTCCTGATTGTCATCCAATGTATCCGTATTGATACCAACCACTTCGCCGCCCATTTCCTTCAGTTTATCATTTAATTCATTCAGCTTGGAAAGCTCTTCAACACAGGGCTTGCAGCCGCTGAACCAGAAGTTTACAACCGTAACTTTATTCTGAGCGAAAAGGCTGTCATCTACATCGTTCCCATCCAGGTCTTTTCCTTTGAAGCCGCGGAATACACCGGTGGATTCAGCTGAACCGGAGGAAGTGTTGCCGGAGGAATCAGATGCGGCAATTTCTTTCTCAAGCTTTGCAATTTCTTCTTCAATGCCGCGGATGGTTTCGATGTCTTTGCTCAGAGTATCATATTCCTCTTCAGAGAAAGAATCCTTGTTTGATTCTATTGTATTTGTAAGAAAGTCCGCATAGTTTTCATTCATGGCATTGTCGTTGGTGTTCTTACTCATAAGGGCAAAGACCTTGTCCCATACATTTTTGTGATCTGCAAAAATCCGGTTCTCCTGCTGGTACAGGTCGTCCAGCTTTTCGTCGGACGCAGCCGAGCCACCTGCATCTGTGGCGGAAGCGGCCTCCTGTTTCGTGTTTTCCGTTGTCGCGGAATCAGAGGAATTTCCACAGCCTGTGAATGCAAAAAGCAGGGAAATGGCGAGAGATGCCGCAATTACTTTTTTTGAGTTCATTGAGTTTACTATACCTGATTTGTTTTTCATGATTTTTATTCTCCTTTTGAATATGATTTGATTCATTTTAGCTTATTTATTGTCAGCCTGTTTTTTGTTTGAAAATCCGTAATGATAGCAGATTGCATTTGTTGGACAGACTTTCATACATGCTCCGCATCGGATACATTCCGGGTGATTTGGCGTGTCTGTTACGTTGACATCCATTTTGCAGGCATGACTACATTTCTGACAGCCGACACATTTTTCAGAATCTACCTGAAGCTTAAGAAAGGATACTCTGTTAAACAGCGAGTAGACAGCGCCAAGGGGGCAGATCCATTTACAGAATGGACGGTAAAACAGAATGCTTAAGAGGATAACCAGTACAAGGATTGCAAACTTAAACGTAAATAAGTGCCCGAGTGCCGCACGGATTCCGGAGTTAACAAGTGACAGTGGAATTGCGCCTTCAAGTACGCCTTGCGGACATATGTATTTGCAGAAGAATGGGTCTCCCATCCCCAGCGAATTCGTTACCAATGCCGGAAGCAGTATCACAAAGACGGCCAGGATCAGGTATTTCAGATACCGCAGGGGCTTTAGCTTTGCGGTAGACAGCTTCTTGCCCGGAATCTTATGCAGCAGATCCTGAAACCATCCAAACGGACAGAGAAAACCGCAGATAAATCGTCCTAACAGAACCCCCAGCAGGATAAAGAATCCGGTGATGTAGTAGGTGAACTTGAATTTTGATGAACCGACTACAGCCTGGAAGGCTCCAATCGGACAGGCGCCTGTGGCAGCCGGGCAAGAGTAACAGTTCAGTCCGGGGACACAGATGGTTTTTGCTTTTCCCTGATAAAGTTTCCCTTTAAACAGATTCGGAATATGAAGATTGGTCAGCAGCGTTGCAGCTGCCTGAATCCATCCGCGGAAGCGGACCAGGAAGTTCTTGTTTGATTTCATTTTCTTATCCAATTCCCACACACTCCATACATAATTTGATTGCCTTACTGAGTACGACTGCAGCCTCTCCACGGAGAATTCCAATAAAGAAAAATATCAGACCGGCTGCAAGTAAAAAAATCTGCGCTGCTTTTTCTGATTTCATTCAAATACCACTTGTTACTGCGAATAGTAACTGCTCCTTTCGATGTGATTGCTCAAAGTCGGCTTATTGACCGCTCTATGATAGCATTATATAATAGGGGATGTAAATTCCCTGTTAAGAAAATGGAGAAAAATGAGTTGAGATTATTAATTGTTGAAGATGAGAAGAAATTATGTGATATGATTGCGAAAAGTCTGCACCAGGCAGGTTATGAGGTGGATACGTGCAATGACGGAGAGCAGGCACTGGATATGATCTATGCAGAACAGTATGATCTGATTGTGCTTGATCTGAACCTGCCCGGGCTGGATGGGATGGAGATCCTCCGGGAGCTTCGCAAAGAAAATGAAGAGACAAAGGTATTAATCCTGTCTGCGAGAAGCCAGATCGCAGATAAGGTTGAGGGATTGGATTCAGGCGCAAACGATTATATGGAAAAACCATTCCATCTACAGGAGCTGGAGGCCCGTGTGAGAAGCCTGACAAGAAGAAAATTTGTACAAAAAAATATCTGCCTGGAATGTGGAAAACTTCGATTTGATACGAGAGAAAGGGTTGCATACGCAGAAGATAACCCGGTTGCGTTGACGAGAAAAGAAAATGGTATTTTAGAATATCTCCTTTTAAATCAGGGAAGACCGGTCAGCCAGGAAGAGCTGATAGAGCATGTCTGGGATTCTTCTGTGGACAGCTTCAGCGGTTCTATCCGGGTACATATGTCTTCGCTGAGAAAGAAACTGAAAGCAGGGCTCGGTTATGATCCAATCGTGAATAAAATCGGCGAGGGTTATAAGATAGGAGGAGAGAGCAAAGCATGAAAAAAGTATCACTCCAGTGGAAATTAACTTTTCTTACCACAGCGCTTATCACCATATTATGCGGATGTCTTACCTTTTTCTTATACAAAAACGGAATCTATTATTTCGATACGCTTCAGGAATCTGTCACGGATCAGGGCACAGCGCCGGAAGCGGTGTACATTGATATTCCGGATGATGAGTGGGATGACTTTGTGGCACAGTTTTCCATGAAGGTTTATAACTCCAAATCAGATTACAGGAGCAGAAGCCTTCTGATTACTGCGATTGTAGCGTTGTTTGGCGGCGCAGTGACGTATTTTGTCAGTGGACGGGCGCTAAAACCACTCAGGGAATTTTCAGCGACGGTGGAAAAAGTCCAGGCGCAGAATCTGGCGGATTATACCATCGAAGAGAATAAGATTGCAGAGCTGGACAGGCTTCGTACCTCTTATAATAAAATGCTTATGCGGCTTTCCGAATCATTTGAGACGCAGCGTCAGTTTACCGGAAATGCAGCACACGAGTTGCGGACTCCACTGGCATTGATCCAGGCGCAGCTGGATCTATACCATGCAACAGAGCATCCGGAGGGCTCGACAGCGGCGGAAGAGACCATTCAGATGGTAACGGAGCAGAACGAACGTCTTAGCAAGCTGGTCAGAACGCTTCTGGATATGAGTGAATTACAGACAGTAGCGCGAAATGACAGAATTGAGCTTCATAGTCTGATTGAGGAAGTATTGACAGATCTGGAACCGTTGGCGCAGGAAAAGAAGGTGGAACTGATACAGAAGCCGCAGGGTTCGTCAGAGGGAGCAGGAGAAAAGGCAGAGGACGAATTAATTCTGACAGGAAGTGATATTCTGATTTACAGAATGCTTTATAATCTTGTGGAAAATGCGATTAAATATAATCGGACAGATGGAACCGTTACGGTATCTGCAAGGAGGGAGAAGAACGAAGCTGTTCTGACAGTTTCAGATACGGGAAATGGAATTGATGAGGCGTTCAGGGAGCAGATCTTTGAACCATTCTTCCGGGTAGATAAGTCAAGAAGCCGGGAGCTTGGAGGCGTGGGCCTTGGACTTGCGATGGTGCGGGAAGTTGTGCGGGCACATGGTGGGAAGATTGAGGTTCACGAAAATAAGCATGGCGGGACGACATTTGAAGTAAAATTGAGTATAGGAGCAGAAAAAATATCGCCTTCATAATATCAGCGCTTAACAGAAACAAAGTATATGTTATTTCATATTGGCGAACCGCTCCACTGCCTTGGTGAAGCTCTCGATAGTCTTATCCGCATCGCCATGCTCGATGCCGTCCCGGACGCAGTGTTTGATGTGGCCTTCCAGAACCACCTGACCGGCTTTGTGCAGGGCAGATTTGGCGGCATTGATCTGAGATAGAATATCTTCGCAAGGGATATCCTCGTCGATCATGCGGTCGATGGCCTGCACCTGTCCGATGATCTTTTTCAGTCTGCGATGCAGATTATCTGAATCCATACATTGTTTCATAAGTGATACCTCCCGGAAAATTCATAGATGATCCCAATTATAAAAGGATTCGGAAAAACTGTCAAGCAGACTGTACAGACGTTGTTTCCTGCGCTATAATAATGGGAAATCGACAAACGAGGAGCGAAAAATATGTACAGAGAAGTCGCAAAATTAATTTTATACCGGGATCTGGGAGAGAACAGTATCTTACGGAAGCTGGCCGGTATTTTTGAGGATTATGAAAAGGACAACTGCAGCGCGGCGGAGCTGACCACGCGGATTTACGAACAGATGAAGGCACTTTTGGATCTGTCCACCGTATACGGATTTGATGAAAATCTATGGCACAATTATCTGACCTTTATTCTCCTGACCAATGAGAATTCCTTCAGTATGACCAGCGAGAAGGTGGGAGCCAACGACGGAACGGTGAACCACTTCGCAAAGGCGGATTTTAAGGTGTTCAAGAATCTGTTTGATTTTGATTTCAGCGCCATTGAGCGGGATTTGGAGATCGACTGCTTCAGCACCGTCTGCCACTATAAGGCCATCGGCAAAAAAGAGCGGATGTACAATAAAAACGTCAGCGAAAAGGTACAGGCGGTGAGCCGTCAGATCGAGCAGGCGAAGGATGAAAATGAAATCTTCACGATTATCACGGATTTTTACAAGGCCTATGGCGTGGGTATGTTTGGTCTGAACAAGGCTTTCCGTATCAAGAAAGCGGCGAATGGCGTAGAATTTATCCCGGTCAACAATACGGAGCAGGTACTTTTAAAAGATCTGGTGGGCTACGAGATCCAGAAGAAAAAGCTGGTGGACAATACGGAAGCTTTCGTGAAAGGCCTTCCCGCCAATAATGCGCTGCTCTTCGGCGACGCCGGCACCGGGAAATCCACCAGCATCAAGGCCATCCTGAACGAATATTATGATCAGGGTCTGCGTATGATTGAAATCTACAAGCATCAGTTCCAGGATCTGTCCAGCGTCATTGCCCAGATCAAGAATCGGAACTACCGGTTTATCATTTATATGGACGATCTTTCCTTCGAAGAGTTCGAGATCGAGTACAAGTTCCTGAAGGCTGTCATAGAGGGCGGAATGGAGACCAAGCCGGACAATGTGCTGATTTACGCCACCTCCAACCGGCGTCATCTGATCCGGGAGACCTGGGGAGACCGCAGCGACATGGAGCAGGACGAGGGCATGCACCGGTCCGATACCATGCAGGAGAAGCTGTCCCTGGTGGCCCGTTTTGGTGTGACTATCAACTTCTCCAAGCCTACCCAGAAGGAGTACTTCCAGATCGTTACAGAGCTGGCCAAGCGCTACCCGGAGATCACCCTGACCGACGAGCAGCTCTGCGCCGAGGCCAATAAATGGGAGCTGAGCCACGGCGGTATTTCCGGAAGAACCGCCCAGCAGTTCATCAATTATCTGGCGGGAAAGAACGAGGGATAAAGAAGATAAGAAAAAAAGGCGTCTTTGGAAAACTGCTCCGAAGACGCCATATTTTTACTTGACATCTGTAAAATAATGGAATACAATACAGACAGGACGATTCATGTCCAATCATTCTTATGCAGCCGGAGCAGATTCATTTCCGGATTCAGCCTGTATCAGGCACAGATTTCACACTTACAGAAGAGGATAATTAAAAAAGGAAGGAGTAGTTTGCAAAATTATGAACAAACACAGTCGAAAGGGCGAAACAGGGCGTCTGTGTGTCCGGCTTCTGGCGGGAATTCTGCTGAGTCTGCTGATATGGAGCGAAAACGGATATGCGGCCCGGGAGGAAACGACGTATTTTACATGGCAGACAGAGGAGGAGATTCTGAAGCTGGCCGGGGAAGGGATCGATCTGAAGGAATTTTTCCGCTATTCGGTCTGGGATTTTCTGAATCCGGAGCTTCTGGAGGGGCTGGTGCAGGCGGAGCATACCCTGGAGGACGCCTGGGAGGCCATCAAAGCATGCAGGGAGCAGGGAAATCCGGCTCTGGAGCAGCTGCCGTCGGATCTGCAGAGGATTGCGGAGGCCTTTGCACAGAACCCGGAGCCGCTGGATCTGGGAGACCGGAAAACAGCCGGATTCTCAGGGGCCATGTCCTCGGCCCTGGGAAGTATTCCGGCCCTGGGAAGCGGAAGCCACGGTCCCATTCTGAAGATTCACCTGAGCGGGGAGACAGCCTTTTGCGCCCGCTTCGGAGCGGCCTGCCGGACAGGTATGCTGTACACGTCGGTGCCTTTGTCGGACATTGGTCTCGACGAGGGAAAGGCCCGGACGGTCCGTGCCCTGCTGGCCCAGTACCGTGAGGCCCAGCAGATCTATAACGGCCCGGCCAATTATATCATGACCCAGGCGGGCATCTGGTTAGTACAGAACGGAAAATGGACCGGAGACGGGGAGGAAATGGCTGCGTCCATTGCTCCACTTTTTTCCAAAACGCCGGACTGCCCCAGTACCGCCTTTGCGGCCGATTATTTCCGGGCCATTGTGGAGTGGATGAACCATCCGGACAACCGGGAGAAGATCGAAAGCACCGGTCTGGAAGCCTGGGCCTACGGCCCCAATCAGTATTTGGTTACTGCCACCGGAGAGGGAGGAAGCCTGGAGGAGCTGGGAGCCTACGGACGGGTGGAACTGGTGAAGAAGGATCAGGAGACCGGAAATGTCATCGCGGATACAGCAGAATTTACCATTCTGGAGTGGAACGGAAGCGCCTATGAGAAGTCAGAGGTGTCCATGAGCCGGGAAGGAGACCGTTACGTGTCTGACGATCTGTTTCGCACAGAGAAGAATCAGGGAAAGTTCTGTCTGGAGGAGACGTCAGCGCCTCACAGCGGAACTCAGACCGGATATCAGGGAGACTACGAGGCAGGGAAAAAGAAGCAGCACCTCTTTCAGATAGAAGAGGGAATGAAAGGAGGGATCATCACCCTCGCCAATGAGGGAGGAGCCTTTGTGAACCGCCGTGTTACAGGCCGGATTGTGCTGAAAAAGCTGGATGTGGAGGCGGACGCCTATCTGCAGGGGGAGGCGTCCCACGGAAGCAGCAGCCTGGATGGAGCCGTCTACGATCTGTACGCGGCGGATCCGGTGATTCATCCGGACGGCGTAACGGGTGTGTTATACCGGGCAGGAGAACGGGTTGCCTCCGGAACGGTAAAGAATGGAAGCTGTGTGTTTGAAAATCTGTATCTGGGTTCCTATGAGATCCGGGAGCGGCAGAAGGGAGAGACTCAGGCCGACGGAAAGAAGCTGTCCTATGCAGAGGGTTATCTGCTGGACGAGACGGTTTATCCGGTGAATCTGCCCTATGAGGGCGAGCAGACGGCGGAGGTGCAGCGGCAGGTGGTAAGCCGGAAGGAACAGGTTATCAAGGCAAAGGCAGTATGGGAAAAGGTAGAAAGTGCCGCCGGACAGGGGAATATCAGCTATCTTAAGGGAGCAGGCTTTACGATATATCGGATCGACCGCCTGGGCCGGAAGGGGCAGTTTGAGAAAAAAAGCGATGGAACCTGGAAGGAGGAAAGTATCCGGGAGGCTTATCTGGTAAAGGGCTATACGGAGAGTCAGCCGAAGTACGATTTTTCCGGAGAAGAAGAGGCCATTGCCACCCTGTACCTGCGGGATACGGCTCTGCGTGAGGATACGGCCGGATACTGGGGTGATGCCCAGAGAGATATCCGGGAAGGAAAGCTGGTAGCCCTGGGCGGACATGCCTATCGGGTGGCGGAGCTTTTTTCCGATGAGGACGGCAGGGTGATCACGCCCTATCTGCCCTACGGCCAGTATTTGGTGGTGGAAACTACGGTACCGAAGGATCATTTTATGGCGCCGCCTTTTGTGCTGACCTTTTACCAGGGGCGGACGGAACGAATTCAGACGGTGGGTGTGACGGAGAATACGCCCTATGGACAGAATGTGCGAAAGTCTCAGGAAGATCCGGTCAGGCCCTGGGAGGCAGTATATTTTTCAGGAGTGCTGGATAATGAGGCCACGGAACAACTGCTGCGCCTGTACAAAAAGGATACGGATACGGGAAAAACCGTGCTTCTTTCGGACACCCGGTTCCGGATCGCCAGAATGAATGAGGAGACCGGGGAAAAGACCTATCTGACCCATACCTCCTATTATCCGGATACGGTGAACCGGGAGGAGTTTTTCACCAACAAAGAGGGCTATCTGCAGCTTCCGGAGCTTTTGCCGGTGGGACTTTATCAGATTGAGGAAACGGAGGGACCTGAGGGCTTTTATAATGATATTCCGGGCGGCTATGTGCAGTTCCGGATGACCACCGACCGGGAGTACCGCTCTTTGACCGGAACCGGGGAAGAGGGCTCGACCCTGGAAGGGGATCTGGGAAGCAGAGACGTGCTTCTGATTCTGGAGCATTACGGAAACCGGGAGACCCGGGGCATCCTGACCCTGCGAAAGGAGGGGGAGCAGCTGACAGGCTATGAGCCGGCCGGTCTCCGGCAGAGACTGCGGGGGCTTTTGGGGCTTTCGGAAAAGAAAGAATTTGTCTATGAGAAGCTTCCTCTGGCCGGAGCCGAATATACGGTGCGGGCTGCGGAGGATATCGTGACCCAGGATCGACAGACAGATGAAGCAGGAAAACGGATCCTGTGGTTCCGGAAGGGAGAGACCGTGGCGGTGCTGGTGACCGGGGAGGACGGACAGATTGACGAGGTGCGTCCGGTAGCAGCGGGATACCCGGATGGCCATCCCATCCTGAAGACAGAGCATGACGGGGCAGAAGGGACAGTAAAGGTGACCCTGCCCCTGGGAAGCTATGAAGTGGAGGAGACAAAAGCTCCCTGGGGTTATGTGAGAAACCCGGAGATCCGGACTGTGACCTTTACCTGGGAGCATCAGTTTCAGGAATTCGTCTATGAGGGATGG
This sequence comes from Anaerosacchariphilus hominis, assembly GCF_014290175.1. GTDB lineage: Bacteria > Bacillota > Clostridia > Lachnospirales > Lachnospiraceae > Laedolimicola > Laedolimicola hominis. The sequence goes on from NZ_JACOOR010000002.1 coordinate 445,190, forward strand.
TCAGAGGAGAACCGGAGAGTAAAGGCGGTTCCGGAGGAAAACAGCGTAAGGCCGGGTGTGGGAATCTGGAAGACGGCCATGGAGAACGGACAGCCCCTGGAGGGCGTGACTTTCGGACTCTATACGCCGGACGCCATCTATGGACGGGATGGAGGTTTACTTGTGGAAGCAGGGGCCCTCCTGGGTACCTGTGTGACCGGAGAGGACGGAAAGGGCATCTTTGCGGTGGATGTGCCGCTGCGAGGCGGGCATTACGGAGAAAAGGAAGGACAGAATTCCGGCGTCTATGAGATCCGGGAGCTGGAGACACCGGAGGGCGTCCGGAAGGATGACACTCCGGTGCAGGTGGAGTTCCGATATCGGGATGACAGGACGGAGACGGTGATCGTCGGAGGGGAGAAGCAGAATGATACCAGCGAACTGAAGGTGTCCAAGCGGGATCTGACCGATGGGGAGGAGCTTCCGGGAGCTACTCTGACTATCCGGGAGGACTGGAGCGGCAGAGTCGTCCATGTGTGGACCTCCGACGGGACGGCCCGGGAGATCCGGGGACTGGCGGTGAACAGTCCGGGAGAAAAACCGGAGAAGACCTATACCCTGACAGAGCTTGCGGCGCCCCGGGGATATCAAAAGGCTGAAAGTATCCGGTTTGCCCTTCAGGAAGAGGAAGACGGAAGCTGGAACCGGGTGCTGGTCTATGACCGGAACACAGATACCTATGTTCCGGCCGCAGACCGTACTGTGATTCTCTATGACGCGCCGGGCGAAAGCCCGGAGCAGCCGGAGAGCCCGGATGCCCCGGATACGCCGAAATCATCCTCCGGCAGCCATGGAAGCAGCGGTAAGAGTCATCAGCCGGTGGAGGCTGCGCCCACCGGGGACACTGCGCCGGTGGCCTTTTATCTGGGGCTCCTGGCGGCAGGCAGCCTCCCTGTCCCGGCCGTGTGGCTTTATGCCCGTCTCCGGTACCGGCGTTCCAGAAAGCCCAGAAGCTGATAGAGCAGCATGGCCATGAGACAAAGCAGGACGATGGCCATCAGCACCAGATCCAGCTGAAAGACCTGGCTGCCATAGATGATGAGGTAGCCCAGGCCCCGGCGGCTGCCGATGAATTCCCCGATGATGACGCCCACCAGACAGAGGCCGATATTGACTTTCATGGTGTTCAGAAATACGGGCACAGAGCCGGGAAGGATGACCTTGGCAAGCATGTGATACCGGCCGCCGCCCAGGGTCCGGATGAGTTTCAGCTTCTCCGGATCTGCCTCGGAAAATCCGGTGTACAGAGTGAGAATACTGCCAAAGATGGCCACAGAAATTCCGGCCACGATGATAGTCCGCATGTTAGCTCCCAGCCACACAATAAGGAGGGGAGCCAGAGCGGATTTTGGCAGACTGTTCAGGACCACCAGATAAGGCTCCAGAATCCGGGAGAGACTGGGAGAGAGCCACAGAAGCACCGCAGTCAGGAGACTGAGGAGAGATACCAGAAGAAAGCTCAGCAGAGTCTCCAGCAGGGTGACGCCCGTATGAAGAAGGATGGAGCCGTCCCGGATCATGGAGAGAAAGGTCTGTAGCACCCGGGTGGGACTGCTAAAGATGAAGGCGTCGATCAGGTGAAGCCGGGTGCTGGTCTCCCAGAGAACCAGGAAAAGGATGAAAATCAGAATCCGGGCCAGACATATGCTGCGCCTCTGGAGGCGCAGCCTCTTTAAAAAGCTCTGCTGGGCCCGGGAGCAGGAGGAGAGAGGTTCAGACATCATCGTTCAGCTCCTTCCAGAGAAGATTAAAATAATCTTTGAATTCCGGGGCATTTCGGGAAGCCAGAGGAGTGCGGCATTCCATGGAAAAGGTGATGGGAAGGCACAGTTTGACCCGTCCGGGACGCCGGGACAGCACCAGCACCTGATCAGCCATGCTGACGGCTTCGGAAAGGTCATGGGTGACCAGAATGGCGGTTTTGTCCTGTTCCTTGATGATGCCGTAGATATCGTCGCAGACCGAAAGCCGGGTCTGATAGTCCAGGGCTGAAAAGGGTTCGTCGAGAAGCAGAAGATCCGGTTCCATGGCCAGGGTGCGGATGAGAGCAGCCCGCTGGCGCATGCCGCCGGAGAGCTGGGAGGGCCGGGACTCCCGGAAGGCGGACAGACCGTAGGAGGAGATCATGTGATCGACCTTCTCCAGCTTTTCAGGGGTCTTTTGGTTCCGGATCTCCAGTCCCAGAAGCACATTGCTGTAGATGGTGCGCCACTCAAAGAGGTGGTCCCGCTGGAGCATGTAGCCGATGTTGGCCCGGGCTTCCCGGACGGGAACGCCCTGGAGAAGGATTCGCCCCTCCTCCGGCATAAGGAGGCCGGAGATCAGGGACAGGAGTGTAGATTTTCCACAGCCGCTGGGGCCCACCACGGCCAGAAAATGGCCCGGTTCCAGGGAAAAGGATATATCGGAAAGAGCCGGAGTCTCTCCCTCTGCCTGATGGTAGGCATAGGAAACATGCTCCAGCGTAAGAAGCGGATTCATAGGCAAGCCTCCTGATATTATATAGTTAGTTTATGGAAAAATAAATGTGGGTGTGACTTAAATAATAATTGCAGCGGAAATCAGGCAGCGCATGATTTCTGTGCATAATACATCATGGTTGGTCTATGACCAACCATGATGCAAATGTGATGCAAATATGTTACACTCTGAAAGAGAGCTTCGGAAAAAATTTAAAATAAGACAGCTTTCTGAGAGGAAGGGGAACCGATGATTCGTATTTTAGTGGTGGAGGATGAGCACTCCATTTCCAATTTGATAAAGGTCAATCTGACCAGGGCCGGGTATGACTGCGACTGCGTCTATGACGGGCTGACGGCAGTGGACGCGCTGGATCAGAAGCCCTACGACCTGGTACTTCTGGACATTATGCTGCCGGGGGCCGACGGGTACGAGGTCATGGATTATATCACACCGCTGGAGATACCGGTGATTTTTCTCACCGCCAAAGCATCGGTAAAGGATCGGGTAAAGGGACTTCGGATGGGAGCGGACGATTATCTGACCAAACCCTTTGAGATTATCGAGCTGTTGGCCCGGGTAGAAACGGTACTGCGCCGGTATCATAAGACAGAGCAGGTGCTGACGGAAGGGGATCTGGTCATTGATACAGCCTCCCGGACAGTGATGAAGCAGGGCGAACCGGTGAGTCTGACCAAGAAGGAATTCGATCTGCTGCTGTTGTTTGTACGGAATAAGAATATCGCCCTGTACCGGGAGACCATTTACGAACGGATCTGGGGCGGAGAGTATCTGGGAGACAGCCGGACTGTGGATCTCCATGTGCAGCGGATGAGGAAGAAAGTGGGCTGGGAAGATCGGATCGTAACGGTCTATAAGGTGGGATACAGGCTGAAGGGAGACACGCCATGAAATTTTCCTGGAAAATCAGTATTTCCATGCTGGTAATCAGTATCCTGGTGATGGGCCTGGGCGGTTATGCCCTGCTTGAAGCGCTCTTTTCTTCCTCCTGGCAGAGAGAGGTGGAAAACGGGGCAGAGGAAAATCGTATGCTGGCCTATTCCTTTGTGGCTTACTGGAATACTACGGCCCAGGAATGGCAGAACTTTTCCGATGGGGATATCCGAAAGACGGCGGAGGTCATGGCTGACGGAATGGCCTGGGCCGGGACAGAGTTTTCCATCTACGAAGAGGATGGACAGCTCCTGTATGGGGGAAAAAAAGAAAGCCCGGAAACCGGGAAAGAAGCGGAAAAGCTGATTCAGGTTGTATCGGAAAGACAACGCGCCAGACTTCTGCGGGAGCAGGAGGGGCGGTATGAGCTGGCCACCATGAGCAGTGTGAGTCTGGGGGAAAAACGGCTGATCTATCTGGAAAGCGATCGGGATGTGACGGTGTTATATGAGGATCGGACAGCCCGGGAGACCATTTACCGGCGTTGGATGACGGTGATTCTGCTGCTGGAGCTTCCGGTCTGTTATCTGATGACCGTATGGCTCCTGCGGCCTCTTGGAAGGCTTTCCCGGGCAGCCCGGCGGATCGCCGGGGGAGAGCTGGAAGCCCGGGCCCGGATGGGATCCCGGGATGAAGTGGGGCTGCTGGCCAGGGATTTCAACCGGATGGCGGACCATCTGCAGCAGCAGTTTACAGAGCTTCAGGAGACAGCCAGGCGGCAGGAGGATTTTATCGGAAGTTTTGCCCATGAGCTGAAGACGCCCCTGACTTCCATGATTGGCTATGCGGACATGCTCAGGAGCCGTGAGATGACGGAAGAGGAACGTTTTGAGGCGGCTAATTATATCTTTAAAGAGGGAAAACGATTGGAAGCCCTGTCGTTGAAACTGCTGGATCTGCTGGTACTCCGTCATGAGGAGTTGAAGAAACGGCAGGTGTCCGCAGTGTGGCTGGCGGAAGAATTGCGGGGAATCCTGGAACCGGCATTGGCGGAATACGGGATCCGTCTGAAACTTTCCGTAAAAGAGGACCGGATTGAGCTTGAGCCGGATCTGATGAAAACGGTGCTGCTAAATCTCATGGATAACGGCAGGAAAGCCATGGAAAGTGTTCCGAATCAAGAGGAGAAGTGGCTCTGTCTGCTGGGGCGGCCGGAACAGGAAGGCTATGCCTTTTATGTGCGAGACACGGGAAAAGGTATCCCGGCGGAGGAACTGTCCCGGATCACTGAGGCTTTTTATATGGTAGATAAATCCCGGGCGCGAAAGCAGGGAGGCGCGGGTCTGGGGCTCTCCATCTGTGCGGAGATTGTGAAACGCCACGGAGGCACCCTGACGTTCCAAAGCCAGGAGGGAAGGGGCACCCTGGTCCGGGTCTGGCTTCCGGGAAAGGAGGAGAGCAGGTGAAAGAGAAGAATGCGAAGAAAACGTCTGAAACGCCCATCCGGATGGAATGGCTTCTGGCAGCGGGAGCGGTGTTCGTGGCAGCAGGAATCGGTTTTGCGGTACCTCGGGTTTTACAGCAGGGAGAGGACACCAAAAGGCTGACTCAGGTGGCGGTAGAAGAGACGGAGCCGGTGCGTGTAACGCCCCAGACGGAGCTTAGTATCCGGGAGAAAACAGAACTCTTCCAGAGCGCCGATGCCAGCGCCGTGGTGCTGAATAAGGGGAGAAGATACGATGAAGCCACTATTGCCGCCCGGGTGGAGGAGGAAATAGAGAAGCTTCAGAAACTGGGAGTTCTGGAAGGGGGGACGTACCAAAAGGCAGAGACAGACTATACCCCTCTTTTTTATGTGGATTCCAGCGGAGAGAAGTCCATGATTCTCTGGCAGGCACAACTGTATCTGAACAGAGAGGACGGTTCCTGTCTGAGCGATATGATGCTGGACGACGAGACCGGAAAGCTTCTGGGAATCTCCATGGAACGCTGGGACACAGACCGGGAGAATGGAGTTGTCTATAATGTGGCCGCAGACGGCATGGTGGAAAGCGGTGAAAGCGTGGAGAGCGGAGAAGACAGCTCTTTGGAGCTGGAAGAGGAACTGAAACAGAAGGCAGAGAGGTTTGCTTCTTATCTGGGGCTGGAGACGGAATCGGTCAGCATGAGCCCGGATATGACCAAGTACCTGGTTTCCGCAGAAGAACAGAGTACCTATAGAGAACAGGTGAAGCGCTATATGAAAAAAGGGTATTCCGAGGATGAGGCCCGGCGGCTGATGAATGAGGAATGGGGACTGACGGAGGCAGCCCCGGACGGATCCGTAAGCGCCCAGGTGATTTACCGGGAGGGTGAGGAACAGATTTTCTACGATATCCGGCTGGGAAAAACCAGTATTTCCATCAACCCGGAACTTACCCCCGGAAACGGAGATTCTGCTGACCAATATTGAAAAAACGGCAGAATTATGCTATTTTTATAACGTCGGAAAAGGAGACCTTCCGGCGCTGTAATTTTATTTTGGAATGATATTAAAGAGAGAATGAAAATGAACGGAAAAGAAGAAAAAATCGTATTCTGCAAAGGGGGCGGCTGCACGGCCAAGCTGGGAGCCGGACTTTTGAGCCATGTGCTGGAGAAGCTGCCAAAAGGGCCGGCAGATGAAAACCTGCTGGTGGGTTATGACAGCAAGGATGACGCGGCGGTCTATCGGATCAGTGAAGATGCAGCTGTGGTACAGACTTTGGACTTTTTTCCTCCCATGGTGGACGATCCCTATACCTTCGGAAAGATAGCGGCCACGAATGCTTTGAGTGATATCTACGCCATGGGCGGTCAGGTGAAGACGGCGCTGAATATCGTGTGTTTTCCTGAGTCCATGGATCTGAATATTCTGGGAGAAATACTGCGGGGCGGTTCCGAAAAGGTACTGGAAGCAGGCGGAACTCTGGCAGGGGGCCATTCCATCAATGATACGGATGTGAAATACGGCCTGTCAGTCATGGGGATGGTACACCCGGATCAGATCTGGAGCAACAACAGCGGCCAGCCCGGGGATCGGTTGATTCTCACCAAACGGCTGGGCGTGGGAATCCTCTGTACGGCCAACCGTGTGGGCGAGGCATCAAAAGAAGCCATGGAACAGGCGGTGGCGTCCATGACGACTCTGAACCGCAAAGCTTCGGAGATCGCAGCCCGGTACCGGGTTCATGCCTGCACGGATGTGACTGGTTTCGGCTTTCTGGGACATCTGCATGAGATGATGGACGGGCGGCTGTCCTGCCGCGTCGACGGAGCAGCTGTTCCCATTTTCCCGGAGGCGGTACACCATGCCAATGAGTTCCTGCTGACAGCGGCGGGGCAGAAGAACCGGAACCATGTGGGAGCTTACGTGACTTTTGAGGACAGTTCCTTTGCCACAGAAGAGCTTCTTTTCGATCCCCAGACCTCGGGCGGACTTTTGCTGGCTGTAGATGGAAAAGATGCAAAAGAGCTGGAGAAGGAATTGCAAAAGGCGGGACTACCTGCTAAAATAGTGGGCGAGGTTACAGAGAAAACCGATATGGAGATCCGTGTACGCGGGAAAGTAAACGGAATGACATAGCCGGAAAGCCAGAATCCGGGGACGTAGCTGCGCTGTCGCAGAGAAAGAGAGGAAATGTGAAATGATTCAGGTAAATGCACTGGGCGATGCCTGCCCGATTCCTGTGGTAAAGACCAAGAAAGCCATCGAACAGCTGGGTGGCAGCGGTGTAGTAGAGACATTGGTGGACAATGAAATCGCGGTCCAGAACCTGACTAAGATGGCCAATCAGAAGGGCTACAAGGTCAGCTCCAGAAAGCTGGCGGAGAAACAGTATCAGGTCGTGATGGAGATAGGCGAGGACGTGAAAGAAGAACTGAAGACGGAGCCGAAAGCGCCGGAAACAGTGGAATCAGAGACCTGCATTCCGGATGCCAGAGCTAATACGGTTGTGGCGATTTCTTCCGCCACCATGGGCGAGGGCGATCCGGAGCTTGGAAAAATCCTGATCAAAGGCTTTATCTACGCTCTGACCCAGCTTGATACCCTGCCGAAGACGATACTATTTTACAATGGCGGCGCCTATCTGACCTGCGAGGAGTCCGCGTCTCTGGAGGATTTGAAGTCACTGGAGGCTCAGGGCGTACAGATCCTGACCTGCGGTACCTGTCTGAATCATTATGGCCTCACGGATAAGCTTCAGGTGGGCGAGGTGACGAACATGTACGTCATCGCCGAGACCATGGCAGGCGCGTCCAAGATCATCAAGCCATGATTTATTTTGACAATGCGGCCACGACCCTGCATAAGCCTGACTGCGTAAAAGGAGCGGTCTTACAGGCCCTGGATGCCATGGGCAATTCGGGCCGGGGCGTCCACGACGCTTCCCTGTACGCAGGCCGGACCATTTATCGGGCCCGGGAGGCGCTGGCGAAGCTTTTGGGTGTGGGCGCGCCGGAAAACGTGGTTTTTACGGCTAATGCTACAGAAAGTCTGAATCTGGCCATAAGCGGTCTGTTTCAGCCGGGGGATCATGTGATCACCACGGTCTGCGAGCATAATTCAGTGCTGAGACCGCTGTATCGGCTGCAGGGCGTGGAGCTGTCTTTTCTCCCGATAAAAAGAAGAACAGAAGTAGAAGCTGTAGGAACTGGCGCAGACAGAGTAAAAGATACCGGAATTCTGGCTTACAATGAGTTGGAATCTCTGCTCCGTCCGAACACAAAAGCCCTGATCATCACCCATGCCTCCAATCTGACAGGCAATATCACCGATCTGGAACGTGCGGCAGCCTTCGCAAAAAAGCACAGTCTTTTGCTTATCGTAGACGCTGCCCAGACGGCGGGCGCAGTCCCCATAGATATGGAACGTATGGGGATCGACGTCCTGTGCTTTACGGGCCACAAGGGACTTTACGGCCCCCAGGGAACCGGCGGTGTCTGCGTCCGTCCCGGTCTTTCGATCCGGCCCCTGAAGGTGGGCGGAAGCGGAATTCACAGCTTCGACCGGGAACACCCGTCGGAGATGCCGGCGGCGCTGGAGGCGGGCACCCTGAACGGCCATGGGATCGCAGGCCTGGGCGCGGCGGCCTGTTGGCTTCTGGAGACCGGCGTGGAGCAGATTCGCGCCCGGGAGCAGACGCTTCTTCGGCGGTTTGTGGACGGCGTGAAGGAGGTGGAGGGCGTAACCCTCTACGGAAATCCGGATCTGGACCGGCGGACGGGAATCCAGTCCCTGAATATCCGGGATTATGATTCTGCAAGGGTAGCGGACTGGCTCTATGAGGATTACGGGATCGCCGTCCGGGGAGGAGCCCACTGCGCGCCGCTTATGCATGAGGCGTTGGGAACCCGGGAGCAGGGTGCGGTCCGGTTCAGCTTTTCTTATTTCAATACGGAGGCAGAGGCAGACGAGGCGGCGGCAGCCGTCCGGGAGCTGGCGGAGGAGTAAGGCAATGCGGAAAAAAACAGAAGCGCTGGTGATCTCCTTCGGAACCACCACCGAGGCCATGAAAATGGAACGGCACTGTGAAAAGGAGGGGCTTCCCGGCAGATTGATCCCCATTCCCCGGGAGATTACCGCAGGCTGCGGTATGGCCTGGAAGGCGAAGCCCGGAGAGAAGGAGTTGCTGCAGCAGGCAATGCTGGAGGCGGCGATCCGGTGGGAGGGTATGTATACCCTGGAGCTATGAAAAACAGGTAAAAATTTATCTATCGCAAATGAGGAGAAACATGTATGAATGAAGCAGAAAACAAGAAAGCAGCCTATGATTTTTATGGCAAAATGCCTTTTCGAAAGGCATTTCCCCTGGGACTCCAGCACGTGCTGGCCATGTTCGTGGGAAATCTGACCCCGATTCTGATTATCACAGGAGCCTGCGGAATCGGATCCGGTACAGAATTTGCGGAGGTGCAGGTAGCGCTTCTGCAGAATGCCATGCTGGTGGCGGGAATTGTAACCCTGATTCAGCTGTACGCCATCGGTCCGGTGGGCGGAAAGGTGCCGATTATCATGGGTACCAGCTCCGGCTTTATCGGCGTATTCAACAGCGTGGCAGGCGTCATGGGCGGCGGTATCCTGGCGTACGGCGCGATTCTGGGAGCTTCCCTGATTGGCGGCCTTTTTGAGACGGTTCTGGGCTTTATGCTGAAGCCCCTGCACCGCTTCTTCCCGGCAGTTGTGACCGGTACCGTGGTGCTTTCCATCGGTCTGTCCCTGATTTCCGTAGGCGTGGGATCCTTCGGCGGCGGAAGCTCTGCGAAGGATTACGGCTCCATGGAAAACCTGCTTCTGGGAACCCTGGTGCTGGTGGTCATCATTGCGCTGAAGCATGGCACCAAGGGAATGACCAGTGTTTCTTCGATTCTGATTGGAATTATTGTAGGCTATATTGTAGCGGCGATCATGGCGCTGGTTCTGCCCACCACCGGAGTAACCGCAGAGGGCGTGGAGTATACCAAGGCCTGGGTTCTGAACTGGGATAAGGTAGCCCAGGCAAAATGGTTCGCGGTTCCGGCCCTGATGCCGGTGAAGCTGGTCTTTGACCCCAGAGCCATTGTTCCGGTGCTGATTATGTTCGTGGTAACCGCGGTGGAGACCGTAGGAGATATCTCCGGCGTCATTGAGGGCGGTATGGATCGGGAGGCGACCGATTCCGAGCTGTCCGGCGGCGTAGTCTGCGACGGCGTGGGATCCTCCCTGGCTTCCCTGTTCGGCGTGCTTCCGAATACCTCCTTCAGCCAGAATGTAGGTCTGGTTACCATGACCAAGGTGGTAAACCGGTTTGCCCTGGCGACCGGGGCCGTGTTCCTGATTCTCTGCGGCCTGTTCCCCAAGCTGTCCGCACTGATTTCCATTATGCCCCAGAGTGTTCTGGGCGGCGCGGCAGTTATGATGTTCTCCTCCATCGTAGTCAGCGGTATCGGCCTGATTACCAAGGAGAAAATGACCGTCCGCAACACAACGATTGTATCTGTAGCGCTGGGTCTGGGCTATGGTCTGGGTGCCAACAGCGGCGTGCTGGCGGGACTGCCCCAGAGCGTACAGCTCATCTTCGGCGGATCCGGTATCGTACCGGCTGCCCTGGTAGCGATTATCCTGAATATTGTTCTTCCAAAGGAGGAATAGCATGATAAAAATAAGAGAATTGGTAAAAGTGGAGAGTCTGGAGGAGGCCTGGGAGCTGAACCAGAAGCGCACCAACAAGATCCTGGGCGGTATGCTGTGGCTCCGCCTGGGAAACCGGAACGTGCAGAAGGCCATCGATCTGTCAGACCTGGGGCTTGATCAGATCGAGGAGACGGAGGAAGCATTTTCCATCGGCTGTATGGCGACCTTACGTCAGATCGAGCTGCATGAGGGACTGAACGCCCTGTGCGAGGGACTGCTGCATGACGCGGTCTGCGATATCGTGGGCACCCAGTTCCGGAACCTGGCTACGGTAGGCGGCAGTATCTTCGGACGTTTCGGCTTTTCCGATGTGATGACGGCGTTTCTGGCTCTGGATTCCTATGTGGAGCTCTATAAGGGTGGCATTGTGCCAATGTCAGAATTTGTAAAAATGAAACGTGACAATGACATTCTGGTGCGGGTCATCGTAAAGAAATGTCCGGGTCATTTTGCGTATCTGTCCCACCGGAACACACGGACCGATTTTCCGGTGCTGACCGTGGCCGTATCCGACTGCGGCGGCGTAAAGAAGGCTGTGATCGGCGCAAGACCGGGTATCGCGAAGCTGTATGAGATCGAGCATATGGACGGGGAGACGGCAAAGCGTCTGGCAGAGGAAACCCCATTCCAGAGCAATATGCGCGCTTCCGACACCTTCCGCCGTCATCTGGCGGGCGTGCTGCTTGGGCGTGCCTTCGCAGAGATTCAGGGAAAGGAGTGAGGCTGACATGATCGTAACGATGATCTTAAACGGAAAAAAGATAACAGATGAGATTGCCGCGGATATGACACTCTTTGATTTTGTCCGGAAGCATGGCTGCTACAGTGTAAAATGCGGCTGTGAGACTACCAACTGCGGACTCTGTACCGTATTTCTGGACGATACCCCGGTGCTTTCCTGCGCCATGCTCGCGGCGCGGGCAGAGGGACGCCGGGTGGAGACCCTGGAGGGACTGCAGAAGGAAGCAGAGGAATTCGGCTCCTTTATCGCCGATCAGGGCGCGGAGCAGTGCGGCTTCTGCAATCCGGGCATGATTATGAACGCCATCGCCCTGTTCCGGGAGAACCCGGAGCCCACCGACGAGGAAATCAAGCAGTATCTGGCAGGCAACCTGTGCCGCTGCTCCGGCTATGAGGGACAGCTGCGTGGAATGCACGCCTTTATCGAGTATAAGAAGAACGGAGGTGCCGCATGCGGGAAGTAGGAAAACGGGAACGCAAGAAGGACGCCATAGCGCTGGTGACCGGACAGCCAGTCTATGTAGATGACCTCGCCCCGAAGGAATGTCTGGTGGTAAAGCTTCTTCGCAGCCCCCACGCCAATGCCATCGTGGAGGACGTAAACTATGCGGCGGCCCTGAAGATTCCGGGTATCGAGGCAGTGTATACCTGGAAGGACGTGCCGAAGAACCGGTTTGCCACAGCGGGACAGACCTATCCGGAGTGGAGCCCCTACGACCATCTGATTCTCGATCAGCATGTGCGCTTCGTGGGCGATCCGGTAGCGATTGTAGCAGGAGAGAATGAAGCATGTGTGGACAAGGCCCTGCGGGTGATCCGGGTGAAATATCAGGTGCTTCCGGCGCTGCTGGATTATCATGAGGCCATCGACAATGAAATCCTGGTGCATCCGGAGGACAACTGGGAATCCCGATTCCCGGTGGGAGCCGACAACAGGCGGAATCTCTGCGCCCATATGGAGGACGGCGACGGAGATGTGGAGGCGGTCCTTGAGGACTGTGAGGTAAAGCTTACCCGCACCTACCATGTCCCGGCGGTCAACCAGGCCATGATGGAGACCTTCCGGACCTATTGCTATATCGACACCTACGGAAGACTGGTGGTCGTAAGCTCGACCCAGATCGTATTCCATGTAAGACGAATTGTATCCACGGCCCTCGGGATTCCCAGGGCAAAGGTGCGGGCCATGAAGCCCCGGATTGGCGGCGGCTTCGGCGCCAAGCAGACGGTGGTGACGGAGATTTATCCGGCCTTTGTTACCTGGATGACAAAGAAGCCGTCCAAACTCATCTATACCAGAAAAGAAAGCCAGATTGCCGGATCTCCCCGCCATGAGATGGACGTCCGGGTCAGCATCGGCGCAGACCGGGACGGAACGATCCGGGCCATCGACCTTTACAACCTGTCCAATACAGGCGCTTACGGCGACCACGGCCCCACTACGGCGGGACTGACGGGACACAAGGCGATTCCCCTGTATACAGCCAACCTGGAGGCCTTCCGTCATGTATTTGACGTAGTCTACACGAATCAGCTTGCCACAGGCGCGTACCGGGGGTATGGAGCCACCCAGGGAATCTTTGCCCTGGAATCCATCGTAAATGAGCTGGCGACCGTTCTTCACATGGATCCGGTGGAGCTCCGCCTGAAAAATGTGGTGCGGGAAAAGATGCTTATGCCGGCTTATTTCGGCGAGGTGGCAGAGAGCTGCCGTCTGGACGAGTGTCTGGTCCGGGCCTGCGAAATGATTGGCTGGAAGGAAAAATACCCTGCCCGGGATATGGGAAATGGCAAGGTACGCGCCGTAGGCGTGGGCATGGCCATGCAGGGCTCCTGTATCTCCAACGTGGACGTGGGATCCGCGACAATCATGCTCAACGAGGACGGCACCTATAAGCTGGCCATCGCGGCGGCGGATATGGGAACCGGCTGTGATACCATTCTGGCCCAGATGGCGGCGGAATGTCTGCATGTGACCACCGACGAGATCTTCGTCTCCGGCGCGGACACAGACAGCTCCCCCTATGATTCCGGATCCTACGCCTCCAGTACCACCTATATTACCGGCCAGGCCGTGGTCAAGGCGGCCACAGAGCTGGAAAAACGGATCTGCCAGGTAGCGGCAGGCATGCTGGAATGCGACCCGGAGGACGTGGAGTTCGACGGCAGAAAAGCCACCGATGTGAAAACCGGAAAATCCGTTACCAGCGAGGAGATCGGCTACAAGGCTCAGGTCTGCAACAAAATCGCGTTACAGGTGACAGAAAGCCACAGCTCCCCGGTATCGCCGCCTCCCTATATGGCAGGCGCGGTGGAAATCGAGCTGGATAAGGAGACGGGCCATGTGGAGATCCTGGACTATGCGGCAGTGGTAGACTGCGGTACGGTTGTGAACCCGAACCTGGCGACCGTTCAGGTGGAGGGAGGCTTAGGTCAGGGAATCGGTATGACTCTCTACGAGAATATTCAGTACACGGAAAAGGGTAAGCTTCGCAACAGCTCCCTGATGCAGTACAAGATCCCGACCCGCCAGGATATGGGACATTTCCGGGTGGAATTTAAGCCGAGCTTCGAGCCCACCGGCCCCTTCGGCGTGAAATCCATCGGTGAGATCGTGATCAACACTCCGGCTCCGGCCCTGGCCCATGCCATCTATAACGCGACGGGCGTATGGCACCGGAACCTGCCGATTACCAGTGAGAAGATTGCGCTGGGGACAGACTGATTCGGATAAGACATGTTAAAAGAATGGATAGACGGAAAATGGGTGGAGCGGGAGTCACTGCTGGCTGCCCTGGGGCTGGTTGAAAGCAGCTTTGCTTCCGGCAGGAAGCCGGAAAAAAACTGCGTCGTTTCCATCGTGGGCGCGGGCGGAAAAACCACCTGCCTGCGCCGCTTACAGGTGGAGTGTAAAAAACTGGGAATCTCAGCGGCCGCAGGCACCACCACCCATATCCAATATGAAAAGAATACCGGATTTCTGGACCGTCCGGATCTGCAGGCGGCCCGGGAGATGTTAAAGAATACAGGCACTCTCTGGATGGGAGAGCCTGTTTCCGACTGGAAATGTAAAGCGCTGCCGGATCCGTTTTACAGGGAGCTTCTGGCGGAGGGGATCTGGCTTCTTCTGGAGGCAGACGGAGCCAGAGAGAAGCCGGTCAAAGCGCCCAGGGAGGGCGAACCGGTAATTTTGTCGGAGACCGGTCTTGTGCTCTGCGTGTATGGACTGGACGGAGTGGGGCAGCCTATCAAAGAGGTCTGCTGCCGTGTGGAAGAGGTCTGCGCCATTCTCGGAAAAGAAGAGAAGGAGGTCCTGACGGCGGCAGATTTGGCGAAGCTGGCGGCTAGCCCGGCAGGAGGAAGAAAGGGCGTAAGACCCGGTATGGACTACGCGGTGCTGTTTAACAAGGCGGATACCCGGGAGCGGGAGGCAGCGGCGCTGGAAGCCGCGAAAGCGCTTGCGGGTCCGGAAACGAGGATTCTCATGGCGGCGGATCTGATGCCGCCCTGGAACCTTCTGAGAGCAGGAGAGAAAAGATGAAGATCGTAATCAAGGGAGCCGGGGATCTGGCCACCGGCGTGGCCTGGGAGCTTTTCCGGGAGGGCCACCGGATTATCATGACAGAAATCGCCGTACCGCTGACGGTACGCCGCCAGGTAGCTTATTCCCGGGCGGTCTATGAGGGACGGGCGGAAGTAGAGGGCGTGACCGGCGTGCTGGCCGGATCGGCGGAGGAAGCCATAGCCCTCTCGGAACAGGGCGTCATCAGCGTGCTGGTGGATCCGGAAGCCCGGGTGCGAAAGATCTGGCAGCCGGAGGTGGTCATCGACGCCATCATGGCGAAGAAAAATATCGGAACAGCGCTTACGGACGCGCCGCTGGTGTTGGCCCTGGGGCCAGGCTTCCGGGCAAGGACAGACTGCCACGCGGTCATTGAGACCATGCGCGGCGAAAATCTGGGACGCCCGATCTATAAGGGCAGCGCCATTCCCAATACGGGTGTACCGGGCATGGTGGGAGGCTACGCCATGGAGCGCCTGATTAAGGCTCCCGGGGACGGCCGGATGGAGCCGGTGGCAGCCATCGGAGACATCGTAGAGAAGGGCAGCGTCCTGGCCTATACAGGCGGGGAGCCGGTGTACGCGCAGATTGACGGCGTTATCCGGGGCATGCTGCAGGCAGGCGTGCCGGTAAAGAAGGGCATGAAAATCGGGGACGTGGATCCGAGAAAGGACGAAAGCCTGGTTCACCTCATTTCCGATAAATCCCATAAGATAGGACGGGGCTGCGCAGAGGCCATCCGGACGCTGGTAGGGCGGCAGTACGGTATCGTGGCGCTGGCAGCGGGGCTGTCCAGCCGGTACGGCGGAAATAAGCTTCTGGAGGAGCAGGTGGACGGGCGCCCTCTGTACGAAGTAACTTTGGATAAGCTGGGCGCTTTTTCAGACTGTACCCGTGTAATTGTGACCCGGTTTCCGGAAATAGCTGGGGCGGCCGGGGAGCGCGGCGTAAGGGCTGTGATAAATCAGGAGCCGGAGCGGGGGATCAGCCATTCCCTGCAGCTTGGACTTACGGAATGTCTTCGGCAGAATCCGGATCTGCGGGGCGTATTGTGTATGGTCTGCGACCAGCCCTATCTGGAACCGGCGACCATGGAAAGACTTCTGGAGGAGGGCTTTTCTTATCCCGGGGCTATCGTCTGCGCCGGACACGGGGAGCGGCGGGGTAATCCGGTTCTCTGGGATCGAAGCTATTTCCCGGAGCTTCTGGAGCTGACCGGCGATACCGGAGGCCGTCAGGTGATAAAGCGGTATCCGGAAAGGGTGCGCCTGGTGGAATGTGGGGAAAAGGAACTCGCAGATGTGGATATCCGCGCGTAAAGAAAGAAGGATTGTGGAAAACTTGCGTCATTTATATAGCATCTTACAGGAACAAAAGGATAAAAAGGAAAAACGGATTCTGACCGTCTTAAAGGGACCCCATGCTGGGGAAAAAGCCTTTTTTGCCGGAGACGGGCTTCTCTGGGAGAAAACCGGACAGGGCTTTTTCACAGAACACCGGGAGGAGGCCGGGGCAATCCGGGCCGAAGGACAGCAGGAGCTGGCAGGGGAGACGGTATTCTGCGACTGTCTGGGAGAAGCGAAGAAGCTGGTGATCTGCGGCGCGGGCCATGTGGGCGTGGCGCTGCTTCGTATGGCTCTCCTGCTGGGCTTTGATGTGACGGTTCTGGAGGACCGCCCGTACTTTGCGGACGGAGCCAGACGGGCCGGAGCGAAGCGGGTGATCTGCGACAGCTTCGAACAGGGGCTGGACGCAGTGGACAGCGACGAGGATACGTATTTTGTCGTCATGACCCGGGGACACCGCTACGATCTCATTTGCCTGGAAAAGATTCTGGGGAAGAACTATGCCTATCTGGGTATGATGGGCAGCAGGGGCCGGTCGGCGCTTGTGAAAAAGAAGCTGCTGGAGCAGGGCTTTCCGGCAGGACAGGTGGAGGAACTTCACGCACCCATTGGACTGAGCATTCACGCGGAGACGCCGGAGGAAATCGCGGTCTCGATACTGGGAGAAATCATTTCCGTCAAAAACGGAGATAAGAAGAACAGCAGCTTCTCGGAGGAGCAGTTGGAGCTTCTCGGGGACGGGACGGACACACGGGCGAAGGTGCTGTGTACCATCGTAGCCCGCCGGGGCTCGGCGCCAAGAAGTGTCGGTACCAAAATGCTGGTGCTGGAGGACGGCACCGTATCCGGAACCATCGGCGGCGGCTGTGTGGAAGCGGGCGTGAAGGAAAAAGCCCGCTGGCTTATGCAGGATAAGGAAAAGCGGCAGGAGCTGATTCCTGTGAGCATGACAGCCTGCGACGCGGAGGAAGAGGGCATGGTCTGCGGCGGTGTCATAGAGGTGCTGCTGGAGAAATGCTGAAAGAATTTTAAAATGATACAAGCCGGATACATTCCTCACCTATACTGAGCTTCAAGAGGTGAGGAACATGCAGCGTGAGCATGTATATGAGAGACCGGGGCGTTCCGAATCCCGCCGTCGCCGCCGGCAGAGGCAGTTTTATCGGATTCTTGCAGCCATCTGGCTGATGGCCTTTGTGCTGGGATTGCTTTGCGGGAAGCTTGTATTTGAGAAAGAGACGGGTCTGCTGGCGAGAGCCGGAGCGGAACCGGCGGCAGAAGAATCCGAAAATGACAGGACGCAGACGGCTGAGTACGACAATGGGACAATCGATAACCCGGACGGGGAAGAAAGCGCCGGGGACTGGAAGCTGACCCTGGTCAACGCCACGCATCCCATGGCGGAGGGCTATCGTCCCCGGGTGTCGGAAATCGAGAATAATTACTATTTTGACAGCCGGGCGGTGGGAGAGCTGCAGCAGATGCTGGCAGACGGAAGGAAGCAGGGATTGGACTTCTGGATCTGCTCGGCCTACCGGACCATGGAGAAGCAGACGGACCTTTACAACAATAAGGTGAGCCGTCTGCAGGCCGAGGGCTTAAGCTATGAGGAAGCCTATCGTCAGGCGGGAACCGTTGTGGCCTACCCCGGAACCAGCGAGCATAACCTGGGACTGGCGGCAGATATTGTGGCAAAGGATTATCAGCTTCTGGACGATAAGCAGGCAGAGACGCCGGAGGCTAAATGGCTCGAGGAAAACTGCTGGCGCTACGGCTTTATCCTGCGCTATCCCACGGATAAGACCGGGGAAACAGGGATTATCTTCGAACCCTGGCATTACCGCTATGTGGGGAAAGAGGCCGCCAGGGAAATCATGGAGCAGGGAATCTGCCTGGAGGAGTATCTGGGCATGAAATAAGAGGGAGCAGAACACATGAACCGAATCAATTATCAGAAGGAACTGGATAAAGTTATCAATCGCCTGGAACAGCAGGGCCGGGTGCCCCGTCTTCTGCTCCACAGCTGCTGCGCGCCCTGCAGCAGCTACGTGCTGGAATACCTGTCCCGGTATTTTGAAATCACCGTCTTTTATTACAATCCGAACATCTATCCGCCGGAGGAATTCGGAATGCGTGTGGAGGAGCAGAAGCGCCTGATTGCCCAGCTTCCCGCAGAGCATCCCATCTCCTTCCTGGACGGGCCTTACGAGCCGGAGCGCTTCTATGAGATGGCCCGGGGACTGGAGCAGGTTCCCGAGGGAGGGGAGCGCTGCTTTAAGTGCTACCGTCTGCGTCTTACAGAAACTGCGGAGATGGCCCGCGCCGGAAAATACGATTACTTTACCACGACCCTGTCCATCAGCCCCTTAAAGAACGCGGAGAAGCTCAATGAGATCGGCGGTCAGCTGGCGAAAGACTATGGCGTGGACTATCTCTACAGCGATTTCAAAAAACGGAACGGTTACAAGCGCTCCACAGAGCTGTCCAGGGAATACGGTCTCTACCGGCAGGATTACTGCGGCTGTGTGTTCTCCATGCGGGAGCGCCGCACGCAGCAGAAGGCCGCCGTAAAAGAAATTTAAAACTATATGAAATGTGGAAAAAAACAGAATAGTTTTCAAAATATGAAAAAATATGAAAAAGAAGGTTGACAAATAGAGAAACATCCCGTATAATATGTTTTGTTGCTGCTTCAGTAAGAAGCAAACACAAATGCGATAGTGGCGTAGTTGGTAACGCGCGACCTTGCCAAGGTCGAGACCGCGGGTTCGAGCCCCGTCTATCGCTCGTCTGGAAAAGGAATTCTGAGAGATCAGAGTTCCTTTTTTATATAATAGGAAATTCCGATAGAATTCCCTATTATATAAAAGCAAGCAGAGCTTGCAAAGATGCGCACTCGGCGCAGTGGTAGATGGTTGCCAAGGCAACCGCGCCTCGGCGCGAGAATGTGCCAACGGCACATTCTTTTTTCCTCGTGTTTCTGATTCCCAAATAGAAATGCTTCCGTTGAAACCGGGGCACTCCAGGAAAATTCTGCCCCGTTTTGCTCCGGACCTCGGGCGGGATGTTGACATCAGTTCCGGTTTTCTGTAAAATGAAAAGACAATGATAGTCGGGAATAAAATTTGACTGAATAAAGGGATTGTATATGAGAAAGAAAGAGAACAGGGAGTACGCCCGGGATCGTAGAGAAGAGCGGAAGGACGAAAAAAGAGAAAAGATATTGAACACCGCCTTCCGGGTCTTTGTGGAGAGAAAGATCGAGGCGGTGAGCATGGGAGAGATCGCCGAAGCGGCAGGGATCGGCAGGGCCACTCTGTTCCGGTATTATCCCAATAAGCTGGAGCTGGTGATTGCGGTCTGTACCAAGATATGGAAGGATTATTTAGACCGGCTGGATCAGAGCAGACCCATCAGCAGCATAGGGGAGATCCCGGCGGTGGGACGACTGATTTTCACTTTGGACAGTTATATTGAGTTGTATCAGAATCATAAGGAGCTGCTTTGCTATAATGATAACTTCAACCATTATGTGAGCCATGTGAGCTGTGAGGAGGCTCAGCTGGAGAAATTCCACAAGGCTCTGTATTCTGTGGACACCAGACTGCACATGATGTATGAGAAAGCCAAACAGGACGGATCTTTCCGGACGGATATCCCGGAGGAAGAGTTCATGCGCTCCACGGTGCATGCCATGATGACCGTCTGCGCCTACTATGCGGGCGGATTTATCTGGGGCTCCGAGGCGAATCGGGACTACACGCCGGAGCTGCTGCGGATGAAGGAAATGATCCTGGATTATGTGAAAACTGAAAATGGGAGCGAAAAAAGAGAAAAGTCATAAAGGAGAGAATAACATGAAAGCTGCGTATCTGAAAGCGAAAAATCAATTTGAAATCCGTCAGGTGGAGGTACGGGAGCCGGAGGCCGGAGAAGTGCTTGTGGGGGTAAAGGCCTGCGGATTCTGTGGACACGACAAGATTCTGGCGGGCTATGCCGGAGAAGAATGGCAGCCCTTTGGGCATGAATTTGCCGGCGTGGTAGAAAAAGTCGGACATGGCGTAAAAAATGTAAAAGTAGGAGACCGGGTGGTAGTGGAAACTTCCATCTTTGATCCCATTTCTGATTACGCGCGGAACGGACGCCCGGAACTGGATACCAAGGGTCCCAACTATATGACCATGGAGCATACGGGAATGGGCTTCGCGGAGAAAACCATTGTTCCGGCGATTCTCTGCGTGCCTTTTACGGATTTGGAGGATCGGGAGGCCTGCTTCCTGGAGCCCATGGGCGTGGCGGCAGACCTGATTCTGACTGCGGATATCCATCTGGGACAGGACGTATTGCTGATGGGCTGCGGAGCCATCGGCCTGATGGCCCTGCAGATGGCGAAGGCATCCGGCGCAAGAAATATCTATGTGGCAGAGCATAAGGCAAATCAGAAAAAGATAGAGCTGGCAAAACAATTCGGAGCCACCGATGTAATTCTCACCGATGAGATGGAGTTGACGGATTATCCGTTCCCCCGGGGAAGTGTAGACCGGGTGCTGGTTACCACACCGCCCGTCACCATAGCCGAAGCGGTAAAGGTGGCAAACGTGGGAGGTATTGTGGCGTTCCTGGGCATCAGCTACGGCCCAGGCGCCATGGTGACCTTTGATTCCAATATTGTACATTTGAACAAGCTGCAGATCCGGGGCTCCAACGCGATTCCGGCTCTCTACTTCCCCCATTGCCTGGATTTGGTGAAGGCGGGAATCGTAGATGTAAAACCGCTCATTACCCATACCTTCCCGCTGGAAAAGGCGCCGGAGGGTATCATGGAATTTCTGACGGATAAAGCGCATGCGGTGAAAGCGGTTATGCTGAACGAATAAGAAAGTTGTTGAAAAAATAATACGGGCAGATTTCCATATTCTATCTGAATTTTGGAAATCTGCCCCTATTGATTTGGAAAATGGAAATTATTTACTATACAAACAAGCCATCATTGCATGCGACCATGTCCTTGTGAAGGAGATCCTCCACTTCCTGGAACAGCTCTCTCTGGTGCATGCCTGCGCCCAGAATCAGCTTCTCCTTGGGAATCACGATGGCGTAGGCGTCCATGCCGTCCTTTGCCTCGGCTGTGGAGATGGCCTCGCCGGTGGCTGCGTCCAGAGTGCAGATGAGATCCGGGAAAGTAGCGACCCGCTGGCCGTTCTGCTCTGCCAGCATGTACTCATTCCAGAAGGTGAAACTTACGCTGCCCTCTTCGCCGGTCACATCCAGATGGCCGATGTCATAGCCGCCGTCCATCTTCAGATCGTAGTTTGCGATTTTACCCTTAGCCAGAATCTTTGCGTCGTAGTTTTTCTCCAGGAAAGCTACGAACTCCGTGCCGTTCTTGCACTGGCTGAAGGCCTTTCCGATATCCAGAGCCTGGGAAATGGCGCCCACAGCCGCGTTCTTTGCCAGATACTCGGCGGTCACCGGGTTACGCAGCACGCCTACCATACCGCCGTCAGCCACCGCACTCTGGCGGATCACATGGGAGGTGGAGTTCAGGGCTCCCTTTGCTACGGTTTCCACGTAGCGGGCGCCCACGCCGCCGCAGCTGGACTGGGTGGTCTGGTAATCAGGCAGCAGATTCAGTCCGATGCTTCCCATGGTTCCGGTGGGATGAGCGCGGCCGTTACTGGGTGCGTCCACCAGGGGAATGCCGGTGAGAGCGGAGATGACCCAGCCGTTGGCAGTGGAAATGGCTCCGTTTTCGCAGGAGGTAAAGCCTGCGATCTTCTTGCCGTAGTTCAGTTCAAAGTTTTTCAGAGCAGTCATCCAGTGCTCTGCGGTCAGGTGTACGTCCTTTGCGGAGGGCGCGCCCAGGGTGGAGACATTCACTACCACATCGTCGGGCTTCAGTTCGCTGACGTCCAACATGGTAAGCTTATCGGTGTGCTTGAAGGTCTCTTCCAGAGCTTCTCTTCCGGCTGTAAGGGTACCGCCTCCGCCGCCTCCCAGAAGAAGGCCGCCCATCAGGGCCTGTTCACACAATTCTTTTGTCAGATAAATCATAGTTGTTCCCTTTCTGTGGATGTCGTTCTATTTGCGGATAGATTCGAAGAAGGCAAAGGTACCTTCCGCCAGTACCGGGTCGATGACCGGAAGTCCCACTTCCTGCTCCAGAAGCTTTGCGATGCCGATGGTGGTAAGACCGGTGCAGCCCAGGGCGATGACGTCCGCGCCCATATCCTTGATTTTCCGTGCGCAGGCTACGCAGTTCTTCCGGCCTTCGTCGGTCATCAGATCCAGCGTGCTGTTTACGCCCTCCGGTTTCTCCACAGCTACCAGACGGTCTTTGGGCAGTTTGCGGTAAGCTCTCGGCGCGTAGTCGGTAATACCCAGGAGACCGATTTTCTCACCGTATTTGCCTGCCAGGGCAACGGTGGTTTCGCCGCCGCCGGTTACGGACATATGAGGAAGAGCCTCGCGGATCTCTGCTACGCCCGGATCATCGGCGCAGCTCACAATAATCATATCCTTGTCCTGGAAGGTTTTTGCCAGCTCTACAATTTTCGGAACGGCAATCAGCTCCAGCTCATGGCTGTGGATGCCCTCCCACTGGTCCGGGATACAGCGGCTTTCTATCTGGATGCCCGGAAAATGGTCCATGATAATCTGGCCGTGCATATCTACGAAATGCGGATCGTCAGAGGTCAGCACACGGATCAGGCCGACCTGAAATGGTTTCTTTTCCATACGAATCACCTCATTGTCTTTCTCAGATCTGGAATTCTCCATCTTTAATGACCAGTGTATCGTCCAGATACAGGGTCGGCTTCAGAATGATGCCGTCCATATGGCAGTCGGCCTTGTTGACGCCGCCAAAGGAAGTATTGGTACCGAAGGCCACATGCACAGTGCCGTACACCTTCTCATCCTCCAGGATAATGCCGTTCAGGATAGCAGCCTCATTGGTGCCGATACCCAGCTCCGCTACGGTGCTGTTGTTCTCATTGGCCAGAAGGACATCTAACATCTCGCTCTTCTCGCCAGTGATGGACTGAAGCTTGCCGTCTTTGATCACGAACTTCAGGGGAGCGTCCAGCTTGCCGATGCCGACCATGGAGCCGTCCACGATCATTTCACCGTTGACGCCGTCCTCCAGGGGAGCAATGTAAGCCTCGCCGGAGGGCAGGTTGCCGCACTGGCCGGCTTCCCGGTATACGCCCGGGCTGGGCACGCCGTCACGGCCATCCAAGTTCAGGGTCAGGGTGCAGCCGTCCTTCTGGATGACAGCCTTCTTTGCTTTCGTGAGAAGTTCAGTTACCTTGCCGGTGAGCTTCAGGACCTCGTCGTAATCCGCAGTCATGGCGCCTGCGCCGAACATCTCCTCGGTGATGCCGGGCATGGTAGCCACGCGGGTGCCGGTCTTCTGAGCCTCGATCTTTGCGTTGGTGTGGGTCAGGGACTTGGCGGTGGGGCAGATCACCACGTCTGCGGCCTTCATGGCCTCCGCTACGGTACGGGGCGGCTCCTCGCCGGAGAGCTCGCGCTCCTTCATAACCATCAGCAGAGCCTCGCAGCCCAGCTCCTTGGCTCCCTCGTAGAGCGCGGTGCCGATGGTGAGGCGGCTGTCGTCGGTGATAATCAGTACATCCTCGGTGGGCTTTACAGCCAGGCAGGATACCATGACATTTTTTGCGATTTCTTTCAGTTCCATTTCAGATACTCCTTTGTGTAATTACCTATTATAAATGGTATGACATAGAAAATCATGTTTTAGACGTCGGTTACTTCGGAAATCACCCGGGCCAGCAGGGTACGGGGCAGAACCACGGTCTTGCCGGTCTTTTCGGCGAACATTTCCTTCATCTTCTGGGTGAAGCCGATGCAGTCCAGAACTACCAAGTCCACGTCGTCCATGTGGCTGATTTCCTCGGCTGCCTTTTCCAGATCCGACCACTCACCGTAGGGGGAAGCAGCCACACTGGTACACTCTTTCACATAGCCGCTCCATTTCTGGTTATTCTGCTCTAACTGGAGCGGAGACGGTGTGACAGCGGCAATATGGGAGGTGCGGGTCAGAAGAGGCACGACTTTATGCAGAATGTCACAGGGGAAGACCATGGGGACATGAGAGGTCAGACTTTCCGGAAAGCTTCCGGTACAGAATACCATGATAAGCTTCACGCCTGCGGCCTCCAGCGCATCGATGCCCTTCTGAAGATTGCCGAGAATGTACTTTTCGGCGAAGGTGACGGAAGAGCCGTCTGTAAGTCTGGATACCAGTACATAGTCGTCGCCCTCCGGTTTGAACTTCTCAATTTCTTCACGGGTCAGACCATCCAGGCCGCCCCGCTGCAGCAGCTCAATCTTGCCGCCGAAGATATCCATGATGTCACAGGTCACGTCCACTCTGGGGGCCTGTCCGATGGTGATTGCTCCGATTTTCATAAGATCATCCTTTCCAAATAAAATGTGATAAACGGTTCTGTAACAGGAGAACCCAGTGAAATTTTCTATTACATAAAAAAGAATGTGCCGTTGGCACATTCTCGCGCCGAGGCGCGGTTGCCTTGGCAACCATCTACCACTGCGCCGAGTGCGCATCTTTGCAAGCTTTGCTTGCTTTTCTGGAATAGGGAATTCTATCGGAATTTCCTATTCCAGAACAAAGGCAGCCGCAGAGTATGCGGCCGCCTCCTCGCGTGCAAAATAATCTATTCGTTTCCGAGAGTCTGAAGCTGATCCATTCTGCCGTACAGCTTCACCAGACGTTCGTATTCCTTTTCATCATAGAAGCTTGCCTCGCCGCGGCCGAAGGACTTGGCAACCTCCATCATGTAGCGTGCAGCCTCTTCCACGTCTGCAAAGTGACTGGAGCCTGTAGCACAGCCCGGAACCATGGTCTCGGTGGTGATAGCCACGCCTACGACCGGCGCCTTGGTAGCGGTGCAGGGCTGCAGAATGCTGTTCAGATGGTATACGTCATTGCCGTAAGGTGTGATATCCTGCATGCTCAGCGGGAATACATAGGGCAGCTGGCCGGTGGTACGCTGCATGATCTCCAGCAGATCCTCGGATACGCGAAGGATCCAGCCCTCTTTTACGGTGTTGGAGATAGCGAAGCCTCTGGTGTTGATGACACGGTTGCCCTTGGTGGTGTCTACGGTCAGGATAGCGTCCAGCTCGGGGCTGACCTCTTCCTTATTCACCTGAGACATCTCCACCGGGGAGCCCATGAAGGGAACCGGCTTATGGGGAGCGGTGGGAGCGTGGGGGCAGATCTGAGTGGAAACGAATACGTCGCCCTCCAGATAGTCACCCTTGGTCTGCATATCCAGAAGCTTGGCTGCCACAGCCAGAGCACAGAGAGCGCCGTCGCCGTCGGATACGAAGCCGATCATTTCAGGACGCGCGCCGATGCCGCCCAGACGTCCCAGAAGACCGATGGTGGGAGCGGAACCGCCCTTGGACTTACCGTTGGTACCCGGGATCCGGACCTTTACCATATCGGTGCTGCCCTTCGGGCCTTCCAGCGGATAAACCTCCACATTGGCCTCGGGATTTACGGACTGCAGATATTTTTTAACAGCCGCGCCGTCTACCGTACTGCTGTCAAGTACGTCAAATACTTCCATAACCTGTTTAATAAGCATGGTGTTTCCTCCTAAAGTAATTTATATTAAGATAAATCATACCTCATTTCCTATGGAAAAGCAACTGTTTTGGAAAGAAAGACAAATTTCCCGAAAATTTACGAAAAATTAAGAAAGTTTAAGAAATATTAACACTTTAACTTGACACAGCTGGAAAGTGAGAGTATGATAATAAATATCACGAGCTATGAACGGGCATAGGAACGGGATGCCTGTGTCATAGCTTTTGTATTAGAAAGGAAGCTGATAATATGACAAATGAAAATCCTGAACTGAAAAAGCAGCAGTCAATTTCAGCAGCCGAGCATCCGAAGGCATGGGATCCCCAGGTAATGATTCTGGGAATTCCTCTTGCAGTCGTAGGATGTATCATCGGTCTGGAGCTGATTGTCCGCACAGGAGTAACCCCGAACACCTCCATCATCGGAGCACTGTTTGCCATTCTTCTTTCCAGAATTCCGGTGGCTTTCTTAAGAAAGTACCGCAGCATTCACAGACAGAATCTTTTACAGACATCCATTTCCGCAGCTACATTCTCCGCTGCGAACTGCATGATCCTTCCCATCGGTATTCCGGTTATCATGGGACATTCCGAGCTGATGTTTCCCATGCTGATCGGCGTGATGCTGGCTACCTGCGTAGACGCGACCATCCTTTACAACTGCTTCGGATCTGAGATGTTCCCGGCAGAAGGCGCATGGCCGCCCGGAGTGGCAGCGGCAGATTCCATCCTGGCAGTTATCGAGAAAGGTAAGAAGGCAGTCCTTCTTCTGGTCGGTATCGGTCTTGGCTGGATAGGTAAGGTAGCAGGACTTCCCATGGACCTTCTGGGAGTATCCTGGTTTGGTGATTTCGGAGCCATGGCCGCTTTGGCAGCAGGTTCCCTGGTGATCGGCGTCCTGAAGGTAAACGGTTTCTCCTTCTCTATCTTCGGACACGCGTTTAATTTCGTAACCAATGCATTTGGCGAGGGCTTTGTATATACAGACCACCTTCCGCTGCAGTATATGGCGCACGGCGTTATGATCGGCGCGGGTATCATTTCCCTGGTACAGTGCGGTATCGCCCTGTTCAAGAAGAGCAAGGGTGCCAAGGCAGTGGATACCACCAATGTGGTAAGCAACGAGCATATGAAGAAGACCCTGGGCGTGGGCTTCGGCGCATACCTGGTCATCGCTCTGTTCCTGGCAGTCGTAGGCGGCATCATCACACAGATGAGCGTACCGCAGTTCATCCTCTGGTTGATCTTCGCGGCATTCGCTGCTGAGGCGTCCGAGCTGATCGTAGGTATCTCCGCCATGTATTCCGGATGGTTCCCGGGATTCGCTACTGCCCTGATTTTCCTGATTGTCGGCATGCTTCTTGGTTTCCCGGCACTGGCTCTCGGCCTGCTGGTAGGCTTTACCGCAGCTACCGGCCCCTGCTTCTCTGATATGGCGTACGACCTGAAGTGCGGCTACATCTTAAGAGGAAACGGAGCAAATCCGGAGCTGGAGAAAGAGGGACGTAAGCAGCAGTTCTTTGCAGAGCTCATGGGCTTTGCCGTAGCATTTGTAATGGTTGCCTTCTTCGCAAATAAGTACTTCGGACAGGGACTGTTTGTAGCAGTATCCAATACCTTCGTAGCTACCATTGACGCGGGAGCAAGCGGAGAAATCGCAAAATGGCTTCTTATCTGGGCTATCCCGGGCGCTATCATCCAGATTCTTGGCGGAAAACGTCAGCTGGG
Source organism: Anaerosacchariphilus hominis (assembly GCF_014290175.1). Lineage (GTDB taxonomy): Bacteria > Bacillota > Clostridia > Lachnospirales > Lachnospiraceae > Laedolimicola > Laedolimicola hominis. The sequence goes on from NZ_JACOOR010000002.1 coordinate 472,794, forward strand.
TATCCTGTTCGCTACCGGACTTCTGGTAGGTAATATCATCAACGGTCTGACCATCGCAGCCGGTCTGATTATCCGTCTGGTTGCTGTTCGCGCAAACAAAGAGAACGAGCAGACCCTCAACATCCTGGGCGCAGGCGCACTGGCAGGAGCTGCTATCTACAGCTTCTTCACCGCTACTCTGGGACTGGTAGGAAAGAAAGACTGATAGGCATTGCGATTACATAAGTAAGAAAGTAAAAGCCTGATAGAAAGAAAAAGGGAATCCAGTCCGTAGATCGGACGGGTTCCCTTTTCTGTAAACAGGGCTTTTCCCACGAGGAAAGAAAACATGGATTATTTTATTATCATTGCGCCCAAGCTCGTCAGCTTCTTTCTGCTGATTGTGCTGGGATTTACGATTTCAAAGCTGGGGATCTTTCCGAAGAACTGTCTGCCGTCCCTGTCCGCCTTTTTAATTAAGGTAGTACTTCCCTGTCTGACCGTGTCGCTATTGTGTCAGAGGGGGACCACTTGGGTGGATCTGGCGGGCTTCCACGGCATCGTACTCTGCCAGATGGCAGGTTATGTGCTGTTGGCGGCGGTGGGCCTTCTCTGCGTGAAGCTGGCCCGGATCCAGTCCCCCACCTCCAATGTACATGTGGGCTGCATGGTGGGCGGAAACTACGGATTCGTAGTGATTCCCATTCTGATGGCCCTGTACACACCGGAGAACGGACAGCAGTATATTCCCATTTGTTCCGCCATCGATACCATGATGGTGTGGACCCTGGGCCTTTACTTTTTCACAAGAGGGATCGAGAAGGACGGCGAGCCCTGGTATCGGATCCTGACGAAGCGGCTGTTTAATCCGATTCTGGTGTCCATCGTTCTGATTCTCACCCTGAATTCCCTTTCTGTGACCCTGCCGAATCCGGTGCTGGAGGTCTGCAACAATGTGGGAAATATCAGTTACAGCCTGGGGCTGATCTATGTGGGCTGCACCATTTGTTTTCTGAAGAAGGGAAGCCTCCACTGTCTGAAGACCCTGTGGATGCTGGTACTGACCAAGCTTTTCGCGGTGCCGCTGCTTATTTATATTCTGACCGGACCGTTCCTGCCGGAGACGGAGCGGGTGGTGCTGATGCTCATCGCAGGCGCGCCCTCCATGACCACCAGCTGTATGATCGCCAACCAGTACGGACTGGACGAGGATTACGCTTCCACGGCAGTTTTTGTAACCACCATCTGCTGTATGGTGACTATCCCGCTGCTGTTCCTGGCGTCGGCCCTGTTTCAGTAGAAACACACGCACATATATATAGGAGGAAAATCATATGGAACTGACAGAAGTAATCAAAAAGCGAAGAAGTATCCGGAAGTTTTCGGATAAACCGGTATCCCGGGAGCTCTTGACAGAACTGATAGAGGCGGCGGCCCTGGCTCCCACAGCCAGCAATCTGCAGGCCTGGCGGTTCTTCGTGGCGGACGATCCCACCCTGGTGCGGGAGATCGATTCCTTCAGCCCGGGTCTCTCGGGGCATCCTCCGGTGATCATTGCCATCGCCAGCGATCTGGCCGAGGTGGAGCGCCGGGGCAGTAAAAACAGTCTGGTCTACGGCCTGATGATGGACGCGTCCATGGCGGCGGAGAATCTGATGCTGAAGGCGGCAGATCTGGGCCTGGGCACCTGCGCCATCAAAAGCTACAACGATAAGGCAGTACATAAGCTTTTGAACCTGCCGGATACCATGCGGCTGGAGATACTGATTTCCTTGGGATGGCCCGAGGGAGAACCCCGGACGCCCAGACGGAAGCCCATGGAGGACGTGCTGTTCTGGAACGCCTGGGAGGAGCCGGAGAAGAGTACCGCGGATAGAACCCCGGAGGAAGAGCCTGCGAAAGCGCGGAAACCGGAAAACGATAAAAAAGCAGTCGGAAATCAGGCGGCTGCAGCCCGAACGGGAGGCGCGCAGGCGCAGCAGACAGAGACGCTGCGTTTTGATAAAAAAGAGCTGCAGGATCTTCTGATCTATATGATCACCAGCGCGGCAGGTCTGCCCGGGGAACCCCATATGTACGGTCCCCTGCGGCTCATCGAGTCCTCCCGGAGACTGGCCGGAATGCTGAGCGCCGCCTACGGCGGAGAAGTATTCGGGGAACTGACCGCTCTCATCGATGCAGGAAAGGGCAGGAACATGACGGATCCGGAGGGCTTCTGCGAGATGCTTCAGGAGGCGGCAGCCAAGGCTACGGAGCTTTTGTAGAAAAATGCTAAAACATGTAAGAAAAACGGAAAAAAAGCAATAAATGGCCCCAAAATATTTGACTGTACAGTAACGGTATTGTAAAATTTCCACAGGGGTTACAAATAAAGATACTTTGGAGAGATATTTATGAAGCGGGTGTGGAAAAGAATCCGCTTACGACCGACGCGGACGGAAAGCTTCGGATTTCTTTCAGTCTTCCGAAGGAGCTTCCGGCAGGCGCTGCGATAGAAGCAGACGGCATTTACCGGGTACTTCTGAACGAAGGCAGGGCGGTACTGAATACTCCGGTGAAGAAGCCGCAGGAAAAAAGTACTTGCAATTTCTGAAAAATTGCGGTAGTATTTTGAAAGACATACAAATGTCCGCAGAAAAAAGACATTCTACAGAGGAGAGTATGAAAAATGAGTGAAAAGCTTAAAGTCGGTATCCTGGGCGGTACCGGAATGGTAGGACAGAGATTTATTTCTTTGCTTGAGAATCATCCCTGGTTTGAGGTGGTGACCATCGCGGCAAGTCCCAGAAGCGCAGGAAAGAGATATGAGGACGCGGTGGGCGATCGCTGGAAGATGACGACTCCTATGCCGGAGGCTGTAAAGGATATCGTCGTGATGAACGTGAACGAGGTGGAGAAAGTAGCTGCCAGCGTGGATTTTGTATTCAGTGCCGTAGATATGACCAAGGATGAGATTCGTGCCATCGAGGAAGACTACGCGAAGACCGAGACACCGGTAGTGTCCAATAACAGCGCACACCGCTGGACCCCGGATGTTCCCATGATCATCCCGGAGATCAACTCCGATCATACAGACATTATCGCAAAGCAGAAGGAGCGTCTGGGTACCAAGCGCGGCTTCATCGCTGTAAAACCGAACTGTTCCATCCAGTCCTACACTCCGGCCCTGAAGGCGTGGGAGGAGTTTGAGCCCTACGAGGTAGTGGCTACCACCTATCAGGCGATTTCCGGCGCAGGAAAGACCTTTAAGGACTGGCCGGAGATGGTGGGAAATATTATTCCCTATATCGGCGGCGAGGAAGAGAAGAGTGAGAAGGAGCCCCTTCGCGTACTTGGTAAATATGAGGACGGCGAGATCAAGCTGGCCAAGGAGCCGGTGATCACCTGCCAGTGTATCCGTGTTCCGGTTCTGAACGGCCATACTGCAGCGGTATTCGTGAAGTTCCGCAGGAAACCCACCAAGGAGCAGCTCATCGAGAAGCTGGAGAGCTTCAGGGGCGCGCCCCAGGAGCTTGGACTTCCCAGCGCGCCGAAGCAGTTTATCCAGTATATGACCGAGGACAACCGTCCCCAGGTAGCTCTGGATGTGGACTATGAGAGAGGCATGGGCGTATCCATCGGAAGACTCCGTGAGGATACCGTATACGACTGGAAGTTCGTAGGTCTGTCCCATAATACCGTCCGCGGCGCAGCAGGCGGAGCCGTTCTCTGCGCAGAGCTTCTGAAGGCAAAGGGATTTATCGAGGCAAAATAACAGATGAAGAAAAAAAGGTTTCAAATGGTCATTTCTGCCGCAGGAATGGCCATTTGCCTGTTATGCGGCAGCTGTGGAAGAAAGACCCCGGTGGAGGAACCGGAGACGACCGCGGAAGAAATAGAAGAATCGGAAGAAACGGAAAGTACGGCAGAGCCCGCGGAAGAAGTCACGGAGGTGGATTATCTCACCTGTCCCTCCGGCACGATAGTGGAAAAAGAGCTGACGGAGGAGGACGTAGACGCCCTCTTTCTGTCGGAAGAGATCCCAGACGAGGTCTTTGTCCGGATGGACGGAGTTACCTATCAGGAAAATGATAATATCAGCCGGGAAGATCTCCGGTATCTTCGGATGCTCTACTACGGTTTCGACGGAAATACCCATGTGGGCGAGATGGTGGCAAACGCTCAGATCGCGGAGGAGCTTCTGGAAATCTTCCGGGAGCTCTATGAGAATAGGTATCCCATCGAAAAAATGTGTCTGATGGACGACTACGGCGGAGACGACGATCTGGCTGTGGCGGACAATAATACTTCCTGTTTTAATTATCGGGTGGTAGCAGGCAGCACAAAGCTGTCAAAGCATGCCCTTGGGCTGGCCATAGACATCAACCCCTTCTATAATCCTTATGTGACCTATCCGAATGGCGTGGAACATATTTCCCCGGCGGGCAGCGAGGCTTACGCCGATCGGAGTGCGGACTTCTCCTATAAGATCGGCGGCGAGGGCGACCTGTGCCTGCAGCTCTTTCAGCAGCGTGGCTACACCTGGGGCGGAAACTGGAAGACCCTGAAGGACTATCAGCATTTCCAGAAGGAGCCGAAAGAGACGGCCGCCGAAGCCGGAACGACCATTGCCCTGGAAAATGGAGCCCAGATCAGCCTGAACGAATCCTGGCAGTACGCGGATCATTCTGCCATCCACAGCGGCAGCGCCGTTCTGTACCGGGCGGAAGAGAACCGGAAGAATATCGTGGTGGGCGTCAACGCAGGCCATGGCACCTCCGGCGGAGCTTCCGTAAAAACCCTGTGCCACCCGGACGGTTCTCCTAAGACCACCGGCGGCAGCACCGCCCAGGGAGCCACCACAGCGGCGGCCGTCTCCGGCGGCATGACCTTCGCTGACGGTACCCGGGAGAGCGCCGTGACCCTGCAGATGGCCCGGATCCTCCGGGATAAGCTTCTGGCCGCAGGATACGACGTACTGATGCTCCGGGACGGCGACGACGTCCAGCTGGACAACGTGGCCCGCACTGTCATTTGTAACAACGTGGCCGACTGCCATATCGCCCTCCACTGGGACGGTGACGGCCTTTCCTATGACAAAGGCTGCTTCTACATCTCCGTCCCCGATGCCATCAAAGGCATGGAGCCGGTAGCCTCCCACTGGCAGCAGCACAACAGCCTGGGTGCCGCCCTCATAACCGGCCTTCAGACCCAGGGAGCCGCCATCTATAAAGGAGGCAGCATGAGCATCGACCTGACCCAGACTTCCTACAGCACTATCCCCTCCGTAGACATCGAACTGGGCAACGCCGCCTCCGATCACAGCGACACCAGGCTGAATCAGCTTGCGGAAGGCCTCCTGACCGGCCTGAACCAGTATTATAATCAATAACAGACAACTCGGGAGGGGCGCCTTTCATTCAAAAACGTATCAGAGGCTCAGGGTGGAAAAGTTTTTCACCCTGAGCCTTTTCCTTTTCTGAATCTCCGCACATCTTACAAAATCCTCAAATCTGTAAACCCCACCTCCACAAAATATCTGCTACAATCGTCCCTGTCATCAAAAATCCCATGACAAATACAAGAAAGAAAAGAAATCGAGGCACCCCATGACAGGAGCACCCAAACTGAACCCAGAAATGTATTCAACAAAGAAAGCCGTCATTCGGGGCACCGGCTCCAGCGTCCCCCGGCGGATCGTCACCAACGACGACATCGCCCGCCTGGTAGAAACAAGCGACGCATGGATCCGGGAACGCACCGGCATCCGGACACGCCATATCGCAGTGGAAGAGACCACAGTATCCCTGGCTGTCGCGGCTGCAAGACAGGCTCTGGAAAATGCGGATATGGAGGCAGAGGAGCTGGATCTGATCCTTGTATCCACCATCTCCCCCACCCGCGTCATGCCCTGCACCGCCTGCGAAGTACAGGCAGCCATTGGAGCCTCCAGGGCCTTTTGCTTTGACCTGAGCGCCGCCTGCAGCGGCTTCGTGGCAGCTTGGAATACCGTCAGCGCATACATGACAGCCGGACTTGTGGAAAAAGCCCTAATCATTGGAAGCGAATGCCTGTCAAACCTGACCGACTGGCAGGACCGGAGCACCTGCATCCTCTTCGGAGACGGGGCCGGAGCCGTGGCAGTGAGCGCGGAAGAAGGAAGAGCTTTTTTCCCGGCGGCCTATTCCGACGGCGGGGCAGGAGAGGCGCTGACCCTGCGAAGCTCCCAGGGGGAGAGGTGTTTCATGGAAATGGACGGTCAGGCCGTCTTCAAATTCGCAGTCCGCAGGGTTCCCCAGGTCATCGAAGAGGTGCTGGAGAAAAATGGGCTGAAAAGAGAAACCATTTCCCATTATGTACTGCACCAGGCCAATCAGCGGATCGTGGAGGCTGTGGCAAAGCGCCTGGGCGAGCCATTGGAAAAATTCCCCATGAACCTGCAGCGCTACGGCAACACCTCGTCGGCCTCCATTCCGATTCTGCTGGACGAGCTGAACCGGAGGGGCTCCCTGAAACAGGGAGAAAAGCTGGTGCTGGCCGGCTTCGGCGGCGGCCTCACCTGGGGCGCGGCCGTGACGGAGTGGAACAGAGATTAAAAAACAAATTTAAATTCAAAAGGAGAAAAAGAAGATGTTTGAGCAGATTAAGAAGATTGTAGCAGAGAACCTGAATGTGGAAGAGGAGAATATCACCCCGGAGTCTTCCTTCAAGGAAGATCTGAAAGCAGATTCCCTGGATCTCTTTGAGATGGTTATGGCGTTGGAGGAGGAGTTTGACCTGGAGATTCCCTCCGAGGATCTGGAGCAGCTGGAGACTGTAAAGGATGTTATGACCTATATCGAGAGCCATAAGGAATAAGAACAGAATTCAGGAGTGTAAACAGATGCAGACAAGAGTAACAACCTTACTGGGAACCAGATATCCGGTGATGCAGGGCGGTATGGCCTGGGTGGCAGAGTACCACTTGGCGGCGGCTGTCTCCGAGGCGGGAGGCTTAGGAATCATCGGCGCGGCCAACGCTCCGGCGGAGTGGGTGCGGGAGCAGATCCGCGAGACGAAAAAGCGGACGGACAAGCCCTTTGGTGTCAATGTGATGCTGATGAGTCCCTACGCGGATCAGGTGGCACAGGTCATCGCTGAGGAAGGAGTGGCCGTGGTTACCACCGGCGCAGGAAACCCGGAAAAGTACATGGAACTCTGGAAGGAAAAGGGCATTAAGGTCATCCCGGTGGTGGCTTCCGTGGCCCTGGCAAAACGGATGGAGCGCTGCGGCGCGGACGCTGTGGTGGCGGAAGGCTGTGAGTCCGGCGGTCATGTGGGTGAAAGTACCACCATGACCCTGGTGCCCCAGGTGGTGGACAATCTGGAGATTCCGGTCATCGCCGCAGGCGGTATCGCCGACGGCAGAGGCATGGCGGCGGCTCTGATGCTGGGGGCAGAGGGCGTACAGATGGGTACCCGCTTTGTGGCCACCACCGAGTGTCAGGTACATCCCAATTACAAAGAAAAGGTACTGAAGGCACGGGACATCGATACCCGGGTCACAGGAAGAACCACCGGTCATCCGGTCCGCGCCCTGAGAAATGAGATGACGAAAAAATATCTGGAGATGGAAGCGGCGGGAGCCACCGCGGAGGAACTGGAATACCTGACCCTGGGCGGCCTGCGGAAAGCAGTGGTGGAGGGCGACGTAAAAACCGGAAGCGTCATGTCCGGACAGATCGCCGGACTGGTGAAATCCGAGCTGCCATGTAAAGAGGTCATCGAACAGATGATGGCAGAGACGAGACAGATCTTAAAGGGAGCGGCGCAGTATGAGTAAGACCGTATGGATGTTTCCGGGCCAGGGAGCCCAGAAAGCGGGGATGGCAAAGGATTTCTATGAAAACAGCCCCCTTGCAAAGGAGCTTTTTGATCAGGCGGACGCAGCATTGGACTTTGATTTGAGAGCCACCTGTTTTGAAGAAAATGAACAGCTCCATCTGACCGAGTACACCCAGCCCTGTCTGGTGGCGGCTTGTCTAGCCATAGCCGGGGAGCTGCGGAAACGGGGACAGAAGCCGGACATGACGGCGGGCTTAAGCCTGGGCGAGTACGCGGCCATCGCGGCAGCGGGCGGAATGACAGCCCTTGACGCCATCCGCCTGGTGCGGAAACGGGGACTGTTGATGCAGAACACCGTACCGGCAGGGGAAGGCGCCATGTGCGCGGTGCTTGGCATGGAGACCGGGGCCATCGAAGCAGTACTGGAAAACCGGACGGGTGTGACTATCGCCAACTATAACTGTCCGGGACAGATTGTGATCACCGGAAAGACAGCCGAAGTGCAGGAAGCAGCGGAGGCTCTGAAGGCAGCCGGAGCGAGACGGGTGGTTCCCCTGAAGGTCAGCGGACCCTTTCATTCTCCACTCTTAAAGAGCGCGGGGGAGAAACTTTCGGAAGCGCTGGCAGCGGTGGAAATGCAGAATCCGGAAGTGCCCTATTATGCGAATGTGACCGCAGCGAAGGTCACAGAAAAAGCGGAAATCCGTCCGCTGCTGGCCAGGGGCGTATCCTCCCCGGTGCGCTGGCAGCAGAGCGTGGAAGCTATGATAGGGGACGGGGCGGATACCTTTGTGGAAATCGGGCCCGGAAAGACCCTGGCTGGATTTATGAAGAAAATCAATCCGGATGTGAAGGTATACAACATTGCCTCCTGGGAGGACATGGAGCAGTTCCTGAGGGAGCATTCTTAAAGAAGAATGCAGCCGGGGCGTTCCGTTCTGAGAGCAGGGAAGAAGATAAGAAAGAGAGAAAACTATGAATTTAGAAGGAAAAATCGCCCTGGTCACCGGCGCGTCACGGGGCATCGGCCGGGCCATCGCCACAGAGCTGGCGGCAAAGGGGGCCCAGGTTATCGTCAATTATAACGGTTCTGAGGCGGCTGCGGCAGAGACCGTAAATGCCATCCGGGCAGCAGGAGGAAAAGCGGAGGCCTGGCAGTGCAACGTGGCTGATTACGAGGCCTGCGGACAGCTGATAAGCGGCGTACTGGAAACTCATAAGCGCATCGACATTCTGGTCAACAACGCAGGCATCAACCGGGATAATCTGCTGATGAAGATGACGGAAGAGGAATTTGACGCAGTCATTGATACCAACCTGAAAGGAACCTTTCACACCATGCGCTTCGTGTCCCGCCAGATGCTGAAGCAGCGGAGCGGACGCATCATCAATCTGGCTTCGGTGGTTGGACTCACCGGAAACGCGGGCCAGACCAATTACGCGGCATCCAAGGCAGGCGTTATCGGCATGACGAAGACGGCAGCCAGAGAGCTGGCCGGCCGTGGGATTACCGTAAATGCCATCGCGCCGGGCTTTATCGAGACGGATATGACAGACCGGCTCAGCGGTAAAATCAAGGAGCAGATGAGCGCCCAGATTCCCCTGGGACATTTCGGAAAGCCGGAGCAGGTAGCGAAAGCGGCGGCCTTTCTGGCATCCGACGACGCGGCCTATATCACCGGCCAGGTGCTGAACGTGGACGGCGGTATGGTGATGTGACACAGAAGACAGAGGAGTACTATTTTATATGAAAAGACGAGTGGTAGTAACGGGGCTGGGTGCTGTGACCCCCATCGGAAATACGGTACCGGAGTTCTGGCAGAGCATCCGGGAGGGCCGGGTGGGAATCGGTGAGATTACCCGTTTTGATACAGAAAATTACAAGGTGAAGCTGGCTGCGGAAGTCAAAGACTTTGACGCGGCCGAACGCATGGATCCGAAAGGGGCCAAGCGCATGGAGCCCTTCGCCCAGTACGCGGTGGCTGCGGCAAAAGAAGCCTTTGCGGACGCGGGACTGGACATGACGAAGGAAGATCCTTTCCGGGCGGGCGTCATCGTGGGTTCCGGTATCGGTTCCCTGGAAACTGTGGAAAAGGAATATGAGAAAATTTTAAAAGGTAATGCGAAGCGGGTAGCGCCCTTAATGGTGCCGAAAATGATCTCCAATATGGCCGCAGGCAATATCTCCATCCAGCTGGGACTGCGGGGAAAATGCACGAATGTGGTGACAGCCTGCGCATCCGGTACCCACTGCATCGGCGACGCTTTCCGGGCCATCCAGTATGACGACGCGGATATCATGCTGGCAGGCGGCGCGGAAAGCTGTATCTGTCCCACCGGCGTGGCGGGCTTTCAGGCCCTGACGGCGCTGACCACGGAGACCGATCCGGCCCGTGCTTCCATTCCCTTTGACAAAGACCGCAGCGGTTTTGTACTGGGCGAGGGCGCAGGGGTAGTAGTTCTTGAGGAGCTCCAGCACGCGCTGGCAAGGGGCGCGCACATTTACGCGGAGCTTAAGGGCTACGGAGCCACCGGTGACGCCTTCCATATCACTTCTCCCTGCGAGGACGGAAGCGGCGCAGCCAAGGCCATGGAGCTGGCCATGAAGGAGGGCGGCATTGATCCCTCCCAGGTGGACTATATTAACGCCCACGGCACCGCCACCCACCATAATGATCTCTACGAGACCCGGGCAATCAAGGTGGCTCTGGGCGACGCGGCAAAGGACGTGGTGATCAATTCCACCAAGTCCATGATTGGCCATCTTCTGGGTGCGGCAGGCGGCGTAGAGTTTGTGGTCTGCGCGAAAGCAGTAGAAGAGAACTACATACATCAGACCGTGGGAACCCGGGAGACAGACGAAGAGTGTGATCTGAACTACGCCATCGGCGCTCCGGTGGAAAAAGAAATCCGTTATGCCCTGACCAATTCTCTGGGCTTCGGCGGACATAACGCCTGCCTGCTGATTCAGAAGTATGAAGAGAGTTCCAGGTAGCAGGACAGGTTTTGGAGTGAATGGCAGAGACAGGAGATACAGGAGTATAACATGGAATTTGAACAGATCTTGAAATTAATTGAAAGGGTTTCTGAGTCAAAGCTGGACAGTTTCAGCTATGAGCAGAACGGGACAAAGCTTCGGCTGGAAAAGAAGAAGCAGAAGATACAGATAAACGGGCTGCCGGACATGGCGGCGGAGCAGTCAGTTCAGGCGGACGGTTCCCGGGAAGGAAGCGCTGCAGCAGGTAGTTCTGATTCAGAGGCGCGGAAATCCGGTACGGAGATCAAGTCTCCCCTGGTGGGCGTCTTTTATGTTGCTCCTTCCGAGGACGCTGAACCCTTTGTGAGCGTGGGCGACCAGGTAAAGAAGGGCCAGGTAGTCGGTATCGTGGAGGCCATGAAGCTCATGAATGAAATTACCAGCGACTGCGACGGCGTCATCCGGGAGGTCTGCGCAGACAATGCCCAGGCTGTGGAATACGGCCAGCCCCTGTTCCGGGTAGAGGAGGATTAGGCCATGAACCATTTGGATATCAACCAGATCAAAGCAATCATTCCCCACCGGCATCCTTTTTTGCTGGTGGATTATATTGAAGATTACGAGCCCGGCGAGTTTGCCGTGGGCTATAAATGCGTCAGCTACCGGGAGGACTTCTTCGCGGGACATTTTCCCCAGGAGCCGGTGATGCCGGGGGTGCTGACCGTAGAGGCCCTGGCCCAGGTAGGCGCAGTGGCGATCCTGTCCCTGCCGGAGCATCGGGGCAAGACCGCTTACTTTGGTGGCATCGATAAATGCAGATTCAAGGGAAAGGTGGTTCCCGGCGACAAACTGCGCCTGGAGACCCGGATTATCAAGCGCAAGGGCCCCCTGGGGGTGGGTGAAGCCATCGCCAGTGTGGATGGTAACGTGGTGGTTCGGGCGGAGCTGACCTTTATGATAGGATAGGAGTTTTATGATGATAAGAAAAGTTCTTGTGGCCAACCGGGGAGAGATCGCGGTGCGTGTCATCCGGGCCTGCCGGGAAATGGGAATCGAGACCGTGGCGGTCTATTCCGAGGCCGACCGGGAGGCGCTTCACGCCAAATTGGCGGACGAGGCCGTCTGCATCGGGCCAGCGGCCCTGGCGGACAGCTACCTGTCCATGGAGAAAATCATCAGCGCCACCATTATTTCCGGAGCAGACGCCATTCATCCGGGCTTTGGACTTCTATCGGAAAACAGCAGATTTGCGGAGCTTTGTGAGAAATGCGGCATCATTTTCATCGGCCCCGGTTCCGGGGTTATCGCAAAGCTTGGCAATAAGCAGGAGGCCCGCAATACCATGGCAGCCGCAGGAGTTCCGGTGATCCCGGGCACAAAAGAAGCAGTATACGACCCCGGAAGGGGTGCAGAGGAAGCAGCCCGCATCGGCTATCCGGTCATGATCAAGGCGGCTCTGGGTGGCGGCGGAAAGGGTATGCGGGTGGCGGAGAGCCCGGAGGAGTTTGAGAAGAACTTTCTGCTGGCCCAGACGGAAGCGAAGCAGGCCTTTGGCGATGATTCCATGTATATCGAGCATTTTATTACCCATCCGAGACACATCGAGTTTCAGATTCTGGCGGACAGCTTCGGAAATGTGGTGCATCTGGGTGAGCGGGACTGCTCCATCCAGCGGAATCATCAGAAAATGATCGAGGAGGCCCCGAGCCCGGCTCTGTCCGAGGAGAAGCGGCGGGAAATGGGAGAGACGGCCGTGCGGGCTGCAAAGGCAGCAGGTTATGTGAACGCCGGAACCATTGAATTCCTACTGGAAAAGAATGGAAACTATTATTTTATGGAAATGAACACCCGGATCCAGGTGGAGCATCCTGTGACCGAGTGGATCACAGGCATCGACCTGATCAAAGAGCAGATCCGCATCGCGGCGGGGAAAAAGCTTGGCTTCACCCAGGATGAAGTGCGGGTAAACGGCCACGCTATCGAGGTCCGTATCAACGCGGAGAAGCCGGAGGAGAACTTCCGGCCCTGCCCGGGCACGGTGACGGGACTGCACCTGCCGGGCGGTAAGGGCATCCGTATCGACTCGGCCATTTACAGCGGTTATGCTATTCCGCCTTATTACGATTCCATGATCGCGAAAATCAGCGTCTGGGCCCGGACCCGGGGAGAGGCCATCCGAAAAATGGAGAGCGCCCTGGGAGAGGTCATCATCGAAGGCGTGGACACCAATGTGAATTATCAGTACGGGATCCTGGAGGACGCGGATTTCCAGAAGGGAAATGTGGATATCGAGTTTATCCGCACCCGGGAGGAAAAGGCTGCCCGGGCGGAGACAGAGTAAACAGAGGAGCAAAGTCAGACTTATGAATCTGGATCATGTATTTAAGAAAACGAAAAAACGAATCTTCAGCGGCAGCGTCCGGAAGCCCGAGGTTCCCGAAGGCCTTCTGGCCCGGTGCAACATGTGCGGCGGCGCTATCGTAGTGGAGGATGTGAAGAACCATTATTATATATGTCCCAGATGCAGGGGATATTTCCGGGTGCCTGCCTGGGAGCGGGTTGGCCAAGTGGCGGACGAGGGAAGCTTCGAGGAATGGGATCGGGAGCTGACAGGCAGTAATCCTCTGGACTATGAAGGGTATGAAGAAAAGCTGGCGGTCACCCGCCTGAAGACCCGTCTCAGGGAGGCAGTAGTCACCGGAACATGCCGGATCGGTGGCGAGAAGGCTGTGGTCGGAGTCATGGACGGACGTTTCCTGATGGCCAGCATGGGCGAGGCTGTGGGTGAAAAAATCACCCGGGCCGCAGAGCGGGCCACCAAAGAGGGGCTTCCTCTGATTCTTTTCACCTGCTCCGGCGGAGCCAGGATGCAGGAGGGTATTTTTTCCCTGATGCAGATGGCGAAAACCAGCGCGGCCATCCGACGCCATTCCGATGCAGGGCTTCTCTATATCACAGTTCTGACGGATCCCACCACCGGCGGCGTGACCGCCAGCTTTGCCATGGAGGGTGACATCATCCTGGCGGAGCCGGGAGCGCTCATCGGCTTTGCAGGCCCCCGGGTCATCGAGCAGACCACGGGGCAGAAGCTGCCGACGGGCTTCCAGCGGGCAGAATTTCTGCTGGAGCACGGCTTTGTGGACGGGATCGTGGAGCGAAGCGAGCTGAAGAGGACGTTGGGGGATCTGCTGCGGCTGCACCGGGCCCAGGGGGAAAAAGCAGAGGCAGGCAGCAGGGATGCAGGTCCCCGTCTGACAAAGCAGCGGGGAAGCTCAAAAACCGCATGGGAGCGGGTACAGCGGTCACGGGACAAAAAGCGTCCCCGGGGCCATGCCTATGTGGCCGCCCTTTTCGATGATTTCTACGAGTTCCACGGCGACCGCCTGTTTGCGGACGACCCGGCAGTTCTGGGCGGTATCGCCAGCTTCCGGGGGCGTCCGGTCACCGTCATTTCCCAGGAAAAGGATCAAAACTTCGGCATGTGCTCCCCGGACGGTTATCGGAAGTCCCTGCGTCTCATGCGCCAGGCGGAGAAGTTCCACCGTCCGGTCATCTGCTTTGTGGACACTCCGGGAGCGGCCTGCGGCATCGACGCGGAGGAACGGGGACAGGGCGAGGCCATCGCCCGGAATATCTATGAAATGTCGGCTCTGAAGGTGCCGGTTCTCACCGTCATCATCGGCGAGGGCGGCAGCGGAGGCGCTCTGGCCCTGGCTGTGGGAAACGAGGTCTGGATGCTGGAGAATTCTGTATACTCTATCCTGTCCCCGGAGGGTTTTGCCAGCATCCTCTGGAAGGACAGCAAACGGGCGAAGCATGCGGCGGAGTGTATGAGGCTGACGGCGGCAGATCTGAAGCAGGCAGGCATCGTGGAGCAGGTGTTCTCGGAGCCGGAGTCTTTTACCGAGGAGAACCTGTATCAGGTGACGGTGCCGCTGGAAGAAAAGCTGGAACAGTTTCTGGAGCAGTATGGGCAAATGAGTGGCCGGGAGCTGGCGGATCAACGTTATGACCGGTTCCGGCATCTGGGAACCATAAAGAGCGAAACAGACAGAAAGAGAAAACTATGAAACAAAAAGAATTACAAATCGGCAACCTGACTCTGCGCCGTCCCATCTTTCAGGGCGGTATGGGCGTAGGAGTAAGCCTGGGCGGCCTGGCGGGCGCTGTGGCGGCCGCAGGCGGGGCAGGAGCCATCTCCGCCGCCCAGATCGGTTTCCGGGAGCCGGATTTTGATACAAATACGGTGGAAGCGAATCTGCGCGCCATGGGAAAGGAACTGCAAAAGGCCCGGGGCAGGGCAGAAGGCGGCGTGGTAGGCTTTAATATCATGGTGGCCATGCAGCATTACGCCGATTATGTGAAGCAGGCTGTGAAGCTGGGAGCGGATTTTATCGTCTCCGGCGCGGGACTGCCTGTGGATCTGCCGGAGTACGCGGCGGGAAGCAATGTAAAGCTGGCGCCCATTGTGTCCACAGAAAAGTCCGCTGGGGTGATTTTAAAATATTGGGCGCGGAAGTTTGAACGGGTGCCGGATTTTCTGGTCATCGAGGGGCCGAAGGCCGGAGGACATCTGGGCTTCACCGGAGAACAGCTGACCTCTTTTGATGAGGCAGCCTACGGCGAAGAAGTGAAGCGGATCATCGCGAAAGTCCGGGAATACGAGGCGCGCTTTCAGAAGAAAATCCCGGTGGTCCTGGGCGGCGGTATCAGCGGCATGGAAAAGGCCGCTCGGGCCTTTGCACTGGGGGCTGACGCCATTCAGGCAGCCACCCGTTTTGTGACCACGGAGGAATGCGACGCGGATCCGCGCTACAAGCAGGCCTATCTGGACGCCCGGGAAGAGGATATTCTGCTCATCAAAAGCCCTGTGGGTCTGCCGGGCCGGGCCATCCGAAACGTTTTCGCGGATCGGGTCATGTCAGGAGAACGGATTGCGCCCGAACGCTGCCGGGGCTGCATCAAAGGCTGCAGGCCCACGGAGATCCCCTACTGCATCACCGAGGCACTGATCCGTGCCGTGAAGGGAGACAGGGAGAACGGCCTTCTGTTCTGCGGAGCGGATGCCTGGAAAGCGGAGCGGATAGAGACGGTGCAGCAGGTGGTGGATGATCTGCTGGGATAAAACTCACGCCTTTCCGAAACGGCAAAAGTATGCTATAATGACATCTGTATGTGTGGAGAACTTCCTGCATACAGATGTCATTTTTATGTAACAGGAGAACAGAATTTGAATCTATTTTCTCAGAATCACAATAAAAGAACCCGTTTCACCCGCATGTGTATCGGCGAGGCAGTCTTTTCCCTGATGGATAAGAAAGAATATGAAAAAATCAAGGTGTCGGACATCGTGAAGAGGGCCGGTGTGTCCCGTGTGACCTTCTATCATTACTATGAGACGAAAGAGGACGCGCTGACGGATTTCTTCCATGAGATCGTAGCCGGATATATCCGGGAATGCCGGGAGGAGAAGGTGGGCCGGTTCCATGATCGGAGCAGCATCATCCATGCGCTGAAGTATTTCGACCGATATGCGGTCTTTATCCTGAAGCTGGTGGACGCGAAGCTCCTCTACATCGTCCAGGACGCCATGAATGATTATATGATCAAACGAATCATGCCCCATTACAAGATACCGGCCTATGAGCTGTATTTTTACGGCGGGGCTCTGCTGAATGTGTTTATTCAGTGGGAGAAAAACGGAAAGCGGGAGCCGGCGGAAATGATTGCCGATCAAATTACCGCTCAGCTTTAAAAGGAGAACAACGTGCAGTTTTTATATGAGATCCCGGCAGAGTTCTGGAGCCTGTTCCGGTCGGGCAACCGGGACGTGTATATCGAGGCCCTGCTGGCTATCAATGATGAATACCAGTATAACAATTATTTTTTAAGCAAGGACGCCTGCGCCCAGATCCTGTCGGATAAGTGCCGGGAATCTGCCTGGAGCTTCCAGAGGGAAGAGGACGAGACCGACGAGGAGGAGCAGAGCGCGCTGCCGGGCCGTATCCTGAACTGGCTGCTGCGCCATAGGTGGCTTCGAAAGGTGGAGGACTATGGTGCCATGACGGTCAATATCGTCATTCCCGATTATGCGGCGATCCTGATTGACGCCTTTGACCGCCTGGTCAATGAACAGACGGAGGAAACGGAGGTTTATATTCAGAATGTGTATGCCACCCTCTTTTCCTTTAAGAATGACAGGCGTAAAAACCTGTCCATGCTGAAAACGGCCCTGATTAATACGAAAAAGCTGAACAAGGCCCTGCAGGATATGCTTCATAATATGGACAAGTTCTTCGGGCGTCTGCTGGAGCAGAAGAATTATAAAAATCTGCTGAAAGAGCATCTGGAAGGCTTTGTGGAGACGGCAGTACAGCAGAAGTACCATATTTTAAAGACCAGCGATAATTTTTATATTTATAAAATGGATATCAAGCGGTGCCTGAGAAGTCTCCGGGAGGAGCCGGAGGTGGCTCCGGATCAGGAGAACGAAATGCTGGATCTGGTGGATCAGATCGAGCGGGGCTTTGAAGATATCGAGCACCGCATCGCCAATATGGACCGGGAGCACAGCAAGTATGTCCGGGCTACCGTCAGCCGCCTGAACTATCTCTTAAGCGACGAGACAGAACGCCATGGCCTGCTGATTCAGCTTCTGAACGATCTGAGCGCCCAGGAAGACCCGGAGCGGCAGACAGCTATGCTGGGAGCCGTAGCCGGACGGATGCAGCTTACCGGCTTTTCGGTGCTGAACGAACAGCCTCTGTATCGGCAGCGCAGGAGAAAACGCTTTGAGGAAGAACTAACCGGAGAAGAAAAGAGCGCGGAGCTGTCCAGGGAAGATATTCTGAAGATGAATCAGATCCGCCACCGGTTTACGAAAAAGCAGATCGAAGAATTTATCGGCGATCATATGGAAGATGGCGTGCTGGAGACAGAACGTATGAACCTGCAGAGCGACGAGGATTTTGAAAAGCTGATCCTGGCCTACGATATCGCCATGCGCCGGAACAGCCGCTATCAGGTAGTGGTACAGGAGGAACAGGTGGAGTATGGCAGTTACAGCTATCCCCGGATGGCATTTTTCCGGAAAGGACCGAAGACGTCTGCGGATGGAGAACAGGGAGAATAAAAAAGGAAAGGGCATGAAAGATGCTGGAACAGTATAAAGAATTAAACACAGCGGATCAGGAAAGTATGCAGAGCGCCATCCGGAAGCTTCTGTCGCAGACCTTTCTGCTGGATCGAAAGTATGATAAAAAGAGCGGCCGGATGGCTTCTGACCGGGAATATGAATTCTGCAGCAGACACCGGGAGTTTTTGAAGGAATATTTCGGGGTGGCAGGCATTCTCCTGGAGCAGAACGAGGAGCTGGGTATCATTTATATCCAGGGCATCGAGGGCGCCGGAGAGCGGCTGACCAAGCTGACCACCATTTACCTTCTGCTTCTGAAGCTTCTCTATGATGAGAAAATGGCGGCGGTATCCACCAGCACCCAGGTCTTCGTGACCCTGGGAGAGCTGAACAGTAAGATGGGAGAGTTCCGCCTGGTGCGGGGGCTGCCATCGGTCACCGAGCAGAAAAAGGCCTTTGCGGCCCTGAAAAAGTATCAGATCGTGGAATTCCTGGACGCTTACGATGAGATGGGCGAGAACAGCCGGATCCTGATCTATCCCAGCGTGAACCTGATTCTCATGCGGGAGGACGCCCGGGAGCTGATACGGACATTTGAGGAAACGGAAGAGGAGTCGGAAGATGGAACAGCAGACACAGGCTTATAAAATATTTACCAGAATCGGACTGAATAACTGGCATTATATCGACCGGAAGGTGCTGCATTTGAACGAAAGCATCAACTTTTTCACGGGACATTCCGGAAGCGGAAAGTCCACGGTCATTGACGCCATGCAGATCGTCCTTTATGCCAACACAGACGGCCGGGGCTTCTTTAACAAGGCGGCGGCGGACGATTCGGATCGAAGCCTCATCGAGTATCTGCGGGGTATGATCAATATCGGCGAGAATAATCAGGTATCCTACCGGAGGAATAAGAATTTTTCCTCCACCATTGTGCTGGAGATGAAGCACAGTATCACAGGGGAAAAGGAGTGCATCGGCGTGGCCTTCGATGTGGAGACGGCCACCAATGAGATCGGCCGCCTGTTCTTCTGGCATAAGGGCAGCATGCTTCCCGGGGATTACCGGATGGAAGACAGAACCATGACCACCGGAGAGCTGCGGGATTACCTGCAGAAGCATTTTGAACGGGAGGAGTATTTCTATACCTCCAATAACGAGCGCTTCCGGCGGAATCTCTACGACGTGTACCTGGGCGGCCTGGATATGGAGAAGTTTCCGCGTCTGTTTAAGCGGGCCATTCCCTTCCGAATGAATATCAGGCTGGAAGATTTTGTGAAAGAATATATCTGCATGGAGCAGGATATTCAGATCGACGATATGCAGGAGAGCGTGCGGCTCTATGGTCAGATGTGCCGGAAAATCGAGGCGGCCATGGTGGAGATCGGAGAGTTGACCCGGATCGGGGAGCAGTACGGGGTCTTTATGGAGAAGAAGGATCAGCTGGCGGCCTGTGTTTATCGCCGGGAGAAACTGCGCATTTTGGAGCTCCGGGAGGAAATTGAAAAGCTCCAGGATCAGATGGGGCTCTGGAAAGGAGATCTGGAGGAGCAGCGCCGACGGGAAACGGAACAGAAAACCCTGGAAACGGATCTGGAAAATCAGTACCATGAGATCAATATACAGCTGACAGATACAGGCTATGCCCTTCTGGAGGAGAAGCTCCGGAATGCGGAGGATGCTTTGGAGCGACTGAAACGAAGCGAGGAAAAGTGGGATCAGCTGGCTGATAAGCTGGATGCCTGGGAACAGGTGGAGACAGTCTCCAATGACACATTGAACCGAATCGAAAAGCTTCAGGCCGGAAAGATCACTGGGGAAGAACTGGAGATTCTGAAAAAGGCCCTTGCAGAGGCCCATCAGGAGGCGGATCAGGAGCAGCGGGAGGCGGCTTCGGAGATCCGGGTGCTGGCCAAGGAGAGTAAAAGCATTCAGAACCAGCTGGAAGAACTGTATGCAGGCAAGACTTCCTATCCCAGGGAGCTGACCCAGGCCCGTTCCGAGATCGAAAAGGAACTGTACAGCCGTCTCGGAAAACGCGTTCCGGTGCGAATTTTAGCGGATCTTCTGGAGATCCGGGACGAGCGCTGGAGAAATGCCATCGAAGGCTATTTGGCATGGAATAAGCTGGCCCTGATCGTGGAGCCCCGGTATGTGAAGGAAGCCATGGAGATTTATGAGACCCTGGATCCGAAGAAGTTCTGGAGGGTATCCGTGGTGGATACGGAACGGGTCGTAAGCGAAGAGCAGCGTGTAAAGCCGGGAGCCCTGGCGGAGGAAGTAAAGGCTGGAGAGGATTACGTCCGGGCCTTTGTAAATTTCCTTCTGGGCAATGTGATTAAGTGCGAGAGCATCGATGAGCTGCGCCGCTGCCGCATCGGTGTGACCGAGGACTGCAGACTGTATCAGAACTATCAGCTGCGCCGTCTGAACCCGGATAACTATACGAAGTTCGCCTATATCGGAGAAAAGAGTAAGCAGCAGAGACAGAAAGAGCTGACAGCCCAGCTGGAAAAGCTGAACCGGCGGCTGGAGACCTTCCGCGGGACCGAGGAGGAGGCGCGTAAGATTCTGAATCTGGAATACCTGTCGGACACGGTAGAGGAATATCAGAATCTGTTGCGGGATAAGAAAGAAAAGCAGCAGAAGGAAAAAGAACGGCTGCGTCTCCAGGAGCAGATGGAGGAACTGAATTCCGGTATCGTGGAGACACTGAAGAAAAAGCGCAGTGAGATTCTGGAACATCAGAATGCCGTGAAGGAAGAACTGGAAAAGGTGCGTCGACAGATCTGGGAGAAGGAGCGGGCGCTGGAAAGCGGAAATAACAGTCTGGTGGAAAAGAACGGGGACCTGATTCAGATGGAACGGGAGCTTCGTGGTTCGGAGCAGGACGCGCAGCTTTTTGCGGAGTATCTGAAAGAGTATCGGAATCCCCGTTACGGTAAGCTTTTGGAGGAGACGGAAAAAACCATAGAAGAAACCGAAGAGGAATGTGAACGGCAGAAGAGCCGTCTGGTGGAGGTGCGTACCGATTATCTGAAAAATCATCCCCAGAGAGACTTTTCCGCTTCCACCGAGGAGAATGGCGATTACGAAAAGCTTCTGAAGGAGCTGCAGTGCGGTGAATTGGAGACTTACCGTGAAAAGGCCGGAGAGCAGGCAAGGGCAGCGGTGGAACACTTCAAGGAGGACTTTATCTACAAGATCCGGAGCGCCATCCGGGAGGCTTATGTGCGCCGGGATGAGCTGAACCGGATTATCCGGAACCTGGACTTCGGAAAAGACCGTTATCAGTTCCGCATCGGTCGGAACAAGGGACGGGACGGAGAGTTTTACGACATGTTTATGGATGAGGATCTGAACATCGATCCCTCCACCCTGTCCACCTCCATGAATCATCAGATGAACCTGTTTTCCATGAATCATGAGAGCAAATACGGCAGCCTTATGAACGATCTGATTCGACTGTTTATTCCGCCGGAGAACGCTACGGCGGCTGAACTGGAGGAATCCCGGAAGAATATGGAGAAGTATGCGGACTACCGGACCTATCTTTCTTTTGAGATGGAGCAGATCGTAGAGGGCGACGAGCAGCGCCTGGTCATCGGGCTCAGCAAAATGATCAAAAAGAACTCCGGCGGCGAGGGCCAGAATCCGCTGTACATCGCACTTCTGGCCAGCTTCGCCCAGGCCTACCGCATCAATCTGTCCGCCCGGGCGTCCAGACGTCCTGCCATCCGTCTGGTGGTGCTGGACGAGGCCTTTTCCAAGATGGATGCAGAGAAGGTAGCCAGCTGTATCGATCTGATAAGGAGTCTGGGCTTTCAGGCCATTATCAGCGCTACCAACGACAAGATCCAGAACTACATCGAAAATGTGGATAAGACCTTTGTATACGCGAATCCGAATAAGAAGAGCATTTCCATACAGGAGTTTGAAAAGAAAGAGTTTGGGGAGCTGGTAACAGAGGAAGAATAGCGGAGATTACTCATGGGGAAAAAGGCGGAGCAGAAGAGAAGAAATCATGTGATCCAGGTGATTCTGGATGCTTATGAGAGCGGCAATGCAGACTGGCGGACCTATCCGGATCCGAATGCAAGGGGCAACCGAACGATCTGGATTACCCAGGAACTGTATGACGAGATCGGAAAAAGAGAACTGAATCAGCAGGTACTGGATTTGCAGCAGGAAAAGCTGCTCCGGGACGGAACCGGACGGGATAGCAGCGGCTGGCTGGTACGGGGATCTGAGCTTGAAAAAATCACCTATCAGCTGGAAAGTATTCCGGTATTTTATGAACGGGATAGCCGGATTCCCAGGTATATCCGGCATTACGGGCCTCTGCGGGAGCTGACCGGAGAGCTGGAGGAACTGAAAGGAGCAGCGAAAAGCTGGAAACCCTGGCTGTTATGCTGTATCGAAGCCATGGAACAGGATGTGGACCGGGAAAAGATTCCGAAGATCTGTCAGGATGCAGAGAAGAAAAAGGTTTATTTTCAGACGCTGCGGGGATTGAACGAGCTGGAAGAGCCGGTATACCGCCGGGTATTCAGTAAGCATTATCTGGGAGATTCCAAACGGTTTGAGCAGATCATTCAGAAGCAGATTCTCCGGGACGCCCGCAGGTGGAACGAGCGGGTAGAAGCAGACGAAGAGGTCATGGATGACAGAACCGTCCTGGTGGAAATCGGGCTGGAGACCTATCATCAGGAGCTGGCGGTAAAAGGAAGCCTCCGTTTTCTTTTGAAGGGAACAGAGGTGGACACAGCAGCCTGGCGGTACGGAACCGTCCTGAATGCGGAGACCCTGAAGCATCTGGAGCTTTTGCCGGAACAGAAAATCTGTAAAATAATCAGTATTGAAAACAAGGCTAACTACATGTCTGTGCCCTTCGAGGAGGGGACGCTGTATCTGTATTCCCACGGCTTCTTTTCCCCGGCGGAACGGGAATTTTTACGAGAACTGCGGAAATGTCTGCACACAGCCGGGACTGGGACAGAGTACTATCACAGCAGCGATCTGGATTATGGCGGCATGCGGATTTTCATGCACATTCAAAAAGAAATTTTTCCGGATCTGAAGCCCTGGCGCATGGATCGGGAGACACTGGAACACTATCGGGAACTGGGAGAATCCAGGGGATCGGAGTATCTGAAGAAAATCGAGGAACTGGAAGTACCGCCGGAGCTTCAGAAACTGAAGACAGCGATTTTGGAAACCGGCATCACATTGGAACAGGAAGCCTTTTTATGGGAATAATGGGGGAAGCATATGAGAAGTGAAAAGAAAGAAAAAAGAGAAAGAACAGAGCGGCCCGGAAGGCGGGTGGGATTTAAGACCATTCTTCATTTTATCGAGATCCTGGTCATCGCGGCAGCAGTCATTTTCGTGACAAACAAGGTCACCCAGAAGGACGAGCCCCAGATCACCAGCAGTTTTATCAGCAATAAGCTGGAGATGGTCAGCGAGCTGACAACGGCCAAGCTCACCTACAACGGTCTGGTCTACTACTCCGACGGCAGCATCCCGCTGCTGACCCAGAAGTCCTTCACCATGACTTACCGTGCCGAGGTGCGGGCCGGAGTCGATCTGTCCAAGGCAGAGATTAAAATCACCGACAAAGAAGTACTTCTGACCCTTCCGGCTGTCCAGATCCTGGACACGGTAGTAGATTCTGATTCCATCCAGTTCTACGATGAAAAGGCCGCCCTTTTAAACTGGGGCAAGAAGACGGATGTGCTGGACGGCATGACCGCCGCCCAGAAGGATGTGGAAGAAAAAGCCGACTTCGACAGCCTGAAGCTGGAGGCAAAAACCCAGACCAAACAGCTCCTGACCGGTATCTTTTCCGGATCCATCGGGAACCGGGAGCTGGTGGTGAAGTTCGCGGAGTAGGGGTGCTTTCCGGTTGACAACAAACATCCTGTCCCATATAATAGTATCATTAACAATCTGGACGGGAGCCGGGAGGCGTTGAGCGTCCGTATTTTGAATTTAAAGGAGAAGTATAATTTATTATGGGTACATACCTTACCATTATGGTAGTCTGTCTGATACTGTCGAGCTTTTTTTCCGCTACGGAGACGGCGTTCTCGGCCATGAACACCACGAAGCTGAAGACCTTGGCTGAGAAGGGAAATAAGAACGCGGCGCTGGTCTGCAAGCTGGATGAGCAGTATGACAAGCTGATTTCCACGGTCCTGATAGGCAATAACATCGTAAACATCGCCATGGCCTCTGTGGGAACCGTGCTGTTTACCCTGAAGTTTGGCGATATGGGAGCGACCATGTCTACCATCGTGGTGACCATTGTGGTACTGATATTCGGAGAGATTTCCCCGAAAAGCATCGCGAATAACTGCCCGGAGCAGCTGGCCATGTTCGCCGCTCCGGTGGTACAGTTTCTGATCTGGCTTTTTCTGCCGCTGAATGTACTGTTCTCCGGCTGGCAGAAGCTGTTGACGAAGATCTTTCATCTGGAGCCCAGCTCCAAGATGTCCCAGGAGGAGCTGCTGACCCTGGTCAATGAGGTTCAGGAGGACGGAACCATCGACGAAGACGAAGGCGGACTTCTGAGAAATGCCATCGAGTTTTCCGATCAGGAAGCCCGGGATATCCTGATTCACCGGACGGATCTGGCGGCCCTGCCCATTACGGCCACCAAGGAAGAGATCGCCCAGATGTTCACAGAGACCAAGTTCTCCCGTCTGTTGATTTATCAGGATTCCATCGACGATATTCTGGGAACCATTCATCGGAAGGACTTCTACGTGGGCTGTGGTATCACGGAAAAGGAAGTAAAGGATATCATTTCCCCGGCCATCTTTGTGCTGGAGAGCGAGCCTATCCGGATGATTCTGAAGAAGCAGCAGAAGGCCAAGACCCATGTGGCCGTGGTGGTGGACGAGTATGGCGGAACCTGTGGTATCGTCACCATGGAGGACATTCTGGAGGAACTGGTGGGCGAGATCTGGGATGAGCATGAGGAGGCTGAGGTGTTGCTGCGCCGCATTGCCCCGGATACCTATCTTATCGACGCGTCCATGGATTTTGAGGAGTTCGCGGAGTACTTCCATCTGGATGAGGAGTCCGAGATGGTGTCTGTCAGCGGCTGGGTCATGGAGCAGTTCGGACGGGTGCCGGATCAGGGCGACCATCTGGAGTACAAGGGCCTGGAAATTGAGGTTACCCGGGTGGGCAATCATCATGTAGATGAGATTCGTGTCAAACAGAATAATGTGGAGGCGGAAGAAGCCTCTGAAGAGGAATAAAAGAGGGAGCCTATGTCAGAATGCAGACTGTGTCCCCGCGACTGCCGCGCCGATCGTGAAAATGGTCGGCGCGGTTTTTGCGGCGTGGCAGGAAACAATATCAAATGTGCCCGGGCGGCGCTTCATCTGTGGGAGGAGCCCTGTATTTCCGGAAATACCGGATCAGGAGCCGTGTTCTTCAGCGGCTGTCCTTTAAGGTGTGTCTACTGTCAGAACCGGGATATCGCCGGGGCTGACCGGGGATTGGAGATCACCGAAGCGCGGCTGGCGGAGATTTTTCTGGAGCTGGCACAACAGGGAGCAGCTAATATCAATCTGGTGACGCCTACCCATTATACGCGGGAGATCCTCCGGGCAGTCATCCGAGCCAGAGAACAGGGTCTGACGCTTCCCATGGTGTATAACTGCAGTGGATACGAGAAGGTCAGTACCTTAAAAATGCTGGAAGGCATCGTGGATATCTATCTGACAGATTTTAAATATATGGATACGGAGGCGGCGAAGGCCTATTCCCATGCGCCGGATTATCCGGAGGTGGCAAAGGCGGCCCTGGCGGAAATGGTGCGCCAGACCGGAGCCGCAGTCTTTGATGAGGCAGGTATGATGAAACGGGGCGTCATAGTCCGCCATCTGCTTTTGCCGAATCATCTGAAGAATGCGAAGGGTGTGGTAAAGTATGTTTATGAAACCTATGGAGACCGGGTATATCTGAGCCTCATGAACCAGTACACGCCCCTGCCCGGGATGGAAGCCTATCCGGAACTGAACCGGAGAGTAACAAAGAGGGAATATGATCGGCTTCTGGATTATGCCCTGTCTCTGGGCGTGGAAAATGCCTTCATCCAGGAAGGCGAGACGGCAAAAGAGAGCTTTATTCCGGCTTTCGACTGCCGGGGAGTATTGCCGGAGTAAGAAAATAAATCATAAAAAAGAATGTGCCGTTGGCACATTCTTGCGCCGAGGCGCGGTTGCCTTGGCAACCATCTACCACTGCGCCGAGTGCGCATCTTTGCAAGCTCTGCTTGCTTTTATGGAATAGGGAATTCTATCGGAATTTCCTATTCCATAAAAAGAGAGCAGGCGAACCGGGAAGCATACTGCATTCCGGTTCGCCTGTTCTCTTTTGAATGAAATATTTACATCTCATGAATATCCCCGCTGCCCATGGTACGCCGCCACACGCCCTCCAGAAGAACGGTATGCCCGGCTGCCAGGGAGGCAGGCAGATCGATGATGTTCTGATTGGCGGAGCCCCGGAAGAGAAGAGAGGCGTCCTTTTCCTCCTCCACAAACTTGCCGTCCACCAGTACGTCGATGAGAGAAAGCAGCTCCCGGAGAGTATCCGGGTTTCCCACAGAGCCGGTCAGCAGATCACGATCCAGCGTAAAGCCTGTATAGCACCAGAGTGTCTTTTTAGGAAAACGCTCTTTGAACTTCCGTGCAAGAGTCAGAAGCCCTTCCTGATTCTCCGGCTCCAGGGGCTCGCCGCCCAAAAAGGAAAGGCCGGCCACATAATCAGGGGCAAGAGCCTCCAGAATCTCGTCCATAACCGCTTCTGTAAAGGGATGACCGTAGGAAAAGTCCCAGGCCTCGTAATTGAAGCAGTTCCGGCAGTGGTGGCGGCAGCCGCTGACAAAGAGAGACACGCGGACGCCGGGGCCGTTGGCAATATCATTTTTTTTAATCACAGCATAGTTCATGCGAAAATCTCCTTACAGATGCAGAACACGCTCCTTGATCTCCTGGGTTCTTCCCTGATTCCAGAACTGGGTTCCGATGTAGCCGCAGGTACGGCGGGCCACGTTCAGCTTGTTCTGGTCCGTATTGCCGCAGTTGGGGCATTTCCAGATGAGCTTTCCGTGTTCATCCTCCTGAATCTCGATCTCTCCGTCATAGCCGCATACCTGACAGTAATCGCTCTTGGTATTCAGCTCCGCGTACATGATATTATTGTAGATAAACTTCATGACGGACAGAACCGCTTCCAGATTGCTCTGCATATTGGGAACCTCCACGTAAGAGATAGCTCCTCCCGGTGATAGAGCCTGGAATTTGGCCTCCAGAGCCAGCTTGTCAAAGGCGTCGATCTTTTCCGTTACGTGTACATGGTAGCTGTTGGTGATGTAGTTGCGGTCGGTAACGCCTTTTACGGTACCGAAACGCTTCTGCAGACACTTGGCGAACTTGTAAGTGGTGCTCTCCAGGGGAGTGCCATACAGGGAGTAATCAATATTTTCAGCTGCCTTCCATTTTGCGGTGTATTCATTCAGCTTTTTCATGATCTCCAGTCCCAGCGCTTCGCCCTCCGGCTCCGTGAGCTTCTTGCCGTTCAGGCTGTATACACATTCCCAGAGGCCTGCGTAGCCCAGGGACAAGGTGGAGTAACCGCCGTGGAGATACTTGTCGATGGTTTCGCCCTTCTCCAGACGAAGGAGCGCGCCGTGCTGCCACAGGATGGGAGCTGCGTCGGAAACGGTGCCGCTTAAGCGCTCATGACGGCACTGGAGAGCCCGGTGGCAGAGCTCCATACGTTCGTCGAAGATCTCCCAGAACTTTTCCATATCGCCCTCGGCGGAAAGTCCGATATCCACCAGGTTCACGGTAACCACGCCCTGATTGAAGCGGCCGTAGTATTTCGGCTTGCCGTTCTCATCCACGTAGGGAGTCAGGAAGCTTCTGCAGCCCATGCAGGTGTAGCAGTGGCCCTCGCCGTTCTTGTCCACCTTGTTCTGGAACATGATTTTCTCGGAAATATAATCCGGAACCATGCGCTTGGCAGTACATTTGGCAGCCAGCTTCGTCAGATAGTAGTAGGGGTCGTCGTCGTGGATATTGTCGGCCTCCAGCACGTAGATGAGCTTCGGGAAGGCCGGGGTGATCCAGACGCCCTTTTCATTCTTCACGCCCTGGTAGCGCTGGCGCAGGGTCTCTTCAATGATCAGAGCCAGATCCTTCTTTTCCTGCTCATTCTTCGCCTCGTTCAGATACATGAAGACGGTGACAAAGGGAGCCTGGCCGTTGGTAGTCATAAGGGTAACCACCTGATACTGGATCATCTGCACGCCGTTCTTGACCTCTTCCCGCAGACGCTTCTCGGTGATGAAATCGATCTCCTCCTGGGTCACAGCTTCCCGGATGGAATGAAGTTCGTCAGCTACCTGACAGCGGATCTTCTTCCGGCTGATGTCCACAAAGGGAGCCAGATGGGCCAGGGAAATACTCTGGCCGCCGTACTGGCAGGAGGCCACCTGGGCAATGATCTGAGTGGCGATATTGCAGGCAGTGGAGAAGCTGTGGGGCTTCTCGATGAGAGTACCGCTGATGACGGTGCCATTCTGAAGCATATCCTCCAGATTCACCAGATCACAGTTGTGCATATGCTGGGCAAAATAGTCCGCGTCGTGGAAATGGATGATACCCTCCTGATGGGCCTCCACGATATCCGGCGGAAGCAGAATCCGGCGGGTAATGTCCTTGCTGACCTCGCCGGCCATGTAGTCGCGCTGTACGCTGTTGACGGTGGGGTTCTTGTTGGAGTTTTCCTGCTTAACTTCCTCGTTATTGCACTCGATGAGGCTTAAGATCTGCTCGTCGGTGGTATTGGACTTCCGAACCAGGGCGCGGGTATAGCGATAGGTGATATACTGTCTCGCCACGTCAAAGGCCCGCTGATTCATGATCTGATCCTCCACCATATCCTGGATCTCCTCCACGCTTAAAGAACGCTTGATATTGAGCGCTGCGCTTTCCACGTCCTCGGCGATCCGCTTGATCTGAACCGGGGTCATGCGGGCGCTGGGAACAACGCTGTCATTGGCCTTGGAGACTGCGACCACGATCTTATGGGGGTCAAATTCTACCTCTGCTCCGCTTCGTTTGATGATTTTCATGTGCTACACTCCCTCTATTAAAAAATGATAATCAAAATTAGCGACATGTTTATTGTAACAAGATATAGTAGTAGTGTCAATGATCATTTACTATATATTGTTGTATACATGCGTGAAAATATACAGGGATTTCTTGTTATTTACACATTCTTTCTGGAAATAACAGAAAGTTTATGGTATGATGCAAGAGCATAAAGGCTGTGCGAAAAAAGAAAACTGACAAAAGGAGATAAAGGCAGAAAATGAGGTTTGCCTATGAAATAAAAAATGGCTGCGCGGTGGTGCGCCGCTGTTATGACTTTGGAAAGGAAGCAGAGATTCCGTCTGAGATCGACGGGTATCCGGTGACGGAGCTGGGGGCCTATGCCTTTTCCAATCATCTGGACCGGGAACGGTTCAGCCGGGAATTGAAAAACGGAACGATAAAAATATGGAATAGCGAGTCGGGAGAGAAGGAACCGGCAGAGCCGTCGCCGGACGCGGCTCCGGAACTTCAGGGTATGCAGGTGGAGGCGGTAAGTCTGCCCGGGGGCCTGCGGAAAATCGGAGCCTACGCCTTTTATAACTGCAATGCTCTGGCGAGGCTTCGCTTCCACAGCAGCCTACAGGATCTGGGCGCGGGACTTTTTACCGGCTGTCATCATCTGGGGCGGCTGACGGTGACCCTGGATGAGACGGAGACCTCCTGTTTAAAGGAGATTCTGATCGAGGTGCCGGAGAAAATGGCTGTTACCGTGGAGGGACGGATACAGGCGAAGCTTCTGTTCCCGGAATTTTTTGAAGAGAGTGTGGAGAATACTCCGGCCCGGATTCTTATGACCCACATGCACGGCAGCGGCATGAACTTCCGCAACAGCTTTTATATGAAAAAACTGGATTTCCGGGCCTACGACGCCTGCTACTATATGGCGAAGGCGGAGGAAAACTTTGATACAGTACTGGAAATGACTCTGGATCGGCTCCGGTACCCGGTGGGCCTCTCGGAGGAGCGCCGGGAGGATTACCGGAGCTGGCTGGTGGAGCATCTGGAGCAGGCCTTTGAGAGAGCGGTGGAACAGCGCGATCTGGACATGCTCACATGGCTTGCGGAAAACGGAACACCAGACAGCGGACTGCTTTCCCGGATGGCCCTTGTGTCGGCGGAGGGATTCCCGGAGGGAGTGGCTTATCTGCAGGATCGGCTGGGCGCTTCCGGACACACAAAAAAACAGTCGGCTTTGGATCGGTTTGAGCTGTAGGAGGGCGTCATGATAAAAAGTGCGATATTGGAAGAACAAAAGACGCAGCTCCGGAAGGAGGAGCTGGCGGCCCGGATTCTGAACCAGTCCAGAAACGAGCTGTACCTGAAGCTGCGTTATCTGGATCTGGCCCTGGGAAATCTGGCCCTGGCGCCGGGCGCGTCGTCTCCGGCCGGAACCGACGGCGGAGTGTTGTACTATTTTCCAGACGGGCTGCTGGGTCTCTATGAACAGCGGGGACGGGCAGCCTGCACCAGGCTTTATCTCCATGGGATCCTGCACTGCCTGTTCTGCCATCCCTTTGACCGAAAGGGCCGGGACGAACGGCTCTGGAATCTGGCCTGCGATGTGGCCGTGGAGGCGTTGATTGACAGTCTTTATCTGAAATGTGTCCACATTTCCTCAGGAGCTTTTCGGAAAAGCGTGTATGCCAGACTGCGGGAAAAGCTGTCGGTGTTGACGGCAGAGGGGATTTATCAGTGGATCGGCGAAGAACTGACGGAAGCGGAAATCAGCCGCTGGCAGACAGAATTTTACCTGGATGATCATAGCCTCTGGGAGCAGGACCGGAAAAACGGCCCGAAGAATCCGAACCCCAACCGGAAAAAATGGGACGACATCCGGGAACGGATGGAGACCGAGGTGATGCTTTTCTCCAATGAGGCTTCCGAAGGAGAGGGCGATCTGAAGGAACAGCTGCGGGTCAGCAATCGGTCCCGCTATGATTATAAGGAATTCTTACGGAAATTTACGGTGCTTCATGAGGAAATGCAGATCGATCCGGACAGCTTCGATTACATTTTCTATCATTATGGCATGGAATTGTACGGGAACATGCCGCTCATCGAGCCGTTGGAAACCAGCGAGGTACGGAAGATCGAGGAGTTTGTCATCGTCATCGACACTTCCATGTCCTGTAAAGAAGGATTGGTGAAGCGGTTTCTGGAGGAGACCTACGATGTGCTTTCCCAGACGGATAACTTTTTCAAACGCATGCGGATCCACGTCATCCAGTGTGACGAGCGGGTGCAGTCCGACGTGCTGATTGAGAACCAGGAGGCCCTGAAGGAGTATATGGAGCATTTCACCATTCTCGGCGGAGGCGGTACGGATTTCCGCCCGGCCTTTGCCTATGTGGAAGAGCAGCTGGCCGTGAAAAAGTTCTGGCGGCTTAGGGGCCTTCTGTATTTTACTGACGGATACGGCGTCTTTCCGGTGAAAATGCCGCCCTATGAGACCGCGTTTATCTTCGTGCAGAATCATTACCGGGACGTGGATGTGCCAGCCTGGGCGATCAAATTGATCCTGCAGGAGAGCGATTTGGAAAATAAAGAGTTTCAGAGAAGGAGAAAATAATGAACATCAAGAGAGCAAAACAGGAGATTAAAGACGCAATAGAAGCGTATCTTTTAAAAGACGAATACGGAGACTACGTCATCCCCACCCTGCGCCAGCGCCCCGTGCTGCTTCTGGGCGCGCCCGGCATCGGCAAGACCCAGATCATGGAACAGGTGGCCAGAGAGTGCGGCGTGGGCCTGGTGGCCTATACCATCACCCACCATACAAGACAAAGCGCCATCGGTCTTCCCTTTATCTCGGAAATGGAATTCGGCGGCCGGAAAAAAGCCGTCACCGAGTACACCATGAGCGAAATCGTGGCCTCCATCTACGGGAAAATGAAAAAAACGGGACTGAAAGAAGGCATTCTCTTCATCGACGAGATCAACTGCGTTTCCGAGACCTTGGCTCCGGCCATGCTCCAGTTCCTGCAGTGCAAGACCTTCGGCAATCATCCCATTCCAGAGGGCTGGATCATTGTAGCCGCAGGCAACCCGCCCGAGTACAACAAGTCCGTCCGGGAATTCGACGTGGTCACCCTGGATCGAGTGAAAAAGATCGAGGTGGAGCCGGACTACGGCGTCTGGCGGGAATATGCCGTCCGGACCCGTATTCACCCGGCGGTCATCTCTTACCTGGACGCCCGTCCGGCCCATTTCTACCAGATGGAAAGCACGGTGGACGGCCGCCGGTTCGCCACGCCCCGGGGCTGGGAGGATCTGTCCCGGCTTCTGGAGGTCTATGAGAAGCTGGGCAAAAAGGCCGATAAAGATGTGGTCCGTCAGTATCTCCAGCACGACAAAATCGCCGGAGAATTTGCCAACTACCTGGAGCTTTACCGCAAATACCAGAGCGACTATGGCATCGAAGAAATCCTGGGCGGAACGATCCGGGAGGTTACGCTGAAAAAGCTGACCCATGCCTCCTTCGACGAGCGCCTGAGCGTGGTAAATCTGCTCCTTTCCGGCTGCATCGAGCGTCTGCGGAAAGTACGGGAACAGGAACTCTTCACCGAGGCACTGTTTGCCCGGATGAAAGCAGCGGGAGCCACCTTGAACGATAGCAATTTCACAGCTGCTGAGGACGGGATCCCGCAGGTTCTGGAAGAGCTGCGCGGTGAGGTAGAAGAGCAGCGCTGCCGGAAAAAAGAAGCAGAGCTTCTGACCAAGGACGAGGAAAAGCATCTCCTCCGCCTTGCTGATACCCTGCTTTCCTACGAGAACACCCTGAAGTCCGAGCACCCCACGGACGGTCCGGCTGCCTTTGAGATCCTGCGTCGGCTCTTCGGGGAACAGCGCGCCCGCTACGCAGGGGAGCAGGAGGACGGAAGCGCGGCTCTCGAACACGCCTTCGACTTCCTGGAAGCTGCTTTCGGCGACAGCCAGGAAATGGTCATTTTCCTCACCGGCCTCAACATGTCCGAAGCCGCAGTAGCCTTTCTCCAGACCACCGACTGCGAGCGTTACGAACGCTACAATAAGAGACTGCTATTTTCCGAAAGCGACCGTGAGATTCGCGACGAGATCGCCAGACTGAAATAGAGACTGCTTAAGACGTACGGCATACAAAAAGAACTTTCCACATTCGGACCAGCCAGGTCCTCCTTGGGAAAGTTCTTTTTGCGTGCCTGTTTTACTCTTCAGCCCGGCACTTATGAAGTCCGCTTCTCCCGCACAGCCGCCTCGATCCGCACCTGTTCCTCCAGCATGGCGTCGATCCGCGCGTCCTCGGAGAAATCTGCAGCCAGCTTATCCAGAAGCTGACCATCCTCTTCGGGAAAATGCTTATGAAGTACCGTCTTGATAGCCTCATACTTCTTGCGATAAAGGGTTTCCAGCTCAGTGACCGGCACATGGACCGGAAGAGTGACGATCTCTTCCGAGGAGATCCCATCGGTCTCGAACCAGTTCTTGATAGTCCGGATCCGCGCATGCTCCGCCGGCCCCTCTGCCAGAATCTTCTTAGACTTCTGAATTAGAATCACAGCCACAGCGATAAACGCCAGAAACAGCACACTCATACTGTAAGGCGCGATTTTCGGTAAGGGAAGCTGAAGGGAGCCGGTGATGGCGAGTATCATGGCCGCCAGCCCCAGCACGCCCACCAGCAGCAGAGTCATGGCCGTACTCCTGGCATCGGCGCAGCGTTCCTCCACGGTCTTAAAAAGCTTGGACTCCTCCGGTCTCTTGATGGGGCCGTCCAGAATATTGGCCATGGTCACCTCCGCGGGTTCTTTTATCTCGACGCCCTGCTTGCGGGCTGTCGCTTTCTGTACATCCTTGTATAGGGACATAATAAAATTCTCCTTGTGTTATTTATTTGCGTAAAAACGTCTGGGCCGCGCCCAGAATCTCCTCCTGGATGCCGGACAGGGATCCCTGAACCATCTCAGGCTTTCCGCCGCCCTTTCCGTTGAATTGGCTGTTCAGTTTCTTACAGAGCGGTCTGGTATCCTCGGTCTTGCTGCCGAAAATATAGCGGTAGCCGGTCTCATCATTTCCCATGAAGACACAGGCGATGCCGGTGCAGCGGGCGGTCAGGAGATTCACGAACTCCCGGCCGGTGTCCGCGTCCAGGCTTTCTTCAAAGAAAACGGGATTCGCGGAACCTTCCGGTACGGCGGCCGCCTTGTCCCGGATGAGCGCCCGGTTCAGGGTCATCAGCTGTCCGGTCAGCCGGAAGTTCTCCTGCTTCAGCCGTTCCACCGCGTCAGCCACCAGGGCCTCCTTTGCAGAGAGCAGTACGGAAATAGCCTTTACACTGGCTTCTTTTTCCCGGTAATCCCCAAGGGCCCGGTCTCCGGCCAGCAGATTCACCCGGACGCCGCCCCGGTGGGCCTGCACATTGGTGAGCTTAATGAGGCCGATTTCCCCGGTGCGATCCACATGAGGCGCGCAGCAGGCACAGATGTCCACGTCGGGAATGGTCACGATGCGAACCTGCCCCTGGATCTCGATTTTACTCCGGTAATCCAGAATGGCCAGTTCCTCCTTGCCGGGATAGGAGATGAGAATCGGTACGTTATCGAAGACCACCTGATTGGCGGCCGCCTCGATTTCCGCCAGCTCCTCCCGGGTGATGGGACCGTTGAAGTCCATAGTGACTTCCTCCTCGCCCAGATGGAAGCCCACATTATCATAGCCGAAGCGGGCATGGATGAGACCGGAGACGATATGCTCGCCGGAATGCTGCTGCATCCGGGAAAAGCGTTTGTTCCAGTCGAGGATACCCTTCACTTCCGTACCGACTTCCAGCGGTTCCCGGGTGTAATGCCAGATTTCTCCGGCTTTCTCATGGGTGTCGAAGACCTCCACATCGTTCAGATACCCGGAATCCCCGGCCTGTCCGCCGCCCTCAGGGAAAAACGCGGTCTGGTCCAGACTCACCTTCCAGTAATCCTTCGTCTGTTCACAGGCAGTCACTACCGCCGGAAACTCCGTCAGATGGCTGTCTTCGTAATATAAACGGTTCGTCATGTCGAAAACCTCCTGTTGTCAAAAATAAATCTATTACCAAGTATAACATTTTATCGCAGCTTTGGACAGGTTTATTTTAAGCGGGAATTGGCAGTTTTCAGTGAACTGTGCTATAATGCGGGTAAGATTAGACAGAAAGGAAATCAGCTATGATTGATTTACACGGTCAGGCCGGCCTCCCCTATATCAACCGGGGCGTCTACACCGGAAGCTGTGAGGGCATGCGCTACCGGATGCGGAAAAAAGAGGAAGAGGACAAAAAGGTGCTGGAGGCAGTCATTTATCCGGAGCCCTTCTGCTTTGAAAAGACAGCGGAGGATCAGAAAGAGGCTCATGAGTTCCCTTTCACCGACGAGGGCTTCCGGCAGGCCATTGCCTGGATGAACGAACAGTACGAGACCCAGAAGGAGCGCTGGACAGCGGCGAAGAACGCCAGCTGGGTATAAAAAGAGACAGTTTGTAGTTTCAAGACGGAAACCACAAACTGTCTCTTTTCATGTAATAGGAAATTCCGTAGGAATCCCCTATTACATGAAAAGCCCTTCGGGCAGGAGCGCACTGCGGCGGAGTGGAATTATGTCGCTAAAGCGACCCGCCGCAGGCGGAGAATCCTGCAAAGCAGGATTCTATTTTGGTCATCCGGAAAGTCAGATGACCTTAGTTATCATTTTCATCGTCAGCGCTCTTGGTATATACCGTACGCTTTCTCGCCATCTCGTCGCTCTCCAGATACTCGTCGTAGGTGGTGATCTTATCGATCATAGCGCCGTTCGGCAGCAGCTCGATAATACGGTTGGCTGTGGTCTGGACGATCTGGTGGTCACGGGAGGAGAACAGCAGCACGCCCGGGAACTTGATAAGACCGTTGTTCAGGGCGGTGATGGACTCCATATCCAGATGGTCGGTGGGCTCATCGAGAATCAGCACGTTGGCGCCGGAAATCATCAGCTTGGACAGCATACAGCGGACCTTCTCGCCTCCGGACAGGACCTTGACCTTCTTCACGCCGTCCTCACCGGCGAAAAGCATACGGCCCAGGAAGCCGCGGACATAGGTGGCGTCCTTGATCTCGGAATACTGGGTCAGCCAGTCGACGATGGTGTCGTCATTGTCGAACTCCTTGGTATTATCCTTGGGGAAATAGGACTGGCTGGTGGTGATGCCCCATTTATAAGTCCCCTCGTCCGGCTCCATCTCGCCTGCCAGAATTTTGAAGAGGGTGGTCTTTGCAAACTCATTGCCGCCTACGAAAGCCACCTTGTCGTCGTGGCCCAGGATAAAGGAGATATTATCCAGAACCTTTACGCCGTCGATGGTCTTGGACAGACCCTCCACAGTCAGCACTTCATTTCCGATCTCGCGGTTGGGACGGAAATCAATATACGGATATTTACGGCTGGAGGGGCGGATCTCGTCCAGCTCGATCTTCTCCAGAGCTTTCTTACGGGAGGTTGCCTGCTTGGATTTGGAAGCGTTGGCAGAGAAACGGGAGATGAACTCCTGCAGCTCTTTGATCTTTTCTTCCTTCTTTTTATTAGCCTCCTTCATCTGACGAATCAGCAGCTGGCTGGACTCATACCAGAAGTCGTAGTTGCCGGCGTAGAGCTGAATCTTGCCGTAGTCGATGTCGGCGATGTGGGTGCAGACCTTATTCAGGAAATAACGGTCATGGGAAACCACGATGACGGTGTTCGGGAAGTTGATTAGGAACTCCTCCAGCCATGCGATGGCATCCAGATCCAGGTGGTTGGTCGGCTCATCCAGAAGCAGGATATCCGGGCTGCCAAACAGGGCCTGAGCCAGCAGCACCTTGACCTTCTGCGCGCCTAAAAGATCTTTCATCAAAGTATAATGAAGCTCCGGCTCGATGCCAAGGCCATTCAGCAGGGTAGCGGCGTCAGACTCGGCCTCCCAGCCGTTCATGTCCGCGAATTCCGCCTCCAGCTCGCTGGCGCGGATGCCGTCCTCGTCGGTGAAATCAGCCTTTGCATAGATGGCTTCCTTCTCCTTCATAATCTCATAGAGACGGGCGTTTCCCATGATAACTGTATCCAGAACCGGATATTCGTCATACTGAAAATGGTTCTGCTTCAGGAAAGAGAGACGCTGGCCCGGTGTGATAACAACCTCGCCATTGGTGGAATCCAGTTCACCGGAGAGGATTTTCAGAAAAGTAGACTTACCTGCGCCGTTGGCTCCGATGAGACCATAGCAGTTACCCTCTGTAAATTTGATATTTACATCCTCAAACAGGGCTTTTTTACCTATTCTAAGTGTTACGTTATTTGCACTAATCATATTTTACTCCTCATAGCTGTGTAAATGCTGTGTGACCGGTTTCAGCCGCCGTTCTCATCAATGGGGGATAAACGCCCTTATACTATAGAAGAAATTGGCACGAAACCTCTTCCTATTTTACAGAAAAAAAAGGATTTTGCAAGCCCTTTCTGGAAGTTTCGGAAAAGAAATCAGGGAATATCGAAAGAAAAGGGATTGACAATGGAAACAGTGTCTGCTATGATAAGTACAAACATACAAATGTACGGACGTTTGTACATTTAAAACGAAGAGTCAGGAGGTGAAAATGATGAAGCAGAAACTGGATTTCAGTGGAAGGGAACAGCTGTATTATCAGATTTACGATATTATGTTCCAGGAGATCGTGAATGGAAAGTATGCGGAGAAAGATTTGCTCCCTGCAGAGAGTGAGCTGATGGAGCGGTACGGCGTCAGCCGGGCCACGGTCCGGCGGGCCATGGATCTTTTGAAGGATGAAGGCCTGATAGAAAAGAAGCGTGGGTACGGAACCTACGTGAAGAGCCTGGTTCCCAAGAGCTACAACCGGAAGACCGTCGACTTTGTGTGGAAGCATCAGGGGGAAAAGCAGGAGCTGATAAAAAAAGTGGTGAGTCAGCAGGTCATCCCGGCGGACGAAGAGACAGCTGGCTGGCTGCACCTGGAGCCGGGCGTGCCGGTGATAGAGATTGTGCGTCTGTGGTATAAAAAAGAAGAACCAATGTATCTGGAAAAAAGCTATCTGGATTATCAGTGGATTCCGGAGGCTCTGGAGCGGGATTTTGCGAAAGAATCACTGCGCATGTATTATGTGAATCGTTGCCATGTGAAGATGGCAAAGGCAGAGGAAGAGATTTACGCGGTGAAAGCAGGAAAGGATGAGGCGGAGCTTCTGCGCATCCGGGAAGGCGACGCGATATTCTTTACGAAACGGATTCCTTCGGATGAGCAGGGAGTTCACCGTTCTTTTGTCAAAAGCTACTACAGGGGAGACTGTTGTTATCTCGGAGTGAAGCAGGAGTTGTAGAAAAACGAAAATCAGAAAGTACAGCGAAAAACGCTGTAAAAATAAAACAGAAGTAAAATAAAAGGAGGAGTTTTTATGAGTTACAGAAAAGTACCTTACGAGAACCTGAAGAAATTTTGCACCGATGTATTTAAGGGTTACGGCTACAGCCAGGAGGAGAGCGAGGACATCGTAGACGTTCTGCTTCAGGCCGATCTGTTCGGAATCGAGTCCCACGGAGTCCAGAGACTGATTCGTTATCATAGGTCCCTGATGCAGGGCAAGATTCATCCGGATGCAAGAGCGTCCGTGATTTCTGAGACTCCGGTTTCCGCAGTCCTGGATGCCCATGGCGGAGCAGGACAGCTGACAGCGATTTTTGCCATGCGGAAAGCCATCGAGAAAGCAAAGAATACGGGTATCGGCTTTGTGATCATGAAAAATACCAATCATTACGGAATCGCGGCATACTATTCCCTGATGGCGGCAAAGGAGGATCTGATCGGTCTGTCCTTTACCAATACCGAGGCTATGATGCCTCCCACCTTCGGACGTCAGGCCATGCTGGGAAGTAATCCCATCGCGGTGGCGATGCCTGCGGATCCCTATCCCTTCTCTTATGATGGATCCACAACCGTAGTTCCCAGAGGAAAGCTGGAAGTATATAATAAAAAAGAAGAGCCCCTGCCCAACGGATGGGGCGTGGACGAAAAGGGTCTGGACTGCAATGACGCGGCTGTGATTCTGGACAATATTATTAACTGTAAGGGTGGCGGAATCCTGCCGGTGGGCGGTTCCAGTCCTTTAAGCGGTTCCCATAAGGGCTATGGCTATGGTATGATGTGTGAACTGTTTACCTCCATCCTGACAGGAGGCCCAACCTCCAATCACTGGAGACGTGGAGAAACTTCCCAGAGCTTTATTGCCATTGATTATGGTATGTTCGGGGATAAGAAGGAGATTCGTCAGCACATGTCCACCTTCATGCAGGAACTGCGTGACTCCAATAAGGCTGAGGGACAGGATCGGATCTATACCCACGGCGAGAAAGAGTTCGAGAATGAAAAGGTACGAAAGACAGAGGGTATTCCTGTAAATGAAAAGACCGAAGCAGAAATGCGGGAGATCGCGGAGTATCTGCATCTGGATTACGAGGCATATCTTGGATAGGCTCTGAAACAGATACTACATATAGAAAGAAAAGGCGCTGGGGACTACAAGTTTTCAGCGCCTTTAAAATAAATTGAAAAAAATTCAAAAAAGCTGTTGACAACTGTCGAACCGCGTGGTAAAGTATAGAAGCTGTCGCGAGAGACAGTGCTTCACTTCTCAAGTGAGTCCGGAAACTTCAAAAACTTCTTCAAAAAAAGTTAAAAAAGTTCTTGACAAGCGAGAATGAATGTGGTAAGATAGTCAAGCCGCTTCGGTGAGGAACGACAAAGACGAACAAGCGAACCTTGATAACTGAACAGTGTAAAACCTTGAAAATTCTAAGAGAATGAATTCAAGAACAGTTCGATTCTTAGAAATAAGAACGAACACCTTTTAACAGTAATACGGGAAAGAAA
>NZ_JACOOR010000003.1 GCF_014290175.1 Anaerosacchariphilus hominis
GAAGTGCCGCCAAACACGCACTGACGGGGGCGGTCTGCTGGGTGGGTTTCATAGGGTATCTTGTAAACCTCTTTCTGTCGGCTTAAAAATGACTTGATTTCCTCAATGCTCTTGGCGTTGGCGGTTGCCATCATTTCCGACATTTCGATAATCCAGTGACCTTGCAGCTTGCGGTACACATTGTCATCGTCCAGCTTCCGCAAATCATCGGAGAACCACTCGTCCCGGACTGCCAGCAGACGGAAGAAAGTGGACTTGCCAGCCCCCTGACCGCCGACCAGACAGAGCATGATTTCAAACTTGCACCCCGGCTGAAAGGCTCGTGAGATTGCACCCAGCAAGAACAGCTTCAATGCTTCATAGGTGTAATCGTCTGCGTCAGCCCCCAGAAAGTGCCGCAGGCAGAAGCGGATTCGCTCTGTCCCGTCCCACACAAGGGAACTTAAATAATCCCGGATGGGGTGGTACTTGTTTTCATTCGCCACAATCCCGATGGCGTTATCAATCTTTTTCTCATTGGTAAGCCCGTAGGTTTCTTCCAGATAGAGAAGCAGATACTTCATGTCCGTATCGTTCAGGGCGGTGCTTTCCCTGTGAAAACCGATGGGCTTTATGATGTCCTTGCGGTCAGTCAGGATGTTGTATGCGATAGCCCCGGAAAGCAGCGGGTCACGCTGGAACACAGTCAGGCAGTTCCGTATGCTCTGACGGACACCGCCTTTCTCGGTAGTTTCCAGCCCCTCCTTGATTTCCTCAATGCTCTGGGGTGGCTGCATGGCGTTCATGGTGTTTTTTAGTTCTTGCTGCGTCTGCGGCGGCAAGCTCTGCCATTCGCTGTTCAAGCTGTATCACATCCTTTCCGTAGTCCGTAATCAAAGCCGCTTTTTCCTCCGTTTCCCCAAAGAGCAGCACATCCAGCAGATATTCCACTTGGTCTTGCTTCTGTAAGGCTTCCACAAACCGGGGATGAAAGGCTTCCTCCGGGGAGTGCGGGGCATATTCCTTTCTCCATGCCCGGAGCAGGTGGAGATAATCGGCAAGGATACGGAAGCAACGGTTTTTTGCTTCCTGAAACTGTTCCTCCGGGGATTTCTGCCGGGGCTTGGGCTTTTTTGCCTTTCCCGGCGGTTTCCAGTCCTCATAGGAAAGCCCGAAGTCCTGTGCCAGTTGTACGGCGGCTTCTTTCTTTCCCAGCCCATACAGGGCGGCGGTAAAATCAATCACATCCCCATCCGCACCGCAGCCGAAGCAGTGGTAACGCCGATCCAGCTTCATGCTTGGGGTTTTATCGTTATGGAACGGGCAGCAAGCCATCCCGTTCCGACCTACATGGATTCCATAATGCTCCGCAGCCTGTCTTGTTGTGACGGACTGCTTCACAGCTTCAAATACATTCAAATCTATCCCTCCTTGAAAACAAAAAAGCACCTGACATTCTCTGATTGAAAATGGCAAGTGCCTGTTAAAGTTCCATATCCTGTTGTTTGTGTTTCGTCTGTGCCGGGACAGTTCTTTGTGCTTTTTTCTCGTCAGCCTTATCCTGCAAGACTTCCTTGATAGGCTGCTTCTTGGGCGGCTCTTTGCTTTCTTCTGTGCCGGGTGTAGCTTTCCGTACCCAGTAGCGGATGTCCCGCAACTTCTTCAAATCAGCCTGTACCTCGGTCAAAGGTTCTTTCAGCTCTGCGATTTCGCTGAGAAGTTTTTCCTGCTCCTCTTGCAGCTCCTTTTGGGTACTGTCCTTATCGTCCGGGTGCTTGGCAAGGTAGGCGGCGGCTTTCTCATACCGGGCAACCTCCGGGTGTTCCTGTTTGAATTTCTCCTTTGTTTTCTTGAAAAATATCTTCTGGTACTTCTCATAGACAGGCTTACATTCCTTGCAGTCTGTCCGGCTGGCAAGAATCCCGTCAATCACTTTGCTGCGGGCTTCCTTTGGCTTCATCTGATTGCGGTAATCTGCGGCTGATTTCCCGGAAGATTCCAGAAATGCTTCTAAGTCCTCCACAGTGGAAAGCCCCTTTTGCCGGAGATAGGATAGGGCTTCGCTGACTGCCTTTAAGTCCTGTGAAGTCCCCCGGTTCTGTCCAGCCCTCGTCCAGTCCTTCCGTTCTTCCTTTCGTATCTCCATATACTTCATCAGCAGATTGGGAAGAAGTGTCGCTTCCTCCGCCGCTTTTTGTGCAAGCAGCTCCTTCCGTTTTTCTCCCAGCTCGGTAATCCAGCCTTTGAGGTTTTGGATAAGCTGCCGGATGGACTTCATTAGATTGTTGGCGGCTCTGATTTCCCGGTTCAGGTTGCCGATATTCGTCTGGATACCCCGCTTTTCCATCTGCCGGACAGCAGCTCCCTCATGGACAGTAGGGACTATATCAAGCCCCTGTCTGGCATAGGAACGCAAGTCCACACGCTCTGGGCGGTCATTGGCTTCCAGATAGCGGTTCTGGATGACCTCCCATTCATGCCGCCAGATTTCGCAATACTTCTGGTCGTTCCAATCCACCGTATCCTCCTTGTGGCTTTTCCATCTGCCGGACGGAAGTTTTATCCGTTCCCCGTTTTCGTCAAGGTCATAAACCTTGCGGCTCTTGGGAAGCCATTTTCCATGTTCGTCCATTGCCCTCATAGTGAGCATGACATGGGCGTGGGGATTGTGTCCCGGCGGATGGGGGTCATGGATGGCAAAGTCAGCAATCATGCCTTTGGAAACAAACTGCTTCTGGCAAAACTCCCGGACAAGGACAGCATACTGGTCGGGCGGTATCTCTCTGGGGATGGTAAGCACCCACCGCCTTGCAAGCTGGGAGTTCCATTGTTTTTCCACCGCTTCGGCGGCGTTCCATAAGGTATTGCGGTCTGCATATTCCTGTGGGGCATTAGGTGGGAGCAGGATTTCATTGTGGACGATACCACGCTTTTCCGGGTAGTGCTTCACTTGCTGGTCATATTCACAGAACAGTTTTTCGCCACTCTGGTAAGCAGCGGCGGCAACCGCAGACTGCCGCTGACTGCGCTGAACAATCGTGATTTCGTTGTGTGGACAGGGCATTTCGTGTCCCTCCTTTCGCTAATTGGTGGACGGGGTGGCGTTTTACCACCTCATTTTGGGCAGAAAAAAAGCAGGAAACCTTTCTTTCAGATTTCCTGCTCGGTGTGCCGCTGTGTGGGCGGCGGGTATTTAGTTGTAAAAGTTCGGGACAAGTTGACCCGATGTGAAGCTGACGAACTGGAATTTATTTGTTGTTATTTTCTATCAATCCCCAAAACATCATAGTATTCATCACTATACTCAATGCCACTATTGTCAAAGCGAGATTGCAGTTCTTTTACATAGTCATAAGGGTTATCAATAGGGGAAATTTCTAATTCTGTTTCAAGATAACTTAATGTCGCTTTCTGTTCCTCTGTGCGGATTGCTTCTTCCTCTTTGAGGTGTTTTTCAAATTTGTCTTTGTCCATCCAAATAATCTGCTCAATAGGATTAGTAGAACCACAAGCAAGAATAAGTCTCATAAAATCCTCAAAGGTTCTTGCCAGTGGATAAACAAAAACATCTGCACAAGTATCAGGATTGCAGGCAAAAACCATTTCCCCATACGGCTCAATAAAGCAATACATAATACTTCCTTCAAAACCTATTGCCTTTGCATTGGTCGGATAGCAGAAGTAAGAATAAATATCTTCAACTTGTTCAAGACAAATCAAAGAGCCATTTATATTCAGTTCTTTGTATTGGTCAAAAAGTGTTTCCATTTTATCACACTCCTTTACAACTTCTAATTTTTCAGTTCTACAAGTTGGAAGTTGTCGCTATGAAATTTCTTTTTCATCATCTCTTGGTGGTCGGACATAACATAACATTTCTTTTTCACAAGCACCAAATTTTGAGAAATTGGATTTCGCTTCTTTTAGCGTTATTCCATGATTAGAGTCGCTTGGTTCGTTATCAGAAGCAATGAACGGGTCATTCTCCCAAAAACAAACGGGGCAAATATACCCACAATCTTCATTTGCCGGAACATTATAGGTAAAATATCCGCAGCAAGGACATTGGTATTTTTTCATATAAACCTCACGTTTAAGCCTTGACCTCAAATTCCTGATTTATTTCTGACTTTATTATACTTCATCGATTATCGAAAAGATAGCATATTTTATGAAACTTGTCGGCTGGGAACAGCTTGCACCGCAAGGTGTCCCCAACAGGCAAGTCCACAAAAGGGTAGCTGGCTGCAGCCAGCGCAGGGGAAGCGTAGCGTCCCCTGTTTGATTTGGAGCAGACCATGACTGCGGAAAATCACAGCTCTCCGGCGAGGAGCCTTCGGAGAACGCAATGCACCAACCTCTGGGTGGTGTATAATTGCGCCCTTACTCCGTAAGGGATTCCCCGGCTACCCGCCCTTTCACGCTTTCTGCAACTATTTCCTTCATGCCACTTTGAGAAAATGCCTGTTTCAGAATGTCCATCACATCCTCGTCTGTCAGCACTTCCGGCCTTAAAAGGAAACTTTCCAGCATAGCTCCTCTGGTACAGAGCCGGTGCGTCCGTTCCTTCCGGGTAAGCTGCTTCACCTGGTGTTCCAGTATTTTT
Source organism: Anaerosacchariphilus hominis (assembly GCF_014290175.1). Taxonomy (GTDB): domain Bacteria; phylum Bacillota; class Clostridia; order Lachnospirales; family Lachnospiraceae; genus Laedolimicola; species Laedolimicola hominis. The sequence continues at coordinate 4,586 of NZ_JACOOR010000003.1, forward strand.
TCTTCATGCTGCGCCCGCCGCAGTCTGGCTTCGCCTTTGGCAATCTCCTGATTCAGCTTTTCCAGCTTCTCATTTATCATGGCAGCCCTCCTTTGGGAAGCAGCGTGTAAATGCGGTTTGGTTCTCCCACACCCCGGCGCACCCGCAGGATAAGCCCGATGTCCTCCAATTCTTTCAGGGAACGCTTCACAGTGACGGGGCTGCGGGAGAGGGCTGCCGCTAATTCCATGATAGGAAAACGGACAAACAAAATGCCGTTGCTATCCTCTATCCCTGCCGTAAGGGTGGTGTTCAGCAGACGGGCATACATGACTTTTGCTGTGCTGCTGATCGGCAGCCGAAGCATTGCGGCGGGTAGCGGCATACAAGGCGGCAGAACCGTGTCTGCGCTCATAAATTCAAATTCCATTTAACTGATTTTCTCCTTTCGCTTGGCTCGTTTTGACAGGTAATGGGGGCAGTCTATCACGACAGCCCGGAAACTCTGCTTGCACTTATGCTGGCACTTCCGGCACAGGTCGTTGTAGGCCACACGCCCCCGGTCATTGAGGAAGAAGGAAAGCTCCAACTTCCGTTTCTTGCTCATTCTCGGCATAGTGCCTCCTATCATAGAAAATCCGCCCATTTCAGCCGTAACAACGGGAACAGGCGGATAAAGGTTTTTGGTGTCATGTTTCGGGGCGATTTTCAAGGAAAATACGGCCATAGAGCCGCTTTGAAATGCCCCATAGTATTACGGACGGGGCAGACTACACCCCGCCGATTTGTCGTGTTTGGGTAGCGTTTTGGTATCAGTTCTGCCGGGTTGTCCTGCTGTCGTTCCTGCCCCTGAATCTCACAGCGGCGTTTCGTTCCCGTTGGTACGCTCGCTGCGGTCAAGGTTCCTCCATTTCCTTGCCGCAGGTCGTTGCGCTACATCGCCGGGGAGCATATCCCATCAGGCCGGTCATTCGATTGGAAATAATCCATCGATGAACTGACTTAATCATAGCTCATTTTTGAACCCTTTCCCGTATGTCCATAAAATAGGAAAACCGCCCCAAAATCGAAAAATTCCACGATTTCGGAACGGTATATGGTATAATAAGGAATAACAGCGGCAGCCAGCCGCAGGAAGGAGCGATGTGTTTATGAAAACCCGCATTTCCGTACAGGAACGCCTGAAAGATTTACGGGTGGAACGGGGCTTGAATCTGGAAGAACTGGCACAGGAAACCGGCATTTCAAAATCAGCCCTCGGCAGTTATGAAAACGACAACGACGAATACAAGGAAATTAACCACGGCAGCCTGTTGAAGCTGGCAGACTTCTATCAGGTGTCGGTTGACTATCTGCTCGGCCTTACCAATAATCGGAGATATGAAAACACCCCGATAGAAGAATTACATTTGAGTGATGAAGTCGTGGAACTGCTGAAAAGTGAACGCTTCAATAACCGGCTGCTGTGTGAGATTATCTCCCATGAAAAATTTAAGGAATTGCTGGCAGACGCAGAAATCTATGTGGACGGGATAGCAACCATGCACTTCCATGACACAAACAGCTCACTGGCTGCTTTACGGGCTATGGTACTGGAAGAACACCCCGAAGCTGCGGCAGACCGGGCAATCAAAGTGTTGGAAGCCTGTCAGATAGAGGAAGAAGATTTTTTCTGCCATGTGACGCACAAAACATGGGACGTCATTCTCCATGATATACGCAAGGCGCACGAAAATGACAGCGAAAGTGCGCCGGATACCACGCCTGCCGATGAACTTATACGGGAAGTACAAAAGGCCATGCAATCTCCGGGGGACAGGGTTCAGCAATTCACGGAGATATTCTGCAAGGCGTTCCGGCTCAAATACAAGCGGCTCTCACAAGAGGAACGAAGCCTTTTGAAAAAGCTGTTCAAGAAATCCCCGCTGATAAAACAGTCTGGTATGAACTTCCGGCGCAGGCCGTGGAAATAAAAACAGCCGTTGTAGGATTTTGTTCCTACAGCGGCTGTTTTTATTTATGAATCTTCTCCAACAAAAGACAGGATATTTTCATCAGTTTGTAATGTAATTGTTGCGCTTTCTGAATCATCAGAATAAACTCTTGTTCCATATACGCCTGTAACAGGCTCCTCTAAATTTTCAAAAGTTAATCCGAGTTTCGAAGAAGAATTGTCAATCTTTTCAAGCGAATATGTACCTGTCCATTCTTGTTTATGAGTGTTATCTGTTAAGATAAAACTTTTTTCTTCAAAACTCAATGTCAAATCCAATACTGGTATGTCATCATGCACTGAACCTGAGAATAACATATTACCATCTAAATCAGTAATAAATTCTAAAGACCAGTTATATGATGATACCGACCGAGTTTGGGAAGAATCACACGAACATAAGCCTACACACATAAAAAAACATACGCATATTGCCAATAACCGTTTCATTTTACCTATTACCAACCTTAATTCACAACTGTTTTGCATTTAATTAGGGAAGTGTCACAGGGTAAGAAATAGCGAAAGCTCCACCGCCTGCCAAGGCATTATTAGCGGTAGCAACACCAGAAACAGAAACCGTTCCCTTATCTCCGCTATTACCTGTTCTTCCAGTATCCACATCAGTTTCGATTATTTCTTCACCGTCGGCTAATTCTGCAAATGCCGTATTGGTGGATTTTTTGTTCATAAGCACATTAACTGTACCAGTCATACCAGTGAACTCCGGTTTTGGAGATTCATACCACGGTACATACAACTTCACATGAACTTGAATCCCATCATCCTCATCATAAGTTGCATAAGAGTTAATACGAACATTAGCGACTGCTCTTTTGGTGACACCATCGGAAATCATAACATCGGTTAAGTATCCGTCATATTCTCCAATGACTACCGGCTGTTGAGTATCCGTTATTTCCGTTGTTGTTTCCGCTGCAAAAGCAGGAACCGCACTCACAGCAAAAAGCATACAAAACGCTACCAACGAGGTAAACAATCTTTTACTAAATTTTTTCATAAACAATGCTCCTTTCTAAAATGACCAGAACCTACATTTTTTGTATTCAGTTATTGGCAATATGCTACTAACCTGCAAGCACACTCTCAAATCATAAAATGTTTCAAATGTACTTGTTTTATTTTATGATAGCACTTATTTACATTGGGTACAATAGAAAATATACACCATTAAAATTTAATTTTTTGTGCAAATCGAATCAAATATAAAATTATATCGCTTTAGATATTGTCCTGTTCTAATTTAATCACATTCATAATACCACAATTCAAGGCTTCACAAATGCGAACCAGCGTTTCCATGCTGATATTCTTTCCCTTGCCCATGTTGGCAATCATATTTGTGGTAAGACCGGCGGCAAGCCGCAAATCCTCTTTCCTCATGCCACGCTCTTTCAGTGTGTTCCATAGTGGCTGATAACTAATGTGCATAGGCTTCCCGCCTTTCTTTCCATCGTCAAGTGTTTTATACCCATTATAGCAGAAATCTTGCGTTTCCACAATATTTCTTGACTACACCGCCGGTTCCGTCTGGATTGTGCTTTTCCTTTCTCCGCTTTTATTACATCTAATTAGCCATGAGCTGCTTAATGCCCTGTGATTTTGCGCCCGGATTGTCGTTTCCATATCCCTCTAAGAGATTGATAACGCCCCAAATACCAAGTCCTGCTCCAAGAGCGATAACCAAAGTCTGTAATACGCCGATTGCGCTGTTGAAAAATTCCATAAAACTCCTTTCTGCCGCAAATGCGGCTTGCCCCGTAAAAGGGTATAAAAAACGGCGGTCAGTTTTCAAACTGCCGCGGTCATAAGTCCCCGCGCTGCGTAAGTGTCTGCCGCGCGGCGGTATTCAGTTGTCAGTGTGGGCGATAGGAATTTTTGTAGGGGCGCGTATCATGCAAGTTGTCTTTTTCTTTGTTACTGCGTCAATTCCTCCTTTCTTTTCGCTGCTGCTCATACAGGGCTTCACACCGTTTCACAAATTGCCGGATAGCAGCCTGCCGCTGCTGTTCCCGTCGTTCAGCAATCGAAACAAGCCCGTTTATGGCTTCTGTGATTTTCTTGTCCTTTTTCTTTCTGATACGTCTATTCATGGTCGGTGTCCTCCTGCAAATCGCTTTCGCTGATTTTGTAGTAGTCAAATACTTCGTCCGGCTTCACAAGGGCGGGTCTGCGCCTTAAATGCTTTTCCATATCAAAAGTATTTTTCTTGTCATAGTCGGAAAGATATTTATAGTTTGGGTGCTTTGTAATGTCGTACTTATCAGAGAAGAACGGGCGCACCCCTCTAAGCTGTAAAATACATTTCCCGCCGTCCATGACTGCTATTTCATCTTCCGTCATAAGCTGCTTGCCTAACTTCTGATAGTTCAGCCCATGCGATACCTCGCGCCCCCGGTTCTCGGAAGTGTTGAAGCTGTCAATGGTTTCTTTCCCCAAGATTTCCGACATTTCTTTGAGGGTGGTTTTCTCCTTGCCGCCCAAGAAAAGGGTGGTGTCGCAGTTGCCGACTATGGTATCGGCGTTGTCCTTATAGATTGCCTTTAACTGGCTTTGCGACTGTAAGATAATCGACGCGGAGATTTCCCGGCTTCGTATGGTGGCTATGAGCTTTTCAAACTTCGGTATCTGCCCGATATTTGCAAATTCGTCTAACAGACAGCGCACATGGACGGGCAGCCTGCCGCCGTATTCATCATCTGCCTTGTCGCAAAGGAGATTGAAAAGCTGCGTGTAAAGAATACTCACGACAAAGTTAAAAGTATCGTCGGTGTCGCTGATGATAACAAACAGGGCGGTCTTGCGGTCGCCTATGGTGTCAAGCTCCATTTCGTCGGTTTCCATAAGGTCGCGCAGCTCCTTAATGTCAAAAGGGGCAAGCCGCGCACCGCAGGAAATGAGAATAGAGCTTCGTGTCTTTCCCGCAGATAACAGGAATTTCTTATATTGCCGGACGGCAAAGTGTTCCGGGTCTTTTTCCTCCAACCGTTCAAACATGAGGTCAACGGGGGACTGAAATTCCGGGTCGTCCTCGCGGGCTTCACTGGCATTTATCATTTCAAGCAGCGTCGTGAAGTTCTTTTCTTCCTCCGGGGCTTCGTACCAAATGTAGCCGATAAGGGCGCAGTAAAAGAGCCGTTCCGATTTTACCCAAAAATCCTCCCCGGCTTTTTCCCCGTCCCCTTTGGTGTTGGCAATCAAGGTATTTACCAGTTTCAAAATGTCTTTTTCGCTGCGGAGATAGGCAAAGGGATTGTAACGCATGGATTTCTTAAAATTTATCGTGTTCAGCACCTTTATCCGATACCCGCCGCGCTGTAAGAGCTTCCCGCACTCGACTAAAACCGTTCCTTTCGGGTCAGTTACAACGTAGCTTGAGTGCATTTGCATTAAGTTGGGCTTCACAAAAAATCTCGTCTTGCCGCTGCCGCTTCCCCCGATAACAAGGATATTTTTATTCCTTGCATACTTCGGCTGCTTCGGGCGGCTGTTCATGGTAAGCCGTTCCGTCTGTGTCAGCAGCACGTTATTTTGAAATACCGGGTCGGTGTAGGGCTTTATATCTTCGGCGTTGCCCCATGAAGCGTTTTGTCAAGTGCTTTTTAGAGTTATTGACGCAACATAGGCTCTTTTTTCCACGATAAAGCCCCACGCGGTCATACATGGGGCGGTGGGATTATGGTTGAAGTGGCGAAGTGGCAAAGTGGCAAGGTATCTGGGTTTTGCCACTTGGATTTTGCCAGTTCACTTTTTTAGGGCGTGATACCATGCTGCGCCGATACGCTTTGAGGTAATGCGTCCGTCAAGGTTTTTCTTTGCCGCCCGGACAGTACGGGCAGAAATCCCCGCGTCGGCTGCGGCTTTCTCTATGTCCTCGCTGGCAAGTTCTTTTCCGTCTGCCAGTAGGTCAAGTATCAGCTTTTCAGCCTGTTCGGTTTTGGTGGCGTTGTTGCCGCCCGCGCCGGACAGCAGCTCGTCGGCAGTTATATCATATTCGCCTATCCACTCAAAGCCTGTTTCCGGGTCAAGGCAAAAGGCAACGGGCTTTCCCTCCGGCGCAAGGGAAGATTTGTCGTGAATGATAACACGAACATTCGGCTCACGCTTCACGCGCCCGATTAAAAGGACGCTCCTTGCTGCGGCTCTAAAGTCGATAGAACCTAAGCCCCTGTATGCGCTCTGTCCTCCGGCAGCTTTGTTGAGGTGTCCGATAAGGATAACGGCGCACCCGGTACGCTCTGCAACTTCGGCAAGGCGGCGAAAAATGGGGCGCACCTCGTTTGCTTTGTTCATGTCGGCTTTGTCGCCCATATACGCCTGTATGGGGTCAAGGATAATCAGACGCGCCCCGTTCTGTATGATTGCTTTCTCTATGCGCTCGTCGGACAGGGTAAGCTCCCGTTTTGCTTCATCAATCACAAGCACCCGGTCAAGGTCTGCGGCGGCTTCTATCAAGCGGGGCTTGACGGTATCGCCCAAACCGTCCTCGGCGGTCTGATAAATCACTTGAAACGGCTGTATAGGCTTCATGCCCGGAAGCGTCCCGCCAGTGGTACAGGCAGCGGCAAGGCGCAGCGCAAAGGTGGTCTTGCCCTCGCCGGGGTTGCCCTGTACTATGGTTACTTTCCCAAAGGGGATATACGGCTCCCATAGCCATTCAACGGTCTGTGTGTCAACCTCGCTCATGCGGATAATCTCAACGGTTTCTTCCTGTGGCGGTTCTTTCAATCCATAGACAGCTTCCCGCAGATATTTCCCGTCTGTGATTTCGCCCCGGCGCGTCTGCACCTCGTTCCAGTCTTTGAAAAGAGGGATAAGGCGGTGGACGGTCAAGCCCTCCGGCATAAGCTCCACAAGGCGGCTGCAAGCGTCGTTTCCGGCTTTGTCGCTGTCAAGGCAGAGATATACGGTCTTGATGTTCGGGCGGTCAGAGAGAAAGCGCATAAGGGCTTTATCTCCCACGCCACCCAGCGCAAGATAGCTTTGCTTCTGCCAGTCCTTTTTGAACAGGCAGAGAAAAGATAAGAGGTCAATAGGGGCTTCAAAGACAAACAACCTTTCGCCCTCGCCCCGGTAGCAGAAGTTAAAGGCTTTATCGCTGCCTTTCACATCAAGCCGGAAGTTCCCGGCTGTGCCGCGCTGATGAGCGTAGCGTGGTACTCCGTCCTCGTCCCGTCCCACAAATATGGCGTTATGGTGGGCGGCTTCCTCGTAAATATCCCCGGTGGAAAAGAAAAAGCCCGACACATCTTCATCAATGTGGCGGGCGGCTGTGAGGTAGTTCCTCGCTATGCGGTTGTCGGAGCTGCGGGGCGGCAGTCGGAAGTCAGAAAAGGACGCAGGGCTTGGTCTGTCCGGCGGTGGTGCTGCGCCTTTTTCTCCTGTCAGCAGTTCTACGGCTTCGGTAAAGCTCTTACCGAAAAACTCCATGACAAAATCAATGGGTGCGCCGCCTTTGCTTTGGCTGTGCCTGTACCATTTGTTTCCCCGGATAGTCAAGCTGTCGTGCCGTTTCCAACGGTATTCCTGTCCGGCGCGGGTAAGCTGCTCGCCCCGTCCTTGAAGAAAAGAAACAAGGTCGGCTTGGTTGGCTCGGTCTATTTGTTCTTGGGTGTAATACATAAAATTTCAACTCCTTTCAGCGGTCTATATCATGCCGCTTGGTACGGTTCTGTGTCTGCTCCGGCTGCTCGGCTCTCAGCGCAATATCAACGCACTTGCGTATCTTCTGAAGCTCGGCAACCTCGGCGCGGGTAGCTTTCAATTTGGTGTAGTCGGTATCTCTCTGCTCTTTGAGGTCGGCGTATTCCTGTTTCCATTTGGAGATAGGCAGCGTCTTTGTATCTGTCAGATTTGCATGGAGATAGCGGCTTGCTGCATTCCATAAGGTTAGCTCGGCGCGGTGGGTTTCCTCATACTTATCCCGTTTGTTCGTCCAGCCGTTTTTCAGCTTTTTCAGTTCTGCATGAATGGGCTTGTACTGCAAATAATTCTCGCCGTTCTCTATCAGCTTTTGCAGCTCTTTCATGCGCTGCTCGGCGGCTTTCATTCCCTCCCGGATTGAAAAGGCTTCATCACTGACAGAGGAAAGAGAAGCGTCCAACTCGTCAAGGGTAGAGATACCATGCTCCGCAAGATAATTCGCCGCCTGTGATATGGTTTTCAGTTCGTCGGCTGCGTGTTGGTGCTGCCAGCTCTGCGAATACTTCCGGCTCTTTTCCCTCTGAACGCCCAAATACTTCATCAGAAGATTTGCAAGGTTCGGAGATTTTGGCGGTTGTTGTTTTCTTGGGGAAGTTTCCCACGCCGCAAGCAGTCCGGCAATCCATTCTTTGAGGTTGCCGATCTGCGCCCGGATTTCCTTTATCAGTCTGTTTGATTTGCGGATAGCCCGGTTCAGTTCGCCTTTCTCGGTGGCTATGCCTTTCTTCTCCATTTGACAGGCGGCTACGCCCATGTGGACAGTAGGTATCTCGTCAATTCCTCTCTCGGCGTTGCTGCGGTGGTCGATACGCTCTGTGCTTCCGGCGCGTTCAAGATAGCTGTTTGAAATATCAGCCCACGCTTTGCGCCACAAGAGGGCGTTGCCTTTGTCGTTCCAGCCTGTGAGGTCAACCTTGTGGGTCTTGTATCTGCCATTCGGCAAGCGTATGCGCTCCCCGTTTTCATCAAGGTCATATTCCTTTTTAGACTTCGCCGCCCACGCGCCGCGCTCGTCAAGTGGTCGCATGGTCAGCATGATATGACAATGGGGGTTGCCGCTGTCGGTGTCATGGATAGCAAAATCCACGCACATTCCTTTAGAAACAAATTGAGAGGAACAGTATTCCCGGACAAGCCGTATCTGTTCCTCTCGTGATAATTCTATGGGGAGTGCTGCGTCAATCTCACGCGCAAGCTGGGCGTTCCCGGCTTTCTCATAAAGTTCCACGCTGTTCCATAGGGTAGAACGGTCAGAGAAAGAGGGCGGGGCATGGGGCGGCAGCATGATTTCGGTATGGACAACGCCGCCTTTGCGGGTGTAGTCGTGGGTCATTCCGTCCCACTCGTTTGTCAGCTTTTCGCCGCTTCGGTAGGCGGCTGCGGCAACTGCTGATTTGCCTTTGCCCCGACTGACTATGCTGATGTTACAATGGTAAATGGCTATGGGTATCACCTCCAGTATAGCGGATATAAAACTTGTGGAAAATGAATAGCTTGCGTAGCAAGGTGTTCGGTTTCCGCAAGTACACAAAAGGGTAGACAGCGCAAGCTGTCGCAGGGGAAGTGTAGCGTCCCCTGTCTGCGGCAAAGCCGCCAATCGTAGCGCGGGGTAAAATCCCTGTGCTTAAGATAAAGCCCTCGGCAGAGCGCACACGCCCGTTAGGGTGTATAAGTGCGCCCTTAGTGTCTAAGGGATTTATTCAGCGTTCCCGTTCTCGGCTCGTTTTTTCAGATATTCCCGTACCAGCTCACTCGTCAGTGCAAACCTAAGAAGTGCTGCGGCTTCCTCGTCGCTCATGTTCTTTGCTTCCGGCACAATGCTTTCAAAGACTGCGCCTCGGACAATAAGGCGGTGGCTGCGTGTCCGGCGTTCCTCTTGCGACAGCTTTTGCCGCAGCACCTTTTCCCGGTTCTCAAACTGCCGGATTTTCTTTTTTCCGTCCTCGATTTCGGCTTGCAGTTCCTCGCGGGTTTTCTCTCTTGGCTTTGTCATGGTTGATCGCTCCTTTCTGCTCATAGCATAGAAAAGAGCAGCCGTTTTTGTGTGAAAAAGGCTGCTCTCATTGAATTATTTGGTTTGTATTTATATCGGTAACTACGAAAACTTATTGACTTATGCTTTCTAAAGGGAAAGTAACACTCCAATTTCCTTCGATATGTGTATCGCTCGTAACAAAATATCCATATACTTTATATTGGGTTAAATCAACATCTGACAAATCATAAACATATTCCACATACCGTTCTTGATGTTCACTATCAGTAGAAAATGCAATATTTGCGATACAGTGGATTTCCTCTCCTTTGTCATTTTTGAAATAGATATAGCCATGATTATCCGTTTCTAAACTATCCTCGTACTTGACTTGTATATGCAATTTCCCATCCACATATCCCATGGCTGTAATATCTACCTCAGCAATAGGGGAACACAGAATACCTGTTGTTTTCAATGCCTGAAAATTGTTTTCCATTTCATTGTAGTTTGTTCCCCCACCACCCCAAATTTGAGTCGGGGTAATTGTTTTTGGTGTAGCACTAATTTGGGTCAAATCCAAATCTGTCAATATCGCATCATATTCCTGCTTATTGCTCAGCATTTCTCGGACACAAAAAGTAATTTTCTCACCAATAATGTCTTTTTCATTCCATTGTGATATAGAAATTAGGAAAGTGGCGGTTTTTGTTTCGGTGTCATAGCTTATATTTTCACACGAACTGCTACAATCAAAAGGTGTATTGATACTAAAGCTATCAAACAAATCTGTCGTTTCATCAATTCTATCTCCGTCAATATCTTGTACGGAAATAAAAATCTTTGCTTCGCTACCCTCAACATAAGCCGAAATTACTTCAAACTTAATCCCATTATCCTCGCAGGACATACTAACAGGCTTTAACTTTTGGGCAATTGCCGGAGATACCTTGTAGAGTAGATTATAAGCTGGTCCAAAATCTGCTGCCGCTAATGCTGGAACAGACATGGTAAAAACAAGGAGCAAACTGGCTACCATAGCTCCCCATTTAATCCAAATGGGCTTCTTGACCTTTTTCTTATAGTTAAGGGCTTCGTCAATGTATTTGTTGTCAAGCTCGCTCATAGCGTCGGAAAACTTCTTTGCGTTCATATAAAGACCTCTCTTTCAATTAAATATTGTTTCATCTTTTCGCGGATACGGGTCAGCCGGACAGAGACATTTTTCTCTGAAAGCCCCACAACCTCGGCTATGTCTTTGTAGCTGTCAGAAAACCAATAGCGGCGCATGAAAATAACGCGGTTTTCAGTAGTCAGCGTATCTAAAAAACTTTCAATGATACGGGCTAATTCTTTAGCTTCAATTTCTGCTTCTACTGTGTGAGTATCTGCTACATAGGTTTCAATTTCCTCCAAAGCAATCGTGTAATGGCTGCTTCGTTTGGCTGCTTCCTTTCTCCAATAAATTTTGATTGAAATGTTCCGAACGATTTTCAGAACATAGGATAAAAGTGGGTTAGGTCGTGCAGGGGGAATAGTGTTCCATACACCTAAATAAGCGTCGTTTACACATTCCTCTGCGTTCTGCCTACTTCCTACGATATGATAGGAAAGATTGTGGCAGACTGTTCCGTATTTTATATCCAACTCCCGTATGCCTTGTTCTGAACGTTCAAAAAACATTTCTATGATTTTTTCATCCTCTATCATTGCACCGCCTCCTCTCCGGCTTCACCTATATACTACGGTTTTAACGACGAATACTACATCAAATCTCAAACTTTTTCAAAAAATTATACCACACTTCGCGTGAGATTGCTTGCGTTAGCTTTCGCCGCTTCGCTGGCGGCTCTCCGGCGTTGCTCATTGTATGGGGCGGTCAGACGGAAAGAGAAACGCCCCTTTGCAATATCAAACTCCATGCAGCCTGTTTCGTGGTCTGTGTCGGTCTGGTAGCACTCGTCGGGGTACTGCTCGGCATAAGCGGCAAGCCGCTTTTTGAGGTTGGTGTTGTGGGTGCGGATATGGATAAGGGGGTCTTTCTCGTCAAACCATATATCGGTGGTCTTTTCCTGTTTGGTAAGCCCTGTTCTCATGCAAGCTCCTTTCTGCGTCCCTGTTACGCAATAGGGGTGTTTTTCGGGTGTTTTCCTCGGCTCTTGACTTGGGGAAAACTGCGTTTTTGACGATAAAAACCGCCCAAACGGGGAATGTATCGTCGGGGCGGCTGTTATCGCAAGATTTCTGTTTTTTCCGGCTCTTGACCGTCAGACGCAGAAAAACGCAGACTGTCGGCAAGTATCGTTTTCAGCAGCTTGTCGGAGAATGTTTCTGTGGCGTTGTGGTTAAAAAACAGCTCCGCAACAATGGTCTGCCCGTTTCTCTGTGTCGTGATAACTCCGTCCGGTTTGGTCGGTGGGGTGGGTGTTCCTTTCTTTTCTGTCAATAGGTTACTCCTTTCTCCGGGCGTAAAAAAGGGACTTCCCGTAGTTCGGAAAATCCCTCTATGATGTTGCTATTCTGTTTTATGGTGCGGACAGTGCGGCGGCAGCCTGCGCCTTTTTCTTCGCCCGATATTCCCGCGCTTTGATACGGTCGTACTCCCGCCTCTTTTCAAGATTTCTCGCCCGGTATTCTCTTGAATAGTTGCGGTGGTAGGCGCGGCTCTTTTCCTTTCTTGCTTCTTCGATTTCCTCACGCATTTGCCGGATTTCCTGCTCTGTCGGCTCTGCAAGCTGTGTCAGTTCATTTTCAAATCTGCCGATATGGTTAAAATATATCCCGATATGCTGAATAGCCTGTTTCGCCCTTTTCTTGTCACGCTCATGCACTTCAATCCGGCTGATAAACTCGTTGAGGATAGTCGGGGTAAGGTCGGTAAAGTCAGCGTAACGGTCTATCAGCTTTACAAACTTCTGCGCCCGTCCTCCCGCGTTCTCAAAAGCGGATAGCTGTTCCCTAAGCTGTTCAAGCTCGGCTTTCAGTGAGTAGTATTCTTCGGAATACTTCTGCGACATCTGCTCATAGCGGTCTTGCGGGATAGTCCCCAGCGCGTTGTCCTCATAAAGTTTATTCAGCACCTTGTCAATCTGTTCAAGGCGCGTCGTGATTTGCGGGATACGCTTTTGCTGTTTCTTTGTCTTGTCGGTCTGCTGCATGGCAAGGCTCTTTTTCACTAAGGCTTCAAACTCTGCCCGGTTGCTGATAGAGTATTCCGCGATTTTTTTCAGCACATCTGCTACGGTCTGCATGAGCAGATCCGCGTCCATGATGTGCGGAGAGCTGCACTTGGGATTTTTGGCTTTTCCCTTGTGGTACTCGCTGCAATAGGCAACATGGCGCTTGCCGCCGTTTCGGTAATCTATGCGAATGTGCATTTTTGCGCCGCAGTCTTTACAGAAAAGCAAGCCGGACAGAGGGTGGATTTCTCCGTCCCCGTTGGGGCGTTTGACAGGTGCGTTTTCCAAAATCCGCTGCACATTTTCAAAGTCGGTGCGGTCAATAATCGGCTCATGCACATTTTCTGTGATGTGCCACTGGCTTCTGTCTACATAGTGGTTTCGCTTATCCCGAAAATGCTTTGTAGTCTTGAAGTTGACTACATCGCCGCAATACTCCTGCCGCGTGAGGATATGGGTCAGCGTGGCTTTGTTCCACTTGTAACGGTTATCCTCGTTGAGCGTCTTATTTTTACAAGTTCCCCGCCCGCGGTCTTTCATGTAGAAAGTGGGGGTTGGGATTTGCTCCTGTGTCAGATATACGGCGATTTGGTTTCGGTTTTTCCCGTCCAAAAACAGACGGAAAATAAGGCGTACAACCTCGGCGGCTTCCTCGTCGATTATCCAAAAATCCTTGTTGTCCGGGGCTTTGATATAGCCGTAAGGGGCTTCGGTGGCAATCGGCTTTCCACTCATGCCTTTGGTCTTAATGCCCGTTTTCACTTTCTTGCTGATGTCCTTTGCGTACCACTCCGACATGATATTGATAAAGGGGGCAAACTCTAATGTGTCGGGGTTTTCGCTGTCTATGCCGTTGTTGACTGCGATAAAGCGCACATTGTTCCGCCTGAAAATCTCCATAGCGTTTCCGACTTGGAGATAGTCGCGCCCCCAGCGGGTAAGGTCTTTCATAATACACACACCGATTTTTCCGCTTTCCACATCTTCAATCATGCGGGAGTAAGCAGAACGGTCAAAAAACCTGCCGCTTTCGTCGTCGTCAATGTAGTGCCGGATATTGGTTAGGTGCTGCCCTTTGGCGTAGTTCTCCAAAAAGATTTTTTGGTTCTGTATGCTGTTGCTCTCGCCGCCGTCCCTGTCCTCGTCGCCTACGGAAAGGCGGGAGTAAAGGGCTGTGATTTTATTGTAATTGCTCATGTGCATATCCTCCTGCGTCCATAAAGTCGTTGTTTACAGTTAAGATTATGCACTCCAACGGGCTGAACCGTATTCGATACCTTTTCGATATTTCTTTGCGTTCTTGCCTTTGAAGTACACCATAAGCCGGATAAGGACAGCCCCCGCAATACCGATAAGCAAATCCATAGGGGCAAGGCTCGGAAGCGGGTTTGCAAAGGCAGCGGAAAAGCCGTCTGCAAGGGAAAGCACCTTGCCGGAAAGGTCAGCTCCCGGAGAGAGCCGCACCGCCTGTCCGATTTTGTCAAAGAGATAGACAAAGAGCAGATAGGGGGCGTTTAGGATAAGCAGCTTTTTAAGTTCTGGCTTCATAGCGATACCTCCCTGTCCTTTTTCTTCACTTTGTCCCTCTGTTCGTTCAGAGCTGCCGCCTTATCTTTCATAGTAGAAAGCAGCTTGCGGATAGAGGGCTTTTTATCCCTGCCTAATTTCTTTGCGGTAAATTCCCGAAATGCTTCGGTCATAACGTCAATATCCTTGCCCTTAAAAGACACAAGATAGGTCGGCGGCTTGCCGTTCTCAATCTTCTTGACGTTGTAATCAAGCCCGTTTTTCCTTGCGATAGGGTCAAAGGCTTTGATATTTTGGTCGGTAATCTCAATGTTGGAAACCTTTTCTCCCGGCTTCATAAGCTGCCGCATAGTGATTTTTCCATGCGGGGCTTTGGTTAGCTGCCCTTTGCCTTTGGCAAGCAGGGCTTTCATAGCCTTTTGCAGCACTTCGGCGGTCAGCTTAGATGTTTTGATTGCTAAAGACACGACTTTTTCATTGACTTCATCTTGCATGAAATCCCTCCTTTCATAGTTTGGTTAGGGTGGTGTGCCGCTTCGGGGCATAAAAATAAGGCGTACATTTTTCATGCCGCCTTTAGATACGCACCCGCAGCCCGTTCAAATCCGAAGCCCTCACACCAACAAGATACCAGTTGTTCCCGTACTCCATGCGGGTCGGCTTCCATTTGCCGCGTACAAACACTTCAAAGCAATCCCCACAATGCAATCCTCCGTAGTAGTCGTTAAGGTCAAAGCGAATGTCGTAACGGTCTGCCGTTTCATCAAAAATCAAAGCTCCTGTTTTCTGTGCCATACTAAAATCCTCCTGTTTTTTAATAGCCGCCGTACATATCGTGGTTGACAAGGGCGGTGTAATAGCTGTCTATGGTATTGGGTGCGTTGAAAAGTACCGCTTTCAGATATTGCTTGATGTTGCGGATTTTCGTGGTGTTCTCTTTCATGCAGTCAAAGACAAATTCAATGTGGCTGCTGTTGAGCTTCATAAACTTTGCTTTGACAAGCTCTGCCGGATAATCGTCCCCGGCGATACGAATTGTCTTTCGTTTGGTGCAGACCGTTTCAAGGATAAGGGACACAATCTCGTCCAATCGTTCCCTGTCAATGTTGGTATGCTTGATAAAATGCTCATACTCGATATTGTCCTTGATGATTTCCTCATACACGCTGTATGCGTCTGCCGCTTCCGTTCCTTTCCGTTCCGGCTCTGCCGTTTCTTCCCTCAAAGGAGAGGGGTTAGGGGAAAGGATAGGAATGGAATGGTTATTTGATAAATCCGTATTTGATTTTTCTTTTTTTGATAAGTCAGTCTTTTGTATATCTTTATTTAATTGCATTGGATTTTCCAACGTCGGGTTATCCGCTGTCGGATTTTCCAATATCGGGTTATCCGCTGTTGGATTTTCCAATACCGGACAATCCAATGCCGGGGGCTGTGGCTGTTCGTAAATGGTGTACTCGATAGCGGTCATTTTACCTTTCTCGTCGCGTCCCTGCCGTCTTGTGATATATCCGGCTTTTTCAAGCTCCCATACAGCGGTGCGGATAGCGTCGATACTTTCCCGGTTGATATAGGACAGTCCTGCAAGGGTATAGTCCCAATCCTCCGGCAAGGACAGCATTTGTGATAACAGCCCTTTTGCTTTTAGGGAAAGCTCCTTATTGCGTAAATGGTGGTTACTCATAACCGTATATCCTGTGTTTCTCTCCACGCGGAAAACTGCCATAGCTTCATCAACTCCTTTGCTTCATATTTGTTACGCAGTAGAACAGCAATTTTGAGGGTTTAGGTATCAATCCCTTACTGTGTGAAAACCGCACCCGCAAAGCCTTATGTAGCAAAGCTCTTTTTGCCCCTACTGCGTAACATGAGGGTAAAAAAATAGCGGCGTTCCTTGTTTCCCTGTTGGGATAAGGTAACGCCGCCTGTGCGGTACATTATAATATTTTAACTTCTGTTCTATCATGCTATATGGTTCTATCCGTAGAAATCTGTATGCCCATTTATCAATACATAAAATGCGTTGGACTCTGGTTTTCGACTATCTTTTTACACCCATTTCTACACCCAAATGGCATGAAAGTATATGATTTTGTATGAAGTTTTATGAATTTACAATTTCAAAAAACCTTGTAACCATGCGGTTTTACGGACTTTTATTGAGGTATATAGATTTATGAAAAAAGGCTAATTTACAACAATACCTAATTTCATGTTATCTATATCCTCCTACTACAATAATATTTATGGTTCAAATTCCATATTTTTATAAAATGTTCCGAAAGTCATTGAACATCACCACCAGCATCAGCGCCATCAGAAGCATCAGGCCTACAAAATGTACCATGCCCTCCTTCTCCGGATCGATCCGCTTTCCTCTGCGGATTACTTCAAGAAAGAGGAACACCAGTCTTCCGCCATCCAGCGCCGGAATTGGCAAAAGATTCATCACGCCCAGATTGGCCGACAGCAAAATAGAGATATTCAGCATATTCAGCCATACATAAAAGCCGCCGTCCTGCTTGCTGGCCTCGTAGGTATTCCCGATAGTATTGACGATTCCCACCGGCCCGGAGATATCATCGGCGCTGACCCTTCCCCGGAACATCATTCCCAGACTCTGCAATGTGGTACTGATCCAGTATTTTACTTCATAGGCGCTGTACCAGACCGTCTGGAATATATTGCCCTTGGTCCGGACGCCTGAACCACGGAAGCCCAGCAGATAGGTGCCGCTCTCGGAAAGCTTCGGTTCCAGCGTCACTGCATGGCGCTCTCCGTCCCGCTCATAGGTCACAGTGACTGTCTCGCCCTGATGGGTCTGTACATAAAGGCTGACCTCCCGGTACACATGAATCTTCGTGTGATTCATCTGCACGATCCGGTCTCCCGGCTGAATACCTGCTTCCGCCGCCGGGTAGCCATCTGCCACAGCCACCACATCCGGCGCGTCGTAGCCGATACTGCCGATGATGAATAAAGACAGGAAAAAGGCCAGAATAAAGTTGAAAATAGGTCCCGCCGCCACCACGGAAATCCGGGTCCACACGGATTTTTTCCCGAAAGCGTTCTCGTCGTCGCTATCGCCGTCCTCGCCCACCATCATACAGGAACCGCCGAAGGGCAGAAGTTTCCAAGAATACCGGGTCTCTCCGATCTGTTTACTTAAAATCCGGGGGCCCATTCCCAAAGAAAACTCCGTCACTGCGATGCCGCCGCGCTTGGCCAGCAGAAAATGGCCAAACTCATGGAACAGCACAATCAGGCTGAATATCAGAAGCGCAAGTATAATCTTCAAGCTACCACCTGCTTTCGATGAATTCGTATACCGCCTGTTCTGTTTCCAGAATATCCTCCACAGACGGATTTTCTTTTACCTTATGATGCCCCATACAGGTCTCGATGATTTCGGGAATCTGCAGATAGGCAATCTTCCGATCCAGAAACTTGGCTACCGCCCGCTCGTTGGCTGCATTGTAGACCGTGGGCATGGAACCGCTCGCAGCAGCCGCGTCAAAGGCAAGCTTCAGTCCCCGGAAAGTCTCCATATCCGGCTTTTCAAAGGTGATCTCTGTCAGCTTCCAGAAATCCAGCCGCTCACCCGGCAGGAATCTGCGCTCCGGATAATACAGGGCATACTGGATGGGCAGCTTCATATCCGGTGTGCCAAGCTGAGCGATGACCGCCCCGTCCACGAATTCCACCATGGAATGAATGATACTCTTGGGCTGTACCACGATCTGGATATCCTTCGGTTCCACGCCGAAAAGCCATTTCGCCTCCATCATTTCCAGTCCCTTGTTCACCAGGGTGGACGAATCGATGGTGATCTTCCGGCCCATGGCCCAGTTAGGATGTTTCAGGGCATCCTCCACCTGAATATTCTTCAGATCTTCTATTTTTTTCCCGCGGAAAGGTCCGCCGGAGGCCGTCAGCAGAATCTTTTTAAGCTGACCTTTTGTTTCTCCGTTCAGACACTGGAAAATGGCGCTGTGCTCGCTGTCCACCGGCAGAATCTTCACGCCGGTCTCTTTCGCCAGTGGTATAATGATATGCCCTGCGGTCACCAATGTTTCTTTGTTGGCCAGGGCAATGTCTTTTCCTGCTTTCATGGCCGCAATAGTGGGAACGATTCCGATCATTCCTACAATGGCAGTCACCACGATCTCCGCCTCCGGGATGGTGCAGACCTCAATGAGGCCATCCATACCGGATACAATCTTCACATCCAAATCTTTTACTGCGTCCCGCAGTTCTTTTGCCTTTTCTTCCGTCCAGACTGCCACGGTTCTCGGATGGAACTCCCGGATCTGCTCCTCCAGTTTCTTCACATTGCTGCCTGCAGCCAAAGATACGATTTCCAGATCGCCGTTATTTCTCGCCACTTCCAGAGTCTGGGTTCCGATGGAACCGGTGGAGCCCAGAATTGCTATCTTCTTCATGCTTTTCTCCTCATTGCCTTATGAAACTCTATCGGCTGAACACCAGAAGGGTCAGCGCGTAAATGATCGGTGCGGTAAAGATCACGCTGTCGAACCGATCCAGGATACCGCCGTGTCCCGGAATCAGATGGCCGTAATCCTTAATAGCATGGTTCCGCTTGATGGCCGAAGCCGCCAGATCACCGATCTGGGACACGGCGCCGCCAGCCGCGCACAGAATCACACAGCCCTGCCAGTCCAGCTCAAAAATCAGGCCGTAAATGGCTCCCAGAAGGGCTGCGCCCACAATACCGCCGATACCACCCTCCACAGACTTCTTCGGACTTAAGACAGGAGCCATCTTGTGTTTCCCGATAAGCATTCCCACTGCGTAAGCACAGGTATCGCAGCCCCAGGAACAAATGAAAATCAGGAAATACACAATGGGCGTATTTTTTCCCTCCACAGGAATCATGCGGGTCTGGTATAAGAAAGAAAGCATCAGGGCCACATACACCAGGCCGAAAAAGGGCGCGGTGATCTCGTCGGTCTTATACTTCGGAAAAGTCACCACATAGATGCCCATCAGCACCATCAGGAAGGCCACCAGCAAAAGGGGCCCAGCCAGGTTCAAAGCTTCCCCCATGTAAACAGCTCCATAATAAAGTACCGCAAAAATCATGCCACAGATACCTGGGGCTTTTTTCTCCAGTCCGAAGACCTTTAGAAACTCCCAGTATCCAATCAGGGAAATCAGAAGGGTAAATCCAAACAGTACCGGACCGCCCGCGATTCCTGTGGATATAATAATTGCCAGCAGCACAATGCCGCTTATCAGTCTCGTAAGAAATGACTTCATCTTATTCCTCCCTTACGCCGCCGTAGCGTCTGTCACGCTTATTATACGCGTCAATGGCCTTTTCCAATTCAGCTTTTGAGAAATCCGGCCAGTGTACGTCGGCAAAATAAAACTCGGAATAGGCCAGCTGCCACAGCAGATAGTTGGACAGCCGCTGCTCACCGCTGGTGCGGATCAGCAGATCCGGATCCGGAATTCCCGCCGTATCCAGGTAGCTCTCAAAGGTACTCTCGCTGATATCTTCCAACGTAAGCTTCCCGGCGTCCCGATCCGCCGCCATCTTCTTCATGGCCCGGATCATCTCATCCCGGCTGCCGTAATTGATGGCGATCTGGAAATTCAGGCCGTCATTATTCTTCGACGCTTCCTCCAGTTCCATGATCCTCTCCTGAATATCCGGATCCAGACGGGTCTTATCGCCGATGACCCGTACCCGCATATGGTTCTTCTCCGCGGTCTTCAGACAGGTCTTCATATAATTCCGCAAAAGCTTCATCAGGGCGTCCACCTCATCCTGAGGACGCTTCCAGTTTTCTGTGGAAAAAGCGTAGACGGTCAAATACTTGATTCCCATATTCCAGGCTTCCCGGCAGATGGTTTCCACATTCTTGCTACCCTGGGCATGTCCGTAGTTCCGTGGCATCCCCTTGGCCCTGGCCCAACGGCCGTTGCCGTCCAGAATGATGGCCACATGCTGCGGTATCTTTCTGTTTTCTTCCATTTTTTATTCCTCCGTGTTATTCCGGCGACCCGATGCTCCATCTGTCTGAATCGCACAATGGGACGGGCAGCAAAAAGCAGCCGCCCGTCCCCTCCTGTTTTCTTGCATGAAGTCCTTATACGGTCATAATCTCCTTGGACTTCTCCTCCACTGCCTTATCGATGTCCGCAATGTACTTATCAGTCATCTTCTGAGTCTTGGTCTCCAGATCCTTCATGTCGTCCTCGGAAATCTCATTGGCCTTGTTCTGTTTCTTGAAGGCTTCATTGGCGTCACGACGGATATTGCGGATGGCTACCTTGGCAGCCTCGCCCTTCTTTTTGATATCCTTTACCAGATCCTTTCTGCGCTCCTCTGTCAGCTCCGGGAATACCAGACGGATCACAGTGCCGTCATTGGACGGTGTAATGCCAAGATCAGAGGTCATAATCGCTTTCTCGATGGCCTTGATCAGGCTCTTTTCCCAGGGCTGAATCTGCAGCATTCTGGGCTCCGGTACGGAGATATTTCCCACCTGCTGAATGGGGGTCGGTGTTCCGTAGTAATCCACCTTCAGCTTGTCCAGCACATGGGGATTGGCCCGGCCTGCACGGATCGCCGTCAGCTCCCGGATCATGGCGTCGTAAGACTTTGTCATCTTCTCTTCATATACTTTTAATCTCTCATCCATATTCAAATCCTCCAGTCAGTTAATACTTATACGGTAATTTTTGTTCCGTTAAACTTACCTCTTACGGTATTTACAATGCTGTTCTCGCCCTCCAGGCCGAATACCAGCATGGGCATCTTATTCTCCATGCACATGATGGAAGCAGTCAGATCCATGACGGCCAGACGCTTGTCTACCACCTCAGCGATGGAGATCTCGTCGTACTTCTTCGCGTCCGGATTCACCTTGGGATCGCTGTCATAAACGCCATCGATGGCCTTGGCCAGCAGAATCACATCTGCCTCGATCTCAATGGCCCGAAGGGTCGTGCCTGTATCTGTGGAAAAATAGGGGTGTCCGGTACCGCCTGCAAAGAACGCTACGCCGCCTTCCTCCAAAAATGATACCGCCTCATCCTTGGTAAACAGCTTGGCAAAGCCGCCGCATACAAAGGGGGTATATACCTGGGTCTTCATTCCTACAGAGCGGAAAATTTCGGAGGTGTAGATACAATTCATAACCGTAGCCAGCATGCCAATCTGGTCTGCCTTGGTACGCTCCATATTCTCACTGGTACGGCCTCTCCAGAAATTACCGCCTCCGATGACGATACCTACCTGAATGCCGTCGTCCACCAGAGTCTTCACCTGATTTGCCACGCCCAGAACCGTAGCCTCATCAAAGCCTGTGTGCTTCTCTCCCGCAAGAGCCTCACCGCTTAATTTCAGTAATACTCGTTTCATGTTCGGATCTCCTTCTTGTAGTCCGCAGTACTCACACTGCTCAATACTAGGTTTAGTATATCACAAGTATAACCCCCATTTCAATCAGGGATTGCGTAAGATTTCTTTTTTCCACTCTGAAACTAAGAAAGAATGTGCCATTGGCACATTCTCGCGCTGAGGCGCGGTTGCTTCAGCAACCATCTACCACTGCGCCGAGTGCGCATCTTTGCAAGCTCTGCTTGCTTTTATGGAATAGGGAATTCTATCGGAATTTCCTATTCCATAAAAAATACCGCCGGCATCCTTCCTATGAATGCCGACGGTATCCTTTTCTCACTTTATTTTTTTCCGTATTTCTTACTGATTCCCACCACGACACCGCTCAGGGCTATCAGGGCCATGGCGTTCGGGATAACCATCAGACCGTTAAAGAAATCTGCCAGCTCCCATACCAGGTCTACTTTCAGGGTGGAACCTACGATAATAAAAGCTACGACAATGATGGAGTAAACCTTCACCGCTTTTTTGCCGAACAGGTACTGCACGTTGATTTGCCCGAAGAAATGCCAGCTCAGCACCGTAGAGAAGGCAAAGAACAGAAGGCAGATGGCCACGAAAATATCTCCAAAGCTTCCGAATCCTCTCATAAATGCCTCCTGGGTCAGGGCGATGCCGTCCTTGCCGGAATCCAGGGCTCCGGTAGTCAGCACGGAGAATACTGTCAGATTCAGTACAATAAAGGTATCAATGAAGACGCTGATCATGGCAGTCAGTCCCTGCTCATGGGGATTTTTCGCCGCCGCCCGCGCATGAGCATGGGGTGTGGAACCCATACCGGCCTCATTGGAGAAAAGTCCCCGGGCCACGCCGTAGCGGATGGCTTCCCGTACGGTGATACCTGCCGCGCCGCCGACCACTGCAGTCGGATTAAAGGCACCCACGAAAATCATTTTAAACGCGCCCGGAAGAGCGGTAATATTCATGCCGATCAGAATCAGGCTTCCTACGATATAGATGCCCGCCATGAAGGGAACTACTTTTTCTACCACCGCTGCCAGTCTCGTGGTGCCTCCCACAAAGATAAAGGCTGCGATCACGGCCAGAAGAATACCGATGGCCACCGGCGGGATATTCATGTTCCTGGATTCAAAGACGCCGGAAAATGCCGCGCCGATGGAGTTTGACTGTACCATATTGCCCATGAAGCCCAGGGCCAGGATGATAAATACCGCGAAAATCACGGCCAGAACCCGTCCGAAGGTTCCTTTAAACGCCTGATGGATGTAGTAAACCGGGCCTCCGGTCACCTCGCCGTCCTTCTTTGTCTTATATTCCTGGGCAAGGGTGGCCTCGCCGTAGATAGTCGCCATTCCGAAAAAGGCGCTGACCCACATCCAGAAGATGGCTCCCGGACCGCCCGCAATCAGGGCCGTAGCCGCTCCGGTCAGATTACCCGTACCTACCTGGGCCGCTATGGCGGTGGCCAGAGACTGGAACGGGGTCATCTCGCCCTCTTTCCGCTCTCCACCGGATGACTTAAAGTGTCCAAATACAAGGCGGCAGCCCTCTCCGAACTTCCGTACCTGAATAAACTTCAAACGAATCGTAAAGAAGATTCCCGTACCGCACAGGATGATGAGCAGAATCAACCCCCACATCCATTCATTCACTGCTTTCACAAATTCCAACATCGCTTTTTCCCTCTCTTTTTCACGTATTTCGCTGCGCTTTTCCCTTTTTTCCGGATTTTGGCGCAAAAATAAGAGCTGATTTTTCAATCAGCCCTCCAAAGAGTAGAACAATCTGCTTATGTAAGCCCTGTCCTTTTGCCTGAGAGATAGACAGACGTTTGTTTTTCGTCTGTGTTACACCTTCGGCGCTCATCGCTTGAGACTCTCCAGAGTTCATCGGTTTGTGTTTTTCGACCGTGTTGACTATAGCACACTTTTGTCCGTCTGGCAAGGACTATTCGCAAATTTTTTTCCTGCCTTTCCTTTTTTCCCGAAAATCCTGCTTTTTTTCCCCGGTACTTGTTTACTTTTTCCCCAAAATATATTAAAATCGAACCGAACTATAATGTTACAAATTTTTATAAAGGAGATTTTTGTTATGGAAATTTCAGCTTTACAGAAAGCCAGATATGAGTACACTCCGAAGCTTCCGGGCATGCTCAGAAACGGCATCGCAGATATTTGCGTAAAAGAAGGCGAAGCGACACAGAGCGTAGCAGATCAGGACAAGATCAAGGCGCTGTTCCCGAACACCTACGGTGAGAAGGAAATCACCTTCGAGAAAGGCCAGAACACTTCTGCTCCCAAGAAGCAGGTGGTAGGCGTAATCCTTTCCGGCGGACAGGCTCCGGGCGGACACAACGTTATCTGCGGTCTCTACGACGCGCTGAAGGCTACCAACAAGGAGAACGTTCTGTACGGTTTCAAGGGCGGCCCCAGCGGACTGATCAACGATGATTTCGTAGAGTTCGACGATGAGTTCATCAACCAGTACCGTAACACCGGCGGATTCGATATCATCGGTTCCGGCCGTACCAAGCTGGAGACTGAGGAGCAGTTCGCTATCGTTTCCGAAGTATGCAAGAAGCATGGCGTAACCGCTGTTGTTATCATCGGCGGCGACGATTCCAATACAAACGCTGCCGTACTGGCTGAGTACTTCGCAGCACACAATACCGGCGTTCAGGTTATCGGCTGCCCGAAGACCATCGACGGCGACCTGAAGAACGAGGATATCGAGTGCTCCTTCGGTTTCGATACCGCTACCAAGACCTACAGCGAGATCATCGGTAATATCGAGCGTGACGCAAACTCCGCTAAGAAATACTGGCATTTCGTAAAGGTTATGGGAAGAAGCGCTTCTCACGTGGCTCTGGAGTGCGCTCTGCAGACTCAGCCCAGCATCTGCCTGGTTTCTGAGGAAGTAGCTGCAAAGAAGATGTCCCTGTCCCAGATCGCTGACTACATCGCTGACTCTGTAGCAAAGAGAGCTGCAAAGGGCATGAACTTTGGTGTGGCTATCATTCCTGAGGGTGTGGTTGAGTTCGTACCGGAGTTCTCCGTACTGATTCAGGAGATCAATGAGCTTCTGGCAGGCAGCAAGGCTGAGGCATTCAACGCTCTGGCTACCTGGGAAGAGAAGTATTCCTTCATCGAGAAGGGCCTGACCAAGGAGTCCATGGAAGTATTCGCTATCCTGCCCCAGGCTATCCAGCAGCAGCTGTTCCTGGAGAGAGATCCCCACGGCAATGTACAGGTTTCCCTGATCGAGTCTGAGAAGCTGTTCTCCGCTCTGGTTAAGGATAAACTGGAAGCAAGAAGAGCTGCCGGAACCTACAACGGTAAGTTCTCCGCTCTGCATCATTTCCTGGGATACGAAGGAAGATGCGCATTCCCGTCCAACTTCGATTCCGACTACTGCTACTCTCTGGGTTACAACGCATTCATGCTGATCCAGTACGGTTATAATGGATACCTGTCCAAGGTTTCCAACCTGTCCAAGCCGGCCAGCGAGTGGGTTGCAGGCGGTATGCCCATTACCAAGATGATGAACATCGAAAGAAGACATGGCGAGGACAAGCCCGTTATCAAGAAGGCTCTGGTTGAGCTGGACGGCGCTCCCTTCAAATACTTCGAGGCTCATCGTGAGCAGTGGGCTGAGGATACCTGCTTCGTTTATCCGGGTGCTATCCAGTACTACGGACCGACTGAAGTATGCGACGCTACCACCAAGACTCTGGCGCTGGAGCATGCTGAGTAAATTCCGATAAAATGTCTAAATAACAAAGATTCCCCGCGAGGCTTTGAGCCCACGGGGATTTTTGTTACTTCTTATTCTTCTTTTTATTCTCCCAGATACGCTTTCTTAACCTGGTCATTATCCAGAAGCATCTTGGCGTCGCCTTCCAGGACGATCTTGCCGGTCTCCAGGACGTAGCCTCTGTTGGCGATGGAGAGAGCTTTCTTTGCGTTCTGCTCTACCAGGAGAACGGTGGTGCCGCTCTTGCTTACTTCCTGGATGATGTCGAAAATCTCGTTTACGAAGATGGGGGACAGGCCCATGGAGGGCTCATCCATCAGGATGATCTTCGGATGGGACATGAGGGCACGGCCCATGGCCAGCATCTGCTGCTCGCCTCCGGACAGGGTTCCTGCCATCTGGTTCTTACGCTCCTCCAGACGGGGAAAGCGCTTGTATACACGGACCAGAGTCTCCTCGATCTCCTCTTTGTCTTTCCGGGTGAAGGCGCCCAGCTTCAGGTTATCCAGAACGCTCAGCTGCGCGAATACCCGGCGTCCCTCGGGGACGTGGGCCATTCCCATGGATACGATCTTGTGGGCAGGAATCTTCGTGATATCCTGTCCCTCAAAGAAAATCTCTCCATGCTTCGGGGAAACCAGTCCGGTGATGGTCTGCAGAGTGGTGGTCTTACCTGCTCCGTTGGCTCCGATCAGGGCAATGATCTCACCCTCGTTTACCTCGAAGGAGATTCCTTTAATGGCCTGAATCATGCCATAATATACCTGTATGTCTTTTACTTCCAGCATTGCCATATTCTCGTTCCTCCTATTCTCCCAGGTAAGCCGTGATTACCTTCGGATCCTTCAGCACCTCTGCGGTGGGGCCCTCTGTCAGAACCTGACCGAAGTTAAGGACAGTCAGCTTCTCGCAGATGCCGGATACCAGCTTCATATCGTGCTCGATCAGAAGAATCGTCATATGGAATTTATCCCGTACAAACCGTATGGTCTTCATCAGTTCCAGTGTCTCGTTGGGGTTCATGCCGGCCGCCGGCTCATCCAGAAGCAGAAGCTTCGGATCCGTCGCCAGGGCTCTGGCGATCTCCAGCTTTCTCTGCTTACCATAGGGCAGGTTGGACGCTTTGTAGTCGGCCTCCTTATCCAGATCGAAGACCTTCAGAAGCTCCATGGCCCGCTCGTTCATCTCCTTCTCCACCTTATAGTATCTGGGCAGGCGGAGGATACCGGTCAGGGTCGAATATTTGTAATGATTGTGAAGTCCTACTTTTACGTTGTCCAGAACTGTCAGTTCACTGAATAATCGGATGTTCTGGAAGGTACGGGCGATGCCGTGCTTGTTGATCTCAATGGTCTTTTTCCCGGTGATATTCTCGCCGTCCAGCATGATATAGCCATCGGTGGGTTCATACACACCGGTCAGCAGATTGAACACCGTGGTCTTTCCGGCTCCGTTGGGGCCGATGAGACCGTATAACTGTCCCTGTTCTATCTCCATGTGGAAGTCGTCCACGGCGCGAAGTCCGCCAAAGGAGATTCCAAGATTCTTTACTTCCAGTAATGCCATCTTACTTTCCCTCCTCTGCTTTGCTTCTCCGCTTGAAAAACGCCTTCATCCGCTCCTGGATCTCCTGGCCTCCCTGGCTGGAGGTGAAGATCATGGTGGCGATCAGAACCACTGCGTAGATCAGCATACGGTAATCGTTCAGGGCACGGAGCATCTCCGGAAGCAGGGTCAGTACCACGGCAGCGATGATGGAACCGCGGATATTGCCGATGCCGCCCAGAACCACGAATACCAGAATCATAATGGACATGTTATAGCCGAAGTTCTTCGGCAGCGCAATCAGGGTAGACAGGTTATGGGCGTACAGTACGCCGGCGGTTCCTGCCAGAGCTGCGGATACGCTGAAGGCCAACAGCTTGTATTTGGTAATATCGATACCTACGGACTCAGCCGCGATCCGGTTATCACGAATGGCCATGATAGCGCGGCCCGTACGGGAGTTGATCAGATTGATGACGATAAACAGCGTCACCAGGATCAGGATAATACCGATGAGAAAGGTGGAATCATTGGGGGTTCCGGTGATTCCCTGAGGTCCCTTGATCAATACCTGTCCGCCCGGCTCCAGTCCCAGCGAAATACTATCTTTGGTGGACATATGAAAACCTGCGCTGTCCCGCCCCAGGAACACTACATTGACCACGTTCTTAATGATCTCGCCGAAGGCCAGGGTAACGATAGCCAGGTAGTCGCCCTTCAGACGCAGTACCGGGATACCAATCAGCAAGCCGAATATGGCCGCCACTACTGTTCCAATCAGCAGCGCCAGGAAAAACCGCAGACCTGCAGGCTGAATCACATCTGCTGTGATTTTAGAAAACAGCGCACTGGAAAAAGCGCCCGCGCACATAAAGCCCGCGTGTCCCAGACTCAGCTCTCCCAGGATACCTACGGTCAGGTTCAGGGAAATAGCCAGAATCACATAGACGCAAAGGGGAACCAGCAGTCCCTTTAACAAACTTGACACCATGCCCGCCTGCATACAAAAGGTTACGATAATATAAGCTGCAACTACAATTCCGTATGTAATCAGATTGCTGCGAAGCTGTTTGCTCATTTTCTTCATCTTCTCCACCTACACTTTCTCCTGGATCTGCTTACCCAGAAGTCCGGTGGGCTTCACAAGCAGAACCACAATCAGGACCGCGAACACGATGGCGTCCGCCAGCTGGGAGGAAATATAAGCCTTGCTTAAGATCTCAATAATGCCCAGCAAAATACCGCCGATAAAGGCACCCGGGATGGAACCGATACCGCCAAATACCGCTGCTACGAAGGCTTTGATACCGGGCATAGCTCCCGTATAGGGTGTCAGAGCCGGATAGGAAGAACACATCAGCACGCCTGCGATAGCTGCCAGGGCGGAACCGATGGCGAAGGTCAGCGCAATGGTGGCATTGACATTGACACCCATCAGCTGTGCCGCTCCGCTGTCCTCAGATACCGCCAGCATGGCGCGTCCAGACTTAGAATACTTCATAAAGAGCATCAGACCGGCCATGATAATCAGGCAGGCCAGAACTGTCACAATGGTCTCGCCGGAGAGCACCAGCTGTCCGTCCATGAGCTTCAGGGCCGGAACGGTTACCACAGATGTAAATGACTTTGTATTAGCCCCATAAATCAGAAGTGCTACGTTCTGTAGAAAATAGCTGACACCGATGGCGGTAATCAGTACTGCCAGCTTAGAAGCCTTTCTCAGGGGCTTGTAGGCAATCCGCTCAATCAGAACGCCCAGCACCGTACATGCCACTACGGAAATCAGAACGCCCAGCACCGGCGGAAGTCCCATACCACTGACTGTGGTAAATACCACGTAAGCGCCAATCATAATAACGTCTCCATGCGCGAAGTTCAGCATCTTCGCGATACCGTATACCATGGTGTAGCCCAGCGCGATCAGCGCGTACACACTGCCCAGACTGATGCCGTTCACCAGGTAGGATATAAATCCTATCATACATAACACCTCTTCTTTTTTCTGTTTTACGAGTTTGCGTTCCATTATAGCATAGAAGCTGCGCTCGCACAACACTTTATTGCATTAACACGACATATTTCCCGTTTTCCGCGGAAGTTCTCTGTCGTATATGCGAAAACGAGAGGATCCTTCTGCAGAATCCCCTCGTTGGGTTATCGTAACACGATCTGTAACTTACAGCTCTGTGTACTCTCCGTCTACAACCTTAACTACCAGCGGAGCCTTGTTCGGCTCGCCATCCTCGCCCCAGGTGATGTCCTTTCCGGTAATACCGCTGTAGGATACGTCAGCCATAGCTGCCTTCATGGCATCGCACAGATCGGATACGCTCATATCCGGGGTAGCGCCTGCCGCCTCGATAGCAGCCTTTACTACATAAACGCAGTCGTAAGCGTCAGCAGCGAACTGGTTCGGAGTCTCGCCGTAAGCTTCCTCGTACTTGGATACGAAGCTCTGTACCTGCTCATCCTCAGACTTTGCAACGAAGGGAGCCAGGAAGGTCAGTCCCTCTGCCAGAGCGGTATCGAAGTTCTCTACGCCCAGGATTCCGTCCATACCGTCGCAGCCAAAGAAGGTCGGCTCATAGCCCTGCTTGTTGCACTCTGCCAGTACCAGAGAAGCCTCTGTGTAGTAGAAGGGCATGAACAGCAGGTCTGCGCCTGCATCCTTAGATTTCTGAACCTGTACGGAGAAGTCAGTCTTGTTATCAGCCGTGAAAGCCTCTACGGACACGATTTCGAAGGGCTGGTTTGCAGCCTCCTCAGCAAATGCCTCATAGATACCGGTGGAATATACGTCAGAGCTGTCGTAGATAACAGCTACCTTCTGTGCCATTCCGTTCTCGCCGATGTACTTTGCGGACTCAGTACCCTGTGTCGGGTCGGAGAAGCACATACGGTATGCGTTGTCATACTGTACGCACTCTACTGCTGTTCCGGACGGAGTGATCTGGAACATATTGTCCTCATGGGTCTTCTCTACAACTGCGATACAGGGTGCGCTGGTGGTGGTTCCGATGAGAACCTGCATACCCCAGTCCTTCAGGTTGTTGTAAGCATTGACAGCCTTCTCAGCGTCGTGCTCGTCATCCTGGAAGTTATAGTCGATCTGATATCCGTTGATACCGCCTGCTGCGTTGATCTCGTCAACTGCGATCTGGATACCGTTCTTTACTGCGTTTCCATAGATAGCAGCGCCGCCGGTGATGGGGCCTGTGCCGCCGATCTTGAATGTGTCGCTTCCTGCTGCGTCAGAAGAAGCAGAAGAGCTGTCTGTTGTGGTCGTGGTGTCCTTGGAACCGCCGCAAGCTGCGAGGGAAAGAACCATGGAACCAGCCAGAAGTAAGCTTAATGCCTTTTTCATAATAGTTTCCTCCTTTTGAAAACTGATATGTAAATAATATCGGTTACTATCTTACCCCCGCTTAAATAAATTTGTCAATTCTTTTTTTCAAACTTGTCAAAACTTATCAGATAACTTTAACCAGCATAATCACCACCGGCAGGGTTACCAGCATCAGAAGCATGGACTGGGCCACCGCCCGGGCCGCGAACTCCGGCTCGCACCGGTACTCCTGGGCCATGATAACATTCAACGAGCCTGCCGGAAGGGCGGAAAGCACCACGAAGGTCATGGCCGTATTGGCAGAAAAGCCCAGAAGCTTCACCACCGGAATCATCAGAATCGGGATGGCAATGAGCCGCAGAAAGGACACGGCGAAAGAATACTTGTCCCTCAGGATATCGCCCACTTTCATTTCCGCGATCTCCGCTCCGATGACCAGCATGGAAATGGGCATCATCATCCCTCCCACGGAGGACAGGGTAGTGCTTAAGAAAGCCGGGAACCGGACGGGCAGCATATAGAAGACAATGGCCAGTACCGATACCAGCAGCATCTTATTGGTCAGGATATCCTTTGGCGAGACCTTCTGGGTCTTCCCTGTCCCCTTTGCCAGCAGGGACAGACCCCAGGAAAAGAAGAAGATATTATAAGCCGCGTTATAGGCCACCGCGTAGAGCACGCCCTCCTCCCCCACGATCTCGCTGATCATGGAAAACCCAATAAAGCCCACATTGGCGAATACCGCCATGGTAGTAAAGATCTCTTTTTTGCCCCGGGAAAGCCCCATGGCCTTTCCCAGTCCCAGCATCACCGGAATAGATACCGCATAGTAGACGGAGGACGCCAGGAACACCATCAGAATTCCCTTCAGATACTCCGTATTCAGTGCCTGCTGGGAAGAGGACAGGATACTGAAATACAGTACGATATGCACCAGTACCGTAGACAGGCTCTGCTTTACCTGGGGTGTGATAATCTTCTTTTTGGCGAAGAAATAACCGGCTCCCATAATCAATATGATTTTCACAAGTAATTCCATTAAGTCAATCAGCATTTTCATTTTCCTTTTTAGTTTTCTTCCCGGGCCTCCAGAACCAGAACGGAACGGGCTCCCAGATACAGGCTGTCTCCCCGGGCCTCTTTTTCTTTCCCTTCCGGATAAAAGGCTCCGGCCTCCCCGTCGCAGGTGCAGACCCTTAAGATCCAGACCTTTCCCTCCGGCAAGGCCGGCAACGCCACATGGATGCCCTCCCACCAGGGATTCACAGCCAGATAGACCAGATCGTCCCGGTTCTTTTCTTTCTCATACCCCGCGTACAGAACGCCGAAGGCTCTGGTATCCGAGGTCAGCGCACTGTCCCATGCCCTCTCCGTATGGAAACTGATACCCGGAAACCCGCAGACCGCTTTTGGCAGCTCTCTTCGGATGGCCGGGTGGGATTTTCGGAAGCCTATCATGAACCGGAAGAATTCATAGAGCTCCACCGCCTCCTCTGTCTCCTCCCAGTTCATCCAGGAGATCTCATTGTCCTGACAGTAAGCGTTATTATTGCCACACTGGGTCTTTCCCCGCTCGTCCCCGGCCGGGAACATGGGCGTGCCTCTGCTGCACAGAAGTACCGCGCAGGCATTCTTCATGAGCCGCAGGCGAAGCTTCCGCACCCGGGGCTCCTTCGTTTCTCCCTCTTCCCCGCAGTTCCAGCTCCGATTGTCATCAGCCCCGTCTGTATTGTTCCAGCCATTGGCTTCATTATGCTTGCCATTATAGCTGTACAAATCCCGCAGGGTGAAGCCGTCGTGGCAGGTCAGAAAGTTCACGGAAGAATTCGATCCGCTGTAGCCCGTATGATTTTCCGAATACAGATCCCCGGAGCCTGCGATCCGGCTGGCCGCCTCCGGGGCAAACCAGTAATCCCCCTTCAAGAAGCTGCGGAGCGTATCCCGATAACGGCCATTCCACTCGGCCCAGCGCTTCCATGCCGGAAAGCTGCCTACCTGATAGAGACCACCCGCGTCCCAGGCCTCGGCAATCAGCTTGGTATTCCCCAGAAGTGGGTCAAAAGCCAGCTGTTTTAACAAAGGCGGGTTGCTCATGGGGGATCCATCCTCGCTGCGTCCCAGGATACTGGCCAGATCAAAGCGAAAGCCGTCCACCCTGTACTGGCTCACCCAGTAACGCAGACACTCCACGATCAGTTCCTGGACGATGGGATGATTGCAGTTCAGGGTATTGCCGCAGCCGCTGAAGTTATAGTAAAAGCCCTCCGGCGTCAGCATATAATAAATCTGGTTGTCAAAGCCCTTAAAGGAGATAAAGGGACCATTTTCATTTCCCTCGGCAGTGTGATTGAACACCACGTCCAGAATGACTTCGATTCCCGCTCCGTGGAGATCCCGGATCAGCTCCTTCAGTTCCGTGCCCTCCCGGTTATACTCCTCCGCAGCTGTATAAGCGGTATTCGGTGCGAAAAAGCTGACTGTATTATAGCCCCAGTAATCCAGCAGGGTCCGTCCGTCCACCTCACGCTTTCCCATGGTCTCGTCGAACTCGAAAATAGGCATCAGCTCCACTGCCGTAACACCCAGCTCCCGCAGGTAGGGAATCTTTTCCCGCAGGCCCGCAAAGGTTCCCGGATGCTTCACACCGGAGGAAGAATGTCTTGTAAAGCCCCGCACATGGAGCTCATAAATGATGAGATCACTCATGTCATAGCTTGGATCCGGAGCGTCGCCCCAATCAAAGTTATTCTTCACCACCCGTGCATGATAAAGACCCTCCTGCTTCTGCATCTCTCCCCAGACGCTCTGGCCGGTCACAGCCCGGGCATAAGGATCCAGAAGCACATGATCCCGGCTGAACAGCAGACCCTTCTCCGGATTCCAGGGGCCGTCCAGCCGGTAAGCGTATTCAAATTCCTCGATATCCAGTCCGAAGACGATCATAGAATAAACTTTCCCGATCCGGTAACGCTCCGGAAAAGGCAGCACCGCATAGGGCTCCTTCGCCTTCCGGTGATAAAGCAGCAGCTCGCAGGAAGTGGCTCCATGGGAATGGACCGTGAAGTTCACGCCCTCCTCCAGAGCCGTGGCTCCATACATCTCATACAGGCCCGGTCGCACCGGAAAGCCAGCCACCTCGTCCAGCGGCTTCATGGAACAGTGTTCTTCTCTCATCCTTTTTTCTCCTTGATGCTGACCACATTGCCGCTGACAGAAAGGGAGCGGATGCTCCGCAGGAAACTGGACAGACGGCTGTAGCCGTAATCCTTCAGATCGAAGGAGGGATACTTTTTATGGATATTATCATAGATGACCGACAGGTTTTCCACCTGACCGCCGCTGTTCTGGATAAAGACCAGAATCTCTTTCTCCAGCTTTGTCCTGTCCAGATCGCCCTTCAGGCCCACTGCCCAGGCAGAATCCTGCTGGTAGAGACTTAAGCGGGGGCAGGTATCCTGCAGGAATACCATGAGCTTGGTGTAGCCGTAATTACGCACATCAAAATCGGTGAAGCGATCGTTTAAACGGCTTCCCAGTTCTCCCAGATAGGTGATCTTGCCCTTGTTCTCATTATCGTTGATGATGGAAATGATGGCGTCCTCGATCTGGGTCAGAGGCGTCACGGCGCTTCCATGCTCTTCCTCGGCCATTGTCTTTCCACTCTTCTTTTGTCCGCCGGAAACGGACACTGTCTCTGTATCGGCAACCTGCTTGTTGATGAGATTCAGGTGGATAAATTTGTTACAGGCCTTGGTCAGGGCCATGGGGGTCTTGGACTCGCCCATACCGATGACGTACATATTCTCCTCCCGGAGGCGCATGGCAAGCCGGGTGAAATCACTGTCGCTGGTCACCAGGCAGAAGCCATCCACCTTTCCCGAATACAGGATATCCATGGCGTCGATGACCATGGCCATATCGGTGGAGTTTTTGCCTGTAGTGTAGGAAAACTGCTGAACCGGCGTGATGGAATTTTCCAGAAGCACCTGCTCCTTCCAGCCGTTGGACTTGCCGGACCAGTTTCCATAGATCCGTCGGAAGGACGCATATCCGTAGTTTTCGATCTCATTGAAAATGCTTGCCGCATACCTGGCGCTGATGTTATCCGAGTCAATCAGCACCGCGAACTGTTTCTTATCTTCTATCTGTTCCATTGCTTTTTCCTCTACTTTCCTTTCGGTTCTCCCGGCGTCCAGTTATCTGACGGGGATGTGTTAAAGGCGATCGTTTGTCCGTCTGACACGGCCACTACGGTTCCCTGATCATCGGTCCGGAAGATCTGGATTCCCATCTTCCGAAGCCTGTCCAGGACCTCCGCATGGGGGTGTCCGTAGGTATTTCCCTCGCCGCAGCTGAAGACCACATACCGGGGATCGATGGCCTTTATAAAGTTCTCCGTATTGGCGGTGCGGCTGCCGTGGTGAGCCGCTTTGTAGACGTCGGCCTTCAGGTTCTCGCCGCTGGCCACCATATCTTCCTCAGAATGCTCTTCCGCGTCCCCGGTAAATAAGAAGCTGTTTTCGCCAAACTGCACCCGCACTCCGATAGAATAGTCATTGGCATTACTGCCGTAGCTGTCCTTCACCGGGCACACCACCGTGACCTCCGCCTCGCCCAGCGTATATACGTCGCCCGCTTTCGGATGGGTCACCTTGTAATCCCTGGCTTTTACCGCCTGAATCACGTCGTCGTAGGTCCGGGTATCCTTGCTGTAATCGGGCATCCACACCTGATCACAGTCGAATTTGTAGATAATCACGTCCAGACCGCCGATGTGATCCGCGTCCGGATGGGTACCGATGACATAGTCCAGATGATTGATGCCCTGATTTTCCAGATAGGCCTGCACCTTGGTTCCCTTGCTGTTATTGCCTGCGTCGATGAGCATGGCATGGTCGCCCTGCCGTATCAAGGTGCAGTCGCCCTGTCCGATATCCAGATAATGGACCTCCAGCGTGGAACCGTCGGACACGGCGGTTCCGCCTGTCTCTTTCGTAAGCTGCTCCTGTACCGGATAGATGGCTGCCAGCACCAGCGCCACCACCGCCAGCAGAAAACGCTTTGCCTGATTTTTTCCTTTTCCTCTTCTGCCTCGTGCCATAATGTCTGTTTTACTCCCTGTTTTCATACTCTTTTCCATATACCTTTCCATTATAGCACAAAACAGGCGTTCGGACAGTAATTATTTTTCTGTCCGGACGCCTGTTTCGGATTTCTTCCTATTATATAAGTTTCGAATAAAATTTTACTCAGTTTCTGCCGGCGCTGCTTCCTTCCGGTTCAGGATTTCCATGAATTCTTCGCCGGTGATGGTCTCCTTCTCGTACAGGAATTTGGCGATCTCATGGAGCTTCGGCATATTCTCACTCAGGAGCTTTCTGGCCTTCTCATGCTCGGCCTTCACGACTTCTACCACCTTTTTATCTATCAATGTCGCAGTCTCCGGTGAGCATGCCAGGGAAGTGTCACCGCCCAGATACTGGTTGCTGACGGTCTCCATGGCCACCATATCGAACTCGTCATTCATACCGAACCGGGTAATCATGGCTCTCGCCAGCTTCGTAGCCTGCTCGATATCGTTGGACGCGCCGGTGGTGATGGAGTGAAATACCAGCTCCTCGGCCACGCGGCCACCGGTGAAGGTAGCGATCTTGTTCTCGATCTCCTCCTTGGTCATCAGATTATGTTCGCCGGATTCCACCTGCATAGTGTAACCGAGAGCCCCCGAAGTACGGGGAATAATCGTAATCTTGTGAACCGGAGCGGAATGGGTCTGAAGCGCCGCCACCAGAGCGTGTCCCACCTCATGATAGGAAACAATCAGCTTTTCCTTGTCGGAGAGAACCTTATTCTTCTTCTGGTAGCCTGCGATAACCACCTCCACGCTTTCCTCCAGATCGCTCTGGGTCACATATTTCCGATTCTGGCGCACGGCCCGCAGGGCCGCCTCGTTGATGATATTGGCCAGCTCCGCTCCGGAAGCGCCTGCTGCCGCCCGGGCGATAGCGTTGAAATCAATGTCATCGCCCATATGGACCTTCCGGGCGTGAACCTTTAGGATATCCTCGCGGCCCTTTAAATCAGGCAGTTCTACCGGAACCCGTCGGTCGAACCGGCCCGGACGAAGCAGGGCCGGATCCAGGGAATCCGGACGGTTCGTCGCCGCCAGAATCATGACGCCTTTCCGGCCATCAAAGCCGTCCATCTCAGTCAGCAGCTGGTTCAGGGTCTGCTCCCGCTCGTCGTTGCCGCTCATTCCGCCGCCGTCACGTTTTTTACCGATGGTATCGATCTCATCGATGAAAACGATACAGGGAGCCTTCTCATTGGCCTGCTGGAACAGGTCCCGGACCTTGGCCGCGCCCATACCCACGAACATCTCGACGAATTCTGAACCGGAAATAGAGAAGAAAGGAACGTTAGCCTCGCCTGCTACCGCCTTTGCAAGCAACGTTTTACCGGTTCCCGGAGGGCCTACAAGCAGCGCGCCCTTCGGCATGGTAGCTCCAATCTCTGTATATTTAGCCGGATTGTGCAGGAAGTCTACGATCTCGGTCAGAATCTCCTTGGCCTCATCCTCGCCCGCCACATCGGAGAATTTGATGCCGGTGGTGGACTCCACGTAAATCTTGGCGTTGCTCTTGCCGAAGGTCATGGCGTTGCCGCCCATCATGCCGCCCATTTTCTTGTTCAGATTCTTCATCAGCATCTGGCCGATGACAATCATGATGATAAAAGGCACCATGGAGACCAGAAGGGACATCCAGGGGGAGGCCTCCTCCACGATCTCTGTGCCGAATTCTACGCCCGCGTCCTGGAGACGGTTCACCAGATCCGGGTCATTGAAGACGCCGGTCTTATAGTAGTTTACCGGATCCGCATTGTCGGAAAAGATGATCTGATTATCCTCCACCTGAACCTGCTGGATCTCTTTCTTATCCAACATGGTCAGAAAAGTGTCGTAGCCTACTTCTTTTACCGTAGGGCTCAAAACCCTCGGGAAGACAAACATATTTAACAGAATCATGATCACTATCACGATGGTGTAATAAAAAATAAATGGTTTCTTGTTGTTCTTGACTTCTTTCATCGCTATCTCCTGTCATAATAAAATGCGGCGGAAGCATGTCCGCCGCAGAGCCAAACTCTCTCATTCGGCGTTTTCATGTTAAGAAGAATAGCATTTTACGCCGGAAGAATCAATGAAGATTCCATAAACTTTTCTAAAAAACTTATGATCTGACATTTCCTTACAGGCTTTCCTGCCGGATACTGTCGATGATATTGGCTTTCCGGAGCTTGCTTTTCGCATACAACATGGTGGAAAATACCACCAGAAATACGCTGGCTATCACAACCACGATACTTGCCGCCGGTACATAGAATTCCGTATCCATACCGGATCCCACCACCCGGTAGATAGCCCAGGTCACCAGAAGGGACACCGGCAGACCGTAAAGCAGCGCTTTCAGTCCGTAAAGGACACATTCGTAGCTGAGCATCCGGTTCATTTCCTTTGGCGTCATGCCCACGGAGGACAGCACCGCGAACTCCCTCCGGCGCAGCAGAAAGCCCGTGGAAATGGTGTTGAACACATTGGCCGCCGCAATCAGGGAGATGAGGGCGATGAAGCCATAGGCAAAGATATCGACAGTCATCAGCATGCTCTTCATGCCGCGAAGCTCCTGGGCCGCGTCATTTACATAGAGATACTCTTCCGTATCTACCGTTTCTATCAGTTTATTCAGCTCCTCCGCCACCTTCTGATGGTTCGCAGCCTTCAGATACACACAGCCCCGGGGCAGACAGCTTTCCAGTTTTTCTCCGAGTAGCGATGCAAGCTGGCTTTTTGACACTACCATGCCCAGCCCCATATCACCGGCAAAGAGATTCATGGGGCCGCTTTCTACCAGTTTTGCCGCATAGCCTGTGACAGAAATCTGATAAGGCTCCTGATCCACCTGACCTCCGTCCGCTTCTTCCTGGGCCTCCTGCCATGCGGTATAATCGGTAAGCGTAATCGTTATAGGCTCCCCGGCAGATTTCAGGGTTTTCACAGTCTGGTATCGGCCTGTGGCAGAATGGTAGGCCCGGACCTCATTTCCTATCATAAGCGGGATCTGTCCGTCTTTTTCCTCCGGCTCCGGAATTTCCGAGGAAAGCAGCCATTTTTCATATTCTTCATCGGAAAGCACAAGCAGTTTTCCATCCAGGTGAAGATAGCCGTTCTCATCTTTCTCCATCTCCCAGAGCTCTTTCCTGGCGCTTTCATCCATCTGATCCGGCTTCAAGAGAATATCCGGATAACATTCCTGCACATACAGAGCCTGCTCCACGCCGTCCACAGACGCGATTTCCTGCCGAAGCTTTGGATCATGCACGCCGTAGACCGATACGTCATATTCCGGCACCGCCTTCGCATCGAACAGACTCTTTTTCAGATAGGTGGAATAGGAACTGGCCGACACAAAGAGCACGATGCTGATAAACAGGGACAGCACCGTCGCCCGGTACTGCTTCTTCGCCCTGGAAAAATACCGGTTCGCCAGCCCTGCGGGCATCCCGAACAGCTTCTGACTGAGGCGGCCTGTTTTGCGGGTTCTTTTTTGTTCCCGTCCGGAAATCCGGATATCCCGGGAAAGCCGGATGGCTTCCATGGGCGGAATCTTCGCTGCCCGTCTGGCCGGAATCCAGGCGGAAATCAATACGGTCACAAGGGCCGTCAACGCCGCAGTCAGAAGGGCCGGCCAGGACGCGTAAACCCGCATGGGAATCTCTCCCTCATAAATATATCGAAAGGATCCGGAGGTAAGGGAAAGGGCCACGCCAATTCCCGCAATGCCGGACAGGATGCCGAAAGGAATTCCGATGCTGCTTAAAATCAGCGCTTCCCGGTATACCATGCTCCGCAGCTGCCGGGGCGTCGCGCCGATGGACGCCAGCAGACCAAACTGCTTCGTCCGGTCGCTGACCGAGATGGCGAAGGAATTATACACCAGGGATACGCCTCCCGTCATAATCAGAAGAATCAGGATCACGGACATGCCGTAAAGCAGACGCATAAACGCGCGATTCGCAGAGATTCCCTGTGTCCGAAGAAGCTCGCTGTTATAGGTAACGCTGTAATCGTTCAGATACGCATCGGTAAACTCATAGATGTCCCTGCCCTTTTTCAGCTTAAAAAAGCTGGTATAGAGGCAATCCGACACCGGAGACGTATCTTTCCGGGTAAAGCACAGGAAACCGGCGCTGTGCCATCCGTAATACGGCTCCTCCATGTAGCCCACTACGGTATACTCCCTGGGTTCCCGGATCAGAAGCTCTTCTTTTCTCGCGTCCACATCCGGATTTTCCTCATCCCTGTATACAACCGGGTTCTCAGCTCCCAACCGTTCGCCGTTTAACAGGCGCTCTCCCAGATCCAGAGACAGGGTATCGCCTACCGCCACCGGTGTTCCATTCTGTTTCAGCGCCCATCTTGCCTGATCTGACAGAATCAGCTCCCGGTCATTTTCCGGCAGTCGTCCTTCCGTCACCCGGATAGGCATCTGTTTCTCAAAATCCGCGTCAATTCCGACCACATAATAATAGGGCAGCGCCGAACTATTATAATAAGACGGCTTTACCCCGTCCAGAGCGTAGCCCAGTTCCTGCCAGGTGACCTGCATGGTGACTTCTTTCATTCCGGCCAGTTCTTCCACCTTTTTCTCCGGAATCTGCATGGCTTCCCCGTGCCAGTCCCCATTTTCCGCAATCACATTTTCCAGCATATAGTGCTGCAGGCTGGAAATAAAGGTAGTGACAGCCGTCAACATGGCGGTAGCCAGCAGGATTCCGATGATCGTAACCATGGTCCGGGTCCGGTTAGCCTTCAGGGTTTTCGCCGTCAGTCTGGTAAATACGTTCTTCATCGACGAATCACCTCGTCTCTGGCAATACGGCCATCCTCGATGGCGATGATGCGATCGGCCTGGAGGGCCAGATTTTCGTCGTGGGTGATCATAACCAGGGTCTGGCTGTATTTTTTGTTGGAGAGCTTTAAGAGCTCCATGATTTCCTGACTGTTCCTGGAATCCAGGTTGCCGGTGGGCTCGTCGGCCAGCACGATGGCCGGGGCGTTCATCAAGGCTCTTCCGATGGACACCCGCTGCTGCTGGCCGCCGGAGAGCTGGTTGGGCAGATGATTCTTCCGATCTTCCAGACTTAAAAGTTTCAGGAGTTCCTGCAGGCGCTCCTCTCCCACCTTTCGGCCATCCATCTGCACAGGCAGGGTCATATTTTCCACCACGTTCAGGACCGGAATCAGGTTATAGAACTGGTAAATCAGGCCTACCTCCCGCCGCCGGAAAATGGCCAGCTGCTCCTCGTTCTGACCGTAGACGTCAATGCCGTCCAGGTAGACTCTGCCCGAGGTGGGCCGGTCCACGCCGCCCAGGATGTGGAGCAGGGTGGATTTACCGGATCCGGAAGGGCCGATGATGGCCACGAATTCGCCACGCTGGATATAGAAGGATACGTCGTCCAGGGCCCGCACTTCGTTTTCGCCGGAGCCGTATACTTTGGTGAGATGTTCTGCTTTTAAGACTTCCATGTCTGCCTCCTCTTGAGAAATGGGCGCGGCGGGGTTTTCTGTGGTTCGTGAAGCACTCCCGGACGGCCGGTTTCCCGTTTTATGGATTCAGTATACAGGACACAGATGACGGGGGCGTGACTTTCCGGTGACAGATTTGTCACTTTATACAATACCTTTATAGAAGCGAATCGTAAACCGGGCCCCGCCCTCCGCCCGGTTCTCGCCCCTGATGGAGCCGTTCTGCTGTTTGATGATCATGCGCGACAGGGCCAGTCCAATGCCGATGCCGGAGCCGAAGGAACACTTTCCTTTATAAAACCGCTCAAAGAGATGCGGCAAATCCTCCGGAGCGATGCCCGGACCGTTATCCTCGATGACCAGCTCGGTGTAGAGGCTATTTTCCTGAGCGCGCAGCGTCAGGACGCCGCCCTCGCCCGCATGCTCCATACAGTTTTTTACAATATTACTGACCGCCTCACAGCTCCAGGAGAAATCCCCGGTAAATGCGGTCTCTGCCGGAATGTCCAGCTTCACCTGCTGCTCCCGCAGCTCCATTGGGATGGCGAAGGGCTCCAGCACGCTATCCATAAGTTTCTGTACCTCTACCTGTTCCTGTACAAATACCGCGGTACCCGCGTCAATCCGGGAGATTTTAAGCAAAGCCTCCACCAGCCAGCTGATGCGGCCCTGGAGTTGTCCGGCCTCGTAGAGGAGCTTGCGACGCTCCTGCAGGTCGGTCTCCTGGCCCAGGCGGGCCAGCACCAGGTTCAGGGAGGTCAGGGGCGTCCGCAGCTGATGGGAGATATCGGCCAGGGAATCGCTTAAGTATACCTTCTCCGCCTGCAAATGATCGGCCTGCTCGCTCAGACGATTCAGCAGCTTCGACAGCTCATTGGCCAGAATCTCAAGCTCTCCCTCCCGATACTGGGTAAAATTCAGATCCCGCTCTCCGTGAAGCATCCGATCTGTGTCCGCGGCCAGCTTTTCCAGACGGCGGTAGCGGCACAGCGTGAAGGCGAGCCACAGGGCAATGACCAATACACAGCCAAGAACCGCCAGCAGGAATCCGGCCATAGCCGCCTGCTGTCGTATAAGAAAAAAGCCTGCCGTTGCCGTGATGGCAGCGACGCAGGCCGATATAAGTACGCTCATTCTGAATTCTTTGTCTCGTAGATATCGCATGGATTCCTCCCATACTTTCTGCTTTCCATCTCTTTTACTCTAGAATCAACAGCCAAATTCGTTTTTTATTCCAGCTTATACCCGAGTCCCCGCACCGTCCGGATAATCGTCGGATTCTGCGGATCCGTCTCTATCTTTTCCCGCAATCTTTTGATATATACGGTCAGCGTATTGTCATTCACAAACTCCCCGGCGGCATCCCAGATTTCCTCCAGAAGCTGTCCCCTGGTCAGTACCATGCCCCTGTGATTCAGAAAGAATAACAGCAACCGGTACTCCAGCGCCGACAGGCAGCAGTCCGCGCCGCCCTTCGTCACCAACGCCCGCACCGTATCCACCCGCAGATCCCCAAGCTCCACAATAGCCCCAGTCTTCCCGCAGCGGCGCAGCACACTCCGAATCCGGGAAATCAGCTCTCTTGGCCGGAAGGGCTTCCTGATATAATCCTCCGCTCCCAGGTCAAGTCCCGTCACCACGCTGAATTCATCCCCCGAAGCTGTCAGAAAAATCACCGGCGTATCCGACTCCGCCTTCACTGCCGAGCACACTGTGAATCCATTGCCATTCTGCAGGGACACGTCCAGCAGCAGCAAATCAAAGCTTTCCTTCTGAAGCGCTTCCAGCGCCTCTTTCTGCCCCGCCTCCGCCTGCACCCAAAAGCCCTCCGCTTTCAGCACCGCACTCAAATTTTCAATAATTGCTGAGTCGTCCTCGACCAGAAGTATTTTTGTCAAATCTTTCCTCCTCGATAGATGTCTGTTTCTGCAAATCATGTTTATTCTAACATAGGTTTCTTCTGTATTCTTTTTTATTTCCAGCAGGGTGGCAGCTTCTGCTCCTTCATGCGGATCGGCTCAGGATAGGTCTGGCCGTGGAGCTCCAGCTCTACACGGTCGATGATTTCCGGTTCTACGGGCTCGTTGACTTCTACGCCGGGGATGGGAAAGTCTACGGGGATGGTTTTGACTTTTTCCAGGCGGTAGATCTCGTCCATACCTTCCAGAACACGGCCGAAGACCGGGTAGACGCCCTTGTGGTCGGGGCAGTCCCGCAGGGGGAAGAAGAACTCGCAGGAGGCCAGGCCGTCCGCGCCGTAACCGCCCATGCAGACTGCGCCCGGATGGGAATCCAGGGGTGTGATCTCCGGATGGAGCTCAAATTCATTGGGAATCAGGTACTGGGCCTCTTTTTTGCCGAAGGCGGTGTAGCTTACGTCGATCCAGCTGCCCGGGACGATGCGCTGGATGGCGTGGTGATCCATGAGACCGCGGGAGGCCACGTAAATAAAGCTGTTCACTGTGTTGGGCGCTGCATCGGGCAGCAGCTCAATCACAATCTTTTTCCCGTTTTTCATATATAAAGCAGCAATCGGATTCATTTTAATTTCTCCTTAACCGATGATCTCCAGTTCCTTCGGATAATGATTCAGCACCTCGCAGCCGTCCTCGGTCACAAGCACCAGAT
Organism: Anaerosacchariphilus hominis; assembly: GCF_014290175.1. Lineage (GTDB taxonomy): Bacteria > Bacillota > Clostridia > Lachnospirales > Lachnospiraceae > Laedolimicola > Laedolimicola hominis. The sequence continues at coordinate 48,219 of NZ_JACOOR010000003.1, forward strand.
CCTCCACCCGAACGCCGGTATCCCCGGTCAGGTAGATGCCCGGCTCGATGGAAAAAATCATGCCCGGCTCGGCCTTATCCGTGTTCACGGAGGATACGTCACCGAACTCATGCTCGCCGAGGCCGATAAAATGGCCCAGACGATGGGTGAAATAGGGTCCGTAGCCCGCTTCGGTGATCAGATCCCGGGCTGTTTTGTCCAGCTCGCAGAGCGGAATACCCGGCTTGATTTTCGCAATAGCGGCCTCATTGGCCCGGCGCACCATATTGTATACAAGCTGATGCTGCTCACTGACCTCCTTGTAGTAAAAGGTACGGGTCATGTCAGAGCAATAGCCATCCTTGATGCAGCCTACGTCGAAGAGCACGCAGTCTCCCGGCTTCACCACCGTATCGTCCGGCGCATGATGGGGATCCGCCGCATTTGCTCCAAAAGCTACCAGGGGCTCGAAGGAAAAGCCGTCGGCTCCCAAATCCTGATAGATTTTCAGGGTCTGCTCAGCCACCTCTTTCTCGGTGACACCCTCATGAATCAGGGTCTTAAACTTCGCGATGGCTTTATCATTGATATCGGAGGAAACACGCATCAGCTCCTGCTCCTCGGCATCCTTGACGCCGCGGGTCTTGTCCACCGCCAGAGACGCATTGACAAAACCTGTGGCCGCTTTCATTTCCATCAAAGGAAGCAGAAAACGGGCGGTCAGATCCTTATCCACACCCAACACACTATCGTGATCCAGATACTTCGCCACAATCTCGGCTGCCGGATCCGTATCGTCATACCAGACCTTCTCCACACCCACCTCTTCCGGTACGGTGAACAGCTTGTTCAGGAAATACACATGTTTTCCATCCGCCCGCAGGTACAGGGCGTAAAAGCGCTCGAAGGGCGCGATATATACGCCGGTCAGATAATAGATGGACATGGGATCCACGATCAGCATCTGACTTAAGCCCATTTCCTTTAACGCATCCAGCACACGTTTTACTCTATTCTCTTTTAACATAACTTCCGTCTCCTCTCTTGCCATTTAAAACTGCTTTCTCAGCTTCGGATCCAGCAGATCCCGCAGGCCGTCGCCGATGAAGTTCGCGCCCACGGCCATGGTAAAGATCGCCAGTCCCGGGAAGCCTGCCACCCAGAATTTATTGAAGTAGCCCACACCGTCGGACACCATCATGCCCCACTCGGGCGTAGGCGGCGCGGAGCCAAGGCCTAAGAAGCTTAAGGTCGAGAACATCAGGATCTGATTTCCGATATCGGTAGTCGCCATAATCAGTACGGAGCTGATACTGTTCGGGATAACTTCTTTCAACAGAATCCGGAGCCTGGACGCGCCCAGTGCCTCGGAAGCAGTCACATATTCATTTTCTTTGACGCTTAAGACCACGCTTCGCATGAGTCTGGCATAGGTGGGCCAGGCCACGATGACCAGAGCGAACATGGTATTGAACAGGTTGGAACCCATCACAGCGTTGATGATCATGGCCAGAATCAGGGACGGGAAGGACAGAATCATCTCAGAGAGACGCATCATTACATTGTCCACCCAGCCGCCCACGTAGCCTGCGATGGCTCCGTAAAAGGTACCGATGACGCCCGCGATCACCACCGTCAGACAGCCTGCCAGCAGGGAATACCGACCGCCGTAAATCACGCGGCTGAAGATATCCCGCCCAAAGTTGTCCGTACCGAAGAAATGTTCCGCTGACGGCGCCTGCAGCCGCAGGGTCAGATCCTGTGCAATGGGGTCATAGGGCGCGATAACCGGCGCCAGAATCGCCAGCAGGATCCAGGCCAGACAGATGATAACACCCAGCGTAAATAAATAGTTGGATTTGAACATTTTTTTGATTGAACGAATCATCCGTTGCACCTCACTCTCGGGTCAATGACGCCATAGAGAATATCCACGACCGTATTGATCACCATGTAATTCAAAGCTATCAGAAGCGCCACTCCGATGATGGACGGATAATCCACGGAAAGCACCGACTCATAGGCAAACTGTCCCACGCCGGGCCAGTTGAAGATGGTCTCCACCAGTACCATGCCGCCTAAGAGGTTTCCCAGACCCAGACCGATGACGGTCAGCACCGGAATCAGCACATTGCCCAAAGCATGGCGTACAATCAGTCCCACACGGCTTAAGCCCTTGGCTCTGGCCGTACGGATATAATCAGTGGACATGACATCCAGCAGGTTCGACCGGGTCGTTCTGGTAATCAGGCCCATGGTAAAGGCCGCCAGCACCAGTCCCGGCAGAATCAGATGCTGCAGAGCGTCCAGCGCCTTGGCCGGATTGCCCTCGATGAGGCTGTCGATGACATACATACCCGTCACTGTGGCCGGAGCGGAAAAGCTGTTGCTTAAACGACCCGGTCCCGGGAAAATATGTAATTTATAATAGAAGAAATACAGCACTAACAGGGCGAACCAGAAGCTGGGGATGCTGACGCCGGTCACGGACAGGGCGCGCACCACCTGGTCAAGGATGCTGTTTCGCTTAATAGCGGAAATGACGCCGAACAAGATACCCAACAGCGCCGCCAGAATGATCGCGAAAAGCGCCAGCTCAATGGTAGCCGGATAGCATCTGGCCAACTCATCCAGCACCGGCTTATTGGTACGGATGGACGTACCCAGATCCAGATGCAACAGATTTTTGATGTACAGAATATACTGCACGAAAACCGGCTGATCCAGTCCGTATTTGGCCCGGTAAGCCGCTACCACCTGCGGATCGTTCAGGGCACGTTGGCTCAAGTTCGCCACGGTCGGGTCACCCGGTATCATTTTCGTCAGAATAAATACCAGGGTGGCCACGCCGAAGAGCATGACGACCAGATAAATCAGTCTCTTTCCTATGAATTTCAGACGTTCCATATTCCACCTCGTTTTTCTTATTTCCGCCGTGCTCCGTTCCCGGCGGCATACGCCCGCAAACACAGTTGCAGGCCGGAACTCATTTTCACGGAGAACAGGTACTTTCGTCAGCGCTGCCGTTCCACTCTGTCCAGAGTGCGTCAGCCGTTCACGACAATATCTGCTTTCGGAATCGCCGCTTCCGAAAAAACGGCTTTCGGACGGAAGAGAAATCCCCTCCGTCCGCAAATTCCGTCTTATGTTTCTAAACACTACTGAATGTTAATCAGTGTCAGGTCAAGGGCATAGGGATCAGAGATGCCTACGCCACTCAGTCTGGTGTTGTAAGCGATATGTGCCGGTGCCTGTGCGATCATAACGAACGGACCGTCCTCGTACATGGCATCCTGAATCTTCTCCAGAACCGCGATACGTGCGTCGTTGTCGGTGGCTGCCATGGTCTCCTGATACATGTCTGCCAGCTCCTGATTCATATCAGCCGTCCAGCCTGCACGAAGTCCTACCACTCCGCCCGGCAGGAACTCCAGCTGTACGTTCGGGTCATTGTAATCGGTTCCCCAGTACATCACAGTGAAGCCCAGGGTTCCGTCACGGTAAGCGTCACCATAGCCTGCTGCCCAGGGCTGCGCTACGATATTTACGTTGATACCGATCTGTGCCAGATCGTCCTTTACCTTCTGAGCCAGGTCAGACAGGAGTACACCCTCCATATCCAGATCGCATACAGTCAGATCTACATCGAAGCCCTCTGCGTAACCAGCCTCAGCCAGCAGCGTCTTTGCTTCTTCCAAGTTGGTGTAATCGGCTGTTCTCTCACCCTTGCTTCCCATGAAGCCCACCTGGATGATGTCATAGGGCGTCAGAGTACCCTCTCCGCAGATGGTCTGGATTCCGGTGTAGTCCAGAGCCTTACGGACTGCCTGCTGTACCTTCGGATTTGCCATGGGACCGCTGTAGGTCTCATTCATGTTCATCATCACAAAGCCTACGGTCTTGGTAGCGCCATTGATGATCTCGATACCATCAGCGCCCTGCAGCTCTTCCATGGTGTCGTCGGTCATGTTCATGGCCACGTCGATGTCACCGCTGGACAGAGTCATCATCTGGGTGTTGGAATCCGGCTGGATCTTGATGATATATTTATCTACGTTGGTTGCCTCACCCCAGTAGTTCGGGTTCTTCTCCAAAACTACTTCCTCGTCCGGGGTATAGCTGGTCATCACATACATACCGGAGCCTGCGCTGGCGGTATCCAGGTAGGACTGTGCGGTATCGGTGGTGGCCGCGTCCTCAGCGTCGGTTCCGCCATTCTCCTTTACAACGGCACTGTCCAGTACAGCCAGGGAGCTGTAGGTCAGCTTGGAAAGGATGGCGCTGTCCTGCTGATTCAGATGGAAAACGATGGTCTTCTCATCGGGAGTCTCGATGCTGTCGATGGTATCCGCGATGAAGGCCGGGTTGCCCTGCAGGTTCTTGCAGCGGTTGATGCTGAAGGCCACATCTGCAGAGGTCATGGGGTTGCCGCTTGCGAAGGTAATGCCGTCCTTCAGGGTCACAGTCAGGGTCAGGCCGTCCTCTGAGAACTCGTAGGTGTCAGCCAGACAGGGCTCGGGAGCGCCGTCGTTGCTGTAGAATTTGAACAGAGTCTCGTAGCACGCGTTTACAATCATGGGCGGATATTTCTCATAGACATATCCCGGATCCAGGGTAGAGAAACCGGAACCCATGGCTACGACTACGGTACTGGAACCGGAATCTCCTGCCGCCGCGCTGCTTCCGTCAGAAGACGCGTTGTCGCTTCCGCCGCCGCAGGCTGCCAGGCCGAGCACCATGGTCAGGCTCAGTGCAAGAGCTAAAAACTTCTTCTTCATAATATTTCCTCCTTTTAAACTCTATTGAGACGCCCTGCCGGGCGTTGTCTCCATTATTTTTTCTCCGAACCATCATACAGATGACAGGCTACATAGTGTCCTGTCTCCACCTCCCGAAGCTCGGGAATCTCTGTCTTACACCGGTCGCAGACCTTTGGACACCGGGTATGGAACCGGCAGCCTGTCGGCGGATTGGAGGGGCTTGGAACCTCTCCCTCCAAATGGATGCGCTTAACGCCACCCTCTCCCACCTGGGGAATAGCTGACAGCAAGGCCTCCGTGTAAGGATGATAACGCTTCTCATATAACTGATCGTAATTCGCGATCTCCACCATTTTTCCCAGATACATGACGCCTACCCGGTCGCTGACCTGATAGACCACATTCAGGTTATGGGAAATAAAGAAGTATGTCAGTCCTAACTTTTCCTTTAACTCCTGCAGCAGATTCAACACCTGAGCCTGCACAGACACGTCCAGTGCAGATACTGCCTCGTCGCAGATGATGATATCCGGCTCCAAAGCCAGGGCTCTCGCGATACCGATTCGCTGCTTCTGGCCTCCGGAAAGCTCATGGGGATAACGGCTCAGGTGATAGGTATCCAGGCCGACCAGACGCATCAGCTCCTCGATGCGGGCGTCCACATCCATCTGCCCCTTGAGACCGTGAATCTCGAAGGGCTCCATGAGAATCTGCTTCACGGTTCTTCTGGGATTCAGGCAGGCCGACGGATCCTGAAAAATGATCTGGGCCTTTTTCCGCATATTTTTAAGTTCTTTTCCCTTCAATCCCGCGATATCCGTGCCATCCAGGTAAATATGACCACCCGTGGGCTTCAAAAGCCGCACCAGAGACCGTCCCAGGGTACTCTTGCCGCAGCCGCTCTCGCCCACCACGCCAAAGGTCTCCCCCCGCATGATCTGAAAGCTCACATCGTCCACGGCCTTGACAGTGCCCGATTTTTTATCTTTTCCTTTGAAATATACTTTTACATGATCGGCTTCCATCAATACTTTGTTCTGATTTTCCATCCTGATTTAGGCCTCCTCATTCTCTTTCGCGTACTGCCAGCAGCGCACCAGCCGTCCGTCCGGAAGCTCCGTCATGGGCGGTTCAGCCTTCCGGCACTGGTCGGTGGCATAGGGACATCTGGGGGAAAAGCTGCAGCCCTCGATGCGCTCGTTGGGGTTCGGCACCATACCCTCGATGGTCTCCAGCGGATTCCGCTCCTTGGTAATCCTCGGGATGGCATTCAGAAGTCCCCTGGTATAAGGATGCTTCGGGTTCTCAAAGAGCTCCTTCACCGGCGCCTGCTCCACGATATGGCCGGTGTACATGACGATCACTGTATCGCACAGCTCGCTCACCACACCCAAATCATGGGTAATGAAGACGACCGAGGTTCCCATGCTCTCGTTCAGTTCCCGGATCAGGTCGAGAATCTGAGCCTGAATGGTTACATCCAGTGCCGTCGTGGGCTCATCGGCAATCAGAATCTGGGGCTGACAGGCCAGGGCCATGGCAATCATAACACGCTGGCGCATACCGCCGGACATCTGATGGGGATACTCATGGGCCCGGACCTCTGGGTTTGCGATACCCACCGCGTGCATCATCTGCACTGCTTCTTCCATGGCTTCTTTTTTCTTCATGCCACGGTGAAGCCGCAGGGACTCGGCGATCTGCTTGCCGCATTTGATAATCGGATTTAACGAAGTCATTGGCTCCTGGAAGATCATGGAGATCTCATTGCCACGGATCTTCTGCATCTCTTTCTCGGACGCCTTCACCAGATCTTTTCCATGATAGAGGATCTCGCCTCCGGTAATCCGTCCGGGCGGATTCGGGATTAGCTGCATCATGCCAAGAGAGGATACGCTCTTGCCGCTTCCGCTCTCGCCTACGATACCCAGCTTCTCGCCTTTATGTAAGGTGTAATTCAGATGATCGACGGCGTGTACCGTGCCCTCCACCGTCTGGAATTCCACGCACAAATCTTTGATTTCTAATATCGGCTCTGACTGACTCATGTTTTCCTCGCTTTTTCGCTTTACACTCTTAAAGTATCGACGCGTTAATATCACACGTAATATACATGTTTAGTAGAATAACACATTTTGTGAAGAAATTCAACTGGGGATTTTTCTTGTTATATAAAATGCGGACGGTAGGAAAGAGGCGGATATCCCCGGAAATGTCCGTCTCTTTCCTGCCTTTGATTATAAATCTCGTAATTTTTTATACAAAAAGACGCCCGAGCAACAGAAAATAACAGCCTATCAACTGTGGTATTTTCTGTTATTCGGACGTCTCTGCTAAAATACGTTACAATTTCGCCATTTCTTTATAAAGCGGCTCCAGGCAATGATATGCCTGATCGAAGATGGGCTTCAGTTTGCCGTACTCTGCCTGGTTGGCCTGGTTGGGCTCCACTTCTTTTTCGAACTTCAGGAAGCGTTTCACTTCGTCGAAGCTTTCAAAGACACCTACTCCCACACCTGCCACTACTGCTGCGCCGATGGCTGTGGCGGACTCCACGCAGTCGGGCATCCGGAACTTCACGTTCAGCACGTCAGACAGGATCTGGGCTACTATCTGGCCCTTGGCTCCGCCGCCGGTCAGGTTCATATTCTCGATCTTCGCCTGCTTCCGGTATGCCTGAAGAATCAGTTCCATGTTCATGGCGATACCCTCGATGACGGCCCGGACATAATCCTTCTTCTCATGCTCCGGCTTGATCCCTAAGAAGGCTGCGCTGGTATCCGGATTCCATCTGGGGCTTCGCTCACCCAGCATATAAGGAAGGAACAGCAGATTCTGCGCTCCTGCCGGGGACTTTTCGATGAGCTGGTTCATCTCATCGTAGGACATGCCATCGCAGAGAGCCCGGCGAATGTAGGCATAGGAGCTGCCCGCCGCCTGCATGGTGCCGCAGGGCATGTATTTCCCGGGAATTACATGGGCAAAACAGAATACTGTCTTATCCTTATCAATAAAGGGCTCCGTGGTGGTTCCTCCGATCCATGCGGACGTGCCGAAGGTCAGATAGAACTCTCCGTCGCCGATGCAGGCCGCGCCCACTGCGGAAACGGGGCCGTCGCCGCCGCCGCAGACCACCGGGGTTCCTGCAGGAAGTCCGATCTCTCCGGCTACCCGATCCTGGATATATCCGGCCACATCCGTGGACTTTTTCAGTTCCGGCAGCTTCTCCTTATCGATTCCAGCCGCTTCCAGAATCTCGTCGGACCACTGAAGCTTCCGAAGATCCAGAGCCTGTGTACCGGACGCGTCGGAATAGTCCGTCACAAAATTTCCCGTGGCTCTCTGAATGATATAATCCTTGGCCTGAAGCATCTTATATGTCTTTTCATAGGTCTCCGGCTCATTCTTCTTCAACCACATCAGCTTCTCGATGCTGTAGCTTGCGCTGACCCGGTGGCCTGTGATCTGATAAATCCGGTCCGTGCCAATGGTCTTTTCTAGCTGCTCTGCTTCCTTTACTGCTCTCTGGTCCGCCCAGATCATGGAATCCCGCAGCGGATTGCCATGCTTGTCTACCACCAGGCAACCCTGCATCTGAGCACTGAAGGACATGCCTACTACCTGCTTCGGATCTTCCCCATCCAGAACCGCTTTCGTAGCCTCACATACCGCATCCCACCAGTTTTCCGGATCCTGCTCCGCGTAATTTCCGTGGAAGAAATGTACGTCATAGGACGCCGTATAGCTGCGAACCAGCTTTCCCGTGGTGGTGAAAAGCGTGGCCTTATTCCCCGAAGTTCCCAAATCATGTGCTATCAAAAACTGTTCCATACCCCTTGCTTCCTCCTTGTGCCTTTCCTTCTCCTGTGTAACACAGTTTTCTGTCCTTTATTATAACTCCTGCGCCCTGCTTCTGCAATCACAAAACGTCCGCCAGATGCTCCACATCCTCCATCCGGGTGCCCCAGCTGGTGGCAAAGCGGACTACCGTATGGGTTTCGTCGTACTTCTCCCAGAAGCTGAATACCACGCTCTGTTCCAGCTTCTTTTTCTGCTCATTTTCCAGAATCACGAAAATCTGGTTCGTGGGCGTCTCCAGGAAAAACGGATAGCCCTTACTCCGCAGAATCTCCCTCAGCCGGTCTGCCGTCTCGATGGCATTCCGGCTGATTTTCAGATACAGCTCATCGGTAAACAGGGTATCGAACTGAACGCCCAGCACTCTTCCCTTGGCCAGCAGCGCCCCCTGCTGCTTCACCATGGTCATAAAGTGCTTCGGCGCCTTCTTCGGGAATACCACTGCTTCGCCGCAGAGGGCTCCCACCTTGGTTCCACCGATATAAAAGACCGTAGTGAGCCGGGCCAGATCCGCCAGGGTTACCTCATTTTCCCGACAGGCCAGGCCGTAGCCCATCCGTGCTCCATCCACATAGAGGGGCAGTTCGTACTCGCTGCACACCTTGCTGATAGCTTCCATCTCTGCTTTTGTATACAGGGTGCCATATTCTGTGAGCTGGGAAATATAGGCCATGCCAGGGAACACCATATGCTCGTGGTTCCCATCTCCATAAAAGGCTTCCAGATAGGACCGCAGAGTCTCCGCCTCCATCTTTCCCTCTTTTCCGGGTACCTCCAGTACCTTATGGCCGGTGAATTCGATGGCTCCAGCCTCATGGACGCTCACATGGCCCGTAGCCGCCGCCACTACGCCCTCATACCGCTTCAGCATGGACGCGATCACCACCGCATTGGTCTGAGTTCCGCCGGTCAGCAGAAATACATCCGCCTCCGGGCAGCCGCAGGCCCTGCGAATCTTCTCCTTCGCCGACTCCGTATAGGGATCTGTTCCGTATCCCGGCAGCTTCTCCATGTTCGTCTCCATCAGCCGGTTTAAGACGGCCGGATGGGCTCCTTCGCAATAGTCATTTTCAAAATACAGCATCTTCTGTCCTCCTTGTAAACGGGAAACAGGCTGCCGCGTTTATCCGCGGCAGCCCCGAATCTTTTCACACTGCTTGTATCATACTACAGGAGGTTTTTGATTACAAGATATCCTCCCATTTTTAGTCGTATACCAACTGGGCAATCTCCGGATCGTCCATATTGGAGGCATCATACCATACTGCACCGGTATCGATATCACTTACTGTCTCACCCTTCGCTGCCTTTACGCACATTTCCACCGCGTCATAACCGATCATGTAGGGATTCTGAGACACGGAACCCAGGAACCAGCCCTGACGGACTGCGTTTTTCTGTGCTGCTCCAGCATCAAAGCCCGCCACAACCAGCTCTGCATACTTGCCGCCTTCTGCCAGATCCTCTCCATCGGATACTGCTGCCAGGAAGCCGGTTACCGCACCCTCATTACAAAGGAACACGGCCGCCAGGCCTTTTGTGGACAGCAGTGAGTTCGCTACGGTCTGAACGGACACTGCCTCTGTGGTAGCCGGTACTTCCACATCAATGATAATCGACGCGTTATCCGCCTCGTCCTTCCATACTTCATGACCTGTTACCGTTACGGTTCCATACTGACTGGCAATCTCTTTCATCTTATCCACGAAACCCTTTCCACGTCCGATCTGTGTAGCAGATACAGCGTCCTGAGGAATCACACCAATCACCACTGGATTCTCCGGAGTCGCATTCTTCATCTTTTCCACCAGCTTCTCGCACTCTCCAAACTTCTCAGCCGCGATGGAAGCCGCTGCTTCATTGTCTGTGGAAGCTGTGGCCACTACCGCGCCGGAGGGATCATCCGGAACTCCCGCGTCAAAGCAGACTACCGGAATATTCTTTTCCGCACATTCATCCAGTACCTCATACAGGGATTCCGGTGACAGCGCTGCCAGTCCCATAGCCACTGGGTTCTTTGCCAACTCCTGCTTGAACATATTAACCTGCGCGTCGATATCTGTCTCAGAAGGCGGTCCATCAAAATACAGCTCTACGCCATATTTTTCTGCCGCATCCTTTGCTCCCGCATATACGGTCTGCCAATATTGATGCTGAAAGCCCTTTGCCAGTAGAGGGATGTACATCGTTTCCCCTGAAGCCTCCGCGGCTTCCTCTGTTCCGCTGCTGTCTGTGGTCGTGGTCTCTGTGGAAGCCGCTCCACAACCTGTCATTCCTGCCACCATGGTAAGTGCCAGTAACAATGCAATTCGTTTTTTCATTTTCATGTGATTTCCTCCGTTTTCTTTTTTATTTTAACGCTTCTAAGCGTCAGGTTTGTTTTTTACTTTTTCGCCCTATTAGCTGCTTTTGTTCTTTGAATATCCATAAGCACCGCCAGAATTACTACCACGCCGGTAAAAAATGTCTGCCAGGGTGCCTGCAGTCCACAGGAGGACAGTCCAGTCTTCAGCACAGACATGATAAAGACGCCAATCAGCGTACCAACCATGGTTCCCGAGCCTCCGGACATGGATGTTCCCCCAATCACCACGCCGGTGATACCGTTCATTTCCTGTCCATTTCCAGTTCCCGGGGTAATCGTGGTATATGCCGCCGCATACATGAGTCCTGCCATTCCAATAAACAGGCCGGACAGAATATAAATTCCCATTTTCCAGTTGTCCACATTGATCCCTGACAGTCTGGTGGCTTCTTCATTTGAACCCATGGCGTAGGTGTAACGGCCGAACTTTGTTTTGTGTAAAATCAGAGTGGCAATTACAAAGGCTCCCAGCAACCACAAGGCTCCCACTGGAAATCCGTTGATTCCAAAAAGATTTGCGCGGATAAAGGTCCGCTTAAACCATCCGCCGGTCAGATCTGTAGCGGTCGGCCAGGTCTGGGACTGTACCTTCGTGATAATGGAGCCCATTCCCTGAGATACCATCTGCGTACCAAGTGTGGCGATAAAGGGCGGAAGTTTCAGTTTCGCTATCAAAAGACCGTTTAGCAGGCCAAAAAAGACGCCCACCAGTATAGTCAGAAGCACCGAAAGAATCAGGGGACATCCCTGTTTAAATGTGTAGGCTCCCAACAGAGCCGAACACATCATCACCGTTCCCAAGGATAGGTCAATTCCACCTGTTATAATGATAAAGGTTACTCCAAAAGCCATAAATCCGATATAATAGGATGCCTCCAGAATATTTTTAAAGGTATCTGCCGAGAAAAAGTTGTTTCCAAAGGCAGAAAAGAAAATATATAGAATAATCAATGCGGCCGGAGCCAGCAGTTTATTCATGTCAATTTTATCACCGGACAGTTTTTTCATTCCGTCACCTCCGCTTTGTCGCATATCGCATCACTTCCTCCTGATTTGCTTCCGCTATATCCAGTTCGCCGGTAATCCGTCCCTCGCACATGACAATAATGCGATCCGACATCCGAAGAAGCTCCGGCAGTTCGGATGAAATCATAATGATGGATTTTCCTTCGTCGGCAAGCTCATTCATCAGCTTATATATTTCATTTTTACCACCCACATCGATTCCCCTTGTAGGCTCATCAAAAATAAGAATATCGCAGTTTCTTAACAGCCATTTTGATACGACTACCTTCTGCTGATTTCCTCCCGACAGATTTCTGACTGCTGTTTTCACTGATGCAGTCTTAGTTCGGACCTTAGCCGCATACTCTTTAGAAACCTCTGTCAGCTTCCGGTCGTTCACAAACAGGGAGGTACTCAGACGTTCCAACGAGGGCAGCACCATATTGTCTTCCACGCTCAGTCCCAGACACAGACCGTATCGTTTCCGATCCTCGGAAAGATATCCGATTCCCGCGCGTACGCTGTCCCGGGGACAGTTGATCCGGACTTCTTTTCCCCGAATACGTATGACACCACTTTCCCGCTTGTCCGCTCCGCAGATCAGGCGCGCCGTTTCCGTACGTCCTGCTCCCATCAGTCCCGCAAACCCCAGAATTTCTCCCTTTCGCAGCTGGAAGGATACGTCCTTTACATCGGCAGAATTCAGATGCTCTGCCTCCAGTACTACTTCCGCCCCCGGATCCACATTTGACTGCATCTTCGGCTCCTCATAGATCACCCGTCCCACCATCAGCTGAACGACTTCATCTATGGTTACCTCTTCCGTATTTACGCTTTTTACAAACTGTCCGTCCCGCATTACGGTAATGCGGTCTGTGATCTGCTTCAACTCATCCATTCGATGGGATATGTAAATCACACTCACCCCATTTGCCTTCAGCCGTCGGATGAAGGTAAACAGTTCTTCTATCTCACCGTCCGTCAGCGCAGCTGTAGGCTCATCCAGTACCAGAATCTTTGTATTGGGAAATGAAAGCGCTTTCGCGATTTCCACCATCTGCTGCTTTGCCACTGTCAGATATTTCACCACCGTTCTGGGCTGAATATTCAGATGGAGTGACTGCAGTAATTCTTCTGCCGCCTGGTTCTGTTCCCTCTGATTCAGGAAAAATCCCCTGACATTCTCTCTTCCTATATAGATATTTTCCGCCACAGTCAGATCTGGCATCAGATTCAGTTCCTGATGTACGATACTGATTCCTCTCTTCTGCGCGTCATGAGGACTTTGAATATCGATCGGTTCCCCGAAAAGCTCGATGGAACCCTCATCTTTTGTATACACACCGGTCAGTATTTTCATCAGAGTGGATTTTCCTGCGCCGTTCTCTCCTACAAGTGCCAGCACTTCTCCTTCTCTTACTTCCAACTGTGCATGATCCAGTGCATGAACTCCGGGAAAGTATTTCTCTATCCCTTCCATACGTAGAATTACAGGTTGCATCCCGTTCTCCTTTCCTGCTTTGCGTTCACTTCCGTGTCAGCCTTTTGGAGAATATCTGCCCCGTCACCAGGTACGGAGCAGATATCTGCTATATAGATTTAAAAGGAAGGTGTTATTACAAAGGTAGCATGAACCTGCTCATGTCCGTAATTCATCAGAGAATATTCCATTCCCGCCGGAATGTAAATAGCTTCTCCCTCCATGACCTTGAAGGTCTCCCGGGACTCTGTCATGAATACGCCCATCTCTCCGGAAACTACAAAGATGCACTCTTCTCCCTTATGGGAATCCGGCTCTGAAATTCTTGTCTGGATACCTCCTGCCGGAATGATGTACTCTCCGACCTGGATAGCGTCATTGGATACACTGATCTTCATAAGAATCGGGAAATCCAGTCCGCGTACTACGCGAAGCTTATCTTCCTCGCTTACCTTATAGAGATACTGGGTCTCCTTCCGCATTTCCTCGAAATCACAGGGCCATTTTCCGATGTCATAAACAGTACCCAGCTTTGTATTCCGGTAGAAAGGACGGGGCTCCGGGAATTCCTCCCGTGTTCCTCTCTTGTACATATTCCATTTTCCGTCCATGTCTGTGGGGAACAGCTGATCGTCTACGATACCTGGAGAGCAGGAAAACATCTTCGCCTTGGTCTGTCCGAAGTTGAATCCGCAGTGTACACAGCCCTTCGGCATAATCAGTGCTTCGCCTGCCTTTACAGTAACTGCCTGACCACTGAAGGGGCTCACCTGGGTCAGCTCACCTTCCAGTACAATATAAATCTCATCATTTGGATGATAATCAGGCGGACCGTACTGACAGCCCGGGGCCAGTTCAAAGTAAGCCGCAAATAAGTTCGGTGTGCTTACCAGCAGGGTGTTTAAATCGCTGTGGGGGATGTCGAAATCCGGATATGTAAAATACCCGAGTTTCTCTCTGGTGATCAAAATCGGTTCGTTTTTGATTCCACCCTCTGTATAAGGATGATTTCTGAATTCAATTCTTGCCATATGGATTCTCCTTTTCTTTTTATTTTGAATCGCTTTTCGCGATCAGATTCTGCATCATAACGTTTCGACAACTCGTTAAGTAAAAGAGTGCTTCCACTCTACGCATATCGTAACGTTTTGACACTCTGCTTTTTATAAGACCAGAGTGTTTATGATACTCTGGCCACTGAGTTTCTCTTTATCAGCCTTACATCCATCTGAATATTTTTTTTCTCCAACACTTCGCCGTCCAGAAGCCGAATCAGCATCTTTGCCGCCATATATCCCATCTCATAGGTGGGATGCTCCACACTGGTGATTCCCGGTCCCAGATACTTCGCTACCAGGGAATCATCGAATTCCACCAGCGAGATATCCTTTCCTATGATAAGTCCCTGCTCTATCATATATTCCGCGCTGCCGATGCAGATCTGGTTGTTCCCGGAAAAGATGGCGGTGGGCGGATCTTTTAGCTTTAAGAGTTGTTCCGTACAGGTATATCCTGTCTCCTGATACCAATTTTCCTGGCAGATATACTCCTCCCGGATCTGTATGCCATGCTGCCTAAGTACATCCTGATAACCTCTGAATCGCTCCACGTCCACATTGAACTCGCCCTTGCCGGAAATATATGCAATCTTCCGGTGTCCCTGTTCCACCAGTTCCTCCATGGCCATGCAGGCACCACCGTAATTATCCACAACGACTGAATAGCCTTTGCTGCCCGGTATCATGCGATCCACTTGGACGAACGGTTTTTTTGCCAGCCAGTCCAGTTCCTTTTTCTTCATGGACGGAACCCATACCACGCCGTCCACCAGACTGCTGAGCTTATCACCGAACTCCCGCAGTTCTGCCGCGCTGTGAACTTCATTAATCGCGTAAACCAGAGTAAAATATCCATTCTCCCGGGCTCTCGCCTCCACGCCTCGAATGACTGCTGTATAGAATTCATTGATGATGTCAGGGACTACAGTCAGAATAAATCTGGTAGTGCCTGTCTTAATGGATGCGGCCATCTCATTTCGGATATATCCCAGTTCACTAATGGCTCGGTTTACCTTTTCTCGTGTCTCCGGGCTGACCCGATCCAGATTATTAATGACTCTGGATACGGTCGAAACGGCTACCCCGGCACGCTCCGCCACATCTTTAATCGTCGCGTTTGTCTGCATGTGTTGTACTCATTTCTTTATCGATTCTTTTTGTTTTGTCGAATCGTTTTTACAAGTGTATAGTATCATGCTTTGAACTTTCTGTCAACTACAATTTTTAATTATTTTCTCCTGCCTGTTTCTTCTTTTTCTCTGCTTGATATAGGAAAGTCCTTGTATTTCTATAAGAACGAGGGATCTGAGTATGAGTTCGTGTGTCAGATTCAAAACGGAAATAAAAAATACTCTGTAAACTGAATGTCTACAGAGTATTCCATGCAGGAGATGGGACTTGAACCCACACAGCCTTGCGACTACAGGCACCTGAAGCCTGCGCGTCTGCCATTCCGCCACTCCTGCTTACTGCGGAAGATGGGACTTGAACCCACACGATCGCATTGATCACAAGATCCTTAGTCTTGCTCGTCTGCCAATTCCGACACTTCCGCATTTGGTTGTTTGCTCGTTTCCTCAACGCGCTTGATTATAATACCACCGCTTTTTACAAAAGTCAACACTTTTTCCAAACTTTTTTTATTTTTTTATTTAAAAAAATTTTCGAAAAAGTGTTGACAATAGAAACACTTTCTGATAAGATACTATTTGTTCGCAGGAGTGGCGGAATGGCAGACGCGCAGGCTTCAGGTGCCTGTAGTCGCAAGGCTGTGTGGGTTCAAGTCCCATCTCCTGCATCTATGAAAAGGTCTTCAGAGAAATCTGAAGACCTTTTTCTTGTACTTATCAGTTTTTCCCATCCGCCCTATCCGCTCGGTCCACAGAATATTTGTCTTTTCCCGATCGTATAAGCAGCGTTATAAGCAACCGCTCGGCTAGCCCGGAAGCCTCCCGGGTGCGGGGAGATACCTGCGTTTTCTAACGTTCCCACACCCCGGGGTGTCTTCCGGGCTGGCCATTTATCTATACTAGACTCTCACTACTTTATGTCCCGCTGCCTTCAACAGCCGGTTCATAATGGCTGCGCCGATGGCCGCATCCTCGAAGGATTCCGAGAAAATACAGTCTACGTCGGTGTCGTCAAATTTACGAAGCACTTCGAAAAGGTGCATGGCAATCTCCTCTTCATTGCTGCGGGCTCCCAGGCTCATAACGATACCGTGGGGATAACGGGAAACGGTCTCGTCTGTGGCGATGATGCCCACCTTTTTGCCACTGGCTTCCGCTTCTTCCGCCATCCGGTTCATGGCTTCGACGACTCTGTCACTTGCTCCCTCCACGATAGTCAGATCCGCCCTGGGCGCGTAATGCCGGTATTTCATGCCCGGCGCCTTGGGCTTGATTCCGGAATTTGGGGCAATGATGGCTTTGTCGATCTCCACCGGACCGATGACTGCCTCCATCATATCCTTCGTGATGGCGCCCGGTCGCAGTATCACCGGAGGCTCCACGCTCATATCCACAATGGTAGACTCCAGACCAATGACTGCCTGTCCGCCATCCAGAATCATTTCGATGCGCCCGGACAGATCTTCCACCACATGGGCCGCCGTAGTGGTGCTGGGACGGCCTGATACATTGGCGCTGGGCGCTGCGATAAAGCCGCCTGCCGTCCGGATAAAAGCCGCTGCGATCCCGTCGCTGGGCATCCGTACCGCTACCGTATCCAGCCCTCCCGTAGTCTCGTTCGGAACCAAATCCGTTTTCTGGAAAATCAGGGTCAGGGGCCCCGGCCAGAAAGCGTCCATCATCTTTTCCGCCTTTTCCGGCACCCTTGCTGCGATTTTATAAAGGTCTGCCCGTTCCTCAATGTGGACAATCAACGGGTTATCCGAGGGACGCCCCTTGGCCGCGTAAATCTTCTTTGAAGACTCCGGATTCAGGGCGTCGCCGCCCAGACCGTACACGGTCTCTGTGGGGAATGCCACCAGGCCGCCGGCCCGGATGATATCGCCCGCCTCTTTCATCACTTCTGCGTCAATCTGATCATAATTTAATTTTCTTACCTGTGTATCCAAAATTCCACCTGCTTCTGTTTATTCTTATTTTTCAAAGGATTCCTAATGAAAGTATTTTATATAGAGAATTTGCCCTCTTTCGTCCGCCTATCTGGCCATCCGGTAGATATGTTCCATGTCCGTCCGGTCAAGCTTTTTTATGCCGCCGATGGTACGCTTATCCATGTGGCTGCATTTATAGGCCAACTCCTGAATCTGCTCTTCCGTCAGCTCCACGCCCAACTCTGAAATACTGGTGGGCATATGAATGGAACGGAAGAAGCACTCCAAAGCCTCGATTCCTTCCAGGGCCGTCTTTTCCGAATCTGCGTAATCATATGGGATATCCATGACATTTACCGCAAACTTCGCAAAGCGGGACACATCATCCCGGTATACATAGCGGGCCCAACTGCCCCAGACCGCCGCCAGTCCTGCGCCGTGAGTCACGTCGAACATGCCGCCCAGCTCATGCTCCAGCTGATGGCAGGCCCAGTCTCCCGCTCTGCCGCAGCCGGTCAGCCCGTTATGGGACAGGCTTCCGGCCCAGAAGACCTCTGAACGGGCTTCATAGTTCTGCGGATCTTTCTGCAGGATTTTAGCCTGGTGAATTACCGTTTTTAAGAGCCCCTCCGCCAGATGATCCGTCAGCTCTGTATTCATTTCATGGGAAAAATACCGCTCCATAGTGTGCATCATAATATCTACACAGCCGCTCATGGTCTGATATTCCGGCAAGGTATAGGTCAGCTCCGGATTCATAATCGCGAATTTGGGCCTGCCCAGATCACTGCTGTAACCCCGCTTCAGCCAACCCTCTTCGTTGGTGATGACAGAGGAATTGCTCATCTCACTTCCTGTAGCCGCAAGAGTCAGAATAACCCCCACCGGCACGGATTCCTTTGCCACCGCAGTTTTCTCATAGAAATCCCAGACCTCGCCATCGTATCTGACGCCATAGCCGATGGCCTTCGCCGAATCGATGGCGCTGCCACCACCCACCGCCAGAATGAAATCTACGCCTTCTCTTCTGCAAAGGTCGATCCCCTCATGGACCAGGGACAGATGGGGATTCGGTACGGCGCCACCCAGCTCCACCCAGGGAATCTCTGCATCATCGAGAGATTGAAATACCCGGTCAAGCAGACCGCTTCTTTTCACACTGCCCTTTCCGTAATGAACCAGTACTTTTGTTCCACCGAACTCCCGCACCAGCGCTCCGGCCTGATGCTCTGTATCTTTTCCGAAAACTACCTTCGTGGGTGTGTAATACTGGAATCCGTTCATACAATATCCTCCTTTGTTTTTTCCCCATTCTCCGGGAAGTACACCGAATTGCAGTTATTGTGTAAGCAATTCTGTTAATTCTTCTGCTGTTTTATCCGGATATTTCACTACCAGCTCATACAGCGGCCGCAGGCTTTCTTCCTCTTCCTCCAATTCTTCCGCCATCTGACTGAGAGACTTTCCTTTTGCATATTTCTTCTGAATCTGCGCTAACGTTTTCAAACTCATACCTTTTGGTATTCCTTTTTCTATTCCTTTTTTTATCCCCTTCTCTATGCCTTCCGCAATACCTTTTTCCATGCCTTCCGCAATACCTTTTTCCAGCCCTTCTGCGATACCTTCCGCGATACTCTCCCGCCTCAGGTACTCCCGTTCTTCTTTTTCGTTATACTCTGTCAGTATCATCCTGTACACCTCCATTCCATACTTCGTCAGGATATCCGACAGTATTCCCTTCTCAATACACCGCCTGATGCTAATCTCCGTTGCCTCGTCCAGAGACCAGCTGTCGCTTTGCATTCCAGACAGGGCTCTCCTTCCTCCCGGTCCGGCCTCAAAAAGCAATCTGACAGTTTCATTTCCACCCGATCCGGCATATCCGACGTACCATTGTAAAATACCACGTACTTGGGAAATGGAACCATCACGCGCTTTTTTTCATTTGTCAGCTTTATATTCTTCCCGTTCAGATACTGCTGATACAACTCCGAGAAATAGAAAAATCCCCGGAGCGGCATATTTTCATTCCAGGTACTCTGATGCTCGTACAGATTCATGACAACGCTAAACATGAACGACAAGTCGTTCGGTTACTCATTGCTATTCTCTCCTTTTCATTATACGTTTTACTTCTCCTTCCTGCAAGGGCATAAAATAGCCGTTTTCAGATACATTTTTGCATACTTCGTCCTTGGGCGTACTTTGGGAATGTTGATTTCGGATCGAAATCCAGACCTTTCTCTTTCGTGAACAGCGTCAGCAGAGCCTGCGCTGCATATCGTAAAAAACAAACAGTGCCGACCGGATTCACACTTTTTCTGTCCTGTGCATCACCCTTCGACACTGTTATTTTACCAATTTATAACAATTATGGCAAGCTCTTTTTCTTTTTACTCATACCGCAGCGCCTCGATGGGATTCATCTTCGCCGCCTTATTGGCCGGATAATAGCCGAAGAAGACGCCGATGAGGATCGAGAAGGTCACGGAAAATACGATGCCGCCCACGGAGAGCTTCGCCGCGTACCCCAGGGCGTTGGTGGCCACCGCGGCCAGGATAAGGCCCAGCACGATGCCGATAAAGCCGCCCAACAGGCAGATGACGATGGATTCAGTGATGAACTGAAGCCGGATGGATCCATTTGTAGCTCCCAGAGCCTTTCGCGTACCGATTTCCCGGGTACGCTCGGTGATAGATACCAGCATGATGTTCATGACGCCGATGCCGCCCACCAGCAGAGAGATTCCCGCAATGACGGAAATGGCGATAGACACCGTAGACAACATATCTGTCATGGAGGATACCATGCTCTCCATACTGCTGGCGCTGATTTCAAAGCTGTCGTTATTCCGGTAATAGCTGTTATTAAACCAGTTTTCCAGTTCTGTACAGAGGCTGGCGGAATCCACGCCGGAGGCCGTCACGATGGTCAACTGGGAATAACCCACCGTGGAATGGTTCTGATTCCGGGCCGTCTCCAAAGGCATATATAAGGACGTGTAGACGTCGTTGTCAGATTCCGTCGTGAAACTGCTGTCCTCGTATTCGTAGACGCCCACGATGGCGTAGCTGTAGTAGCGGTTGCTCACATAAACCTGCACCTCACTTCCCACCGCCACGTCATAATTGCCGTCAAATAAACTGTCAGCCAGTTTATCGGATACCAGCACCACCCGTTTGGCGTTGGCCTGATCGGTTTCGGTCAGGGTACGGCCGGAAATCAGCGTCAGATCCTCATTTTCCAAATAAGCAGCGTTCACGCCGGTCAGGGTCACATTTGCGGTCAGACTTCCATCCTCGGCGGTGCCGCTGCCTGCGGACTCACTCAGAAGAACCTCGCTGACGGAATCGACAAACTCCTCTTTCATAGCGTCCAGCATTTCGTCTGTGATATAGTCCCCGTCGTCCATGGTGCTGCCCCGGGAAAAACCCATGAAGACCCGGCCGTCCGCCGTGGCGGTCTCGCTGGTACTCTTCTGAGACACGCCCAGGGTGATGTTATTGACACCCATGTCCTCCATGGAGCTGGTCACGGAGCTGCTGATGGAATTGCCCACGCTCATGATGGCGATGACAGAACTTATACCGATGATGATGCCAAGCATGGTCAGGATAGCCCGCATTTTATTGGCCAGGAGGCCGTTCAGGGCCAGCATGATATTTTCTCCGATTAGCATAGCGCTCCACTCCCCTTTCTCTCTCCGATGATGCAGCCGTCCTTCAAAGTAATGATTCGTCCGGTCTCTTCGGCCAGTTCATTGGAATGGGTGATGAGCACGATGGTTTTGCCCTGCTCCTCATGGAGCTTATGGAAAATGTCCATGATTTTCCGTCCGGTAACGGAATCAAGGGCCCCTGTGGGCTCATCGGCCAGGATAATGGATGGGTCGTTGGTCATGGCCCGGGCAATGGACACACGCTGCTTCTGACCGCCGGAGAGTTCGTCGGGCCTGTGGGTCATCCGTTCACTCATACCCACCATTTGCAGGTAATATTTTGCCCGCTCCTGGCGCTCTTTTTTGCCCACACCCGCATACATCATGGGAAGCTCCACGTTCCGGAGTGCCGTGGTGCGGCTGATCAGGTTATAGGTCTGGAAAACGAAGCCTATTTTCCGGTTCCGGATGCCGGACAGTTCTTTATCCTTCGCCCCCGCCACGTCCACGCTGTCCAGAGTGTATTCGCCCTCGGTGGGACGATCCAGTACGCCGATGATGTTCATCAGGGTGGTTTTGCCCGATCCGGACGCGCCTACGATGGACACGAACTCTCCCTTTTTTACCTGTAAATCGATGCCATGCAGGATCTCCAGTTCATTGGGCTGGCCCACATAAAACCGCTTTACAATGTGCCGCAAATCTATGATGGTATTCTGTTTCTCTTTCATGGCCGCCTCCTTAGAATCCGCCCGGAGCGCCACCGCCGCCGGGACCACCGGAACCGCCGGAACGTCCGCCTGCGGGCGCGCCGCCCATATTTCCGCCGCCTCCGCCGAAATCAAAGGTAATGCCATCCTGACTGCTGTCGCTCTCAGAACCGCTCTTGTCGCTGCTCTGCTGCAACGGTGTGGACAGGTACACGGTCATGCCCTCGCTTAACTCGCCGCTGATGACCTCCGTATAATAATCGGTCTCGATTCCCGTCGTTACCTTAATTTCTTTCTTTTCTCCATTGTCATCCACATAAATGACACTGTCGCCATTTGCATCGGTCTGCACGCAGTCATAGGGCACGGCCAGAGCGCCCTTACTCTCCTCCAGAGCGATGCTGACTGAAGCCGTCATGCCTGCCCGCAGCTTATCCTGGGGCTCGTTCAGGGTAATCTGAATCTCATAAGATGCGGTGTCGCTGTTGGAGCCCATGGTCTGGCCGGTGGTTCCGGTGGGCGCCACGTAGGTGACCTGGCCCTCCAATTCCTCGTCGCCCAGGGAATCTGTTTTCACATAAGCAGTCTGGCCCTTTTCCAGATTCACCACGTCATACTCGTCCACGGTGGCGTCCACAATGAAGTTATGCACATCCTGAAGCTCGTAAATGGTGCCGCCCTCAAATACATTGTCCTCTTCCACATTCAGCGCCGTGATAGTTCCGGACATGGACGCGTATACGGTGCAGTCGCTGAGCTGATCCTCGTAATCCTCGATCTTGCTCAGAGCATCGTCATCACTCACCAGCTGGTCCTGCAGTTTTGCTTTCTCATAGGTCTTTTCCGCCTGCTCTACGGTGCTGTCATACTGGTCCTGGACCTGCTCCTTGGCGGACTGAGCCTGACTGTAGGCGCTGTAAGCCTGGGAGGTCGCCGCCTGGGCCTGCTCATAAGCGCTCTGGGCTGCGCTGATAGCCTTCTGGGCCGTCTCGTAAGCGGACTTTGCGCTCTGGTAAGTGCTGTAGATGCTGCTGCAGCTCTCCGGCAGGGAACCGTTCAGACTGCTCAGATAGCTATCCAGATCCGTAATGGTCACGGATCTGTCCGCCGCCTCGATGGCGTTCTTTAATGCGCTGGCTGACTCCTCATAGGCCTTTTTCAAACTTGTGGTGTCGTACTGGCTCTTCACAGCGTTTAACTGGTTCAGCGCAGTTTCCTCCGCGGCCGCCGCGTTCTGCCAGGCACTCTTATAGGCATCCCGGGTATCTCGGGCATTCTGAAGAGAATCCTCTGCATCAGAAACGGTATCCTGATACTGGGTCTCATAATTATCCAAGGCATCCAGCTGCCGATTCACGGAATAGTTGTTCTTTGCGTCCGCCAGGGCGTCCTCGATATCCGAGGAATCAAAGGTACAGATAATATCTCCCTCCTCCACCTCGTCACCCACCTCCACATAGACCTTTGTTACTTTCATATCCTTCAGGGTGGTGCTGGCCGTCTTGCCGTTGGCCGTGGCCAGGGTTCCTGTGACGCTGACCGAGTTGGCCAGATCCATTTTCTGGATCTGGGCTGTTTCGAGGGGCTGTGCCTGCATCTGGGGCTTTTTACTTTTACTCTGCCAAATCACGCCTGCCACGATAGCCGCGATCAGGATCAGAACCAGTAACACGGTCAGGACCTTGTGCTTCTTCACGAAGCCGCCGATTTCCCGGCCTGCGCTCTTTACCTTTTCCATCGCCCTATGGTCCTTTCCCGGCTTTTGATCTCCTAAATCCTCATCAATTCCCCGCAGCTTTTTCTTCCACAATTTCACGCTTGCTCCTCCTTCATAATCCTCAGGTTTCAGTTTTCCTATTTTTACATTCTTATATTTATCCGCAGCATAGCCCGCGGCAGGAACTGGTATTTATTGTAAAGGATATTTGTGTTTGAACTTTGTAAAGGTTGTGAGGCAATCGTGTTGAAAGTATGATTTTTCTGTGTCCCCAGGACGAGGCCGAACGCATATTTATAATAGAAAGAATCGCATACAGGAGATCCTATGGTTGAAAAAATTGTAATTGATCCAGGCCACGGTGGCCGCAACCCCGGTGCTGTCTATCAGGGCCGCCGGGAGAGCGACGATGCCCTGCGGCTGGCCATGGCTGTGGGAGCCATTCTGGAGGACAATGGCTTTGATGTCATTTACACCCGCACCACCGACGCTGCTCAGTCCGTGGGGCAGAAGGCGGCCATTGCCAACGAGGAGGATGCCGACCTCTTTATCTCCATACACCGAAACGCCTCAGACTATCCAGGCCAGTATAACGGGGTTCAGACCCTGATTTACGACGACTCCGGTATCAAAAAGGAAATGGCCGAGAATATCAACGCTAACTTGGAGGCCCTGGGCTTCCGGAACGCCGGTGTGGATATCCGTCCCAACCTGGTGGTATTAAACAGTACCCGAATGCCCGCCCTTCTGGTGGAGGCCGGCTTCATCGACAGCGATAAAGATAATCAGCTCTTTGACAGCCGTTTTCAGGCCATGGCGCAGGCTATCGCAGACGGCATCATGGAGACCCTGGAGGAGCCGCCCATAGCATCCGGATCCGTATCCGATCCACCTTCCGAAAGCTCCGATACCATGTCCATGACCACGCAGCCGGAGGCCGCGCCCGCTGAAGAGCTCTACCGGGTTCAGGCCGGAGCCTATCGGGAGCGGGAGAATGCCGATAACCTGCTGAATCTGTTGGAAAATGACGGTTTTCCGGCCTATATCATTTATCATGACGGCCTCTACAAGGTGCAGATCGGCGCTTACACCCACTTAAGCAATGCCATCGCCATGGAACGGGAAGTGCGGGAAAAGGGCTATAACACCTATATCACCACCTTTTAGGACGTACGATTTTCAGGATACGCAAAATGGGAGAAACTGTTTTCGTTTCTCCCATTTTGCTATGCAGATTTTACTATCCTATCCCAGCATATAGCTTCCATCCAGCGCAAACCCATCGGTGCCTGCCTGCTCGGGCATGGACAGGCGGCTGTTCCGATCCAGGTAGCAGTGGGTGTCCATGTGGCTGCTCCAGGTCAGGAGCACCAGCCCCGGCTGCATGCCGAAGGGCGTATAATCGGCCACCAGTTTCTCCAGGGCCTGGCGATCCATCTCCACTCCGCCGTCGGTCACATCGAGAATCACCGTGAACCGATCCTCGTGTTCCCCGTACAGCCGCCCGTACAGGGCCAACTGCTCCGTATTCCGCTTCATCCAGTCGTGCCACTTGAAGTATTCCACCAGCACCGCGTCCCGGCCTGTGACGAACTTTATCATTTCCCGGAGTACTCCTGCAGTTCCCCGGCCGCTGTTCAGACGGTTCAGCCTGCCAAACATCCGGCGGAGCTGCTCTGTGCGATAATCCCGGCCTGCCGCCCAGTCCCCGGTCCAGCAGGCCAGAACCGGAAGATTCTCATCCGGCGTACTCTCGTAGTCCAGATATTCTGGAATCCGCTCCGCCTGTTCCTCCAGATCCTCGTACACGCTCTGGAGTCCGGTCATATAGCGTTCGAAAAAGCTGTCCCGCTCGCCCTGGTAGATCTCCGGCAGATAGTCCGTGAAGCTCCGCCAGGGGAATTCCACCCGGAAGCCCTCGATCCGGAAATGGCTGTCCTCTCCCGCGCCCCAGACCCGGATCAGCACCCACAGATACCGTCCGGTCAAGCCGTGCAGCAGCAGATCGCCCGTATTCACCCGGCGGACGGAGGCATCCTGCTGCCAGACTGACTCCGGTGCCGCGCCCTGTTCCCAGACCTCCTCCATCTCGCCGGCACGATCTGCGTCCGTGGCCGCCGCCAGAATCTCGTATTTACAGTGGACAAACTCGCCCTCCAGCACCAGTCTGTGCCAGGTTCCCTGCAGATCCATGGAGTCGTAAACCGGAGCCAAATACAAAAAGGCTCCTCCTCCCCTTCCGGTCAGCCGGTAGTCCTCTGTGAGCTCCATTCTGCGCCGTCTGCCTTCGCACAGGGCCAGCCGATAATAATTTCGTTTTTTTCCGTTTTCCATCATGGCCGGAAGGCCTCCTTTCCAACTGTTCCCGTTCTTCAGCAGAACTCGATTTTCACATCTCTCAGATACGGCAGGGCGTCCTCATGAAGTAACAGGTCGCCCCGGTCATTTTTCCCGGCGGCCTGGCCGACACGTTCCAGATTCAGCTCCTGTACCTTCTCCACGCCCTCCAGATTTTCCAGGGCCACAAAGAGTCTGCCGCAGGCAATGACAGCGCCGAAGCGCTCTTTTTTGTCCTCTCCGTTGATCTCACTTTTCAGGCAGTCCCATACAGCTTTACGCACCTGGGGCGTATCCCGGGTCAGGGTGATTCTGCCGTACACCTCCACACCCACATACCTGGGCGGCACCACAGTCACTTTCATATTGATCAGCCTGAACGGCTCCAGCCATGCTTCAATGGTCTCCCGGTACACCGGGCTCAGATCCGGGCACTGCTCCCGGCTCCAGGGCTTCACCACCACAACCACCTCATTGCCTCCCAGCTGCTGTCTGTGCAGAGATCCGTAGATCCGGCCCGGTATCACATGAACTTTATCTATCATCAGTCCGGGCGTCTCCCGTACCCGCTTCACATAATCCCGCTCCGCCGCCAGCCGGTTCTGGATCAGAATCTCCTGCTCCATCCGGCCCAGCATGTCCCGCAAGGTCTCACGGGAACGGCCGTTTTCAATGGCCTGGGGATTCCAGATGCGACAGCCCGAAAAGCCCTCCTTTGCAAACCGGTTCAGCTCCCCGGCCTGAATATTTCCCTCTCCGCACAGGGAGGTCACAAGGCCGGTCACATAGATCTCCTGCTTCTGCCGGGGCACCGCCCCATGGATCCCATCTCCAAAACGAATTACCTGCCGCTTCCGGTCGTAGGCAAAGACCTTCTCGTCAAAGTCCGCCTCTTCCAGATGTTCCGTGCAGTGATAAAGTTCCTGTCCTCCTTCTTCATCACAGATCAGCAGGGATAGCTCCTTCACGTCCGGATAATCAAACAAAAGCTCCTGTCCCGCGCAGCCGTCGGTCATACCGATCCGAAACTGGGGAATCCGTTCTCCTTCTTTGCAGACCGTATGCTTCTGTACCACCTCCAGTGGATTCACACAGACCAGTCCAATCCGGGGCGCGCAGTCGTACTGATGCTCTCCCCGCACCGCCCTGAGGTAATAAGCCCCCGGCAGGCCATCTCCCGGATTCCAGAATGCCATGGTCTCCCGGACCTCGGGCCGCACATAGCCGCTTCGCAGAAAACCGCAGGTTTCATCCAGAACTTTCGTGTCCTTCCAGCCCTCCGCCGTATAGATCTGCCAGTTCCAGATTCCCAGGCGAAACTCCCCGGTAAAGGGATTCCGCCGCTCATTCTTTTCCACACAGAAATACAGGTGATCCTTCTCCTTCAGCGGCCCCTCAAAGCCGAAATACACGGCCGTCTCCGCTTCCTCTTCTCCTCCCTGTCTCTCCGAAAAGGCTTCCGCGTAGTCTCCGTCCACGCCTGCAAAGGCGGTCAGATCCACCAGGCTTTCCCCCTGACCCCGCAGGAACGCGCAGAAACGGTTTTTATCTCCCCGATACTCCTTTCGGGTCTCAAAGGGAATCTCCCCGGCCAGCAGTTCGGTGCCCTCCGGAATCACCAGCTCCTTTTCTTTCTGCTCCACCACCACGTATCCGGTGGCCGGAGCCGCCATTTCCGGCAGGATCCCCAGAAGCTTCAGGTACTTTTCCACATGGGCCTCTCCCGTGGCATCCATATAATAATTCAGCATATCCGTCAGCCAGGCAAAGGTTTCCAGCACCGTAACGCCCGGATCGTGACTGTTGTAATCGGTCCAGTCCTCTGTCCTGGCCGGAATCCGGCTGATAGCTTTCTGTATGATCTGATCATAGGTCACTTCATCCAACTGGGGTACCTTTAACATGCGCTCACCTCGATATATACCATATGTTCTCCGCTTACTGCCATTACAAAGGGATCAGTCTGTTTCTTATAGAACAGAGCATCCATGGGGACCTCCCTGCCGTCTGCCACCGCTGTCATCACCATTTTGGTGATGCTGCAGCCTTCCAGTCCCGCCCGAAGGAAGGCCCGGAGTCTTGATACTTCCGGAAGCTCTCCGATCTCCCATCCCTGTCCGGCGCTTCCGCCCTCCAGAGGATTCAGAAACCGCCGGATCAGCTCCAGCGTCTGCTGCTGAAGCTCATAAGCCTGTTCCATGGTTTCCCGCTCCAGCCACACCCGCACATTGACCCGGATAAAATGGGGTTGAATCAGCAGCAGCTCCTTTCCCGCCGCTGTCAGGGCACTGTCCCGGACCAGCCTGTCCCGGATCTGCTTTTTCACAGCCGAGAACACATGGGCTCCCTTTTCGTATTCCTCCACCAGCACGGCGATAGTCATCTTGTCCGGCGCTGTGCGTCCTCTGGCATCCGTATGATTACAGCATTTGATTTTTCTGACGCCGCAGGCCTCCTGGGAAATGAGGTCCAGATATCCCTCTTCGGTCACTGCCCGGCCTCTGGTCCTCAAAAGACCCGACACCAGCCTTCCGGCCGTCTCCTCTGTATAACCGTCGTAGCCTCCGCAGGTGGGAAATGGGTTCGTCACTGCGGACAGATAGCGGATGGCCGTCCCCGGAACGGTGATGCTCCCCGCCGGAAGGTTGGCCTCCCTGCCGCTGTAATTGCTGTGGAATACCCGAATCTGCGGGCCTTCCTCCGGAACCGGAACATTCACAAAGGCATATTTCCGGAAAGTCAGTTCCCCGGAAGCCATATCCACGCCATAGGTTCTGCCTCCCTCGTAAGGATGGCTCTCCCGCTGCCACTCCACATACCCGGACATTCCGTTCTGCTGCTCCAGCACCTCCACCCGGATATTCAGAAGGTTCTGCCGGGACAGCTGAAACTGCGCCGCTTCCTCCCGGTTCTCCAGATAGAACTCCTCAGTCTCCGTGTTCACATTGATCACAGCCGCCATATTGGGGTAGATGCCCCGGATCACCGGCAGCTCATACTCGGCGTAGTCCGAATCCAGGCACACGAAACGCAGGAAATATCCCTCGTAGCCGTACAGCTTCTTTTTCACTGTATCCTGGGGCACCATCAGAAGCAGATTTCCGGAGCCTCCAAAGCCCTCAGTACAGTCTTCCATCCGCACCGGCTGGAAGCCCTGCTCCGTCAGATATTCCGCCCGGAACCGTACCGGCCGGTCGCCGTAGTTCTCGATATCAAAGTAAAGGCTTAAGGGCAGTCCCGACATGGGACGGTCAAAGCCCAGATACATGGTCCGCTGTCTGCCCTCAGTCTCATAAAAGAGGAGGCTGCTTCCGCCTGTCTGCAGGCATTCCGTCAGATCCTGCAGGTCGAAATTATTGCCGGTGAGTATCCGGGAAGGTTTCGCCTGCCCCTCCTCATAGGAATAGGAAAGCTGAAGTCCCGAAATCACCGGGCACTTATATAGGGCCGGCATCCGGTAGATATTCTCTGCCCGCATGAGCCTGAGGCGGATCCTGCCCTCCTGGTTTTCCTCATAATCCGCCATATCCTCCGGGCAGATAAAGTCCAGGACCACAGCCCCTTCCGAAGAGCCGTTAAACATGGAACGCCGGTGCTCCTCCCGGAACAGGGGCTTCCAGCCGGTACGGCTTAAGTACTCCCAGGCCACCTCATCGGCCAGCACCTCCGTGGCCCGCATGGTCAGCGGCTTCTTCGGCTTTTTCATAATGGCCTTATATTCCAGATCCAGCTCCGGAAGCTCGGTCTTCTCCTCCTGAATCCGATAGCTTAAGCGGAAGGACAGCCTCATATGGGCCCCTCTTCTGCCCAGAAGCTCCGGATCCTCCAGGGTCATTTCCTGATAAAGGTTCAGTGGCTTTCCAAAGGGAAGCAGCTCCCGGCCGAACTCCTGATTTCCGTTGATCCGGATCTCCTCCGGACACCGCTCCCTGGCTGCCGGAGCCACCGTCAGCGTCCGGATATACAGCTTTTCCGGCTTTCCAAGGCAGGTCAGGACGATACAATAGCCCTCTTCCTCTCCCCAGGTAACTCTCTGGGGCGTATAAGGGTCAAGCTTCAGATGGATGCTCTGTCCCTCCCGCTCCGGGGCCGGAAAGATCCGCTCCCCGCCCTCAGGCTCCAGTACCGACCAGCAGACCTCCGGGCCCGCAAAAAGCTCCAGAAGCCCTTCCGTCTCCTCCTCAGTGGATCCGGTGGCCTGAATCCGCAGATCCAGCTGCTTCATGCCGTCAAACAGCTCCGTAAACCAGAGATACAGTCTGTGGCTGCTTATATTTTCCCCGTTGATACCAAAGGCTGGAAAGCCTTCCTGCTGTTCCTGGGACAGGCTGCGCTTTACGATGCGCCCCAGCTCTCCGTCCGTAACTACCACCTGCTCCGGGCGCAGATCCACGGCGGTGATTCCATGGCGGGTTTCAAAGACGATCTCTCCGTTCTCCCTGCCCGGCGCCAGTACCCGGGTTCCTCTGGGAATGGGAACCAGTCCCTCGCAGCCCTCTACCGGCTGGAACTGTACATAGCCCCTGGCTGCGCTGACCGGCTCCTTTACCAGGCCGTCGAAAAGGTTCAGATACTGAATCCGGTGCTTTTCCATGACCCGTCCGTATCGCTCCTCACAGGACGCGAACATCTCCCCGCACAGATCCGTCAGAGCCGAACCCGCATCGCTGCCCCCCGGCTCGTAGGCAAACTCCGGCACATAGGAACGCATGAGCTTCTGCAATTTTTCGTATGTAGTATCCTTTGTGAATTCCTTTTCCATAGGGCATGCTCCTCTTCCTGCTACAGCTCCCCGATTCCTTCCTCCAGATAATAGGGGAATACCAGGTTATTGGGGTTATTGGTGGCCCGCACATAATAGCTGATGTTCAGATAAATGATTCCCGTGAGCCGTTCCTTCCGATCCACTGTCACATTCACCTGACGGATCCGCGGCTCGTACCGGGTCAGGGCGTCCTCCGCCTCACGGATCAGTCCCGATTCAAAAGCCGCATCCGGCAAATCAAAGATATAATCCTGCAGATTACAGCCGAAATCCGGCCGCATGGCCCGCTCCTTCAGCCTGGTCATCAGAATAATATAAATGGCCTGCCGGATATCCTCTTCTCCCTCGGCCATCCGGAACTTGCCCGTCACCGGATCCACCTGGGGCGGAAAGGCAAAGCCTCTTCCCAAAAATGAGCTTGCGTGATCCATCTGCCCACATCCTTTCTGTCCGTTAGTTAATCTGCACCACTGCGCCCTTGATCGCCACCGGGCCCGAGGCCTGCAGATTCATCTTGGCCTGTCCCTTGATGTCCACCTGAGCTCCCTCCGCTTTCCATGCGGAATTCGCCTTCATGGCGATCTCGTTGTCCGCGGTCAGGGAGATTTTCTTGGCCTTCAGGGTTATGGCTCCCCCGTTTCCATCCAGGGAGAGCTCCACGCTGCCCGCCTTAATGGAAATGACCTTCTCGGACTTCAGTTCTACTTTTCCGTTTTTATAGTCCAGCGTAAGTCCGTTTTTTCCATCCTTATCGG
Organism: Anaerosacchariphilus hominis; assembly: GCF_014290175.1. Lineage (GTDB taxonomy): Bacteria > Bacillota > Clostridia > Lachnospirales > Lachnospiraceae > Laedolimicola > Laedolimicola hominis. The sequence continues at coordinate 79,728 of NZ_JACOOR010000003.1, forward strand.
CGACCCTGCAGCTTTCCTTCTCATCATCCAGCGTCAGGGTACTGCCCTTGGGCGTGGTCACTGTAAGGCTCTGTTTTCCATCCTCCTCGGACAAGAGCAGATCCAGACCGCCCTTGGTCTTCAGCCGCTTTTTCTGGTTCTTTTTATCAAAGTTCTCGGACACCATGGCCGCCCCGCTGGGATACAGGCTTCCCAGAAGGAAGGGCCGTTTCAGGCTGCCGCCAATGAAGCCCACCAGTACGGTCTCGTCGATCTCCGGCACCAGATAAGTTCCGTAATCCTTTCCTCCGTAAGGAGACAGAAGCCGCACCCACTCGCACATGTTTTTGCCCGATTCCCATACGGTGAACTCCACCTTCACCATACCCTTGAACTTATCGTTGTTATTCTCCACCACCACGCCCTGGACGAAACCGGGCAGGTGCTGTCCATCAAAATATTCATTTTCCTTCTGAAACAGATCCGTTATCCCGTTCATAGACTGCTCACTCCCGCTCTGATATAGGTCCGGTAGCTGCCCTCATCCAGCACATGACGCACATAGGTGACGTAGTACTTTCGATCCGCCTGGGCGGAAAGTCCCCTGATCTCGATAAAGCGGCCGGGCACCAGCTCCGGAATCCCCACGCACTCGCATTCCAGCTGACCGAACTCTCCGCAGAGACGATCCATCCGGGCCTGGGCCCTGGCTTTTGCCTCCGCTGCGTCCCGGACCCCTGCCTCGTAAAAGACCTGACGGGAATCGCCCAGAAGCTTCCGGGACTGCTTTCCGAAGCTTCCTGATATGGATGCCTCGCCCTTGATCTGCTTTCCGCTCTCCCCGTCGATGGAGCGGATCTCGATCTTCTTCACCAGGGGCTGGGCGTTCATGGAAAAGCTGCCCCGCAGAACTCCCTGGGAGGGCCCCAGAGTTATCAGCGGTGATGTCACCTTCTGCCGTTTCCGGAAATAGGCCTTTCCCTGCAGGATAAAGAACTCATAGCCCTGCTTTTCCGCCTGCTCCACGATGACCTCGTAGTCTGTCATCATGTGACTCCGAAGGGGAACCTCCTCTTCCTTGCAGGCGTCGATCTCCTTGCCTGAGAGATAGCTGCTCACCGGCGTCTCCCCCAGGATGGCCTTTACCACCGCGTCGGCGCTTTTCTGGGAAAAGAATTCCATCCGCCGGTTTTTCATCAGAAGCCCCTTGGCGTCCATACACTCCACCCGGATCCGGTAGTCGTTCTCCTCCATGCCGTGCAGGTATTCCACCTGGCTGATATACCCACGGAATACCTCCTCCCGGGAGAGATAACCCAGCTTGATCTTTACGCTCTCCCCTATCTGGAGCTTATCCGCGATCTTTTTGGAAAAAGAGGTATCCTTCACCTGATAGGCACCGTCCACATAGAATACGCAGCCGGAAGCCTCGAAACCGCTGGTCAGTTCCACCTCCAGCTCCTGGATATCTGCTTTCTTTTCCGAAAGCTTCTCCGAACCCACGGTCACCTCCACGGAGGGAGCAGAAAAATTCTTATATTTGCTTTTCAGAGCACGAAAGCTGGTGCTCCCCTTCATCATATCCATAGCTGCCTCCGTCTGGTACCTTTCTTTCTTTTTTTCTTTACAGGGCCGGTACTTTTAAACGCTTCGTATAATCGATCTTTCGCGGATTCAAAATGCCGTTCTCCCGGGCAATAGCTCTCCAGCCTGAAGGGTCGTGATATTCCTCGTCGGCCAGCATCCACAGCTCCTCCTTCTGATTGATCCGCCGGTATTTGGTCCTATCCGGAGATTCGTGGGGATTGGCCCCAATCTCGTTCAGGATCTTTTTATCCTCGCCCTCCAGTTCCATATCCAGTCTGGCCCGGACGGGCATGCCGTTTCGGTTGAACATCTGATAGCTGACACTTAAGGAGGTCACATGTCCGTAAAAGGCCATACTGCCCCACTCAAAGATCACCAGACTGGGCTCATGGTTCTCCGCCGTTCGTTTCATAATCATGCCCAGATCCCGGCAGATATCGGTAAGCTCTCCGCTGCTGTCCAGATATTTGGACAAACCTTTTGGCATCTGGTATTCGGTCAGTTCTGTGGAAGTATCCAGAATCAGACTGACACGCAGATGGGCCAGCTCGCTTCCCGAGGCCTGGGTATTCTTCGGATGGGCTTCCTCGCCCTGTCCGTTATGGCTTTTGAACTTGACGCTCCGGCTAATCGTGTATTCCGTGGGATTAAACTGCACCGGTATGGTGGCTTTTTTTCCGTTCTGGGTCTGGTAGCTGAGCCGGGCCCGCTGCAGGGTGCCGTCTCCGTAGATCAGTTTCTGTCTCGTATCCGTACTCATTTAGATCCGTCCTCTCCTTTCCCGCTCGGTCCGAAGCTTCTGCTCCAGCTTCCGGTATACCCGGTCGGCCATCTGCTGAATACTTTCCTCCATGCGGCTCTCCACCTCCCGGTGGACCTGCTGTCCCAGCCGGGCCTGCAGGGTGCTTTCCGCCAAAAGCTCCGGTTCCTTTTTCAGAACCTCCCGCACCACTTCCCGCTGTCTTTCTATGGTAACGGTTTCTTCCGTCCGTACGCTGCGGCGCACGGTTTTCAGTTCTTCCGTCACATTCTGAATCTGTTCCTGCATCCTCCGGGTTTCTTCCTGTTCCGGGGTCTGTTCCTCTTCCGGATAGACCATGGATGCCGTATCCAGGGCGAAGTCCGGGCTTCTCATGGGCAGGGTTTGAAGGAACTGCATGGCCGAAAGCCGGGCTGCCTGCGTTTTTGCGAACCGAGGCTGAGCGAGACTCTGAACGGAACTATTCTGTGCGAACCGGGTCTGAGCAGTTCGGAAAGGAACTGCCTCCATCTGATTAGGGCTGCTCTGAACAGAACTGCCGGGGATGAAACCATCCTGCGCGGAACTATTCTGACGGAAATTATCCTGATGGAAGCTGCCCTGACGGAAGCTGTCCTGATGAAAGCTGTCCTGCGCTGCCCCTAGGAAAATCGGTTGGAACCAGGCCCGCTCCGCCTGCCCCACAGGGACTGAGACCGGCTGAAACGCTGGTGTCCGAGATTGCTGGTCAAATGGATTCTGGCCTTGTAAACCCGAAGCTTCTGTCATGGAATAAAAAAGCTCTGCCCCCGGAAGCTGCCAAAGGCTTTGAAAACTCTGGAGCCCGGAGCTTTGAAAACGCTTCAGGCTCTCCGCACGCCGTACCAGCTGTTCCACGGAGGAAGCGGGATACCTTCCGGTCTGCTTCTGCGCCGCTGAAATCCTCTCCGGATGTGCCGCCTCTGCTCTCTGCGGACCCGTCTCCGAAGTCTGAGCCGGAACATGAAGTTCTCCCGGGGCAGATGCTTCCGGGCTCGTCTCCGGCTCCGGCAGGATCATGGAAGCGGGCTCAAAGCCCGACTGTTCCGTTATCTTAGGCTCCCTGCTCCAAGGAAGTGCTTCCACCGCTCTCCGGCTGGGATTCACCGCTGCTCCGGCCTCTCCCTGTATCATTTCCGTCAGGGTCTGCTCCACGACAGTCTGTACCTTTTCTGCCTGGGCCTGCCGGACTGCTTTTTCTGTGTTCTCAGCTTCCGCCCGGGTCTGTCTTACTGCCCTTTCTATGGCCTCTGTCTGGGCCTGCCGGGCTACTTTTTCTGTGTTCTCAGCTTCTGCTCGGGTCTGTCTTACTGCCCTTTCTATGGCCTCTGTCTGAGCCTGCCGAGCTGCTTTCTCTACAGCCTCTGTCTGCACCCGTTGGACTGCTTTTTCTGCTGCTTCCCTCTGGTCAGCCGCTTTCTTTTCTACTTCTGTCCGAGGCTGCCGCTCTGCTGGCCCAGCTTCTGTCCGAATCTCTCTCTCAGCCTGTTTCACGGCGCTCTGCACTGCGGCCTCCAGCTGTCTTTCATCAGATCCTTCTATTTTCCTGGTTTCTCTGTCCAGAGCCGCTTCTCCGGCCTCTGCCCTCTCTTCATACACCAGCTCCGCCGCCGTCCGCTGCATCATCCGTTCCCCGGCCCGCTCCATAGGGAGCCCCTGGGTAAACAGCTGCTCCGGCTGGGGGCGGACTGCAAATACCCTTTTAGCAGGACTTTCCATTCCGCTTTCGGTTCTTCTGTCCGGCTCATAGGAACCGCGTACCAGCTCCGGATGCTCCACCGGATAGCTCCGGCCCGTTTCTCCGTCCATGGTTCTCCGGACGCTCTCCCTCCGGGGTACAAAGCTGCCTTCTGTCTGCTCTTTTATCTCTTCTTTTATCTGTTCCTTTGTCTGTTCTGCTGTCTTTCCTTCTCTTTCATACAAAAGAGAGGCAGGCAGTTGCCCTGCGGACGCGTCCACCAGGCGCTCCGTGCGGATCAGCAGCCGTTCCAGCCTTGCAGGATCCTTTTTCCCCATATCGGGGCCCGTCTGCACGGTCACATGGGTCTGATGGGTCTGATGGCTCCGGTACTGGCTGCTCTGATAAATATTCTCTATTTTCCGAAGCAGAACCATCTGCTTCTCTTTGATTGTGTTCTCTTTGATTGTGTTCTCTTTGATTATATTCTCTTTTAGCTGTACTTCTCTGACTTCTTTTTCTACGACTTTTTCAGTGTCCTTTTGAACGTCTCTTTTTACTTCATTCTCCCGCTCCAGCCGCTCTTTTAAAAGGGTCAGCTGTTCGGTTCCGCCCTCCTGCACCAGACGATGAACCTCTTTGGTCATCTGGCGGATCAGGCGTTCCTCCGTCTCCGGCAGCTCCTGCCGGACCAGCTTTTCCACCTGTTCCTCTACGGTGGGGTATACCTTCTGATAAAACTGTTTTTCCAGGATCTGAGTGACAAAATGCAGCTGATTCTGATACAGGTAATTCTCCTGGGTCAGATTCTGCATCCGGTACAGATTCGTCACATAGCTGTTCCGTACCGTCTCCCCGTCTGTCTGCTCCTCCGGTTCCGGGAAAATCATGGCCGCAGAATCAAAGGGGCCTCCCGTCTGGGTGTGCTGCGCTATGATTTGATTGGCAAAACCCAGAAACTGATTCTGCATGCCGGTCACTCCTTACCTTTCTTCTGTCTCCTTACAGTCTGCGCCATGCGCCGCTGTCCTTGCTGCCCTCTTCCTCCAGGGATTCATATCCCAGCTCAATGCTCACTGTCTGGATACCGCTGTCACGAGCGGAAAGCTCTCTCTGGCTGATCCGCCGGATATAAGCACCGCTCAGATAATAGCTTTTTTTCACCGCCTGATCCTGTCCCAGTACCATAATAGCCACCTCGTCCTTAAAGCGGTAACCGGGCTGATACAGGCTCAGTTCCCTTTCATCCTCCAGCACTCCCCGCTCCAGCGTCAGTGACTTTTCCTGGGAATAGCCGTTCAGCAGGGCATAGGACGTGCGGTTACAGCCGCCCTCCCGGATGGTCTCGAAATGACCTTCCTCGGTCAGTCCGGACAACTTCTCAAAACCCACCCGCTTATTTCCGAAATAGACCATAAAATTATAGCTGCGACGCTGCGCTTCTTTTTTCCTGTCCATCTTTCTGCACTGCCCTTTCCTGATTTCTCAGTCTGCCATTTGCCTGGAGTTCAGCCTACAGTTCAAATATGTTCTTCGGCTTTCCGCTGATCTTCTTATGGATCTCCGATATCTCCGCGCAGAATCTCCGTCTGGTCATGTGATCCATCTGCATGACCGTCTCGTAATCCCAGTGGAAGTAGTAAGCCACAAAGGAAACCTCCTTATAGAGCTCGTCCCTGGGATAGACGGTTATTCCGCTCTCGTAAAATTTATGGGTTTCTTAAACTTTTCTCCACATGCCGGACACACGCAGGTCTCCGTCAGCTCCTCCATGGAATTGATCTGCTGATACATGTTCTGCAGAAAAGCCAGATCTGCGGAAAACAGCTTCTCAATGGTGGTGGGCCGGATATTGGTCAGAGTTCCAAGGGAGGTCACCACCCGGGATAAAAGAATGATGGTCAGGTAAGCCGGATTGCTCACCACCCGGGGATCCCGAAGGGGCAGGATCTCGTCCGCCGCCGTAGCCATCCGCATGACGCCCCGCTTGTGAAGCTCTCCGTTCTCATCCAGATATCCTCTCGGCAGTTCAAATTCAAATTCTGTAATCAGTTCCATAAGTCCTCCTTATGGGATCCGCGGAAAAGGGGGCGGGCCCGGAGGCCCGGTTCCACTTTTCCCATCCTATCCCTCTTTTATGCTATCTTTTTTACGCTATCCCTTTTAGCTCTCTCTCGTCATAGACTCGTATACCAGTTCCACGCTCTCAAAAGCGATTTCGCTGGAGCTTGCGTTGAAGTCCGGCGCGGTATACTTGCTGGGCCATGCGTTGGTCAGGGTCCATACGGCCAGGGCTGTGGATCCATCGTCGTCAAACAGGGTAATGGTCACGTTCTTGTTGTGATCCTCGCCCAGGGAGGTCCCCTGGGATACGGAGGTGATCCAGTCATAGAAGCTTAAGGAACTCGTCATGCCCCATTTCAGGGTCACATTACCGAACTTGGTCAGACCGTTCATCTTCCGGGACCAGTTCACGCCCTCGTCGCCGGTACGGTACTCGATCACATCGATGCTTGCGTCAAAACCGCTTACCTCTGAAAAGCTTGCCTCTGTGATGCCGTCGATTTCGACCTTATAATTATATTTTTTAAATGGATATGCCACCTCTTTATTCCTCCTTTATCTTATACTCAGGTTTCTATTCTCTGTCATCCCTTATGACTCTTCCATGAACTGTGTAATCCGGAAGATGACGAACTCAGCCGGACGGCTGGGCGCTACGCCGATCTCGCAGATCAGACGGCCGTTCAGGATATCGCTCTGGGACATGGTATCTCTGCCGATATTTACATAGAAAGCCTGATCCTCCGTATTGCCCACCAGAGCTCCGCTTCTCCACATATCGCGCAGGAAAGCGCGGATGGTACGTCCCACTCTCGCCCACAGCATCTCATCGTTGGGCTCGAATACTGCCCAGTTGGTCTGGGACTTGATGCTCTCCTCCAGATAGATGAACAGACGACGGACGTTGACATATTTCCACAGACTGTTGCTGGAGCAGGTTCTTGCGCCCCATACCCGGATACCCTGTCCCGGAAGGGCACGAATCAGGTTCACGCCGGCGGGATTCAGGATGTCCTGCTCTGCCTTGTTGTACAGGCAGGAGAGACCGATGCAGTTATATACCACTTCGTTGGCGGGAGCCTTATGTACGCCTCTCTCCACGTCGCTTCTTGCGTAGATGCCGCACACTGCTCCTGAAGGCGGAATGTACGCGGGCTTCTTGTTCAGGGCGTCATAGATCTGGATCCAGGGATGATACATGGCTGCGTAGTCGGAATCAATCTTCTCTCTGTGAGCCAGTACGTCCTGGGGCTTGGTCAGATCCTGTGGAACATCCAGCACTGCGAAGCTTGCGCCGGTATTGGTGCAGTGAGCCACCAGGGCCAGCTGTACCGCCGGACTGGTCACACCGGGGATAGCCATGATGCTCACGTTGTTCAGCTCCTTGAAAGCTGCCAGACCGGTACGCTTGCCCGGGCCGCCGTCCTTACCCATGAACACGTCGTCGGTGATTCCTTTCTTACCGCCATCGGTTCCGCCTGCCAGGAATACCAGAGCCTTCTCTGCGTCTGCGGCTGCTCCGAAGACTGCCAGCGGATTGCCGATCTCTTTTCCTTCCTCCGCGGTCACATCCACCAGCTCGGACTTGGAAAGTACCTTTGCGATATAGGAAGCGGAATTGATATTCAGGGATACGCCCTCATAGATCTCCACCTGATCCCGGTACGCGATTTCAATGTTCATTTCGCATACGGAAAGGACTTTCTTCGGCACCGGATTCTTGTCTACCAGATCCTCTTTTACGGGATTTACCAGGGTAATGGTGTTGCCCTGAGCCATGGCGATCTTGTTGTAGCCGGTTACCTTGCCGTTATTGCGGATAGCAATGATGTCGCCCTCCGCAAAGGCGGAGCCATTTGCTACGGTATATACCTTACCGGTGGCGTCATCGCCGGTGGCCTCCAGTACGGCGGTCTTTCCCTTGGGAGCCGCCACTGCGGTTACCTTAATCTCATTGCCCCATTTTCCGGGGTTCTTTGCCTGCATGCTGATTCCGTTGGCTGTAACGCCTGCCGCTGCCGCATCGGAAGCTACGGTTCTCATCACATAGCAGCGGGAACCGCCGTTTGCGAAGAACTGCTCCACTGCGTAGGCCAGATACCGATACTCACCGTATGCGCTCTCCGGCAGATAGCCGCCGAACTTCCGGTTAAAGTCCGCGAAGCTGGTCACGAATTCCGGCGTCCCGATTACCTTTCCCTTTTCCGCCATTCCCACAAATCCGGCGGTGCTGGTTCCCACGCCCTCCATGGGTCTCAGGCCCGATTCAAATTCCTCAACGTATACTCCTGGAGATAAATATTCTGCCATTTTTCCTTTTGGTACGAAGCTTTGCTTCGCCCCTTCCTCCTTTCAAAATAGAATCTTATGTGATGCGACACTATGGAATCATAGTCGTCGCAGCGGGTCCGGGATTCACCACCTGGATCACCCCTCCCCAGTTACACATGCATTTGCACGTGTGATTCACTGCTGGTTTTCCTCCGACCAGTACGGTCGGACTTCCCGGCGCCCAGGGCGCCGCTGTCATCGGTACGCAGGGCATGGGTGTCAGTACGCCCAGTGCCGCGGCAGTGGCTGCCGCCACCTGCGGGTTCGCCATGGAGGTACACATACCGAAGGGCATGATGTTGACCATGGGCTGATTGTCTGTGATACATGCAGGCGTCATATTGCTGCATTGAACCTTCGCAGCGGGAAGCACATTCAGCACGGAAGGCGCCATTCCGAAGCTACACATCAGCTGTGCTCCTGCTGTCACGATCACCGGCATTTTCGACCCCCTTTCCTTTTTGGATGCCACGTTCTACCACAGCATCACCGTTTCCTGACTCTCCTCCTCTCCCGGTTCCACCGGAATGGCGTAGGAGCCGCCGCTGTCTGTGACAGAACGGTAGATCCGCACCAGCGGGTCGCCGCTCCCTAAGTTCTCCGGCGGTTCCTCCTCCGGTTCCACGCGGTATTCATTGATGCCGCGCTTCTCCATGATGACAAAGGGAAACAGTTTTTCTTTGTTTTCTATTACACAGGTCTTTCCGATGAGATTTTCTTTTGGAAAGCCCTGAAATAAAAACCAGTGTTCTTTTCCGATCTTCCGGTATTCCCGGAAGGACAGGCCTGTGGGACGGCTCCGCCGCACCCAGACCGCTGCCGGGAATGGTGTCCCCTCCGGCATCCGCCCGATCCGGTATTCACAGCTGCCGGGCACTCCCGGCTTCCGGTACAGCCGTACATCTGCCACAGGCTCCTCCGGATCCAGATCCTTCTTTTCGATCCGGACGGTACAGGGATGATAGCCGGGTCCCTCCAGTCGTACCCGGGTGACTGCCTCCTGGGGCTCCAGAAATACATAGAGCCCTTCCTCTTTTTCGACTGGATGCACCACCCGTTCTCCTATGGTAAACAGGAACCGGTTCTTTCTGATACACTGCCCCGAATAATCGTCCACCATCCGGAGCACAAAGGCTATTTTTACACGAATCATGACATCCTCCTGTGTCTACCCCCGATTGGCCACATCGAACTCCGCCGCCACCACTCTGCGGAAGGTCCGTACTCTTCTGGAGGACAGCAGGACCGGCGATACGCTGAAGTAGATGCCCAGCTGATACGGCACGGACAGTACCGACCAGATCTTGGTCTTCTCCTCGTAGCTTAAGGGCAGGAGCGTCACCGAAGCGCTGCCCTCGTCCTCCTCCCCGGATTCATACAGAATTGCGTGATCCATCAGTACCTGCATGGCCCTTCCCAGTATTCTCTGCTCATTCTCCACATTGGACATAAACTGTGACTTCGTATTGATGAAAAGCACAAAGAACAATGTCAGGGGCTTTGGCGGATACTGGGCCCGGTTGCCTCTCAGACGGATGAGATCCTGCTGCTGATACTCCCGCAGCTCCTGAATGTCATACAGATACAGGCCCAGCTGGAAGTCCGCGTTCTTATCCGTAGGTACGGCAAGCGCGATGGATTCCGGTGACTGGATCAGCTCCGGACAGATATTTTCCCGCAGGAGCTTCAGCACTTCATTGCTCACATCTGAGATAATTGAAAAGTCTGCCATAAGTTCGCCCTCTCCTTCTAATTATTTTCTACGGTCAGGAACATCAGCCGATCCGGTTCGTCCATCTCATAGCAGAGCCGGTAACGGACATTGTTCTCTTCACATACTTCCTCGTAGATGGCTTCCGCCATATTCACACTGCCCACCTGGATATAGGTCTTGTTTTTGGTGGTCAGCTCGTAGCTTACGGAGCTGAACGCAGTGGGCTGATACATTCTCACCCGCTCGATGGCCGCGCATTCCTGCAGGGATACGGCTCCGTTCTCCGGCGTCTTCTGGAGCTTATCCAGAAAGTCCACATTCAGCTCCTGCCCGTATGCAGTCACAGCCGTGATATAGACCGCTGAGGTATCCAGATCCGCTGCCGCCTGCCATTTATCGCTGCTCAGATAATAATAGATATGATAGCCGTTCAGCACCGGAAGGCTGTCCAGTCTGGCCTGTTCTTCCTCCGCTGCCTTTTCCGCCGCGGTCTTTCCGGTGTCTGCGGTCTCTCCCGTGGAATCCTCGGTGTCTGTGGTCTCCGTGAGCTGGGAGGCTTCTGTCTCGTCCAGGGTCTGGCCGTTGTCATTGGGGATATACCAGCTGTCCCCCTCCACGCCGGAGCCTGCGTCCAGTTGCATCTCGATCAGGCAGTCGGCCTTCAGAATCACCTGGGCCCGTTCAAAGAGAAAACTGGTATTTCCCTCGTTGAAATACACCACCGGCTTTTCTCCCATCATGGCCAGGATCTTGTCCAGGGTCTGGCCCAGCAGGGATTCGTACTGGATGCCGTCCCGCACGAACTGTCCCTCGAAAATCTTCCGGCCGGAGGCATCGTAGGAAGTGCCCTTTCCCTGGGCCTTTCCCATGTAAAACTCACCCTCGTACTTTTTCACCCCATTGTCATAGTAAGCTGAGCCCTGGCCGTGGTAGGTGCCGCTCTGAAACTCCCCCTCGTAGATCAGGATGCCGTTCTCATTGTAGAGAGCGCCCTCTCCCTGAAAGGCCCCGTTCTCAAAGTTTCCGATATATTCTGTGGTTTTATCTTCATAGTAGAGTACGCCGGATCCAGAAAACTCATTTTCCTTGAAGGCTCCCTGATACCGGACGGAACCGTTGGCATAATACAGGGTTCCGTTCCCGCTGAACCGGTTGTTCTCAAAGCCGCCCTCGTATAAGAGGGTGCCGTCCTGCTTCCACAGGGTGCCGTTTCCCTTGCAGACACCGGCGGCAATGTCCCCGGTGTAAACCACATTCCCGTTGGCCGCCCGGATATTGGCCTTGCCGCTGTACTCTCCCAGCTTCACATCGTCGTAATCATAGTAGACTGTGGTGGTCACATTTTCCGAAGCCGTGGTATCGGACAGGGGAGCCGCCACCCAGTTGAAATAGATAAATACGGCCGCGCAGCCCGCCAGAACCAGAATATACACCAGCATCTTGGAGATCCAGAACCGTCCGATGGTAAAATAATCCTCCGGAGACTTTGCCTCCCCATTCAGTACCTTCCGCACTTTGGCGTTAATGGGCGCCACCAGCTTGGAGGTGATGATATTGGCATTAAAGAGCTGCTGCACCCGGCGTACCACCCGCTGGAAGGGGTTCATGACCGCGGTCCGCAGTCTCAGAAAAGCCTTACCCAGCAGCGCGAACGCATAGGAACCCTGAATACCCTGAAATATGCGGGTGATTCCGTTGATTATCATTTGAAACAGGTTTCCCATTCCTTCTCATCCTCCGGCAGTTACTGTTCTCTGTCCTGCAGGGCCTCGCAGCGGAAGATGTAGTACTTCGCCGCCATATCTCCCGGATTCTCCCGGAGTACCCTTGCGTACAGGTTCTTTGCTTCGTAATAAAATCCTTTTTCGTAGAGCTCCATGGCCTTGTCAAAAGCATGCTGGCTTTGTTTCATGACGCGGACCTCTTCCGCTCCTTTTTCGTCATACATATCGTAAAGTCCCAGATCCAGTTCTTCGGCCCGGAGCCGTCCAATATACCGTTTCGCGTACTGATCCCGGCTTTGCAGCTTTTCACTGACAGATTCCGTCATCAGGAAACGGCTTCCCATACCCCGCAGGAACTCTCCATGCTCCAGAAGCTTCTCAAACTCGGGAGCCAGTACCACGGGAATATAGCGCTCTTCATCGCCGCAGATACCGAAGTAAACCTCCGTCTGATCCGCCACGAACATGACGTTCATCTGGCCATCCCGGTCATAAAGCTGGTTGTCCGCGTCGATCCGGGCCAGAATGGTCAGGGCAGCCGCTGCCGCCGCATCCGCTCCCTCCCTGCAGATCAGAAGCATGCTCTGCAGATTCGCGTCATCCACGATGGTAATGATATCACTCTGCTTGGCGAAACGGTTCACCGTATTGAAAAACCGGTTCATCAGCGCCTCTTTCTTGTCTATGGGAAGACTTTCCTCCGGGTACATTCTCACGTTCATGATGGCGAAGCTGCCCTTTACGCTGCTTCCCAGGGTCATGGACGCCAGATTGTCCTGTCCCAGCAGGCCGATCATGCTGGGCGGAACAAAGTGGTAATAGATCTCGCTCATCCGCTCCAGGTTGACGATCTGTACATTGATGTCGTCGGCCATTTTATTGAACACCTGGGTGATGCCCGTAAGCTCATCCTCGGAGGTACTGCGGATCCGAATACTCCGGTCGCCGTCCGCGAAGAGCTGCATCTCCCGCTTGATCTCGCCGATGGGGGCCAGAATCCGGTAGAACAGCACCATCAACATCACCAGTACGATCAGCAGGAAAGCCACGCTGACCATCACAAAGTCCTTGATATAGGTGGCGGTATAGGCTGCGATATTAGCGGTGTAAAGGCCGGTCTCCAGAAGATAGACCGTCTCGCCGGAAAGTCCGCCCACCGGAGTGATGCACACCATCCGCTTTCCGTTCTGATCCTCGATGGTTCCCATTACCGATTCTCCGGTCAGGGCCGCCTTCCGGTACAGCTCCTCCGCCGGAAGATTCATGAGAATCTCGCCGGGATAGAAGCAGGGGCTGTTCCGATCTACGCCCACGTAGATGGCTCCGCTCTCATAGTAGAGCACCCGCGTGTACAGCTCCCGGGTGGCCAGCTGCTGGCTCAGATACTGATAGGCTTCCGAGGCATAATCATAAGGATACTCTATCTCCTGTAAGGATTCCTGTCCGAAGAGGGCCGCCAGCATATTGCCCTCGTCCATGACCTGTTTGCTGTAATTCTCGTCAATGGCCGTTCCGTAATACCGGAATGAGATATAACCGAACAGTACCATGGTCACCGCCAGCAGAGGAATGGTCGCGCTTAAAAGCCGCTCCATGATGGTGTGGCCTCCACGGATACCGCTGATGAGGACTCCCAGCGCCAGCACTGCCAGCAATGAAATTCCCGCGTACACCAGCCACTGCCGGAGAACCGACCAGAGGAAGGCCGCCACGCCGTAACGGAAGCTGTTCAGCACCGTTCCGCTGCCGTCCTGGCATACCAGAAAATGGAAGCTGCTGTCCTGTCCGTTTTTCACCAGGGCTGTGAAATTATTCAGGCCCGACATGGAGATGGAGACGATATCCCGGGGCGTATAGACGCTGGAGCCTCCAAAGGGGCTGCTGCCGTTCAGCAGCGTCTCCTGGGTGCCGTCCGACAGGTTCAGGCGGCTGATATCCCCGCTCTCGTGCTCGCCCAGGTAAACATAGCCGCTTTCCGCGTAGGCGATAAAGTTGGGATACATAAGGGTCTCCAGAGTTCTGGCCGGAAAGACCTCGTATACCTGCTCCTCATCCGCAAAATAGACCTTGCCCGAATCGGAGATATACACCAGATTCGTGCTGTTTCCCATGGCTTTATATACGCCCTCCCCGGTTTTCAGGGGGTACGTCCTGGTATTTTTCAGGGAAAGCGTGTCGTCCAGGACCGCACCGAATTCATAGCTGCTGCGGACGGCCTTCGTCTGGTTTTTGTCCGTGGAGATCAGGGTAATGGTGTCTCCCGTAGCATTCAGCCAGCCATAGGTCATATTTTCTTCCGGCGTCAGTTCAAAGACCTTCTTTTCCTTCCGGAAATGACTGTTAAAGTCCAGAACCACCAGCTCCTGGGCCAGCAGCTCCCCGGTATAGGCATTTTTCCGGTCCCGCAGAACGTAAGTATAGTTCTCTCCCGAGGCCATGCCCCTCACGGTATACATCCGGGAGCCCTTCACGGTCCGATAACGGTAGGTTCCCTCCGCCACGCCGCTTTTGTCTGTCCGGGCGATGATGGTGTCATTTCCATCGTACCATCCGGCGATGGTCTTTCCATCCCGGTCCATACAGAAGCCCAGCAAAGAGTCCAGCGGAACTCTGCTTTTCTGAATGCTCTGCCAGCCTGCCAGAATTCCTGCCAGAATCCAGACAGTCAGCAATACTCTTCTCAATCCTTTGCCCATAGTCCCGCTCCTCTACTCTTCTTCGCCCAGATATACGTTTCCGATATATTCGATGCCGTTATAGCTCACATTACTTTCATAGGCTTTTTTTACCGTCCAGCGCCGCCAGACCTGTACGGAGCCATAAATCAGTGTCACCACCACCAGGATGGTAAGGAAGGCGCTCATGGAATTCCGGAACAGGAATCCCCGGATCCTCCGGAACCGACTGCGGATCCACCAAAGTAGTCCCCGCATCTCCACCGGCTTGTCCGGCATACTCCGCACCGCCGCGATCATGTGTCCCAGGGAGGAAAAGCCTGTGGTGTTCAGCTTCATATAAAAGAGCCGCAGGTCTCCCGGATAGCTGTCAGGCGTCTCATAGCGTCCTTTATAGTTCAGTTCCAGGATCCCAAATACCTTTTCCGCCACCAGCTGCAGGTAGGCCGGTTCCTCAAGCCCCTCTTCAAGCTCCGCGAAATCCAGAAAGTAGTTAAACTGTACCTCGCCCTCCCGGGTCACATTGATATTCCGATCGTTCAGAAGCAGGGCTCCCAGCTCCGGTCCCGCCCCGCACTCGGCGCAGGCTGCGATGAGCCCCAGGGCTGCCCGCTTGCAGTCGGTAAACTCCGCCAGATACACGCTTCCCAGCAGGGAAAGCAGGTTCTCATGGTAGTACCGGAATACCAGGTTCAATCGGTTCTCGTAGATGAAGGAACCGATAAAATCCCGGTTTGAGAAGAAAAGTCTCTCGGTATTCAGTTTTTCCGTGACCAGTTTCCGGCAGCTTTTATCGTGGATGGATACCATGGTGTAGAACACGCCCGTATCCTTCCGGGTATCGGTACATACATAGATGTCGTTCACCTGATTTTTCAGTACCGTCCGGACGATTTCAAGCTCCATGTTCAGTGCTGGAAACATTTCTTCTCACCTGCTTTCGGATTTATTTTTCTCCGTTCTTCTGGGATACGATCACAAATGCGTGGGTAAAGATCTCCGGGCTGCTGACCGCTTCGATGCGGATCTCGTACACGCCTTCCTGGGCGGGAGCCGTGTATACGCCGTTGTTGTCCACCTTGCCGCCCTCCGGATCCAGAAGAGTGTAGCTCAAGGCCTCTTCGGGCATATTAATGAATACGGGCTGAATATGGGCGCTGCCCTTGGGCGCCAAAACGATGGTGTCCGGCTGTACCATAATACAGCCCTTCTGCTCCCTGCGTCTGTATACCCGCTGCTCCAGATCCTCCGGCTTGAAAGCGTACCAGCGGATACGGATACCGATCTTGCCAAGCTTCGACTTCGGCCGGACGCCTACGATAAAGGTACCCCGCTCCGGAAGAATCTTGATGGCCTGGTCCACCTCGTAGACCCGCTCCTCGGTACTGTCCGTATCCTCCGCGAAGATACTGCCGTCTCCCAGAATGATGGCCTCCCGGTCTCCGCCGGTTCCTGCGTCCCGGCTGATATATTCGATACCAAGCTCCACACACACAGGACCGGTTCCCAGTCCATGCATGATCTCGTCGGAAAAATATACCTTTCCCGCTTCCCCGCCATTTCCCAGGGACAACTCAAAGACGCCGCTGGAATTCACCCGCTTCTCCCGGGCGGTTCCTTCCGTCTCCGCCGGGCTCTCCGAACTCTTCTGTACCCGGATCTCTTCCCGGCCTTCCTGTTCGGAAGCCAGATAGCCATGAAGCTTTTCCAGAATATAGAGCTGCTCCGCCGTACATACATACTGGTCAAAGGGCGGCCGCTCCACCTGCTCAATCATGGAATGATTCCGGGAACGGATAAGCCGGATCCCCGCGATCCACAGCTTCTCGTCATAGGTTCTGTCCAGGTCGATATCCAGAGTGCCCCTGTGTCCGGTCTGCCGCACATATTCCAGGGGAGAGACCTGCACCGGAAGGATCTCAAGCCGGGCTTCCGTTCCTGCTTCCTCCGCTCCCGCCTTCTGCAAGGTGGGCTTTAAGAAGCTTACCCGAACTGCTTCTTTTCCAAAGATATAAGGCTCCGGCCGGAAACTCTGCTCCAGAACCATCTCCTCGCCGTAGTCCAGGCTGATATTTTCTCCGTGAACCTCCTGGGACGCCGGAAGCATACCTTCCGCCTCCACCCTGCAGGAAAAGGAGATAACGCCCGGGCCATGGCTGGTTTTCCGGATCCGGGTTTTTCCCTTTACGGTCATTCCCGCCGACACAAAAGCGGGCAGCTCCTGAAGGATAGTCACATCCTCATCCTCATAAAGCAGGGCTGTTTTCACATACTGATCCTCTTTTTTCTCATCCCGCACGCAGTCCTTCAGGTCGCTGAGAAAGAGACGATACCCTTCCTTTTTCCGGTTGTAGCGCTTTCCTTCGCCGTTCTCCGCCGCTTCCATCACCGCGTAGACCGGATCCGTATCCTCCTCCGCGTAGGCGATCCCCAGGACCGCCCGGTCGGTTTTCAGTTCCTCGTAGCCCTCGATGGTGGAGAGCTTCAGCACCTCTGTCCTGGGTACGGTAATCTCACGGCCCGAAGCGTCCAGCGCCAGTCCTGACTGGAGAATGATGGAGGAGTCGTCCGCTGCCACCACATCCATACCGTACACGATGCCGGTTCCGTGGAGCAGGCGGTTGGTCAGACGCCGCTTATCGTTCATATAGGACTGCTCGTTCTGAAAGTCTCTGGATGTGAGCATCTTTCCGTAATAATAATTGTTCCGCTCATAGGAATAATATTTTCGATTATTCATCTGTCTTTCCGCCCTCTCTCTTCTTTTTTCCTGCTCTGTACAGAAGCCAGATTCCCAGTGCCGTCAAAGCTACGGCTCCGCCGTATCCGACCAGCATCCAGGGGAAGTCTGCCGTCTCTTCCGGGAACTCCGTGGGCGCCGTGATGGCGTACACGCTTAAGTGACTGGTCTTGATGTACGCGGTTCCGCCGGATCGTCTGGTATCATAAAGCTCCACCGAGCCGTCCTCGGTCACGTAGGCCACCTGTATCAGGGAATTCTCACAGGAAGCCGGTATGGGAAGTCCGATCTCGATGGTTCCTTCCGGCTGTACGGCTTCGCCGTTTACCAGCAGGGTCACGTCATAGCTTTCCACGATGCCGTAGCTTTCGCTCACCAGCTGCTTCACCATGCGTTCCGCCGCGTCGGAGGTCTGTACCTGCTTCACATCCAACTGCACATTTTCCGGAAGCACATTTTCTTCCGCCGCCACCACGATGCCGTATACGGCGTTCCGGAGCACGGTTCCCGTATAGCTGGGACCCGACTGGGTATCGGAGAAGCTTCTGCGGCTCTTCAGTCTGCCGCTTCCGTCCTCCTGGATGAGCCCGGTCTCTTCCTCCTGGTTCTCGTTCAGCACCGGTTCCCGTACTGTGTAACCCACGGTCACCACCTTGCTGTCCTGCATCTCGTTCTTCACAGCCAGAATCTTGAAGGTCACCGCCTTATTGATGGTAATGGGTCCTGTATAGAGCTCCAGTCCCGAGGTATCCTTCAGATCCGGATCCGCTCCGTCTGTCCGGTAGTAGATGCTGGCTCCTTCCGTTCCGCAGGTGAATTCCACCACCGTTCCCATATCCAGCTCGCCGCTGGCGTAGCTGGTCTGGGGCGCTTCCACCTGGTTGGCAAAATCATAGGTAAAGGTGCTCACATCCGACTGCTCGTACTTGTCGGCCACTGCGATGGCTTTCACGGTCACCGCGCTGCTGATGACGATTCCATCCTTATAGAGGCTGCTTGCCGTGGTCGGAACAGAGCCGTCTGTGGTATAGTAAATGCTGCCCGTCTCGGCTGTCAGCTCCACGGCGCTCTTCTTGGTAAAGACCGCTCCTGTGGGCACTGACGCCGTGGGCGCGGCCAGCTTGTCCAAAATCGTGTAGACAAAGGTGGCTGCTGAAACGGCCTTGTTTGTGCCGGAGGCCACCGCGATGGCCTTCACGGTGATCTTCTCACCCGGATTGCCCTGGATAGTTACAGAGCTTCCCGCGTGGCTGCTCTCCGTGGGAGTGGAGCCGTCTGTGGTATAGTAAATCTTCGCGTTGGATACGTCCGTATTCAGCCGGATCACGTCACCGTTCTTCACAGTGCTTCCGGTCTCCCGGTCCGCAAAGATACCGCCCTCATAGCCGCTGATGCTGTAGCTGTAGTAACCCACCTCGCTGTCGCTGAAGCCGCTCTTGGACGCATAAGTCCTTACGGTAATCACGTCGCCCGGACTGCCGCTGATAATGACGCTGCTTCCTATCAGCACCTTCTGGTTGCCGCTCTTCTTCGGGTCGCTGCCGTCCACCGTGTATCGGATGGTGGCTCCGCTGTCGGCCGTCAGGCCCACCACCGTGCCCGAAGCTACCACGGAACCGCTGTCAATGGAGGCCGTTGGTACGGACAGCTTGGTGGATACCCGGTAGGTAAAGGTCATAATCTCGCTTTCCATCTTATCTTTAATGGCCAGGGCTTTGATGGTGGTATCCTTCGTAATCACAAAGGGATTTGAGCTGTCGTAGACATTGCTCTTTTCCGTGGGATCTGTCCCGTCGGTGGTATAGTAAATCACTGCTCCCTCGGTGGCTGTCTTTAAGGTCACCTGGGTATTCTCCGTCACCGCTCCGGCCGCCGGTGTGGCGTAGGGAGCCGATACCGCGCCCGGATACTGGAAAATCAGCCGGGAAATATTACTGCTTGCCAGTCCCTCGCACCAGGCTACCGCCGTAATGGTGATGACAGAGCTGTCGGTAATAGGCGGAACCGTAATGGCCTCGGAGCTGTTGTACTTCAGGGTACCGGAGGAAGGCTCCAGGGTGGTCTCGTTAAATGCCGGCTCGCTTCCGTCCAGGGTGTAGAAGATCACCGCTTTCTCAGTTCCCGAGTAAAGCCGGATCTTGGAACCTGGCTTTACCACGGTCCTGTTATCCGCGTCGGTGGCGGGAACCGAGGTCACCGGCTCCACTGCCGCCTGGGCGCCCACCTTGTAGGTGAACCGCGCCAGCTCGCTGTCCCGCATCACCCGGGCGTAATCTTCTCCATACAGGCGGAACTTGCAGGCCACTGCCGTAATCGTGACGGTGCTGCCGTACTCCGCGAAGTCTGTGGAAATCTGAATGGGCGTTCCGCTGAATTCCTTCGTGCCTTCTCCCAGTGTAATCTTGCCGTCTACCAGCTCTACCACCGGCGCGCTGCCATTGGTGGTGTAATAGATCCGGATGTTTTCTCCGTCTCCCAGAAGGTTCACCAGATCCCCGATCTGGACGGTCTCCCCGTCGGCCACCGAAGCCGTAGGCGTTTTTACCTGTTCCCGCAGATAAAAGGCGTAGCTGAAACGGTCCGCCGTACCGATGGTCTTTCCTTCCACGATACCCAGGGCGTTGATGACCAGATAGTTTTCCGCATAAATACTTTCGTCCACCTGGATCCGAGTGGTGCTGTTATAAAGAATGGTCTGGGCTCCGCATTCATACCAGAGGCCATTGACCTTCACATAGACCTTTCCGTCCCAGGATACGCTTCCCATGACGCCGCTTAAACGACTCTCCAGCTCGTCCTTCTGGCTCGTCGTCAGTTCCGGTCTGGTAAAGGTGGGCTGGCTTCCGTCTGTGGTGTAGAAGATCAGCGCCTGATTTCCCTCGACGGCTTTCAGCTCAATGAGCTCGATCTGATCGCCGAAGTCCACGCCGCCTTCCACTTCTTTGCCGTCCACATAGGCCTTTGCCTCAATGCCCCCGGGCTCTTCCGTCAGATAGGAAAGCTTTACTTTCCGGGGTGCGCTGCTCAGATATCCGCTGTCCTGTGGAGCCATGGCCCGCACATACAGGTACGCGTTCCGGTTCACGCCCACCATCTTTCCATCCCAGGTTTTCCACAGGCCCTCGGACACCGCGGAGGTATTCCGGTCAGTCAGATAATACTGCAGCTCCAGACCCTGGCAGGACTTGTACAAATCCGTTCCGCTGCCATAAGGCGTATCCAGACTTAAGATCCGATCGTCCTGGGATATTTTATCGGTTTCCGCCGCCTTTCCGCTCTCCAGTGTGATCTCCGGCGCGTCCAGACTCTGTACGGTTTTCTCTTTTTTTACACTTCCCGTATAGTTATCCGCCATCATCATGACGCGGATGGTCATGCCCGCCGCCAGAGCCTTGCTGTCGTCCAGCTGTACTTCCCCGGTATAGGCCAGCACCGCCGATGCCGGGCCGCAGTCGTACCAGATTCCGTTGGCCCGGGCGTAACGGCGGTTCTGATATTCTGTCTGTACTGCCGTCCTGCCGGACACCGCCCCGTTCAGGGCCGTCCGGATATCTCCGTCATCCACACGCTCCGGGGTAATATCCTCCGTCAGGCTGTAGAGAAGCACGGTATTCCTTATATCCTCCGGCACCTTAAGCTCAAAGGTTCCAGTTCCATTCTTGCCCTCTTCCGTCACTGCCGTTCCGGGAATCACGGTGATAGTCAACGCGTCCTCCGGCCATGTCTCTGTCAGATACGAAATCCGATATTCCTGAACCGCGCTGTCCAGATAGGTTCCTGTGAAGCCACCCACAGCCTCGTCGGAAGCCTTCAGCCGCAGGTAATAATAGCCGTCCTTTTCCGGCAAATCCGCCGGAAGCTTTGACAGGTTCTCCCAGCCCGTGATGCTGTCGGGATTCTCTATCCTGGTCTCGGAAAAGTAAGTCTGTACCGCTGCCTTTGCCACGGCCTTTCCGTAGGGCTCATGGTAGGCATTGGAGGATGCGTAGGGGTTCGTCACCCGCACCCGGACGATCCGATCCGCCGGATCGGTATTGCTGCCCGGGCTTCCCCCGCTTTCCAGAACCGCAGAAGGGGTATTCAGCTTCTGATACCGGTGTACGGTGCTCTCCTGCTGGGGAAGGTATCCCTCGGCCACCACTTTGGTGCGAAGCTCCGCACAGAGCTTATTGTTATAGGGAAGATCCAGGGCAGTTCCCGCCCGATAATATTCGGTGGACGCGCTGCACTGATACCACAGCCCGTTGACCCGCAGATATTTCTTTTCGGAATAGGTCAGAAGTCCGCCGTCGTAGGAAGCCGCCTGACTGTTCAAGTTATCCGACAGGGTCGTTCCGGTCACCTTTGTAAAGATGATGTCTGTCTTGTCTGTGGTATAGAAGATCCGTCCGTCCTTCTGGGCTGTGGTCAGAGTTACCTGATCCCCGCTGGCCGATGCTGTGGCCGCCTGGGGTTCCTCTGTCAGATAAGAAAGCACATATTCCGCCGGATCGCTGGTCAGATAAAGCAGCGTACCGCTGTCATTGCGGGGAATCACCCGCAGATACAGATACTTCTTTTTCTCCAGGTCCACGGGCGTCTTCTTATCCCAGACCTTCCAGGTAATGGTGGAAAAGTCCGTAATCTGCTCATCGCTCAAAACATACTGCCAGGTGCCCGCCGTCATGGAATCCACCGAACGGGAACTTATGGTTTTCACCCGGTCATCAGGGGAAATGGTAACCGTCCCGCTTCCGTTCAGCGCAGTGCCGCTCTCCAGTACAGCCGTGGGAGACTCCGCCGTCGGGGCGGTATTCCGAAGAGCATAGCTATGGGAGGCGCTGACTACGGCGTCGTAATCCGCGCGGAATGTAAAAAATCCCACATATTTCCCTTTCAACGCAAAATCAAGCTGAGATACCGAAAGCATGTCAATCCGTACCACCGGACGTCCTTCCGCAGTATAAAGGGGAATCCTGTCTCCGCTTTTGTACAACTGGGCTCCCTTTGTCTGCATATAGGACTGAATCGCCCTGTTAAAAGCCAGACCGCCCTGGTTTTCCGTGGTCATCAGCATCTGCGTGGATACGGTAACGGTACTGTCCGCAGCCAATCCGGCCTGATAAATATCTTTTACCTCTTTTTTAAAATCTTTGAAGCTGTCGGGGGCGCTGCTGTCTGTCACCAGTACATAATAGGTTCCATTCTCCGCTTCCGTACACACCATGCCCGCCGTGGTAAGCCGCCTGTTATTCAAGCTCAGCGCATAGCTGGTAACCTGATTCTGCGCCCCTGCCTGCAGCTCCAGGGACAGCTCCGCGTCCTCCACATAGGCGTCGCTGATCCTCGGATTCGCCCCGCCTGCGGTATCTACCGTGGGCTTTTTGCTGGTTCCATTAGTATACAGGGTGTAATCGCTGACCTTTACACTCTCCGTCAGCTCTCCATTCATGGATGTTACCTTTGCAGACCCTGCTTTCCAGATGGCATCTGTTCCGTCATAATAGATTTTTTCGGAAGCCTCCGCCTGTAAGATACCTCCCAGCTGGCTCCACAGAAGCACTGCAGCCAGAACCAGACAGAGTGTGCCCGCCGCGATGTGTCGGTATTTCTTCAGGTTCTGAAATTTATTCGGAAAATGGAATCTTTTCTTCATCAGGCACACTCCTTCTATCACTTGTCTCTATGGTATCACAATCCTTCCCAAAACCTATTACTCGTTCGGGTAGTCTTTTCGTCTGTTTTTCAGAAAATAAATCAGTCCGCTTATAGCAGTAAGGCCTGCCACTCCCATGAGAATCCACAGCCAGGGAATCTCCCGGCTCTCCTGTCCCACAAGCTCTGTGCCCACCAGCGCGTAATGGCTGAAATGGGTCACGGACGCATAAGCCATGCCATCCTGTCTCCGGGTGGGAAGCTTCGTGATCTGATTCTCCTCATTAATGTATACAATGGTCACGGCCGCGTTTCTGTAACGCTCGGGAATGGGGATGCCGATCTCCACTTCCTCCGTGGGCTGCACCTGCCGTCCGTTTTGCAGAAGCTTCATATCATAGGAAGAAAGTATCACGTAATCCTCGCCGAATACCTGCTTCACATTCTTCAGGGAGGCGGGCGTATAGTCCGCGGCCTCTGTCACCAGAACCGTATCCCCCGAAAGGGCCTGCTCCGACGCGGACACCACCGTCCGATAATCCTGTTCCCGGAGCACCACGTCGCTGTAGGTGGCTCCAGCCAGTGCTTCCTCCCGCTGCAGGGCCGAAGCGTCCGTATCATGCAGGGACTCCTCTGCCAGCCGCTCTTCCTCTGCCTTTTTAGCCTCCGCCGCCGGAACCGTGTCTACCACATAGCTATAGGTTCCCACTTGGGACAGCTGCATATTTTCCTGATATGCCACGGCCTTGATGGTCACGGTACGCCGGATGGGGATGCCCTCCCCGGTGTAGATGAGCATGCTGTCCAGGTTATCCAGGGTCGGGTCCGTTCCGTCGGTGGAATAGTAGATAAAAGCGTCCGCCGTGCTGCTGGTAAGCTCCAGTACCGTTCCCGGCTCCAGAGTGCTGCCCGGCTCCAGGGAAGGCTCCGGGGTCTGGGCTCTTCCCGCCGCCTGATAGGTGAATACAGCCGTATCGCTGACCTCGCCGTCCGCAGATACCGCGATGGCCTTCAGGGTCATGGTCCGGTTCACCAGAATCGGTTCCTTATAAAGGGACGAGCTCTTGGTGGGGGTGCTTCCGTCTGTGGTATAGTAAATCTTCTCCGCCGAAGCCCGAAGCTCTACCCGTACCGCCGTGGTCAGATGACCGCCGGAGGGGGAAGCTGTGGGGGCCGCCGGCTTTTCTTTGATCCGGTAAATAAAGGTGCATACGGTTCCGGCGTCTCCATTCAGGACTGCCACCGCCTTCACCGTCACAGTGCTGCCGGAATCTCCCTGGATGGTTACCACCGTTCCTTTGGTTCCGTGGCCGGCAGAGGGTGAAGAACCGTCTGTGGTATAATAGATCTCCGCTCCGGTCACATCCGTCATCAGGTTCACCCGGGAACCGGAGGACACTTCCGTGCCGCTGGCCACATCCGCTGTGACGCCCGCCGCGTTTTTGCTGATTTGATAAGTGAAGGTCACCGTCTCACTGGCGGAACGATCCGCTTTTCTCGCATAAGCCCGGACTGTAATCTGCGCGCCCGGCTCTCCGTCCAGGATCACTTCCGCGCCGCTGGCCACCGCCGAATTACTGCTGTCGGTGGGATCGCTGCCGTCGGTGGTAAAGTAGATGACTGCTCCTGTCTCCGCGGACAGCTTCAGCTTCGTGCCTCTGGATACCATGGCTCCGCTGTCAATGGACGCGGTGGGCGCCCCCAGCTGGGGCTTCGCGCTGTAGGTCAGGGTCACCACATCACTCTTGACGCCGTTCTTCACAGCAATGGCCTTGATCCGGGTCTCCCCTTTGATGATAATGGGCTGCTCCTGGTCAAAGACCGAGCTGGATACGGTGGGTTCCGCCGGTTCGCTTCCATCGGTGCTGATGGTGTAGTAGATGGCCGCTCCCTCGGTCCGGTTTTTCAGAAGAAGCTTCGTTCCGATCTCCACATTTCCGGAAGGAATATTTCCATAGGGGCTCTCCACCGTCTCCGGATACGCGTAGACAAAGACCGTCTCTTTACTGTTCTTATAATCCACTGCCACCGATACGGCCCGGATGGTATAGTAGCCCTCTCCGTCCAGAGGCATGGTGATACCCTGGGACGCGTTATAACGGCTGGTGCCAGTTCCCACCTGTAGGGTGCCATCCTCCTTCCAGGACACGGATGGAGAAGAACCGTCTGTGGTATAGTAGATTTCGGCTCCTCTGGTGGCCGAAGACAGCAGAATCTTGTCCCCCGGAGTCACCACCGTGGGGCTGGTCTCCGTGGTGGACGGGGTCGCCGTAGGCTCCAGGGCCTGCTTCTGCTCCGCAATGGTGTAGACAAAGCGGATGACCTCGCTGCTCTTCATACCTTCCTTCACGGCGCGGACACCCACATAGAAGGTGCCTCCATACTCGCCCTCCACCTGAATTCCGGTGGTGCTGTCATAAACCTTCGTGTCACCGCCCGGGGTCTCCGCCACAGGACCGGTTCCCAGCACATACAGTAGGGTCGCCTTGGGGGTCTGGGTCCGGAAGGAGATATAGCTGTCCTTCTCCACCACCGCCATGGGAATATTCTGTTCCGACGGGGAACAGGTGGTCACCAGTGCTGCCTCCGGAGTCGCCACCGTCCGAGCTTCCCGGACCTTGTACGCGAATACCGTAGCTTTGACAGGCTCCGTATCCTCCTGGAGTACCAGCACACTTAAGTACCGGGTCTGGATTCCGCTGCTCTGGTTATGGAACTGTGGCTTCGCGTCGTTCCCATAGAGGGTCGGAACTCCATTTTCCGTGCTGACCTGATACCAGCGGTTTCCGGCCTGATACCAGACAAAGCCCTCCCCCTCCTGTCCGTCTGTAAGTCCTTCGGTGCTGCCCGTATACCGGGTCGCCGAAAAGCCCGTCTTTCCAAATTCCAGGCTGTCCAGATACAGAATCTTCGCGCCGTCTGAGGTGTGGATGGTGATATCCGTGCCCGACTCGATCTCGGTGGCTGCCTTGGCTTCCGCCGCTGTCTGGATCACACCGGTCCGGGGCGATACCGCAGGCTCCTGCTGGGTTCCCCCGAAGTCGTAGATCTTCACCGATACTGTTCCATACCGGCTTTCGTCCGCGCTTTTCAGCCGCATGTAGACATAGAGGGCTGACGCCCGGTTCGCATCGGTGATGGTGATGGGCGTGCCGTCATAATCCAGCCACGCATCCTTTTCCACCTCTTCCGCGACCAGCTCCCTGTCGGAAAGCTGATACTGCAGCTTAGTCAGAACGCCATTTCCGCTGATCTCAAAAAGCAGACGGTCATCCTTCAGAATGATCCCTGAGGTATTTTCCTGCCCTGTTCCATTGTTATAGTCATAATAAATCTTCGGCGTCACCCGAACCTGTTCTGTCACGTTGAAGCTTCCATATGCATAGACGGTATCCTGATAATTGGTTCTCTGCACCTTCACGTACAGATACCATGTTCCTGTATTTTCCAGAGAAACCTTCCCGCCATACGCGTTATTCCAGTTCGCTCCATCCAGCGCTCCGGTCAGATAACGGATTCCGTTTTCTCCCGTGTCCGTCCAACCGCTGCCCAGTTCCTGAGGCGAAAGCACATAGCTGTAGCTGCAGTCCGCCAAGGTGTCCTCCAGAAGGAGACTGCCGCCCTTCAGATAGGAGTCTCCGGAGCGGAAGTCCTCGGTCAGGCTCTTACCATCCCCGTCAAAATATCCGCTGCTCTTCACTGTGGGCCCCGGCAGACGCTCCCTTTGCTCCGCCGTGAAAGTCGCTTTCGGAAGCTTCCTGTAGATCTTATCCCGGATAAGCGGAACCGCATAGATGGTCACCTCCTCCTCCTCAAAGTCAAAGGCTGCCTTTCCCTCTGAAATCAGGGCGTCCTTCCAGTCCTCCGGATCTGTATTTTTTTCGATATCATAGGTAATCCGCAGATCCTCATTCACGCTCCAGCCGGTCTCTTCCACCAGGGTCAGGATAATCTGATCCTTCAGGGAACCTGCCTGTCTCTGTACACTCCAGGGATTCTGAGCAAAATCCGCAAACTGCGGCTCCGCCCCTGTATAAGGATAACGGATCTCCGGTTCTCCTTCCGTCTTTTCCGTATAGTGGTAGTATCCGTCCGTGGCGTAGACCGAGAGCGGCTGGTAATAACCGCTGTCCTCCAGCTCCATCACTCCGTCCGCATCCGTATGGTAAACCTGAAGCTCTTCATCCTCCAGGGTCTTCCGTGCCCGGTAGAGCATCTCCCACTGCAGAGGCCGTCCGGTTTTCGGATTCTTCACTGCCACCGTCACATTTCCGCTCTGGGTTTCATTCTTCGGTTCTGTGTAGGCGAAGGTGTCTGTATCCACCACCAGCCAGCTCAGGTCAAAATAAGACTCCTTTGAAGCGGTGTCCGTATAATAGGTGCCGCTCTTCCATTTATCCCCCCAGCTCTCTTCCGGAATCGCCTGGCTGCCTGTCTTTACGGTATCGTCCGTCTCCACGCCCAGATCCGTCCCCTGCGCCGCTTCCGTCACAATAGCATACCGTAATCCGGCTTTCTCACTTCCAGCCGCGCCTCCGGCCACCAGTCCTGCCTGTACCCTCTGGGATCCGCTCACGGAAGGTATGTTCAGGCTTCCGGTCTGATACAGATTCTCAAGCGTTCCCGACGCCTTTCCTGCCACGCCTCCCAAAGACAGTTCCGCCTGGTTCTGAAGTACCGCCGTTCTTCCGGTCACATCCACGGACTGCTGACATTCCTGAATGGTTCCGCTGCTCACGCCCACCAGTGCTCCCGCACTGAGATTCTGGGCCGTATACATGGAATTTCTTTTGGAAGTTCCCTCCACTGTGCTGTTCTGGGTCACTTCTTTTTCATAGGTATAAGTCGTAATATCTGTAGTGACCAGCCGGATTCCGGTCAGTGTGACGCTTTCCTGATAGCCGGTTCCGGTTACCGCGCTTTCCTGCACGGTCTTTTGCAGCGTCACTGAATCCCCCTGCTTCAGAATCTGGCCCTGATAGGTTTCCTTTTCTCCTGCGTTGGTAGTGATACTTTCCGTGGACCAGGCGCCCTTCGTCACGGCCCAGCCCAGCGTGGCAAAGTCCGTGGTCACATACACTGCGTCACCGGAGCTGCTGCCCGTTGACTTTGGATTCTCCAGCGTCAGCGTCAGGGTGACGGAACCGTTCATCGGCATGTGATCCTGATCTGCTGTCAATTTGGTCGTCACTGCTCCGAAGGTTCTGGTCTCCGAAGCTGTGTCTCCATAAGTTTCCACAGAAAGTTTCTCTGTTTTCGCCGCCAGCGTTCCCTTCTCCCATTTCCGGGACACCAGAAAGTCGGTCTCCACGCCTCCCTGGGTTCCGTCCTGACTGCACACGAACCACAGATTCAGACTGTCTGAATCTGTCGGTACAGTCATGGTATAAGAAGCATTCTTATCTGCGTTCCGGGCTTCCTCCAGGCGGGTTCCCCAGCCTCCGGCCTTTGCAGCCGTCACGGTAATCTCATCGTTCTGTTTGAAGCCCTCCGTCCCTGAAAGAGTCAGCTGAAAACCAACCGTGGCATCCTTTTTGCTGGCTTTCTGATCTGCGGACACGGTGATTTGCAGGTCCCCTTCTTTCAAAGCCGTACTCTTTACCTGCGTTCTGTCCACCGATTTTCCGTAAAATAAGGTTACCGCCTTTACCGTCTCATCGAATTCTGATATTTTTGTCACATAGCTCTTATCCGAAAGCAGCGCCTGAAAGCTTTTGATAAATCCCTGGGTCTTCTTTCCTTCCACCGGATAACTGATAGTCACGGTGGCTGATGTCGCTCTCCTGCCTACCTTTACCTGATGCCGCTCCATACCGGCTGACGCTCCGGAGATAGGGGCATCATATACATTTCCTCCCCAGGTTCCCCCTGTGGGGGCGTCCAGATATACGGTTTCTCCTGGGGGAAACTTGAGCGTTATTTCATATTCTACTGCTGCGCCTTTTCCACTGGTATCCACGTTTTGGGGAGCTTTGGCAGACATGGTAAGTTTATTATTTTCAATTTCCGCAGAGGCTGTATCCGCCTCCTGCTTCTCCTGATCTTTTGCAGTATCTTTCACGTCAATTTGAACAGCTGCTTTTCCCGTAGTCACTTTCTGTCCACTGTCATCCAGAATTGCCGACGCGCTAAAAGCAGCCGAAACAGTATCGCCTGCAAGCAAACCGCTTGATTTCTTTTTGGTAAAGATCAGTTCTTTCTGGTTCCCTTTTTCCAGGCTTTCAATGGTAATCTCCCCATTTTTCTGGGTCACTCCCGCTGTGGTAGTCAGCGTGGCGGAAGAACTGTTCTTTAAAACCACAGAAGACATGTCCACATTCGATGTATTCTTCAGCGTAACGGTAAAGGTAGCCTCGTCCGTAGCGCCTGCTGCCACGGAAGCCTTCACATTCACGGTCAGTACCTCTGCCGCTACCCCGGGATTCCCACTGGAAGCCACTATCGCAGAATCTCCATCTTCCAATATCGTTTCCGCGCTGTCGGAGACGATGACCCTCTGCTCCGGCGTACCCGCCGTGGCGGACGCAGTGAAGGCCATGGCCTGATTTGTTTTTGTTCCGGTTCCCTTGTAGGTAAAGGAGATTGTCCTTCCCGCTCTTTTTACGTCTGTCACGGTATAGGTATCTGTTCCGTCATCCAGGACTGTTCCGTTCTCATCCTTCCAGGTTCCCTTCTCTCCCGCCTGCAATACCACATCATGGGCTTTTTCATCCCCGTAAGCTATCTTCAGGGTATAAGAAATGGTATAACCGGCACTCGTGGTCCGCACCACCCGATCCGGCGCTGTCACAATCAGGGAAAGGATATCTCCCAGAGCAGCGCTGGCGCCGCTCTTCTCCTGGGTGCTCTGCTTCTCCAGAGCCAGTGACAGCGTTTCGTCAGACAGAGCCCGGGCTTCGATCTTCTCCTTCTTTCCTACCTTATAGTAATAATAGTGGGGGATTCTTCGGTCTTCCGAATCATATTCCGCATGCTCCGCTCCAGCCTGGCGCACAGTCACTTCTTCCCCGTCCAGCCGGATCTGACTTAAAACTCCGTTCTTCGCCAGGCTTCCGCAGACGATGCCAAAGCTGTCCGTCTGTCCGGCGTCCTTTGCGCTGTAGCCCAACAGATTGCTGACCACATCATCACTTTCATAGCGCCGATACTCTGTCAGCTTCCCCGTTGTCTGCCCCGGCTCGGCCTCCTCCCAATTCTCATTCAGCCAGACGGTCTGATAGCTGGCGGAGTCACGAATGGTCTCATAGGCCGTCTTCGCGTCTCCCTCACTCAGTTCATCCACGGTATCCTCTATGTTCAGGTTCAGGCCGGAAGAAGCTGTTTCGATTTTCTGGTTCAGACTGTCTTTCCCTGTATCCCTTTTCACTCCCGCGTCGGAGGTTCTGGTATAGGAGGCATCCTGGGCCGTCACATCCACGATCACATTTTTCACTGTGCCGGACACCGTGCCAAACAATGCTCCCTGGGACGCCGCAGCTGAGAACGCGCCGCTGTTGTCTCCCTCGGTATAGCCGGTGCTGTCGCTGATCTGCAGATTACTGATCTCGATCACATGGCCGTTTCCGTCAAAGACTCCCTGGAATGTGCCGTTCGCGGCGCTCCGGATATCCAGGTTCAGATCTGTCTCCAGCCGGAAGGTCTTCCCCTCCGTTCCCATGGTGGCCTTTCCCAGCGCGCTCATCTGCTCCGCGCTTGTGACCTTGTAAATGGTGGTCCCATCCACGGTCTCCGTCTGGAAAGACATTCTGCCCACGCCCTCTCCCAGATTTACTTCTTCCGCCCGGACGCCGGTTCCGAGGGTCAGCGCCAGTATCAGGGCCGTACCCGTCAGAGCCGCGCCCCCGGCCAGCCTGAGCCGCTTTCCCTTCGTTTCTGTCTGTGTTTTGATCCATTCTTTCATTTTCATCTGCAGCCGCCTCCGAAAATTCTGTTCTTTCTTTGCTTCTCTGTTTAAAATAGAATCCTGCTTGCAGGATTCTCCGCCTGCGGCGGGTCGCATTAGCGACATCATTCCGCTCCGCCGCAGTGCGCTCCTGCCCGGAGGGCTTTTATATAATTAGGAAATTTCATCGAAACTTTCTAATTATATAAAAAGGCATCCAGCAGCTCCTGCTGGGCTGTGCTGAAATTTTTGCCCTGTTTTCCGTATTCATTGCGGATCCCGCTCATCACATGGCACATCTGCACTGCTTCCCCCCGGGAAGCTGCCAGAAGCGCCCCATGAAGGGCCGCGTTCTTGATGGACGCGCCGGACAGCTCAAAGGCTCCGGCCAGAAGGCCCGGATCCAGATCGCCTCCCAGGGGCGTCTCCTCCGGGAAGATGCTTTCCCAGAGTTCCTTTCTCAGTCCCGCGTCCGGTAGCGGAAAATGCACCATATAGGAGATCCTGCGCCGGAACGCGTCGTCGAAATTCTGCAGGAGGTTCGTAGCCAGGATGCAGATGCCTCCGTACTGCTCGATCCGCTGCAAAAGGTAGGCCGTCTCCGCATTGGAATAGCGATCCTGGGCGTCCGACACATCGCTTCGTTTGGTGAACACTGCGTCCGCCTCATCAAAAAGCAGGATGCAGTCCTGCCTGTCCGCTTCTTCAAAAATCCGGCCGATATTTTTCTGGGTCTCCCCGATATACTTACTGATCAGCTGGGACAAATCCACCCGGTAAAGGGGCAGTCCCAGACTGGCAGCCATCACCTGGGCCGCCATGGTCTTTCCGGTTCCCGGCGCTCCGTAGAACAGCACGGAGATCCCGTTTCCATAGGAAAACTTCCGATCAAAGCCCCACTGCTCCAGCACCTGTCCCCGGGCTGCCGTCATCCGACAAATCTCCTGAAGCTTTTCATGCTGAGCCTTTGGAAGCTTCAGCTCCTCAAAAGTTCTCCTGCCCTTCAAAAGCTGCAGCTGTCCGCTTTCTTCGGGAAGCTTCCGGCTTTTTTCCTCCCCTGTTCCAAGCAGGAGTTCTGCCCGCAGGGTTTTCAGATACTGAAGAAAGGCGCCTGTGGGAAGCTGTCTTCCCGTGAGGAGTTCCCGTGACAGACCTTCCGGAAGCCGCTCCGTCAGCTCCCCCAGTACCTCCTCTGCCATCCGAAGCTTCAGGCTCCGGCCCGGCCGTTCCAGGATCCGGGTCACCACCGCGGCTTCCTGATCCTCTGTCAGGCTCCGTTTCCTGTCCCGGATGATACCGTAAAAAGAAAAGCAGGCTTCCGTCCGCCGCAGCAGCCCCTTCCGCTGCTCTTCTCCCAGGGTGATACAGAAAAAGGCGTCGTAAAGCCGGGCGCAGAGAACACAGGTATTCAGCTCCCGGGCCGTACCCCGGAATGTATCTCCGTCCGCCAGAAGGAGGCTCATGCCCTGACGGCGGGCCATCTCTTCCATGGCAAAGGTTCTTCCGCTTCCCGGTTCCCCGGCGATACAAAGGCACAGTCTTTCCGGGCCAGACTCCCGTTGCTGTCCGGCCAGCGTAAAGAGTCCTTCTCCCTCCTTCAGCAGCGTTTCCAGACCGTAAGCCCTTTTCTCCTCCGGAAGTCGAAGCTCCACCCCTTCCGGAAGCTCCGGCAGCCGTTCCTCCAGCCAGCCGGTCACCACCGGAGAGAGACCGATTCCATCCGGCAGCGGAAGATACCAGGCCGGAAGCTCCTCTGTCAGAAGTTCTTCCTCCCAGAGTTCCCGGTACAGCCGTTCAAACTCCTGCCGGGTCAGCTCTTCTCCCCGGACGCTCCAGAGGACGCAGATCAGTCCTTCCTCCTCCCGGCTCCAGCCCAGGCGCTCTGCCGCCTCGCTCCAGGGCAGAAAGCTGCCGGTCTCTTCGGCTTCTTCCTGGACTTCCCGGATCTCCCGGAACAGAAGCTCTCTTTTTTCTGTTTCCTGTCCCTTTCGGTAATCCCGGCCTGCTTTTTTCAGGCGCTGGTTCAGTATCCTTGTATAATTCATCCGTTCTCCCGTCTTCGTCTCATCTCATCGTTTGCTTTTTTCAGGGCTCCCGCAGCCACGTCGTAAGCGTTCCCCATCTCCAGCAGGGCGTCTGCCACCAGTCCCTCGTCAAAGGGCTCCCCGGGAATCCCGGCCATCATGATCCGGTACTGCACGGCCTCTTCTCCTCCGTCCATGGGGCCAAGGAAATAGTTTCCGATCCGCACCTTCCTGTTCAGCTCGTTGACCATGCTCAGGACCTCTGCCCGGGTCAGTTCCGAGAGATCTGCATAGATTCGGGTGTAGAACATGAGATACCGGGTCAACCGCCGTTCTTTCTCCTCCGGCTCCAGCAGATATCCGGCCGCCAGGTGAAGCTCCTCCTCCGTCAGTTCCCGATCCTCGGGCAGCTCCTCAGCAGTGGGAAGGGAAACCAGCAGCACTGTATCCTCAAAAAGCTTCCCTTTCTCCGCGATCTCCGCCACGATTTCCACCTCGTCCAGGAAATCCTTCAGTTTCTGGAATTCCTCCCGCTTTTTTTCCTGTGTAAGCTCTGTATTTCCCATGCTTGTCCTCTCCCTTCTAGTCTCCCTGTCCAAAGGCTGCCGCAATGTTCTTTTTCAGTTCGGAACGGTTCTCGCTCCCGATGAGATCGCTCATGGTGGAATCCAGTCCGCTTCGGAGAATTCCGTGGAGATGATCCACGTTCCGTCCCTGTCGTACCAGCTGATGGGAATCCACCTGTTCCAGATCCGGATCCTTCTTAAAGCCCTTGGCTCTGTTATCCCAGACCTCCGAGGAGCCTACCTCGTGCATGCGCTCAATCAGGGAAATGGCCATATCCTCCCGAGTGGTGGCTTTATTGTCCTCCGTTCCGATGAGGGTACGGATGCTCTTGTATACATAGGAGCCGCCACCTCTGGCTATCTCATAGCTGGATTCGGCGATTCCCGTGGCCATACCGGCCGCGTAAAGTCCCGCTCCGGCTGCCGCGCCGACTCCTGTGGCTGCTGCCGCCTCTCCGGCCAGCTTCAGACCGCTGGCCACCACATTGGTGCCGCCCTTGATGATGTCCTCCACATTGTGTGCCAGGGCCTTGCTCATCTTCTTATGGGCCTTGTCCGCCTCCCGGTATTCCTCCATGATCTCCATGGCCTCCAGCTGGCGCTTCTGACTCTTTAACCGGGTGCGCTCCTCCTGGGTCAGCTGCTCGCCGCCCCGAAGCTTCTCGTCCAAGGCCTGGATTCTGGCTCCCAGTCCGTACTGTCCCTCCCGGTAAATGCTGTCGTTTCGGGATCGGAGGGAAGAGCTCTTCACGATCTGGATCTTGCCTCCCACACTGTCGTCGTCCTGATTTTCCTTTACGATCTTGCCCAGCAGCTGACGTCTGTGGGTGTCAATGGCCTTGGACTTTTTCTTCACCGTGTAGGCGGAGGCTGCGTCCGTATCACCGGAATCCGTGTACTTGGCCTTTTTCTCCATCATGGTATCGTAGAGCATCTTGCAGCGCTTGCGCATGTTGTTGCAGAAGATGGAGTTCGCCACCACCTCGGTCATGTCCGCCAGCACCCCGGCTCCGTTACCCACGATACCCAGAATGGAATTATAAAAGGGAATGGCCTTGGTCAGGGGGCCCAGAGCTCCCGCAAAGCCGTTGATCAGATCCACTGCGTCGTGGAGCAGGCCACGGATAATCTGAAAGCGCTCCTGATTGTCCATGGTGGTCTCGCCCTTCCGGCTTTCCTCGGACTTGTAAATGGCCTGTCCGATGGTGATACCCACCTTGACACACTTCAGGATGGAAGAGATACCGGAAAAAACAGCTCCCGTGATTCCGGCCCCGCTCTTATCCATATCCGTCATGCCGCTCATCACGTCTTCCATATCCTGGATATCGCTGGAGTCTCCGCCGATTCCACTGGCCCCGGCTCCCGTGTCCATGGTGCCCGTCAGCTTATCATAGATGGTATTCAGAGCATTGGACCAACCGGAAAAGGACTCCTTAATCGCATCCTTTGCGGAACTGGGGATAGACTTGATCTTTTCCTTGGCAATGGTTTTCCGGGACAGCTTGACCTTCTCTTCCTTTTCCAGATCTGTTGTGCTGTCAATGGCCTCGCCCTGGGGCTTGAACTCACCTCCGTCCTCCATGTCCTGTTCCTTTCGGATCAGAGTTTCCAGAGGCGTGCCACGCTCCTTCCGGATGGTCTCTTTGCTGGATTCCTGCTTTTCCGCTTTCCCAATCCGCTGTTCTGCGGCACTTAAAGACTTCTCCAGGGCCCCGGCCATAGCCTGTACCCGGGGGCTGGTTCCCATGCCTTTTATGAGCTCCTCCTTCCGCCTTGCGATATTTTCGTATGCCTTCCGGTCTCCGGCTCCCTTCATATTCTCCAGCTCGGTGATACAGCCTATCACGTAACTGACAGTCTGCTGCTCCTGCAGTTCCTCCTGTCTGCGCTTTTCGTCCTTTGCAGCCTGGGCCGCCTGAGCCGCCGCCTGTTTGGCCGCCGCCTTTTTCGCCTTCCGTTCCTCAAACCATCCCATACCCTATACCTCCTCCATCAGATAGTAATAGCCTCCGAAATCCCCTGCCAGCAGGGTCTTTCCCGTCTTGGCCATTTCGCGTTTCACGCCCGTCAGCACATGGCGCATATGGACCGGAACTCCCTCGCCTGCCGCGAGAAAGGCCGCTGCCACCGCCACATTTTTGATCTGACTTCCGGAAAACTGAAACTCCCGGGCCAGATATTCGTAATCCAGCTCCTCCCTGGGCGTGTCCGCCGGAAATACCCTTTCCCAAATTTCTTTTCTTCTGGGCACGTCCGTAAAGGGGAACTCGATAATGAACTTGAATCTTCTCAGGAACGCATTATCGAAATTCTGCAGAAAGTTTGTGGCCAGAATGATGATGCCCTCGTATTCCTCGATCTTCTGCAACAGATAAGCCGTTCCCGCATTGGCATATTTATCATTGGAATCCTTCTGGTCTGTCCGCTTGCCGAAGAGCACGTCCGCCTCGTCGAAGAAAAGGATACTCTGGCTCTTTCTGGCCTGCTCGAAGATATTTCCCAGCTTTTTCTCTGATTCTCCCACATACTTGGAGAGAATCCCCGACATATCCACCTTGTAGAGCTCCATGGCCAGCTCCCCGGCGATGACCTGGGCTCCCATGGTCTTGCCTGTGCCCGGCGGTCCGTAGAATATCATGGAAACGCCCCTGCCGTAGGCCAGCTTCTCCTCAAAGCCCCAGCGATGATAGATCTGGTGATGTAGCTTCACCTGATCGCAGGCATCCTTCAGAAGCTTCTTCTGGGACTCCGGCAGTACCAGATCCTCCCAGCGGTAATGGACCGGGATCCGCACCGCGTCCTTCCCCAGCCGATGCTCCAGCTGGGAGCGGCAGGCCTCCAGAAGATACTGCTCCTTGGGAATGCTTCCCTCCATCAGCAGCCGATCCTCATACTCCTGAACGCTCTCCCGGATCTGCCCCGGAGCCAGCCGGTATTTGTCCGCTAGATATTCCAGGTTCAGACCCTCCGGCCATAATTCTTTTCCTAGAAAATGCTTCCACAGAAGGATCCGCTCCTCGGTGGTGCTCTCCGGAATCGTCACCTTTCTTATGACGCGTCCGCTTCGGATCCGCCGATTCCATTCGGCTGTTCCGGTGAAAATCAGGACGCCTTTCCAGGTTCTTAAGCCCTCCAGAATCTGCTCTGTCCGTCCCAGGTCCACCTTTTCCTCTCCGGTATCCTCCTCCAGATCGCAGATACACAGGGCCGCTCCGCCCTGAAGCAGGGCCTCCCTCATAATTCTCCGTAAGGTACGCTTCAGCGCCTCTTCCTCCAGAGGGAGCTTCCGGCTGTCCACAAAGAGAATCGGAAGTCTTTTTCTTCTGCACAGGGCTCCCGCCTGGAGCTTCCGTCCGGATCCCGGTTCCCCCCGAAGGTAAAAGCTCCGGGCTCCATGATCGTACAGGGCTTCCAGTCCCTCCGTCAAACGCTCCTGTATCAGTGGCTTCTGCTGCTCCCCTTCCGGTTCCCTCTGCAGAATGCCTCCCAGTGCCGCATCCTCCTGCTCATAATTCTCCAGATAACTCACGATTCGGTAGTCCAGCTTCAGAGCCAGCTCCTGGAAACCATCGGGAACCGCCCGTTCCGCTCCCAAGCTGACTTCCTGCAAATCCCCGAAGATCAGACCTAGATTTTCCCAGTCTCTCAGGCAGCGCTGCAAAAGCCGCAGCCGCTCTGCCTCATCTCCTGTGTACATTCTGAGGCACAGGTTCAGGGTGGGCACCCGGATCCCGGTCTGCTCATTCAGATACCCCACAGCCAGGGCCAGCTCGTGATCCAGCTCGCAGGCCAGGGCCACCACCGCCAGATAAGTCTCAAACTCGGTCAGCTCCAGCACCCGGAACAGATACTCCATGACGATGAGTTCTCCCTCCCGGATGGTCTTTTGTCCCCGATCCCGGATCTGTCTGAATTCCTCCAGAAGTTCCCCGGCCTCAAAGGCTTCCTCCTCCGGCTTTAGCAGGGAAAGGAGCTCCTCCCGG
Source organism: Anaerosacchariphilus hominis (assembly GCF_014290175.1). Lineage (GTDB taxonomy): Bacteria > Bacillota > Clostridia > Lachnospirales > Lachnospiraceae > Laedolimicola > Laedolimicola hominis. The sequence continues at coordinate 117,090 of NZ_JACOOR010000003.1, forward strand.
CTGACGATGAGGCCGCCGTTTCTCCGAAGAAGACGCCCCTCTTCCCCGGCTGCCTTCGTCCGGGCCTCCCCGTAAGCGGCGGTCAGGTTCCGCACCCAGACCGTCAGCGCCCTGTAATATTCCTGTTCATTTTGAAACAGCTCTGTCTTCGTGGTATTCATGGTTCCTATTCCTCACTGTCCTCCGATCCTTCCGTCTCCCCGGAGGTCTCCGCCTTCACCTGTCCCAGGGTCTTCTTCCGCTCCCGGTAATAGCTCTCAATGTCCTTCTTCTGAAAATCATAGGCATAATTCATCCGCCGCAGAAACTGTCTGGAGGCCGCGTCCTTTCGGATGAGCAGAGCTTCCAGCAGCTCCTCTTTGCTGCTTCCGGCCACCGCTTCCTGTCGAAGCTCTCCGGCCTGCTGACTCCGCTGTGCCCGTTCGGTCTGTTCCTCCCGGGGCAGCCGTTCCTCCTGCTGCAGCCCCTGGAGTTCCTCTTCGATCTGCTTTTTCCGGGCCCGCAGCTCCTTCAGCTCCCTGGTCTCTTCTTCCCGCCGGAAGAAGGGCAGAGTCTTCTGTACCGCTTCCATATTCTCCCTTCCCAGATAGGAGGCAATGGAGCGCCTGGTCCAGGGCTTGTTCTCCCGCTTCTCGATCAGAACGGAAGCCCCCTGCCAGTACCGGGATACATAGGCCCGGTTCTCATTGTCGCCCTTTAAGAGACTCTTCTGCTGATATTCCTTCAGTTCCTTCTGATAACGGCTGGCCACCGTATCGTAACGGGAGGTCTTCAGGTGGGCAAACAGGAATACCCGCTCCCGATTGGGATTGTAGCCCAGCTGGAGCCGTCCGAACAGGTTCTCCTGCTTCAAAAGCCGGTCACAGCCGAACATCCGCCCTGTCATCTGGCTTTCATAATATCCTTCGATCCGTTTATGATCTCCGAAATACTCGGTCTGTACATGGGACGCCGCTGTCAGGCGCTCCATAGTCTCCCGGAAATGGGCGGCCTTTTTTTCCGCCATCTTTTTTTCTTCCCGCTCCAGTCTCATATCTCCACCTCCATCTCGGAAAGACAGTCTCTTCTACCATAAATTTTCCCACAAAAAAGCAGGAAGCGCACTGCCCAAAAGGGTAGTCCTTCCTGCTTTCTGTATTTTTATTCAAGAACACCTTTACAGAAGATGGTACTCGGCAATCAGATTCAGGGCCTGACTGCGGTTCTTTGCTCCCAGCTTCTGGTAAATATTCTTCAGATGATACTTAACGGTATTCTCCGAGACGCAGAGAGCCCGCGCGATCTCCGCGTTCTTCTCTCCCCGGGCCAGAAGCTTCACCACATCCTTCTCATACTGGGTGAAGCTCTCCACCTGCAAAGGCTTCTTCCGCTTCAGATATCCCGGATAAATCAGCATCTGTGCCCGGGCAGCCGACAGAAGCTCCTTAATATAGAGGTCTTCCTTCCGCTCCTTCTCCCCGTAAAGGAGATTCAGAAGCTCATGAACCGCCTCGCCCTCGTCGGCAAAGACCCGGATAAACCAGTAGCGCCGTCCCATCTCCACCGCTTCCGAAAGAAGCTCCCGCCAGGACTCCCGCTGCTCCCGATAGGACTGTATGGCCTCCAGAATCCGTACCTGTATTCCCAAATAAGTCATCCCACTGCTATCCGCGAAATCCTTCAGGGTCAGCAGAATCATCTCCGCCTGCACATACTGTTCCTGCCACAGATACACTCTGGCCTTCATCAGATACTGATAATACTCCACGCTCAGGAAACGTCCCCTCTCGTCCGGCGCTTCCTTCTTCATCCAGCCCAGGATCCGCTCTTCATCATTTTTCAGCAGATGATACTGCATCCGGTGGGCCAGAAGATTCCCGTTCCAGTAGCAATCAGTCGCTTCCGGTTCCTCCAGCCTGTGCAGCAAAAAGGCTTCCGCCCCGTCTGCCTGATTCCGGATCACCATCAGATCCGCTACTTTCAGATTACACAGCTTCTGCATGCGGACATTCTTTTCCTGTACCGCCATCCGAAAGGCTCTGGACAGCCGGGTCAGGGCCTCATCCAGTTCATTTCGCTCATAGCATACCTCCGCCAGCAGAAACTCTGCCATGGAGGCGTAGTCCTCTCCGGCCAGTCTCTCGATCTGCTCCAGATAGGGATTCTTCTTTTTCCGCCCCTGCCATACGAAGAAGGCGCTGTAGTCCTTGTCCCCATGAAGCAGGGAAATATTTCCGGGAATCTGCAGCATGCTCCAGATCTTTCCGGTGGACACGCCGCTCTCCTCCGTATGCTTCCAGATCTCCGAAAGGAGCTCCGGTGTCATACTGCCCGTTCCGAGCATTTTCAGAATCAGAAGCATCTCGCCCGTCTCCTTCGCTTCCCTACGTTCCAGAAGTTTCACATACTCCTCGTAGCCCTCCCGGTTCCCGGCGATGCACTCCAGCATGGCTCCGGCCATAATAAGCCGTGGGTATTCCTTCCGCCAGGTCATGGGCAGATTCAGGCAGTATTCCTCCAGGGATAAAAAGGTCTCGTAGCTGATAGGTCTGGCCAGAATCCGATCCAGAAACTCCGCCACACGGTCATTGAGCTTCAGAAGCTCCGCAAACCGCAGGGCCGCTCCGTACTCTTCCTTCCCCTCATAATATACCATGGCTTCAGAACAGCTGATGCAGCTGTTCTGAAGCCATGTACTTTCCCACCATACGCGCCAGGAACTGCCGGAACAGTCCGGTGAATCTCCAGCGGCCGCCTCCGCATTCCTCCAGGATACTTCCCTTATTCCGGAACCGTTTCACCAGAGTCCGGGCTTCCTCCGCAGGAATATCCAGGATGGTCCCAACCAGCTCCTCGGTCAATTCTTCAAAGCAGGCCAGACTCAACAGCGCATTCTGCTCCTCGGTCTTCAGGCTGCGGAAAAAACGAATATCGATCCAGAAAAATACATCCTCCAGACACTGCTCCTTCTCCTGCCGTCCATAGCCGTGGATACTGTTCCGCAGGGGATCCTCCAGCATATAAACGCACAGAGGCATATTATCAAAATCTTTCTCTATATGAAGATAATCTTCTTCGTAAAGACGAAATCCTTTCTTTTCCAGATAGGCCCTCACATCCCGGTTCTCCGGCCTTAGATCCCCGCTTCCGTAGATCCGCAGGCGTCCCGCCACCCGAAAAGGCATCAGCTCCTCCGGCAATGGCACCGAAGCGGTCAGGATCCATCGTTCTCCCTTCCGCCTCTCGCTAATGCGCTCCCAGAGTTTTCCGATATCCGGACGCCCCATCAGCTTCTCCAGACAGGGTACGAGCAGCAGTTCCCCTTCGCTCTCGGGGAGACGATCCAGATCCGTAACCACACGACTTGGATACTCCGGATGATGGGCCGCGAAATCCCCCACTATCCGTTCCTTTTCCCAGCCGATAGGGGCATAGAGATACAGAATTCCATAATGCTTCAAATCTGCGCACATTCTGGCTTCCAGTTCCGGATGCTCGATATGTAGTTCGTCCATTTCTTCTGTCTGCTTTTTTCTCATATCTCTATTTTACACATTTTCTACTTTACAGTACAGATACTTTGCAAATTTCGCTCGCTTTTCACATAATTTAACTTGCATATATGATACTCAATGTCTCATTTCATTTATTAACTACAATATACCAGACCGGGCGGCGAATTTCAATCGAATTTTTTTGTCTCTGTTCTTGTGTTCCCCACCTTTTTGTTGTATGATGGGACAGGTTGTTTTGAACCGGCTCAAAACTGTATCAAATGAGGAGATGTTTTATGAAAATCATCAAACAAGTGGGAATTATTTTCTCCATCTGCTGTATCAGCGTTCTGATCGAGCAGTATCTGCCCTTTGCCTTTCCGGCCAGCGTCATCGGTATGATTCTGCTGTTTCTGCTTCTGCTGACCGGCCTTCTGAAAATCGACCATATCCGGGAGAAATCCGACTTTCTTCTGGCCAATATGGCTTTCTTTTTTATCCCGGCAGGGGTAAACGTGATCAATTATCTGGATATTTTGAAGGTGAACTGGCTTCCTCTGCTGCTGATTTGCGTATTTACCACCGTAATTACCTTTGCGGCCACAGCCTACAGTGTGCGTTTTACCATGTATCTGCTGTCCCGCGGGAAAGGAGGACACCATGAGTGAATTATGGACTTCTCCCTATTTTGGAATCGCCCTCAGCATCCTGGCTTTCTGGACCGGAGAAAAGCTTCAGAAGAAGCTGAAGTCCCCTCTGTGTAATCCGCTGCTTTTCGCCATTCTTGTGATCGTGGTGATTCTGCTGGTTTTCCGAATCCCCTACGACAGCTACAATGAGGGCGGTGCCGTCATCAATATGTTCCTGGCTCCGGCCACGGCCTGCCTGGCGGTCTCCATCTATACCAAGATTCAGATTCTGAAGGAAAATGCCCTTCCCATTGTGGTGGGCTGCACGGTGGGATCCCTCACCTCCATGGGCAGTGTCTATCTGCTCTGTAAGCTTTTCGGGCTGGACGGAGCTATGACTGCTTCCCTGCTCCCCAAGTCCATCACTACTCCCATCGCCGTGGAGGTATGTCAGACCCACGGCGGCATCGTTCCGGTGACTGTCATCGCTGTAATCTTCACCGGTATCCTGGGAAGTATCCTGGCTCCTTTCCTGCTCCGTCTGTTCCGGGTGAAAAACCCCATCACCGCAGGCCTAGCCATCGGAGCCTGCAGCCATGCAGTAGGTACCTCCAAAGCCCTGGAGCTGGGCGAAACCGAGGGCGCCATGAGCGGCCTAGCCATCGGAGTCTGCGGCATCATCACTGTTATCGTGTCCATGCTGATGTAAGCTCCCCCAGCCAGCCCGGACAGCGCGCCCCGGCTCCGCTTTGCCTAAATCGCTCAAAACAAAAAAACTCTGCCTCCCGGCCGCTCCTGCCTTTCTGTAAGGCATAGCGGTCTGTGAGACAGAGTTTTTTATTTTATAATGAATCCTTATCCTGTAAATCAGTTTTTCTTTCTTAGGAATGCTGGATCTGTTCCCCGTAGTTTCGGATAATAACCTCTTTTCCCTTCCGCTTCTTGGGATCGGAATTGATGGCCCGGCGCACGTCGATCTCCTCGATAAGAAAACCCTCGTACAGCTCCCGGATGAGCTCCGTATTGTGATTGGTCAGCATACAGTAGACACCCTGATCCGTCAGTCTCCGGAAAAGTTCTGCAAGTCTCCGGTGTTCCTCCTCGGTAAAGCCCTCCTTGGTGTAAGAATCAAAGGACGTGGGATTCAAAGGAGCATAGGGGCTGTCAAAGTACACAAAATCTCCTTTTTTCACATCCTCCAGAGCCTTTTCAAAGTCCCGGCAGGTAATGGTCACCGACTTCAGATAAGCCGAAATAGCTTTGATATTCTCCATATCCATGGAGCGGACCGAAAGCTTCTGATTCCAGGGCACATTGAATTCGCCCCGGGTATTCACCCGGTAGAGACCGTTGAAGCAGTGCTTGTTCAGATAGATAAACAGAGCTGCCATCTCCGTGTCATACTCCGCCAGACGGTGCTTTTCATTATAACGCTCCCGCATTTCATAGTAAAACTCTTTGGTGCAGGTCACCGTGTCCATGGAAGAAAGCAGCACCAGCAACGCGTCCAGGTGATCCCGGATCTCCCGGTAGGTGTGTACCAGCTCCTGATTGATATCATTTAATACTGCCTTTTCCGGCGCAAGGGAGAGCACCAGGGCTCCTCCGCCCACAAAGGGCTCATAGTAGCCGCCATAGGTCTCCGGCATGCGGATCCCCAGCTGCTCCAGCATCTGCCGCTTGCCGCCTGCCCATTTTACAAAAGGCACCATCGTTGTCATATTCATCACATTTCCCCGTTCTTTCTTTCTCTCTTCCCTCTGACACTTCCTTCGTACAGACGGAAATACAGCGGGCGTGTGCCGCCCGCTGCACAAATCACTTTTTCTATTTTACCCCAAACGGACCGTCTGGTCAATGCCTACCGAACAAATCATCGCTCCGGCTTCGGTCTTCATGCCATAAAATTTCTCCGTATCCTCCGGTCCGGCCCAACGGGAACGAAGAATGGTGCCTCCGCGGGCTCCCGCCGCCCGGGCCGTATTCATAATTTCATCCGTATGTCCATGATTGGCCACAATCAGAATCAAGCTATTCTTTCCCTGCTCTGCTCATCTGGACGCCCATGCCTTCTCCCATGGGAATCATGGACATATCCACGCCCATATTGAAGAATCCCATGCCCAGAATCAGAAGCACCGCCCCAAACAGAAACAGCACCAGAGTTCCGGTACTCAACGGCGCTGCCGTAATACTCAGAAGCAATACAATCACCGTAATCGGCAGTACTGCTGTGACGGATTCGTACACCTTCTCTTTTAATGCTCTTCCTACTCCTTTACGCCGCATCCGACTCTTCCTTTTCTGAAATATTGTTTTATTTTATCATAGATATTCCAAAAAAGGGTGTAAAAACTTTATAATTTTCTTAATTAATCAGAATTTTCGGATATTCTCGTCCTCGCCGCCGTCCTTGTCAATGGCGCGGATCTCCACGTCGTAGCCGCCATTTCCCACCTGTACGTGGATCCGGTCGCCCACCTTATGTCCCAGCAGGGCTTTGCCCAGCGGCGACTCGATGCTGATGCGGCCCTCCAGAGAATTTCCCCGGATGGAAGTGACGATCTTGACCTCCTCGGTTTCGTCCTCATCCTCGTAGTAGAGCAGCACCTTGGTATCCATACCCACCTCGTCTGCCCCGGAATGATCCTCTACCACCTCCGCGGTCCGCAGCATCCGCTCCAGATAGCGGATCCGGCTCTCATTCTGATTCTTGTCCTTCTTAGCTGCGTAATATTCAAAATTCTCGCTGAGATCGCCATGGGCCCGGGCCTCCTTGACTGCCTCGATGGCTTCTTTTCGCACCACCAGCTTCCGGTGCTCGATCTCCTGCTGAATCTTCTCGATATCCTGCCTGGTCAGCTGTTCCCGCATGCCTATTCCTCTCCTTCACTCTTTCGTCCGCTGCTTCCTATGGTACGAACAGATATACCGTTTACCTCCACCCGGTCGTCCACCGGGATCACCAGGCACTGTCTGCCGTCGATGATCCGGGTCTCCACCAGATCCGAACGCTCCGGGTTCACCTGAACCACCACGTCCGGGGCCTTGATCTCAAACTTTCTGGTATTCATCACATTGGAGGCCAGGAATTCCGTATGAGCTCCCGCGGATTCCTCATAGCGCTCCTCGATCTCTTCCATCTTCTCCGCTTCCACGCCGCTCCCGGCAAAGAGGTGCTTCACCTCCGCCCGGCTCAGCACCAGGGGCTCCGGCTCATCCTTCTTCTCCTCAGCCATCTCGTAGAGCTTTTCATGGATGTTGCGGACTGCTTCGTAATCGCATTCCTCGCCCAGGGTTTCCTCGATCATGGCATTGAAGGTATCCTTCTGATCCGCAGCTGTCAGAGGCGTACCGCAGCCGAACATGCCCTCCACGAAATCATCCTTCAGCTCCTCCGCGTTCTTGGAGTAGTAAAGCATGCTGTGTAAATCCGTACTCCGATCCTGGAATGCCGGGAATAAAAAGCCCGCCATGGGAAGTTCCACCAGCCAGTCCCTCACCCGGGAACCGAAACGGTTACTTTCAGCGTCGTAGCTTAGACCCGCCTTGGACAGATTCACCGGACAGATGGTGCAGAGCAGATACTCATAGACCTCGTCGGAGGCGTCGAACATTTCCTCATTATCCGAGGACTTGCCCGGCACATCGTATATGCCGTGTACCAGGAGAATCAGGTAATTCTCCCCGTACTCATAAGTCTCTATGATCTTATCATAAAATTTCTCCAGCAGCACGTCGTCTTTCAGCTTGCTGTCCCGGAGTTTCAAAAGGAACTCCTGCTGACCGCCCTCCAGCTCCGCATCCAGCGGGAACTCCAGATTCACCAGATTCTTTCCCACGGTGCCGGACAGGCTCTTCCGAAAAATCTCAAAATACTTAAAGCATTCCTCCTCGGATTGGGAAAGGAAGGCCTCCTTCATCTCGCTCTTTTTATTCTTCTCCCCGTCCACATAACAGGCGCAGAGTCTGGTCAACGCACAGTTCTGGGGGGTAAACTGCTTTTTGATTTCCGCAATTTCTTTTTTATTCATGTAAAAATTCACTCCTGAATCTTATTCTTGCTTATCATTTTCCTATCATTCTTCTGCAGACAAAATCTCCTCTATCCAGCTGCGAACCTCATCGGACAGGTTCTCAAACAGATAATTTTTTCCGCTGACCGGTTTGTGCTCCATGGTCTCCCGCAGTTCACTTCCGGTCACCTCCACCAGCTCCCGAAGGCCTGCCGCTGAGAGCCTGTTCGCTCCCTGTCCCATGATGATCACCTGCTCCAGGCCGTCGGAGGTGGCCACAGTCACCTGATACTTCCGGCCCAGCTCATGTACGGTCTTCTCGATATACTGGTCGGCCGTCTCCGCTTCTTTGGTATATACCACATGGATATTGTGATACCGAAAGATTTCTCTGGTTCCGCCTTCCACACGATATGCGTCAAAAACCAGAATCAGAGTGCAGCCCAGAGCCCCCTGCAGGTTCGACAGAACGTCCATAAGCTTTCCCCTGGCGGACTCCAGATTGATTTCCGACAGGGCTTTTAAGTCCTCCCAGGCGAAAATGATATTATAACCGTCCACCAGAAGATATTCCTTTTCCTTCTTCCGGAACTTGATTTCCCTCTTTCCGGTATCCTCGGGCTCTTTCCGAAAACTTCGTTCCACCCGTCCCACGCCCTGGCGCTCCCACCGGATGGGTCCGTAGGTACGTTCAAAAATCTCGTCCAGTTCCTTGGGATCCACGGCCCCAAGGGATGACTGGCTCCTTCTGGCAGTCTCCATTCCAAGCTTTCCCGGCTCCTTCTTCGGACGCAGGACGCTGTCCAGGTGCATGTAGGAGAATACCTGATTCCAGGGCACATAAAAGCCTGCGCCGTGGGCGCAGAATACAGAGCCTGTGGGATTCAGGATATCCGCCTCGGAATCATAGTCTGTCTCGGCGATAACCTCCTCCGCATTGGCACAGGGACCGTAGCCCTTCAGACTACAGGACAAATGCCCCAGTCCCCGGGTATAGGCAGTCACCTCCGCCGCGTAGCCCTGCATCCGGGACACCGGTACAGAGCCCTTCAGGACCATCTGGCCATTCTCATTCTCCGGCTCGGAAAAGCTGCCGGACATCTTCTGGATATCCGTCATGGCCCGGCCCAGCTTATCCGCTGGAACCGTCAGCCGAAACTCGTAAAAGGGCTCCAACAGCACACTTTCCGCCTGCTTCAGGCCCTGACGCACCGCCCGGTAGGTGGCCTGCCGAAAGTCACCGCCCTCGGTATGCTTGGCATGGGCCCGGCCCGACGCCAGAGATATCTTCATATCCGTGATCTCCGACCCGGTCAGCACGCCCGGATGACTCCGCTCCGCCAGATGGGTCAGAATCAATCTCTGCCAGTTCCGGTCCAACACATCCTCGCTGCAGCGGCTCTCAAAAACCAGTCCGCTTCCCGGCTCCCCGGGCTCCAGAATCAGGTGTACCTCCGCATAGTGGCGCAGGGGCTCAAAATGGCCCACGCCCTCCACCACATTTCCAATGGTCTCTTTATATACAATACTACCTGCGCCGAATTCCACCGAAACGCCGAAGCGCTCCTGCATCAGGCTTTTTAAAATCTCGATCTGCACCTCGCCCATAACCCGCACATGGATCTCCGAGAATTCCTCCCGCCAGACCACATGCAGCTCCGGAAGCTCTTCCTCCAGAACCCGGAGCTTCCGCAGAAGCTCATGGATATTACAGCCCTCCGGGGGCAGAAGCTGATAGGTCAACACCGGCTCCAGCGCCGGAAGCGGGCCCCTTCCCTCGTCTCCCAGACCTTCCCCCGCCCGGGTGCGGGACAGTCCGGTCACTGCGCAGACGGTTCCCGCCGGTGCCTCCTGTACAGCTTCAAAACTGCTGCCGGAATAGAGACGGATCTGATCTGCCTTTTCCTCCCAGTTTTCTCCGTCGGTCTCGCCACGGACGATCTGCTTTACTTTCAGGGAGCCGCCAGTCACCTTCAGATAGGTCAGACGGTTTCCCTGCCCGTCCCGGCCGATCTTGTATACACGCGCGCCAAAATCCGCCGGATATTCCGCCTGCACCATATAGCGGGTCAGGCCATCCAGAATCTCCCGGACGCCCTCGTTTTTTAATGCAGAACCAAAGTAACAGGGAAAAAGCTTCCTCCCTCTGATCTGATGGGCGATTGTTTCATCCTTCAGCTCCCCTGTTTCCAGAAACTGCTCCAACAATGCTTCATCACAGACTGCGGCGTCTTCCCAGATATCCGCCGTGGACCGATCTGCGGTGAAATCCACGCAGCTCCCATCCAGAGCATCCTTCAGTTCTGCCAGAAGAGCAGCCCTGTCGGTTCCCTGCTGATCCATTTTATTGACAAATAAAAAAACCGGAATCCTGTACTGCCCCAACAACTTCCAGAGGGTACGCACATGGGCCTGGACGCCGTCCGCGCCATTGATGACTAAAATGGCATAGTCCAACACCCAGAGAGTACGCTCCATCTCTGCGGAGAAGTCCACATGACCCGGGGTGTCCAGAAGGGCTGCCTGCCAGTCTCCCAGGTGAAGCTGGGCCTGGCTGGCGAAGATCGTGATGCCCCGGGCCCGTTCCAGGCTGTGAGTGTCCAGATGAGCGTCTCCGTGATCCACACGACCGACCCTGCGAATGGCACCGCACTGATAGAGGATGGCCTCGGCCAGAGTTGTCTTCCCGGCGTCCACGTGCGCCAGGATTCCGATGGTTGTTCGTTTTTCCATAGTTTTTAACCTCGGGGTTTATTTTAACACAAAATGTTTGTTCGGGGAAGAGGTGAATGTGGAAAATGGAGGAAAGTCTTTTGATAGACGGACGAACCTCCCCCGAAACAATTTTCCACGCTCATCCCGCCTGAAAAGCGGCTAACTGATTCGTTTAGGAAAATTGTTTCGGGGGAGGTTCCGGGTATTGCAAAGTATTACTTTCTCCCATTTATGGAGCGGGCTGGTCCAGAGCTCAGGTCTCTATGCTGGTTTTCAGGCCCTGAAACAGGTAGAGAGCGGCGGTGGCACCCTGATCGGGAATGCCGGTGGCTTTGGTGGCAAAAACGGCAGCTTTTCCGTATTTGGGAATCATGGTTTTGGTGGCCTCCACGCCTTCGGCGGCTCCTTTGCAAGCGGCCTCGATGATTTTTCGCATGTCGCCGGTGGAAGCGGCCTCTTCGGCCTTTTCAGCGGCCGGGGCGGCTGCGTCCAGAATAGTGCATTCGCCGGGCTGGCATTTCCCACGCCTCTGAATACCGGCTGCGAAGCCTTTCAACCAGAGTACCAGTTCTTCCGCTCTGAAAACTTCTCTGCCTTTCAGTGTTTTTCCGCCTTCCATGATGCCGCTGCTCATGAGTGTTCCCATGGTACTGGGCACCAGACTGGCCATTTTCATACCTGCTTTCATCAATGTTTTTCCCACGTCTCCGGGCTCTGTGTTCTCCCGGATCAGATCCGGCAGGGCCCCGAATCCCTTACTCATGGTCAGCCCCAAATCGCCGTCGCCCATGCGGGCGTCCATTTCACACAACTCCTCTTTTTTCTTCAAAAAGAGGACTGCGGCTCCCTCAAACAACTGCGGCAACTGTTCTGTTGTATATTTTTCCATCGCTCTGCCTCCTATGACTGGGTATAGAATGGGGTCTTTACAGGTCGGTCGATCCAGTCCTTCATTTCCCCATCCACTTTACAGATGGAGATAGACGCTCCAGCCATTTCCATACTGGTAGCAAATTCGCCCACAAAGGTCCGATAAACTTTGATTTTTTTCTCATCCAGAAGTTTTCTCACGCTTCCGGACAGGATATAGAGTTCCTCGATGCTGGTGGCTCCCAGACCATTGATGAGGACGCAGATCTCCTCTCCTTCACCCACAGGCATATCCTTCAGCAGGGTCCCCAGACTCTCAGATGCCAGCTCATCGGCCGTCTTTACGGGACCGTTCCAAATCCCCGGCTCTCCGTGGATGCCCATACCCATGGCCATCTCGTTCTCACCCAGGGTAAAGTTGGAATGTCCCACCTCTGGAATGATACAGGGCGTCAGGGCAAAGCCCACGGTGCGGGTATTATCTTTTGCCTTCTGCGCCGCTGCCAGCACCTCGTCCAGGGTTCCCATTTCCGCCGCTTTCGCCCCGGCGCATTTGTACATGAAGAAGATACCTGCCACGCCTCTTCTCACGGCTGGATCTTCACCGCTGTTCACGTCGTCCGCGCCCACAATGCTGCGGGTCTCGATATCGTCCATCTCGCACATTTCCGCGGACATATCAAAATTCATGGTGTCTCCGGTGTAGTTCCCATACAGATACAGAACCCCGGCTCCCGCCTCCACTTCCTTTGTCACATTATAAATCTGCTCCGCGGACGGGCTCTGGAAAACGCTTCCCACTGCGCAGCCGTCCAGCAAGCCCTCTCCCACGTAACCAAGAAACAGGGGCAGATGGCCGGTGCCGCCTCCGGTGACAATAGCCACCTTTCCCTCTGTCTTCTTTGCTTTACAGTAGCATCTGAGATTGTCGTCTGTATATTTCACCTGATCCCCATGGGCGGTATAAATGCCTTTCAGCATATCGTCCGTATAGTTTTCCGGTGCATTGATTATCTTTTTCATAGCTTACACCCCTTTTTGTTTCATTTCAGTTTTCTCTTCGATATACTTCTGTTACCCTCTCCGGCTCCATCACATTACGGAAATTCTCCGGCAGTGAATCCAGAATGATCTGATCAAATTCCGCGAACCGGGCATACTGGAAGGTGGTTCTCCGCTCAAACTTCTCCGCTGTTCCAATGAGAATCTTTGTTCTGGCACGTTCCATCACATACCGATTCAAGGCAATGGCGTCCTCGGTCAAAGTGCCTGGACCTTCCATGCCCATGCAGCCATCCATGCCTAAGATAGCCACGTCGAACATCATCTTCTGGAGCATATCATAAGCGAAGTGTCCCTCGGTCCTTCTTCCTGAATGAGAATAGGTTCCTCCCAGTAGAATAATTTGATTCTTACTGACCTGAGCCGCCTCCGCAAATTCCAAGCAATTCGTCACAATCAGCACCTTCTTCCGGTAGCTTAGCAGCTTTCCCAGCGGAATAGCGGTACTGCTGGGATCCACGAAAATGCTGTTCTCATTGCGGATATACCGCATGACCTCATTGCAGATATCCTTTTTAATATCGTGGCGCTCCCGAATCCGGTATTCCATGGGAACATCCATATAATTTTCCCGGATGACCGCGCCTCCGTGGGTCCGGTACAGGATTCCCTTTTCTTCCAGGACTGTCAGATCCCGGCGAATGGTCTCCTGTGTCATATGGAGCTGGGCGGCCAATTCCTCCACTGTGACCTGTCTCTTTTGCAGGACCAGCTGGGTGATTTCTTCCTGACGCCTTTCCACTTTTTTCTTCATATATTCTTCCCCCAAAAACATATCGTATCAGCAGCTATGAATAAAAAAATTATATCTGGCTTTCAGGAAAAAAGCAATGCGGCCGAAGCATTTCCGCCCAGCCGCATCCGGTTTTACTCCTGCTTCATATAACCAAGATTAAAAATGTAATGCTTTTTAATTTTTTCTTCCACGCACCACCAGCATTCCAGTCCCGGTTGGAAGGTTACCAAGTCTCCCACACCAAAATAATATTTTTCTCCGTCCAGTGTCTCCACATAGGCTTTTCCCTCGATCACGAGACAGGTCTCCTCCCGCTCGTCGTAAGTGTCACGCCATTTTTCCGGCTCATGCTCCCAGGTGGGCTGTGCTTTCAGCAGAGCTTCTTCCTCCGCCGTTGGTTTTCTCACCAGTACAGGCTTCATAAATTCCTCCTTACAGTTCCGGATAATGCTTCGCCTTCACGTCCGCCCAGGAGGTCTTCTTGTCCTCCGGAACCGGCTGGAAGTAGCCATCCAGACCATCTTTTACCATCTCGTCAAACATTTTCGCATCTTCATCGCTGAAGGAAATGGGACCCAGTACGTTCTTTCGTCCCACGCCTCCGCCGATGCTTCCCACCTGGAGCGCAGGATACTTAAATCCGGCATAGTAAGCCTTATGAGCCATCTTCATGCCTTTGAATAAAATAAAAATCGGCTCCACGCTGCCAAGCTGGTCTTCCTGCCACCGTTTTCCCGCTTCCTCCGCCGTAATGACTTCCAGCTGTGTTCCCACTGGCGTGGCCATATAGAAGATCTGGGAGAGGAAATCATCCTTCGCAATGGTGTCGTCAATGATATAAATTTTCTTTGCGCCTGTCCGGTACAACCACTGGGTACACACCTGTCCATGTATCAGTCGCGCGTCGATTCTTACTAAAGCCAGCTGTCCCATATTCTTCACCTCGTTTTATTTTTAGTCTTCGATTTTGATCCAGTTCTTTCCTACGGAACCGGTGACTCTCATATAATCCATGGTGCGCTCTTTATAGCCAGCCCACATGATATCTCCCGCCATCCGGGCTCCGATATTCTCGCCTGCCTGATATCTGCCGTCCTCGAAAAGCATCTGCAGACCATAATTGTAAGCGTCGGTTCCCATATTTACCTTCTGGCAGCCAATCTGGCAGCATTTCGCAATATTGTCAAAGCCAGAGAAGGAGCCGCCGTGGAATACCAAGGGTACGTCCACCTTTGCCTTCAGTTCTTCCAGACGCTCAAAATCGATATCCGGTGCTCCATTGGTGTACTCGCCGTGAGCCTCTCCGATGGAAACCGCCAGGCAGTCACAACCGGAAAGCTTTACAAACTCCGCAGCCTTATCCGGGTCTGTCAGATACTCTTCTCTCTTCTCCGCATAATCGCATCCATCCGCGATCTGGCCAAATTCTGCTTCTACCGTAATGCCCAACGGCTCGCAAATTTTCTTGAAATACGCTACTTCTTTCGCATTTTCCTCAAAGGATAATGCGGCACGATCTACCATGATTCCGGTAAAGCCGCCGTAAATGGCTTTTACACAAGCCTCATAGGAATCGCCGTGATCCAGGTTCAGGGCTACAGGCACCCGTACCTCATCGGCCATCTGACGGATGATATGTCCGAAGGACACCAAATCCTTATGATTGTTCGGCAACACATCGATGATAATCGGGGAGTCCAGCTCCACGGCTGCCTCTAGGCACACCCGTACGGAATCTTCGTTGAATACATTGGGAGCCAGTACTCCATAGCCGCCCTTTTTCGCTTTCTCCAGAATCTCTAACATTGATACCAGCATATCTGTTTCCTCCTTATATTCATTTTATTATTGCTGTCTCCACTGTTTCTGTATCATATCCAGAAAACGTTTAATATCCTGCAGTACCTGACTTGCTTCCACATCAAAGAGAAGGTCGTGTCTGCTGTTTTTGTAATACTTGTAAAATACATTTTTCGCATCGGAATACCGAAGCCGTTCCAGCATTCGATCCAGCTCTCTGGTATAATTGCTAACTGGATCTTTAACGCCTGCCATCACATACAGCGGCAGATATTCGGAATAACTGCCGGTCCATTCCCGGAGCGTCAGCAGCCGTTCCAGCTGTAACAGCGTCCGGTAGCTGTACAGGTCGTAAGTAATCCCGCACAGCGGATCCTTTTGAAATCTTCCCACTTCCTGTCTGGACGTGGTCCGCCAGGAATCCGCTTCCGGATATTCGATATACCGGTTATATTTTTGCTGTCTCTTTTCCCATAAGGGCGCTGCGGTCTGTGTTCCTCCCTGCTTCCGAATCAGGCGTTCGCACTCCCGCTCTTCCATATTGACCCCGGATACAAAACCCCGGTCGCCGCACAGGATCAGTGCGTTACAATCTCTATTCCGAAGCACATAGGCTTTCGCCATGGCTGCTCCGATTCCTACGCCCACCAGGCAGCGCAGCATTGGTGTCTTTGAACTGTCCGATTTTTTTTCAGTTTCTCCTGTGAGCACCGAACAGTCCGCCAGCACCTGCGCGAACATTTTTTTCACATCGTCTACCATATGAAGAACATTATTTTCTCCGGAAAAGCGTCCTAACCGCTCTGCCTCCCGCGCAGCTTCTCCGTGTCCCATATGATCATTTCCGAACACCAGATATCCCGCCGACGCCAGTTCCTTCATGAGCAGCCGGTAGCGGCCCATATGCTCTCCCTGATCATGCAGAATCTGAATCATTCCGCGGGGCTTTCCCTCCGGGAAATACGCCCTCCCACTGATTGCATCCATTCCGTTTGTACTTTCAAAACGATAGCTCTTCTCTGTGACCTTCATGTTCTGCGCCTTCTCCTGTTAATATCTGACGTTGACATCATTCTTCGGTCGGCTGCTGTGCCGTTCCCACAGATATCTGCCAAGCATCAGCAGACACCAGACTGCCAGCATTCCGATGACCACATATTCAGCCGGAAAGCTCCCGGCAGCTCCCACTGCCTGAGCATCTTTTCCCACCCGGGCCGTCTGCCCTACGGTCTGTGAAAATCCGTCTGTCATAAAGTAGTAGATAACGCCTGCCAGCAGTACACAGCAGAAGCCTTTCCATAGCTTTGTCCGGAATATTTTTTGCAGCATGGTCTCTCTCCTTTTTTCTCTCTGTTAGGTTCTATACCAGAATTCCAAGTCCGCCCAGGACGATGGCAATGGCCAGAATCCACAAGGTCGCCTTCAGAATATTGCCGCCCTTCTTCAGGTAAGCGTAGATACCGAATACAGTCGCCAGCGGTAACAGCCCCGGCACGATGGCATCCAGCAAAGTCTCCTGCAGACTGATGGTCTCCGTGGAAAACGGAAGATTGATGCCCAGAGCAACAGATACATTCTGTGCGGTCATAACACCCATCACAAACAGGCCCAGGATACTGAAGAAGGTGATGACCTTCTGTACGGAATTATTTTTCAGGATGGAAGCCGCGGATTTACTTCCCAGCTTGTAGCCTGTGTTATACATGAACCAGCCTTCCAGAATCAGAATCAAATACAGAAGCACCACATAGACGATGGGTGCCCATACATGGCCTTGCTGCGCGAATCCCATAAAGAATGCGGTCAGTACCGGCTTAATGGTAGAGTAATTCAGGGTATCGCCAATACCTGCGAAAGGTCCCATCATGCCGGATTTTACAGAGTTAATCAGCTCGGAGCTTATGACTTCGTCTCCATCCATTCCATTGCGGATGGCCTTTGCTCTCTCTTCTTCCATGGACAGCACAATACCGGGAATGATTCCGCCGATCATGTTCTCTGTGATGAAGAATTCCATATGACGCTTCAGTCCTGCGATCCGCTCCTCTTCATTATCGGGATACAGTTCTTCCAGAGCCGGAGCCATGGTGTAAGCCATACCTGCTGCCTGTAGACGTTCTACGTTATCCACATGGCAAATAGCCATACGCCAGTTAAACCATACCTTCTTGAAGGTTTTTTCACTGATCAGGCGTTCGCTCCAGAAGTCGTCGCCTTTCTTTGTCTCTTTTACAATTGCGCCCAGGTCGCCGAACAGGCCCGTGGTGTCGTTCTTATCCTTCGTAGCCATCATGTAGAACCAACCCAGGAATGCGCCGAGAAGCGCACCTACCACACTGCTAAGTCCTGTGTACTGCGCAAAGAAAAAGCCTGCCACAAAGAACGGAATCAGTGCCCCCTTGCCGATTACCATGATAACCATGGCAAATCCAAGAGCCGGCATCATACCGCCTGCTACAGTGAACATGTTGGTCGCCCAGTCGGGAAGTCCATTCATCAAAATACCTAGTCCCTGGGTTCCAAACTTCATGACCAGTGTCATCGGTATCATAAAACAGACTACTCGAATCAGTTCTCCATAGACAAAGATGGTTCTGCGAAGTCCCTTCACATCGCCCTTTTCCGCGCATGCGTCACAGCGATGCAGCGTCCATACCTGAAGCACACGGTTCAGAGTATTCAGCTGCGCCATGACCAGAGATGCAGCAGCCGCTACCACCAGGGCTTCTTCCAGACTGATTCCCTGGGTGATTACCATGGCTGTGGATACGATACCTGCCGCACATTTGTCTACGGGCTTTGCGCCTCCCACTGCCGTCAGGGCCAGATACATGGGCTGAATGGTGCCGCCTACGATAACGCCGGTTCTCACATCACCCAGAATCAGACCTGTCAGCATGGATACAAACATCAGATCGATAAAGCAGTATGTCCATGGTACAAAAATTTCTCCGCAATAGAGCATATATAAAATACCCAATATTGCCGCCTGAATAATCGTCATAACCTCGTTCCTCCTCCACTATCAGCCTGGCTCTCCCCCGGGAGCCGGGCCGTTTCTGACTCTCCTTTTTTGTCAGACGTGCAGATACACGCCTTTTACTCCTTCTTTTGCCACGTCCTGCGCTGTCTTATAGAGTTCTTCCAAAGACAGGTTGTCCTTCTGGAACATGATCTCCAAAAGTGCGCCCAGATTCACACCCGTCACCAGCCGGTAGGAAGCGTTGCGAAATACTGAAATGCAGGTGTTACATGGGCTTGCCCCAAACAGATCTGCAAAAATCAGATAATCCGCATCCGGCTCTTGGTTCAGAAGCTCTCTGGCCTCTTCCGCAAATTCCTCCGGTCCCTTTTCCGGTGTCATACACAGACACGCAATCTGCGCCGCCGTCTCCGGTCCCGCTATCATTCCGACCGTGTCCCGAAAGCTTTTTGCCAGCTCTCCGTGTGCCACAATCACAACTTTTACCATAGGTCCCTCCTTTCTTCCTTTACTGCACATTGAATCCTTTCAGAAGCTGTACACCTCCGCCCCAAACGCAGATGCCGCAGACCAGCCAGGATACGAGAAGTTCTATCTGCTCCAGCCCCGTATCGTAGGCATTTGCCACCAGCAGCACGCCCAGCAGGATCAGCAGAATTCCTCTTTTTTTACGCTTTTCCGGCGCGATCTGGTCCTCTCCGCTGGCCAGACAGGGGCGCAGTGTCTCAAAGCGAATTCCTTCCCTCTTTTTACAGGACGGAAGAAAGCGCAGGCGGAAAATCAGTTCCATGATTCCGATCACGCCACAGGCCAGTGCCACTGCTCCGGGGATGCTGTTCATGACGATGTAGAATGCCGCTCCCAGCACTGCTCCGGTGAGCCACCTCAGTGAAAGCACCTGATACTGCATCTGATTGTCTGCGTTTAGATAATACAGCGTATTTTTTCCGTAATCATAATACCCGTATTTTCCGTTTCGCTCGCGAAACACATGATGTTTTAGAAAATTTACTTTTTTTAGCATAAATTTTCAGCTCCTTTTGTGCGTTTTGTATATTTTTATCTTACATGATCTTTGTTTTGCGATCAATTTCTGATTTTTGTTTTTATCAAAACGGTCACTTTGTTGTATCATGTAGTCATTTCTTGTTGTTGATTTTTTCTGAATCGGAAATTTTTTGATGTTTTTTGAATTGAAAGAGTAATTCGGGAAATTTTGCTTTTTCGGATTGTTTATGGGAAAGCTTTTGCTTTTAGACAGACGAACCTCCCCCGAAACAATTTTCCACGCTCATCCCGCCTGAAAAGCGGCTAACTGATTCGTTTAGGAAAATTGTTTCGGGGGAGGTTCCGGGTATTGCAAGGTGTGGTCAGCGGAGCAGGCCCCTGGTTTCTCTCAGCTTTACGCAGGAATGCGTATAGGTAAACTGGGTCAGCATCCAGATAGCAGAGACAACTACCACCGCAAATATGCCGGTGTCTAAATACAAGTGCGCTACCATCGTTCCCGCCAGCAAAACAGGAATGGTGCGATTTACAGTCATATACGTTTTGTAAGCACTTCGATATATAATCTCTTTCTCAGCCTCGTCGCAGCTCTCCAGCCATTGCTCCTGGAATTTCAGGGAAGCCGGATCGCCTTTTTTCTCCGGATGTGTCTTCTGTACCAGCTTCACATAGCGTATCTGCCAGAAATAGTTGTAGATAAAGCAGGCAATAAAGACGACGCAAGCTGCCAGAAAGGGAATTGCGTGACCGTCGGTGGTGATATATTTCATGGAATAGCCGAAGGTCAGAACCAGGATGCTGAGGATCTGGGACACCACGCTCACATTCATGCCAAAGCCCCCTTCTTTCTCTTCCTCATACTCCAGCCGATCGCACTCTTCATCCTCTGCGGTCTGCTGCTTTTCACAGATCCTTTTCAGCTTCCGGTAGGTCCGCTCCTCCAGAACCACGCATACCGCAAAAATAATGCCAAGGAGCGGCGTAAGGACGCTTCGAATCAACTCTGTGATTCCGGTTCCATTGAATCCGCTTCCCGTTTCTAGGGATACCTGATAGATACCTCCGAAAATGCTTCCCAGCACTCCGCCAACCACCATTGCACTGCCCATAACCTTCAGGGCTTTTTTATAACTGTTCGTTTTCTTTTCCTTCATGCTGCTCCTCCTCATACTGAAAAATATCTTCTACCTGTACCCTGCAGATCTTCGCCAGCTTCAGAGCCAGGGCCACTGACGGAGAATAGTCTCCACGTTCTATCAGGCTGATGGTCTGTCTGGATACTCCGGCCAGCTTTCCCAGCTCTGTCTGATTGATTCCCAGCCGGGAACGGTACTCCTTTAACTGATTGAATAATGGCATGGTCGTTTGCTCCTTTGTGTTTGACAACTTTTCTTGTCATTATTAGAGTAGCATTGACAAAGATCTTTGTCAATATGATTTGACAAATTTATTTGTCATCTTTCTTCCTGACAGCCAGCTGCTGTTCCGTTTTTCCGTAGCTGTTGGCCGTATAATTTCAGCTACTTCTTCACTTCCGTACCTGCTGAACATGCTCCTTCACCGTTATCCCTTGCGAAGCAAAGAACGCCGCTTTCATAGCCGTACTTTCCTTGGCCGCTTTTAAAAGACCCTCCCCCCCAGATGTCAAACTCCCTTGCTTCACTACTCGGTGCCCTATTGAGTCCAAAATGTTCATTTCTCCTATCATAGACTTCCATTAACCAATCCGATGCTTTTTCATTTATTTTCTTAATTTCCGTGTCTTCCTTCAGTGAAAACTTGACATTTCCGGCCTGCGATGCTATATTACTTTGCGAAGGATTCTGTATCTCATTGATCTTCTGCCTTTGCGCAGAAGTGAGTAATGCAGAATCCTTTTCATTGATTCTTATAGCATGAATCCAAAAGTGATTTGTCTGTATAATGGAATACCTAATTCAAACTTCTGATGGATGAGCCATGCGATCGTAGATGCAGATGCCATAAAATAAAGAACAGAAGGATACGGCACCAGAACCTCCGTATATGTAAACAGGAATCTTTCAGAAAATTCAATTTATTTTCCGAAAGATTCCTGTTTTATATCATATCAATTTTCTATTTTCGTTTTACAGCGCCTTCGTCGTCCACCTGCTCATATCCCACACTTCTCCCACCACATCCCGGTAAAATTCCGGCTCGTGGCAAATCAACAGGATACTTCCCTTGTACTCTTTCAGCGCCCGCTTCAGCTCGTCTTTGGCGTCCACATCCAGATGGTTCGTGGGCTCGTCCAGGAGGAGGAAGTTTGTATCCCGGTTGATGAGCTTGCAGAGGCGGACCTTGGCCTGCTCGCCGCCGCTTAAAACCCGGACCTGGCTTTCGATGTGCTTGGTAGTCAGACCGCATTTGGCCAGGGCCGCACGGATCTCCTGCTGATTATAAGAGGGAAATTCATTCCAGATCTCGTCGATACAGGTGGTCTTATTGTCGCCCTTTACCTCCTGCTCAAAATAACCCAGCTGCAGGTTTTCGCCCAGCTCACAGCTGCCGGCCAGGGAGGGAATCAGACCCAGGATACTCTTTAACAGCGTGGTCTTACCGATCCCGTTTGTGCCCACCAGTGCGATTTTCTGACCGCGCTCCATGGTAAAATTCAGAGGCTTGGACAGGGGCTCGTCATAGCCGATGACCAGATCTCTTGTCTCGAAAAGAAGCTTGCCCGGGGTGCGGCCATAGCGGAAGTTGAACTCAGGCTTGGGTTTCTCGGCCGCCAGCTCGATGACATCCATTTTGTCCAGCTTCTTCTGGCGGGACATGGCCATATTCCGAGTGGAGACCCGGGCCTTATTGCGGGCCACGAAATCCTTCAGCTCGCTGATTTCCTGCTGCTGACGGCGGTATGCCGCCTCCAGCTGGGCCTTCTTCACTGCATAGACCTCCTGGAAATGGTCATAATCGCCCACATAGCGGTTCAACTCCTGATTCTCCATGTGGTAAATAATATTGACCACCTCGTTCATAAAGGGCACGTCATGGGAAATCAGAATAAACGCATTCTCATAGTCTAAAAGATACCGCTTCAGCCAGGCGATATGCTCCTCGTCCAGATAGTTGGTGGGCTCGTCCAGAAGCAGAATATCCGGCTTTTCCAGTAAGAGCTTGGCCAGCAGAACCTTGGTTCGCTGACCGCCGCTCAAATCCGTCACATCCCGATCCAGGCCCAGATCCAGAAGTCCCAGGGCCCGGGCCACCTCTTCTACCTTGGCGTCGATGGTGTAAAAATCATGCAGAGCCAGCTCGTCCTGGATGGTCCCCAGCTCCTCCATCAGAGCGTCCATGTCGTCTCCGGCATCGCCCAGCATGTCGCAGATCTCATTCATCCGCTGCTCCTTCTGAAGAAGCGGGTCAAAGGCTGAACGCAGCACCTGGCCGATGGTCATGCCCTTTTCCAGCACCGCATGCTGATCCAGATAGCCCGCGTGGACATTCTTCGCCCATTCCACCTTTCCCTCGTCGGGCATAAGCTTTCCGGTCACGATGCTCATGAACGTAGACTTTCCCTCGCCGTTGGCGCCCACCAGACCGATATGCTCACCCTTCAGAAGCCGGAATGACACATCAGAAAAGATGGCCCGGTCTCCAAATCCGTGACTTAAGTGCTCCACATTTAAAATACTCATAAAAAACTCCCTGTTTAATTTTTCTTCTGTTTTTCATCCCAGGCCGGAACAGAAATGCCCGCCACCTCGGAGGTGAATGGGGTTCCGTCCTGTTTTTCAAAATGCTTCCATGCCCGCAGCACGTATTTGAAGCCTATGTACTGAAGGGGCAGGTTGCAGTATACCATCAGGATATTGGCGAAATCACTCAGATCCCAGAGGGCAGCCAGATCCATGCCGGCGATATTAGTAATAACGCCGAAAGAGATAACCACCAGACAGATCACACGGATGGTATTGATAAAAGCCTTTTTGCCGGAAATACGGTTCGCGCAGATCTCCGTGAAGGACATGAAGCCCACCAGACAGGTAAATGCGAACAGTCCGAAGCAGACGCTGACCAGAAGCGTCACCAGTCCGTAAGTCCCACTGTTGCCCGTCAGGGCACCACAGGAAGCCAGGAACTTATCCAGCTTGCCCATTTCAAACCAGGCAGCCGCTCCGTCCGTCAGCCACATCCGGCCCATGATTACCACGAAACCGGTCAGCGTACAGATAACGATGGTATCCAGGAATACACCCAGCGCCTGTACGCAGCCCTGGTCACAGGGATGAGCCGCGTTTGCCGCAGCTGCAGGCATGGTGATGGTTCCCTGTCCGGCCTCATTGGACATCAGGCCACGCTTGATACCCTGACTGAGAGCGATTCCGAAGGCTCCGCCGAATATGGCGTCCGGCTTGAAAGCCTGGGAAAAGATAGCTCCAAAGAACCAGGGAATTCGGTTGATATTGCATACCACCAGTACGATAACGGTCAACACATAAATCACAGCCATAACCGGCACCAGCAGGTCTGTTACCTTTGTAACTTTCTTAATACCGCCGAAGCTGATAAGCGCCGTTACTACGATCAGAACGCCAAAGGATACCCAGTAAAGGGTGGAATCCGTGGCAATGGTCGTACCGGTAACCACCTCCGCGATAGCTCCTACTGCAGAAATGGTATTAAAACCCTGCGCAGGGAAGCACAGAAACGCGTAAATGATGTAAAGCAGACTCAGAACGACGCCCGCCCAGGCCGCGTCCTTTAAGAGTCTCCGTCCGTAGAAGGGCAGGCCTCCCACATATTCGCCGCCACGCTTTTCCTTAAAAATCTGCGACAAAGTAGCTTCCACAAAAGCTGTGGACATTCCGAAAAACGCGGACACCCACATCCAGAACAGAGCGCCCGGACCTCCCACGGAAATCGCTCCGGTCACGCCCAGAATATTACCCGGGCCCACGCGCATGGCTGTGGACAAAAGAAATGCCGCCAGGGAAGAAATACCGATCTCCGTTCCCCGGTTTTTCAACAGTACATGAATTCCGTATCGGAACTTCCGCACCTGAACAAAACGCAGACGGAATGTGAAAAAGATTCCGGTTCCCACCAGCAGGATAATCGCCAGGCTGAAATTTCCCAGTACCGGAATATTCGCGTACCAGCTCAGATTCGTGGGGAAATCCCAGAACCAGTTGGATACAATCTGGATCTTCCCGCAGATTGCGTTGACTGCCTGAAATAATGCTTCCATAACACTGCCCCTCCTTCAGAAGACGTTTTCTGTTATTATATAGCATAACAGCCGGTCCTGCAATCATTCCCCGCCGGAATCTTTTCTGTTTTTTACAGATAAGACCGAATATCCACCGCCAGCATCTCTTCTTATTTTTGAGAATGCAAAGTTAAAAATAGAATCCTACAACGCAGGATTCTCCGCCTGCGGCGGGTCGCATTAGCGACATGATTCCATTCCGCCGCAGTGCGATCCCCCGGAGGGGCTTTTTGCTCTATAGGAATCATGACTTTCACGTTTTAATGTAACGTAGTATTTCCTATAGAACAAAAAAGAGCCATCTGTTACGACAGCCCTCTTTCCTTACTTACATCTGGGTCAAAACAAAAATATCATAAATTGCTTTGATTGCAGTCTCAAAATCTCTGTTTTCCACACCAATAATAATATTCAGCTCACTGGAACCCTGATCGATCATTTTCACATTCACATTTGCATGGGCCAACGCGGAAAAGATCCTTCCTGCCGTTCCTCTGGTGGACTTCATCCCCCGTCCCACTACGGCAATCAGCGCCAAATCGGACTCCATTTCCACAAAATCCGGAGATACCGCCCGATGGATTCCCGCGATCACCTGCTGTTCCTTTTCTTCAAATTCATCCTGATGCACATAAACGGTCAGTGTATCAATTCCCGAAGGAATATGCTCAAAGCTGATGCCCTGGTCTTCAAATACCTGAAGCACTTTCCGTCCGAATCCGATCTCGCTGTTCATCATGGATTTTTCAATATTGATAGAGCAGAAGCCTTTCTTTCCTGCAATACCGGTGATGGTGTATTTGGGCTTTCTGCAGGTACTTTCCACGATAAAGGTTCCCTTATCCTCCGGATGATTCGTATTCCGGATGTTAATGGGGATTCCTTCTTTTCTGACGGGGAAAATGGCCTCCTCATGAAGGACCGTCGCTCCCATATAAGATAACTCCCGAAGCTCCCGATAGGTAATGTTCTCAATCACAGCCGGATTCTCTACAATCCTCGGATCAGTTACCAGAAAGCCGGATACATCTGTCCAGTTCTCATACAAATCCGCCATGATTGCCTTGGCCACCAGAGAGCCTGTCACATCGGAACCGCCTCTGGAAAAGGTCCGTACCTTTCCGCTATCCTCAGCGCCGTAAAATCCCGGGATAACCGCTTTTTCACATTTTGCCAGTCTTTTCCCCAGAAGCTTATTAGTCTTTTCCGCCTCCAGGACCCCGTTCTTATCAAACCGAATCACTTCCGAGGCATCCACAAACTCATATCCCAGATAAGCCGCCATGACTTTACCATTTAGAAATTCTCCTCTGGACGCGGCATACTCTTTTCCCGCATGCGCGGAAAAATCAGCAGCAATCTGCTCAAACTCCCGATCCAGGGACAGGTCAAGGGATAGTCCCTGAATAATCTCCCGGAAACGCTCCTTAATGGCCTGAAGCTTTCCGGAGAACTCCTCCCCTGCTTCGGCAGCCGCATAGCAGGCATACAGCATATCTGTTACCTTTGTGTCTCCGTCAAAGCGCTTTCCCGGCGCGGAAGGAACCACATACCTGCGGCTTTCTTCGCTTCTGATGATCTCTCCCACCTTCCGGAACTGCTCCGCATTGGCAAGAGAACTTCCTCCAAATTTTACAACTTTTTTCATAATAGTAATGACTCCTCGCAGCTTTTTATAATGCACTGAGGTTATTTTAAAAAAAAGTGGCTGAATTTGCAAGTGTTTCTTTTAAGAATCAGCGTCTCCTGCACGGTGTTTTTCTTGATTTTATATTGCATATAGGTTTTGCTTTACCAAAACAAAGCTCAGCCTTTTCAGACGATTGTTTTTACGGTTGAAGCACCGTGAGTTTGTCAATGGTTTGAATAGCATCGCTGGCATTTTTTTCTTTCTGCGATGTTCCTTTAACAATTCAATATCATTTTCGTGTTTTTCATCAATTTCAAGTAAACCCAATATTCCATTCCTTATTCATAAAATTGCTGAGGTAGGTGTCATAGACAGCACCTGCCACATTGGTTGTGGAAAGGTCCATCAGACTGTCTTTCAGGGGATTTGTATCGTGCAGTGAAAATCGGCAGCAGGTTATAATATCCGGTAATCCACCATTTTCATTCAGAAATTTGTAGAAATCCAGATCGTTATTTCCCACAATAAATTCTTCCCACCGCAGCCTGAACGAAGTGTTACAGCAGTCATCATCACAAAAAGCACTGCCAAAACTCTGTTCCATTTTTTCCTTTTCATTACGAATCCCCATCTGAAATTGTTTTCCACTAATTCAACAATTCATGAATTACCTTTGCCAATAGTTTCACATCAACAGGCTTAGAGATATGTTCGTCCATTCCTGCTTCTTTTGCTCTTATTCTGTCCTCCGTAAACGCATTGGCTGTCATTGCAATGATTGGTATTTTCTTTACATCCTCTCTGTCCAAAGACCGGATTCTCTTTGCAGCTTCATAACCATTCATGTCCGGCATCATAATGTCCATAAGAATAACATCAAATTCACCAGGTTCACTACTGCTGAACAGTTCAACAGCTTCCTGTCCATTCCATGCTTTTGTCACATCAGCACCTTCATTCTGAAGCATAAACTCTGCAATTTTCATGTTCAGCTCATTATCCTCTGCCAGAAGAATATGCAGCCCCTTTATAGATTTTTCGGATACATCCTTCTGTCCTTCCCGTTTATCCACATCCGGATCTATTTTAAACGGAACCCGGATCACAAATGTGGTTCCTGCACCTTCTTCACTTTCAAAGGTAATCGTTCCGCCCATTTTTTCGACCAGCTTCTTTGAAATCGGCATTCCCAGGCCTGTTCCTGTAAATTTTGTTCGGCTTCCTGTGTGTTCCTGTGCAAATGGTTCAAACACACGTTTCTGGAACTCCTCAGTCATTCCGATTCCTGTATCCCGGCAGACAAATTCCATTGTCGTCATTCCGGGCTGTTCGGATGGAATTTCTATGCAGCTGACATAAATTTCTCCGTTTTCTCTGTTAAATTTCACCGCATTCGACAAAATATTCATCATCACACGTTTCACATACCCCGGGCTTCCAATAAAATCACGGTGTGTGATTTCTTTTTTCTCCCACAGGATCCGGATATTCTGTTCTGCAGCCATCTGTTCGATCACAACAAATACTTCCCTGGAAATACTGCTCAGATTAAACGGAATCTCTTCCAGAACGATTTCACCTGACTCAAGCTTACTCATGTCCATAACATCGTTTACCAGTTCCAGCAACAAATTGGAGGCCTCTTTAATCTTTGTCCTGTATTCTGTCTGCTTCTCCATATCATCTGCGTAATGGTCTGCCATATTGACCATGCCGCAGATTCCATTGATCGGTGTCCGGATATCATGGCTCATCCGCTGGAGAAACTCTGTTTTTGCCTCATTGGCGGCTTCTGCCTTTTTTGCAGCTATCAGAAGTTCTGCTTTATATTTTTCATCTTTTTCCTGTTCCTGTTTCCGGTGTTCCAAATTGGTTCTGTATGTCCAGAACCAGAATGTACTGAGCATCAGAAAATAAAGAAAAATAACGCTTATCACACTTAATGGAAGGTTATGGAACACTTCCGTATCCGAAAGGTAGGCATAAATATAATAATCCCTCTGCTTCAGCATGATTCCGTAACATCCGGTTCCTTCCTTTCTCAAATGATAAATGTGCTGACTGTCTGTATGCCTCTTCATCGCCTGAACAACTTCGTTGTCAGCCGTATTCTGCCCCAACAGGCTCTCATCATTGCTGGCAATAACGATTCCATTGTCTGCAACAATAATCGTTCCATCTTTCTGGACACTATAACCATTTAAAAGCCCCTGTATCGTCAGAGTATAGTTTCTGGCAAATTCGGGAGATGTATAATAATAGATTGCTACAATACCCGGTGCATCTTTTCTGGCACAGGCCGCAATGTCGATATGTGACCCGTCTTCCCTGGTAAACCGTTCCGAATAGCTTCTTTCTTCATATTCGGCAAAATCCATGATAATTTCTTTTTGTAGATACTCTGTAATCTCATTTACCAGAGACTCATCCGTGCTGTATTCACAGTCCTTCTTTCCTTCTGCATCCAGTACAATGATACCATCCACCCAGAGAGTCTGCAGATTTTCCTTCAGAAAATCCCTGCTTAGCTGCCCGCCGTTTTCTGTTTCCATTTTAATATTTGTACTCATTTGTCTGGCACTTTCAATGGCACGGAGGAGACTTTTAGATTCCGAAGATTCATTATAATATGTGTAGGTAGAGCACTGCACTTTCACATAATTTACAATCTCCACCATTCTTTTCTCTGCGTCTGCTTTTTCTGCCTGGAAGAAATAAAACATAGAAACTACAGCCACACAGATTCCAATCAGACCTCCGAGCAGCTGGATTCGTTTTTCTTTTTTCTTTCTCTTAATATCCAAGATCATCCACCTCCAGATACTTCTGGGGATCATCCAGATATTTTTCAATGATTTTCAGGGATGTGCCATCCTGACGCATTTCTTCCAGAGTCTGGTTCATCTGCTCACAGATTCCCCTGTCATCATCTTTTGCAAATGCGACACCTATTCCGGTGAGCAGCAGCGGCTCTTCCAGGATACGAAAGCTTGTATCATAATCCTTCATATATTGGAGAATAGATTCCTCATGTGCGGCAGCTGCATCTACATATCCTTTCCCAAGAAAGGTATAGATCAGCTCCCTGTGTCCCAGGCTGATCAGATTTCCCAGTTTTGGGATTCTCTCATCCGTCCGGTTCAGAAAGATGCCTTCCGGTTTGGTTGTGGACTGGACCGCCAGGTTCTTTCCCTCCAGGTCACTCAGTTTATAGATATCACTGTTCTCATTTACAGCAACCACCTGACGGCTTGCTATGTACGGCCCTGCCCAACGGTAATCGTCAAGACGTCCTTCCATGGAAAAACAGCCCATGATACAGTCAATTTCTCCGCTCTCCACCAGTTCCTTTTTCTTCTCCCAGTTGATCTGAACAACCTCCACCCGATATCCCATTCTTTTGAATGCTTCCGTAGCCAGTTCTACATCTATACCCGTCGGTACACCATCCTCATTCAGATAATTGTATGGTGGATAGCTGTCACTGCCGAGCGTAATGACCGGCTTTTCGGTTTCTTTTTTACTGCTGTCTGTATTTTTACACCCTGTCAGCGTGACCACTAAAATTCCCGCAAGCAAAATGCCTGCAATTATTCTTTTTCCTTTCATTTTTCTTCTATTCCTGCTATTCTGCTGTATTTTCCTTTTTTACAATATCAAAATATTCAACAATTCCTATGTATCTGATGAAGCTTTATGCATTTTCCTGTTTCTTCAAAATCAGTGTCCAGGCTTTCTACAAGTATTTTACCATAAAAAAACACTGCCAAGCAGACAGTGCACCTCATTTCATGCAACTGGCTGCCATTTTACAGGCCCTGTAGCTTTGCGTCCCAGACTTTCATCTGGTTTGCCGATTTTCTTATTATAACCTTTAAACATATGCAAAAAATTAATTTTATTATACTCTAGTGCTCCACTGTACACAAGAACTTCTTTCTGTTTTTCTGTAAGACTCTCCAAATTATCTTCCTGAAAAACTGTGATAATGCCACGTCCAATGCTGTACATATTTTTCCAAATGTGATCAACGACAGCAGGTTTTCCTGCGTCATGATTCTCCCCAGTGACGACTGGGAAATGACATCATGTTGTAATGAAAAAAGCAACACAAAAACAGCGGAGTAAAATCAATTTTACAAACCTGCCAGCGCCAGGAATTTTTTATCTGACTGAATACTCTGTGTCAGAAACTGACCGTCTCTGAACAAGGCATAGGTCGTGACCGGCGCAGGTACATTCTGTGCACTTTCTTTATCAGTGATATGGATAGCCTTGAACGGGATACCATGTTCTTTCGCCGCCTCCTGCACTCTTAGCACCCAATAATAGGTGTAGGGACACTGATCGGTGTAATAGAGGATAAAACCGGTTTCCTCAATCGCCGGATGCTTCGCACATTCCCGAAACTTTGGCATCTGTGCGGTCGGTTCAATGGGAAGGTACATGAGATTGATTCCGCAGTCGGATATGTCTGCCACCCGGAATTCCTTGTATGCAAGGAACTTCGGGTCAGCAAGAAATTCACGCTTCCTCCCCTCCGCGCACAGAATACAAATACCTTTCTTCCCCTGCGCTTTGGCATCACGAATACACACATCCAGCAGATCATTCGAGTATCCGTGTCCCTTCATGGAGCCGGACACCCAGAGGCAGTTAATGTAGAGGTAGCCGTCTGCCTCAATAGGTACCCAGGCGTTTTCAGCCGGAATGTATTCGATAAAGCATTTTCCGCGTTCCTCACTGCGATAGAAAACAAGCCCATCATCAAAGCGCTGCCGCAGCCATTCCTTTTTTGCGACACTCTGCTTGCCGGACATGGCACAGCAGATATGTTCCTTGTCAATATTTTCTTTTGTGATCCGGATATAGTTCATCGGTTATTCCTCCTGCTCAACACAGCTGTCCCGGCAGCTTCTGCTTTTCTTTTTCCGGGAAAGTGGATTCAAACTGCTCAAAGCCCTCCAGGTTTTTCTCACAGGCAAAATACCCTTCGGGGTCTTTGTAAGTGCCGGAGACGCCGTCCAAGAATCCAATTTAAGAAGGACTACAAGCTGGCGATGAAACGTCATCTTGATATTGACCTTCTGGATGACATCATTCGCAAACTGGCAAGCAGCGAACAGCTTCCAGAAAAGAATAAAGACCATGCTTTAACCGGAAACTGGATCGGACACCGTGAGTGCCACATTCAGCCGGATTGGCTATTGGTCTATCGGATTGAGAATGATTTGCTCGTCTTGACATTATCCCGAACAGAAACGCACAGCGATTTATTTGGAAAGTAAGAAAATGCACTCGGTACAAACGCCGGGTGCATTTTTCTTTCCGCTGAAATGAAAAAGCACTCTATCATGGGCACAGCCAATGATAAGTTCTATGACGCAACCCATGATAACTTAGATGGTGACACTCACCAAGTTATCCACCAAGTTAGCCATCAAGATTCTACGCCGTCAGCAGCTATATTGCGCCTAATATCCTATTTTCAATTCGCCAAAAGCGAATCCTCCGGAGGCGAGGCAAACATATCATTCTCGCCGCACAGCGTAAAGAGTCTGTATTTCGTTTCAGTACATCCGATGCCGAAACAGCAGAAGCCTGATATACACCCTCCTCCAGATGCTTACGCAAAAACACATAATATGCCGCTTTATCTCAAATACTCCGTAAAGAATGAGTTAAGCTTTTTAAACGGAATGATGTCCATCTGATCGTAAAGGTCGGTGTGGTTTGCACCAGAGATAATGAGCAATTCCTTGTTATCGCCGGCCAGCTTACTGTATGCCGTCTCACTGAAATAGCGGGAGTGCGCTTTCTCTCCGTGTACCAGCAGCACGGCAGAGCGGATTTCGCTGCTGTATTGCAAGATCGGCATATTCAGGAACGACAGCGAGGAGGTCACATTCCAGCCGCCGTTGGAGTTCAGGCTGCGGGGATGGTAGCCTCGGGGGGTCTTGTAGTAGGCGTAATAGTCCTTTACAAACTGCGGTGCGTCCTCCGGCAGCGGATCAACCACGCCGCCCGCCAACGCATAGCTGCCGTTTTTATAGTCCTCGGTGCGCTGTGCATTCATTGCTTTTCGCTTCTCAAAGCGCGCCTGTTCAGAATCTTCGCTGTCAAAGTAGCCGTTGGCAGTCACACGAGTCATGTCGTACATGGTCATAGCAGCGGTCGCTTTAATGCGGGTGTCAATGGCGGCGGCATTGAGCGCCATACCGCCCCAGCCGCAGATACCGATGATACCGATGCGCTCCGGGTCAACGTTCTCCTGCACGGAGAGGAAGTCTACCGCTGCGCAGAAATCCTCGGTATTGATGTCCGGCGAAGCGACATAGCGGGGTGTACCGCCGCTTTCGCCGGTATAGGACGGGTCGAAGGCAATCGTCAAGAAGCCAAACTCCGCCATTTTCTGTGCATACAGGCCGGAGGACTGCTCCTTTACCGCACCGAACGGACCGCTGACGGCAATGGCGGGCAGATTGCCCTCCGCGCCCTTCGGCGTGTACATATCCGCCGCCAGTGTGATGCCGTAGCGGTTGTGAAAGGTCACCTTTTTGTGGTCTACCTTGTCACTTTTCGGGAACACCTTATCCCATTCCTGTGTCAGATTCGGTTTTTCCATATTCAGACCTCCTTGCCTGTTACCTTAAGATATACTGTGTTGTCCACGGCTTCCAACCATTCATTGTAGGTTTCATCCCCTGGAACCTCTACCGCCAGGTGAGAGAACCAGCTATCCGGTGCTGCGCCATGCCAGTGCTTTACGCCAACAGGAATATTTACTACACTGCCGGGACGCAGCTCCTGTGCCGGTTTGCCCCATTCCTGATAGTAACCTCGTCCGGCCACGCAGACGAGGATCTGTCCGCCGCCGCTTTTGGCATGATGAATATGCCAGTTGTTGCGGCAGCCGGGTTCAAAGGTCACATTGTAAATACCGACTTGCTGCGTAGAAAGTGGTGCGAGATAGCTTTGTCCGATAAAATATTTCGCAAAGGCGTCAGTGGGTGCGCCGATGGGAAAGACCATTTCATTCTGATGCTTGGCTTTTGCATCGGCGGCGTCGTCTTCCGCCCATACCTCCTTTGCCATACGGAAAGCCGCCCATGCCTTGGGCCAGCCCGCATAAAATGCCGCATGAGTCAGAATCTCCGCAATTTCCGTTTTGGTCACGCCGTTGTTCTTTGCGGTTGTCAGATGGTACTGAAAGGACGAATCCGTCAGTCCCTGTGCCATCAGCGCCACCACTGTTACAATGCTGCGGTCCCGCAGGGAAAGCTTGTCTTCCCTGCTCCACACCTGTCCGAACAGCACATCATCATTCAATTCCGCAAATTTGAGAGCAAATTCCCCCAGAGCTTTTCTGCCTGCCGTTTGTTTGATTGCCATAGCTCACACCTCCTTGCGCAGATATACGGTTTCTACCTGATTGCCTGCCTCCCGTGCGCCCTTGGCAAATGCTGTCGCCAGCGTTTCGGAGTTGCCGCCCTTACGGGGACTTAAGGAAATGATTAGTACCTTTTTATTCATCGTAGAACACTCCTTGCATTTTTATATTCTTTGTGTTATTCTCATAGTAATACCTAAACCTGACTTTAGGTCAAGATATTTTTTGAAAATTTTGGGAGGGAAATTTATGTATTCAATTGGACAGGTGGCAGAGATGTTCGGATTGCCTATCTCCACGCTGCGCTATTATGATAAACAGGGACTTTTTCCGAACATGGAACGGGTGTCCGGCATCCGCAAATTCGGTGACACGGAGATTGAAGCACTCCGGGTCATTGAATGTCTGAAAAAGGCTGGCATGGAGATCAAGGACATCCGGCAATTCATGGATTGGTGTGTGGAAGGGCCGTCCACCTACCCACAACGCAAGGCACTGTTTGAGGAACAACGGTCGCACATGGAGGCAGAGCTTGAGCAGATGAACCGGACGCTGGATATGCTGAAATTCAAATGCTGGTACTATGAGCAGGCAATCAAAGACGGCAGTGAGGACAGACTAAAGTCACTGATTCCTGACCGCTTGCCGGAGGAAATCCGAAAAGCATATGAAAATGCGCATAGCTAACCTTTCCCGTACTATGTATCGTCTGATTCAGAGCAAAAAATACCCCGTTGGTTTCCCAACGAGGCATGTGATGCTTGCAGATAGACAAATTGCTTGCTTCTACACGCATTTACCCTTCTCTCGTATAATAAAAAAGAAGGAAGTGCAGCTAATGTTAACATTCGTTAATTAAAGCAGCCAGGCTTTTCTTCAAGCGCATATAGCGTGGAACAGAATCATGTCGGACAGTTCATCTGCAAGTTGGATTCCTTTTCTTGCTACAGGATTAAATCACCGTCCCGTTCTCGATACAAACAATATGATCGCAGCAGCGCTGAATCAACTCCGGGTCGTGGGTCACGATCAGCACGGTCTGGTTGCCTTTCAGAGAAGAAAGCAACGCCGCCGTTTGCTCCATGTGGCGGAAGTCAAGACCGCTGGTAGGCTCGTCAAAGATCAGGATCTCTTTTCCAGCCAGAATGGCAGACGCAATGGCTACCCGCTGCTTTTGTCCACCGGACAGGCTCATGGGATGGCGTTCCCGCAGATGGGACAGATCCAGCATCTCCAAAACACGTTCAACATCTGAACTATTTTCCGACCGCATCCCAAGCTGGACTTCGTCAGCTACTGTTTCGCAGAACAGTTGGTGGTTCACATCCTGCATGACCATGTAGCAGTTTTTCAGCAGCTGTTTGTTTTTCCAAAGCTGTCCGTTTATCTTGACCTGCCCTTTGAACTTCTTCTCCAGTCCGCACAGGCAGCGGGAAAAGGTGGACTTGCCCGCACCATTGGGACCGACAAGCGCAATAATACCGTCCAAAGGCAGGGAAAGATGAGGAATATTCAGCACCGGTGTTCCATCGTAAGAAAAGCAAAAGTTTTGCAGCTGCATCGTTTCGGTTTCCGGAACACTGTTCTGTACCGGTGCTATCTTCTCATCGCGCAAGGATCGAAGTCCCATTTGATGAAGCTGTTCTGTGGAATACTGTGCAAATGCCTGCATAGAAAGGTCGAAAGCTACCTGTCCATCCTTCATGCAGATCACCCGGTCACAGAGATCGCGGAGCCACGACAGCCGGTGCTCCGCGATCACAATGGTCTTACCTTCCGCTTTCCATCCGAGCAGTGTCTGCTTCAGCTCCTCAATAGCGTGAACGTCCAGATTGGAGGTAGGCTCATCCAGCACCATCACCTCCGGGCGCAGAGCCGAAACGGAGGCGCAGGAAATCTTCTGCTTTTCTCCGCCAGAGAGTTCAAAGATGCTGCGCCCTAACAGTTTTTCTATGTTTAGCTCCCTCGCTGCTTCGTCTACACGGGAGAGTATCTCGTCTTCCAGCATTCCCATGTTCTCGCAGCCAAAGGCCAGCTCACTGGTGGTGTCCACGCAGAAAAACTGACTGCGGGGGTTCTGGAACACGCTGCCGACGATTCTTGCCGTGTCGTAAAGCTCGGCCTCCGTCACATTCAGGCCATTTACCATGGCACATCCTTCCATCTTACCCTCATAGAAATGTGGGATCAGGCCGTTGATCAGGCGGGTAACGGTCGTCTTTCCGCTGCCGGACTCGCCGCAGAGAAGAACACATTCGCCTTCGGCAATGGTCAGGGATACATTTTTCAGGGATGGTTTTTCTGCATTTTCATGCTGAAAGCTGACTTTTTTGATCTCGATCATAGAACCCTCCCCATGATCCAAACCGCATAAGGGATCAGACAAACTACAAACAGAAGATAGTCCTGTATATGAAAGCCGATTTTGCAGATGTTGGTTCGCTTCGCCTCGCCGCCAAGTCCACGGGTTAGTGCCGCGGCAGACAGCTCCTCACCGATCTTCACGCAGCAGGTCATCAGCGGCACCAATCGGTATTCCAGCATTTTTCCCACATTCTTTCCGCCCATGTAAATTCCCCGCATCCGCATTGCGGCATTGATGGAGGCTGCCTCATCCATGACCGTGGGAAAAAATCGAAACATGACGGACAGTGGAATGATGATCTTTTCACTCAGGTGCAGGCGCAGCATAACGGCAGTGAACTCGCTGACCGTGGTAGTGGAAACCAGATAACCGCCCATCGCGATCCCCGGCAGGAAGCGGGAGAGCATTCCGCTGCACCCCAGGAGGATGAAATTGACTGCCCCCTTGGTCAGTGGGACAAGCTGCGTATAGGTCAGCCAGGACAGCAGGTAGACGAGCAGATAGGTTGCCGCCCCTTTCCACTTTTTTGCGCTCAACATCAGCACAGCGGGCATGGCACAGAGGATGGGGACGAGAGGTTCCACACTCCCGCCCCCGGCAGACCCCAACACGAACAGGGCGATGTCGAAGAGCATCACCAGCTTCGTCCTGGGGTCCAGCACCAAACCTCTGTTTTGAATGCTGGCCTGCAGGATTCCCCGAGCCATCAGACGATGCCCGCCTTGACAAAGTGCTTTTTCAACAGCGCCTTGCCCAACAGTGCGCCCAGCATACCGCACACAAAGGCGGCTATGATCAACACGGGAGCCGTCCAGGGCTGCATGATGTTTCCCAGCGTATTGATATATTCTGCGCCAAAGCTCTGGCGGGTGGAGAAATAGCCCTCCCTGTCGATATACAGCGGCAGATAGTTACCAAACAGAAGAACGCAGAAGGTTCCATAGCTGAGAATGCTTTTCTTCCCACTGGCGTAGCTGCCGCTTTTTGCGATCAGGTCAGCCAGAAAGCCGAACACTACGCCAAAGAGAATAGGCCAGAATCCCATACCGGTGACGCATAGATAAATACCAACAATGGTCGCCATAATGGTGATCATTCCGAACTTCTTGACCTTGGTATAGAACAGCATCATGGGAACGCCGAGGATGATCGGTACGATCACCGTCAGCATGGGCATCATGATAGGAATATATCCTAACATGGAAATACAAGTCATTAAGACACAGTAGATCGCTGCGTAAATGCCAATGTTAATCAAGTCTTTTCCTTTGAGTTTCTGATTGTTTTTCATCGCTATTTCCTCCTTCTTTATACCTTCCAGCCCACAGCCTGTTCACGAGATTCCACAAACCGACGATAGATACCGCCTTGCTCCATGAGCTGCTCGTGCGTGCCGCTTTGGGCGATTCGGCCTTTGTCGATGACCAAAATGTTATCCGCGTGGCGGACGGTTTTCAGCCTGTGGGCAATCATCAGAATGGTCTTTTCTTTTGTCAGGGCTTCAATGGCAGCGGTTAGCTCCTGCTCGCTTTCCGGGTCTACATTCGCAGTCGCTTCGTCCAGGATGATGATAGGAGCATCCTTCATAATGGCTCTGGCAATGGAAATACGCTGCTTCTCTCCGCCGGAGAGACTGGCCCCACCCTCACCGATGACCGTATCATAACCATCCGGCAATGCCATAATGAAATCATGGCAACAGGCTTTCCTGGACGCCTCGATGACCTTTTCCATAGGAGCATCCGACTGGCCGAAGCGAATGTTATTGGCAATGGTATCCTGGAACAGATACACGCTCTGGAACACAAAACTGAAATTGCGCATCAGACTGTCCATGCTGTATTCCCGTACATCCACACCGCCAATCTTCACGCATCCCTTGTCCACATCCCAGAATCGGGAAATCAGATGGCAAAGGGTGGTCTTTCCTCCACCGGAAGGGCCGACGATTGCTGTGGTGGTGTGTTGCGGAATATGGATGGATACCCCATCAATGATCTTTCGCTTGTCATAGGAAAACTCTGCGTTTTCCACATCGATGTCATAGCTGGAGGGAATGATATCCTTTCCGTCAATGTCCATCGTGGGCATATCCAGCACCGCCTGCGCCTTGCCCACATACAAATCCACATTGCGCAGCAGAGCGGAATAGTTGCCCGCCGTGTCCAGCGCACCAAACAGGATGAACGCCGCAAGGATCATGACCACAGCATTCAGCAGTTCCATCGTTCCGTTCAAGTAAAATGCCACGGATATAATGGCCACCACCACGCCGAGGAGCTTGGCCGTAAGGTTTTGCAGAAACATAATGGGTACAAAAGCCATTTCAGCCTTGGTATTCGCCGCGCTGTTTTCATCAATGGCTTCATTCAAAGCCCTGCTCTTTTTCCCTGTCAGATTGTAGGCCTTAACCTCTGCAATGCCCTGAACATACTCCAGCACCTTTTCCACCAACTTGCGGTCAGAGGAATCCTTGAGCGGTGCAATCGTTTTGGATTTCTTTTGGAGCAGCGAGTTGATGGCAAAGTACAGCAATACACCCAAAACGGCGATGCCGCCGATTCGCAGGTCAAAAAGAAGGATCATAAGGACTACGAAGATGGTGGTCAGGATTCCCTGCGTCACCATCATGACCACACGGGTCGCCACATCCGCCAACGCTTCCATACTGTTAGTGGCAACTGAGGTGATGTAGCCAAGGCTGTTTCGATTAAAATATCCCATAGGCAGATACTTCAAATGCTCGGCGATTTCAATGCGCTTGTCTGCGCAGGTACCATAGCCCGCCTCGCACTGAAGCATGGTGGAACGGTAATTCGCAAAGGCGTTGCCCGCTACGCTCAGCAGCATGATGTCGAAGGAGAGCAGGATGTGCTGTACGGTCAGATCACCCGACAGTACCCCGTGCAGAGTCACGGCGATGGCCGGGATTTTCATAGCCTCAAAGATGGCTTTCAGTACTCCAAGGAAAATGGAGCGGATAAATTTGTGCCGGTTTTCTTTTCCGCTGAACGTAAAGAACCGTCTGAATATCTGGATCATTCCTGCGCACCTCCTTCCACGGTGTCCCGAACGGAGATATGAGAACGCCACATCTGGGCATACAATTCATCCTGTGCCAGCAACTCCTCATGCGTTCCACTGGTACGAATTTTTCCGTCCTCTACCACAAAGATCTGGTCGCTGTTTGTGATGGTAGACAGGCGGTGAGCGATCACGATCAAGGTCTTGCCCTTGGTCAGCTTTGCCACCGCCGATTGAATCATGGCTTCGTTTTCCGGGTCAGTAAAAGCAGTGGCTTCATCCAGAATAATAATGGGCGCGTTTTTCAACATAGCTCTGGCAATGGCGATCCGCTGCCGCTCACCACCGGAGAGATGCCCGCCTGCGCCGCCGACCACGGTATCGTAGCCATTTTCAAGGCCCAGGATAAACGCATGGCATCCACATGCTTTGGCCGCTTCCATCACCTCAGCATCGGTGGCGTTCTGCTTGCCCATGCGGATATTTTCCATAACTGTGGTATCAAAAAGAAAGTTGTCCTGGGATACATAGGCAATATAGCGATGATAGTCCTCCTGCGTCAGCTTCCGTATATCCACGCCGCCTAGGGTAATACTGCCGCCGCTTACATCCCACAGCGATGCGACCAGCCTGGCGATCGTGGATTTTCCGCTGCCGGAGGGCCCAACCAGGGCATTGACGGTACCCTCTCTGATCTCCAGATTGATACCGTGAAGCACTTCCTTCTCGTGATATCCGAAGGTCACATCTTTGAGCTTAATATCCTTGGACTGAGGCTGGCTGGCAGATGTGTCCGGCCGCTTCATGTCCTCCAACGTCAGCAGAGATGTCACCTCACCGATGATGGTACTCAGCTTTGCAAGATCATCGCCGTAAGACATGACGGTGATGAGCGGTGCGATCAGGCCAACGGAAAAAAGAATGACCTGAATGAAAGTACCTGCGTCCAGCGTCCCAGCTCGGAATAGCAGACCGCCGATGGGAAGCACTGCGATCATGGTAGCCGGGAAGATAGACATGGCAAGGCAGAAATAGATATTGCACCTCCGCATCCACTCCACATAGCAGCTTGCGCCCTCTTTCGCCGCCACCACAAATTTATCGTAGGAGCTTTGCGCCTTACCGAAGGCTTTGATGACCTCGATGCCGTTGATATATTCCACGGCAGTATCATTGAGAATTTTTGTCTTATTTATGGTATTCTGATAGCTTTCCTCATAGTCACGGGTCATGAGGGCATAGCAGCCAAAACCAATCGGAACCGTTGCCAATACCGCCAACGCCATCCGCCAATCCAGAATAAACAAATACACCAAAAGAGCGATAGGCACCAGCAGATTGGATGTAAACTCCGGTATGATATGTGCCATAGTCGTTTCGATGCTGTCAATACGCTCCACCAGTACATTTTTGATGGAGCCGGAGGGGATGTCCAGCACCGTGCCCAAAGGCACACGGGAGAGTTTCGCGCAGACCCGCTTGCGTATGGTGCCCAGCACAGCGAAGGTTGCTTTATGAGAGAGTGTGGTGGAAATGCTATGAAATCCGCAGTGCC
The DNA here is from genome assembly GCF_014290175.1 of Anaerosacchariphilus hominis. Taxonomy (GTDB): domain Bacteria; phylum Bacillota; class Clostridia; order Lachnospirales; family Lachnospiraceae; genus Laedolimicola; species Laedolimicola hominis. The sequence goes on from NZ_JACOOR010000003.1 coordinate 157,582, forward strand.
CCAACCACAGGACTGCCATAACAAGACAGTTTTTTATGTATATGCTCATGTCCCTGCATCCACCCAGGAGATCTGAGATGATGCCTGCCATCACAAAATAGGGCAAAATGCCGCAGACCACGCCACAAACCGCGCTTAGAACGCTGAGCACGTATTGCGGTCGATGTTGTCCTGCAAAATCCCATATCCACGATGGCACGGAGCGTCTTGATTGTTTTTCCATGGTTTTCTTACCTCCTGTCATTTCGATATTCAGCAGGGGACATACCAAGGAGTTCCTTGAATGCCGCTGCAAATTTACTCGGGTTGTCGTAGCCAACGCTGGCCGCCACATCAATAATTTTCTTTTTTCTGTCAGTAACCAGCATGGAAGCCGCTACATTCATTTTGTAGGTGCGAATGTAGGTATAAATAGGACTGCCGTAGACACCCTTAAAGCCGGTTTTCAGTGCGCCCACGCTGATGTCAAAACGCTTAGCCAGTTCTTCCGTAGTGTAATTCACAGAGAGTTCTTCCGTCAGCAGCTTGTGGACAGACTTGATCTTCTCTATTTGACTGGAATAGAAATAAGGGCGCTCATCCCGATAATCGACAAGTTCCAGCGCGCCCAGGAACACCAGAAGCTCCATGACCTTTATTTTAAAATAATCCATGCGGATTTTCGATGGAACATGATAAAGCTCAGAAAATATATGCTCGATGGCACTGTTTTGACGCAAAATGTATAGTCTGTCTCCGCTGCAGAATTTCTGCGCTAAGGAGGCAATATCAACGGAAATCGTTGGCATTTCCTCATCGATGGCCTTTTCCGCCTGCTCCATAAAAAAGCCGATTGTAATCCCGTGGTAGTGGGAAAGAGGAAAATCCACATCGCCGGTATGATGTACACGCCGGTCAACGCGCATATCCCCGGCCTCTATATAATAGTGGAGATCCTGTTCCGTTCTGTGTTCCATGCGCCCTTCCCGGCAATGGTCGATACACAGAAGGTTTGCGCAGCTTGTAAACCGACTGTAGCAGTGGGCAAGGTGAAAATCGTTATACATAAGATAGACACCGTCAAATACGCGGTAGATGGTCATCAATCCGTCACCGCTGGGTTCATTCAGACGCAGAACCTTGCATTCTTCTGTTTCCACCACTTCTTCGATATTGTCTCCAAAATCAGCCCCGCGGAACATTTTCCATGGGTCCGTTACCATTTCCAAAAACACCCCCTTTTTCGGTTAGGATTTGCTAACTTGCATTGATTAAGAAAAGCCGTACCATGCGGCTTTCCGAACTATTATATCAGACCAACGCTTGAGCGCTCTGCTCCGATTTGCTTTTTCTGCTCCATTTGGAAAGGAAAATCGACTTTCTACAACTTTTAACCGAAGAATCTCCAAACAGCGCCCACATTCCAAAGGGCATTCCAGCGTATTTCATTGCAGATACCTCCCGGCTTCCGCTTCCAGTGCCTGCCACACCGGGTAGGCTACGCCGTTCGCATCGAAAAATTTCTTAAGATCCCGGTTCAGCGCACTCATTTCATCGATGGCGTTCATTGCGTGGTCGGAGGCGCAGAGTTTGCCCAGCGAGGTGGCACACATCAGCTTGAAAAAGCGCAGGCAGGTCTTGCGGTATTTCTCCCCTTCAAAGTCTGCATCCTCCTTGGGCAGAATGGTATGCCCGGCATCTCGGATGGCGCGGTATCCCTCGATGTTGGCATCCAGCACACGGTTCAGGTACGCGGTATCTCCCCTGAGCTTTTTCAGGTCGCCGTCTGTCTTATAGCAGGCGAAGGCCGCAGGCATCACAAACGCGGCATGGCAGAGCAGATAGTCCTCCATGTTCGGCTCGTAAACAACCTTATATTTTGTGCCGTGGAAGATGCACCTGATCAGCTGTTTATTGGAGATTGCACCCGGCAGCTGTCCGATGGTGATCTTTTTCAGGTCGATGGAGACCACCCGGTCAACCTCCCGATGCCCCGCAGAAAGCGCAAAGGCAAACAGGACGTTCTTCCCCGGCAGCGCCGCCGCCAGCGCCCTCGCCTGCACATTGTTCCCCACAAAAACGATGTTCTTCGTCCGGTTCGCCCGCAGCGTGTCCAGAGCGGAATCCAGCTGTGTATAGCGCAGGACCACAAAGATCACATCGTACATTGCATCCGGTGCAAGTTCAGTCACCACCGGAATGCGGCTGACCGAGGTGCGGAGCGAAAATTTGTCCTTGATCCGCAGGCCGTTCTGCTTGATCTCCGCAGCCCAGTTTCCCCGCGCAAGCAGAGTGACATCCTTTCCGGCGCGCAGCAGATTTCTTGCCAGATTGCACCCCAGAACGCCTGCACCATATACCAGAATTTTCATTTCTTGCCTCCAAATCTGATCTTCACGATCTGCATTTTCATCCCGTTGTCCCCGACCTTGGCGAGAAATCGGAAAAAGCCGCTGACGGAAGGGTCTTTCAAATCGTTGTACCCCAGCATATAGCCCCTGCTGGATACCCGTAACCGGCTGTCCCACTCGCCAATCTCCTTGGGAGCATCCGAAACCGCGAAATACGCGCCCACATCCTTGATTTTCGCCGTCCTGAGCCACGTTTTGGCGATCATCTTCACCGCCGTACGGTTGGCAGCATCAAAGACCAGCACTCCGCCGGGGAAAGCGTCCGCCATCCCCTGCACCAGTTCCCGAACCTGCTCCGTCAGGAAGTAATAGAACACCCCGGAGGTAAAGAACACCGCCCCGCCGGAGGCATCGATCTTGTCAAACCATGCGGGGTCTTTCAGGTTGCAGGGGATGTTTTGCTCCCGCTCCCCGGCGGGCAGCAGCTGCTGCCGCAGGGCAATCACATCCGGGAAATCCAGATTGTAGATCTTGCATCTACCATTGTCGCAGGCTCTACCGGTGTTATCCAGCCCGCAGCCCAGATTGACCACTGCCGCACAGGGGTGATTTTTCAGGTACGCCTGCACTTCAAAGGCAAGGTCATTCTGCCGCATGGCGACCTCCAGCGCACCGAAACGCTGCATCAGGCCGCGGGAGTTTTTCTCCGCCTCTGAAAAATCGTAGTCGATCTGGTCGATCAGACGCACCGCCGTTTCGTCCTGGTAAAGGTTCGGATACAACTCCGTACACAGCTTTCGGGAATACAGCGGGAGAATCAGCGTTTCCTGCACGGTGTTTTTCTCGATTTTGTATTTCATATCGGGTCCTCTCACTTTCTGATAAACGGGAGCTTCGGCATACCGTCATGCGCAGCGATATATGTCAGCATTTCAGCAAAGCCTTGCGGGTCACGAATCTGATATTGCATATGATCGTATCCCTCAAACACGGGATAATGGCCGCAGGGGTAGGCTTCCATCACTGCTTGACGGTATTTGAAATGATCTTCTATACTGCCAAACTCGAAATAGGTATGTTTTTGCAATTCTTTTGAAAGCGGCGGAAAGGGTTTATCCTCCAGACTGTCCGAAATCTGCCGCCGCAAATTTGTATAGGTCAGATTTTTTCCTGCGTCTATAAAATACGACTTTATGGAATCGTCGTCACACCACAGTATCTTTTTCAGTGTGCCGCCCTTCGACCAATATAGGCTCTTGATGGCAAAATACAGAAACGGCGTCATAACGCGGCGCGTTCCTTTTGCGATTTGCGCAAACTGCCCGCCGTCAAAGAAAACGTGTCCGATGGGCAGCTTCGTGCCTGTTAAAAAAGCCATGGCAAGGTCGGCACCGATTGAGGAAGCCACAACCAGTTCAAGATGTTCCACTCCCTGCGATTTCAGATATGCTTCCACCTGACGAACCTCGTCCGCCTTGCTGACATATTTCTGCCCTTTGCAGTACACCGTGGAAGTAGGCAGAATACAGAAATACCGATGCTGTAAATAGTTTGCAACCGGTTCGCTGCTCTCCCCCGTCACGCCCATTGCGTGAAAAAACAAAACAGCGGGAGCATTCCGATTTCCCAATGTCTTAAACTTCATTGTCTCTCCTTTCCTCAGTAAATAAAAGCCATCATAAGGACCGCCAGCACCGCTGCTATACCTGCCATACCCACCGTGCCGAAAAGCCACTTTTTCTGCTTGTCTTTTGCGGTGATGTAGGGCTTCAGATTCTCTGTTCCGGGAATCGTCCATGCGTTCGTGTGCCCCACCCAGTAGCCATCGATCAAAAAGCGGTCGATCAGATTCATAACGGACAAGATGACCAGCAGCTGCCAGAAGCCCTGAACGAAGCCCTTTGCGCCGTTGAGCGCATAGACGCAGACCAGCACATAGGCGATGTATCCGGGGACGCAGACAGCTTTGAAAATCAAAGCATTTCGCTTGATTTTCGCGTGTGTTGTAAGTCCCAGCGTTACGCACCGCTCCTGCACCTCCTGGCTGTAAAGATGCACCATGCCCACCGCGCCCTTGCGGATACCCACGGCGCAGACGAGAACCAGCAGGATTCCCAGCCCAAGACCCTCCAGAATCGTTTGTAAAATCATCCCTGTTTCTCCTTATTCTGCTTTCCGGCAGACAAACCATACCATGCTCTTCACGGTTCCCAGTGTTACGGCTGCGTACCGTTTTTCCAACCGTTTTTTCAAGCTGGCGGTCGTTTCATAGGGCGGCGTGAAGAACCCCGTCTTTTCATATATGTGCCGGACAAACCAATCCGTCCGCTTCTGTTCGCCCTTTACATAAAAGCAGCCGCAGAAGGTACCGCCGGGTTTTAAGACCCGAAACACTTCCCGATAAGCAGTCTCTTTATCCGGGAACGCATGAAAGCCATTCAGCGACAACACAATATCAAAGACGCTGTCCACATACGGAAGTGCACCCACATCGCCCTGCCGGAAGGTCACATTTTTCAGGTGCAAGCGGTCTGCCTTTTCCTGCGCCTGTCCCATCATATCTGCGGAGTAATCCAGACAGGTGATGTCCGCTTTTGGCAGCGTCTTGTAAAGCGGCATGGTCAGAATGCCGGTGCCCACCGGTACCTCCAGCAGCTTGCCGGAAAAATGCTCCGGGATGCCGGACAGTGCCTTTTCCAGATAGGCATCGTTTTCCACCTTATTCATGTCCCACACCAGACGGCACACCGCTTTCCCGCTCAGGGTGGAGCAGGTGATCATACCATCATAAAAATTGTTGCCACCTGTCAACCGATAGGCACCGCGGATTGCTTCTTTTCGTTCCATGCTCCGTCCTCCTTACACTATTTCACCGCTTTTGCGCCGTGACACACAGCCAGCCCTTTTTATTTTTGTGACTCTGAACCCTGCCAAAGCCTGCTTGCTCCAGATACACTTTCAGATCAGCATCCGTGTAGATGGTCATACCGTTAATGATTTGCGTCCATTTGTCGTCTTTTGCTGTTTCGCCGTTTGCTTCGTTACAGATGAAGAAAGTCCCGCCGGGCTTCAGCACCCGATAGACCTCTCTGAAATTTTGCGCAAGCTCCGGCCAGAAATAGACCGTTTCAAATGCGGTCACTACATCAAACTGCTCCGCTTCAAACGGCAACTCTGCTACACTTGCCTGCTGCACAGTACACTGCCCTGCTGCAATGGCACCTGCATTGACCTTTCGCGCTTTTTCTACACTGACTGCCGAATAGTCGATGCCCTGCACCTTGCCCTTGGGACACAGCTTCAGCAGCGTTTTGATGTTCGCTCCACCGCCGCAGCCGCAGTCCAGCACCATGGCATCCGGGGCAGGCTGCAAAAAATGCAATCCCCACGCTGCCATTGCGCTGTGCCCAAAGTTCATCATAGCAACCATGATCTTCCCGCTAAAGCCTACGGGCTTGCGGGTGTTTTCAAAGAAGGACATATCACACCTCCGATTTCACACATTCCGTATAGGTCAGCGGAAAAGAGGCCTTTAGAACAACACTTTTTCGCACTGTCCAATCATTCTGTTGCAGAAATTTTAGGTATTCTTCACTCGTCCACTTGCTGTGGAGAGGAAAGCCTGCCAGATTCATGAAAAAGGCTTTGACCTTGCCGGGAAATGAGTTTTCTGCGTGCGTAAAGGTAGGCGCGATCAGCACACCGTCATCCTTCAGCACCCGTTTGATCTCTCGCAGTGATTTTTCTGGCTGAGGCACAATGTGCAGTGCGTTTGATACGATTACCACATCGAATGATTTGCTCGCGTATGGCAGAGAAAACATATCCTGCACGGAAAAACGCAGCTTCGCAGAGTAATTCCCCCGTTTGGCCTCTGTAATCATTTCCAGAGAGGCATCCGTCGCCTCGATGTGTGCCGCTGCTTTTACGATGTGCTTGGCGATCAGTCCCGTTCCGGTAGCCACCTCCAGCACTGTTTTGTCTTTCACGACCGGACGGATCAGCTCATACATTTTCTCGTATACTGCCCTATCTTTTCGCATAAAGCAGTCATACAGACCTGCATTTCTGTCCCAAAAATTCTTGTGTTCTCGCATTGCTGTCTCTCCTTTTATAGTTAGATTTATCTAACCGGCACGCGCACATTGATAAGTTAGGTTCGGTTAACTCATGTATTTAGGAAAAGCCGCATTTCTGCGGCCTTTCGGCTTATACAAATAGCTTGCTGCAAGCATCACACATCTGTGTTTTCAGACACTGAGGATAACGCCTCTCGATCTACTCCTTATGGAAACAGCCAAAATCTATTTTCACACCATTGCGGTGACTTTTGCCTTCTTATCCATATTATATCGTGCTCACTTCTTTTTTGCAATGGTATAGTATCTCTATTTTGTCATTTCCAAACGCAGAGCACGATTAGATTTTCTTCGCAATCGTAGACAGCTCCGAAATAATGCTCAGAAGATCATTTTTGACTTCCTCTTTGCTTGGCTCGCTGCCCATCAGAAGATAATCCGTGCTAACATGGAGAATGCAGAACAGTTCGATCAGCAAATCAATGGAGCAGCTGCGTTCACCGTTCTCCATGCGGCTGACATATTGCTTACTCGCCAGTTCCTCCTGCGTAATGCCACGGGAAGTGCGAACATCGTGAAGTCTCTTACCAAACTCTTTTGCGTCAAAATACATACGTTTTTCCTTCCGCACAGCCGGTACAGAACCGGACCGATGGAAGGTCAAAAAAGGAGCCGCATGACGGTAAAGAAATCATGAATGCAGCCACTCGTTCCATTCTTGGTTACCAGGTATCCGATAACCGTGGTGTTGGCCCTTGTATCCTTGCTATGCGTATGGCATATAATCAGCATAAACGTAAAGCTCATGCTGTTAAGCTTTCGATCTTGATTTGGCTGTGAACTCTGAGATAACAACTTTGATGACCTCTACTGTCGCTGCCATCTCTTCATTGATATTGAATTCACGACCCGTCTGATTTTTCATAAAGAGCGAAAGGCCTCGTATTTTCTCCTGCACATCCTCTGTTAATTCTGCACGGCCACGCCCAATCACAGATGCAAATGATGCTCCGTATTTGCAAGCTACATCTCCGCCGGATATAAGCTCAACATCACTTTCTATCTCAATGCACACATTTGGATTACTTCTGATCAGATCCAGCTTATGCCCTTCTTTTGCGCAGTGCATGTAGAAAATCAAGATACCCTCTGTATATTCGTATCCGTAGTGAAGTGGAACGATGTAGGGATAATCAGCATCAACCAAAGCAAGATGCAGGACTTTCGCTTTTTCAATAATCTGCAGAATTTCAATAATATTTGTTACTTCTCGATCTTTTCTTCTCATAGATAAATACCTAAAGAATCGTACACGATTCCTCCTTTTTTAAATTTCAAAATTATACAATCTTGAAGTTGTCACTCTATCAGTCGATTCTCCTCGCCCCAGACACAGAGCTGATCCAGCACAGTCATCAGCGTTTTTCCTCGTTCCGAAAGCGTATATTCCACCTTCGGCGGGATCTGCGGATACTCGGTGCGGACGATCAGTTTATCCGCTTCCAGCTCCTTGAGATTCGTGCTGAGAGTTTTGTCGGAAATGGTTTTCAGATACCGTTTCAACTCATTGAATCGCACCGTCTCAAACTCCATCAGGCAGTAAAGAATGACCATCTTGTGCTTGCCGGAGATCAACGACAACGTGTAGGCAAAGCCGGTATCTTCGAAATTGGCGTTCTCAATATAGTTCTGTATCATTCACTTTCTCCTAAGATAGTACCTGTCATAATTATCAGTACTTGAATTTACAATTTGCATGGATATAATTATAAGCAGGATGAACAGTCCTGTCAATATGATCACAAGGAGGAGTTATCATGAGAACAAAACTGAAAATTACCGAAGGCATTTTCCCCATGCCGGTTCTGATGGTTGCAACTTACAACGAGGACGGCAGCGTCAATGTCATGAACGCCGCATGGGGCACCATGCAGGAGCGGGACTCCGTTGTTCTGAACCTCACCGAGACACACAAGACCGTACAGAACATCAAGGCACGGGGAGCATTCACCGTCAGCATTGCCGATGCTGCCCACATAGTGGAAGCAGACTATTTCGGCGTAGAGTCCGGCAATAAAGTCGCCGATAAATTTGCCCGCAGCGGTCTGACCGCCAGCAAAGCAGAAACTGTAGATGCCCCTGTCATCAACGAGTTCCCGATCTGCCTGGAGTGCAGGTTCATCGAGTATCAGAACAATGAATACGGATGCGGCGTCATCGGCAAGGTGATCAATGTCACTGCCGATGAGAGCGTTATGGTGGATGGAAAAATTGATATGTCTAAGGTCAACGCCATCGCATTTGACCCCTACACCCACGGCTATTATAAAGTCACCGAGCGTGTGGGCGAAGCATTCCGAGATGGCTTAAAGCTGAAAAAGTAAGGTGTGCAGAAAAGGGGCTGTCGCACTAGCAAATATTTTTTGCTGGGCGGCAGCCTTGCTTTATGCCCAAATGGGGGAGAAATCGGTTGTGATTTCGCCCCATCCCTTATAAACACAGTTCATTCCCAGACATCCCTTTCGGCATGCCTGATTTCAAACTGTTTTGTTTTCAACCATTAAAATCTATGCTGTCTTTAATGAAAAAAGATGACTCCACGTTCTTCCGGTCTGAATCTTGCAATGAAGCTTATTGATATTTCGTCCCATCGCCAAAAGGATGCTCTCTGCCAGTGCATTTGCTTTTCCTCGGTACAGATATCTTCGAAAATTCATGTCTTCCTTTACATCAGCAAATGAACCTTCGGCCTGAATACTGCGATTCATACGGAGCATCGTTCCATACTCACTTGTGATCCGTTCCAGATCTTCTGCACGTTTTTGACTCATCGTCTTCGAGACCATCAGCACTCTATTACGTTTTTCCATAGGTGTTTTGCAGTTGTTTCCCTTGATACATTCCGTTTTATAAGGACAGCCGGTACAGTCTGGACTTCTGTAATAAGTTTTTACACTGACATATCCGCTGGCTGTTTTACTTCTGCGTTCATTTGTAACAGTCAGTTCCCTTCCATTCCGACAGATATAGCTGTCTCTGTCTGCGTGATACTCCATGTTTTCTCTTCTGCTGAAAGGTCCATTTTCTCCACAAAGGCACTTACCAGACGAACTGGATCATCAGATGGAATAGAAATCTCTAAATCCAGCGGAAGTTTGATTTGATAATACAGCGAAAATGAGGTATAATCCCTCTGTATTATTTTGTTTAGTCGCATAAACTGATTATACCACGAACGCCGGGCTTTTCGAAGCTCGGCGTTTTGTGTTGGATATATAAAATGAGCTGCCGCACGTTAGTGCGACAGCCCCTTCTTAAAATATGTAGATTTCACAAATTCTAAGTTGTCAAACAGCGTTCGTTGTTTCGCTTTGTGGCATTTTTACACACTGCTGAATCACACCTGTAACATACGTAATAGAATCGTTGCAGTCGTTCTTGAGCCATTCTGAGATAATTGCCATCAGTCCCCGAATATAAAAGGCCATGATATAAGGTCGATCTTGCTGTAGTACACCGTAGCGGTCGAGAATCGGCGTAAACACATGACGGAACATCCGAGAGTGTGAAACTTTTTTTGTAAAATAGTATTTAGAAGGTTCTTCTAGCAAGTGTGGTATTGATTTCCTTTCCAAATAACAAAAAATGATTAGGGCAATCCGAAACTCAATCGTCTATTTTTCATAGAGAACACTGGCCGACCTCATATCATTAATTTACTTTCATCATACGATAGCCCACACCAATATGTGTTTGAATATATTGTGGAGACTCCTCTGTTGGCTCCAGTTTTTTTCGCAATGTTGCCATAAATACCCGCAGCGAAGCCACATCGTTATCCCAACTGCGGCCCCAGATATTTTGTGTGATAAAGGTATGGGTCAGTACCTTGCCGACATTCTTGGATAGCAGACACAACAGCTTATACTCAATGGGTGTCAGGTGAAGTTCGTTTTCATCCAGATAAGCGCATCCCCCGGCATAATCCACTTTCAACTTACCATTCACAAATACAGAACTGGCAGTAAACATCTCTGCCGTCATCAGAGAGAGTCTTCGCTGCGTCACCCGAAGTCGTGCCAGCAGTTCTTCTACCGAAAAGGGCTTTGTCAAATAATCGTCCGCTCCGGCATCCAGCGCCTTGATTTTATCGTTATCCTCGCTTCGGGCGCTGATTACAATAATCGGAACATTGGACCAAGAGCGAACCGTCTGAATGACTTGAACGCCATCCATATCCGGCAAGCCCAAATCCAGCAAGATGATTTCAGGATTGTGCGATGTGGTCTCCATAATGGCTGCCGAGCCATTAGGTGCTACCACATAACGATAATCATTTGTTTTTAAAGTGGTCGTAATGAGATTTCGTACAGACGGGTCATCCTCAACCACTAATATCAAAGGTTTATTCATGAAGTTCTACCTCCCCTGCAGGTAATGTAAATGTGAACACAGTGCCATTTGGCTGATTGTCTGATACGGAAATCGTGCCGCCGTGGGCGGTCACAATGGACTTACAGAGGGACAGCCCCAATCCAAGGCTTCTGCGGCTGTCGACCACTTTATTGGCCCCACTATAAAACATATCGAAAATACGGGGTTTCTGCTCATCGGGAATCCCAGGGCCGTTGTCGGAAACGGAAACCGTGACCCATTGCTCTTTTTGATCGGTATGTATTTCAATTACTGAACCGACAGGGGTATATTTGATGGCGTTGTCAACCAAATTGATAATCACCTGAACGATCAGCTTCGCATCAATGTGGGCAAGGATAAAGTCTTTACCGCTGGTCACACGAATGGTGTGTTCTTTACTTTTTCTGTTGATGTGCTTCAGCGCTTCAGAAACGACCTCATCCATGAGTTCGATACTCCGAGTTAGATTGACCTGTCCGCCCTCAATTCGTGTGACTGCCAACAGGTTTTCAACGAGATTAATCAGCCACATGGAATCGTCATAAATATCGGTAAAGGTCTGCTCCCGCAATGCATCATCCATCTTTTTATAATTTGCAAGCAAATTGTCTGCGCTGCCGGAAATCGCTGTCAAAGGCGTCCGAAGATCATGAGAGATTGCCCGCAGCAGGTTAGCACGAAGCTGTTCATTTTGTGCCAGAACAGCCGCTTCCTCTTTTTCTTTGGCGTTTTTGATGTTTTCAAGTGCCAAAGCGCACTCGCCCAGAATAGAGAGGAGTACGCTGTTTTCGAAAGAGTCCAGCGGAATACCGTTCACCGCAATACCAGCCACTCCATATACATGCTGGTTAACCCGAATTGCAAGGTATAGACACTTTGCACTGGATAATGTATCGGTCGTTGCTCCTGCGTGTTTGTTATTTCGGAAGGCCCAATCGGCGACTGCTTTCTCATTCTCAGAAATTAAATCCTCTTGAGTGCTATTAACAGTACGAAAAACGTTGGGGGTGGCAAGTTCTTTACCATCAGACAGGTAGACGACGATATCTTTTTTCAGCAACTTCATGAGTTGCCCTGCCGTAACGGTGATTACCGCTTTCTCATCCTGTTCTTTTTGCAAAAGCTGATTGGTTTCAAAGAGAATCTTTGTACGGTAAGCTGTATGGGCAGATTGTTTCGCATTTTCTTTCAGCCGGGTAGCGAGAGATCCGGAAAGCAGTGTTACTATAAACATAATGGTAAAGGTAACAATATAGTTCGGATCGTCAAAATGGAATGTCAGTCTCGGAGTGGTAAAAAAGAAATTGAAAACCAGCACACTGACAACCGAGGTCAGAATCCCGCACAGTCGGTTGGTTGTGATTACAGCGGTCACAAGTACGCCTAATATGTAAACTGCGATAATATTACTCTCCGTGAACCCAAGAGCGTCAAAGCTACAGCCAATCAGTGTAGCTACCAGCAATACGACTATACTCTTCAGAACATCACGCAGGGGCATCGCATCTACCTGCGCCTTACTCTTTTTTTCCTGATAGCTGGTTCCTGTGCTGGCATCCGGTATCACATGAATATCCAGATTAGGTACGCTGGAAATCAGGCGTTCCGTCAAGGTGGGCTTGCTGAAAATATTCTTTCGTGCAATGGTACTTCGTCCAATTACAATTTTTGAGATGCCGGAAAGACGGGCAAATTCCGCAATCTGATAAGGCACGTCATCGCCATAACTTGTCTCAATCGCAGCGCCGAGTTGCTGGGCCAGACGCTTATTATCCTGCAAACGCTTTTTATCATCGTCACTCATCGCCGCTGTATTTGGCGTTTCCACATAAAGAGCGGTAAATGTTCCCCGAAAGGCTCTTGCCATCCTTGCAGCAGTACGAATGATTTTTGCGTTGGATGGCGACGAGGAAAGACATGCCAGAATGCGCTCGTCTGTATGGTAATCGCCTCGGCTCTGTACTCTGGCGCTTTCCGTCAACAAGTTCACCCAGTCAGCGCACCGACGGAGGGCGATTTCCCGCAATGCGGTGAGATTTTCCAGCGTGAAAAAATTAACTGTTGCCCGCTGCGCCTGATCTTCCCGGTACACATTTCCACTTGCCAGTCGTTCCAGCAACTCCGCAGGCTCAATATCCACCAGTTCTACCTGATCTGCTTGATCAAAGGTGGAATCCGGAATGCGCTCCCGCACAAGAATTCCGGTGATAGAGGCTACTGTATCGTTGAGACTCTCGATATGTTGGACATTTACAGTCGTATAGACATCAATTCCAGTATTTAGCAGTTCCTGAACATCCTGATACCGCTTCGTGTGCCGACTGCTTTCGGCGTTGGTATGGGCAAACTCATCCACCAGTATGAGCTGGGGATTTCGCTTGAGCGCAGCATCAATATCAAATTCACGAAGGGTCATTCCTTCGTAAGCAACTTGTTTCACAGGAAGCTGCTCCAAGCCGTCCAGAAGTGCCATCGTCTGGGGGCGGGCATGGGGTTCTATGTATCCAGCAACCACATCGATGCCACGCTCCTTAGCCTGATGAGCCGCCTGAAGCATGGCATAGGTCTTTCCGACACCTGCGGCATAACCGAAAAAGATTTTGAGTTTTCCGCTTTTCTTAGTGGATGCATCGTTACGGATCGCACGAAGAAGCTGATCCGGATCTTGTCTTGGCAGTTCCATTTTAACCCTCCTATCTGTCACTCAAGTAAAAGCGATTCCCTTTTTCAATATTATAACACACAACGTCAAAACCTACATCTGCGACTGATCCACGGCAAATTTGTTCAGGCATCCAATGAAAAAATCGATGACAGGTGATTTTTTGGAATCCCTCCATAGTGCTATTTGTGTGATTTGATTCTGGGTAATCGGCTCAATGGGAAAGTCAGCATATTCCATCACAACTGGGGCGCAACGAAGAAGCACCATCCGTGCATTATAATGAGTTTTTTTTGATATGTCTGTATTCTCTGGTAAAAAAATTATGTCCAATTTGTGTGTTTCCAGTTCTCTGCACAATTCACTTTCTTCTCCGCTGAAAATATGGATAGAGACATCTGGATGCTGCTTTCCGTAAGTCTCGAAAGTATCTGCGAGACCGCCTGCCATGAATGGGTTGGAAAAACCAATTCGCAAGCTGTTTTCGCCGTAAGTCAGAGCAGTTTCTTGTCTATTCCAATTGTTTTCCAGAAAAACATCCAGTTTATTCATCAGAAAATACCCAAAAATAAATATAGCTGATGTACTTACAAGTAAAATAACATCCTGCATGGATTCACCCCCCAATTCCTTTGATTTTTCTTGAAATCAAGTATGAAAGCACTTTTGCAAATTTCTGTTACTTCCCAACGCCAACATGGTATCTCCTGCTTTCAGCACTGTGTCTGAAGAAATAGATAACTCCAGCTTGCCGCTTTTCTTGATTCCCATAATGTTAATATCGAATTTTTTACGAATATCAAGCTCTCCAATCGAATGGTCCGCCCAATCTTTGGGAATGGGAATCTCAAACATGGCATGATTTTCGTCCAGTTCTATGTAATCGAGAATGTGATTCGCACTGTAACGGATTGCTGTCCACTTTGCGAGCTGTTTTTCCGGGTAGACTACTTCATTTGCACCGTTACGCAGCAAAAATTTTTCCTGAACATCAGTTGCAGCTCTGGAAACTACAAACCTCGCTCCTAATTCACTGAGCAGAGAAGTTGTTTCCAATGAACTTTGAAAGTTGTTGCCGATGGCCACAATGCATACATCATAGTTGCGAACACCGAGAGATTCCAAAAAATCGGCATTCGTACTGTCTCCAATCTGTGCATTGGTAACAAGGGGCAGAACAGCCTCTACACGTTCCTCCGAAGTATCTACCGCCATCACTTGATGACCCAAATGATTTAAGTGCAGGGCAATATGCTTTCCAAATCGCCCCAGACCAATTAGAAGAATTGATTTCATAATGTCTCCTTTATCCTACTGTTATTTTTTCCTTTGGTAGTTTTGAAACTTTCTTTTGTGCACTGGACAAGGCCGCAAAAATTAATGTAAGGCCACCGACTCGTCCAAAAAACATCAGCAGAATCAAAACACTCCGTGAGAACAGATTCAGTTCCGGCGTAATTCCCAGGGACAGGCCGACTGTGCCAACAGCCGAGGCAGTTTCAAAAAGGCAGGTAAGCATGGGAAGTCCTTCGGAAACGCTGATGATAAGGCCACCGGTACAACATAGCGTGATATACATAAGCGAAATTGTCGCTGCATTTTTTACGACATCATCATCGATGCGACGTCCAAAGAGGTTTGCATTTTCCCTGCGCCGAAAGGTGGAAATTGCAGTGGTAAGCAAAACAGCAATGGTTGTTGTTTTCAAACCGCCTGCGGTAGACCCGGGACTACCGCCGATCAGCATCAGCGCAATGGTGATAAATTGTCCCGCCTCACTTAAATCCGTTAATTCCACCGTATTAAAACCCGCCGTTCGTGGTGTCACGGCTTGAAAAAGAGAAGATAAAAGCCGTTCCTTTCGTGTGAGATCAGCAAACTCAAAAAAATAAAAGTACATTGCCGGAGCGATCAATAAAACTGCTGTGGTACAAAGAATCACCTTGCTCTGCATCCGATATTTGCGCAAATGCAATCGATTTGTCCGAATATCATCCCAAGTCAGAAAGCCGATGCCGCCAAACACAATTAAGAACATAATAGTAAGGTTTATGACTGGATTCGCTGCATAGCTGGTCAGGGAGGAAAAGGGAGTGCGCACACCCAACAGATCAAAGCCTGCGTTGCAAAAAGCGGACACGGAATGAAACAGTGCCATCCAAAGGCCAATTTTTCCGAAGTCACGGCAAAACACCGGTGCCATCACGGCTGCACACAGCAGTTCCATCACCAGTGTCACCCTGACGATAAAGCCAGTCAGGCGAACGATTCCTCCTACCTTTGGCGCTGAAATCGCCTCCTGCATGGTACTGCGCTGCATCAAAGAAATCTTCCGCCCGGAAATCATTGCAAAGGATGCGGCTACGGTAATAACCCCCATGCCTCCAATCTGAATCAGCAGTAAAATGACAAACTGGCCGAAGGCCGACCAGTATGTTGCCGTATCATGTATAATGAGTCCGGTTACACAGACTGCTGAAGTAGAAGTAAACAATGCCTCCGAGAAAGGCGTTGCCAGTCCGCTGCGACTGGAAAACGGTAGCATTAAAAGGAAGGTGCCGAAAAGGATCACACCGGAAAACCCGAGGATGATAATTTGAAACGAAGTCAACTTCCTTTTTAACAACACTACTCCCATAACTGCAATCCTCCTTTATACCCCTTTATGTGCCCTTAATCATAAATCAAAGGGCGTAAAGAAGGTAAAAGAGAATGTGTATCTGTATTAAGGCCGTCTAAAGATGCAGGACTTATTCTTTTTTATCATGAGCTTGTGCCAGAAATTCAATCAGCTGTTTCCTTGTCAGAATCCTGCATAAGACATCACAATTTTTGCTATGTTCATTTATTCATCCAGGATACCATCCAGCATCAGATTGACCTCCAACACATTAACGGTTTCTTCGCCAAAGATGCCAAGGAATCGTCCGTCGGTGCAGTTTTGGATGATCTCACGCACTTCATCATCGGTCATATCATTCGCTTTTGCAATGCGTGCTACCTGATACTCCGCTGCCGCCGGGGAAATATGGGGATCAAGCCCACTGCCGGAACAGGTGACAAGCTCCACCGGAACAGCTGTTTCATCCATATCCGGGTCGGCAGCCCGGAGCTTTTCCACCCGCTCTGCCACGAGCTGTGCATACTCCTCGCTTGCCGGAGAGATGTTAGATGGGGCGGCATACATCAGCGCCTTTCCGTTTTCATCTGTATAGGTAGAAACATCGATATTCATAATGCGCCCCCACATATGGGACTCATCCGTATATTGCTGCCCCAGCAACTCACAGCCGTATTTTTTTCCATCTACTTCAATGATACTTCCATTGGCATTATCCGAGAAAATAAGCTGAGCAAATCCTGTGACAACACCCGTATAGATCACGCCGCACAGCAGAGTAAAGATTAAAAAGATCATACCTGCCTTTGGTAATACACTTTTTATTGTTTTCATGATATATCCCCTCCTTATACCAGGCCGGTAAACACCAGCAGAACATCAATCAGTTTCACAAAGATAAAGGGAGCCGCCAGACCGCCCAGACCATAAACCAGCAGGTTCCGTGACAGCAGCTTTCCAGCAGCAACTTCACGATATTTCACACCTTTTAGCGCCAACGGAATGAGCGCAATAATGATGAGTGCATTATAAATAATCGCAGAGAGGACAGCGCTTTGCGGGGAATGTAGCCCCATAATATTCAGAGCAGACAGTCCCGGATAAAGTCCCATAAACAGCGCCGGAATAATGGCAAAGTATTTTGCCACATCGTTGGCAATGGAGAAGGTAGTCAGGCTGCCTCGTGTCATCAAAAGCTGTTTGCCGATGCGAACAATGTCGATCAGTTTTGTGGGTGAAGAGTCCAAATCCACCATGTTACCTGCTTCTTTTGCTGCTTGTGTGCCGCTGTTCATGGCAACTGCAACATCTGCTTGTGCCAAAGCCGGAGCGTCGTTGGTGCCGTCGCCTGTCATGGCGACCAAATGACCCTTGGCCTGAAAATCACGAATCATTGCCAGCTTTCCTTCCGGCGTTGCTTCCGCAAGGAAGTCATCCACACCGGCCTCGGCAGCAATGGCCGCAGCAGTAATCGGATTGTCGCCGGTGATCATAATGGTCTTGATGCCCATTTTCCGCAGATCTGCGAATTTCTCCTTCACACCCTGCTTGATAATATCCTTCAAATAGATAACGCCGAGAATTTTGTGGTTCTTAGCCACAACCAGAGGTGTGCCGCCCTTGGACGCAATAGACTTGACAACTCGATCACAGTCCGGAGAATACATTCCGCCTGCATGGGTCACATAACTCTGCATGGCATCTGCTGCGCCTTTTCGGATTTCGTTGCCGTCAAAGTCGACGCCGCTCATACGAGTCACCGCAGTAAATGGGACAAAGTGCATATTCTTGTCCTGAAGGCTTCTACCACGAATTCCAAACTGCTCCTTTGCCAGCACAACAACGCTTCTGCCCTCGGGGGTTTCATCGGCCAGAGAAGAAAGCTGAGCGGTGTCCGCCAGTTCCTGAATATCAACACCATCTACCGGAATGAACTCCGATGCCTGTCGATTGCCCAGGGTGATTGTTCCGGTTTTGTCAAGCATCAGAATGTCTACATCACCGGCGGCTTCAATGGCACGACCACTCATGGCCAGAACATTTGCCTGGTTCAGTCGGGACATACCGGCAATACCGATGGCAGAAAGCAAAGCACCAATGGTAGTAGGAGCAAGGCATACCAGCAGCGCTACCAAAGTTGTTACAGAGGTGGGATTCTCAATTCCCGCCAGCTTTGCAGAAAAAATGGAATAAGTGTAGAGGGAGACTGTCACCAAGATAAAGATAATGGACAAGGCTACCAGAAAAATCTGCAAAGCAATTTCGTTGGGCGTCTTCTTTCGGGCAGCACCTTCTACCATCGCAATCATCTTGTCCAGAAAGCTTTCTCCGGCTTCGTTGGTCACTCTGACAACAATCCAGTCCGACAGTACAGTGGTGCCGCCGGTTACAGCGCTGCGGTCGCCGCCTGCCTCACGAATTACAGGAGCGGATTCGCCGGTGATGGCGCTTTCATCCACAGATGCCGCACCTTCTATGACTTCACCGTCTGCCGGAATCTGCTCTCCGGCTTTGACAATCACCAGTTCCCCCTTTTTCAGCAGGGCGGATGGAACCACAGTCACGCTGTCCTTCTGCGATACGGAGGGAATTTTATGTGCGTCCACATCTTTTCGGGATGCCCGGAGAGAATCTGCCTGTGCTTTACCACGGCCTTCTGCAATGGCCTCGGCAAAGTTGGCAAATAGCACGGTAAACCAAAGTATAATGGCAATCGCCAGTGTATATCCGCTTGGAGCGTCTTTTAACCCGAACAGGGATACCACCCAAAGGATACTGCTCAAGATCGCAGACACAAAAACCAAAAACATGACCGGGTTTTTTGCCTGTGTTTTCGGACTTAATTTCACAAAAGAATCTTTCATTGCCCTGCCGAGCATTTTCCGGTCGGCAAAAGCACTTTTCTGTTTTGTACGCATATCTGTAAACCTCCTTTACGCAATGCTGCCAAAGAACTCAGCAAGCGGGCCAAGGGCAAGCGCCGGGAAGAAGCTCAGCGCACCGATCAGCAATACCACAACAATCAGCAGGAAAACAAACATTCCATTTGTGGTAGACAAGGTGCCCGCAGTCGTGGCAATTTTCTTTTTCCCAGCCAGGCTGCCTGCGATTGCAAGTGTGCCGATGATGGGCAGAAACCGGGCAAAGAGCATCATCAGTCCCAGGCTTACATTCAGAAATACGGTATTCGCATTGAAACCAGCAAAGGCAGAGCCGTTATTGCCACCACAGGATGAGTAGGCATACAGCATTTCAGAGAAACCGTGGGCACCGCCGTTATGCAGGCTATCCATGACAGAGGGTACTACAGCGGCAAGGCCGCTGCCGACCAGAATTGCAATGGGTGTTGCAAGGCAAACCAGTACCGACCATTTCATCTCATAAGGCTCAATTTTCTTGCCAAGGAATTCCGGAGTGCGGCCTACCATCAGACCGGCAATAAACACCGCCAGAATGGCAAAAGCAAACATACCGTAAAGGCCGCAGCCCACGCCGCCGAAAATAACCTCGCCGAGCTGCATCAGCAGCATAGTCACCATACCGGCAAGCGGCGTGTAGCTGTCATGCATGGAATTTACAGAGCCGTTAGAAGCTGCTGTGGTGAAGGCTGCCCAGGTAGAGGACGCTGCAATGCCGAAGCGAGTCTCCTTACCCTCCATATTGCCGCCCGCCTGTTCTGCCATTGACATATTGACTGCGCCGTTTTGTGCAAGCTGGGATGTTCCAGCCTGTTCAGTAACGGCGATGCAGCCCAAGGCAACAACCAGACAGAGAAACATTGCCATAAAGATTGCAATACCCTGCCTCTTGTTCTTTACCGCAGAACCGAATGTGAAACACAGTGCTGCCGGAATCAGCAGAATGGAAATCATTTCGATCAGATTGGTAAAGGCATTGGGATTTTCCAAAGGATGTGCGGAGTTGACGCCCATATAACCGCCGCCGTTGGTGCCGGTCTGTTTGATTGCGACCTGGCTGGTCGCAGGACCCATCGGTACGAACTGCTCGGTGACGATCTGTGCATTCGAAACGATTTCGCCATCTACAGTGACGGTTTCGGTGTCTAAGTCAATTACCGCATCCTCAAGGATTTCGCCTTCTGCACTGACGGCAATCGGTTCTACAAGGGATACTGTTTCTGCACTTTTCAGGTTCTGAATCACGCCGCCGCCTATCAGCAACAGAGAAATGACCAGATTCAGCGGGAGCAGGATGTGAACCACAATGCGGGTCAAGTCCACCCAAAAGCTTCCCAGCCCGGAGGATTTCACCTTGATAAAGCCACGGATCAATGCAAATAGAACGGCGATACCTGTAGCTGCGGAAACAAAGTTCTGAACAGTCAGACCTAAAGCCTGAGTGAGATAACTCAATGTGGATTCACCGGAATATGCCTGCCAGTTTGTATTGGTAATGAAACTTGCAGAAGTGTTAAATGCCAAATCCCATTTCACACCGGAAAGATGCTGCGGGTTTCCGGGAAGAACTCCCTGCAGAAGTTGAAGCAGGAACAGAAAAACAAGCCCGATACCGGAAAAAATCATTACACTTACCGCATATTTCTTCCATGTCATCTGTTCTTCTCTGTCTACACGCATAACCTCGTAAATCAGGTTTTCGCACGGTGTCAGAACTTTGGACAAAAAAGTTTTCTCGCCACTCATGACGTTTTTTATGTATGCGCCAAGCGGAATTGCCAAAACAACCAGAATGGCAAGGTATAAAGCATACTGAATCATGGTGCTCATGCCTGATCATCTCCCTTCATTAAAATATAGACATACCACAGCAGCATTGCTGCCGCACATACACCTATGAGTGCAATTAGCATTTGCATAAGATTCATCCTCCTTTTTTGCTGTCCCCAATATCATAAAACCTTTCCTCTAAAAATGGCATTAGTCATCTTTTGTGCGTTTAAAGATGAAATAAAGATTACAACCAACCCAAAAGCCATGCCATAGGAAAGGCGATAACGATCGTACTGATACAGACACACGCCAAAACCAGTAAGGGCATTCCAACAAAGATGGAGATGAAGCCAAGTAGCGGATGATGCCAAATAAAGCGCTCCGCTTTTGCGTCAAATCTCTGTTCAAATCTTCTCGCCGCATTTGTAATGCTCATAATTGTTCACCTCATTTCTTTCTTGCAAGGCCATAATACCGCTTAAAGTATTAAGTGGGGAAAAGGGTCCTGCAATCGAAACTAAGATTGTATAAGTTTTTATAAAAAAAGAGACAGCCCCGGAGGTGAGGACTGACTCAGCCATATTATGATTCTATACAGCAAACTCTTGTTTTTGATGTAGGAATGAATGTAATTCTATAATGTAGCGCTTTCTATAATAGAACAGCTCATTGCTGAAGCAACAGAATGTGATTTCAAAGTTGCACTTGAAATAAAGAAACCCAAAAGCTGGTTAAAGTTTCTCCCGGCCGTAGCACCCCATATTATTACAAGGCAGACGGCGTGATGGAAGCATATATCCGTGTTGGAAATGAAAACGTAATTGCCCCGGATTACATTGTGAATGAACTGATCTTAAAGGGAACCAATCAGTCCTTTGATACCCTAACAACAGATGCGGTAAAAAAGGATTACAGCTTTACACTTCTGGAAGCAACCTATCTGGAACGGACCGGTCTCCGCTTTGAGCCATCCGATTATGTTTCCTTTGGTTTGACTGATAAAAATGGACTCCTGACCAATGCCGGAAAACTCATGACTGATCAGCACACAGTTTATAACTCCCGTATGTTCTGTACCCGGTGGAATGGCTTGGAAAAAGGCTCTATCTTTGATGATGCATTGGACGATAAAGAATACGAAGGGAATCTGATTTATCTACTGAACAGCGGCAGTGAATTTATTCGCAATAATTCCAAAGTCCGTTTTGTCAAAGAGGCACAGTATCGGGTAGACAAGCCGGATTATGCGGAACGAGCTGTGACAGAGGCTCTTGTCAATGCGCTTATCCATCGTGATTATATTGTACTTGGCAGCGAAATCCATATTGATATGTTTGATGATCGGGTGGAAATCACATCTCCGGGCGGTATGTTTGGCGGCGGCTCAATTCAGGAATACGATATTTACAGTATCCGTTCCATGCGACGAAACCCTGTGATTGCTGACCTGTTCCACCGCATGAAGTACATGGAACGCCGTGGAAGTGGCCTACGCAAAATCGTCAGTGAAACCGAAAAGCTGCCTGGATACACAGAGGCATATAAGCCCGAATTTTCCTCAACAGCGACAGATTTCAGAGTCATCTTGAAAAATGTAAACTACAACTTAGAGGGTGACGCCCACCAAGTTATCCACCAAGTTACCCACCAAGTTATTGAACTATCAACGGTATCCAAACAGATTTTGGCTTTTTGCACAACACCAAAATCCAAGAAAGAGCTTGCAGTATTTTGCGGCTTCAAAGATTTAAGAAACTTCACTTTGAAGCATATCAATCCGCTTTTAAAATCCGGGCAATTAGAAATGACTATTCCCGATAAACCTAAAAGTCGCAATCAAAAATATATTACAGTTCGTTCCGAATAAACAGAGAAGCAGGGCATTGGGTCTCATCTCCCATTGTCCTGCTTCTTTTCATTCCAGATTATATACTAATGATTGATTAAATGATAAGGAGATGGGATACGATGAGAACAATATTTGCAGAATACAATCCACAACGAAACAGCATTGACATTTATACAAATGTTGGCTATATGCTTCGCATTGACTGCTGGGAAGCCGAAAAGGATTTAAAAACCACACCCGGATCAGACTGTGCATTGACTTCACTTGCAGTCGATGAACCACTTGAATATGTGAGATTATATCTTGAGGGCAATTTACAGATGTGGGTAGATGCAGAAGATTCATTAGAGTTATAAAATGCAAGCAGCCTGTATGCTTCATTACACACAGGCTGCTTAATCAAATTTATTATAATTGATGAAAAATCGGTTGCATTTTGTCAAAAGTACAAAACTTTTTGAAGCCAAGTGCTTTTAATTCCTGTTATGATACTGAGGATATCCCAGCAATACTTGCTATCCCTGATACCTTATTCTTTCTACCAGCGTTTCCTTTTTCAGATTACTGCTTAAAACACAGGAAAGCACAATTTGTAGAATACCAACCAGAAGAATCATAACAAGAATCGGGATAAGAGGAACGTGATAAACGTTCATTCCAAAAATCCCATTATGCTTCGCATAGGAAAACAGTGCATAGCCAAGGGGCAGACCGGCAGCAAGTGCGACGCAGATGGTGCCAACCGTAAAAATCAAGCCCTGTATTTGTAAGCTCAGATTCAACTGCTTATTGGTCATGCCTACCGCTTGCAGCACACCGTATTCCTGCTTCTTCGTGATGATATTGATGATCATGGTGTTTGCCAGATTCATAAACCCAATGAGACCGACAATTGCCATGAACAGATAGCAGCCAAGCTTCATCATACGGCTTGCGTATTCTGCAGATTGTAACTGTGCATGATAGGTATCCATTTTTATATGCGAAGTATTAGAAATCAAAGTATTCAGACTCTGTTCCACAGATGCAACATCTTTTTTATCACAGTCCACCCACAGATAGCCATAGGCTGTTCCCCTCGGATTCATGGAACGGTATACACCTTCCGGAATGACAAGATAAGTGTCCGCGCTTACAAAGGATCCTGCAATCTTTCCCTGATAGGTATAGGTTTCACTTCCATTCTCAAAGTCAAATACAATAGATTCACCCGGAGCATATCCATCTTGTTCCATCCACGCCGACCAGCCAAAGAAAATTTCACCATTCTTTACCGCCTGATCATAGTCCATAGAGCCAATATCCCCGTCTTGGCGCATAAAATCAAAATCATTTTTACTCACAATATCAGCCGGATATCTTGTTCCGTTCAGATTTACAGAGACAATCTCTCTCGTCATGACATCTGTCACTCCTGGAATGCTTTTGATTTCTTTAATCAAAGAATCATTCAGTGGATTGTTCTGTAGGATTGTGTCCAGATTATTCTCCGAATAGGCTTCATCATAATTCTGGGAATAATCCAGCTGCAACTCAAATTGTCCATGGTTGATTGCAATCCGCGCCTCGTGCTCCGTGTCAATATTCCCAACATAATTAGAGATAATTACAAACAATACACAAGAAAGCCCCATGGTAAGAATCGTAGCAATGGTTCTTTTCGGATTGCCTGTCACATTTGCCATTGCCATGGAGAAAACGGTGACATCTTTTCTGCCTTTTCGTCTGCCCTGTTTTTGCGTTTTGGAGCCGTCAAGATACCGTGTCGCTTCGATGGGTGAAATCCGGGAAACAATTTTCATGGGTTTGCGCAGAGCCAAAACGACCGTAAGAAACGATACAAAAATGCAGATGAGCATAATTGTCAGTGAAAACAGAGGCACCTGATGGTTCTTGATTCCGGACGATACCAGATTTCCCTGCTCCACCAGCCAGTTGAAGCTGACTTTTGCAATCAGGAAACCAAACAGCAGCCCCAGCGGTATCGAAGGAACCGCCAGAAGAATGCCCTCACGAAAGATCAACTGCTTCATCTGCTTTCTGGTTGCACCCAGCGCCTTGATTTTTCCGTACTCCTGAACCTTCTGGGCGATCCCGACCTGGAAGATATTATAAATGACCACAACGGAAAACAGCACGATTCCGAGGATCAGGGTTCCACAAACCACAATCATTTCATAGCTCGGCTGCAATACCCACTGCAGGTAGAGGTCATTGATGATCACGTTTTTCTGGTCAATGCCGCAGGAATCCGCGATTTCTTTTATAACAGGCGCAACATTATTCATAGATACATTTGCAGAATCGCTCAAGGTAAAATAGATATTATATTGCCTGTCACCCTCCGCAACACGCTCATTATAAAAATCCTGCGAACCGAATACAACATAGGAAGCCTCGATGGTATATTCATCCCGGTCATATAAAATCCCGCTGACAGTAAATTCCACCGGTGCGTATTCCGACTGCATGCCGGAACGGTACTCCAATGTTACGGTGTCTCCGACCTTTACATCATGGTATCCCTCTGCATCAAAGAAAGCGCGTCCTGCGGCAATTTCCTGCGCCTTTTCCGGATAGGTACCTTCCTTCAACACATATTCCTGATTATAGGGAAGCATTTTCCTGACCGTTTCATCCGCACTGACAAAGCCGCCATTTTCATTTCCTTTCAGGATGCCCTCCGTACACATGATGCCGATATCAGATATCTCAGCTCTGCGTTCCACTTCTTTTAATTGCGTACCATCTGCGGCGATAAACAGGCCGTAGTTACTTCCGTATGAGCTTGCCGCCTGACTTTTCTGTAAATGAATTACCCCATTTCCCACAGTACTGATGATAACAAGCAGCATCGTGGTCAGACAGATTGCCATCATGATCAGTATACTTCTTGTCCTGTTCCTTTTGTCATTGCTATATGCAATCCTGCTTATTGTCTTCATCTGAAATCCACCACCTGTCCGTCCTCAATCACCAGAATACGGTCAGCGACCTGTGCAATTTCGTCATCATGGGTAATCATTACAATTGTCTGTCCATATTTTTTTGCTGTCATCTTAAGCAGAGCGATTACCTCATCACTGGTCTTAGAATCAAGATTGCCTGTCGGCTCATCTGCAAATATAATTTCCGGACGATTCACCAGTGCTCTTGCAATTGCTACTCTCTGCTGCTGTCCTCCGGATAACTGATTTGGCAGATTATAAATCCGGTTTTCAATCCCCAGAGTTGCAATAATATCATTTACATACGCTTCATCCACTTTTCTTCCATCCAGCCCCAGTGGCAGCACAATATTTTCCCAGACATTAACAGATGAAACCAGATTAAATGCCTGAAAAACAAATCCGATTTTTCTTCTGCGGAAAACAGCAAGGGCATCTTCCTTCATCCTGTATAAATCTTTCCCCGCTAAAGTAACACTGCCTTTTGTCGGGGTATCAAGCCCTCCAAGCATATGAAGTAATGTACTTTTACCGGAACCTGACTTTCCAACAATTGCGACAAATTCTCCCTGCTCAATCTGAATGTCCACCTGATTGACCGCTTTGACCTGATTCTCACCTGCGCCATAAAACTTACAAAGCTGCTTGGTTTCTAATATCACACTCATGTGTTGTCTCCTTTTCATCCTACATCCAAATTGTATCAGGGCAATCTTTCATTTCACTTTCAAAAAACGAGCAGAAGTCTTACAGAATTGTAAGATTTCTGCTCACTTAAAATTTAACCAACATATGGTAATTGAATCACAAACGTGCTTCCTTTTTTCTTTTTGCCGGAGGTTACCGTAATCGTACCTGCGTGTTTTTCGATAATTTCTCTCGATAGAAAAAGTCCGATTCCTGTACCACTCTTTTCCATGACCTCCTTGGAACTTCCTCTGTAAAATCGTTGAAAGATTTTGTGATACTCATTCTGCGGAATACCAATTCCCTGATCCTCAATTTCCATTCTTACAAGATCGTTTCTTTTTTGTAACCGGATAAATATTTTTGAACCACACGGACTGTACTTGACCGCATTATCCAGAACGTTGATCACAGCTTCACCAAGCCACCTTTTATCCTGCATAATCGTGCATGTTTCCAGCTCTTTTTCATAGTCAAAAACGAATTCAATTTCTTTCTCATCCGCTTTAGGATAAGTGCGGTTCACAGCAGATATGACAGTATCCATAAGCGAAAGTTTTTTCTTATTAATCTGAATCAGTCCAGTTTCCATCTTGGATATTTCAAGAAGCGACTGCAATAATGTCTCCAGTCCATCCAGAGCACTCCGACAACGGATACGAAACTCCTCCTGTTCTGTGGCACTTAAGTCATTCTGCATCAGCACACTAAAACATGTATCCAAAGCTGCAACCGGTGTCTTTAGCTGGTGAGAGATATCAGAAACCATTTCTTTCGTACTCTCTTTTTCTGCCCGTGCTTCTTCCTTTAGCAACTGAATATGATGTCCGATTGCTTCAAGCTGGTCATTCAATTTTTCCAGTTCTGCATGATTTTCCGTTTTCAGTAAATCATCAAATTTATTTTCACGGAATCTGATCAGAATTTCTTCCAACTGGTCTAAAATTTTCTGATGACACGCATCTGCTTTTTTCTTCCAATAAAGTAAAAAAGTCAAAAGAAGCACGCATATCACAGTGCTTACAGCACCGGTCACCATAACCTGATGCCGGAATTGCGAATAAAATGCATTCCCTTTATTCCCCCAGTATCCATATTGCTCCAATAATCGCCTTCCCTGTTCGTTAGTTTCAATATCCTTATCCTTAAGCAATTCCGAAACAGCATCCAGACCGGAAAATTCTTCCTTTGCAGCAATCTCTGTCATAAGATTCATTTTATATTTATAATCTTCATAAAACACATACGTGGTAAAGCAATTTAATATTGCAAACACTAATATGACCGGCAATACCAAAGACAAGGCTGATGTGAGTTTCCTGTGATATCTCTTTGTCACTGCCTTACCTCCTGATTCCATATATACCCAAGACCTCTGATATTCTTTATATAGACCGGTGCAGCCGGATTGTCTTCGATTTTCTCACGGAGTCTTCTGATATTGACAGCGATTGTATTTTCATCCACAAAATCCCCTTCCAGATCAAACACATTTTCCAATATTTGTGTTTTTGAAAGAATCTGTTTCGGATTCTGAAGAAAAAAAGTCAGCATTTTCAACTCCGTTTTTGTCAGACTGATTTCACGACTCTTTATCAGGACTTTCATTTCTCCTGCGATAAATACGATATCTCCCGAAATCATCTTTCCGGCTTCCGTTTTCTCCTGTCTGCGGCGGAAATGTGCTTCTATTTTCAAAAGAAGTACCGAAAGACTAAACGGCTTTGTAATATAATCATCTGCCCCTGCTTCATATCCCATGACCTGATCCATCTCCTGATCTAGTGCTGTAAGACAAATAATGTATGTATTATAATTGCATCTCATCCACCTTACAAATTCCAGTCCATTCCCATCCGGAAGATTCACATCACAAATGGTAACATCCACATTATTATCACTTGCAATTCTTTTCGCTTTTTTCACTGATTCTGCTGAAAAAACCTCATATCCGGATTTTTTCAGTGAAAATGTAATTCCACGATTTAAATTTTCATCATCTTCAACCACGAGTATACCTGGCATAGCATATGCACCTCTCTTTATTAACTATTTTTCCTCTTCGTTACATATTTGTTCTGCCTCAATATCCTCGGTAGTGACTTTCCCTGTAATATCCCTATAGGCTTCTTTTATTCCATTTTTGACCGCCCACTTAATTATAAAATATAATGCAAGTAAGACGATTAGTGCTGTGCCAAAACTAATTCCTAATTCTTCAAACATTTCATTACCTCTGTCAATTCCGATTTGTTAAACTCTCTATACAATACCATATCTCTTTGGCTAATACAATAATTGCATCGCTCCCGCTTATTCTCATCAATTCTGCAACTAATGTATCGTGATCATATGCAGATACTGTTTACGCTCTGCAAGCTGACTCTGCTGATATGGCTCTTTCCCT
This sequence comes from Anaerosacchariphilus hominis, assembly GCF_014290175.1. GTDB lineage: Bacteria > Bacillota > Clostridia > Lachnospirales > Lachnospiraceae > Laedolimicola > Laedolimicola hominis. Next base: position 186,271 of record NZ_JACOOR010000003.1, read on the forward strand.
TACAGGTCATCCGTGTCTGCTGCACCAGCTTTCCACTCCGCGCATAGCAGTCTCGCACAATGAAATATCCCTTTTCCACCTTATCAGAATATGGCATTAACCAGCCATTTCGATCTCGGTATAAATACTTGTGTTCCATCAGCAACGATACAAACATATTCTGTGGAACTCCCAATTCCTTTCCACAATAGCGGATACAAGTGCAATCCGCAGAATTCACAAAAGCGTCAAAATAATCTGCCTTTGGCTGTGCCATTTTAAGCTGCTTACTGATTTCCTTATTCTTTCCTTTTTCTGCAAGAAGCTGTTCTGCCAGTGTATAGATAGCTTCCGGATTTTCCATCAGGCCCGGCTCATTTACAGCCGCAACTTCTCTATTCTGAACCACTCCATTAGAGCTGGTCTGCGTTAAACGCAGGGCAGCTTTTTCATCATCATCCAATCTCCGGATCGCTGTCGGTGCAATTTCCATAGCTTTACATACATCTGCTGCCACAAACCACGGCTCTCCATTCTTCACGAACACCCGCACCTGTCCAAAGACCTGGTTTTCAAATATTTGCAGTTCTGACACGCCGCTCTCTTTTCCCGGTCCGGCACCCAATTCTGTGTTGTACATGTTCATTCTAAAACCCTCCCTTACTTTTTTAGGATAAAAAATAAGAGCTCCCATTCATTTATGAATAAACGGAAACTCTATGTAATGTAAGCAAAGGTTATTTTATTTTCTCATATTTCCTCAAAACTCGTGAAATGCTCTATTTTTCCCTTCCACCGCTCTCTAATTTGAGAACCCAATAAAATTTTTTGTCAAGTATAAGATCCAAAATTGGCCTTTGGTAAACCCTTTTGTAAGCCCTTTTGGGGGCAAAAATGGTCGGTAAACCCCTGGTAAGCCTCACAAAATTGGTATAAACGCTGTCAAATTTTCTCAAATTTCGTCATCGGAATCAGCCGTTTCGGGCATTAAAAAAAGCCCGAAAACGTTGAATTTTCGGGCTTTCCAAGCATTTTGAACTTGTTGATTATCTCTTTGAGAACATCAAATATTGATTTTAAAACATTCAAACACATTTTGTCAGTTACGTGTTCGTTACCGAAAATATCTCTCATGTTATCCACACTGCTTTATGCAAAAAAAATTGGGAACGAGTAAAGACCCATTCCCTACAAAAAGTTAATTTTTTAATCGTGTATATATTTTAACACGCTTCATTTATATAGTCAACAACTTTTTTTACAAAAAAATATGCTGTTTTTATGCATTCATTTTTATCAAAATACTCTTTATTTTTTATTGCACGACCATCTATAAATTCTTGTATCTGCTTAAACCTCTTCTCTTTCACAACATCTGCATTAATAAATTCATTGTAAACATAAAGCAATGTAACAAAATCATACAAAAACTTATTACTCAATTTGTTCTTTCTCATAGACGCACCTATTCCATCTATATTTGAAACAAATTTTATAATTTTAACAGATGGCTTATTTGTTCCTTTTTGAAGTTTATTTATCAGGCAATTACTATGTGCAGTTGCATTTCTTAAATCCCTTATTGAATACAACAAGTCACTATCTTTTAAACGCCCTGGATACCTCTCCGTATAATACTCATACAACTTCACCATATCTCCAAAAGATATCAATTCTACAAATACCCATGCGGGAAAATATGGATAATACTTCTCTATCAATTCTCTGCAATATTCACTAGATTTGTGTTTCTGTATATTTTGACAACTTCTCTCATACTTTGTAACAAATCTTCTAATAATATCATAACCATCTTCTTCTGGATTATCCTCTATATCTTTTAACAATCTGGTTTTTAAAGCATGTTCGACATCAAGACACATTTGCAATATTAAATACCGTAAATGCATATCAATGGTTGACAATTCCTGCAAATAAGCAAAATCAAGATTTATGTACTTATCGTTACTTTTTTGCTTGTCATAATTGGCTCTATAAGATGCTAGTTTCATGTAGTAATTATTATTTTGAAGAAATACCTTTGCATCTTCTTCTTTAGCTATATCAAATTTTATTCCCTTTATTTTCATATGAGATATCAATTCGTCACTTGTTTTAAGTAATTTCATAAAAATTCCCCTTTGTACTTTCTATCATTATACTCCACTACAATTGATAATAAAAGACATTTTTCAACATCATATCTTCTTATATACAAATTACGGAGATGAGTTATTTTAATTATGGTGATCATTTGTTAGTTACCTGTTAGTTATGTGTTAGTTACCGATAGATTTTTGTGTGTTTTGAGGATGTTTGATAGATTTTCAGAATATAAAGAAAACCCCGAAAATACTGAATTTTCGGGGTTTGTTGCTCTTTTTTGATATTCGGTTGAATTATCGCTTGCATAATTCCGACCCTTGAAAAATAAGGCTTTTCAAGCATTTTGTCAGTTACCCGTGTGTTACTCAAACCCCTCGGAGAGTTCTCCCGTTGTTTTATTATAACACACCCGTCCGGAACTTACACCTCAATGATGCGAACATGCTCCGGCTGACCGGACAGGAAAATTCCGTCGATAGTCTCAAGCATTTTCTTTCCCTCTACTGTGTGAATTGCCTTGATATAATACGACTGTCCTCTCACTGCACGTCCGCAGATACTTTCATTGCCCCATGATGCAGAACGACGGAGATTCAGAGCACCATCACAATCAACGATCGCTCTTGTGGTCTTTTCCGGATAGATTGTGTCAGAATCGGACACCTGTTCCTCTGCTTTTCTTTCATCGTCTCCGGATGTCTCCTGCCCTGCTGCATCGTCTCCATCGCCGGAGGTCTGCTGTCCGTTCTCCTGCTCGCTATTTGCCCCATTCTGCCCGTTTTCCGGTTCTACTGGTGTATTTCCTCCAGTGCCTCCGTTTTCGTCGTCTGTGGACGCTCCTGCGTCGCCCTGCTGCCCCTCTGCATCCTTTTCATCGCCGGAGGTCTGCTGTCCGTTCTCCTGCTCGCTATTTGCCCCATTCTGCCCGTTTTCCGGTTCTACTGGTGCATTTCCTCCAGTGCCTCCGTTTTCGTCGTCTGTGGACGCTCCTGCGTCGTCGCCCTGCTGCCCCTCTGCATCCTTTTCATCGGTGAGGGTTGTTGCTGCTTTGAGTTCCTCTGCGGTCATCGTGCCGACCTTGTTCCCGTCTGCATTGTAGGTGTTCACGCTACCGTCGGGATTTGTCTCCAGTGCTCCCTCCGGAACATTGTTCGTGAGTGAGCCGATGACGTTTCCGTTTTCATCCCACACAACCAGTTCCTCGTTTTTTGCTGCTGCTTTCAACGCTCCCTCGATTGTCTTGTATTCCTTGCAGTCCTCTTTTTTGAACTCCGTTCCTTTGCCTAAATAGTATAACATGTTTTCGCCCTCCTCTGCTACTTTTTGAGATATTTGCTCGACGCAAATCCCACCACGTTTTTATATGCTACATACAACCACTTCGCTCCGGACACATCCGTGTAATATCCATAACACTGACACGTCTCTCCGCTCTGCATTGTCGTCAAGACTTTCTTGTCTTTTCCTGTTCCTGCTCCCGACCGTAGATTCAACGCTCCTGCTCCCGTTACCTTGTACGTTCCTGCAAGGCTCTTGTTGAACCCTTTTGCGGTCTCCAGTTTCACGTTGCTATTGATTGGAACTGTCTGCGATGCACCTCCTCCGGATGCCTTTGCTCCATTGGTGAGGTTCGTCGCCACATGAGCACCATCGTTCAACAGAATGTCGCCCTCAAGCAAATACGCATCTGATGTCAGATATTTTTTATCTTTCAGCACCTCGAATCCTGCTGCCTTGAGTGCTGCCCGCAGATTTCCGGTATAACATGCAGTGCTCACATTTTTCAGTTTCTCATTTTTCAGTCTATATCCTGCACCTTTTACGATTGCAGCAACACCGGACGAACAGTCAGCCTCGCACAGAACTGTGATTTGAGCAGGGTCGAAATTTGAATCCGCAAGGTTCGTCCAAAATGTTCCCCTGTGTGACTGACAATATCCGACCATATTGTTGACTGCTGCTGCCTTTGCCATCTGTGCAATGAGTTTTCTCGTTGCTGCATCCGGATGACGGAGAACGCATTTCCATGGTCTGTTATACCAGTTTATAATCTGCCACTCTGTTCCCGTCTGATCTCCGGCTTTTCCTCCGGAATATTTTCCTCTCTCGTCGTGTCCGCAATTTGAAATCATTTCTTTTCCTCCTTTTGTTTCTTATCTCCGGAATCATCTATCACTGACATAATGAATATAAAAGCCAGTATGAACGGAACTCCTATCCATATCACCGCCACCAATACCGACAAAATGAAAAATGTCAGTTTGACCATGATTCTGTCCTGTTTCGTTTCCTGTTCCTCGTAGTATTCCGGAAACAACTCTTTTTCCCGCTCCTCTTTTTCGGACTGCCTTTCAAGCATCCAAAAAATAACAAACGTCAAAACGAATGTAACTGCTGCCCCGATGATGTACACCGTCACCATCGTGCTCCAGTGCTGTGACATGAAAATCTCAATTTCACTCACTGCCCTCACCTGCCTCGTTCGCAATGAGTTTCTGCACCGCCTCATTGCTGTCAAGCATCGTTCTCATTTGCTCAAGAGCCTCGTCTACCATCATGCTGAACATGTCGAATGTGATGACCTTTGCAAGCCACTCAAACCTTGCCACAAACATGTCGTACACATACCGGAGTTTGAGTTTTCCTGTTCCTGCTCCCAGTTCCTTTTCTGCTTTTGTCACCGCATACAAGAGCCACTCTCTGACCTTGCTCAACTGCTTATCAGATGGCATTTTCACAAAAGAATAAATTGCGTACCCGATAGAGCCTCCCACTGCTGCTATTGCCACGATAACAAACCAATTTTCAACGATGAATTTCATCCCTGCACCTCCTCATTATTGTCTGCATTGATGTCATCCGGTTCGTTCTCGTGCTGTTTTCCTGTATCTTTTTTTGTAACCGTCTTTACTGACTTAATGAGTGCCATCGCACCGCCCTCCACTGACAGGAATCGAAATACATTCTCTGTCAATGTTGATGGTTCAGCACCCACTCTCACAAACACTATAATCGCCACAACTGTGTAGATAAATGCTGCAAGAATCATACAGATAACAACACGATTCATGAACTGACCGGAGACTTTGTTTTTCCGCTTTGCTGCCCGCTGTTCTATCCGGTACAATTTTCTTTTATGCCGGAAATACATGCGACGCTCTGCGTTCGTCATCCTGCTTTTGTTCACTTGTTGCCTCCTTTATGTGGTTGATTCTTGCCTGTTCCCGCCCTCCTGTTATTGGTCGGTCTTAATGTTCAAATTCATCCCGTCCAGTCTCTTGTGATACGATTTCAATGACTGCTCAACTATGAGAACCCTGTCGTGTAAATTCTGTACCTCTGCCCGTGTCTCTTTGTAGTCACGTTTGATGTCTTTGACATCGTCGGCAATGTTCTCCAGTTTTGTCATCATGAGTGTGTTCGCTGTCGCACGTTCCTCCGTCTCCTGCTCTGCATCCTTTTTGTCATTCCGCTTTTTATTGGAAATCCCGAAAAAGATTGCAAATGCGACGGAAATCCCGCTCAACAACAATGAGAGTTCAATCGTCACTCGGCTGCTCCTTTCCGAACGCTCCCACGTCGTCGGTGTCGCAGTATCGTCTCATGTGGTACTCAAGGACATCCAGTTTCCCGTCTGCCTCATTGACCATGTTCCGGAGTTCCTCTTTGACCCCCTCCTCCACTTTTGAGCGTTCAATCATTTCTTGCTGCTTTTTCACGATTCCGGACAACTCCTCCGTTATCTCGCACAACCGTGATATTATTTCAAGCGGTGTCATTTTACTTCACCACCGGAATATTTTTCTCCCGTGATGTATTCATATTCCTCCGCTGAAATACTTCCTTTTGTGACACGCTCTGCGATCTGTTCCTTGGTGAGAGTGCCTTTCTTGTACATTCTTTTCAGACTTTCGACAAGTATTTTCATATTAAATCAACCCCTCCTCAATCAACTGCTGTGTGTATTCGTCGATGACTGCATCTTTCTGAAACTGTGTCACGGATTCAACGATTCCTGTTGTGTTGGATGCAACAACCTCCTGCATGAGCGTCAATCTGTCATATTCCTCCCGTGACATCTCACGCTCCTCTCGCTGCCATCCGGTGATTTTCTTTCCGTCTGCATCCTCTTTCGTTGCTTTCTTGATATTGCGTCTCTGATATACCGTTGTCGGTGATGCTGTTGTGTCGAACTCCTCCGGCTGTTCTGCCTCCGTTCCGAACACTTCTCTCCATTCTTTCATGTTTTTCTCGCTCCTTTCTCTTTGAATGTTTGCTAACTATTTTCTTTAATTTCTTAACATTCACATAAGGCTTGACCCTTTGCAGGTACATGTCGTATGTGTCTGTATTGCTCAAGTAACCCATGTATGACAGAATTGCGGTCGCATCGTACCATGTGATTTTCTCTTTCTTTGCGACACGGTTGACTTTCCGTGTGCAACTCAACATGATGCTTTCCCGCAGAATCGTCTTGTCGTGATAGAACTGGAATCCCATGAAATCGAGTGGTCTCCCTTTTCTCTTTCCGGTCTTTTTCTCTGTGTAATCGAACCGGAACACCTGCCAGTTTCCTTTCATCTGCAAGTTGAACTTTTCTCTCAAGAATCTCTCAATCTCCTGCTGCATCCTGTGGAGTTCCTTTTTGTTCTTTCCGAACACCACCATATCATCCATATACCGGATATAATGCACCGCTTTCAACTGTTCTTTGATGAAATGGTCGAGAGGCTGCAACATGAAATTTGACAACCACTGCGATGTGTAAAACCCTAAAGGCAACCCGACCTCGCTCCCGTCAATTATCAGTTCGAGGATGTACAACATTCTCTCGTCTCTGATTTTCTTCTTGAGCCACGCTTTCAAGACATCATGGTCAACACTCTCGAAAAAGTGTCGAATATCCATCTTGAGAACATATTTGCAGTTCTTTTTGTCTCGCTGAATCCACCTCTCGATGTACTTTTTCCCATAATGAGCACCCCTGTTCGGAACGCTCCCGCACGAGAACTCATACATCCCTTTCATGAAAATGTCATAACACGCAGAGACGACAATGTGGTGAATCACCTGCTCATAATTGTATCGAGGTTTCTCAATCATTCTCACTTTTCTGCTCGTTCCCTCGTTGATGCAAACTTTCCCGTGTCTTGATGGTTTCCATGCCTTTTCCGGATGCGGTACGTCGTACCCCTCCGGTGCAGTGTTCTCAAGTTGCTCGACGACGTTCTTGACATGTCTCTGAATGTTGGTCGGCTCTAATATCACCGCAACGTCCGGACGTTCTGTTTTGCCCTTTGCTGCTTTATGAAATTTTTGCTCAACATTGCTATGTTCTAACATAGGCTTGTACAGGTTATTGACGGATTTCTTTCCCATCTTTCTTATCACCTCAAGGTCTTTCTGATATTCTTACTCGACCCTGCCTGCATCGGTATCATTTCCACTGGTTAGGTGTATTTCAACACCCTGCGGTGTAGGAAAAAGGTGTGCTTTTGGTTAAATGCTCCATAATTTGATAAGATTGGCTCGCCACGATGTTCGTGTTCACGTTCGTCGCAGGGTTGTTCACATTCCAGTACGACAAACCGCACTTCGACCCGTTGCCACGGTTGCCACCGAACAGGGCAAGGACGCACACCGATTCCCCTGTCATGTCAAGGTCATCTTTTTGTCATGTCGGAGATTCTATCACAATTTTTTCTGTTTGTGTCGGATGTGCCTCCCGTTTCCATCATCGTGGAAAATCCTTGTCATACCGGACACCTCGGAGGGTAAACCCTCCGAACCTCCCTTTTTATTGCGGGGGAGTATCTCCCCCGTTCCCCCTCGCTGCTTACGCAGCAGCAACAGGCGGTTTACAAGAAAGGCCCGCCACGATGTACGTGCCCACGTACGTCGCAGGGCTGTTCACAGCCCAGCCCGACAAACCGCACCTCGACCCGCCGCCACGGGGGCCACCGAACAGGGCAACTGCAACGATCGTATTGTTAAACCATAACCCATCACATTCGTATGTGGTCTCACTTCCGGATGCAACGGTCGGGATTCTTCCGATGTCGGATGCCATTTCCATTCTTGAACAGTAGCCTCCGGATGTTCCGGACGGTGTCAGTCCTGTGTTTGTGTACCCCGCACCTGTTGAGTTGTACGGAGGAACTGCTTTCACATGATAAACTCCGTTGATAAGCAGCAGACCTCTCAAACGTTTCCAGTAGTTCGCAAAGAAATTCTCGCAGTAAAATACTTTGACTGCCTGTGTGGTCGATGTATAACCGAAAAACTGTCCTTTTCCGTTGAGTGTTCCGGTCTGCAAGAAATTGTCGGACTGACTGTTTCCATTTCCAAACTTGCCCTGTGAGTTGGTGCTGCATGTAATCATCGTACACATTTCATACATGAGGTTGATTTCAGAAAATGACTGTTTATCCCATCTGTCACCGTTCTGCTTTGCTGCGGTCGTCTCCTGCTCGTCTGTCATGGACGCTGTCGGTGTGAGACCGGAGAGCGAACGCATCCTGCTGTTGACAACCGAACCCTCGTACATCGGGAAATATGTCACGGGCAGGACATTTCCGTCTGCGTCGGTGTGTGCGTATGCTTTGTATGTGTCATCGTACTGCTCCTCACAGAACACAACAAAATGATAATTGTTCTGTGTCCATCTCTTGACCCAAATCAGAGGAATCTCGGACATTGCATTTCCACCGTATGATGTTTTTGTGATGTCCGATGCTCCTCCGTTCAGCTTGAGAGCATGGTTTTCATGATTCAGTTCATAGTCAACCGTTCCGTCAGTTCTTACCATGACCGGACGGTTTTTCTTTACGAACCAAATATCTCCCCAGTCTCCATAATCGAACCCGCCTCCTGCGAAATTCATTCCTGCGGGTGTCATTCCAACCGCATCATAAAGATATTTGACACGGGTTGCCGGATTGCTGTCGAGGAGGTTGATTCTCATTCCGTATCTTTTCGGTTTTGCTTTTGCGTCCTCGATAATTTTCTTTGTGTTGGAAAGAATCTCCTGCGACGTGGATTCTTTCGCCATGAATATTCTGTCACCTGCTGCCATTATTCACTTGCCTCCTTTGTGATTTCCTCAAAATACAACGTACCGTTTGAGATACCCATTCGATACTTGATTTGTGTCGCATCGTCCTCCAGTTCGACAGTCGTTGCCAGTGCTTTCATTTCTGCAAGCAACTCCGTTCCCTTTTTGACCATGTCGTCATAGTACGTTTTTGCATCTTTGTCCATTCCGGTCTTGATTTCTCTGACCTCCTCGATGTCAAATGCGACAGGGAGGCTCATGAACTCGGTCGAACCGTTACCGATTCGGATGATTCTGTGACCGCTTGTCGTGGTTTCGAGACCCAGTTCTCCATCATCGAGAACCCTCTTGCTCTCCGTCCACTCTGCGGTCGTTCCCTTTTTCAGAGTGATTGTTGCTGTTGCCATTCTTTTTCACCTCTTTCTCAAATTGTGTGTGACGTTCCTGCGATATACTTGTCATAATCGGTCGTGAACGGTGTTCCTCCCTTGACAAGCAGGAGGTCGGTTGATTTTGGTGTTCCTCCATCCACATTGATGTTGATGTCCGTCTCAAGTTCTCTGATGCGTTCATAATAGTCTTTGACTGCTGCCAGTATCGCATCAAGACCGGACTGACTGATGATGATTTTGTTTGCCTCCTCGGTCGCTGTCAGACATTTCTTTGTCTGCTCGATTGCTGCCTCCATCGCCTCGACACATTTTGCAATCGCCTTTGCGGTGTCATCCTCTCTCCGGCTCTCTTTGATTTCTCTTGCCTTTTCAGCAGCCTCTCTCAACCGCTCCTGTGCCTGTCTGACCGCCTCTGCTGCATCAATGGTGTTCTGTGTGTCCTGTGCGATTTGCAGAGCCTCTCTCGCTGCTGCAATGGTGTTCTCCAGTCTTGTATATTCTCCGGAGTGAATGATTTCCGATTCATCCCGCTGTGACGGAAAAATCTCCATCTCAAACGTCGCACTCGTCAGCAATGCACCATTTTGATACAACTGCACCTCACATAATGCTGTTCCGTGAACCTGCAACATGCCTCTTGTGAGAGGAATGAGAGCCTCATTTCCGGACTTTTCTCCATCGTTGTGAACGTGTGTCTTGTCCGGTTTGGTCATGTTGATAATGACCTCCACATTGTCCGGTATCTCATACACGACACCGTCCTCCATGAGCGTCACTCCGATGTACCGTGTTCCCATATCCATCTGTTTCGCTGCAACTGCAAAATGCTGTGTGTCTCCATACAAATCCACTTTGATGTGTCTAATGATTTCCAATTTTCTCACCTCCTCATGACAATTCTTGCTCGGTTCTCTGAACCTCCTCGAATGACAGTCTTGTGTTTGCCAGTTCGACCTTGTTCTTTTCTTTCGTCAACGGGTATTCATAGAATTTCACAATCCTGTGGCTCTCACGGATTCCCGTTGACTTGGAGATCAGCAGCACCGTGTCTCCCAGTGCTATACTGAACACCTCTTTGTACTGTTCTTTTTTCTCCTCGTCCTGCACTGCCTCAACAAGATTGATGATTTCTGCTGTGTACGACCTGTATGGTTTGGAAAGTTCGTCCAGTTTCGCCTCCGCATCCTCTTTCAGTGATTCCGCATCCGTGTATCTTTCATCTTTCCACGTCATCGTTTTCACTTTCTTTGAATACTGGTGATTCTCAACATAATTTTTCCCGTCGATATTCAGCATCAATCCATCTTTCCCTATCGGAATGAGCCTTGTTGCAAAGTCGTATGAGTTTGACTGTACCTGCAACCGCTTGAGATTCAGACGTTCAATGAAATATGCTCCTCTGTCCTCTCCGTATTTCTCATATACCGAAATTCCCTTGTTCAGAGAATCGAACACCATCTCGCATCTATACGTTGTGATTGCCTGTTGAGCGACATCCCATGCAGAACAGTTCTGTTCTATCCGGATTGTTCTCTTTTTGGAAACATCGCACCGGATGACTTTCCATCCAGTTCCGTCGATTGCCTCTGTCAGACATTCATCGACCGTCTTTTCCACAGTCTCAAATCCCTGCGGATATTGTTTGCCCTCCAGTTCCTCGACGTTCAATGTTCCGGTGCATTTGTACCATTCCCCGCTCGGCTCGACCTGCTTGATAACAAATTCGTCCGTGTCGGTTCTGATATATCCCTCCTCTTTGATGTCCGCTGCATACCTGTTTGTCTTTCGGAACTCGAATGTGATTTCCTTATCTCCGGTCTTGAGAGTGCTTGTGATGCACGTTTCTTTTATTCCGGATAAAATACACACCTTTTCGTGTGAATCATTGTACAAATCCATCTGACCGCCTCCTATAACCACATAGGTTTATACTGCAATGTGACAAGTGCGTTATTGTCAGAGAAAATGAGATGATGTTCCTTTTCCTGCCCTGTTGTGAGATACGGAAATTCCATCAATGACACATCCTTGAACTTGTTCTCTCCGTCCATCGTTGCGAATCCTGTTTCTCCGTCAATGATGACGGTTGCTCCTCTCGGAATCGTGTCGATAATAATTTCACCGCAGGAAAGACCGTTGATTCTTAACTGCTCAATGTACTCCGTTGCTGTGATTGTCAGTCTGCACGGTGTCGCCCTGTTTCCCTGTGCCTCAAATATTGCCTCATACGCTCCCTGCCAGTTCAAACTCACTTCGTCGCTGAACCAGTACCCCGTGAATTTGAACTCTGCTGTGTACCGTGTTTTCGTTATTGTCTTGCTCAACGAGTTCCCCGTCATATATGCCTTAAAATGGCGACTGTACCCGTCCAGTGTAAGGACAACACCTTTCTGCAACTCTGCATTGAAATCACTGACATGTTTTTGAACCTCGTCTCTGTCTTTTCCTCTGAACAGGACTGTCACTGTCAGTCCGGACAATGGTGTGTATGTTTCGGATTCCGACGGTATCAATGCCCCGTCGAACATCTCCACCGTCACCCCCGTCTGTGGAGGCTCGAAATCAACTGTCAACTGCTTTGCATCGAATGACCGAATGTCTATGCTGTCAATTTTCATGTCCTCACCTCCGTTTTTTTGTTGCTATTGCAAGATTATCACTGACCTTTTCGGTCGTTCTGCTTGCCACTTCGTCTCCGTCAATATAGTTGTGAACCTCGATAAAAGCGTTCACATTCTGATTGATCGCTTTCAGCTTTCGGTCAAGCATTGAGTTCAATTCTGTGTAGAACTCTGCAAGTGGCAAAATTGCCTCTGCTCCTGCCTCTCCTCCGACCATGAGCCTCGTTCCATTCATTCCGAACACTGTCGGACTTGTCATGATTCCTCCTGTTTTGTACCATTCAACACCGAATGACGGTACAGATGGAGGGTTCAGACTGAACGAACCGGATATACTAAAATGTGGCATTTTCAAATGTGGCAATGACCACTCAAAATTGAAAAATCCCTTGATTCTGTCGATAGCATTTGAGACCGCTGTCTTTGCGGATTCCATCTTTTCGCTGAATTTTGCTCGTATGCTCTCCATGACTGAACCGACCGTTGAAAGAGCACCGTTCAATTTTGTCGAGAAAGATGACTTGATGCTGTCGAGTTTTCCACCTGTCAACGTGTTCGCTGTGGACATGAGTGAGTTCATCGTGTCCTTGATGCCTGTGAATGTAGCCGACACAATTCCTTTCATGCCCCCGCCTTTTTCGTTATAGGCAGATTTCATATTTTCCAGTTTTGTGGAAACATTGGTCTTTGCGGTCTCCATGAGATTTGTCGCCGTGTCCTTGATGTTTGTAAACCTCGTTGACCATCCCTGTTTTACGCTCTCGACCTTGTTTGTAAAATCGTTCTTGAGTGACAGGAGTTTGTTGCTCGCATCTGTGTTCCACTGCTGCATCGTCGTTGAAATCGTCGATTTCATGTGAGACCATCCGGTTGACACATAGGACTGTATTCCGGAAATCTTCGTCGTGAAATCGGTTCTGATTTCCGTCAGTTTATTTGATGCGTTTGTTTTCCACTCGGTCATCTTGGATGTGACCGTCGTTTTCATATTCTCCCAACCCTCGGAGACTTTCGTCTTGATTTCCGATGTCTTTTCGGAGAATTTTGTCTTGATTTCTGTCAGTTTTCCTCCCGACAGATTATCAACGAACGTGAATCCGGCTGTGTAATAGCCTTTGATTCCCTCCCATCCTGCTGCAACTACTCCTTTAATACCGCCCCCGCTTTCCTCATAGGCGGTTTTCATGTTCCCCAGTTTCTCCTTTGCGGTGTCAACTGCTGCCCCCATGAACTTTGTGACAGTATTTTTCACCGCTGAAAACGTCTTTGTCGCTGCTTGTCCGACTGCACTATTCGCAACCGAATCTTTTATCTCGTTCACCTTATTCGTGACCGCCTCTTTTGCTTTCGAGAACGCTCCCGTTATGGTTTCCTTGATTGCGTTGAATTTCTCCTTGACGTTACTCCACAACTCGGATAATTTTTCTTTGACCTTATCCCAGTTTTTATATAAAGCGATTCCTGCTGCGATCAGTCCTGCAATCAGTGTCACAATTAAAATAATCGGACACAGATTCATGACTGCATTGAGGGCGGTCTGTGCCACCGTCATTCCTCCAGTCACTCCGGTCGCTGTCGCTGTTGCTGCGGTATGTGCTGCCTCCGCTGCTGCCCCTGCTGTGTCTGCTGCTGTTCCTGCTGCGGTTGCTGCTGTCTTGGCTGTTATCTTTGCGATGATTCCTCCGACAAACGATGCAAACTGTTGACCTGTTTTCACCGTCGTCGATATTCCCTGTGCTACTTTTCCGAATCCGATTGCTAAAGGACCCACCGCAGCCACCACAAGACCGACCTTGATGATTGTCTGCTGTTGCCCCTCGTCAAGAGAGGTGAACCACTTTGTCAGTTCTTGAATCTTTGTCGTCACCTTTTCGATGACTGGTGCTGCTGCGGTCTGTGCTGTTGTCGCCAGTGTTGACAATGCCAGTTTTGCATTGTTCATCGCTATTGTTGCATTATCAATCGGGTCGAGTGTTCCGTTGTATGTGTCCTCGACCGTCGTTCCATATTCTGACATTGAGGATGACAGGCTTGTGAGGTCAATTCTGTTCTCTCGGATTGCTGTCGCCATTTCCGCAGCACCCTTTTTCCCGAACAGTTCTGTCGCAATCTGTAAAGCCTCTGTGTCCGTCTTTGCGTTCTTAATGCTGCCGATTGTCTCCTCCAGTGCGACATCCATTGACTTTCCCTCGGCTGTTGCGTTCTGCAATGCCTTTTTCAGTCCTGCCAGTGCTGTCGTAGAATCAACACCGTTCGCATCGAATTGAGCCATCAAATTGATTGCTTGTGGTAATGACAACCCCATCTCTTTGAACGCTGAATTGTTATCCAGTACATAACTTTCGAGTTTGTCAACGGAAATTCCTGTCTCCTGTGCTTTTGATGTCAGCAATCCCAACAGATTCCCCGTCTGTGATGTGTCTATGTTCCACGCTTTCATGATTTTGTCCACTTGGTCAACAGACTGTGTCACATTCGTTCCGTTTATGCTCGAAAACTGAATGAATTGCGTTGACAGGCTCTCCAGTTCCTCTCCTGTCGAATGAAATCTCGTGTTTACTTCACCGATAGCCTCTCCGACCGTTGACATGTCCTCCGGCATACTTCCGAAAACATTGTCCGCAGATGCGGTCAATCCCTCCAGTGCCTCTCCGGTTGCTCCGGTCTTTGTCACTATCGTGTCATATCCCTCGTCGAGTTCCTTGAACGCTGCGATTGATGCTGCTCCTATTGCAGCAATTCCCGCAGAAACGACGGACATTTTCTTTCCGAAACTCTCCATCTTTTGTCCTGCTTTGTCACAACCGCTTGCAAATTCATTCAGTTTATGATTTTTCAGTTCCTTGTTTACTTTTTCGAGTTCAGATTCCATCTCGACGAGTGATGCTTTTGATGCGTTCGTCTTTGTGGTCTGATTTGCAAGAGCAGTCTCCGTCTTTCCTATTGCTGTCTCGTTTGCCTTAAATTCCTGCTCCAGTTTGTCGAGTTCCTCTTTCAGTGCCTTTGACTGCTCTGAATTTGCTCCGGTCGCCTTTGTTGAATCCTCATAGGCTTTCTTTGCTGCCTCGACCTTTGTTTTCAATTCCTCCTGCTTTGTCTTTTGGTCTGAAAGTTTCTGTGTGAGTTTTGCTTGTTGCTCACTGTTTAATTGAACGATATTCTTTTGCAGAGTGATTTTTTGAGTGAGGCTCTCGGCTTTCGCCTTGAGTTGGTCTGCTGCCGAACCGAACGCTTTTGCTTGCGTCTGTGCCAGTTTGAACTCACTGGATAACACTTTCATCTGTGACGCAGCGGATTTCATTTGTGACTGATAATCAGACGAATTTGCTGAAATCTTCACGCTTGTATGTGCCATCGGTTCTCCTCCTCTCTGTGTTATGTGTTCTCGTTCACCGTTTCAAGTTCAAATTTCAGATATTTCAGCAGTTCAATGATATTTTCTTTCATGCACTGCCCGTATGATTCCCGCATGAGCCGAATCGCAATTTTTGTCACACGGTCAACGATTTCTCCGCATATCTTCCATGTGTTCTGTTCTTCCTGCTCCTCGTCCTCATACCCATTCTCACGGTCATATTCGTCGAACGCAGATGTCTCTCTTTCGATTGGCTCTGTCTCGACAATGTTCAGCAACGCATCGGAAACAATATCCTGCATGATGAAATGAATCCCCTTTGATGCTGTCAGAAATTCAATGACATCCACCTCACCCAGTTCATCGAGAGACATCCTGTTTCCGAATATCTCTTGAATAATTCTTTTGTTGAAAAACAGTGCATCCGTTATTTTGTCCGAACCGTTTTTCTCCATGAGTGCAGCATATTTCTTGTACTGCTCAACCGTTATGTTATTGATGAATACTTTTCCTGTGCTGCAAGTGATTGTTATTTCCGGAATCACTTGCCACTCTGAAAATTTTTCATCATCTTGTCCATTCTCTTGTTCATTTCCTCTGCGATTCCCATGTCAATCATGTTGAACTCGATGACGATTCCTGCTGCATCCAGTCCGCTCTCTGCGTCCTTTAACTCGTCAACCGTGAACTGATTTCCGTATGCTTTGCAGATGAACAACATCATCGCCTCAATTTCCTGTCGTGAGTATCTTTTTGACGCTCTCTCGGATGTCGCAGCGTCAATCTGTTCTGCAAGTTCGAGATATTCCATGTATGTGTCCGCAGACATTTTCTCCATTTTGAACTCTTTATGATTCACGATAATTTTTCTATTCATTGAATTATCCTCCTGTTATATCCTCTCTTGTTTTACGCTGCTGCGTCCGGTGCTTCCTGCACTTTTGAGAACCAGTCTTTGATTGCTGTTGCTGCATCCGTGTCCTCTGCTACAAGGTTGGATTCATCAACAGATACCTCATACAGATTGTCGATGCTACGCTCGTAGAAACTGCCCTTGATGCTCTTGGTTGTAGGTGACAGTTTTCCCTCTTTAGTGCTTGCCTCCTCGCTGATACCCTCTGCAAACTTTCCGACATAAAGCCACTTGAACTCATATTTTCCGTTGAGTTTTCTTTCTCTCCATCCGACAGCGACCTCCGGTGCTCTGTCGTCAGATGACTTTCTCAAGAATCCTTTCTCGTACAACTGCCCGAACAGAATCACTCTGTCCTGCGGTGCAAGAGCATTGATCTCCAGTTCGACATCTGTTCCCTCGTATGAGGTGATGACCTCCTCGGTGTTATCGTCGGAGTAGATTTTCTCACTTGTCCACTTTTCATCAATTTTCGCTTTGATTGCCCTTGCTAATTTCACCGGAGTTCCGGCTGTGTATGCTGTTGCAGTATTGCTCTGCACCAGTGCGATGTAGAAATCTTTCAGACCGCAAGTTCTACTCCTTACAATCTTCTGTGTGGTTTCATTTACCTGTGTTACTGTTTCGCTCATGATTTTTCCTCGCTTTCATAATATTTTGTGAATCGCTGTGCTTTCATATAGATTCCATCCTCCGGTTTTGAATCGTCTCCGTTTCTCCCCTCGAATGAGAACCCATTCTCTTTCATGAGAGACTTGATTTCCCTTGCCAGTTCCACCTCGTCCTCCTTTGAGAAAATGGTGACTTGCAAGGAAAGTGTCACTCCCTCCGCATCATCATCCGAAAAATTATCATCGGTTTCGCCCAAATCCCACAATGTCACATGACATTTGTTGAGGTCTTTGTCATACCACCCCTGCATCACGGTGATTCCTCTGTCCTCTATCGGCTTGAGTGCGTCTGATGCGTCTTTTATGATGTCCGGACTGCTGTCCATGCTTATCACCCCACTGTCCTGTCTAAATACGCTTGATATTCCTGTTCTGCTATCTTTTGCAGTTCTGCATCTGCCTCCCTGCCTGTTGCATATATGAACTCTTGTGGCGGTCTGTAAATCGTTCCCCAGTTAATAAAACGGACGTAGAAATGACCGCCCTCGTCCTGTGTGTTCTTTTCCCATCCGACATCTGCTGTCGCTCCCGTACCGTTCACCTTTACTTTCCCGATAGGGATTTCATCTGCTGCATGTGCGGACACTGATGATTTTGAACCGAACCCTCGCCCACTTTTTTTGATGTCCTTTGACTTTGGGATTTTTCCGGACATGATTCTCTGTACAACTGGTTCTCCTTTTTCAGCGATCGTTTTATTCACCTGTGCAATATCTTCATCCGATGCAGCACTTTCAAACGCTTTTACCAGTTCCTCCAGTCCTTTGAACTCAATGTCAATTTTCATGTCCTCACCTCCGTGTCAGAATGTGACACCTATGCAACCGCACGACATTTCACAAGCACCCATCCGTTATCTGTGAACATCGGTGATGCGTCATAGATGTCGAATCGTGTTCCGTCATACTCTGCATAGAACTCTTTCATTTTCTTTCTGACCTCTTTCATCCGCTTGCAATTCCGAACCTTGAAAACAATGGTGTTCTCAAGACCTGCTTGCAGTGCTGTGTATTTCTCATTTGTTCCCAAACTCTGAACATCGCACCAACACTCATAAAACACCTCTGTGGTCGGTTCTTTCCTGCCCTCCTTGATTTCTGTGGTCACTCTGATTATTTTCACCCGTCCGGTCATTCACTGCTCCCTCCATACTTTTCATTGAGTAGCATGGTTGAGACCGCATTTGTGAGTTGCTGTGTACCGTTCTGATACTTCTCCCTGTGGTCATACAATTCCTTGACGAAAGAATATACAAGCAATCTCTGACGGGCGGTCAAATTGTATGGGTCGAAATTCGGAATCAGTTCCATCAATTCCTCTGATGCAATCGCCTCAACCATAGTCTCGACAATGTCCTTGTCGTCGTCATAGTCGATGTGATTGTATTTCATGCAGTCCTCAACCAGTTTGTCTCTATACTCTTTCTTTTCCTCGTCCGTCATTTCATTCACCTGCTTTCAATCACAGGGCGGGTGTTCCCGCCCTGCTGCATTTCTTATCCCTGCACAACTTCCGTGATGTTGCCTTTGATGATTGCTCCATCATCAACAGGCTGCACGTCGAAACGGTCACGAACCTTGATTCCGGTCATGTCTTTCTCCCACAAACCTGCTGCCTTGTCGTTCATGTCGATTGTGATGACATTTCTGTCAAATAATGTGATAGCCTCTTTTAAGTCGCCCATATACACAGGATGCTTGTATGCGGACACCTTTGCATCGACTGTCGTTTCCTGCTCCTGTCCTTTGCAAGTTACAACATACTTTCCTTTCACGACTTTCCATGCTGTTACGTCGGACGTTGCTGATGCGTCGATTGCTGTGGTTGTTCCGTCGATTGCTAATTTGCTACCGGAGATTGTGAACGCAGGTGAGTACACTGGTTCAGATTTCACAGTCCTGTTTGACACCTTGACAATCGGATATTTACCGAACAACATCATCTGTGTCGGCTGTGTAGGATTCGGCTGCAAAATGTACTTTCCATCCTTATCCTTTAACTTGTCGAGGTAGTTGTACCCGTTCTGATTTGCGATGACCATTGCTCCGGTTGTGATAGCAGGGTCGAGACCCACGTTGAACACGTCCTTGAGGCTGTCGATTGTGGAAATCACAACCTCTTTTCCCTTTGTCATCTCGTCCGCAACCTTGAGAATCATCGCATTTCTTGTCGCCTTTGTTTTCTTGGCAATCCATTTGTTGATGTATGCCATGACATTGGCTGCGGTGTCCTCAAACAGTTCTGCGGTGATTTTTAAGATGCCACCTTTTTTCTTGATTGCATACACAATCTTTTTGAACTTCGGCTCATCCATGTCGGGGAAATCCGCCTCCTCGTCCACATTGTCGAACGGAGTGGAATCTGCATCGACCTCAATGTTTCGAGAACCGCTCTTTGTGGTCACTCCCTCCACATTGACATACTGCTCCAGATTATCCTCTGAACGTCTTAACTCGATGATGTCTGTTCTGATGTCCTCCGGAACGGTGACACCGATTCCCATTTCATCATCGTCTCCCTTTGTGGTGTCTGTGCTTAACGCATCCTTGTACACCTTGACATCTCCCTCGTCCGGTTCTCTCTTTAAGAATCCGCATTTGACGATATTGACGAACGCTTTCACGAGGTTTTTCTTGTCTGCTTTTGCCCCGATGGTCTTTGCTGTTCCCGTCGCCACCTTGTCCTCGATCTCCTCATGTTCCTCCTCGTCCAAATCGAACAGGAGGTCAAACTTTTCCTGTAACTCTTTGAGTTCCTCTTTTGCTGCCTTTGCCTTGTCGAGTTTTCCATCGTTCACAAGGCTCTTGACCTCATTCTTTTTGTCGTTGATTGCTTTCAACAGTTTCTGCATTTCCTTGTTCATGAATCATGTCCTCTCTTTCTTAAATTCCATACATGTCGAGGTCTGCAAGAATATCCTGCTTTTCTGCCTCGATTCTCTGTTTCTCTGCCTCTGCTGCTGCATTGTTCCTGTTCTCCAGTTCCGCAAGCACCGCATCGACAATGTCCTTTGTGGCTGTTCCTTTGATGCTCTCCGGAACATGGTTGTATTTTTCAAAATAATCTGATGCACACGCTGCGACTGCTGCCTTTTCATCAATCAAAACGTCGAAATACTCTGCCAGTTCTGCACCGCTGAACCACTTTTCTTTCGCCATGAAAGACTTGATTTTGTCTCTCGTCACACCCTCTTTCAAGTGTTCCTCGTAAACGTCTAGAATTGAATCCTCGCATAAATCAAGTTGTTTGATGACCTCTTTGAAATCGTCTGCGTTGCCCCATGCCATACATAAAGGCTTGTGAATCATCGCCTGTGCTCCTGTCGCAAAATGCAGTTCATCACATGCGAACATGATGACAGATGCGATTGACGCAGCCATTCCATCAACATATCCGACTTTGTGTCCGGAGTATCGTTTCAACTGGTTATAGATTGCCAGTCCTGCGAATACATCACCGCCACCGGAATTGAAATAGATGTCGATGTCCTCATACCCATCCAACTGGTTGAGGAAATCTGCGATGTCCTGCGGGCATCTGTCCTCCTCGAACCACATGGATTCCCATGTTGCTGATACAATGTCACCGTAGAAATACAAGGAACATCTGCTCTGTTCCTCGTCCTGTTCCAAATCCAAATAGCCGACATTTTCAACTTTTCCGCTGCGTTTATTCTTTTTTGTGAAATCAAAACGTCTTTTCTTTGCCATGATTATTCACCTCCCTCCTGTTCTTCCTCGTCCTCTGCCTCGTCGGTTTCGTCCGGTTGTCCTGTTGTGTCCGGCTGCTCTGTGTCCGGCTCTGTTTCTTCCTCCGGTTGCTCCGGTTTTTCGGTCTCCTCTTGCTCGATTTGACCTTTCTGATATGCTGCTCCTGCCATTGTCAGCGGAACGATGCTGCCATTTGCAAGTAAAGTGTCGCCACCCTCTCCATCGGGGAGGTCAAGTTTGCGTCGTGCCTCATTCGGTTTCATGATTGAGCCACTGACACCGTTTTTCAGGTATTCCATTTGTGTCTTTGAATCTGTCCGGAAAAGAACTTTTTCATTGTATTTGTAATAAAAACCGTCATCCTGTTCCTCGTCCGTCAGCATTTTATAGTTGATTTCTTCCTCATACTGCTTGATGACGAACAGTTCTGTATCAACGTAAAAAGACAACTGCTGCAACTCACTGTTTGCATAGGACGACTTTGAATAGTCGTTGATTTGATTCGGTTTCACACCGAACGCTGCTGCGATCTGCAATGCAGTGTATTTTTTCAATTCAAAGAACTGTGAATCTGACAATTTGATGTCGAGTGGTGTCAGTTTCATCCCTAACGGTACGGGAATGATTTTCCCTGTGTTCCTCGCTCCGCTGCCAAAATCCTCGAACGACTTCACAAGTGCCTCTTTCGCTTTATCATTCAACTCTCCCGTATATTCAAGCGTCGCTTTTGCTGTCAGTCCGCTCTCATATAGGCTGTTCATATATCTCTGTGACGCTGATGCTCCGGAAATCGTGTCACGGAGAATCTGCTGAACTGGTAAACCTGTCACACCGTCAAAACTGAATGATGTTTTGAAGTGCATGACCTCACTCGTGTCAAATACATACTGACTTCCGGATGTCGGGTCTGTGTAGACATACCACAAGCGTCCTTTTCCTGCGAATATGCCTGCATCATCCACAACAATCTGAACACAATTCGACTGCATCACCCACAGGTCAAGAATTTTGACCTCTCCTCCGTATTTCTTCCGGATGAATTTCTTTCTCATGTACACATAAGCGTTCCCGTAGTGATTGCGGTTGATTTCCACTGTGTTCCAAAATACCGTCGGTGTCATGAACGGGTTCGGTCTCTTGGTCAGCAGTCTCGACGTGTCCGTCTGTTCTGCCTCAATGATTCCTTTGTCCGTTCTCTGATAATATTTGATAGGCATTTTCGCAAGAGTTTCCGACAGCATCTTGAGACATGTGAAATATGTCACCTCTGATGTTGTCTTTCTCCTCCTGCTTAAACCCATGCTCTCAAGGAATGACGGTGAGTTGAGCGTCATCACCCCGCCTGTCAGTTCCGTTGAATCACTGACCTCCGGTGCAGTTTCACCTTTCCACCAGTTCATCAAACTGTTTGCTATTTTTCTAAATGGGTTCATTCTTTCTCACCGCCTTTCCCCATGTATTTCTCATACATTTCAAGCCATTCATTCACAACCTCATTTGTGTCCGGCTTGTACTCCTCTTTCATTGCTGCTTTCCATGCGTCGATGATTGCGTCAATCGGGTCGATTCTGTCCTCGTCGAGTGCCTTGTCGATTTTGATTTCACCGTAACTGTTCGAGATAGTCTTTGCGTTTGCAATCGACCACGTCAGCAGTTCATCGAACGGAACAACCTTGCCTTTTCCGACTTCTGTTCCCTCAATCACGACGTTTCCTGCTTTTATCTCCAGTCTGAAATCAACTGTTGCGTCATTGAGTTCCTTTGCTGTCTGTGTAATTGCCACAGAATCGAATCCCAGTGCCTCAAGGTCTGACAGGAACGCAGATGCGTTGTGTGGGTCATAACACACAAGTTGAGGTTTCAAATCATTCTGTTTGATTAAATCCTCAAGGTACTTGATGATGTACTTGTAATCCGTCTTTATTCCTCCCAGTGTCTCCGTGACTGTCACGAGACCTTTTGAAATCCATACATCATACGGAACTTTGTCCGTCTTGATATGCTCGTCCACTCTGCTCGCAGGTATGAATGAGTGAGTATGCACAAAATACTTTTTCGCACCGTCAACCATGTACGGGATGACGATTGCGATGGATGTCAAGTCGCCTCCGGACGACAGGTCAACTCCGACATAACATTTTGAGCCTCTGAAATCCTTGAGCGTTCGCAATGCTGCACATCGTTTCCAGTCTTTAATGTCCTTGATGTACAATGCGTTTGACCACTGCATCCACATGTTTAACTGCTTAACGAGGAAATCTCGCAAATCTTCCCCGCCCATATCACGGGCAGTGTTCGCAATCGGAACGAGATTCTCCAGTGCATCCTCGTCATATTCGAGAATCGGGTTTGCTTTTATCCAGTTCTCCTTTTTGTATAGGTCATCCGCTGTGTCCAACTGTGCTATATACACGAACTGACTGTCGTTCTCAAACACACCTTTCAGCAGATTGCAGCAATACTCATATAACTTGTAGCAAGGTGATTTCAAATCGAACCCCGCTGTCGTTATGACGGAGATCAGTGCGGATTTTAATTTCTTGATACCTCCCTCAAGCAGTTTGTACATCTGATTTGTCTTGTGAGCGTGGTATTCGTCAACGATTCCCAAATATGCACGGTGTCCGTCCAGTGACTTTGTATCTCCGGATAATGCCTTGATTTCCGAATGTGTACAGAGACAATCTATCGTGTGATTATGCTCATGCACCTTGAACCACTCCGACAAATCCTCGTCGGAATTGATGAATTTTACAATTTCATCAAAAACAATGTTCGCTTGGTCTTGTTTTGTCGCAGTACAAAAGATTTTTCCGTATTTGTACCCGTCAAAATTGCCATAGTAACACGCTAAAATTCCGTTGATGAACGATTTTCCGTTCTGTCTGCCTAACTGCACATAGGACGTTCTGAACCGTCTGTGACCCTTTTCTTTCGTCCTCCACCCGTTCAATGACCCCAAAATGAAACACTGGAACGGGTACGCTGTCACATTCTCCTGTTCGTCACCCTCTGCGATCGTTAATTCTTCCGCAAAATTGATGATTTCCTCGGACTTTTCAACGTCGAAATAGAATCTGTATGGTGCTGCTTTTGCTTTTTCAAGGTCGTCAAGATGCCTTTGACATGCCAGTTTGACATATTCACCTGCAACGATGACACCTGCAACGACATCAAGAGCGTATTGTGTGCAACGGTCGGTCACTGTTGCCCCTGCTGCCATTTATGAACTCGCATACTTGGCGAATTTGTTCTCCGGTTTTGTTTCCTTTGCTTTCGGAACTACCAACCGACACCGACTGCTGACCGTCATTCCGAAATCCGATGCCCCCTGCCGACATTGTTTCATGCAGCGGTCTTGTATAATCATGAGACGCTCCCTCTCACCGTTCACAACCTCCCGTGTTCCGACCTGTACACGTTCCTGTTCTCCTGTGTCCGGATTCTCTCGCATCTCATAGACCGGAACATCGACCATCAACGGAGTTTCTCTGATTTTGTCCGTTATCTCGATGTATTGGTCTTGTGCAATCAGTAATCTCGCCAGTGCATCACAATCCACGTTCGCAATGAGTTTGATTGCAAGCAGTTCTTTTGACAATTTCCGGAATTTCTTCTTTTGTTCCGGTGTCAAATATGCCGGAGGCTTGACTTTGTCGTTTGGGGCGACCACCTCTGCATTTTTTCTCGCCTCAATCTCTGCTTTTGTGAGGTGTTTTTTCCCTTTCATGACCACCAAATCGGTCGGTTGTCTCTGTCCTGCCATGCAGCATCAACCCCCTTTCCGTCCAGTGTTCACGAGTTTCGTGTCACATTCTGACACCTTTTCGTCACTCCCCTGTGTCTTGATTTTCTCGTGGGGAGTTTTCTCCAAAGAAAAGAGGGGGTGCGACTAAGAAACGGTCACATAAAACTTTTTCATATCCCCCTGCCTCTTTGAAATGGTAATCAATCAGCGACCTCAACTGTGTCTGTGTTGCTTTCATGCTTGCATTGCTCTGTTTATATAGTGCTGTGATTGTGTTGTGTGTCCGATGGCTCAAGGGTATCAAGTTCAATGGGTTCAACCTCTGCTCCCAGTCCTCCTCAAGTTCTATGATGTGGTGGATGGGGTCTGAATCTTTCAGTGTTATCAACTGGTGTTCAACATACAGAGCATATATATCCACATACTCATACACACTCATGATGACAGGTCTCAACTCCCGCCATTCCTTTGACAGATAGAACTCTGCTGCTCGTGGGTCTCTGCGTGTATTGTTATATGTCACATGCCTTGACTGCTGCCTTGCCTCGCACTGCTCGCACATGGTCAATGCCTGTGGGATAAGGCGACCGCATCCCTTACATGCTTTCAATAACACACTGCTCACTCCTCTCTGTCCATCGGTCTCCTGCTGCCTCTCATGTCTTTCAAGAGGCGGGCATACATCGCACATGATAGTGTCCTGCTGCCCGCATATAACAGGAGGGCAAACAGGCAAGAAAAAAGCGACTGCATCTCTGCAATCGCTCACTCAACTGTTCACGTTATCATATTAGCACGTTTATATTTGCTTTTGTTCACCCACTTTTTACCCCCGAAATCACCCTCATTTCACCCCGTTTTCACTCTCATTTCACTCCGATTTTGTCATTTTCGATTGCTTTTGCACCGAATAATTTGATTGAGAGACGTTCTGTCATTGATCTGCACCACTTTTTCGGTGAGTTCTTTCCGCATCCTGTCTCCCTCACAATATCCTCGTATGACTTGCCCTTGATATATACTGCCTCAAGTGCGTCGTACTTGTACCCCTCACCTGCTGCCTCTGCATCCTCTTTCAGCGATGCAAGAGCCTTTTTCATGTGCTCGAACAGAATGACCGTCTCTGCCTTGCACTCTCTGATGGACTGGAGGAACGCTTTCTCTGCCGAAATGTTATATCTTGATACATCGTCAATCTGTGATACTTCCGAAATTGCATCCTTGATATATCGCTCTATTTCCCGATAATTCTCAAGATATACCTGTGTTTTCTGAATTGCTGTCATTTCTTTTTCTGTCTCCACGTCGTTTTCCTCCTTTTGACCTTTTCAGAGGCAATCCATGATATTTCCTCCAATTATTCGACTTTTCCTGCCTCCTCAGTCTGTATATGCTCTCAAATGCGGTCAATGCCTCTTTTGCACTGATTCCCACTTTCAAAAGAGCATCTTGCAGGTTTTCTCCTCCTGCTGCCTTGATTTTCTCCGGATGCTCCGGAGATTCCGTCTTTTCAAGACCGTTGCTGCCTCTGCTGCCTGTTCGATGATTTCAGACACCTCTTTCTCTGTCTTTCCCGCTGCCCGCAGTTTTGAAATGACGTTTTTCACCTTTTCCACGAATCCCATGTCTCCATCCTCCTCCGCACCTAATTGAAAGGGAGTTCTTCGTCGATTCCGTCCGGAATATTCATAAAACCGTCACCTGCGTCCGAATACCCTCCGTTGTTCCCGTCCTGCTGCCCTGCTGCTTTCTTACTCTCTGCAAATTCCTGTTCCTCGACAATCACGTCCGTGGTATAGACCTTTTGACCGTCTCTGTTCGTATATGACCCCGTCTGAATCCGTCCAGTGACAACCACTTTCGTTCCCTGCTTGAGATATTTTTCTGCGAACTCTCCATCTCGTCCAAACGCAACGCAGGAAATGAAATCCGCTGACTGCTGCCCGTCTTTTGCTCCTCTGCGGTCAACCGCAAGTGTATATCGTGCGATTGCCATTTCCTCCTGTGAATTATTTCTCGGTGAATATCTGACATTCGGGTCTCTCGTGAGACGACCCATCAAAATGACCTTGTTCATCCGTTTTCCCTCTCTTTCTGCAAAATATACTCATTCTGTGCTTTCTGCAATTCCGTGATGCCCTTTTTGAACTGTGCATCATCTCCATTCATGCAGATTTCAAACAATTCCTCATATCTGTCAATATTCTCGGTGATGAACGCTGCCTCTGTCTTTGAGCGTCTCTGCGTGAGGAACATTCCTTTGATTGTCTCTCTCATGGTCTCGCAGTTCTGTCTCTCCTCCTCCGTTTCCGGAGGAGTTTCTTTCAGCATCTTATCGACAACCCTGTCCACCGCATCCGCAATCTGTTCTTTCCATCCGGATGACGCTTTTTCATCAATGAGTTGTGACTGGATGTCCTCGAACGATGCTCCCGCTGCTGCTCCCGTGATTCTGATGTCCTTTTTCCCTTTTGCTGCAATCAGAATCAAATCATCGTCATACGCTGCCATGTAATAGTCGAATTTTGCATTGAAATTCTCTTTCGGATTGATGATGACCTCCGGTTCACTGCTGCCCTCTGTCTGAATCATTACACCGATATATTTCTGACCCGTTCCCTTTGCCTCGATGAATAATGCTTTTAATTGCCCTTTTTTCACTTTCCTGTTCCTCCATTCAGCATCCTCTCGAATAACTGCTCATATAATGCCTTGTATGTGTCACGCTCCGTCTCAAGCCTCACAACAATCTCCGATGTCTCTCCTGCTGCCTCCTGTGGCTTTTCGGTTTTCTTTTCTTCTAACGACTGCTGCATCGCTTGAATTTTGTTGCGATAGTATTCAATTTCCTCCTGCTGTTTCTGAATCGTCTCATTGTACTGCTTTGATGTCTTTCCTCCACCGCTCAACTGTAAGGAAATCATGAGAGCGATGTCGATGTTTTTCATTTCCTGCTCTGATACCTGCCCGATGTAGTTATTCACACGGTCGGTCGATACTGACGATACCTGTTCACACAATACTGTGGATAATCGTCCGGTACTGCGGACGGTCACATGTGTCGGGAGGTCTGTTTTCGGTTGCGTCGTCATATACACAACCTCAATCACTCCGGAGTGCTTGTTGTTCTCGTCATTGCTGACTACAACTGCGGGTCTGTCCGCAAATTGTTCACTCCCGTTCGTCGCCCCCCCCTCGTGCGATATAGAATATCTCTCCTCGTCTGATGTTATCCATTGCCTTTTTCCTCCTTATTCCACCACCATCATTCAGCATCCTCTTTCATGAGTGATGTTGCCATGATGCAATATCCGTCCTCAAGACCTGCAAACTCCTCAAGGATATATGTCACAAGCACTCTCACGGTGCGTCCTGTGTTCTTTCCGTCCTTGAACTCCATCATCTCAAGGATGTCGCCTTTTTTATAGCCTCTGTCATTCTTCCGGAGTTCAAATGTCTTTTCTCCGGATGCAACCTCCTCAAAAAATGTCGCTCCCAGTTTAATGTGATGCACTTTCTGACCGTTCTCCTGTGTGTCTGACGGGAGGTTGTTCATCTTCTCCTCCTCTGCCTGTTCACGGAGTTTCTTTTTCGTCTCACGGTCGATTGCATCCTGCTCCTCGTTATATCTCTGCTCGTCTGTCTTGTATGCCTCTGCACGGTTCTTGTACTGGTCGCATGAGGTACATGTTCCGGTCTTTACGTTGCAGGTCTCGTATTCTGTGCAGGAATAGCAGATTGATGTGATTCCCTCCGGATGCGGTGTCTCATAATCGTCGCCCGCTTTCTTTTCCTCCGGAGGATTCATGCTGTTTTCGGATGACTGCTGCCCTGCTGTGTCTGAATCTGACACGGTGTCCTGCTGCCCTGCTGCATCCTGCTCCTGTTCCGGTTTCTGCGGTGATTTCATGTCCTTAATTTCCGTATAGGACAATTCTCCGTTTTCCTTGTACTTTGCAAGTGCCTCCTGCTGCATCTCCGGAGACATCCCACTCAACTCATACGCTGCGGAGAATGTGAGACGCTCGTTGTTGAGTTCCTCTCGAAACTCCGGAATCAGATTGTTGTTGACGCTCTCAATCTGTGCGATCTTGGTCTTTGACATCTTGAGCATTGAGGCGATGACATCACGGAGGCGACCGGACTGGAGGTCATATCCTTTGATTTTCTTTCCATCCGTTTTCATACGCTCAAGACACGCTTTTAGACGCTGTTCCTCCTCGATGACATCCTTGAGAGACTTTGTCCGGTATGCGTTTGCGATGATGATTTCCACCTGCTCCTCGTCCTCGTCCTGCGGTGTGGTCAGTTTGCAGGTCGCAATCTCAAAATCTTTATATCCCTGCTCGACAAGGTGCTTGAGTGCAAGCCACCGTCTCTCACCTGCGACGATTCTATATTCACCCTGCTCATTCGGCTCAAATACAACCTCAAGATTCTGTTTGAGACCATACATGAGGATGTCTCCTGCCAGTTCCTCAATATCTGCCAAATCGTAGAAATTGAGTTTGTTCCGGTACATCTTGAAAATTGAAATGTCCTTTGTCCGGAATCTCGCTCTCGGTGATTCGTCAACTCCTGCCTTGCTGTTCTTGTTCAGTGCGTCCATGACGCTGAATCCTGTTGCCATCTTCTTTCCTCCTGTTTTCTCCCGTCAATGCGGTCACGATTTCTTTGTATTCCATTTCACACTCGAAAATCTGTGCGTCGAGTGCATCCAGTCTCTTGAATAACTGGTTTTCAATGCTTTTCGGTACTTTCTCGCCATTCCGCAGCAATATACCGATAATCTGATACTTGCTTTTGCAGGTCAGTTCCGTCAAAATCTGAATCTGCTGCTTTTGATTCTCTGCTCTCCGGAATGACCCGCATATTTCTCTTTCTGTCACACGCATCTGCTCCCTTATTCCGTCAATTTCTGTTTCTTGGTCTCTGTACGCTCGACATTGATTTCACCCTTTGCATTTTGTGAAATTGATGCTTTGACCCCCCTCGGAGGTTCAGAGTGACCTTTGCAAGTCCTCCGGTGTATATCTCCTCGACTGCTGCATTGAGCAGTTTCACGATGCCCTCACCGCATCTCTTTTCCGCTGCTGCCATCTCTCCGAATAATGCAGCGACGTTCTGTATTGCTTTTTCTTTCCTCTGTTTCTCTTTCTGATACTCAACCGCCTGTTCGCAGGTGCAGGACATTGTCGCCTGTTCCTCTGCCTGTGGCTGTGTCAATTTCTCCTCGCTGTCAA
This sequence comes from Anaerosacchariphilus hominis, assembly GCF_014290175.1. Taxonomy (GTDB): domain Bacteria; phylum Bacillota; class Clostridia; order Lachnospirales; family Lachnospiraceae; genus Laedolimicola; species Laedolimicola hominis. The sequence continues at coordinate 216,063 of NZ_JACOOR010000003.1, forward strand.
TCTGCACCATCTGTCCGCAGAATCGACACGGTGCTGTGTTGATGATATTGCTCATTGTCCTTTTTCCTCCTCATTCTTTGCCATTTGTTTGACTGCCTCATAAAATCCTTTTGCTCCCATTGCTTGCAATGCTGCGGGTGCATTTATGAACACATTGTCTTTTCTCTGAATCCACTCCTCAAGAAAATCCGTCGTGTACACCGGATGATTGAGCCTTTCGACAATTTCTCTTTCTTTCGTCGTCATTCCTGTCACCTCACTATTCTGTTGACGCTATCTCATACGGTTCTTTGATGTCCTCGTCTCCCAGTACGTCAGCGAATGTCTGCATCTTGAATATATCTCCATCATGTCTCTTTAGGTCTCCGATTCCTCCTCTGCATATTTCATCCGCATCTCCCAGTGTTTCGACATCCTCCTGCGTTATGTTTTTGTTGCTCCACATCGTTCCGTCCTCCGGTTCGATGATTTCCAACTCTGACAAGTCGTCCGGAGTTTGTATACTGTCTATGTGTTTGTTGTACCAGTTCAAAAATTCCATGAGATTGTGTGCTGCATACCATGAATAATCATCCATTTTGAAAATTTTTATATTTTCCATGTCTATCCCTCCAGTTCCTTGAGTAATTCATGAACCACATTGCGATAGTCCTGTGACACGATGCAGTTCTTTGAAAACTGTGGGAGGATTGCCATTTTCATGGATGCCTTTTCTGCTACAATCGACCGACGAATCGGAGTGACAAACATATCAAATCCGGAACTGGTTTTCATCCATTCCTCAAAATCCAGTGATGTCTTGTTTTTCTGTCTCATGGTCACAAGACCCTTGATTCGGAGTTCCGGATTGATTTCCCGGAGATCGTCAACCTGCTCCTGCAAATTGTGAATCGCCTCGTTTTCATATCCTCCGACCTTTACGGGTGCAATGACGAGTTCTGCTGCCAGTAGAATGTTGATGACCACCATGTCAAGCAGACGACCACAATCACAAATGCAATAGTCGTATGCCTCCGATACTTCCTCCAGTGCATCCCGCAGCCTTGTGACTTGGTTCGCCTCCTGCTTGAGCAGCAGGTTCATGTCTGTCTGCATGAGATACCCGTTTGCAGGGATGATGTCAATGTGACTGTATTGTGTCGGTCTTATCAAGTCCGTTGTGCGGTATGACCCGCCCACGCTCACATGACGCTCAAGCAGTTCACTCATTCCTGTTCCCTCCGGCTCGTATGCCTCGAATGTCTTGGATGTATCGCCCTGCGGGTCTCCGTCAAGAATGAGAACACGTTTCTCCTGCTCCTCTCCCAACATGTAAGCGATCGCATCCGATGTCGTTGTCTTTCCGATTCCACCTTTCGGTGACATTACTGCAATAATTCTCATTTTTCCTGTTCCTCCTGTTATCCTCTTGTTACTGTCCTGTTATCTCCACCCGCAGCGGTTCATGTTCATTTCTTCACCGACTTTGTAAAGGACGAACGTGAATCCTGCTGCCAGTGCTGTGGCGACGACTGCTGCCACGATGATGATTTTCCTCATGTCCTCACCTCCCCGCTATATCGTGATTGTGTGATATATGCACATCTGCAAATCTCTGAAAGAATAGTCCGGTGTTTCTTCCGGCTTTAGTGGCTGCATTAGATTCAATTCTCTCCATCTCTTGTGTCGGATTTCCGGAACTGCTCTGAACCTCTTGACCTCTGCATCTCCTATCTGTGCGACGATGTCCTTGTCAACCTCCATGTTTGCGAAATACTGATTGTATATCTCCTCACCGTCCTTGATGACCCGAACCCTGTCCGGACTTTCAAGTAACGTCATAATATCCTTGACCGTCATCCTGCTGCACCTCCTCATTTCCTCCTCGGCTTGCTCTCTTTGACCTCGCCATTCTTGAGGATGCTGTTGTTCGGGATGCTCATTTTGTTGTTGAAATCCTCCTCCGGACAATAACACAACGCAAGATTCAAATATTCCTCAATGACTTTGATTGCCTCCTCTGCCGAATAGCAAGTTGCGACGAAATGTCCGGCTGCTGACATGTCGGAGAGAAACTCTTTTTGTGTCTCCTGCTGCCTGTTATCACCGAATTTCATCTCGATGTATAACCCACAGTACAGTCCTTTCGGGTACGGGAGGCACAAATCAGATACACCCGCCTTAACACCCATCTGTTTGAGTTTGACCGCCTCCTGCTTGTTCCTGCTGCCTCCGTTCGGTACATGATGCAGCCATTTCAGTTCCGGATAGCGATTCACATTCCAGTTCGCCCATGATACGACGTTGATTTGCTCCGTGTCCTCACTTCTCATTGCATATTTCATGTTCATTCTCTTTCACCTCTTTCCTACTCCCTGTTTCCTGTTTGCACATGTCATAATATTCGCAGAACAGACACACATGTCTGCAATCCTTGACCCTCAACATGTGCAGAATCCTCTCAATCACCTGCATCCTGCTCCAGTTCCTCCTCAATTTCTTTCATCCGGTTCATGATGGTCTGATTGTAGTCATACACATAAATTCCCTTTTTCCATAGGTGCTGTTTTGCTCCCTGCTCCCCGTAGTTATACGCTGCAAGTGCATCTTGAATCGTTCCATACCTCTCAATCAGTTCTGACAGGTAATCAATACCGACAAGCACATTCTGATATGGATTCGTGAGGTCTGTGACGTTCAGACGTTCCATTCTGTCTCTGTGGCACTCCTCATATATCTGCATGTACCCGATAGAATGACCATCATCACCAACCTTGTCGAATTTATATCCGGATTCTTTCTCAATCAGAGCGACCACAAGGTCATATCTGACCCCGTACTGTTTGCAGACGCAATATGTATATACCTGCATCTTTTCCGGAAAATAGCCACCTGTTCGACTGTATTCCTCCGGTATCTCATAGAACACAAATCCGTCCTCCTCACCTCCCCAGTCTGCCGACATGGTGTCAAATACTGCATACTTGTCCGGTTCTGTGTCCTGCTCCTGCTGCCATGTTCGCACCTGCTCAAGCATTGCATTTTGTCCGGATGCCTCTCTTTTCTCGTCGATTCTCTGCATCCGTGCATTGAACTCCTGCGACTGCTGCTCATGCTCCTCAAATTCCTTGTCATCTCGCATGACAGAGCGTGTCAGACCTATGCTCACAGCGATCGCCAGTAATACCATCACCGCAATATATGTCCGTTCCCGTCTCCTCCTGCTCATTCTTCTCTTTCTTTTTGCTTTCATTGCTGCCTCCGTTTCCTCATTCTCGCCCGTATGTAGAACATTGAGTTGAAATCGTTGTAATAGATTCCCGCATCTGTAAAATCAAAATCCGGATACCATTTCAACATCTGCTCACGAACCTGCTCATGTCCTTTTCTCATGGTCTCGACGTATGTTCCGATTTTCTTATATCCTCCGGCTTTTGCTGTCGGTCTCTTGGAATGAACCACCTTGATGTCGGGGTCTCTCAATCCCTGTGAGGAGTTCCACCGTTTCTCCGATTTCACCCTGTTCTTTTCCTCGACGATATACTTTGCCATTCCTGTCAAACCGTTCTCGTCCTTTTGCAGTCTCCGAACCTCGTTCCTGCTGCTCTGTTTCCAACATCCCTCAACCACATCCATGTCCATGTCGCCATCCATGACAATGTGATGATGCCACCGGATTTCCTCTGTCGGATTGTAGGCGGTCACATAGACATATCTTGCGTTCGGGAGACCCCTTTTCTTTCTCTGATAATTCACCCGTCGGATGAATTTCTGCACGTTCTTGATTGCTGCGTCGATGTCTCCGTCCGGAGGGAGATGCTCATTGTCGTATGTAAACGTGAGCCACAAATCCCTGTCCGTGAAATTCTCATTGATAAGACGCTCCACATATTTCCTTGCGTTCTTGTCATTCAGATTCCTTTGAGCCTTGTCATTGTCCTTTTTGATACTCCGACCCTCCGGAGGTACTTCATCCATTTTCTTGAACTGCGGATATATCTCAATCTCGAACTGGTCTCCTGCTCGTATCTCCTTGAGGGCATATACAACCTTTTTCCCCTGCTTGAATAACTGCTCAACAAAAAACTCGTGCATGTCCTCAAGGCTCTTGTTGTATGCTGCCTCATAGTCATACGGGATGAACGTCATCCCTCTCTTTCTCTTTGCCATTCTGACACCGTTCCTCCTGCTGCCCTTATATATACTTTTCAACGACTTGTTACTATCCATCACAAGGTCGTCAAAAGGGTCTAAAACCCTTTGAAACTGCGGGGTTTTCCCGCTTTTTCATGCTTGCAATATGGTGTCAGATTTGCTATAATATTTTTAGTGTTTTAAGCGTCTGACACAGACTGCTAAACGGGAGACCGCTGCAACGGTCTCCTTTCTTTTTGCTCTTTTTTCTCATGCTCTGCATATTCATTTTTTAGGTGTATTCCTCGTAAATCGCCCCCTCCGTATCAAACACAAGTCATCCTCACGCTGTTGCAACCGCTGTCTTTCCCTGCTGCTCCCATTTCTGACGTTCCTCCTGTTTTCCTGCCATATATCCGGCAATATAGGACTTGTCAACGTCATCCATCTGTGTGAACCGCTCTGCGATGTTCTCAATCATTTCTTTTCTTTCATCCTTTGACATATATGTCACGCTCCTCTCTTTCCTCTGATTCTCTCAAGTTCTGCCTGTATGTCTTTTCCGGAATAATCTGCAAGCAGTTTCTCCGAAATGTGATAAGTCCATATTGATGACATCTGCACCGCTGTTCCGATAGGGAGTTTCCCTTGCTGCATCGCTATTCGGATGAATTGCGGTGATACATTCAATATGACTGCTGCCTCGGTTGGCAATATACGTCCGACTTCCATCCGTCTGACCTCCTGTTCTGACCTGCCTTGTCAATGCGTGGGCGGTCATCCCACACAGACGGGCGACTGCTGCCCGTTTCGGCTCTCAATAGTCGTCCTCAATCTGTTCGTCTGCCTCTGTGTAATATTCCCCGTCATATCCTTTTGACATGATTCTCTGATAGCATCTGTCACACACCAGTCTGAACGGGATTCCATGACAATCCTTTGTGAAATACATATCCTCACGATCAACCTCATGTTCGCACACCGGACATGTCCGAATGTCACGCTCCTCGAATCTGCATGACAACCCATTCTGTCTCCTCCGGCAATCCTCGACCGTTCCGTCTCGTCCTGTCATGAGTTGGTTTTTGCAGATGTCGCAATCATTTCCCTCGTTGAAATATTTCATTTCCTGCATCCTGTTTCCTCCTGTGGAGGCTCTCTCGGTCTGTTCATGACCTCGCCTCTGTTCCGGCTGAATTTACCGTGTTGTGTCTTTTCGCCTTAAAAAGTCACCGAAAACCTGTCATCCAACTATGAACCTTTTAGCAAGTTCACCCGCTGCCATGTTTCTCACGGTATTCCGACGCTGTCTTTCGGCTTGCCATCGTCAGAGCGTCGGTCGCCATCCGGACGCTGACGGGGCGACTGCTGCCCCGTTTCGGCTTTTAGTGTGTACCTGCGAATCTTGGGAGAAAAAATCCGAAATCCGTTGCCGGAAATTCTCCTCGTTTTATATTGTTTTGAATACCACAATAGTCATGTGCGAAATTGAAATCATCTGCTTGCAACCAGTCATCCAGTCTCATGTTGAATTTCTTGTCTGCACTCTCGATGTCCATCAGTGCTCCCATGCGATCACCTGTGTCAATTTTCATTCTTTCTGCTCTCTCGCAGATTTTCACATATTTCAAGTATCTTTCTTTTTCCATTTCCATTCCTCCTATTCTTATAAAAGGGCAACAGTGCTGTGTCCTCTCGCTCGGTTGATTCTTCCACTTAACGGTTTCTTGGAATAGGGGTAAAGTGCTGATTGGTTCAGCCTGTCCGCTTTCTTCAAATAGTGCGGTACACTGTGCTTTCTTGCCCTACCGTTCCTGTTTTCTTCAACTACTTTGACGGGTCATGTTTATTCTTCACACGCTCTATCTGCTATCCGGCAGCCTGACCACCATGTCACTTGCGTGTAGCCCTATCGCTTCACCCGTTCTTTCCTGCTTTCTGTTGCCTTTGGTTACATTATAGTGACCTGTGTCCACCTTGTCAATACTTTTTTGTTGCCTATGGTTACTTTTTTATTGATTTTTGTCAGTTACCGTGTTATGCTTTATGCAAAACAAAGGAGGTGATTCGATATGACGCAGGGTGAACGCATCAAAGATGTGCGAAATTCGCTCGGTCTTACCCTTGAAAAATTCGGTGAAAAACTTGGTGTGACCAAAACCGCAATTTCTCGTCTTGAAAAGGGTGAACGTAGTCTCACTGAACAGATGACAAAATCCATTTGTCGAGAGTTTGGTGTAGATTATATGTGGTTGACCACTGGAGAGGGAGAAATGTTCGTTGAGACCGACGATGACTTTTTTGAAAGAATCGACCGCATCATGGTGGGTGAAAATGAGACCCGCAAAAATATGATAAAAATGCTCTTGTATGCCTCGGATGATGACATCAAGGCATTTGACAGACTTGTTGATTATTACATTTCATTGAGAGAGGAGAAATGATGAAAAAAGCATCTGAATTATATTCTCTCACTCGTCGAGAGTTGATTTTGCTTGAAATGTTTAACATGCTTGATGACGAGGAACAGGTTCAGCGTTTGTGTAGTCTTTCCGGTTATTTGCTCGGACGCAAAATCTTGTCGGAGGACGATTCGATGAAATACCTGCGTGAAATAAAAAAAGACTGACAGTCTTTTTCAACTGCCAGTCTCATGGGTGTACAGATATAAAACGAATTTATATATCCTCTTGAGGACTTTTTCGCTTTGTATCTTACCGACTAACTCAATGATAGTCTCTTTGTAATGCAAGGGAACACCACCCCTTTCCGTAGTACAGAATAGCACATTTTTCCATGATTGTGGAAAAATCGGACATCATTTCCATAATTGTGGAAATATCTCCCCGAACGGACGACCATTCGTCACATCATGCTATAATAATTTTATTTGTACTCGGATTCAAACAGGTCTGTGATTCTGACCTCCAGTGCAATCGCTATCGTTTCAAGTTGAAACAATGTCGGTGACACCTTACCGTTTTCGATGTTGTTGAGCGTCGATTTTCCGATTCCGGATTTCTTCGCCAACTCCATCAATGTGAGACCTTTTGCGGTTCTCATTTCCCACAAACGAATTTGCATACTGTCCACCTCCTTTCACAATGAAAAGAGTACAGTATGCGTTATTCACTTGTAGAATGGAGGTGTTTTCATGAGTGAACTTTTGAAAAGCATGACAACGAGAGTTGTCGGTGTGTCATTTGATAATGATGACGGAACAAGCAGGCAGGACATCATTTCCGGCTTGTCTGTTGGAGAGGCTCTGTTGCTGAATTATCATGAATACGAAAACGAACCCGCCTATGCTGTGACGGATGCTCTCGGAAACTGCATCGGACATGTCTCGAAAGAATTGGCTGCGACAATCTATCAGAAATATAAAGATTGTTATTTTGCTGTTTCTGTTGATGACATCACCGGAGGTGATTCCGGTCTGAAATATGGATGTGTTATCAATATAGACATATATGATTCTGCTCCGGATTTCAGTCAGAACGAATCCCCGATCGCTGCAACGGTCGATGATTCTGTTTCTGCTCCTGTTCAAAACGCAGAATCAATCAAGACAAATCGTGTATATAGTGTAGTGTTCACCGTTATCGGTGCTTTGCTTATCCTCGTCGGTCTTGTTTTATTGTTAATTGCTCCGCTTGGCGGTGCTGTTGCGATTGCCGGAGGTGTATTGTCCATCATTGTCGGACGAAAATATAAAAAATCGTAACAAAAAAGACGACCCGTGCTGCAACACGAATCGTCCTTGTGAAACCTCCGTCTCATGCTCCTGCAAAAAGCACTGACAGAATGTTCCTGCAAACACCATTCTATCATAAAACCGTGCTTTTTGCATTGGTTTTATTTTTTATACTCTTTTTTAGGATGGTGATTGAATGAAACTACCGAACGGGTTCGGGTCGGTCTATAAATTATCCGGAAACCGACGAAATCCCTATGTAGCAAAAAAGACAAAAGGGTGGGAAATTGACCCTATAACCGGAAAATCAAAACAATTATATATAACCGTCGGATATTACCCGACACGCAAAGAGGCTCTCACTGCATTAGCAGAATACAATAAAGACCCCTTTGATTTACACCATGCAACTATTACTTTCGAGGAAGTATATGAGAATTGGTCAGAAATCCATTTTGAAAAAATCAAGGACACGAATGGTTACAAGGCTGCTTTTAACACATCGAAACCCCTGTGGAAAATGAGATTCGTTGACATCAAACTGGATCACCTGCAAAGTGTCGTCGATAACTCCGGCAAAAATACTCCCACACTTAAAACCTTGAAAATCCTGTGGGGTCTCATGTATGACTATGCTGTCATTCACGAGATTGTGTCTCAAGATAAAAGAGACATGGTCAGATACGTTGATATAAGCAAGGCGGGAAATCCGAACGCATACAACCGGAAACCTTTTTCAAAGAAAGAGATTTCTATTCTGTGGAAATGCAAGGGTTCAAACATATATGTGACCGTCATTCTTATTATGATTTATTCCGGTGTCCGCATCGGTGAACTCCTCGACCTTGAGAAAAAGGACATCCATCTTGATGAACGATGGTTCTATGTGAAAGAATCCAAAACAGAGGCAGGAATCAGAGAAGTTCCAATTGCTGAAAAGATTGTGCCATTCTTTGAATACTGGATGAACCGGAAATGTGACCATCTGATTTGTACACCCGACGACGAACCTTTTCAGTACCGGAATTATTATGATTCTTACTGGATTCCTCTGATGCTTGAGTTCGGTTTCGGGAAATTCGTCATTGATGAAACGAAAAAAGAACCTGTCTATGACGGACACCGCCCGCATGATACAAGACACACCTGCATCTCTCTCCTCACCGAAAAGGAAGTTGACGAGAGATTCATCAAGAAAATTGTCGGGCATAAAGGACAGGGTGTGACCGAAAACGTCTACACCCACATTGAACTCCCGACCAAACTTGAGGCGATCAACTTGATTTGATGGAGGGTGATGTCATGAATAGAACAGAATACAAGAATAATTTTTATAAAGAGCATTATGAACGAATAAACCTCGCAGTTCCTAAAGGAATGAAAGATATTATCCGGACGCTCGCAGCAGACAAGGGAATGTCTATCAACGCATACATTCAAGACCTTGTCAGAAAAGACCAGTGCGGAATGTTCGACACGATGCAGGTTGCAGAAAAGAACAGGGAAATGATTTCCGGAATCACTGGAAACATGCACGACGGATATGACATCATATTCAAGGACGGTCATTCCTGTCACTGCCGGACGAAAAAAGATGTCCGGTCATGTATCATTGAATACTGCAAAGAAAAGGGTGATTGAATCGCCCTTTTTTCATGCAAAAATGTGTCTTGCACAAGATTTCAAAAGTATTGCACAAGACACCTGTTTTCGTGTTAGTTACCTGTGTGTTACCTGTTAGTTACCGGAACATTTTCGTGTGTTTTGAGGGTGTCTGATAGATTTTCAGAATATAAAGAAAACCCCGAAAATACTGGATTTTCGGGGTCTGTTGCTCTTTTTCGATATTCGATTGAATTATCTCTTGCTGAACTGCGGAGCGCGACGAGCTGCTTTGAGACCGTACTTCTTACGCTCTTTCATTCTCGGGTCACGAGTCAGGTAACCAGCCTTCTTCAGAACCGGACGGTAATCCGGATCTGCCTGAAGCAGGGCTCTTGCGATACCATGACGGATAGCACCAGCCTGTCCTGTATATCCGCCTCCGCGAACATTTACCAGAACGTCGAACTTGTCTGCTGTCTCTGTAGCAACGAGCGGCTGACGAACGACTACCTTCAGGGTCTCAAGACCAAGATACTCGTCGATGCTTCTCTTATTGATGGTGATATTTCCAGTACCCGGTACCAGGTATACTCTTGCGATGGATTTCTTTCTTCTGCCAGTTCCGTAGAATTTTGACTTAGCCACTGTAAATTTCCTCCTTTAACCTTTTCTCAATTAAAATGTAAGCACTTCCGGCTTCTGAGCCTCATGATTGTGCTCCGGACCAGCGTATACGTGAAGCTTTGTATACATCTGTCTTCCCAGCGGTCCCTTCGGAAGCATGCCCTTTACAGCGAGCTCGATAACCTTCTCCGGCTTCTTGTTCATCATCTCACGCAGAGTGGTCTCTTTCATACCGCCTACGTAATCAGAGTGATGATAGTAAATCTTCTGATCCAGCTTCTTGCCGGTTACTTTGATCTTGTCTGCATTTACAACGATTACATAATCTCCGGTGTCGATGTGCGGAGTAAAGATTGCCTTGTTCTTACCTCTCAGAACTTTAGCTACTTCTGAAGCCAAACGTCCTAATGTATATCCTGTAGCGTCAACTACATACCATTTTCTTTCGATTGTTGCCGGACTAGCCATGTAACTTTTCATTGGTTTTCCTCCTGAAAATAAATTGAAACTTCTATGGAAATATGTCATTACCGGGGCTTTGGCTCAGACATTTTCGCACTACGTCACATTGAATTATTATATTATACGATCCCGGGTGTGTCAACCACTTTTTGAGAAAAATATCACTTTTTTAGGCTGGAAATTCCGGATGCTCCGGATACTCCATTTTTACCAGAGTCAGACCTCTGGCCGGGGCTGTGGGGCCCGCTGCCTGGCGGTCACAGGCTGCCAGTATGGCCGGAATCTCCGACGGGTCGGTGGCACCGAAGCCCACCTGAATCAGGGTTCCCGCGATGATGCGGACCATATTATATAAGAAGCCATTGCCCGTCACTCGGATGCGGATAATATCGCCCTCTTTCGTCACATTCAGACTGTGAATGGTCCGAATCGTGGTCTCCGCCTGGGTATGGATACTGCAGAAGCTTTTGAAATCATGTTCTCCCAGAAAAGGCGGGCAGGCCGCCTGCATCTTCGCCACGTCCAGTTCTTTCCGGAAAAAATGGCTGTTCAGCCGCTCCCCGGGCAGCTCAAACTCCCGGTTCAAAATCCGGTATTCGTAGGTCTTGATGCAGCTGGTCTTCCGGGGATGGAAACCGTCAGCCACCCGGAAGGACTGCTGCACCCGGATATCCTCGGGCAGACGGCTGTTCAGGGCATAGGCCATCTTCTCTGCAGGCATCCGGGCCTCCGTATCGAAAACCGCCACATTTCCCAGGGCATGGACCCCGGAATCGGTCCGGCTGGCTCCAATGACCGTGATCTCTTCTTTTAATAAAGAAGAAAGAGCTTTGTTCAGCTCTCCCTCTATGGTAGTTCCGTTATTCTGTACCTGCCAGCCGCAGTAATTTGTGCCGTCATAGGCCACAATCAGCATCACACGTTTCATAATACCACTCTCACCGCGATAATCGCCGCCAGAAAGATTACTACCACGCCATAGGCGTAATAATCGCGTCTGGCATATATCAGCGGCTTCATTTTCGTTCTGCCCTCGCCGCCCCGATAGCATCTCGCCTCCATGGCCATGGCCAGGTCGTTGGCACGGCGGAAGGCGGAGATAAACAACGGCACCAGCAGGGGCACCAGATTCTTTGCCTTCTGAATCAGATTTCCATTTTCAAAATCCGCGCCCCGAGCAATCTGGGCTTTCATGATCTTATCCGTCTCCTCCAGAAGAATCGGGATAAAACGCAGGGCGATGGACATCATCATAGCCACCTCATGCACCGGTACGTGCAGTTTCTTTAAGGGGCTCATAAGCTTCTCCAGACCGTCCGTCAGATCGTTGGGCGTGGTGGTCAGGGTCATGACCGAGGAACCTAAGATCAGGTAAATCAATCGGATGGCCATGAAAATGGCAGTGTGCAGGCCCTTATCTGTAATCTTCAGCTTCCAGATCTGCACCAGCACCACGTCGCCGGGCGTCAGAAACAGATTGAAAATCAATGTAATCAGCAGGATAAAGAAGATTGCCTTCAGGCCTTTTACCATAAAATGAAAGGGTACTCTGGACAGCTTAATAACTGCCACCAGGAACACCGTAGCCACCAAATAGCCCACCCAGTCGTCTGCCACAAAGAGGGCCACCAGAAAAGCAATGGTGGTCACCAGCTTCACGCGGGGGTCTAATTTATGCAAAATGGAATCTGCCGGGTAATACTGTCCCAGCGTTATATCTCTAATCATGTTTCTTTACCTTATCCCGGAATACCCTCAGTATGGTATCCCTTGCCTCTTCTATGGTCGTGGCATCCTCGTCCACACCAAATCCCTTTTCCTTCAGGGTATGCAGAATGTAAGTCACCTGAGGTGCGGCCAGGCCCACGCTCTCCAGTTCCTTGTAATGGCGGAATACCTCTCTTGGCGCTCCGTCGTGCAGCACCTCGCCCTGGTTCATGACGATGATACGCTCCACGTACTTTGCCACATCCTCCATACTATGGGAAACCAGCACGATGGTGATACCCCGTTCCTTATGAAGCCTGCTTATCTGATCCAGAATCTCGTCCCGGCCCCGGGGATCCAGACCCGCCGTGGGCTCATCCAGAATCAGAATCTCCGGCTCCATGGCAAGCACGCCTGCGATAGCCACACGGCGCTTCTGCCCGCCAGACAGTTCAAAGGGCGACTGCTTCTCGTATTCCTCCGAAAGACCTACCATCCGCATGGCCTCTCTGGCCCGGACTTCCGCCTCTTCTTTGGAAAGGCCCTGGTTCTTTGGTCCAAAGCAGATGTCGCTTAAGACGTCCATCTCGAAAAGCTGATGCTCCGGGTACTGGAACACCAGTCCCACCTTGCTGCGGAGCTTCCGCATATCGTAACCATCTGCATAAATATCCTCCCCGTTAAAATAAATATGGCCGGAGGTGGCCTTTACCAGACCGTTCAAATGCTGGACCAGAGTGGATTTTCCCGATCCGGTGTGACCGATAAGGCCGATAAACTGGCCGTCAGGGATCTCCAGATTCACATCCTTCAGCGCATGGATCTCGTAGGCTGTGGAAGGACTGTAGGTATATTGTACATGCTCTAATTTAAGTGACATAGGGCTTCCACCAGTTCCTCTCTTGTCAGGATTCCGTCGGGCAGATCAAGACCTGCCTTCTTCAGCTCCCACGCCAGCTGTGTGGCCTGGGGTACGTCCAGACGGTAGGACTTCAGAGTCTCAACCTGGGAGAAAATCTCCCGGGGCGTTCCGGTCATGACGATTTTTCCGTCGTCCATGACAATGACTTTGTCCGCGTAAATAACTTCTTCCATATAATGAGTGATCAAAATAACCGTAATATCTTCCACTTGATTCAGGGCCCGTACCGTACGGATCACCTCTTTCCGGCCGTTGGGATCCAACATGGCCGTGGGCTCGTCCAGCACGATACATTCCGGGTGCATAGCTACCACGCCCGCGATGGCCACCCGCTGCTTCTGACCTCCGGATAATTTGTTTGGGGAATGATGGCGGTATTTGAGCATATTGACTGCTTTCAGGCTCTCTTCCACCCGTTCCCAGATTTCTTTCGTGGGGACTCCCATATTCTCCGGACCAAATCCCACGTCCTCTTCCACAATAGTTCCGATAATCTGGTTGTCCGGATTCTGGAATACCATACCGGCGCTCTGGCGCACATCCCAGACGCGCTCCTCTTCCTTTGTGTCGATGCCATCCACCCAGAGAGTTCCCGCGCTTGGCACAAGCAGGGCATTGATATGTTTTGCCAATGTGGACTTTCCGGAACCGTTATGTCCCAGGATGGCCACGAAATCACCCTTTTCAATCTGGAAGTTCACGCCGTTCACAGCTTTGATCAGTTCCCGTTCACGGCCTTCCTCATCGTATTTTCTGTATTCATAAACCAAATCCTTGGCTTTGATCATCGTTTCTTTTTTATCCATATTTATAACCCGTCCTGCAAAATCCATAAATAAATCAATTTTCTTTCGGAGTTTCGCATTTTCTGAATTCTGTTTCTACTTTCTTCCATCAGTGCCCGGCTGTATATCCGGTCATGGCACTGCTTTTTATTTTATAATAAGAACAGGGCTTTTGCAAGAAAAAGTACAGATTGTCAACAGATTTTATTTTTCAAGTTTACAATACAAATAAAATACCTGCTCTTTCAGAAGTTCCGCTCAGAAAAAACAAAGCCCCCGGAACGTTTCCGCTCCGAAGGCTCTGCCCTTTGCTTTCTATCTTATGCGGCGCTTCTGCCGCCCTGCTTCATGGCATTTTCAAATTCATGTAGCTTTTGCCGCTGCTCGGCTGTCAATGTGGTGGGAACCTGAATCTGGATGGTCACATACTGGTCGCCGTGAACCTTCGGGTTCTTCATGGAGACGATGCCTTTTCCCCGGAGCCGAATCTTCTTGCCGGACTGGGTACCTGCGGGAACCTTGCAGACCACGTTGCCGTAGAGGGTGGGTAAGCTGGCTTCACCGCCGAAGACCGCCGTGGTAAATGGAATATTGGCTGTGGTGTACACGTCCATGCCCTTCCGCTCGTAGCCTGCTTTCGGTGCAATGTGTACCTTCAGCAGCAAATCGCCGTTTTCACCGCCTCCGAAGCCCGTATGGCCTTTGCCCCGGAGCCGCACGCTCTTGCCGTCGTCGATACCTGCCGGAATATGCACACTTAAGGACTGTACGCCGGTACCGTCTGCTGCCTGAATGTGAATCATCTTATCGCAGCCAAAGGCCGCCTCGTCGAAGCCCACCGTAATATCCGCATGCAAATCCTCGCCCTTGTAAGACGCCTGGCGTCCATACCCGGACTGGCCGCTGAATCCGGCGAAGCCGGAACCACCCGCGCCGCCTGTGAATCCGCTACTGTGGAAACTGCCACTTCTGCCGGAGCCTGCGCTGCCATGGAACATATTTCCGAAGATATCTCCGAACATATCGTCCATATTGCCGCCCTCAAAATGAAATTCCTGATAGCCGCTGCCCTCGCCGGTATGGAAACTGCCGTTTTGGAATCCTCCCCGGCTTCCAAAGCCGCCGAAACCGGAACCGCCTGCGCCGCCATAAAACCCGCTGCCCGCGTCCGTCCTGGCGTTACCTGCCTCGTCGAAGGCCGCAAAGCCGAACTGATCATATAGTTTCTTCTTTTCTTTATCACTGAGCACATTATAAGCCTCTGTGACCTCTTTAAACTTCTGCTCGGCCGCTTTGTCCCCCGGATTCGTGTCCGGATGGTACTTCTTTGCCAGTTTTCGGTAAGCACGCTTAATCTCTTTCTCGTCCGCCTGCTTTCCGATGCCAAGCACATCGTAATAATCCCGTTTCATATTGCACGCTCACCTCCTGCCTGCCAAAATCAATTTCTGCAAAACGGGGATGCAGCCACGCCGCATCCCCTGTTATCTTTTGCTTACCGCAAAGGCTTTTCCTTAGCCTTCGATGTCGATATAGCTCTTCTTTTCTACCTTCGGCTGCTCTTCCTTCTTCGGAACCAGAATCTTCAGCATACCGTTTTCAAACTTCGCCTTGATATCTTCCTGAGTGATATCCTCACCCACATAGAAGCTCCGGCTGGTGGTTCCGCTGTAGCGTTCCTTACGGATATACTTACCGTCCTGTTTTTCCTCCTTCTTACTCTCGGTGGAAGCAGTGATGGTCATGTAACCATCCTTCAGTTCAGCCTTCACATCCTCTTTCTTTACGCCCGGAAGCTCGATCTCCAGTTCATAGCCTGTCTTTGTCTCCTTCACATCGGTGCGCATCAGAGGCGCTGCCTCCTTGCCGTACACCTTCTTAGGACTAGTATACGGAAATGCAAAATCATTTACAAAATCATCTAATAAACTCTCTCCAAAAATGCTCGGTACTAACATAACTCATTCCTCCTATTGATATCCCTTCAGTTCTGCTGGAGGTTCCGCAAGGGCTTTTTCTTATTTTCTTTCTTCTCCCTTGCTCTGGTTCTGTTATAGCACCATTATTAGCACTCGTCAATAGTGATTGCTAATAATTTATAAATTGTTTAGAATCGTCATATTTGCATAATAATCATAACATTTTAATTCTATTTTATCTGACTTTTTCTATTATATTTCTTCTGTTTTTCCTTCCGGGCCTCTCCGGTTCAAGATTTCCCCGCCAGCCGATTCCGCACCAGCTGGGCTGTGAAGCCTGTGAATGCTCCGGCGATACAGCCTGCCGTCATCAGGAAAGGCAGGTAGAACAGTACGCCCTTTCCGGCTATGAGCACCGCTACGGTCATCTGACCCAGGTTGTGAAGCACCGCCCCCAGCACACTGGCCAGCCAGATGGTTCTGTCATCGGTAACCTTCCGAAGAAGCAGCATGCCCAGCAGGCACAGCAGGCTTCCCGCCAGGCTGTAGAGGAAGGTCATCATACTTCCTCCATACAGGGAACCCAGAAAAATCCGCACCAGTACCACCATCAACACCTCTGCCGGCCGATACCGGTATACCGCGTAGACCGTCACGATATTGGCCAGTCCCAGCTTCACGCCGGGGATGGGAATGGGATTGGGGAGCTGCAGCTCCACCACATATAAAATCAGAGCTGCCGCTGTCAGCAGCGCCAGCTCCGTAAGTTTTCCGGTTGTAATTCGTTTTTCTGACAAATTTGTTTTCATACATAAAGTCCCTTTAATTCGCCACTGCATCCAGCCCGGACGCACTTTCCCCATCCGCATACTGAATACTCAGGTGATTCGGCAGACACACGATGGGCGCAGACTCCAACCAGTCCATATGGACGCAGATCTGGTCGGGACAATCCGCCGCTTTTACGCGAATCTGATGATTCCGTATCTCTATTTCATTGGTTCTGCCCTCATAGGTCACGGTAAAGGTCCGATCCTCCGCCCTATCCAGATCCACTGTGTACAGAATCTTCCCATCCTGTAGAATCTCCACCTGTCTTTCATGGCTTCTCGTCAGATTCCAGAGCATGCCGCCGATTCCCCCCAGAAAAACCAGGGCGCACAGCACTGCCAGAATATAAGTCGATTTTCTTTTTTGTTCTGTCCGTATATCTTTCGCCATGTAAAAACGCGATCCCTCCCCCTGCTTTTCGCGTGGTTCGCAGGTCTTTAGCGCTCCAGGATCTTCACCTGCCGCTCTGTATCCTGCATTTCTATCTTATCACGCAGACCTTCCGTTGCATAGACCTTTCCGAAGGTATCCACCAGAATCAGCTCAAAGGCATTCCCGCTGTCGCTGCCATGAGCTCTCCAGTACTCTGCTGCTTTTTCTGCACCCATGATGTAAAGGGATGTGGACAGCGCATCCGCCAACATGCCATTCTCTGAAACCACAGTAACGGAAAGCAGACCGGAATCCGCAGGATATCCGGTTCTGGGATCCAGGATGTGGATATAGGTTTCTCCATTCTCCTCGAAATAACGCTCATAGCCGCCTGAGGTGATTACTGCCTGATTCTCCACCGGAAGAGCCAGAAGGATTCCACCTGCACCGCTGCCCGAGTTCCCCTCTTTCTCTGTCTCCGGATCCCGGATCCCGATCTTCCAGGCTGTGCCGTCAGGCTTTGCTCCCAGAGTCTGGATATTTCCGCCCAGAGATACCATGCCCGAAGTAACACCGTACTCCCGGTAAATCTCCATGACCCGTTCGGAGGCGTAGCCCTTGGCGATCCCGCCCAGATCAATCCGCTGGCCTTCCCCCAGTGTCACCCGGCTGCCCTCCAGCCGGATCCTGGAAGCATTCACCAGTGGAAGCACCTCCGAAAGCTCTGCCTCCGTGGGCACATGATAATCTCCAGTGGGAAAGCCCCAGAGCTGCATCAGCGGATAGATAGTTACATCAAAGGAACCATCCGTGGACCCATAGACGGTTTCTGCCGCCTTCAGAAGCATTTTCGTATCCTCAGAGACCAGAAAAGATCCCGCAGCGTTCAGCTGCGAGATCTCACTGGATTCTTTTCCTGTGGAAAGCAAAGCATCCAGTCGTTCAATTTCTTTCATGGCCGCATCCACAGCCTCCTCTGCCTTTGATCCATAGGCAGTAAAGCTCATGACTGTGTCCATGGCAAAAAGCTCTTTAGTACAGGACGTTTCCCCCTCTCCTTTCCGATACTGCAGAATACAGCCTGCTGTAATCATCAGAATCAGGACTCCCAGAATGACTGACATGATTCGCTTCATTTTTATAACCTCAGATGTGTATCATTTATACCATTTCGATAACCTTCACCGGACACTTCTCGGCACACTTGCCGCAGCCCACACACTTGGTGTAATCCACATGGGCCAGATTGCCGTCCACGGTAATTGCTTCGTGCTCACACTGCTTTGCGCAGATACCACAGCCCAGACAGCCTGCAGTGCAGGCCTTCTTTACCGCAGGTCCCCGATCATGGCTCGCGCAGCGGACCGCGATCTTCTTATCTGCCGGCACCAGTTCGATAAGTCCCTTGGGACAGGCTTTGGCGCACTTGCCACAACCCGCACATTTTGTTTCATCCACAATAGCTACGCCGTTCTCCACGCGGAGAGCGCCAAACTTACAGGCCTCTGCGCAGGAGCCGAAGCCCAGACAACCGTAATCACATTCCCAGACGGAGATTCCTGCAAGTACAGCCGCCCTGCAGTCGTGAATTCCCACATAGTTGCACCGGACAGAGGTTTTGTCACAGGTTCCCGCGCAGTGCACGTAAGCAACCTTACGCTCCGCAGCCTCTGCCTGCACACCCATGATATCGCCGATTTTTTTCACTGCTTCCGCATTGCAGACCGGACAGGCATTGACCGGAGCCTTGCCCTCCACGATGGCTGCCGCCACCGCGTCGCAGCCCGCGTAACCGCAGGCGCCGCAGTTGTTGCCCGGAAGGCTTTCTCTTACGAGGCCGACACGCTCGTCGGTCTCCACTGCGAACTTCTTGCTGACTGCCACCAGAGCTACGCCGATCAGAAGTCCGATTATGCCTACTACCAATGTCGCTATAATAACTTCCTGCATATTTTCCTCCTTATGACAGCGCCAGACCGCTGAAGCCCATGAACGCAATGGCCATCAGTGCCGCACAAATCAGCACGATGGGCGCGCCCTTTACGGCAGCGGGCAGAGCCTCCTCGTCGATACGGCTCCGGATACCTGCCAGCAAGACAATGGCAATGGTATAGCCCACTGCAGTACCGAAGCCGGCCAATACGCTCTCTACAAAATTGTACTCATTCTGTACATTAGTCAGTGCCACGCCCAGAACCGCGCAGTTGGTGGTAATCAGCGGCAGGTAGATGCCCAGCGCCTTGTAAAGGGGCGGGGAGGTTTTCTTGGTAAACATCTCCACCATCTGTACCAGAGCCGCGATAACCAGAATAAAGACAATGGTTTTCAGA
Source organism: Anaerosacchariphilus hominis (assembly GCF_014290175.1). Lineage (GTDB taxonomy): Bacteria > Bacillota > Clostridia > Lachnospirales > Lachnospiraceae > Laedolimicola > Laedolimicola hominis. The sequence continues at coordinate 235,427 of NZ_JACOOR010000003.1, forward strand.
TAATCCAAATTCAGGGGCGTCAGTATATAGGTGTACAGAAGGTTCGCCACCGCAGATGCTACCGTGATAACGAAGATAACCGCCGCGCCCAGACTGAAGGACGTTTTAATATATCTGGATACGCCCAGGAAGGAACAGATTCCCAGGAACTGGCTTAATACCACGTTGTTGACCAGCGCCGTTGTAATGATAATCAGAATTAATGATTTCATTTATTTCTGCGCCTCCTTTCCTTCTTCCCTGGCATGCGCGCAGGTAGCGCAGCAGCCATCGCAGCCCTGTACCATAGCGTTTGCCCGGTTCTTGATCTTCAGCGCGTTCATAATGATAACCAGAGCCGCCAGAACCAGGAACGCGCCGGGCGCCTTGATGAAGATGGCGATGGGCTTATAAGCGGCCGGCATCACCTGCATGCCGAATACGGTGCCCGCACCCAGAAGCTCACGGATAAAGCCGATGACGGAAAGTGAAATGGTAAAGCCGAGGCCCATGCCCAGTCCGTCCATGGCGGACAGGAGGGGCGGGTTCTTGGAAGCGTAAGCTTCCGCACGGCCCAGGATAATACAGTTTACTACAATCAGGGGAATGTAGATTCCCAGAGCGTCATAGATGGCGGGCACATATGCCTCCATCAGAAGCTCCACCACCGTAACCAGAGAAGCTACGATGACGATATAAGCCGGCAGACGTACGTCGTCGGGAATCACCTTCCGCAGGGCGGAAATGACCAGGTTGGACATGACCAGCACCACCAGTGTGGATACACCCATTCCGAATCCGTTCGTGCAGGATGTGGTTACCGCCAGCGTGGGGCACATGCCCAGCATCAGGACCAGCGTGGGATTTTCTTTTATAACACCGTTATAGATGCGTTCTGTACAAGGTTTCATGGCTTAGTTCCCTCCCTGCTGAATATCATTTTCAAAGAAGTCTACGGCAGCGTTCACTGCATTTACCACCGCGCTGGAGGAAATGGTCGCGCCGGAGACGCCGTTGATCTCGCCCGGTGCGGAAGCTCCGCCGGACTTGAACAGGGTGAACTTATCGGCCTTCACGCCGTCAAACTGGCTCTTGAAGGCATCCTCACCTACCAGGGAGCCAAGGCCCGCGGTCTCATTCAGTACGGTGAAGGAAATACCGGTCACAGTTCCGTCTGCCGCCATACCTACCGACATGGTGATCTCGCCTTCCATACCGTCGCCGCTGGAAGCGCTGATGACATAACCGGTCACATTGCCGGAGGCGTCTTTTCCTACGATAACTTCATTGATATAAGCCTTGCCGAAGTCGGTGCCGTATACCTCGCCGTTCAGTGCATCCACCTTGGCGGTCAACGCGTCGTCATAGGTAAACTCCACTGCGTCCGGGCACACCTCCTGATAGGAAGCCGCCTTGGCAGCCAGCTGTTGCTCGGCAATCTTGCCTTCTGTCATCTTATATACACCGCTTAAAGCCACGCCGGCCACCAGGGTAATCACGCAGAGGGCGATGGCAGCGGTGGGAATCTTCTTTCCGCCTTCTTTTCTCTTCCGGTAACCGAAGGGCTTCGGAATGGAAATCTCATCAATCAGCGGAACGAACATATTACAGATGATAATCGCGTAGCTCACAGAATCCGCGGAGGTTCCGAACACACGGAACACAGCTGCCAGTATGCCCAGGGCCACGCCGTAGATCAGCTGTCCGCCGGAAGCCAGGGGACAGGTCACCGGGTCAGTGGCCATGAAGAAAGCGCCCATCACGATGCCGCCGCCTGCCAGCTGCAGAAGCAGATACTGTACATCAAAACCGTGGCCGCCGAACAGAGCGATGAACGCGGTAAAGGATACCAGCACGGATACCGGGATCTCCCAGGTAATACCGCCCACGATCAGCAGATAAATACCTCCCAGCAGAAGTCCCGCTGCGGAGCAGCCGATGACACCGTTGTTCAGGCCCAGAAAGGTCTGCATCAGGCTTACACTATTTCCAGCAGCCAGGTCAGCCAGCGGTGTGGCGCTGCTGACGCCGTCTACCGTATAGGTGGACATGACGCTTGCAAAGGAAATCAGCAGGAAGCATCGTCCGGACAGGGCCGGGTTCATGAAGTTATGACCCAGACCGCCGAAGCAGCATTTTGTGAAAAGAATCGCAAATAAGCTTCCGAGAATCGGTATGTAAAGCGGCACGCCATTGGGAAGACAGAGCGCCAGGAGAAGTCCTGTGACAATAGCGCTGCAATCTGTAATCGTGTTCTCTTTTCCGGTTGCCTTATCAAATAAAAACTCTGTCAGAACCGCCGCCGCGATGGACACCAGAATTGTCACCAGAGCGGAAAATCCGAAATGATATACGCCCATGACCGTCGCCGGAAGAAGCGCCAGAATCACGTCGCACATGACATGTCTGGTGGTGAGCTTACTCCGCACATGGGGGCTGGAGGATACATTCATCAGTTTACTCATTTCTTCGCACCTCCCTGCTGCGCCTGCGCGGCTCTCTTCTTCGCCATAATCTCCGCCTTGGTCTGCTTAAAGGTCTGCATCAGGGGCCGCTTGGCCGGACAGACATAGGTACAGGAGCCGCAGGCAATGCACTCCAGGCCGTACAGCTTCTTTTCGTAACGGACGAAGCGTCTTCTCTTGGCCGCATCCATCATCTCCTGTGGAGACAGGCCCAGAGGACAGACTCTCGTACATCTTCCGCAGCGCAGACACGCGGTCTCCTGCTGCTCTGCCTTGGCTACCGGATCCTCACCCAGCACGGTCAGCGCGTTATTATTCTTGCAGATCGGTACATTTAAGTCTGCCAGCGCCATACCCATCATGGGACCGCCGCTCAGATACTTTTCTGCCTCTTTGCCATCCCGGATGCCTCCTGCGGTCTCCAGAACCTCCGCCATATTGGTTCCAATCTTCACAATCAGATTACAGGGCTCCTTTACCACATCGCCGGATACGGTGAAACCACGCTCCATCAGCGGGATGGACTTACATACGGCCTGATAAATGGCGTAAATGGTCGCCACATTGTCCACCACGCAGCCAGCGTCCGCCGGGAGCATACCAAGCTTCAGGTCGATGCCTGCGATCACCTGGATGATGGAACGCTCGCCGCCCTGGGGGTACTTGCATTTTGCCGCGTGAACCTTCAGCTTCTCATCGCCTGCACAGGCCTTTTCCATAGCCGCGATGGCTTCCGGCTTATTCTCCTCGATCAGGAAGACACCCTCTGCCGCCGGGAACAGTTTTAACAGAATTCTCATACCTTCTGCCAGCTCCATGCTTTTTGTACGCATAAGCTGATCGTCGCAGGTGATATAAGGCTCGCACTCCGCGCCATTCGCGATGATGTAGCGGATCTCGTCTGCATTCTTTGGAGCGAGCTTCACATGAACCGGGAATCCGGCTCCGCCCATTCCTACGATACCTGCTTTCTGTATACTTCCGAGAATCTCTTCTTTGCCAAGCATCTTGTAGTCGCGCTCGACACCGATGCCCTCTGCAAGGGTGTACTGTCCGTCATTCTCGATCACTACGGACATCACCTTGGCACCGGATGCTGTTCTTCTGTTCTCAACAGCCTTTACCGTTCCGGAGCAGGAGCTGACGATATTCGCCGATACGAAGCCGTCCGCTTCGCCGATCAGCTGGCCGGCCAGCACCGTATCGCCCTTCTTCACCAGTGGCTTCGCCGGTTTTCCGATATGCTGACTCATGGGAAATACCAGCTCTCCCTGGGGAAGATATGCACGGTAAGACGCATCCTTGGCGTACCGTTTTCCGTCGTCCGGATGCACGCCGCCTTTAAATGTCTTCTTGAACATAAGCTTTTTCCTTCCTTCATGCTTTTGTAGCATTTGTCTCATATTCACTTTATCATACTTATTATTGGGATACAACTTTAGATAAAAAATAGACAATCTTCGAACAATTTCGAGAATTTTTTGACAATATTGTTAAATTTATGTCGATAGACTTGTATTTATGATCACTTTATTCTATCGCAGAATTGAACTGTATTCCAGTATTTTTTTCAATACAATCCGGATTTTCCGAACAAAAAACAGGATTTTCGTCCTCCATGCACTCCGGATTTCGGAAATCCTGTTTGTATACAATTTATCTTTCTTCCAGTTTATTCCAGTTCAAATTGGCCGGTATATAACTGATAGTACCGCCCTTTTTCCGAAAGCAGCGCCTCATGGTCGCCCCGTTCGATGATTTCGCCCTTTTCCAGCACCATGATGGCCTTGGAATTTCGCACGGTGGAAAGGCGGTGGGCGATGACAAATACGGTCCGGCCATCCATGATGGCATCCATGCCTTTCTCTATGAGCCGCTCCGTTCTGGTGTCGATGGAGCTGGTGGCCTCATCCAGAATCAGGACCGGCGGCTTCGCGATGGCCGCCCGGGCAATGGCAATGAGCTGCCGCTGTCCCTGGGACAGATTGCTGCCGTCGCTGTAGAGCATGGTATCGTAGCCGTCCGGCAGACGGCGGATAAAGGAATCCGCATTGGCGATCCTGGCCGCCTCCCGCACCTCACCGTCGGTGGCGTCCAGCTTTCCGTAGCGGATATTATCGGCAATGGTTCCGGTAAACAGGTGGGTCTCCTGTATGACCATTGCCAGGGAATGGCGCAGATCTTCCTTCCGAATCCGGCGGATGTCGATGCCGTCGTAGGTGATGGTGCCTGACTCGATCTCGTAAAACCGGTTAATCAGATTGATAATCGTAGTCTTTCCGGCTCCCGTGCTGCCCACAAAGGCGATTTTCTGGCCGGGCTTGGCGTACAGGGAGATCCCATTTAAAATGTGCTTCTCCGGCACATAGCCGAAGACCACGTTGTCGAATTTCACATCGCCCCGGAGTTTCCGCAGTTCCGTCTTGCCGCCCGGCTCCGCCGCCGGAAGCTTCCAGGCAAAGTGTCCGGTGCGCTCGTCGGTCTCTTTTATCTTTCCATTTTCCTCCAAAACATTGCAGAGAGTTATGTCGCCCTCGTCTGCCTCGGGCTCGGCCTCCATCAGGTCGAAAATCCGCTCCGCTCCGGCCAGGGCCGTCAGGATCTGGTTGATCTGGGCCGTAAACTGGTTCATGGGCAATGCGCTCTGGCGTACAAACACCAGATAGGAGGACAGGCTTCCGATATCCAGAAAGCCGTTCAGGGTGAAAATACCGCCCACACAGGCCGACACTGCGTAATTCAGATAGGAAAGACTGACCACGGTGGGCACCTGCATGCCCGTGTAGGTCAGGGCGTCCGTGGATTCCTTCCGGAAATTCTCATTGAGGCCGCAGAAAATCTTAAAGTTAACCTTCTCATGGTTAAAGATTTTCTCCACCTTCTGGCCCGCCATCATTTCCTCCGAGAAGCCATTGATCCTGCCAAGCTCCGCCTGCTGCCGCTGGTAATATTTTTGGCTCCTCTTACTGTTGGTCCGGATAAAGATGCCCATGAGAATCAGGAACACCATAACAATCAGAGACAGCCGCACGCTCAAGACCATCATCATGACAATGGTTCCCACCAGCGTCAGGAAGCTCTGGATCGCCATGGCAAAACTGTTGTTCATGGCCTCCTGCACCGTATCCACGTCGTTGGTAAAGCGGCTCATGAGTTCGCCGTGGGTGTGGGCGTCGAAATAGCTTAAGGGCAGGGTCTGCACATGAGCAAAGAGATCGCTTCGGATCTCCTGCACCACGGTCTGGGCCGATTTGATCATGAGCTGATTGTAGGCCAGGGTCGCAAGCGCCCCGCAGAGGTACATGACACCCATGGCCGCCACTGCGCCGACCAGCCCCTTCCTATCGCCGGGCATGATAAAGCGGTTGATAACCGGCTTCAGAAGATAAGTTCCCATGACGCTGGCCCCGGTGCTGACGCACACCAGAAGTCCCACCAGTAAAAACATCCATTTGTGGAGGCCCATATAATGAAGGAGATGCTTCAGGGTATTCTTCGTATTCCTGGGCCGCTTATAACCCACATAACTGTACTTCGCCATTAAAGCTCCACTCCTTCCTTCTGGGATTCGTAAATCTGCTGATAGATTTCGCTGCGGGTCAGCAGCTCCTCGTGGGTGCCGATGTCGCTGACCCGGCCATCGTCCAGAATGATAATCTGATCCGCGTGCCGGACAGAAGAAATCCGCTGTCCGATGATGATTTTCGTCATGTCAGGCAGGGCTTTTCCCATCCGCTCCCGGATCTTCGCCTCGGTGGCCGTATCCACGGCGCTGGTGGAATCGTCAAGGATCAGGATCTTCGGCTTCTTTAAGAGCGCCCGGGCGATGCAGATCCGCTGCTTCTGGCCGCCGGACACATTGACGCCGCCCTGACCCATCTCAGTCTCATACCCTTGCGGCAGCCGCTCCAGCACCTCGTCCACGCAAGCGATACGGCAGGCCTCTTCGATCTCCTCCCGGGAAGCGTTCTCCTTTCCCCAACGCAGATTATCAAGCAGACTTCCGGAAAACAAGGTGTTTTTCTGCAGCACCATGGCAATGGCATCCCGCAGATGCGCCATGGGGTACTCCTGCACCGGCACGCCGTCCACCTTCACCACGCCCTCGGTGGCGTCATAAAGTCTTGGAATTAACTGCACCAGCGTGGACTTGGCCGCGCCGGTCTGACCGATGACGCCCACCGTCTGGCCCGCTTCTATATGGAAGGAAATGTCCGAAAGCACATATTCCTTCGCCTCTTTTTTATACTTGAACCACACATGCTCGAACTCCACGCTGCCGTGCTTCACTTCGATGTCCCTGGCCTTTTCATCCGTCAGATCCACCTTTTCGTCGATGACCTCCAGAATCCGCGCGCCGGAGGCCATGGAGCGGGTCAGCATCAGAAACACATTGGAAATCATCATCAGGGAATTCAGAATCTGCAGTACATAGCTTAAGAATCCGGTGAGCTCGCCCACCTTCATACTGCCTTTCTGAATCAGATAGCCGCCAAAGAGCAGAATCGAAAGAATCGTGCCGTACATGACAAACTGCATGGCGGGCATGTTCAAAGCCGCCAGCCGGAAAGCTGTCTCCGATTCCTGCCGTAGCTTCTGATTACCCTCTTCGAACTTTTCCACCTCATATCCGCCGCGGACGCAGGCCTTGACCACACGAACCGCCGTCAGATTCTCCTGGACAATCCGGTTCACCGTATCAATGGCGGTCTGCATCCGGGAATAAAGCGGACGCACCTTCATGGTAATTACAAACAAAGCTGTAGCCAGTACCGGCAATGCCACAAAGAACACAATGGCCAGGGTATGATTAATAGAAAAAGCCACTCCGGTGGCCACCACCAGCATCATAGGTCCGCGGCAGAAGGGGCGCATACCCATGGATACCGCGTTCTGAATATTCGTCACGTCGCTGGTGAGCCGCGTCACCAGGGATGAGGAACGGAAATGATCGATGTTGGCAAAGGAGTAGCCCTGAAGCTTCTCATACTCGGCTTTTCTCAACTCTGCGCCCAGTCCCTGACCGGTAAGTGCCGCGAATCGGGCGCTTCCCACGCCCAGCACCAGCGCTATCAGCGCGCAGGCCACCATCTGTAAGCCCTTCATATAGATGTAGCTCCGGTCGCCGTTCGCCACGCCCACGTCGATGAGATCCGCCATGATGAGTGGCACCAGGAGCTCAAAGATTCCCTCCGTCATGATGCAGATCACTGCCAGGGCGGCGTATTTTTTATACTGATTCATATAGGAAAATAAGCGTATCAGCATTTTGTGTACCTCCGAATGTTGTTACCCGATGGCCTTTCCCGGCCATTACGGGACTATGGTATGCTGAAATCCGCAGTTTGTCAAGCGAGAGGCTCTGCCAGTGCAAAACAAAACGGACACAGATTCCTCTGCGTCCGCTCTGTACCTTATGTAATTGTCCACTCAACAGCGTATCACTTCTATCCCCATTTTTTCCATTTTGCATAGCTCTGCTTCGCTGGCTTCACAGCGGTTTGTGATAACTTTGTCCGCCACCTTCAGGTCGCTGACATAGTAAAAGCTTTCAAATCCTACTTTCGTATCGTCTGCCACCACAAAAACCTCGTCTGCGCGCTCTATCATTTTATGGAATAAATCTGCGGCTTCCATATGACGCGTTGTAATTCCGGTTCTGCAACTGATTCCGCTGGCGGAAAGAATCACCTTGTCCGCCTTGTACTGCTCCAGTTGGCCAATGGCCGCTCCGCCATGGGTAAATACAGCGTTGGCCGTCATTTCGCCTCCCAGCAGTATCAGCTGTATCTCCTCCTGGACACTCAACTCTCTTGCTATCGAAACAGAATTTGTGATAACCGTCAGTTCACGCAGCTTTTGAAATTTTCGTGCTGTCAGCAGAGTGGTGCTGCCTGCGTTTAAGATCACGCAGTCTCCGTCCCGGATCTCCTCAGCCGTACGGGCCGCTATCCGGTCTATGGCCTCCAATCGCTGCTGCTCCCGGCTTTCCACACCGCCTGCCGCCGCACCCCCAAAGGTACGCACAAGCTTCCCTTCATCCTCCAGATGCTGCAAATCCTTCCGTATGGTTACTACAGACACTCCAAACTTCCGGCTCAGTTCGTCTACGCTGACCAGTTGTTTTTCCTGTAGAATCTCTAAAATGATCTTCTCTCTGTCCCGAACTTTCATAGGCAGTTCCTCTTAATACTGGAACATATAATCCGGCTGGATAGTCGCTGCCAGATTTTCACTCATAATGATATGGGTCGGATTCTCACGAAGCTGCAAAATCGACGCCGGAACCTCCTGGGATGGCTTTCCGAAGATGCACATTCTGGAGGTCAGTCTCTGCCAGGTCACATGGCTTCCCGCTGTGGTAATACTGTGAACATCCAGGATCTCTTTCGCCTTCATGGCGTCACGCGGACCCATCATTGCTCCCATGGGTGGTACATTGGCAATATCGCCGGAGCATCCGAAAGAGCCGTGCAGGGAGTTCTGCGCAATGGTCAGCGGATGCAGATTCGCTACCTTGGCTCCCTGAGCGCAGTACTCTTCCATGGTCGGCTGGAACCAGTCTTCTACCGGGTCGATAAACGCCAGATGTCCCGGCCATCCCGGACCACTGTATACAATATCTGCCTCGCCGTCCTGCTCCAACATTTTGGAATAATCCGGTGTAATTTTATTGCTGTGATAGATAAAGTTCTCCTCTTTAAAGCCCAGATCCAGAATCTGAGACACCATAAAGCGGTAAAACGCATTGCCAAATCCTGCCTTATAGCTCAGAGGCGCGATATTTCCATCCTGGTCCGCCCATTCGTCCATCATGTAGAATTTGACATTTCTACAGTTTACCTTCAGCTGATGCAGCAGATAGGCCACCTTTCGGTAGGTGGGAGACGGATTCGGCATAATCATCACAACCTTCTTATCGTAACGATCGGAATCCACGATTCTCTTTACAATATCCGCTATCATCACCATCTCCACATCGTCATCCGGCAGTACTTCCAGGAAGATATTGGGATTGGACGGATGCTTTCCGTTTAACGCCATGATCTCTTCTTTTGTAATCGCTCTTACCCGTTTGATTTCTTCCGCGTCTTTAAAGGGATAAAAATCAGCCTGTTTAAATGTAAAATTGTCTTCTCCAAAAATCATCTGGTTTTCCTCCTTTTCCATGCTTTATCTTTTCAATGCTTTGTCTCTTCAATCACGTCCAGTACCGCATCTACCAGATGTCGACCAAACTTTTCTCCCAGCATGGATGTATCCGTCTCATAGCCGCCCTCCACCAGAGACTCCGGCGTATACAGATAACCCGGCAGACAGCCGTTGGTCAGCTCGTTGAATACCACCATTTCATATCCAGCCATGGCCTTGATATACAGGGCGTATTCCACAAAAATCTCACCCTGCACACCCACGATACAGGTATCTCCCAGAATAATCACCTGAATCTCCGCCGGATTTTCATCCGTCAGCAGTTCAATCCGCATTCCCTGTTTCTGCATTTTCACATAGCCCAGCTGATCCTCTGAGCCCAACATCTTCAGGTTTGCATTCTGCCACAGGTAATATTCCTCACGGTTCTCTGATTTTCCATACTTTTCATACAACTCTTCGTAGGTTTTCTTGTCCTGAGCCACCTTTTTTTCCAGTTCTTCTTCGGTGCCAAAGGTACGAAGCTCTAACTCGATGCTCTTATCCGCCGTCCGGATGGGAAGCTCGCCGGTCCATGCTGCGTGCTCCAGCACCGTATCCGCCGCTTTTCCGAGAATTCTTCCCACGCGTTCAGCCTCATCAAAACTCTCGCCCTGCCGGTAGTAACGGCTGGATTGATTGCCGGAAGCTCCCTGGGAAAATCCAATCACTGCGTCCGGATGCATTTCCCGCAGCTGCTGCTTCAGATAACCGGGATAATCCGCCGTACACACAGTACTCCACTCATGGATAAATGTCGGATGTAAAGTATAATTCACAAAGATCCCCCGGATTTTTTTCTCTTTATCCCGGACAGCCATCACGCTGACCAGGGGGTCGTGTGGTCCGCCGGGTGCCCGTCTGTTGCCACCCACTCCGGATTCTGCTCCACAATGGGCGGTTCCCGAAGTAAATTCCGCCTCAAAAGCTTCCTTCTTCGCGCTTTCCACCGCAGATACAATCTTATCATTCAGAGATTTTACATATTCCTCAGGCTGCTGTGCGCCCGCTTCCAGACTTTCGATATCCAGACGTCCCGCAGCCCACGGGCCTGAATGGGTATGGGAGCAGCTTATCATCACGTGATTCTCTGGAATTCCACATGCCTGCCGAACGCGTTCCCGCACCTCTTTCACATGCTTTTTGGAATAAAAGAGAAGATCCAGTGTAACCAGGGCTATCTCTTCCGTTCCGTTATTCAGATACATCGCCGCTGCCTGAAGCGGGTCGTGTACCCCTGTATTATGCCTGGGATAGTGGGGATATCCTCCAAGCTCTTCTCCCTTTTCCGGTGAAATATCCGTTATTGCCATGCCTGCCTTTAATGTCATTCTATCTCTCACCCTGCCTTTTTCTATTCAACCTCGTCAGTGCAGATCACCTCGACGCCTTTCTCCGCTATCGACTTCAGGATCTTAAGCTTCTCTGCGTCCTCCGTCCTGTTGGTCACCAGAATATCTACGTCCGTGATGTTTCCAACATGGCAGCAGCTCTCAATTCCTATCTTGGTAATATCCGCAACCAGAATTTTTGCTCTCGCCCTTGCCAGGATGGATTTCAGCGTATTGACGCCCTCCACGCGAAGTGTGGTAAGTCCCGCGTCCACATCCACGCCGTCCATGGTTACAATGGCTTTATCCGCCATATATCTGCTTACCTGCCGTACCGCATCGCGCCCGTGGACAAAGAAATCCCGCTCGCATATCTCGCCGCCCAGGATAATCACCTGCCACTCCGCATGCCGACATAAATCTTCTGCTGTAATCAGAGAATCCGTCACAATTTTAAGTCCGGCCCGGTCGCCTGCGTACCGCACAGTCATGTGCGTAGTCATTCCGGCCGTCATAATCAGGGAATCTCCGTCCTGAATCAGTTCAGCTGCCTTTTTCGCCACTGCCAGCTTCAGATCGCGGTTGGGTTTTTCCTTAGAATACCCCAGATCCGTCCCCTCCTCCTGGCTATTTGTCAAAACTGCCCCTCCGGAAACGCGCTTCAGTTTTCCCTCCTGCTCCAGCCGCTGCAAATCCTTGCGGATGGTCACCACGGAGGTGGCAAGCTCTCTACTCAGTTCACTCACTGAAACCGCTTTTTTTATTTCCAGATTTTGGATAATTCTGTTCAAACGTTCTTTTTGCGCTGTTCCTGCTGCCAAACTTTTCCTCCTACTAGTACCTTTTTTACATGAAACATGTCATCTACCAGCACCAGATTTGCCCGCTTTCCGACGGCAATAGTACCGATTTCGTGTTCCATTCCGATGACTCTCGCTGGATTGCCCGCCGCCATCATAAACGCCTGCGCGATGCCGCAGTTGGTATGCGTCATCAGGTTCCTACAAGCCACATCCAGCGTCAGTCTGCTTCCGTTCAGTCCTCCGTTCGCATCGAACACCAGATCCTGAATGTATTCCAGTTCCTTCGGTCCCGGCTCTTCACTTACGAAGCTGTCCGTAATCAAGATGACTTTTTCCATCCCTTTCACTTTCAAAATCAGACGAATCATATCCGGATTGACATGGATTCCCTGCGAATCGCAGATAATCTCCGCATACATATCCGAATCCAGAAAACATGCTTCGTCCGGCCCGCAGCCGCGGGTTCCGGCCCATTTTTCCACTCTTCCCGTGGCGTCCATGCAGTGGGTCTGCAGCCGCAGTCCATAAAACTTCAGACTCCGCACCTGCTCCGGTGACGCCTCGCTGTGACCGACGCTGAATACCACGCCGGGATTTATCTCTTTTGCATAGGATAGGAATGGTTCCAGGCCTTCTCTCTCCGGGGCAACCGCCCAGACCCTGGCCAGTGTACCTGCCCGATCCACGATTTCCTGAAAATCCTCTTTCCGGATCGTTCCTCTCCACTTATTTTTCTCTGCACAGGCTCCGTACTTCGGATTCATGTACGGGCCTTCCATATAGAAGCCCGCGATGGCCTGCGCGGCCCCTCCACGGTTTCGCGCTTCTTTTACCCGCTCGATGGCCTCCGCAAATTCCTTCTTTGGAAGATCATAATAAAGAGTAGCCAGTATGGACGTCTCTCCATGTCTGAGGAAATGCTCCGCCGCTTCTTCCGGCTCCGCGTAAAAGAAATGTCCGCCTCCGCCGTGTACGTGAATATCTACAAAACCGGGACCTACATAAAGTCCCTGCGCGTCCAGTACCTCCGCGTCCTTCGGAATTTCTATCTCTGAGGCCTTTCCGACCGCCGCAATCCGGTCGCCTTCCACCGCCAGAACCCCGTCCCACAGGATTCCCGTTTCCAGGACGATTTTCGCATTCTTAATAAAAAGCATTCCCGCATCCTCCTAGCGCCAGATTCTGTGCTCCAGTTCTCTATATTTTCGATATTTTTCCTCGTATGCCTGCTGCCATTCTCCCGGTTTGTAGCATCTGCTGACCAACAACGCAGGAAGTCTGCCCTTTGCAAACTCTCCCGTGCCGATTCCAGCCAGGATCGCCGCTCCGGCTCCCGCCGCTTCGGAAGTCACCGGAACCTGAATCTCCATTCCCGTCACGTCCGCGATAATTCTGCACCACAGATCGCTCCGGGCGCCTCCGCCGAACAATACCAGCCGCCGTACATGGCCGCTGGCTTCCATGGCCTCCAGAAGAATCCGTATCTGATACGCAATTCCTTCCATCACAGCCAGCGCGAAATCGCCGCGCCCCGACGCCAGGTTAACTCCGTAAAAGCACCCTTCGGCCTCCGGATAATAGTCCGGACTGCTTGGACCATTGAAATAGGGATAACACCGCACGGTACTTCCCCGCTCTCTGGCCGCCTCCGCCTCTTTTCCTATCTCGTCATAGCTCTTTCCCGGGAACATCTCATCCCTGAGCCACCGCAGGCACACAGCGGCTGTATTGATCACGCCCTCCGTCACCCAGCTTTTTTCATCGATATAAGCCGACCAGCCGACCTTTCTGCTTCTTTCTGTGTCCACATGATCCCAGTATCTGCATATAGCTCCTGATGTGCCCAGAGATATGGTCATGGTATCCATTCCCAGTCCCGCTCCCAGGGACGCACATCTCTGATCCTGCGCTCCCACAGCGACCATACAGTTTTCCGAAAGTCCCAGCTCCTTTGCAATCTCCGGAAGAAGCGGCCCCGCCGCCTCGCCGCTCCAGGCAAGCCTGGGAAGCTTTTCTTCTGCTATCTCATATTTCTCCAGAACCTCCCGGCTCCAGACATGTTTTCGAATATCATATAATAAAGTACCGGAAGCCATACTGTGATCCGTCAGGCATTTTCCCGTCAGCTTTGCCGTCAGATAATCCATCGGCATCAGAAACTTCCAGGCTTTGTGGTATACCTCTGGCAGATGCTTTTTTATCCACAAAAGCTTTGGGAGAAAATAACAGGGATCAATCGGCTTTCCGGTCAGTTCAAACATATATTCCGTTCCAAAATCTTCCGTTATCTGAACCGCTTCTTCTTTCGCACGCGCGTCTAGCCAATTAATTCCATTATGCAGAGGATTCAAATCTCCGTCAACCGGCACCAGTGTAATACCCTGGGAGCTTATGGAAATTCCTTCCACACTCGTTCTGTCTGCATCCTGAAACACTTCCTTTGCGGTCTCCAGCGTCAGTGTCCACCAAAGATTGGCGTCCTGCTCCACCCAGTTTTCCCGCGGTGTGATAAGTCCGTATTCCCGGTAAGAATCCCGAAGCTGCGTAAGTTTTTCGTCAAAAAGAATGCTGCGACAGCCGGTGGTTCCCAGATCAATCGCCAGATACAGTGCCATAGTTTTTCTCCCCTTTACGCCGATGATTTTCACAGGAGCCCATGAAACGGGCTCCTGCTGGTTTTATTCTGTGTTTACTTTCTTGCTGCTACGATGGACTTCCAGTCAAAATCTTTGATAGTCTCTGCAGTCAGCAGTGTGGAATGAGACAGGGTCTCCTTCGGAAGTTCTTCGCCTGCCAGTGCCGAAGCGATGGCATCAATAGCGTCGTGAGCCTGGGTTACCGGAGAGGAAGCCGCCATACACTTGATGTACGGATCGTTATTCTCCAGTTTCTCAAAGCCTTCCTGTCCCCATGCATTGCAGCATACCACTGCCTTGGAGCCTGCTGCCTCGATTGCAGATGCAGCGCCTGCGCCTGTATCATAGTTGATGCCGTATACCAGATCCACGTCCGGATTTGCAGTCAGGATATTCTCCATCACTGCCATTGCGTCGGTACGGCTTGCCTTGCCATCCTGCTGCGCTACGATTTCCACACCGTCAAGCTGAGAAATGGTTTCCGCAAAGCCCTGCGCACGAAGTCCGCATACAATCGGGGACGCCGGGAAATCCAAAATCGCTACCTTCGCCTTGCCGCCCAGATTATCTGTGATGTACTGCTTCGCCCACTCTGCTACCATAGCGCCGTCCTCGTAGTAATCGAAGATAACCTTGGTAGCCGGAATATCGGAATCGATTCCACCGTCGTAGCAGATAACCGGGATTCCTGCGTCAATGGCGTCCTGACACGCCGGAATCAGCGCTGTCGGGTCTGCCGCCGCAAGCAGGATCACGTCTACACCCTGAGTGATAAAGTCCTCGATCTGGGAAATCTGTGTGGTTACGTCTCCGTCCGCGTCACTGATTACCATCTCATAGCCCTTTTCCTCACCGTAAGCGCGGAAGGTGGTCTCCAGATCTACATAATACTCGTCACGTCTGTAGTACAGGTCTACGCCGACTACGATCTTATCGCCGGAATCCGCGTCTGCCGTAGCGGTATCATCCGCAGAAGCTGTAGTACTTTCCGCTGTACCCTGTCCCTCTTCCTTGGTGTCGCCTGAAGAACCGCAGGCTGCCATACCGAGTACCATAGATGCTGCTAACCCAAGTGCCATCAGTTTGTTCAGTGTTCTCTTTTTCATAGAAATCCTCCTTCTATAAAATATTATATTTTCTGTCGACACGCGACAAAAGTTCTGTTTTATCTCATCAGGATACCGCGTACTCCATAATCGCTTCCTGGCTGAAGATCTCACGCTCGATTTCACCCGAAATCGTACCCTCGCGCATGACGTAAATCCGATCACAGATACCGATCAGCTCCGGCATATCCGAAGAAATCATGATAACGGCCTTTCCTGCCTGCGCCTGCTGGCACATGAGCTTGTAAATCTCCGCCTTGGCTCCCACGTCTACGCCCCTGGTCGGCTCGTCAAAGATCAAAATCTCCGAATCTACCGCCAGCCATTTGGCCAGCACGACCTTCTGCTGGTTGCCGCCGGACAGAAGACGTACCTCCTTCTCCTCGGAAGAGGTGGCTGTGCCAAGCATTTCGATATACTTTTTCGCCAGATCCTTTTCTTTCTTTTTGTTCAGAAGGCCGCCGGTACAGATATTGTTCAAATCCACGATCGCCGTGTTGGCGCTGATGGAATGAATCAAGATCAGGCCCTGCTGCTTCCGATCCTCGGGAACCAGCGCAATCTTATGCTTTACCGCATCCATAACGGAATGGATTTCCACCTTTTTTCCGTCGATGTAAATCTCACCGCCGGTCCGTTTGTCCGCTCCGAAGATGACACGGGCTGTCTCGGTTCTTCCGGCTCCTACCAGACCTGCCAGGCCCACGATTTCCCCATGACGTACATTGAAATTCACGTCATGTAAGAGCTTCAGTGTGGAAATATTCTTTACCTCCAGGGCCACATCCCCGATTTCCGCCTCCAGCTTCGGATACTCGTTTACGATATCCCGGCCTACCATCAGAGAAATAAGCTTCGCTCTGTCCACTGATTTTACCGGAAGGGTATCAATCTGACATCCGTCACGCAGAACCGTCACCATATCCGCGATTCGGAAAATCTCCTCCATACGGTGGGAAATATATACAATAGTAACGCCCCGCTCCTTCAGCAGGTCAATGATATGGAATAGGCAATCCAGCTCTTTGTCGGTCAGGGTCGCCGACGGCTCATCCATAATCAGCAACTCCGCGTCAAAGGAAAGTGCCTTGCAAATCTCTACAATCTGTTTTTGGGCTACGGACAGTCTTGCCACTTCCATATCCACATCCAGATCAATATTCAGACTGTCCAGAAGCTTCTTCGCTTCCTGCCGCAGTTTCTTCCAGTCTACCAGGTGCGCCTTCGTCATAAAGGGTCTTCCCAAGAAAATATTTTCCGCCACAGACAGGGTCTCTGAAAGCTTCAGCTCCTGATGTACGACGCTCAAACCCAGCTTCTGCGCTTCCAGCGGAGTTTTCACATGGGCTTCCTGTCCCTTGAACCAGTATCCGCCAGAATCTGCCCGGTACACGCCTGTCAGGACTTTGATCAGAGTCGATTTTCCCGCTCCGTTTTCTCCTACCAGAGCGTGTACGCTGCCTCTTCGTACCTGAAAGGTCACGTCAGTCAGCGCCTTTACTCCCGGAAACGTTTTGGTTACATTTCTTATGTCAAGAATTACTTCCCGATTATCCTCCATGTGAACGCCTCCTTACTTTGATTCTGCCTGCCGTTTACTCTTATATACGTCAAATCCAATCGCCACAACCAGTACGATTCCCTGCACTACCTGCTGATAATAGGAACTGATATTCAACAGGGTCATTCCATTTTCCAGAATACCTACAAATACAGCTCCCAATGCTACGCCGATGGGCTTTCCTTTACCGCCCGTCAGAGATACGCCTCCCATGACAACCGCGATAACCGCTTTGAACTCCCAGCCAGTTCCGCCCTGCGGCTGACCTGAACTCAGACGGGATACCAGAATGATACCTACGATACCTGCAGCCAGACCGCCCAGCGTAAATACAGCTCTCTTAATCTGACTTGCGTTGATACCGGACAGCCATGCTGCCTCTGCGTTGCCGCCTACTGCGTATACATAACGGCCAAACTTGGTCTTGGCTGCCACAAAAGCTGTAACAGCGTAAATCAAAATCATGAATACGACCGGCCAGGGAATCAGGTCCTTGCCGCCGATGTTTAAGTAGCCTCTTCCGATCCATCCGATGGAATCCGGAAGTCCGGTAATCGGATAGGAATTGGTAACTACATAGCAGAGACCTCTCGCGATATACTGCATACCCAGCGTCGCGATAAATGCCGGGATTCCGAAGTATGTAACCAGACATCCGTTGATCACACCGGTCAGAACACCCAGAAGAATCGCCGCCACTGCCGCCAGCGCCGGATGCCAGCCGAAGGTAACAATCAGTTTTGCAAATACGCAGCCTGTAATACCTACTACCGAAGCAAGACCCAGGTCGAAATCACCGGTTGCCATGATAAAAAATGCGCCTGCTGCCAGAATTGCAATCATCGAAACCTGCCTGAGGATATTCATCCAGTTGCTGTAGCTCATAAAGTTGGGAGCTATAATTGTCCAGGCAATAATCAGCAGGATGATCGGAAGGACAATTACGTAATTGCTTAAAAATGTGGAAAGGCTTTCGATAATTCCGTTCTTTTCCTTTGCACCCGTCTGCATAAAAAGTTCCTCCTTCTCTTTTTCCATTTCTTTCGTTTTGGAAATATTTGTTTTCCCTTTCGAAATGAAAAGTTTTGTTTGTTTTCATTTTTCATTTGTTTCCGTTGTTTTCTTTTTCGAAAAAGCTTGTCTTAATACTAATCCATATTTGCCATATTTGTCAATCTATTTTTTCACTTTTTCGTAAATTCTTTATATTTTTTCTCATTTAAGCTAGACTTTTTTTCGTTTTTATGCTTTAATGTTCTTGATCACTTCTATTTATGTTTTTCTTTCAAAATCTTTCGTTTTGGAAAGTTTTTGATTTTCAGTTTTACGCTTTAATTTCATAAAATTTTCAATATTTCCAGCAATACACTTGATTCTTTTTGTAAAGGAGGATGTTTCATGCAAAAAATAAATGTCCTGTGGATCGGGCACCCGGACTATCTGAACGAAAACTCAGAGGCCATCCGGCGTCATATCGCCGCTTCCCTCTCCCCGGACTGCTTTTACACCCCGGAGTCGGCCCCAGTCATCGTGACAGACGCCCAGGCCATCGCAGCCGGCCGGGAATCCCTGAACGGTTCCTTTTCCGGCGCCGTCCTCATTCTTCTGACCTGGACTGAGTGCAGCCTTGTCACCACAGTATTAAAAGAGCTCCGTGGACTCCCCTGTATTTTATGGGGCTTTCCTCTGGAGGAAGTGAACGGCGTCACGGAAAGTACCGGTTCATACGTCTCCGCAGCCATGCTGTCCGGCCCCCTAAAGCGACTGCAGCTTCCCATCGATGTACTGATCGGAAGCTGGAAGGAAAAGGCGATCCAACAGAAGCTTCAGGCCTTCGCCCGCGCGGCCCATGCCTGTCATACGCTTTTTTACTCGCGTATCGGACTCTTCGGCTACACTTCCATGAGCATCTATCCCGGTACCTTCGATCACGTGTTGATGCGCTGGAAGCTGGGCCCTGAAGTGGAACAGATGGATTCCTATTCCCTGATCCGCCGGGCGGAAACCGTCTCTGAGGCCGACATCGATTCCGCATGGGACAAGCTGCAGAACCGCGCGGCTATCCGCCGTGATTTTAAGTCAGAGGTTCTCCGACAGACCCTGGCCCTCTACGCCGCCCTCACCTCCCTCTGTCAGGAGCATCGCTGGTCGGCAGTCAACATCAAATGCCAGTATGAATTTTCCAAGGAATACCGGGTGGTTCCCTGCGTCGCTCTGTCCCTGCTTGCGGACGAAGGCGTCACGGCTTCCTGCGAGGGCGATATTCCAAATACCGTCTCCATGCTGCTTTTGCAGGCCCTCTCCGGGGAAACTGTCACCTACGGAGACGCTCTCTCTCACAAAGAAAATGTGGTAACTTTCTCGCCCTGCGGTTTTCTGCCCCTCAGTATGGGCGCGCCCGGCGTATGCGTCCAGAAGTTCATGGAGCATCCCGGATTTTCCGGCGTACAGGTCTGCGGCGTCCTGCGGCCGGAAAAGGTTACATTTCTTCGCATTGTGGAGGATGTGGGAACCTATCACCTGATCTACGGAACCGGTCAGGGGCTTCCCACCAGCCCCCGAAGCGGCTGTATGCCGGCCCTGGACGTCCGTCTGGACGGCAGCATCGAAGATTTCTGCAGCGCCTATGCCGGTCAGCATTACGCCCTGGCCTACGGAGATTACTCCACGGAACTTGCTGCCTTTGCCCGACTGATGGATTTTTCTGCTATATGTATCCACTGACAGGTCTGTGAAGATCTTGTTCTAATTTAAAAAGGAGGTTTTACACATGTTATCTTGTACCGAATTCATTCCCTGCTACAGCGAACTGTTCACGTTTCTGGAGGCTAAACGGGGCCGTGAAGAGTTAAACCGCTTCTGGGACTACCTGTTCGCGCCCACAGGCTCCGGCATCCCGCTTATCAATTATGTAAAGGAACAGGGGATCCGTGGCTGTTATTCCTACTGGGCTGGCACGTTGAACGAGGAAGCTGCCGATTTCACCATGTATCTGAACGAGAAAGGCGGCTGGTTTATGAACGTAATGCATCACTGTCCTTCTAAAGGAAGACTGCTGGCTTTAAAAGATGAAATCGGCCTCACCCCCTACCATGACTACTGTCTGCACTGCGATTCCTATCGACAGGCTGCAGAAAAAGTAGGCCTGAAATACATCTACAATTTTAACGGGGTCGATCACGCCGCATGTTCCATGTTGATCTACGATCCCAAAGTATTTGACGGCCGTGTCATCGTAGATGAAAACACAGAAATCATGGATCGACGTGCTTCCCAGAACGAATATTTTCACAAGGATTTCCACAGTATTCTAAACATGGGCATCCATTATGTGGGCGAGCATTATGGAAAAGAGGCTCTGACCGAATTCCTAACCACCTTCACCCACCATGTATACACGCCCGTTCTGACCGCCATCAAAGAAAAAGGACCGGCCGCCATTCAGGAGAAAATTCTCGACACTTATCACCGGGAGAAGGCAGAAGACGCCGTCGAAACCAGTCTGACTGGAGATACCCTGACCGTCACCGTCCATTATTGTCCTGCGGTGCGCCACCTTCTGGACACCGGCCGGACAGTATCGCCCTGGTACCCTTACACCACGACCGTCATCATGCAGACTCTGGCCGACGCCGCCAGCTGCGCCTTTACCATGGATTCCTATGACGAGGCCACCGGAGCCGCCTCCTATCATTTTACAAAGAAATAAGCTACATACCTTCTTCCCAAAAAGCAGGAGCTGATTCCGAATCTGTCGGAATCAGCTCCTGTCTTATTCTCACTTCTGTCTTTTACTCTTCCCGGCCCATCCTTTCCACCGCAACCATCGCCTGGTAGAGCGCGCAAAACTGCCGGTATTTTTTCTCATACTTTTCTATCCTGCGGGGTTCATAGCGTGTCTCCATCTCCACGCAGCGGTCGGCCGCCTCCTGATAGGAGGTACATGTTCCAGCCTCCACCGCTCCCGCCAGTGCTGCTCCGAAGCAGGCCGCCTCTTTTTCCCGGGGAATCACCACCGGAAGTCCGGTAATATCCGCCTGCATCTGACACCAGACCGCGCTTTTACTTCCTCCGCCCGTGGCCACAATGTACCGAATCTTCGTCCCAGCCTCCTTAAGCGCCTCGCAGTTTTTCCGAAGTAGGAAGGCCACGCCCTCCATGACCGCCGCAGCCATATCGTACGCGTCATGCTCTGCGCGCAGGCCGTAAAACAGGCCACTAACCTTTCCGTCCATCTCCGGGGCGTTAGTCCCCTGAAGATAAGGCAGGAAAATCAGCTCTCCCGGAAAGGTTCTCTTTTCCAGTTCTTCATTTAATTTTGGATAACTCACTCCAGGCATACAGGTCTTCCGAAACCACTCCAGACTTACGCCGCCGCTTTCTGCCACCGGAAGCATCACATAGGAATCTGGAAAGAAGCCATAATGCATGGCAATTTCCTGCGCTCTTTCCTGCCACCGCCATCCAACCGGCGCAAATACTGACAGCCCCATCACTGTTCCCACGGACATGGTAAGTCCTCCCGCCGTCACATTTCCCGTGCCGATCATCCCAGCGAAATGATCTAGTGTTCCCCGGTTGATAGTCACTGTCTCCGGCAGGCCCGTCAGAGCAGCCGCTTCCTTCGTTAACCTTCCAGCCAGAGTACAGGGTTCCGCAAGGGACGGAAGCTGCTCCTTTGTGATCCCGATGGCATCCAGCATCTCCTCCCAGTAACATTTCTGATAAATATCAAAATAAAAGGTGAATGTGGCAATGGAGCAATCCGCCGCGCGCTGTCCTGTCAGCCAGTAGACGACATAGTCCTTCAGCAACATATAGGTCCCGACACGTTCAAATATCTCCGGCCTGTTTTTTTGAAGCCACCGGATCTTTGTGGCTGGCCAGGTAGGCAACACCGCCAGCTGGCCCGTTCTGGCTATGTATGTCTCCTTGGAGAATTTTTCTTCCAGTTCCTTACATTCCTCCCGTGAACGCTCATCCATCCAGGAAATAGCATCCATCAGTGGCTCTCCGTCTTTGTCCAGCACTACCAAAGTTTCCGCCTGTCCTGTCAGGGTCAGCCGCTCTATCTTCTCCGGTCTGACACCGGGCGTCTTAACCAGTTTCCGTAAAAGCCCGGCCAGGGTATCCCGATACTGGTTCAAATCAAATTCCACCCGGCCGCTGCTCCGCTTATAAATGAGTGGCGCAGTGGCCATAGCAATGCAGTGGAACTTTTCATCATATACAGCCGCTTTTGTATTGGTGCTTCCCAGATCCATTCCAATATATTGCATCCCGTCTCTCCCTTATTCTTCCCAGAACGCATCTAGCCTCTCCAGAGTCTTCTCCACCAGTTCGTCTCCGCCTTCCGGCCCGCACATGGTAGACGCCGGTTTGGAGCTGTAAGAGCCACCGGCCACCGCAGCCCTTGTAGGAAGGTAGCCTCCGGCCCCATTGGCCAGCTGGATGATAAATACCTGCTCCGCCTCAGCCCTGGCCTTGATCCGCTGTGCGTACTCCTGGTACAGCTCGAAGGGATTGGTGGCGATTCCCACATTGCCCAGTCTCAGGATATGGCACTTGAATTCATACACAGAGTTTTCTTCCTGCTGTCGGTACCGCAGGATGACGCCCTGGGGCTCAAAGGCCTTCACCAGATCTGACATGGTCATCGGCTTTTCTTCCGTAAAGCGTCCATGAATCTCTTTTACTTCCTTTACCGCTTTCCGATACTCCTCTTCCGACACTTGACGGATGGGCAGCCCCATCGCCAGCACCTGATGCCGGAACACCGGCCTGTATGCGATATAATTCCGAGCCGTCCGATACCCCCGAAGCACTGCCTCGGAAACCCGATCGCCGATACCCTGGCAAATCTGCGTCATATCAAAATTGCGGAACACCTCTTTCGTCTGGCCGCCCCAGTCCAGAAGCGCCTTTTTATTGGTCTTAGAATAATACGTCAGATCGATGGGAGCCAGGTCGCCCGCTGCGCCGCAAACCGGAAGAATATATACATTTTTCCCCAGTTTTTCGCGAATGGCGCTCCGGGTCGGTCCCCAGTAATCCGCCGACAGGAAGCAGTGCAGCTCATACACCTGGGACGGACAGGGAACATTGCAGACGACTCCGGTCAGATTCTGCTGCTCATCCCAAGTATACAGAAGTTCCACCGCCGTGTCCACGCCGCTCTCAAAGCGCACGAAATCCTTCCGGGAACAGTCCCCGTACATGGTAGTCTCCAGATCCTCCCCTGCGCCAAATTGCGGTCTGCGGTTAAAAGCCACCGCTGCGTAATCATGAGCGTAGCTAATACCGCCGGGCGCCCGCTTTTCCCAGGCATCCGCTATCAAATCCCGGATTTTATCTACGAAAAAATCCTGTCCCATTTCTCCACACACCATATTTTCCGGCATATCAAAGTGCGGCAGGATGTGCGGATCGTATATCTGCTCATTTTCCACCCGCATGAAATCCTCATAAAAGGACGATGAATTATGTGTATGCGTCACATTAAAGGAAATCTGCTCAAATGGAATCCCAAGATTCTCAAGCTCCGTCCGAAGCCGTCCGAAGGCATGAAGCGGAACCTCTGTCATATCCATAGAAACCAGAATCGCCTGCGTATCCCCGTTATCCAGCGCCAGTGCCGAGGCCGTCAGTGGATCGTGTATATACTGGGAACACCGCATATACATCTGACCCTCCATCAGCGTCGGAGCCGACGGCGTGATGCTTGTCTGCGCCCATCCGATTTTCAGTGTTTTTTCTCTCATTGTCCTATTTCCCCCATGTTGTTTACACCAGTTCTATTCCCATGATACCACAGAAATCGCGCAGCTCCTCCATCCAGTTTCCATAAGCCACAATCACATGCTGGCTGGAAACCTTCTGGGCGAATTCCTCCACGGTACAGGAGTCTGGGAATACTTCCAGACTCGGAAGCTGCGGGGCCGGATCGTCCCAACCGTACTCATTCCAGGGCTCCGGGGTCTTCGCTTCCGCCGTGTAAGCATGTACTCGGTACTTTCCATTCGCGTAGATGAGGCGGGCACAGGTCACATAACCTGTTTTCACCCTTGACACATTCAGAAGCGACGCGGACAGCAAACCAAAAGCCGCCGGAAGCACCCGGATCGCTCCCTCTGTGACCGGCTCCGGAATAAAGTCCGGGACGCCAATCAGCATGCTTTTTTCAAAAAACTCATAGTACTCCAGATAGGGAACGGTCTGTCCGGACAGTTCCTTTAAAATCAGCTGTGTGACCGCTCCCATCACATCATTTTCCGGAACAGTCAGAACGCCGTACCACCGCTCCAGCAGCATAAAGATCATGGCAGGTGGGAAGCCCAGCAGCTTCTTCATTCCGTCCACGTCGATCAGGGACACCGCCCGATAGCCTCTCTCCTGAACCTTTTTACCGATGGCCAACGTGTATTTTACACCTTTTTCGATGGTCTCCTCTGGACACTCTTTTTCAAACTGCCAGTGTTCTTTTACATACGCGATTCCCTTCTGGATATCCTCTTCTGCCAGCTGCTCCGCGTTCTGCAGCATCTCCAGCATCTCGAAAGGTTCCACCTCCACACCAAACTGTCCCCGCATGGAATTGCCCTCGTACTGGGTTCCATAAAGCAGCATATCCCGATACCCCATGGTTCCCACCCGGCTTGCACGAAGCGCTGCCTTCGCGTGGCAGGCGGACACATAGGCGTCTATCTTCTTTATCGGCAAGGGCTTATTGACGATACTGTAAATGTATTTAAATGTGTATCCCATGGCCTCCATGGCTGGCCGGAGTGCCGTCGTTCCGGCCTGATCCGCCGTGGTAATCAGGTGTCCGTTCTCATACCAGCCGCACAGGCCCCACAGAATCATCGGAATATGCCGGAATCCGTCTATCACCCGAATCACCGCATGGGACGGCACCCAGCCCGCTACGCAAACGATCAAGCAGTCAAATTCCTTCTTTTTCAGAATGTCGATGGCTGTGTCCGCCGTTTTGTATTCGGCATCGTCAATGACGATGCCGGCGTCGGTCAGATCGTACTGCATTGCTTTCAGCGCTTCCAGCGCAGCATCGTGCTTTATCTGTAATCTTTCAAATGGCGTATTTATTTCGCCAAAGCATACAAAGCCGACTTTTTTCATCTGTTTGTCCTCCTTTTATTTCATGCCATTTGGCAAATGCTCTAATTATTGTTTTTATCGTAACTATTAATTCTGTTTTTATTATTAACTATCTATAGTTTTTTTCTTTATCGTTATATTTAGAATAAATTGTTTCATTTTATTTGTCAATTATATTTTCGTTCTCGTTTTTATTTTTTCTGTTTTCTACAAATTATTTCTCTATTATTCGTGCATTTTACTGGTATTTTATTTGATTTCAATTTTTACTTTTCTGTTCATTGCATATTCCCCGTCTATATGCTAAACTAAGGCATGGATTTTTTCATTTTCTTCTTGAATTTTTACTTTTTTGTAAGAATCCGGATTATTTTTTCCATACAGGGAGCTGTGTCTATGCCAATTAATAATTACGCTCATAAAAAATATCTTCTTTTAAACCTCATCCATCATTTGGGCCCTATCAGCCGAACGGAGCTGAGTCTTCTGACAGATTACCGGCCTGCCAGTGTCAGCGCTATTATGAAGGATCTTCTGGAGGAAGGACTTGTGATAGAGACCGGGTACGCATCCAATGGTCCTGGACGGAAGCGAACACTTCTGGAGATGAACAAGGATTATCTGTGCGCCATTGGACTTTCCTTTTCCCCGCATCATATCTTCTATCTGGTCTCCCAGGTAGATGGAACGGTTCTTTACCAGTCCAAGACGCCGATGGATTCCTCCGCTCCAAAGGAAGCGCTGGTCAGCGCCGTTCTGGAACAGGTGACTCTCCTGTTAAAAGAATTCGACGTAAAAAAAATTGTTGGCATCGGAATCAGCGAGCCCCCCTACGATCCGGCCCTTTATCACCCAACGGATTCTCTGACTGAAAACTATACCCACTTCAATTCCTGGGTGCATCAGCTGCTTCGTCCTAAGCTTGAAGACCTGTCTGGTCTCCCAGTACAGACTTACAGCGGTGTGACGATGCCCGCTGTGGCGGAATACCGGTTCGGCGTCGCCAAAGGCATCCAGAACTTTATCTGTGTGGAACTGTCCAATGGCATCGGCGCTTCTATCTGCTGCAATGGAATTCCTGTCTCCGGGGCCGACGGCAAAGCTGCTGAGTTAGGGCATACCGTCATTGATTACAGCGATCGCCGACAGAAACTCTGCTATTGTGGAAAACCTGGCTGTATCGAAACCAGCACTGCCTTTCCGGCTCTGACTGCCCGTATCTCCAGAGCAATGGATGACGGTGTACTTTCTGCCCTGAACTCGTACCCGCATCGGGAAGACGGAATCACGATTCAGGCCATCCGCTGGGCGCTGGACATGGACGATCCCATGTGTATGTACTATGTGAAGGACGTAGCCGTCCGCCTGGGCGTAGCCATCTCCAACGCAGTCAATCTGCTCAATCCCAAAATGGTAGTACTGTACGGCTTTATGGTGGAGCTTGGCGACTTTTTCCTGCAGGAACTGGAACGTTCCATTCGGGAAAATGTATTCGCGCCGCTGAAAAATTTCGAAATCCGGGTATCTGACTCCACCGAAACCCTGTTTCCGCTGGGTGCGGTAGCTGAAATTTACTCTTCCTTTTTTCAGCAGGATAACTACCGCTGGGTTTACCAACTCAATCCTGATGACTATCATGACAGTACCGGCGAACACGACGGATAGTTCAAATGTATAAACTCTCTCGGGACACCCCAGGATTCATATTCATTGATATTCTACACAAATTATGATATAATTTGCATATATTATATATGGAGGTGTTCATCATGTACGCATTACAGGAAACCATCCGTCCGTCGGCCGACCTGCGAAATCACTATAACGATATTGCAAAACACTGTAAGGAAAATAAAGAGGCCGTCATCATAACCGTAAACGGCCGGGGCGACACCGTATCCCTTTCCTACGAAGAATATAAAAATATGAAAGCTCGCATTGAGTTATTGGAAATTCTGGCCGAAGCAGAAGATGATGCACGAAACAACCGCACCGCTCCCATTGCCGATACCTTTGACGACTTGCGCGCCATCTTACGGGAGGATTAAATCTTGAAATACCATATCATCCGCACCGACACTGCTGATGCTGGCATCCGAAAAATCATTCTTTACATTGCTCAAAATTTCGGAAATGACGTAGCTCTGCAAAAACTCGATAAGATGGAACAACAACTTCTTCGCCTTGGTGACGACCCATATATCGGAACCACCCCCAGATATCCTGCATTAAAACGTCAGGGATATAAGGTTCTGATTCTCGAAAAAGATCTGGTCTTCTACAAAATAAACGAAACAGCCAAAGAAGTTATCATTCACGCTGTCGTAGATCAACGACAAGATTACCTTAACATTATACGAGGCCTTTAAGAGCGCAAAACAGCCGCCACTACATCCAGTAGTGACGGCTGTTTTCAAAATTCTTTTCTATCTTACTTCACTTATACTACTGTGGTACGCAGTCCCTGTGCTTCCAACCGGGCAACTTTTTCTTTATCACACCCACCATCCGTCACCAGTTCCACGCCCTGGCTGATCTGTGCCAGGCAGGTAAAGCCAGCGCGGCCAATCTTGGAATGATCCGCCACAATCATGGTCTTTCCCGAGCGTTCCATCATCATCTTGTCTATCATGGCCTCGTCCGCATGGAACGTGGTGATTCCCGCTTCTACGCTGACTCCGTCCACCGACAGAATCGCCAGATCCGCCCGATAGCGTCCCAACTGTGCTTTTGCATCCTCGCCGTAGGTATAACCGTACTGGGCATTGCATTCTCCGCCCAGCAGGATCACATGAATTCCCGACACGTCCCCAAGTTCTGCGACCACCGCCATAGAATTCGTCACGATATTGATTCCCTTTCTCTGCTTTAGCGCTGTGGCCACATACCTGGTCGTGGTTCCCGAATTGATAAACAGAGTGCTTCCGTCCGGAATCTGTCGGACTGTTTCCGCCGCGATGGCAAGTTTTTCTTCCGTTCCTTTTGCCGGCGTCTCCTGTACTTCCGTCATGCGCTCTTTCACTACCGCTCCGCCCTGAACCCGATCCAGATAGCCGTCCTGTTCCAGGCTGGCCAGATCTGTCCGAACGGTCACCGGTGTAACTCCAAGCTCACGGCTAAGCTCTGTCACCCGCACCACGCCGGTTTCCCGCAGACGTTCCAGTATTTTATTTCTTCTGATATCGATCTTTAATTTGCTGTCCGCCATTCCTCTTCCCCCATAATTCTTTTTTCATCACGAGCACGTTTCCTCTTTTTGACAAAAAGAACTGTGAGATCTAATATACCCCATTCCCTGCCCTGCGTCAAGTTATGCCTGCTTTTGCACGCTACAAAGCCTTATGATTCAGACGTTCTCCCACAGCTCCGCCCGGATGGATCAGGGCAAACTGCTCCGCCTGATAACCGGTTTCCTCGATCAGCGCTGCCTGAAGGGCATGGAAAATCATACACAGGGCCGTGGTGCTGGTCGTTCCCTGGGCGTTGTACTTATCCGTCTCCCGGTTGACATGCTGCTTTAACACTGCGTCTGCAGCCAGCGCCAGCGGAGATTTCATATTTTCTGTCACTGAAATCACAGACACGCCCTTTGCCTTGCAGATATCCAGAATCGGAAGCAACTCTTTTGTCTTTCCACCTCTGGACGCAAATACCATCACGTCGCCCTTCTGCAGAAATCCGGTCGCCCCATGCACCGCTTCCGCCGGGGAAATAAAACGGGCCGGCCGCTCAATACAGCACAGCAGATGAGCCAGATGCTGACAGATGATCCCCGAATGGCCACAGCCTGTCGTACCAATCCGCTCTGCCTTTGCCAGCAGCTCCACCGCTTTCGCGAACTGTTCTTCATCGAAATATTCTTTCATTTCCGTAATACAGGCCGCCTCAATATCGTACGCGCCCTTTGCCGCCATCATGCTTTCTGTTTTCATACGCCGACCTCCCTGTCGTTTTTATAAAAAGAAAATATCATTTTCGTTTCATAAATTCAACTGTGATTTTTTACGAATTTCTCTTTGTTTTTTTGTATATATTAACGTTTATGAAAGTAAAAAGAAAATATTATTGACTTTTTTGTTTCCTGAAAATATAATGTTATTAATCAAAGGAAAGGAGCTGAACGGACTATGAATCCTAACTCTACTATTCGCGCGCCGTTTTTTGAAATCGGGCCGAAATCCTATCTCTACGGAGACGATATCCTGGAACTGGCCAAAGCTGCAGATGCTGCTTCTGAAAAATATCAGGTCGATATTATTTTCACCACGCCCCTTGTGGAAATTGCGCAGGTAAAAGCCATCACAAAACATATCCATGTATTCGCGCCTCATATGGATCCGCTTCGACCGGGACGGGGGCTTGCGGACACCCTTCCAGAATCTCTGGTTGCCGTCGGTGCGGAGGGCGTCATGCTGAATCATGCGGAAAAGCCGCTCAATATCTCTGTTTTACGGGAGACCATCCTGCGTGCTGATGAAGTAGGTCTTACCACCATCGTCTGCGCGGATTCCGTAGTGGAGGCTTCCATGATTGCCCGGCTGAATCCCAACATCATCGTTGCCGAGCCCTCCGAGCTCATTGGAACCGGCATCACCAGCGGGCCTGAATATGTCGAAGCATCCATGCGTGCCGTGAAGGACGTGAATCCGGATGTGCTTGTACTTCAGGGCGCGGGTATTTCCAATGGCAAGGACGTTTACAATACCATCTTTTCCGGCGCAGAGGCCACCGGTTCTTCTTCCGGAGTAGTCAAGGCTCCTAATCGTGCCGCCATGGTGGACGAGATGATTTCCGCAGTGCGGAGAGCCTGGGACGACCGTCACCGCAAATAATTTTCACAGAACATACTAATTTCAAAATAAAAGGAGGATTTTATATGGAATTCAAAGTAGTACAGAAAGAGCTGGAACTGAAATCAAGAGGATGGATTCCCACCTTTCACGATGTAACCAGAGAGGTGCTTCAGATTGTAAGAGAATCCGGCATTAAAAATGGAACGGTATGCATCGCATCCCATCACACCACCTGCTCCGTGATGGTACAGGAAGCTTCCCATGATATCGACGCCTTTGACCTGGAGTATCTGCAGCATGATCTGCTGGATATTATGCGGAAGCTGATTCCGGATTTCCGTGAGGAAGGCATGTACCGTCATCCCGGCCCTATTCATGCGCAGTTTGGCCGCCATGTAAATGAGCCCGGCAATTATTCCAGCTTCAATACGGACGGACATCTTCGCTCCTCCTTCTTCGGACGCAGCGAGACTCTGACCATCAAGGACGGCGAGGTAGACGGCGGTGAGTTCGCTCATGTATACTTTATCGACTGGGATCAGGTTCGTGCCCGTAGAAGACAACTGAATGTGACCGTTATGGGAACCACCGAGGATGTGGGCGATCGCAAATACAAGAATGGCGAGGTTCTGAACACCCTGCGTCAGTTTACCGAGGAAGAGCTGGCTTACATGAAGGAATTCGATTATCAGCTGGATAACCGCAAGACCTTCGCAGAGACCAAGAATGTTCCTAAGATGTAATTTCCTTTCCAATAAAAGGGCAGGCCGGAGTAAAATTTCCGGCCTGTTTTTACGTCTACTGCATCATTTTTATCAATTTCTCTGCCGTACAATCTTTTCTTTCTATAATAATTTCAGGAAATTCTCCGCCGTCCGCAGGAGCAGACCGTCCGGGTACTCGTAAGTCTCTGTGTGGAGACCCGGATGGTCTGCTCCTGCTCCGATGCCGAAGAACGCCCCCCGGCAATGCTTCAGGTAATGGCCGAAGTCCTCACTCCAGCGCATGGGCTCCTGCAGGATGCGGCCGCCGCAGGCTTTTAATACCTTTTCGGCGCTGGTCTTGTCATTTTCGGTGGCCGGGAAGACGTCCTGCTCCTCTGCTTCCAGGGTGAGACTGTCCTGCGCTGCCAGTTCTTCCGCACGGGTCAGTATTATTTGACGCAGTTTTTCCAGATCCGCGCCCCGCTCAGCCCGGAGAGTCAGCCAGACCTCCGCCTTCATAGCCGCCGCGCCGAAGGCTTTTTCTCCCATCTGTACGCCGATGACGGTGCAGAGCGCCATACCGCCGTAGCCGTGTTCTTTCTTATCTAAAAATGCGGGAATCTCTGTCAGCAGCTGTCCCACAGCCGGGGCCGGGGACACGCCCAGCTCCGGATAGGCCGCATGAGTGGGCTTTCCCGTAAACCGCAGGGTCAGTCCCTCGGACCCGCAGGCGAAGGTTCCTTCCTTTGTATATATTTCCCCAAAAGCAAACCCCGGCAGATTATGGGCGCCGTAAATTTCTTCTATATCTTCCTTATCAAAGAGTTCACAGCAGGGCGCCGCGCCTGCGCCGGTCTCCTCGGCGGGTTGAAACAGAAAGAGTACGTCTCTCCCCGGATCCCGTCCTTCCCCTTTTGCCTGCTCCAGTAAAAGGGCCACGCCGCAGAGGGCCGCTGCGTGGCCATCGTGACCACAGAGGTGGGCCGCACCGCCCTCCGGCAGCGCCAGCGCGTCATAGTCCGCCCGGAACGCGATACCCTTTTTTTCCTGTTCCGGTGCGCTGCTTCGGCAAGCCGCGTAAAAACCCGCTCCGCAGTCGTGAAGTTCAAAATGGGTGTTTTCTTCCAGAAACCGTTTTATAGCCGATCTGCTCTTCCGCTCCTGTCCCGAGATCTCCGGACAGATATGGAGCTGATGCCGCAGCTCCTTTATCTGAATCTCGATCCGGCTTTTTGTAGAATTCCATTCTTCTGTCTGCTTCATTGCTTCACTCTTCTCTCTTTTTATCCTCTGTCCATTCCGTTTTACTATGGATCCTGTTTCTTTTCTTCTAATACAGGCCTATTTTAGCAGAGCTTTTTTTCCTTTTCAAGTTTTTAGAATCTACGCCTGTTCTTCGGCAGATCGTCCTCATCTTCTCCTGTTTTTGTAAATTTTACATTGATTTTTCATAAAATTGTAGTTAAGGGATTGTAAAAACGGCGTAAACTATCATATAATAGAAGTGTTCGTGTATAGGAAAAAACACTTAGGAGAAAAAATCACATGAATGGAATAACAATTATCCTGACACTGTTAAGCGGAGTCGCTTTATTCCTTTTCGGTATGTCCATGATGGGCGACGGATTGAAAAGAGTGGCAGGAAATAAGCTGGAACTGATCCTCTATAAGCTGACCAACACCCCCCTGAAGGGCATTCTTCTGGGAACTGCCGTGACAGCCATCATCCAGTCCTCTTCCGCTACCACCGTTATGGTCGTGGGCTTCGTAAACTCCGGTATGATGAAGGTGGCACAGGCCATCGGTATCATCATGGGCGCCAATATCGGCACCAGCGTGACCGGCTGGATTCTCTGTCTGTCCTACATCGATGGATCCGGCGGTATCGCCCAGCTTCTGTCCACCGCGACCATTTCCGCAGTGGTGGCTATTATCGGTATCATTTTCAAGATGTTTTTCAAGAAAACCACTTATAAGAATGTGGGCGACATTATGCTGGGCTTCTCCATTCTGATGGTAGGCATGCAGACCATGAGCGGCGCGGTTTCCCCTTTAAAAGAGAATCCCCGGTTCGTCGATCTGCTGACCACCTTTGAGAATCCCTTTATGGGTATCCTGGTGGGTATCGCCTTTACAGCGGTGCTTCAGAGCGCTTCCGCTTCTGTGGGTATCCTGCAGGCCCTGTCCATGACCGGCAGCATCAGCTTCGCGGCGGCTCTCCCCATCACCATGGGTATCGGTGTCGGCGCTGCATGTCCGGTTCTGCTTTCTTCCATCGGAACCAATAAGAACGGTAAGCGTACCGCCCTCATTTATCTGCTGAACGATCTGTTCGGTATGATTTTCTGGTCCATCGTCTTCTACAGCGTCAATGCCTTTGTGCATTTCCCGTTTATGGACGTGACCATGCGGCCGGTGACCATTGCCCTTATGAACTCCGTGTTCCGTATGGCGACTATCCTGGTACTGGTGCCTTTTATCCGCTTCATTGAGAAGTTCGTCTTCTGGATCATCAAGGACGATCCGGAGGAGCTGGAGGAACAGGCAGACTTCGATCTGCTGGAGGAGCGTTTCCTGGCTTATCCGGCCCTTGCCATCACCCAGAGCCACACCGCCATGAACGGTATGGCAAAGAAAGCCCGCAAAAATCTTGGCCGTGCCTTTGCCCTGCTGAAGGATTTCTCTCAGGACAAGTACAATAAGGTACAGGAAAAGGAGAACCTCATCGACAAATATGAGGACAAGCTGGGAACCTATCTCATGAAGCTGACCGGTCAGCCCATGAACAACACCCAGACCCAGGAGGTTTCCAAGTTTCTTCATACCCTGAGCGATTTCGAGCGTCTGGGAGACCATGCGGTAAATATCTCCAAGGTAGCCAAGGAGCTGTCCGATAAGAAGATCAGCTTTTCCGAATCTGCCCAGTATGAGATCAGCGTCTTAAGCGCTTCTATCCGGGAGATCACAGACCTGACTGTAGACGCTTTCTGTACAGACTCCCTGGAACTGGCCAAAAAGGTAGAGCCTCTCCGCGAGCTCATCGGAATGCTCTGCAATGAGCTGAAGAACCGTCATATCACCCGTCTGCGGGAGGGCAAGTGCGAATTCCAGCAGGGCTTCGCCTTCAATGACCTGCTGACAAATCTGGAGCGTATCGCAGCCCACTGCTCCAACGTGGCCGTGGCCATGATCGAGACGGAAAGCTCCGAGTTCGACACCCATGAATACGTAAAGAGCGTCCGCCACATGCGGGACGAGGCTTATCAGGAATGCTTCAACGAATTCGCCGTGAAATACAGCATCAGTACTCCGGACTCCAAAAAGGAGAAAAAGGTTAAGGAGAAATCAGAAAAATCGTAACTGAAAATTTTTATTGACAAGCGTCTGCCTGTCTGCTATCATGAACCCAATATCATAAAAGATACCGTGAGGGAGTAATTTGCACGCAAGTGTGATTTGTCAACAGACCCGGTATTTTTACCTGGCAAATCTTAAAAAATGAGACTCATGTATATGTTTTCGCCATATTGGTGGAAGGATATACCTGAGTCTTTTGTTTTGTCCATCTTATTTCTACTCTCTTGCGTCAAAAGGAGGAAAAACTATGAATTCTTTTCTACAGAGCGTACCCTTTGCCGTGATTCTGCTGATCGTCGGCTTCCTGTTCCTGGTTAAGGGAGCCGACGCCTTTGTGGAAGGCAGCAGCAGCATTGCCAAGCATTTCCACGTACCGTCCCTGATCATCGGTATGACCATCGTGGCCATGGGAACCAGCCTGCCGGAAACGGCGGTCAGCGTCACCGCCGCCATCGCAGGCAGTAACGCCCTGGCAGTCAGCAACGCCGTAGGCTCCAACATCTTCAACCTGATGGTGGTAATCGGCGTCTGTGCCGCCCTGACGCCTGTGGCGGTACAGAAAAGCACCCTGAAAATCGATTTTCCCTTTTCCGTATTCTGCGCCTTCCTGCTTCTGGTGCTTGGCCGGAACCGAATGGTACTGACCCGGGTAAACGGACTGATTCTCATCGTGCTGTTTGTTTTCTTTCTTCTCTATATGATTCGATCCGCCCAGCATTCCAAGAACAGCGAAAGCTCGGAGCTTACAGAGGAAACAGCGGAAATGAAGGTGCTGTCCGTTCCCAAAAGTCTCCTTTTCATCGTTCTCGGTATCGCAGCCATCACTTTTGGCAGCGACTGGGTTGTGGACGGCGCCAAAACCATCGCCGCGGCCTTCGGAATCAGCGAGAACCTCATCGGACTTACCGTTGTGGCCTTCGGAACCAGCCTGCCGGAGCTTATGACCTCCATCGTGGCAGCCCGCAAAAATGAGGTCGATATGGCCCTGGGCAACGCCATCGGCTCCAACATTTTCAATATCCTGATGGTTCTCGGTATCGCCGCGGCCCTGAATCCCATTACCTTTATCCGGGAAAATATCATTGACATCATTGTTCTCATCGGCTTCAGCTTCATCGTGTGGATCATGGCCTGGACCAGACGGAGGCTCAGTAAACCGGAGGGACTGGCAATGATTCTGTTGTACGCCGGATACGTGGTTTATATCTGTATGCGGTAGGCGTTATTACTTTTCTGAAAAATGGGGGATTCTTTATGCTGATTCAGACTCTGGCACTCATTCATCATATTACTACGATGCTGTTCGGCATTTTTCTGTCGGCATTTTTTCTCGGTGCGAAGCAGGACAGGAAAAACATCCTCCTGCTGCTCTCCACGGGCGCAGTCTCCGGACTTCTGTATTATCCCGTTGTCCTGGCTCTGGGCGCGTCCTGGGCAGACCCCATTTACCCCCTGCTGGTACACCTGCCTCTTTTTCTGTTGCTGGTATTTTATTACAAATACAGGTGGCTGCCTGCGCTTGTCTCGATCCTGACCGCCTATCTCTGCTGTCAGTTCAGCAACTGGGCCGGCATCCTGGCCTTTTCCTTCTGCGGACTGGATTGGGTCTATTACCTGACCCGGATTCTCACCACCTGCGCGGTCTTTTACCTTCTGAGCCGCCATCTCTGTCAGACCACCGCCCTTCTGCTTTCCAAGTCCAACCGGGATCTGTGTATTCTTGGCGCCATGCCCCTGGTTTATTATCTCTTTGATTACGTCACCACGAAATTCTCCACTCTGCTGTATTCGGGCAGCAAGGTAGTCGTGGAATTTCTGGCTTTCTCCATGTGTCTGTCCTATGTAATCTTTCTTCTGGTATATTTCCAAGAATATGAACGGAAAAACCGGGCGGAACAATACGGTCAGCTTACTGCCATGCAGTTGTCCTCTCTGCGCTCTGAAATCGAACAGGCCCGCATCAGTGAACGCCGCCTGCGGATCCTGCGCCATGACACCCGCCACCACCTCTCCGCCATCGAAAGCCTGATCCGGCAGCAGCATCCGGAAAAAGCCCTGGACTATATCCGGGAAATCAATCAGCATTACGATGACACCGTCCTTCACAGCTTCTGCAGTAACGAGCTTCTCAACTCTGTGCTTTCCATTTACAGCGCCCGTTTTGCAGAACAGGATATCACCTTTGACGCGAAGATTGAAGCTCCGGAAAAGCTTCCCTGTTCGGAAATGACTTTCTGCGCCATTCTTTCCAACATTCTGGAAAATGCCATGCATGCCGTCCAGAAGCTGTCCGGCAAAGACCGCCGTGTTTACCTGTCTATCTTTGAACGCTCCGGGCATCTGCTGATGCTGGAAAAGAATCCCACCGATACGCCTCCCGTCTTTTCCGACGGTATTCCGGTCACTTCCCGGGAAGGGCATGGGATTGGCGTGCAGAGCGTCATTTACTATGTAGAACAGGAACACGGCCAATACCAGTTTTACCTGGATGGCCGTGATTTCACTGTTCGTATTCTTTTATAAACAGCCTTCTTATACCCGTTTATACCGGATGGGATCGTCGTATCCAAAGGTCCTTCTTCCGTTTACTTCTATGCTCTCAGATACTTCCAGACATGCCTCGGAAAAACGTTCCCAGAGCCGGAACTTCATAACCGGGGTAAACTGACTTGTACTGCCGCCTTCCCAGACTCCGTCTTTCTCCCGGTAAAGGGCTGGTGTGAACTTCTCTGATTTTTTTAAATCTCCGTAGTCCACCGGCTCCATGGAAGCATAGGTAAAGCTGTTTTTATCCGCTCCCTCCGGTATCTCATAGGAGGTAAGCAGAACGCCGTCCTGCTCCTCTGTAAACAGAAACAGATGGGCTGAGGCGTGTTTCTTCCCATTGGTTTCATAATAGCTTTCTTCCACAAGAAATTTTCCCCGGAAATCTGCGGGGAGATTCCGGATTTTATCGTTGCAGACGGTATTGACATGCTCTGCCAAAGGATATACCTTTTCCGCCTTCTGCATCTGGTTAAACTGTTCTCTGTTGTCAAAATGTCCTGTCAGTAATCTCAAAAACTGTTCTAAGTTCTGCATCATTCTTCCTCCTGTCTTCTTTCCTGTCTGCAGTTTCATTTTACAGAAGCTGCAAACCCATAATAATGATCCACATATAAGCGCAGGTCTTGGGAATCATCAAAATTCCGACCATCGGCTTCTTCTTGTTGAAAAGCGTAACCGGAAGATAGCAGCCAAAGGAGATGAGAATCGCGGCTACCAT
Organism: Anaerosacchariphilus hominis; assembly: GCF_014290175.1. Lineage (GTDB taxonomy): Bacteria > Bacillota > Clostridia > Lachnospirales > Lachnospiraceae > Laedolimicola > Laedolimicola hominis. The sequence continues at coordinate 272,733 of NZ_JACOOR010000003.1, forward strand.
TCTGGTCATATGATATCCGCCGGCATTTCCGGAAATAGCGTACAGAATGATCACGCCGATACCGGTAATCGCGAACACGCCGTTCCGAATGACGGACAGTCTCATATTGCCCTCTTCGGTACACCAGTGATTCTGGGGCAGCATGCAGATCGCAATACGGATAATCGCGGAAATCCATATGATTGCTTCCACAGTAGCCGGCGCCTGCAGTCCCGGGAAGGTAAGCTTCCAGATATACAGCAGGATTACATAGAAGGCTGTCATCGTAATGGAAGAAATCTGCAGACCTCTTCCCAGCATATGTTCGATTTTTTCACTGCTTCCCTTTACGGCCCGGATCACTCTCGGAACCAGATGAAAAGCGTCTCCGCCGCAGAGGGTCAGAGTCAGAATACCGTACAGCGCATACAGGCTGTTTCCCTTTGCCGCTGATAAAAATACAATTCCTGCAATCAGGTCAAACAACAGGTATCCTGTGTCAAATACCGCCTCCATCAAATCCGGCATCTTCGGTTTATAACTTGCGTTACTCATCTTACTTCCAGCCCTTCTCTTTGATACATCTTTCCGCATTATTACATATTTTCTGAAATACCTGCTTACACAGGACGATTTCTTCTTTCGTAAGTCCGCGGAGCATATCGTGCGCAAATTGCTTCTGCACCTGAATTCCCTCCTGTATCAGCTCGTTGGCAGAATCTGACAACAGCAGATCCACATGCTTTTTATTGTCCGCAGCTGTCTTTCTTTCAATAAATCCTTTTTCTTCCAACACCTTCAATGCGGTGGATACGTGGGACTTCGTTGATTTTCTGATTCTGACGATATCTGCTGCTGTATGATACTGGGGATTGTGATACAAAAACAATAAAATATCATATTCCAGCTTTCTCAGATCATATTTTTCGCATACAGACGCCATCAGCATCTCATAATAACAGGTAATCGTCTTATGCCGATCCCAGAAATGCATAGGCCTCCTCCCTTTATATCGTTCTATTTAGAACGATTATAACGTGTCGCATACTACCTGTCAACCCCAAAATTCAAGTCGAACGTCCGTAAGACTTGGCGCGTGATTCTGGACAGCGAAGCTGACATATTCCTATCAGAATCACTGCGCATCCTCGCGGAGCGTTTATCTCAGTCGGAGACCTGACTCCGACTGAGATAAATTTTTCGCCTGAAATGAAACTTTTTAACGGTATAGAACGTCCAATAAATTGAAAACATAAATAACGAACAGGAGGTTTTCTTATGAAAAAGAAATTAACTATGATGATACTTTTCACTGCCATTACCGCATCCCTGATCGCAGGCTGCGGAACCAAGGGATCCGGCAACGGTAATTCCGCTTCCCAGACCACCGGAAAGGAAGACGCGGAGGACGCTTCTGAATTTACCGGAACCCTGGACGAGGTAAAGGATTTCATGTTTGTCGTAACCGACGCTTCCGGCAGCTCCTACGAATTTACCTTCGAAAATGAAAAGCCGGAGGGCTTAGACAAGGTAAAGGTTGGAGATAAGGTCACCGTAACCTATACCGGAACCATCTCCGAGGTAGATCCTTTTATGGGCGAGGTGCTTTCCGTTACTGCAGCGGAATAACCGAAGAACATTGAAAAAGAGTGCGCATCTTTGCAAGACCGTTTTAAGAACCAAACAGTCCTTAAAACGGTCTTTTGCTTTTCCATGCGTTTTCTCTACGAAAACTAAAAAAGAAGGTATAAAATCCTGCGAAAATATGTTATGCTGAACAGGTATTAAAAAGGGATTTATGTAAAGGAAGGGATTTATGTTAGAAAAGTTTCGCAGAAAATATATCGGAGACAGAAATTTTTATAAAAGCTACATCGCACTGGCATTGCCGATGATCATACAAAACGCAGTCACAAACCTGGTTAGTTTTCTTGACAATATTATGGTTGGACAGCTTGGTACAGAGCAGATGTCCGGAGTAGCCATTGTCAATCAGCTGATATTTGTATATAATCTGGCAATATTCGGGGCTGTGTCAGCAGCCAGCATTTTTGGTGCCCAGTATTTCGGAAAAGGAAATCACAAAGGACATATGTATTCTTTCCGTTTTAAGCTGTATGCAGCTTTGACGGTTACAGCACTTACCATTCTGTTGTTTGTAACAAAGGGGGAAAGCCTGATTTCTCTTTATCTCACAGACACTTCCGGAAGCGGCGCGACAGGTGCTGCATTACAGTATGGATTAGAGTATCTGATCATTATGATGGCAGGCCTGATTCCCTTTGCTGTAAATCAGTCTTATGCAACCAATATCAAGGAAACCGGTCAGACCCTGATTCCTATGATCGCAAGTTTTGTAGCTGTTGGAAGTAATGCCATCTTGGACTATCTCCTGATTTTCGGTATCGGACCATTCCCGGAACTCGGCGTACAGGGTGCAGCTCTGGCAACGGTTATTGCCCGTTACATAGAAGCCCTTATGATTATCATCTGGGCACACAGGCACAGCGAGAAAAACCGGTATCTCAAAGGAGCGTATACTGGCTTTGGTATTCCCACAGATGAATTAAAAGCAATCATCATCAAAGGATTACCACTTATGATGAATGAAGTTCTGTGGGCTGCGGGAATGACAGCTGTAATACAGTGCTACTCAATCCGCGGCCTGGAAGTAGTCGCCGGACTTAACATTGCCACGACCATCACCAATCTGTTTAACATCATTTATATTCAGCTTGGCGCCTGCATCAGCATTGTGGTTGGACAGTACCTGGGTGCCGGTAAACTGGAAAAAGCAAAGGATGCGGATAATAAAATGATTGTATTCAGTGTTTTTTGCTGTATCATTGTGGCTATATGTATGCTCTTTATCGGCAGATTTTTCCCACAGATCTACAATACCTCTGAGGAAATCCGCGCACTGGCAACCAAATTTATTGCAGTGTCCGCAATCATCATGCCTTTCTGTTCCTTTAGCCATGCCTCCTATTTTACACTGCGCTCCGGCGGAAAAACAATGGTTACCTTCCTGTTTGATTCTGTTTTCACCTGGATTATTATTGTTCCAACTGCCTTTCTACTGGCGCACTTTACAGGACTTGGTATCGTAAGTGTGTACTTCCTTGTACAGGCAACCGAATTGATCAAGGTTGTCATCGGTTATTTTATGGTACGCAGTAATGTATGGCTGGTTCAGATGGTATAAAAAAGTGATTTTGTAAACAGGGTGTAACAAATAGGCATATGCGTTTAGCATATATCTATTTTATCACATTATTATATATGCATTTAGCATATATTTAATTGTGCCTTTGATTCTTTGCTTGATTACTCAGACAACATCTTCAAACCTCCTTCGATGCGCAACATCTTGCGCTTTTTGCCCCCAAACGCAAAAAATATAGGGAGTCTGTAACAGACTCCCTATACTAGAAATAACTTAAATTCAAGCTTTTCCGGGAACCGGAAAGCGCGATGTCCGCCATAATAAAGCTTACCGCTCTTCCATATGAAATCTTTTGGAATCTCAAAAGTTCCTAAAAAACATGTTGGCCCAATTAACGTGCCTCGCTGATAGCTGCCTGTGCTGCTGCCAGTCTTGCAATCGGTACACGGAACGGGGAACAGGAAACGTAGTCCAGGCCAATCTTATGGCAGAACTCTACGGAAGACGGGTCTCCGCCGTGCTCGCCGCAGATACCTACATGCAGGTTCGGATTTACCGGCTTGCCAAGCTTGATCGCCAGCTCCATGAGCTTGCCTACGCCTGTCTGATCCAGCTTTGCGAACGGGTCGTTCTCCAGGATCTTCTTGTCGTAGTACGCGTTCAGGAACTTGCCTGCGTCATCACGGGAGAAGCCGTAGGTCATCTGAGTCAGGTCGTTGGTACCGAAGCAGAAGAAGTCCGCATCCTTTGCGATGGCGTCTGCGGTCAGGGCTGCTCTCGGGATCTCGATCATGGTACCAACCTCATACTTCAGGTCGATGCCTGCTGCCGCGATCTCAGCATCTGCAGTCTCTACTACTACCTTCTTTACAAACTTCAGTTCCTTCTCCTCACATACCAGCGGGATCATGATTTCCGGTTTTACATTCCAGTCAGCGTGTGCCTTCTTTACATTGATAGCCGCGCGGATGACAGCTCTGGTCTGCATCTTCGCGATCTCCGGATAGGTAACAGCCAGACGGCAACCTCTGTGGCCCATCATCGGGTTGAACTCATGCAGGGACGCAATGATGTTCTTGATGGCCTCTACAGACTTGCCCTGTGCCTCTGCCAGTTTCTCGATGTCAGCTTCCTCAGTCGGAACGAACTCATGAAGAGGCGGATCCAGGAAACGGATTGTAACCGGGCATCCCTCCAGAGCCTCGTACAGCTTCTCGAAGTCTCCCTGCTGATAGGGCAGGATCTTTTCCAGTGCTGCTTCTCTCTCTTCTGCGGTATCGGAGCAGATCATCTCACGGAATGCAGCGATTCTGTCTTCTTCGAAGAACATATGCTCGGTACGGCACAGACCGATACCCTCAGCGCCCAGCTCACGCGCCTTCTTAGCGTCTTCCGGCGTATCTGCGTTGGTACGAACCTTCAGAGTTCTGAACTTGTCAGCCCATGCCATAACGCGGCCGAACTCGCCTGCGATCTTTGCGTCCGCAGTCGGAATCTGTCCGTCGTAGATATTACCTGTGGTACCGTCGATGGAAATCCAGTCTCCCTCATGGTACTCCTTGCCAGCCAGTGTAAACTTCTTATTTGCCTCGTCCATAGCGATATCGCCACAGCCGGATACACAGCAGGTTCCCATTCCACGGGCAACAACTGCCGCATGGGAGGTCATACCGCCACGGACGGTCAGAATACCCTGTGCAACCTTCATTCCTGTGATATCCTCCGGAGAGGTCTCCAGACGAACCAGAACAACCTTCTCGCCTCTCTCATCCCATTTTTCAGCATCCTCTGCGGTAAATACGATGCGTCCGCATGCTGCTCCCGGAGAAGCTCCCAGACCCTTGCCGGCCGGTGTCGCTGCCTTCAGTGCTGCAACGTCGAACTGGGGATGAAGCAGGGTATCCAGGTTACGCGGGTCAATCATGGCTACAGCCTCTTCCTCTGTACGCATACCCTCGTCTACCAGGTCGCAGGCAATCTTCAGAGCTGCCTGTGCGGTTCTCTTACCGTTACGTGTCTGCAGCATGTACAGCTTGCCGTGCTCTACGGTAAACTCCATATCCTGCATATCTCTGTAATGATCCTCCAGGATCTTGCAAACCTTATTGAACTCCTCAAATGCCTCCGGGAACTTCTCGCCCATCTCGGAGATGTGCATGGGAGTACGAACGCCTGCTACTACGTCCTCGCCCTGTGCATTGGTCAGGAACTCACCGAACAGTCCCTTCTCACCGGTAGCCGGGTCACGTGTGAACGCTACGCCGGTACCGCAATCGTCGCCCATGTTACCGAATGCCATGGACTGTACGTTAACGGCTGTTCCCCAGGAATAGGGGATATCGTTGTCACGACGGTATACGTTCGCACGGGGGTTGTCCCAGGAACGGAATACAGCCTTGATTGCTCCCATCAGCTGCTCCTTCGGATCATCCGGGAAGTCTGCGCCGATCTTTTCTTTATATTCTGCCTTGAACTGATTTGCCAGTTCCTTCAGGTCTTCTGCTGTCAGCTCTACGTCCTGCTTAACGCCCTTCTTCTCCTTCATGGCGTCAATCAGCTCTTCAAAGTACTTCTTTCCTACTTCCATTACCACATCAGAGTACATCTGGATAAATCTCCGATAGCAGTCCCATGCCCAACGGGGATTGCCGGATTTCTCTGCAATCGCGTTTACTACGGTCTCATTCAGACCCAGGTTCAGAATGGTGTCCATCATACCCGGCATAGATGCCCGGGCGCCGGAACGTACGGATACCAGCAGCGGATTCTCCGCATCACCGAACTTCTTTCCTGTAATCTCTTCCATCTTTCCGATGTATTCATTGATCTGACCCATGATCTCGTCATTGATTTCCTGACCGTCCTCGTAATACTGGGTGCAGGCTTCCGTCGTGATGGTGAAGCCCTGCGGTACGGGAAGTCCCAGACCTGTCATCTCTGCCAGATTCGCTCCCTTTCCACCCAGAAGATTACGCATCTGCGCATTTCCTTCCTTGAACAAATAAACCCATTTTGCCATTGCCCTGTTTCCTCCTGTAATATAATGTTCTCTCCACGTCCACCTTACGCTCTGCGGCAGTCTCTGTAACTCGGAATCCGGCAACTCAGAATCCGGTTCCTGCCCGAAATTTTCCCGTAACGTAAAGTGAGCGCGGGATATGTGGTCAACGACCCAACCCTGCGCACATCTATAGTGTAACACACCATTTCGTTTTGTCAACCCATCTTTCGTAAATTTAAATAAAAATCAGCTTATGAAAACGTTTGTTTTTGTCTATTATTTAACCATCTTTTAAAAAGGCGGCAGCCCGGACTATCAAAAGCGTCCGGGCTGTCGTTTTTTCCTTTATTTTCTTATCTCTGACAATCTTTTCACAGCTTATCTGCCGTCGTAAGCCCGCAGGTAAAGCTCTTTGATCTCGGACATCAGCGGGTATCTGGGGTTTGCGCCGGTACACTGGTCGTTGAAAGCGTTTTCCACCATCTCGTCCAGAGTCACCAGGAAATCTTCTTCCTTGATGTCGTAATCCTTAATGTACTTTCTGATGCCTACACGCTCCTTCAGGGCTGCGATAGCCCCGATAAAGTTCTCGAATACCTCATCGTCGTCCTTGCCGGTGATCCCTACGAAACGGGCTACCTCACAGTAGCGCTCCTTTGCATGGGGATACGGATACTGAGAAAAAGTTCCCATCTTCACCGGAGCCGGATCCGCGTTGTAGCGCATCACATGCTCGATAAGCAGAGCATTTGCCACGCCGTGGGGCAGGTGGTGATATGCGCCCAGCTTATGTGCCATAGAGTGGCATACGCCCAGGAATGCGTTGGCGAAAGCCATACCTGCCATGGTGGAGGCATTTGCCATATGTTCTCTTGCCACCGGATCGTTGGGACCGTCCTCGTAGCAGCGGGGCAGATAATCGAAGATGTTCTTCGCTGCTTTCAGGGCCAGGCCGTCGGTGAAGTCTGTAGCCATGATGGAAACATAAGCCTCCAGGGCATGGGTCAGGGCGTCAATACCGGACGCGCTGGTCAGTCCTCTGGGCTGAGTCATCATGTAATCCGTATCAATAATGGCCATATTCGGAAGGAGCTCATAGTCTGCGATGGGCCATTTGGTGCCGGTATCCGCATCAGTGATGATGGCGAAGGGCGTTACCTCGGAGCCTGTACCGGAGGAGGTGGGAATCGCCACGAACATGGCTTTCTCACCCATCTTCGGGAATACATAGACACGCTTCCGTATATCCATGAAGTCCATGGCCAGATCTTCAAAACGGCGCTCCGGATGCTCATACATGAGCCACATGATCTTGCCTGCGTCCATGGCGGAACCGCCGCCCAGAGCGATGATCACATCCGGCTGGAAGGCACGGATCTGCTCCACGCCCCGTCTCGCGCACTGGAGGGTCGGATCGGGCGCTACCTCGTAGAAGCAGGAATAGGTGACGCCCATTTCATCCAGCTTATCCGTGATGGGTTTCGTGTGGCCGTTACTGTAAAGGAAGCCGTCGGTTACGATAAAGGCTTTTTTCTTATGATAATAGTTCTTCAGCTCATCCAACGCCACCGGCAGGCAGCCTTTCTTGAAGTATACTTTCTGCGGTGTACGGAACCAGAGCATGTTCTCTCTCCTTTCTGCTACGGTCTTGATATTGATCAGATGCTTCACGTTTACATTCTCGGATACGGAGTTTCCGCCGTAGGATCCGCAGCCCAGTGTCAGGGAAGGAGCCAGTTTAAAGTTGTACAGGTCGCCGATACCGCCCTGGGAGGAAGGTGTATTCACCAGGATACGGCAGGTCTTCATGCGGGCTGCGTGCTGAGCCATCTTCTCAATCTGGGATGGATGGATGTACAAAGAGGAAGTATGGCCGTAGCCGCCGTCCTCGATGAGACGCTCCGACATGTCGAGAGCTGTTTCAAAATCTTTCGCCTTATAGAGTGCCAGTACCGGGGACAGCTTCTCATGGGCGAAGGGCTCGGAGATATCCACGGAGGTGACCTCGCCAATGAGGATCTTGGTAGCTTTCGGTACTTCAAAACCTGCCAGCTGCGCAATCACATAAGCCGGCTGTCCTACGATCTTCGGATTCACAGTGCCTGCTTCTGTCAGAATAATGCCGCGCATCTTATCCAGCTCTTCTTTATTCAACATATGACAGCCACGCTTTATGAATTCCGCGCGTACCTTATCATAAATATCCTCCAGTACGGTAACGGACTGCTCGGACGCGCAGATCATACCGTTGTCAAAGGTCTTTGAATGAATCACGGAGTATACAGCCAGCTCAATGTCGCAGCTGCTGTCCATGATAACCGGGGTATTTCCCGGACCTACGCCGATGGCCGGTTTTCCGGAGGAGTACGCCGCCTTTACCATGCCGGGTCCGCCGGTAGCCAGAATCACGTCCGCACCCTTCATCAGTTCGTTGGAAAGCTCGATGGTGGGACTCTCGATGCAGTCAATGAGTCCTGCGGGCGCTCCGGCCTTCTCCGCTGCCTCTCTCACAATGCGGGCCGCCTCTGCGGTACACTTCTTTGCGCGGGGATGGGGGCTGATAAGAATGGCGTTACGGGTTTTCAGGCAAATCAGGCTTTTGAAGATGGCGGTGGATGTGGGGTTCGTGGTGGGGATGACTGCGCCTACCAGCCCCACAGGCTCTGCAATCTTCTTGATACCATAGGACTTATCTTCTTCGATGACACCGCAGGTCTTCACGCGCTTGTAGGCATTGTACATGTACTCGGCTGCGTAATGGTTCTTGATAACCTTATCTTCTACCACGCCCATACCGGTCTCCTCACAGGCCATCTTTGCCAGCGGAATACGCTGCTTGTTGGCTGCCATGGCTGCCTCAAAGAAAATCCGGTCTACCTGCTCCTGAGTAAAGGAAGCATAAATCTTCTGTGCTTCCCGCATCTTCGTCATCTTCTCCTGAAGCAGTTCCACGTCTGTCCTGGTCTCCAGTTCCTGATTCACTTCCGCTTTCTTTGCCATAGATTACCTCCTTGAATTGATTTATGTTTTGTTATTTTTTTATCATGTAATTATGAATATTTTCTATCTGTATTGGTTTATTTTTCACAATCTTTTCTTTAATTTTCTGATTTTTTATATTCGCATTCTATCATATTGCACACAAAGTTGCAAGTGTTAAATATATATCTTTCTTACTTTTTGATATATTTTTAACAATTTCAAAAAAAGAGGAGGGATGGAATGAGACATAGATGTTGGTGAAGAGGACGTTTTCATCTTTCAACGCCAGAAACAGGAAAAATGCACCCCTGGCTGACGTGTCAGCCAGGGGTGCATTTTTCCTGTTTCGTCCGTTATAAGACTATAAAATTAAAACGCAAATTTATCTGCAAAATAAGCATCCAGCTCGTCGATCTTCACACGCACCTGCTCCATGGTATCACGATCACGGATGGTCACTGCGCCGTCAGTCTCAGATTCAAAGTCATAAGTTACGCAGAACGGCGTACCGATCTCGTCCTGACGACGGTATCTCTTACCGATGTTACCTCTGTCATCGAACTCGCAGTTATACTTCTTGCTAAGCTGCGCAAAGATCTTCTCCGCGCCCTCGTTCAGCTTCTTGGACAGGGGCAGCACACCGATCTTCACCGGTGCCAGCGCCGGATGGAAATGAAGCACGGTACGCACGTCGCCGCCCTCCAGCTCCTCCTCGTCGTAAGCTGCGCACAGGAACGCCAGAACCACACGGTCCGCGCCCAGAGACGGCTCGATGACATAGGGAATATATTTCTCCTTGGACTCGTCATCAAAGTAAGACATATCCTGTCCGGATACATTCTGATGCTGGGTCAGGTCGTAATCAGTTCTGTCTGCAATACCCCACAGCTCGCCCCAGCCGAAGGGGAACAGGAACTCCAGGTCCGTGGTAGCCTTGCTGTAGAAGCACAGCTCCTCGGGAGAATGATCGCGGGCGCGCATCTCGTCATCCTTCATTCCCAAAGACTTCAGCCAGTCGATGCAGTACTGCTTCCAGTAAGCAAACCACTCCAGGTCGGTACCCGGCTTGCAGAAGAATTCCAGCTCCATCTGCTCGAACTCTCTGGTACGGAAGGTAAAGTTACCCGGTGTAATCTCGTTACGGAAGGACTTACCGATCTGTCCGATACCGAAGGGAATCTTCTTTCTGGAGGTTCTCTGTACGTTCTTAAAGTTTACAAAGATACCCTGTGCAGTCTCCGGACGGAGATATACCGTGTTCTTCGCGTCCTCGGTCACACCCTGGAAGGTCTTGAACATCAGGTTGAACTGACGGATATCTGTAAAATCATGCTTTCCGCAGGAAGGACAGCAGATATTGTGCTCGTCCACATAAGCCTTCATCTCCTCCGGAGACCAGGCATCTACAGAACCCTCTATCTCGATGTCATTGTCAGCCATATAATCCTCGATAAGCTTATCCGCGCGGAAACGCTCCTTACAGCTCTTGCAGTCCATCAGCGGGTCAGAGAAGCCGCCCAGATGTCCGGACGCTACCCAGGTCTGCGGGTTCATCAGGATGGCGCAGTCTACGCCTACGTTGTAAGGGTTCTCCTGTACGAACTTCTGCCACCAGGCGCGCTTTACGTTATTCTTCAGCTCCACGCCCAGATTACCGTAATCCCAGGTATTTGCCAGGCCACCGTAAATCTCAGAACCCGGATACACAAAGCCTCTTGCCTTTGCCAGAGATACAATCTTGTCCATTGTCTTTTCCATTTGCTTTTCTCCTCTTCACTGATTATTTGTAAATGATATATGACAGTCCGGCACTTTCCACCGCCGCCTGCTTTTTACCTGTAACAGTCACATTCCCGCCTGCGGATACCGCCAGAATTTCTCCCGGTACCAATACCTGGCAGGCATCATCTGTCTCCAGAATCAGAACCTTTGCTTCGTCCCCCGCTTCCAGAGAACCAAAGTCCGTCTTCGCCCCATTCGGATCCAGCAGTTCTCCGGACAGGTCATAGCCCTCTGCCCGGGCTTCGGATACAGTCCCAACAAACAGTTCCTCTTCATTATAGCTGCTGTAGTCATCGCTGCCTGCAAAAGTCATCTGAAGCACTGCTGTGCCATTCTTCACTTCAAACTTTTTCAGACTGATGTGATCCTTCGCAAAGGTTTTATTATAATCCGCCAGTTCGCTGTCAATCTCCTCTTTCAGTTCGTCCGCATCGTAGAAATCCTTATCAAAAGATTCCGTGATGGTACTGGTGATCGTCCCCTTCTTGTCTACAGAAATAGCATTCCCCTCCGGTACGGAGTTTCCGCACCCTGCCAGAAGAAAAATCCCGCAGGCCAGAAGACAGATACAGATTAATTTTCTCATCAATATGTCCTCCCATATTTTTCCTGAATCGTCAGTTCAGGGAATCTCATATAGTATAGCGTCTTTTGGGTGATTTTTCAACTGCTTTCCCGAATTTTAACTTCCGGACGCTCCGGGCAGGCCCACGCAGGCCTCCAGAATCTCCCGAGACCGGTAATGTCCTTCCATATACTGCTGCCGGTAACGGTTCATGACAAACCGCAGCTCTCCCAGAACCTCTTCCGACACCTGAAAGGTATAGAGCTTCTCCACCGGGGAGGCCGCGATATACTGAAGGGTATACAGGGTAGACTGGCAGATATCCAATGTCTCGAAATCCGGCGGACATTCTCCGTTTACCACCAGCACCTTCAGTTCATATATGTAGCGAATCAGCTCATCCGGAATCCGCGGACTGACCAGGGCCCGCAGGGACTGATACAGAAGCTTCAGCATCTGCAGCTCGTCATTGGCCTCCCTGGTATAATATTCCGCCACCTCGCAGAAATAGAACCCGTAACAGGCTCCTTCAAAATCCGCGCTGAGCTCATGGAAATAGTTCCCGGCCCTGGCCTGCATCAGATTAAAGGAGGTACGGCCCTCGTAGACCGTAAACTCCCCGAACACAAAGGAATTGCAAACCGCCAGAAGGGGGCTGTTCTGCCGTCTGGCCCCTCTGGCAAAAGCTGTGATCTTGCCCCGCTCCTTCGTCAGAAGCACCAGCCGCTTATCGTAATCTCCCTGGGGATAGGCTGCCAGTACCAGGCCTGTCACCGTAATCATCTGTCCCATATTCCGACCCGGCCTTCCGGCCTTCTCCCTTCTCCCCCAGGCAGCTCGCTGCCCCTTCCCGGGTAATTCCTCTGTACTTCAGATAATCCTCCACAGACCCTGTCCGCTCAAATACATCCCACGTCATCCACGCTCGCCCCTTTCAGATACGATGCACCCGCATCCTCCGTTCTTAGCGTCCCCAAAACTGCTCTCTCTATCCTGCCAAAAATATGGCAGCAACCGGCCGGCCACAAAACCTCTATCGCTACAGCTCCAGCTCCTTCTTATCATATCCGAAGTTCTTGATGAGGAAGTCACTGTCCCTCCAGTCTTTCTTCACCTTCACCCATAACTGCAGATTCACTTTCATCTCCAGCATATCCTCGATCTCATACCGGGCCGTGCTGCCGATCTTCTTCAGCATACTGCCCTGTTTTCCGATGATGATACCCTTATGGGAATCCCTCTCACAGATAATGGTGGCGTCGATATCCATGACCTTTCCTCCCGGCCGCTCCTTCATTTTGTCAATGGACACGGCGATTCCGTGGGGGATCTCCTCATTGAGGCAGCGAAGGGCTTTCTCCCGGATCAGCTCCGCCACGATCTGCCGCATGGGCTGATCCGTCACTGTATCTTCATCATAAAACTTCGGACCATAAGGCAGATACTTGAAAATCTGCTCGATCAGAGTCTCCGTATTGTCGCCGTTTAAGGCTGATACGGGCACGATCTCATGGAAATCGTGCAGCTTCCGATAGGTGTCGATGACCGCCAGAAGCTCTTCCTTTTTCACCGTATCCGTTTTATTGATGACCAGAATCACCGGCGTCTTCACCTTGGCCAGCTGCTCCGCGATATGACGCTCTCCGGCGCCCACAAAGGTGGTGGGCTCCACCAGCCAGAGCACCACGTCCACCTCCTTTAAGGTCCGCTCCGCCACATTGACCATGTACTCGCCCAGCTTGTTCTTGGCCTTATGGATGCCCGGCGTATCCAGGAATACGATCTGTCCCTCGTCACAGGTATAGACCGTCTGAATCCGGTTCCGGGTGGTCTGTGGCTTATTGGAGGTAATGGCGATCTTCTGTCCAATCAGCTTATTCATCAGGGTGGACTTTCCCACATTGGGTCTGCCAATCAGTGTGGCAAATCCGGATTTGCACTGTTTTTCCATAAAATAGTTTCCCTTTCTCTTTAGTGGAACAGGCTCTCTGTCACATCGAACAGAGTCTTCTGCTCTTCCAGCTTCTTCTCATTTCCGATGACGCAGATATGGTGTCCGTCCAGCATGGCCTGAAGATAAGGCGCCAGGGTGCGGATCTCCTCGCAGCCGCAGCCCAGCACCTGATCCCGCTCTCTCTGAACCTGCTCCCCGGTAACGCCGGTCATCCAGGCGCTTAAGGAACGCATGCCCTTGGCGTTGGGATTCAGGGGCGTATCCATGGAGCTGATGGTTCCAATGATATACTTGGTCATATCCCGCTCGGATACGGTAAAGTGTTTCGTATAGTCTACGCTCTCTTCAAAAATCTCGTTGGTCTTCTCCAGATTTGGATCCCGGTAGGATACCATGTAGCCGCTTCCGGTCCGGGTGTAGTTGTTCATGCAACCGTAGGCTCCGCCCTTGACACGCACATTGTTCCAGAGATAGTCATAACTCATGATGATCCGAAGGACCTTCAGGGCTCCCGTATAGGGCAGTCCCGCCTCCCGGAAGCTTCCGGCCCGGGCCACATACTGGATCTGGGCAGAGGTCTTCAGACCCTCGTTTTTATGCTCCGGCACCAGGGACCGCAGCACCTGGGGCGCTCCCGTATCCGGATAAAGGGCTTTCTGCAGGCCTTCCGCTTCCTTCAGAAGTCCCTCCAGGCTCTTCTTCTCTCCGGTGTAGCTGACAATCAGGTTCTCCGGCCGGAAGAGCTGACGGGTCAGCTCTGTGAGCTTCTTCGCCGCTTCCTCCCAGCCTTCCTCAAAGTGTCCGTCCAGCTCTTCCATAAAATGATAGAAGTCCACGCCGCCGGTCATATCGGAGAAAGCTGCGCTGGAGGAGAAATAAGACATGGCCCGCAGGGCAGCCATGGAGTGGCCAGAGGTCTGGAAAGCCATCTGCATCCGGGATTTGGTCTCCGCCACAATCTCCCGCAGACGCTTTTTGTCCGCGATCCTGGAGGTCATCAGCATTTCCCGTATCATGGCAAAGGCCGTCTTCTGCTCTTCATAGAGGGCCTTGCCGCGTACCTCGAAGACCGGCACATATTCTTTCGGATTCTTCACCTGGTCGTAGGTCCCCACGCTGCAGGAGATTCCGCCGGTATGAAGATTCAGCTCGTTGGAGAACTCACCGTAGCTGTAGTGCTCCGTATCCATCTGCCCCAGCACGCTCTTTAACAGACCCAGATAGGGAATCAGCTCCACCGGAACGCTGCCTGCCCGGAACACCAGATCCACGTAGCCGATGCCATTGGTAAACAGATCATGATGGAGAACCACTGCCTCCCCGGCCCGGTACTCCTCATTCTGGAAGGGCTGAGCCTTCTTCTCGATGTCCTCCCGGCGGAGCATGGGGATCTTCTCCAGATCCTCCTGGGGAGATGGCTCACTCTGATATGCCTTCAGATGCTTTGTAAAGTCCGCGATCTGCTGGCGTTCTTCAGGGCTTAAGCTCTCTTTGTAGGATGCCAGCTTCTCCTTCAGCTCTTCCTCCTGTCTGGCAGTCAGACCCTTTTCCGGCCGAATGGTAACCAGGGATCCGTGAGTATTCTGAAGCAGATAAGTGCGGATCAGTCCCTCAAAATAGCCCTCCGTCACCTGAGCCTTCAGGAAAGCAAAGGTGTCCAGCGCCTCCAGGTGAAGGAATGCGGAATCATCCCTGTAAAGCCAGCTGTCAAAGGCCTGAAGTCCGTACATGAGGCCCGCAGGATAGTTTCCGAAATCTGCCTCCCGGTAACGGAACTCAAAGTAATTGATGCCCGCCCGCAGGGCCTTTTCATCCAGCCCCTCATCCGCCAGCTTCCGTAAGGTATCTTCGATGGTCCTTACGAACTTCTCCTTCTGGGACTCGTTGGCATTCTTGGCGATAATGGAGAAAATGGGCTGCTTCACTCCATTGTCGTAGGAGCTCATGATATCGTGGCCGATGCCGGCGTCCAGCAGAGCCTGCTTCAGGGGCGCGCCAGGCGCGGACAAAAGCACATACTCCAACACCTGCATGGCCAGATACAGCTTCGCGTCCAGGGTATCGCCCACGGACTTATTATAGGACAAATAGGTATTATCCTCTTCGCTTTCCTCAGCAGAAATGGAATAATTCTTTACGATCTCCCGCATTTCTGTGAAGGGAGACTGAGTCTCCACCTCGGAATCAATGGCCTGATAATCGTAATGGCTCAGATACTTTTCATCCAGCCATTGGAGCTTCTCAGCCATATTGCAGTCTCCATATAGGAAAATATAGCTGTTGGAGGGATGATAATAACGTCTGTGAAAGTCCAGGAACTGTTCGTAGGTCAGATTCGGAATATACTCCGGATCGCCGCCGGACTCGTTGGCATAGGTGGTATCCGGATAAAGGGAATTCAGGATCTCCCGCTCCAGCACGCCCTCCGGAGAGGAAAAGGCTCCCTTCATCTCGTTGTAAACCACGCCATTCAGGGTCAGTTCGCTTTCCGGAGTCTCCATCTCATAGTGCCAGCCCTCCTGACGGAAGATCTCTTCTTTCTGATAAATATTCGGATAGAACACTGCGTCCATGTATACATGAATCAGGTTCTGAAAATCCTTGTCATTGCAGCTTGCAATGGGATATACGGTTTTATCCGGGTAGGTCATGGCATTCAGAAAGGTATTCAGGGAACCCTTTGCCAGCTCCACAAAAGGATCCTTCACTGGGAATTCCCGGGAGCCGCAGAGCACCGAATGTTCCAGAATATGGGCCACGCCAGTGTCGTCCGGCGCAGGGGTCCGAAATCCGATGTAAAACACCTTATTCACATCGTCATTGGATAAGAGGCATACCTTTGCCCCGGTCTTTTTATGCTTCAGATAATAGCCTGTGGAGTTCAGTTCCGCGATCTCACGCTTTTCCACCAGCTCATAAGCCTGTAATGCTTCTACTGTCATAGTATTCTCCCGTTTCTCTTCTATCATATTTGCCCATCGAAAAAATGAACATCTGTCATGTAGTATACCACCTTTTTACCGGATTTAAAAGCCATAAGTCATTCCGTAAAGGAATCCTGCCATAACATAAAAACGACGCCGCAGATCGGTCTGACCGAATCTGCGGCGTCGTCCGCACACTTTTTGAATCGCTCCAAAAAGCTTTTTCTTACAGGTTGTCCTCGAAGAACTTCTTGATGGTCTCGTACGCTGCGTCCTCGTCCTCGCCCTCGATGGAAACGGTAACTTCTACGCCCTTCTTAACGCCCATGGACATAACAGCCATGATTCTCTTAGCGTCTGCCTTCTTAGCGCCGCTGTCCAGAGTGATCGCGCTCTTGAACTTTGCTGCTTCCTTTACCAGAAGTCCTGCCGGTCTTGCGTGAAGTCCCAGTTCGTCCATAACTACATACTTAAATTCTTTCATGATGTATTCTCCTTTGCTCTTATAATTTATAGCTGTAAGCCGGGCTGCTCCCGGCTTACTATCTGAGTGATATAACCTGTCCGCTTGAATTATTCTGCCTCGCGAATCTTCTTACGCAGCTCCAGTGTAAATACCGGAGATACGGACAGCTCATCGATACCCATCTGGATAAAGCGGCGGGTCAGTTCCATGTCTGCTCCCAGCTCTCCACAAATGCCGCACCATGCGCCGTGTGCGTGCGCACACTCGATGGTTCTCTGAATCATACGGAGCACTGCCTCATGATGAGGATCATAGATATCGTCCAGAGACTGGTTCTGACGGTCGATGGCCAGTGTGTACTGGGTCAGGTCGTTGGTTCCGATACTGAAGAAATCTACTTCCGGAGCCAGCATATCGGCGATCATAACAGCTGCCGGTGTCTCTACCATGATACCAAGCTCCACATCACCGAAGGGGATATCCTTCTTGCGAAGCTCTTCCTTTACTTCCTCTACGATCTCTTTGATCTTCTTTACTTCCTTTACGGAAATGATCATCGGGAACATGATGGAAGCAGTACCGTAAGCGCTGGCACGGAAAATAGCGCGCAACTGGGTCTTGAATACTTCCGGTCTGTTCAGGCAGATACGGATGGCACGGAAGCCCATGGCCGGGTTCTCTTCCTTCGGAATATTAAAGTAATCCGCCTGCTTATCTGCTCCGATGTCCAGGGTACGGATGATAACTTTCTTACCGTTCATTTTGGAAATAACGTTCTTATATACCTGGAACTGCTCCTCCTCGGTGGGATAGGTGTCACGGCCCAGATACAGGAACTCGCTCCGGAACAGGCCGATACCCTCGGAGTCGTTCTCCAGAACAGCATCCACATCTTCTTCGCTTCCGATATTTGCGTACAGATGGATGTGCTTTCCACTCTTTGTCACAGTGGGCAGTCCCTTCAGACTCTGGAGCAGAAGTTTGCGCTCTTCCTTCTCTTCCATAACTGCTGCGGTCACCTCATCCGGCTCAATGTAAATATTGCCGGTGAAGCCGTCTACGATACCCTGCTTTCCGGTCAGCTCCGGATCCAGGTCGATATCTGCGGTAACGATACACGGAATATTCATCATACGCGCCAGAATCGCGGTATGAGAGTTCGCGGAACCCTTCTGGGTAACCAGTGCCAGGATCTTATCTTTTTCAAACTGTACAGTCTCGCTGGGGGCCAAATCCTCTGCCATGATGATCACCGGCTCCGGCATCGCCTCTGCGCTTACCTGAGTACCGCTTAAGATGGCAATTAATCGGTTGGAGATATCGTTCACGTCTGCAGCACGTCCGCGCATATAGTCGTCATCCATACTCATGAAGATGGCCGCGCACTGCTCGCCGGTAACAAATACAGCATACTCCGCATTCACCTTATCTTGCTCGATCATGCCTGTGATGCCTTCCACAAAGTCCAGATCCTCCAGCAACATCTGATGTGCTTCAAAGATCTCAGCCTCTGCTTCTCCCACATCCTTCATGGTCTTCTCTTTCAGCAGCTCCAGCTGCTCCTTCGCCTTTTCCTTGGCTGCCATATAACGGGCTACTTCCGCCTCGGTATCCTCGACCGTATGCTTCTCTACGACCTGCTTTGCTTTCTTATAAATGAAAAGCTTGCCAATCGCTACTCCGGAAAAGACGCTTTTTCCATGACGAGTTTCCATATAAAAATTCCTCCCTGACTTTCTATTTTGTGCATCTTGCACACTGTGGAATCATACCCATATCTATTTGTTAATATAACAGTTTGACAGGAAAAAGTCAATGGGTTTCTCTTTTACAGAACGCTTTACAGAACGGCAGAAAAAAGCGGCAGAGCTTTCCAGCCCTACCGCTTTTTTTCTGCCTTTTATTCTGCTTTTCGTCCCTTTCAGGCCTTTCTTCCCCGCAGCAGTCCCGCCTGGAGCAGACGGTTCCGAAGAGTAGTACCCAGAAGATCCGCCGCAATCATTTTTGCCAGATCTCCGGGAATAAAGGGAATCACGCCCGCTCCCAGAGCCGCGTAAAAGCCCATACCTGCCGTGTGGGCCAGCCAGGCTGTCCCGAAGAAATACAGCACCGCGGTTCCCAGAATCATGCCAAGCAGTGCCAGCGCATACTGCTTTCCTTTTGCTCCGGCGTCCCTTCCTATAAAAACACCTGCAATGGCTGCCAGAAAAATATAACCGATGAGATAGCCGCCTGTGGGACCCAGAAGCTTCTGGGCTCCTCCTGTATAGCCGGCAAAAACCGGAAGGCCAGCCAAACCCAGCAGCAGATAAATCACGCAGCTTAAGGTACCAAGCCGTGCTCCCAGCACGGTCACGGCCAGATATACAGCCAGGCTTCCCAGAGATATGGGCACGGGGCTCACGGGAATCACCAGAGATATGGGTCCCAAAATGCAGAGCACCGCCGCCATCAGCGCGGTCAGGGTCAGTTCATGGGTGGTTAGTTTTTTTGTGGATTGATTTGTCTTTTCCTGTGTACTCATTCTCACATCCTCCTCTGTTCGGAATCAGTATACAGAATCGCCTTCCGATTGTCAACTTATTTTTAAAAATGGTTGACAATCGGAGGTTTTAATATTTCTCCGCTGTCAACGCGACTCTCCATTCTTTCTATCAGGCCCAAACAATTCCTCCGGGTAGGTCCGTCCCTTCACCATTCCCTGCAGGGCCTCCCATTCCTGCTCCAGCTCCCTCCTGCAGTCCCGCCGGATCGCTTCCGAAACCGAATCCCGGTTAAACCCCCTCTTCTTTTTCTGTCTTCGATTCATTTTCGTCCCCCTGTCATGGTTTGTTTGCCTATTCTGTCGTCATTATATCACAGTTTAAACGGTTTATCTACGTTTTTCAGCGGTTTATAACTCTTTTATCTCGGCCATACTCTATATTAAAATAAAAACAACTATAAGAAATCCCGGAGCTGCTTTCATGTACGAAGAAAACTTTTGTATCAGACGCATCAGAGAACTGATGGAGAAAAATGATTTCAATCCCTACCGCCTGGCCGTAAAGTCCGGCATTTCTCTGTCCACGCTGAATTCCATGCTCCGGAAGAATACAGAACCCCGGGTGGAGACCATTGATAAAATCTGTTCTGCCTGCGATATTTCCATCGCCCAGTTTTTCGACCGTTCCTCTACGGATCTGTCCCCGGATCAGAAGCAGCTTCTGGACGGATACTGTAATCTTTCCCCGGCCGGAAAGGATCGGCTTCTTTCCTATCTCGGATATCTTTCCCAAAATGATTAAACCGGCGTATCTTTTTTTCTGTTTTTATGCTACACTGGATAAGACCGGAGACGGGTGCGCCTGTTCTGTCCGGCTGACTTGAATTTGATGGAGTATTTTTATGAACAGACACGCCTATCTGATTATGGCCCATAACCATTTTGACTTTTTAAAGGATCTCCTGCTGCGTCTGGACGATCCCCGAAACGATATTTATCTTCATGTGGACGCAGCTGCCTCAGACTTTCACCCCGGGGAGTTCACAAATCTTCTTTCCTCCTCCCGGCTGTTTCTGACGGATCGCCTGCGTGTCCACTGGGGCGGCTACAGCCAGATCGCCGCGGAACTCACTTTGCTCAGGGCCGCTTCCCGGGAGCATTATCTCTACTACCATCTGCTGTCCGGCTCTGATCTTCCCCTGAAAAGCCAGGAGCAGATTCATACCTTCTTTGATACCTGGTCCGGCAAGGAGTTTCTGGCCTTTGACAGCCTTCCTGTTCCCGTCTCTGTGACAGAACGCATCTCCCTGTGGCACTTTTTCCGGGAGAGCCGCTTTCCCTTAGCGGAGCCTCTGGATCATCTGCTGACTCTGATTCAGCGGCTTCTCCATGTGAACCGACTGAAAAAAGAAACCTTTTCTGTCCGAAAGGGGCCTAACTGGTTCAGCATCACGGACAATTTCGCCCAGTATGTGCTTCAGCAGGAGGACTGGATTCAGGCTCATTTCCGTCGTTCGGTCTGCGCGGACGAGCTTTTTTTACAGACCCTGGCTGTGAACTCCCCCTTCCGTCCCCATATCTACGACGAAGAGGGGCGCACCGGCTCCATGGCAAATCTGCGCTATGTGGACTGGGAGGGCGGCAACGGCAACAGTCCCCGGACCTTTCAGGAAACCGACCGGGACATGCTGCTGGCCCAACCCCATCTGTTTGCACGGAAGTTTGAGCGGGATATTTTTATGGAATAGGGAATTCTATCGGAATTTCCTATTCCATAAAATAATCCCCTGGTTCCGGATGGTTTGTATGCCATCCGGAATCCGGAAATTTCAATAAATTCAAGTTTTTTCGTCTACTCCGCATGGAAAGGTTTTACATCCTTCACCGCGTCCTTCACACTGATTTCCTTATCATCCGCGTCGATGTCCAGCAGACGGTAACGGTCATTTCCCATGCCCAGCTCCTTCATGTAGGTCAGCTGGCGCAGGCCGTGACGGGTCTCCATACGCTCAACCAGGGCGTGATGGTCATGCTCATTCAGGGCGTATACCAGGTCTACGGAAGCCTGATCCACTGCCAGGATATCTGTGGAAGCCACGATACCGATATTCGGGGTCACCACCGGCTCCGCAGCCACGCCCTCGCAGTCGCAGGATACGGACATGTTCCGAAGGACATTGATATATACGATCTTATCTCCGAAGTGATCGAATACGGACTTGGTGGACTCGGTCATACGCTCCATCAGTTCTTCCTCGGCGATGCTCCACTGGTTGCCGGATCCCTTCACGGTGTGAATCCACTTTTTCCCAATACGACCGTCCGCGCAGCCGATTCCGATATTTTTATTGGAGCCGCCGAAGCCGCCCATGGTATGTCCCTTGAAATGGGTCAGGGCCACAAAGGAATCGTAGTTCTTCAGATGATCTCCCACGGACATATCTGTGAACCACTTGCCTCCCTGAACAGGAAAGAGCTCAGTGCCCTCCTCGTCCATGATGTCCACCGGGCAAAAGGTCCAGCCGTTGACCTTCAGGGTCTCCCGGTGCGCCTCTGTGGTGTAGCGGTCGCCTTCATAATAGGTATTGGTCTCCACGATATTTCCATCGGGAATATCATTTTTTATCAGGGCCTCCACCCAGGGCCGGGGAATGATATTCGGGCCGTGCTTCTCTCCGGTGTGCAGCTTTACAGCCACCTTTCCGGTCAGGTTTCCCTTTACCTTTCCAAAAATCCTGTGCAGTCCATCCGCGGACAGGTCGCTGGTAAAATATACCGTGGACTCGCCGCCGGTACGCTCCTCATAGGGAATATAATGCTCTCCTCCCGTTCCGGGCCTCTTCTTTTCTGTCATGGTTACTCCTCCTTATCCTTCCCGTTTTCCTGTTGGTTACATGGGATGACTCCCCGTCTTTTTTTATTGTAAACATTAAACCTTACTTCAAGTCAAGTATTTTCTGTGAACTTTCATAAATGCTGGAGGAAACCCGCCCTGAAAAGAGCAGACGTGGGAATCGCCCTGGTAGACGATCAGGTACAGGAGCTTCCCCATCTTCTGGCCCTGTCCAAACGTATGATGATCACCATCAAATAATTCTTAAAACTTTCTGAATCCTCTATTTCCCCCTTGACATTTTTCTATATCCGCATTATTGTATTAATTAAATAATACAATTTATTACTTAGAAAGGAGCGTGATTCCATGCCATGGACCCTTGACGACTCCCGCCCCATCTACCTGCAGCTGGAAGACCTCATCAAAGCCAGAATCATCGCAGGTACCTACAAACCGGGCGAGAGACTCCCATCTGTGCGGGAACTGGCCGCCGAAGCAGCCGTCAATCCAAACACCATGCAAAAAGCCCTGACCGAACTGGAGCGCAGCGGCCTGGTCTATGTCCAGCGCACCAGCGGCCGGTTCATCACGGAGGATACGAATATTATGAAGGAACTGAAAGAACATCTGGCCAAGGAGCAGATTCAGCTCTTCCTGACCCATATGAAGCAGCTGGGCTTTCAGAAAGAAGACATCATCCGTCTTCTTACACAGGAAATAAAGGAGGAAATATAAATGAATGAACTCTTGACATGTGTTGATCTGACCAAACAGTACGGTTCCAAGACCGCCCTGGACAGCATCAACCTGATCATTCCCCGGGGACGCATCATCGGTCTTCTGGGTCCCAACGGCAGCGGCAAGACCACTCTCATTAAACTGATCAACGGCCTGCTCTCCCCCACCTTCGGCCATCTCTATATCAATGGCATGGAGCCGGGTCCGGAGACGAAAAAGGTCGTGTCCTATCTGCCTGAGCGGACGTATTTCAACAGCTGGATGAAGGTAACGGACATTCTGAACTTCTTCTGTGACTTTTACGCAGATTTCAGCCGCGTCCGCGCCGAGGATATGCTGCAGCACTTAGGCATCGACCCCAAGGCCCGCCTGTCCGCCATGTCCAAGGGCACGAAAGAGAAGGTACAGCTTATCATGGTCATGAGCCGGGACGCAGACCTCTACTGTCTGGACGAACCCATCGGCGGCGTGGATCCGGCAGCCCGGGACTATATCCTACAGACCATCATTTCCAATTATAATGAACATGCGTCGGTTCTGATCTCCACTCACCTCATTTCCGATATCGAAAATGTACTGGACGACGTAATCTTCATTCAGAACGGCCATATCCGCCTGCACGCTTCCGTGGATGCCATCCGGGAGCAGGAAGGCAAGTCCGTAGACGCATTATTCAGGGAGGTATTCAGATGTTAAGAAAACTGATCAAACATGAATTCAAGTCTGTGAACCGGCTGATGATCCCGCTGCATCTGGGGCTCATTGCCATTACGATTATCGGACGCTTTTACATACAGCTGGCTTTAAAACAGTATCCCGTACTGACCGGAGATAATGTCTGGCTGAATCTCGCCAATATGTCCCTGATGCTCTTTTATATCGTCGCTTTGATGGCTGTGGGGCTCACTTCCATGATTTATCTCTCGATTCTGCGCCCCCGGAAGAACCTGTTTACGGATGAAGGCTATCTGATGCACACCCTTCCGGTATCGGCCCACGCCCATATCTGGAGTAAACTTATCGTAGCTGCCATCTGGCTGACCATTGACACGGCTCTGATTATCCTCTCCGTGTTCACCATGTTTGTGAACCCGGATTTCATCAGAGAAATCTTTACAGCGCTTCCGGATCTCCTGTCCAGCTTCCGGGAAACTTTTGGGATTTCCATGGGGACGGCCATCGCAGTGTATATACCGCTTTTTATTCTCAGTACGCTGGCCAGTCTGCTGGTGATCGATATGTCTATTGCCATCGGTCACAGCTTTAACAGTCACAAGGTGCTGTCGTCTGTGGGCGTCTACGTGGGGGCTACCGTTCTTCGGAATCTGCTGGGAACTATTCTGCAGACTCTTGCGGGGGTGGTTACTTCCGGAGATACTGCTGGAATTTCGCTGGGAACCTTTATTTTTTATTATTCGAATCTATCTACGACGGTATTCTGGTTGGGCTGCGCCATGGCCGCTTTGATGGCGGCTATTACGATGGGAGTGGCTTATCCGCTGACCTATTATTTTATGACCCGGAAACTGAATCTTGAATAGTTTACTTTATTTGGATGCCGTGAACGTGTTTTTTATGAGTTCAGCTGCTTCCACCGCCGTCCCGACGCAGGCGTCAGCGCTTGCGTCGGTTACCGGATCCGCGAAGGCTGCCACGTAAATTCCTACCCCGCGGGCGGCGGAGAGGACGCTTTCCAGCGCTTCCGCGTGGTTCGGATGGATGGCAATGACAGAGACCCCTTCGGCTACCAGGGCGTCCGTGGCCAGCATCTGGTATTCGATTGCGTCCACATCGCAGAGAATGAAGGTGCCCGCCTCCAGGGCTCGGGCCTCCCCGGCGTCGGAGGCCGTCACGTCCGGGGTTTCTACCAGAAGCTCTGCGCCCAGTTCCTGGGCCAGGCTCTGGAAAGCCGCCTCTGTCTCCTGATTTTCCGGATCATCCCGGCTGGTCAGAATCAGGCCCATACGCAGGGGGCCAGTTTCATTCTGAACCCTTTGAACCGCATCCGGCGTTTCTTCCGTCGCCCCGGCCTGCGGCTGTCCACAGCCTGCCAGAAGAACCGCCGTCAGCAAAAAAACGCCTGCCGCCCTCACGGCTTTCCCCTGCTTCTGTTTTCCATAGCTCCGTTTCCTATCTCTCATTTTCCCGTATCTTTGCTTGCTCTCCATGCTTTTCTCAGCCTCCATAGCGGACTGCCAGAAACCAGGTATCCTCTTTCTCACTGATCCGCCATTCCTGCTCCAGCTTCATGCCCGGGATTTCCCGGATCCGGCGCTTGGCGTAGCCTCTGTCATGGACATAGGCCAGAATCATGGACCCGGGGTTCAAAAGCTCCGCTGCCTGCTCATACAGGGCCCGGTACAAACTGTCCACGTCGTGGGACGTCCGGTTCTTTCCCTCTGTGGGCATGTCTGTGATGATCTCATCGAACTTGTATTCATGTTGGAAGTCCCTGAGATCCTTATTAATAAAGTGAGCCGGTACGCCTGCGATTCCCGCGTTTTCCCGTGCCCCTCGGATGGCGGGGCCAAAGAGATCCACGCCGTAGAGGGTGTCCGCATGAACGGCGTAGTTCCGCTCCAGAAGCAGGGTTCCCGTCCCGCAGAAGGGATCCAACACTCGAGCATCTTTCTTCAGATAGGGCTTTGCCAGCTCCACCAGGACCGCCGCCAGGGCCGGCTGCATGGATGCGGCGATGCTCTGCTTCCGGTATGTGAATCTTCGATCCGGCAGGGCTCCGATCTTCAGCAAAGGCAGATAGCCTCCCGACTTTTTCTGAATCAGCCGAAGCTCCACTTCATAATCGGAGGTATCGTTCAAAAGGGCACCGTCAGTCTCCCGCATGAGGCCGTCCGCCAGCTTTTTCGTGAACCGGCTGCGCTCCTCCAGGGTCATCCTGCTGCGGCACTCGATCCGGAAGCGCCATGGCGCTCCGCCTCCGCAGTGAAGCTTCAGAAGCGCCAGAAGATTCGAAGCGCCAAGCTCCCGCGCGGCTTCATCTCCGGATACTTCGTCAATATCCAGACAGAACAGCAGCTCTCTCCAGGTGCGGATTCCCAGAAGCTCTGTCAGCTCTCCTCCCCGTACCCGCATGCCGGATCCCATCAGGCTCACCTGTCCCTTTGTAATCTGCCGGGCTGTCAGCTCCCGGTACTCCTTCCAGGTGGTCAGAATCACATCCACCGGTTCTTCCATTCCTGTAAAGCGCCGTTTTTTCGCAACCTCATATTCGGAAAGCAGACCATTTAAAGCTTCCAGTTCTTCCCGCAGATGCTTTTCATTTTCCGCCGTGCGGGTCTCGCTCAAAAGCTCCTGTCTCCGCTTCTTTAAAGTCTCCAGCCGTTCCTCGCAGTCGCAGCCCTGCAGGGCTGTCAGATAAGCGCTCTTTACAAAGCGCTGGTCTTCCTTCCCATAGGCTTCAAAGAGCGCATCCCGACACACATCCGTACCCAGACAGCCCAGTACCAGGGCCACATTTTTTCGTGTCTTTGCGTCCTCCGACTGAAGCAGGGAAAGCAGTACTCCCGGCTCCTCCTCGAACCTCTCATCCAACCACAGTCCGGCTGCTCTTCCCTCTGCCCTATCCCGCAGCAACGCCCGCATGGCGGACAGATTCTGCCGGATATTCTTTCCTTCTTTTATCTCTTCATATAAATTCTGCATCTTCCATACCTTTCTGCTTTCAGGCGAAGCTCCATCGGATTCCGCCTCTGTACTGCCGCCTTTTCCCGACTGCTCCTACTCGTCCCACACAGGGGTCACGGTGATATCCTCTGTGATGGACGTCAGCTCGTCAATACGTTCGTCCGTCCCCTCCAGCACCCAGCCGCTGGCCCAGGAGCTGTCCACCTCGTTTGGCAAGTACCCGATGGGCTCACCCTTCACCACGGAAATAGCATAAATCAGCTCTCCCTCCAGGTTCAGGAACCGCACCTCTTTTGTCTCTGCTTCACCTATCCAGACCTCGTCCAAAAAGGTTTTCCGTTCCTTCAGGAACTGCTGGATATACTCCTGCTTGTCCTCACAGCCCACCACCTCGTCATGCTCTTGATAAATAGGCAGAAAGCGCTGAATATCCAGTACCGAGGACTCCCGGATGGTGTCCGCATACTCGCTGACCTTCTTCTCCGCCATAGTTTCCAGATAGTCTGAGAACTTCTCCGCGTACTCCTTCCGGACTGCCTCCATGAACTCCGGCTGATGGCAGAGATAGTAGAACCAACGGGTGCTCCGACCGCTGTGGAGCATCATATAGCTGATATTCCGGGTGTTCCGGTTATAGCCGCCCACCCGGCCGAAGGCTTTGTCAAAATCCCAGACCGGTCCGCCGTAGATCTTGGAATCCACGGAATCACTGTCCTTATAAAAGAAAGAGCTGGTCAGTCCGCCTGCGTTATTTCGGCTGATTTCCTCCACGATATACTTGTCCGCCCAGGAATCCAGGTCGATGTATTCCGTAAAGTGCTTTCCGGTGGAAGGGCTTCGGCCATCCTCCGCCTTGATGGCGTCCTCGATATCCTGCATGATGCCTGAGATATACGCTATCTCCTGTCGGGAAGCGTGCAGGGGACTCTTGATCACATACTGCTCTCCCCCGTCGGTCACGAAACCGCTGATCTCCGCCGCGTACTTCTGGGAATAATCATGCTCTATCAGATACCCTCCTGTGATATCCTCGGGATTCACCGCCAGATCCACGCCTTTTTGCTTCTCATTCTCCGTAATATATCGATATGCCTCGTCCAGATTTCCATTCAGCCTCTTATTCTGCTTTTCCAGATCCTGAAGTTCCAGCCGGTTCTCACCCAGCTCGATCTTCTCGCAGAGCATGTACATACCATTATATCTGCCATTAAAATACACATCCACATAGACAGACTCTGTACTGCCCTCCATGCCCGCCTGAATGGCCATGTCGTAGGCCAGCTTATTGCGGATATAGGAGGGATCGTATACATTGCTCAGAAGAATCCAACTGTCTGATTTTCCCATACCGAAGAGATCTGCAGCTGAGGACATGCGGATATGATAGGACTTCTTTTCAAAGGTAAAGGTCTGATTGCCCCGGGCGGAAACGGTCTTCAGGCTGTCCACCAGAAGGGTCCTTCCATTCTGATCCAGGATCTCGATGGTTCCCTCTTCTTTCCGATCCTTGTCCTCGTCCAGATACTCCATGCTTCCGCTGTCCGTATTCACGTAGACCGTGGGAAGGTTGCCTGACTTCAGGAACGTCACCTGCATCATCAGTTTTTCCTTGCCGCCTCTGTCCAGAAGCTTCAGATCGTAGACCACATTTTCCCGAAAGGCTGTGGTTCCCGTCTGATTCCGCTTTACGGTAACAGTCTCCCCATCCCCGCTTTCAAAGACGACCCGATCTGCCAGGGTTCCCACCTTCAGAGATGTGAGATCTGCATAGGAAGGCAGAAATACATACCCCATTCCCTCATCGGCTCTTCCCTCGGAGGCCACATAGCAGGAGGTGGTTTTTCCACCGGAATAGGTAAAGGTAACCAGCTTTTCCACCTGGTATTCCCTCACTGCCCTCGCAAACTTCAGTTCCGCGCTCACCATCGGAAAACAAATCAGCGGAAATACTACCAGAAGAAGGAACAGAATCCCTCCGCACAGTTTCCGCCTTTTTTTTATATCAAGCATCTGTTTCTCCCTTATTTTTCCAAATATATCGATACAGTTTTTTTTCATGATAACGAAAAATCCGTTCTCTGTCAAACCCCAGCTTCTCCAGAAGACGCTGGGACTTCTGGTTCTCTTCCTCCACGTAAGCGGCCACCTGCTCAAACTCCAGGGTCCGGGTCCCATAGGCCAGAACAGCCCTGCAGGCCTCCTCCGCGTATCCTCTTCTCCGATAGTCCCTGTCCATGAGATACCCCAGATCCACCTCGGAAAAGTCCAGATAATCAGCGATGCCAAAACCAGCCCTTCCGATAAGTCTGCCGCTGTTCTTCTCAATGACCACCCACATGCCGAACTGGTAGAGTCCGTACATATAGTCGATATAAGCACGGACCTTCTCTTCTTCCTCCTGAGGCGTAAGTCCCCGGGTCTCTTCCGCTTCTTCTATCTGAAAGGACCCGTTTCTCCGGTACAGCTCGTTGACCTCTTCCAGATCCGAAAGGGTCATTTCCCGGATCAGAAGATGTTCTGTCTCCGCGATCTGCACCGGCAGCCCCAGAGCCCTGGTATGGACATTCCGAAGAAAGGGGGCGTCCACCTCTTGGAAGCCCTCCAGAAGGATCTTACAGCCGCTCAATCTTTCGTCCGGAAGCTGCGGATTCAGGTAGCCGATGCAGAAAAATCCGCCCTCCAGCGCGATTTTCTCCTGTCTGTCCGTCTCCACCAGGCACAGAAGCTCCCTGGGCTGTGCAGCCAGCTCCCCCGCGGCTCTCCTAAGTTCCGCCGCCGTACCGCCTACCGTTTCCCGCCAGGGCAGTCCGTCCCGGTTCAAATTTTCTTTCAGAAGTCCCCCGCCGGTCACTTCCAGAATCAGTCCCTTCAGCATAAAAACTCCTTTACGTCTTCTTCCTTTTCCGTTAAAATAGATTCCATACGATGCGCGCAGGAACGCGCGCAGGAAAAGGAGATTATACTATGGCACAGAATCCAATCGTTACCATCGAAATGGAAAACGGCGACATCATCAAAGCCGAGCTTTATCCGGAGATCGCTCCGAATACCGTAAATAACTTCATTAGCCTGGTGAAAAAGGGCTTCTACAACGGCCTGATCTTCCATCGGGTTATCAATGGTTTTATGATCCAGGGCGGCTGCCCGGACGGACTGGGCACCGGTGGCCCGGGATATTCCATCAAAGGCGAGTTCGCGCAAAACGGCGTAACCAATGATCTGGCTCACACCCCCGGCGTTCTCTCCATGGCCAGAGCCATGCACCCTGACTCCGCAGGATCCCAGTTCTTCATCATGCACAAGACCTCTCCCCATCTGGACGGCGCTTACGCGGCTTTCGGAAAGGTTACCGAAGGTCTGGACGTGGTCGATAAGATCGCAAAGACCCACACAGACTTCCGGGATCGCCCCATGAAGCCCCAGGTGATGAAGTCCGTCACCGTAGAGACTTTCGGCGTGGACTATCCGGAGCCGGAGACCCTGTAGGTCCTGTTATCCGAATTCTTAGTTGTACCAATTTCTTATCCCGGCGTGGAATCATTCTTCCCCGCCGGGATGTTTTATTTTCCGGAAATATTCCTGAATCTGCTTTTCATAGCCATTGTCCGAGGGCTCGTAGAACTTCTCCCCCAGCACCTCGTCAGGCAGATACTGCTGCTCCACATAATGATTGGGATAATCATGGGCGTACTTGTAGCCGATGCCGTGGCCCAGCTTCCCCGCCCCGTGGTAATGGGCGTCCTGCAGATGAGGCGGCACGCTGGTGCGCCTGGTCTTTACGGAATCCATGGCTTTGAAAATGGCGTTCACCGCTGAATTGCTCTTAGGCGCGCAGGCCACGTAGGAGGCTGCCTGGGCCAGAATAATCTGGGCCTCCGGGAAGCCGATGCGTTCCACCGCCTGGGCTGCGGACACAGCCACAGTCAGCGCCATGGGATCCGCGTTTCCCACGTCCTCGGAGGCGCAAATCATGATTCTCCGGGCGATGAACCGCTCATCCTCCCCCGCATAAATCATTTTCGCCAGATAATATACAGCCGCGTCCGGATCGGAACCCCGCATACTTTTGATAAAGGCTGAAATGGTGTCGTAGTGATTGTCCCCGGTCTTATCATAGCGCACGGTACGCTTCTGGATGCACTCCGCCATCACCTCCGGGGTCAGATATATCTTCCCGTCCTCAGATTTTTCCGTGGTCAGGACACCCAACTCCACAGCGTTCAGAGCCGCCCGGGCATCTCCCCCGGCGATATCCGCCAGGAAGTCCGCCGCCTCTTCGGTGATTTCCGCCTGATAGGCCCCCATGCCCCGCTCCGTATCGCTGACGGCCCGGTGGATCAGTTCCCGGATATCTTCTTTTTCCAGAGGCTTAAGTTCAAAGACCACGGACCGGGACAGAAGCGCCCCGTTTACCTCAAAATAGGGATTCTCTGTGGTGGCTCCGATAAGGATCACGGTTCCATCCTCTACAAAGGGAAGCAGATAGTCCTGCTGGCCCTTATTAAACCGATGAATCTCGTCCACGAACAGGATCGTTTTCCTGCCGTACATGCCCCGATTATCCCTGGCCCTGGCCACCACGGCCTCCATATCCTTTTTTCCGGCCACGGTAGCGTTCAGCTGCGTGAAATCTGCCTTTGTGGTATGGGCGATAACCTTGGCTATGGTGGTCTTTCCCGTGCCCGGCGGCCCATAAAAGATCAGGGAACTGAGTTTATCGGCCCGGATAGCCCGGTAAAGCAGCTTGTCCTTCCCCAGAATATGTTTCTGTCCCACGATCTCGTCCAGAGTCCGGGGACGCAGGCGGGAGGCCAGCGGGGCTTCCTGCTCCATGGTGTTCTCCCGCATATAATCAAATAAATCCATGTTCTTATCTCCTGTTTATTCCAGAATCAGTTCCTCCACCGTGACAAATTCATAGCCCTGAGCCTTCAGCTCATCCACGATGCGAAGGGCCGCCTCCACGCTGGTGGCATAGGAATCGTGCATGAGAATCACGTCGTTTTCTTCCACCTCGCCCAGAACCTTTTTCACGATCTGCTCTGTATTTTTCAGCTTCCAGTCCAGGGTATCCAATGACCAGAATACAGGTAACATGATCACATCACATTCCAGGCTCTTATTCCAGTTTCCGTAAGGCGGCCGGATATATTCCACCGGCTGACCGGTGATCTCCGCGATCAGTCTCCCTGTCTCAGTGATTTCCCGGCAGGCCTCCGCCTCAGTCAGAGAGTTGATATCCACGTGGTAATAGGTATGATTGCCGATAAGGTGGCCTTCCTCCGCCATCCGCTTCACCACGTCCTCCCGACCCTCGATATTGGCTCCCAGCAGGAAAAAAGTAGCCTTCACCCGGCGCTCCGCCAGTCCGTCCAGCAAGAGCTCTGTGTAATAGGGATGGGGGCCGTCGTCGAAGGTCAGGGCCAGCCGACGGCTCTCTTTGGTATCAGTTTGTATCGAAACCTCTGCCTCTGCGGCCTGATACGCTTCCTGCACGCTGCCCATCAGTCCCCGCTGCCCAAAGACTCCCGTCATTCCCAATATCCATAACAGCACAAGGACTCCTGTAAGCCGTCTTCTGTTCCATCTGCCGTCCACAGCCGTCTCCCTGTATGCTTTTACTGTAAATATATGCAGACAGAGCGGGCTTATGTGCCCGCCCTCTTCTGTCTGATATCTCTCATATCCGCCGTACTTCTGCTCCCGGTCCTACTTTTCTTCTTCGTCCTTCTTCTCTTCCGGCTTCTCTTCTCCGGTTTCTTCCGTCTCAGCCTCCATTTCTCCGCCCTCGAACTCCACTCGGAATTTCCGCTTCATCTGGGCAGTCAGGAAGTACACCAGCAAAGGCAGCAGCACTTCTCCGCCACCCTCTGAGCTCATACCCAGAATCCAGTAGAGCAGAGCTCCCGCGCCGATCACGTCCATGGCCATCATTTTCACAAAACCGTCTCTGCGTCCGATGGTCATCTCCCTGAACAGCCCCAGCTTCCAGGGCTCGATAATATCGGACATCACCAGATAAATCACCACAAAGAGGGCCAACAGCACCTCAAAAATAACGATGTTCAGGGACTTCGTCACCAACGCGTAAATAATATAGGCGACAATGACTGCCGTAAGCACCAGCAGAACCTTCATGGTCAGCTTCTGCACTTTTTTCTTCTCTTCTTCCATCTTATCTTCTCCTTTATCAGACTGTCTTTGTTCAGTGTACCAGAAAAAAATAAGGCTTGCAAGTTTCTGCGCCATGTCTTATGATACAAATTTACAGGAGGTGATTTTATGATACCCAAGGATCCCATGATTCTTCTGAGCTGGGTCAACACACAGCTGCGGGATCGCTATCCGTCCCTGGACGAGCTGTGTCAGTCCGAAGGGGTGGAGCGCAGTTTTCTGGAGGCTTCCCTCGGTTCCATTGATTATGTCTATGAGCCGGAAAGTAATCGGTTTGTCTGAAACAGCCTTCTTCATAAAAAAGAATGTGCCGTTGGCACATTCTCGCGCCGAGGCGCGGTTGCCTTGGCAACCATCTACCACTGCGCCGAGTGCGCATCTTTGCAAGCTCTGCTTGCTTTTATGGAATAGGGAATTCTATCGGAATTTCCTATTCCATAAAAAATGGGACTGCCCTGCGGCAATCCCATTTTTTATCTCTTGCTTTTACCTGTTTCTTTCCCTTATCTCGGGCACTTGGAAAGTGCTGCCTCGTCGCAGATTACGGTCACATCTGGATGGAACTGAATGATGGACGCCGGAACCTCCGGGGTTACCTCACCGTAGAATGCTTTTGCTACGATGTCTGCCTTATCCTCGCCTGTTACTACCATCAGAATCTTTCTTGCGGACATGATAGTTCCGATTCCCATGGTATAAGCCTGTCTCGGCACATCGTCGATGGACTCGAAGAAGCGCTTGTTTGCCTCGATGGTCATCTCAGTCAGATCTACACAGTGAGTCTCCTTATCGAAGATGCTGTTCGGCTCGTTGAATCCGATATGTCCGTCATGACCGATACCCAGCAGCTGGATGTCGATACCGCCCAGCTCCTTGATCAGCGCTTCATAGCGCTTGCTCTCCTTGACCGGATCCGGCTCGGTTCCGTCCGGTACGTTGGTACGGCTCGGATCGATATTGATTCTGCTGAACAGATGCTTATTCATGAAATAATAGTAGCTCTGGTCGTTAGAATGATCCAGTCCTCTGTATTCATCAAGATTCACGGTAGCTGCCTTGGAGAAGTCTACCTCTCCATTCTTGCACCACTCAGCCAGGCAGTCATAGATACCGATGGGCGTGGAGCCAGTCGCCAGACCCAGTACGCTGTCCGGCTTTCCGATAACCTGTGCAGCCAGGATGTGTGCAGCCATTCTGCTCATCTCTTCGTAATTCTTTACTTTGATAATATTCATGTTGATTCCCTCCTGATTGAAATATCGTTTGAAATATCCTTCAGACACCACAACCGCGGCCCTTTCTCCCGGAAGTGCCGCTTTTCTTATTCGTTAGCCCTATCTTAGCAAGGACCGACCGGAGTGTCAACGGCATTACTGATTTGTACAACTTATTTGTGTTTTTGTGTACTCTGGAAGAAATCATCACAATCCCAAGAAAAAATCTGTCTGTTTATTCTGCTTTTTCGCGTTTCTTTTTTCTGTATGCCATGCAGCATCCCAGTCCCAGAACTGCCACTGCCAGCATGCCTGCGGGCAGCCAGATATTTGACTCATCGCCTGTCTTTGCTGCTTTGACTGTGGTTGCAGTCTTGGAAGAACCGGAGGAATGATGCTTCTTTGTGCTTCCGGAATTGCTGCTTCCTGTGGTGGTGTCTGTGTTGCTCTTAATCTCTTCGTATACCGGCTTTGCGATGATGGTTCCTGTTACCTCTGCCAGCCGTGTGAGAAGAGCATCTGTCAGTTTACCGCTATGGGTTCCCAGAACGGTTCCGCCCGGAGTAACCAGGCTCCATCCCTTGAATGTGTAGCCGGACTTTGCCGGTCCTGCCGGCAGCCCCTTGATACCCACATCACCCGGACCATAGGAAACTGTTGTACCTGCCGCTGTGCCATCTTCATATTTTACTGTGGCGGAACGTGTGTCTGTTCCAATCACAAAGCTGCTGAAGCCATACTTGTTTACGAAGGTCAGCGTATCTTCTGCCTCTCCGGTGGCAGCTGTGGTCAATGTGGCTTCATGGTTGTACACGGATCCGTCTTCCTTGGTATGCTTTACAAAAATAGCGTCAGTTTCGCTGAAAATCCCCTTCGGGATCTTCACGCTGATCTTCAGTTCTTTTCCGATCACATTGGTATCCGGCATCAGCTGTTTTTCAGCCACTGTCGCTGTCATCTTACCATGGGTACTGTCCACCGCTGTTGCTTTGATATTATAGTACATTTTAATATCCAGCTCGATCCGCTTTTCGGTATCTGTCTTTGTAATACCGGTTACGGTTGTTTCCAGATACGGTTCTACGCTTGTGGTGATTTCCGCATCGTTCGCAAGAGTTATATGATTCTGCTCTTCCAACGCTGCTTTCGATGTATGTACCGTACTATCTTTGCTTGCCAGATTGTCCCGAATGGGAGCCGCTGCCGCAGTCAGAGCCGCATCCCCTGCAAGCTCTACCTGGTTCGCAATGGTCTCTGCCGTGGTCTTATCTGTTACCTTATCTGATACAGTTCCCACATTCGTACCCGGAACCGTAACTACCACCGCTTTCTCCGGTGCCCCAATGGTATATGAGTAGATCCGTCCGTTTACTGCATAAGAACCCTTACTGCATACCTTTCCGGATACAATGTATTTCTGCTCTGCTTCATGGCTGTAATAACCGCCGGAAAGCTGGCTGTCCACTTTTCCTGTATAAGAATCCTTCCAGAAATTTGCATGATGTTGGTTTTCATCATTCGGATCTACCTCTGCTTTTCCGAGTACCTGATATGCCTTTCTTCCTGTCGCATTCGTTGACAGACCAGCATCGCCGGAAATCTTTACAGTCATACTCTGCTCTACCGCGCCCAGATCGTAGATAGCTACCGCGCTGCCCTGACCGTTTGCGCAATTCAGAGTTCCGCCTGTGATCTCCAGATCCAGAGCATTGCTTCCTGTATCTGAGGTATAAGTTCCGCCGAATACATAAAGGGCATCCGGCAGCCAGGCATTACCGCTGTAGTGATAGTACTCCGTCGGCGAATCGATATTTGCAGTAATCGCATTGATGGTTCCACCGGAAATACGAACCTTACCCATACGGAGAGAAATGCCACCGTTCAGGGTTCCTCCTGTCACATTCAAAGAAACCGGTCCCGGCATATAGATGGCCGGTCCATATTTAGCAGTTAATGTACCGCCATTCACTGTAAAATTCATATCTCCAGTCGTGTTATTACCGCTCAAAACTGCATAATAAGATGTGATATTACCACCATTTATGACTACTGTACCGCCTTCTTTTGCATAAAAGCCATAATCGCCAGTAACTTCAATTATACTGCTCTCTACTGTAATCTTGGCTGCCGCACCATTGGCCTCAATAGCACATTTACTCTGGAGTTTTCCGCTACCAACTGTATCTTTGATCGTCAGTTCACCCTTTACAATCAAAGTGTCCTTATCTGTACTTTCCAAGGTTTTTACTGTATGACCAGCTAAATCAAGCGTTACCTTCTTAGATGCGTCTACAGTCAGAATCTCTGTTAAATCCTCATCCTCCAGCATCTTAATAGTATCGCCGGACTTTGCTGCTTCCATAGCTTTCAGCAGGGACGAATAGATGGTTCCATTGATCTCCGCTACTTTGAGCTCAACGACCTCATAACTGTCGCCATTCTGTACTGCCTTATAGCCCTCTGCCAGGAAGGAATTGCCTTTCCCCTCTGCGTTGTTATTTCCGGGATTGAATTTTTCAAAGGTTCCACCGGAAACAGTAATCGTTGCAGTACCATTTGCGTGATTTGCGTCATAGCAATTCAAAACAAACTCGTATGACAGAGAGGCATCCGGGTATAACTGCTGAATCGAATAATTTCCGCCTTTTACTGTCAGCGCTCCGCTCTGCACATATACAGCATGGATATTACCAATATAAGTGCCGCTCTCGATCGTACATTTCGCTGTGACGTCCTGCAGATCGACACCGTAACAATCATTCTCTTTGGTTGCCAGTGTACCTTCGCCGGTAATGGTCAGATCGCCGTTTTCCCTTACGGAAACCAGAGACCAGTCATTTGGTCTGCCATCCCAGATATCCTTTGAATTATATAATTTTTTTCCATTCAGATCCAATGTCAGCTTCTTACCTTCGACAACAACTGTTTGGGTCAGATCCACATCCGCTGTTACCTTGACAGTCTGTCCGCCAGCAGCTGCATCCACAGCATCCTGCAGTGACGGATAGCTCTGGCCATCCACTTCCGCTACCGCAGAGCCATCATTCTGCATCGCCACCGTAGCCTCTGCGGAACCTGTCAGCTCCCGGCTCTGTGCTTCTGCTTTCTCCTCGGGCTTTATCTCCCCGGTGGGTTCTTCGGAAGCTTCCTGCTTCTCGTCGGAAACGGTGCCACCGGACTCTGCCGTTTCTTCTGTGACATCTTCTTTTTCTTCTTTCGTTTCTTCCGTTGTGCTTTCTTTACCTGTAGTTTCTGCTATCTCCGACTGTACAGGCTTCTCCGTCTGTATGGTCTCCTCTGCCGTCTCTTCCGCGTATACCGTTTTCACTGTCGGAACTGTTAGGCAGCATGCAAGCAGAACTGCAAGCAGCTTTCTGACATGTTTCATGACGTACCCCTCTTTCTACTCTCTCTGGTATTTGGTGCCGGAGCTTTTTACAGCCTATATTTTATCCTTTCCGCCACCGTTGTCAATATCCCGCAGGGGCTTTCTATAAAATTTTATATTAGAAGCGACATACTATCTCTCCGCCGCAGTGCGATAATGTTTTGATGTAATAGGGAATTCCATCGGAATTTCCTATTACATCAAAAATACCACAGTTCGACATCGGTAATCTGTCTCCCTGTGGTATTCTGTATGTTTCTGTAAATAAGCGGAATTACTCCTCGCCGTCAGCTGCGGCTTCCTCTTCAGCTTTTGCTTCTTCGGTCTCTGCTTCCTCAGCTCTCAGCTCTGCCATCTCTTCATTATAGTGATCCGCGTGAAGAACTGCTCTCTCCGCATCCTGCTCGTCGGAAGTTTCCTCGCT
This sequence comes from Anaerosacchariphilus hominis, assembly GCF_014290175.1. Taxonomy (GTDB): domain Bacteria; phylum Bacillota; class Clostridia; order Lachnospirales; family Lachnospiraceae; genus Laedolimicola; species Laedolimicola hominis. Next base: position 310,456 of record NZ_JACOOR010000003.1, read on the forward strand.
CTCCGGCATGATCTTGATCAGGCCTTTCTCCAGCTCCTGGATAGCGATGGACAGAGGCTTCTTACCTTTGCCGTCTACCAGCGGCTCCTCGCCTGCGATGATCTGGCGGGCACGTCTGGAGGTGGCCAGCACGATAGAATAACGGCTGTTTACGACCGGAGTTTCGCCCTCCTCTACCTCGCTGTTTACGACTTTCATTAAATCTGTGTATGAGGGATGTAACATAATCTCACCTTATCCTTTCTGAAATGTTTTCAATTCGCTTCTGATTTCCGTGATCAGCTCCAGGCTCCGGAATACCCGGCTGTGCTCACCCTGGATGATCTCATGGACCTGACGGACGCAGGCGTCCAGGTCGTCGTTGATAATAAAATAATCGTACTGCTCGATGCCATTGGCTTCCTCTGTGGCCCGGGCCAGGCGGTTCTCGATGACCTCCATGGTCTCCGTGCCCCGTCCCACCAGACGGTTCTTCAGAGTGGCTGCATCCGGCGGCGATACGAACAGCAGCAAGGTATCCGGGAAACGCTTCTTGATCTGCAGGGCTCCCTGTATCTCGATCTCCAGAATCACATCTTTTCCCAGAGACAGCTGCTCCTCCACATAGGCTCTCGGAGTGCCGTAGTAATTGCCCACATAGCAGGCGTGTTCAATCAGCGCGTCCTCCGCTATCATTTTTTCAAATTCTTCCCTGGTCCGGAAGAAATACTCCCTTCCGTCTACCTCTCCCTCCCGGGGATTCCGGGTAGTGGCCGAGATAGAAAGGGCGTAATTGTCATATCGGCTGAGCAGTTCCTTCATCAGGGTTCCTTTTCCCGCGCCTGAGAAACCGGATACCACCAGCAAGATTCCTTTTCTGTTCATGCTGTTCCCCTTACTCGATATTCTGAATCTGCTCCCGCACCTTCTCGATGCCGGTCTTCAGTTCAATAGCGTGATTGGATATCTCCAGATCGTTGGCCTTGGAAAGGATCGTATTTGCTTCACGGTTCATCTCCTGAGCAATGAAATCCAGCTTCCGCCCCACGCTGTCCTTTTCCTCCAGAGTGGCTCTGGTATGCTCGATGTGGCTGCGGAGACGCACAATCTCTTCATCCACACAGATTTTATCCGCGAAAATGGTTACTTCCGAAGCAATGCGGCTTTCCTCGATCTGGGTGTCTGCCAGAAGCTCTTTTACCTTATCCTCCAGCTTTGTCCGGTACTCGGCCACGATCTGCGGAGAACGCTCCTCCACATAATCCACATGGGCCAGCAGTTCGTCAAGCTTTCCTAAAAGATCCCGCTTCAGGTTCTCACCCTCTTTGACACGGGTCTCCACGAACTGCTCGCAGGCGCCCTTCAGAGCCTGCTCAAGCATCTTCCAGAGCTCCTCCTCGTCGTCCTGTACCTCTTCCATCACCAGCACCTCGGGATAACGGGACAGGGCTCCCACCTTCACATCCTGCTCCAGTCCGAACTCCTCTGCCATCTGATTCAGGTACTTCAGATATTCCGCCGCAATCTCTTTATTATAACGCAGCGCCACATTGTTCTCTGACAAATCCTCGTAGGTAATGAAAATATCTACCTTACCCCTCTGCATGTACGTCTTCAGGAGACTGCGAATCGCCGATTCAAAATAATTCAGCTTTTTCGGCATCTTGATGGCCACATCCAGATATCTGTGGTTCACGGATTTCATTTCCACGGTCATTTTCCGATCGCCCTCTGATACCTCGCACCGGCCGAAGCCTGTCATACTTTTTACCATGGTTGTTCTCTTTTCTTGAAAAAAATTTGTTAGGCTACTGTTTTGATGCTCACTACTCCGCAGTGCTAGCCGGGGAAGCCTTTGGCTTCCCCGGCTAAGGGCATTCGCCCTATAATCTGCCAAAAGCAAGTAGCTGATTTCATGCAGGCATGAATCATCTGCTTCCTTTCGCCATCTTGCACTGCTCATTTGGATTATATTTTAGTTGAATTCCCCTCTTATGTCAAGTATACTATTACAAAAGCCGCTATTTTTGGCGGTTTGATCTTTGTTATATGGAAAGGAGTTCTGACATCATGGCTTTTGACGGCATCGCTGTATCCTGTCTTCGAAAGGAGCTTGCGGACCGGCTGACGGGGGGACGGATTACAAAGATCGTTCAGTCCGAGTCTGACGAGCTTTTGCTTACTATAAAAAATAACGGAGCCCAGTACCGGCTTCTGCTTTCCGCGTCGGCCAGTCTGCCTCTGATTTATCTGACGGAAACTAACAAACCTGCGCCCATGACCGCACCGGGCTTCTGTATGCTCCTTCGCAAGCACCTGGGAGGCGGGCGGATCACGACGGTGACCCAGCCCTCTCTGGAGCGGATTCTTCATTTTGAAATCGAGCACCTGGACGAGATGGGCGACCTGTGCCGGAAAACCCTCATCGCGGAGCTCATGGGAAAGCACAGTAATCTCATCTTCTGTAAGGAGGACGGTACCATCCTGGACAGCATCAAGCATGTGTCTCTGGCGGTCAGCTCCGTCCGGGAGGTGCTGCCCGGAAGATCCTACTTTATTCCGCATACCCAGGACAAGCTGGATCCGCTGACCACGGAACCGGAGGCCATGGTGACGGCCATCTGCCGGAAGCCTGTGACTCTTGGAAAGGCCATTTACACCACCCTCACCGGCTTCTCTCCGGTCATGGCGGAGGAACTGTGCTACCGCTCTTCTCTGGATGCCGGCCGTCCTGCGGCGGCTCTGGGCGATACGGAGCAGACCATGCTGGCCCACCAGCTACTGCGTCTCATGGAAAGTATCCGGGAGGGCAGCTTTGCGCCCACCATCTATTACAAAGGGAAAGAACCCATAGAATTCTCCGCCCTTCCCCTCACCCTGTATGAGGATCTGGAGCAGACCCGGTCCGATTCCATGTCCGGGATTCTGGAACAGTATTACGCCACAAAGAATACATTGACCCGGATCCATCAGAAGTCTGCGGATCTGCGGCGTATCGTCCAGACGGCCCTGGAGCGCAGCCGGAAAAAGTACGATCTCCAGAGCCGCCAGTTAGCTGATACTAAAAAACGGGAAAAGTATAAGATCTGGGGCGAGCTCATTCATACTTACGGCTACGACGTACCCGAAGGGGCCCGTTCCATGGAAGCTTTGAACTATTACACTAACGAAACCATAACCATACCGCTGGATCCTACCCTGTCTGCCCAGGAGAATGCCAAAAAGTATTTCGACAAATACGGAAAGCTGAAGCGCACCTTTGAGGCGGTGACCGGACTTCTTCAGGAAACCGGCGACGAGGTAACCCATCTGGAATCCGTCCAGACGGCTCTCGATATGGCTCTGACCGAAGAGGATCTGGTGCAGATCAAGGAAGAGCTCATAGAAGCCGGCTATATCCGCCGGAAGGGCGGCGGCAAGAAGGTCCGCATCACTTCAAAGCCCTACCACTACCGTTCCAGCGACGGATTTGACATCTATGTGGGGAAGAATAACCTGCAGAACGAAGAACTGACCTTCCAATTCGCCTCCGGCAATGACTGGTGGTTCCACGCCAAAGGCGTGCCCGGCTCCCATGTCATCGTAAAGACAGAAGGAAAGGAACTTCCGGACCGCACCTTTGAGGAGGCCGGACGGCTGGCTGCCTGGTATTCAAAAAACCGGGGCGGCGACAAGGTAGAAATCGACTATGTCCAGAAAAAACATGTGAAAAAGCCCGGCGGTTCCAAGCCCGGCTTCGTGGTCTACTATACGAATTATTCTTTGGTCATCGATTCAGATATCTCCGGGCTGGACGTCCTATGAAAATAGAATCCTGCTTTGCAGGATTTTCCGCCTGCGTCGGGTCGCTTTAGCGACATCATTCCACTCCGCCGCAGGGCGCTCCTGCCCGGAGGGCTTTTCATGTAATAGGGAATTCCTACGGAATTTCCTATTACATGAAAAAACGGTTATACCCCCGCAGGGCATAACCGTTTTCCCATTTCTTTTCGCATTTCCACTCCCAGGGCCAGGTTCACCAGATTCAGGATCGCCTGCACCACCTGATGACAGACACGTACAATGTATTCACAATCCTCTTTTACGCCATGTTTCATCTGCAGATACTCCTCATGGGCTCTGCGTATAAAGCAACAGACCGCTTCCGGCGTCTGGAACTTCTTCGCGTCGATCCGCACCCGGAAAGCTTCCCCGCTCCGTACATACTCCCGAAGTCTGAGCTTCAGCTCTTCTTCGTATACACAATGGTCCTTCAGATTTCCTTCGTAAATGCAGTTGTGCGGATAGGTAAAATAATCCGCAATATAATGAATCACTTCACCCAGACGCCGCATAAAGACCCGTCCATTTTCCACGATCAAATCAGAATCCTCCGATAACACACGAATCCGTTCCTTTACCATGTCGAAGGTACCGTCAAACTCATGCCGCTGGGTCAGAAAGGACGGCTTACAGTCGGGAAGGATACTTCCCAGATAAAAGGCCTTTCTGTGCTCGGTCATAACCGGAATCTTCATGTCGTTTACAATGTACCTTGCCAGTGAAATATGTGATTTCTTTCTCAATACTCATCCTCCAGTCGGCTTACGCCATATGTGCTCCCCTCGTTTACACCGCCTTTTCTATCATACTCCCGTTTTTCGCTGTTGTCCACCATCTCTTTGAAATTTTCCAGTTCTTCCCTCATAACCACGGGCCGCTCCCGGAAAAACTGGCGAATAAGCAGCATATGCTTTTCATGCTTCCCCCTTCTTCCCCGTAGGCGTCATCAGCGGCACACCAGCGATATGCTTTGCAGTTATTATAGGGCCAGTCCGGATTCGCCAGATACATCTCGATGGCACAATATTCCAGAAAGTTTTCCACGTCCAGCTTCTGTTTCAGTTCCCCAAACACAGCGTCATCTGTCAGATCCCCATTCTCCGTCTCCCCGTCCTCCTGTCCCTTATAGGGGACAGCGATCTCCCAGTGCCCTTTCTTTTCCCGGGTTCCATACAGACTCTCCAGATACTGTTCGTCATAGACCTCCTCCATCCACTCAAAGCCGTAATACTCCCCGTTGATCCATACGGAAACGACAGCCGTGGAGAATCTCTGGTCCACATCCTTTCCGTAAAAATCCTGCCTCCAAAAGGATGGGCTCCTCATACAACAACGCGTCCCGATCCGGCTCACTTCCGTCCAGGGTATAATATATCTCCGACCGCATAAAGGTGGAAAGCTCCAGAGTAATATTCTCACCGGAAAAACTGTCTTCCACAGAATAATGAAGCTCCTGGCTCTCGTAGGGCATGCAGTAACCTACGATCCGGATACTGATAAGGACAGCCAGCCCCAGGAAGCCCGCTGTCACCCCATCGACGGTTTTTCGTTTTTTTCTCATGCTTTTTCCTCTTTTCCTTTTCTGCCAACGCCTGCCCACGCCGGACCAATGTATAGCATTTTAAAAGATCCCAGAAGAAAATAAAATCATCAAATCCCCATTTTTGTGTAACCTCCCGGAAAAGTCCATAGAATTTCTCCCTTTTCTTGCTTTTTTCCTCCTGTTTTACTATAATGTAAGAATAATGTCAGCATCCCTGGAATGCTGAAGCAGGAGGATGGTTCATGACCCACGAAGAACAAAGTCTGCAGACAAAAAAGGCCCTGGCAGCCTCCCTCAAGAAGCTCCTGGCCCACAAATCCTTTTCCCGGATCACGGTAACGGAGATCATTGAGGACTGCGGGCTGAACCGCAAGACCTTTTATTATCATTTTGAAGACATCTACGGCCTGCTGCGTTGGATGCTGGAGCAGGATCTGCTGTCGGTGATTTTAAGCTTTGATCTGACTACGGATTATGAACAGGCACTGACCTATGCCATCGACTATATCGAACAGAACAAGCAGCTTCTCTACTGCATTTTTCACAACTTCGGCCATGACGAAATGAAGCATCTCTTCTACCGGGACTTTGCCCAACTGGTGGATTCCATCATCTGCGCTTCCGAGCAGAAGCTGGGGCTTTACCTGGACGAGGATTTCCACAGGTTTCTGGAATGTTACTATACCGGCGCCTTATCCGGTATTCTGATGGCTGTTTTTGAAAAACTATATGTGACAGACCGGCAGCAGCTCATCGACAATGTATCGCTGATCTTTCACGCCTCTCTTCCCACATTAATCGAGCAGAAGGGGACTCCCCGTGAGTAAGCCCTTCTGCTCGTTTTTCTTTCTATTTTTTATTCCTGTAGTTCTTCTGCCCGCTGTTCTTCCCAGATGTGTATATATTCCGGCAGTCGTTCCAACTCCTCCCTCATGGTCTGGGGACGGAGTCTTAAGAATTCCCTGATTTTCTCCAGTTCCTCCTCATAACGTTCTTTCCGCTTCGCTGCGCCCGCCTCAGGTGTCAGCTCCTCTTCTTCCTCTTCTGCCTCTGCCTTCTGAAAATAGAACTCGATCTCCGGATTCATCTCTTCCACCATTCCATCCAGCACTTCGGAAGCATGCTCATAGGAAAAAGCTCCGTTCATCATCTCTTCCATGATCTCCGTGAAACGCTCCTGCATGTCCTGACGCCGCAGCAATGCCGGAAGCAGATAGCTTTTCCGGTTCCAGTTGCTCTCCACGGCTCCCAGCACCTCGCCCAGCGTGGGATTGTCCGCTTCTGAGGAACCCGTTCTGGCCAGACAGATGTCCATATCGTAGAGCACATAGCGCCATCTTCCGTCGGTATAAGTTCCGGCGTAGCTTTCATTGGCAGAATACCAGCGATAGACCCGGCAGTTATTGTCAGGCCAGTCCGGATTGGACAGATAGATTTCCAGAGCGCAGTACTGCAGGAAGTTATCAATGTCCAGCCGTCCGGACAGCTCACGGAACAGGCCGTCGTCGGTCAGATCCAGATTCTGGTATGCGTATGTCAAATTGATATCCTGCACCGCCCGGATATCCAATTCTTCTTCTGAAGCCGTATCGGCAGCCCCCCGATGAGGCGTCACGATCTCCCAGCTGCCCTGGCTCTCGTTAGTGCCGTAACGCTCATGGAGATAGTTGCTGTCGTATAGCTCCTCCAGCCACTCGAAGCCATAATAACTGCCGTTTAGAAAGACAGCAGCTCCCCGAAAGCTCTGGGTATCCGGAAAACCCGCGTCCTTTGCCAGTCGCTGACAGAGCTCATTGCGAAGACAGGCGAATTCCTGATCATTGCCATGGTTGCGAAGCAGAACCCTCTTATAGCTCTCAATGACACTGCCGGTCTGTTCGCTGGTCAGATCCGGAAAAAGGGCTGCCTTCAGCCGACGCTCCCCGTATTCCTTCCGGGCAATGAGTCGCAGGGACTTCATATCCGCACCCCGGGAAGTACCCCCGTGAACTCTGATCCCCATATTCTGGGATACTATCCGGTTTCCATCCGGCGTCCACATCTCCACGCTGGCCGACCGCTCAGAAGCGTCTCCCCGGAGATTGAAGTTGGCCGGAGTCCGGTCTGTGGCTTCTGCGTCCGGGTTCTCCGCCAGATAGTCGTCCCACAGGCGGCCTGCCACCAGAATGCCATTGTCATAATCATAAAGATTTCCCGGATCTGTGGTAATTTCCACCACCAGAGTGCTGAACCGGTCAGAGATATCTGTTCCGGTCAGATAGGTTCTGGTGCATACCTCCGAGGTACTTCCGTCTCCATAGTAAGCCACCGCCCGCACCGGGATTCCCCGCACTTCCTCCCCGGCCTCCAGAAGGATGGGCGACCTGTACCTGGTGGAGCCGTTCGAGGGCGTACTTCCGTCCAGGGTATAATAAATGTCCGCCTCCACCGGCGCAGACAAGGTCAGCTCCTGACTTTCACTTAGGAAGTTCTCCTCCACAGAAAAGGCGATCTCCGCCTCTGTATAGGGTTCGGTTTTCTGATTTACCACCATGCAGACCAGCACCAGGGCCAGGCTGAACAGCGTAACCACCAGACAAATCCGCTTCTTTCTTTTTATCATATTCCCTTATTCTTCATCGTCCCACTCATACGGGGTATTCTGGTATACGTAGTAATTGATCCAGTTGGTATACAGGGTGTTGGCATGGGCTCTCCACATCAGGATCGGACGGTTGTTGCTGTCATCGCCCGGGAAATAGTTTTTGGGCATCTGGATATCCAGGCCCTTGTTCTTGTCCCGCATATACTCCTTCTCCAGAGTCAGGCGGTCATACTCCGGGTGCCCGAACACAAAGATCTTGCGGCCTTCCTCTGCCATGGCGATAAAGACGCCGGCCTCATCGGATTCTGCCAGAACGGTCAGCTCTTTGCAGGCGCGGATTTCTTCCGCGTCCACCGTCGTATGTCTGGAATGGGGCGCGTAAAACTCGTCATCGAAGCCGCGCACCAGGGGTTCTTTGCGGTTCTCTACTTTGTGGCGGTAAAGACCGAACAGCTTCTGGGGCAACAGACGCTTCTTCAGGCCATAGAAATGGTACATGGCTGCCTGGGCTCCCCAGCAGATAAAGAAGGTGGAGGTAACATGGGCGTCGGCCCAGTCCATAATCTCGACCAGCTCATCCCAGTAGTCTACCTCTTCAAATTCCATCTGCTCCACCGGCGCTCCGGTGATGATCAGGCCGTCGAAGCGGCGCTTCTTTATCTCGCAGAAAGGCTCGTAAAACTTATTGATATGGCTCTGTGCCGTATTTTTGGACTCATGGCTGCTGACGGTAATAAAGGTAATATCCAGCTGCAGCGGCGTATTGGACAGGGAACGTAAGATTTGAAGCTCTGTATCCTCCTTTAAGGGCATCAAGTTCAGGATGCCTATCTTCAACGGACGGATATTCTGATTCAATGCCCGGGTCTCATCCATGACGAAAATATTTTCCTGTTCCAGGATAGCTCTTACGGGCAAATCGCTCTGTACTTTTATGGGCATAACTTTTTCTCTCCTCTGGCCGGAGCAAAGGCTCCGCGTATTTCAACACTGTTTATTACTATAGCATAAATATGGCGCATTTGAAAGCAGGAATTCGAGTTTTCCGGCCCTCAGGCCCAAAACGGGCCAGGCAGCTTCCGCTGCCCGGCCCGTCTCTGGTACATTTCTATAAAACCTTATGCTTTCTCAATCTTAATCGCGCAAACCTTGTACTCCGGAATTCTTGCGTATTTATCCAGAGCTGCGTTGGTCAGCCAGTTTGCGTTGCCATCCGGGAAGTGGAAGGGCATCCAGCTCTCGCCCGGGGAGGTCTTGGTACCCACGCGGGCTGTGGACTCGATGCTGCCTCGTCTGGAGGATACGCGAACCCGGTCTCCGTTCTTGATTCCCAGCTTCTCTGCGTCCACAATGTTCATCTCGATAAAGGAGTGTCCCTCAATCTCCATGAGCTCCGGAGTCTTACCGGTCATGGCGCGGGTGGTGTAATGGTACAGGATACGTCCGGTCATCAGGATGATCGGGTACTCCTCGTCCGGAAGCTCTGCGGAAGGTACATACTCAGCCGGATAGAACCAGCCAAGGCCTCTGCTGAATTTGCCCACATGCATGATCGGGGTGCCCGGGTGATCCTTGGTCGGGCAGGGCCACTGTAAGCCTTTGCCTCCCACCTCTTCACTGTCCAGGCGAGCATGGCTGATGCCGCCGAAGCTGGGTGTCACGGAAGCGATTTCGTCCATGATTTCTGCGGAGGTCAGGTGGGGCTGCGGATAACCCATACGGTTCATCAGGTCGATGATGATATCTGTATCCAGACGCATCTCGCCCGGTACGGTGATGGCCTTACGAACTCTCTGCACACGGCGCTCCGTATTGGTGAAGGTTCCTTCCTTCTCCAGGTAGCTGACGCCCGGCAGAATGACATCTGCGTACTGAGCGGTCTCTGTCATAAAGAGTTCCTGTAATACGAAGAAGTCCAGGCTCTTCAGAGCCTTGATAATATGGGAGGTATCCGGGTCGGTAACCACAGGATCCTCGCCGTAAATATACAGGCCGCGGATCTCCTTGGTGATCGCCTTGGGGAATACGTCGGTTGCGTGGGTTCCCACATTATGGTTCAGCGGAACGCCCCAGGCTTTTTCAAACTTCTCCACTACGCCGGGCGCGGTAACCTTCTGGTAACCCGGGAAATCTGTGGGGGAAGCACCCATATCGCAGGCTCCCTGTACGTTGTTCTGTCCACGGAGCGGGTTCACGCCGCAGCCCGGACGGCCCAGCTTGCCCACCAGCATGGCCATATTGGACATGGACATAACGCCCTCGGTACCAGTGGAATGCTCGGTGACACCCAGACAGTAGATGATGGGAGCGCGGTCAGCCTTTGCGTACATGATCGCTGCTTTTCTCAAATCATCCGGATCGATGTGGCAGATTTCGGCTACCTTCTCCGGTGTATAATCCTTTACGATTTCTTTGATCTTATCATAACCCTCGGTACGCTCTGCAATGAACTTGTCATCCTGCAGACCTTCCTCGATAATGACATGCATGATACCGTTCGCAAAAGCTACGTTGGTACCCGGCTTTAATTTCAGATGGATATCTGCTTTCTTTGCCAGTCCGATATCACGCGGGTCTACGACGATGAGCTTGCAGCCTCTCTTCACCGCCTGGCGGATCTGCATGCCGACTACCGGATGAGCCTCCTCGGGGTTGGAGCCGACCAGCATGATGACGTCCGCATTCTTGGTGATATCCTCGATGGGATTGGTCATGGCGCCGGATCCAAGGGTCATATACAGACCCGCTACGGATGCGGAGTGGCAGACACGGGCACAGTTATCGGTATTATTGGTGCCAAAGCAGGTACGAACCATCTTCTGCACCATGTAGATATCCTCGTTGGGGGATCTGGAGCAGGCAAAACCGGCCAGGGAATCCGGACCGTACTGCTTCTTGATCTCCATGAATTTGGAAGCCACCAGATCCAGTGCCTCATCCCAGGTAGCCCGCTCAAATTCTCCGGTCTCATGGTTTTTGATCAACGGGTACTTGATACGCTCCGGAGACTGGGCAAAGTCAAAGCTTCCGCTGCGTCCCTTGACGCAGAGCAGTCCCTTATTGGAGGGGCCGTTATAGGCCTCTGTATCTACTACCTTGCCATCCTTCACCAGTACATAATACTGGCAGCCGGTCGCGCAATGGGGACAGGTGGTCAGTACTTTTTTGTCGATCTGGTAGGGACGGTATTTCTTTCTGCGCTTCATGGTCAGGGCGCCGGTGGGACATGCCTGTACGCAGTTACCGCAAGACTCGCAGATACCCTCATTCCAGGTATTCTTATAATGAGCGCCAATCACAGACTGGAACCCGCGGTTCATGGTATCAATGGCTCCACGGCCCACGATCTCTTTACAGGTATTTACACATCTGTGGCATAAGATACACAGGCTTGGATCGTAGGTGAAGAACTTGTTTGTGTCATCAATGGGCGCGTTATTCATCTCGCCCGGGAAGCTGGTCTTCTCTACGCCGTACTCGAAGCAGTAATCCTGCAGCTTGCAGTCGCCGTTGGCTTCACAGGAGAAGCAGTGTACCCGGTGATCGGACAGCAGCAGATCCAGGGTCTCTTTTCTGTATTTTACCACCTTTTCTGACATGGTCTGTACTTCATCGCCCTCGGAGCAGCGTAAGGTACAGGCCGTATCAAACTTTGTTCTGCCATTGTTGGTTACTTCCACGACACAAAGGCGGCAGGAACCATCGGGCAGTACATTTTCCAGATAACAAAGGGTCGGAATCTTTACGCCTATCTGCTTGGCGGCCTGCAGAATCGTGGTACCCTTCTCCACCTCTACAGGGATTCCATCTATCGTCAAATGAATCATATCCATCCTCCTCTTATTACTGTTCACTAGGTTCACAGTAATTCTATTTCAAAACGACCGCATCAAAGGCGCAGTTTTCCAGACAGGTTCCGCACTTGATACATTTGGAATTATCAATGACATGAGGCGCTTTCCGCTCGCCGGTAATGGCGTTCACCGGACAGTTGCGGGCACACTTGGTACAGCCCTTGCACTTGTCAGGATCGATCTCGTATACGCGCATGGACTTACATACGTGAGCCGCGCACTTCTTGTCTACGATGTGCTCGACGTATTCGTCCCGGAAGTTCTGAATGGTACTGAGCACCGGAAGGGGCGCGCTCTTTCCCAGGCCGCACAGGGAGCGGTCTTTTACAAAATGGCCCAGCTCTTCCAGCTTCTCCAGATCTTCCATCTCGCCCTTACCATCTACGATCTTCTCCAGCAGCTCCAGCATACGCTTGGTTCCGATACGACAGGGACCGCATTTTCCGCAGGACTCTCTCTGGGTGAAGCCCATGAAGAAGCGGGCGACCTCTACCATACAGGTATTCTCATCCATAACAACCAGTCCGCCGGAGCCCACAATAGCGCCATATTTCTTCACAGAGTCGAAATCCAGGGGCACATCCAGATGCTTCTCGGTCAGACAGCCGCCGGAGGGTCCGCCGATCTGCACTGCCTTGAAAGCCGCGCCGGACTTCAGACCGCCGCCGATATCGAAAATAATTTCGCGTAGGGTAGTTCCCATGGGAACTTCGATCAGGCCTGTGTTCTCGATACTTCCAGTCAGGGAGAAGGTCTTGGTTCCCGGTGACCCTTCCGTACCGATGCTGCGATACCACTCATGGCCCTTCAGAATGATCTCCGGAACATTGGCATAGGTCTCTACGTTATTCAGAACCGTGGGTTTCGCCCACAGTCCTTGTTCTACCGTACGGGGCGGTTTTACACGGGGCATACCGCGGCTTCCTTCGATGGAAGCTGTCAGGGCAGAACCCTCGCCGCATACGAAAGCTCCCGCTCCCTTATTGATGTGCATATGGAAATTAAAGCCGGTGCCAAGGATATTCTCGCCTAAGAGGCCATTCTCCTCCAGTACGGCAATGGCGTGCTTCAGTCTCGCTACGGAATTCGGATACTCGGCACGCACGTAGATATAACCGTTCTCCGCGCGTACGGCGTAAGCTGCCAGCATCATGCCTTCGATCAGGCGGTAGGGATCGCCTTCCATAACGGATCCGTCCATGAACGCTCCGGGGTCGCCCTCGTCGCCGTTACATACCACATAGTGAACCGGGTCGGCCTGACGGGCCACCTGAATCCACTTCTTGCCTGCCGGGAAGCCGCCGCCTCCACGGCCACGCAGTCCGGACTGATCCACTTCCTCGATGACCTGATCCGGCGTCATCTCAAACATGGCTTTCTGAAGGGCCGCAAAGCCACCGCTGGCTATGTATTCTCTTAAGGATTCCGCATCGAACTTACCACAGTTCTTCAGTACGATACGGGTCTGCTTCGCGATGAACGGAATATCGTCCGGCCCTTTGCAGACCTTTCCGCCCTTCTGATACAGCAGACGTTCCACCACTTCATTGCCCAGAACGCTCTTTTCAAAAATCTCGGCACAGTCATCCAGCTGTACCTTCACGTACTGAACCACGTCCTGACCTTTCTGGATCCGGACCAGAGGTCCCAGCTCGCAGACGCCCTGACAGCCGGTCTTCTTTACGCCCAGATGCTCCTTTTCGTCGTGGGGGGCGAACTCCAGGGTCACGCCCGGCGCGTCCTTGGTAATCTCCAGAAATTTCTCATAGATCTTATTAGAACCGGTGGCGATACAGCCTGTACCGGAACAGACAAGAATCCGGCAGTCATAGGAATTAAGTTCTTTCACTGCTTCCTCGTGAAGCTGCTGTAACTGTTCTTTATTCTGGATCAATTCCGGCACCTCCTCTTAACTGGTCAATCACTGCTGCCGCCTTTTCCGGCGTCATACAGGGATAGACATCTTCATTTACCATCATGGTGGGCGCAAGTCCGCAGGCGCCCAGGCAGGATACGGTCTCCACCGTAAACATCATGTCGTCTGTGGTCTTCTTGGTCTTGCTTAAGCCCAGCTTTGCGTACAGGGCTTCCAGCACCGGCATAGATTTACGCACATGACAGGCTGTTCCATCACATACCTTGATGACATACTTTCCTTTTGCGTCGAAAGAAAAATTTTCATAGAACGTAGCCACGCTGAAAGCCTTGGCCTCCGTCACCCCGATCCTGTCTGCCACGTAGCTCAGCAGCTCTCCGGGCAGATAACGGTAAGCTCCCTGAATCTCCTGCATAATCGGAATCAGTGAAGCCGGCTTTCTGCCGTACTGATCCATGATCTCATCCGCTTTTGTGTAATAGGACTGATCAAGCATACTATATTTACCCTCCTTACTTTATTCTTACCCAAATATAAAACTTGAACAACTCTGTTAGTTCCAGTATACAGCTATATTTGTGTAAAATCAACAAATTTCTTCGTTAGTTTTTTATCGTTTTTGTGCATTCGTCCTGTTTTATAAAACACATCGGTTAAAAATGACTAACTTCCTGTATTTTCAATGTGTTTTTTGTAATCCTCCGGACAGTTGATATTGGCGAAGTATGCCTCCGGAGCACTGCTCTCGTACAGGTCATAACCGAGCCGGTTCAGAAATGCGAAGACCGACCCCTTCCGCTCCCGGATCTCTGTCAGCATCTCGTCGGCCAGATCCCGGTCATAGATCCCGGCCATCGGCTCCTCTTTTCCCTGATGCGCCAGAATCATCGCCCGCTTCGTCTTCTCCCGGCCTTTTTCGAGCAGTCTTTTTAATTCCTCTGCCGGGAGCAGCGGCATATCCACCCCCAGCACCAACACCCGTTCTTCCCGCGCACGTCGGAAACAGCTTTCCAGGCCGCCCAAGGGCCCTTTTCCCGGAAACCGGTCCGGCGTCACCGGAACACTGCAGGCTTCCCCGTGATAGCCGGACACCTGAATATCCGTGATACCAAGCTTTCTGCCCTTTTCGATCTGCCATTCCAGGAACGTGCTTTTTTCTATCTTCAGATCACACTTGTCTCTTCCCATGCGGCTACTCTTTCCCCCGGCCAGCACTACCATGGAAACGCCTTCCCCCGGGCACTTATTTTCCGGCACAGTTGGTGGCCTCTCCTGTCAGAATCTCCAGGCCGTGCTCCAGAGAAGGCAGAATATAACCTAAGGACTCTTTCACAGCCTTCGGACTGCCCGGCAGATTAATAATCAGAGTACTCTTCCGGATACAGGCCGCCGCCCGGCTCAGCATGGCCCTGGGGGTAATGGTCATGCTGTAAGCCCGCATGGCTTCGGGAATGCCCGGCACCATCCGCTCCGCAATATCCATGGTTGCCTCCGGCATACAGTCTCTCGGGGAAAAGCCCGTACCGCCGGTGGTCAGCAGAAGCTCTGCCACATGCTCATCTGCAATGCGCGCCATTTCTTTTGCCAGCATCTCCCGGTCATCCGGCAGGAGAACTGTATGGACCACTTCGTATCCGTTTTCTTCCAGCATTGTTTTGATGGCGGGACCGCTTAAATCCTCCCGTTCTCCTGCGTAGCCGGAATCACTGGAGGTCAGTACCGCCGCCCTCATGGGCCGTTTCACCACATGGATTCCGTCCCCTTCGGAAATGACGCCTCCCTTCAGTACCTTTGAAAAAATGCCCTCCCGCGGCATAATGCAGTCTCCCATAATCTTATAAATCTCGCAGCCGCTGTGGCACTGCTTTCCGATCTGGGTCACCTCCAGAAGCACGTCGCCGCACTGAAGACGGGTGCCGACGGGCAGGTGCTTCAGGTCGATACCCTGAACGATCAGATTCTCCCCGAAAGCGCCCTCGTCCACCGGCGCTCCCTTGGCTTTAAATTCTTCGATCTTTTCATAGGACAACAGGCTCACCTGACGGTGCCATTTGCCTGCGTGGGCGTCATTTTCGATGCCCCAGTCCTCTATGAGCTTTGCGGAATGCACGTTTTTCTTCTGCGTTCCCTTCTTTTCACTGACGTTTACTGCGATGATCTTTCCCATCCGAACTTTCCTCCATTTGCTGCGGCATTCCTTCGTCGTTACCCCGGCCGTCCGCAGTTTCTCTGTCTCTATGGTACCCGATCTCTGTCCGTAGATCAACACTTGTTACAAATTAGACGAATTATTTTTCATATTTTATAGTATTTTTTCACAATCCCGTGTTTGACAGGGCTTGTATACACATGTATAATATAGGTAATCAATGCCGTTGGCTATTCGAGGAGGAGACTCTGTTCCATGTATATCAATGAACAATATCACGATCTTCCACTTCTTTCCCAGGAGACTTATACCTATATTGGCCGTGAAGGCGAACACCATACAGATTCCGAACCTGTACTGGAGGAGCATGTCATCGACGTCTATATCAACGATCGGCTGACCATGAAGCTCATCTGCATTCCTCAGTTTCTGACGGAGCTGGTACTTGGGCGGCTGCTGACGGAAGGCATCATTGAAACTGTGAAAGATGTGGAGCAGATCTATATCTGTGAACACGGGCTGCGGGCACGGGTGATGCTGCGTGGAAATAAGAGTGAAAATGAGACGCTGCAAGCCACCGTGGCCGACAGCCATCCGCAGGCAGGACGTGTTGCTTTGGATGGCGGCGCTTCTCAGGAGTCCTTTACCGAAACCACTCCATCCTGCTGCACCGGCAATCACATTTTAAACGACTATTTTCTGACACAGAAGGAAGTGAAGCCGGTGACCCCCATTCCCTGGAAGGCTTC
This sequence comes from Anaerosacchariphilus hominis, assembly GCF_014290175.1. Classification (GTDB taxonomy): domain Bacteria; phylum Bacillota; class Clostridia; order Lachnospirales; family Lachnospiraceae; genus Laedolimicola; species Laedolimicola hominis. Next base: position 327,012 of record NZ_JACOOR010000003.1, read on the forward strand.
CCAGATCTTTGATCTGGCCGACCGTTTCCATGCGGGCATGTCTCTCCACAGACAGACTTTCGCCACCCACAGCTGCTTTCTGGCGAAGGATGGGGCGCTTCTGTTCCAGTGCGAGGACATCGGCCGCCACAATGCCCTGGACAAAGCCATCGGTTACGCCCTGCGCCATGAAATACCGCTCACGGAATGTATGGTCTACTCCAGCGGCCGGATTCCCACGGACATGGCCATGAAAGCCATCCGGGCCGAGATCCCGATTCTCTCCAGCAAGGCTTCGCCTACGGCGGAGGCCATCGAACTGGCAAAGGAGTACGGATTAACTCTGGTCTGCGCGGCAAGGCGGGATCGCATGAAGCTGTTCGCGGGCCCGGAACCCGAGGGCTGAATTTTCTTTTTACGCTATATTACACCGGAAAGGCAGGTTTTCACATGTCGACCGTATATGCTGATACCTCATTTTTAAGATTCAAAAAAGTACACTGTAAAAACTGTTATAAATGTGTCCGGAACTGTCCGGTCAAGGCCATCCGGGTCATCAACCACCAGGCTCAGATTCTGGAGGATCAGTGCATTCTCTGTGAAAAATGTACTCTAGTCTGTCCCCAGAATGCCAAAGAGGAACTGAACATGATTCCGAAGATACACGACTTTATCCGGGGCGGCGGCCAGGTCATCGCGTCCCTTCACCCGGCCTACGTGGCGGAATTCGGAACCGACAGTCTCCCGGCTTTGACAGAAGCTCTGAAGAAGCTGGGTCTCTCCGACGCCTTTGACGCGGCAGCCGGAGCGTATCTGGTCAAGACAGCTTACGAAAATCTGGTGGAGGAACGGGCCCAGGACACGCCCACCATTTCTTCCAACTGCCCGGTCATCGTCCAGCTGATTCAGAAGCGTTATCCGGACCTGGTGCCCTATCTGGCCCCGGTTCTTTCCGTGATGCAGGCCCATGCCCGCTACCTGAAAATCCGGTATCCCGACGCGCGGATTCTCTCTGTCTCCCCCTGTATCTCCGGTCTGGCCCAGATGCGGGAGGCGGACAACTATGTGGATTATGTCATCACCTTCAGCGAGCTGCAGGAATGGCTGGCTGCTGTTCAGGTACAGGTGGCCGCCCCGGCAAACGCGTCTCCGGACGCGGAGCGGGATATCCGGCTTTCCCGCATTATGGCCATGTCCGGCGGTTTCACCATGGCTATGCATCCTTCGCCTCACCAGCGCTATCTTCCCGCCTGCGGCATCGACAGCTGCAAGCAGATTCTGAATGAATTTATGACGGATCCAAAGAGCTATTCCAACTGCTTTCTGGAGCTGAACGCCTGTCCCAACGGCTGCATCGGCGGTCCTTCCTTCCGCCGGACCAGGACCGGGCTGCTCCACGGACTGATTCGTCTGCAGAACGCGTCCCTGTACAAGGGCATTTCCAATTATAAACGGGACGACTTTTCGGCACAGGCCCTAACCGATATCAGCCGCCACTATGACACCTTCATACTGCGGCAGCAGGAAACGGAAGTATCCGAAGAAGATATCAAAAAGGTACTGGCCCAGATGGGAAAATTCGCGCCTGAGGACGAGCTGAACTGCGGGGCCTGCGGCTATAATACCTGCAGGGAAAAGGCAAAGGCCGTGCTGGCCGGTAAGGCCGAGATCTCCATGTGCGTTCCCTTCATGCGGGAGCGTCAAGAGAGCTATTCCAACAAAATCATCAATGTGATGCCCGGTATCCTGGTGACGGTGGATTATCAACTAAAAGTCATTCATATGAATCAGGCCGCAAAGGATCTGTTTGATCCGCTTCATAAGCGCGCACTGATCGGGGAGACCGTGTCCGATCTGATGGATGATTACACCATGGTCAATATGATTTCCTTCGACAAAAATATGTCCCATGACCAGATTTATCTGGAGGACCGGGATCTCTATCTGGAACGCACGTTAGCTAACGACCGGAAGAATCAGCTGATTCTCTGTGTCATGAAGGATATCACAAAGGAAATCGAGGAAAAGCAGCGTATCCGGAAGGCCCAGCATAACGCAGCCGCCATGGCTGACAAGCTGGCCTCCGAACAGTTAAAACTGGTGCATCAGATCGCAAGCCTCCTGGGCGAGACAGCCGCAGACACCAAAGTGGCCGTGGAACAGCTGAAGCGCACCATTCTCAGGGAGGATGAAGACCGCGATGAATAAAGACGGAAATTACCGGCTGAATGTGTCTTTCGACGGACTGGTGACGGATTTCGGCTGGATCAGCCTGAATAAAAAACGGGAAACCATCTGCGGCGATTTTTTTGATATTATGGAAAATGATTCCGACCATGTACTGGTGCTGTCCGACGGACTGGGAAGCGGCGTCAAGGCCAACATCCTCTCCACTCTGACTGCCCGGATGCTCAGTCATATGATTATCAAAAAGCTGCCCATCTATGACGCGGTGGCCGCAGTGGCTGATACACTGCCTGTGTGCAGTGTCCGGCATCTGGCCTATTCCACCTTTACCGTTCTGGATATCAGGGGACGGCAGGCTCTGCTCTATCAGTTTGACAATCCGGACGCCATTCTGATTCGAAATGGTAAGGTAACGGCCTATCCCTATTCCACCTTTACCCTGAAGGAAAAAGTCATCCATGAGAGTACCTTTGACCTCCGGGAGGACGACATGCTGATCCTCATGTCAGACGGCGTCACCAATGCAGGCATGGGCAAGACCACCGACGGCGGCTGGGGCCGCAACGAAGTCTTGCGCTTCTGTCAAAAGAAGTACCGCCCGGGCATGAGCGCCCAGGAAATGGCCGTAGATATCGCCTACGCGGGCCTGGCCCTGAATATGGACGAGACCGATGATGACCTGACAGTACTGGCTCTGCGCTTCTGCAAAAAGCAGACCGTCAATCTGATGATCGGCCCGCCCCACACCTCTGAGGACGATACCTCTTACATGGATAACTTCTGGAAAAAAGAGGGAAAGCATGTAATCTGCGGCGGTACCACTGCGAAGATCGCAGCCCGGTATCTGAAGCAGACTCTGACCACCATTGAAGGCTCCGCCGTGGATGACATTCCATCCCTGATGCGGCTGCCCGGCGCAGATCTGGTCACCGAAGGTCTGCTGACCCTGGAGCGGCTGGTGGAGTACTGCGAGGATTTCCGGGAGGATCGGTTGAGCTTCCATGAGATGCTGCAGCGGAGGGATGGGGCGGCACAGCTTGGGGCTCTTCTTTTCACCTGGGCTACCGACATCAACATTTTCTTCGGAAACGCCTATAACGAGGCCTATACAGGATCGGAGATTACAGCGGAGACCAAGACAAAAACGGTAGAAGAACTGATGGAACATCTGCGTACAGCGGGCAAGAATGTAAATATTTCGTTCTGGGCCGTATGAAGGGATCTCCGAATGCCCTGGGAACACGGGCAAATAATAAGAAAGAAAGGAAAAGCAAATCTGACCTTAGATGATTGGGTTTGTTATGATAGATCATGAGTGAATTTACACATTTCAACCGGCAGGGAGAAGCAATCATGGTGGATGTAAGCGCCAAGGCCGAGACTGCCAGAGAGGCTGTGGCCGAAGGCCGCATCTCCATGAACCGAGAATGTTTTGAAAAAGTAAAGGAAGGGGAAATGGGCAAAGGCGACGTATTAGGCGTAGCCCGGGTGGCCGGAATCATGGGTGCCAAGAAGACCTCCGAGCTGATTCCCCTCTGCCATCTTCTGAATCTGACAAAGGTGGAAATCAGCTTCTCGCTGGAGGAAGAGACCTCTTCTGTCCGGGCGTCCTGTACCGTCCGTACCACCGGAAAAACCGGCGTGGAAATGGAGGCTCTGACCGGCGTTCAGGTGGCTCTCCTGACCGTCTATGATATGTGCAAGGCTGTAGATAAAAGCATGGAAATGACAGATATCCATCTCTGCCGAAAAAGCGGCGGAAAAAGCGGCGATTTTGTGAGAAAGGCGGAGTAACCTATGAAAGACCAATACGGACGGAACATTGACTATATACGTGTCTCCATCACCGACCGGTGTAATCTGCGCTGCCGCTACTGTATGCCGGACGGCATCGAATGGCTTCCCATGGACGAGATTCTGACACTGGAAGAAATTACAGAAGCCTGTCGTCAGGCTGCCACTCTGGGGATTCGTAAAATCAAGGTCACCGGCGGAGAACCTCTGGTCCGTAAGGGCTGTACCGAGCTCATCGGTATGCTGAACGCCATTCCCGGCATCGAACAGGTAACTCTGACCACCAACGGCATCCTGCTTTCTGATTTCGCGGATGAGCTTCGCCGTCAGGGCCTGCACGCTGTGAATATCAGTCTGGATACCCTGGATCCCCTGAAATTTGCCCGGATTACCGGTTTTGATCAGCTTCCAAAGGTCCTGGAGGGTATCCGCGCCATGGAAAGCCGCGGTATTCCTGTGAAAATCAACGCCGTGCTGCAGCGGGGTGTCAACGATATGGAATGTATCGCCCTGGCCGAATTAGCCAAGGTTTCCCCCATTGACGTCCGCTTCATAGAACTGATGCCCATCGGACACGGCAAAGGGATGGAGCCCGTCTCCAATCCTGAGGTTCTGGAGCGTCTGCGCGCCCATTATGGCACGGAACATATTTCTCCGGATCCCCGTACTCACGGCAACGGTCCGGCCCGCTATTATCAGATCGACGGCTTTACCGGCAGCCTTGGCTTTATCAGCGCCATTCATGGGAAGTTTTGCCAAAGCTGCAACCGGATCCGGCTGACCGCCACAGGAGAGGTGAAGCCCTGTCTCTGCTACAGCGACTCTATTTCCATAAAAAATGCCCTTCGGACCGGAAGTCCCGGGGACGTGAAAAAACTTTTACAGCAGGCCATCCAGCAGAAGCCCGCGGCCCATTGCTTTGAAAGGATTCAGACCGTAACAGAAATGAAAGAAATGTCGAAGATCGGCGGGTAAAGCCCGTCCGCTCTTCGACATTTTTCTATCTCCTCAACTACTCTATCTCAGCACCATCACATCCGTCGGATCCATATACACCCAGATATCCTTCTGCGGATTTTCTCTGCCCGCGCATTCCTTTTGCCAAAACTCCCGCCAGAATTCCTTGGTGGTTTCCACTCGCAGGATGCCAAAATGGTTTTTCCGACTCTCCTCGGATTCCACCGCATTTACCGGTTTCATCATGATAACGGTAGAAAATACATCATCGATGACCTTCTCTATCTGACATCGGAAGGTATTCTCCGGCTTCGCCGCTGCCTCTTCTCCGGTCACCGGATAGATATAATGACTGCGGACGCCCACATAGTTCACTTCCGCCGTTGACTCCTTGGCAAAGGCAAGCGTCTCACCCCAGTCCTGCACATAGACGCGGCCCGGCTTGTCCGCTGCGGCCGCCTCCTTCACCTCCGCCCGGGCGAAGTTCTTGCAGCCCGAAAGCAGGGCTGCCGCTCTGGACTCCGGTGCTTCAAAAAGCTGTTTTACCGGAATCACCGGGCTGGAGGAACCGTGCTCCATGACGCAGACCCTGTCACAGATCCGATAGACCTCGTCCCGGCTGTGGGATACAAACAGGGTCGGTCCGTCGAAATCTTTCAGAGTCTCCAGGAGCTCCTGTTCCAGATTCCACCTCAGATAACCGTCCAATGCTGAAAAAGGCTCGTCCAGCATCAGCATCTTCGGACTGGACAGGAAGATACGCGCCAGGGCCACACGCTGCTGCTGGCCTCCTGACAGCTCTGCCGGCTTATGCTTTTCAAGGCCCACCAGCTCAAACTTCTCCAACATTTCCCGAATCTTCGCCTCGGCTGCCCTTTTGTCCTGTTTCTCTGCCATCAGACCCGCCATCAGATTCTGCCGCACCGTCATATTCGGAAACAATGCATAATTCTGAAACAGCAAGCCCACATGACGTTCCTGGGGCCGCAGATTGATTTTCTTTCTTGCGTCAAAGAGCACCTTACCGTCCAGCTCAATATGGCCTTCATCCGGTTTCACAATCCCCGCAATACACCGAAGTGTCATACTTTTTCCGCAACCGGAAGCACCCAGAATACCCGTCACACCTTCAGCCGCCTCAAACTGAGTCTCCAGGGTGAAATTCCCCAGCTTTTTTCTGATATCCACATACAATGACATCTGCTCTACCTCCCGGCCTTTCGTTTTGTGCCTGTGCTGGATGCCCGCCCGCTCTTCTCCAGCAGATTTACCGCCAGCAGAACCACTGCGGAAATGACCACATTGACCAGAACCCATTTGAAGGCAAGGGCGTCATTGTTTGTCCTCCACATCTGATAGACTGTGGTGGAAATGGTTGCGGTCTTGCCGGGGGTATAGCCCGCCACCATGCTGGTGGCTCCGTACTCGCCGAGAGCCCTGGCAAAGGCCAGTACCGTGCCCGCCAGAATTCCCTGTCTGCAGGCCGGCATGCGGATACGCCAGAAAATAAAGGTATTGGACAGTCCCAGGGTCTGACCGGAATAAGCCAGGGTCTCGTCAAAGCTCTCAAAAGCGCCCCGGGCCGTCCGATACATGAGCGGGAAGGCCACCACCGCCGCCGCAAAGATGCCCGAATACCAGGTCATGATAAGTTTGGTGCCAAAGGTCTCCAGAAACCAGGCTCCGAAGGGGCGTCTCGGTCCCATCAGAAGCAGGATGAAGTAGCCAACCACCGTCGGCGGCAATACCAGCGGCAGGGTCAGCACCACGTCCAGCACGCCCTTCACCACCGGATGAAGCTTTGCGATATAATAGGCTGCAAAAATGCCTGTAAAGAATACGATCACACTGGCAATCAGCGCGATACGCAGGGAATTATACAAGGGAAACCAATCCATAAAAGCCTCCTGAAACACAGAAGGCCGGACCATTTTCGTCCGGCCTGTCTTATTACTTTTTATTCTGCTGCCGTGAAGCCTACTGCCTCGAATACCTTCATGCAGTCGTCTGTCTGCAGATAGGCAAGGAATTCCTTTGCTGCTTCCTGAGTCTGAGAGATGTTCAGAACTGCCGCCGGATAGATAACCTGCTTGCACAGGTCGCTTCCTGCCTGATCCACAACGGTCAGTTCTGCGGAGAATGCATCGGTAGCATAGATGATACCTGCGTCTGCAGCCGCCTCAGATACCTGTGTGGTAACCTCTTTTACGTTGGAACCGTAGGTAATCTTTCCATCTGCTTCCAGCTTATCCAGAATACCAAGATTCGTCAGGATCTCTGTGGAATACTGTCCTACCGGAACGTCCTCGTTACCCAGGGCCAGCAGGGAAAGCTTGTCTGTGCCAAGATCCTCAAATGACTGGATATCCTTCGGATTTCCATCCGGAACTGCCAGAACGACCTTGTTCTCCAGCAGGTTCACCCGGGTTCCCTCCAGCACGAAGTCCAGGCCCTCCGTATTCACTTCCGTATCTGCGTCCTTATCGATCTGATTCATCTGCTTCTGTGCTGCGGAAATGAAGATATCACAGTCAGCGCCTTCCTGAATCTGTGTCTTCAGAGTTCCTGAAGAATCGAAGTTGAATACCAGCGTTACATTCGGAGCTGCCTCTTTATACATCTCCTGAATCTCAGTCAGAGTCTCTGTCATGGATGCTGCCGCAAATACATTCAGGGTCACCGGCTCTGCGTCTGTCTCAGCCTGTTTGCTTCCGCAACCCAGCATAGAAACTGCCAAAGCACTTACCACCAGACCTGCGATAAGCTTCTTCTTCATAATAAAATCCCTCTTTCCTTTTCATTTCGTGCAGTTCTCCTATGCGTTATTTTTTCAAGAGAATAACGATAGGTATATTATACAGGAAACGGAAAGCGGGCGCAAGGGAATCGAACCAATTTATGAATTATTTTTCACTAACCTCACTGAAACTCCCCAAAATAAACCTCAAAGAATCCCCTCGTAATCCGCTTCATATCCTCTAACATGGCGTGATATCGCTCCATAAAGAGACGGCCTTCGGGGGTGATGGTGGAGCTTCCGCCGTTTTTGCCGCCGTTGCAGCGGTTCAGAAAGCGGAAACCCAGCTCCTTTTCCACTTTGTTGATCATTTTCCAGCCTTTAGAGTAGGACATGTTCATTTTGGCGGCGGCGGCCTGGATGGAGCCAGTTTCATCGATGTACTGGAGCAGGTGGTAAACGCCGGGACCGAAGAAGTCTTCTTCTTTGGAAATGACCAGCTTAGTCTTGAAATGGAGGGTGGTGGCGTCCCACTGGGCCTTCAGGTAGCGGGTGATGCGCTCGACGCCTCCTTCTTCCTGCAGGGAGTAGGTGACGCCGGGATCTTCCGTAGACAGGATCTGACTCCCGGTTTCAACATCAAAATTGATTTTCTCTGTAAGATTCATTTCCGATTCAGATAAAATTACACTCTTTGGCCATCCCTCCTGCCCTTTGTAAGTCGGAATGGCAGACTTCTCCATAGCCAGCAATTCCTTGATGGTGCTGTCGGCACAGGCCGGGTATTCCACCGGCAGCACAAGAACACGCTCCATCAACGGCGCGCATCCGGTCAGACCGATTGCAAGACTTTCCTCGAAGCTGTGCTCCCGGTACTCCCCGTCTTCTATGAAAATGACATTATTGTGGCTCAGGTGCAGCTTCAATGTTTCGCTGTGGCAGCCGGTAAGCACTACAATCGGAGAGATTCCGGCTTTGCGAAGCTTGGCAAGCTCCCCCTTGATGACGGTGGTACCGTCCAGCGGGTACATGGGGAGGAACACGGGGATGCCCTCGTTGTCCCGCTGCTCCTCTCCGTAATCGCCGGAAGCTATGATCAATGCTCCTGTTTTCATACGATCTCCTTTACTTTTTCCGATAAATAGGATAGTTTTTATAGCACATTACCGTAAATCCTTTAAAATAAATTTTGCAATCTGCTCTGTATCTTCTAACCCGAATACAGGCACTTCTTCCGACACTCCCGTTATCTCTCCCTGATCCAGATCGGTCACGACGGCACGTAAGTTATGCTCTTTACAGACACAGTCCGATGAATTTCCTCTGCGAATAATTTCCAGCTTCGGATAATCACTGTCCTTGAAGCCCTCCAGCAGAATCAGATCTGCCTCCGGGAACCAGGCAGCCGCCATCTGCTCCGGCGTCAGTTTTTTCTTCGAAACCTCGTCCTGCCACTGTTTTACGACCATGTATTTGTGATCAGAAAAGACAACCGTGCCGTAAGCCCCAGCCTGGAAATGGGCAAAAGTATCCGTACCCGGCACATCTGTCTGAAAATCGTGACCGTCATGCTTGATGGTCGCCACTTTCAGCCCCCGGTCGGTCAGGACCGGCAGGAGCTTGGTAATCAAGGTGGTTTTTCCGGAATTCTTCACTCCGCTTATCGCAAAGAAAATACTCATAGTAAAATCGCCTCCGCCGGATCCCCGGGCTTCAGCGCGCCGGATCCTGCGGGCACATCCAGCAGGCAGTTGCAGCCCACCATGGAAGCCAGCACGCCGTTGGAATTCAGTCCCTCCGGCAGATGGAAGACGCCGTTTTCCCAGTAAGCCCGCACAAAGCGCCGACCCGGACTGGGTTTTCCAAAGGCATCCGCCAGGGTGCCCTTTACGCGTACCAGTTCCAATGAGGATTTCCGCATCATTTTTGCCAGCATGGGGCGCAGCAGCAATTCCGTAATAACCAGGGCGCTGAAGGGATTGCCGGAGAGACTCATAACCGGAATGCCTGCATAATCGGAAAACAGGGTCGGCATGCCGGGCTTCACCTGAATGCCCCAGAACACACGCTCTGCGCCAATGAGCGCCAGCGATTCGTGCATAATATCCTTTTTTCCCACAGACACAGCGCCTGTGGTAACGAGCAGATCCGCTTCCTTCGCGGCCTTCTTCAGTGCTTCTGCCATCTGCTCCGGCTCATCCGGCACAGACCGGACCTCGGTCAGTTCCGCGCCCAGTTCCAGCAGGCGGGCCGCCAGAAGCTTCTGGTTGATATCGTAGATTTTGCCGGGGGCAAGAGGCTCTCCGGGCTGAGCTACTTCATTTCCGGTGGTCAGGACAGCGATCCGGGGACGACGGTATACGGATACTTTGGAAACGCCCATGCCGGCCAGCACTCCTGCTTCCACAAATCCCAGTTCCCGCCCGGCCTTCAGAAGTACCTGCCCGGCCTTGAAATCCTCGCCCTTGAAGCAATAGTTGCTCCACTGCCGCTCGGCCTTGTAGATCTGCACGATCTCCTCGCCGTAATCCGTATCCTCCTGACGGACACAGCAGTCGCAGCCGGGCGGAATGGCCGCACCGGTCATGATACGGACAGCCTGACCACTCAGTACCTCTTCCTCAGAATAATCACCCGCGTCGATTTCCCGCAGGACTGTAAGACAGACTGGCTGTTCCTTTGAGGCGTCGGTTAAATCCGCAGCCCTGCAGGCATAGCCGTCGATGGGCGAGCGGTGAAAGGGCGGATTATCAAAGACGGTTTTCACGTCCTCCGCCAATACCCGGCCTGAAATATTCGCGATTTGAATCTGTTCCTTCTCCTGTATCACCGGCGTATGCTGTAAAACCAGACAAAGCGCCTCCTCTGTTGTAATTCCTCCCATAGGTCACGCCCCCTTATACGCCTTTTCCAAAGCCGCAGTTGGGGTAATGACAAGTCTTGCATCCCAGACAGAAGCCGCCATTTCCCATGTGGGCCAGATCTTTTTTCGTCACCTCCACGCCTGCCGCGATGCGGGGCAGCACCAGATCAAAGACCGTGGCTTTGGCATACATGACGCAGCCCGGCAGTCCCATGATGGGCGTACCGTCTTCCAGATAGGCAAGCAGGAACATGGCTCCCGGCAGTACCGGCGCGCCGTAGGATACGATACGGGCCCCGGTATTTTTGATGGCACCAGGGGTCCGGTCGTCCGGATCTACACTCATACCGCCGGAGCAGAGAATCAGGTCGGCTCCTTCTTCTTTTAATTGCAGAACTGCATTGGTGATTTTTTCCATATTATCGTCACAGAGAATGTGACCGCTGACTTCGATACCGTAAGAAGCCAGTTTGTCAATGATAACCGGAGTAAATGTATCCTTGATCCGTCCGTAGTATACCTCATTTCCGGTGGTGACAATGCCCGCTTTCATGGGCTTATAGGGCGTCAGGGACACCAGCGGCCCGGGGCCTGCAGTCTCCTTTACCAGCTCCATCTTTTCTTTTGCGATGACCAGCGGAATCACGCGAGTGCCAAGCAGCCGGTCGCCCTTTTTCACCGGCGTGTTATTATGCCGGGTGGCGATCATAATCTCGTCTATTTCGTTGATGGCGTCCAGGCGCGGCACGTCCACCCGGAACAGGCCGTCGCAGTCTGCCACCAGTTCGATTTTACCCTCTTTCACATCGGTGGGATGCATGTTTTCGTTCTTACAGACGCCGCAGAGAATCTCCGCGGCCTCATTTTCGTGCAGGGTGTTCTCGTCTTTCTCCCAGACGTAAAGATGATCCTTGCCCAGAGAAAGTAACACCGGAATGTCCTCCTCGGTGACGATGTGTCCCTTGCGGAATGCGGTGTCCTTGACCACGTCCTTGACGATGCGTGTGATGTCGTGGCAGAGCACATGGCCCACCGCGTCCGTTGTGTTGATACATTTCATACCCTATTCCTCCCAAACCCAAATCTGTCTCGCTTTCCGCTGTTACCCGAGCGGAAATGATTCTGTATACAGTGTATCACAGCGGGGCAGAACTTTCACCTGTTTTTCAAAACATAACGGTGTTTTTTATAAAAATACGTGAAAAGCAGTCGACTTCTATGTTTATTTTGACCGTATAAAATAAAAACACGGACAGGATCCCAAAATGGAACCTATCCGTGTCGCAAACTTCTTATATTCTTTTATACTTCCAGCTTCTTACCGGTCAGCATCTCATAGGCCTGCAGGTATTTCTCGATGGTCTTGTCCACGATCTCCTGGGGCAGGGTCCAGTTGTTGTCCGGGTTGGCCTTCAGCCAGTCGCGTGCGAACTGCTTGTCGAAGGAGGGCTGGCCGTGCCCCGGCTCGTAGCCGTCTGCGGGCCAGAAACGGGAGCTGTCCGGGGTCAGCATCTCGTCGCCAATCACCAGGTTGCCGTTCTCATCCAGACCGAACTCGAACTTGGTGTCCGCGATGATGATGCCCTTACTCAGGGCGTACTCCGCGCATTTCTTGTAGAGGGCAATGGTGTTGTCGCGAAGAGCCTTTGCGTACTCCTCTCCCTTGCCCGGGAAGTATTTTTCAAGATGAGCAATGCTCTGCTCATAGGAAATATTCTCGTCATGGTCGCCGATCTCCGCCTTGGTGGACGGTGTATAAATCGGCTCCGGCAGCTTGTCAGATTCCTTCAGCCCCTCCGGCAGCTTAATGCCGCAGACCGTTCCGTTCTCCTTGTAGCTGGCCCAGCCGCTGCCTGTGATATAACCGCGGACGATGCACTCGATGGGAAGCATCTGAAGCTTTCTGCACATCATAGATTTGCCCTGGAACTTCTCCTGCTGGAAGTATTCCGGCATATCCTTGGTATCAACGGAAATCATGTGGTTCGGCAGAATATCCTCTGTCATATCGAACCAGAATTTGGACATCTGGGTCAGCACCGCGCCCTTCTTTGTCACTTCATTATGAAGAATCACATCGAAGCAGCTGATACGGTCTGTGGCTACCATAATCAGGCTGTCGCCGTTGTCATAAATCTCGCGTACCTTACCTTCTTTGATCGGTTTCAATTCCTGCATGTCTTTGCACCTCATCATTCAGTTTTAGATATAGCCGCGGATTGCTCCGCTGTTTTACAACTCACGCATTTCACATTATCACTAAATGCAGGGGGCTGTCAAGACTTTACTATTCATCTTTACAGCTCAATCCCCTTCCGGGCATGAATGCCCTGGTCAAAGGGATGCTTGATTTTACGAACCTCGGAGACATAATCCGCCAGCTCCAGAAGCTCCTGAGCCGGATCCCGGCCGGTCAGTGCCACTTCCAGGCTTTCCGGCCGGTTTTTCAGGAACTCCAGTGCCTTCTCCCGATTCAGCATGCCGTGATTATAACAGGACATGAACTCGTCCATCACCAGTAAAAAAGCGTTCTCTTTAACCGCCAGCTCTGTGGCTTTGTCGAACAGCTCCTGATAGGCGTTCGCCGCCTCTTTTTTCTGCTCATCGGTCATATTCCAGAAGAAACCGAACTGCTTCTCACAGGTCAGCACCGTAACCCCGGGCAGCTCCCGCAGTACCTTCAGCTCCGAGGATTTTCCATCCTTCATAAACTGTGTGAAAATGACCTTCCTGCCGCTGCCCGCCGCCCGAACCGCAAGCCCTGTGACTGCGGTGGATTTTCCCTTGCCGTCGCCGCAGTAAATATGGATACATGATTTTTTCATAGGACAGCACCTCCTGAATTTCTGTGTATATCGTCGTTGTTTTTTTCTCTTACACCAGCACCCCGGCTGCTCCCGCGACCGCCGCCACAAGCACCAGCGCCAGCATCACGCCCGCATACATAAGCCGGTTCATACGCCGGATATCCTCATACTCCACCGGACGGATGGGATCTCCTATGGTGGGCTTTTTGTAGAGCCTGCCGAAATACCAGGCGTCCCCGGCCAGCTGTACCTCAAGGGCTCCTGCTGCCGCAGACTCCGTCTGGGCGGAATTGGGACTGGCATGATTGCGGCGATCCCGACGCCAGATTTTCCAGGCGTTCGCCATATTGAGTCCTGCCAGGGGGCTTGCCAGCACCAGCAGAAGACCGCTTACGCGGGCAGGAATATAGTTCAGCACATCGTCCAGCTTCGCAGAGAAGCGGCCGAAATACAGGTATTTATCGTTCTTGTAACCAACCATGGAATCCAGGGTATTCACGGCCTTGTAAAAGAAGCCCAGAGTCGGACCGCCCAGAGCCAGGAAAAGGAGCGGAGCTACCACGCCGTCGGAGGAATTCTCCGCCACGGTTTCCACGGCCGCTTTTGCCACTCCTTCTGCGCTTAAGCTTTGCGTATCCCGTCCCACGATCATAGACACCGCATGGCGGGCTTTCTCCAAATCGCCCTCTTTCAGTGCGTCATAAACCTTCATACTTTCCGTTTTCAGAGATTTTGTTGCCAGAATCTGAAAGCTCCAGAGGGTCAGTAAGGCAAAATACAGCAGGAAACTGATTTTCCGGGCCAGATATAAAAGTCCGAAGGACACTGCCGTAGACACGCCCACCACAAAAATGCAGAAGAACACGCCTGCGGTCAGCTCTCCCTTTTCTGTCTTCGGAAATACTTTGCGAAAAGGCTTTTCCCCATGGGAAATCAGGTTTCCGATGATGCAGATGGGATGATAAAGAATCCGCGGATCACCGAAGATCAGATCCAGCAGAAAGCCCAGTATCAGGGCGTATATGTGATATTTCATGTAAAATGATGCCTCCTTTTTCTGTCTCATCCCAAAGCATACGGAAGCCTTCTCCGTTCTGAACCTGCCAGTGATAAAACTCCTCTTTCTCCGCCGCGTAAGCAGACAGAATACTCATAATCGTGCCGCCGTGAACCACAAGGGCCGCGCGGCGAAAGGACTCGTCCCGTAAGCCGTTCAGCAACTCCGCAAACCCTTCCCGACAGCGCTTTTCAAAGCCCTCCCGGCTTTCGCCACCCGGAAAGGGCAGGGTGCCGTTGCTGTCAATCCAGGCCTGGTAGGCCACGTTCCCGGACAGTTCCCTGTAATTCTTATTTTCGAATTCACCGAAATCACATTCCCGAAGCTCCGGAACCAGACGGACGCCTTTGCCCGGAAACAAAATTGCTGCCGTCTCCTGACAGCGCTTCAGGGGACTTCCGTACAGGATGTCCGGCATGGGGTAGAGCTCCGCTTCGAAAATAGCCTGCAGGGCTTTTCTTCCCTCCGCGCACAGGGATTCGTCGGTGGTTCCGATATAGCGCCCCAGAGTATTGCCATAGGTCTTTCCATGGCGGATCAGATACAGCTCCTTCATCCTTTGATCCCCGTCCCAATACCGCAGACCACCCGATGAACCTGGGCTGCGTATTTCGCCAGATCGCAGGCTGCCCGTCCGGAGGCCTCCCTCCACTGGCGGTCAAAGGGATCTGCCGGAATGACGCCGCTTCCCAGCTCGTTCGTAATCACAAGGATCTCCGGATTTTCTGTATACAATTTTTCCGCCAGGGTGGACGCGTCGCCGCCTTTCTTCAGCACCCGGCGTACATATTCCTGAAAATCAGCCACTGCCTTTGCCTGAAAAAGTTCAGCTTCCGCGCAGTCAGTTCCCTTTACAAAATCATCGTCTGTCAGGTGAAAATGCTCCATCGCATAGGCTTTTTTCCCCTGAAAGGCTCCGCCTGTAATCAGTATCATACCCCATGTTCCTCCTAAAATTTTCCCGCTACCCATACGCAGATGGCCATGACCAGCTCGCAGGTCTGCACAAAGCAACCCGCCAGATCGCCGGTAATGCCGCCAAACTGTTTCATAGACATACAATAATACCAGAAAAACGTGCACCAGGCCCCCACCACAGCTGCCGTACCGAGCTTCACATCCAGAAAGCACATGAAGCCTGCGGACAGGAACAGGAGAATATAGAGACAGGTCATGACCGTCCTCTCCTGCACCGCGTCGGAAAAGGTCGCTACGGTTCCGGTCTTACGGGCACAGGGGAAGGACGCCACCGAAAGTCCGCTCATGGACCGGGACAGCACATAACCGCCGGAGAGCACCAGCACCTGCCGTCCGGAAAGCTCGCTCCAGAAGCCGAAGCAGGCCAGAAAATAACAGCAGGCCACGATGACCGCAAAGGCTCCCGCATTGGAATCCTTCAGAATCTCCAGCTTTCGCTCCTTTGTCTGGTAGGAAGAGAGAGCGTCCGCCGTATCCAAAAGGCCGTCCAGATGGATACCGCCGGTCACCAGCACCGGAATCAGTACATAAATAACGCTCCGGAGCGTATCGCCCACACCGACTTTTTCACTTAACACGCTCCATCCTGCCATCAGCGCGCCGATGACGATGCCCACGAAGGGAAAAAAGCACATCATATAGCGCATGTTTTCCTTCTCCCAGTCCGCCCGAGGCATGGGAATCTTAGAATACATGGCAAACGCGATTTTAAAACTGTTCCATATCCGTTTCATAAATTCTGAATTGTTACCTTTCCTTTACTTTTTGAGCCGCAGGGGAATGCCGCAGACCACCTCCGTCGCCTCATCGGCCTCTGCCGCAATGCGTCGGTTAATGGTTCCTAATCGCTCCTGATACAGCTTTGTTACTTCATCATATGTAATTCCGTCAGAAAAGACATCGTTGGTGACGATAACCAGATGGGCGCAGCGGTCCTTAAGTGCCGCCACACCTGCCAGTACTGCTTCCACTGTATTGTTTCCCGCGCCCTCCGGCTCAAACATCTCATTGGCCGTCAGGTTCGACATACATTCCAGGAGCACCACGCCCTTTTCCGGCAACGTCTGTCCTTTTAAGTTTACATAACATTCTATTGTTTCAAAGCCTTTTCCAAACCGGAGCTTCCGATGCCGCTCCACCCGGCGCTTTCCCTCCTCGCCAAAGGGGCGCATGGTGGCGATATAATATAAGGGGAGCCCGTCCCGCCTGGCCAGGGAAGTGGCTACGCTCTCCGCATACTCGGATTTGCCGCTTCCGCTTCCTCCTGTAATTACTGCAAGCATGTGTATTTCCTCACCTTTTGCACTCTTGTATTATTTTTATACGCCCTCAGCCGCAAGTGCTCTGTGCTGTATGGAACAGTTACTACATTTCCGTAAAAATCGAATGGCCATATCCGGATTGGAATAAAAGAACAGATGGGGAAATCCCGCGTACAGGCTCTCTGTCCCGTGGACACAGTCCCAGTTCCGCTTCCGAAGGGGCTTTTTCGCGTGAATGGAATCCCCGCAATCCTCGCTCTCCCAGTAATGGAATTCATGACCACGGGCCTTTTCGCCCTCTGCCAGAATCAGCTGATCCTGTTTTGCTTCCATTTCGATATACCCGAACCGGGACAGTTTATCCGTCCGGTAGGCTTTAGCCCCGATGACGTCTGCCATGGGATATTCTACGCCGTCCGAGCCCTCCAGCGTCCGGTGCAGATATAAAAAGCCGCCGCACTCGGCGATACAGGGAAGGCCTGCCTTTACTGCGTCGTGAATGGCGCTCCGCATGGCTTTGTTTTCACTAAGTGCCTTTGCGTGAAGCTCCGGATAACCGCCGCTCAAAATCAGGCCCTGGATCCCCTCTGGCAGCGCCGCGTCCCTGATAGGAGAAAAAGGCACCAGTTCTGCCCCCATATCCCGAAGCAGCTGAAAATTATCCCGGTAGGTGAAGCAGAAGGCATCATCCTCAGCCACGCCAATGCGGACCTTTTTCGTGCCGGAAAGCTTCGGAATCTCCGGCGTCCCGTAAGTAAAATCCGGTGCTTCCCAGGCCATGGCAAGAAAGGCGTCCAGGTCAATGCTCTCCTCCAGCACCTCCGCCAGCCGGTTCAGCTTCTCCTTCAGGCTTTCGATTTCGCCCGGGAGCACCAGACCCAGATGGCGGCTTTCCAGCACCAGGTCTTCCACCTTCGGCACATAACCCAGCACCTTCACCGGCAGCCAGCGCTCGATCTGCGCTTTCATGTCGGGATACAGGGCCTTTGGCATCTGATTTAAAATGACTCCCCGAATCTGGCTGGGGTTCTGATACTCCAGAAAGCCTTTGATCAGCGGTACCACAGAAATGCTCATACCGCGGCAATTGACCACAAGCACCACCGGAATATTCAGGGCCGACGCCACATCATAAGAGCTGGCCTCTTCGGAAATGCCGCCGAGACCGTCGTAATATCCCATGACGCCCTCCACCACGGAAATTTCCGCCTCTGCCGCCCTTCGGCCAAACAGATACCGGGTGGCGGACCTGTCTGTGAAAAAGGTGTCCAGATTTCCCGATTTCACGCCGATGACACGGCTGTGAAACATAGGATCAATGTAATCCGGACCGCATTTAAAGGAAGCCGTACGAAAGCCCCGGTTCACAAGAGCCTGCAGAATTCCGCAGGTAATCAGGGTTTTCCCGCTCCCGCTGGCAGGAGCTGCCAGCATAATCCTGGGTACTCTCATTTATGCCTCCCCCTTTCCGGTTCCGGCAAAAATATACACTGGATTCTGCCCCATCATCATCTCGTAGGGGCCCACCTTTTTGGCCTTGGCCGCCTGAATCTGGGTAATGTCTATCTCGGTAAAGCCAAGCTCTTTGAAACAGCTGTTGGCCTCCGCCACGGTCTCCAGGGTAATGGCATTGACCACCACACGGACCCGGGGATTTTTCTGAAGCAGCAGCTTTAGAATCTCTTTCATATTGCCGGAAGAACCGCCGATAAAGGCATGGGTCGGGGCGGGCAGGTCTGTCAGGGCCTCCGGGGCCGTTCCCACATGGACCTCCACATTGGGAGTGCCGAATTTCTTTGCGTTTTCTTCGATAAGGGCTGCTGCCGCAGGCTTTTTCTCGATGGCGCAGACCTGTCCGTCTGCCGCGGCCAGGGCCATTTCAATGGTGACAGAGCCGGTTCCCGCGCCGATGTCCCAGACGATGGAATCCCGGTTCAGATTCAGCTTGGCCACAGAGAGGCTGCGTACCTCGCTTTTTGTCATGGGCGCGTCGCCACGTTTGAACTCCTCGTCCGGGATGCAGCTCGGAAGACCGCTCCGGTAAGCCGGATTTTCAATGATGGCTACGCAGAGGCCGTCAAAGCTCTTTTCTTTCAGCTCTGCCGGAGTTCCTTCCGTGATACGCTCTTCCGGGTAGTGGAGGCGCTCACCGATGGAAAGCTTCACCTTCTCAAGTCCATAAGTTTCCAGTTTTTCACATAAGGACGCCACTGTATCCTTTCCGCCAAGCAGGGTAAACGTCCGAAAATGCATCCGTACCGCCGCAATGAGATTTTCTTTCCGGCCATGGATGCTCATAAGCTTCACATCCTCCCAGGCGATTTTCAGGCGGCTGCAGAAATAGGTTACCGAAGAGATTCCCGTAATCAGTCCGGTGCGGATGCCTGCGCCCTCAAAGGCGGTAATCAGGCGCTTTGCGCCGCTGTAAAAGCCCACGTCGCCGGACAGAGCCACGGCGATGGTGCGATATTCCGGGTGCTCCTGCACAAAGCCGAGCATTTTGCCGGAATCATAGGCGTCGAATAAGGGTTTCCCGGTGGCCCGAAAAGAATCCAGCATACGGCCGGAACCCAGAATGCAGTCAGCCTTTTCAAAAGCAGCGCGGGCCTCGCCGGTCAGATGATCCGGGGTGCCCATGCCGATGCCGACTAAATATGCGACTCGGTCGTTTTCCCCGTGATGAGCATCTTTTGAGGCTGTTTCTATCCTTTTCCCGTCGCGGGAATCAGGCGAATTGGATGGAATATGAAACCGCTCCGCCAGCAGCTTCACTCCATCTTCCACAGACACCCCTGCCTGCTCCTGCGGTCTGCCGATCAGCACGACCTTCACGCCTGCCTCTTTTGCCGCCGTCATTTTCTCTTCAAAGCCGCCTGCCCGGCCTGCCTCTTTCGTCACCATCCAGGACGCTCCGGTGCTGTGAAGCATGGCCAGATTCATTTCTTTGGAGAAGGGACCCTGCATACAGATCAGATGGGAGCCGGTGAAGCCTGCTTCGGTACACTGGGTCACCACCTCCGGGGTAGCCAGAACACGGGCATAAACGCGGTTCTGATAGTCGGGCAGATCCGTAAATTTCGGAAGCTCTTTGCTGCCGGTGGTGACAAAGATGGGGCCTTCTGTCATTTTCAGGAAATCAATTGCCGCCTGGACGTTCTCTACCATAACAATCTGTTCATCCATATTTTTGCACAACAGGGACGGGCGAATCAACCGCAGATACTCACACCCGGCTTTCTCGCAGGCTGTCTTGATATTGGCCGACACGGCCACCGCGTAAGGATGGGTCACATCCAACACCAGCGGTTTTCCCTCCTCTGTGAAAAGCTGCTCCATCTCTTCCGGCAACAGTCGTCCCTGATGGACGCTCAGATGAAGCTGCTTTTCCACCAGCAGCCCGCCGTATTCCGTGGCCACGCTGCACAGAGTCTCCACGCCTGCGGCGGCCAGCCACTCACTTACCTGTCTTCCTTCTGTCGTTCCTGCAAATACAATTACCTGTTTCATGTACCTG
Source organism: Anaerosacchariphilus hominis (assembly GCF_014290175.1). GTDB lineage: Bacteria > Bacillota > Clostridia > Lachnospirales > Lachnospiraceae > Laedolimicola > Laedolimicola hominis. The sequence continues at coordinate 347,147 of NZ_JACOOR010000003.1, forward strand.
TTCCTCTTGCCTATGCTTCATCCAAAATTTACCGTATATTCCCCCAGAGCTATCGCCACGGTGACGCCATCCCGGGCCACTTTTCGCTGAAAAAGCTTCTTTCTGCCTGCCGCGCGCAGGGCGCTTCGCTCGCATACATTTCCCACGCCGGTGATCTGCCTGACAAAGGAAGATTCCGAAAATCCTCCGTCACACTCTACCTCTGACAGTTCCTCCGCCGAATAAACCAGAAACGGCAGATCCCACTGCCTGCAGAACTCCACAAGGCCGGGCTCCTCCTTTTTCAGGTCTATGGAAGCCACCTTCGCGATGGCATGTCCGGAAAGCTGATTCTGCCGGAGCACCTGCTCCACCAGCTCCTGAATCTTCTCCTTCGGCGTTCCTTTCTTACATCCGATTCCCAGGACCGCAATCCGCGGAACCAGATGCAGGGTCCGCGGAAACGGATCGTAGGTCTCATCCACGGAAATGCTGATGCCAAGCCCGTCCTTTTTCTGGATGGACAGCTCCGGCGGTATGGGCCCCGCCACCTCGAAATCACTGTAGAGACCGATGGTCCGCTGCTCCAGAATATCCGCCGCCACCTCCTTGGCCAGAGGCAGACTGTCCAGATACATATTTTCCCGGCGGGCGAAATCATCCACAGAGAAACGGCCTCCCGCATCGGTGGCCGTGGTGATGACCGGCACGGCTCCCACCAGGGCGGCAATCTCCCGGGCCAGTCCATTGGCGCCGCCCAGGTGTCCGGATAACAGGGAAATGACAAAATGCCCCTGCTCATCCATGACCAGCACCGCCGGATCTGAGGCCTTGCTGACTATAAAGGGCGCGATGGTCCGCACGGCGATTCCGGCAGCTCCGATAAAAAGCAGGCCGTCACATTCCCGGAACATCTCACCGGCCCATTCCTTCAGGGAGCTATCCAGTATCGGAAGTCCCCAGCCAGCCGCGTCCTTACCTTTGCAGCAGCATACACAGGCGTTCCCTTTTTGTTCATACACGTCGCGGATCCGTTTTGCAAACATACTGCCTGATCTGGTAAATGCGATAATTGCAAGCTTCATGCTGTCATCTCCTCTTTCACACACGAAATCAGCCGCCGCACATCCGATGATTCCCCCAGCACTCCCTGCTCCAGGGAAAAGGTCAGGATTCCACGCTCCAGGCTCTTTCCGCTGCGGTGATCCACGTAGAATTCCATGCGTTCCATCAGCCGCCTCATGACCGGCTCCAGAAGTCCTTTCTCTTTCAGAATATCCAGCGCCTCATCCGTGGTGATACAATTCATCAGCCGGATCGCTGTCTCCTGATCCGCGCCCAGCACAGCCGCATGGGCCGTCAGGATATCCATCCGGGCGTCCGCGTTGCGGGAATGGGTGTTCATGATACCACCGGCCAGCTTCACCAGCTTCCCGATATGTCCCACCAGCAGAATTCCCTTTGCGCCGAATTCCACCGCCGCGTCGATGGCTTCTCCCAGAAAATTACTGTATTTAACGGAACGCTTCAGCACCTCCGGCTCATAATCCTCCAGGAAATCCAGGCCGTAATTACCCGGAACCAGCACCAGGTATTTCCGTCCTCCTGCCAGCTGCATTTTGATATCCACACGAATGGTCTGAATCAGTGCCTCCTCGCTCATAGGTTCCACGATACCGCTGGTTCCCAGAACCGAGATGCCGCCCACAATACCAAGCCTCGGGTTGAAGGTTTTCCGGGCCAGCTCCGCGCCGCCCGGAATGGAAATGATCACCGACAGACCACCGGTATATCCGGCCGCCCTGCACACTTCTTCTACCCCTTCGCGAATCATCTGACGGGGCACTTTATTGATGGCCGCGTCTCCCACAGCCTGTTCGAGACCTGCCCGGGTCACCCGGCCCACGCCCTCGCCGCCGTCCAGGGTGACGCCCGGCTGCGCTGTCCGGCTGACTGTGGCGTAGATGCGCAGACCGTCCGTCACATCCGGGTCGTCGCCTGCGTCCTTTCGGATGGCGCAGGAGGCGCTGGCATCTGAAAATTTCGGTTCCAGCACCTCCAGATGGAGAGCGATCCCCTTGGGCGTCATCAGCTCCACCTCCGGCAAAATCCTTCCATGAAGCAGCATCCAGGCCGCTGCCTTGGAAGCCGCCGCCGCGCAGGAGCCGGTGGTGTAACCCATCCGCATTTTTTTGTTATTTTTATAGACGTATTGATCCAGCATTGGTTTTTCCTTATTTTTACTGTGCAGTCACCGGTTCCCGGCCTGCTGCCTCCAGCAGGATATTCAGAAGAACATAGGTCCGATCCTTCGTAAGCTCTGCCGCTTTATCATTGACCAGGCAGGCCCATATGCTGCCACCCTCTGACCCCTCTCCGGCCTTCTGAGCGGCTTCTTCTTTCTCTTTGATCCATTCCCGCTGCTCCGTAAGAAGCTGTTCCATGTCATCTTCCTTCAGGACGCCCTTCATCTTCAGCTGATACCAGACCAGATTCAGGGCTGCGTCCCAGTTATCATAGCGCTCCTTGCTCTTTACATTCATATCCCCCTGGGTAAGGGAAGGATCCTCCTGAAGGGAACGGACAATCTCCTGATCTGCCTTTGCCGCGTTTCCCACATATTCCACCGCTGTATCGATGAAATCATAGCCGGAAAATCCCTCTGCGCCCTCCACATTGTAAAGGCCGTAGCAGGGAAGACCGTTCTCTTCGGCCTCAAGACGATCATAATTGCTGCACGCCCACTGTAAAAACTCCTCCGGCAGCTGGTCAATCGGTGCACCGGGCAGATAAATCTCTATTTCATCCGCACCGTCCAGACCGTAAGCCTCTGTATAGGAATAGAGCATCTGATCGAGAATCTCTTCCTTTCCGATTTCGTAGGTGTAATTGATTTTATCCAGCTTCATGGACCAGGTATAATCATTGACCTTCTTTAAATCCGTAAAGGTTCCGGTGAAAGTGTTGCCGTACTGGGTTCCGTTGGGGTAACCGTCTCCGCTGCTTCCCATATCCATGTCCCAGTATTCCCCGGAAAAGCTGCCGTCCGCGTGAATGTTCAACTGCGTGGACCAGGCTCCCGCGCCGCTGGAAAATGTGAAATCTACATACTGAAGATCCGCGAAGCTGAGCTCTGCAGAAGCATTGCTGTCAGAATCTGTGGACGCGGCTTCGTCCACGCTGTCGGACACATTTGCCGTATCGTTTGTCTCTGTTTTCGTCTCCGCTTCTGTCCGCTCCGTTCCATTCTCTGCGCCGCTCTTCTTTCCGCAGCCGCCCAGAGACAGCGCCATGGCCGCCGTCAGCAGTCCTGCCAGAAGTTTGATCCTTTTCTTTTTCATACTTGCACCTCCTTGTGGATTTTTTTATTTCTGGTGCGTATACTCTTCCACATTCCCTTCCGCAAAACTGGGAAGTCCGTTGTACAGCGCCAGTGCGTATTGATACAGGCTGTAAGCCGTCACGGCCCCGGTGCCTTCGCCCAGGTGCATACCCGCCTGAATGGGCGCTGTCATTTCCAGCGCGTCCAGCATCATCCGTCCCGCAGGCTCCGCGGAGCAATGAGTCGGTACCATATACGCTTTACTTTCCGGCACAAGCTTCACCGCGCAGTAAGCAGACACGGAGGAAATAAAACCGTCGATCAGCACCGGCACGCCCATCATCGCGCCGCCCATATAACAGCCTATCATACCCGCGATATCCAGACTGCCTACTTTTGAAAGCACATCCAGAATATCGTTCTTATCCGGCTGATTTACTTCGATGGCCCGGCGGATCACTTCAATCTTATGCTCCAGACCTTTGCTGGAAAGCCCTGCGCCGCGCCCGGTCACTTCAGCCACGTCTTTATCCAGCAGAACTGCCGCCATGGCGGAGCTTGGAGTTGTATTTCCAATCCCCATTTCGCCTGTGATAATCATACGGTGCCCCGCTTCATACAGCTCTTTTACCACCTGAATTCCCGTTTCGATGGCTTTCACGGCTTCTTCCCGGCTCATGGCCGGTTCCTTTGCCATATTGGCCGTGCCATAGCGGACTACCCGGTTCCGGATGCGGGGATGCTGACCGTCCACGAACATACCGATATTCACCGGAATCACCTCGATCCCCATCTGCTTCGACATGATGCAGACGGAGGATTTGCGGTCGCCCATATTTTCCAGCACCTGGGCCGTAACCTCGCTGCCGGTCTGGCTGACGCCCTCGGCTACCACGCCGTTGTCCGCGCCCATGATGACCACCACCGGCTTCAAATCTGCGATTTCCCCTATCCGGGAGGTTCCGTAGATCCCTGCCAGCTGCGCCACCATTTCCTCCAGTCTTCCCATACCCCGCAAGGGCTTACAGAGGGAATCCCAGTGCTTCCAGGCTGCCTCTACGGAAGCTCTGTCCAATGGCTTCATTTCTTTTCTGTACTGTTCCAGTTCCATATACTTTTTATTTCCATTTTCTGTCATTTTTATCTTCCACCCTGATATAGCATGGCGTTGCAGATCGTTGCCGCGATATTGCTGCCGCCTTTTCGTCCGCGCGGCACGATATAGGGAATGCCCGCAGTCATAATCAGTTCCTTGGCTTCCACCACATTCACAAATCCCACCGGCGCGCCGATGATGAGCTCCGGTTTGATCTTACCTTCCTGAATCAGCTCATAAAGGCGGATCAGAGCCGTAGGCGCATTTCCCACAGCGATAATCAATGGTTTGCCAAGCTCTGCCGCCTTTTCCATGCAGATGGACGCACGGGTGCAGCCCCGCTCTTTGGCTTCCGCAGCCACATCCGGATCGCTCATGAAGCAGTAGACTTCGCCGCCACATTCCTTCATGCGCTTTTTATTGATACCGGAGGCCGCCATCTGGGTATCGGTAACGATGGATGCGCCTTTATTCAAAGCGTCCACGCCGATCTTCGCCGCGTTTTCGGAAAAGCACAGATTGTCCGCGTAGTCAAAGTCCGCGGAGGTATGGATACAGCGCTTCACGATGGAAAACTCCGGCTCCGGCCAGGTACGGCCATGAAGCTCCTCCGTGATAATCGCCATGCTGCGCTTTTCGATATCCATAGGCTTTACAATTTCGATTTCATTTAACATCCGATTCCTTCCTCCAATATCTCGTAAATCTTCTTCATGTCCAGAGAGCTGCGGACCAGATCCGCCAGCTTGTCGTATTCCTGCTTCTTATGGGCCTGAGCGTCAAAATGCCAGTTTTTCGGATCGAGGCCCTTCTTCACCATCAGACGGCTCACCAGCATGGCCGCCAGGTCGCCGTAGTCGAAGATCCCGTGTAGGTACGTGCCGTACACCGTTCCCTCCGGATTCGCCAGACCGTCCACACGACCGTCCTCCAGGTAAATGGTTTCCCGGCAGCCGCCCAGAGCCTCTGTGCGGCCCATATGAATCTCATAGCCCTGCACTTCTTTTCCGGCGAACTCCAGAAGCTCCGCCTCATTTTTGATGCGGCCCCGGGTCTGAGTCCGGGTCTTCACCTTGGAAAATACCGTTTTTGTATGAAGCATTCCCATGCCCCTCATGGTTCCGCCATGCTCCACATTGTCCGGATCCTCCAGTGCGTCACCCAGCATCTGATAACCGCCGCAGATGCCTACCACCGGAATCCCGTCCCCGGAACAGCGAAGCACCGCCGTCTCCATACCAGACTCCCGAAGCCAGGCCAGATCGTCCATGGTGTTCTTGGTTCCCGGCAGGAAAATCAAATCGGGACGGCCAAGCTCATTCACCTCCCGCACATAGCGCAGGGAAACGCCGTCCATGCCCTCAAAGACGTTGAAGTCCGTGAAATTGGAAATATGCGGAAGCTTTACCACTGCCAGATCGATGCCGCCCTTTTTCTCCTTATGATTCAGGCGCTCGGACAGACTGTCCTCATCATCGATATCCAGCGGCTTCAAGGGCACCACACCCACCACCGGGATACCGGTGCGCTCCTCGATCATGGAGAGGCCGGGCCGCAGGATTTCCACATCGCCCCGGAATTTATTGATAATCAGGCCTTTGATCCTCTGCTGCTCGTCCTCGTCCAACAGCTTTACCGTACCGTAGAGGGATGCAAAGACGCCGCCCCGGTCGATGTCGCCTGCCAGCAAAACAGGGGCCTTGGCGATTTTCGCCATGCCCATATTGACGATGTCGTTGTCCTTCAGATTGATTTCTGCCGGGCTGCCCGCGCCCTCGATCACAATAATATCGTACTCCTCGGACAGCTTATCGAAAGCCTTTTGAATCTCCGGAATCAGCTGGCGCTTGTTGGCGTAATAATCCATGGCCTTCATATTGCCCAGAACCTCGCCGTTTACGATAACCTGGCTGCCCACGTTACTGGTGGGCTTCAGGAGAATCGGATTCATCTCTACGGTAGGCTCGATATCTGCGGCCTCCGCCTGCATGGCCTGGGCCCGGCCGATCTCCAGGCCGTCCTTTGTGATATAGGAATTCAGGGCCATATTCTGGGATTTGAAGGGAGCCACTTTATAGCCGTCCTGCTTAAATACCCGACAGAGTCCGGCCACCAGGAAGCTTTTCCCCGCATTGGACATGGTTCCCTGTACCATGATTACTTTTGCTTTTTTCTTTTCGCTCATTTTGTCACCAAACTTCTTCCTATCTGTTTCTATACGCTGCTGCCGGGCTATAAAACCTTTTTCAAGGTTGCCAGCAGCTTTTGATTCTCATCATGTCCGCGCACTGCCGTCCGGTAATAATCCGGCCCGAGGCCGCGATAGTTGGCGCAGCGGCGGAGCAGAATGCCTTCCCCCTGCATCCGGTCTGCCAGAGTCGCATCCCCTGCCGCCTGAAAGCAAAGGTAGTTGGCGTGGCCGTCGCACACACACAGCCCCAGTTCTTCCAGCTTTTCCTTTAAAAATGCCCGCTCCCGATCCACCAGATCGATCGTCTGTTCCCGGAAGCCTTCCGCCCTCAGAGCCGCGATTCCGGCGGCCTGGGCCGGCTCCGACACAGACCAGGGCTGCCCTGCCAGGCGCATCCGGTTCAGCAGATCCGTGTCCGCCGAGAGCACATACCCCAGCCGCAGACCGGGAATGGCATACATCTTTGTAAAAGATTTTAAAATGATCAGATTTGGATATTCCGAGAGCCAGCCGGCCGCCGAATAATCCTCCTCCTTTTTTACAAAATCCAGGAAACATTCGTCCAGGCAGACCCGCACATCCAGAGCCCTGGCTTTGTCCAGCAGTTTTTTTATGAGGCTGCGGGGTGTCAGAATACCTGTGGGGTTATTCGGATTGCATAGAAATACGATGTCATGCTCCTGAGATAATTTATCCACATAAGCCTCCGTAATTTCTAAGGTTTTCCCCAATGGAAAGAACTCTATCCACGTCCCGGTCTGACACATGGCTTCCTCGTATTCCGCAAAGGCAGGGGCCGTCACCAGGGCCCGCCCGGGCCGAAGGGCGTATACCAGTCGATATATCAGATCCGCGCCGCCATTTCCGCAGAGGATATAGTCCTCCGGCTGATTCAGCTTTTCGGAAATCGCTGCCCGCAGTCTCCGGCAAAAGGGATCCGGGTAGTTCAGGGAGCTGTCCAGGCTTTCGATGACAGCCTCCCGGACGCCGGGCGGCATGCCTAAGGGGTTGATATTAGCGGAAAAATCCAGAATCTCAGCTACGTTCCGTCCGCTCTTCTCTGCCGCTCCGCGGATATCGCCGCCATGTAAATAGACGAATTTCTTTATCTGAGTCAATTTACTTTCCCTTTCAAGTGATCTTTTCTCAGTACATCCCGGATACCCTCCGCCGTGTAAACCACCGCGCTGGCATACACCGGAATGCCTGCCTGCACCGCCGCTTTCTCCGTCACCGGCCCGATGCAGATGACCCGCGCCGTCATATTCTCCGGCTTGTCCACCATCGCCGCAAAGGCTTTCACCGCCGAAGCGCTGGCAAAGGTGATATAATCCATTTCCGGCAGAATACGGTTCAGCTCTTCGGCCTTGCGCTCGTCCCGGGCAGTGTGATAGAGGGCTGCGTCCGTATAAGGAACGCCTGCCGCATCCAATGCCTCTGTAAGCTCTGAAGAAGCCTCCTCCGCGCGTAAAAGCAGCACTCTATCCGCCGCTGTTAATCCCGGAATCCACTCTACCGCCAGAGCCTTACTGGAATACCGGCCGGGCACAAAGTCCGCGTAAATACCTGCCGCCTCCAGAGCTGCCTTCGTACCGGCACCGATGACCGCAAATTTCAGGCCATAGAGGCTCCGGATATCCATCCGCCGCTCTTTCAGTTCATCCAGGAAGAACTGCACGCCGTTGCTGCTGGTCAGCACCACCCAGGTGTAATTCTTTATCTCTGTAAATGCCTGCTCCGTCGCCGGAGTGCTCAGCTTCTTCGTGTAAATCAGACTGAATGGAATCGCCTCCGCACCGTCTGCCGCAAGAACCTCCCGCTGCTTTTCACACATGGGCTTCGTACCGGTCAGCAGTACCCGCTTTCCAAAGAGAGGCTTGTCGCCCAGCCAGGAAAGCTGTCTCTGCAAAGTCACCACATCGCCCACCACCGTAATGGCCGGGGTCTGAATACCTGCCTGCTTCGCTGTCTCCGCAATGGATTCCAACACGCCTGTTACTACCTGCTGTCTGGCCGTCGTTCCCGCCTGCACCACAGCCGCCGGTGTCTTCGGATCCTTTCCGTGGGTAATCAGTTCTTCCGCGATATGGGGCAGATTTTTAAGTCCCATCAAAAATACCAGCGTACCTTCCTCTTTCGCCAGGGTCGCGTAATCCAGCACCAGACCGGTCTTGTCCGCACTCTCATGGCCCGTAATCACATGGAAGGAGGACGCAAAATCCCGGTGGGTCACCGGAATGCCCGCGTAAGCCGGAGCCGCGTAGGAAGAAGATACGCCCGGAATGATCTCAAACTCCACACCAGCCTTTAAAAGCTCCTGGGCTTCCTCGCCGCCACGGCCAAAGATAAAGGGATCGCCGCCCTTGACCCGAGCCACATTTTTGCCCTTCAGGGCCTTTTCCACCAGAAGGGCGTTGGTCTCCCACTGGCGTAAATGGTGCTTGTCCGCACGCTTGCCCGCATAGATGAGCTCTGCGTCCTCTCTGGCCTCATTTAAAATGGCGCCGCTTGCCAGATTGTCATAGACCAGCACATCCGCGTGTCGGATACACCAGAGGGCTTTCTGTGTCAGCAGTCCCATGTCGCCGGGGCCGGCGCCTAAGAGCCAGACCTTGCCCCGCTTCACTTCGCCTGCCAGATTTTCGCCCAGCGTGCGCGCTTTTTCCAGTTTTTCTGCCTGTGTGCCTGCCTCAGTCAGATCCACGACAGCCTCGGCTCTCCGAAGCGCGGCCGTTCCCTCCGGCGCGTACAGTACCTTCATTTTCAGGGATCGCGCTACCGGAACGCACAGTCCCGCCGCCGGGGCATTACAGCTTCCCCCGATGGCCGCCAGAAAGCTCCGTTCCGCCTCAAGCTCCAGCGCCGCCTCTTTACAGTGAATGGCCTCCAAAACCTTTGTAAAACGCCCCTCTTTTGCCTCCACAGCCAGAATTCCCTGACCGGCCGCCGGAAGAAAACTATCTGTATCCAGATATTCCAGATGGATCCCTTCTTCTTTGTCCAGGCCCAGCCGTTCCAGACCTGCTGCCGCCAGAAGAATCGCGTCATACTGACCTTCTTTCAGCTTCCGAAGCCGGGTCTGCACATTGCCCCGCAGCATCCGGATCCGTACCGTGGGGTTCAGATCTTTCATCTGTAATTCCCGCCGGAGAGAACTGGTTCCTACGACACTGCCCGGTGCCAGATCCCGTGCTTTCACGCCCGTGGTAGTCACCAATACATCGTGGACATCGGCACGCTCCAAGACTGCGCCGATATAGAGTCTTTCCGGAAACTCCATAGGCATGTCCTTGGCGCTGTGAACAGCCAGGTCTACTTCTTCTTTTAATAAGGCTTCCTCCAGCTCCTGAGTAAATACGCCCTTGCCGCCAAAGGAGGTCAGCGATTTATCCAGAATCTCATCGCCCTTGGTGGACATCTCCACGATTTCAATTTCTGCCTCCGGGAAGGCCGCTTCGATGCGCTGCCGCACCAGGTCGGTCTGCACCAGAGCCAGTTTGCTTTTTCTTGTACCGATTCGAATCTTCATGTTTTACTCCTGTGTTTCCATGAACGCTGACCTTGATTTCACTTCGTTCCATCTCGGTCGCGGGGCATTACTTTAACGCATATCCTCTGGGGGTGATCATTCTTCCATTCCTTACATAAGTCTGGGAATTTCCGATGATGACTACGCTGAACATATCGATCTCCGCGTTTTTAAGCTCAACTAACGTAGTAATCTGCTTACTCTCCTCTTTGCGTCCCGCGTGGCGCACAATACCCACCGGGGTCTCCGGCTTCCGGTACTTCATCAGAATCTCCGCTGCCTGCTCCACATAGCCGGTACGCTTTTTACTCTTGGGATTATACAGGCAGACGATCATGTCTCCCTGGCCCGCGCAGTCCACCCGCTTCATAATCAGATCCAGCGGGGTCATCAGATCGCTTAAGCTGATCACCGCGAAATCATGCATCAGCGGCGCGCCCAGCACAGAAGCCGCCGCGCTGGCTGCGGTCACACCCGGTACGGTCTCGATCTCGATATCCGCGTTCATTTCCTCTGCCACCTGATAAATGATGCCTGCCATACCGTAGATGCCGCTGTCACCGGAGCTGACCATGGCCACGGTCTGATCCTTCATAGCTTCCTCCACTGCCATCCGGCAGCGCTTCACTTCCTGCATCATGGGCGTCGCCAGATAATTCTTATCCGGGAAGAACTCCTTTAACATCTCCACATAGGTGGTATAACCGGTGATAATATCCGCATTGTTGATGACGTCGATACATTTGGCGGTCATATGCTCATAACCGCCGGGGCCGAAGCCCACCACGTATAATTTTCCCATTCTATTCTCCATTTCCATTCCGGGATTTCCCGGATTCCAACCGCATTTTACTTCTCAAATTTTATGTTCCGGCCGCTTTACTTCTCCGGCTCCCGCAGATTCTCCACAAAGGCCTCCAGTTCCTCCGGGCTCGCATTCTCCCGAATCCGGTAAAACAGCTTGTCGATGGCTTTGCCGAAGCCCTTTTTCTCCGCTTCCTCTTCCATCCAGTGCTTGACCTCCTGCATCCGGGGTACCGCCTGCTGGAAAATCATCCAGCGCATGAAATCCTCTTCAAACTCCTCCAGAATCTCGCCTGCCTGACAGACTGCCTCTTTCTTGGCCCGGTTGTTAGCCTCTGCCAACTCCTCAAAGTCATCCATATTGTAAAAGAATGTGTGGGGGAACTCGGCGATGGTCTCCTCGATATCCACCGGAACCGCCAGATCCACGAAAACCCGTGTCTTATCCGTCGTCATGCGCTCCTTCACCTTCGTACCGGTCAGCGTATAATGGGGGCTGGCCGTGGCGCTGATGACCACATCCATGGCGTCGATGTAATCGTAGCGCTCCTTATAATCAATCAATGTATTGGTTTCGCTCTTGATATGGGCATCGTGAGTCATCGTTACATTGCGGATGGTGCTGTAGATATTTAAGCCCTTCAGGCTGTACAGATTCTTCAGCACGATTCCGCCGATCTGTCCGGTACCGCCGATGACCATGACATTTTTGCCCTCCAGGCTTCCGCCAAAGGCTTCTTCCGCCGCCTTGACCGCCAGGGTCGCCGTGGACACGGAGATCTTTGATAAATCCGTATCCGTCTTAATTTTCTTGGAACAGGTCACGGCATAGCGGAACAGGGTGTTCAGGTATTTGCCGCTGTTGCCCGCCTCCTGTGCCAGCGCATACGCATGCTTTACCTGGCCGAGAATCTGATCCTCGCCCACCACCATGGAATCCAGGCCCGCCGTCACGGAAAACAGGTGATTGACCGCCTTTCTGTCCTGATAGAAACGCAGGTAATCGGATACATCCTCTTTCACGGCTGCCGCGCCGGATTCCCGGAGAATCAGCTCCTGCAGACTGGTAAATACGTTTTTCTTCTTATCCTGTTTTTTATCAAAATAAGTATAAATCTCTGTCCGGTTGCAGGTAGCGATAATCACGCTCTCTGCTGCACCGCCCTCGTCTATGAGGATTTTTCCAAGCTCTGCCTGCTTCTCTTTGGTAAAGGCGAAAAGTTCCCGAACCTCCAGCGGTGCCGTCTTATGGCTGATACTGATAAGCCGGATACTCATTACGCGTCGACTCCCTTCCGGAACTCATGGGTAAAGGTCTTGTCATAAAGCTTGGACAACTCATAGTCGTCGCCCAGGAAATCTCCTACCACAGTCAGCGCAGTCTTGGTGATACCCGCTTCCTTTACTTTCTCCGCAATATCCAGCAGGGTTCCCCGCACAATCTTCTGCTCCGGCCAGCTTGCCTTGTAGACTACCGCCACCGATGTATCCGGACGATACTCCTTCCGAAGGGTTGCGGACAGCTCGTCCATCATACCGATGCTCAGGAAAATGATCATGGTAGCGTGATGCCTGGCCAGATCCTGAAGCTTTTCTCCCTCCGGCATGGGGGTTCTGCCCTCCATACGGGTCAGAATCACCGTCTGGCTCACACCCGGCAATGTGTATTCCTTCTTCAGAGCTGCCGCAGTCGCAAGGAAAGAGCTGACACCCGGAATGACCTCATATTCGATGCCCATGCGATCGAGAGCATCCATCTGTTCCCGGTGCGCGCCGAAGATAGCCGGGTCGCCGGTATGTACACGGACCACCTTCAGGCCCTTGTCCTCTCCATCCTTCATGACAGCCAGAACCTCTTCCAGGGTCATGGTGGCGCTGTTATAGATCTGCGCGCCCTCCTTGGCGTCCGCCAGCACCTGGGGGTTTACCAGGGAGCCTGCGTATATGATAATATCCGCGCTGTCGATCAGTTTCTTTCCCTTAATTGTCAGAAGTTCCGGATCGCCCGGACCTGCTCCGATAAATGATACCATGTTTCTACCTCTTCTCTCTTTTGATGATAACGGTTGTAAAGTAACTGTATGTTCTCTCCGGATCCAAAGGTCCGATATATTCGTCTTTCATGCCCACGCAGCTGATAACCGTAGCGCAGCTTTCCGTACGGTCATACTTTTTCATCAGCTCCAGGATGCGGCCGATGCTGCCGCCTGCCTTCATGATGACCACATTGTCATAGTGGGCGATAGCCTCCTCCACCTGCTGCTCTGCACGAACGGAAGGCACGATCACCAGGGACTCATTTCCCTCCATCAGCGGCAACTGAGCCACTGCCGCTCCGCTGCAGAAGGACGGGATGCCCGGGATAATCTCCGTCTCAAAGCCATGCTCGGCCACATACTGGTTCACGTACATATAAGTGCTGTATACTGAGACGTCGCCCAGGGTAATCATGGCAATGTTCTTTCCCCGGGAAAGCTCTGCAGTGAGCTGCCTGCAGGCCGCTTCTCTGCATTTTTTCCGCTCTTCTTTGTCCTTCGCCATCCGGAAAACGACTTCCAGAAGATGCTTCTGCTCCAGCTCCACCACCGGACGGATGATTTCCAGCGCCGTACTCTCTTCTCCTGCTTCCTTTACCGGGACGGCGATGATATCCGCCTCATCGAGAATCCGTTTTGCTTTCAGGGTCAGCAGCTCCGGATCCCCCGGACCTACGCCGATGCCATATAATTTTCCCTTCATTTATTTACTCTCCTCCTGCTCCTGGGCTGCCCGGGCGCGGTTCATGGCGTCCTCGGTCAGATCCTTTACGATTTCACTTGCAATCAGAAGTCCCGCTACGGACGGTACGAATGCGGTCGAACCCGGAATGTCCCGGCGTTCGGTGCATTTATGCTTGGCTCCCGGCGGGCAGATACAGTTGGTTCTGCAGCTGATGGACATGTCCTCGATGGGACGCACCGCCTTCTCCTTGGAGTAGACCACCTTCAGCTTCCTGACGCCGCGCTTTTTCAGCTCCCGCCGCATCACTCTCGCCAGCGGGCACACACTGGTTTTATAAATATCCGCCACCTCGAACAGGAAGGGATTCAGCTTATTGCCCGCTCCCATGCTGCTGATCAGGGGCACGCCTGCCTTCTCGCATTCCTCCACCAGGGAAATCTTCGCGGTGACTGTGTCGATGGCGTCCACCACATAGGTGTACCGGCTGAAATCAAATTCATCCTTATTTTCCGGCAGAAAAAAACACAGATGTGTGGTTACTTCTGCCTTCGGATTAATCTCCAGAATACGCTCCTTCATGACCTCGGCCTTATACTTGCCCACGGTCTTCCGGGTGGCGATAATCTGGCGGTTCAGGTTCGTCAGACACACCTTATCGTCGTCGATGAGGTCAAAGGCTCCCACGCCGCTGCGGGCCAGGGCCTCCACCACATAGCCGCCCACGCCGCCGATGCCGAAGACTGCCACTCTGGAATGTTCCAGAATCTCCATGGCTTCTTTTCCCAGCAATAATTCTGTTCTTGAAAACTGATTCAACATAATTTTTCTCCTCATAATGCAAAAGAAAAAGAGATCTGTATTTTAAGACAGATCTCTCCTTATGATCAGCAGCGGATTTTGTCCCTTCCGCCGCCAACTATATACGGAACCGCTTTCCACGGAAGCCTGCCCATTTCCCGCAAAGATCAGGTAGCCTGGCTTGCAGACACGCTGCTTACAGTGACCGGATCGCTCAGGTCTTCCACCTGATTCCCCTGTTTTATGCATTATACATATTCTCTGCGTTATACCTTAGTCAGTGTAGCATACAGACGGGCTTTCGTCAACAAAATATACCCTATGGGGTTTCCTTTTTATAAATAAACCGCTTATCCCAACAGTGCCTTTTCCACGTTCTCAAATCCCAGACGCTCGATGGTCTCAGCGAAACGCTCACCGGGCAGGCCGTTATCCCGGAAAAACAGAATCGTGCGTTCAATGACGTCCATGGCCTCTTCCTTGGAGGTGAAGACCTTACTCAGCGCCCGGCCATGGGATATTTTCTTTCCCCAGCGGCCTCCGATATAGATCTTGAAGCCATAGGTACTCTCCTTCATGGCATCAAAATGACATTTGCCACGGCAGCGGCCGCAATGGATACAGACCTCCGGATCGATATGGAGCTTCTTGTCCACGACCCTGGCCGCGCCCATGGGACAGACTGCTTCGATGGCGCATTTCTTACAGCCCTTGCAGGCTGCCTCGTCGAAATTCGGAACGCTCTGACCGATGATACCAAGGTCGTTCAGGTTCGGCTTCACGCAGTTATTCGGGCAGCCGCCCACCGCGATCTTGAACTTATGGGGCAGCTTCACATCATGATAGCCCTTATAGAAGCGTTCATGAATCTCCTCGGAAATGGCGAAGGAATCCAGAAGGCCATATTGACAGGTGGTTCCTTTGCAGGATACGATGGGACGCACCTTGGGACCGGTTCCCCCGGTCTCCAGACCTTCCTTTGCAATATAAGCCTGAAAGGCCTCGATTTTCTCATAGGGAATGCCCTGTACCTCCACGGTCTGGCGGGTGGTAAAGGTCAGATTTCCATTTCCAAACTGCTCCGCTGCCTCTGCCAGGCACCGCTGCTGGGCCGCGGTCACCTTGCCGTTCACCGTAAGTACCCGGGCGGAAAAATCATCTGTGCCCTTGTTGTTCAGAAAGCCAAGTCCTTTCAAACGCTTTTCCTCGTCTGCGCTGATGGTTAATGCTGCCATAATTCTTCTCCTTTGTTCTGATTTCAGCAAACGGGCACAGGTCTGCTGACGCAATGCCTGTGCCCGTTCTGTCTCTTTGTTTTTACAAACAAATCCTTCTGCCTACAGCTCGATCTTTCCGGTCTCTTTCCCGTTGATCACATAGTACGCTGCGCCGTCCTCCGGCTTTACATACAGATCCAGAGTCTTGATAGAGGAAGCACGGTGTCCCATAGCCACCCACTTCTCGGTTACCAGCTCTGTCAGTGCGGAAGTCAGAACTTCCTTTCCTGCAAACTGCACGTATACATTGTGTACGGCAGCCGGTTTCTCAGCTTTTGCAGTCTTTCTCGCAGTGGTCTTCTTTGCTGTTTCTTTCTTTACAGTTTCTTTCTTCTCAGCTTCGGCTTTTACCGGAGCTGCTTTTTCCTCTTTTTTAAGCGCTTCTGCCTTCGGCTCCTCTTTCTTTGCGGCCGGAACTGCTGTCGTCGTGATCTTTGCTGTCTCTACTGTCTTCGCCGGAGCGTTTATCTTCACGTTTTCTGCCTTTTTCGCTGTCTGTGTTACTTTTTTAGCAGTCATAATAATCCTCCTCTGACACTACTATCAAAATCTTAACAGCGCTAATTATAGAGCTTTTTTCCAGATATTGCAAGTGCTTTTTATCGCAGTGGGTGAATAAACAGGCCGCTGCGAAGCTTCGGCTCAAACCAGGTGGACTTGGGAGGCATCAGGCGTCCCGCGTCTGCCACGGCAAAAAGTTCCCCGATAGAGGTGGGATACATGACAAAAGCCACCTTCATATCCGTATGTACCCGGCGCTCCAGTTCAGGTAATCCCCGGATTCCGCCGACAAAATCAATGCGTTTATCGGTCTTCGGATCCTGAATTCCCAATACCGGTTCCAGAATCTGCTTCTGCAGAATGGATACATCCAGTCCCTCCACCGGATCACTGTTTTCATACTCCGGTTTCAGAGTCAACAGGTACCATCGTTCTTCCAGAAACAGTGTCACCTGTCCTTTTTTCTTCGGATGCTCCGCGCCTGTCAGTGCTTCCACCTTAAAGACCTGCTGAACCCGGTCTAAAAATTCTTCCGGTGTAAGCCCGTTCAGATCCCGGACCACACGGTTATAATCCATAATCATCAGCTCGTCGTCTGGGAAAATCACTGATAAGAAGTAGTTGAACTCCTCCTCGCCGGTATAACCCGGATGCTCCTCCCGGCGCTTCACACCTACGCGCACAGCCGATGCCGCCCGGTGATGTCCATCCGCGATGTAGAGGGCATTCATCTGATGAAAGGCCTCATAGACAGCTCTGATTTTCTCTGTGTCCGCAATCTTCCAACCCCGGTGACGGATGCCGTCTTCCGAGGTAAAATCAAACAGCACCTGCTCCTCTTTTACTTCCGCTACCAGCTTTTTCAAAACTTCCTGATTCCGGTATGCCAGAAAAATCGGACCGGTCTGGGCATCGCAGGTATCCACATGGCGTACTCTGTCCTCTTCCTTTTCCCGGCGGGTGTTCTCATGCTTTTTGATCACACCGTTCAGGTAATCGTCGATGGAAGCGCAGGCCACGATACCGGTCTGGCTGCGGCCGTTCATGGTCAGTTCATAGAGATAATAGCAGGGCGCACTATCCTGCACGAAATCGCCATCCTCCACCATGCCCCAGAGCAGCTCCTTCGCCTTCTGGTATACTTCCGGCGCATAGATATCGGTATCCTCCGGAAGCTGGGTCTCCGCCCGATCGATACGCAGGAACGATAAAGGACGGCCTTCTACAGCTCTTCTTGCCTCTTCCCGATTGTATACGTCATAGGGAAGCGCCGCGATGTCGGCTTCTTTTCCGGCTGCAGGCCGGATTCCCCGGAAGGCTCTGATCTCAGCCATCAGCAGATCACCCGCACTTTCAGTACACCTTCCACTGCTTCCAGCTTCTGAATCAGTTCCGGACTTGCCGCGCTCTCCAGATCAAACATGGAATAAGCGTAATCCCCGCGGCTCTTATTGGTCATGTTACCGATATTATAGTTCGCCTCGCCCAGAATGGTGGTGAACTGGCTCAGCATATTCTTCACATTTCGATGGCAGATGGCTACACGGGCCGGATAACTGGGAATACCCATATCGCAATCCGGATAGTTGACGGAATGCTGAATATTGCCGTGCTCCAGATAACAGCGTACCTCTTTCACTGCCATACGCGCGCAGTTCTCCTCTGCTTCCTCGGTGGAAGCACCCAGATGAGGCGTTACGATAACGCCTTTGGCTCCTGCCGTGACAGGATTCGGGAAGTCTGTCATGTACCGTGCCACCTTGCCCTTCTTCAGCGCGTCTACCATGGCCTTCTCGTCTACCAGAAGGTCACGGGCATAGTTCAGGACAACCACGCCGTCTTTCATTTTCTCGATGGCTTCTGCGTTAATCATGCCCTTCGTACTGTCCAGGAGGGGCACATGGATGGTGATGTAATCGCACTCTTTATAAATATCATCCACATTGGTGATATGACGGATATTACGGGACAGATTCCAAGCTGCCTCCACGGAAATATACGGATCATAGCCCAGTACTTCCATGCCAAGATGTGTGGCTGCGTTTGCCACCTGTACGCCGATGGCGCCCAGACCGATGATACCCAGCTTCTTGCCCTGAATCTCATGACCGGCAAACTGCTTTTTCTGCTTCTCCGCAAGCTTGCTAATATCCTCGTTCATGCGCTCAGACTGTACCCAGTTTACGCCTCCGATGATATCTCTGGCCGCCAACAGCATACCTGCCAGTACCAGCTCTTTAACGCCATTGGCATTGGCGCCCGGGGTATTAAACACCACGATGCCCTGCTCGGCACATTTGGTCAGAGGAATGTTATTCACACCGGCTCCCGCCCGGGCGATGGCCTTCAGGTTCTCCAGAAACTCCACCTCATGAAGCGCTGCACTTCTGACCAGCAGCGCGTCAGCCTCCTCCATATTTTCTGTCTGCTTATAATCCTTTGTAAAATGATTCAGACCAAACTGGGCGATCTGATTCATACATTTATACTGATACATGGCTTAATTCTCCTCCTCGAACTTCTTCATGAATTCCACCAGGGCCTTTACGCCCTCCAGCGGCATGGCGTTGTAGATGCTTGCACGCATACCGCCTACGGTTCTGTGACCCTTCAGGTTCACAAAGCCTACCTCAGTGGCCTCTTTGATAAATTTGGCATCCAGATCCTTGTCTCCGGTAACAAAGGGTACATTCATGATAGAGCGATCCTCTTTGCGTACGGTGCCCTTAAAGAGCTTGCTGGAATCCAGGAAGTCATAGAGAACCTTTGCCTTCTCCTCGTTGCGGGCCTTCATCACTTCCAGGCCGCCCTGCTTCTTCAGCCATTTGAAGACCTTGCCGCACATGTAGATGCAGTAGCAGTTCGGGGTATTGTAAAGGGAATTGGCGTCCGCATGGATCTTATATTTCATATAGGTCGGTGTGTACGGAAGTACGTCTTCGGTGATCAGATCCTCACGGATAATCACAATGGCCATGCCTGCGGGACCCACGTTTTTCTGAACGCCGCCATAGATCAGGCCGTACTTGCTTACGTCCACCGGCTCGGATAAGAAGCAGGAGGAGATATCAGATACCAGAATCTTACCCTTGGTATTCGGCAGGGTATGATACTTGGTTCCGTAAATGGTGTTGTTCTCGCAGATATATACATAATCCGCGTCCGGGCTGATGGGCAGATCGGAACAGTCCGGGATATAGGAGAAGGTCTCGTCCTCGGAGGACGCAATAGCATTTGCCTTTCCGTAGATCTGCGCCTCTTTGAATGCCTTCTTTGCCCACTGTCCGGTGATGATATAATCAGCCACCTTATTTTTCATCAGGTTCATGGGAATCGCCGCAAACTGAAGGTGCGCGCCGCCCTGCATGAACAGTACCTTGTAATTGTCCGGAATCTGCATCAGATCGCGCAGATCCTGCTCCGCCTCATTGATAATGTTCTCAAATGCCTTGGAGCGGTGTGACATTTCCATCACGGACATTCCTGTTCCCTGGTAGTCCAGCATCTCATCTGCTGCCTCGCGCAAAACCTCTTCCGGCATAACGGCCGGTCCTGCTGAAAAATTGTACACACGACTCATTTTTTCATTCCTCCCATTTCTGGTTTCTAAGTGTATCTGTATTATTTCTTTATTCTAGTACTCTGTTAAAGTTCTGTCAATCCCTTTCCTGTCGGATTCTTCCATAGAAAAGTCTTTAATAATAAAGTACCACCGGGGTTCCGGATTCCATGTTTTCATACACCACTTTCATGGCTGCCGGCGGCGTATTCACACAACCGTGAGAACCGTTCAGCAGATAAATGTCTCCTCCGAACTCGCCTCTCCAGTTAGCGTCATGGATTCCGTAGTTTCCGTAGAAGGGCATCCAGTAGCTTACCGGCGTCCGGTAATTTGCCCCTTTCAATACCGCATTCCGGGTCTTATACTGAATGGCGGATACCATGGACGGGGTTCCGTAGTTCTTACTGATATTTCCGGTTACCACATCTGTGTCGATCACCAGGGCTCCATTTTTATAACACCACATATGCTGGGCTCCCATATCCACTTCGATATAAGTACTTCCGATATCCCCGTTGGATCCGTCCCAGGCATTGGCCCTGTGACTGTAGGCCGGTTCCTTTGTAACAGTCTCGCCCTTCTCAATAGAAGCGTACAGCTCCGCGCTCTCGGTCTCCCGGTCGATCTGCCAGCCGTAGTTGCCGCCTTTTACAGTAATGATACCTCGTAAGGTACTCTGGAAGGTGTGGGACTGCTTAAAGGTATCCCGCTTTTTTGCAAGCTCTGCCACCCAGGAAGCTACTGCCTCCTTGGACAGCTCCGCCTCATAGCCATCTCCGTCCAGCGTAATAAAACCGCTGATAACAGACTGATCCACGGTTTCGCTCTCTTTTCCGAACGTATAGGTCACTTTCGTTCCCAGCCACCGGTCAAGCTTCTCCGTCAGAGCTTTAAACTCCGGAGCTTCCGTGGTAACAGCCGGTTCCGCGTAACACCCCGCTTCATCCAGATCGAGCTCCGGAATCAGACTCTCGGACGCAATCTGAATCTGGCCCTTCAGAGATTCCCGATCCAGTTCTGCTCCCTGCTTTTCTTTATGTACCTGATACCCGGTCTCCGTAAGCTCCACCCGGGCATTTTCCGGGGCCGGCCCCTGTTTCATACAGGCATCCGCCGCTGCATCAAAGACCGTATCATCATAGTGAATCTCCGGGCTGATCTGATACAGATCGGTCTGCCAGAACATTCTGGGCCACAGGAAGCCGTTCTGCTTCCGCTTCAGCACCCGGACCTCATCACTTTCTGAAAAGCTCATGCCCAGATCCTCCGGGGTCAGGGTGACAGTTTCACCGCCCCGGCCCGTTACGGTCAGGGTATAGGCCCTGGCCTGGGAAAGCAGCAGCTCGTTGGCCTGCTTTACCGTATACAGATCCGCGTTTGCTCCGTTTATGGTGGTGCCCGGGAAGAAGTGCTCCATGAAATACACGGATACACCCACATAGCCCACGGCCAAAATGATCAGAATCCACAGATACCAGCGGATTCTCTTTATGGCAGATATCATCGTTCTTTACTCCATTTAATTTATTTTTTCAAATCGTCTGCGTCGAAGGTTTCTTCCAGGGGTGCTCCCGGGGACATCATGGGGAATACTTTGTCATCGCTGTCGATGACACACTCCAGTACTACCGGGCGACCTAAGGAAATAGCCTTTTCGATGGCCGGAGCCACCTCGTCCTTCTTTGTGACCCGGATACCCACTGCACCCATGGCCTCCGCCAGCTTTACGAAGTCCACCTGATCGTTCAGCACCGTAGCGGAATAACGCTCGCCGTAGTACAGCGTCTGCCACTGGCGTACCATACCTAGTACATGATTATTCAATACCAGCTCAATAATCGGTACGTTATAGCGGGCCGCGGTGGCAATCTCGTTCATATTCATGCGGAAGCAGCCGTCGCCTGCCACATTGACCACAGTTTTATCCGGTCGTCCGATCTTGGCTCCGATGCTGGCGCCCAGACCGTAACCCATGGTTCCCAGACCTCCGGAGGTCAGGAAGGTTCTGGGCTCCTTGTATTTATAATACTGGGCTGCCCACATCTGATTCTGGCCTACCTCAGTGGTAATGACGGCGTCGCCCTTGGTTACCCGATACAATTCCTCTACCACATAGGGGCCGGTCAGACGATCGTCGTCGAACTTCAGCGGATACTGATTCTTCAGGGCTTCTACCTCTTCCACCCAGGCGTCATGCTTCAGCTCCGGAAGCTTCTCATTCAGGATATCCAAAACAGACTTCACATCGCCAATAACGCTGCCATTTACCAGGACATTTTTATTAATCTCAGCCGGATCGATATCGATCTGGAGAATCTTTGCTTTCTTTGCGAAGCGGTTGGTGTCGCCTGTGACACGGTCGCTGAAACGGGCCCCCAGGGTAATCAACAGATCACAGTGGGCCACGCCGAAGTTGGACGCCTTGGTGCCATGCATGCCCAGCATGCCGGTGTACAGCGGATCGGTACCGTTGAACGCGCCTTTTCCCATCAGAGAATCACAGACCGGAGCGTGAACCTTATGGGCAAAGGCATTCACTGCCTCGGACGCGCCGGAGATCACGGAACCGCCGCCCACAAAGATAAACGGACGCTCCGCTTTCTGAATCATTTCCAGCGCTTTCTCAATATCCTCTTCCTTGATCGTGTCGGTTACACGTTTGGGCTCTTCCGGTTTTCTGTATTCATATTCTGCCTTATCCGCAGTGGCATTCTTGGTGATATCCACCAGTACCGGGCCGGGCCGGCCGCTTCTGGCGATAGCAAAAGCCTTGCGTAGAGCCGGCGCCAGCGCTTCCGCATCCTTGATAATAAAGTTATGCTTGGTAATCGGCATGGTAATACCGGAGATATCCACCTCCTGGAAGGAATCTCTTCCCAGAAGTCCCTTTCCTACGTTACAGGTGATGGCTACCATGGGTACGGAATCCATATACGCGGTGGCAATACCGGTAACCAGGTTGGTGGCTCCCGGTCCGGAGGTGGCCAGACATACGCCTACCTTACCGGTGGCTCTGGCATAGCCATCTGCCGCATGGGACGCGCCCTGCTCGTGAGAGGTCAGAATATGACGAATCTCGTCGCTGTGCTTATATAATTCATCGTATACATTCAGAATGGCTCCGCCCGGGTAACCGAAGACGGTATCTACGCCCTGCTCTTTGAAACATTCTATTAAGATCTGTGAACCTGTCAATTCCATATGTGCTCTCCCCTTTATTTATATTAAGTCGTACGTTTAGCCCGCGCCATTTGGGCCGCGCGGCACTTAAAACTAAAACTATTTCTCCAGGATTGCTCCTCTGTTTCCGGAAGTTACCATTTTTGCGTAACGTGCCAGATATCCTGTGGTCACCTTCGGCTCACGCGGCTGCCATTTTGCCTTTCTGGCTGCCATTTCTTCGTCTGAAATCAGGACTTCCAGCTTGTTATTCGGAATATCAATCAGAATCTTATCGCCCTCTTCTACCAGGGCAATCGGTCCGCCTACCGCTGCTTCCGGAGATACATGTCCGATGGATGCGCCTCTGGACGCGCCGCTGAAACGGCCGTCGGTAATCAGAGCTACGGTGGAGCCAAGCCCCATGCCCGCGATGGCGGAGGTCGGGTTCAGCATCTCCCGCATACCCGGACCGCCCTTGGGTCCTTCGTAGCGGATAACGACCACATCGCCTGCCACAATCTTACCGCCCTTAATGGCTGCAATGGCATCCTCTTCACAGTCAAATACCCGGGCCGGTCCTTCATGAACCATCATTTCCGGTACCACTGCGGAGCGCTTTACGACGCCGGTATCCGGTGCCAGGTTGCCCTTCAGCACGGCGATGCCGCCGATCTCGCTGTAAGGATTGTCGATGGGTCGGATAACCTCCGGATTACGGTTGACACAAGTCCTGATATTCTCGCCGACAGTCTTTCCGGTTACGGTAATCAGATCTGTATTCAGAAGATTTTTCTTATTTAACTCGTTCATAACCGCATAGACACCGCCTGCCTCATTCAGGTCTTCCATGTAAGTGGGGCCTGCCGGTGCCAGGTGGCACAGGTTCGGAGTCTTGGCGCTCATTTCATTGGCAATCTCCATGTTCAGATCCACATCTGCCTCATGGGCGATAGCCGGAAGATGCAGCATACTGTTGGTGGAGCAGCCCAGAGCCATATCCACGGTCAGGGCGTTCAGGAACGCTTCCTTTGTCATAATGTCACGGGGACGGATATTTTTTCTCCACAGTTCCATGACCTGCATGCCTGCATGCTTTGCAAGCTTGATACGCTCGGAATAAACAGCCGGAATGGTTCCATTTCCCGGAAGTCCCATACCCAGAGCCTCAGTCAGGCAGTTCATGCTGTTGGCCGTATACATGCCGGAACAGGAACCGCAGGTAGGACAAACCTTTGTCTCAAATTCCTTTACATCCTCCTCAGTCATGGTACCTGCCGCATAGGATCCTACTGCTTCAAACATACTGGAAAGGCTGCGTTTCTGGCCGTGTACATGGCCTGCCAGCATGGGGCCGCCGCTGACGAAGATGGTCGGTACATTGATACGGGCTGCCGCCATCAGAAGTCCCGGAACGTTCTTGTCACAGTTCGGTACCATAACCAGGGCGTCAAACTGATGGGCCATGGCCATACACTCAGTGGAATCCGCAATCAGATCACGGGTTACCAGGGAATACTTCATGCCCACATGGCCCATGGCGATACCGTCGCAGACTGCGATAGCCGGAAATACAATCGGGGTGCCGCCGCCCATGGCGACTCCCAGTTTCACTGCCTCTACGATTTTATCCAGGTTCATATGCCCCGGTACGATTTCATTATAGGAACTTACGATACCGACTAACGGCTTCTTCATCTCTTCTTCCGTCAGTCCCAATGCGTTAAACAGACTGCGGTGAGGGGCCTGCTGCATACCTACTTTTACTGCGTCACTTCTCATTTTTTCCGTTCTCCTTCTATATAAATATTGTATTATACTCTTTCTGCGATCAGGTCGCCCATTTCGGTGGTGCCTACCCTCCTGCAACCCTCGGACATAATATCGCCGGTGCGGTAACCCTCGGCCAGTACCTGGGAAACTGCCTGCTCGATGGCATTCGCCTCTTTGTCCAGGTCGAAACTGTAACGCAGCATCATGGCTGCGGACAGGATCGTGGCAATCGGATTTGCGATATTCTGTCCCGCGATATCCGGAGCGGAACCGCCGCTGGGCTCGTAGAGACCGAATTTGCTGTCGTTCAGACTGGCGCTGGCCAGCATTCCGATGGAACCGGTTACCATGCTGGCTTCATCGGAAAGGATATCGCCGAACATATTCTCAGTCAGAATCACGTCGAACTGGGCCGGGTCTTTAACCAGCTGCATGGCACAGTTATCCACCAGCATATGGGTCAGCTCGATCTCCGGATACTCTTTCGCTACTTCTTCTACGACCTTTCTCCAGAGTCTGGAGGAATCCAGTACGTTGGCCTTGTCTACGCTGCAGACTTTCTTTCTTCTCTTGCCTGCGATGTCAAAAGCGCGCTTCGCGATACGGCGGATTTCGTTCTCATTATAAGTCAGGGTGTCGATGGCGGTCATGACGCCGTCTACTTCTTTTGTTTCTCTGGCTCCAAAGTAGAGACCTCCGGTCAGCTCGCGCATAATCATCATATCAAAGCCCTTGTCGCTGATGTCCTTTCTCAGCGGGCAGGCGTCCTGAAGCTCTTTATAGAGAATGGCCGGGCGCAGGTTCGCGAAGAGGCCCAGGGATTTGCGAAGCTTCAGAAGTCCGGCCTCCGGTCTGCGGTCTGCCGGGAGCTTATACCAGGGTGAGGTGGCTGCGTTGCCTCCGATGGAACCCATCAGAACTGCGTCGCTGCTCTTTGCGATTTCGATGGTTTCATCGGTGAGCGGTACGCCGTGGATGTCGATGGAAGCTCCGCCCATCAGTAAATCTGTGTAATGAATCTCATGTCCGTATTTTTCTGCAATGCGGTCCAGAACCTTTCTGGCCTCCCGCACGACCTCCGGCCCGATGCCGTCGCCGGAAATGACTGCTAAGTTCAAGTTCATTTTTTCATCTCCCCTTTGATGCACTACTTTAATGTGAAAAATTCCATATTAGTAATACTATAGAACAATTTTCGTGTTTTTTCAACTGGGAGATGGATCTTTTTGACCGCGGACGGCAACTTTTTGTCGTCCGCAGGCGGTCACATGGAAAAAGAGGTATCTCCCTGCCAGAACAAAAATATCCCCTGGCGGGAACGTTAGATCATTTTCCGTAGGGATGAGTAGGAAAATGTGCGTGTTCCCGTCAGGGGATATTTTTGTTCTGGCAGTTCACTGCCTAAATTTCATTTCAATAATAAAAAAGTTACGCCAGGGTTTCCACCGCAAACAGGGGATCTCCCGCCTTGATCTCGCCGTCGCCGATCTGGCGGATGCGCTGGTTCTCAGCAAGCTCGGTGCAGAGTACCGGGGAGCAGAGGGAGGGTGCATGGCTCTTCAGGAAGTCGATGTCGATCTGCATAAGGCGATCTCCCTTCTTCACTTTCTGGCCGTTCTCCACGAACACCCGGAAGCCCTCGCCGTTCAGATTCACAGTATCGATACCGATGTGGAGAAGCAGAGCCACTCCGCTGTCGGTCTGGAAGCCGATGGCATGCTTGGTATCAAATACAAAGACTACCTCGCCGTCTTCCGGTGCGCAGATGGTGGCATCCTCGGGAGTTACGGCTGCGCCGTCGCCCATCATTTTCCCTGCAAAACCCTCGTCGGGCACGTTCTCCAGAGCGGTAGCCAGTCCGGTGATAGGGCTGGAAATGATGGTGGTGGAGACTACTTTTTTCTCTGCGGAGTCTGCATTTTCTGCTGTTTCTGTGACGGAAGCTGCACTGGCCGTCTCAGCCACGTTCTCCTCCTCAAAGGTATCCGGAACGGTCTCCAGATAAGTCTCCAGCTTTGCCTTGATAACGGTTACCTGGGGTCCGTAGATGATCTGGACGCCCTGGCCCTTGATGATGATGCCTCTGGATCCGGTGGACTTAATCAGCGCCTCATTTACTTTAGAGGAATCTGCCACAGTCAGGCGCAGTCTGGTGGCGCAGCAGTCCACGCCGGTGATATTGGCTTTACCGCCCAGACCTCTGGTAATGGTCTCGCTGACCAGGTCTGCGGAAGCGCTTCCGGATGCGGTGGCGTTTGCCGCGTTTTTCGCGTTTACATCTGCTTTTGTATACAGTTTGGTCTCCTCATCATCGTCCTCGCGGCCCGGTGTCTTGAAGTCAAACTTCTTAATCATAAATGTAAAAATTACATAATACAGAATGAAGTAAATGATACCCACCGGAATGATGCGAAGCCAGCTGGTCTTCTCATTTCCCTGCAGGATACCAAACAGGAACAGATCCAGAAAACCGCCGGAGAAGGTCAGACCTACTGCGATATTCAGCATATGAGCAATCATGTACGCGGATCCCGCAAGGATCACCTGTACGACAAACAGTGCCGGTGCTACGAACAGGAAGGAGAACTCCAGGGGCTCTGTGATTCCGGTAAACATACAAGCCAGTGCCGCGGATAAGAGAAGACCGCCTGCCTGCTTCTTCTTTTCCGGCTTTGCGCAGCGATACATGGCCAGCGCAGCGCCCGGCAGACCGAAGATCATGAAAATGAACTCTCCTGAGAAGTAACGGGTCGCGTCTGCGCTGAAATGTGCCACATGGGCGGAATCAGCCAGCTGGGCGAAGAAAATATTCTGACCGCCCTGTACCAGCTGTCCTGCCACTTCCATGGTGCCGCCCACTGCGGTCTGCCAGAAGGGCATGTAGAATACGTGATGCAGGCCGAAGGGAATCAGCGCGCGCTTGATGATACCGAAAATCAGGGTTCCGATGTAACCGCTGCCGGTTACCAGTCCGCCCAGAGCGTAGATTCCGTTCTGTACTACCGGCCATACAAAATACATCAGGATTCCGACGAACATGTACACCACGGTAGAAATGATCGGGACAAAACGGGAGCCGCCGAAGAAGGATAATGCGTTGGGAAGCTCAATCATATGGAAGCGGTTGTGCAGGGCAGCTACGCCAAGACCTACGATGATACCGCCAAATACACCCATCTGCAGAGACTGGATGCCGCACACGGAGGTGATGGTTCCTTCCAGCACATCTGCGGAAATGGTTCCATCAGCCAGAATCTCGCCGTTGATCTGCAGCATGGCATTGATGGCAGTGTTCATAACGAAGAAGGCGATCAGCGCGGAAAGGGCGGATACTTCTTTCTCCTTGTGGGCCATACCGATGGCTACGCCCACGGCGAAGATCAGCGGCAGGTTATTGAACACGGCGCTGCCCACCTGATTCATGATAATTAACAGGGAATTTAAAATGGTACCCTTGCCCAGGATGGCAGTCAGGCCATAGGTGGCAATGGTGGTTTCATTGGTAAAGGAACTACCGATACCCAGCAGCAGACCCGCTACCGGGAGAATGGCGATGGGAAGCATGAAGGAGCGTCCCACCCGCTGCAATACGCCAAAAATCTTGTCTTTCATTTTTCTCTCTCCTTGAAATGCAATCTTATTTTTGACGTCTATGAAGGTATTTATGCGCGGCAAAATTCCGATTCTCCGGATAACCGGATTTTTGGCACAAAAAAAGACAGTAACCCTACATAAACATACAAAAATATTTGTGATATCTATGCCAAGTTAATGCCTGCCGAACAGTTACACACTTAATGCAAGGTGAGTATACAACATAATTTATGGGAAAGTCAAGTATTTTTTATCTCCTCTTTACTTTTTTCTCCCTATTTGATACCATAATTTTAATATCGCTTATGGGGGAGATTCCATTATGTATCGGGTGAGCAGAGTTCTGAATAATAACGGCGTAATTGCCATTGATATGGACGACAATCAGGAATATGTCCTGCTGGGAAAGGGACTGGGCTTCGGCAAGAAAGTCTCTGAACGGTTTGAAAAGCCGGAAGGGACTTCCGTCTACCGGCTGGCTGAGGATACGGATCGGGGCTCTGCCAGGGCCCTGGCCCAGACGGTAGATCCCCAGTTTATCGAGATGGCGGATGCAGTCATGCAGGAAGCGGAAAGCCGCTTCGGAAATGTGGATCGCCGGGTCATGCTGCCCCTGGCCGATCATCTGTCCTTCGCGGCCTCCCGGGTTCGGAACGGCGAACAGATCAGCAATCCCCTGACCGATGATATCCGCTCTCTGTTCTACAGCGAATTCAAGGCTGCTTCCATCATCAAAGACCTGTTCCGGGAACGTCTTGGGCTCGCCATCGACGATCACGAGGTGGGCTACGTGGCCCTCCACATCCACTCCGCCATCGAGGATGAAAAAATTTCCATGGCTATGCAGACCGCCCGGGCCGTCCGGGAGTGTGTTGACATGCTGGAGCAGGAAACAGGAGAGCACATTGACGTACTCTCCCTTGCCTACAATCGTCTCATGAATCATATCAAATACATGGTCGCCCGTGGCGTCACCGGCGAAGATCTGAAGGTGAATATGAACGACTATATGTCTGTTAAATTTCCCAAATCCTACGCCCTGGCCACCGCCGTCTGCGACCGTCTGGCCATTTCCACCGGTCTCGCCTTTGATGAAATGGAGATCGGCTATCTGGCCATGCACATCGAACGGGTTTACAGCACCTGCTCTCCTTGATATCGTCTGCAGCTGTCACCTGCGCGCTAACAGTCTCTCTGTCCTCTGCCTCCGAAGTCTGTGTGGTATCGATGGTCTTCGAGCATCCGGTAAGCCCCGCCGTTCCCAGCACGACTGCACAACCCATAGCTACTAATTTCGCATATTTCATAGTCTATTCCTCCTGAGCTGAACACCCCTCCGGCTTTCCCGTTCCGGTACGAATCCTTTTGACAGGCCTGCTGTCCTTTTCATAATTTTCTGACGTTTCGCATATGCTGTACTATTTCAAACGCAAGGAGTCTGCCCATGAAACCTGCTGCTTCCATGTCCCTTCATCTGTTTTTCCGCATTCTCGGCATCGCCCTGCTGCTGACCCTGGCCTATTTTGGCGGACAGAGCGTGGCGCGGGTCTCTGATGGCGGCGCACTTCTTCCCATCTCCGGAACAGCGTCCGCAAGCTGGGGCCTGGGCTTCGGCGAACCCGGAACCCAGCCCACCGGCACTGCATCCACAGCTGCTCTTCGGGAGTACGATGCCTATTATCTGGAGGAAACTGACGAAAAAAAGCTTTATCTGACCTTTGACTGCGGCTTTGAAAACGGCAATACGCCTGTGATTCTGGATGCTCTCAAAAAGCACAGCGCCCCGGCCACCTTTTTCGTGGTGGGCAATTATCTGGAAACCAGCCCGGATCTGGTGAAGCGGATGCTGGCCGAAGGGCACACTGTCGGCAATCACACTTATCATCATCCGGATATGTCGAAAATCAGTTCCATGGAAGATTTTTCCAGAGAATTAAATTCCCTGGAAGCCCTTTATCAGAAAGTCACAGGTGAACCTATTTCAAAGTATTACCGGCCGCCCCAGGGCATTTACAGTGAAAAGAATCTGCAGATGGCCAA
Organism: Anaerosacchariphilus hominis; assembly: GCF_014290175.1. GTDB lineage: Bacteria > Bacillota > Clostridia > Lachnospirales > Lachnospiraceae > Laedolimicola > Laedolimicola hominis. Next base: position 377,493 of record NZ_JACOOR010000003.1, read on the forward strand.
AGATTTGGGCTACCGCACCTTCTTCTGGAGCCTGGCCTACGTGGACTGGAAGCAGGATGACCAGCCCACCCATGAGCAGGCCTTCGACAAGCTCCTGACCCGCGTCCACCCGGGCGCTGTGGTTCTGCTCCACAACACTTCCAAAACCAATGGGGAGATTCTCGACGAGCTGCTGACGAAATGGGAAGAGATGGGGTATACCTTTCATCCTTTGAGCGAGCTATGCGGGGCGTAATAAAAAAACGGGAATGAATCTGCGTCGATTCATTCCCGAAAAAAGCAGGGTATCGAAATCTCACTTCCGATACTCTGCTTTCCTGTTCCCTTATGGAATGATTTTATCTTCCCGCGATAACCTCTACCTCGCACAGCACTCCCTTGGGCAGATCCTTCACTGCCACGCAGGATCTGGCCGGTGCCTCTTCCTTGAAGTAGCGGCTGTAGACCTCGTTGAACTTGGCGAAATCCGCGATATCTGCCAGAAAGCAGGTGGTCTTAATGACGTTGCTGTAGTCCAGACCCGCCTCTTTTAAGATAGCTCCCACGTTCTTCAGGGACTGGTCTGCCTGACCCTCGATGTTGTCAGACTCTACCTGGCCGGTAGCCGGATTCACCGGGATCTGGCCGGACGCGTATACCATACCGTTGTATTCAATGGCTTGAGAATAGGGGCCGATGGCTGCGGGTGCATTAGTTGTAGCGATAACTTTTTTCATTGTACTACCTCCGTTTGTTCTTTTGGACAAAACTGCCCTATCCCCTTTACTATATAGCGCCATTTTTCCATTGTCAATTCACTATTTTGATTAGAAGTAACACGTTTTTTGCAGCTGATTTTTGCAAGTATTTACTGCACCTGCAGACTCGTATATCCCATCAGATCCAGGTCCACCGCGCAGGCGGCTTCGCGGCCCTCGCGGATGGCCCAGACGACCAGGGACTGACCCCGGTGCATATCTCCTGCAGTGAATACCCGGTCCACGTTGGTCTTGTACTGACCCGGAGCGGTATTTACATTGGTTCTGGCATTGACCTCCACGCCAAATGCCTTGGTCACATAGTCCTGACTGCCCAGGAAACCTGCGGCGATCAGGACCACGTCCACGTCCAGGGTGAACTCGCTGCCCTCGATGGGCACCATCATCATACGTCCGGTCTTCTCGTCCTTTCTGCTCTCCAGTTTGCAGCAGACGGCCTTCTTCAGGTTGCCCGCCTTGTCACCGATGAACTCCTTGACTGTGGTGGTATAGATACGCGGGTCGGAGCCGAACATGGCAATGGCTTCCTCCTGGCCGTAATCGGTCTTGCAGACCTTCGGCCATTCGGGCCAGGGATTATTCTCGGTTCGGGTATCAGGAGCCTTGGGCATCATTTCCAGCTGAATGACGGATTTTGCGCCAAGTCTTATGGAAGTTCCCACACAGTCGTTTCCGGTGTCGCCTCCGCCGATGACCATGACATTCTTTCCTTTCGTGGAAATAAATTTCTTATCCGCGAAATTGGAATCCAGAAGACTCTTCGTAGTGGCCCGCAGGAAGTCTACCGCGAAATAGATTCCCTTCAGTTCTCTTCCCGGCACTTTGATATCGCGGGGATTGGACGCTCCGCAGGCCAGAATCACCCGGTCATAATCTTTCAGAATCTCTGTCGCCTTCTTATCCTTGCCCACATCCGTATTGACTACGAATTCTACGCCCTCGGCCTTCATCATATCGATCTTCCGGTCGATGATATGCTTCTCCAGCTTCATATTCGGAATGCCGTAGCGTAAGAGACCGCCTACCCGGTCGAAACGCTCAAATACAGTTACGGAGTGTCCTCTGTGATTCAACTGATCCGCCGCAGCAAGGCCCGACGGACCGCTTCCGATAATGGCGATCTTCTTGCCGGTACGGTTTCTGGGCGGCGTCGGTACGGCGTAGCCCTCTTTGTACGCATTCTCGATAATGGCTAATTCGTTACTTTTGGTGGATACCGGATCGCCGTTCAGATTGCAGGTACAGGCCTTCTCACAGAGGGCCGGACACACCCGTCCCGTGAACTCCGGGAAGCTGCTGGTGCGCTTCAGACGCTTGTAGGCCTGCTCCCAGTTGCCCATGTAAAGTAAATCGTTCCACTCGGGAATCAGGTTGTGCAGCGGACAGCCGGAGGCCATGCCCCCGATCATCATGCCTGCCTGGCAGAAGGGGACGCCGCATGCCATGCAGCGCGCTCCCTGCTTCTCCTGCTCCTCTTTGGAAAGAGGGGTATGGAATTCATTAAAATGCTTAATACGTTCCTTCGGAGACTGGGCTTTCGGATTCACCCGGTCATACTCCATAAATCCTGTCGGTTTTCCCATGATTCTCCCCTCCTTATTTCTTCTGATTTGCGTAAAATGCTTCAATCTGTGCCTGCTCGCTGCTTAAGCCCTTCTCCTCCATCTGGACAATAGTCATAAGCATTCTCTGGTAATCCCGCGGAATAATCTTCTTGAACTTGGGCAGATACTCTCCAAAGTTCGCCAGGATTTCCTTGCCCTTCTCGGAGTTGGTATAAGCCACATGATCCTCGATCATGCCCTTCAGCTCCAGTACATCGTATTTATCTGTTACTTCCTGAATCAGAACCATGTCCTTATTCAGCTTTGTATACAGGTCTCTGTCCTCATCCAGCACATAGGCCACGCCGCCGCTCATACCTGCGGCAAAGTTCTTGCCGGTTTTGCCGATGACGGCCACCCGGCCTCCGGTCATGTACTCGCAGCCGTGGTCGCCCACGCCCTCGACGACTGCGCTCGCGCCAGAATTACGGACGCAGAAACGCTCGCCGGCCACGCCGTTGATGTAAGCCTTGCCGCTTGTGGCACCGTAGAGGGCCACATTTCCAATGATGATATTCTCATCCTGCTTGTAATGCACGCCTCTGGGCGGATAGACCACCAGCTTGCCGCCGGACAGGCCCTTGCCGAAGTAGTCGTTGCTGTCGCCCTCCAGCTCCAGGGTCAGGCCCCTGGGGATAAACGCGCCGAAGCTCTGTCCGCCCGCGCCCTTACATTTCACGGTAAAGGTATCCTCTTCCAGTCCTTCCGGATACCGCTTGGTAATCTCGGAACCGAACATGGTGCCGAAAGCACGGTCTGTATTCTTCACATCCACCTCGATGCTACGCTTGGAACCATTTTCCAGGGCGGGAAGAAGCTGTTTGAACAGCACCTTCTGATCCAGGGTCTTCTCCAGCTCGAAATTATAGACCTGCTTCGGATCAAAGGTCACCTTCTGGCCCTTGCCCGCGAACGGATTATTCAGGATATTGCTCAGGTCAATCTCCGCCTGGCGGCCGGTCAGTCCCTCACGTACCTTCAGAAGGTCGGAGCGTCCCACCAGCTCATCCACGGTACGCACGCCCAGGCGCGCCATGTACTCGCGAAGATCCTGCGCGATAAAGCGCATGAAGTTGATGACGTATTCGGGCTTGCCGCGGAACCGTTTTCTCAGCTCCGGATTCTGGGTAGCCACGCCCACCGGGCAGGTATCCAGATTGCAGACACGCATCATGACGCAGCCCATGGTTACCAGCGGAGCCGTCGCAAAGCCGAACTCCTCGGCTCCCAGCATGGCCGCGATGGCCACGTCCTCGCCGGTCATCAGTTTGCCGTCGGTCTCGATACGGACGCGTCCTCTCAGGCCATTCATAATCAGGGTCTGGTGAGTCTCCGCCAGTCCCAGCTCCCAGGGAAGTCCCGCGTTGTGGATGGAACTTCTGGGCGCCGCTCCGGTACCTCCGTCGTATCCGGAAATCAGGATAACCTGGGCTCCGGCCTTGGCTACACCGGCTGCGACTGTTCCCACGCCGGCTTCGGAAACCAGCTTCACGGAAATCCGCGCGTCCCGGTTGGAATTCTTCAAATCATAAATCAGCTGCGCCAAATCCTCGATGGAATAGATATCGTGATGAGGCGGCGGAGAAATCAGGCTCACGCCCGGCGTGGAGTGACGGGTCTTCGCGATCCACGGGTACACCTTTCCGCCCGGCAGATGGCCGCCCTCGCCGGGCTTCGCGCCCTGGGCCATCTTGATCTGCAGCTCTTTGGCGCTGACCAGATACCGGGAGGTTACGCCGAAACGTCCCGAAGCCACCTGCTTGATGGCGGAACAGCGGTTCAGGCCGTCCGGTCCGATTTCCAGACGCTCCAGGCTCTCACCGCCTTCACCGGAGTTGGACTTGCCATGCAGGGTATTCATGGCGATGGCCAGACATTCATGGGCCTCCTGGGAAATGGATCCGTAGGACATGGCTCCGGTCTTAAACCGGGTTACGATAGAATCCACACTCTCTACCTCCTCGATGGGCACGCCCTTCTTCGGATAGTTGAAGTCCATCAGTCTGCGGAGATAACCGCGGTTATTTTCCCCGTTTATGAGCTCCGTGTACTCCTTAAACATCTTGTAGTCGCCCCGCTTCGTGGACTCCTGCAGCAGATGGATGGTCTGGGGATTGTACAGATGCTTTTCGCCGCCGCTTCTGCTCTTATGGCGTCCCACGCTCTCCAGCGTCAGGTCTACGTTCAGTCCCAGGGGATCGAAGGCTGCGGAATGAAGCTCGTCCGCCTGTTTCTCGATGTCTGCCAGAGTGATGCCGCCCACACGGCTGACAGTATTGGTAAAGTACTCGTCCACCACATCCTTGTCGATACCGATGGCCTCGAAGATCTTGGAGCCCTGATAAGACTGAATGGTGGAAATGCCCATCTTGGAAGCGATTTTTACAATGCCATGAAGTACCGCGCTGTTATAATCGTCTACGGCTGCGTAATAATCTTTATTCAGCAGCCTGCATGATACCAGTTCCCGTATGGTCTCCTGTGCCAGATAGGGGTTGATAGCACAGGCGCCGTAGCCTAAAAGCGCTGCGAAATGATGTACCTCTCTGGGCTCGCCGCTCTCCAGAATCAACGCCACGCCGGTACGCTTCTTGGTGGTAACCAGATGCTGGTTCAGGCCGGATACCGCAAGCAATGACGGAATGGCCACATGGTTCTCATCCACGCCCCGGTCGGAGATAATCAGGATGTTCGCTCCGTCCCGGTAAGCCCGGTCGGCCTCCACATACAGGCGCTCCATAGCCTTCTTCAGGCTGGTGTTCTTATAATAGGTAATCGGAAGCACTTCCACCTTGAAGCCCGGAACTTTCATACTCTTGATCTTCAGGATATCTGTGTTCGTCAGAATCGGATGGTTGATGCGAAGCAGACGACAGTTCTCCGGCGTCTCCTCCAGCACATTTCCTTCCTTGCCCACATACACGGTGGTAGAAGTGACGATTTCCTCACGGATGGCGTCGATGGGCGGATTCGTTACCTGGGCGAACCGCTGCTTGAAATAGTTGAAAAGCGGCGGATGCTCCTCGGACAATGCCGCCAGCGGGGTGTCGATACCCATGGCTCCGATGCCCTCGGCTCCGTTCTGGGCCATCTGCAGGATGGAGGTGCGGTATTCCTCGTAGTTGTATCCAAAAGACTTCTGCAGTTTTCTGCGCTCGTCTGCGGAAAACTCCGGTACTCTTTCATTGGGGATCTTCAGGTCCTTTAACTGTACCAGATTGCTGTCCAGCCACTCGCCGTAGGGCTGTGCGGAAGCGTATTTCTCTTTCAGATGCTCGTCGTCGATCACCTCGCCTTTGACTGTATCCACCAGAAGCATTTTGCCCGGATGCAGTCTCTCTTTGACTACGATCTTGGTCGGATCGATATCCAGGACTCCCACCTCGGAGGAAAGAATCAGATCATCGTCGGTGGTGATATAGTAACGGGAAGGACGGAGACCGTTGCGGTCCAGAACTGCTCCCATCACATCGCCGTCGCTGAACAGGATGGAGGCCGGTCCGTCCCAGGGCTCCATCATGGTGGCGTAATACTGATAGAAATCACGTTTCTTCTGAGACATGGCCTTATTGTTATCCCAGGGCTCCGGAATGGTAATCATAACTGCCAGCGGAAGATCCATGCCGCTCATGACCAGGAACTCCAGGGTGTTATCCAGCATGGCGGAGTCGGAACCGGAGGCATTGACCACCGGAAGGACCTTGTTCAGGTCTTTCTTCAGATGGCTGGACTCCATGGTCTCCTCCCGGGCCAACATCTTATCCGCATTGCCCTGGATGGTATTGATCTCGCCGTTGTGTACGATGAAACGGTTGGGATGGGCCCGCTCCCAGCTGGGGTTCGTATTGGTACTGAAACGTGAATGTACGATGGCGATGGCCGACTCGTAATCCGTATCCTGCAGATCCTGGAAGAAGGAACGCAGCTGATGTACCAGGAACATTCCCTTGTACACAATGGTTCTGCTGGAAAGGGATACCACGTAGGTGTCGTCATTGGACTGCTCGAAGGTCCGGCGGGCCACATAGAGCTTCCGGTCGAAGTCCAGTCCCTTTTCCACGTCCGCCGGACGCTTTACAAAGCCCTGCATGATGCACGGCATCTTCTCCAGGGCCTTGCTTCCAAGGACAGACGGCACGGTGGGAACCTCTCTCCATCCCAGGAACTCCATACCCTCTTTTTCTACGATAATCTCGAACATCTTCCGGGCCTGATTGCGCTTCAGCTCATCCTGGGGGAAGAAAAACATACCGATACCGTAATCTCTTTCTTCACCTAAAAAGACGCCGAGAGGTTTGACAGCTTTGGAGAAGAACTTATGTGATATCTGTAATAAGATTCCTACTCCGTCTCCTGTCTTACCTTCGGCGTCTTTGCCGGCCCTGTGTTCCAGGTTCTCTACAATTTTCAATGCGTTCGCCACGGTCTCGTGACTTTTCAATCCTTTGATGTTGACCACTGCACCGATACCGCAGTTATCGTGCTCAAATCGCGGGTCATACAATCCCTTGCTCTGTTGGCTCATACTTATCCCTCCAGATCCTTGAACTCGCTATTTCATTTGCTCATTGATTTTATTTCTCAGTGCAGCGTCCTGCCCTGACTTTATTGGTACTATACAACGATTTTTTTCGGATGTAAAGAGGAACTTTTTTCTATATTGTCAGATTATTTGTAAATTTATTAATTTTATTTGAATTGTGTCTTTGTTTTTTCTTTTTTCTTTCAAATCAGGTCTCGCAGAAACAATTCAGAATTGAAATTTCTTCCAGCACCAGAACCCGGCCAGCAGACAGAAAGCTGTCATCACCAGGTAAAAGGGCGTCTGCTCCATAAGCGCCGTCAGCCACTCCGGTTCCGCCACCGCCAGGAACACTGTAGAAGCGTTCACTGCGCTGTGGGCCAGGATAGCCGGAAGTAAAGAGCCTTCCGCTTCATAAATCCAGTTCAGAAACAGGCCCACCAGAAACGCGAATACCCCCTGAACCACATTGCCGTGAAGGATACCGAAAAGCAGGGACGCACAGATCAGCGCTGCCCTGGAGCTTGGAAGTCCCCGTTTCAGGCTGCCGTAAATGATTCCGCGAAACAGCAGCTCCTCCAGAATGGGAGCCGCCAGCACGCTGGCCGCCACCACCGCCAGCACGCTGCCGCCATAAAGCCTTTCCACCGCCGGGGCATAGCCCGGGAACAGCCGTGGGAGCGGCGTCAGGCCCAGCAGGGCATTGAAGCCCCGGCCTAGAAAGAGACCGCCGAGAATCGCCCAGAGCAGCCGCTCCGGCTTCACACTTTTTCCCGTTTTCCAGAGGCTTTCCCTGCCGTCTGCCTCCAGGCCGTCTTTTTGGCGGCTCCGGCAATACAGGTAATAAAACACCGGAATCTCCATCGTATTTACCAGGGCCAGCATCCAGACCTGCGCTCCCTGCCGGGAAAGCATCCCGGAGAAGCAGACGCCAAACACCGACTGTAAGGCCACTGTCAGCACCTCATTCAGCAGCAGCGGGCCTCCCACTTCCCATAATATCTTTCCGAAGCTACTTTTCCGTTCCATGATCCTTCACATACTCTCCCGCATTCTTTCCGGCATCCGCGCCGATGAGGTTCAGGGCCTCCTGCTTATAATGAATGCCCAGCACATCCCGCAGATCCGGATCGATCAGCTCAGCCGGAAGGGTGGAGACCAGGACCAGATCTTCATTTTCCTCGCAGACTGTCAGCTGCGCGTCCATGATCTCCTGATGCTTCGCCGGGTCGGTCAGATCCGGTCCAAGCTGAATCAGAAAGCATTTTTCCACGCCCTGTTCCTTCATGTAGGAAACAAGCTCCGCAAGCTGCGCCTTGTATTCGTCGGCCGTGGTCTCCAGATTCGCGTCGGCTTCTCCCTGGAACCAGACCATGTAGGTGCGGTATACATGGATTTTTTCTTTTTTCATGCAGTCCTTTGCCGCCTTCAGACGCTCGGCCGCCTCTTCCTTCAGGCCCTTGGTCAGCCAGCCGTTCAGGGATGAGCTGCCCCGGGACGCGGACACAGCCACCACCGGTACCTTCGTCTGCCCGTAATAGGCATTTACAAAAGAAGTCACCAGGCTGCCTTTGCGCTCCAGAAGCTCGGTGTCGTCCAGTGCGCCCCGGTTTTCCTTCTCTCCGAAGGGCTCGCTGAGCACATGCAGAGTGTCCGGATCGGTCACAGCGCGATACTCGTAACCGGATCCTTCGGTGAGCTCCGGAGCAGCACTGGCGTCACCGCCTGCGCCGCTCATATTGCTCTGACCCATAAAAATAATCAGGTCCATGCTCCGCCAGGTCTTCTGCTGATAGAGATTCACGCCCACCATCAGGAGACAGCAGAGGGCGCTTAAGATAAAGATGATTTTTTTGTTGTTTGGTACTCGGTTCATAGGATTCTCCGTTTCTTATACTTTTCCTTATCCGGCTTTCTGCCGGGCGGACTTTTTCTATGCAATTATTTCTTTTACAAGTATAAGCTCCCGGCCTGTCTCTGTCAAATCCGCACTTGACTTTCCTCCCTGTCTGCCCTATATTTAAATTAATCACATAGCGACAGCTAGGGGAGCCAAAGGCTGAGAATACACATCTGTGTTGACCCTCATTACTTGAACCGGTTAGTACCGGCGTAAGGAAGCATCTTTTGTATCCCCTCCTGTGAAATCTCATTTACCAAGGAGGATTTTTTATGTCACTTTTTGCTACGAAACTGGTGGACGACTACGGTGGAACCACCTATAACCTGACGGGCCTGGGCTACGGCGCTCTGGTGGCCCTGATGCTGCTTCTTCTGATTCTGGCCTGCTACATCACCGGCGGCAAGACGAAATTCAAAACGAAGCACCTGGTTTTTTCTGCCGTTGCCATGGCTTTGGCCATGATCACGTCCTTCCTGAAGCTTTTTGAGGCTCCCATGGGCGGATCCGTTACCTTGTTTTCCATGCTGTTCATCTGCTGTATCGGTTACTGGTACGGCCTGCGCACCGGCATCATGACCGGCGTGGCCTACGGCCTGTTACAGCTCATCTCCGATCCTTATATCATCAGCCTGCCCCAGATGATTACGGACTATGTCCTGGCCTTCGGCGCACTGGGTCTGTCCGGTATCTTCTGTAACAAGAAAAACGGCCTTGTGAAAGGCTACATTGTGGGCGTCCTGGGCCGCTATCTCTTCGCGTTCCTGTCCGGCCTGATTTTCTTCGGCATGTACGCGGAAGGATCCGGCATGAGCGCCCCGGTTTATTCTCTGGCCTACAACGGCTCTTATCTGGGCTGCGAGACGGCTATTACGTTGATTGTGCTGGCGATTCCGGCGGTGAACCGGGCTTTTGCGAAGGTGAAGGAAATGGCAGTAGCGGATTAAGCGTTTATCTTCTTATTTTGTCTCATCGACAAATGCCGCGGGTTCTTTTGTGGAACCTGCGGCATTTTATTTGCGCTCTACTGCGTCTGTCTCTTCTTTTTGATGGTAAACCGAAGCTCCGCCTGCTTCGTGCCGATGATCATTTCCCATTGAATGCCGTCACATACAGTACGGTTGGAAATGATGTCGTCTTTTTCGTAGCTTTCGGTGTCGTATTCTACCATGAGCATGCCCTTCTGGCGCTCGCCGCCGATGATCATGCGGTGGCCGGTGAAGACGATGATAGGGTGCCACATCATGGGAAGGGCATTCCGGGTGTATTCGCCGTACTGGGTGACCAGTTCGACGGCTTCGCCGGGCTGTAACTCTGCTTCGATGGCTTTCAGAATCTTCAGACACTTATTTTCATCCGGCTCCGGCTGCTGGCGGCTTTCCAGAAAGCATAACATTTCTTCTGCTGTATGCATACTGGGATAATGGTTTTCCATCAGGCTTTCCAGCTGGTCGGTGGTGAACTCGTATTCATCTTTATTCATACGCTGGCATTGCAGGATACGGATAAAACCGCACAGCATCAGCATCAGAACTCCATCGATGATGCCGCCATCTATTCCTCTGTATGCCCGGAGCAGCTCCATAACCACATATCCGACAGTGGCCACACCTACGCAAAACAGACTGAATTTCAGGCTGGAATCGATCTGTTTCTTCCAGGCTGCCCGCTCCTGATTCAGATACCGCACCACGGTATGCAATCCCTCATAGGTGACGACTCCGGCATTTCCACTTTTTCTTTCCCGTCTGCTTCCCTCCAGTAACTCCTGCACTGTCACACCCAGCACATCTGCCAGTTCGAGCAAGAGCGAAATATCCGGCATTCCGTGACCATTTTCCCAGCGGGAAACACTGCGGGAATTGACGCCAAGCCTTTCTCCAAGCTCTTCCTGGGTCATGCCCTTTTCCTTTCTCAGTTCCGCAATGAATTTTCCGGTCTTGATCTGTTCCATGGTGAAATCCTCCTGCTGCGTTTTTCTGATTTTATCTTAGCATAAATGCGTGTATATGGACATGACATAAAATGAGAGTGGCGGAAAATCCTGCATTTTTAGGACTTTCCGCCATTTATTTTCATAATATTTATTTTACATTCTCTCCGGCGCTTCGAAGCCCAGCACATCAATACAGGTCTCCAGTACCCGCTTGGTCAGCTGCAGCACAGCTACCAGATCCGCGCGCTTCTCCTCGTTCTCCTCGCCGAGAATCTTCGTCTCGTGGTAGAACTTGTTGAAGGCATTGGCCAGCTCATAGATATAAGCGCAGACCTTGTGGGGCGCCAGCTCGTCGAAGGCATTCTCTAGCGCGCCGTTGAAACGGGCCAGAGTCAGCTCCAGCGTCTTCTGACTGTCATTTTCCGCTACCGGAATCCGTCCCTTGGCCAGGTCGCCGCCCTGAGCCTGATACTTGTTCAGGATGGACTTGATCCGCACGATGGTGTACAGGATATAGGGACCCGTATTTCCCTCGAAGGAGGTGAAACGGTCGATATCGAACACGTAATCCTTGGAGGCCTGATTGGACAGGTCGCCATACTTGATGGCGGACAGGCCGATCTTCCTGGCGGTCTCCCGTGCCTCTTCCTCGGAGATCTCGGGATTCTCCGCGATTTTCTGATACATCTTTTCGTTGATATCGGAAATCAGGTACTCCAGACGCATAACGCCGCCTTCACGGGTCTTGAAGGGCTTGCCGTCCTTGCCGTTCATGGTACCGAAGCCTAAGAACTCCAGATCCGTCTCCGGCTTCACCAGGCCGGTCTTCTTGGCGCAGCGGAACACCTGGATAAAGTGCATTTCCTGACGCTTGTCCACCACGTAAATGACCTCGTCCGGGTCAAAGAGCTTCCTGCGCTCCACCAGGGTTGCCAGGTCAGTGGTGGTATACAGGGACGCTCCATCGGATTTCAGAATCATGCAGGGCGGAACCTCTTTGGTATCGGTATCTTCTTTTACATCCACCACCAGAGCCCCCTCGCTCTCGTAAGCGAAGCCCTCTTTCTTCAGCTTTTCCACCATATCCGGGATGTAAGGCTGTGCGTCGGACTCGCCCTTCCACAGATCGAATTCCACGTTCAGGTTCGCGTAGTTGCGCTTCAGGTCGGTCACGGACACATTTAAAATGTGCTGCAGAATGGCCTGGTAGCCTCTGTGACCGTGCTGCACCAGATAGGTGGCGTGCATGGCCTGCTCCTTGTACGCCTCGTCCTCCTTGGAGCGGGCGCTGGCTGCCGGATAGATCTCTTCCAGCTCGGAAATGGTAAAGGGCGCTTCCGTCGGGTACTCGCTGGTATAGCTCTCGTCAAAGTATACCAGATCCGGCTTACGCTCCTTCAGTTCTGTGATAATCAGTCCCATCTGCAGACCCCAGTCCCCCAGATGGATATCGCCGGTCACCTTGTGACCCACGAAACGGCCCAGACGCTTTACACTTTCGCCGATGATGGCAGAGCGGAGATGTCCCACATGCAGCGGCTTCGCCACGTTGGGTCCGCCGTAGTCGATGACGATGGTCTTCGGGTTTGCGGTCTTCTCGCAGCCCAGACGCTCGTCGTCAGCCATACCCTGCAGGTACTCCTGCACATACGCAGGTGCCAGCTTCAGGTTCAGAAAGCCCGGATTTACCGCATTGACCTCGGAAAACAGCTCCTGCTCCTTTAAGCTCTCCGCCACCTTGTTGGCGATCTGAATGGGCGCGCAGTGATACTTCTTCGCGCCTGCCATGGCTCCGTTGCACTGATACTCGCACAGATCCGGGCGGTTGGAAATGGTGACCTTTCCGTACTCGGCCTCATAGCCGCAGTTTACAAAGGCTTCGGATACCGCAGCGGTAATCCGGTCCAGTAATTTCTCCATAAAACATAATCTCCTCTTACTTTATTTGTCACAACGGCACATAAATGCCGCCGCGTTTTGCATCTTTAGCTGCGCTCTTTGATCAGCGCCTCCACCTCTTCCCGGGTGGGCATCACGCGCAGGGCTCCCTTCCGGGTAGTTACCAGGGACGCAGCCGCATTGGCAAAGGTCAGCATCTCTTTCAGGCTCTCCTCTGTGACATCGGCCAGGCCGTGATCCAGCACGTAATTGATCATGCAGGCGCAGAAAGTATCTCCGGCTCCGGTAGTCTCGATGGTATGCTCCTGGATGAAGCCCTCCCGGCTGACTACCAGTTCCTTATAATACGCCCGGCTTCCTCCCTTACCCATGGTAATGCAGATGAGCGGGATGTCATAGCGTTCCCTCACGGCCGCCACGCCCCGGTCAAAATCGGTCTCGCCGGTGATAAACTCCAGCTCCTCCTCGGACATCTTGACAGCCTGGCACTGGGAAAGACCAAACCAGATCTGCTCCTTTGCTTCCTCCAGATCATCCCAGAGGGGCGGACGCAGGTTCGGATCAAATGTAACAGTCACGCCATGCTTCTTCGCGTACTCCAATGCCTGAATGGTGGCATCGCGCACCGGCTGGTCTGTGAGAGACAGCGTACCGAAATGAAAAATACGACTTTCCGCCACCTGCTCCTCCTGTACCTCGTCGGCCCGGAGCATCATATCCGCGCCCGGCTTCCGGTAGAAGGAGAAGTCCCGGTCTCCGTCCGGGAAGGTATGTACCAGGGCCAGGGTGGTATGTACATCCTTGTCCAGCATCAGATTCTCCGTGCCGATGCCCAGCTCCCGCAGGGTATCACGAAGGGTACGTCCAAACTGATCCTCTCCCACTTTTCCGATAAAATTTGTCTTCTTTCCCAGGCGGTTCAGCATGGCCAGCGCATTGCAGGGCGCTCCGCCCGGATTGGCCTCAAAGAGCGGATTTCCCTGTGCGCTCTCTCCATTGGATGTAAAATCGATCAGCAGTTCTCCCAGGGCTGTTACATCGTATTTTTTTCCCATCACGTTTTCCTTTCTTCAGAATATTTCCCAATAAGTTATTTCCGATTTTGAATTCTGCTTTTCTTTACTTTCCTTCGCAAAATCACTATAATAGGGGTAACTGTTCAGTACCTGACCAGTTACCTCTGCAAAATCCATGAAAATCGGCTTCTCCGATGGGATTTTGCACTCCTGAATCACTTTTTTACGCCTTCAGCAGCAAGTGCTTCAGGCTAGTACTGAACTATTATCAATATACTCATTATATGTAAAATAGAAGAAAAGATCAAATCTTTTCTCATATCAAATCCGACAAGGAGGATTCCTATGAAACTGATTTCCTGGAATGTAAACGGCCTGCGGGCCTGTGTGGGAAAAAACTTTATGGAAGATTTTCAGAAGCTGGACGCAGATGTTTTCTGTCTGCAGGAAACAAAGCTTCAGGAGGGCCAGATCGACCTGACTATGCCCGGATATCACCAGTACTGGAACTATGCCGAGAAGAAAGGCTACAGCGGTACGGCCGTGTTCACCAAAGAAGAACCTCTGAGCGTCGCTTACGGCATCGGCATGGAAGAACACGATCACGAAGGCCGGGTTATCACTCTGGAATTCCCGGACTTTTATCTGGTGACCGTCTACACCCCCAACTCCCAGGACGGTCTGAAACGGCTGGACTACCGGATGCAGTGGGAGGATGACTTTCTCGCCTACATCAAAGGTCTGGACGGGAAAAAGCCTGTCATCTACTGCGGCGACCTGAACGTGGCCCATCAGGAAATCGACCTGAAGAACCCGAAAACCAACAGAAAAAACGCCGGCTTCACCGACGAAGAACGCGCCAAAATGACCACTGTGCTTTCTTCCGGCTTTGTGGACACATTCCGCTACTTCTATCCGGATGCCGAGGGCATCTATTCCTGGTGGTCCTACCGTTTCCGCGCCCGGGAGAAGAACGCGGGATGGCGCATCGACTACTTCATCGTCTCGGAGCGTCTGAAGGAACGGCTGGCCGGAGCTTCCATCCATACGGAGATCTTCGGGTCGGATCACTGCCCGGTGGAGCTGGATCTGAAATAATTGCCTGTCAAAAAGGCCACCCAGGATTTTCTGGATGGCCTTTCATTTTTTTGCCCCATTTTTCTTTGTTGTTCTTTAGAAACAGCTTATTTTCGGGCTTTTCACGATTTTGTAAAAGCTGGAAAAGGGACTTGAACCCTCGACCCCTTCATTACGAGTGAAGTGCTCTACCGACTGAGCTATTCCAGCCTGCTATGTCAGCAACTGATATTATACTGGAAAATGAAATATTTGTAAAGGGGTAATTTGCATTTCCGGGGACTTCCGCGGAATCTCAGCACTTTCCGCAGGCCTCGCAGGCCGACGGCGCGGTGGCGCAGCCGCCCAGGGCTGTTTCGCGCAGTTCTGCCGGGATGCGTCTTCCCACGTTGTACATGACCGCGATCATTTCGTCCAGGGGAATCAGCTGGGGGACGCCTGCCAACGCCATTTCGGCAGAGGCCAGGGCAACGGCAGCTCCGGCGGCATTGCGGTTCTGGCAGGGATATTCCACCAGGCCGCCCACGGGGTCGCAAACCAGACCCAGCAGATTCATGAGAACTGTGGAAGCTGCGTCCAGACAGGCCTTCGGGCTTCCGCCCAGAAGCTCCACCGCTGCGGATGCCGCCATGGCAGAGGCCACCCCTACCTCGGCCTGACAACCGCCCACGGCGCCTGCTACGGTGGCGTTCCGCATGGCAAGATAACCCACGGCGCCCGCATTGTAGAGGGTCTGCACCATCTCCTGTTCCGTAAAGTCAAACTGTTCTTCCATGGCCAGCATAACCCCCGGTACGATACCTGAAGAGCCCGCTGTGGGCGCTGCCACAATCAGTCCCATGGAGGCGTTGGTCTCCAGCACGGCCATGGCATAGGTCACAGCCCGGCCCAGCACAGACCCGCAGAGGCTTCGGGCCTGTCCCTCTCCCTGCTGCCATCCATAAAGCCTGGCAGCCTCGCCGCCCAGCAGGCCGCCCATGGATTTTCCGGGCTTTTCTATGGACCCTCTGGCGGATTCTCCCATGATTTTATAAGCCTTTTTCATCCGGGCGTCACAGGCTTCTCCGGTGGTTTCTCCCTCCTCTATCTCCCTCTGGCGCATCACATCGGAAATACGCATTTTATGCTTCTCACACAGTTCCAGCAGTTCTCTCGCATTCTTAAAATCCATTTTCACAAATCCTCACTTGATTACCGTCCGCAGTTTCCCGGCTGTGTCTGCCGCCCACGGCGTGAAAGTCTCCGGCTATCTCATTTCTAGGGCTGCACAATCATCACTTCATGTACATTCTCATTTTCCCGCAGCTCCCCGGCCACCGCCTCCGGCAGCCGTCCGTCGGACTCCACGATGGTGTAGGCGATATCGCCCTTGCCCTCCCGGAACAGCCGCATAAAAGCGATATTCACTCCGTGACGGCTCAATACGCTGGTGATGTGAGCCACCACGCCGGGTCGATCCTGATGAATCACGATGGCCGCGCTGTACTCGCCGGTAAAGTCCACCTCCACCTGATTAATGCGGCAGATCCGGGCCTTGCCGCCGCCCAGAGACTCACCCCGGACCCGCATCTCCTGTCCCGCTTTATTCATCATGTGGATGTCCACAGTGTTCGGATGCACTTCATTCTCCTTCAGATCCGGCGTAAAGGAAAAGGCGATGCCCTGCTCCCGGGCGATGGCAAAAGACTCCCGGATCCGCACATCGTCCGTATCAAAGCCCATGATACCGCCCAGCAACGCCCGGTCCGTACCATGTCCCCGATAGGTCCGGGCAAAGGAACCATATAGAATAAAGTCCACCTGAACCAGGGGACCTGCTATCATTTTCTGAGCCAGATAGGCGATTCTGGCCGCTCCCGCCGTGTGGGAGCTGGACGGGCCGATCATATTCGGACCCAGCACGTCAAATACGCTGATGAACGACATCTGCATTCTCCTTCCCCTTTGCATGCCATCCGGCAAGATATAATGTCGATAGACATTATATCATACCCCGCATCCGGAAACAATTTTCCAATTTATATATTTTTTAGAAAATCCCAATGGTTTGTTAAGAACGCGGACACAGATTAGACACAACCATTTTGTATGATAGATACATCAGATGAAGCAAAGCAAAAAACATTGCAGACGCAAATCAGATTATAAAATGAGGCTGCCGGCGCTGTTTTCGGTGCCGACCGGTCTCGCCTAAATATAATGGGACTCTTCCCTTTACATATATCTGCGACAATGAACTTTATCATTGTTACTCTCCTTCTTCAATAGTATAGAGCCATCAGAAAGCTCCCGCCGAATCATTTCCGGCAGGAGCTTTTTGACGTATATTTTTCCCGTTTCCGTACACACTAGCTCTGTAGCATAAAAAGCCGCGGCCGGACCGCGGGGAAATGGAGGACTTATATGATGACAAACAAAAACGAAGCCATCGCCTGCACCGTCAACAACTGCACTCATCACGCCCAGAATGAGAACTACTGCACCCTGAACAAGATCCAGGTAGGCACCCATGAGCTCAATCCCACGAAGGTGGAATGTACCGACTGCGAATCCTTCGTAAACAAGGCCCGGTAGTCTCCGAACGCGCAAAAAGCCTGCATCCCATATTCGGACGCAGGCTTTTTCCTTATAGAAAATATTCCGGAATATTCCGTTCTTTTGTATTATTACTATACGCAGCACCCCGGAAAGGGTTCCCCTGGCCGGAGACTACAGATGCTTCGCGAATCTGCCCTCGATGC
The DNA here is from genome assembly GCF_014290175.1 of Anaerosacchariphilus hominis. Lineage (GTDB taxonomy): Bacteria > Bacillota > Clostridia > Lachnospirales > Lachnospiraceae > Laedolimicola > Laedolimicola hominis. Next base: position 394,946 of record NZ_JACOOR010000003.1, read on the forward strand.
CCACATTGTCCTTGCTGACCACGAAAGCCTTCGGATCGATGTACTTCATTTCCTGCTTCAGCATGGACAGCTCATGCTTGGACATGACTGTAAAAAGGATATGCGACCGGTCATCCGTATAACCTGCTGTGGCGTCCCAGTGGGTCACGCCACGGGCCAGCTCGTCCATGATATAGTGCTTGATTTTCTCCGGATCCTCCTTGGTAATGATAATTACTGCCGTCCGGATATTCTGGGTGTGAGTCTTGTCCACCATCAGCGTATTGACCGCCGCATAAATGACGCAGTAAATTACCACCTTAATATCAAACAGCATGGCACAGGTTCCGTAAATCAGAAGATTGATGATCAGATTCAGCTTTCCCACGCTGAAATCATTATATTTTTTCGTAAAATACATTCCAAGGATATCTGTGCCGCCGCTGCAGCCGCCGCTCTGGAGGGAAACGCCGATACCGGCTCCCACGACGATGCCGCCGATCAGGGTCGCCGTAATGGTATCCTCCACAATGGGACTGGCCGGAATGGGAATCAAGGTCAGGAACAGGGACTGGCTCACCACGCAGATGACCGTCTTCCAGAAGAAATGACGTCCCACCGACATATAAGCCAGCAGAAAAAGCGGCAAATTCAAAATCAAACTGATAATACCCGCAATGTCTGTTCCGCCGAAATTCAAGTGCGCGTACCGCACCAGGAGGGTACGGATAATCTGGCTGATGCCCATGACGCCGCCGCTGTAAAGTCCTGCAGGTACGATAAAACTATTGACGCCGATGGCATAAATCAGCATGCCGGCGACGGTCAGCAGAATCTGAGAAATATCGCTCTTTTCAAAGGCACGGATCACTGCATCCGTGCCTGTACTTTTTAATCTCATATTTAGAATACCACTTTTCCATTCTCAAAGGCCTTGATGCTGGCCTGAGCATATACGTGAATACCCTGACTCTCCAGCTTCTCGTGACCCGGCTGGAATGCTTTCTCGATGAGAACGCCCAGACCCGCCACTGTGGCGTGCGCCTTCCGAATCAGACGGATGGCTCCGGTAGCTGCCTCGCCATTTGCCAGAAAATCATCGATAATTAGAATATGATCGGAATCCGAAATATAATTCTTCGCCAGAGTCAGCTGATAGGAGGTGTTCTTGGTGTAGGAGACTACCTCCGTCTGCCAGACTTCCGTCCGCAGAGTCTTCGGATTCTGCTTTTTCAGAATAACAAGGGGTACGCCCAGCTCTTTTGCCGTAAATACGGAAGGCGCAATGCCCGACGATTCGATCGTAAAGACTTTTGTCACTCCCGCGTCCTTAAAATGCTCTGCCATATCGCGGCCGATCTCCTCCATGAGAGAGATATCTACCTGATGATTGATGAAACCATCCACCTTCAGAATATCCTCTCCCAGTACATTGCCTTCCTGCAAAATCTTGTCTTCCAGTAACTTCATGGTCCTGTTATCCTTTCTTATCCGTCATAATTCTGACTTTTTCTGATTCTAATTTTTAGGTCTGCTCCGCTCAGACTCTGTCGGGCCAGACGATCTTCGGAAGGGCCGTCTTCACCTCTTCATGAAGCACGATATCCGCACGCTCGTCCGTATAATGCTCCACTCCATTGATGAGAATCAGCCGTTCTCCCTTGAAATACTTTACATACCGCTCACAGAGGCCGGAATGGATGGCTGTTCCCAGAAGCAGCAGTACCTGCGCTTGGGAAATCTCGTCCACCGCCCGTGTCATCATCTGATTGTCCACCTGCTCGCCGAAGAGCAGTACCTTGGGTCGGATCACCGCCATACATTTCTCACAGAGGGGTACCCGTTTTGAATCCCGGATATATTCCATGGGATACCTCTGTCCGCACCGGGGGCACTCATTCTCATAAATGGTTCCATGAAGATTCAAAACCTTCTGACATCCGGCCCGACCCGGCAGATTATGTACGTTATTAGCGATACTGCACTGCAGCTTTCCCCGCTTTTCCAGCTCCGCCAGGGCATAAAAACCGTCGCTGGGCTCCAGAGGGGGCTGCAGCATCTTTTCCCGATAGTATTTAAAAAAGATCTCTGTGCGATTTACATAAAAAACGGAGCTGAAGATCTCCTCCGGAGAATATCCAAATTCCTTCTCCACCTCATAGGCAATCTCCGGCGCGCGCAGACTGGGCATCCCGGATTCTTTCATCATATCCGTGCCGCACATGGCCACCGTGTAGCTGCTTCTGTCCAGAATATCCCGGATCATTTCATAATCATTCATAGAATAGCCTCCCATGTACTTTATTCTGACTCAAACAATCCGACAGTTCCCCTTTTCAGGCTGCGCTTCTTGGTCCGGGCTCTGCCTGTTTTTATTGTGCCACTTCCGGCCATGTTTGTCAATGTCCACAAGTTTACAAAACCCTCCGTTTCCGACTGCTTTTTCAAGTCGGAAACGGAGGGTAAAAGCACTCTTTACTTTTCAGGTCAGATCCGCGCTACGCCGGACTTTCTTGCGGCCTCTGCCACAGCCTCTGCCACGGCCTTGCCCACCCGCGGGTCGAAAGCTGCGGGAATAATGTAATCCTCGGACAGTTCGTCGTCGGAAATCAGATGTGCCAGCGCATGGGCTGCCGCCAGCTTCATCTCATCATTGATATCCCGGGCACGTACATCGAAGGCTCCGCGGAAAATACCCGGGAATGCCAGTACGTTATTGATCTGATTCGGGAAGTCGCTGCGACCGGTGGCGATGACTCTCGCTCCGCCTGCCTTGGCGTCGTCCGGGAAAATCTCCGGTGTCGGATTCGCGCATGCGAAGATGATAGCATCCTTGGCCATGGTCTTTACCATCTCTGTGGTCAGAGCGCCCGGTGCGCTGACGCCGATAAATACATCCGCTCCCTTTACGATGTCTTCCAGCTTGCCCTGGATCTTGTCCGGGTTCGTGATTTTGGACATTTCTTCCTTGATGGGGTTCATATGCTCGGTACGTCCCTCATAGATGGCTCCGGTACGGTCGCAGAGGGTCACGTTCTTAATGCCTGCGGTCAGCAGAAGCTTGGTGATGGAGATAGCCGCCGCGCCTGCGCCGTTCACAGCCACCTTGACTTCTTCCTTCTTCTTTCCCACCAGACGCAGGGCATTGGTCAGGCCTGCCAGTGTAATGACAGCCGTTCCATGCTGATCATCATGGAAAATGGGAATATCGCACTTCTCTTTCAGCTTCTTCTCAATCTCGAAACAGCGGGGAGCGGAGATATCCTCCAGATTCACGCCGCCGCAGCTGCCGGAAATCATATATACGGTATTCACAATCTCGTCTACATCCTTGCTCTTGATGCACAGCGGGAATGCGTCCACATTGCCAAACTCCTTGAACAGGACACATTTTCCTTCCATAACCGGCATACCTGCCTCCGGACCGATATCGCCCAGACCCAGGACTGCGGTTCCGTCTGTCACTACCAGACAGGTGTTCCAGCGGTTCGTGTATACATAGGACTTCTCCACATCCTTCTGAATCTCCAGACAGGGCTGTGCTACGCCCGGTGTATAAGCCAGGGAAAGATCCTCTTTGGTCTTCACCTGCACTCTTGATTTAATCTCAATCTTGCCTCTGTATTTTTCATGAAGCAGAAGGCTCTGCTCGCCAACGGTTAACTGTTCTCCCATTGTAATGGTTCTCCTCTCATATCAGTTCGCAGTTCCGCGCCGCTCCTTTCCAGGGCTTTTCGCAAACTGCTGTCAGTTTCCAACCTTTCTAATCATAATACATTTCCCGGGTAAGGTAAAGCCTTTCTTTTCTCATTTTCACTCATTTGCGCTGTCTTTTTCTTTCCGGTTTCAGGACTCCAGATTCTTTCGGAGACCCTTGGGATAATGATTCTTCAGACTTCCACCCGCCAGCTTTCCCCAGCCTGCCGGAAATCCATCCACACAGACCATCGTCCAGCCTTTTCCTTCTGTCCCGTCTGCCTCCAGGCTTTCGCCGGACAGCCAGGCACGGATCTCCCTGGAATCGGCCCCGTAAGAGACCCTGCGCTTCGCGTCCTCCGGTTTTAATGCCAGGGCCAGGGCGTGGGCCGGTTCAAAACGGTTCTTTTTCACAGTTCCCAGATGGAGACCAGGCCGCAGAACCTTCAAGCCGCTCAAATCCAGCAGGCAGGGCAGCAGATACAGCTGCTCGCCAAAGAGCATGGGGATGCCCTCCGGGCAATGGGTCAACGCATCAGCCGCAAACTCTTCATAAAGCTTCCAGGCTGCCGCGTCAGCCGTCGCCCCTCCTGCTTTTCCGGCGCTTTTCCGTCCGCCGGATCTGTCCGTCCTCTCCCGGCTTTTCCGGTCGTCCCGGCTTCCTGCTTTTTCCAGCACCGCCGCATAATGGCCTTCTCCGTCCAGCTTATGGGGCCAGAGCCGGAAAGTAGCCTTCACTGACGCCAGAATCTCTTCCAACCGCTCCGCACTGACGCTCTCCTTCTCTTCCTCCGTCAGCTTCACCCACTCCTCTCTGCCCGGGGCGAAGCCCTCGTAAGCCTCCACCTGCTTCACAGAAAAATCCGGATGCTTCAGAAGAAAACGCACCACGCTCTCCTCGTCCTCCTCAGGCGCAAAGGTACAGGTAGAATAGACTAATATTCCGCCGGGCCGCAGCATCTTTGCCGCTTCTTCCAAAATATCCTGCTGCCGGGCCGCGCAGAGTCCCACATTGTCCTGGCTCCACTGGATGACCGCCTGTTCCTCCTTTCGGAACATACCCTCTCCGGAGCAGGGCGCGTCCACCACGATCCGGTCAAAGAAGGACGGAAAATGGGGTGTCAGCCGCTGGGGGGGCTCGTTGGTCACCAGGGCGTTCGGAACGCCCATCCGCTCCATATTGGAGGCGAGAATCTTCGCCCGGGCCGGATGAATCTCATTGGATACCAAAAGCCCCTTTCCCTCCATGGCTGCTGCCAGCTGCGTGCTTTTTCCACCGGGAGCCGCGCAGAGATCCAGCACACGGTCGCCCGGCTGTACTCCTGCCAGCTCCGCCACGGACATGGCGCTGGGCTCCTGGATATAGTAGACACCGGACTCATGCCAGGGGTGCTTGCCGGGCCGGTCCTCCGTCCCATAATAGAATCCGTTTTTTGCCCAGGGTACCGGCTGCAGTGCAAAGGGGCTGATACGCAGAAATTCCTCCGCGGAGATCTTCGCCGGATTCACCCGGAGAGCCTGATGCCGCTCTTTTTCATAGCCTGCCAGGAAATCCTCATATTCCGTCCCCAGAAGATGTTTCATTTTTTCTTCAAATAATTCCGGTAGCTGCATGCTTATTTTTCCTCACATACCTGGAAGATGATAAACTTCAAGTAAACACTTAAAATTCCTTGATTTTCCAAGGCTTTTTCCTTGTTAAATACGTTTACTACACCACATTTACACCATTTCTGTAATAATAGACATTTCATCTTTCAACGTAGAATCTAATACGTGACAATACAAATCCATTGTCATTTGCAGGGAATTGTGTCCTAACAATTTCTGTAATGTTTTAGGGCGCATACCTTTTGCGATACAATTCGTTGCAAAAGTGTGTCTAAGACAATGTGGTGTAAATACTTCAAATGTTTGTACGGGATTTTCTGTGTTTATGCGATTGACCAGATAGCGTATAGCAGTTCTTATATTGCTTTCATGCAGAGGATGATTGGTTTTGCTTGTAAACACCAGATTTTCAAATCCCGATTGAGCTTTAAATCTGCTGTTTACCTTGTCCCGCCATGCCTTTTGCTCTTGCAGTATTTCCATGACCTGTTTAGACATGGGAATGTTCCGCTTGCCCGCCTTACTTTTCGGTGGATGAAACTCATAGATTGCAGTTCCATTGTTGGGAAGATAACAGAGCGTTTTTTCTACATGGATGAAACCAGTCTCAAAATCAACACATTCCCATGTAAGACCAAGAATTTCTCCCATTCGCATACCAGTATTTAACGCAAGAACAAAAAAGGGATAAAGCTGACTGTTTTTCGTTGATTGATAAAGTATCTGAATTTCATCCGGTGTTAATACACGTTTTTCAGGCTGTTCCGTACCGTCTATTTTGGTATTGACCGATACAGCAACATTTTTATTTATCAAATCTGATTCAAAAGCCCTGTTAAGCATATCAACAAGGAGCGCTTTACAATCTCGTCTGGATTTATCACTTTTTAAATTATTGAAAGCGTTTTGAATAATGACCAGATTCAGATTTGTCAGTTTACGCCATCCCAGTTCCTCACGAAGCCGATTATACTGGACGGAGTAGGTGCGTCTGGTTGTATCTCTACAATGCTTTTTACAGGTGGTCATCCATACGTTATACCATTCGTCCAAGGTCATATTACTGGTAACTACATTTATCTGCTTCTCGTCCTCATATTGTGCGTCCCGCAGCTTTTTTGTTATATCGTTGTATGTTTTTGCATAAATCGTCTGTCTTTTGCCAAAACGATTGATAAAGCGTGCCTGATAAAGCCCGTCTTTACGTTGGGAAATGCCTTTCCCCAATTCTTTTCCTTTTAATGATTTACCCATTCTGTACTCCTTTTCTATGGTAAATCAAAAGGGTATTGCTAAGATGTACGCATAGTATATCACAGCAATACCCCTGTTTTCAATCTATACAGCCATTTTGTCAAGCCATTTATCCAGCTTGTTTTTATCAGCATACCATCGGTTTCCAATCTGTACACCGAATCCGTTTTTACCTCTGACAAGTTCCCTTGCTTTCGTTTCTCCAATTCCCAGATAGGAGCATAATTCTTTCAGGTTCAATAGCTTCTTCTCCATAGGCTATTCCTTGAACGGTATAGAACACTGTTCAGCCTTTGTCAGTGAGTGGAAGTTGTTATTTCTTTCGAGATATTCCTTTACCGAAGAGTAGGTTATAACGTGTTCTGCATCCTGATAGAAAATAACCTGATGTATCCGTCGCAGGAACGCTTCCCATGTTGCCGGGCTTTCTGCCTGTACATTTACATATTGTTGTTCCAGAAGAATATTAGAAATAATATAGACTTCCAGATAGCAGGCTGTTTTGTTATTATACCGGGCAGACAGTTCACAGGGATAGCCGTCCAGATAATTGAGCATATCCTGTATTTTCAGACTGCTTCGGAACTCTTCAAAGATAATAACACTGTGATTTTTATAGCTGTCAAATGGATGTATGTAATCTGTCACACGAAATACATTACTATATCCGTATTTCTCCATGACAGACCGTGTTTTACCAGTTTCGGTTTTCCCGAAGATATAAGTAACAGTAAGTTCCCGCCATGTATTTTTATATTCATCCTCAATTAAAAGCTGCCTTGCCCGGTCTATTTTGTCCAGATAACGCATAGCCTGTGGAAATGCTTTTAATATTTCTGCTGTACTCAGTCCGCTTTCTATCATATCATAGATAAATTGTAGTTCGCCCTTTTCGCTCATAGTTTCTTTGGCGGGCATAATGCCATATTCTTCAAAAGTTCCGACGATAGAAGTTTCTGTTTTAGAGGTGCTTTTCCATTTCCCGGCTTTCAGAATATAATCTTTGTTTTCTGCTGATGAACCATAGGCTGATTCTATGTGTCCCTGTGGAAAACGCTTTTTTACCGTAGAGAAGCGGATAGGCGAAGCGCTGTACAAATAGATGTGTGTATGTGGTGTCTGCTCTTTCAGCCCGATTTCATCCGCCATACACCAGTAAGATACAGAGCCGAGTCTGCCAATTTCTTCTTTAATTTGCGGATGGGTCATAGGTGGAATCATACTAAGCGGATTATTAAGCGTTATATTATATTTTCGTGCCTGTCGGTCTTTTGATTCCTGTATTTTCTTTTCTTCCATAAGATTCTCCTACCTGCTACAAAATGATGTAACAGCCTAAAACACTTGATTTTATTGGATAATCAGAGGGTTGCTACAACCCCTTGTAATACTAAAGGGGTTGTACCGCCCCAGTTCCCCGCCGGTGGCGGTCACTGGGGCAGAAACTTTTTATTCCCCGTTGCTTTTAGCCTGCTTAATCAAGTGCATGATTTTTAATATAAGGTGCTACAAATTCCCGTGGTCTGCTGTCAAGCCCTGTTCTCATAATCAAACCAGAGCCGATTTCTCCATAGCGAAGATTTTTTACATCTGCATATTCCGTTCCGAAAATCATACTATATTCACCGGCTGACATCTGACCGAGAGCAACCTTTAAGCCGATATTCCCACGGATACCGCTGTTTCCGAAATATTCTGCTAATCCAGATTGCGAAATCAATCCGGCATAAATATTTTTGCTTCGTCCGCTGACAATAATAGCATTGATTTTACCTAAAGTTTCTTTATACAGCTTATCTGGAAAGACCAGTTTCATCAGGATAATTTCATCACAAATAACACAGACAGGATTAAAATTAAAATCTGTATTTCCATCAATTCCCTGTTGTTCCATATTGGAAATATCGACTGTCCTGCTTTGTAATTCTTCTGTTATGAGTGAAATTTCTTCTGATATCTGTTTTGGCTCATACGCATAAGTAATTGCAATATTTCCATGACAAAATTGCTCCATTTCAACGTCTCTTTTTACATCCAGATAAAGGACACGGACACCGCATTTTAACAGACTGGAAATAATAAAGCGTGTAAAAGTTGTTTTGCCTGAACCAGTAGAGCCAACAATCAGAAAGTGCGGGATTTTCCTGTAATTCCATATAAGGGATGGGGAGAGGTAAACTGTAGTTTCTCCGGAATCCCCCGGAATATCTGCTTTAGACGAAATAACAAGAGCTTTTTCCTGCTCTAATTCAAACAGATATTCTATGTAGCCCCTTTTTTCATATATGTTTAGGCATACCTTTTCCAGACGGTCAGCTAACCCTGTTTCCAGTCCCCGTAGATTGATTTGGTTTCCAGACAGCCGGAAGCGGATATGCAGCGTATTAGAAGCTGTGTCCATACACCAATCCGTTTGCGGGTAAAATGTGTACACTCTCTTTCTTCCCCGAAATGCAGTTTCATATAATTGATTTTCTTCGATATGCTTCTGGATAAGGCAGGAAATTTTTCCCGCCTTGTAGAAGTTGGTATGTCGTACTACTGTAAAGAACATGACCAAAATCAGAAGCATGACAGCCAATGCGATTGCAAAACTTATGTTTCTGGTTACTACATAAGCTGTCAAAAAGATAACCATGAGAAACATATACAGGCTACAGCACCATTTTAACCACCAAAAGGAATGGGCGGTTACTCTGTGGTATTTCATGCCTGCGCATCTCCCTTATTTACCCGCAGTCTGGGTGGATTGACAATCTCAATCTGGTCAGCTACGGCACTGATTTTGATTTCATTGCTTCTAAAATCCTGCCAGAGTTTCGCATCCAGATTGTTAAAGATAACCGGAGTCGGTTTTCCGTTAAATTCTACAGACGGAACAGTCTCTTTTACTTTAACCACGAACTTTTCCCACTGTCTTGTAGAAATAACCGGGTAGCCGATAGCTTCCAGTTCATTTGTACGTTTTCCATCTGCATAGACATAGACTTCTTTCGGTTCTCCGATTAACATCAGTTCTCCAAAGGTTTCATTAAAATCAAAAACTACTTCACTTAATCTCATGTATGTATCCTCCAAAATTTGAATTTTTCTAAGTCGCGCAACTTATGAATCGGATTATAGCGGAAAATGAAGCCGTTGGATATTACAAGACAAGTAGAAGCGGAAAGGCGCATAAAATAAGAGCTTTTCCCAAAAAGGAAATTCAGAGTGATGAAAAAACGTGATAAACAGGTGGATTTTTTTACAGACCATGTAAAAAGATGTGAAAGAAAAATGCACGCTGATGATTCAACGTGCATGAAACAGATATTTATGAGTCTTTTTTCTTGCGTTTTGTAACTTTTCTTCTGCAATAAGTACCAAGCCAGTATTTTTGTTCGATACCAAGTTGTCCTAGTATCTCGTTACACTGATCTATGCTCCTGTCACGACACTGGGTTAAAAGAAATGTATAAGCATAGTCTCTTTTGTTAAAACGATTGAATCCCAGTCCAAGACTATAAAGCAGGGCTTGTGCCATCATTAAATCTAATTTGTAGGCAATACAAACCGTAATAAGCGTATTTCTCTGTGGCGGGTCTTTTTCATCAATCTGTTTCTTTAACCGATAAAGCATATTTTCACTTAATCCTGTCTTATCAGCAAAAGATTTATAGGTCTCATTTTCAAGGACATCACTAATCAGTGCGCTAAATGGTTTGTTGTATCTGGTTGAATTTTCATAGTCTTTAAGAAACAGACTTTCCAGACGTACCCATTCTTTGTAATCGTATCCTGCAATCATTTGGTCATTTGTTGTAGACATATTGTATCCCCCTTTCACTGGTTTTTAGAAGTATCCATATCATTTAAGGCATATTCACACGCCTGAATGACAAAACTGGAAAATGTCACATCCTGATTGACGATTGCTTTATCTATTCTATCAATTAGTTCTACGGGGAAGCGTATAGTCTTATTTTCTGATTCTTTTCGGTTTGGTTTTAGTTGAAAAGCCATAAGCATTACCTCCTGTCATTACTATCATATTGCTAATCACTATATAAATAAGCATTGCGTATTGCATTGCAAAATATGTTGCAAATTACATTGCAAATTAAATTCAGTATGGTAGAATTGACAAAAAGGAGGGTTCGCATGGTTTACAGATATGATTACGATGTAAAAAATAATTTGATTGATTTACTGGAAACAAAGCAAGACTTTGCCGGTGTACTGGAAATGCCATACTATTTAGAAAAGTATCATCAAGAAACAAGCACAGCAAGACAGAATTTGCAAAGATTCCTGATTTACAAACTGTCATATTATTTGAATGATTCTGATTTAAAACAATTTGATTGCGATGTATGTGAAGAAATGACTACTTCTTATCTGAAAACATATCATTGGCTTGACGGATACCGGAGTGAGCAACAACCATCTACGGCGGTCAAATATGAAGTAACAAACGGGGATATAACCTATAGAGGAGATACCATGACCAGTGCATGGATTCCCATGGAAAATTATATTCAGTTAAAAATGTCTGGTCAGATTAAAATGCAAGGGAATATGTGGGAACTTTATTTTCTTAGGAATATGGAAAAAGTAAGATTGTCACCGGAAGCCGGACGTTTTTTGCAATTAACGCATTCTATTGGTAATTTTATACCTGTTCCGAGAGGATTTAATACTGGACGGAGTGGAGAATATGCTAAATGGGATTCATGGGATTTAACACTGGCACAGATATTCCAATGGTACACGGATAATTCTGATATGGCGACTATTTGTAATCATGGAGCATTAGAGCATTTGTTTACCTATGCAAAAAATAAAGAATCGACTATTCAGTATTGTGAAGCATGGTTACAACTATTTGGAACATGGAAAAATTTTGTGAAAGAAAATTATTTAGAAGCATTTGTAGATAAAAAAGGAGTGCCGAAGAAATTTTTTCCGGGACATTCCTTAGAGAACCCGCTTCCGAAAACCTTAAAAGAATATGAGACATTTTTTCAAACGGTAAACAAGTGCATTGAACAGCGAGGAAAACAGATTGCCAATTTTCTTATGAATAGAGAAAATGGAGCAGAATCAATGGGTAAAGGGGCTTCAACATTCAGTTTTTCAGATTTACAAAATGCGAAAGAGACTTTTCTGGAATATGTATACAGTTTTTTGTCGATAAGTACCTGGAAACTTAAACTTCTGGGATTTTTCCTGTTCTATATCATTTTCAGTCCGGTTATGATTAAAATGGAAGTGCATTCACTTTATCAAGTGATTTTTTCTGTTGCTGTTATAATTTTTCTTGCATTTCTTATCATTTATTTTTCTTTAGGGGCTATGTATAAGTGTCCTACTTGTAAGAAACGGTTTGTGTTAAAACGGATAGAAAAAAATCTGGTTAGTTCGGAACGTATCTCTATTTTGCAGGAAGTAAAAACAAGAAATCGTAATGGAAATGTTGTTGGAACGCAGGAGCAATATATTCCGGGAACCAAAAGAATATACGAGATTCATTATGTCTGCAAAAATTGTGGCGAAGATTGTTACAGACAATATGAAAAAGAAACACCCAACGTATAAAGGAGATTTGACAATTTATGAAATTAACCAGAAGATTAGGCTTCCTTATGCTGACAGGAATACTTGCAAGCTGTACTGCCTGTGGTTCTGAAACAACCCCTGTACCTGTGAAAGAGAGTATTCAGGAAGAAACAGACAACAGTGTTAGCAGTTCCGAAGAAACACCAGTTTCGGAAAGTGCGGAAAATTCTGATACGCAGGAATTAAAATTAGACCACACCTATGTAACACAGTTTGGAACGGTAAACGCAGTATCATATCCCTGTTTTTTGTTTGATTATCTGGGAAATTGGACGGTAACGAATGAAGAGGTATCGCAGACTGATGAAACAGTGGTGCTTACAAACGAAAGAGGTTCAACCATAACATATACTTATATCGGTGGTGTTGCAGAAGGACAGTTAGGGTCTGGTTCGGCAACTGATATGACAAGGATTGAGCTTTCTGCTGTGGCAGATTCCCAGTTTATTCCCGGTTATGTGGATGCAAGAAATTATGAGGATTTAGGGAAATTTGTAGTAGCTGAAACTAAAATCACAGGTACAATGGATATGCTTACAGATTCAGATTTTGTAGATACGGATGGAGCAGTTTCTTTTGCTGTTTTGCCGGAAAACAGAACCGGGACAGAAGAAACAACAGATCTTCCTTTGCGTGTTCAAAATACATTCTGGTATAGTGGCTATGTTTCATTCACAGCACAAGCACCAGACGGACAGTTCACAGAAGCGGAACAGACAGAGGTCATTGCTATATTGTCAAGTTTCAGAGTAGAGGATAATTAAGTATCAAGTTGAATGAAGTGGTATCAGACCGGAGATAAGGAAAAATAATATATAAGGGATATTCCAAGAGAGTGATTTGGGATATCCCTTTTTACATCTGCATACCCTTTGATTTACACCATTTACTACACCATCTGGCTATAAAATTACACCATTTTCCGATAAATTACGATAGTTTCACATTTTTAACAAATGCGCTGTAAACCGTATAAACCAAGGATTTCTGCCATTTTGAAAGATTACTTTTCATCTACCACCTGGAAGATGATAAACTTCAGATAATAAGACTCGTCTGCCGCCCAGAGAATCGGATGATCCGGGGCCTGGGTCCGGTATTCCACCTGACGAATCCGCTTGTGTACGCTCTTTGCCGCCTGGGCAATGGTCTGGGTAAACAGCTCGTAGCTCATGAAATGAGAGCAGGAACAGGTAGCCAGAAAGCCGCCGTCCTTCACCAGCTTCAGGCCCCGCATATTGATTTCCCGATAACCCTTGGTGGCATTCTTAACGGAATTCCGGGACTTGGTAAAGGCGGGCGGATCGAGAATCACCACATCGAACTTTTCACCCTTCTTCTCCAGTTCCGGCAGCAGATCGAAGACGTCCGCGCATGTAAAACGCACCGTATTCTCCAGTCCGTTCAGCTTCGCGTTCAGATCTGCCTGATGGACGCCAAGCTCCGACGCATCCACGCCAATGACCTCTTTTGCTCCGGCCAGCCCCGCATTCAGGGCAAAGGATCCTGTATGGGTAAAGCAGTCCAGCACCCGGGCGTCCTTGCAAAGCTTCTGAATGGCCAGACGGTTGTATTTCTGATCCAGAAAAAAGCCTGTCTTCTGGCCATCTTTCACATCGACCAGATAGCGAACGCCATTTTCCACGATCTCCACATTGGTGTCAAAGGGTTCGCCGATGAAGCCCTTCACACGTTCCATGCCCTCTTTTTCCCGTTCCTTGGCGTCGCTTCGCTCATAGATGCCGCGAATCTCCACGCCATCCTCGGCCAGTACATCCTTTAATTCCTCAATAATCGTTTCTTTCATCCGGTCGATACCCAGCGCCAGTGCCTGTACCACCAGCACATCCGAGAACTTATCTACGACCATACCCGGAATCCAGTCTGCCTCGCCGAAGATCACACGGCAGCTGCTGGTATCCACAGTCTTTTTCCGGTACTCCCATGCCGTTTTTACACGGTTGTGTAAAAATTCCCGGTCAATCTCCTGCTCCGGATTTCTCGTCATCATGCGGACGCGGATTTTGGAATGGCGGTTAATAAAGCCCTTTCCCAGACCATAACCGTCAAAATCCCGTACTATCACCAGATCTCCATCCTCAAAATGCCCCATGACGGACTCGATTTCATTATCGTAAATCCATGCTCCGCCCGCCTTTAAGGCACGGCCTTCGCCCTTCTTCAGGGTCGCGATTGCATATTCCATAATTTTACTCCTCTACTCCATTCTTTGCGCAGATATCCTTTAAACAGCAGCGGTCACAATAGGGCTTCGTCCGCGCCGTACAGACTTCTCTGCCGTGATTCACCAGCCGATGGCAGAAGTCGCTGCCTTCCTCTGGCGGAATCAGCTTCCACAGAGCCATTTCCACTTTTTTAGGATCCCTGACGCCATCCACCAGCCCCATCCGGTTCACCAGCCGGATACAGTGGGTATCGGTGACAATGGCAGGCTTGCCAAAGACATCGCCCATGATCAGATTAGCGCTTTTTCGTCCTACCCCGGGCAGCGCAAGAAGCTCGTCAAAGGTAGTCGGCACATTTCCGCCGTACTTTTCCTCCAGTACCTTCATACAAGCGCTGATGTCCCGGGCCTTGCTGTGTCCCAGACCGCAGGGCTTCACGATGGCCTCGATATCCTCCACCGGAGCCGCCGCAAGAGACTTCACATCCGGATATTTTTCATAAAGCTTTTCCACTACCACATTGACCCGTGCGTCGGTACACTGGGCTGCCAGGCGCACACTGACCAGCAGCTTCCAGGCCTGGTCATAGTCCAGGGTACAGTCCGCGTCCGGATATTCCTTCTTCAACCGGTCGATGACAGTAAGCGCAAGTTCCTGTTTTGTCATAATTATCTGTCGTCTCCTTTATCGCTTGTACCCCGCCGTCCTTTTCGGATTGCGGGGTATTCGCTTTTTTGTTAAATATAGTCTATGATTCTTAATTCTTCCTCTGTAAAATGCGTATTTTCCAACGCCTTAATATTATCGAGAATCTGCTCCGGTCTAGACGCGCCGATCAGCACGCTGGTCACGATACCGTCCCTCAGAATCCAGGCAAGAGCCATTTCCGCCAGGGTCTGACCGCGTTCTGCCGCCAGATCATTCAGCTTCCGGATCTGTCCCAGCCGCTCCTCAGTCAATGCGGTTTCCTTCAGGAACCGGCCGTCCGTGCGGATCCGGCTATCCTCGGGAATTCCATGGAGATACCGGTCCGTCAGCATGCCCTGAGCCAATGGGCTGAAAGCGATGATACCCTTATGAAGCTTCGCCGCCGTCTCCTTCAGACCGTTCTGCTCGATGGTTCGATCAAAGATGGAATAGCGGTTCTGGTTGATAATAAACGGACAATGCAGTTCCTTTAAAACGGCCTCTGCCTGGGCCAGTTTCTCTCCGTTATAATTGGACAGTCCCACGTACAAAGCCTTACCGCTCCGCACAATCTGCGCCAGAGCCTCCATGGTCTCCTCCAGAGGCGTCTCCGGATCCATCCGGTGATGGTAGAAAATATCCACATAGTCCAGCCCAAGACGCTTCAAGCTCTGGTCGAGACTTGCAATCAGGTACTTGCGGCTGCCCCAGTTGCCGTAAGGTCCCGGCCACATATCGTAACCGGCCTTGGTACTGATGATCAGTTCATCCCGGTAAGCGCTCAGCTCGTCCTTTAGAATCAGTCCCAGGTTTTTCTCGGCACTGCCCGGCTCCGGTCCGTAATTATTGGCCAGGTCAAAATGGGTAATGCCGTGATCAAAGGCCGTAAAGCAGAGCTTTTTCATATTTTCATAACAGGCAGTGTCTCCGAAGTTATGCCAGAAGCCCAAGGACACTGCCGGTAACAACAGTCCGCTGTCCCCGCAGCGGTGATAGGGAATCGTCTCATATCGTTTTTCATTTGCCTGATACATCAAAAAGCCCTCCTCTTTCTATTCTGTAATTCAGTATACTTGATACACCGGGAAATTTCCAGCCCCAAAGTAAGTTGAAAAAGAATGTGACATGGTATTTCCTATAGAGTAAAAAAGAATGTGCCGTTGGCACATTCTCGCGCCGAGGCGCGGTTGCCTTGGCAACCATCTACCACTGCGCCGAGTGCGCATCCCCCCGGAGGGTTTTTTGCTCTATAGGAAGCATAACTTTCGTGTTTTAACGTGACACGGTATTTCCTATAGAGCAAAAAAGCCGACCGCGGGTTTCACCGCAGCCGACTCTTTATTTCCATATTATTCACTTTTATTCTCATCGGATCCATCTTCCGTGTTCTGAGGATCTTCTTCCGTTTCCGGCACCGCTGTCCGGCCTTTTACCGTCTTCCAGCTGCTGTACAGTCCCCAGCCCGCTAAGCCTGCGCCCACAATCGCAAAAAAGATCGTAAACACAATCATCAGCGGTTTTTCCGAACCGGCTGTGGGAAGCTCACTGAATAGCTGCCAGGCCAGATACAACAGGTACACGCCTCCCAGCGCATAGACAGCCACCCTCGCTTTGTCTCGATTCATTGATCGTCTCCTTTTCCGTCTTAGTCCATCGGAATCCACCGGGCCGTCAGCACATGCTCGCCGGTCATGGTTACTGTGGTATCCGCCTGAATCACAACACCGCTGTAAATCCAGCCATCAAAGCGGAATCCCTCTTTTTCCGGTACCGGAAGCTCCCCGTAGGGCTCGCCGTAGGTCACTGTTTTATCCGGTATAAAAGCCTCACCGTCTGCCTTTCCTCCGTCCAAGTCAAACTTCACCGTCACCTCTGCCGGTGTCCAGACCGCATAGAGAGTCTGATCGTTTTCCACTTTGTCCTCGGAAAAATTCCATTCCTTCGCCAGGCTCTCATCTTCTGAGGTAATCCAGCCACAGAAAGTATAACCGGGCTTCAAAGGCGTCTCCGGCTCCTCTGCCAGTTCCCCATGCTTCAGCCGCTGGGCGGCGATCTCCGATCCGCCTTTTGTATCAAAGGTCACATTGTAACCCCCATGGGTGGCGAACCAGAACACCAGAATCACCACGCAACAAATCGCGCCTATAATAAATCCGTCTAAAATACGGATGGGGACATCCTTACTTCTGTAGATGCCCCTTCCGAACCATTTCTTATCTTCTGCCATAGATTTCTGTCAGTTGTCCTTTTCTGAAAATGGATTACTTACGCACCAGATACTTTCTCATATCAATGGAGCAGGCAATCAGGATAATCAGACCCTTGATGATATACTGCAGGTTCTGGTTGATGGAAAGGAACTGCAGCGCTACAAAGATAATACGAAGCAGGAATACTCCCATTACTACGCCGCTGATCTTACCGGTACCACCAACAAAGGAAACGCCGCCGATAACGCAGGCCGCGATTGCGTCACACTCGTAGTTCAGACCGGTACCTGCCTGGTTAGAACCGATACGGGCGGACTCAATAAATCCGGTAATACCATACATACAGCCTGCCAGGGTATGTACCAGAATGGTAGTCTTCATAACATTGACGCCGGATACGTTTGCAGCCTCCGGGCTGGAACCTACCGCGAACATATTCTTACCGAAGGTTGTCTTATTCCACATGAACCACATGAAAATAACAACTACGATTGCGTAGAATACATAATTCGGAATTGGAACGCCTGCCACAGACAGGTGGCTTCCGGTTACAAAATCTTTGAAGGACTGGTCAAGTCCGGAAAGCGGCTGACCATTGTTGCCGTTAATCATAATGTACATCAGCAGGCAGCCGTATACGATCAGCTGTGTTGCCAGTGTTACGATGAACGGATGCAGTGAGAATTTCGCCACGAAGAAACCATTGACCCAGCCTACCAGACCGCCCACTGCGATGGCAATCAGAATAACCAGCCAAATCGGCATAACCGGAAGATCCGGGAACATTTTTGTGGCATAAGTTACAGACTGCAGCAGGGATGCGGAAATACATGCGGTCAGACCTACTACTCGTCCGGCAGAAAGGTCTGTACCGGTCAGTACGATACAACCAGCAATACCGCAGGCAATGGGAATATTTGCCGCAGAAAGTGAAATAATATTGACGATAGAATCCGGCTTCAGGAAATAGCTGTTCTTCGCCTGTGTGTAAATAATCGCCACAAGAATCAGAATATACATGGCGTTGTTGATCAGTGTCTCTTTCCAGAAGGTTTTCTTATCCTTGCTGTCCAATGCCTGATAACTGGAAATCTTTGCGTTCCAGCTGGATTTCATATTAGAAAAAACGTTCATATCGCGCCGCCCCCTTATACGTATTTCGCAGCATGAGTCATAATCTCTTCCTGCGTCGTCTCACTTGCATTTACTTCGCCTGCCAGCCGTCCGCCGGACATAACCAGGATCCGGTCGCAGATACCAAGAAGCTCCGGCATCTCAGAGGATACCACGATGACACATTTGCCCTTATTGGCCAGGTCTATGATAAGCTGGTAGATCTCGTACTTCGCTCCTACGTCAATTCCTCGGGTAGGCTCGTCCAGAAGCAGTACTTCCGGCTCGGTCAGAAGCCAGCGTCCCAGAATAACCTTCTGCTGATTTCCACCGGACAGGGAACGAATCTTCGTCTCCTGGGTCGGGGTCTTCGTATGCATAGCATCAATGGACCACTGGGTATCCTTCTTCATGGACTTTTCATCCAGCCAGAACCCCATGCGCAGATGCTTCTTTAAGCTGGAAATAACGGTGTTCTCCCGGATATTCAGGATACCAAAGATACCGGTGGCACGACGTTCCTCCGTCAGCATGGCAAAACCATTTTTGATGGACTCCCGGGCATTGCGGTTCTTTACTTCTTTGCCATAAAGCTTTATCGTTCCGGAATGGCGGGTAGCGATACCAAAGATATTCTCCAGGGTCTCTGTTCTTCCGCTGCCGTCCAGACCTGCCAGACCTACGATCTCTCCCTTTCTTACATTGAAAGATACATCCTTCAGCAGGGAATACTGAGCTGTCAGATTCTCTACCTCCAGCGCAATCTCACCCGGCGTATTGGTCTTCGGCGGGAACTGGTTGGTCAGCTCACGGCCTACCATCAGACGGATAATCTCATCGGTAGTCAGCTCACTCGACGGACGGGTTGCCACATACTGACCATCCCGCATGATGGTAACTTCATCAGAAATCCGTAAAATCTCTGCCATCTTATGGGAAATATAGATAATGCCGCAGCCTCTGTCACGCAGCATATTTATAATCTCGAATAAATGCTCTACCTCCTGCTCTGTCAGTGAAGAAGTAGGCTCGTCAAATACGATGACCTTGGAATTATAGGAAACGGCTTTCGCAATCTCCACCATCTGTCTCTGGGATACCGGCATGGTACTCATAATCCGCTTCGGATCCACGTCAATGCCCAGTTCCTTAAAAACAGCCTTCGTATCATCGTATATTTTTTTCTCATTTACCATGACGCCTGCAATCTTGGGATAACGTCCCAGCCACAGGTTGTCCATTACATTACGCTTCAGTGCCTGATTCAGCTCCTGATGCACCATTGCCACACCGTTTTCCAGTGCTTCCTTCGAATTCTTGAAATTAATTTCTTTGCCTTCCAGAAAAATCTGTCCGCTATTCTTGGCATACATACCAAACAAGCATTTCATCAGGGTGGATTTTCCTGCGCCGTTTTCTCCCATCAGCGCGTGGACGGTTCCCCTCTTCACTGTCAAAGAAACATGATCCAGCGCCTTGACACCGGGGAATTCTTTACAGATGTCTGTCATTTGTAAGAGAACATCATGCTCCATACTCTTCCTCCCATCTCGTTGACACAAAGGCGGACGTAACTTACGGCCGCCTTTGTTGTATCCTTACTTTGCTATCTTTTTCAATCGTTTCCTGTGATTTACTCTCCTGTGTACGGTGCGTACGGAACGTAAATCTTGTTGCTGATCTCTGCGTCTGCATTGTAGCTGTCAGTTCCGTCTGTCAGAGCTGCGCCCTTAGCTGCGTTCTGAGCCATGATGGAGATACAGTCTGCCATACCCTCTGCGTCCTGCTTGATGGTACCAACCATCTTGCCGTCGCTGATAAGCTGCTTCGCTGCGTCTGTAGCGTCTACGCCGAATACCGGAATCAGAGTGGAATCAGCTGTTCCCAGGTTATATCCCTTATCGTTCAGTGCGGAGATAACGCCCTCAGCCATACCGTCGTTGTTGCAGATAACCAGCTCGATCATGTTGCCGTTACCCTCGTTGTACTGGGACAGGTTGGTGGTCATGTAGTTATTTGCAGCGGTTGCGCTCCATGCGCCATCCTGGTCTACCTGATACTTGTCTGTGTTGGTCGGGTCGAAGTACTCAAGCTCCGGCTTACCAGCCTCGGTAAGAACTGCGTTAGCGTCCTCTACTGCGAACTGAGTACGGTAAATAGCCTCTGCGTTACCAAGCTGACCCATCATCATAGCGTAGGAAATCTTGCCGTCGCCGTTCAGGTCAACCTTGTCAAAGTTCTCAACCAGGTAATCGCCGATCATCTTGCCCTGCATATGTCCTGCTTCCGGAGCGTCTGTTCCAACGAATGCGCACTTGTCATAGGAACCAAGAACCTGTCCTGCTGTAGCATCATCCTCAACTGCTCTGTTGAAGAAGATCAGGTCAACGCCCTTAGCGGATGCCTTATCAACAACTGCCTGGGAAGCGTCTACAGAACCGGAGGTAACGATGTTTACGATCAGGATGTTTGCGCCCTGTGCAAGAGCGGTATCGATCTGCTCGTTCTGTGTGGTCTGGTTGTTGTTTGCGTCATAGTTCTGATACTTTACTCCAAGGCTGTCCAGCTTCGCATCCAGTGCGGTACGAACAGAAGAGATATATGTGTCAGAGTAGGTGTAATAGAATACTGCGATGTTAGCGTCGGAGAGATCTCCGGTTGCCTCTGCAGCGTCTGCTACATCCCCTGCTTCTGCCTCTGCAGTAGCGTCAGCTGCCGGAGTGTCCTCCTTCTTGCCGCCGCAGCCTGCCAGCATGGATAATGCCATAGCGCCGCATAATACAACTGCTAAAAGTTTCTTTTTCATAGTGAATCCTCCCTTTAATATGGTTGCAGTTACGAACTACATTGAAATTATAACATAATCCCAAATAAATCAAATGTATTTTTTTACTTTTTTAGGTTAATATTTTACGTTTTGAAGTTTGATTTCTGTTGGTTTTCCCAGTGATTGACAAGCAATTCAAAATCGTTTACTATGAAATCATGTATAAATTTCACATAATATAAGGAGAGTTCTAATGAAAACAACGGGAGAAGTAAAAAATCTGTTACAAAACCGGGAGTTGGATTCCACATTACTGGACATTTACCTGGACGAAAGCCGTCTGGATTATCAGCGTCAGCGTTACATCGACGCCCTGACACGCTATGAGGAGCTGTATGGGACCGGAGAAATCGCTATCTTCAGCGCGCCGGGCCGCAGCGAGATCGGCGGCAATCACACCGACCATCAGCACGGTGAAGTACTGGCTGCCTCTATTAACCTGGACGCCATCGCCATCACCGCGCCGCTGGCAGAGCCGGTTGTCCGCGTGGTATCTGACGGTTACGACATGATTACCGTATCCCTGGACGATCTGGGGGTAAAGGATGAGCTGATGGGAACCACCGATTCCCTGATCCGCGGCGTGCTGGAAGGAATCAAAAACCATGGCGGCAAAATCGGCGGCTTCCAGGCCTATGTGACCAGCGATGTACTGATTGGCGCAGGCCTGTCCTCCTCTGCCGCTTTCGAAACCATCATCGGAACCATTGTATCCGGCCTCTACAATGAGATGAAGCTTTCCCCGGTTGATATTGCCATCATCGGCCAGTATGCGGAGAATGTCCACTTTGGCAAACCCTCCGGCCTCATGGATCAGATGGCCAGCTCTGTGGGTAATCTGGTACATATTGATTTCGCGGATGTGGCTCATCCGGTCATCGAAAACGTAAGCTGCGACCTGGCGAAATACGGCTATAGCCTGTGTATCACCGACACCAAGGGCTCCCATGCGGACCTGACCCCGGATTATGCAGCCGTTCCCGCTGAGATGCGCGCCGTAGCTGCTGTACTCGGTCAGGAGCTTCTGCATGGTATTACTCTGGAGCAGCTTTTCTCCCATGCTGCAGAGATTCGTGAAAAGACCGGCGACCGCGCTTACTTACGCGCCATTCACTTCGTAACGGAAAATGTGCGGGTGCAGGAAGAGGTGGCTGCTCTGAAGGCAGAAGACTTCGACGCTTTCCTGAAAACCGTAAAGGCCTCCGGCGATTCCTCCTTCAAGTATCTCCAGAACGTATACACCAACCACGACACTACCCACCAGAACGTGTCTGTGGCCCTGGCAGTCAGCGACGCCATTCTCGGTAGCAACGGCGTCAGCCGTGTCCACGGCGGCGGCTTTGCCGGAACTATCCAGGCTTTCGTGAAGAATGAGGCTGTAGCCGGGTACAAGGCTGCCCTTGACGGTGTATTCGGCGAAGGCGCCTGCGATGTACTGATGATTCGGAAGTACGGCGGAATGCAGGTTCTGTAAATCCAGATTCTGAGTCAAAAAACGATGGGCTCCGGTTTCCATGCCGGTTGGCCCATCGTTTTTTTGTTGTCCTCAAAGCCAAAGTTTTTAGTAGAGAGCTTAATCGCATAAGCGGGTTTGTGGGTATCCATATAGACCTTTAAGCTCTTGGCTCTGGTGTTATCGGCAGATTTGACTTCAATGGGAATGAGCTGCCCGTCACGCTGAATGATAAAATCAACCTCTGCCCCCCGCTCTGACTCCCAATAATAAGTGTGATAGCTGTTTATGGAGAGCTGCACATTGACATAGTTCTCCGCCATACCGCCCTTAAAATCGTTAATTTCCTCGACCATATAAAGAATGTCATTGGCAGCTAAATCCTTCTTTGCACAAAGTAATCCCAAGTCAGACACATAAATCTTAAACGCATCAATATCACGATAGTTTTCCAGCGGCTTTTTGATTTGCTCCACCTTGTAAACCCTTGACACGATGCCAGACAGGCAAAGCCATTCGATCGCATTTTCAAATTCAGAAGCCCGTCCGCCCTTCTTAATCAGCTTATATTGGAAACGCGTATTCTTCTTGGAGAGCTGAACGGTAATATTGTCATAGGCAAGCCTTGTTTTCTTGATTTCGTTCAGGTTGTTATATTTGCTCATATCATTCAAATAGCTTACAAGTATCGTATCCTGCGTATGACGGACAAGAATGTAATCCTTCGTCTCCGCAAACTGCATCACGCACTCCGGCATACCGCCGACCACAAGATATTGACGGTAAAGCTGCATTGCGGCGTCATGCAAAGCAGATGGCAGCGGTGTATCGGTTTGGAAGGACTCTTTTATCTGTTCCACTAAATCGTTCTTACCGAGAGCCAACATAAATTCTTCCATATCCATAGGATAAAGCGTTTTCATATCAACCTTTCCTACGGGGAAAGAGAATTTCGCTCTGCCCACCGCAACGCTGAGCAGGCTGCCTGCGACAATAATGTGGTAATCCGGAGCATCCTCGCAAAAATATTTGAGAGAAGTCAACGCCCTTTCACAGAGCTGCACCTCATCAAAAACGATCAGAGTCTTTTCTGTGACGATGGTCTGACCTGCGATATGAGATAAAATCGGTATCAGATAATCTGGACTGATGTTTTCTTCAAAAGTTTTGTTCAACTTTGGATTCGTTTCAAAGTTGAAATAAGCCACATTTTCATAGTGGGTGCGCCCGAACTCCAGAATGGAATAGGTTTTTCCGACCTGTCTTGCACCCTGTAAAATAAGGGGCTTGCGGTGTTCGTTTTCTTTCCACGCTTTCAAGAAGCCCATAATCTTTCTATACATAATCCGTCCTCCTTAAAGGTACTGACCATAGCATAGCAGATATTCATGTAAAAATCAGCGTAATTTTCTTTAGTTTTCACACTAATAAGCACGATTATTTTCAATAATATATCACAATATGACACGAATACCGTGATTTCTACACTCTACATTTAAAGAATAAAAAGTTTCTCAAGGGATGTACAGGACAGCGGAATTCCTCCGTTATCTCTTCCGGTTCATATAAAGAAGAAAGGAACAGAACCACAAAAGCCATATCGTAATTCAGCATCATACCGGACATCTGTCCGTATCGCTCCCGCAGCACCCGGCAGAGCCCGCAGTATATGTTCTGATATCGGGCAATTTCTTCTTTGCCGCAAAATTCAAGGTTTGTGACCTGTTCCAACCCTTAATTTTTTATAAACTGCATGATGGATTTTTTATATTTTACTGCTTATTACTCCACCACATTCAGATAGCTGCTTACGCAATACAGAGTCTGTCCATTGTATTCCACCCTGGACCATCCATAATCTGTATTGATTCCGGTCCGCACAAAGACTTCGCCTGCAGTGACCGTTGCCACCACAACCGCATCCGGATTCGTCACGCTAGGAAGCTTCCGCAGGTTTACTTCGATCTTCGGTGTCACATTTTCCGAAACCTTCGTAAATTTCGTCTTCAATCCGTCATCCGGCTCCTTCACCGGCGTCTGATGGGATAAATCCGTCGTCAGATAGTTGGATACTGCATAATAGCGTTCGCCGTCAATGAGAAGCCGGGACCAGCCGCTGTCACTGATGCCGGTTCTGGTGGCCGTCTCTCCATTGGTCAGGGTCCGAAGTACCGTACTGTCGGAGCCCTGGCTGGGCATATCACGCAGGTTGGTCACGTCTTTAGACGTAACTGTTTCTTCTACCTCCTGAAACTTCATCAGTGCCTCCACATCCGCCTCGGCCTCTTCCGGTGCTTCCTGGTTCTGTGCCTGGGCGCTGCTCTCATATCCGAAATACGCCACATTGGCGTCCACCGGCTTTGGAACGCCTGCTACCGTACCATTGTTGGTATACTGCCACATGGCATGCGTGCCGCTGTAGCTGGATGTAGCTGTCTGGGGATAGGGCGCCGCCGGATACTGGGATACCCAGATCTTAAAGCTCTTGTCAATCCGGGAGGTTTCCCATTTCAAATCTTCTTCCATTTCGTTTTTGGAAGCGTAAAACACCGGGGTGTAGCCCTGCTTGTAAATCTCATTCAGAAAGGCAATGGCACAGTCGGTCCGCTCCGTTTTGGTAAGACTGTACAGCCGGTTCTCCGGATTTCCAAACCCCTCGCAGTTGTAGGCTACCGGGTAGGTAATGGGATACTGGGAAATGATATCTGCTGCCCACTGTGCTTCCTCCACTGCTTCTGCTTCCGATACTGCTGTGGAGAAAAAGTAAGCACCTATTTTGATTCCGTTTGCCGACGCTTCCTGCATGTTATACCGGGCATTGCTGTCCTCCACAATCTCTCCGCTGCTCTGGGTACGATAGCCCACCCGTATCATGGCAAAATCGATGCCTGCATCTGCAACTGCTTTCCAGTCAATAGTTCCCTGAAACCGGGAAACATCAATACCAAGGGTCACTTCATCCGTTTCTGCTGCATGTTCGGAAATCAGAATTTTTGAAACTGCCGTTTCTGCCCCGGTCTCATCGGGAGTCAGATTCTCCGTGCTCTGCGGATCTTCATAATCCAGCTCCTCTTTATCCACTACTTCCTCTTCCGTATCGGCAATGACCTGAACTTCCTCGGCTTTTTCCGGTTCTTCCTTTTCACCCCGGAAAATCAGAAAATACAGAACAACACATAGTCCCAGCACACACAGGATGGCCGCCAGAACTGCAAGCACAGTTCGTACGGAAAAACCACTCTCCTCCTCATCCCATTCATTAAAATCCTGTCTGCTTTCTCTTTTCATACGTCTTGTCTCCTCTATTCTTCTATAATTTCTACCGGGAGAAAATACGGCGAATAACTCCGTACATAATCCTCCGGACGTTCGGAGTTTTCTACATATAAGTCTCCAAACAGCTTGACCGACTTCACGAAAGCCCCCAGATCCATCCCGCAGGCATACATCTGTCCATCTGTTTTTCGGATGAACGTCGTATAGGAATGTATGCAGTCTTTTTCAGAACTGCCATACGGGTTCATTCCCATCCACTCTGCCGGATCAAACACATTCTGGCGGGTGCTCAGAAAATCGGTCCAGACCATTTCCACATCTGTACAGGCCATATAGGGTTCCTCCAGATAGTCCTCTCCTTCTGTGGCACATTGTCCCCAGACATTACAGCCCCACAGCCACAGACGATTCTCTTCATCGATGGCCGCCGCAGTGGCAAGGCCACAGACCGTATACCTGGCGTTCTCCACCATCAGCCTGGGTTCCTCTGCGAACAGACTGCCAAGCCCTTCGGTTCCGGTGGTAGCCTGCATCCGTCCCCACCACCAGACCTTTTTGTCCTCCGTCAGCACAGAGATACATTCCTGACCTGCGGAAGCATAGGTGACATGCTCCATCAGAAGCTGAGGTTCCATTGTCAGATTCAGCCAGGGATTCCATGGTTCATTTTCTTTCATGGGAAGCCGGAGTGCCCCCCAGGTATTGGCTCCCTGTCCATACAGATTTCCATCCTCTGTTATCCAGATCACAAAGGTACTGTTCACATTCGCATCCACATGCACCACATGCTCCGCTATTTTCACCGGCTCCGTATAGGTCACATCCAGGTTATTGATATCGCTTTCCTTTGTGATGCCCAGCTGCCAGCTGTCATTTTCCCCGGTTCCCCAAAGGGTACCGTTCTCATCAATATAGTAATGATTAAAACCTGTAAACCGATCCGTAATATAAGAGCTTTTCGCATCCTTCTGCCGGTTCAGCGCCTGCAGATCGTCCGTGGGATAAGTTCCTGCGATGACTTCCTCTTCCTCCCAGTTCACAGGCGTCTGCTCCGCAGCTGCCTCTACCGGAATCTCTTTGACAGATACCGTAATCCCCATTTCCAGAAGTCCTACCCCCAGAAGCGCCAGCAGGAATGGAATGAAGCCTCCACGCCAGTTTCGGAAAACGAACAGATTATTCATCCGCTTCTTTATATCCTTTTTCCGAAGGGCAAAGGGAACCAGGGCAGGTGCCGGTTTTCCTGTGCTGTACCTGGCTGCCTTTAAAATAGTTTCGCCGTACTGCTTCTTTTCTTCCGGTTTCATTTCCCTGGTGACCCGTTCATCACAGACATACTCCACGTCCCGGAATGCCAGTTTTTTCATCACCCAGAAAACCGGATTGAACCAGTACAGATCGCAGACCAGAAGCAGGATGGCCTTGTACCAGGAATCCCTGTATTTCAGATGCATGAGCTCGTGCCGCAAAACCAGTGGCATTTCCTCTTCTTCAAAGAGTTCTGGCGGAAATACCAGTTTTTTCCGGAAATATCCAAAGGTCACAGGGGTAGGAAGCTGCTCCTTCCAGAGAAGCTCCGGCACTTTTTTGATATGATAGCTTCTGCACCAGCTTCTCACAAGACCTGTCACTTTCTCATCCTGACAGGTTCTGGAATCTTCAAAAAAGAAATCCCTAAGCAGGTAATACTGCAGAATATGATAAAACAGCAGCACCAGGAAGCCCAAAAGCCAGATACCGGACAGAATCAGCGTTTTCTGCTTCCACAGAAAACCAGAAAAAGCTTCCTGCTTCTCTGCTTTCGCTTCTTCAGATATGTGATTCTTTTCTGAGACCGCTGCTTGTTCTTTGTCACCCTCTGACGCTGACTGCACCGAAGCAGTATCAGCGGATGGCATCTGTGCATAAGTCGATTCTCCATTTAGGAAAATCTCTTCCTCCGCTTCCCTGTCTGTCCGGGAAGCATCATCCGTTTCCACTTCCAGCTGAACCTGCCAGCCTTTCCAGGACTGATTCAGATCCTCAAGATGGAACTCCACCGGAAGCAGCATCCGTATACACACAAGCAGCCACAGCCATTTCCGCCAAAGATGCCCCGATTTCCAGGAAAAACGTCCATCCAGCAGCCACAAAATCAGAATCAAAGCATCCAGTACAAGAAGATTCTGCAATGCATAGATAAAAGACTCTCTCATAGCGCTACCTCTTGACCTTGCTTTCCAGAAATTCCATCAGCTCTTTTGCATCTTCTTCACTGAGTTCCTCTCCATCATAAAGAGCAGCAGCAAAATTTTTCAGAGAACCCTGAAACATCTGCTTCAAAATTCCCTTGCTGGCTTCCTTCATATAGGGCTCCCGTTCCACCAGGGCACTGTAATGATTGATCTTCCCATCCCGCTCTTTCTTTACAAATCCCCGTTTTTCCAGACGGGACAGCAGAGCCAGCACCGTATTCGGCAGCACGTCTCTGCTGTCATCCATCTTTTCTTCAATCTCCGCTCTGGTTACAGGTCTGTCTGCATCCCAGATAATCAGCATCAGTTCCAGTTGCGCATCGGGTAATTTTTTCAAACCTCCACCCCATTTCTTCTTATCTTGTCTTATGTTAGACTTTTGTCTAATTTAAATATATACATATATATTGACATTGTCAATATCAAATCTACATTCCTGTACGTTACCTTTTCAGTTATACCATATTGGGATTGCACTTTGACATAGAATTAGAGATAAGAAAAGAATACTTACGTCTTGATAAAATTAATCATGTATTTTCCATACAGTCAGATCTTCCTTAGAGTCCCCCATTGCAGTCTAACACAGCTTCAATATAGAAACATTAGAATTATAAATATCAAATTATGCTACAGTTCTGATTCTCTTGTCCTATTAACCACACTATTTTTTTCTTTTTCTTTTTTTCCAAAAACAGCGTGTTGTCTATGAAATAGACCGACATACCGTCCATCAGATTTTATCCTGCTTCTTTTCCGCATAAAATCGGGCTTTTCCGGTGATTTTCGTTTTATCACATTTTATCCTGTGTTTTTCAACCATTTGCTCTTTTGTAGGCGCAGTGTCTAAATACCAATTCGCGTCTATGTCTACTGTATGCCGCGTCTCCTCCGTATATCCTGCTTCCATCAGATATGCTTTCATAACCATGGAGCCTTTAAAGCTTATTGGTATGCCACTGTCCTATATCGCTTTCATAACGCTATATATTAATTTTTCTTCCGCTGTTATATTCAAGGCACATCCCTCAACTCTCATAATAATCTATGGCTTCATTCGCCAATCGTTCAAACTGTTCCTGATATTCCGGCGCGACATAGATTCCATCGAAACTGTCTCCATTGGAATAATAATATCGACTTACCGCCTCTGTAATTCCCTGCATATCAAGAATCGACTCATTAGCCAGTGCGTCACATAGCGTTCTATTAAAATTTGTAAAATCGAGACCATTTCTGTTATTCACATAATATTGGCTGATTTGATTTCCAAGTACAACTACACCATTGAACCGGGTAACAGAATCATTTCCATACACCCAGACAAGGTACTCGTCGCTACGTCCTCCGAACTTTCCCTGACACATCAATGCCTCATCTAATGCAAATACCACGGGCTCCCCAATGCATTCCCGAACAGCCTTGAGCCAGGAAATTGCTCCTACAAACTCGCTTCTTCTGGGCAGATCCTGCTTTTGCGGATCATACTTCGGCAATTCGGTTGTTTTTCTATTAATCAAATCTTCCTGTATACGATATTCTAACAGACTTATAATATATTCTGGCGGTTTACGTACCCCAGTTTCCCAATTCTGAATTGTACGACGCGGGATATGATATCGCGCCGCAAACTCACTCTGAGTATCTCCCAGACGCATTCTCATTCCACGAATATCCATAGCAATCACCTCATCTTTATAATGCACTCAATGAGTGTATTTGTAAACAGTTTTACCGGAAATCACTTGAAGTATTCCGCTATCTGGATTCTTTACCTACCCCTGTCAGAGTTGCCGCTCTGGCAAGGGTTTTTCTTCATGCGATTGTAAACCGGCGGCTTGTGCTGGCCTTACAATACTGCTTGTAAATCTCCAGCAGTGCCGCTTTCAGGGTCTTTCCGTCAAGCCTGCTGCTCCATAATCTTCTGGAGCTTCGTCAATCTGTTCTGCAATGCTTTTTCTCCCATGTCGGAATCTCCTTTCTTGAGGCCATCTAGCCCAGCCCCGGCAGGCCTTAAACATCTAGCTCCATGTGAGCATCTCAATCTCTCTTATCCTGCTGCCATTGGATGGAAAGAATCTAAGATGCCCTTATTTATATATATACGAATTTGCATTCCTATTTCCCATGGTTTTGCCATGAAAAAAGCATTTACTGCATACCTGTCTGATACGCAATAAATGCTTTTTCTTAGTGGTACTTCTATTTGCTTTCGTCATTCCAGTATTTTTCCAGAACTTTCATAGCTTCTGCATCATTCAGGGAAAAATCATGCTTCAGTTCCTCCAGCGTAGCCTCTTTCGTCATGTGGAATTTCCGGCACAGCCGAATGCTGGAGATGTATCCTTCGGTACGGCCTTCTGCGCGGCCTTCTGCGCGACCCTTTTCTACATTTTCTCTGTCCCGCATCAATAACGTCATATACTCACGCCTCCATTTCTCATTTTTCTTTGCCTTTACTACTGCTTCATCCAGTTTTTTCACAAACGGATCTTCACTCTTATTTCCTGCCACATACTCTAAGAATGCCCGGAGACTCGGACTTACATTTTTGCTTGCTCCCTTTGCATTCAGAAAAATCTTGTGGGTTTCATCCCCCAGGGATAAGCCTTCCACCTCTTTGCACATATTTTCAAATGTGTAAACACTTTCCCCCTTTCCAAAGGCATCAAAGGTGCAGATAAAAATCACATAGCTCTTATTCAGCTTCGTATAGGGCTCCCCTTTTTCTATCAGTGCCAAGTCAATCATGCCCTGATAGTAACGGCTGCGCTTGGGTAAGCCTTCCTCCTGGACCGTCTGCATCTCGATATCATATACTGTATTATTTCCATCTGCCACATATACATCCAGCCGGACACTCCGGGCATCCTGTGCGATATCGATGGTCTTTTGTTCTTCCGGATACTCGACCCGCTCTATCGGAACATTTAAGATAACTTCCAGAAGCTCTCTGCACAGCTCCGGATCCCGCATGACCTTTCCAAAAAGAAAATCATTGCTTATCCCGATCTCATTCCATTCTTTTCCCAATGCCGCCACCTCTGTCTTTTTTATTATTATACTTGATTTTCCGCAGAAGCACAACGTTTTCCAGGCACTTTCTTTTCCCTGATATTGTGCCGCAAACTCGCTCTGTGTATCTTCCAGACGTCTTCTCATTCCACGAATATCCTTAGTAATCATCTCTGTTTTATAATGCACTCATTGAGTTCATCTATAAAAAGTTTTTCCAAAAATCGTCTGGAGGATTTAACTTCTTTTCCGCCAAATCTGGTAAACCCGCCAAAATCGGCATTAAAAAAGGGCTTCTCATTTCTGAGAAACCCATGTTTACGAGGGAGTGGGGGCTTCCTCCCGGAAGTCCCCGAGTGTTATGAATGAAATACTTTCAACTACCCTTTATCTCCTCTTGTCAAACGCCATTTTTCCTTATAAAATAAGGCTTTTTCAGCATTTTGCTTCTTATCTCGTTTTGTCTCTTTTTTCGAGATTGTCGTCAGAATTGTCGTCAGTTCTGTCGTCAGTTTAGACCACATACTCCACCTTCAACACCTCATTTTTCATTCGTTCATTATCTACATGATCATAAACTTTTAAGGTAATAGCAGGATCACTATGTCCCATAATTGTTTGCAGAACTTTGATATCCATTCCTGCCTCTGCCATTCTGGTACAGCCTGTATGCCGAAGAATATGATTTGAAATATGTGGTAAAAGAAGCGGTTTTCTTTTTTCCTTCTCTGCTTTCTTTTGCTCTTCCTTGTTATAATGGGTAACTATTCTCCCTAAAACAGCATTGAATCCCGTAGTTGTATATGGCCGGTTCCAATTATTCAAGAATATAAAATCCTTGTACCCGTCTACCTCTACAACACTTCTCCTTCCAAGCCTGATGCAAAGCGCTTTTTGTTCAAGAAATGCATTTCTTACCTGGGAAGTCATTCCTATTGTTCGATTTCCACTTTCTGACTTAGGTGTATCAATATACAACGTCGCCTTCCCATCCACCTTTTCATAGACTAACTGATGGTTAATATGAATTTCCCGCTTCTTCATATCCACGTCCTCCCATGTAAGACCGGATATTTCTCCGATTCTGCAGGCCGTTCCTATCATAATTTGAAGCATTGGAAGATATACATTGTAATATTTACTATTCTTTACAAAATCAAGAAAGATTCTCTGCTCCTCTCGCGTCAGGGCATTTCGCTTTTTGCAATCGGTATATCCGTCCAAACACCCCTTTGCCGGATTTTTTCTCAACAAATCATTGTCAACAGCATATACCAGTGTCGGCTGAATCAAATTGTTATGATACATTCGTATGGTAGTATCAGACAGTCCTTCATCGCTTAGCCCTGCATAGAAATGTTGGATATTCGCTTTCTTCATTTTTCCCGGTGCCATTAGCCCAAGAGGACTCTCCGCCACATGAAGCTTCCAAAGCTGACGATATTTTGCCTTAGTCTTGCTGCTCAGTTTTTTCTTGCTTCTAAGATACATTTCAAACATTTCATTCAGATTAATCTGATGTGCCAGCGTGGTATTGATTCCATCATCTAAGTCTCGTGAAATTTCTTTTTCTTTTTCACGCAGGGAAAGATCGTACTTTTTACCTTCTGGATTTTTATCTGTTGCCAGTAGCCGCCAACTGTATACCGTTTTTCTTTCTCCGTTTTGCGTATACTTATACTCGTATTTGCCGTTTTTTCTCTGAAACTCTCCTTCTTTTAGCACACGGCCTTTGCTATCTTTTCTTTTTTCCGCCATAGTGTTAAAACATTCCTTCCTTCTTGCAGGAATGTCCATCCTATGATACAATATTTCATGGTATGGACATTCTATACCATTTGTCATTTGGGTTAGCCATTCGCTTTGGTCGGGGAGTGGCTAACCTTTTTAAGTGTCTAACAGTAAACCCAATGCCTTTCTGATTGCTTCTCCTTTGCATTGGGATATTTTTCTTTTAATTTATCTACAGCAACATCTGCTGATTCCTGTGAACTTGCTGCCAACACAACTGAAGCACCTTCCTTCAAGAATTTATCAGCTGTAGCAAATCCTATACCACGACTGCCACCTGTAATGATTGCAACTTTATCTTTTAATCTCATTTAGACTACCTCCTTACTTAGTTTGTAGCTACATTATAAGCAAAAGGTAAATTATTTTCTGTGATATCATCACAAAATATCGCAATAAAAAACCCTGTTGCTCACACGCACCAGGGTTTTTGTTTATCTATCCGTATTTAAATAATCAGAATTTTATTCAACTTCTGAAAACTGATCTTTTCCAACATTACATAATGGGCATTCAAAATCTTCTGGAACGTCCTCCCACTTTGTTCCTGGTGCAATACCACCTTCAGGATAACCTTCCTCTTCATCATATTCCCATCCGCAAACGTCACATACATATTACATTAGTTTGTTCCTCCTTCTATTATTATAATAATCAATATTACTGATTACCTTTTATTTAAAATAATCATTCAATCATCATTTTTTCCGTTCAAAAACATATTCTGCATCTGATGATAAATCAGAGCGGAATGAATAGCCTAGTCTATCAAATTTCTTAATATCCTCAGGATTTTCAATTCTGTTTTCAGCCATGAACCTAACCATTTCACCACGGGCCATCTTAGCATATGTACCTTTTGTCACCAGTTTATCTCCTGATAACTCACAAAATGTAATCGTAATGTATCTATCCTGTCGTGTCAGATATTTTTCTATGCACTTAGAGTATTCTTTCGATGCCAGATTGATTATAATCCTGCTGTTATCAATCACTGAGCGGTATAATAAATCTCCCCAGTACTCATACAGATTTTTTGTTTCTCCTATTCCAACCTTCGCCTGCATTTCCAAACGATAAGGCGTCACACCATCCCTTGGTTTTAACACACCATAAAATGCAGATATTATTCTCAAATGATTTTGTACATACTCGAACTGACTGTCCTCAAACACGGATGGAGCCATATATTGAAAAGCAATTCCTTCATATGATAAGACAGCTGGGGTAAGTAAATGATAAAGATCCATGTTTTCCAATCTATTGAAGTTCTGTTCTGTAATTTTGTCATTACATTTCCAAATAGTCTTCAGTTCTTCTTTTGACTTACTTTTCAACCAACTTTGTATCTCTGTCGTCTTTTCAATAAATTCAGGCAATCCATCCGGCGCTATGCTGTCAGTATCTGTAATCATCTTTTTAGCAGGGGATAATATTATCTTCATTAATCTAATTCCTTGAGCATATTTTCAGGATCATCTGCAGCCTTGACTTTATCATTTGCCTTTATAATAATCCCCTGTTCATCAATAAGATATGTGGTTCTTACTACTCCCATAGAGACTTTGCCATAATTTTTCTTTTCTTTCCATACATCATATTCTTCAATAACTTTCCGCTCTGGATCTGCTAAAAGTGTAAATGCCAATCCATATTTTTCCTCAAATCTCTTATGAGAGGATACAGAATCCTTACTGACTCCAAGAATAACTGCTCCTTTTTCGGTAAACTGAGGGTATCGCTCAGAAAACCCACATGCCTGTTTCGTGCATCCCGCTGTATTATCCTTGGGATAGAAATATAAAATCACTTTTTTTCCTGTATAATCCGATAATCTATGTATTTTCCCATTTTGATCTGGCAACTCAAAATCCGGTGCCTTAACCCCTACTTCCAACATTATTTATCCCTCCCTTTCTGTATCTTTCTCTTTATTCGCCTTTTTCTTCCTATTCCCGGTAATCATTTTATGACCTGTATATATCGCCATTACCATACATAACATAGAACTTAAAGCAAAGTATTTGTGACTTGATTTTTGCTTTTTATATCCAGTGTAAAAAGTCCCAAGCATTGTGATCAATGCTCCTACTGACCAATATTTATGTGCTTTCATGTAATTCCTCCATTTTTCAGTGTATTCAATTCTAATTATACTCTACCATATTCCTATGTCAATTTGATAATAGAGCATTCCTATAAAATTTTTCAAAATATCATTGTCAAAACTATGTATTGTTATCCTTTAATTTTTCTTTGAAATAATTGACAAAAAGCTTGCTTTCAGGAGATTACCATTTAATCTCTTTTCCATATAGATTTTATCTGTATTCA
Organism: Anaerosacchariphilus hominis; assembly: GCF_014290175.1. GTDB lineage: Bacteria > Bacillota > Clostridia > Lachnospirales > Lachnospiraceae > Laedolimicola > Laedolimicola hominis. Next base: position 430,210 of record NZ_JACOOR010000003.1, read on the forward strand.
TGGCTTGTTGCCTCCTTCATTTGATGGTTCTATGATACCAGCAAAGAACGAGCAACAGAACAACACTGACAGCAGTTTGTGTTGAGTTCAAGAATTGTGCAAGTTCCGACTTACCGAATTCTTCCTTCACATCAATTCCACCGCCTGCAACCACCCAAAATGGTTGAGTTGCCGGATTGGTTGTCATCCTTTTTCATTTTTCAAAAATCAGCCCGAAATGCCTGACATCTAATCCACTGTCTCAAATCGTGACATCTAATCCGAGGTTACAACCTGACACACATTTCGCAGTAGATATGTTTCCATATAAGAAAACCGAGCTTTTTTCAGAGGTTAGGCTTTACATCCCAACTTCCGAAAAAGCCCGGAAATACGCCGCTTTCTGGCACTTATTTATCTTTTCTTGACATCAAGACTACCGTTTCGACATGCGTTGAGACGACTGAACTGCTCTCTTTTTTACCTCATCGGTTTGTGGAAACATGTCCAGTGCCTCATCGGTTTGCGGGAACTTATCAATAGTTACCGCCTCTGCTCTGCATCAACAAAAAACAGGAATTTTCAAATTAGTCTTTGCAAATAACCTTTGAATCTTCACCATCAATTACAATTCCCTGACGGTTGTTAATTGGGCATAGATTCAAATCCGAAAACTCAGTCATTATTTTCTCGGTAACTTTTTTAAATGGTGCTGTAAGATAATGCGGAAGAACATAGAAATCAATCAAATCAATCCCTGCATCATCTTCTTGTGAGTAGTCCTCCGGCTTTTCATCCATTTGCTCGATATATTGGATGCTTGGAGCGCATATAATTGCGCCTGCCGACTCGCCGATCATCAATTTTCCATTTACCAATTCCTTTTTCAGCAGTCCATCAGTTCCCGTTTTACGGAGCTGGTCCATAAGAAAGAAAGAATTTCCGCCGGTAAAATATATCACATCTGCTTCTTCAAAAACAGACTGTATCGTTGAATAAGCCTCCGTTGAAATATCAATTTCAGTTACGATTGCTCCCAACTTTTTGAATAATTTTCGAGCCGAGCCGACATAACCGGTGTAGCCTTCACGCAGTGAAGCTGTTGGAATAAATGCGACTTTCTTATTTTCAATTTCTTCCTTTATCAGACTTCCTACACTTGAAAAGTGCGAACATAAAAATAGTTTCATCAATATTCTCCTTTATAAATTCCGATTTGTATAACAGTAGTCTAACACACGTTGTTTAAAAATACTACAGCCAAGCCAATGTCTGTAATTTGCCCTAAAATTTCATTTTATGGAATTTGGACTACTTGATTTTCTAATTGCATACGCAATTCGTGAAATGTATCATTATACTGTTGATACATCAGACACACAAATGTAAATAGGGACTAATTTTTTTACTGCGTAATTGATTACTTCTTCCGGTGTGGGCCTGTCTCCTTTAAGTGCCATTTTCTTCCATTCTTCCTGCACAGCCGGGTCAGGATTATCAAATCCTGCATCTATGGCTATCTGCATTTCTCTGCGTACTTCTTCTGGTGTTGTGTTATACTTTTCTGCAATCTTCTCATATATAGTTTTCTCTCTCATTCATTTTCCTCCGATATATAAGTGGAATTATATCTTGTTCTATAAAATCAATTTAGTATATTTTTGTTGGCATGAAAAGAGACTTTACAACTTAAAATTGGATAAAAAGGACAAAAAAGAAGAGCTGCTTGCTCTTCCCAAATAGTAGTAGTAAAATAATATGTCATGCCAGCGCAATATATTACCTAGAATATCGCTATAACAGGAAAGGGGCTGTATTTGTGTAACAGCCCCTAGTTTATTTTAGCATCGGTCTGGATTTTGTCTCATAAAGATAAATTCTGCCACAGAGCGGTCGTATGTTTTAATGTGTCCAAACAGCCAGTCGATTACATTTTTCTGTACAAGTTCACTAAACCGATCTGTTGGTCCTTCATACTCCTGAAGGTATTCATACAGTTCCTGAATTGTCTTTTTAAACTCTTCATGTCTTTCATAATGTTTTTCACGCTCTGGATAACCGGCTTTTTTCTGAAGTGCTTCTTCTTCTTTAAAATGAAAGTCAGTATACTCATTAAGATAATCCAGAAGTTTGATCGCCTTTACCTTGCTGTCGCCATTTTGACAGGCAATTACAAAGTTCTGAATACGGTCAATCAATTCTTTGTGCTGTGTATCGATTGTTTTATTTCCTGTTACTAAATTGTCATCAAAGGTAATGTTTAAATCGTAAGTCATAATTTGACCTCCATTTCTTTTATAAATACTTTGTTTCTTGTATATCTGTATTATACATGATAATTATTCTTTTGTCAATAATAGTAATTATTATTATTTTCTTTCACACTTAGCATAAACTGCTATTTGAATTGCACATTTACATATTGTATATATCATGGGAATAGTTTATAAAAAATCTTACTTTTCATTTCCTTCGCTCCATATTTATTACTACTTTATGCAATAGTAAAGTAGCAAAAAAGGAGAATTAGTATGAAAAATAAACCTTATAAAGTTAAAGTATCCGTCTCCCCGGATGAGGATATTATTCAAATAATAAAAGCCCTCGCTGAACAGGATGACCGGAATTTCAGTTCCTATATCAACAAGGTCTTAAAAGAGCATATTCAAAAATTTACCTTTGACAAAAAATTCCCCACCTAGGAATATAGCCTTTCCCACTCCCTATGGAGTTACATAGTTTCCAGTATTTTGCTCACTTCACTTACCAACGGTAATACCTCTCTTTTACTTTTAGCAATATATATCATGTTCATACGCACTCAGCAGCTAGTACTTTGGGCTGTTCTGAATAGCTACAAAATTTTTATTTATTTTTCTTAACTATAGAGCTACACCTGCTACAGGTACAATCCAGAATATCTTTGAAAGCTGATTTCACGCCAAAATGAAAAAGGTGTGTATGGAAAATTTTTTTCCATACACACCTCACTGGTTTTTATTGCTTTGTATAAAGATTTAATTGCTTATCAATATTGCGTCCGCCATACATCACACGCAGGATCTCAACTGTTTTCCTATCTTCATCCGGAATATACAATACCACATAGTTATCTACTGGTAATATACGAAGTCCCCTACTTTTCCATGGTTCCGTTTCATATCTCCTGTATCGTTCCGGCATGGTTTCCAAACTTATGATTTGTTCTTCCAGGCGTCGAACTTGTCCGGCTGCATTTTCTGGTGCTTGTAATTCAAAGGCAATATATTCATAGATCCCTCTTAAATCAAGCTCCGCCTGCCCCGTCATTTTTACTTCATATATCATAAGCCATAATCCTTACGTATCGCATCAAATACTTCTCTTGCATTTTTTGTGCGTCCCGCCTGCACATCTGCATATCCCTTTTCCAATTCTTCATGGAAATCTGCTTCCGATAATGCGCTGATATCAACAGGTCTTGCAGATGGAATTTTTACTTCAAACGGAAGTCCTCTCTGTAAAATAATCTGTTTATAAAACATATTGATTGCATTAGAAGCCGGAATCCCAAGGGTAGATAAAATGCTTTCCGCCTGCTCTTTCACATCCGGTTCTATTCTCGCATATAAATTCGCTGATTTTGCTGCCATATAGAATGTCTCCTTTCTTATGCTGCATTTTCTTCTACCCTTATTATACGCAAATGTCCGCACAATAGCAAGTCATTTTTCAATCTCACAAATCCCCGCCATCACATACTCTGCGCATGGCAGAGCAATGGAATTACCCAGGGCCCGGTACCGGGCGCTGTCGCTGATCGTCTCTCCTTCGCACCCGTAGGCCGTCCAGTGATCCGGCAGTCCTTGCAGGCGCTCACATTCCAGTGGCGTCAGGTATCGGATACCTCCCTCTTTTCTCCAGTCTTCTCCTTCGTACCAGAAGCTAAAGCTATTTGCGCTGCTGGCAAGAAGTGTGGGAAAAGGCTCATCTGGCCGTCCAAAACTGACGAGGAACTTGGCTTCGTCTTTTTCTTTGACCGCTCCGCGCATTTGCCGCTCCTGTATCGGAAGGATGACGGGTATGTGCCGCCCTGTTTCTTCAAAAAATATTCCACTTTCTCCGGCGGACGGCGGCCCAGACTGGCCGCATACCTTAGAATCCGGGAGCACTGGGCGGCACTTAAATAATACCTGGGCGCTACGCTTTCCTCTAAAATCCGCCACAAGGAATATCCGTTTTCTCCGCTGCTGGAGCCTGGGGCTTCCCCAATACTGGGCGTCCAAGAGCCGCCAACTGATATCACTTTCGCCCCCTCGCACCATACCGGCGCTGGCCCAGTGTTCAGAAGGAGGCATTGGAACCGGGCAGCCTGCGAACGCTTCCAGCACGGCTCTAAAATCCATCCGGTCTCCCGATGAAAAAGCTCCCATGACGTTCTCCCAAACAGCGAAAGCTGGATATATGCCATTGGTTGCATCCCTCATTTCTCTGATAATACGTATGGCCTCGTAAAACAGGCCTGACTTTTGCTGAGGTTAGATAGCGATACTTTTTACATCTACCATGTTGCGGCGGTCATGGTTGACAACTTGCGTCGGCTCCTGCTCGGTATCAACCTGTCCGACAAAGCTGTAATGGATTTCGATTTTCCGGGTGTTGGTTTCCCGGTCTAATTCATGTATCAAAATACGGTCGATAAACTCATGGACGTTTTCATAGGTCAATTCCTGTATGTCGCTGTATTTCCCGACAATCTGAATAAACCTTGATATATCCCTTTTTCGCTCGGTAACGGTTGCGATCTGCTGTTGTAACTCGTCTATCCTTGCGGCAAGGGATTTCTTTTCGTCCTCATAGCCGGAAGTTAGAAACACAAACCGTTCATCTGTCAGTCTGCCTAATGCGTTGTCCTCATACAGCTTGCGGAAAAGCGTGTCAAGTTCGGTCATACGCGCCTGTGCTTTGAAAAGTTCCTTTTGCTGCTGCGCTAATGCCTTTCTCGCTTCCATGTCGCCGTACTCGGTAGCTTTACAGATAAAGTCCTGTTCGTGTTCCTTAACATACCGCAAAACCCGCCGCATATCTTCCAGCACTAAATCAAGAAGTACGTTTTTGCGGATATAATGAGAGGTACACTCGCTGCCTGTCCTTGCCCTGTTGCGCCATGCGCCGCAAGAATAGGAAAACTTGCGCGGCTCGATATTTACGCCCTGTTGGTAATACATCTTATGTCTGCAACCAGCGCAAAACAGCAAGCCGGAAAAAATATCAATCTCCGCTGCTTTTGTCGGGCGGTGGCGGGTAGCAATCCGCTTTTGCGCAAGTTCAAAGGTTTCCTCGTCAACAAGCGGCTCATGGGTGTTTGGGAAGAAATAGCGTTGTTCTTCTTCGTTCTTCCGGGTCTTTTTCGACTTGTAGGATACCTTGTGAGTTTTCGCGGTTATGGTATGCCCTAAATATTCCTGCCTTGCTAATATGTCATAGAGCGTTTTGTCCGGCCAAGTATAGGGGGCGATCATTGCCCGCTGATACCGCGCCTGTCCTGTACGCTGATAGCGCAACGCTCCAATCGTCAAGACTTTGTTTTCCGCAAGCCATTTTTGGATTTCGCACATACGCACACCGCTAACAAACATAGCGAAAACCTGTTTGACAATCGGCGCGGTTTCCGGGTCGGGTATAAGGTGGTGGCGGTTGTTCGGGTCTGGGATATAGCCGTATGGATATTCCCCGTTGACGCGCTCGCCTTTTTGCGCCTGTGCCTGTTTAACTGCGCGGATTTTCTTGCTTGTGTCGCGGGCGTAAAACTCGTTAAACCAGTTCCGCAAGGGGGTAAACTCGTTATCCTCCCGCGCTGTGTCAACTCCGTCGTTGATCGCGATATAGCGTACTCCGTTTTCGGGAAATACAATCTCTATGAGTTCGCCCGTTTTCAGATAGTTTCTGCCAAGACGGGAAAGGTCTTTGGTAATGACCGTCGCCACTCGTCCGGCTTCCACTTCCTGCAACATCGCTTGCAGCCCCTCGCGCTCAAAACTCACGCCGGAAAATCCGTCGTCCACAAAAAACTTTGTGTTCAAAAAATGGTGTTCGTCCGCATAGCGTTGAAGTATCATTTTTTGGTGCTGTATGCTTCCGCTTTCTCCGGCTTGCATATCCTCTTGACTTAAACGGCAGTAAAGGGCGGTGATTTTATTCGACTGTAACATTAGTCCTCCTTTCCGACAGCCGAATAAACAGGTATAATGTGTTGCTATCATTATACCATATCCCGCCGCCTAATGCACTACTCGGACGCTAAAAATCCCGGATTTCCGGGCTTTTTCTGCAAATCCTTTACAATGAGTTTCTCAATCTTTTTATGGATTGTATCGGTTGCCTTTTCACTCGGCAACGCTTGAACAAGATAGGTGATTTTCCCTATTTTGCGTTCGGTTGTAATTGTCTGTTTTTTATCCATTAGAAAAACCTCCTTTTCCTGTATGGATAAACTATATTCGTCAAAAGGCAAAAACGGGCGGTTGTTAGCTGCAACCTCACGGGAGTTTCACCCCGGCCCATGCTTATGGGTGCGCCGCGCAATACTTTGAGGGTGTTCAACGCGGGAGTATCATTGTGCCGCCTTGTATGTCGTCGCCCACAAGCTGCTAAACCTGTTTTACGGCGCGGTAGTTCTCGCTCGGCTTTTCCCCTACGGGGAAAAGCTGTCATGGCGTACCCGCCGACTGGCTCGGTACAGACGGAATGTACCCGTTTGCCTGTTATGCTGCGCACCAAAGGCCGCTTTCTTTGTCAAAGAACAATAGGCTTTGTCGGCCTGCAAAAGCACATCAACAGCGGATATGCTTTTGCGGAACGACAAATAGCCCATAACGGGAAGCGTGGAAAGGGGGCACGCTCCCCGCATGGGCTAAAAGATTATCCTACATGAAAAGCAAGGGTGCGGGTAATAAGGCGCACTTGCAGCCTGTTACGCATTTCCTCGTCCACATAGGAATAGGTATTGCCCGCGTCGTCTTTCAGCGTGCGGGTACAAAGTTTCGCTATGTAACCCTCGTAGTGCTTCAAGATCGCGCACATGGCGGTTGTGTCGCCGTTTGCCGCTGCGGAAATGACAGGGAACGGCAACAGATTTTCAGACTTCCTAACGGTATTCATCATCTGCTTTTCCCTCCAAATACTGTTTGATTTTCGCAAGCGCGGATTTCCTGTGCCGGAAAACCGTCGTGCGTACAACATTCAGCAGTTCGCCAATTTCCGCGTCGCTCATATCCAAGAAGTAGGACAAAAGGATAATGTCGCGTTTCCTTTCGGGCAAAGCGTTAAGGGCTTCGGCAAGCAGTTCATTTTTGACGAGTACATCAAAGCCGGACACTTGAAAACGGAAATAATCGCTTTCGTATTCGTCCGTTGTGAAAAGCTGCGCGAGTTCGCTTTCGCTCAAATCCGAAAAAGTAACTTCGCGTGCTGCGCGTTTCGCAAGAGTGCGGCGGTGGCTTTTCGCTTCGCCGACCAAAGTTTTCTTTGCTAATGCGTCGTACTGATGTTGTATTCTTTCCTTGTCGGAAGAAGATAGCTCCATAGAGTTCACCTCCTTCCCGCGTGGAGTAGAGGACGGGAGTTAAGGGCTTGTCCTCTCTGCCCCTTTCGCTCCGTACCCGTTCGGGAGATGGCTCTTGAGTGCGCTTTTCAGAAAAAAGTTGAAAAAAGCAAAATGCGCCCGTCCGCAAGACGCGGACGGGCGCAAAGGAAATGTAAGCAGTAGCTAAATGTATTGACAGTTCACATTCATAGCCGGAATATCCCGCTTGCGGAGCATAGCTTTTTTTGACCGCAAAGCATTAGGCGGGTTACAGTAAATAAAAATGGACACGGCGATACCTCCCCGATACCGCCGTATCCTTAAAAAAGGGCGACTTTAATACACTACCCGCAATCCATTCTATAATAGGGAACAGCGGCTTTTGCGCAATATTAAATAAAAAAGCCGATAACACATAGGTTTTTTGACCTAATGCGTTATCGGCTCTGCGTCTATGCGTCTGGCACTTTTAATCATTTTTTTTGAATTTATTATATGTGTTAGCTAACTGTCCACAAGCCGCGTTAATCTCTCTGCCATGAGAAACTCTCATAGTAACTTCAAGTCCTGCTTGCTCTAATTGATGTTTGAATGCAACTATTTCCCGTTTCTGTGGTGCTTTAATTCTTGAATTGCTTGTTGGGTTGTATTGTAACACGTTAATCATAACTTTTTTGCCCCGAAACCATTTTGCAAGTTGTCTTACATCTGAGGGCCGGTCATTTATACCCGGTAAAAGCAAATACGCAAAGACAATTTTGCGATTATGCCTTTCAGAATAGGATAAGGCTTGCTTAACAACATCTTCAATAGCATATATGCGCATGTGAGGAATAATACGATTTCTTGCAGATTGTGTTGCTGCGTGTAAAGATATTGTCAACTGAATTTTAAGATGTTCCTCGCGCAATTTTTTTAATTGATCGACCGGACCAACTGTTGATATGGTAATGCCGTCGGTTGGAAAGTTGAGCCCATATCTATCTCGGAGAATATGGATTGCTTTTATCAAGTTGTCATAATTGAATAAAGGCTCTCCCATACCCATAAAAACGATACGGTTTACTTTTCGACGCAACAATATAATCTGTTGTACGATTTCTGACGATGTTAGATTACGAACAAAGCCATTTCGCCCGGACTCACAAAAAATACAACCAACAGGACAACCGACTTGTGTGCTCACGCAAACAGTTCCACCATCTCGCCGCTTGATAAAAACCGTTTCAATGTATTTGTTGTCTTTCAGTTCGTAAACATACTTTTCAGTATCACTGCTTTTGCAAATATTTTTTACCAACATTGATAGATTTTTTTTGCGTGGTAATTGCTTATATAATTCTTCATATAAGGCTTTTGCTTCATTCTCGCCAATAACTTCCGACATTTCTTTGTAAGTAAATCCGTATGGATCATTCCGTACTTCCGCAGGCGTATATTTAGGTAAACGTTTCATTTTTATATCCTTTCTTCTAAATAATAAAAGTTTGTTTTTCTGTATTTTTGATTACAATCTCTAATTTTTCTACATCAATGATATGCGTCAATTTGCATTTAGGGCAGAAAAGAGGAAAATCTTTTAATACAGTATTATGAAATACTTGAACTCTCGTCTTTCCGTTACAAATCGGACATTTTATCCAATATTTTTTAAGCATTATATTTCACTCGTCCTTTTTACACAAAAAAATGCAGGTCAATCCTCAACATGAGCATTGACCTGCATTTATAATGCACAGAGCAGTACAACAAAACTAAGGCATAGCTTGCACTATGTCTATACTATATCTATACGTCGTTAGTTTTTTGTATAGCATCCGCAAAATAAGCATGACAAAAAAGCCCATGTTGAAAATGGGAAAATCCTTTTTTTCAATGCTTATCTAATACGCATGCTATGCAACATAAACGCCGCCTCCTTTTACATAAATTTTATTTTATCAGAAAATCAGTCTACTGTCAATACACAACAGGAAGTATTTAACCTAATGATATGAATTGTGTGGACATATCCAAAAAGAAAGGTGAACTGTAAAATGTAACAGGGTGAATGAAAATGGCAAAAAGACCCGTACCATTGTACGACTTTAAGGCTTTCGGGGCAGCTATAAAAGCCGCGAGAAATGAATACGGCGAGAGCCGCAAAAAGGTAAGCGACGAGTTATATATTTCCCCGCGCTACCTTGCGAATATCGAGAACAAGGGACAACAGCCGAGTTTACAGGTATTCTATGACCTTGTAACCCGGTATCATATTTCGGTAGATCAATTTTTCTTCCCGAACAGCAATGCGGAGAAATCCACCGGGCGGCGGCAGCTTGACGCGCTGCTGGACGGTATGAGCGATAAAGGCATACGGATTGTAACCGCAACAGCAAGGGAGATAACGGAAGTCGAAAAAGCAGAGGATTAACCTCACAATATGAGAAATCGGGAGATTGCAGCGCATGGCGGCTGCAATCTTTTTTTGCGTCCAAAATCAAAGGAACGCGCAACAAATACCGCCTTTCGGTGGGGGTATGGAGTAGATAGCAAGCACAGCAAACGAGTACCCGTTTGCGGAAAATGCTTGTTGGGATAATCCCAAACCCTTATACCGAAAGGCGGTGCGGAAATGGAAAACCGAAAGAGAAATATACAGATGAAGTTTTACGTTACGGAAGAAGAAAAGCGGCTGATCGACGAGAAGATGAAGCAGCTTCCCATAAAGCAGTATGGGGCATACTTCCGTAAAATGGCGATAGACGGGTATATTCTTGTCGTTGACCGAAGCGACACAAAAGCATATATCCGGGAACTGCAAGCGGTGAGCCGGAACATCAACCAAATTGCAAAACGCGCCAATGCGACGGGGACGGTTTACAGGCAGGATATAGAGGACATTAAAAAGGCGGTGGACGAGATATGGCGGTTACAAAGACGCACCCTATTAAATCAACCTTAAAGGCTGCGATAGACTATATCTTAAATCCCGAAAAGACAGACGGGAAGCTGCTTGCGTCCTCTTTCGGCTGCGGGCTGGAAACCGCCGATATTGAGTTTGCATGGACGCGGGAAGCTGCCGGAGATCGCGGCACACATTTAGGGCGGCACTTGATACAATCCTTTGCGGTGGGAGAAACCACACCGGAAGAAGCGCACAAAATCGGCATGGAACTTGCCGGGGCGGTATTAGGCGGCAAGTATGAGTTTGTTTTGACAACTCACGTCGATAAAGACCATCTGCATAATCACTTGATTTTCAACGCGGTTAGCTTCGTTGACTACAAAAAGTACCATTCCAACAAGCAAAGCTATCACTTTATCCGGCGCACCAGCGACAGGATATGTAAAGAGCATGGGCTATCCGTCGTCGTACCGGGACAGGACAAGGGAAAAAGCTATGCAGAATACACCGCCGAAAAGCAAGGGACAAGCTACAAAGCAAAGCTGAAAACGGCGATAGATACTCTCATTCCCCAAGTGAAAGATTTTGACGAACTGCTGCGCCGCTTGCAGGAAATGGGGTATGAAATCAAACAGGGCAAATACATTTCCTTTCGCGCTGCCGGACAGGAACGGTTTACCCGCACAAAGACGCTCGGCGCGGCCTATACGGAAGAAGCGATAAAGGAGCGTATCAAGGGCGTGTATGTTGCCAAAACAAAAACGCTGCGGGAAGATAAGAAAATCCGGCTTGTCGTCGATCTTGAAAACAGTATCAAAGCCCAACAATCGGCGGGCTATGAACGGTGGGCGAAAATCCATAATCTGAAACAGGCTGCGAAAAGCATGAACTTCTTGACCGAAAACAAGATTGAATATTATAGCGACCTTGAAAGCAAAATTGCGGATATTATGACCGCCCATGACGCGGCGGCAAAGGCGGTTAAGGAAGTGGAACAGCGTATGTCTGATTTGTCGCTGCTTATCAAGCACACCACCACATACCGACAGTTAAAACCGATTTACGATGAATACCGAAAATCGCCGGACAAGGAAAAGTATCTGCGGGGGCATGAAAGCGAAATTATCCTGTTTGAAGCTGCGGCAAGGGCATTAAAGGAAATGCAGATAAAGAAGCTGCCCGATCTCGCCGCGCTGCGCAAGGAGTATAGAAGCTTAAACGACAGGAAAACCAAATTGTATGAAGATTATCGGCAAGCCAAGAAGCAAATGCAGGAATACGGCGTTGTCAAAAAGAACGTCGATAGTATTCTTTACCCGTCCCAAAGCAGGGCGCGGGAGCAGGAGCGATAAGGCGCAAAACATGGGGTGGCAAGTGGAATGTTAAGGGCTGAAAACGCCTGTGTTTCTGCGGCTTCCAGCGCATGAAAACGACATAGACGATAAAGTATATTCAAACCCGCAAAAACGGCTTTCTAATTGTCCACGCAAGGACAAAAAAAGAACAGGGGCGCGGTGCCGGAAATCGGCAACCGCGCCCCTGTTCTCTATGGGCTATTCCTCGTCGGTCAAGATAAACTCCCTTTCGGAAAACTCGCTGTCCGTCATGGCTTGCAGCTTGTTCACCGCTGCGGCGGCAAGCTGGCGCATATCCTCGTCCATGTAGGGCATGGCGGCAAGGATATTTTCAAGCGTTGTTTCCCGGCTGTCCTCGGCGTAGATCGCAACAATGTTTTCTTCCTCAATGGTAAAGCGGGTATTCATGCTATCAAACCTCCAAATCCTTTTTATGCTCTTTCTGTTTATCTTTCGGCTGCTGCGCCGCCTGTTTCTTGTATTCGTCCAGCTTCTTCAAAATGGACGGTTTTTTCTGCGGCTGTTCCCGTTTCTCGGCTTTTACCGCTTTTGCAAGGTCGGTAACGGAAATCGCTTCCCCCGCCTTTGCCCGCTGCTCAAAATCTGCAACGGTGGGCGTTTGCGGCGTATTGTTGATAAGCCCGTCAAAATTGTTGTCGTTCTGCTCTATGGTGTCCTCGACGTGCTTTAAGGGATTATCCCGCTGCGGCTGCTCGGCGGCTATGGCATAAGCCTGTGTGCCATTCCCCATAATGAGATACTTCCCGTCCTCCGACGCATGGTGAAAACCAAATCCCGCCGCTTCGATCTGTTCACGGCTCATATCGGTAATATGAAAATTGCCCCTCGGCGTTCTAACGGTTTCACCCGTCAAAAGGCTGTCGGGGGTCGCTTCCGGCTGCTGCTTTTCAAGCTGCCCGTCCTTGTAGGAATATCCTTGCGCCGCGATTGCTTCAAGGGTCTTGCCCGTAACGTCGCCATAAATCCGCTTGTCTGCGTCAACCAGCATTTGCAAAGTGTCTTGTACGGTGTCGGACAAGGCTTGCTGCTGTTCGGGCGGCAGCTTGTCAAATACGGGGGTCTGCTGCTCCTGCAAAAACTCCGGCACTTGCTGAAAACCGATACTGTCTACATAGTGGGCGGTGTCCTCGTCGTTCTGATGAAGCACAACAATGTCGGAAACGGAAAGGCTATGCCCCTTAAAGTCGGCGGGGTGGTCGATATTAAACCTTTCCCAAATGTCGCCCAGCGTCATATCCTTTGTAAGCGGTGCAGTATAGACGAGTTCATAATTTACCCGGTCAATGGTAAGTCCAGCCGCTTGCAGACGGTCATAAGGCTCAAAGCGCAAGTCCCTTGTTTCGTCCCCGCGCTTTAACTGATAAATGGAAAAGGTATCGCCCTGCTCCTGCTCGGCTTGCCGCTGCTGCTGCAACTCGGTAAAATGCCCCTCAATCTCGGTAATGAGTTCCTTTGCGGTGGTCTGTATTGTTTCAAGGGACGCTTTTAACTCGGTCATTTCCTTGCCGCTGCTCCAACCAGCCACATAGCCGAAAGAGTAATCGGAAGTATCAAGGCCGAAATGCTGGCAAACCGTATAAGCGACGCTTTCCGCTTCTACCTCGCAGGTATGGCGGTCAACGCGGTTTTGCTGCTCCGGCGGGGCGTTTAAGTCTACGTCGTGCAGCTTCGCATGGGCGATTTCGTGAATGGCGGTCTTTACCGCCTGTAATTCACTCACGCCCTCTTTGATTGCAATACGCTTGTCGGTCAAACTGAAATACCCATTTGCGCCGTTTGTGATCTGCTCAAATGCAATCGGGACGGGGGACGCTTTTTCAAGGGCGGCGAAAAAATCCTCGTACTGCTCCACATCGGCAAGCAGCGGTTTAACGGAAAGGTCGGGAAACTCCTTGCCCTCGGTCTGCGAAATATCAAAGACGGTTATAACCTTAAAGGCGGGGACGGTGATTTCCTTTTCTTCCTTTACCACTTTTCCCTCGCGGTCAAGCATGGGCTTTCTCGTTTCGGGGTCGATTTTATCAACCAGCTTTTTCACCTTGTAGGGCGCGGGGGCAAAGATTTTAATGCCTTTCTCGCCTTTCTTTACATGGCGGTCAAACTCCTTTTCCCATTGACGGAAGCCCATTACCAAATTGCCGCCCTGCATAGCAATTAGGATAGTGTTATTCAAACTATAATCATGGAACTTTGACATAGCGGTTAGAAACTCTTTGTAGCGGTCGCTGTCAAAAATCGCCTGTACGCCCTGTTCCAAACGCGCGGTGATCTCCTTTACCTTTTCGGCGGGCTTTTCGGAAGTAAGGATAATGGGGACGACGGGGCGGGGCTGCTGCGGCTCTGCGGCCTGTGCGTCTGCTTGCTGCGTTTCGGCTGCGTCCATATAGGCTTTGTCCTGTTCGCCGCGCTCCGGCTGCGGGTAACTCATAATGCGGTATTCTTCCGGCACTTCGCGCCCCTCAAACTGACGCTCCCACTCGTCGCCGCTTTCCACGATATAGCCGTACTCGGTAAACGCGCCTTTTTCCTGCGCGGCAGCGTTCCTGCCAAAAGTAGAAAGGTCAATGCCGCCTTTCCATTCTTCGGGCATTTGTACCATGCCGGATTGATTTAAGTAATAGTCGCCCAAATCGTGGTAGTTATGTACTTCGGGGATATGGACGTAAAAATCCACGTTGTAGGTGAAGTCAATTACCTGTCCAATATTTGCAAGCCCGTTTTTCTGCTGCAAAGCTGCGTTCAGCTTGCCAACCTCGGCGGGGTCAAGCTGTTCGAGCCGCGCCGCAAGAAAATTGAGTTCGTCCACGTCGGCGGCGCATACCATTTCATAAGGCAAGGCAATATGTTTCTCCGGGTCGTCGGAAAAGCCGCGAATGGAAAAATCCTGCGGGTTATCGGCGGTAATGCCGACGCTCTGCATGGCTTCGTGAAGCTGCTCCTTTGTGGCGGGCATATCCAGCCAATAGCCGCTTGGGTCGCCCGCTTCAAAACGGCTGCGGTTGCCAATCATAATAGAAAACTGTTCGCTCATGTGTTCACGCTCCTTTTCCTGCCCGGTAGTTTCGGGGATAGCTGCCGCCTGTTGCTGCTGCTGCGGGGGTTCTTCGCCCTCTATGGTGTAGTCCGGCATGAGCATACCGTTTACTTTGAAATAGTCGGCGTACTCCTGCGGGATAGGCGGGGAGATTTCCGTAAACAAGCGGTCATACGCTTTGATACGCCCATTCAGATACTTTTCCATAGCTGCCTTGTCGGTGAAAACCTTTCTATCTTGTCCGGCAATCTTCGCTTGGGTTCTGCTTGGGCTGTTGGTGCGCACGCTCCATGTAAGCGTCCATGAATACGGGATAGATTTCTGCGCTTCTTTGTCGTAGCGGGTATTCTCGTAAATGTAGTAATTCATCTGATATACCCGGTTGCTGCGAATATGGCGGTTATGCTCGGTGGTCTGCCACTCGTTAGCGGTGTGCTGCACAACGGTTGTCCTTGTGTATTCAATCGCTTTGTCAAGCAAAAGCGTTTTGCCCGCCTGTTCCTCCCATGCGGCGGCGCGGCTTGAGAGATCGTTAAAAATCGCCTGTTCCGCTGCCGCGCTTTCCTCGCGCATGGCGTGTAGCTGCTCCGGCGGCAAGGAAACATAGGGGGCAATATCCCCGTCCTTTGCTTCAAAATATATCCGGCGTTCTATCCGCATGGTTTCGGCGGTTTCCAATTTGTCATGGTCGTATGAAGAATACGGCATATTGTTTCATCACGTCCTTTCTCGATTTTTAAGGGTTTGGGACTATCCCAACAAGCAAAATGCCCGCGCTCTCTATGGGAAGCGCGGGCATTTCTCGCAAACGGGTACTCGTTTGCTGTGCTTGCTATGTAGTTGTTTTTATCCGTAAACGCCTGTTTCTCTCGCTTTGGGCTTTCTGTCTGCGGCGTATCTTTGCCGCGCAATCGGGGCAGTATTTCGCCCGGTTGCTGCCCGCCGCAAACGTGCTGCCGCATACCGCGCAACGCTTCAAATCGGTTTCCCCGCTGCGGGTGATCTGTTCGCAAAGCTGCCTGTCGGCGGGTAATACCGCTTCGCGGAAATAGCGGCATAACAGCGAATAGCTGATACTCTGCACACACACGCAAGTTTCCCCGTCGTCCAGCAGCAGACAATTCCCGCAATCGTTGTTTGCACAAGCGGCGCGGGTCATTTTCTTTACGGCGCGGTATTGCTTTTCATCAAGCCTTATCATTTTCGGTTCTGCTCGACGCGGAAGTTTACATACTTGCCGCCTGTGTCGGCAAGCAGCACAACTCCGTCAAAGGTCTTTCCCGTCTTGGTCGAGTACATACCTTTGATTTTTACCTTTCCGTCTTTCAAAAGGGCGGCGGCAATCGCCTTTGTGAAAGCCTTTTTGCGCTGCTCAAAAAAGCGGTCATTCTTCCACATCACAAAGCTGCAAGCCCTGTCGGAGCAGTAAAAGTTTTTCTTGCCCTCGTAAACCGCCGCGCCGCAACGGGGGCAAGTGCCGATTGCTTCCCGCTGCGGGGTAAACAGCTTCGCTTTATCCTCGGAAATCGCGGAATAGGTCTTGACAAGCCCCGCTGTCATTTCCTCAATCCCGCGCATGAAGTCGGCGGGGCTGTCGCTGCCCTTTGCAATCCCGGTAAGGCGCGTTTCCCATTCTGCCGTAAGCTGCGGGGACGTAAGGCTGTCGGGCAGGATAGCGGCAAGGTTATACCCGTCCTTTGTGGGGATTAGCTTTTTGCCCTTGCGCTCGGCAAAGCCCGCACTAATGAGTTTTTCAATGATACCCGCCCGCGTTGCGGTAGTGCCTAACCCTTTGCGCTCTGCGTCCTCCGGCGTTTCTTCCTTGCCCGCGTTCTCCATAGCGGACAGAAGCGTATCTTCGGTATATGCTTTCGGGGGCTGCGTGTAACACTCGGAGATCTCCGCTGCCGGATTGTCAAAGGTCTGCCCCTCGGCAAGCGGCGGCAAAACGGTTTCCGGCTCTGCGTCCTCGTCCTGTTCCTCGGACGCGGCGCGGGACAGCTTTTCAATCTCACGCCACCCCTCGCAAAGCGTCGTCTTTCCCTTTGCGGTAAAGGTATAACCGCCGCAAGAGATAACCGCCGTAACCGCTTCATATTCATAGGGCGCGGCTGCGGCGCAAAGCAGCTTCGCGCATACAAGGGTCATAAGTTTTGTTTCGCTGTCGGTAAGGGAAGAAAAGCCCGTTTTCAAAAACTCGGCTGTCGGCAAAATAGCGTGGTGGTCGGTTACTTTGCTGTTGTCGCAAACCCTTGTAAGGTCTGCTTGCAGCTTCACGTCCCGCATAAAGGGAAGCAGCGAACAAAGCCCGGTAATGAGTTCCTTTGTGCTGTCCTGCATATCGGAAGTGATATATTTGCTGTCGGTGCGGGGATAGGTCAAAAGCCGCTTTTCATAGAGGGCTTGCGCATAATCAAGGGTCTGTTTCGCCGTAAACCCGTACAGGCGGTTGGCTTCGCGCTGCAACGCGGTAAGGTCAAACAGCTTCGGCGGTGCAACGGTCTTTTTCTCTTTTTTGAGGGAAGTACAAACGGCTTGCGATTTCTCGCAAGCCGCTTTCATCTGCTGCGCTGCCGCTTCGTCGTTCAACCTTTCGGACAAAGCCGAAACACCGCCCGCGTCCAGACGGACAACATGATATTTTTCTTTCTTAAAGCTGCTGATCGCATAGTCGCGGTTTACCAGCATGGTAAGGGTGGGCGTCTGCACTCTGCCGACATTCAGCGTTTTGTGATAGAGGATAGAGAAAAGGCGGGTCGCGTTAATCCCGACAAGCCAATCTGCCTTTGCTCTGCAAAGCGCGGATTGATAGAGGTTGTCATAGCTGCGCCCGTCTTTGAGGTTTGAAAAGCCCTCGCGGATTGCGCTTTCTTCCATACTGCTAATCCAAAGGCGGGAAAAGGGCTTTTTGCAATTTGCCTGTTCATAGACAAAGCGAAAAATGAGTTCTCCCTCGCGCCCGCTGTCGCACGCATTGACAATCTCGGAAACGTCGCTGCGGTGCATAAGGTCTTTGAGTACGGAAAACTGCTGCTCCTTGCCGTTGGCAACGGTAAACTGCCAATCCTGCGGGACAATGGGGAGATCGTCATACTTCCATTTTCGGTACTGCTCGTTGTAGGTCGCCGCGTCCGCAAGGCTAATCAAATGCCCGATACACCAGGACACAAGGTAGCCGCCGCCCTCAAAATATCCTCTGCGCTTTTCATTCGCGCCAAGTACGGCGGCAATCGCCGCCCCGACGCTCGGTTTCTCTGCAATTACAAGTTTCATACTTTCTCGTCCTCCTGCTCGGTTTCTAATTCTTCCTCGTCCTCGTCGTCCTCGTCAAAATCGAGATCGTCAAGGTTGCTGCTGCCTTTTGCCGCGTCCTTTTTGGGCTTCATAATCTTAAAGTAATAGAACGCGCCGCCGCCCACTGCGGCAAGAAGCAGCACGACAAGCAGAATAGCACCGCCCATGCCGCCGCCTTTATCTTCCTCCGGCTCCGGCTGCTCGGTTTCTTCCGGCTCCGGCTCGGCTTCCTTGCCCGCGCACTCGCTCATATTGACGCTGCAAACGGGGCAATCGGTGTTGACGCTTCCGGCAACGCATTTTTCAGTACAGCTACAAGCGGGGGCTTCGGTCTGTTCGTCCTCCATAAGCTGCAAAAGGTCTTTTTCATCAACTTGATTGAGGAAATGGACGGTGTTTTCTCCGTCCTCGGCGCGGTCAATGATGATGTAAAAATAGTTTCCGTTTTTCGTAACGACGGTAATAAACTGCTTATCGCCGGACGCTTCGCCCGTTATGTCGTCCACAAGGCTCATGTTGCCCTCCGGCGTTAAGGGCTGCGGCTCATAGCCGCCCGTCGTTTCTTCCGGCTCGGTTTCGGTTACGGGGGTAGGCGGCTCGTCGCTCACATCACCGCCGCCCGCAAAAGCGGTAACAGAAAAGCCGCCCATGAGTACAAGGGCGGCAAGCAAAGCGGTAACGCTGCGGAACAGTTTTTTATGCTTCATCTTCGGTTTCCTCCTGTTCGTCGGTATAGTCTGTGTCCGGCTGCGGCAAAATGATTTCGCCGTTGGCATAGGCGGAGAGGAACGCGGCAAGCTGCGCCCCGTCAAGGTGTACCGCTTTCACCATTTGAACGATCTGCGCGTTTTCTTCCTCGATTTTCTGCGCTTCAAGGTCTTTCAGCCTTTTTTGGTATTCAAGGACTTTCGCCCTCGTTTTCTCAATATCCCTTTCGATACGGTCAAGTTTCGTGTTTGCCATAGAAATAAACTCCTTTCAAAGTCAGTTGTAATGTAGCCGCCCATAGGCGTAAAAATGGGATTGCCAATAGCTTGTATCAAGTTTTGCGTATTGTATCGGGTCGCCACAATGCAGCATGACGGGGCTTCCGTCCCCGTCCTCGCCAACGTAGATACCCACATGAGATACCCCCGGTGTGTCATATGTACCCGTAAAGAAAACCAAATCCCCCGGCTGCGGGTTGGAAACGCGGGTTGAAATGTTGTAAAGCCCCTGCGCCCCAAGTCTGCCCGTATTGTATAAGCCGCTGTTCGTCAGCACATAGCTAACAAAACCGCTGCAATCAAAAGAGGTTTCCGGGCTGCTGCCGCCCCACACATAAGGAAAACCGACATACTTTTCCGCTTCCTCAATGAGCCGCGCAAACTGTTCATCTTCCAGATAGGCGGGCGGGATTTCATAATCCGCTGGCGGGTTTTCATAGTATTTTGAAATATAGCCGGATTGCGGGAAAAGATCGGGTCTGTTTCCCAGCGACGACATATACATAGCGTACATGGATAGCTGTTCCTCGCCCATAATGTAAACGGGAACATGGGAGAGGTTGAAGTTTTCCAAATCCACATTGAGAATGTAATAGTTATAGGCTACTTCAACGTCGTATTCGTTGCCTTCGCTGTCCGTCCGCGTTTCGGTGCGGTAGCGTACCTCGACTTCCTCCGTAACCGTCAAGATATACTGTTTATCAAAGAGCATTTCAAGGGTGCTTTGCGCTTCATCGAGAGTAAACACGCCCTCATGCCAAGCGGAGAGGATAGAGATTAGCACATACGGGTCATGCTCGATCTCGTCAGCCGTTACCCGGTATTCGTCATAGCCGGGGTATTCGCTTTCGATGTTATCCAGCATATCCTGTAACTCGGCTTCCATAGCGACATACGCGCTTTCTGCGCCTGTAATATCCGCGTCCTCGGAGAGATAGGACGACGCAATCAAGCCGCTGCCGCTGTTGCCGCCGAACAGGGAACAAGAGGACAAGCCGCCGAAAAACAGAAGCACGATAAAGGCAATCCCGCCCACAATCAAACAGCCTTTCCAATGCCGGACGACAAAGAACGTCGCCCGTTTGGTTTCCTGCGCCGTTTTCTTCGCCGCCTTTGCGGTGGCTTCGGCGGTCTTTTTCACCTTGCCGCCCGTTTTCAACGCCTTTGCATACTGCTTTTTAATGCGCTGTTTTTGCCAAAAACGGGAAATCGGGTTGGAGTGCGCAAGGGCGGGGTTATCATGCAGCGCCTTTTGGTAGAGGAAATCGGCGTTTGCCTTTGCTGCCTTTTTCTCGGCTGCTGCCGCCGCCCGGTAAGGTTTCAGCTTATGGCTGCGTATGCCGCGTTTTACTGCCCGCGTCGTCATGCCGCCCGCTTTCTCGCCCACAAGTTCTATCCTGTGTCCGCTTTCCACACCGACGTTTTCTTTCTCCACCTCATAGATTTTTCCATGTACGGCGGCGTCCAATTCCTGCGCCGGACGGGATAACGGGTTATGACGCAACTTGCCGTTTGGGGGCTTATCCGTTTTTTCAAAAGCAAGGCGCGTCTTTGCTTTGCCTTTGGCTTCGTCAAAAACGCGCTCTTTTGTGATTTTGGTCTGTTTGGGGATAGCTGCCCGCGCTTTGTCTAAACGGTCAGCCGCCGTATCGGATTTTTTGATTGCCTTTTGCAGGTCCGGCGTTGCCCGTTCCGCTTCGGAAAACTGCAAGCGGGACGTATGGGTTTTAAGCTGTGCTGCGTCAAGGGTCTTTTTCTCCGCGCCCTTTTCAAAGTGGCGGCTAACCTCTGTGCTGATACGTTGGGTTGTCTTTTCTGCTGCTCCCGCTACGGGGGCTGAATAGTTTTCCTCCGGCGGTCTTTCGCTGATACTCGTTGTTTCGCCCGTCGTAAGGTTTTCCGCAATCGCCCCGTCGCGGGTCATTTTCTGCGTTACCTTGTCGGGGGCTTTTAATTCCTTGCTCAATGTTCATCACCTCCAATACGCTGTTTTGCAAGGGTGCAGTATTCGGGGTTGATCTCTATACCCACATAGCGGCGGGAAAGGCTTTTTGCCGCCGCTGCGGTCGTGCCGCTGCCTAAAAACGGGTCAAGCACAATCCCGCCGACAGGACAGCCCGACAAAATGCACGTTTCCGCAAGTTTGGGCGGGAACGCTGCAAAATGCCCGCCGCGATAGGAAGCTGTGTTGATCTGCCAAACGTTGCGGCGGCTGCGGACGGGGGAAATCATTTCGTCGGTGTATGCGCCTTTCCTGCGGGGACGGTTGATTTTCTGCGGCTGGTTTTGCCCCGGAACGGTAGCGGCATATTTGTTGCCTTTCCCAACTCCGCTTTTCAGCCGTACCGCCGTTGTGGGGGCTATCGGCTCGGCTACTGCTTGCCAATCATAGTAATATTTCTTTGACTTGGTAAGCAGAAACACATATTCATAGCAGCGCGTCGGTCTGTCCCGCGTGCTTTCCGGCATGGCGTTTCCCTTGTGCCAAATGATAGAACTGCGCAAATACCAACCGTCGCCCCGCAAGGCAAGGGCTACAAGCCACGGAATACCGATTAGGTCTTTCGGCTTGCAGCCGGGGGCGCGGTGGTTTACCGCCACTTGCTGCCCGTTCCTGCCTTTGGGGTATTTCGGGTCTTGGTGGTCGGCTTTGCTGCCTGTGCCGCAATAAGTGTCCGCGATATTCAGCCAACAAGTACCCTCCGGCGTAAGCACCCGCTTTACCTCATGGAAAACCGCCGTAATGCGGGAAACATATTCCTCCGGCGTTGCTTCCCGCCCGATCTGCCCGTCTGTGCCGTAATCGCGCAAAGCATAGTAGGGCGGGGACGTTACGCAACAATCCAAACAGTTATCCGGCAAGGTTTGAAGCACCTGCAAGCTGTCGCCGCAATAGATTTTATCCGTTTCTATCCTCATGCCGACACCTCGCCGGGCTTGGTCGTCATTACGCGGTAGAGTTCCGTATCTTTCGGGAAACGGTCAATAAAGGGCAAAATCACGTTGCCATAGAAGATAAGTCCCTCGCCCGCTTCGGAATGGGTTACATAGGTCATTTGCTGCTGCGAAATGTTAAGCTGCTTGGCAAGGATTTCCCGGTCGCCCTGGGCTTGGTTGAGCATATAGACAAAATCGCTGTTTTCAAAAACGTTTGAAACTTCTCTGCTCGTCAAAAGGTCTTTGACGTTCTGCGTGATACCTGTCGGAATACCGCCCCACTTGCGAAAACGCTTCCAAATCTCGACGGAATAGGCGGCGGTCTGTTCCTCTTTCAAGAGCAAATGAAACTCGTCGATGTAATACCGCGTCGCCTTGCCCTCGCTGCGGTTTACCGTTACTCTGTTCCATACTTGGTCTTGGACGATAAGCATACCGACTTTTTTAAGCTGCGTACCGAGTTCCTTAATATCAAAGCAGACAAGGCGATTATGAATGTCAACGTTTGTCCTGTGGTTAAAAATGTTCAAGCTGCCGTTTACATAGAGTTCCAATGCCGCCGCGATACGCTGCGCTTCCTTTTCCGGCTGCTTCTTGATTTCGTCGTAGAGGTCGCCCAAAATCGGCATATTTTCAGGCTTCGGGTCGGCAAGGTAGTTGCGGTACACGCTGATAACAGCGCGGTCAATCAAGGTCTTTTCAACAGCTTCCAGCCCGTTTTTACCGCCCATAATCAACTCACAAAAGGAAAGGATAAAATCGCTCTTTAAGGCTATGGGCGTGTCGCCCTCGCTGTAATTGAGGTTAATATCCATAGGGTTAATGTACTGCGTGCTGTTCTGCGAAACCTTGATAACCTGTCCTTTCAAACGTCCGACAAGGGGGTAATATTCGGCTTCGGGGTCGCAAATGATAATATCATCTGCCGTAATAAGAAAAGCGTTTGTGATTTCGCGTTTTGCAGAAAAACTTTTGCCGCTGCCCGGTGTGCCGAGTATCAAGCCGTTGGGGTTTTTCAGCTTCTTTCGGTCGCACAAAATCATGTTGTTGGAAAGGGCGTTTAAGCCGTAATACAATGCTTCGCCGCTTTGGAACAGCTCTTGCACCGTAAAGGGAACGAAAACGGCGGTGCTGCTGGTCGTCAAGCCGCGCTGGATATGGATAAGGTTTTCCCCCAACGGGATAGAGGACATAAGCCCCTGTTCCTGCCGGTAGTCAAGGCGGGTCAAAATGCAGTTGTATTTCTGTGCGATTGCCGCCGCCCCAAATACTTCGTTATCCAATTTCTGCTTGGTATCTGCAAGGTTTAAGACAAGCAGCGTGAGCAGAAACATTCTTTCGTTGCGGCTCTGCAAATCGCGGAGTAGGTTTTTTGCTTCCCCGCCGTAGGTGGCAAGGTCGGACGGAATAATATCCATGTCATAACCGCTGCGGATTGCTTTCTTTTGTTCTTCAATCTTCATGCGGTCAAGGTCGGTGATCTTGCGCTTAATCGTCTTGATTGCTTCGTTGTGGTCGATACTCTGAATGTGCAGATTGACGATAATCCCGTTTTCCGCGTCCATGAAGTCGGCAAGCATACGGTCGGAGAGTTCCGGCGCGACGATCTGCAAAAAGGAAACCGCACCAAACTTG
This sequence comes from Anaerosacchariphilus hominis, assembly GCF_014290175.1. Taxonomy (GTDB): domain Bacteria; phylum Bacillota; class Clostridia; order Lachnospirales; family Lachnospiraceae; genus Laedolimicola; species Laedolimicola hominis. The sequence continues at coordinate 453,902 of NZ_JACOOR010000003.1, forward strand.
CCGCCCATTTGAAACATTCGCCCGTCGCCAAATCGGAAAGAGGACGGGGCGATAAAGTCCTTGACGGAAAGCCCGCTTGCGGGTAGCCATTCCCACGCAAAGTTAAAGCGTTCCCCGTCCGGGTGAAAAATCCCATGCAGCACTTCAAGACGCTGTTTCCCGTCCAATACCCGCGCCGCCGCGCCGATCACCTTAAAATGGTTGAGGGTGTCCGTTTCAATGCGGGCAAGACGCGCCCGCGCCGATCTAATGTCCTTTGCTTCAACGGTAAAGGTGAGAAACTTGGTTTTGATAAGCCCGTTGTTTCCGCGTTCAAGCTGCGTCCTAAGCATTTCGGTGTATTCTGCTCTGATACTGTCGAAGTCGTCATTCTGCGGTGCAATCGTGATACTGTTCTTAAAATCGTCCTTGTTCGCATGGCGGCTGATTAGGGAAAGCTGCACGCTGATAGAAGCGTCGAACGAGTTATACATATCGCAAAGGGCTTCAAAAATGGCGGTTTTGTCGTCCGGCTGCGCAAGCTGATAATTTATATCCTCAAACTCAATGCACTTGGAATACCGCCCGTTTGCAAGGCGGCAAATCCCGTCCTTATACATTCGCTCAAACGGTATGCTGTCCTGCGCCGTATGGGGCTTCCCGTCGCCCTTTGCCTGTCGGATAAGGGTATCTATCTGTTTTCTTTCCTGTCGGGAAAGTTTACGCTTTTCGTTTTGGGTGTTTTTCTTTTCCTTTGACAATCGCCCGTACCTCCTTATCTAATTGCTCTTGCCGCGCAAGGGCGGCATAAAAATTGTTGGTCTGATAAGGTCGCTCTTTGGGGCGAAGAAACTTCACTTCCACAAATTGCCGAATAATCACTTCCAGCGGTTGCCCGTTTTTCTCGTACATGGCAAGCAAAAACATAGGCAGCATGGCAAGCACCATGCACAATGCCGCTGCGCTCGTTCCAACGCTGCCTTTTACCAAAAAGAACAGCGGCAGTCCGATTGCCACCGCCGCGCTGAAACAAATTAGCTGTCGTTTCGTAAGGTTGAACATTACCTTGCTTTTGATTTTTGTTAAGTCCTTTGGGACGGTTACATACGCCATTTCATACCTCCTTTCTGCCCGGAATGTAATCTTCAAAGCGGGGAACAGCATAGAAAAGCCGCTTGTTGTTTACCCATCGTTGCAAATGGCGGGTAACAGGCGGGGCGGTTGGACGCTCGTAAATCATCACATACGGGTCAAAGCCCATAGCCCGCAAGGTGTTCACGCGGTATAAATCCTGTTCGTGAGTGCTGCCGTAGTTGGTAAGAACATACACGCGCCGCTGGCGGCTGCTTTTAATGGCTGTCAAATCCAAAAAACGTTGGAAATACCCGGTCAAGTCCTCGTCGGGATTATCCCATGCAAAATGTACCGCTTTTATCCGTACCCGATTTAACAGGCTGACATTATCCCTGTTCACAAGGCGAATATCCAGCCCTTGCGAAAAATCCACCCATGCGCGGCTTCGTATAAGCTGCTCAATGAGATTTTCATGGTCGGGACAGGCAAGCAGATTAGCGTCCATGATTTTTATTTCCGGCTGCCATTTCCAAAACTCGGACAAATCCGCAACCTTAACGCTTTTGCGCCCCTCTTTACCGCTGACAATGCAAAACCCGCAATTTCTCGGACAACCCCGGCTTAAAAAGCCGTAGGCAATCCCGAAAAACTGCGGGTAGATAGAATAATCCGGGTAACTGTGTTCCACTTCCGGCGGCAAGCGGTTTTTCGTGTCGTAGCCCGTACCGCCGAAAATAACCTGTTCCGCGTTGGTAACGGTTATCGTGTCTTTGGAATAGGTGTCCGTAAAGACGCGGCTTTTATATACAAGGTCGTACCGCCCCTTTGCGTTCCACCATTCCACCGTATGCCCCTTTGCTTTATGATACGCGGATAGCTTCATCAAGCAGAGGTTGGGGAAATTATGGCTGTCAACGTCGATTAAGCCGATTTTCAAATCATAACTCACCCCCTTAATGTGCCGAAAAGACGCTCTTTGCAAGGCTCCCCGTTTTGAAAAGGGTAAAGCACAAGAGGACGGTATAGCCCATGCAAGCCCAGATCGCGCCGGAAATGTCGTCGGTTGCTGCGATTGTCTGTATCAAGACCGCATAAATGCCCACGCACACCAAAATCAAAAACGCCTGAAAACCAAGCGCAAGCAAAGATTTTAAGTAATTCTGTCCCATGCTGCCCCATTCGTGATTTACCATTGTTGCCATAGGGATAGGGGCAACGCTCGTTACAAGATATATTTCAATCATGCGCCCATACACCACAAGCATAATGCAGATTGACAGGGCTTTCATGGTAAGCCCTACAAAGAGGGATTGAAACCATAACCCCAAAAGACCGCCCACGCTCATAGCGTCGAGTTTTGCTTCAATGTCGGTAATGACGGTGGTAACGTCTATGCTTGTATCGGATATGATAACCCCCGCGCTCTGATTGACGACGCTCTGCGTAACGTCGAAAACTCCCATGACGATGTTCCAAGTGTTTGTTACCAGCAGCACCGCAACAAAGGTCTTAAAAATCCATTTGAAGAAAATCCAAGTGTCGAGATCGTGCAGATTGTTTTTTTCAATTACAATCTGGATTAGTTCGTAGCACATGACAAAGGTAATGATAACGCCCGCAATCGGTACAATGACATTTTCCGAAAGGCTGCGTATCATGTTGAATATGCCCGCGTTCCACCCGGCGGGGGTCGTGCCGACTTGCGTTGCGATTTCTCCAACCTCTGTATTTACGCTGTCAAACAAGCCGGAGAGGTTCGATAAAATCCCGTCTGTCAAAATGCCACGAAACCAATCTTCAATCATCTGCCATATCAAAAGTTAATCCCTCCTTTCCCGCGCCCTCCCGTTTCCGAGAGGGCGCGGCGGGTGGTATTTGTTTTAGGCATTATCCAAAAAGTTTGGAAAGAAGCGGAACAAGGGTGCCGCCGATCAAAGCGACGCCGCCGCCCGCCATGAGCTGTTTTATCCCCAATTAGGTGTAAAAACTCTGCTCGATGGCGGGCGGCGGCGTACAAAAAATCTATATGGTGTTGTTAAGAGAACCGTCCCGGCGGGACAGGTCAGGCAGTGACCTGTTCCACCTCCGGGATGGGTTTGAGATTAAAATGAATTTCGATAGAAATGTGTCTTGTTTTATCTTCGTCAATGCGCTCATGCACGACGATTTCTTTGATTAAGCGGTTGAGGGTGGCTGCGTCCAGCTCTGTGATGTTGGCGTATTCCTGAATGGCTTCCACCCATTGTTTTGCGTCATTGGCAAGCTGGACTTCATCGGACAGCCGCTTCCTGCCCTCGGACACTTTTGTTTTAAGCTCCGTCTGCTCGGTCTGTGTCTTTTCCAGCATGGTGTTGAAATTCTGCTCACTGATACGCCCTGCAATCATATCCTCATAAAGCCGCATGACCATTTTGTCCAGAACCTCAATCCGTTCCTCGTCCCTTGTAAGGGAGCGTTCCATTGCTTCCCGCTGTTCCCGTTGCTCTGCTTCACAGGTATTGGTCAGGCGGTCGGCAACCGCTTCCCCGTCCATCAGGGCAGCTCTGGCACATTCCCGGATTTTCCGCAGCACATGGCTGTAAAGGGTGTCATAATCAATCCGGTGCTGGGTGCAGTGGTTCTTTCCAAAGGCGTTGTAGGTCTTGCAGGAATAAATCCGCTGGGGATGTTTTGCGTTTGTGTAGCGTACCGTCAGCGACTTCCCACACTCGCCGCATTTTAGCAGCCCTGCAAACAGGCTGATTTCATTGGTCTGCCCCGGACGCTGGCGGGATTTCAGCTTGTTCTGCACAATGTCAAAGCTCATGCGGTCAATCAGCGGTTCATGCTGTCCCTCCACCACAATCCAGTCCTCCGGCTTCTTTTCCCCAATCGTGCCGATTTTGAAGCGGTAGTCCTTTTTCTGGGAAGCAATCGCCCCGGTGTAGACGGGATTCATCAAAAGATCTTTGATAACGGAGAAGTCCCACATATACCGCCCGTTTTCCGGGTCTTTCTTTTCCCATTTGGTGCGGGTATTGCGAAGCCCCCGTTCCCGGTTCCACCATGTGGGGCAGGGGATTTTTTCTTCCTCCAGCCGTCTGCGGATATAGTTCGGACCATGACCGTTTAAGGCATACCCGAAAATCAGCCGCACAATCGGGGCGGTTTCCTCGTCAATGAGCAGATGGTTTTTGTCCTCCGGGTCTTTCCGATACCCAAAGGGGGCAAGACACCCGGTAAACTGTCCTTTCTGCGCTTTCAGAAGATATGAGGAATGGACTTTCTTGGAAATATCCTTGCTGTACATCTCATTCAGGATATTTTTGAACGGGGCAATGTCATTGTTATCCCGAAGGGTGTCGATACCGTCATTCATGGCGATATAGCGGACACCGTTTCTTGGGAAAAAGTCCTCAATCAAATGCCCGGTTTGCAGATAGTTACGCCCCAGTCGGCTGAGGTCTTTCGTGATGACAAGGTTGATTTGCCTGCGCTCAAT
>NZ_JACOOR010000004.1 GCF_014290175.1 Anaerosacchariphilus hominis
CCAGAGGTGGAACAGGTCACTGCCTGACCTGTCCCGCCGGGACGGTTCTCTTAAAAACACCATATAGATTTTTTGTACGCCGCCGCCCGCCATCGAGCAGAGTTTTACACCTAATTGGGGATAAAACAGCTCATGGCAGGCGGCGGTGTTGCCCTTATCGGCACTATCCTTGTACCTCTGCTTTCCGGCTTGTTCGGTTAAGCGCGGGTAGCTGCCTATGCAGAGCATACTTGACGCGATTAACGAATGGATAAAGGAAATCCTTATCGGAGCGATAAACGGTAATCTGTCAACTATGTTCGGGGACGTAAACGAAAAAGTCGGGACTATCGCAAACGAGGTAGGACAGACCCCGCAAGGGTGGAACGCCAACATTTTCAGCATGATACAGACCCTTTCTGAAAATGTAATCGTCCCGATTGCGGGGCTTGTCATTACCTATGTCCTATGCTACGAGCTAATCAGCATGGTAACGGAAAAGAACAATATGCACGACATAGAAACATTCATGTTCTTTAAGTGGATATTCAAAGCCTTTGTCGCGGTGTTTATCGTAACCAACACGTTCAACATCACAATGGCGGTCTTTGATATGGCGCAGCATATCGTTTCCGGCGCAGCAGGGGTTATCGGCGGCGATACGAATATCGACGTTGCCGAAGCCCTTGCCGCCATGCAGGAGGGGCTTGAAGATATGGAAATCCCCGAACTGCTCTTACTTGTGCTTGAAACAAGCCTTGTGAGCCTTTGCATGAAAATCATGTCCGTACTGATAACCGTTATCCTATACGGCAGAATGATAGAGATTTACCTTTACTGTTCGGTATCGCCTATTCCATTTGCGACCATGACCAACAGAGAATGGGGACAGATTGGAAACAACTACCTAAAAGGGCTGTTCGCTCTTGGTTTTCAAGGCTTCCTCATTATGATATGTGTCGGTATTTACGCCGTACTGGTAAACGATATGATAATCGCAGACAATCTGCACAGCGCGGTATTTTCCCTTGCCGCCTATACGGTTATCCTCTGTTTTTCCCTGTTCAAATCCGGCACACTGGCAAAATCCATATTCAACGCCCACTAAGGGCAGAAAGGAGGTTTTTTCTTGGCGTATGTACCTGTACCCAAAGACCTATCCAAAGTCAAAACAAAAGTCGCTTTCAATCTGACAAAGCGGCAAATCGTTTGTTTTGCGGCGGCTCTCTTAATCGGACTGCCGCTGTTTTTTTTGCTCAAAGGCAGCGCAGGGACAAATCTTGCGGCTATGGCGATGATTGTCGTCATGCTCCCCTGCTTCCTGCTTGCCATGTATGAAAAGCATGGACAGCCCCTTGAAGTGGTGGTTAAGAACATCATTCAGACAAAGTTTACCCGCCCAAAGGAGCGACCTTACAGAACCGAAAACCTATACGCTGTCTTGGAAAAGCAGCAAAACTTAGAAAAGGAGGTATCAGCGATTGTCAAAAGGACAAACAAAAAAGACGCGGGAAGCCGCAGGAAACAGGCGTAAGCTGACCCGCGCCGAAAAGAAACAGATTGCCGAAGCTATCCGAAAGGCTAAAGGCGACGGCAAAGCCCGCACCGCACAGCAGACCATGCCCTACCTTGCCATGTACCCGGACGGTATCTGCAAGGTTACGGAAAAGAGATATTCAAAGTGCGTCGTGTTCGAGGACATCAATTATCAGCTTGCACAGGCTGACGATAAGACCGCCATTTTTGAAAACTGGTGCGATTTCCTCAACTACTTTGACGCGAGCGTGAGCGTGCAGCTTTCTTTCATCAATCAAGGAACGCAGCGGGAACAGGCAGAAAAAGCAATCTCTATCCCCGCACAGGAGGACGCTTTTAACTCTATCCGCACCGAGTATTCGGATATGCTGAAAAATCAGCTTAGTAAAGGCAACAACGGGCTTGTGAAGCACAAATACATTACCTTTACTGTTGAAGCCGATAACAAGGCGGCTGCAAAGTCAAGGCTTTCCCGTATCGAAACCGACGTGCTTAACAATTTCAAGGTGCTTGGCGTAACCGCCCGCCCCTTATCCGGCTATGAACGCTTAAAGGTGCTGCATGGGGTATTCCACCCGGAGGGCGAGCCGTTCTCCTTTTCCTTTGACTGGCTTACCCCGTCGGGGCTGTCTACAAAGGATTTTATCGCCCCGTCCTCTTTCCGTTTTGGCGAGGGCAGATATTTCCGCATGGGGCGTAAAATCGGCGCGGCGAGCTTCCTTGAAATCCTTGCGCCGGAACTCAACGACCGTATGCTTGCTGACATACTGGACTTGGAAACAGGTGTAATCGTCAACTTACATATCCGCAGTATCGACCAGTCGGAAGCAATCAAGACCATTAAGCGCAAAATCACAGACCTTGACAAGATGAAGATTGAGGAACAGAAAAAAGCGGTTAGAAGCGGCTATGACATGGATATAATCCCGTCCGACCTTGCCACCTTTGGCAGCGAAGCAAAGAACTTGTTGCAGGACTTACAGAGCCGCAACGAGCGAATGTTTCTCCTTACATTCCTTGTGGTAAACATGGCAGACACGAAGCGGAAACTGGAAAATGACATTTTCGCTGCGGCGGGTATCGCACAGAAATACAACTGCCGCCTGACACGCCTTGACTATCAGCAGGAAGCGGGGCTTTTATCCAGTGTGCCGATTGGGAAAAACCTTATCCCGATACAGCGGGGGCTTACCACATCAAGCACCGCTATTTTCATTCCCTTTATCACGCAGGAGCTTTTTCAGACGGGGCAAGCCCTGTACTATGGCTTGAACGCCCTTTCTAACAATATGATACTCTGCGACAGAAAGCAGCTCAAAAACCCAAACGGGCTTATCTTGGGAACGCCGGGAAGCGGTAAGAGTTTCGCCGCCAAAAGGGAAATGACAAATGCTTTCCTCATTACTGACGACGACATTATCATCTGCGACCCGGAAGCCGAGTATTTTTCCCTTGTGCAGCGTCTGAACGGGCAAGTGATACGGCTTTCCCCTACGGGCAGGGGCATTGACGGCAAGCCCCAGTATGTAAACCCTATGGATATAAACCTTAACTATTCCGAGGACGACAACCCGTTAGCCTTGAAATCTGATTTTATCCTTTCCCTCTGCGAGCTTGTCATTGGCGGCAAGGAGGGTTTGCAGCCTGTCGATAAGACCGTCATTGACAGGGCTGTAAGAAATGTGTACCGTCCGTTCCTTGCAGACCCAGACCCGGCAAAAATGCCTATCTTGGGCGACCTTTACGACGAGCTGTTAAGACAGCCGGAGCCGGAAGCTGCCCGTATCGCGGCGGCATTGGAGCTGTATGTTTCCGGCAGCCTTAACGTATTCAACCACAGAACCAACGTGGAACTTTCTAACCGCCTTGTCTGCTTTGATATAAAGCAGCTTGGGAAGCAGCTTAAAAAGTTAGGTATGCTCATTGTGCAAGACCAGACATGGAACAGGGTAACGATAAACCGCGCAGAAAAGAAATCCACCCGCTACTATATGGACGAGTTTCACTTGCTCTTAAAAGAGGAACAGACCGCCGCTTACAGCGTGGAGATTTGGAAGCGTTTCCGTAAATGGGGCGGTATCCCCACAGCCATTACGCAGAACGTCAAAGACCTTTTGGCAAGCCGCGAGGTGGAAAATATCTTTGAAAACAGTGATTTTGTCCTCATGCTCAATCAAGCGCAGGGCGACCGTACTATCCTTGCAAAGCAGCTTAATATTTCCCCGCAGCAGATGAAGTATGTTACCCACACCGAAGCGGGCGAGGGGCTTATCTTCTATGGAAATGTGGTGCTGCCTTTTGTAGACCGCTTCCCGAAAGATACCGAGCTTTACCGGGTAATGACAACGAAGCCGGAGGAAGTTTCCGAAAGCGGAAAGTGAGGTGCAGACCATGAAGCAATATAAATCCCGCGATAAAATCACACAGAAAATGACCCGCGACGGGCTTATCGAGGTAAACGAAACCAAACAGACCGCCGAGCGTATCAGTAAACGGGAACAGGACGCAGATTTTCAAAAGTCCCCGGAGCAGCAAACCACACAGGACGGGACGCAGTTTCAAGGTGTACCGTCCCAAACTGCCCCGTTACCCCACGCGCCGGGGGCTGCCCCCGCAAGGGACACCGCCACAGCAGAGCGCGTTATGGAGCATATCGAAGCAGCGCAGACCCGCAAAGCCAGTAAAAAAGCGGTACGCAAGGCACAGGAGGAAGCCACCGCACAAACAACATCTTCCCGCTTGCAGTTTACCGAGGAAGAACTTGCCGCTCCGGAACTGGAACGCTATATTGAGAAATCAAACAAAGCCGCTGACCGACTGGACGCGGCAAAGGCAGCTATCCCAAAGCAAAAGAAACTGGTTAAGGAACGCACCTTTGAGGAAGTCACAGGAAAAGCAAAGACCCGCTTACGCTTTGAAGAACAGGAAAAACCGATACCCGGCGGCAAAAAGGGAAACCCGCTGTCCCGCCCCGCACAGGAAGCGGGGATTTTCGTCCATAACAAGATACATTCGGTTGAAAAGGACAATTCCGGCGTTGAGGGGGCGCATAAATCAGAGGAACTTGCCGAGCGCGGCGCGAAATACGGAGCGCGGAAGTTAAAACAGGGCTACCGCAGCCATAAGCTGAAACCCTACCGGGAAGCAGCAAATGCAGAAAAGGCAGCATTTAAGGCAAACGTCAACTTCCAGTATCACAAGACCCTGCGCGACAATCCGCAGCTTACCTCTAACCCTCTTTCCCGTTTCATGCAGAAACAGCAGATAAAACGCCAGTATGCAAAGGCGGCAAAGAAAGGAGGGGCAAAAGCCGCAGCAGAAGCCACAAGAAAGACGGCAAAGAAAACCGCCGAGGAAACGAGGAAAGCCGCCGCATTTGCGGCAAGACACCCGGCGGGCATTTTGATTGCAGTTGCCGCGCTGCTTCTCTTTATTATGATTTCCGCAGGGCTGTCCTCTTGTGGGGCTATGTTTTCGGGCTTGACAAACGGGGTGCTTGGCACGTCCTACACGTCCGAGGACAGCGACCTTGTGGCAACGGAACAGAACTACGCCGCTATGGAAAATGCCCTGCAAAGTGAGATTGACAATATCGAAAACACCCACCCCGGCTATGATGAATACCGCTATGACCTTGACAGTATCGGACATAACCCCCACGAACTTGCGTCTTACTTGACCGCCCTCTTGCAGAGCTACACCCCGCAGAGCGCACAGGCAGAGCTTGAACGTATCTTTTCCATGCAGTACACCTTGACGCTGACCGAGGAAGTGGAAATACGCTACCGCACCGAAACAAGTACCGACCCGGAAACCGGGGAAACCACCACCGAGGAAGTCCCTTATGAGTATTACATCTTGAATGTGAAACTGACATATAAGCCGATTTCCGAGCTTGCGGAGGAACTTCTTACGCCACAGCAGCTTGAAATGTTCCATGTGTACTTGGAAACAAGCGGCAACAAACCGCTGATTTTTGGCGGCGGTTCTCCCGACGGAAGCCCGTCCGAGGATTTAAGCGGCGTGGAGTTTGTAAACGGTACGCGCCCCGGAAATCAAGAGCTTATGGAACTTGCAAAGCAGCAAGTCGGAAATGTGGGCGGCTACCCTTACTGGTCTTGGTACGGCTTTAACAGCCGCGTGGAATGGTGCGCCTGTTTTGTATCATGGTGCTACAATCAAGCCGGAAAAAGCGAACCCCGATTTGCGGGCTGCGAATGGCAGGGTGTCCCTTGGTTTCAGTCAAGGGGACAATGGGGCGCACGCGGCTATGAGAATATCGCACCGGGCGACGCAATCTTTTTCGATTGGGATTTAGACGGCGTTGCCGACCATGTGGGGCTTGTGCTTGGCAGGGACGGCAGCCGCGTCTATACCGTTGAGGGCAATTCCGGCGACGCCTGCAAGATAAAGAGCTATGACCTTAACTATCAATGTATCAAAGGCTACGGGCTGATGAACTGGTAAAGCAGTCCAAAAAAGAAAGGAGAAATGACCTATGGCAAACAATAAAATCGACCGTATCAATAAGGAAATCGCAAAGACCCGCGAGAAAATCACAGAGTATCAGAACAAGTTAAAAGGACTGGAAGTGCAGAAAACCGAAGCGGAAAACCTTGAAATCGTACAGCTTGTACGAGCTATGCGACTGACCCCGCAGAAACTTAACGCTATGCTGTCCGGCGGCGGTATTCCCGGCATGAACGCCGCACACGTTACCGAAGCAGCAGACTACGAAGAACAGGAGGAAAATGCAGATGAAGAATAAACTGAAAAAGACCATGACTGCCCTTTGTGCCGCCCTTATCCTTATGGGCGGTTTTTCTGTCCCTGCCTATGCACAGGGCGCAGCCACAGAGCCGCCCGCAGAGGACGCAACTAATGACAGCGGCGTGATTGTGGAGGAAAAAGAGGAAACGCCGCCCCTTACCCCAAAGGGAAACGCAACACTGGTTGACGATTACGGCGGCAATAAGCAGCTTATCACTGTTACCACCAAAAGCGGCAACTATTTCTATATCCTCATTGATCGCGCCGCCGAGGGCGAACAGACCGTACATTTCCTAAATCAAGTGGACGAAGCCGACCTTATGGCACTGACCGAAAACGGCGAAGCTGCCAAAAAGCCGGAAATCTGTAACTGTACGGAAAAATGCGAAGCCGGAAAGGTAAACACGTCCTGCCCGGTATGTGTTACCAGTATGACAGGCTGCACAGGTAAAGAACCTACCCCAACACCAACTGAGCAGCCGGAAGAACCGAAAGAAAAAGGCGGCAATCCCGGTGTGGTGCTTGCCTTAGTCCTCTTTGCCCTGCTTGGTGGCGGCGCAGCGTTCTGCTACTTTAAGTTTATGAAGCCGAAGCAGAATGTAAAGGGCGATACCGACCTTGAAGATTTTGAATTTGAGGATTACGACGAGGACGAGCCGGAAGCAGATACCGGGGAAACTCCCGAAGATGAAGAAACGGGGGAAGAAACCCTATGACCCTGTTTACCGACAATCCCTTTGAAAAGATGATGATACAGAAACCGAACGGGCGGCGTGATAATGCGCCGCCCGTTCCTTATCCCCCGGCTTGCGCTTCCTGCCCTTATAAGGGACAGTCCCCTTGTGTGGGGTACTGTCTGAAACAGGTACAGAAGAAAAAAGAAACCGAGCCGGAACGCTGAAAAGAAATGTGGAGAAACTTCTTTTTGTGTGGTAAAATAATTATCATATAGCAAAGGAGCTGATGAATTGGGAAATAAATTAACAGACGCTTTAATAGCAACTGGAAAAGGGGCTGTATCATTATTCCCCGGAGGTGGTTTTTTAGCCGAGTATATAAGTTTGGCACAAGGGTATGTGGCTGATAAACGAATGAATGAGTGGAAGCAAAGAGTTGAGGAAATATTAGAAAAAATTCCACGCTCAATAGATGAATTGGCACAAGATGAGGCGTTCTATTCTTGTGTTCAAGTTGCAACTATGGGAGCAATGAGAGCATATCAGAAAGAAAAGCAAGAGCTTTTTGCTAATGCACTTTATTCTTCTGCAAACAATATAGATATACCAACGGATAAAAAACTTTTTTACTTGTCATTACTTGGAAGTTATACATTAAGTCATATAATGTTGCTAAAATATTTCGCACAAGATAATTACAATGAAAAGGTTATTAAGCGAAGTGGAACAACAATTCGGACGATTGGTGGAACAGAACACCCGATAAAAGGAATTATTGAGAAACTTCCTTGCTTTGCAGATGATATAATGTTTGTAAAACATATTGCAGGACAGCTTTGTTCAGACAGTTTAATAAGCATTGTAGATTTTGATACACCTGTTTCAACAGAACTTGCAAGAGCAAAAAGAACCACAAAATACGGAGATGAATTTTTAAAATTTATTCAAGACTATCAATAGATAGCTTATTTGTAGAGTAGCCAGAAATGGCTGCTCTTTTCTTTTACCCGAAAGGAGGATTTATCATTGATTTTAGTTATCGCAGAAAAGCCCAGTGTGGCACAGACAATCGCTGCCGTACTTGGGGCAAAGGAAAAGAAAGACGGATTTCTCACAGGAAGCGGCTATCTTGTTTCTTGGTGCGTGGGACATTTGGTAGGGCTTGCGGAAGCTGCCACCTACGGGGAACAATATAAAAAGTGGAGCTATGACAGCTTACCGATTTTGCCGCAGGAATGGAAATACACCGTTGCGGCTGACAAGGAAAAGCAATTCAAGACCTTAAAGGAGCTTATACACCGGGCAGATGTTTACGAAGTCGTCAATGCCTGCGACGCAGGGCGCGAGGGTGAACTCATTTTCCGTTTTGTTTATGAAATGGCGGGCTGCAAGAAACCTATGCGCCGCCTTTGGATTTCCTCTATGGAGGACAGCGCAATCAAAGAGGGCTTTTCCCGTCTGAAGAACGGCGAGGAATACGACGCGCTCTTTGCTTCCGCATTGTGCAGGGCAAAGGCTGACTGGCTTATCGGTATCAACGCCACCCGTCTTTTCTCTGTCCTTTACAACCACACCTTGAACGTGGGACGCGTACAGACCCCGACCTTAAAAATGCTTGTTGACCGGGACGCAGCGATTACCACTTTCAAGAAAGAAAAATACTACCATGTGCGCCTTGCCTTATCCGGAGCGGAAGCTGCAAGTGAAAAACTGTCTAACCGTTCCGAAGCTGACAGGCTGAAAGCTGCTTGCGAAGCGTCGTGGGCAGCCTGCACTTCCCTTGTGAAAGAGAAAAAGACCGCAGCCCCGCCGAAGCTCTTTGACCTTACTTCTTTACAGAGGGAAGCAAACCGCCTGTTCGGTTATACCGCAAAGCAGACCCTTGACCTTGCACAAGCCCTGTATGAAAAGCGTTTGCTTACTTATCCGAGAACCGACAGCGCATTTCTGACCGACGACATGGGCGACACAGCGGCGGGCATTATCAAGCTGCTTTGCGGAAAGTTTTCTTTTATGGCGGGAAAAGACTTCACGCCGGAGCTTGGAAAGGTGCTGAACAGTAAAAAGGTATCAGACCACCATGCCATTATTCCGACTATGGAGCTTGCAAAGACTGACCTTGCCGCGCTGCCGGAAAGCGAAAGGAATATCCTTACCCTTGCCGGGGCGCGTCTGCTCATGGCGACCGTTGCACCGCATACCTTTGAAGCGGTTACAGCAGTTTTTGAATGTGCCGGACAGTCTTTTATCGCAAGGGGAAAAACGGTGCTGTCCGACGGGTGGAAAGAGATTGACCGAAGATACAGGGCAGCCTTAAAGAACAAGCCCGAAACGGACGACGCAGACAGTGACACAGAAAAGACCCTGCCGCCATTTACCGAGGGACAGACCTTTGAAAATCCGACGGCAAAGGTAACGGAGCATGACACAACACCGCCAAAACCTCACAACGAAGCGTCGCTGCTCTCTGCTATGGAGCGCGCCGGAAGTGAGGACACCGACCCGGACGCAGAACGCAAAGGGCTTGGAACTCCCGCCACCCGCGCCGCCGTCATTGAAAAACTGGTAAAGGGCGGCTTTGTGGAGCGAAAAGGCAAGCAGCTACTTCCCACAAAGGACGGTATCAATCTTGTGTGTGTCCTGCCGGACACTTTGACAAGCCCGCAGCTTACCGCAGAATGGGAAAACAATCTGACGCAGATTGCAAAAGGCAAGGCAGACCCCGCCGCATTTATGGAGGGTATCGAGGATATGGCGCGGGAACTGGTAAAGACCTATCCGTTTCTTTCTGATGATAAAGCGCAGATGTTCAAGCCGGAACGGGAAGCGTTGGGAAACTGCCCCCGCTGCGGTTCTCCTGTCTATGAGGGAAAGAAAAGCTACTATTGCAGCAATAAAGAATGTATCTTTACCATGTGGAAAAATGACCGTTTCTTTGAAGAACGAAAAGTAACCTTTACCCCGAAGATTGCCGCTGCACTCTTAAAATCCGGCAAAGTAAATGTGAAAAAGCTCTATTCCCCAAAGACGGGCAAAACCTACGACGGAACTATCGTATTGGCTGATACGGGCGGGAAATATGTCAACTACCGCATTGAACTGCCGAAGAAAAAATAACTGAATAGCAAGCATAGGAAAAGAGTACCCTTTTCCGTAAAATCCCTGCTTTCTCTACCGAGAACGGCGGGGATTTTTGCTTGTTGGGAAGTTTCCCAAACCCTCTGAAACAGCAGAAAGGAGGTTACACATGGCAAGTTTACGGGACACCGTAAAGGACTATCAAGAAGAATTAAAAGACGGTATCGCTTGGGTGGCGTTTTGGAAAACGGGACGTTCTTGGAACGCTGAATATTTCCACCTTGAAATGGGCGACTACCTCTACCCGGAGGACAGAAGCCGCATGGAAGAAATTAAACAGGCTGACCCTGCCGCCGTTGTGGTAAACGGCTATTATTCCGGCTATCTTGGCGAGAATATGAACCTTGACGAGCTGACCGCCGGGGTGCGCCGCCACTACGAAAACGGATATAGCAATATCGGGGAATTTATCGAAGCCCACGACGACAGGCTGCCGCCGGAGCTTATCGAGGAAGCAAGAGCCGCCGCCCACGCTGCGGGGCTGCCGTTCTCTGAAAAAGCCTACCGGGACGGCGAAGAACCCGACCCTTATCTATTTGACGGGAGCATGAGCATAGAGGACTACGCGCTTATGCACCGCATGATTGAAAACGAAAGGAGTGAACGCATGGCAGAAACGATTTTAAGCGGGTATCTTTCTAATCTTGGAAAGTACACCGAGGGCAGACCTGCGGGCGAATGGGTATCATTCCCCACGACTGCCGAGCATTTGAAAGAAGTCTTTGACCGTATCGGGATAGACGGCAAAAACTACGGGGAGTTGCATATCACAGAATACCAGTCCTCTATTGTAGGACTGGCAGGAAAATTGACCGAGCTTGAAAGCCTTGACGAGCTGAACTATTTGAGCGAACTTTTGAAAATGCAGTTTGACGACGACCGAGAAAAATTTGTTGCAGCTATGGCATACGGCGACCATACAAGGGACTTACAGGACATTATCAACCTTGCACAAAACCTTGATTGTTACTGGCTTTATCCGTCCGTACAGAGTGAGGAAGATTACGGGCATTATCTGATTGAGGAACTGGACGAGTTGGAGCTGCCCGAAGAAGCAAAAAAATATTTCATGTATGAGGAATACGGGCGGGACGCTGCTATCAATGACGGGGGCAGATTTACCGAGCAGGGCTATATCTACAATAACCGCAACACCTTTACACAGTGGTACGACGGGCGCGACGTGCCGGAGGAATACCGGGTAACTCCGCAGCCGCCAGTACAGGAAAAGGAACAGGCAGACCTTGACGCTTCCGCAGCCATACCGACCGCCGTCACAGAGCAGCCCCCGGTTCTCCCGATTATCCTATCTTCTGAAAAGCCCGCCGATAAAATGAAAGAGATTACCGACCGACTGGAACAGGGAATTTTAGGACTGTATGAAAGCGACCGTTACGCCGATTATTTGCGTACCATGTCAAAATTCCATGATTACAGCCTTAACAATACAATCCTTATCGCCATGCAGGGCGGCAATCTTGTGAAAGGCTATAAACAATGGGAAAAGGAATTTGACCGCCATGTAAAGCCCGGAGAAAAAGCTATCAAGATACTTGCACCGTCCCCGTTTACCGTCAAGAAGCAGGTGGAAAAAATCGACCCGGACACCCAAAAGCCTGTTTTCGATAGGGACGGGAAACCTGTTACCGAAGAAAAAGAAATAAAGATACCCGCCTTTCGTGTAGTATCTGTCTTTGATATTTCACAGACCGAGGGAAAAGAACTTCCTGCCCTTACCTATGAGCTTACGGGCAACGTGGAACAATACAAGGATTTTTTCGCTGCCCTTGAAAAGACTTCCCCGTTTGCTATGGGATTTGAAGCACTAAGCGGCGGCGTAAAAGGACGCTGCAATTATGAGGAAAAGCGTATCTTCATCAACGAGGGCATGGACGAATTGCAGAATATCAAGACCGCAATCCATGAAATCGCCCACGCCACGCTGCATGATACCGCCCTTGCCATGCCGGAACGCCCCGACCGCCGCACCCGCGAGGTACAGGCGGAAAGCGTCGCCTATGCTGTCTGCCAACATTACGGGCTTGATACGTCGGACTATTCTTTTGGGTATATCGCCGGGTGGAGCAGCGGAAAAGAACTTGCAGAATTAAAAGGCTCTCTTGAAACAATCCGTAGCACAGCCGCAAAGCTGATTGATACCATAGACGGACATTTTGCAGAAATCCAAAAGGCACAGGATAAGGAACAGACCACCGAACAGGCGCATCCCGCACAGGAAGCTACCAAACAGTCCGAAGCAGAAGCAGCCGCGCAGGAGCTTCCCGAAGAAACAGCCCCGGTACAGGAAAAAGAAGCACAGCCGGAACAGGCTGCACCCGCCCCTTATTACACTATCAATGAAGTTGCCGCCAAACGTGCAAAGGATATGAACAGTTTTTCCGATTATAAGCAAGGCAGCGCGACGGCTGAATACAGGCATTATGTAGATGAAGCCGTACAGCTTGCAGAAAGGCAGAAACAGCGGGTAGACCCGATGTACCATGATAAAATCGACAGCCTGCTTGACACCTACGCCCGGAAACTGGCGGCGAACATGAACAAAGGCTATGAGATTGACGCGCGTGTTCCTTCTATCCTGATTGCGGGCGGCTCTAACTTCCCCACAAGGAAGAAAGAAAAGCAGAACGCAGCCCGCGACAGCAATTACCGGGAATGGCAGGACATACAGGGGCTTCTTGATAAAATCCGCAGTACCGGCATGGGAGGTATCAGCGCAGACGACCCACAGGCAGTACAGAAGTTAGAAAAGAAACTGGAAAGCCTTGAAAAATCACAGGAAACCATGAAAGCCGTAAACGCCTATTACCGTAAGCATAATACCCTTGACGGCTGCCCGCATTTACCGCCGGAGGAACTGGAAAAACTGAAAGCAGATATGGCGAGCAGTTGGCATTTGGAGGACAAGCCCTTTGCGACTTGGGCGTTATCCAATAACAGCGCAGAAATCCGGCGCGTGAAAGACCGTATCAAATCCCTTTCACAGCAAAAAGAAATCGGTTTTGTGGGTTGGGAATTTGACGGCGGCAAGGTGGAAGCAAACACCGAAGCGAACCGATTGCAAATCTTCTTTGAGGATAAGCCGGACGAAGCCACGCGGGAAGCCTTAAAAAGTAACGGCTTCCGTTGGTCGCCAAAAGCAGGGGCATGGCAGCGGCAGCTTACCAGTAACGCCTATTATGCGGCTGATTATGTGAAAGCCATTGCACCCCTTACCGGGGAAAAGCCGACCGAGATACAGCGGGCGCATATCCGGCAGCAAAAGGTAGCTGCACAGGAACAACCCGCACAGGAGCAGCCGGAACAGGAAGCCCCACAGGACAAAGACACCTTTTCCATTTTTCAGATAAAAGGTGGGGACGAAACAAGGGACTTGCGCTTTGAACCTTACGACCGTCTGACTGCCACAGGACACCGGGTAGACCCGAAAAACTATGCGCTTGTCTATTCCGCAGAGCTTACGCCGGGGACTTCCCTTGAAGATATTTACACCCGCTTTAATATCGACCACCCGAAAGATTTTAAGGGACATAGCCTTTCCGTTTCTGACGTGGTGGTGCTTCATCAGAACGGGCAGGACACCGCCCACTATGTAGACAACTTCGGTTATAAGGAAGTGCCGGAGTTTTTGCAACCGGAAAACTATCTGAAAGCTGCCGAGCAGACCACCGAGCAAAATTACAATATGATTGACGGGCAGATAAACAACACCCCGACCGCTGCGGAACTGGAGGAAAAGGCGAAAGCCGGGGAACAGATTTCCCTTGCAGAATACGCCGAAGCATTGAAAACCGATAAGGGACGCGGCAAGCCTGCCAAACAGGAAAAGCCCTCTATCCGGGCGCAGCTTAAAGCAGCGAAAGAACAGACGACGAAGAAACAGGCAAGACAGAAAACACAGGATTTGGAAAGGAGCTGACCTATGAAGTTACAAAAATTTGAAAATGTGGACGTTATCGCTTCCCTTGAAGCCATAATGAAACAGAACACCGCTTTTTATCAGAGCGATTTTGACATAGACAAACAGATTTTACAGAAAGCGGCGGTAAGCCCTGTCCCGGAGGACAAACGGCTTTTGTGGTTTTCCCGCCCGTCCGGGACGTGCTGCTTCCGGGAACGGGACGTTTTTCTAAAGGATACAAGGCAGCATAATACATGGCGGTTTTACGGGGAACAGACCCGCGATACTATCCTTGCCTATGCGGTGGAACTGACAGGCACAGAGCAGGGAAAAATCAAGGGCAATCTTTATGAACTGGATTATTTGCAGCATTTCCGGGAAGTAATCGAAAAATCAATCCCTGCCGACAACTACACGCTGATTTATGAGCATGGGGAGCTGACAAAGCCTGCCGGACAATATTTTGACGGGGACACTGACCCGCAACTTGGAAAGTTTATACGTTTTGAAGCACAGCCAAACGACCCGGAAGCCTTAAAAAGCCTTTTGAGGGAACAGCAGAAAAAACGAACACCGCATACGCAGAGGGATTTTCAGTTACATATCGCCGCCCTGCATGACAGACGGATTGAAGCAGAAGCCCGCCGGATTGTGGAAAATGTAAAAGGGCTTGGAGAACCGGATAGCCCCGAAAAAACCCATTGTGCGGTAGAGCTTTCTCCCTACTTTGTTCCACTGGCAACGGATAAGGATATGGAACGGCTGCTTTCCATGCTCCCTTACAAAAGCCTTTCCTTATCTACGTTGGAGGGCAGGCATGGAGTTTATGCGTTGATAGATAAAAGCGAGAGGAATAAAGAGATGAAACAGTCCCCTCCCTCTGTCCGGGCGCAGTTACAAACAAAAAAATCCCAAAAAGTCCCGAAAAAGACAGCAAAAACAAAGCATCACGAATTGGAGGTATGAGCATGATTAGACTGACCGTTGAAGAAATGAACCTGTTGAGTATTTACCATGAGGGAAGCAAAGCACAGCTTATGGAAAATATGACGGCTGCGCTGCCGTTCATGGACGAGGATATGCGCCCCTTTGCAGAACGCACCTTACAGAAAATTTCCCCACTAACAGAAAACGAGTATGCGGAGCTTGCCATTTTCGCCGCTGATGAAGTATGACCGGGAGTAAGCGGCTCACGCCGCCACAGAGCCG
Organism: Anaerosacchariphilus hominis; assembly: GCF_014290175.1. Lineage (GTDB taxonomy): Bacteria > Bacillota > Clostridia > Lachnospirales > Lachnospiraceae > Laedolimicola > Laedolimicola hominis. Next base: position 15,229 of record NZ_JACOOR010000004.1, read on the forward strand.
GAAAGTCAACAGCCTTGTAAAAAAGGAGTGCTGCAACTGCGAGCGCGGACACTGTATCTTACTGGACGACGGGGAGGAATGTGTATGCCCGCAGCTTATTTCCTATTCGCTTCTATGCAAGTGGTTTCAGATTGCCGTACTTCCTCTTGATAAGCTGCTGCATGCAGAGCTTTTCAAAACCGAGGACAAAAAGCGTTGTACCGAGTGCGGCACGTTCTTTGTATCAAAGTCTAACAGCGTCAAATACTGCCCGGACTGCCGGAAGCGTATTACCCGCAGACAGGCAGCGGAGCGCATGAGAAAACGGCGCGCCTTTGTTACGCAGTAGGGGCAAAAAAACCTTGATTTACGGGGCATAACAGACACGAAACTTGCATAAGCGATACGGAATACCTTTTCTCTTAAAATCGGGGTTCTACTGCGTAACAGATACTAAATACAAAACAGGGCGCGGACAGCCTATTGTTGGCTGTCTGCACCCTGTTCTTTTATTCGTTGTTCAACACTATCATCAATTTTAGAAATATCAATAAAACGTATCATTGATTTGTTTAATTTGTCTACGCTGTTTTTAAATTCGTCTAATTCGGAAATATAATCTAATATTCCTCTATATTCTTCAAAGTCAATAGATATTTTTTCTTTGTACTTCCGTTTGTATTTTCCTGTTTTGGAATAACAGTAGTTGATTTCCACCTCTTTTACTTCAAATTTCTTCAAAATATCAAAAACATTTACATCAAAAGATATTACCCACTGGCGATTTGGAAAAACAGCTATATTAGTTTTGCTTTTCTTATTAAGTCGTTCTTGTACTTCGGGAGAAAGTTGTTGTGTGAAATTTTTGCTAAATTCTAAACTTTTTATTTCTAAAGGACAAGAGCCAGTGTTTCTTAATACAATACACGCTAAAGTTGAGCGAACTAATTCAAAAGAAATTTGAAGATAGGGGCGATTTTTTTCATGCCGTTCTACTAATAGAAAAGCAATCGTAATCCATGCAGCTACCAGAGCAAAAAATGCAATAATTGTATCCTCACTTGGAGCTGAGTTAAGCTTTTCCACTGCTTCAACCAACCGTTGTAATAATTCTTTTGTTTCCAACAATATTTCATTTTCCATAAAAGCACCTCACGATTACTTAATCTATTGCAAATAATTATAGCAAATTAAGAATAAGTAAACAATTATAACTTTATTCCCGTTCCTTTCCTTTCTCCCGTTCCGGCTCTTTCCCCTGCCGCAAAATGCTGTCTATGTTCTGTTTGATAACGTCGTATTCCTTGACCTGTTTTTTCAGATTTCCATAATCAGCGTAAAGGGCTTCTTTCTGCGCTTGGAGTTTCCCGTATTCTTCCTGCATGGCGGCAAGATTGGGGAGCTTGGTAACGCCCGCCGCTTTCAATGCCTTTGCCGCCGCTTCATGGAGTATCAGACTGCTTTCCTGCTTTGCCCGGTATGCGTCCTTATCCTTTACCCTGCGGTATGCTTCATAAACAGGTTTTGTCTTTTGGTAGGTGGTAACGTGCTTCATCAGCACCGCCATATCTGTAAGACGCTTTTCCACGCTCTTTAATGCGTCTGCTGTCTTTACATTTTCCGCATTTATTTCCTCAATCCGGCTGATTAAATCTGCGTACTGCTCAATCTTATGTTCTGTCAAGAAATTCATAGTCTTTGCAGCCAGTTTCAGATTATGGATTTTCGCCCACTGTTCATAGCCCCGGCTCTCTTGTGCTTTGATACTGTTTTCAATGTCAATAAGCAACGATACGCCGCGCTGCTCTTTGGGAGCTTTCGCCGCCTTTGTGCGCTTGCCTGCAATCCGTTCTTTGATTGCTTCCGCTGTATAGTCTGCACCGAGAGTTTTTAAGCGGGTAAACCGTTCCTGTCCGGGAGCGCGACAGGAGATATATTTTCCCGGCTTTATTTCATAGCCTGCCGCCTGTAACCGCTGCAACAATTCTTCAAAACTTGCCACTTGGGGGATAAGTGTATCAACGGCAATTTTCAGCTTGCCTTTCCAACTTGTACCGACCTTTTCCGCTTGATATTCTGCATAGCTTTTTCCCTTGCTGCCTTTGCCCGGAACGACAACAGACAGCCCGTTTTCCCGACACAGCTTATCGCTCATGTTCCGTATGCCGTAGTAGCTGCGCTTATTGGAATTGTATTTATGGTAGTCAACAAAATTGACCGCACAAAAAATGATATGGTTATGGATATGCCCTTTGTCTATGTGGGTAGTTAAGACGTATTCATGCTGTCCCTTTGTTACCGCGTCGGCAAGCTGCTTTCCGATAGCATGGGCTTTCTCATAGTCTACTTCTCCCGGCTCAAAGGACTGTATCAAATGGTGGGCGAGATTGTTCCCTTTCTCTATGGCTTGTGCAAGCGTAAATCCGAACTCAATGTCTGCCGTTTCATAGCTGCACCCAAAGGAGGACACAAGCATTTTCCCGTCTGTTTTATCCGGGTTTTGGATATAGTCAAGGGCTTTGCTCAACGTGCTTTTAATAGGCTTAATCTTTGTAACCGCCATATCTCCGCAAGCACCCCCTTTATTTCCTCTATGTCCTCTTGGTAGACGCTGCCTGTCGCATTGACACGCTTTGCAATCTGATTGATGTTGACCCCGATTTTCTGTATCTCTGCTGTCATGGCTTTTATGTCGCTATGGTCTGTCTGAATGATATACCCGTCAATGGCAATCTTGCGAAGATACGCCGCCATGTTCCGGGTGGGGACGAGCTTCATTTTCTGTTCAATCAATGTCCTTTCTTCCTCTGTTACATAGAATTTGATTTGTATTTTTCTTTTGCGTCCGTTCATGCAATCGCTCCTTTCCATTCCGAGGGTTTGGGACACTTCCCAACAAGCAATTTTCAACCGACACACCGCAGGACGGGAGGGCGAAAATACGGAAAAGGGTACTCTTTTCCTATGCTTGCTAAGAAAGTTTTTTCCTCACTTACCACTACAACGAAACTTCCAGTATGCCAAAAAAAGTGCAAAAGAAAAACGCCGCAATCCTGCGACGCTTCAATCACTTTATGCAGACAAAAACGAGGGAACTTTATTCCCCCGTCCTGTCGTTGTTGGCTTCCTCTATGCCTTTTGCAGTAGCAGACATGATTTTTAAGTCCGTTTCGCTCATAGTGTCAAGCATGGTATCGAGCTGACGGCGGCGTGTGGACTTCTCCTGTTCCCGTTCCGGGAAAAAGAACTGGTCTACTGATACGTCAAGCAGGGTTACAAGCTCATACAAAATCTGTAAACTTGGGTGCTGCCCGCTGTTCTCAATGGACGCGATATATCGGGGCGCAATATTCAGCGTGTCGGCTAACTGATTGCGTGATATTCCCTTTGCTTTTCTTGCTGCTTTAATGGCTTGTCCGAAAGCCTTAAAATCAAATTTCTCTTTACTCTGCTTCATAATCATTTCACCCAGTTACATTTTACCGTTCACCTTTCTTTCAAGATATGAGTACACATATCATAGTATTGATAGTAATAGAGCATAAAACGTGCAGAGTAAGGTTGCTATCACTCATACTGCCATATATAATATCTAATGACATCGAAAATTAAAGAAATTGATTAGAAATAGATTTTTGTTTGATAATCTTAAATCAGATATTTACAAGGGAGGTATATTTATGGCGCAGAGTATTTTAATTGTAGACGATGAAAAAGAAATTGTATCAATGCTGTATTGCTATTTCAGCAAACTTGGATATACGGTATATACTGCAACAGCAGGAAATGCTGCATTAAAAGAAGTAGAAAAAAAACCTGACATTATTTTGTTAGACGTTAATATGCCAGATATTGATGGATTTACTGTTTGTGAAAGAATACGGGATTATGTTTCATGCCCTATAATTTTTTTAACAGCACGCATTGAAGATAGTGATAAAATAAAAGGATTTTCTATTGGCGCAGACGACTATGTAATAAAACCATTTTCTGTTGATGAATTAGAAGCTCGCATTGCAGCACATCTTCGCAGAGAAAAAAGACACAATACATCTTCAAAGGTGCAATTTGATGAAGATATGGTTATAGATTATTCCTCACGTATTGTGTTTTATCATAATAAGGATATGGCTTTTACCAAAAAAGAATTTGATATAATATCTTTCCTTTCGCAAAACAAAGGAATTGTTTTTGACCGGGAAACTATTTATGAAAAAGTTTGGGGATTAGACGGCATTGGTGATAATACAGTTGTTACAGAACATATCAGACGTATTAGGGCAAAATTTTTATCTTTAGGCGATAGACCTTACATTGAAACTGTTTGGGGGTGCGGATATAAATGGAAAAATTAAAGAGAAGCAGATTGTTCAATCGGTTAAATAGCATGAGTATTAGAATGTCCTTTGTTCTTTATGCTTTGTTTTCGTTGTTGATTGGAATAATTATTTGTATATTTTTAATTTCAATGGTTGACAGATACAGAATAAATTTAAACTATAAGTATGAAAATATGTCAACAAGGTATGATATACCGGAAAATGGCTCATTTACCGCCACTTATAGTAATGACCAAACAAAATATACAATATTTGACACGAAAGGAAACGAGATATGCAAGTTCAATGTTGATTATCAAAAAGAACGCCCAGTACACGAATATGTCTATCCGAACCATGTTTCATATATCGAAGTTTTACCTAATTTTACAAGCCGGGATAGGCTTATTGACAGTGCTTTAGGTTCATTAAATATTGCAATTATTCCTATCGTATTATCTATTAGTATGATATGTTGTGTAACATTTTTTTATAAAAAAAAATTATCAAAACCCATTAAGCTATTAACTAATGCGTATCATAAAATTGAAGCAAATGACTTAGATTTTACATTATCATATCCATTAAATGATGAAATGGGGAAACTCTGTCACGCCTTTGAAAAAATGAAAGATTGTTTGTCGAAGAATAATGAAACTATGTTTAGACAATTTGCTGAACAGCGCCGTTTGAATGCTGCTTTTTCACATGACTTACGCACTCCTTTGACTTTACTAAAGGGTCATGCTACTATGTTGCTTTCCTTTATTCCCAAAGGCTTAGTATCACAAGAAGAAATATTAGACGAAATATCAGTAATGTCAAAAAATATTTCACGTCTTGAAAAATATGTAAATGCTATGACGAACTTATACAGGTTAGAGGATATTGATATTCCACGACAACAGATTACATTTCATTCACTTATTGATAATTTTAATAACACAGCAGAAGCACTTTGTTATGACAAACATTTTTCAATTACTGCAAGCGGTGATAATATAACCTTGTTTATCAATTTAGATACAGTCATGCAGATTTATGAAAATTTACTCTCTAATAGTATTAGATATGCAAAAAGTGATATTGCTATTAGCGTAGTAATAGAGAATAATAATTTGGTTATATCTGTTTCAGACGATGGTTGCGGGTTTAAAAATATTGAGATTGAAAAAGCAACATTACCATTTTATAAATCATCAAAAGATATATCTACTGAACATTTGGGGTTAGGGCTGAATATTAGTAAGATTTTAAGTGAAAGACATGGCGGAAATATCCAAATTGCTAATAATAAAGCAGGGGGAGCATGTGTTACAGTGAAAATAAATTGCAATGAAAGTTGATTGAAAATAGACATTTTATTGCTATTATAAATTTAAAAGAAAGGAGATAATGACAAATGAAAAAAATAATATGTATGTTTCTAACTTTATTGCTATCGGTGTGTATTGTTGGGTGTAGTCAAACAAAGGACAGTGATAATCATGTAGTACAAGATTATTCCGAAGAATATGAGGTTTCTCCTTATGGAAGTGAAGAAGCACTTGACACTTTGGACGATTTGAAAATTTCAATGAGTGCAGAAAAGGATTTAGACTTAAAACACCTTTCATTTATAATAGAAAATACTTCTGATAAAGAATACCGATATTCACCAAATTATTTTGAAATAGAAACTGAACAATCCGGCACTTGGTATCAACTTGAACAGCTTGATGACCCTTCAAAGAGCAATGAAAAGGATTGTTTTATTAAGCCTAACGAACGATTAACATTAGAAATTGATGTTAAAAGTTTTTATGGAGAATTGCCTGCTGGACACTATCGTTTGATTAAACAATTTGCGTTCTTTGAAAGTGAAAGAGATTGGGATTACGATACATATAATTTATCTTGCGAATTTACGATAAAGTAAAAATTCTCTACTTCATAAGCATGAAATAAAAAAAACCGCTTATGAAGTAGAAAGTTCTCATGCCATTTTAACGGCGGTTTTGAAATAACAATCAAAACCGTCGTTTTCTTTTGAAAATCTAAAACAGAGGACATATTAAAATCCTGCTATTTGGGGACACGACGGTATCAAGGAGGTATCGCCATGTCCTTTTTTCTATACCCTAATGGGTTACTATCAAAAAAAGCCATTATCCACCGACGGGGTATTCCGGCTATGTAGATGAACTATCAAATCAATCAAATACTGCTGTTATTTCCTATGCGTCTGTCTGCATTTTGCAGGCAGGCGCATTTCGCATTTTACAGAAGATTTTTCAAAAACTTTGCCCTCTTTTTGGCAAAGCAAAAAGTCGCCTGTATTATCCCGCGAAAAGGGGAGGTACTACCGCCTTTCGGCAGAAAGGAGGTGAACACCATGACACCTAATCGCAGGGAATTTGAAAAGCAATGTACGTTTCAAAAGTTCTGTAAATCAGTGCTGCACAATGAAGCGTGCAACGCCCATGAAGAAATTCGTCGGCGCAGAGTTCGGGAAGTTACTTTTTCCGACCTTGCCTTGTATGAGGAACGGCAGCTTTATACCGTCGATAAGTATTTTCAAGATGAAGAAGCAGAGCCGTCTTATCAAATGGCAGGAAAAGAAATAACCCCAAAACTGCTACTTGAAGCTATCCGGGCTTTACCCGAAGAACGGCGCAAAATTGTACTGCTGTATTACTTTGAGGGATTGACTGATATAGAAATCGCAAAGCAGCTCAATATCTCAAGAAGTACGGTACAGTATCGCCGGACAAGCTCCTTTGAGCAGTTAAAAAAATATTTGGAGGAAAACGCTGATGAATGGATTGAATGGTAATCAAAACGACTACCCGGAAAATGCCCTTGTTCCCTATCCCGTTATTTTGGCGGCGAGCAAAGGCGACCCGGATGCAATGAAGATTGTATTGCAGCATTTCAGCGGCTACATAGCAAGTCTTTCCATGCGGAAGCTCTATGATGAGCGAGGAAATGTTTATTTTGGAGTAGACGAAGAAATACGTGAAAGGCTGCAAGCAAAACTAATGAGGGCAATCCTCACATTTAGGGCTGAATAAAGCAACGCGGTATTGGAACGCTTCCCCCTTTTCCGTTCCATATCGCAGAACAGCCCCCTGCTCTTTGACAAAGAAAGCGGCGCAATAGAACGGCGACGCAGTATAAGGCAAATCGGATACATTCGATATATGGGGAGCCGTTGGGCTGATACGCCATGACCGAAAGGAGGGACAAAACGAGCGAGAATTATCAGTGTTCCAAAGCAGACTTAGCAACTCTGCCGCCACAATCCATATATCGGTATAATGATACTCCTTTACCGCCGTAGTCCGAGCGTTAGAAGCGTCGCAGGCAACGGGTAGAGCTGCATGAGAACCATGCGGAAGTGAAATTCTTGTGAGGTTTGCTAAGACCGTCTGACGAGCCTATTTTTTGTTAAATTGAAAAAAGATAGGGGGAAATTCTAATGAATAAATCAAATAGCAGTGAAGAAAAAGAACTGCATTTATATAAGGAAACAGAAGTAAAAGTTCCTATTCATTTGAAAATAACATTAACAATAAAGGAAGCGGCTGAATATAGCAACATAGGTATCAATAAGATTGACTCCATGTTAAAACAGCCAAACTGCCCTTTTGTTTTATATGTTGGAACACGAAAGTTAGTGAAGCGTAAAGAATTTGAGGAATACATTCGCCGAGAATTGATTATATAGCCTTTAATAGCTGAAATATTTGTCTGTTAAGATTGAAAAAACGGAGTCCTTGTGATATACTTTATATTTGCGTTGGACTCTTTTTTTTAACGTGAAAGGAGTCCGTCATGGGAAAAAATTTAAAAGGCAAAGAGTGTGGAAAAGGTATTTGTCAAAGAAAGGACGGTTTGTATTTCGCAAGATTTTATGCTAAAAATGGTGCGCGTCAAAATGGATATTTCAAAACGCTGCCCGAAGCAAAAAAATGGCTTGCTGACGCAAAGTATGAAGATACACATAATCTAATCGTTACTGCGCCTGATATGACAGTAGACAAATGGTTCAATTATTGGATTGATAATATCATTTGTGACCTTGCGCCAAATACGATAAGAAATTATCGTGAGCGTTACGAAAAAAATATTCAACCATTGATAGGAACTATGTGTATAGCTGATGTAAAACCTATGCACTGTAAAGCTGTCTTAAATCGAATGGAAACAGAATATGCAGGCTCAACAATCCGGCAGACCTATATTTCAATGGGAACTATGTTCAAATCAGCAGTTATGAATGATATTATTGCAAAGCACCCTATGAATGGTGTTCGATATACGAAACCAGTCCGGGCAGTAGATGATATTAAATACTTAACCGTTGAGGAACAGGAAAAGTTTCTTGAAGCCGCAGAGCGTTCTCATAATTATAGACAGTATGCTTTGTTATTAGAAACGGGTTTGAGAACGGCTGAATTGATTGGTCTGACATGGGACGCTATTGATTGGAAAAAACGTACTTTAACTGTAAATAAGAGTTTAGAGTATCGACACAGCCGGAGATATTGGCGTGCCGGTCCGCCTAAAACGAAAAAAAGTTATCGCACTATTCCGCTTACAGAACGCGCATATACAATCCTAAAAAGTTGTTATGATGAAAAAGATACCCGGAAAGAGTCTGAAATGCTTTCACAGATTTTGGAGTACACAGACAGCAGAACGGGAGAAAAGAAATGTCTTGTCATGCGGGATTTGGTATTTATCAACTGGCGAACAGGAGAACCTGCTAAAAACAGTTCCTACGATACACATTTATATAAATTGTGTGATGAAGCTGGTATTAAGCGTTTTTGTATGCACGCCTTACGACACACTTATGCTACACGCGCGATTGAACGCGGCGTACAACCTAAAGTTTTACAGCAACTATTAGGACACGCAAGTATTAAAACAACAATGGACAGGTATGTCCATGTTACGGACGAGTCCCTTGCAAAAGCTGTTCAGCAATTTGAAGCAGCTACACCCACAGTTGAAAAAAGGGTGTAAAAAGGGTGTAATAAAAATATAGAGAAAGGCGAAAACCCGCATAAATAAAGGGTTTTCGGAAAGGTAAAGATAAAAATGAAATTAGGTATCGTGGGTCTGCCGAATGTCGGCAAGAGTACCCTGTTTAATTCTTTGACCAAGGCAGGCGCGGAGTCTGCAAACTATCCCTTCTGTACCATCGATCCCAACGTGGGCGTGGTGGCGGTGCCCGACGCCCGTCTGGGACTGCTGGCGAATATGTACCATTCCGCCAAGGTGACCCCTGCAGTCATCGAGTTCGTGGATATCGCAGGTCTGGTGAAGGGCGCGTCCAAGGGCGAAGGCCTGGGCAACCAGTTCCTGGCAAATATCCGTGAGGTGGATGCCATCGTACACGTGGTCCGTTGCTTCGAGGATCCCAATGTCATCCATGTGGACGGCAGCGTAGATCCTATCCGGGACATCGAAACCATTAATCTGGAGCTGATCTTCTCCGATCTGGAGATTCTGGAGCGGCGTATCTCCAAGACCGTCCGCGGCGCCCGGAACGACAAGGCCCTGGCCAAGGAACTGGAGCTTCTGAACCGCCTGAAAGCATGGCTGGAGGACGGGAAAATGGCGTCCGGCTTCACCACCGACGACGAGGACGAGCAGGCATGGCTTTTAAGCTACAATCTGCTGACCTACAAGCCGGTGATCTTTGCGGCAAATGTAGGCGAGGATGATCTGGCCGACGACGGCGCTTCCAATCCTCATGTGGAGGCTGTCCGCAAGTATGCAGCCGAGAATGGCAGCGAGGTCTTTGTGATCTGCGCCCAGATCGAGGAGGAGATCTCCGAGCTGGACGATGATGAAAAGTCCATGTTCCTGGAGGATTTGGGTCTGAAGGAGTCCGGACTGGACAAGCTGATCCGCGCAAGCTACCATCTGCTGGGTCTTATCAGCTACCTGACCGCAGGGGAGACCGAGACCCGCGCATGGACCATCACCCGGGGAACCAAAGCGCCCCAGGCAGCAGGCAAGATTCACTCTGACTTCGAGCGTGGCTTCATCCGCGCCGAGGTGGTAAACTATCAGGATCTGCTGGACTGCGGCAGCTACTCCGCAGCCAAGGAAAAGGGTCTGGTGGGTCTGGAAGGAAAGGACTACGTGGTCAAGGACGGCGATGTGATCCTGTTCCGGTTTAATGTATAAAAGATAGCAAGTATAAAATGCAGTAAGATAAAAAGACTGCGGTTCCACCATCAGGACAGAGGTTGGAACCGCAGTCTTTTTTTCTTTTTTTGAAATTTCAGTTGAGCCGGGGTGGCGGAACAGCCTGCAGGTTATGACTGTTTTATCAGCGTTTCCACCCGGTCTTTCGGCAGCATCAGGTTAAAGCCCATGGGGTTCAGCACATAGCCGCGGATATCCTGAATAAGGGAGGGGATCAGCTTCTGGAAGGGAAGGGCCAGAGGTTGCAGCTTCCGGGGATTTTTAACCCGGAATTTCTCAAACTCCCAGAGATCCGAGAAGATGGGCTGCATTGTATCGCTGGACTGGTTCTTCAGGAAGGGAAGCTTCAGATCCGGGTTGGGCTTGGACAGATCCGGTGTCCCTTTCACGTCAGTGGTGTCCAGCGCCACGATAAAGCGGGAACGGAGCAGATTGGCGATAAGCTCCTGCTCCAGTTCCCGGAGCTTTGAAGTCCGCTCAGGAGAATTTTCCACGTCCGGACGGCGCAGTTCCTGCAGAAAATATACAGCGGTCATCTGCAGGGAATCGTTCATGACCGGAGCCATACCGGGTTTCTGTTCAGGCTTTTTGATGGTTACGATGGAGGCCAGAGGCAGATAGCAAAGGCCGGAGCCGTTGTGGAAGGCCACCCGGTTCACGCCCGTGAGATAGAGGCCGGTGTAGAGGGCCTGCATTTTCACCCGGTCAAAATTGGCCACGGTGACGGGATAGCGGTCTGCGTTCAGCTTTTCCGCCATGGCATTGGCATCCGCCTCCTCGGTAAAAATGAAAATCTGATCGTCGAAGGTTTCGGCGTCACATTCTGTATAGGGAAGATTCGTGGCCCGGGACATCAGCGAATAAAAATGATCAAGCTTCTGTAAATTCGATATCATCAGTCGATTGTCTGTTTCCATTCTGAAAACCTCTTTTCTGCCGCCGGAGACGGCCATAATTATTATTATTTTAACAGAAGAAAGTTCGCTTGAACAGTGCCCTTGAAAAATATTCAGAAAATCTTTGAAAATCTTCAGGAGGAAGCGGGAAAAGAACAGGGATGATTCCGGTTTTCCCTGCATAAAATGAGGCAAGAGCAAGGCAGGAGGCGAAAAAGTGAAAAGCTTTGTGCTGGGAGTCATGGAGCAGTATGGATATCCGGGGATCTTTTTCCTGATTTTGCTGGAAAATCTGTTTCCTCCCATACCCTCGGAAGTAATTCTGCCTTTTGGCGGCTTTCTGACCATTCACACGGGGCTTACCCTGGCGGGGACCATTTTCTTTTCCACGCTGGGTTCCCTGGCGGGGGCGGCGGCACTCTACGGAGTGGGACGGATTCTGGATGAGAAAAGGCTGAGGCGTCTGGTATCAGGGAGAGTGGGAAAAGTTCTCCGTCTGAAAGAGGAGGATATCGGGAAGGCAGACGACTGGTTCCGGAAAAGGGGAAAAAAGACGGTGTTTTTCTGCCGTTGTGTGCCGGTGGTCCGAAGCCTTATTTCCATTCCGGCGGGCATGAGCCGTATGGCGCTGCCGGAATTCTTCCTGTATACTACGGCGGGCACAGTGATCTGGAATACGTTGCTCATTTCCCTGGGGGCTTTTATGGGAGAGTCCTGGGAGTATATTACCTTCCTGGCGGGGGAGTATTCTCATGTAATGCTGATTATTCTGGGCATTAGCGCCTGCAGCGCCTATCTGGGATTTCGGGGGAAACGGAAGGATGAACAAAAAAATAATAGAACAGCAAAATAGCGCCAGGCTGCTGCCTGACGCTATCCTGATCAATGTAGAAGTGCATCTGACTAGATTCGAACTAGCGACACCTGGCGTCGGAGGCCAGTGCTCTATCCACTGAGCTACAGATGCGTTTTGACTACCCGAATATTCTACAACAAAAAATGGGGGAATGCAAGTGGAAAAATAAAAAAATTCCAGTAAAAAAAGCTTGCATAAGTAAAAAAATTCCAGTATAATGACAATATCTTCCATTCAAGCGGCGGTTCGCCGCAGAATTTCCAACGAAAATACAACCGATCCGGACAGGCGGATGAAGAACGAAAGCGAACGATAAAATCAGAAGTCAGAAAGGACAAGCGTATGAATTATCAGGAATTTGTAAGTTCCGTGACGGGATTTCTGCGGGAATCCCTGCCTGGCGGAACGAAACTGGATCTGATCCCTATGGAGAAAAATAACGGGATCATTATGGATGGACTGTCCATCCGAAAGCAGGGGCATCGAGTGGCGCCCACCATCTATCTGGAGGCCTATTACCGGGAGTATCTGGACGGCTGCTCCCTTCGTGGGATCTATGAGGAGATCCTGGAGTGCTGCGAGGACTGCGAGCTGGAGGAAAACTTCGATGTAAGCTTTTTCTCGGATTATGAGAAGGTACGCCAGGGGGTGGTGTACAAGCTGGTGAATTACGAAAAGAACCGGGAACTGCTCCAGAAGGTGCCTCATCTGCCGTTTCTGGATCTGGCCATCGTATTCTACTGTTATCTACGGGAGACGCCGGTGGGAAACGCCACAGTGCTGATTCACAACAGCCATCTGAAGCTATGGGACTGTACCATGGGAGAGCTGTACCGGGATGCGAGAGCCAATGCGGGACGACTGCTGCCCGCCAGGCTGGAGGAAATGTCGGTGATGATCAAGGAGCTGTCCGGGGGTCAGGAGACGCTTGGGCAGGCGGACGTGCCCATGTATGTGCTGACGAATACGGTCAGGAGCCTGGGAGCAGTCTGTATCCTCTACGAGGGCGTATTAAAAAGCTGCGGAGATCGGTTGGGGGAGGCCTACTATGTGCTTCCCAGCAGTATCCATGAAGTGATTCTCATTCCGGCCTCGGCTGTGGAGGACACAAAGGAGCTGCAGTCCATAGTGCGGGATATCAATGAAACCCAGGTACGGGAAACCGAGGTATTATCCGACAATATCTATTATTATTCGCCCATTTCCGGGCAGCTTTCCCTGGTGGAATCATAGTAGTTTATAGTTTTTTTACGAAATAGTCACGAAATAATCACAAATAATGGTTGCCTTTTGCTTTCAAGTTTGTTACAATCGATTTGTTACGAAATTGTTACGTTTGTTAATTGTATGTAACTAATCGTAGCGTGATAAACTTTCTGTGACAGGGAATTCCAGCGGAATTACCTGTTATAGAATACAGATAGCAGGAGGCAGACATGAAATTTTCTGTAGAGCATATAAAAGAAATTCTGGATAAGGAAAAGCTGGGAAGCTGGGTCGTAGAGCATAAGCGCCAGGCAGCGGTGGGATGTATTGCCCTGTGTCTGGTGGTTGTGGCCGGAGCGAGCCTGGCCGGAAGCAGCGGAAAGAAAAAGACCGACAGCGACGGTACTGCGGTGAAGACAGCAGCGGAGCAGCAGGCAGACACGGATGGAAGCGCAGAGGCAGCGGAGAGTAACCCGTTGGAGCAGGACGCCTATCCGGAGGTGAACGACATCGTTCAGCAGTATTACGATGATATGTCCTCAGGCGATATGGAAGGTCTGGCCTCTGTAGTGGATGAGATCAGCGAGGAGGAGCAGAATCGGATTCTCCGTTCCCGGGATCTGGTGGAGGGCTACCAGAATATTTCCTGTTATACCAAAAAGGGGCTGGAAGACGGATCCTATCTTGTATTTGTATACTATGAGCTGAAGTTTTCTCAGATTGATACCCCGGCGCCGGGACTTTCCCCGTTGTATGTCTATACCAATGACGAGGGTAAGCTCTGTATTCTGAACGGAGAAGCCAGCGAGGAACTGAACGCATATGTGGAAAAGATGGCCCAGGAGGACGATGTACTTGCCCTTCGTGAGGAGGTAAAGACCAAGTACGAGGAGGCTAAGGCCGCGGACGAGAATCTGGCAAAGCAGGAAGAGCGTTATCGGAAGATCGCTCAGGATTCCGCGGAGACTGCTGTAGAGGAAGAGGAGACCACGCCGGAGGAGACTGCAGAGGAAAACCAGGAGGAACAGCCGGCGGAAGAAGCTTCAGAGGAGACTGCTTCTGAGGGCAACGCCACTGCCCAGAACCGTGAGACCCGGTTTACCGAGAGCGTCCGGCTCCGTTCCGAGCCCAGCACCGACGCGGAGAATCTGGGGACGGCATACCAGGGCGAGCATGTGACCCAGATTGAGAGCTACGACGATGGTTGGAGTAAGATCAGCTACAATGGCAAAGAGTGTTACTGCAAGACAGAGTTCCTGGAGTAAGGACAAAACTTAGAATATTCTGAAAAAATCTCCATATCCTAAAGCCATAAGGCTTTGGGAAAGGAGATTTTTTTATGCTGACAAGCGCGGATATGGCGGTGCTGAACGAGGCGTACCGCAGCAGTAAAAAGGCGCAGGAGGCCATCAATACGGTGATAAGCAAGGTGTATGACGAGGATCTGGCGCTGGATTTGAACCGACAGGCCCTGCGGTTCCAGAATTTCGAGGATCGGGTGACGGAGAAGATTCGAGATGCCAGCAGCCGACCGGAGGAGGAGACTGCCGTGGGTCGGGCCATGCACTGGACCGCCCTGCAGGCCAATACCATGCTGAATACCAGTACAGAGCATGTGGCGGAGCTGATGATCGAGGAACAGGCCGACCGGATCACGGATCTGATGAAAGCGGTGAAGAAAAACAAAAGTGCCCGAAAGGATTACTGCGAACTGGCGGAGGAACTGATGGATTTTGAAGAAAAGAACATCCAATGCCTGAAAAATTATTTATAGAAATAAGGTCTGGGAAAATTTTTTTGGATTTTGTGCAAAAAAACCTTGCAAAGGAAAAAAGATCATGGCATAATAGGCTACGACAAAGGCGTCGAAAAGAAGCGTAAAGCGCGTTTCTATTTTGGTACGCCTTTTTTTGTGCTCAAAAAGAGAGTGGTGCAAAAAAGTATACGAAAAGGGAAGATTAGAGGAGGAAACACAAATGTCTTACGTTGATGAGGTCATCGAGAAAGTCGTTACAAAGAACCCGGGCGAGCCGGAGTTCCATCAGGCAGTGAAAGAGGTTCTGGAGTCTCTGCGTCCGGTGGTGGAAGCTCATGAGGAGCAGTACCGCAAGGAAGCGATCCTGGAGCGTCTGGTTGAGCCGGAGCGTCAGATCAAGTTCCGGGTTCCGTGGGTGGATGATAAGGGACAGGTTCAGGTAAACGTAGGTTACCGTGTACAGTTCAACAGCGCCATCGGACCCTACAAGGGAGGCCTTCGTCTCCATCCGTCCGTAAATGTGGGAATCATCAAGTTTCTGGGCTTTGAGCAGATTTTCAAGAATTCCCTGACCGGACTTCCCATCGGCGGCGGCAAGGGTGGTTCCGATTTCGATCCGAAGGGCAAGTCTGACAGAGAGGTCATGGCATTCTGCCAGAGCTTCATGACAGAGCTTTACAGACATATTGGAAAAGATACCGACGTTCCGGCAGGCGATATCGGAACAGGCGCAAGAGAAATCGGTTATATGTACGGACAGTACAAAAGACTGACCGGCCTCTATGAGGGCGTCCTCACAGGAAAGGGTCTTTCTTACGGCGGATCCCTGGCAAGAACAGAGGCTACCGGCTACGGACTTCTGTACTTCACAAAAGAGATGTTGAAAGCCAACGGCATTGATATCGCAGGCAAGACCGCAGCCGTATCCGGTTCCGGTAACGTGGCGATCTACGCCATCGAAAAAGCAACACAGCTGGGCGTCAAGGTTCTGACCTGCAGCGACTCCAACGGCTGGGTATACGATCCGGAAGGCATCGATGTGGCAGCTCTGAAGGAGATCAAAGAGGTGAACCGCGCGCGTCTGACCGAGTACAAGAAGTATCGTCCGAACTCTGAGTACCATGAGGGACGCGGCGTATGGAACGTAAAGGTAGACCTGGCTCTTCCCTGCGCGACCCAGAACGAGCTTCTGCTGGACGACGCGAAGGCACTGGTTGCAAATGGCTGCATCGCAGTGGCAGAGGGCGCGAATATGCCCACCACTCTGGAGGCTACCGAGTATATCCAGGAGCATGGCCTTCTGTTTGCTCCGGGTAAGGCGTCCAACGCAGGCGGTGTAGCGACCTCAGCACTGGAGATGTCTCAGAACAGCGAGCGCCTCAACTGGACCTTTGAGGAGGTAGACGCAAAGCTTCAGAACATCATGGTAAATATCTTCCACAATGCGGCAGACGCAGCAGAGCGCTATGGTTACGCAAAGAACTATGTGGTAGGCGCAAATATTGCAGGCTTTGAGAAAGTCGTGAAGGCTATGCTTGCCCAGGGCGTTTGCTAATCACAGGATGTATTTCTTGCTTCTGACGGAAATATCCAGTATAATAGGCAGTGGTGAATGTTTCATTCACCACTGCTGTTTTTTTCGCGGAAAGCGGGCGAAAACCCGTAAAGAACACGGGCGGGAGGAGATTATGGGAGAGAATATAGAAAAGAATACAGAAGACATTCGTTTAAATAAATATCTGAGTGAAGCCGGCGTATGCAGCCGACGGGAAGCGGACAGACTGATAGAAGCCGGTAAGGTGCTGGTGGATGGGGAGCCGGCCAGAACCGGTCAGCGGATCCGTCCGGGTCAGCGAGTCCAGGTGAGTGATACTATCCTGGGCGGAGAGAAAGAAGAGCAGATACTTCTGGCTGTATACAAGCCTCCCGGTGTCATCTGCACCACAGACAGGCGGGAAAAGCGCAATATCGTGGATTATGTGGGATACCCAAGCCGCGTTTACCCCATCGGACGTCTGGACAAGGATTCGGAAGGCCTGATTCTCATGACCAACGACGGCAGTCTGGTAAATCGGATGATGCGTTCCACGAACCACCATGAGAAGGAGTATCTGGTGCGGGTGAACAAACCGGTGACGGAGCCCTTCTTAAAAAAGATGGCCTTCGGTGTGCGGATCCGGAAGGTGGAAAAGGGCGAGGTACTGCTGGATGCGGTGACGCGGCCCTGTCAGGTGGAGAAGCTGGGAAAATGCAGCTTCCGCATCGTGCTGACCCAGGGGCTGAATCGGCAGATCCGCCGCATGTGCGAGACCCTGGGCTATCAGGTGGAGTCTTTAAAGCGGGTGAGAGTTCTGAATATTGAACTGAAGGGCATGAAGCCGGGCACCTGGCGGAAGATCAACGGTGGGGAACTGGAGGAGCTGACAGAACTTTTGAAGGACTCCAGGAATTAGAAAGCGGGAAATCAGATGAATCAGACAGAACAGAATATTCAGATACAGAATCTTTCAACAGAAGAAAAGAAGAAGCGGCAGCGGGAGCTGACGGAACGACTGAACGCAGCCAGCCGGGCCTACTATCAGGAAGCCCGGGAGATTATGAGCAATTACGAGTACGACGCTCTTTACGATGAGCTGACGGCTCTGGAGCGGGAGACCGGAACCACTCTGGCAGGAAGCCCCACGGTTCATGTGGGCTATGAGGTTTTAAGTGAGCTGCCCAAGGAGCGCCATGAAAGCCCCATGCTTTCCCTGGACAAGACCAAGGACCGGGAGGCGCTTGCTGCATGGATCGGCGATCACCGTACCCTTCTTTCCTGGAAACTGGATGGTCTGACCATCGTGCTGACCTACCGCGACGGAGCGCTTTTTAAAGCGGTCACCCGGGGAAACGGCGAGGTGGGAGAGGTCATTACGAACAATGCGAAGGTCTTTAAAAATGTGCCCTTACGGATTCCTTTCCGGGGAGAACTGGTACTCCGGGGAGAGGCAGTCATCGGATATCGGGAATTTGAACGTATCAATGAGGAGATTCCAGAGGCGGACGCCAAATATAAAAATCCCCGGAACCTCTGCAGCGGGTCCGTGCGTCAGCTGAATAATGAGATTACCGCGAAGCGGAATGTGCATTTCTTTGCCTTTGCCCTGGTTCGGGCGGAAGGCGTGGATTTTGAGAATTCCAGGGAGAAGCAGTTCCTGTGGCTGAAGGAACAGGGCTTCGACGTGGTGGAGTATCAGATCGTGACGGGAGCGACCCTTTCAGGAGCTATGGACTGGTTTGCGGAGCACATCGAGACGAACGAGTATCCCTCCGATGGTCTGGTGGCCCTGTACGACGACATTGCCTACGGCGAGTCCCTGGGAAGAACAGCCAAGTTCCCCCGGAATTCCATGGCCTTCAAATGGGCCGACGAGATCCGGGAGACCAGGCTTACAGAGATCGAGTGGAGTCCTTCCAGAACCGGTCTCATTAATCCGGTGGCCGTCTTTGAACCGGTGGAGCTGGAGGGCACCACAGTCAGCCGCGCCAGTGTCCATAATATCAGCATCATGCGGGGACTGGAGCTGGGCGTAGGGGATACCATAGAGGTCTATAAGGCCAATATGATCATCCCGCAGATTGCGGAGAACAAAACCCGGAGCGGCGTAAGAGATATTCCGGTGGTCTGTCCGGTCTGCGGCGGAGCCACAGAGATCCGGAAGGTGAATGACGTGGAATCCCTGTACTGCACGAATCCGGACTGTCAGGCCAAGAAAATCAAGTCCTTTACCCTGTTTGTCAGCCGGGACGCTCTGAATATTGAGGGCCTGTCTGAGGCGTCTCTGGAGAAGTTCATCGGAAGAGGCTTTATCCATGAGTTTGCAGATATCTTCAAGCTGGATGCCCACAGAGCGGAGATCGTAGAGATGGAGGGCTTCGGCGAAAAGTCCTATGAAAATCTGGCAGCCAGCATTGAGCGGGCCCGGGTCACCACCCTTGCAAAGGTCATTTACAGTCTGGGCATTCCGAATGTCGGCCTGTCGGGGGCGAAACTGATCTGCAGGCAGTTCGGGGATGAAGTGGAAGCAGTGCTGGCAGCTGATACAGAGGCTCTGGCGGCCATCGACGGCATCGGGGCGGTCATCGCCGGAAGTTTTGTGGGGTACTTTCAGGATACCGGAAAGAAGGAACGGTTTTACCGGTTGCTTTCGGAGCTGACCCTTATAAAGGAAGAAACGGCCGGAGAGCAGGATCTGAAGGGGAAGGTTTTCGTGGTAACCGGTAGTCTGAACCGTTATGCCAATCGGAACGAGCTGAAGGAAGAGATCGAGAGGCGGGGCGGAAAGGTGACCGGAAGCGTCACCGGAAAGACAGACTATCTCATCAACAACGATACCGCCTCCGGTTCGTCAAAAAATAAAAAAGCCCGGGAACTGGGAATCCCGGTGATTTCGGAAGAGGAGTTTATGAATTTATGAGCAGTGAGAAAAAGATTGTATTTTTTGATCTGGACGGAACCATTTATGAGATTGGAAAGGGAACGCCGGACAGCAGCAGGGAAGCCCTGCACCGGCTGCGGGAGAACGGACACTGCGTCATTCTCTGCACAGGCCGCCCGGTGGCTTCCCTGTTTCCGGAAATGCTGGAGCTGGAGCACGATGGGATCATCGCCGGAGCCGGCACCTATGCGGAGTATGGCGGGAAGATTCTGCGAAATGAGCTGCTGCCAAACAGTCTGCTGCTGAATATGATTCCCAGACTGGAAAAGGCGGGCTGCTGCGTGGTCCTGGAGGGGCCGGAGTATCTGAGCTGTCGGATGGAGGGCGAGGCCTTTACCTGGTTTCGGATTCTGAAGCGGCTGAAGGAGGAGTATCCGGAGCGCTTAAAGGAGCTGGAGCCCATGACAGATCGGGCCTGCAAGATTACGGTACAGATTCCTGATTCGGAGGCCTTTGAGGCCATGCTGCCGGAGCTTGACCGGGCCTTTGAGATCGCCCGCTATGAGCGGCAGCCCTTTGCGGAACTGATGCCCAAAGGTATCTCAAAAGCAGACGGCATCCGGATCCTTTTGGAGGAGCTGGAGATTCCCCTCTGTAATACTTACGCATTTGGGGATGGCCCAAACGACATGGAAATGTTACAATATGTACAGTATGGAACCGGCATGGGCAATGCGGAAGAGAGCATTTTAAAGGGAGCCCCCTACACCACAGAGCCCATGTGGGAAGACGGTGTGATGCACGCACTGGAGCGATACGGACTGATCTGAAGCCGCCGGAGAAAAGTAGCCGGCGGATTGGATAAGGAGGAGAAAGGTATGGAGAAGAAGCTGTATGAAATGATGAACTGGCCGCGGATCGAGGCACTGGTCTACTCGGAGGAGGATAAACCCCAGGAGATTCTGGGTCCGCACAGGGTAAGGGGGAGCATCCTGATTCAGACGTTTCAGCCCACAGCCACAGCAGTGACCATAAAGGTACATGGAACGGATGGTGCCACGGAGTACCCCATGGAGCAGGCGGATGAGGGCGGATTTTACGCGGCACTGATTCCGGGAAAGACGGTTCCGGCTTATACCTTTCTGGTGGAATATGACAATGGGGACCGACAGGAGTTGGAGGACAGCTACCGGTTTCATCCTCAGGTATTCGGAAAAAAGGATCTGGAAGCCTTTGAACAGGGCATTCATTATACCATTTATGAGAAAATGGGAGCCCATCCCATGGCCATAGACGGTGTGGATGGTATTTACTTTGCCGTATGGGCCCCAAATGCGGAACGCGTCAGCGTGGTTGGCGACTTCAATCTGTGGGACGGACGGCGTCATCCCATGTGCCGGATTCCAAAGGCAGGGATCTTCGAGCTGTTTATCCCGGGACTGAAGCCCGGAGCCTGCTATAAATATGAGATCAAGACCCGTCAGGGTCTGCCCATGCTGAAGGCCGATCCTTACGCCAACGCGGCAGAACTGCGGCCGGATACAGCTTCTGTGATCGCGGATCTCAGCGATTTTACCTGGACCGATGAAAAATGGCTGGAGCAGCGGAAAGGCAAAGATTACAAAAAGGAGCCCATGCTGATCTATGAGGTGCATCTGGGAAGCTGGCGGAAGCCGGACCCGGAGGAAGAGAACGGTCGGGAGTTTTATACATACCGGGAGCTGGCTCCGATGCTGGCCGCTTACGTAAAAGAAATGGGCTATACGCATGTGGAGCTGATGCCCATTATGGAGCATCCTCTGGATGAATCCTGGGGCTATCAGGTAACGGGCTATTATGCGCCTACGGCCCGCTATGGCACGCCGGAGGACTTCATGTATTTCATGGATTACCTGCACGGACAGGGGATCGGCGTGATTCTGGACTGGGTTCCGGCCCATTTTCCGAAGGATGCCTTTGGTCTGGCGAGCTTTGACGGCACCTGCCTTTATGAGCATTTTGATCCGCGTAAGGGAACCCATCCCCATTGGGGAACCCTCCTATATAACTATGGCCGTCCCCAGGTGAAGAACTTCCTCATCGCCAATGCGCTGTTCTGGACGGAAAAGTACCATGCCGACGGCATTCGCATGGACGCGGTGGCTTCCATGCTGTACCTGGATTACGGCAAAAACGAGGGCGAGTGGGTGCCAAATATCTATGGCGGAAAGGAGAACTTGGAGGCAATCGAGTTTCTGAAGCATCTGAATTCCATCTACAAGAAACGAAAGGACGGCGCTATCCTGATCGCAGAGGAATCTACGGCATGGCCGAAGGTAACCGGAGCGCTGGAGCAGGAAGGGCTTGGCTTCGATTTCAAATGGAACATGGGCTGGATGAATGATTTTCTGGGCTATATGCACTATGATCCGGTATTCCGGGGTTATCATCATGGAGTGCTGACCTTCAGCTTTATCTACGCCTGGAGCGAGAATTTCGTCTTAAGCCTCTCCCACGACGAGGTGGTTCACGGCAAATCCCCCATGGTGGGTAAAATGCCCGGCGACCGGGATTCTCAGCTCAACAACCTGAGAGCGGCCTATGGCTTCATGGCTGTGCATCCGGGTAAGAAACTTCTTTTCATGGGACAGGAGTTCGCCACCTTTGACGAATGGAATGAAAAGGAAAGTCTGGACTGGGATCTCCTGCAGTACCAGGATCACAGCGACATGCAGGGCTATGTGAAGGCCCTGAACGCTTTGGTGAAGGCCCATCCGGCCCTCTACGAGCGGGACTGCATCCCCGAGGGCTTCCAGTGGATCAATAATATTTCTGCCAATGAAAATATGCTGGTATTCCTGCGGAAAGCGGAAGCGGAGACACTGCTTGTGGTCTGCAACTTCTCCCCGCTGGTCTATGAGAAGCATAAGTTGGGCGTTCCCTTTGAAGGACGTTATAAGGAGATCTTCAACAGCGATCATGAGCAGTTTGGCGGCAGCGATGTCCGCAATAAGCGTGTGAAGACCTCAAAGAAATCCGAGTGCGACGGCTTTGAGGATTCCATTGAGATTACGGTTCCGCCCATGGGAATCGCAGTATTTACCTGTACGGAGGATAAGCTGCCGGTAAAGGAGAAAAAGCCGACGGGAAAGAAGGCTGCAGCGAAGAAGGCTGAAAAACCGACTACAAAAACGACTTCAGGAAAGGGACGTACGAAGAAAGCATGATGTTTTTAGCGACCGTTGCGGACTCTCCGGAGCTTGCGACACAGATTACCGAAAATATAGAAAACGTAACTCAGCAGATCAGCAAAACCCAGGAGTATCTGGATAAATATCTTCCGGTAGCTATCGGCTTCGGGATCCGGCTTCTGCTGACCGTTCTTTTATTCCTTGTGGGCAGCAGACTGATTAAGCTGGTCCGCAAAATTGTGCGCCGCTCCATGGAGCGGGCGGGGGCAGACGTGGGCGTTATGCAGTTTATGGACTCCCTGATCAAGCTGCTTTTGTATTTCCTGCTGATCATGTTCCTGGCGGACGGCATCGGAGTGGATACCACCTCGGTGATGGCCTTGGTGGGGTCCGCAGGTCTGACTATCGGTCTGGCCTTCCAGGGTAGCCTTTCCAATTTTGCGGGCGGTGTACTGATTCTGCTGATCAAGCCCTTCAAGGTAGGGGATTATATCATCTATACCTCAGGCAACTTGGAAGGAAAAGTGACCAAGATCGAGATGTTTTACACTACCTTACTGACGGTAGACAATAAAAAGGTCGTGATTCCCAATGGCACGCTTTCCAACAGTAGCCTGATCAACGTGACGGCCGAGGAAAAAAGACGGATCGATATTGTAGTAGGTATCGGTTATACCGCCAACCTGAAGCTGGCAAAGGAGGTCTGCCTGAGGCTTCTGGAGGAACAGCCTGCCGTTATGCAGGATCAGGATAAAATGGTGGTGGTAGACGGGCTGGCAGACAGCGCGGTGAACCTGAAAATCTGCTGCTGGGTGCGGGCAGAGGACTATTGGACCGTCCGATGGGATTTGATGGAGAAGATAAAGACAGCCTTTGATGAAAACGGAATCGAGATTCCCTTTAACCAGCTGGATGTAAATCTGAAGCAGTAGCGGACAGGAAAAATGTAAGATAAAAAAGCAGTACAACTTTATGCGAAAAGTTGTACTGCTTTTCTTTTTTCTCGTTGATGAGTTGTGCAAACTGATGTATAAATAGAGTAGAAGTTCGTTTGAAAACGGCAAATACACGAATAATAGTGGAGGCTAAGAGCGTGAATACAGTAAAAGATGCTATTTTAAATGGAAAAACATCCCTTGGTATTGAATTGGGTTCCACCCGTATCAAGGCGGTACTGGTAGATGAAAGCTACAAGGCTGTCGCAGTGGGCAATTTTGACTGGGAGAACCAGCTTCGCAACGGTATCTGGACCTATCCCCTGGATCTGGTCTGGAAGGGACTGCAGGGCAGCTTCGCTTCCCTGAAAGAGGACGTGAAGGAAAAATACGGCGCAGAGCTTACCAGGGTGGGCTCCATCGGAATCAGCGCCATGATGCACGGCTATCTGGTATTTGATAAGGATGGAAAGCAGCTGGTTCCCTTCCGTACCTGGAGAAATACCATTACCGGTGAGGCTTCCCGGGAGCTGACCGAACTGTTTCAGTACAATATTCCCCAGAGATGGAGCATTGCTCACCTGTATCAGGCGATTCTGAATGGCGAGGAGCATGTGCCGGAAATCGATTTTATGACCACGCTGGCAGGCTATATTCACTGGCAGCTGACCGGAGAGAAGACCCTGGGCGTAGGTGAGGCCTCCGGTATGTTCCCGATTGACACGGCTACCAAGCAGTTTAACGGGGAAATGCTGGATAAGTTCCAGGACAATGTGGCTGACAAGGGCTTTGGCTGGAAGATTCGTGAAATCCTGCCGAAGGTACAGAATGCGGGAGAGCGGGCAGGCGTGCTGACAGAGGCAGGCGCAAAGCTTCTGGATCCTTCTGGGGCTCTGGAGAGCGGCATTCCCATGTGTCCGCCGGAGGGCGATGCAGGTACCGGAATGGTGGCCACCAACAGCGTAGCCCAGAGAACCGGTAATGTATCCGCAGGTACCTCCGTATTTGCCATGATCGTACTGGAGCATGACTTAAAGAAGGTTCATCCGGAGATTGACCTGGTAACGACGCCGGACGGCAGTCTGGTAGGTATGGTGCACTGCAACAACTGTACCTCTGATCTGAACGCCTGGGTCGGACTTTTCAAGGAATTTGCCGAGAGCTTTGGCATGAAGGTAGATATGAACGAGCTGTTCGGTACCCTGTATCGCAAGGCCCTGGATGCAGATAAGGACTGCGGGGGACTGCTGGCATACAACTATTTCTCCGGCGAGCATCTGACAGGCTTTGAAGAGGGAAGACCGCTGTTTGTCCGCACACCGGACGCGAAGCTTACGCTGGCAAACTTCATGAGAACACATCTGTATACAGCGCTGGGCGCTTTGAAAACCGGTCTGGATATCCTGTTCAAGGAAGAAGGCGTACAGGCAGACGAAGTCATGGGTCACGGCGGACTCTTCAAGACGAAGGGCGTGGGCCAGAGCATCATGGCGGCGGCTATGGACGTTCCGGTTACCGTTATGGAGACCGCAGGAGAAGGCGGCGCCTGGGGTATTGCCCTGCTGGCAGCTTATATGAAAGAAAAGAAGGATGGCGAGAGTCTGGGCGATTACCTGAACAACCGGGTATTCGCAGGCGAGAAGGGCGAAACTCTTGCCCCGGATCCGGAGGATGTCAAGGGTTTCGATGAATTCCAGAAACGCTACCGGGAGGGCCTGGCCATCGAGCGGGCCGCGGTGGAACACCTGAATTAAAACGCAGGGACTCAGTGAATATTGTTGCGGCGTTTGCCGGTCATGTCCAGGATGGTCATCCGCATAACGGTGGTGACCTTTACAGGCTTGGTATTGAACTTAAAATCCTCTGCGTGGTAGTGGCGCATGAGAATCTTCAGACCGTCGAGTTTTTCTTCTTCGGGAAGGAACTCGACGGTTCCGTGTCCGATGACGCTTTCATAGCCCATGGTACAGCTCATGCGTTCTTCATAGAGAATGAAGTTGTGTCCGCAATCCATTTCAAAGGTCACCCGATTGTCTTTTTTCAGAAGATCCAACTTTTTGCCCTCCAGGGCCGCGTGAAAGTAGAGATAAGCCTGCCCGTCTTGTATGTCCAGTCCGAAGTTCAGCGGAACCATGTAGGGAAAGTCCCCGTCGTTCATGGCAATCCGACATACGTCGCACTTCTTAATAATTTCGATGATTTCATTAAAATCTGTGATTTCACGGTCTTTTCTTCGCATAAACAGAATACCTCCTGAAGGGATTTGATACTGTTATTATACAATAATCAGCGAAATTGAAAAGCCTTTTTTCCATCTTGCCATTCCAGTACTTTTCCGCTATAATAGATTAAAATGTCCGCTTATAAAGGATAGACGTTCTTATGTGGCAGACAACGAGGAGGATATAATATGAAGAAAGACGATGTGCTGGTAGATGAGAAATTTAACAAACTGGTAGAATACAGCAGCCGTTCCGGTAAGATTGATGTTCGGCTGTATGCGGATTATGATGTAAAAAGAGGTCTGCGTGATTCCGGCGGTAAGGGCGTCCTGACCGGACTGACTGAGATTTCTGACGTGGTTTCCTTCGGTTACATCGACGGAGAGCGGGTTCCCATCGACGGCGAACTGTATTTTCAGGGCGTCAATGTGCAGGATCTGATCCGCGGCGAAGCCAACCGTCGGTTTGCCTTCGAGGAGACCACCTACCTTCTGCTGTTTGGCAAACTGCCCACGAGACAGCAGCTGCGGGAGTTTATCGATCTGATTGGTATCTACCGGGAGCTTCCCGAAACCTTCGTGCGGGACGTTATCATGAAAGCTCCCAGCTCCAATATGATGAACACCCTGCAAAAGTGTGTGCTGACCATGTACTCCTATGATCAGAACCCGGAGGACATCTCCATCCACAATATTCTGAAGCAGTCCCTGCAGCTGATCGCCCAGTTCCCGTTGTATTCCGTATACGGCTACCATGCGTATCGTCATTATCATCTGAATAAGAGCCTGATTATCCGAAATCCCAAGCCGGAGCTCTCCACGGCAGAGAATATCCTGCGCCTGCTACGAAAGGACGGACAGTACACAGAGCTGGAGGCCAAGGTGCTGGATGTGGCCCTGGTGCTTCACGCAGAGCATGGCGGTGGTAACAACTCCACGTTTACCACACATGTTGTTTCTTCTACAGGGACAGATACCTATTCCGCAGTGGCAGCGTCTCTTGGCTCTCTGAAAGGACCCAAGCACGGTGGTGCGAACCTGAAGGTACAGGAGATGTTCAAGGATATCAAGGCCCATGTGACCAATTGGCGGGATGAGACCATGGTTGAGTCTTATCTTCAGCGGATTCTGCGAAAAGAGGCCTTTGACCGGGCAGGCCTGATCTATGGAATGGGCCATGCGGTCTATACGGAATCTGACCCCCGTGCGGTAATTTTGAAAGAATATGCGAGAAAGCTTTCCGAGGAAAAGGGTCTGGAGGAAGAGTTCAATCTCTATGAGCGCGTGGAGCGCATTGCAGGAGACTGCCTCATGTCCGGCCGCAGACTGCTGAAGCCTGTCTGTGCCAATGTGGACTTCTACAGCGGCTTTGTATACAGTATGCTGGGCCTGCCGGAAGAGCTCTTTACGCCGATCTTTGCCATTTCCCGTATCTCCGGCTGGAGCGCCCACCGGATCGAGGAGATCGTTAATGCAGGTAAGATTATTCGTCCGGCCTACAAGTATGTGGGTCATCATGTGCCTTATCTGGATCTGGATGAGAGAGAGAAGGCTTATGCGGAGGAAGAAGAAAAATAAGAGATAGGCTGTGTACAGCCGTGACAATAAAATAGCGCTCAGGAACACGCAGATTTTTCTACTCCTCGCGGGCGGCTTATACGCACCTGACCGGCCAACTCGGGCCGAAGGCCCTCAGACAGGCCTCCTTCAGGTGCTGCCAGCCCGCTCGTCCCTACGAAAAATCAGCTACCGTTCCTGAGCGCTATTTTATTGTCACGGCTGGGATGCAGGCTATCAAGGTGGGCGGGTGGAAAAGGTCGGAACGTATAATCTCTCAGCACATTGCGTATATTTTCTCCCGACCTCCCATAAAATAAACTAATCATTTCGTGCATGGATGTGACCCCATGAAAAAATTCCTCTCCCTTCTCTTAGCCGTCCTTCTGGCCCTGCAATCCCCTGTTTTGAGTGTGTACGCGGAAGAAGTGCAGACCACTGCGGATGCAGAGCCTGCCCCGGCGGAAACGGATACGCTGGGAATCTCCGCGCCCTCGGCCATTCTGATGGAGGCATCCACCGGAACCGTGGTTCTGGAGAAGAACGCCCATGAGAAGCTGCCTCCTGCCAGCGTCACGAAGATCATGACGCTGCTTCTGATATTCGACGCCATCGCCCAGGGGAAGATTCACCTGGAGGATACAGTCACCACCTCGGAATATGCCGCGTCCATGGGCGGCTCCCAGGTCTTCCTGGAGGCGGGCGAGACCCAGAGCGTGGACACTCTGATCAAATGTATCTCCGTGGCTTCCGGCAACGACGCCTCCGTGGCCATGGCCGAATACGTGGCCGGGACCGAAAGCCTCTTTGTGGAAATGATGAACGAACGGGCGCAGGAACTGGGCATGAAGGACACCCATTTTGTCAACTGCTGCGGTCTGGACGCCGAGGGTCATGTGACCAGCGCCTACGATATCGCCCTCATGTCCCGGGAACTGATCACCAGATATCCTCAGATTCATAATTATTCCACTATCTGGATGGAAAATATCACCCACACCACCAGGAGGGGCACCGAAGAATTCGGCCTGACTAACACCAATAAGCTGATCCGACAGTACCCCTACGCCACCGGACTTAAGACCGGATCCACCAGCCAGGCAAAATTCTGCGTCTCAGCCACCGCGGAAAAGGACGGAATCGAGCTGATCGCCGTCATCATGGCTGCTCCGGATCCCAAAGGCCGTTTTGCGGACGCCACAGCCCTCTTAAACTATGGTTACGCCAAATGCAGTCTGTACCGGGAGGAAGAAGAGCTGCCCCTGGTGACCGTGCCGGTGCGAGGCGGCGTGGAAGAGACCGTGGAGGGAGAGTACGGAGCGCCCTTTACCTATCTGAGCACCGGTGGCCAGGATCTGGCCGGTATTGAGAAAAAATGGTACGCAAAAAAAGAACTGGAAGCGCCGGTGGAACAGGATCAGCAGATCGGAAAGCTGGTTTACTACCTGGACGGCCAGGAAATCGGAACCGTGGAAATCACCGCCAAAACCTCCATAGACCGGGCCGACTACCTGCATTACGTGAAGAAGAGCTTTGGATACTGGCTGCTGTGAGCGAAGGAGAATCGGCGCTGTGCCATTGCATTTTTCGTAAAAATATGGTAGTCTGTTTTCATGTCTGATTTTAGAGTATTTGAATATGAAGTGAATACAGCGAAGCTTCCGGCCGGGGCGGCCGGACCGGTGTTCGTGATGCTGGCGGATCTGCATAACTTCAGCTACGGGCCCGGGAATGAGCGGCTGGCGGAGGCGGTTCTGGCACAGAAGCCGGACGCGGTTCTGGTGGCAGGAGACCTGCTGGTGGGGCGCCCCGGGGCGGACTTTACTCCGGCTCTGGAGCTGATGCGCCGTCTGCGGGAGGCAGAGCTTCCGGTTTATTATGGAAACGGAAACCATGAGTACCGTCTCCGGCTTCACCCGGAGCATTACGGAACCATGTATGAGCGATATACGGCGAAGCTGAAGGAATACGGTGTGACCCTGCTGGAAAATGAAAGCGTAGACTTTGAGATCCGGGGGCTGAAGATGGAGATCTTCGGATATGAGCTGCCGGAGCCCTATTATAAGAAGTTCTGCAGGGCCATTTTCCGGAAGGAAGACCTGTACAGGGCCCTGGGAAAGCCGGATGAGGGTCGCTATAATATCCTGCTGTCACATAATCCGGTCTACTTTGACTCCTACGCCCTGTGGGGAGCGGATCTGACCCTTTCGGGCCATCTGCACGGAGGCATCATCCGGATACCGGGCATCGGAGGCGTAATCACGCCCCAGGTGAAGCTGTTTCCCCGATATGATGCGGGCCATTTCCGGAAGTTTGGAAAGGATCTGGTGGTGAGCCGGGGACTGGGAACCCACACAGTAAATATCCGGATTTTCAATCCGGCCGAGCTGTCGGTGATCCGCCTGAAGGGAGAGTAAAGATGGGAATTCCCGTAAAGCTGCCTGCGTTTGAAGGTCCGCTGGATCTTCTTTTGCATTTGATAGAGAGTAATAAAATCGATATTTACGATATTCCGATCGTAACTATCACCGATCAGTACATGGAGTATATCCGCGCCATGGAGCGGAAGGATCTGAACGTCATGAGCGAGTTCCTGGTCATGGCGGCCACTTTGCTTGAGATCAAGGCGAAGATGCTGCTCCCGGCCGAGGTGGACGAGGAAGGTGAGGAGATCGACCCGCGGGCCGATCTGGTGGAACGCCTGCTGGAGTACAAGCTGTATAAATGTATGGCGGCAGAGCTGAAGGAACGTCAGACCATGGCTGGTCAGAGCCTATACCGGGCAGGAGAGATTCCGCCAGAGGTAGAAGCCTATGAAGCACCGGTGAATCTGGAGGAGCTTCTTGGGGATCTGACCCTGGGACGGCTGAACGAAGTGTTTCAGGCGGTGCTGCGCCGGTCGGAGGATAAGATCGACCCGGTGCGGAGCAAGTTCGGAGAGATCGAAAAGGAAGAGGTCAGTCTGGAGGACAAGATGACCTACGTGGAAGAAGAGCTGACCAGAAGCCCCCGGACAAACTTCCGGAAGCTTTTGCAGAATTCAGGCAGACACGGGAAAATGCAGGTGATTGTGACCTTCCTGGCCGTGCTGGAGCTGATGAAGGTGGGAAAGCTTACGGTCCATCAGGAGGGAACCTTCGGGGAGATCTACATAGAAGCCGGAAACGGAGCCGGGACAGGAGAAGGAAAAGAACACGCACAGTCCCGGGAGCATGAGGAATAAAAAGTGGAAGAGAAGAGAACAGAGACGGAGATCCGCGCTGCAGTGGAGGCCATTCTTTTCGCGGTGGGAGATTCCGTGGAGACAGAAAGAATGGCGGAGGCACTGGAACTGGAGAATCAGGAGATGGAAGATATCCTGAAGCGCATGGCGCTCCGGTATGAGGAAGAGGAGCGGGGTATCCGGCTGACGGAGCTGGAAGGTGCCTGGCAGCTCTGTACAAAGAGAGAGCATTATGAGGAGCTGATTCGTGTGGTGAAGCAACCGAAGAAGCAGATCCTGACGGAAGTACTGCTGGAGACCCTTTCCATCGTGGCCTACAAGCAGCCGGTGACACGTCTGGAAGTAGAAAAAATCCGCGGGGTCAAAAGCGATCACGCGGTAAATAAGCTGATAGAATACGGCCTCATCGAGGAAGTGGGACGCATGGACGCTCCGGGCCGTCCTATTTTATTCGGAACCACCGAGGAGTTCCTGCGCCGCTTCGGCGTCAGCTCTGTGGGAGAGCTGCCCCAGGCCACGCCGGAGCAGCTGGAGGGTTTTAAAGAAGCAGCGGAGGAAGAGGCTGGAACCACAGTTTAAGAGAGCAGAAAAAGACAGATTTAAAAGAGGTTGGAACAGGAAGATATGCATATCCGGTTCCGGCCTTTTTTTATGGAATAGGAAATTCCGATAGAATTCCGGATCCTGTATACAGGAAAGGAGGCCGTGGAGGTGATTATTCCTGATAAACGGCCGGAAAAACGGGAAAAATGAGGCAAATCTTACAAATAGGAAAAAAATGTCCCTATAAGGTTAGGATAAACTAATAAAAATTTCTTATTGATATTGACAATCAAAATTGATTGCGATAAAATAGAACCCGATGTTAGTAAATATTAACTAACTGCGTCCGGGGCAGAAGTGCCAGGCGGGCTCAAAGAGATAAAACGAACAGAAGAAGAGAGGAGCGATCGATCATGATGCCATTAGCAATGTCAAAGGCCGGCGATGAGCTTATGGTTGCCAGAGTCGGAGGTAATGAAGAAGCCAAGAAACATCTGGAAGATCTGGGATTTGTAGCAGGCGCTCATATTACTATCATTTCCCAGCTGGGAGATGGCAATATCATCGTGAACGTGAAGGAGTCCAGACTTGCGATCACAAGTCAGATGGCTTCTAAAGTGATGGTTGTACCGCAGACCTAAGGGTCGGCGTGAAGATAACATGAAAGTAACCGTTCGGTAAGAACAGATACAACATGATCGCCAGAAGGAGGAGTGGAAAGATGAAAACCTTAAGAGATGTTCCGGTAGGAGCCACATCCAAAGTAGTGAGGATCCATGGAGAGGGTGCGCTGAAGAGACGCATTATGGACATGGGAATCACAAAGGGTACCGAGCTCTATGTGCGTAAGGTAGCGCCGCTTGGAGATCCCATCGAGGTAACTGTCCGTGGCTACGAGCTTTCACTGCGTAAAGCAGATGCGGATATCCTGGAGATGGAGTAAGTTTTAAGGACGAAGCGTCATTTCAAATCAAATTATGATCCAGAGGATGAAAGGATCAGGAAAAGGGGAAGACATGTCAATTAAAATTGCGCTTGCAGGAAATCCGAACTGCGGCAAAACAACATTGTTTAACAATCTGACAGGCAGCAACCAGTATGTTGGTAACTGGCCTGGCGTAACGGTAGAAAAGAAGGAAGGACGTCTGGTAGGAAATAAGGACGTTATCATCCAGGACCTTCCGGGTATCTATTCCTTAAGTCCGTATACACTTGAGGAAGTCGTAACCAGAAACTATCTGGTACAGGAAAAGCCGGATGTAATTCTGAATATCATCGACGGTACCAACATCGAGCGTAACCTGTATCTGACCACACAGCTGGTTGAGGTAGGTCTGCCGATGGTTATCGCCATTAACATGATGGACCTGGTAAGAAAGAACGGCGACAAGATCGATATCGCAAAGCTGGAGAAGAAGCTGGGCTGCAAGGTCATTGAGATCAGTGCGCTGAAGGGCGACGCGACCAAGAAGGCAGCGGAGCTGTGTATCGAAGAAGCGAAGAAGGGTAAGCAGACAGAGCTTCCCCATGTATTTACCGGCAGCGTAGAGCATGCCATCGCCCATATCGAGGAATCTATCCAGGGCCTGGTAGACGCCACAGAGCTCCGCTGGTATGCCATTAAGGTGTTTGAGCGGGATTCCAAGGCTCTGGAGCTCATTCAGCTTTCCGCTGATCTGAAGAACCATCTGGAAGAGCACATCAAAGAGTGCGAAAAGGAGATGGACGACGACGCTGAGAGTATCATTACGAACCAGAGATACCTGTACATCCAGGAATTGGTAAAAGAGTGCGTTTCCAAAAAGCGCAAAGCCGGTGAGCTTTCCACTTCTGATAAGATTGACAAGATCGTAACCAACCGTATTCTGGCTCTGCCGATTTTCGCGGTTGTTATGTTCCTTGTTTACTACATTGCAGTATCCACCATCGGTACGGTGGTAACAGACTGGACCAACGATGTTCTGTTTGGCGAGTGGCTGCAGGGCGGCGCTGAGACTCTGTTGACCAATGCAGGCGCTTCCGACTGGGTTATCTCCCTGGTGGTAGACGGTATCCTGGGCGGCCTGGGAGCTCCCATCGGATTTGTTCCGCAGATGGCTATCGTATTCCTGTTCCTGTCCATCCTTGAGGACTGCGGTTACATGGCGCGTGTGGCGTTTATCATGGACCGTGTATTCCGTCGTTTCGGTCTGTCAGGAAAGAGTTTCATTCCGTTCCTGATTTCCTCCGGCTGCGGTGTTCCGGGTATCATGGGCACCAGAACCATCGAGAGCGAGAGCGACCGTCGTATGACAATGATGACCACAACCATGATTCCCTGTGGCGCGAAGCTGCCGGTTATCGCACTGATTGCAGGCTTCCTGATGGGCGGCGCGTGGTGGATGGCTCCGGTGATGTACTTCGCTGGTATCATCATGGTAATCGTTTGCTGTATCATTCTGAAGAAGACAAAGATGTTCGCCGGCGACCCGGTTCCCTTTGTCATGGAGCTTCCGGCATACCATGTTCCCTCTGTTAAGGGCGTACTGCTTCACGTATGGGAGCGTGTATGGGCATTCATCAAGAAGGCCGGTACTATCCTGTTCCTCTGCTGTGCAGTGATGTGGTTCCTTGGTTCCTTCGGTTTCGTAGATGGAAGCTTCGGACTGGTAGATTCCGCAGATTCTCTGCTGGCTGTGATCGGCGGCGTACTTGCTCCGCTGTTTGCTCCGCTGGGCTTCGGTACCTGGCAGGCAGTTGCCTCCTCTCTGTCCGGTTTCGTGGCAAAAGAGGGTATCGTTTCTACCATGGGTCTGCTGTCCTCTCTGGCTGTTGAGGTGGAGGAGTACGAGGTATCCATGCACGACGCATTTGCTGCATTCTTCCCCAGCGGAATCGCAGCAGTATCCTTCCTGCTGTTCAACATGTTCGATTCACCGTGTCTGGCAGCTATCTCCTCCATGGCGAAGGAGATGGGCAACCGTAAGTTCTTCTGGTTCGCTATCCTGTTCCAGAACCTGATGGCTTACTGCGTAGCACTGGTTGTATATCAGCTGGTAGGTCTGGCCATTGGCGAGGTAGCATTCAACGTATTTACAGTCGTAGCACTGGCAGTACTGGCAGTGCTGCTGTACCTGCTGTTCCGTCCGGATCCCAACAAGAAGAAAGTTTCTGAGGGAAAAGCGGCTAAGGCAGGCGCATAAACAGAGAACCATTACATAAGTAAATCATAAGCCATAAGGTAGCGCTCGTTGTCTGAGACAGCGGGCGTAACCTTTACAAAAAAATATACCCCCATATGGTATTTCAGAAAAATAGGAAAGAGTGGTTTTTATGAATGTAAATGTCCCTGTAAACAGCACCGATAAGATCGTATTGATTCTGCTGGCGGTTCTGGCCGTGGTGGCAGTCCGCATCGTCATCAGCTTCTTCAAGCCCGAAAAACCGAAGGCCGATGCGAAGCCTCGGAAGCGATCCGCCAAAACCGCAGGCCTTACCGAGGTTATCGTCGGGATCGACGGTATGATGTGCGGCATGTGTGAGGCTCATATCAAGGACGCTATCCGGGAACAGTTTCCCCAGGCCAAAGGATTGTCTGCCTCCCATGTGAAAGCCCAGGCCATTTTCTATCTGCCGGAAGCGATGTCCGCAGACGCCATCACAGAGGCGCTCCATGCCGGGATCGATCCGCTGGGATATACGGTTTCTGATGTGACTGTGGGATAAAACCGCTTGTCATAAGAAGGCGCACCGCCGAGCCTGCCGGATCCGGACAGATGATTTTATCAGAAAGATTTTATAGAGAGAGACGTTTCTGTAGGTAGTCCCCGAGACTGTTGCCGGAGCGTCTTTTTTGTTTGCTTTCAAAAAAGTGTTGCTTTTATGTTGGATTTATTTATATTTATATTGACTTATGTTGAAATGATGCTATAATAAAACCATAAAACACGGATGAATCATCAGAAATATAAGAAAATCACACAGATTAAAGGAGGAATTCAGTATGAATCTGGAAGAAGCAAAGGAATATGCCAAGAAAAACATTCATAACCGTCCGCAGACCACAGGCCGTCTGGCAGGAAAGATCGCAGTCGTAACCGGAGGAGCCCAGGGCTTTGGTCTGGGTATCGCGACAGAGATGTACCATGAGGGAGCAAGCGTGGTCCTGGCAGACCTGAACGTAGATCAGGCGAAGGAAGCGGCAAAGGCATTTGGAGATCGCGCGGTAGGTCTGAAGGTGGATGTATCTGACCCGGCTTCCATGGAGCAGATGGTATGCGATGCGGTAGAGCATTTCGGCGGCATCGATATCTTCGTATCCAATGCAGGCGTTCTGAAGGCAGGCAGCCTGGACGATATGGATCCGGCAGCTTTTGCATTTGTAACCAAAGTAAATTATATCGGATATTTCAACGCTGCCAAGTATGCTTCTGCTATTATGAAGGCACAGCATGAGGCAGATCCGGAGCAGTGGTTCGATATTATCCAGATTAATTCCAAGTCCGGTCTGGTAGGATCCAAGAACAACAGCGCTTACGCAGGCGGCAAGTTCGGCGGCATCGGCCTGACCCAGAGCTTTGCGCTGGAGCTGGTTTCCGCGAATATTAAAGTAAATTCCATCTGCCCGGGCAACTTCTATGACGGTCCTCTGTGGTCCGATCCGGAAAGAGGACTTTTTGTACAGTATCTGAACGCAGGCAAGGTTCCGGGAGCGAAGACTGTACAGGATGTAAAGGATTACTACCTTTCCAAGTCCCCGATTCACAGAGGATGCACCCCGAAGGATGTGGCAAAGGCTCTGTTCTATGCAGTAGAGCAGCAGTTTGAGACAGGTCAGGCGATTCCGGTGACCGGCGGCCAGACCATGCTGAACTAAACAGCGGATTTACTTGGAGGGTTTTATGGACAAATTTGTGGAACGGCAGGAGGTCTTAAAGCTTCTGAACGCGCCGACGCCGGAAGAGCGCCTGGCCAATCTGGCCATTCTTCTGGGCAGCGAGAAAGAGAAGCCGGAAGTAAAGCCTCAGTTTGCCAATAATCACATACATACGATTTATTCCTTTTCTCCCTATTCGCCTACGGCAGCGGTGTACTGCGCCCGGGACGAAGGACTTCAGACTGCGGGAATCATGGATCACGACAGTATTGCCGGAGCCGAGGAATTCCGGAAAGCAGGTAAGATAGCCGGTATCGGCACCACCTGCGGTATGGAATGCAGAGTAGATTTGTCTGCCACGAAGATGGCCGGCAGGAAGCTGAACAATCCGGATCAGGCGGGGATCTGTTATATGGCCATTCACAGTATTCCGGCAACGGGCTTCCGGCGCCTGGATGAGGTATTCGCTCCCTTACGGGAAAAGAGAAACCTGCGGAACCGGAAGATGGTGGCAAATATCAATGAGCTGATGAAGCCCTATGGCATTGCGATTGATTTCGACCGGGACGTGGTGCCCATTTCCCAGTTTACAAAGGGCGGCTCTATTACGGAGCGCCATCTGCTCTGCGCGTTAAGCCAGAAGATTCTCTGCAAAGCGCCCAAGGGCGGTTGCGCGGATTTCGTAGAGAAGGAGCTTGGCATCACGCTGAATGATACGGCGAGGGTCCGGCTTTCCGACCCGGAGAATCCGCACCTGATTTATGACCTGCTGGGCGTCATGAAGGCGGAGCTGGTATCAAAGATTTATGTGCCGGCCACCGACGAGTGCATGCCTTTTGCGGAGCTGGTGAAGCTGGCCGACGAGGTGGGCGCGATTCTCTGCTATCCCTATCTGGGCGATGTGACGAATTCCGTCACGGGTGATAAGAAGGCGGCGAAGTTCGAGGACGATTTCCTGGATGAGCTGTTCGAAATGCTGAAAGAAGAGGGGGTACATGGCGTTACCTATATGCCGGCCCGGAATACAGAGGAGCAGATCGACAGACTTCAGAAACTGTGCCGGGACTACGGCATGACGGAGATCTCCGGCGAGGATGTGAATTCCTCCCGTCAGAGTATGATTTGTAAACAGCTGGAGGAGCCCCGGTTTAAGCATCTGGTGGACGCCACCTGGAAACTGATTGAACGAGAGAAAGTAGATTAACCCCATAGATTTCATAAAAGGAGAAGAACTATGAAAGCAAAAGCATTAAGACTTTACGGAAAAGAAGATTTACGTCTGGACGAGTATGAGCTTCCGGAGATTAAGGACGACGAGATTCTGGCAAGAGTTGTATCTGACAGTATCTGTATGTCTTCCTATAAGGCGGCTATGCAGGGCGAGGACCACAAGCGTGTTCCGGAAAACATCAAAGAGCACCCGGTTATCATCGGCCATGAGTTCTGCGGCGACCTGGTAAAGGTTGGAGCCAAGTGGGCCCATGAGTTCAAGGAGGGTGAGAAATTCTCTATCCAGCCGGCTCTGAACTACAAGGGAAGCCTGGCAGCTCCGGGATATTCCTATGAGTATATCGGCGGCGACGCTACTTACATTATTATTCCGAATGAGGTCATGGAGATGGGCTGTCTGCTTCATTTCGACAGCGACAACTTCTTCGGCGGCTCTCTGACAGAGCCCCTGTCCTGCGTAGCAGGTACCTTCCACGCCATGTATCATGCAACCAGAGGAAAATATGAGCATGATATGGGAATCGTAGAGGGCGGCAAGATGGCGATTTTGGCAGGCGTAGGCCCCATGGGACTGGCTGCTATCGATTACATCACACATTGCGACAGATGTCCGTCTCTCCTGGTAGTTACCGATATCGACGACGCGAGACTGGAGCGCGCGGCACAGGTGCTTCCGCCGGAAGAGGCAGCTAAGAAGGGTATCAAGCTGGTATATGCCAACACAGGCAAGGTAGAGGACGCCCATAAGTTTATGATGGACTTCACCGATGGCGAAGGCTTCAACGACGTGCTGGTATTCGCACCGGTTGCACCGGTTGTAGAGCTGGCTGACAGCATTCTGGCACAGGACGGCTGCCTGAACTTCTTCGCAGGCCCCTCCAACCCGGCTTTCTCCGCGCCTTTTAACTTCTACAATGTTCACTATGCGGGAACGCACGTAGTCGGAACCTCCGGTGGAAATACGGACGATATGAAAGAGTGTCTTTCCATGATCGGACAGGGCAAGCTGGATCCGGCCATCCTGGTGACCCATATCGGCGGCCTGAACGTGGCAAGAGAGACCACCCTGAATCTGCCGAAGGTACCGGGCGGAAAGAAACTGATTTATACCCATATCTCCCTGCCCCTGACCGCCATCGCGGACTTCGAGGAGAAGGGCAAAGAGGATCCCATGTTCGCGGAGCTGGCAAAGATCGTAGCCAAGACCAACGGCCTGTGGAACGCAGAGGCAGAAAAGTATCTGCTGGAGCACGCACCGGCTATCTAAAGAAAAATACAGACAGAGAGCGCATTTCCTGTGGGATGCGCTCTTTTTGCGGAATTTGATTCTGAGTGTTGCCGATAGGATTTTTCAATAACTGTGAGAAAATGATAGTTTATTGAGAATTAGTATCAATTAATCCCCTTGCGCTATTTCTGTAAGTATGATAGGATAATTACATAAGTTAGATAAAACTAACTAAAAAATCATTCAAAGCAGATAGATGGAAAATGTTTTGAGTACATAATAAAACCAACATAAGGGAATCCTTGGAATGGATTCTTTTTAAAAGATGAAGAGTTAGCAGACACTAACCAACAAAGCCAGGACAATTACAGCAGGAAAGAGAGGGCATGCGTATGAGTATTGTGATTATCGGAGGACACGACCGGATGGTGCGTCAGTACCATGACATCTGTAAGGCGCATAAATGTAAGGCAAAGGTATTTACCCAGATGACAGGCGATCTGAAAAAGCAGGTGGGCAGACCGGATCTGTTTGTGCTGTTCACGAACACCGTATCCCATAAAATGGTCAAATGTGCCCTGGAGGAAGCCAAGAAGAATAACATTGAAGTGATTCGATGCCACACCAGCAGCCAGGCGGCGCTGGAAGAGATTCTCGGGAGCTACTGCTAATGGCCGGGGCAGGAAAGGAACTGGAGAAGCTTCTGGCCAACCATTGTGCGCCGGTGTTCTGTCATAAAAAAGCAGCCAATCTGGTGGCGGCCAGACGGGAACTGATGGACGCGCTGCCGGAGGTACTGACAGGCAGCGGCATTTCCTGGGTGAAGCTCTGCGGCTGTAAAAAATACTGCCACATCCTCTTTTACGACAGAGAGCGTCTGGAACAGTATCTGCAGCGGGAAGGGCATCAGAACTTTCTGAAGGAACACGGCTATGGTGGACAAATCCTGGAGGAGCAGCTGGAACTGCTGGCGGAGCGGTACGAGAGCTATCAGAAGCACGGAAGCACATTTCCCCATGAAATCGGTCTGTTTCTGGAATATCCCCTGGCGGATATTAAGGGCTTCATCGAACATCAGGGAAAGGACGCCCTGGAAAGCGGCTACTGGAAGGTCTACGGAGATGTGGAGCAGGCGAGAGCCTTGTTTCGGCTTTACGACGAACTGAAGACGGCGCTCACCACCATGCTGGCGGCAGGTGTAAGCTTCCGGGAATGCTGCGCGGCGCAGGCGGCCGCATAAAGCGCGAGAACGCGTACAAGACGCATAGAAGGCTGCAACAGCTTTTTATAGAAATTATAAAAAATAAGAGGAAAGAAAATCAGGAGGAGTATCATGAAAGTAGTATATTGGAGCAGCACAGGAAACACAGAGAGAATGGCAGAGATGCTGGGCGAGGAGATCAAGAACGCAGGAGGCGAAGCAGAGGTATGCGAGCTGTCCACCGTATCCCCGGCAGACCTGGCAGGCGAGGACAGTTTCGCGCTGGGCGCATCCGCAATGGGCGACGAGGAGCTGGACGAGGGCGAGGTAGAGCCGTTCGTAGAAGAACTGGAGAAATCCGTATCCGGTAAAAAGGTAGCGCTGTTCGGTTCCTACGACTGGGGCGACGGCGAGTGGATG
Source organism: Anaerosacchariphilus hominis (assembly GCF_014290175.1). Lineage (GTDB taxonomy): Bacteria > Bacillota > Clostridia > Lachnospirales > Lachnospiraceae > Laedolimicola > Laedolimicola hominis. The sequence goes on from NZ_JACOOR010000004.1 coordinate 55,449, forward strand.
CGCAAATGGGAAGAGCGCATGAAAGAGGCCGGAGCAGAAGTGGTCGGCACCGTCATTGCCAACAACGAGCCGGGCGACGAGGACCAGGCAAATCTGGCAGAACTTGCGAAAAAGCTGGTATAAAATCGTAAAAACGGAGGGTCCGAAAGGACCCTTCTGCTATATCACAAAGTTAGTCAAAACAAACAATTAGTATTGACAAACTTCTATGGGTGTGTTTTAATAAGTGTTGGAAAAAAGAAATTGAGAGTTATTATCAATAAACTGCATTCCAGAAAAACCTTGCAGGCACATGAGATAGGAGATAAAATGTCAGGAGAGGAATGGAAGAATATGAGTCAGGAGATGATTCTCGGTCGTCTGCGGGAGCAGGGATTCCGGATTACAAAGCAGAGAAAGCTGATTATCAGCACCATTCTGGAGAATGACTGTTCCTGCTGCAAAGAAATCTATTATCAGGTAAGAGAAAAAGATCATACAGTCGGCATCGCCACTGTATACCGTATGATCAAGACTCTGGAAGAAGCCGGAGTCATTGATCGGAGAAATATGTATCGAATCGGAAGCTTGAAAGAAGGTGCATGAGTATGTTGGCAGACATCATCGTAGTAGCAATCGTGGTAATCATTGCGGCTTACTGTATCAGAACTCTGATACATAATAAAAAGACCTGCGGAAGTACCTGCAGTATGTGTGCGGGTTGCGGCGGAAGCTGCGGTGGAAGCTGTGGATGCGGTGCTCCGGCGAAGCCGAAAAAGTGAGCCGGAAGCAGTGCGGACGCGACTATTAAAGCTGGAAAAACGTCGAAAAACATGATATACTCAAAGAAATTGAAGAAAAAGGAGGAGTTATTATGTTTCAGTATGAAAACGCCGCATCCGGCCTCAAAAAAATGTTCACAGCCCAGGTAGGCGCTATTATCTGCGTGGTACTTATGATGATTCCGTTCATCGGAGTAATCGGCCTGATCGGAGTATTTGTATTTGCAATTATGTCACTGATCGGATTGAACAGTGCAGGAAAAGACATTGAAGGTTGCAAAACAGCCTTTACACTTACTATTGTACAGATGGTCATAAGGGTAATCGGTAATCTGGCTGGCACGGGAGTTTTTGCTACGGTTTTTTCTGTTGTAAATGATATTCTGGCGCTTCTGATTGTCCGGGCGGTCTGCCTGTCTGTGGCGGAGGTGATGGAGAGCCATAACCGCCAGGATGTGGCAGATACGGGACGTTCCGTATGGAAGATCAATCTGGGCTGCTATGTGGTGGATATTATTTTGACAATTCTGGCCGTGATTCCTGTTCTGGGAACAGTGTTGGCGGTCGCAGGCAGTGTCATTACCGTGATCCTGGGTCTGGTGGCAGGTATCATGTACATCATTTTCCTGTCAAAAAGTTATAAGGCTTTGGAAAATTAAGTTTCATAAAATCCCTTCCGGCAAGTGATATGTACCCTCTTTACTGGACAACCAGTAAGGAGGGTATTTTTGTGCACCCGAATAAAACACCCTCTCCGAGAATAAATATAAGATGAAAACATACTCCGGGATGTCCCCTGATTATGAAAAAGCTTCTGGCATTTTCCCTTGCGATTTTCCTATTTCTCCAGCTCTTCCTTACCGTGTCGCCCACAGAGGTTCTGGCGGCTCCCGCCGACGAGGTTCTTACCCTCCACGCCCAGTCCGCAGTCCTCATGGATGGTGACACCGGCCGCATCCTGTACGCTAAAAACGCCGGGGAAGTACGCCCCATGGCCAGCACCACCAAGATTATGACATTAATTCTGGCCCTGGAAAACGGGAATCCCGACGATCTGGTGACAGTATCGGCCTACGCGGCTTCCATGCCGGATGTTCAGCTTCATATCCGGGCCGGGGAGAAGTACCGCCTGGGTGACCTGCTTTATTCCATGATGCTGGAATCCCACAACGATGCGGCGGTGGCTATCGCCGAGCATGTGGGCGGAACCGTGCCGGGCTTCGCGGCCCTCATGAACGCCAAGGCCCGGGATATCGGTTGCTATTCCACTCATTACGTCACGCCGAACGGTCTGGACGCCGAGGACGGAAATGGCGTCCACTCCACCACCGCGGCGGATCTGGCCCGGGTCATGCGCTACTGCATCACGCTGTCCCCCAGGCGGGAGGAATTCTTAAAAATCACCCGCACCGACAGCTACAGCTTCGGGGATACAGAAGGGCTCCGAAGCTTTACGGTGGGCAATAAAAATGCGTTTCTGCATATGATGGAGGGAGCCCTGTCCGGCAAGACCGGCTTTACGGGAAATGCGGGGTACTGCTATGTGGGGGCTCTGCGGCAGGAGGAACGGACCTTAATCGTGGCGCTTCTGGCCTGCGGCTGGCCCAACAACCGCAGCTACAAATGGAGCGATACCCGGAAGCTCATGAACTACGGGCTGGAGCACTTTACCTACCGGAATGTGTGGCAGGAGCCGAAGCTTCCGGAGCTTCCGGTGAAAAACGGGATTCCGGACAGTGGAAACCTGGAGGAAGAGGTCCGGATCAGGCTTCGTCTTTCGTCGGAGGAACCTGATCTGAAGTTTCTGCTATCGGAAGACGAGCAGGTGCAGGTGGAAACCCATATTTCCCAGGAGGTAACCGCTCCGGTGGAGCCGGGGACGCTTCTGGGCAGTGTCCGCTATCTGCTGGACGGCCAGGTGGTGAAGGTCTATACGGTGGAGGCTGCGGAAGACGTGGAGGCGGTGACCCTTGGCTGGTGCCTGGAGAAACTGTGGCGAAAATATATTCTGTAATGGAATCCGTAAGCATGAAAAAGAAGCATTGCACAGAACCCCCTACCGGGCTTGTAGGAAAAGAACACGGATGATTATAATAAACAGAGGCTGTGATATGGCGTAGGCCGTTTCACAGCCTCTGTTTTGTTTTACAGGATGAGGTGAAAAATGGCAAAAGTTCGTGATTTGACAAAAGGAAATATCGGGAAAAAATTGATTCTGTTTGCAATTCCCATACTTTTAAGCAGCCTGGTACAGCAGCTTTATAATACAGTGGATTTAATTTATGCCGGTAACTTTCTGGGAAAATCCGCATCCGCATCCATTGGAGCCAGCAGTCTTCTGATTACCTGTCTGGTGGGCTTTTTTGGTGGCATGTCTGTGGGTTCCGGCGTAGTGGTATCCCAGATTTATGGAGCAGGAGAGCAGGAAAAGCTGAAAAAAGCCGTGCATAATGCGGTAGCTCTCTGTCTGGCAGGCGGACTGCTGTTTATGCTGCTGGGAATGGGTTTTGCTCCGGTATATCTCCGACTGGTCCACACGCCGGTGAAACTGCAGGCAAGCGCGGTGCTCTATCTTCGAATCTATATGCTGTCTTTTCCGGCACTTTTTGTATACAATATTGGTTCCGGTGTATTGCGCGCCATGGGAGATTCCCGCTCTCCGCTGGCAGCCCAGTGTGTGGGCGGCTTTGTGAATGTGGGAGCGGATTATCTTTTTATCCGGGTGTTTGCAGATGGCATCAGCGGCGTGGCCTGGGCGACATTGATATCCCAGAGCGTGGCGGCAGCCATCACCCTTTATAATTTAAACCGGCTTCCGGAAGCCTATCGGTTGCGTGGAAGGCAGATTCGCTTTGAGACTACCATTTTGAGAGAAGTAATTTGTATCGGTGTCCCCGCAGGGTTCCAGTCTCTGGTGATTACCCTGTCCAACGTGATTGCCCAGTATTTTATTAATTCTTTTGGAGAAGATTCCATTGCAGCATTTACTGCGTATTTTAAGGTGGAATTGATTATCTATCTGCCAATCGTAGCCTTTGGACAGTCGATTATGGCATTTTCCGGACAATGTAAGGGAGCGGAGGATTACAGCCGGATTCGGAAGGGAACAGAGATTTGTCTGGCGCTCAGTATGCTTGTGGCTGGGCTTACCAGTGCGGTAGCCCTGCGGGGCGGAGCGGTTCTGTTTCGGATTTTCAATAAGGAAGCAGCAGTCATTGAGGCAGGTTTAAGCATTATCCGGGTATCCTTCCCCTTTTATCCTATCTACTGCATCCTGCAGGTGGTGGGAGACAGCCTGCGAGGCTGCGGAAAGGTGAAGCAGCCCATGCTCATTGTTATGCTGAATATCTGTATTATCCGGACCCTGCTTTTATGGGTGTTGGTGCCCTGCACGGGCAGCCTGCAGGGAGTGACCGTGACTTATCCGATTACCTGGGCACTGACGGCAGTCTGTATGATGGGGTATTATGTGATATATCACAGAAATGCAGAACGATCGGTACGGTTTGGTTTAAAAGAAACAGAAACTTTTATAGAATAGATGAAGAAATGGAGGAAAAAGATGCAAAGACAGGCGGAAACAATCGGAAAACGCTGGGATTATTGCGCGGATGGCTATGACGCTATTGTGCAGAATGAATTTGCAGAAGAACTGGCAGAAAAATGGAGTGAAATTCTGAAAAATCATGCGCCCTGCGAAAAAGGAAAGGTACTGGATATCGGAACCGGTCCGGGATTTTTTGCAGTTTTGATGGGACGTATGGGATGGCAGGTGACAGGAATTGACTGTTCTGAAAAAATGGTTGAGACAGCAGCTCGAAATGCGGGAAAAGCGGGAGTCCATGCGGAATTTTATCAGATGGACAACCACCAGCTGGACTTCCCGGAGGATACTTTTGATTATATCATCTGTCGGAATGTGACCTGGATTCTTTATGATCCGGAAAAAGCCTTTGCGGAATGGAAACGGGTGCTGAAGCCGGGCGGAAGGATTCTATATTTTGACGCAAACTGGCATATGACCGGCAATGCAGAATACAGGGAGGATATCAAACGGGATGAAGAAGAATACAGAAAGCTTTATGGCGATCCGGAAAATACATACACCGGAGATGAAAATACCGATCAGGAATTTCAGAAGGTTCTGTATTTTAATGAGATTTTGAGGCCAAACTGGGACGAAATACACCTGCCGACTCTGGGTTATGAAAATATGGAGATTGTTCCAAGAGTCAATGAACAGGTATACAGCGAAAAGAAACAGCTTTTGTACCGTTCTATTCCTATGTTTCTGGTTTGTGCGGATAAACCGGCAGAAAGGATGCAGGCGTGAAAAGAAAAATGCAAAAACTGGTGGCACAGCTTGCGGGGATCCTGATTGTACTTCTGGGAGTGACCTTACTGTCCTTTTCCCTGATGTATATCGCGCCGGGGGATCCGGCCAGAACCATTCTGCAGGCTGGAGGAACCATGCCGTCGGAAGAAGCAGTGCAGGAAAAACGGAAGGAAATGGGACTGGATCGTCCATTCCTGGAACAATACGGAAGCTGGCTGTGGAGTTTTGTCCATGGAGATCTGGGAGTGTCCATGATTGACGGCAGGAATGTGTCAGATGAGGTGACAAAAGCGCTTGGAAAAAGCGCGGTACTGGCTGTGACGAGCCTGGCTGCCGGAGTAGCAGCCGCACTCCCTCTGGGGGTAATGTCAGCGGCAAGAAAAGAGAAAATGTTTGACCGGATTACCTGCTTTTTTGTATTTATCAGGCTGTGTATGCCCTCCTTCCTGGTGGGAATCGGATTTCTGTATCTGTTCGCCTATCGTCTGAAACTGATTTCTATATCCGGAAGTGGTGGAGCGTCTGCTCTGATCCTGCCTGCGGCAACTCTGGCTACCGGAATCTGCGCACGGATGATTCGACAGATCCGGACTCTGATTTATGAGGAAATAAAGCATCCCTATGTGGATGGACTGCGTTCCAGAGGAATCCGGGAAACACAGATTTTGTTTGTACATATTCTGAGAAATGCCATGCTTCCAATTATTACCATGATTGCCCTGTCCTTTGGTGAATTGTTGGGAGGTACAGCCATCACGGAAATCATATTTTCCTGGCCGGGAATCGGCAGGCTGGTTATGACGGCCATTGAAGAACACGATTATACGATTATCCAGGGATTTGTCGTTGTGATTGCCCTGATTTTCTTTGTGATATACGGATTGACAGAGCTGTCCTATAGTTTGTTTGATCCGCGGGTAAAAAAGCAGAAAGAGAGCAGCCGGAATGGATAGGAAAAAGAAACTTCGGATCAGACTGGCATGGTATCTGCTGCTGACGGCAGGATTGCTTATTATCATGCTGTTTGGAGAACAGCTTTCCCCACATGATCCCTATGAAAACAATCTGTTGAAAATCGATCAGCCACCCGGAGCTGAATACTGGTTTGGTACCGATCAGCTGGGAAGATGTCTTTTTTCCAGAATCCTGACGGGAGCCAGAAGCTCCTTAAGCGCTACGTTTGCAGTGGTGCTGGTGACGGCTGTGCTGGGAACAGCAGCCGGAGTAATAGCAGGGTATTATGGAGGCCCGGTGGATAGGCTGATACAGAAGCTTTTGTTGATCATACAATCCTTTCCGGGACAGGTGATGGCTATCGCGGTGGCGGGCGTGCTGGGAGCCGGGGTGAAAAATGCGGCAATTGCACTTGTCAGCATTGGCTGGATTCCTTATGCGAGAATGTCCCGCAGTATGGTGTTGAAGATCAAAGAAAGCAATTATATAAAAGCGGCACGTCTGTGCGGCTGTAATTCCGGTTATATCATTCTGCGTCATGTGATTCCCAATATCGGCAGCGTACTTTTTGTGACAGCCATGCTGGCGCTTCCCGGTACCATGATGGAGATTTCCAGCCTTTCCTTCCTAGGACTCTCCGCGAAGCTGCCGACGCCGGAATGGGGTTATATGATGAACGAAGGAAGAAAGGTGCTGATGACGGCGCCCTGGCAGACATTGATACCGGGCGGAGCAATTTTGATATCCGTTATCATTTTAAACCGTCTGGGTGATTCCGTACAGGAATATCTGGAATACCGTACAGGTAGTATATGAGTACTGAGAACAGGTAACATGTTCAAATAAATGATTTTAATTAAGGAGGAGACCAATGAAGAAAAGGATTTTAACCATGCTGCTGGCCAGTGTACTGAGCGCATCCCTGCTTGCAGGCTGCGGTGGTTTCAAAGAATCTGCGGCAAACACGGAGAAGGGTACGGAGGAGACGTCGGAAAGTACACAGGCAGATGCAGGAGAAAAGCATCTGAATATGGCTTATCATTCTGAGATAAAAAATCTGGATCCGGCCGCGAGCAGCTGGGAAACCAAGCGTATCGGGGTAGGTGAGAATCTGTTCCGTATCAATGACGATCTGCAGCTTGAGCCCTGGCTGGCAGACAGCTACGAGCAGGTAGATGATCTGACCTGGAAAATCACTCTGAAGGACGGAATCAAATTCAGCAATGGGAAGGAACTGACTGGAGAGGCTGCCAAGGCCTGCCTGGATCGGACCTGTGAGAAAAATCAGAGAGCGGTCACCATGCTGAATATCGCCTCTATTGAAGCAGAGGGACAGACGCTTACCATCACCACCAACGATGTAAACGCGGCGCTTCTTAATAATCTGGCGGATCTGGTAGGTACGATTCTGGATGTGGATACGTTGGAGGGAGAAAACGCAATTCCGGTGGGAACAGGCCCCTTTGTGATTGCCTCTATGGAAGAGGGCAAGATGGAGCTTGTGGCAAACAAGGATTACTGGGACGGTGTTCCGAAGCTGGATTCTGTCACCATCAAGTATATCCTGGATGGTAACGCACAGGCTATGGCTTTGGATAACGGGGAGATAGATCTGGCATTCCAGCTGCCTACCGAGAATATTATCCAGTTTATGGACAGTGATAAGATTACGGTAACCAGCAATACAGGCTCCAGATCCCAGATTCTGTATTTCGATTATACCAACGAGTTTCTGGCGGACCACAGCGTAAGAGAGGCAATTTCCTCTGCGATTGATCGGGAAGCCTTTGCGAATGTTATCAATAAGGGAAATTCTGAAGCAGCTACCGCTATTTTCCCGGTCAGCTTTTCCTACGGAAAAGTACCGGGCGTGTCCTATGATGTAGAGCATGCGAAAAAGCTGCTGGCTGATGCAGGCTACAAAGACAACGATGGAGATGGTGTTCTGGATAAAAATGGTAAGGCGTTGAGTTTTAATCTGTATACCTATGGAGAGCACGGAACTTTGCTTGCGACTTTTGCAGAAGCAATTCAGGCGTCCTTAAAGGAGATTGGAATTGCCATCAATATTGAGACCAATGATTATGACGCACATACCAATATACTGAAGGCCGGAGGCTTCGATCTGGCACTGAACAGCTATATTATGGCGCCGGTAGCCGATCCGCAGTATTTCTGCGATATTATGTTGAGAACCGGAGCGGACTATAATTATGGAAAGTATTCAGATGAAAAAGTAGATGAGCTGATTGCGCAGCTGGATAAGGAATTTGATGCTGTAAAGAGAGAAGAGCTTGCGAAGGAAATCCAGGCTGTAGAGGTGGAGGATTGCGGCTTCTTTACCCTTGGTCATCTGAAGTACCAGATTGCCGCAAATAATAAGGTTTCCGGTTATTCCACACAGGCAACCGAGGCTTATATTCTGACGAAGGATACAGATATCGCGGCTGAGTAAAAGAAAAACAGGAGAAGGGCATGCTTGAGATAAAGGACTTATCGGTTTCCTACGGTAACAGGGAAATTGTTCATAATGTGGATTTTTCTGTACAGTCCGGGGAAACGGTATGTATCGTAGGAGAAAGCGGAAGCGGAAAAAGCACATTGCTGAAGGCGATAACCGGACTGTTGGGACAAGAAGGACATATAACCGGAGGCAGAATAGAATTTGACGGCAGGAATCTTGCACAGTCAGATCCGAAAGAATACAGAAGCCTGCGCGGCAGCCGGATCGCCATGGTTTACCAGCATGCGGGAGAATCCATGGATCCGGTTATGCGGATCGGAAGACAATTTCAGGAGGAACTGAGTCTGAAGGGGAAAATCGGCCGCCGGGAATCAGACAGGAAGGCAACAGAATGTATGAAGCAGCTTCTCTTGAAGGAACCGGAAAGAATTCTGCGTTCCTATCCTTCGATGCTGAGTGGAGGAACGAATCAGAGAGTTGCCCTTGCTCTTGCTATGGTAATGGAGCCGGATTTGATTCTGGCAGATGAACCTACCTCTGCCCTGGATGTAACAGTCCAGGCGGAGGTGGTGAAGGCTATGCAGAATATGAAAAAGGCCACCAATGCGGCTATTTTGATGGTTACGCACAATATGGGCGTTGTGGCACAGATGGCAGATAAGGTGGGAGTTATGAAGAGTGGAAAACTGATAGAATGGGGAACAGCAGAAGAGATCCTTTCGCACCCGGTTCATGACTATACGAAGATGCTGATGTCCTGTGTGCTCAGAATGGAGACGGAAGATGAATAAACAGCCGTTTTTACAGGTAGAACAACTGGAAAAATTCTATGGAGAAATCAGAGCGGTAAATGGAATCAGTTTTTTTGTGGAAAAAGGAGAATCCGTTGGAATCGTAGGAGAAAGCGGCTGCGGGAAAAGTACCACAGCGCGTCTGATTGCGGGACTGGAGAAGCCCACAGGCGGAAGGGTCCTTTTGCAGGGCGAACCTCGCCGTTTGAAAAACGGCCGTTATAAAAAATGTTATGTGAATATGATATTTCAGGATCCGCGGGATTCCTTTGACAGTCATATGACAGTATTTTCCAGCCTTTATGAAGCTCTGAGTCATACAAGGCGGACAGACAGAAGACGGGCCAGGCCGGTGATTGAAGAGCTTTTGACCCAGGTGGAACTTCCGATAGAATATGCGGACAGAAGAATCGTGCAGCTCAGTGGTGGAGAATGTCAGAGGATAGCCATTGCAAGGGCGCTTCTGACGGAGCCGGAGCTTCTGATTTGCGATGAGGCGACCAGCGCGTTGGATGTATCAATTCAGAAACAGATTCTGGAGCTTCTGCAGAGAATACAGAAGGAGCGTCAGCTTACCTATCTGGTTATTTCTCATGATCTGGCGCTGGTGTCTCATTTGTGCAGCCGGGTTCTGGTGATGTATCAGGGGAAAATTGTGGAAGAAGGGGATGTAAAAAAGGTGCTCCGGAATCCGGAACACCCTTATACAAAACTTCTTCTGGCCAGTGGAGCTGCATTTATGCCGGATCCGTATTTTTATAACCATTCGAAGTGAGTACAAAAAGTACAGAGGCATGGGAGGAAATCAGTCCCTGTTTCTGTGCTTTTTTTGCACAGGGATAAACCACGGCAGAGGAGGTTTCCAGGTAGAGACCATGGGAAGCCATAGCACGCACCGCGTCTCGGATGTCCGTATCCGACGCGCTGAGGGCAAAACCGCCGCTTTCCCGAAGCGCCGTAACGGATTGCCAGGTAGCGGTATTGCCTCCGATGGAGGACATGGAAGAGGTATCGCCTTCAAATTTGTCTTCCACCCTTTTCTGACCGGAAAGGATCAGTTCCAGACGGGGAATCGGTTCGCAGGCAACCAGACGGGGCAGAGTCTTGATATAACCGGTTTCCAGCAGATCCCGGAAACCAAGATAGATGCCGTATAACAGATCCCCGCGGCAGGTGGGAATCAGAAGATTGTCCGGAAGCTGCCCTTCCAGCTGTTCATACAGCTCAAAGGACAGGGTTTTATAACCCTCAATGCCGTAGGGTGAACTGCCGGATGGAAGATCCAGAAGATTGGTTGCAGGATACCAGTCTTTTCCCTGGGCAAGCTGTTCCTTCTGATAGAAAAGGCGCGCAGCAGGCGTATCGGTAAGTACCAGTTTCGCTCCGGTGGCGTCTGAAGCATTTTTCCAGAGAGAAGGAATGGAACGGGTAGATACGTTGACACAGTTCAGCCCATCCGCTGCAGCATAGGCAGCCAGAGATGCGGCCTCGTTTCCGCTGGAAGCACAGGTGACGGTGGAATAACCGGCTTCCCTGGCCCGGGCAGTGATGAAAGGATTCATGCGGTCCTTATGGGAACCGGTGGGATTTTGAAATTCATGCTTGGTATAGAGCTTTCGGAAGCCCAGTTCTTTCGCCAGCCGGGGAAAGGTTCGCATGGGTGTAAAGCCTTCGCCCAGAGAAACCGTGTCGTCATAGGGAAGAAAATCCCGATAACGATGCCAGCCAGTGGCATCCTTTTGAATCTGTGCCTTTCCTTCGTAGACCAGGGTAAGATTAGAACTGGCGCCCCGTTCCAGACAGGCGGGACAGCCAAAAAAGTAGTCCCCAACCGGATAGCGTTTCTGACAGCGCGGACAGATCATGCCGGTAATGCGGGAGTTCAGTTGATGTAAAGTTCTTGACATAAAGCGGCGTCCTTTCTATAAAGAATTTATTCAGTATAGCAGGATAATAGCATTGGGTACAAGCTACCAGGGGGGATAAGCAGGATTCAAAAAAAGAATATATATAGAAGCAAAATGGGAATAGAAAAACAACCCCCAGGGAGGCTTGTGGAGGATAAAAAAAACTGCTACACTCTAACCATCCCAATTATAAATCATTCTATCAGATAATTTCAAACAACCCCAAAAGAATCGTGTCCGGTCAAACACGATTCTTTTGGGTTAAAATCTGTAGCGCGGGAAAGGAAAGAAAAATGGAAGTAAATGTATTATTATTTGATGATTTCGAAACCATGGACGCTTTTGGACCTGCGGATATTTTGTCCTGTGAAAAAGAGGGACTTCATGTCAATTATCTTTCACTGACGGGCAATATGGTGAACAGCATGCAGGGCGTGAAGGTCTGGACAGAGCCGCTTGATCCGGAGCAGCTGAAGGGAATTCTGATTGTGCCGGGAGGACGTGGCGCAAGGAGAGTTCTGCAGCAGGATACGGAACTCCAGAAGAAGCTTAAGATTGCGGCGGAGCGCTCGGAATTTTGTCTGATGATTGCGGAAGGAGCGTACCTGGTGGCGCAGACCGGTCTTCTTTTCCGTAGAAAAATCGCAGCCTGTAAAGCCGGAGAAAACTGGAAACGAATGTTTCTGGCAGGAGTTTATGAGGTTCCGGACGCCAGCTGGGTGGCAGATGGCAAATATTATTCCGCAGGAACCACAGCGGACGGCTTGTCCATGGCATTGGCCATGCTGGCGGATCAGATTGATCTGGACGTGGCGCTGCAGACCGCAAAGCGTCTGGGGTATCGGTGGGATCCGGAGGATGAGGCTGTTTATCAGTAGAAATGGGACAAAAAACAATGGAGAAAAGAGAGGGACAGCGATGTTGAAAAAGAATGTGAAGAAACTGTTGGCGCTGGGACTCGCAGCTGGTATGGTACTTGGCATGACAGCCTGCGGCGGGGAAAAAGCAGCGGAAGATACGACAGCTGCGCAGACAGAAGCGGCAGAAGACGGAAAGAAAGTAATGAATATCGGCTCTATGGGCTATTTTGCGGCGGAGACCATGGATCCGGCCAATGGCTGGGACGCCTGGTATATGATGTATGACGGAACCACGGAGACCCTGTTTAAGCTGGATGAAAATATTACGCCCACGGAGAATCTGGCAGTATCCTGTGAGAGTGACGATTATATCAACTGGACGGTAACGCTCCGGGACGATGTAACCTTCCAGAATGGAGAGAAGATGACTGCGGAGGCAGTAAAAAAATGCTTTGAGCGGACCTATGAAGTAAATGACCGCGCAAAGGGGCAGATCGCTATTGACACACTGGAGGCAGATGGTCAGAAGCTGATTTTCCATCTGCAGCATGAGAGCGTAAATCTGTTAAATGATCTCTGCGATCCGCTCTGGAGTGTATACGATTCAGAAAACAGCAATTACACGGACACGCTTTACTGTACCGGACCCTATATAATCCGGGAATTTGAGCCCTATGTAGAGACTGTTGTAGAAAAATATGAGGGCTACTGGGGAGGAGAACCGAAGCTGGACGAGGTTCATCTGATCACCATCAGCGATACAGAAGCCATAACCATGGCTCTTCAGAATGGAGAGATTGATATGGGAGTGGCTATGGCAACCTCTACCGTGCCGGTATTTGAAAATGACGAGAACTTTGTAGTAGACGCTGTGACCACCACAAGAGCGAACCGGTTATATTACAACATGGATCGGGAGCTGATGTCAGACCCGGTTATCCGTCAGGCCATTGAAATGTGTCTGGATAGAGATGGTATCGCTGCAGGTATTTATAACAATATGGCTACGCCCTGCTGGGCGATTTATCCGGATATGCTTCCCTATGGAGGAACAGAGGGACTGACCTTAAGCGTAGACAAGTATGATCCGGAAGGTGCGGCGGCCCTGCTGGCAGCCGACGGCTGGAAGGACAGCGATGGGGACGGAATCCTGGATAAAGATGGAAAGGCGCTGGAGCTGAAGGGCATTACCTTTGCTTCCCGAAAAGAGCTGGGGCAGGTTCTGGAGCTTCTTCAGTCTGAGCTTGCGGCTATCGGTGTGAAACTGAATGTGGAAGTCCTGGAGAGTACGAATGACGTAGTAGCCGCAGGAGATTATGATTTGGATTGCGAGACGGGCGTGCAGGCTCCTACCGGAAATGCGCAGTACTTTATCAACCTTATGCTCGTAACAGGAGGCAGCTCCAATTCTTCCCATTATTCCAATCCGGAACTGGATACTCTGGCCGCAGAGCTTGAGAAGACGGTAGATACCGATAAGAGAACAGAGCTGGTACGCCAGATGGTACAGATGACTTTGGACGACCATGCGATGACCGTATTTAACCATCAGAAGATGATTAATATCTACTCTAAGAATGTGGTAAACTATCATACCCATCCGTCAGAGTATTATCTGCTGGATGTAAATACAGATCTGGTGCGATAAAACGAGAATAAGAAGAGGGGGCGGTGCAGAAAATCTGCACCGCTTCTGGCGTGGAGGTTTTCATGCGTCTGATAAAATACAGTATAAATAAAACAGGACAGCTGATTCTGATATTCCTCGGCATTACCTTTCTTTCCTTTTGCCTGACTTATCTGGCACCCAGCGATCCGGCTGAAATCCAGCTGAATAAAACGGGCGTGGCGCCCACGGAGGAGCTTTTGGAAAAGACCAGGGAGGAAATGGGATTGAACAGACCGTTTCCGGTACAATACGCAGACTGGCTGAAGGGAATTCTCAGCGGAGATATGGGAACATCGCTGCGTAACGGAAAACCCGTTCTGGACGAGCTTCGGAAGGCCCTTCCCGTAACGCTGATCCTGACTTTTTTTTCCATGCTTGTGGTTACGGTTTTATCCGTTCCGCTGGGAATCGTATGCGCCAGATTTCAGGACAGCTTTCTGGACAGGACGGTACGGTTTATAACGTATCTCCTGGCTTCCCTGCCTTCTTTCTTTCTTGCGCTTTTGTTTCTCTATCTTTTCAGTGTAAAGCTTCGGTGGTTCCCGGTGATTGCCTCAAAAAACGGGTCGAAGGGCTATATTATGCCGGTACTGGTTCTGGCGTTGTCATTAAGCTCCTGGTATATCCGGCAGGTGAGAGTCGTCGTGCTGGACGAGCTGGCAAAAGGGTATGTGGCAGGAGAAAGATCCAGAGGAGTGCCGGAATGGCAGATTTTGTTCCGGCATGTGCTGAAAAACTGTATGCTGCCGCTTTTGACGCTGCTGGGAATTTCTTTTGCGGGAATGCTGGGAGGTACCACCATTGTAGAAAATATTTTTTCCCTGCAGGGACTGGGAAAGATGGCCATGGATGCGATTTCGGCGAGAGACTATCCGGTCATTCAGGCGTATGTGGTATGGCTTGCGCTGATTTTTCTGGCGATCAATTTCCTGATAGATTTGTCTTATGGATGGATTGATCCGAGAGTCCGGGCCGGACAGGAGAGGGAAGCATGAAGAAGAAAAAAGCGCTCATAATGTTGAGCATTCTTTTTATATTTTTGATTTTAACAGTGGTCGGGAGAAGGTTTGCGCCCCATGATCCCTATCAGTCGAGCCTGATGGATGCAAACCGGGCGCCATGCGCAGAATATCCACTCGGAACAGACAATCTGGGACGCTGCGTGCTTTCACGTATTCTGGAGGGCGCCACAGTATCGGTATATTCGGCTCTCGGCGTAGTGGCCGTGGTATTTTCAGTGGGTACGCTGATCGGAATTGTGGCGGGCTATGGAGGAGGCTGGCTCGATCAGCTTCTGATGAAGATCACGGTGGTATTTCAGGCTTTCCCCAGCTTTATCCTGGCGGTGGCGATTGCGGGAATGTTGGGACCGGGATTGAAAAACGCGATGCTTTCCCTTGTGGTTATGTATTGGACCACTTACGCAAGACTAGCAAGAAGCCTTGTGCTTCAGCTGAAAAATGAAACCTATATTCAGGCGGCGAGGATATGCGGGGCCAAAAAGCGGCAGATCTTGTTTCGCCATATTTTGCCGGGTATTCTCTCTCCCATGCTGCTGACGGCGGTTCTGGATATCAGCAATGTGATTTTAAGTATGGCGGGGCTGTCCTTTCTGGGTCTGGGAGTTCAGGCTCCCATGGCAGAATGGGGACTTATGATTAGCAACGGAAAGGCGTTTTTGCAGACGGCTCCCTGGCTGATTCTGTTTCCAAGTCTGGCGTTGTTCCTGACGGTGATACTGTTTAACGTAACCGGTGACAGTCTCCGGGACGCGCTGAACGAGAGGGGGGAAACGGATGTTTGAGGTAGACGGACTTCAGATCACATACGGAAAAACGGAAGTAGTGCACCGAGTGAGCTTTGGTGTGAAGCCGGGAGAAATCATCGGGATTGTGGGAGAAAGCGGAAGCGGGAAGAGCACCATGCTGAAGGGAATTCTGGGCATTCTGGATAATCCGGGACAGGTGACCGGCGGACAGATAAGATATGAGGGAACGGATCTTCTTGGCCTTCCCCGGAACAGGCTGCGCCAGCTTTGCGGAAATGAGCTCGCGATGCTGTCTCAACATCCGGAGCTGTCCCTGGATCCGCTCTGGAAGACGGGGAAAACCTATTATGAGACTGTGCGGGCGCACAGAAAGATCACAAAGGGGCAGGCGGAGAGGGAAGCCGTGGAAATCATGAGATTGCTTCGTCTGGAAAATCCGGAACGGATTCTGAATTCCTATCCATTCGAATTGTCAGGCGGAATGTGTCAGAGAGTAGCGTTGGCCATCGCCATTGCGAATCGGCCCAGGCTCCTGCTGGCAGATGAACCTACCAGCGCGCTGGACGTAACGGTGCAGAAGCAGGTGATAGATACGATGCTGGATCTTCGGAAGCAGTTTGGAACAGCGATTGTAATTGTATCCCATAATATGGGAGTCATTGCAGCGATGGCGGATAAGGTCGGGGTTATGAAAAAGGGAGAACTGGTGGAATGGGGAAGCCGGGAACAGGTTCTCTATCATCCGGAGCACCTTTATACACAGAAGCTAATCAAGGCAATTCCCAGAATGGGCAGGAGGTAGCGTATGCCGGAATATATTCTGACAGCAGAGCATTTGAAAAAGGTTTTCCGAGGCCGTGAAAAGTATGGAAAAAAGGGAAAAGACATCTGCGCGGTGGAGGATGTGAGCTTCTGCCTGCGAAAGGGAGAAAGCCTGGGGCTGATAGGCGAGAGCGGAAGCGGTAAAAGTACGGTGGCCTATATGACGGCGGGGCTTCTCAAGCCGACCGAGGGAACAATACATTTTTACGGGAATTATATGCAGATGGTATTCCAGGATCCGATAAAATCCCTGAATCCACACAGAACGGTGGTGGACAATATCTGCGAGGGCCTGATTTACCGGAAAAACGGGAAATCGATGGCTGAAATCCGGAAGCTTGCGCTGGAAGCCATGGATCTGGTTCATCTGGATCGCAGCTACGCAGGGAGAAAGGGAAGAGAGCTGTCCGGAGGGGAATGTCAGAGAGCCACCATTGCCCGGGCGATTCTGATTAAACCGGAGCTGCTGATCTGTGATGAGGTTACCAGCGCGCTGGACGTTTCCGTACAGGCCCAGATTATGGAACTATTGAGTGAACTGAAGCGGCAGATGGGACTTTCCTATCTGTTTATCTCCCATGATATCGCATTGGTCAGTCATTTCTGCGACCGGGTAGCAGTCATGTACAGGGGAAGAATTGTGGAGGAAGGGGCAACCGGACAGGTGCTGGAGCATCCGCAGCAGGAATATACGAAGCAGCTTCTACAAGCGGTTTTAACCTTTTAAAGCCTGTATTACAGAAACAGTTACTTGCAATGCCGAAAAAGTCCAGTAAAATAAAACAAGTTACTAGACAAAGGGTATAGAGTCTCTGTAGTCTTACTTGACCAATAGGAAATACGGGTAATCAAAACAAGGAGGAGTACATTATGAGAAAGCTGACAAAGAAGCTGGCGGCACTGAACTTGGCATTGTAACGGTTGCGTCCCTGACCGCCTGCGGAGGAAGCTGAAGGACGGCGTGGCCTGAAGCCTACCGAGGACGCCTTGGCAGAGAAGAATGTGACACTGGATATCAAGGAGTTCACAGATTATGTACAGCCGAACAACGTGGTTGAGAAGAGCGGAGAGGTAGACGTCAACTACTTCCAGCACCAGCCTTATCTGGACGATTTCATCGAGCAGAACGGAACCCACGAGGTATCCGTGGTTTCTGCTCAAGGTAACGGTAAACAATCAAAGCTATAAAGCAGGTAATAAAGTGGGCAAGGTACAGTCATATAATAGATCACGCCAGTCCGTCGTTCGGCCAGGGCAGAGCTGCTCTTTTTGGATACAGGAAAAAGGAGCCGTGTGTAGACCAGACGTGAAAGGGCATCGTTCAGATCATACTTCAAAGAATGCCCTGCAGACCGCAAAGCGTCTGGGGTATCGGTGGGATCCGGAGGATGAGGCTGTTTATCAGTAAGGCGATTTACAAAAACGGGTAGCACAGAGAACAGATTCCGGAAAGGAATGGAATCACAGGAAGAAGAGGGATGACTAAGAACCCCCTCCGGGGCTTGGTGTGGAAAGGTCTGTCTTATATAATGGAGTTATTGAAAAAGAGAGGGAGGAACACCATGAGAAAAACAGCATTGTTCCTGAGCCTGTGCGTATTTATTTCCGCTATAGCAGGCTGCGGAGCACAGAAACAGGAAACACCGGAGACAGTCACGGAAGTGGTCGAAGAGACCGTGGAGAGCGGGGATACGAAAACCATCACCGATATGAGAGGAAAGGAAGTAGAGATTCCACAGGATCCGGAACGGGTAGCGATTCTGGATAAGGGCTTCCTTGTGCAGACCATGAGAGCTTTGGGCGTTACAGACAGAATCTGCGCCACCGGAGGCCTGATCACCGAAGCAGGCGATCCGGAGGAACGGGACAGCCTCTATCTGTTCCCGGAGATTATGGAACTGCCTATCATCGGATATCCCACGGATGCTGTGGATTTTGAGACCCTGGCGGGAGCCAATCCGGATCTGGTGATTTTGCGTAACAGCGAGTATATCAAGGACAGCGAGATCACAGCTGACGCTATTTCTAAGATCGAAGAGGATCTGGGGTTGCCGCTGGTGGTTATCAACGGCCCGGGTTGCTATGAGGAGCCTTCCCTGGAACAGCAATATGAGGGAATCAGGGTGCTTGGACAGGTATTTGGAAAAGAGGAGCGGGCTCAGGAGATCACGGCTTATATGCAGGAGCAGGTGGCGATGGTGCAGGAACGGACCGCAGAGATTCCGGAAGAGGACAGGCCTTCCGTCATGTACATCGGACTGCGGAATGACGATGGTGTGGGCGTGGTCTGGGGAGATAATTTCGGAGATGCCAAGTTTGCCGGCGAGTACGCGAATATCCGAAATGTCTATGAGGAACCGTCCCGGTCTACCATGTCCGCAGAACAGATCCTGACCCTGGATCCGGAGGTAATGATTCTGTGTACCAATTCCGTGCGTCCCAATCCCGACATCCTGAATACAGATCCGGCCTATGAGAATCTGCGGGGCGTCAGTGCTGTGAAAAACGGGCGTGTGACTTCCATCGGCCTCCTGACCTGGTGGGGAGACTTCCGCCTGGAGTTCCCTACGATTCTTCTGATAGCGGCCAAGTCAGCTTATCCGGAACAATTCCAGGATATAGAAGTAGGAAAATGGCTGAATGAGTATCACAGAGAACTGTATCAGGTGACGGAGGAAGAAGCGCAGCGGCTCAAAGAGATCCAGCAGCTGGACTGGATGGACAGTCGGGGCTTTTAAAGGAACATGGGAAATCAATATGACAGCCGGGAAGCGTCAGAGGCTTATGACCGGTCAGAAAAAATCCGAAAGGACGGGATAGCCCGTGCAGAGTCCATGAGCCTTGCTCCCGGGACGAAGGTACTGGATATCGGAAGCGGCCCGGGAGTGCTTGCGCTCCCTCTGGCCCGGCTTGGGTGTCGGGTGACGGCAGTGGAACCTTCCGGAGAAATGCGCAGGCTGCTCCGGCAGCATCTGGAGGAGGAAAACCTGCAGGATGTTAAGATTCTGCCTTATACCTGGGAGGAGGTTCCGGAAGAGGAGCTGGAGGATTATGACAGAATCGTGGCGTCTTATTCTTTGTATATGGAAGATTTCGGGGCGGCAGTCCGGAAAATGAACCGGCATTCCAAAGGAAAGGTAGAACTGTACTGGTTCGCGGGAGAGACCTCCTGGGAACGGGATCGGAGGCTGCTGTTCTGTGAGCCTGGAAAAGACAGCGGGGAAAAAGTGGGAAGAAAGATAGATACCCTTTATCAGATCCTGTACGATATGGGGATTTATGCGGATATCACGATGCTTACGGATACGTCCTTTGACAGGGAATATGATTCTTTCCGGGCGGCAGTGGAAGATATGCAGAAGAGGTATAAGATAACAGACGCAGAACTTCCCGTACTGGAACGGTATCTGGAAAGCCGCCTGAAGAAACAGGGCAATCTCTGGTATTACCGGGATTTAACCCATTACGCGAAGCTGTCCTGGAATGTCCCGGAACGGGAGGAAGAAGCATGAGACGAAAAAGGATCTGTCTACTGGCCGGCATGATGGTGTTTTTACTCATGATGATTCTGTCGGTTCACTTCGGAAACTATCCGGTCCGGGTACAGGAGATAGGACAGGTAATAGGGGCGCATCTGAGGGGAATGGTTTATCCGGATTCCAATGTGGATACCATTGTCTGGAAGATCCGGCTTCCCAGAGTACTGACGGCAGCGATGACGGGGGTTCTGCTCAGTGTGTCGGGAGCCGTGTTTCAGGGAATCTTCCGCAATCCTCTGGTGGAACCCTATGTGCTGGGCGTATCCTCCGGGGCTGCCTTTGGTGCCGCGGCCTGCATCGTATTTTCCTGGACCTTTATTTCCAAAGGGGCGGCGGCTTTCCTGTTTGCCATGCTGGCCATGGCACTGGCCTATGGCTTTGCATTTGAAAAAGAGGAGATACCGGTAGTACGGCTGATTCTGTCCGGCATGATTATATCCTCCGTGTTTACGGCGCTTCTGAACTTTCTGAAGGTGGCGGCTTCTGACAGCAAACTGCGGGAGATTACCTTCTGGACCATGGGCGGTTTTTATACCTCAGAGTGGAAGGGAGCCCTGCGCTTGACCGTGATCGCGGTTCTGGGCCTGATCCTTACGTGCGGCTATGGCTGGAAGCTGAATGTGCTGGCCATGGGGGAACAGGAGTGCCGGACTCTGGGAATTCATGCGGGGAGGCTGAAACTGCTTCTGATTGCTTCCGCCACGTTTCTGACGGCGTCCTGTGTGGCAGAAGCCGGAATTATTTCCTGGGTGGGCCTGATGATTCCCCATGGAGCCCGGATGCTGATTGGACCGGATCACCGGTATATGATTCCTTTTTCCGCTTTGCTGGGAGGAACCTTTCTGGTACTCTGCGATACGCTGGCCCGCACTCTGATGATGGGGGAGCTTCCGGTGAGTATTGTGACCTCTATTCTGGGAGCGCCCTATCTGATTTATCTGCTCAGGCAGAACAGGAAGGTATATTTTGAATGAAAGCAGAAGATAGAAAAGTGGAATTCTGCATACAGGATGTGGAATTTTCCTATGAGAAAAAGAAAATATTGAAGGGGATCCGGGCGGACTTCCGGGGAGCCGGAGTCTACGGAATCTTCGGGCCAAACGGTTCCGGAAAGAGCACGCTGTTAAAGTGCTGTTCCGGTATTCTGAAACCGGAAAGGGGCAGCATCCTGGTACAGAACCGGGCGGTGAACAGAATGAGCTGTCAGGAACGAAGCCGTCTGCTCGCCTGCGTTCCCCAGGAACACAGACTGTCTTTTCCGTTTACGGTGGAGGAAGTGGTTCTGATGGGGCGGACACCTTATCTGGGTGGAATCCGGGGGCCGAAAGGGGAAGACCGGGAAATGGCCTGGAGAGCCATGGAAGAAATCGGGATCACCGAGCTGTCTGACAGACCTTATACCCAGTTGTCCGGAGGGCAGAGGCAGCTGGTTCTGATGGCCCGGGCCCTGGCCCAGGATACGCCGGTGCTGATTCTGGACGAGCCCACCTCGGCCCTGGATTTCAAAAATCAGATGAAGGTCTTTGAGATTCTGCGGACATTGGCAGCAAAGGGAAAGCTGATTCTGGCCTGTACCCACGATCCCAATCATGTGAAATGGTTCTGCGATCAGGTACTGATCCTGAAGGAGGGAGAAGTCATGGCCCGGGGAGCAGTGAGCGATACGCTGACCCAGCATTGTCTGGAAAGTCTGTACGGACAGATCTGTCAGCTGCAGAATGATGTGATTATTCCCAAAAGGAATGCGTGTGCATAGAAAAAAGGAGATAGCTGAAAGGGCGGAAAGAACCCCCGCCGGGGCTTGCAGGAAGCCGGAAGATTTGTTAAGCTTGAATCATCCCGATTATAAACATTCTATTCAAAAAAACACAAAGAGAATCGTGTTCGGAAAGCACGGTTCTTTTTGGCTCTATAGGAAACACCGTGTTACGTTAAAGCGTGAAAGGTATGATTCCTATAGAGCAAAAAGCCCCTCCGGGGGATCGCACTGCGGCGGAATGGAATGATGTCGCTAAAGCGACCCGCCGCAGGCGGAGAATCCTGCAGAGCAGGATTCTATTTTACTGAACTGATAGGGGACAGATCAGATAGAACAGGAAAGGAAATCAAACCATGGAAATCCGACAGCTCCGCTGCTTCGTAACCTGCGTGGAGGCAGGCTCCTTTACAGCAGCGGCAGAACTTTTATACACCACCCAGTCCTCGGTCAGCAAGACCATTCACGCCATGGAGCATGAGCTTCAGACAGAACTTTTTGAACGGACAGGAAGGGGAATCCGGTTGACAGCCCGGGGACAGGAGCTTTATAACTATGCGGTCAACGTGCTGGATACCATGGAACAGATCGAGCAGCTGGCCGGAAAAAGTCCGGTGCGCAGTCTGAAGGTATCGGTGAATCCGTCCTCCTGGATGGAAGCGGCATTTACGGAGTTTTATGAGCGTGCTTTTCAGAAAGACGATTATTATGAATACTTCGAGGGAAATGTCCGGGACGTCATCGAGCGGGTACAGAAAGGACAGGACGATCTGGGCTTCATTTATCTGTTGAAGGAACAGAGCGCCTCTGCCCGGTTCCTGATGCGGAAGTACCAGCTGCAGTTTGAGCCCCTGAAACGGATTCAGTTGATGCTTTACGGAGGAAATAAGGTAGGGCAATTTCCGCCGGCGGACGGAGAACTCCGCCTGGTTCAGGGAAGCCAGACAGAGGTGCGTCCGGAGGATGTGCTGCGTCTGGGAGCCATAGAGGGTATTTCCCTGGAATCGCCGCAGACGTCTGTGACCACGAACAGCGGATCGCTGCTCCGCCATCTGCTGGAGCATTCTGATCTCTGGAATCTGAGCAGTGAAAGCCTGGATGGAACCTACAGCGGTACAGAGGGAATCCTGCTGGAGGGAAAAGAAAATGAGGTACTGTTCGGCTGTGTCAGTAGAAACGAGGAACAGCTGGGCGAACTGGAGAAAGAATTTATCGCATATGTAAAGAAAAAACTGGAAAATTCCAAAAAGGAATGAAAATACAGGAAAAACAGGAATACAGAACAACCCCGCCGGGGGCTTGTGAAAAAACCACTCCTGCCTTACAATTTTATCAGAGAATAAAAATGTCCGAAATCCGATGTTTAGATTTTCGGGCATTTTTGTTGTGGAAAGGATTGTAATACATGAGAAACTATGTCTTAAAAAGACTTTTGCAGCTAATCCCCATTTTGCTGGTTATCACGTTTTTGTCCTTTGGCATGATGCGGCTGGCGGGCAGCGACGCCGTCCTGCAGAAGATGGAGAATACCGGCATGGTGGTGTCCCAGGAGGTCATCGACAAGGCCAGGGCGGAGCTGGGACTGGATAAGCCCTTTCTGACCCAGTATTTTGTGTGGTTGAAAAATCTGCTTCACGGCGATATGGGGACCAGCTATATTTCCGGGAAAGAGGTATTTCCCACCTTCCTGTCGAAGCTTCCGGCCACCCTGCTTCTGACAGCAGTATCCATCGGACTGACCATTGTGATATCGATTCCGTTGGGCGTGCTGGCGGCAGTGAAGCAGAACCGCTTTACCGATTACCTGATCCGCTTTTGCAGTTTTATCGGCAACAGCATGCCGAATTTCTTTGTGGCGCTGCTGCTGATGTTCTTTTTCTCCATACGGCTTGGTTGGTTCCCGGTGATTTCAGACGGCGTCGGCGCGAAGAGTGTGGCCCTTCCGGCCCTTACTCTGGCGATTGCCATGTCGGCCAAGTATCTCCGGCAGGTACGGGCTACGGTGCTGGATGAACTGGGAAAGAGCTATGTGACAGGAGCCAGGGCCAGAGGCGTGCGGTTTTCTGTAACATTAGTAAGAAGTGTATTGAAAGCTTCGCTGGTTACGATTATCACACTGCTGACACTCTCCATAGGAAGCCTGCTGGGCGGCACAGCCATTGTAGAATCCATCTTCCTCTGGGACGGCGTCGGAAAACTGGCGGTAGACGCCATCAGCATGCGGGATTATCCCATGATACAGGCCTATGTCATGTGGATGGCGATCATTTATGTGGGTATTAATCTGATTACGGATCTTTCCTACCGACTTTTGGATCCGAGAATCCGACTGGGAGGGATGGAAGTATGAGTACGCCGGAAAAAAAGCGGATCCGCGGCAGACTGATTTTCTTTTCCCTGCTGGCGTTGGGACTTCTGCTGGCGGCGGTGTTTGCGGACAGGCTTACCCCCTTTGATCCCAACGCCCAGGATATGAGTGCGTCTCTCCAGGCGCCGGGCGGCGTTCATCTGGCGGGAACCGATCGGTTCGGCAGGGATATGTTTTCCAGAATTCTGGTGGGACTCCGGACCAGTCTGCTGGCGACGCTGACCCTGGTGGCGGTGATTACCGTGGCAGGAACCGTGGCAGGCGTGTTGGCTGGTTACCTGGGCGGCGCGCCGGACGCAGTACTGATGCGGATTTCCGACGTCTGTCTGGCTTTTCCGGGACTGGTGTTTGCCATGGCCATAGCGGCTCTTTTAAATGGCGGCATCGGCAATGCGGTGTTGGCCCTGGCGCTGATCAGTTGGCCCAAATATGCCCGGATTGCCCGGAGCCAGACGCTGACGGTGAAGAGCAGTAACTATATTGCGGCAGTGCGGCTTTCCGGTTCGGGGCCGGTGAAAATGATCGGAAAGCATATTTTACCGAATATTCTGGGACCGGTGCTGGTGACCTCCATGCTGGATATCGGAACCATGCTGATGGAACTGGCCGGACTGTCCTTCTTAGGCCTGGGCGCGCAGCCGCCCACGGCAGAGCTGGGTAACATGATGAGCGGCGGCCGGAGTATGCTGCAGACTTACCCCTGGGTGGTACTTGGCCCCGGTGTCGCGATTTTTATTACGGTTGTGGTTTTTAATCTGCTGGGAGACGCGGTACGGGATTATCTCGATCCGCACAGTGGAAAAAGATAATAGATAGATAAAAAATATAATTCAGAAAGGAACAGAATAAGATGAAGACATGGAAAAAGAGCGCGGCGATTGTACTGGCACTGATGATGGCAGCAGGAAGCCTGACAGGCTGCGGCGGGAACAAGGCAAAAGAAAACAGCAGCAATACCGATAAAAACAGTACAGAGGATACCGCAGGCAAGACCTCCTTCGTCTTCGGCGATACCACCTTCAATCCGGAAAACGAGGAAGCCGATGTGAATCCCCACAATACCTACGCAGGCTGGGCCTGTATCCGTTACGGCATCGGAGAGACCCTGTTCCATTACTCCGATTCCATGGAAATCGAGCCCTGGCTGGCGGAAAGCTACGAGAATCCGGACGAGCTGACCTGGGTGATTCAGCTTCGGGATGACGTCACCTTTTCCAGTGGACGCAAACTGGACGCAGAGGCGGTGAAAGAGTGTCTGGAGCATCTGGTGGCGGTACATGAGCGGGCCAAAGGCGATCTGCTGATCGATTCCATTACAGCAGACGGTCAGACTCTGACTATCAAAACCACAGAGCCAAGGCCGACGCTGCTGAATTATCTGTCTGACCCTTACGGTTGTATCATCGATATGGAAGCAGGCATCACAGACGATGGCGTCGTATCCGGCACCGGCCCCTATAAGGTGGTTTCACTGGTTTCCGGCGAGCGCCTGGAGCTGGAGAAAAATGATACCTACTGGAACGGCACCCCGGGTTTTGATACCATTACCGTCCGCACCATTTCCGACGGAGATACCCTGACCATGGCATTGCAGTCCGGTGAGATCGATGCGGCTTACGGCATGCCCTATGCCAGCTATCCCCTGTTCCAGAATGACAATTATACCTTCTCCAGCTGCGCCACTTCCCGTGCGTTCTTTGCGCATATGAATTTTGAAAGCCCGATTATCCAGGACGCAGCAGTACGGAAAGCCATTGCCATGGGTATCGATAAGGAAAGCTTTGTGAATACCCTGCTGGATGGCAACGGCTATGCGGCTATCGGCGTGTATCCGGATAACTTCAGCTTCGGCGGCGACGCGGTTCATACGGAAAATTATGATCCGGAGGGAGCAAAGCAGGTACTGGAGGACGCAGGCTGGACAGATACGGACGGAGACGGCATTCGGGAGAAAGACGGTACAAAGCTGGCCATCCGCTGGCTCACCTATCCCAGCCGTCAGGAGCTGCCCCTTCTGGCTGAGTCCGTACAGGCGACCCTGAAGGACATCGGAATCGACGTATCCATCAACAGCACAGCCGATCACAACAGCATCCGCAAGGATTCCTCTGCCTGGGACGTCTATGCCAGCGCCATGGTCACAGCGCCCACCGGAGATCCGGAATACTTCTTTACGACCCATTGCCTGGACAGCTCTGCAGTCAACAACGGCCACTATCATTCTGACAAGCTGGAGGCTCTGGAGGCAGAGATGGCCGGAACCTTTGACACCGAGCGCCGTAGCGAACTGGCGGTGGAGATGCAGCAGACCATTCTGGATGATAATGCTTTTGTTTTCTGCTCTCATCTGAAAATGAGCATGATTTCCAAGGCAGGCGTGACAGGACTTGTGGCCCATCCCTGCGATTTCTATGAAATTACGGTGGATCTGGCTCCGGTAAATGAGTGATGTGTGAATTATTAACCTTTCAGAATGTAAGCGTTGCTTTCCATAAAAATACAGTGGTCCATCAGGTGAACTTTTCCCTGAAGCCCGGGGAGAGCCTGGGCATCGTGGGAGAGTCCGGAAGCGGAAAAAGCACGATTCTGAAGGCGGCCATGGGGATTCTGGAAAATGGTGGAAGGGTGACGGAGGGACAGATTCTCTTTCAGGGCAGAAATCTCTGTGAAATGAAAGAAAAGGAGCTTAGGACCATCCGGGGTGCCGGGATTAGTATGATTTTTCAGGATGCAGGCGCTTCCTTAAGCCCCATTCGTACCATCGGAGAACAGATTCACGAAAGTATGTCGGCACATCAGAAGATTTCCAGACAGGAGGCGTTTCAAAAGGCTATGGGGCTTTTCGAAAAGCTACATTTTCAGAATGGGGAGCGGGTCTGGAACAGCTATCCCTTCGAGCTGTCCGGCGGTATGAACCAGCGGGTGGGCATCGTACTTGCCATGCTGATGGAGCCACCCCTTTTACTGGCAGACGAGCCCACCAGCGCCCTGGATGTGGCAGTTCAGAAGCAGGTGGTGCAGGAAATGAAACGGCTGCGGGAGGAGTTCGGAACAGCAGAGATTCTGGTGACCCATGATATCGGCGTGGTGCGGGCCATGGCGGACCGGATACTGGTTTTAAAGGAAGGCAGAGTCGTGGAATACGGTGCGGCAGAGAAGGTACTGACCGAGCCGGAAGCATCCTATACAAAGGAACTGCTGGCGGCAGTTCCGAGACTTCGGAGGAATCCCGGATGAGCGAGACGGTTTTGAAAACAGAAAACCTGACAAAGATTTTTATGGTACGGGGAAAGAAAGCGTTCGCCGCCGTGGATCATGTGAGTTTTCAATTGAAAAAAGGTGAGACCCTGGGAATCATCGGAGAATCCGGCTGCGGGAAAAGCACCCTGGCAAAGCTTCTCTGCCGCCTGCAGGAGCCGACGGAAGGAACGGTGGAGCTGTGCGGACAGGATATTACAAAGGCGCGGGGAGCGGAGCTTTGTTCTGCGTACCGTCATATCCAGATGGTATTTCAGGATCCGGTCAGCTCCTTTGACCCGCGGAAGACCCTGGGGGACGGGATCGGAGAAAGCCTTCGGAATACGGGAAAAAGCCGGAGAGAAGCAGAACTGCGGGTACGGGAACTGCTGAAACAGTGCGGGCTTCCGGGAGAGTTCGCGGGCCGCTACCCCCATGAGGTCAGCGGAGGCCAGTGTCAGCGGGCGGCTATCGCCAGAGCCCTGGCGGTGGAACCGGAGGTTCTGATCTGTGATGAGTCCACTTCTGCCCTGGATGTGACGGTGCAGAAAAAAATCATGGAGCTGCTTGGAAGGCTTCGCGTGGATACAGGCATTTCCTGCATCTTTATCTGTCATAATCTGGCTCTGGTGCAGGATTTCTGTGACAGGCTTCTGGTCATGTATCAGGGAAAAATCATCGAGGAAGGCACGCCGGATGAAGTGATTTTCTGCCCGAAGGAAGCCTATACGCAGATGCTGGTGGATTCCGTTCTCGGATAAAAAGGAAAGAAAATAACAGGAAAACGTTTGAGTAAAAAGCGTGAAACTCTATCCCCCGGGGAGGCTTGTGGCTCTTCCGGGGGTTATGCTATACTTTTTATCGATAAGAAAGCGCGGCTAAAACGGGAAAACAAGGCTGCGCGGGGTACGGGAGAGAGACAACATGGGACAGATGCTGGAACGAATTGAAGAGTACTGGACAAACAGAGCGGAAGGGTATTCACAGGTAAATCAGGAGGAGCTGGCGACCGATCAGAAGAACCGGTGGCTGAAAGCGCTGGAAGCGGAATTTCCTCATCGGGATCCGAAGAACATTCAGGTGTTGGACATCGGAACCGGCCCGGGCTTCTTCGCCATTATTCTGGCGAAGGCAGGCTATCAGGTGACAGCCGTGGATTACACAGAGGAGATGCTCTGCAAGGCGAAGGAAAACGCGGGACGCTACGCGGATAAGATCCGCTGGATGCGCATGGACGCCCAGAAGCTGGAGCTTCCGGACAACCAGTTCGATGTGGCCGTATCCCGGAACCTGACCTGGAATCTGGAGAACCCGGACGAGGCCTACAAGGAGTGGAAACGGGTGCTGAAACCCGGCGGACAGCTCCTGAATTTCGACGCCAACTGGTACGGCCATCTCTTTGACGCAGAGAAGCGTCGGGAGTACGAGGAAGACCGGAAACACGTGGAAGAGCAGGCCATGGAGGATCATTATATCGGTACGGATATTGATGAGATGGAGGCCATTGCCAGGAAGGTTCCCTTAAGTCCGGTGGTTCGTCCGGCCTGGGACATGCAGGTCTTAAAGGGCCTGGGCTTCCAGAGCGTCTGTTCCGATGAAAAGGTATGGCAGAGAGTCTGGAGCGATACAGAGAAAGTAAATTACGCATCCACACCGATGTTTATGATTAAGGCAGTAAAATAAAGTAAGGCGGTAATATAACGATGGAAGAGATAAAGAAAGAGATTTCTTCCTACTGGACCGGGCGAAGTGAAGACTTCGCCCGTCTTCGTGAGGAAGAGTTAAACAGTGAAATGGCCGGGCTCTGGCTTAAGGAGCTGGAGAAAGGACTGCCGGAGGGAGAAGGCTTACGGATCCTGGATGTGGGAACCGGCTGTGGCTTCTTCTCCGTGCTGCTGGCAAAGCTGGGTCATCAGGTGACCGGTATCGACCTGACTCCGGCCATGATTGAAAAAGCGAAACAGATCGCCAGGGAGCGCGGTGTGGAGGCAGACTTTGAAGTGATGGACGCGGAGCATCCGGATTTTCCGGAGGGCACCTTCGACGTAATCGTATCCCGGAACCTGACCTGGACTCTGCCCCACCCGGCGGAGGCTTACGGGGAGTGGCTGCGGGTATTGAAGCCCGGCGGCGTCCTGCTGAACTTCGACGGCGACTATGGCAAAGAGGAATTCACCGAGGAAATGGAAAGCTTGTCTGCGGATCATGCCCACCGTCGGTTGAGCTGTGGTCAGCTTGAGGAATGTGATAAAATTAAAGATCAGCTTTCCATCAGCGCCATGCGTCGGCCGGCCTGGGACGTGGAAGTGTTGAAGAACCTGGGTTGTGTGGACATGAACGTGGACAGTGAAGTTTACCGCCGCATATACGCAAGCGAAGACAGTCCCTTTTACAATCCAACCCCGATTTTCCGGCTGCAGGCACGGAAGGCAGGAGAAAGATAACAGTATATATTTCTTGCAAATACGGAAAAAGTCCGTTATGATAGAAAAAATAAGCGAAAACCGCTTGACAAATAAAAACGGAACCTCTATAATCCTACTTAACCAATAGGAAATACAGGTAACGTGAAAATTAAGGAGGAGTTTATTATGAGAAAGCTGACAAAGAAACTTGCGGCACTGGCACTTGGCGTGGTAACCGTAGCGTCCCTGACCGCTTGCGGCGGAAGCAGCAAGGGTATCACCATCGCCGTACCGAACGATACCACCAACGAGGCGAGAGCCCTTCTTCTTCTGGAAGAAAACGGTTACATTAAGCTGAAGGACGGCGCAGGCATCACCGCCACCGTAGCGGATATCTCTGAGAATCCCTACGACATCACCTTCAAAGAGGTGGAGGCAGCTCAGGTACCGAACGTACTGAAGGATGTGGACTACGCCATTATCAATTCCAACTACGCCATCGACGCAGGCCTGAACCCCACAGCAGACGCGCTGACCATGGAAGGATCCTCTTCCGCCTACAGTAACATCCTGGCTGTAAAGGAAGGCAATGAGGACACAGACAAGATCAAAGCCCTGAAGGCAGCCCTGGAGAGCCAGGCTGTAGCAGACTACATTACCGAAGAGTATGACGGAGCCGTAGTCAGCACCGTGGACAACCCCACAGACGGCTTTGACGCAAGTGTAGATTACGATACACTGGCAGGAACCACCATCACAGTAGCAGCATCTCCGGCGCCCCATGCAGACATCCTGAAAGTGGCAAAGGATATTCTGGCTGAGAAGGACATCACCCTGGACATCATGGAGTTCACCGACTATGTACAGCCGAACAACGTGGTAGACAGCGGAGAGGTAGACGCCAATTACTTCCAGCACAAGCCCTACCTGGATGATTTCAACGAGCAGAACGGTACCCACATCGTATCCGTGGCAGCTATCCACGTGGAGCCCATGGGACTGTACGGCGGCAAGCAGACAAGTCTGGACGCGATTACAAAATAGTGCTATAATATAGAGTAATTTTGATAAAAGGAATAGCCGACAGCCTGTGACAAGCAGACTGTCGGCCTTTCGGATCTTATTTGAAACTTGAGATTTGAACCTTATTTGAAGCTTACTTGAATTTTACACGGAGATTCCGGACGGAGGGTTTTATGATTGAAATTAAGAATTTGACCAAAGAATTCCAGACCGCAGACGGAACCGTGGAAGCGCTCCGGGATGTGAATCTGAACATTCAGGACGGCGATATCTACGGTATCATCGGTATGAGCGGCGCGGGAAAAAGTACACTGGTACGTTGCATCAATATGCTGGAACGGCCCACCAGGGGGCAGGTATTCATTGACGGCCAGGACATCGCGAAGCTGACGGATAAGGAGCTTCGGGCGGTGCGCCGGGACGTGACCATGATTTTCCAGGGCTTCAATCTGCTGATGCAGCGGACCTGCCTGAAAAATATCTGCTTTCCGCTGGAATTGGCAGGAATGGAGAAGGAAAAGGCAAAAAAGCGGGCACTGGAGCTTCTGGACGTGGTAGGACTTCCCGATAAGGCCAATGCCTATCCGGCCCAGCTCTCCGGCGGACAGCAGCAGCGAATCGCCATTGCGAGAGCCCTGGCCACGGATCCCAAAGTATTGCTTTGCGACGAGGCCACCAGCGCGCTGGATCCGAAGACCACCCATGCGATCCTGGAGCTGATCCGGGATATTAACCGGCGTCTCGGTATCACGGTCATCATCATCACCCATCAGATGAGCGTGGTGGAGGAGATCTGCAGCCGGGTGGCCATTCTGGATTCCGGCTCTGTGGTGGAAGAGGGCGTCGTGAGCGAAGTGTTCTCCAGCCCCAAGTCTGGGGCGGCCAAGCGTCTGGTATTCCCGGACGGTGCCGATGAGATCCTGGAGGAGGTTCCCGGGGAGCGTCGGATCCGCGTGGTATTCAGCGGCGCAGTGGCTTCCAGAGAACCGCTGATTGCGAAGATGGCCATGGAAGAGCAGATTACGGCCAGCATCCTGGGCGCGTCCACCAAGAGTATCGGGGATAAGGCTTACGGCAATATGCTGTTGGGACTGCCCGATGACGACGGCGTGGTAAAACGGGCCATTCAGTACTTAAGCAGCATTCCGGATGTACTGGTAGAGGAGGTAACAGGCGATGTTCGATAAATTATTTTCCCCGGAAACCATAGAAGAGACCCTGCGGATCCTGCAGACGGAGATCCCGCTGGCCTGCTGGGAGACCGTCTATGTGACCATTCTGGCCACGGCCTTTGCGGTCATCATTGGTCTGCCCCTTGGCGTCCTGCTGGTGGTAGGCGAGAAGGATGGCGTGCGGCCTCTGCCCAAGGGCGTCATGCATGTGCTGAATGTGATTATCAACCTGCTTCGTTCCGTTCCCTTCCTGATTCTGATGATCATGGTATTTCCGCTGACCAGACTTATTGTGGGAACTGCGGTAGGTACGGTGGCATCCATCGTGCCTCTGGTTATCGCGGCTTTCCCATTCGTGGCCCGTCTGGTGGAGGGAAGCCTCCGGGAGGTAAATCCGAATATCATCGAGATGGCCCAAAGTATGGGTGCGTCACCCTTCCAGATTATCATGAAGGTGCTGATTCCAGAGAGCGTACCATCCCTGATTTCAAACTTCACCATCGCCATTACCACCATTCTGGGATATTCCGCCATGAGCGGTATCATCGGAGGAGGAGGCCTGGGTAAGATCGCCATCAATTACGGCTATTACCGGTATAAATATCTGGTGATGCTCATTGCGGTGGTGCTGCTCATCGTGCTGGTGCAGATCTTCCAGAGCGTGGGAACCCGGCTTTCCGTGAAGTCCGATAAGCGGCTGAAGGGAAAGTAGGATAAGCAGAATAAGCAGAACAAGTAGGATAACAGGATGAGAAAACACGCGACAGCAGGAGGGGGACTTCGGCGGATCCTGAGCCGGAATCTGCTGATTATATTCCTGAGCATGGCCCTGTCGGGCTGCATGCCCGGAGGTTCTTCCGGAACCGGGAATCAGGACTGGGACAATGCGGAACAGAAGTTGAAGGTGACCTTCTTTGATGTGGGAAAGGGAGACGCCATGTTGCTGGAATCCGCGGGTCAGGCCATGCTTATTGACACCGGCTATGATGACAGCTGCCGGGTGATTCTGGATTATCTGGAAAAACAGCAGATTCAGAGGCTGGACGCACTGGTCATCACTCATTTTGATAAGGATCATGTGGGCGGAGCTGATAAAATCCTGGATGCGGTGCAGGTGGAGCGGGTGTTACAGCCCGATTATGATTCCGGGAGCCGCCAGTCGGAGGAATATCGACAGGCCCTGGAGCAGCAGGGTATGACGCCGGATCGGATCCGGGAAAAGCAGGAGTTTTCCTTTGGAGAAAGCCGGTGTGAGATCTGGCCGCCCGAGCAGGAAAGCTACAAGGAGCCGGATAACGACTTTTCCCTGGTACTGCGGGTCATCTGCGGGGACACGGCCTTTCTTTTTGCGGGAGACTGCGAGGAGGAGCGTCTGACAGAGCTTCTGGAGGATCCGGAGGCGGAGCTTGCGGCCCAGGTATTGAAAGTGCCCCATCACGGGCGAAAAGAGAAAAATTCCCGGGAGTTTCTCGAAGCGGTATCGCCGGAGATTGCGGTGATTACCTGTTCGGAAGAGGAACCACCCTCGGATAAAGTAATAAAAATGCTGCAAAAGCTGAGGACAGAGACTTATCTTACCTCAGAGGGAACTGTCACCTGTATCACAGACGGCAGGAATATCCTGTGCAGCCAGGAAGCAGAATAAGGAGGAAAAGAACATGAGTAAAATCGATGAAATCCGCGCAGAAATGGTAACCGCCATGAAGAATAAGGACAAGGAACGGAAAGAGACCCTGTCCATGCTTCTGGCAGCCCTGAAGAATAAGGCCATCGACAAGCGGGCTGATCTGACTCCCGAGGAGGAGTTTGAGGTGGTAAAGAAGGAGATCAAGCAGACTAAGGAGACCATGGATCTGGCTCCCGCGGACCGTACTGATATCATCGAACAGTGTAAGGCCCGTCTGGCAGTGCTCTCTGAGTTCGCGCCGGAGGAGATGAACGAGGACGCCATCAAAGCAGTAATTCAGGAAGTGATCACAGGTCTGGGGCTCGAGAACCCCACCGGAAAGGATAAAGGCAAGATCATGAAGGAACTGATGCCCAGGGTAAAGGGTAAGGCGGACGGCGGTCTGGTAAATAAGCTGGTAGGAGAAATGCTGGCATGAATAAATATCAGATAAGAAATTCCCTGCTTCTGCTTTTGACAGCGACTATCTGGGGCGTGGCCTTTGTGGCCCAGAGCGTGGGAATGGACTATGTGGGCCCCTTTACCTTTCTTTGTGTGCGTTCCGTCATCGGAGGCCTGGTGCTGATTCCCTATATCCTGCTGACCCAGCGGGCAGATCAGGCAAAAATGACCCGGAACCGGACGGAGGAGGAAGAAAAGAAGGAGAAGAAAACCCTGATTCTGGGCGGCTGTCTTTGCGGAACAGCCCTGTGTGTGGCCAGCCTCTTCCAACAGTTCGGGATCCTGTACACTACCGTGGGAAAGGCCGGCTTTATTACTGCCTTTTATATCATCATTGTGCCGGTGGCGGGCCTGCTTTTCGGCCGACGCTGCGGCCTGAATGTGTGGCTGGGCGTGGCCCTGGCGGTGGCGGGACTGTATTTCCTCTGTATTACAGAGACCCTCTATCTGAAACAGGGAGATGTGCTGGTATTTATCTGTGCTATTTTCTTTTCAGTACAGATCATGCTGGTGGATCATTTCGCGCCGAAGGTGGACTGCGTTAAGATGGCCTGTATCCAGTTCTTTGTGTGCGGCATCCTGTCCGGTGTGGGCATGTTCATCTGGGAGCAGCCGGCCGTCGTCGATATCCTGGCTGCATGGCAGCCCATTCTCTATGCGGGCATCCTGTCCAGCGGCGTGGGGTATACCCTGCAGATCGTGGGCCAGAAGGGGCTGAACCCCACGGTGGCATCTCTGATCATGAGCCTGGAGTCCGTGATTTCCGTGCTGGCGGGCCTGATTCTGCTTCGCCAGAGCTTAAGCGGCCGGGAGACCTTAGGGTGCGTTTTGATGTTCGCAGCCATCGTGCTGGCCCAGCTGCCCCGGAAACAGGCAAAGGCAGAAGCATAAGTTTTGTCAATGTAAAGGAACTGTAAAATTTTGATAGCCTGATTGCGGAGAAAAATAAAGTAGTTTATAATAAAAAGAAAGAGAAAAATATATGAAGATTTTGTTTGTATCACTTGGCTGTGATAAGAATCTGGTGGATTCGGAAGTGATGCTGGGCCTGCTGGAAAAGAAGGGCTTCCAGTTCACGGACGACGAGACCGAGGCGGATGTAATCGTAATCAATACCTGCTGTTTTATCAACGACGCCAAGGAAGAAAGCGTCAACACGATTCTGGAAATGGCAGAGTACCGCAAAAGCGGCGGCTGCAAGGCTCTGGTAGTCACAGGCTGCCTGGCTCAGCGTTACCAGAAGGAGATTGTGGACGAGATTCCCGAGGTGGACGCGGTGCTGGGAACCACCACCTACGACGCCATCGTGGAGACGGTGGAGAAGGTGCTGGAGGGTCAGAAGGAGCTGCATTTTGAGGATGTGGACCGGCTGGTGCCGGAGCAGACCACGGGGCGGAGCCTGACTACAGGCGGCCATTACGCCTACCTGAAGATCGCGGAGGGATGTGACAAGCACTGTACCTACTGCATCATTCCCAAGGTCCGGGGCAATTACCGGAGCGTTCCCATGGAACAGCTCCTGAAGGAAGCGGAGGACCTGGCGGAGAAGGGCGTCAAAGAACTGATCCTGGTGGCCCAGGAGACCACCGTTTACGGCAAAGACCTGTATGGGGAAAAGAAGCTTCCGGAGCTTTTGAAGAAGCTGGCGCAGATCTCCGGCATCCGCTGGATCCGGGTGCTGTACTGCTATCCGGAGGAGATTACCGAAGAGCTGATTCAGACCATCAAGGAGGAACCGAAGATCTGCCATTACCTGGATCTTCCCATCCAGCATGCCTCTGACCGGATCCTGAAGCGCATGGGACGCCGGACCACCCAGGAGGATCTGCGCCGGATCATCGGCCATCTCCGGGAGGAGATCCCGGATATCTGCCTGAGAACCACTCTGATTACAGGCTTCCCGGGAGAGACCCAGGAGGATCATGAGGAGCTGATGCGCTTTGTGGATGACTGTGAGTTCGATCGTCTGGGTGTCTTTACCTATTCCCCGGAGGAGGATACTCCCGCAGCGGGTATGCCCGATCAGATTCCGGAGGAAGTGAAGGAAGATCGGAGGGCGGAGCTGATGGAGCTGCAGCAGGACATTGCCTTCGACAAGGCCGAGGCCATGACCGGCCGGGAGCTGGAGGTCATGGTGGAGGGAAAGGTGGCCGATGAGAATGCCTATGTGGCCCGCACCTACAAGGATGCCCCCGGCGTGGACGGATACCTGTTCCTGAATACGGAGGAAACCATGATGAGCGGCGATTTCGCGAAGGTCCGCGTGACCGGAGCCGCAGAATACGATTTGATAGGAGAGTTGACAGAATGAATTTACCAAATAAATTAACCGTAGCCCGTGTACTGATGATTCCGTTTTTTGTGGTATTTATGCTGACAGACCTGGGCGGAGCTTACGCAAAATACATTTCCGTGGCCATTTTTATCGTGGCCAGCCTGACGGACCTTCTGGACGGCAAGATCGCCCGGAAGTATAATCTGGTGACGAATTTCGGAAAGTTCATGGATCCTCTGGCTGACAAGCTTTTAGTCTGCTCTGCCATGATCTGCCTGGTGGAGATGAACCGGCTGGCAGCCTGGATGGTTATTGTGATTATTTCCAGAGAGTTTATCATCAGCGGTTTCCGGCTTATTGCCTCCGATAACGGCGTGGTCATCGCGGCCAGCTACTGGGGCAAGTTCAAGACCACCTTCCAGATGCTGATGATCATTCTTCTGATTCTGAATCTGGGAGGCGTATTCACCATGATTGAGACTGTGGTTACCTGGATCGCCCTGATCCTGACCGTGGTTTCACTGATAGATTACCTGATGAAAAATAAAGGCATACTTCTGGAAGGAGATATCTGAGATTATGGGAGAAGTTCAGGAAACAAAGACAATGACACTGGCAGAGAGCGTTGTGAAGCTTCTTGCGGAGGATGAACTGACGGTTACCACGGCAGAGTCCTGCACCGGCGGCCTGGTGGCTGCCCGTCTGGTGGATGTGCCCGGCGTATCCGAGGTATTCAAGCAGGGGTTCATTACCTATTCCAACAAAGCGAAACGGAAGATCCTGAACGTGAAGAAAGAGACTCTGAAGACTCTGGGCGCAGTCAGTGAAAAGACCGCCAAGGAGATGGCCAAGGGAGCGATCCTGGCCAGCGGAGCGGACGCGGCCATCGCCACCACAGGCATTGCCGGCCCCGACGGCGGAACTGAGGAGAAGCCCGTGGGCCTGGTGTATATCGCCGTGTCTGTCCGGGGACAGATGTATGTGGAGGAACATCATTTTGAGGGCGATCGGGCAGCGGTCCGGGAGAGTACCGTGGAGGCGGCTCTGGCCCTTCTGAAAAAAGGACTGGAGGAGACCGGAGAAGAATGACAGAGACCATTAAGATCAAATATTTTACCGACAAGATAGAAAAGCTTGCCTATATCGGAGGAAAGTCCGACTGGATCGATCTGCGCTGTGCGGAAGAGATTCAGATGAAGGCAGGGGAATTTAAGCTGATCCCCCTGGGAGTAGCCATGGAGCTGCCAAAGGGATACGAGGCCCATGTGGTGCCCCGAAGCAGTACCTACAAGAATTACGGTATTATTCAGACCAATCATATGGGAATCATTGACGAAACCTACTGCGGGGACAATGACCAGTGGTTCATGGCGGCCTACGCCCTGCGGGACACAGAGATTCATGTGAACGACCGGATCTGCCAGTTCCGGATCATGGAGCATCAGCCGGCTCTGGTTTTTGAAGAGACCGGGGAACTTGGCAATGCGGACCGGGGCGGACACGGAAGCACAGGAAAGGCGTGAAAACATGCAGATAGTCACATTTGCGTCCATTGAGATCGGATCCTACGAGGTGGGTATGAAGATTCTGGAGCTGTCCCGGAAGTACGGGATGCGGGAGATCGACTATATCCGCCACGGCCTGGAGCTGGGAAAGGATGCTTATAATCAGAAAGAGATCGGAAACGAGATGCTGGAGGAGCTGTGCGAGGTCCTGGAGGATTTTACGCGCATTATGAAAGAGTACCAGGTGGATGATTACCGGGTCTGCGCCACCAGCGCCATCCGGGAGACCCGGAACTGCCTGCTGATCCTGGACAAGATCCGGGTCCGCACAGGTCTGGAGGTAGAAGTCCTCAGTAATTCCGAGCAGCGTTTTTTGGGGTATAAGTCCATTGCTTCCAATGAGGAATCCTTCCAGAAGATCATCCAGAAGGGTACGGCCATCGTGGATGTGGGAGGCGGAAGCATCCAGATCTCTCTGTTTGATAAGGACGCCCTTGTGTCTACTCAGAATCTGCGCCTGGGTACCATGCGTATCCGGGAACGGCTGGCGGAAGTGGAACGTCAGACGACTCATTACGATGAGATCATCGAGGAAATGATCAACAATGAACTGAAAAGCTATAAACGCCTGTATCTGAAAGATCGGGAGATTAAGAATATGATCCTGGTGGGCGACTATCTGAATCACCTCACAGCCCGGCGGGGAAAAGCAAAGAGCACCTCCTTTACCCGTGAGGAGTACATGAAACTCTATAAGGAGATACTGTCCGGTTCCCATCAGGAAATGGTGGAGCGTCTGGGCGGCATTTCCGATAATCCATCCCTGGTGATGCCGGCTCTGATTATCTACCGGAAGCTCATAGAGGAGACCGGGGCAGAGACCATCTGGGTGCCGGGTTTAAGCTTAAGCGATGGTCTGGCCTACGATTACGCGGAGCAGAAGAAGATCCTGCAGCCCAGCCATAATTTTGAAAATGATATCATCGAGGCTGCCAAGAATATCGCCAAGCGTTATGAAAGCAACAAGACCCATCTTTTAGGCGCAGAGTACCTGGCCCTGACCATTTTTGACAAAATGAAGCGGATCCATGGCATGGGAAAGAGGGAGCGTCTGCTGTTGCAGATCGCGGTCTGGCTTCACGACTGCGGCAAGTATATCAGCATGAATCGGACGGCGGCCTGCTCCTATGAGATTGTCATGTCCACAGAAATCATCGGTCTGTCCCATCGGGAACGGGAGATTATTGCCAATGCCATTCGTTTTGACACGGAAGAACTGATTTCCTTTGAGGAGTTTTCCATGGGAAGCAGCCTGGATCGGGACGATTACCTGCTGATTGCCAAAATCAGCGCCATTCTGCGGGTGGCCAATTCCATGGACCGCAGCCACAAGCAGAAGTTTAAAAATGTAAAGGTTACGCTGAAGGAGAGGGAGCTTCTGGTGGTGGTGGATACCGTAGAGGATATCACCCTGGAGCAGGGACTCTTCTCCCATAAGGCAGATTTCTTTGAAAGCATTTTCAGTATCAAGCCAGTGATTCGGCAGAAAAGGCAGGTATAGAGCATGGATAGGAAAGAAGAACGGAAAGCGTTTACTAGACATGAGTATTATAGAAATCGGGAACTGTCCTGGCTGGCTTTCAATGAGCGGGTGCTCAGCGAGGCAAGGGATAAGCAGATTCCGCTCTTTGAGCGCCTGAAGTTTTTAAGTATCACCGCGTCGAACCTGGATGAGTTTTTCATGATCCGGGTGGCCTCCCTCATCGACATGGTCCATGCGGGCTATACGAAAAAGGATATCGCGGGAATGACAGCCCAGGAGCAGATTCATGCTATCACGGAGGTGGTGCGGAATCTGGTGGGACTGCAGTACTCCACCTATTCCCGGTCCCTGCTTCCGTCCCTGCGCCAGAACGGCCTGAATGTGATTCAGGAGCATGAGAATCTGACCAAAGAGCAGAAAGCCTATGTGGATCGCTATTTCCGGGACAATGTCTATCCGGTGCTGACACCCATGGCGGTGGATTCCTCCCGTCCCTTCCCGCTGATTCGGAATAAGACCCTGAATATCGGCGCGCTTCTGGCGAAAAAGGGAGAGAAGAACGGGGAACTGGAGTTCGCCACGGTACAGGTGCCCTCGGTGCTGCCCCGGATCGTCCGTCTGCCGGATAGTGAGGACGGCACGAAGAATGTGATTCTGCTGGAAGAGATCATTGAGAGGAACATGCAGCAGCTCTTCCTGAAATATGATATTATCAGCGCTTCCCCTTATCGGGTCATGCGAAACGCAGATTTGACCATCGATGAGGACGAGGCGGCGGATCTGTTAAAGGAGATCCAGAAACAGTTGAAAAAGCGCCAGTGGGGCGAGGCCATCCGCCTGGAGGTGGAAGAGAAGATCGACAAGCGGCTGCTGAAGATCCTGAGCAGAGAGCTGGATATCAAGGAGGAAGCCCTGTATCCCATCAACGGTCCTCTGGATCTGACCTTTTTGATGAAAATGTATGGCCTGGAGGGTTTTGACGGCCTGAAGGCTCCGAAGCACATTCCGGCGCCGGTGAAGGAGATTCCGGCAGACGGTGACATCTTTGCCCAGATCCGAAAGGGCGACATTTTACTTCATCACCCCTACCAGACCTTTGATCCGGTGGTGAAGTTTGTGCGGGACGCGGCCAGCGATCCCCAGGTGCTGGCCATTAAGCAGACCCTGTACCGGGTCAGCGGCAATTCTCCCATTATCGCGGCCCTGGCTCAGGCAGCGGAGAATGGCAAACAGGTCTCTGTACTGGTGGAGCTGAAGGCCCGCTTTGACGAAGAGAATAATATTATCTGGGCAAAGAAGCTGGAAAAGGCAGGAGCCCATGTCATCTACGGTTTGGTGGGCTTAAAGACCCACAGCAAGATTACCCTGGTGGTACGTCGGGAGGAGGATGGTATCCGCCGGTATGTCCACCTGGGAACCGGAAACTATAACGATTCCACCGCAAAGCTGTACACGGATATCGGGCTTCTGACCTGTTCCGCATCCATCGGCGAGGATGCCACGGCAGTTTTCAATATGCTGTCGGGCTATTCGGAGCCGGAGAGCTGGAATAAGCTGTCCCTGGCTCCTCTGTGGCTGAAGGAGCGGTTCCTGCTGCTCATCGGAAGGGAGACAGAGCATGCCAGAAACGGCGGCGAGGGACGGATCATTGCCAAGATGAATTCCCTCTGCGACCGGGATGTGATCACGGCTCTTTACGAGGCTTCGGCCGCAGGCGTAGAGATCGATCTGATCGTCCGTGGTATCTGCTGTCTGAAGGTGGGGATTCCGGGCGTCAGCGAGCATATCCATGTGCGCTCCATCGTGGGCGATTTCCTGGAACACAGCCGGATCTTTTATTTCTACAACAACGGTCAGGAGGAGGTATTCTGCGCCAGCGCCGACTGGATGCCGCGAAATCTGGAAAAGCGGGTGGAAATCATGTTCCCGGTGGAGAGTGAGAAACTGAAAGAAGAAGTGATTCACATTCTGAATATCGAACTTCAGGATAACCGGAAGGCCCATGTGCTGCAGCCGGACGACACCTATGAAAAGGTGGATCGAAGAGGAAAGGCAGCACTGAACTCCCAGATGTATTTTGTGGAGGAAGCGAAGGAAATGGCCAAATCCGATGAGACGGCAGTGAACCGGCGGGTATTTATCCCAGAGGAGCCTGTCGAATAAAGAATGTTATAAAAGGGAGAGAAAAGGTTTATGAAGAAACTGACAGCATTGCTGTTGACGCTATCGTTGGCCCTGTCGCTGGCAGCCTGCGGCGGAAAGTCCAGAAGCGTCACCTATACCATGGAGCAGGAAAACCAGGGACTGAAAATGACCGATACCATGAAGCTGGATGCCAAGGGAGACTTGGTTCAGCAGATGGATGAGACCATTACCCTGGATATGGCTGCTTTTGACGAGGATACCCAGACCCTGATGACCAAGTCCTATGACGCTCTGGTGGAGTCCTATCAGGCGGTGGAGGGCGTGGAGTGTACCGGAACGGTAGCGGACAGCGTCTACACCATTCAGATCACCATTGATACCACCGGTGACGCGGTATCGGAGCTGGCGGATCAGGGTCTCCTTAAGGTGGACGGCGACACCAATGGCATCTCTTTGGAGAAGACAGGGGAATCTCTGACAGCCAATGGTTACACCAAAGCAGAATAGGGAACAGGAGCGAGGATAAGATGAAGGATAGAAAAATTTTATTTGTGGATCTGGACGGTACCCTGTTGACCGATTCCAAGGAGATCACACAGGAGAACCTGGCAGCCATCCGGAAGGCCACGGAGCAGGGACATGCGGTGGTAGTCACCACAGGACGGCCCCTGTACAGCACCGAGCGTCTGCTTGGAAAACTGGGGCTTACGAGCCCGGGCTGCTATGCCATTACCTCAAACGGAGCCATGATTTATGATTCCGGTGAGAAAAAGGTACTGTTTCAGACAGGTGTGTCCCGCGACTGCCTGCGGGAGGCCTTTGACGAGGCATTCAAGGCAGGGATTCATCCCCAGACCTATTCTGATACGGGAGTGCTCTGTGAGAAGGACTGCCCCGAGGTGCAGTATTACGCCAAGTCCAATGTGATCACTTACCGGGTAGTGGAGGATGTGGCAAAGGAGCTGGACTTTGATCCCATCAAGATTCTGTTTGTCAGTCTGAATGACCGGCAGAAGCTGGAGCGGTTCCGGCAGCATATGGAGCCCTGGAGCGAAGCCCACCATATTGACATGTTTTTCTCCTGCGACGAGTATCTGGAGTTTCTGCCCGAGGGTATCAACAAGGGCAGCGGTATCCGCTGGCTCTGCAATTATCTGAATGTGCCCCTGGATCACACCTATGCGGCGGGGGATGCGGAGAACGACATTACCATGCTGCAGGCGGTGAAACACCCCTGCGTCATGAAGAACGCCCGGCCGGAGATGTATGCTTACGGCACCTATATTACGGAGCATGACAATAATCATTCGGGGATCGCGGAGATCATCGAGAAATTCATGCTGGCGTAACATGATTTTTGAGGGCTCACGCCCGTGAAAGAAAAACTGATTCAGGCTGCTGTCAGCCCGGATCGGTTTTTTTTATCTGGAATAGGAAATTCCGATAGAATTCCCTATTCCAGAAAAGCAAGCAGAGCTTGCAAAGATGCGCACTCGGCGCAGTGGTAGATGGTTGCCAAGGCAACCGCGCCTCGGCGCGAGAATGTGCCAACGGCACATTCTTTTTTTGGGGCAGTCTCCCGAAGTGTCCGTTTTATCAAAGTGTATAAAATTCCATCTGCCTCCACAAACTACCGGGAAGAAAAGGAAGAACAATGGAGGTGTACACATGGGAGAAA
This sequence comes from Anaerosacchariphilus hominis, assembly GCF_014290175.1. Classification (GTDB taxonomy): domain Bacteria; phylum Bacillota; class Clostridia; order Lachnospirales; family Lachnospiraceae; genus Laedolimicola; species Laedolimicola hominis. The sequence continues at coordinate 98,555 of NZ_JACOOR010000004.1, forward strand.
AACTGTCCCTGCGGCTGAAGGAGAACACGGAAATCCTGGATGAGATCCTGCAGACCGATAAAAATTTTGATATTATCCGGAAGGGCATCGTCACAGGAGGCCGGGACGCCTGTATCTACTTTGTGGATGGCTTTCTGGAGGAGTCTATTATGGAAAAGCTGCTGGAATTCTTCTATAAGCTGAAGCCGGAGGAAGTTCCCCTGTCGGCCAGCCAGATGGCGGAACAGGTGATCCCCTATGTGGAAGTTTCCGTGATGCCGGAACGGGAAGAACTTCTGAAAAACCTGCTCTCCGGCGTCACCTGCCTGCTTATCGACGGCTATGACGCCTGCATCGGCCTGGACTGCCGCTCCTATCCCATGCGGAGCGTGGACGAGCCCTCTAAGGACAAGGCCCTCAGGGGATCCAAGGATGGTTTCGTGGAGACTCTGGTCTTCAATACAGCTCTGATCCGCAGAAGAATCCGAAGCTCGAAGCTGTCCATGGAGATGCTGACTGCCGGAAAAATCTCCCGGACGGATATCGTCCTCTGCTACATGGACGACCGGGTGGACCGGCGTCTCCTGCGGGAGCTTCAGGGCCGGATCCACGCCATTTCCGTGGACTCCCTGACCATGAACCAGGAGAGTCTGGCGGAATGTATCTATGAGCAGAAATGGTATAATCCTTTTCCAAAGTTCAAGTTCACCGAGCGCCCCGACACCGCTTCGGCGGCCATCCTGGAGGGCAATATCGTGATTCTGGTGGATAACTCGCCCCAGGCCATGATCGTACCTACCTCCATCTTCGACATTGTAGAGGAGGCGGACGACTACTACTTTCCCCCGGTGACCGGATCCTACTTGCGGCTGTCCAGGTTTCTGATTGCCATCATCACCCTGCTTCTGACGCCTACCTTTTTACTGCTGTACCAGAACCCGGAGTGGATCCCCCGGTGGCTGGAATTCATTGTGATCAAAGACACGGTCCATGTGCCGGTGGTCTGGCAGTTCCTGATGCTGGAGCTGGCCATCGACGGCCTGCGGCTGGCCGCCATCAATACCCCCAGCATGCTCAGTACCCCTTTGAGTGTGGTAGCAGGTATTGTGTTGGGCCAGTTCACCGTGGATTCGGGCTGGTTCAACGCGGAGATCATGATGTATATGGCTTTTGTGGCCATCGCCAACTACACCCAGTCCAGCTATGAGCTGGGCTACGCCCTGAAGTTCATGCGACTGATCTTGCTGGTTCTGACGGCGGCCTTCGATCTCTGGGGTTTCCTGGCGGGCATCGCCCTGACCCTGTACGCCATCGCGGGCAATAAGACCGTGGCCGGGAAGAGCTATATCTATCCGCTGTTTCCCCTGAATCTCCAGCAGCTGAAAAAGCGGTTCCTTCGGCTGCGGCTGAAGGAAGAGACGGAGCAGAATCAGAAATAAAAGCATTGGGATGAAAAACCGAAGAACGGCCCATTCACAACGGAACCCCTTTATGCTATACTTAATTCTATATGAGCAGAGGACAGAAGGGAGAAAAGTGCATGGGCCGTTATTTTCCGCTGTTTGTGGATCTGGAAGGGAAAAAAGTAGTGGTGGTGGGAGCAGGAACCATTGCCGAAAGACGGATCCGAACCCTGCTGGGCTTCGGAGCCAGGATTACCGTCATTGCCCCGGAAGCGGTGGATCAGATCCAGACTCTGGCTGCGGAAAAAGAGCTTGTCTGGCGGCGGGAGGCCTGGAGCGGAGCTGCGGAAGAACTGCTTCCGGGCAGTGTTTTCGTGCTGACAGCGGTGGACGATCCCGCGGTGAACGGGGCAGTCTGGAGAGCCTGTAAGGCTCGGGGAATTCCCGTGAACCGGGCTGACGACCGTTCCCGGTGCGATTTTTATTTTCCGGGGGTGGCCGAGGGCGGCGGTGTGACCGTGGGAGTCACAGCCGGAGGGAAGAATCACCGGCTCGCCCGGGAAGTGACAGAGAAGCTGAAAAAATGGCTGGCGGAAATATGAAAAAAGCACTCCATTTCCCATGAGATGTGTTATACTGCTAAGAGAAAATGCCGCGAATCAGGAACGGCAGAAAGCCATCAGGCTATCATACAAGAGGAGAAACGATTATGGATATGAACATCAGGCCAAGACGCCTGCGTAATGGCGCCAGTCTGCGAAAAATGGTGAGGGAGACCAGAATGGACAAAAGTTCCCTGATCTACCCCATGTTTGTAAAAGAAGGAACCGGAATCAAAGAAGAGATTCCCACCATGCCGGGCCAGTACCGCTACAGCATCGACCAGCTGCCCTATGCGCTGGAGGAGCTGGTAAAAGCGGGTGTAGGCAGCGTTATGTTCTTCGGCATTCCCGATCACAAGGACGAGTGCGGAAGCGGCGCTTATGATGAGAATGGTATCGTGCAGAAGGCCTTCCGGGAGGCAAAGAAGCAGTTTCCGGATCTCTACTGCATCGGTGACGTGTGCATGTGCGAGTATACTTCTCACGGCCATTGCGGCATCCTTCACGGAGAATATGTGGACAATGACAAGACCCTGGACTATCTGGCGAAGATCGCCCTGTCCCAGGTACAGGCAGGCGCGGACATGGTGGCACCCTCCGACATGATGGACGGCCGTGTGGCGGCCATTCGTTCTATTCTGGACAGCAACGGCTATGTGGAGATCCCGATCATGTCCTACGCGGTGAAATACGCCTCCGCATTCTACGGCCCCTTCCGCGACGCGGCAGGCAGCGCTCCGGCTTTCGGTGATCGGAAGTCCTATCAGATGGACTATCATAACCGCCGGGAAGGTGTAAAGGAGGCCCTGCTTGACGTGGAAGAAGGCGCGGACATCATCATGGTGAAACCGGCCATGAGCTATCTGGATGTGATTGCCGAGGTCAAGGAGAATATCGTCCTTCCGGTGGCGGCTTACAGCGTCAGCGGCGAGTACGCCATGATCAAGGCGGGTGCGTCCCTGGGCTATATCGACGAAGCCTCCATTATCTGCGAGACAGCGGCCAGCGCGTACCGGGCAGGCGTGGACCTGTATCTGACCTATTTCGCGAAGGAGATCGCAGGCTTTATGGATGAAGGGAGAATCGGTTAATGAGCAGATCAGAGACGCTTTTTACAGAAGCAGTAGAACGGATTCCGGGCGGCGTCAACTCCCCGGTGCGGGCCTTCGGCTCCGTGGGTGAGACGCCCCGGTTTATCGCGTCGGCAAAGGGCGCGTATATGACGGATGCGGACGGACAGACCTATCTGGATTTCGTGGGATCCTGGGGGCCCATGATTCTGGGCCACAATCATCCGAAGGTGCTGGCGGACGTACTGGAAGCCTGTCAGGAGGGCTTAAGCTTTGGCGCGGCCACCGAGCGGGAGGTGGAGATGGCAGAGCTCATCTGCAGCATCGTGCCCTCCATCGAGATGGTGAGAATGGTGAATTCCGGTACCGAGGCGGTCATGAGCGCCGTCCGGGCGGCCAGAGGCTTCACCGGACGGAATAAGATCATCAAGTTCGCGGGCTGCTACCACGGCCACAGCGACGCTATGTTGGTTAAGGCAGGATCCGGCGTCATGACCGCGGGCATTCCCGACAGCGCGGGCGTTCCGGCGGGCTGCACCCAGGATACCCTGACTGCTGTATACAATGATCTGGACAGCGTACAGGCCATTTTTGATGAATTTCAGGGCGAGATCGCGGCAGTGATCGTGGAGCCGGTAGCGGCCAATATGGGCGTGGTACTTCCGAAGAAAGGCTTCCTGGAGGGCCTTCGTAAGCTTTGTACCGACAACGGCAGCCTGCTGATTTTCGACGAGGTGATCACGGGCTTTCGTCTGAGCCTGTCCGGCGCCCAGGGATATTTTGGCATCGAGCCGGATCTGACTACCTTCGGTAAAATCATCGGCGGCGGTATGCCGGTGGGCGCTTACGGCGGAAGAAAAGACGTGATGAAGCTCATCGCTCCCAGCGGTCCGGTTTACCAGGCAGGTACCTTAAGCGGCAATCCGGTGGCCATGGCGGCTGGGCTGGCCCAGTTGAAGCTTCTTAAGGAGACGCCGGATTTCTATGAGAAGCTGAACCATAAGGCGGATGCGTTCTTTGAAGGCATGCAGGAGGCAGTGAAAGCTGCGGGCAAACCCTGGACCGTGAACCATATCGGTTCCCTGGGAAGCATCTTTTTTGCCGAGGGGCCGGTGACCAATTACGCGGAGGCGAAGACCTCGGATACGAAGAAGTTCGGCGAATATTTCTCTTATATGATGCAGAACAGTATTTATCTGGCACCCTCTCAGTTTGAAGCCATGTTCCTGTCGGGAGCCATGACAGAGGAGGAGCTTGTGAAAACGCTGGATATTTTTAAGGCATATCTGAAGCAGTGCTAGTACGAAGGAGGAGATACCATGGATAAGAAAAAGTATGTAGCGTATGTGGGAACCTATACCCATGGCAACAGCGTAGGTATCCATATTTTTGACCTGGATGTGGAAAACGGAACCATGAAGGAGCGAAAGGTGATACCCATCAACAATCCATCCTATATCAAGATGTCCCACAACGGAAAGTTCCTTTATTCCATCGCAGACGAGGGGGTACGTTCCTTTACAGTGCAGCCCGACGGCGATCTGGTGCCTTTAAACTGCGCCAGCATCGAGGGCATGCGGGGCTGCTATCTGTCCACGGATAAGGATGACAAGTATCTGTTTGTGGCAGGCTGGCACGACGGAAAAGTGACTGTGATGCGCCTCAATGAGGACGGCACTGTGGGTGAGATGACCGATGAGGTCTTTCACAAGGGCCTGGGCAGCGTGGCGGAGCGGAACTTCCGGCCCCATGTGAACTGCGTGAACCTGACTCCGGACGGAAAGTATCTCTGCGCGGTGGATCTGGGCACTGATCAGATCAAGATCTATAAGTTCAACCACAGAACCGGAAAACTGGAGCTCTTTGATCTGCTGTTCTGCGAGCTGGAGTCCGCGCCCCGAATTATCAAGTTCAGCCGGAGCGGAAAGTTTGCTTATGTGATCAGTGAACTGAAGAATTACATTACTGTATATAAGTACGATGGAAGCGGTAAAAATCCCAAATTTGAGCTGATTCAGACCATGCCCACCCTGAATGATTATCATTCCGCCACCAGCGCGGCCTGCGCCCTGCGTTTCTCCAGGGACGATACCAAGCTGCTCTGCACCAACGCGGGAGATAATACAGCGGGACTTTTCCATGTGGATACAGAGACAGGACTGCTGGAGAAGATCTGTATCCTGCCGATCAGCGGCGATTATCCGAAGGCCATCGACTTCTTCCCGGACAATCAGCATATCATGTCCCTGAACCATGAGAGCAATACCATCACCACCTTTGAGGTACACTACGACAAAAAGTATTTTGCAGCCAAGGGAAAGCCCATTTCCATCGAGACGCCCAACTGCGTTCTGGTGGCGGAAATCAAAGGGTAGAGGGAACGGACAGGCTGCGCTCTGCAGCCCCACGCGTATGCGGAGCCTTGTACCCGCAAAAGTACAAACTTTTTCCAGTCAGGGCTTGAAAAATACGGCGGAAACACCTAAAATAAAGAATAGAATTATGGTGTACATTGTGAAATGTACTATGAGCTGGCGGAATCAGAGAGATTCTGTCGGCTTATAGAACTGTAATAAATCACATAAAAGAAAAGGAGAATGTATCATGAAATTCATCGTTGAAACCTCAGCACGTCACGTACATGTAACACAGGAGGATCTGGAGACTCTGTTCGGTAAGGGTTATGAGCTGACCAAGAAGAAAGACCTGTCTCAGCCTGGTCAGTTTGCCTGTAATGAGAAGGTAACCATCGTAGGAACCAAGAAAGAGATGACAGCATCTATTCTTGGACCGGTTCGTCCGGAGACTCAGGTAGAGCTTTCTCTGACAGATGCCCGTTCCATCGGTGTGGTAGCTCCGGTTCGTGAGTCCGGTGACATCGCAGGCAGCGGCGCATGTAAGCTGGTGGGACCGGCTGGCGAGGTAGAGCTGAAGGAAGGCGTAATCGCAGCAAAGCGTCATATCCACGCTACTCCGGAAGACGCTGAGAAGCTCGGCGTAAAGGACAAGGACGTTGTATCCGTTAAGGTTGACACTGAGGGCAGAAGCCTGGTATTCGGCGATGTAGTCGTTCGTGTAAGCCCGAAGTACGCTCTGGCTATGCATATCGATACCGACGAGTCCAACGCAGCAGGCTGCGGCCGCGAGGTTTATGGCGAAATTGTTCGTTAGTTAACAAGTGAAAGAATAAACAAGGGAGAATACATAGCTATGAAAATTTTAGTAATCAACTGCGGAAGCTCCTCTCTGAAATATCAGCTGATTGATATGGAGAATGAGTCTGTAATGGCAAAAGGTCTCTGTGAGAGAATCGGAATCGAAGGTTCCAAGCTGACACACAAGGCAAACGGCAAAGAGATGGTAGTAGAGCAGGCTATGCCGGCACATACCGAGGCAATCAAGCTGGTTATGCAGGCTCTGGTAGATCCGGAGTACGGCGTAATCAAGGATACCAAGGAGATCTCCGCAGTCGGACACCGCGTTCTGCATGGCGGAAAGGTTTACAGCGATTCTATCGTAGTAGACGAGGATGTAAAGCGCGTAATCCGCGAGTGCTTCGACCTGGGACCGCTGCATAACCCGGCGAACCTGATGGGTATCGAGGCCTGCGAGGCAGCTATGCCCGGAACTCCGAACGTGGCAGTATGGGATACCGGATTCGGTATGAAGATGCCGGAGAAGGCATACCTCTATGCAATCCCCTATGAGTACTATGATAAATACAGCATCCGTCGTTACGGCTTCCACGGCACCAGCCACCTGTTCGTATCCGGCGAGGTTCTGAAGTTCGCTGAGCTTGACCCGGAGAAGGGCAAGGTTATCGTTTGCCACCTGGGCAACGGAGCAAGTATCTCCGCGTCCATCGGCGGCAAGTGCGTAGACACCTCCATGGGTCTGACACCTCTTGAGGGTCTGATCATGGGTACCAGAAGTGGTGACGTTGATCCGGCTGTTGTACAGTTTATCTGCAACAAAGAGGGCAAGGACGTCAATGAGGTTCTGAACATCCTGAACAAGAAGTCCGGTATCCTGGGCATGAGTGATGGTATCTCCAGCGACTTCCGCGATGTCGGAAAGGCAGCAGAGGAAGGCAACCATCATGCACAGGTAGCTCTGGATGCATTCATCTACCGCGTAGCAAAATACATCGGCGCGTACACAGCAGCCATGAATGGTGTAGACGCTATCGCCTTTACAGCAGGCGTAGGCGAGAACGATATCGAGAGCCGTAAGAAGATCTGTGAGTACCTGGGATACCTGGGCGTAGAGATCGACGACGAGGCAAATAACTGCCGTGGCAAGGTACAGATGATTTCTACTCCGAATTCTAAGGTTAAGGTAATGGTTTACCCGACCAACGAGGAGCTGGCTATTGCGCGTGAGACCGAGCGTCTGGTAAAATAATGCTTGACAAACCACTGCTGGGTGGTTATAATAGCCTAGTGTGCATTAGGAGAGAACTATGCTGATCAATTTGACAGATGTTTTGTCCTGTGAAGAAAAAGTGGTTAAGAGGACAGTGGAGACGGAGTTTCAGTCTTTTGACTCAAGCCTGGGAAGCTTTCCCCTGACGGAGGAAGAACCGCTGAATCTGACGCTTACGAATCTGGGCGGCGATAAGCTGCTGGTAGAGGGTGAGCAGAAGTTCGTGGCGAAGATTCCCTGTGACCGCTGTCTGACCGAAACAGAGGTGCCCATTGAGATTTTCTTTTCCAAGGAGATCGACATGAAGCAGTCTGCGGAAGGAAGAATCGACGATCTGGACGAAACCGATTTTATCGATGGATACAACCTGGACACAGAAAAGCTGGTGTACGGCGAGCTTCTGCTGAACTGGCCCATGAAGACGCTGTGCAGGGATGACTGTAAAGGCATCTGTAAGAAATGCGGTAAGAATCTGAATGAGGGCGACTGCGGCTGTGATACGGTGGAGTTGGATCCGAGAATGGCGGTTATAGCCGACATATTTAAAAACAGTAAGTGATTAGAGGAGGTGTAACCTGTGTCTATTTGTCCTAAGAATAAATCTTCCAAGGGAAGAAGAGATAAGAGAAGAGCAAACTGGAAGATGAGTGCTATGAATCTTGTAAAGTGCAGCAAGTGCGGCGCCCTGATGATGCCTCATAGAGTTTGCAAGTCCTGCGGAAGCTACAACAAGAAAGAGATCATCGCTCAGGATTAATTTTGACGAAAAAGACGGAGTAGTAGAATCAAAAGATTTTACTATTCCGTTTTTTTATGCCGAATTTTCACAAAAGGATCATAATTATCTGGTATAATTCTATTAAAATGCCCTGTGAGGAGGATGGAACATGGAGAAGTTAAAAATTCTTGTGGTAGATGACGAAAGCAGAATGCGGAAGCTGGTGCGGGATTTCCTGGTAAAGCAGAATTTTGAAGTGCTGGAGGCCGGAGACGGAGTCGAGGCCCTGGATGTGTTTTTCGGCACAGAGGGCATCGCCCTGGTGATTCTGGATGTTATGATGCCAAAGATGGATGGCTGGCAGGTCTGCCGGGAGATCCGCTCCTATTCCAAGGTTCCCATCATCATGCTGACAGCCAAAAGCGACGAGCGGGATGAGCTGCAGGGCTTTGAACTGGGTGTGGACGAGTATATTTCCAAGCCCTTCAGTCCGAAGATCCTGGTGGCCCGGGTGGAGGCGATCCTGCGCCGGACCAGTACCCGCGGGGCGGAGGATGTGCTGAGCGTCAGCGGCATTGAGCTGAATAAGGCGGCTCATATTGTAAAGGTGGACGGAAAACAGCTGGATCTGAGCTTCAAGGAATTTGAGCTTCTGACTTACTTTATGGAGAATCAGGGCATCGCCCTGTCCAGGGAAAAGATCCTGAATAATGTGTGGAATTATGATTATTTCGGAGATGCCAGAACCATTGATACCCATGTGAAAAAGCTGCGGAGCAAGCTGGGAGACAAGGGAGAACTCATCAAGACCATCTGGGGTATGGGTTATAAGTTTGAGGCAGCCGAGTAAGGAACTGAGGGGATAAGAAATGAAGCATTCAATCAAGCGCCAGATGGCGGCCATTTTTATCGGTGTGATAGCGGGCACCTTTTTGTGCTGCGCCCTCATCAATGCCTTTTTCCTGAAGGATTATTATATGGCGGACAAGAAGAAGGCCATCGTCAGCGCCTATGAGGTGCTGAATTCCGGAGTCAGCAGCGGCAAGTACGAGGATAATACCTTCAAAACCAGACTGGAGGGCATCTGCAATACGGATAACATCTCCATCTTTGTCATGGATAACAGCGGCGAGCCCAAGCTGGCCACGAACCGGGATTATCAGATGCTGCAGAAAAAGCTGTACAGCTATATTTTTGAGACAGACGCCAGGGACACGGTGGTGCTGGATACCACGGACAAGTATGTGATCCGGGAGTCCCAGGATCGGATGCTCCAGGCAGATTATCTGGAGATCGTAGGAACCCTGGATTCCGGGGAGCCTTTTATCATGCAGACGGCCATCGAGAGTATCCGGGACAGCGCGGCTATCTCCAACCGGTTTTTTCTCTATATCGCGGCGGCGGCCATCGGTGTCAGTTCTCTTCTTATCTGGTGGCTTTCCAGACGGATCTCCGAGCCCATCCTGGAGCTTACGGATATCTCCAGACGTATGACAGAGCTGGATTTTAATGCCAAGTTTACTTCTAAGTCAGATAATGAGATCGGTGTACTGGGAGAGCATATCAACCAGTTATCTGAGAATCTGGAACGGACCATTTCGGAGCTGAAGACGGCTAATAATGAGCTTCAGAAAGACATTGAGCAGAAGACCCAGATCGATGAGATGCGAAAGGAATTCCTGTCCAATGTGTCCCATGAGCTGAAGACACCCATAGCCCTGATCCAGGGCTATGCGGAGGGACTGAAGGAGTGTATTAACGACGATCCGGAGAGCCGGGACTTTTACTGCGAGGTCATCATGGACGAGGCAGGCAAGATGAATACCATGGTGAAGAATCTGTTGTCCTTAAATCAGCTGGAATTCGGAAACGATGTGGTGACCATGGAGCGCTTTGATATCGCGGCACTGATCCGAAACGTGCTGAATTCTTCCCGGATTCTCATGGAGCAGAAGGGCATCCACTTGATTTTCAAGGAGACGGAACCGGTCTACGTGTGGGCTGACGAGTTCAAGATCGAAGAAGTGGTGACTAATTATATCAGCAATGCCATCAACCACTGTGAGTTTGATAAGGTCATTGAGGTGAAGCTTCAGCAGGAAGAGGAGCTGGTACGGGTCTCTGTATTCAATACGGGGCAGCCCATTCCGGAAGCGGATCTGGATAAGGTCTGGATTAAGTTTTACAAGGTGGACAAGGCCCGCACCCGGGAGTATGGGGGCAGCGGGATCGGTTTGTCCATTGTAAAGGCCATTATGGATTCCCTGCACCGGGAATGCGGCGTCAGAAACTACGAGAATGGGGTGGAGTTCTGGTTTGAGCTGGATGCCAGAGCCATGGAGAACGCAAATTAAAATCAATGGAAAATTAAGAAACTGTTTTTGAAAAATGCTTGTAATCTTCCCAAAACTTCGCTAAAATGAAATAGTCTGTATCGGAGGGGTCTCATCCGCGGAAAGGATGAGAAATGCGAGTAAAACAGATAAAAAACAGAGTAGGGATGATGGTTCTTTTTCTGAGTTTCTGCATGGTTTCCGGCCTGACCGGCTGTAAGGGCCGGGCGGTGCTGTATGACAGCGCCCGGGAGACGAAAACGGCAGCAGAGAATGAGGAGACAGAGTCCGAGGAAACAGCAGAGGAGCTGACAGACCGTACGAAGGAGAACTCTGCAGAGGGCGATGAAGTACAGCAGCCGGACACCGGGCAGACAGAAATGATCCGGATCTATATCTGCGGCGAAGTGACATCCCCCGGAGTTTACGGACTTCCGGCGGGAAGCCGGATTGAGGATGCGGTGCAGGCGGCGGGAGGTATGACGGAAACGGCAGCCCCTACCTGGCTGAATCTGGCTGAGCCCATCACAGACGGCCAGAAGATAGAAGTACCTTCTGAGGAAAAAGCACAGAAGTGGGAAGAAGCCAGACTCGGGACCGGGACGGATATGGGGAGTGACGGGACCTCCGGGATCCAGTCGTCAGAAAAGGTGAACCTGAACCGGGCCACAGCCCAGGAGCTCATGACCCTTCCGGGGATCGGAGAGTCCAAGGCCGGAGAGATCATCCGGTACCGGGAGGCCCACGGCGCGTTTTCCAAACCGGAAGATCTGATGAAGATTCCGGGCATCAAAGAAGGGGTTTTTCATAAAATTCAAGATCAAATAACAGTATGACGAGGCGGGAACATGGGAAAGAAAGTATTGGTAGTAGACGATGAAAAGCTGATAGTGAAAGGACTGCGTTTCAGTCTGGAACAGGACGACATGGAAGTGGACTGTGCCTACGACGGAGAAGAGGCCCTGGAGTACGCCAGAGCGAAGGAATACGATATCGTGCTTTTGGATGTGATGCTTCCCAAGCTGGATGGTTTTCAGGTCTGCCAGCAGATACGGGAATTTTCCAATATGCCCATCATTATGCTGACGGCAAAGGGCGACGACATGGATAAGATTCTGGGTCTGGAATACGGTGCAGACGATTATATTACGAAGCCCTTCAATATTCTGGAGATCAAGGCCCGCATGAAAGCCATCATGCGCCGGACCGGCGGAACAGAAAAGGAGAAAAAGGGAAAGACTGTGGAAGCCGCGGATCTGAAGATGGATCTGGACAGCCGCCGTCTCTTTATCGAGGGCCGTGAGATCAATCTGACGGCCAAGGAGTTCGATCTGCTGGAGCTGATGGCAGTGAACCCGGGCAAGGTATACAGCCGGGAGAATCTGCTGAATACGGTCTGGGGCTACGAGTACCCGGGCGATGTGCGTACCGTGGATGTTCATATCCGAAGACTGCGGGAAAAGATCGAGACGAATCCCAGCGAGCCGAAATACGTTCATACGAAGTGGGGAGTGGGCTATTATTTCCAGGCATAGAATCATATTTTCCTATTTGAAAAGTTTAAAATTCAGAATTCTGCTGGTGTTGCTGGTGGCCGTGTGGCTGCCTATGCTGCTGGTAGCCTTCAGCATTCTCAGAAGCTGTGAGGAGCGGTCTATCGCGGCCCGGAGCACGGAGGTGCAGAACCAGTGCAGGATTCTGTCTAATCAGCTGGTCGGGTCTCACTATCTGGAGAACCCGTCTTCCGATCTGGTGGACGGAGAACTCACACAGCTTTCCGGCGTCTATGACGGTCGGATCATCATTATCAATCAGGATTTCCGCGTGGTCAAGGATACTTATGGCCTGGTGGAGAGCAAATATATGGTATCAGAGGAAGTCATCAGCTGCTTTAAGGGAGATACCACCAATCAGGTCTCCGGCAGCCGGTTTATCGAGATGACTGTGCCCATCCAGGAAACAGACTCAGCGAAGATCGTGGGTGTACTGCTGGTGAGTATTTCCATCGACGGAATCAGGGATAATCTGGAGGTGCTCACCAGGAATGCCTGGACCTTTCTGATGGTCTATGGTGTGCTGATGACTGTGGCGGCCATGTTCCTGTCCTATCTGCTGGTGCGTCCGGTGGAGCGGATCATCCGGGGGCTGCAGGAGATCGCCAGCGGCCATTCCAGCGAGGATCTGGAGGTGCGGACCTACACGGAGACCCGCCGGATCTCTGAGGAATTCAATAAGATCAGTATGCAGATGCGGGTGCTGGACGAGTCCCGTCAGGAGTTTGTATCCAACGTGTCCCATGAACTGAAGACGCCCATTACCTCTATGAAGGTACTGGCGGATTCCCTGCTGACCCAGGAAGAGGTACCAAATGAGCTTTATCGGGAGTTCATGGGCGATATCGCCGAAGAGATCGAGCGGGAGAATAAGATTATTACCGATCTGCTGTCCCTGGTAAAGATGGATAAGAAGGCTGCGACCCTGAATATTGAACCGGTAGATATGAACGATCTGCTGGAACTGATTCTGAAGCGGCTGCGCCCCATCGCCGCAAAGAAGAATATCGAGATGGTGCTGGAAAGCTTCCGTCCGGTGACGGCGGAGGTGGACGAGGGCAGACTGACCCTGGCCTTCACAAACCTGGTGGAGAACGCCATCAAATACAATAAAGAAAACGGCTGGGTACATGTGTCCCTGGACGCGGACCACAAGTTCTTTTATGTGAAGGTTATGGATTCGGGTATGGGAATCCCGGAGGAGTCCCTGGACTATATCTTCGAGCGGTTTTACCGGGTGGACAAGTCCCATTCCAGTGAGATCGACGGGACCGGCCTGGGCCTGGCCATCGCGAAAAGCGCTGTGCTGGTACACAAGGGTGCCATCAAGGTGTCCAGCAAGTTGGGCGAGGGCACCACATTTTCCGTGCGGATTCCGCTGACATATATTGCGTAGGAGGGGTTCTGTGAACCAGAAAAAGAAAACACGGGCGCTGGTTCTTATGCTGCTGACAGGTATCCTGCTTTTGATGGCCGGATGCCGGAAAAAGGAACAGCAGCAGGAAGAGGATACCGGCTACCAGATTTATTATATCAATAAAGAAGAGACTGCCGTAGTGACCGAAAGCTATGAGCCGGAGGCGCAGACCACAGCGGACCTGATCGATGAATTATTACAGCAGCTGAAGACGAATCCGACAGATACGGAGGAAAAGTCTGCCATTCCGAAGAACGTGAGCGTGAGCTCCTGGGAGATAGAGAACGGTCAGCTGTCCCTGCATTTTGGCAGCGGGTATCAGGAAATGAACCGGCTTTACGAGATTTTGTGTCGTTCTGCCGTGGTGCGGACCCTGTGCCAGATTCCGGAAGTGGAAAGCGTCACCTTTTTCATCGGGGATAATCCATTGATGAACCTGGACGAGACACCGGTGGGGCAGATGACTGCAGACAGCTTCGTAGAAAATACAGGCGACGAGATCAATACCTATACCGATACTACCCTGAAGCTGTATTTTGCCAACAAGGCCGGTGACAAGCTGGTGGAGGAGCAGGTGGACGTGCGCTACAGCAGCAATATGTCCGTGGAGAAGCTGGTGGTAGAGCAGCTGATCCGGGGTCCGATTACCAAAGATGTCTATCCGACCATTCCTCCGGAGACGAAAGTGCTCAGTGTTTCTGTGAAGGATGGAATCTGCTATGTGAATCTGAACGACGGATTCCTGGAGCAGGGATATGATTTGACGGAGGCGGTTCCCATCTATTCCATCGTGAACTCTCTGACCGAGATTCCGGGCATCAGCAAGGTGCAGATTCTGGTGAACGGGGAGACCAACCGGGTCTATCGGGAAAGCATCCGTTTTGACACCGCCTTTGAGCGCAATCTGGATCTGGTGGAAAAAGACGGCCAGAAATAAAAATCAAAATGAAAAAACGACCCTTGTGCCTGGCGGCACTTCTTACGGCGTTCCTGCTCCTGTGTCTTCCGGCGGAGCTCTTCTGGAAGAGCTCCTGCCTGAGTGAGGGCAGGGGAGCGCCGGACTTTATCAGCGGAGAGGTCTGCGGGCTGGACCCGGACGGAAGAACCGTCCGACTGGAACATACGAATGTATCTGATACCGGAATTCTTCTGGTGTATTTCAAAGCCGAACAAGAGATTTCCATCGGCAATCTTCTCAGAATCGAAGAAAATTTCACATTAAAGGAGCCGGAAGCTCCCACCAATCCGGGACAGTTTGACGGGAGAGCTTATAACCAGACCCAGGATATCGTACTGATCTGCTACGCAGACCGGGCAGTGGTGACGGATGCGAAAGAACGGTATCCGGCCCAGTGGCTGTATCTGGCAGGGCAGAAGCTTCAGAGACGCCTGGAGCAGGTGTTCCCGGAGCAGGACGCGGAAGTCCTGAAGGCCATGCTTCTGGGGGAACGCTCCGGCCTTTCAGCAGAGGTAAAAAGCGTCTACCAGAGGAGCGGCATGTCCCATCTGCTGGCCATATCGGGTCTTCACGTATCATTCCTGGGGATGGGCCTTTATCGGCTGCTCCGGAGACTGGGTGGCTCCTGGGTTAGCGCCGGTTTTCCTGCGGGAGCGGCTATTCTCTTCTATGGGCTGCTCACCGGCATGAGTACGTCCACGGCCCGGGCTGTGATCATGCTTTTGGTGGCTCTTGGGGCGGATATCCTGGGAAGAAGCTATGATCTTCTGACGGCCCTGGCCATGGGAGCGCTGCTTTTGCTGGCGGATCAGCCGCTTCTGGTGCGGGCTCCCTCTTTTTTGCTGTCCTTCGGGGCAGTGCTGGGAATCGGTCTGGTGTTTCCGGTTCTGCGGGACTATTTTCCGCCTGCTGGGAAGCGCCTGCAGGCTTTGGGGGCGGGGGTGGCCATCCAGCTTGTGACCCTGCCGCTGGTGGCTTACTTCTATTATGAGGTTCCGGTGTACGGGATGTTCCTGAATCTTCTGGTGGTTCCCCTTATGAGCCTGGTGATGGTGTCAGGGCTTTCCGCTCTGGGCCTTACATTTCTTTCGGTGAAGCTGGCCGGAATCCCGGCGTGGCTCTGTTCTTTGCTGCTTCGAAGTTTTTCCCTTCTGGGAAGCTTGTCCCTGAAGCTTCCGGGCGCGGTGTGGGTTTGCGGGAAACCGAAGAAATGGCAGATGGCTCTGTATTATGGCGGGCTTGTGCTGTGGCTGTGGAAACACTATCAGAACCCGGAAAAAGAGAAAGAAAGGGCACAGGAGAAGGAGCGGACGCAGAAGAAAGGTTCAAAACTGAGACAGTGTCGGAAACTGCTGCCCATCCTGATGCTGATGCTATTGCTTTTCTGGCGGACAGACCGGGGCTTTTCCTTTACCATGCTGGATGTGGGACAGGGAGACGGGCTGTTTCTGCGGACCGGTCAGGGAACGACTCTGCTCATAGATGGTGGCAGTACAGATGTGAAACAGGTGGGAACCTATCGAATTCTGCCTTTCTTAAAGGCGAAGGGGGTAGGAACGTTGGATTACATGCTGGTGACGCATACGGATGAGGATCATATTTCAGGACTGCGGGAAATTCTGGAGGAGGCCGGGAAGCCGGGCGGTGTCCGGGTCCGGCAACTGCTTCTGACCGGTCAGGCCAGAAAGCGGGAGCAGGGACGGAAGCTGGAAGAACTGGCAGAAAAAGCCGGTACGGCGGTACGGGAGGTACAGGAGGGAAGCCTGATCCGGGAGCGGGATACGCTCCTTTCCTGTCTCCACCCGGAAAAGAAGGGGGAATATGAGGATGTGAACGGGGAATCGGAGGTGTGGCTGGTGGAATATAAGGAATTCCGGCTGCTTCTCACCGGAGATTTGGGAGAGCAGCAGGAGCAGGAGATACGGGAACGGGAAAAGAAGAGGGGAGAAAGTCTGTCCTGTCAGGTACTGAAGGCGGGCCATCACGGCTCCCGGTATTCCTCCTCTGAAGAGTGGCTTCAGCAGGTGAAGCCGGAATTGACACTGATTTCCTGCGGGGCGGACAATCACTACGGCCATCCCCATGGGGAGACTCTGGAGAGGCTGGCGGCTGTGGGCAGCGAGATTCTGGTGACAGCAAAAAACGGCGCCGTCACCATACGAAGTGACGGACGCCGCTTTACTGCGGAAGCTTTTGGCTGTATTTCACGATGAGAAGCTCCACGCTTAAGATATCGCTGACGGCTCCTGTTTTTACGGCTTCCTCGGACTCCACACAGTCCCGGACCGCTGCTTCCAGCTGAGTCAGGGTGAAGCTGCGGGCCTGGGCCATACAGCGGCCTGCCACAAAGGGAGCGATCTGAGCCCGGGAAGCGATTGCGTTCTTGTCCAGTCCTTTGGCAGCCAGGCTTTTGACCAGAAGTAGTTGATTGAACTGTCGGGCGATAAGAAAGAGGATCCGCATGGGCGGCTCCTTTAGGGCCAGCAGGTCGTAGTAGAGCTCCAGGGCTTTTTTCTGATTCTTCTCAGCGATGGCACGGATCATTTCAAAGATCTGTCCGGTGGTCTGCATGGTACAGATGGCATTCACATCCTCCGAGGTAATCACGTCCCGCCCCAGAGTGTAGCTTAAGAGCTTATCCAGTTCCATGGAGATATTTTCCATGTCGGTGCCCGTATGTTCCAGAAAGGTACGCAGGGTGGTCTCGGTGATCTGACGGTTTTCCTTTTTCAGGGTGCTCAGAATCCACTTCATCAGAGTGCGCTCGTCCTGGACCTGAAACTCGGTGACCCGGCCATACTTCTGGACTGCCTTGTAGAGCCGGTTCCGCTTGTCCACTTCCGTTTCCACGAAAAGGAGACAGGTGGTATCAGGCATGGTGGGCAGATAGTCCGCCAGCTCGTCGCATTTATTTTTGAAAAAACCGCTGTCTTCGATGAGAATCAGGCGGCGTTCTGCGAAAAAGGGCAGGGTGTCTGCCAGGCTGATGATTTCGGCGGGCAGAATCCCTTTCCCCTCGAACCGGGAGAAATTCATGGTGTCCGAGGGATCAGACAGGGCATTTTTCAGCCGGTTTTTATACTGGTTCCGCAAATAGGCCTCTTCCCCGAAGAGCAGGTAGGAAGTTTTGAAGCTGCCATTCCGGATATCCTCCGCAAGCATTTTCATAAGAGGGCACCTCCATGGGATTATGGTATAAAAAAGAATGTGCCATAGGCACATTCTTGCGCCGAGGCGTGGTTGCTTTGGCAACCATCTACCACTGCGCCGAGTGCGCATCTTTGCAAGCTCTGCTTGCTTTTATGGAATAGGGAATTCTATCGGAATTCCCTATTCCATAAAAAAGACACCCAAATGACGGAATGGGTGTCTTTTGATTTCATGTCTATCGAAATTAAGCGATGCTGTTAACAGCCTTGGTCAGACGGGAAATCTTACGGGAAGTTGTGTTCTTATGATAAACTCCCTTAGAAGTCGCCTTGCTCATTGTAGAGATAGCAGCCTTTAAGCAAGCCTTTGCAGTCTCAACATCCTTTGCAGCAACTGCAGCATCTACTTTCTTGATTGCAGTCTTAACCTCAGACTTGATAGCCTTATTTCTGGCTGTTCTGGTTTCAGCAACCTGAATTCTCTTCTTTGCAGATTTAATGTTAGCCAATCCGTACACCTCCAAACCATGTTTAAAATAAGCTTATTTTTTACATGTTCCGTAAAAGCCGGACACGGTCGTCTTTACAAAACATACTCATATATTTTATGATAGGAACACGTTTCTGTCAATACATAATTCTCAAAAAAAGAGAAAAACTATAAGAAAACAGAAAGGAACAGAAAAATGGAAGGACAGTTTCGGGTTCGGACGGATCTGGCGCTGGAGGCCAGAGAGTGTTTTGAGGAAGATACAGAGCTTCGCGGTGTGGAGATCGAGGAGTCTTATGATGAAGAACGGGATATCCGGGTTACCAGGGTGCGTATTACCACAGAAAACGGGGCAAAGGCCATGGGGAAGCCCATGGGAACCTACCTGACCCTGGAGGCCCCAAGGCTTTCTGAGCCGGACGAGGATTATCACCGGGAGGTGTCAGTGAAGCTGGCGGAGTATCTGAGAAAGCTTCTGCATACGGAAGAGGAGCGATCGATTCTGGTGGTGGGGCTTGGAAACCGGGAAGTGACGCCGGACGCCCTGGGACCTGAGGCAGTGGGAAATCTTCTGATCACCCGGCATGTGATCCGTGAGTATGGACGGGCGGCCTTTAAGGCAGAGCAGGTTCACCGGGTCAGCGGCCTGGTTCCGGGAGTCATGGCCCAGACCGGTATGGAGACCCTGGAGATCGTCCGGGGTGTGGCACAGGAGACAAAACCAGATGTGATCGTGGTCATCGACGCTCTGGCGGCCAGGAGTACCCGGCGGCTGAACCGGACCATTCAGTTGTCTGATGCGGGGATTCAGCCGGGTTCAGGCGTGGGAAACCACCGAAACAGCCTCTCCCGGGAGACCCTGGGAGTTCCGGTAGTGGCCATCGGCGTGCCTACAGTGGTAGACGCGGCCACCATTGTCTACGATGCCACCGGGGATCGGGAAAAGATAGCACCGAACCTTCACGGAATGTTCGTGACGCCCAAGGATATAGATGAGACTGTCAAAAGTTTAAGCTTTACCATTTCCGAGGCGCTGAATCTGGCCATGGAAGGAAGGACATAATGGACAGGGCTGCCTGGACACATAGAAAAGGAAGGGGCTGAATATACTGATTCCGATATGGGGTGATGCATATGAATCGTATCGGAAGGATAAAAAAGGCCGGAACTGTGGCGGTATGGCTTCTCATGGGACTTCTGGGGTTCCAGATACTGGTCTATGGAGCCAGGGGCCAGTCGGTAAAAAAGCTATTTGTGAGTAGAAGAGTAGAACTGGAGAAGGCAGCGGCCGGACTCCTGTACCCGGGACTGACTTATGCGGCAGGGCAGGAAGAGCAGGGCGGAGCCGGGGAGCTTCTGATCCGGAAAGCCATGGGAATCTTCCCAGTCTACCTCTTTCTGGAGGAACGCCAGCTCTATGAGACGGAGACGGAGAGCTCGGCCGCCTATGAGATCCTGACCCGGGGCGGCATCCACGACGAAAATGAGATCGATGCCCAGACGGGGGAGGCTTTTGATCTGGCCGAACGGATGGAGGAGGAGAACCGGGCAGCTGCCGGGAAGGATGCGGCGGAAACCAACGGAGAGACAGCAGAAGAACCGGCGGAAAATGACGAGACGGATGAAAACGGCGGAGAGGGGGCTTACGCCTACACCATGGAGGAACTGTCGGATTTCACTTTTTTAAAGGAGCATTTCTATGTGGTAGAATCTACCACGGATGTGAGCGCCGATGTACTGGATGCCCGGAACCTGCTTGGCATGGATATGGAACTTCAACAGGATGCTTCCGAGCCTCAGATTCTTATTTACCATACCCATTCCCAGGAGGGGTTTGTGGACTCGGTGCCCGGGGATAACAGTACCACCATCGTGGGGGTGGGCGAGTATCTGACGGAGCTCCTCCGGGATCGGTATGGCTATCAGGTACTACATAATACGAACGTGTATGACTTACGGGATGGGGAGCTGGACAGGAACCGGGCCTACAGCCTGGCGGCGGAGGATGTGAAGCAGATTCTGACGGAGCATCCCTCCATTGAGGTGCTTCTGGATCTGCACCGGGACGGCGTCAATGAAGGAACCCGTCTGGTGACGGAGGTGAACGGAAAGCCCACGGCCCAGTTCATGTTTTTCAATGGCCTCAGCTACAGTAAGAGAAACGGCCCCATTTCCTATCTGGAGAATCCTTACATCCAGGAGAACCTGGCCCTTTCCCTGCAGCTGAAACTGGCCTGTGAGACTTATTATCCGGGGCTCAGCAGAAAAATTTATCTGAAGGGCCTGCGCTATAACCTGCATCTTCGGCCCAAATCTCTTCTGGTGGAGGCGGGAGCCCAGACAAATACACTGGAAGAAATGCGAAACGCCATGGAGCCTCTGGCGGATGTGCTGAACCGGGTGCTGAAGAATCCGGAAAGTCCCTGAAAAAGTACTTGAATTTGAAAATGACTTTGATTATAATAAGCGGCAGAAAATTCAGATACAGACAGGGAAGGACGAAACTATGGAGAAAAATCTGGCCGTGGGAAGCCCGGCAAAGGTGATTGTGAATTTTACTGTTCCGATCTTTATCGGCAATGTGTTTCAGCAGTTTTATAATATGGCAGATACGATTATTGTGGGAAAGTTTGTGGGAACGGGGGCCCTGGCTGCAGTGGGCTCCACAGGGACCATCACCTTCCTGCTGTGGGGGCTTATCATGGGAGCGGCCGCAGGCTTTACGGTGATCACCTCCCAGCGGTTTGGAGCCGGAGATATGGACGGCATGCGAAAGAGCGTGGGCAGCGCGGCGGTGCTGGCTCTGGTTTTCGGCGCGGCCATCACGGTGGTCAGTATGCTGGGAATGCACAGGCTTCTGCTCTTTATGAATACGCCGGAGGATATTTTTGACGGAGCTTATACCTATATTATGATTTTTTGCGGGGGAATCCTGGCCCAGATGCTTTATAACCTCTTATCCTGCATCCTGCGGGCCCTGGGGAACAGCCGGACGCCTCTGTATTTTCTGATTCTGGCGGCGGTGCTGAATATTGTGCTGGATCTGGTCTTTATCGTATGCCTCCGTATGGGAGTAGCCGGAGCGGCCTGGGCCACTGTCATTTCCCAGGGGATTTCGGGACTTTTGTGCCTGATCTATATCATCCGCTGTGTGCCGGCCCTGCATCTCAATCGGTATGATTTCCAGCCGGACGGACACCTGGCCCGGATCCAGATCAGCATCGGTCTGCCCATGGCCTTACAGTACTCCATTACGGCCATCGGTTCCATGATGATGCAGACCTCTTTGAATCTGCTGGGTTCCACCATGGTGGCGGCCTTTACAGCGGCCAGCAAGATCGAGCAGGTCATCAGTCAGGCCTACGTGGCCCTTGGAACCACCATGTCCACTTACTGCGCCCAGAATGTGGGAGCCGGAGAGATCGGACGGGTGCGGAAGGGCTTCGGGGCGGCCACGATCATGGGCTTTCTTTATGCCATCGCCTCCGCGGCCCTTCTGATGACTGTGGGAAAATATATGACTTATCTCTTTGTGTCGGAAGACGCGGCCTCCCTTCTGGACGCGGTGGATCTCTATCTGAAATGCGTCTCAGCCTTCTTCATTCCGCTGACCCTGGTCAATGTGTACCGGAACGGCATGCAGGGCATGGGCTTCGGTCTGCTGCCCATGATGGCCGGCGTGGCAGAGCTGGTGGGGAGAGGCGTGGTGGCTGTGGCAGCCGCTCATTTCCACAGCTATTTCGGAGTCTGCATGGCCAGCCCGGCGGCCTGGGTACTGGCCGGAGGCCTGCTGATCGTCATGTATTATTACGTGCTGAACCATTATTATCATGAACCATTTCTCTACCGTGCAAGAGGTTGATCTGATAAAAATTATCAATAAGAACGGTTAGTCTTGCCTTTGAAAAAAGCGGTGTATATAATCACAAGAAAAAGAAAACATAGGAGGAAATAATCATGTTAAAACTGAAGAATGTAGATTGGAAAAAAGGTGGAATTTTTGCAGCAGGAGTACTTTTTGGCACCGCAGGTATCAAAGCGCTGTCCAGTGATGACGCAAAGAAATTGTACACAAACTGCACCGCAGCCGTACTTCGCGCAAAGACCTGCGTGATGAAGACAGCAGCTACCATCCAGGAGAATGCAGAAGATATCTACGCAGAGGCTCAGCAGATCAATGAGGAGCGTGAGGCTGCAGCAGAGGCTGCTATGGTAGCAGATGCAGAAGCAGCAGAGGTAGCTGCAGAGACCGCAGAGGAAACCGAGGCGTAAGCAGCATGAAGTTTGTAATTAAGCACGATATCCGGGGCAGAATCCGTGTACAGGCCCTGAACGGCCGCATGAGTATCGAGCAGGCAGACACCCTTCAGTATTATCTGGATACGAGAGACTGTGTGACCGCCGCAAAGGTACAGAGAAAGACACAGAGTATCGTGGTGTGCTATACGGGAAAGCGGGAGCAGGTGATCTCGCTTCTTCAGAACTTTCATTATGAAGATGTGAACGTTCCCCAGGCTGTGTTCCAGAGCTCTGGCAGAGCCCTGAACGAGGAGTACTGGGAGAAGCTGGTCAATAAGGTCATATTAAGAGCGGGAAGTAAAATGTTCCTGCCCTACCCCATCCGTGCCGGTATCGCCTTCGCCAAGTCCTGGAAATATATCTGGAAGGGCGTGAAGGCCCTGGCCCATGGCAGGGTGGAAGTTCCGGTATTGGATGCCACTGCCATCGGCGTGTCCGTATTCCGTGGAGACTTCGATACCGCAGGTTCTGTCATGTTCCTGCTTGGCATCGGCGAGATCCTGGAGGAGTGGACCCATAAGAAGTCTGTGGGCGATCTGGCCCGCAGCATGTCCCTGAATATCGAAAAGGTATGGCTTTTAAGTGATGGCCAGGAGGTTCTGGTGGATTCTGCTTCCATTCAGGAAAAAGATCTGGTTGTCATCCACATGGGAAATGTGGTACCATTTGATGGAACGGTGGAAGCAGGTGAGGGTATGGTAAATCAGTCCTCCCTGACCGGTGAATCTGTTCCTGTGGCCAAGGCACCGGGAGCGTCGGTCTACGCCGGAACCGTTCTGGAGGAAGGCGAGCTGACCATTCGCGTGAAGGTGGGCAATGGCGCAAGCAAGTATGACCGCATTGCGGCCATGATCGAGGAGTCCGAGAAGCTGAAGTCATCCGTGGAGGGTAAGGCAGAGCATCTGGCTGATAAGCTGGTTCCTTACACCCTGGCGGGGGCAGCGGCCACCTGGTTCTTCACAAGAAATGTGACCAAGACCCTGGCTGTGCTGATGGTAGATTTCTCCTGTGCCCTGAAGCTTGCGATCCCTATTTCCGTGCTGTCGGCCATCCGTGAGGCGGGAGCAGAGCATGTGACGGTAAAGGGCGGCAAGTATCTGGAGGCTGTGGCTGAGGCGGATACCATCGTCTTTGATAAGACGGGTACATTGACCAAGGCCTGCCCGACCGTGGCAGAGGTGGTTCCCTTTAACGGAGAGAGCCCAGATGAGCTTCTTCGTCTGGCAGCCTGTCTGGAGGAGCACTTCCCCCACTCTATGGCAAAAGCAGTTGTGGACGCCGCCAAGGCGCGCAACCTGAACCATGAGGAAAAGCATTCCAAAGTAGAGTATATTGTGGCGCACGGCATTTCTACCACCGTAGAGGGCAGGAAGGCGATCATCGGAAGCTATCATTTCGTATTTGACGATGAGAAATGTGTTCTTCCGGCCGGAACTGAGGCGAAGTTTGAAGCGCTTCCGGCGGAGTATTCCCACCTTTATCTTGCGGTAGAAGGCGTTCTGGCAGCCGTTATCTGCATCGAGGATCCCATTCGTCCCGAGGCACCGGCAGTTATCCGGGCTCTGAAGGACGCAGGTATCTCCAAGGTGGTCATGATGACCGGAGACAGCGGGCGGACCGCCGGAGCCGTAGCGGCTAAGGTGGGCGTGGACGCGTTCTTCGCAGAGGTTCTGCCTGAGGACAAGGCGCGATTTGTAGAGGAAGAGAAGGCAAAGGGACGCAAGGTCATGATGATCGGCGATGGCATCAATGATTCCCCGGCACTGTCTGCGGCAGACGTAGGTATCGCCATCAGCGACGGCGCGGAGATCGCCCGGGAAATCGCGGACGTGACCGTGGGCGCCGAGGATCTGTGGCAGCTGGTAGCCTTAAAGCACATCGGCAACGGCCTGATGAAACGGATTCATAAGAATTACTGCAGCATCGTAGGTTTTAACACCGGCCTCATCGCCCTGGGCGTAGCCGGCATCCTGCAGCCTACCACCTCCGCACTGCTTCACAATACATCCACACTTGTGATAAGCTTAAACAGCATGAAGCCCTTATGCAAATAGGGTATGCTGATAATAGACCGAAAAGCGGGCGTTTTTACGCACCCGCTTTTTGGCGTTTTGTGAATTAGAGAAAACTAACCAAAGCAAACGGAGGAATTTTTGAATGACAACATTTGACCAGAGCAAAATCCGCAACTTCTGTATCATTGCTCATATTGACCACGGCAAATCCACCCTGGCGGACCGCATCATCGAGATGACCGGTCTTCTGACCAGCCGGGAGATGCAGGCTCAGGTGCTGGACAATATGGATCTGGAGCGGGAGCGAGGCATCACCATCAAAGCCCAGACCGTCCGGACCGTATACAAGGCTGAGAACGGTGAAGAATACATTTTCAACCTGATTGACACCCCGGGTCATGTGGACTTCAACTACGAGGTATCCCGAAGCCTGGCGGCCTGTGACGGCGCTATCCTGGTGGTGGACGCGGCCCAGGGCATCGAGGCTCAGACTCTGGCAAATGTATATCTGGCGCTTGATCATGACCTGGACGTAATTCCGGTCATCAATAAGATCGATCTGCCCAGCGCCGAGCCCCAGCGTGTCATCGATGAGATCGAGGATGTCATCGGTCTGGAGGCCCAGGACGCGCCCCAGATATCCGCTAAGACAGGACTCAATGTGGAACAGGTGCTGGAAGCCATTGTCCATAAGATTCCGGCTCCCACCGGCGATCCGAACGCACCCTTAAAGGCTCTGATTTTCGATTCGGTATATGATTCCTATAAAGGCGTTATCATTTTCTGCCGTGTCAAAGAAGGTACGGTAAAGAAGGGAACCACGATCCGGATGATGGCCACCGGAGCCGAAGAAGAGGTCGTGGAGGTCGGCTACTTTGGCGCAGGCCAGTTTATTCCCTGCGACGAGCTTTCCGCGGGCATGGTAGGCTATATCACCGCCAGCATTAAAAATGTGCGGGATACCCGGGTGGGCGACACGATTACCGATCGTGACAATCCCTGTGACGCGCCGCTGCCGGGATATAAGAAGGTTCTGCCTATGGTATACTGCGGTCTTTATCCGGCGGACGGAGCCAAGTATCCGGATCTCCGGGATGCCCTGGAGAAGCTGCAGCTGAATGATGCTTCCCTTCAGTTCGAGCCTGAGACCTCCATCGCGCTGGGCTTTGGTTTCCGCTGTGGCTTTTTAGGTCTTTTACATCTGGAAATCATCCAGGAGCGGCTGGAGCGGGAATACAATCTCGATCTGGTGACTACGGCTCCGGGCGTTATCTATAAGGTCTATAAGACCAACGGCGAGGTCATCGATCTGACGAATCCGTCCAACCTGCCGGATCCGTCGGAGATCGAACATATGGAGGAGCCCTTCGTCAGCGCTGAGATCATGGTGACCACAGAATTTATTGGCTCCATCATGGAGCTCTGCCAGGAGCGCCGCGGTATCTACCTTGGCATGGAATATATGGAGGAGACCCGTGCCCTTCTGAAGTATGAGCTTCCGCTGAACGAGATCATTTACGACTTCTTCGACGCCCTGAAATCCCGCTCCAGAGGCTACGCATCCTTCGACTATGAGATGAAGGGCTATGTACAGGCCGATCTGGTGAAGCTGGATATCCTGATCAATAAGGAAGAGGTGGACGCTCTTTCATTTATCGTCCACAGCAGCACTGCCTACGAGCGGGGCCGGAAGATGTGTGAGAAGCTCAAGGACGAGATTCCGCGGCACCTCTTTGAGATCCCTATTCAGGCGGCCGTAGGCGGCAAGGTCATCGCCCGTGAGACTGTCCGGGCCATGCGAAAAGACGTACTGGCCAAGTGCTACGGCGGCGATATCAGCCGAAAAAAGAAGCTTCTGGAGAAGCAGAAGGAAGGAAAGAAGCGGATGCGCCAGGTGGGCAACGTGGAGATCCCCCAGAAGGCTTTCATGAGCGTGCTGAAGCTGGATGACAAATAAAACGGGAAGACTTGGCATGAAGAAAAAGCTTGGTATCTATATACACATTCCTTTCTGTGTGCGAAAATGCGCTTACTGTGATTTCCTTTCCGCTCCGGCGGGGGAAGAGACCAGGCAGCGTTACGTGGAGCGGCTGCTGGAGGAGATCCGCGGAGCCGGGAACCTTTCCAGCACCCACCGGACAGCCACAGTCTTTCTGGGAGGCGGAACGCCCTCTCTGCTGACCGGAGCCCAGATGGACTCCATACTGGAGACTGTGGATCAGGTATTCGGAATCCCGGCAGAGGCGGAAGTAACCGCGGAATCGAATCCGGGAACCCTGACGGAAGAAAAGCTCCGGGCTTACAGGCAGGCCGGGATCAACCGGCTGAGTATGGGGCTTCAGTCTGCGGATAACCGGGAGCTTCAGGCACTGGGACGGATTCATACCTGGGAGCAGTTCCAGGAGAATTATGAACTGGTGCGAAAGACAGGATTTTCCAATGTGAACATCGATCTTATGTCCGCTCTGCCCGGGCAGACCCGGGAGGGCTGGCTATCCACCCTGAAGAAGGTGACAGCGCTGGAGCCGGAGCATATTTCTGCCTACAGTCTGATCATCGAGGAGGGTACGCCCTTTTATGAAAAATACCGGGTGGACGGTCCCTGTGAGAAGGAGCTTCCGGGAGAGGAGCTGGACCGGATCATGTACGAGGACACGAAAGCCTATTTGCATAAAAAGGGTTACGAGCGCTACGAGATCTCCAATTACGCAAAGGCAGGTTACGAATGCCGCCACAATCTGTCCTACTGGGAGCGGACGGATTATAAAGGCTTCGGCATCGGCGCAGCATCCCTGGTGGACGGAGTGCGCTATCAGAATGCTACGGTTCTGGAGTCCTATCTGAAGGGAACTTTCCGGTATGAGAGTGTGGAGCCATTAAATGAGCAGGAGATTCTGGAGGAGACCATGTTTCTGGGTCTGCGGAAGATGGAAGGTGTCCGGCTTACGGACAGGATCCGAAGCAACTACGGAGATGTCATCCGGGAACTTACGGAGGAAAGACTGCTGGAGCAAAGGGGAGAGCGAATCTGCCTGACCGATCGGGGCATTGATGTGAGTAATTACGCGCTGGCGAAGTTCCTGCTGGATTGAACGCCAAGGCAGAACAGAAGAAATAAAAGATTGTGAGGAAAAGGGAAGCAGATGATAAAAGAAGTAATCTTTGATATTGACGATACCTTATACGATTATGAGGTGGGAGACGAGGCAGGAATGGAACGTACCGCGGTTTATGCGGAGGCAGAGCTTCAGATGTCCCGGGAGGAATTCCTGGCCCTTCATGAGAAGCTCCGTCTGGAGACAAATAAGCGGCTTGGTATGGACAACGCGGTCATCCACAGCCGGAGTATCCGTCTTCAGAACATGCTGGAGCTCATGGAAAAGCCCATTTTTCCTCATCTTCGGAAGATGTACGATTTGTATTGGCAGGCATTTTTTGAGGTCTGTAAGCCGGAGCCGGGCTGTATGGAGCTGATGGAGAAACTGAAAAAGAGGGGCATCACCATCGGCATCGGCACGGATATGACGGCCCGGATGCAGTATGAGAAGCTGGAAAAGCTGGGATACGCGCCCTATATCAACCACATGGTGACCAGCCAGGAGGCGGGCTACGAGAAGCCCCATCGCCTGTTCATGGAGCGCTGCATCCAGAAAGCAGGGTGCAGACCGGAGGAATGTATCTTCGTGGGAGATAATATCCGGAAGGATGTGCTGGGTGCGGCCAATGCGGGCATGTATGCGGTCTGGTATAACGCAAAATGTAAAGAGCGTCCGGCGGACGTGGACCTGAAGCCGGAGCAGTATCATGAGATCCGCAGCTATCAGGAGTTCCTGCCCTGGATGGACGGCCTGGCGGGCGGAGAGGAGTAACAGAGGAGCTATGATGAACGAGTTGAGAATTCTGGAGGATCAGCAGGTGAATCCCCTTTTGATCCGTGAGGTGGAGAAGTTCCGGGAGCAGTATCCCGTGCAGGAAGTGGTGAAAAACCGGGTGGCGGAGCCTCCGGTGCCCTTTTACGGAAAAGAGATTCTGGAGATGGCCATTGCGGCCCTGCTTCAGGGGGAGAATGTCCTTCTTTCCGGATCAAAGGCCACGGGAAAGAATATTCTGGCGGAGAATCTGGCCTGGATCTTCGGGCGTCCTTCCTACAATATTTCCTTTAATGTGAATACGGACAGCAGTTCCCTCATCGGAACGGACACCTTTGCGGACAATGAGGTACGGCTTCGGAAGGGACCTGTATACCAGTGCGCGGAACAGGGCGGTTTTGGTATTTTCGATGAGATCAATATGGCGAAAAATGACGCGGTATCGGTGCTTCATGCTACCCTGGACTATCGACGTCTCATCGATGTACCCGGCTACGATAAGATTGAGCTGCATCCGGCCACACGCTTTATCGGAACCATGAACTACGGCTATGCGGGCACCCGGGAGCTGAACGAGGCGCTGGTGTCCCGTTTCCTGGTCATCGACATGCCGGCGCTGACAGAGGAGACTCTGATGCAGATTCTCCGGGCCAACTTCCCGGAGGCAAAGGAGACAGGCCTCCAGGCCTTTGCGGGACTGTTTCTCGATCTGCAGACCAAGGCCCAAAACAGCGAGATTTCTACGAAGCCCATGGATCTGCGCGGTATGATCGGAGCCATTAAGACCATCCGCTCCGGTCTGACGCCCCGGAGCGCTATTACCATGGGAATCACCAATAAAAGCTTTGATATTTTCGAGAAGGAGATTATCAGCGACATCGTCATGACCCGGATTCCGGAGGAATGGACCGGCAGTGAAGTGTTTTAGTGAGGCGGCATGAAAGAGCAGGAGAAACAGGAACAGGATTATTTTGACGAAAATCAGTATGAGATCGAGAACCGCATTCGGAACCTGTACTGGACAGTCAGCGGAAATTACGGCGATAACATCAAACTGGATACGGTATCCTTTGCCAGATCTCCCTGGGTATCCCTCTACGACGCAGTGAAACAGGGAGCCTTTTCCCGGTACTTTGACCGGAACACCTTCGGCCTCTATCTGGTGAAGAAGCTTTATTATGGGGCAGACGAGCAGGCCCTGACCAATGTGGCCCAGCTGGCGGTGGACAGCGCGGTTTACCGGAAGGTGAGCCGGGAGCGCAAAGGTGTTCTGGAGATCCGGAAAAAAGCCTTTTCCGATCTGCTGGATTATGACTTCACCAGACTGGCGTCTTACTATCTGGGACAGATCAAGATCTGCATGATGCAGCAGGCGGTTCAGGGGAAGGCAGGCGTGGAGCAGGCCAGGATGCAGAAGGCCCTGGATACCCTGGCAGGTCTGGAGGAGACTTACGATACAGGAGAGATCATCCGGGCGACTGACGAACTGTATAACTGGATCGTGGATCCTTATTTTGAAAAAAATCACGGGAGCCTGGAAAAGGTTCTTGCGGTGACCATGGAGGAATTAAAGGAGTTCAGCTGGAAGGATTATCTGGAGGAAGAGGCCGGGCAGGAGGAGCTGACCCAGGTGCTGAATCAGGTGAACCAGGCGGTGACCCAGACCGGGGAAGTGCCCGATGAGAAGGAAGAAAAGCGGGAATCCCGGATGAAGCGGGTGCTGGTGGATGAGGAAGCGGCCGCAAAGATGTATTCCTATATCGAGCTGAATTATGGCCGCTCCTATCTGAACCCGGGAGAGCAGGCCCGGTTGAACCGGAGCCTTTGCCGGGGCGCCCATGCGGACTGCAGCCTCTATTTTACTGACGGCATCCTTTCCAATATGGTACGGAGAAACTATCAGTCCGAGTACGCCAGAAGATCTAAAAGCGAGAATCTGCGGGTCTACGGCCATTATACCCGGGTGGCCAGACGGAATATCGATCAGCTGTCGGATACTCTGCGAAGGGCCCTGGTGGCCCGGAGCGAGCGGGAGACGGTGCGCTCGGAATACGGAATCATCGTGCCCTTCCGTCTTTGGAAGCTGGGCCGGACCCGGGATAAGAAGCTCTTCGAGCGGACGCTGAAAAAGGACAGCTCCGAGTTCGTGGTGCATGTGCTCATCGACGCCAGCGGATCCCAACGGAGCCGACAGAGTCTGGTGGCCCTCCAGGGCTATATCATCAGCGAGGCCCTGAGTAATGTGCAGATTCCCCATCGGGTCATGGGCTTTTGTACCTTCTGGGATTATACAGTCATGCAGCGCTACCGGGATTACGACGACCCGAAGGAGGCCAATAAGCGGATTTTTGAGTTTCACGCCTCCTCCAATAACCGGGACGGACTGGCCATCCGGGCGGCGGCAGCCAGCCTTCGGGAGCGGCCCGAGGAAAATAAGGTTCTTATCGTCCTGAGCGACGGCCGTCCCAACGATATCATTGTGAATCGGCCAAACAGCAAAAATCCCATGCCTTACGCGGGGGATTACGCGGTGCGGGATACGGCTTCGGAGGTGCGGAAGGTCCGGGCGGAGGGCATCTCGGTGCTGGGTGTATTTGCCGGGGAGGAAGAGGATCTGCAGGCAGAGCGACGGATCTTCGGCCGGGATTTTGCCTATATCCGGAATATTATGAATTTTTCCGGCGTGGTGGGACGATACCTGAAGCGCCAGCTGGATGACACAGCAGAGTAGGGAGAAAGAAGAAATAGAGTCAGAGAAGGAGAGATTTTGCCATGAAGGAATATGAGGTAGTACATGAGATTTTTAACGAGTGCGCCAACAATCAGATGCGGGATGTGTTTATCGAGGAGGTTCCCATCCCGGATCTGGAGAGCTATGTGCGGAAGCGCCACGGGAAGGATCGGGACTTTACCTTTGAACGGGAAGACCTGGCGGACGGAACTGTCATTTATCATGTGAATACCTCAGGGCTTTTACAGCGATACACCTTTACGGAGATCTGAAGGGCGGAGAAAAGAAATGGAATGGTTTTTTGAATGGGAATACCGATTTATGATGTTTTTGCAGAACAGTATCCGGGGACCGCTCCAGAATAAGATCATGTGGTTCGTGACCTCCCTGGAAAACGCGGGGTTTCTGTCCATCGCGGCCTGTCTGGCCCTGCTTTTTCAGCCCAGATGGCGGCGGGTAGGCCAGGCGGCCACGCTGTCCATGATTCTGGAGTTCCTGGTGGTGAATCTGGTGCTGAAAAACTGGATCGCCCGGGTGCGGCCCTACCATCTTCTGGAGGATCTGATCCTGCTGGCCAAGGAGCCCATGGATTACTCCTTTCCTTCAGGACACACGGGCGCGGCCTTTGCGGTGGCTTCAGTTATGTTCCTGGGTATGCCCCACAGCATCGGGATTCTGGCCCTTCTGGTGGCATCCCTTATCGGTTTTTCCCGGATCTATCTGGGGGTACACTTTCCAACGGATGTGCTGGGTGGCCTGGTGGTGGGATGTCTCACCGGTTTTGTGGCCTGGAAGCTTACCGGACGGCAGTGGTTTCGATGATACGGTAGAGTTTATAATAGGGAAAAAGAAACGGATTCCGGGCAGGGGCGAAAAGCTCCTGCCCGGAACTTGGTATGTGTGAGAGGTGTAAGATGGAAAGGGTAAAAGCAAGAGACTTTAATTCAGGCGGCGTGATGAGCAATATTTTATATTTTTCCCTGCCCTACCTGCTGTCCTATTTTCTGCAGACCCTATATGGCATGGCGGATCTTTTTATCATCGGCCAGTTTGACGGTACGGAGGCCACCACAGCGGTATCCCTGGGAAGCCAGGTTATGCACATGCTGACGGTGATTCTGGTGGGACTGGCCATGGGAACCACGGTCAGCATCGGCCAGGCGGTGGGAGCCCGGGATCAGAAACGGGCCTCCGAGTCCATCGGGAATACAGTGGTTCTCTTCCTGGGAATCTCCCTGTCCCTGACGATACTTCTGACGGCACTTGTGCGGCCCATTGTAAGTCTGATTTCCACGCCGGAAGAGGCAGTGGAGGGAACCATCCGGTATCTGACCATCTGCTTTCTGGGGATCCCCTTCATCACTGCCTATAATGTGATCAGTTCTATTTTTCGTGGATTGGGGGATTCTAAAAGTCCCATGTACTTTATCGCAGTGGCCTGTAGCGTGAATATCGCTCTGGACTATCTTTTTATGGGAGCCTTTCACCTGGGACCGGCCGGTGCGGCCCTGGGAACTACCCTGTCCCAGACAGTCAGCGTGGTGATCGCCCTGGTGGCCATCTGCAGGCGGGATACGGGGCTTTCCCTTGGAAAGGCTGACCTTCGGCCTGAGAAAGGAACCATGGAGCAGCTCCTCCGTATCGGACTTCCGGTGGCTCTGCAGGACGGTCTGATTCAGGTGTCCTTTATCCTGATTACGATTATCGCAAACCGCCGGGGGCTGACCGACGCGGCGGCTGTCGGCATCGTGGAAAAGATCATCAGCTTCGTGTTCCTGGTTCCCTCATCCATGCTCTCCACCGTATCAGCCCTCTGCGCCCAGAACATCGGCGCGGGACAGGAGGAGCGGGCCCGAAAAACCCTGCGTTACGCCATCTGTATGGCTACGGGCTTCGGCCTTTTTATGGCGGTACTGGTGCAGTTTATCGCGAATCCGGTGGTGGGTCTGTTCTCGAAAGACATTGCCGTGATGATTCAGGGAGGCTGGTATTTCCGGGGCTATATCTTTGACTGTATGTTTGCGGGAATTCACTTCAGCTTCAGCGGTTATTTCTGCGCCTGCGGCAGATCAGAGTTGTCCTTTTTACATAATATTGTGTCCATCATACTGGTGCGGATTCCGGGGGCTTACTTTATGTCGAAGCTGTTCCCCACGAGCCTCCTTCCCATGGGACTGGCCACGGCGGCAGGCTCGCTGCTGTCCGTGATCATCTGTGTGCTGGCCTATGGCTGGCTGAGAAGACAGCGGTCGTAAAGATGGATACAGATATTGGTAACAAGAAAAAACTCGCAGTGACCAAAAAGGTCATCCGCGAGTTTTTTTTTATTCCAAATTTATTTTACTCTTGCAGTCAGGCCGTCGCCCTCCACATCCATCACAATGGTCGCTCCGGTGGAGATCTCGCCACCTAAGATCAGCTTCGCGGCCAGGGTTTCCACGTGCTTCTGCATGTAACGCTTCAGCGGACGGGCGCCATAAACCGGATCGAAGCCGTGGTCTGCGATGAAGGCCTTGGCAGCATCAGTCAGCTCCAGGGAAAGCTCCCGGTCAGCCAGACGCTCATTCAGTTCCTTCAGCAGCAGGTCGATGATCCGCGTGATGTTGCTCTTGGTCAGCGGTTTGAAGAGAATGGTCTCATCCAGTCGGTTCAGGAACTCCGGACGGAAATGAGCACGCAGGTCGTTCATAACCAGAGTCTGAGCTTCCGGCTTGATGTTGCCGTTTTCGTCGATGCCGTCCAGCAGATAGGAGGAACCGATATTCGAGGTCATAATCAGAATCGTGTTCTTAAAGTCCACGGTCCGTCCCTGGGAATCGGTGATACGTCCGTCATCCAACACCTGTAAGAGCACATTGAATACGTCCGGATGGGCCTTTTCAATCTCATCAAACAGGACAACGGAGTAGGGTTTTCTTCGCACGGCCTCCGTCAGCTGACCGCCTTCCTCGTAGCCTACATATCCGGGAGGAGCTCCGATGAGACGGGACACAGAATACTTCTCCATGTACTCACTCATATCGATACGCACCATATTGGATTCATCATCAAAGAGGCTGGCAGCCAGCGCCTTGGCAAGCTCCGTCTTACCTACACCGGTGGGTCCCAGGAACAGGAACGAACCAATGGGCTTCGTCGGATCCTTGATACCGGCCTTAGAACGGATAATCGCTTCGGATACCAGTGTGACCGCCTCGTCCTGGCCGATGACACGCTTGTGCAGCTCGTCGTCCAGATGCAGGGTCTTATTCCTCTCGCTCTCGGTCAGCTTGGCTACCGGAATACCGGTCCAGCGGGAAACGATACGGGAGATTTCGTCCTCCGTTACGGATTCGTGAACCAGTGACAGATCCTTTTTGCTGATCTTTTCTTCTTCCTCGGAAAGCTCCTTTTGCAGGGCAGGCAGCTTGCCGTACTGTAATTCGGCGGCCTTATTCAGGTCATAATTCTGCTGCGCTGTCTGAATCTGCTTATTGATATCCTCGATTTCCTCACGGAGCTTCTGCAGACGCTCTACGGAATTTTTCTCATTGTCCCACTGGGCCTTCTGGCTGTTGAACTGATCACGCAGCTCCGCAAGCTCCTTCTGTAAGTGCTCCAGGCGCTCCTGGCTTAAGTGGTCGGTCTCCTTTTTCAGGGCTGCCTCCTCGATCTCCAGCTGCATAATCTTACGCCGCAGCTCGTCAAGCTCGGTCGGCATAGAATCAAGCTCCGTCTTAATCAGAGCGCAGGCTTCGTCCACCAGGTCGATGGCCTTATCCGGCAGGAAACGGTCGGAGATATAACGGTTGGAGAGGGTAGCGGCTGCCACCAGAGCGGCGTCGGTAATCTTCACACCATGGAATACCTCGTAGCGCTCCTTTAAGCCACGCAGAATGGAAATGGTATCCTCTACGGTGGGCTCATCTACCATAACCGGCTGGAAACGACGCTCCAGAGCCGGATCCTTTTCAATGTACTGACGGTATTCATCTAGGGTGGTAGCGCCGATACAGTGGAGCTCGCCTCTGGCCAGCATGGGTTTGAGCATATTGCCGGCGTCCATGGCTCCATCTGTCTTGCCTGCGCCCACAATCAGGTGCAGCTCATCGATAAAGAGGATGATCTTGCCTTCGCTTTTTCTGACTTCCTCCAGAACGGCTTTCAGACGTTCCTCAAACTCGCCGCGGTACTTGGCGCCGGCCACCAGTGCGCCCATATCCAGGGAAAATACCTTCTTGTCTTTCAGACCCTCCGGTACATCGCCCCGCACGATACGCTGTGCCAGGCCTTCCACAACGGCGGTCTTGCCGACACCGGGTTCACCGATGAGCACCGGGTTATTCTTGGTCTTACGGGACAGGATACGGATCACATTCCGGATCTCCGCGTCACGTCCGATGACCGGATCCAGCTTCTGATCCCGGGCTTTTTCCACCAGGTCAGAACCATATTTGCTTAAGGTGTCATAGGTAGCTTCCGGATTATCACTGGTCACCCGCTGGTTACCCCGCACGGAGGACAGCGCCTGCAGGAAACGATCCTTGGTAATGCCGTACTCCCGGAACAGCTCCTTCATGGAAGGGCTGGGATCATTTAACATGGCCAGAAACAGGTGCTCTACGGAGACATACTCGTCGCCCATCTGCTTTGCCACATCCTCGGCGCTGATCAGTACCTTATTCAAATACTGTCCCACGTAGGGCTGTCCGCCGGAGACCTTGACTCTCTTATTTAAGGCCTGTTCCACACCATTCAGAAACAGATTCTGGTCAATGCCCATCTTAGCGACAAGCTTCAGAATCAGACTGTCCTCCTGCCGGAGCAGACTCATCAGAAGATGTTCCTGTTCAATCTCCTGATTGCCATATTCATAAGCCAGCTTTTCCAGGTCGTTTACAGCTTGAATGGATTTTTGTGTAAATTTGCTGATGTTCATAAAATCTGACTCCCCTTTCTCTATTCTAATAGGTAAAAGTATTGTTTCCAAAAGTTTTTAAATACAAAAAAGAAAGTCCCGGCATCAAATACATTTCCATATCTGATACAGGGCCTTTTTCTTTTTCTGCATATATGTATACCACTTTGAAAATGAAAAATCAAGAGGTTTTTGAAAAATAATTCATAAAAAAAGCATAAAGTGTCAGACTACTTATACTTATTATAGGAAGACTAAAAAGTACGGAGGACTGCTTTGTGTATGGCAATGGGAACAAAACTGATTTTCCTACTCCTCGCAGGCGGCTTATGCGCGCCCGATCGCCAAACTCGGCCCTTAAAGGGCCTCAGACAGTGGCTCCATCGGGCGCGCATAAGCCGCCTGCGAGGAGCAGGGAAAGCTGCGTATTCTGGAGTATAGTCCTTCCGCATATCCCCTGTCCGTTATAATCAGAAAATAAATCTAAAAAAACGATAAACCCGCTTGACAAACCCAAACCATAGTGCTATCTTAATGTTAGCACTCAAGAGGGCCGAGTGCTAATAGACAAAAAGCAACAAAGAAATAAAAAAGAAACCAGTAAAGAAGAGGTGAGCGAAATGGAACTGGACGAGAGAAAACAGAAAATCCTTCAGGCGATCATCCGTAATTATATGGAGACGGGCGAGCCGGTAGGTTCCAGAACCATTTCCAAATACTCAGATTTGAATCTAAGCTCTGCGACGATTCGAAATGAAATGTCAGACCTGGAAGAGATGGGCTACATCGTGCAGCCCCATACCTCGGCCGGACGAATTCCTTCCGATAAAGGATACCGCTTATACGTGGATCATATTCTGGAAGAGAAGAATCATGAGGTACAGGAACTGAAAGACCTGATGATTGAGCGAACCGATAAGATGGAGCAGGTATTGAAGCAGGTGGTAAAAGTTCTGGCAGCTAATACCAACTACGCTACCATGGTATCTGCCCCCACCTATCACAGGAACAAGCTGAAGTTTATTCAGCTCTCCAAAGTCAACGCGACGCAGATTCTTGCGGTGATTATGATAGAAGGAAACATCGTCCGCAACAAAGTTATCGATGTGACCGAGGAGTTGGAACAGGAGACAGTCCTGAAGCTGAATATCCTGTTGAACAGTGTCCTGAACGGCCTGTCCATTGAGGAAATCAATCTGGCAATGATTCAGAACCTGAAAGAGCAGGCAGGTATCCACAGCGAGCTGGTGGGCAGCGTCATTGACGCGGTAGCAGAAGTCATTCACTCCGAGGACGAGGTAGAGATATATACCTCAGGAGCGACCAACATTTTCCGCTATCCGGAGCTTTCCGATAACGGCAAAGCAAGCGAACTGATCAGCACCTTCGAAGAGAAGCAGCAGCTGTCCGATCTGGTAAATCAGACACTGGAGAACAGTGATAACAAAGGCATCCAGGTTTACATCGGCCAGGAGACACCCATACAGTCCATGAAAGACTGCAGCGTAGTCACTGCTACTTACGAATTGGGTGAAGGCCTGCAGGGAACCATCGGAATCATCGGTCCCAAGCGAATGGATTACGAAAACGTACTGAAGACGCTGAAGACCCTGACCGAACAGCTGGATGAGATTTACAATAGAAATAAGAAATAGAAAGGGGCAAAAACCCGTGGAACAGGAAATCAAAAACGAAGAGTTTCAAAATGAAGCAGCGAAGGAAGTAACTGAAGAAGTAAAGGAAGAGGAAACTGCCACAGCAGCGGAAGCTTCCGAAGAAAAAGAAAGCACCGGCGGCGAAAAACCGGAGGAAACAGAAGCCGGGGAGGAGCCCGAGATGCTGAAGAAAAAAAAGAAAAAAGACAAGATGGAAGAAAAAATCGAAGAGCTGGAGGATCGCGTAAAGCGTCAGATGGCAGAATTCGATAACTTCCGAAAGAGAACCGAGAAGGAAAAATCCCATATGTATGAGGTGGGAGCCCGGGATGTCATCGAGAAAATCCTTCCGGTGGTAGACAATTTTGAACGCGGTCTTGCATCCGTACCCGAGGATCAGAAAGAAAATCCGGTCATCGTAGGTATGGATAAGATATATAGCCAGTTGATGACCACACTGACCGACCTGGGCGTAGAACCCATTGCGGCAGTGGGCGAGGAATTCGACCCGAATTACCACAACGCAGTGATGCATGTGGAGGATGAGGAGCTGGGTGAAAATGTAGTAGCCGAGGAATTCCAGAAGGGTTATATGTACAAAGATACAGTCATTCGTCACAGCATGGTAAAAGTCGCAAACTGACACGTAGGCAATGAGCAGTGCGTCAGATGCCGTAAAAGTGAATGCCATGCTTGCATGAGCAGGCACTTTTACGGCAGATGACATAGGGCGAAGCCCGTGCACGAGATGAAGCGGAGCGGAATCGAGTGACACTGCGAATTTCTATAAATAAAAAATTAACTTTTTACAATCAGAATAAATGAGGAGGTCTCTATTATGAGCAAGATTATTGGTATCGACTTAGGAACAACAAACAGCTGCGTAGCAGTGATGGAGGGTGGTAAGCCCGTAGTTATCGCAAATACAGAAGGAGCGAGAACCACACCGTCTATCGTGGCATTCACAAAGACTGGTGAGAGACTGGTAGGCGAGCCGGCAAAGCGTCAGGCAGTTACCAACTCCGAGAAGACCATCTCTTCCATTAAGAGAGAGATGGGTACCGACCACAAAGTAAATATCGACGGAAAGCAGTACACTCCGCAGGAGATTTCTGCTATGATTCTGCAGAAGCTGAAAGCAGATGCAGAGAACTATCTGGGCGAGAAGGTTACCGAGGCAGTTATCACTGTACCGGCGTACTTCAACGACGCACAGAGACAGGCAACCAAGGATGCAGGTAAGATCGCAGGCCTGGATGTAAAGCGTATCATCAATGAGCCGACTGCAGCAGCGCTGGCATACGGCCTGGACAATGAGAAAGAGCAGAAGATCATGGTATACGATCTGGGCGGCGGTACCTTCGATGTATCTATCATCGAGATCGGCGACGGCGTTATCGAGGTTCTGGCTACCGCAGGCGACAACCGTCTGGGCGGCGATGACTTTGATAAGAAGGTTGTAGATTACATGCTTGCAGAGTTCAAGCGCACCGAGGGTGTAGACCTGTCAGGTGACAAGATGGCTATGCAGAGACTGAAAGAAGCAGCTGAGAAGGCGAAGAAAGAGCTTTCCAGCGCAACCACAACCAACATCAACCTTCCGTTCATCACAGCAACCGCTGAGGGACCGAAGCATTTCGATATGAACCTGACCAGAGCAAAATTCGACGAGCTGACCCATGACCTGGTTGAGCGTACTGCAGGACCGGTTCAGGCAGCGCTGAAGGATGCGGGCATCACAGCTTCCGAGCTTGGCAAGGTGCTGCTGGTAGGCGGTTCCACACGTATTCCGGCTGTACAGGACAAGGTAAAACAGCTGACCGGCCATGAGCCCAGCAAGACTCTGAACCCGGATGAGTGCGTAGCTATCGGTGCTTCCATTCAGGGTGGTAAGCTGGCTGGCGACGCAGGCGCAGGCGATATCCTTCTTCTGGATGTTACTCCGCTGTCTCTGTCTATCGAGACCATGGGCGGTATCGCAACCCGTCTGATTGAGCGTAATACAACCATCCCGACCAAGAAGAGCCAGATCTTCTCTACTGCAGCTGATAACCAGACCGCAGTAGATATCAACGTGGTACAGGGTGAGCGTCAGTTCGCCAAAGATAACAAGTCTCTCGGCCAGTTCCGTCTGGATGGAATTCCGCCCGCAAGACGTGGCGTTCCGCAGATTGAGGTTACCTTCGATATTGACGCAAACGGTATCGTAAATGTATCCGCAAAGGATCTGGGTACCGGCAAGGAACAGCACATCACCATTACCGCAGGCTCCAATATGTCTGACAGCGACATCGACAAGGCAGTGAAGGAAGCTGCTGAGTTCGAGGCTCAGGATAAGAAGCGTAAGGAAGCCATCGACGCGAGAAACGATGCAGACTCCATGGTATTCCAGACCGAGAAGGCACTGGAAGAGGTCGGCGCTCAGGTTGACCCGGCTGACAAGTCCGCGGTAGAGGCAGAGCTTACTTCCCTGAAGGCAGTTCTGGAGAGAACCAAGGATCAGGCAGATATCTCTGACGCAGACCTTGATGAACTGAAGAACGGCAAAGAGAAGCTGATGAACGCGGCTCAGAAGGTATTTGCAAAGGTATATGAGCAGGCTCAGGCAGCGCAGGGCGCAGCCGGCCAGGCAGGACCGGATATGGGAGCAGGCGCCGGAACAGGCGCAGGCGCTTCTGACGACGTGGTAGACGGCGACTACAGAGAGGTTTAATGAAAAAAATCAGGCTTGAAAGAAAATAGGCATTGCGCTATATTGGAAGGCAGGCTTGAAAGAAAAGAATCCAAGAAAGGCTCGAAGGAGCCTTTCTTGCATATCAGAAATCCGATATGCAAGAAGCCTTCCAGGCGGGATTTTTTTAGAGGTTTTGCCGCAAAGCAATCGAGAAAAGGTATAAAGGAAGATAGAAAAAATGGCAGAGCAGAAGAGAGATTACTACGAGGTTCTGGGCGTAGATAAGAATGCGGACGACGCCACCATCAAGAAGGCGTACCGTCAGCTGGCAAAGAAGTACCACCCGGATATGAACCCCGGCGACAAAGAAGCGGAAGTGAAATTCAAAGAGGCTTCTGAGGCTTACGCAGTCTTAAGCGATCCGGACAAGAGACGCCAGTACGACCAGTTTGGTCATGCGGCCTTTGACGGAGGCGCAGGCGGAGCAGGCGGTTACGGCGGCTTTGATTTCAACGGCGCAGATATGGGCGATATCTTCGGCGATATCTTTGGTGATCTCTTCGGAGGCGGCCGCAGCAGACGTGCCAACAACGGCCCCATGCAGGGCGCGAACCTCCGTACCCAGGTACGCGTGACCTTCGAGGAAGCAGTCTTCGGCTGTGACAAGGAGATTGAGCTGACCCTGAAGGATGAGTGCAGCAGTTGCCATGGTACCGGCGCAAAGCCGGGCACCTCTCCGGTGACCTGCCCGAAATGCGGCGGCAAGGGACAGGTGGTATATACCCAGCAGTCCATGTTTGGTATGGTGCAGAATGTACGTCCCTGTCCGGACTGTAACGGTACCGGTAAGATTATTAAGGAAAAGTGTCCGGACTGCTATGGCACCGGTTACATTGCCAATAAGAAAAAAATTTCCGTTACGGTACCGGCCGGTATCGACAACGGTCAGAGCATCCGTATCCGCGGCAAGGGAGAGCCGGGTGTCAATGGCGGTCCCAGAGGCGATCTGCTGGTCGAGGTGATCGTGGCCCGGCACCCGATTTTCCAGAGACAGGATATGAATATCTATTCCACAGCACCTATCAGCTTTGCTACAGCGGCGCTGGGTGGGGCTGTCCGCATCAAGACCGTGGACGGTGAGGTGGAGTACGACGTGAAAGCCGGAACCCAGACCGACACCCGTGTGCGCCTGAAGGGCAAGGGTGTACCGTCCCTGCGTAATAAGAACACCCGCGGTGATCACTATGTGACTCTGGTGGTACAGGTGCCGACAGATTTAAGTAAGGATGCGAAAGAAGCCCTGCGCGCTTACGATGATATTGTGAACGGTAAGAATCCGGAGAAGCCGGGCAAGGGCAAAAAAGGCTTTTTCGATAAAATGAAAGAAGCGCTGGATGAGTAAAACAGCGTAAAAAAATCCCCTCCGGGCAGTCAGAGACCGCTGCGAAGGGGATTTTTATGTTCTCGGTTCTGGACTGCGAAGCCGAAAGAAAATCGGAAATATTCGAAACAGCCGGAATGTCAAATCCTGCAGGGCAGGGGTATCCTTCGTTATGAGAAAGCGGGCAGAAGCCCTACATTCTGTTCATAAAGGCATCTACAGAGGGAACCTGGCGGGCCAGAAGAAACCAGCGGTCCAGCAAACGGCGGTCTTTCTGGGTCAGGATCTTTTCCTGCAGACCCAGGGGAACCGGTCCGTAATCTGACAAAACTTCCAGAATACATTCCGCCCGTCCTCTGGCACGGCCTAAAGCCAGTGCTCGGTCCCGTATCTGCAGATGGAGGGAAAGGGCAGAAAGAGAATTTTCAGGAAGAATATTTTTAGAAAAAAGATTTTCAGAAAGAACATTTTCAGAAGGAACGTTTTCAGATCCCTTTTGCATGAACAGCCACCTTTCCCTGCCTGGAAGCCAGTTGTGAAACAGACGTATCATAAGCGGCTGATTATAAGGATGTTCCTTACACGGAAATCTCCGGATGAAAAAGGGATTCGTGGCGAACTGCCGGAAATCAGAATTGCTTATGAGAGAATTATAGCACATATAAATTGTAAAATCAAGTAAAAATATGGAAAATCCAATTCGTGATTTTGTACAAAGAAAAAAACAAGGAAACCGGGAAATGTACGGCAAAAAATACAAGTTTGAAATGGACAAGCCGACATTGTTATGTTACAATCAACTATGTATGAAGATATCAAAAATGCCTTGCCAGGGCTGAAAAAATAAGGAGGAAATATCAATGGCTAGAAAAATGAAGACCATGGATGGAAACCATGCAGCAGCGCATGTATCTTATGCGTATTCTGATGTTGCAGCTATCTATCCGATTACACCGTCATCTGTTATGGCAGAAGCTACTGACGAGTGGGCTACACAGGGAAGAACCAACATCTTCGGACAGACCGTACAGGTTACCGAGATGCAGTCTGAGGCTGGAGCAGCAGGCGCTGTTCACGGATCTCTGGCAGCAGGTGCTCTGACCACTACCTTCACAGCATCCCAGGGACTTCTTCTGATGATCCCGAACCTTTATAAAGTAGCAGGCGAGCAGCTTCCGGGCGTATTCAACGTATCCGCTCGTGCGCTTGCAAGCCACGCACTGTCTATCTTCGGAGATCATTCCGACGTATATGCCTGTCGTCAGACCGGTGTTGCAATGCTTTGCGAGTCCAGCGTACAGGAAGTTATGGATCTGACTCCGGTTGCACACTGCGCAGCTATC
Organism: Anaerosacchariphilus hominis; assembly: GCF_014290175.1. Taxonomy (GTDB): domain Bacteria; phylum Bacillota; class Clostridia; order Lachnospirales; family Lachnospiraceae; genus Laedolimicola; species Laedolimicola hominis. Next base: position 141,516 of record NZ_JACOOR010000004.1, read on the forward strand.
AAGGGTAAGATTCCGTTCATCAACTTCTTCGACGGTTTCCGTACATCTCACGAGATCCAGAAGATCGAGACATGGGATTACGAGGATCTGAAGGATATGGTTGACATGGATGCCATCGACGCGTTCAGAAAGAATGCCCTGAACCCGAACCATCCCTGCCAGAGAGGTTCTGCACAGAACCCGGATATCTTCTTCCAGGCAAGAGAGGCATGTAACCCCTACTACGATGCTATGCCGGCTATCGTACAGGAGTACATGGATAAAGTAAATGAGAAGATTGGAACAGACTACAAGCTGTTCAACTACTACGGAGCAGCAGACGCAGAGCACGTTATCGTAGCTATGGGTTCTGTATGCGATACCATCGAAGAGACCATTGACTATCTGGTAGCAGCAGGCGAGAAGGTCGGCGTTGTAAAGGTACGTCTGTACCGTCCGTTCAGCGCAGAGGCACTGGCAGCAGCTATTCCGGAGAGCGTAAAGAAGATTACTGTTCTTGACAGAACCAAGGAGCCGGGAGCTCTTGGCGAGCCGCTGTACCTGGATGTAGTAGCAGCCCTGAAGGGAACCAAGTTCAACGATACACCGGTATTCACAGGCCGTTACGGACTGGGATCCAAGGATACCACACCGGCACAGATCGTTGCTGTATACAAGAATGATAGCAAGCAGAAGTTCACCATCGGTATTGTCGATGATGTTACCGGACTTTCTCTTGAGACAGGCGCTCCGCTGGTAACGACTCCGGCAGGAACTATCAACTGCAAGTTCTGGGGACTGGGCGCAGACGGTACCGTAGGTGCAAATAAGAACTCCATCAAGATCATCGGTGACAATACAGATATGTACGCACAGGCTTACTTCGATTATGACTCCAAGAAGTCCGGCGGTGTGACCATGTCCCACCTCCGTTTCGGTAAGAGCCCGATTAAGTCTACATACCTGATTCACAAGGCAAACTTCGTAGCATGCCATAACCCGTCCTATGTACGTAAGTACAACATGGTACAGGAGCTGGTAGACGGCGGTACCTTCCTGCTGAACTGCCCGTGGGATATGGAAGGCATCGAGAAGCATCTGCCGGGACAGGTTAAGAGCTTCATCGCGAACCACAACATCAAGTTCTATGTGATTGACGGTATCAAGATTGGTAAGGAGATCGGACTGGGCGGACGTATCAACACCGTTCTGCAGTCTGCATTCTTCAAGCTGGCGAACATCATTCCGGAGGAGCAGGCTATCGAGCTGATGAAGGCTGCTGCAAAGGCTACCTATGGCAGAAAGGGTGACGCCATCGTTCAGATGAACTACGACGCTATCGACGCAGGCGCTAAGCAGGTTGTTGAGATTACCGTTCCGGAGAGCTGGAAGAACGCAGCTGACGAGGGACTGGACTTCACACATGCAGAGAACGGCCGTGGCGACGTTGTAAACTTTGTAAATGATATTCAGGCAAAGGTGAACGCACAGGAGGGTAACTCTCTTCCGGTATCCGCATTCAAGGATTACGTAGACGGTACAACCCCCAGCGGTTCCTCTGCTTACGAGAAGCGTGGTATCGCCGTAGATATCCCGGTATGGAATGCGGAGAACTGTATCCAGTGTAACCGTTGTTCCTATGTCTGCCCGCATGCAGTTATCCGTCCGGTAGCCCTGACAGAGGCTGAGGCAGCAGCTGCTCCGGAAGGAATGAAGATGGTTCCGATGACCGGTATGGCAGATTACAAGTTCTCTATGGTAGTATCCGCACTTGACTGTACAGGCTGCGGTTCCTGTGTAAATGTCTGCCCGGGCAAGAAAGGCGCTAAGGCACTTGCAATGGAGAACATGGAAGCAAATGTTGCAGAGCAGAAGAACTTTGATTACGCAGTTACTCTGCCGGAGAAGACAGACGTTATCGCGAAGTTTAAAGAGGCTACTGTAAAGGGAAGCCAGTTCAAGACTCCGCTGCTCGAGTTCTCAGGCGCATGCGCAGGCTGTGGTGAGACTCCGTACGCAAAGCTGATCACACAGCTGTTCGGCGACAGAATGTACATTGCAAACGCAACAGGATGCTCCTCTATCTGGGGTAACTCCTCACCGTCCACACCGTACACCGTAAATCAGAAGGGTCAGGGTCCTGCATGGTCCAACTCCCTGTTCGAGGATGCGGCTGAGTTCGGTTATGGTATGAGCCTGGCTCAGAACGCTGTCAGAGGCGGACTGAAGGCTAAGGTTGAGGCTCTTATGGAGACAGCGAACGATGACGTGAAGGCTGCTGCTCAGGAGTGGCTGGATACCTACGGCGTAGGCGCAACCAACGGAACTGCTACAGACAAGCTGGTAGCTGCTCTGGAGGCATGCGGATGTGACGCAGCTCAGGAGATCCTGAAGGATAAGGACTTCCTGGCTAAGAAGTCTCAGTGGATCTTCGGTGGTGACGGCTGGGCATACGATATCGGCTTCGGCGGTGTTGACCATGTACTTGCAAGCGGCAAGGATATCAACATCATGGTATTCGATACCGAGGTTTACTCCAATACAGGCGGACAGGCATCCAAGTCTACCCAGACCGGTGCTATCGCACAGTTCGCAGCAGGCGGTAAGGACGTTAAGAAGAAAGATATGGCTTCCATCGCTATGAGCTACGGTTATGTATATGTTGCTTCCATCGCTATGGGTGCTGATTACAACCAGTGTGTAAAGGCAATCGCAGAGGCAGAGGCATATCCGGGACCGTCCCTGATCATCGCTTACGCTCCGTGTATCAACCATGGTATCAAGAAGGGCATGAGCAAGGCTCAGACAGAGGAAGAGCTGGCTGTTAAGGCTGGTTACTGGCATTGCTTCCGCTTCAACCCGGCAGCTCCGGCTGAGGGCAAGAGCGCGTTCACTCTGGATAGCAAGGAGCCGACAGGCGACTACAAGGAGTTCTTGAACGGAGAGGTTCGTTACAACTCTCTGGTACGTGCTAATCCGGAAAGAGCTGAGAAGCTGTTCGCAGAGGCTGAGGAGAACGCGAAGGCAAGATACGAGTATCTGAAGAGCCTGGGCGATCTGTACGCTCCGAAAAAGACAGAGGAGTAATCCTTTCGTCGGCATGCCAAAAAGCATAACGAGATAAATAAGAATCCGGCAGAAATACGGGAAATCGTGTTTCTGCCGGATTTTTTTTGATTTACAGGAAATTTCGTTAAAATTGAAAAATAGTATTCTTTTTTCGTGAAGAAATGATTCAATACACATAAAATATAGAAAGATGATAGGAGGAAAATGAGATTGACGGAAAAGGAGGGCGGTGTTATACTGGTCATGGCTTTAATTTCAAAATAAATGAGGCATAATAGGAGGTACTGCAATGGCAAATGACAAAAATGTATTAGGTACAGCAGAATCCACGGAAGTTTTCAACGACTATGAATTTAGTCCGGTTCCCGATGACAAGAAAAATACGTGGAAATCACAGGTGTTTGTGTGGCTGGGCGTTGGTTTCTGCCTGACGGCGTTTACACTGGGCGGACAGATTGCTCTGGGTCTGGGCTTCTGGCCTACGGTAGCAGCTGTATTAATTGGCGGCGTGATTCTGACTATTATTGGAGCGCTTTGCGGAGCTATCGGAATAAAGAGCGGTCTTTCTTCCACGGTTTCTTCCCGTTTCACCTTTGGAAAATATGGCGCAATGGTATTCGGAATTATTGTTGCACTGTGTAATATGGGATGGTTTGGTTATCAGTGTACCTTTTTCGGAAGCAGCATTTCCAACGTATTCAGATTGGCGGCAGGAGTGGAGGTAAATACCAGGCTCTGTATTATCATAGGCGGACTTCTGATGATGATTACCGCAATTGTCGGATACAAAGGAATTAAAATGCTTTCCCAGATAGGCGTGCCTCTTCTGTTCGCGCTGATTCTGTTCGGTGTGGTCAAGACCTTTGTAATGGTTCCGGCAGGAGAGATCATGGGTGCTGTTCCGGCAACTAAGATGTCCTTCGCTACGGCTGTTTCCCTGATGGTTGGCAGCTTCATCGTAGGCGTATCGATTGTACAGGACTTTACCAGATATTCCAAAACAGTGAAGGATTCAACCATTGGCGTGACACTGGGATTTACGTTGGGATATCCGGTTGTTGTTATCTGTGGCGCAATCTTTGCCTGTGCGTTCCAGACCAATGATATTACAGATATTATGATTAACATCCTTGGCTTTGGTTATATTGCGGCACTTATCATTATCATTGCTACATGGACAACCAATGATAATAACCTGTACCAGTCAACCCTTGGCCTGACCAATACCTTTCATGGTCTTTTGAAGCTGCCCCGTTGGATTGTTACAGCTCTCTGCGGTATCTTCGCGACCATTCTGGGAGCTCTGGGAATGATTGACTGGCTGGTTCCCTTCCTGAGCCTGCTCTGCGTATTGATTCCGCCGATTTCGGGCGCTATGCTGGCTGATTTTTATATCCTGAAGAATGCGGATAAGTATAGTTATGAGAAGATGAACGAGATTCCGGATTTCAAGGTTGATACAGGAATTGGCGCAATTGCCGGCTGCCTGGTCGGTCTCTGTATGAATGAAGCTCCGGTTGGCTTTGGCGTACCCTTTATGGTGAAGCTGTCCAATGTGGTTCCGACGGCGCTTGTGGCAATGTTTGTTTCTGTAGTGGTAGTGGTATTGATCGGCAAGATCGGAAAGGGAAAAGCATGAGTAGAAATGTAACAGTGGGACTTGTCCAGATGGACTGTGAGCTGATGAATAAAAAGGCAAATCTGGAGAAGATGCTGAACTATGTGAAAGAGGCAGCGGAGAAAAAAGTAGATTTGCTCTGTTTCCCGGAGCTTTGTTCCACAGGCTATAGCCCGGAGCTGATAGGAGAAAAGTATCTGGATATGGCTGAAGAACCGGAAGGAGAAACCTTCCAGCTTCTGAGTGCCAAGGCAAAAGAATATGGAATGTATATTGCAGCTCCTATTGTGTTGAAAAGTGAGATGCCGGGAGTTCTGTACAATGGAATGATTGTAATCAGCAAAGACGGCTCCCTGATGGGAACCTACAATAAAACACATCTCTGGGCGGGAGAGCGCTTCTGGTTCCGTGCGGGAAGCGAGTATCCGGTGTTCGACATGGACTTTGGAAAAGTCGGATTTATGATTTGCTACGACGGAGGATTCCCGGAGGTTTCCAGAATCCTTACATTAAAGGGCGCAGAACTGATTCTCTGCCCCAGCGCTTTCCCCATCCGGGATAAGGATATGTGGGATATCTATTTTGCTACCAGATCCCTGGAAAATGGCTGCTTTGTAGGCGGACTTAACCGTGTTGGACTGGAAGGCGAGGATAAGACCGGAGAAATGTTTGGAAACAACAAAATTTATAATCCGAGAGGAAAGCTTGTGGCAGAGGCTCCGGTAAATGAAGAGGCATTGCTGGTAGCTACCTTTGATTTGGAGGATGTGGCGAGATATCGTGAAAATGAAGTAGTGTATTTACGGGATCGTCGTCCGGAAACCTATGAGCTCCTGTCAAAATTGTATTAAGAAGAAAAAGTAATAATGCGATCGGGTCGTCAAAAGCCCGGTCGCATTTTGCGTAACAGGAAATAGTGAAAAAATATTATGAAAATCAAGGGAAATGTGATACAATAACAACATAAACCAAACATAAAAGGGGGCATTTTATGGAAACAAGGATGTTTAAGGTGTATGCAAAGGCAGATCCGGCCGTAGCGCTGAAGGTGATTCGGGGTCATTTCGCTACAAACCATTCCCACATCAATTATTACATTGACCTGACCACACTGAAGGCGCGCCAGAACGAAGCCCAGGCGGCAGCGAAGCTGCTGGCCTATTACTCCAACTACAGTATTGTGGACACCATCGTATGCCTGGATGGATGTGAGGTGATCGGAGCATATCTGGCGGAGGAACTGACCAAAGCCGGAGTCCGTTCCATTAACGAGCACAAGACTATCTATATCGCGACTCCGGAGTACCATACGGGAGGCCAGCTGATTTTCCGAGATAATATGCAGATGATGGTCCGGGACAAGAATATCCTGTTGCTGCTGGCTACAGCCACCACCGGAAAAACCCTGAATCAGAGTATTGAGTGTATCGAGTATTACGGCGGCAAAATCAGCGCCATCAACGCGATTTTCAGTGCGGTAGATAAGGCACATTCCATTCCGGTCAACGCCATTTTCACCCGGAAGGATATGCCGGATTATCAGACCTACAGCTTCCGTGACTGCCCCCTGTGCCAGAAGCAGGAGAAGGTAGACGCCATTGTCAATACCTTCGGTTACAGCAAGCTCTAAAACCAAATAAAACAAAAAGCCGGTTACAGTCGAAAAAAGCGGACTGTCCGGCTTTTTTTCTGTCTCTGAAATCATGGGGAATGTTGATTTTGTAATATTTTCAACTAAAAGCCAAGAAAAACGACTACAAAAACAAAAAAATTGTGTTATAATAAAAAAGATTCAGGAGACATGCAGGAGGAGAGATTATGCTTGCAATCGAGCGAAAAAATGAGATTCTGTCGATTTTACAGAAAGAGCAGAGAGTACTGGTATCGGAGCTGAGCAAACGGTATGATGTGACGGATGAGACCATCCGTCGGGATCTGGAGAAGCTGGAGCAGGAGGGCTTCGTGAAGCGTACCTACGGTGGCGCGGTGCTGAATAAAAACCACGATGTGGATATGCCGCTTCGGATACGGGAGAAGACGAACCGTGATGAAAAACAGATTATTGCGGGACTGGTGAGAAGCCTGGTGGAAGAGGGAGACCGGATTATGCTGGACGCTTCCTCCACTTCGTTGATGATCGCCAAAGAGCTGAAGGAAATGAAAAAACTCATCGTGATCACAAATTCCGTGGAGGTACTCATCGAGCTGGCCGGGCACGATGGAATTCAGGTGATTTCCACGGGAGGGAATCTGAATGAGACGTCCCTGTCTCTGGTGGGAAACGCAGCACAGAAGGTACTGAACGGTTATCATGTGGATAAGGCGGTATTTTCCTGTAAGGGGCTGGATATGGAGGCGGGAATGACCGATTCCAACGAGCTGGACAGCGATATTAAGAACGCCATGAGCGCCTGCGCGGACACGGCCATTCTGGCGGTGGACAGCAGCAAGTTTGACAAGGTTTCCTTTGTGAAAACCATGCAGCTGAAAAGCGGCGATATTCTGGTGACTGACCGGGCACCGTCCAGAGACTGGAAGACCTATCTGGAGGAAAAAGGAATCCGGCTGGTGACACCGGCAGAATAAGGAAATACAAAATGGGTATATAAGAAAGGGAAGGTATTGGGTATGGGAGAAAAAATCTACAACCTTGCGTTTGACTTCGGAGCATCCAGCGGACGGATGGTTCTGTGCAAACTGGAAGACGGCAAACTGGAACTGGAGGAGCTTCACCGGTTTCCGAACCATGAGGTCCGCGTGGGGGGACACATTTACTGGGATTTGTTCGGACTTTATCATGAGTTAAAGCAGGGTCTGAAAAAGGCGGCGGCGAAAAAAGTGCCTATCCAGTCGCTGGCTATCGACACCTGGGGCGTGGACTACGGCCTCATTGACAAGGACGGCAATCTCATCGGCAATCCGGTGAACTATCGGGATTCCCGTACCGATGGAATGTTGGAGGAGATCGGAAAAATCATCCCTCTGGAGGAACTCTATAACCGTACCGGTATCGAGTTTATGTATTTTAACTCCATCTTCCAGCTCTATGCGGAGAAGAAGATGCGTCCGGTGATTCTGGATAACGCAAAGAGGATTCTGTTTATGCCGGAGCTGTTTGGCTATTTCCTGACGGGGATCATGTATTCCGAGTATACCTTTGCCAGCACCTCCCAGCTTCTGGACGCCAGAAAGCGGGAGTGGGACTATGATCTCATCGAAAAGCTGGGTCTGAATCGCGAAATGTTCGGCGATATCGTTATGCCGGGTACCATCATTGGCGATCTGCTCCCTGAGGTAGAAGAAGAGACCGGACTGAAAGGTGTAAAGGTCATCGCGGTAGGCAGCCACGACACAGCCTCTGCTGTGGCAGGCGCACCACTGGAGTCGGACGATGCAGCCTTCTTAAGCTGCGGAACCTGGTCCCTGCTAGGTATGGTACTGGATGAGCCCATTCTCAACGAAGCTTCCTATAAATATAATTACACCAACGAGGGAAGCATCGACGGCAAGATTCAGTTTCTGAAGAATATCAACGGTCTCTGGATCATGCAGAACCTGCGTCGGAACTGGTGCGAGTTTGAGAGCGAGGTATCCTTCCCGGATATTATCTGCGAGGCCAGGGCAGCCAAGCGTCAGGATTTTATCATTGACCCGAAGGATCCCAGATTCACCGCTCCGCTGAACATGATGAAGGAGATCGTGGCTTACTGTGAGGAAAAGGGACAGGGTACGCCGGAGGGTCTCGGGGAGATGGCCATGGCTATCTACAACGGCCTGACCGAGGAGTATCGGAAGTCTGTGAAGTATATGGAGGAGATCACCGGAAAGACCGTCACCTGCATCAATATGGTAGGCGGCGGCATCCAGGACCAGCTGCTTTGCGAGCTGACAGCCAAGCGCACCGGAAAACGTGTCATGGCAGGCCCGGTGGAGGGTTCCGTTTTGGGAAACAGCATTGTGCAGATGGTGGCTATGGGCGCTGTGGAGAGCGTACAGGCAGGAAGGGAGATTATCCGGAATTCCTTCGATGTAAAAATATATGAGCCATAAGAAAATGGGGCGCCGCGCATGCGGCGCTCCTCTTTTGCCCGGTACATGGTTCGGGAAGAAGTTATCCTGGATAAAAAAGATACCGAAAAAATTTGAAAAAGTTCTTGAAGTAGGAAAAAAGTTATAGTATAATAACTTCAATTTGAGGGAAAAAGACTGGAAGTGCGATAGGGCATGGTATGTCTTTTTTTTTTGAGAAAGTATATACAATAGAAACAATAGTTTGAAAGGAACAGGTGGACGAATGAAAGCTTTTCTGATATTGGAAGACGGACATGTGTTTACAGGCACCAGCATCGGTTCAGAGCGCGAGGTCGTAAGTGAGATCGTGTTCAATACATCAATGACCGGTTATCTGGAAGTGCTGACGGACCCGTCCTATGCGGGACAGGCAGTGGTGATGACTTATCCGCTGATTGGTAATTATGGAATATGTTATGAAGATATGGAGTCCGGACGTCCCTGGCCGGATGGATATATTGTTCGGGAGCTTTCTCGTGTTCCCAGCAATTTCAGAAGTACAGATACGATTCAGAATTTCCTGAAAAAATATGATATCCCCGGAATCGCAGGTATTGATACCCGTGCCCTGACCAAGATCTTACGTGAGAGCGGCACCATGAACGGTATGATTACCACAAAAGAATATGAAAATCTGGACGAGGTCATGCCCCGTTTAAAAGCATATCGTACCGGTAAGGTCGTAGAAAAAGTTACCTGCAGTGAAAAGTCTGTGATGAAAAATAACGGCTACAGGGTAGCGCTTCTTGATCTGGGCGCAAAGCGTAATATCGCCCGTTCCCTCCATGAGAGAGGCTGTGAGGTCACCATTTACCCGGCAGGCACCAAGGCCGAGGAAATCATCGCCTCCAATCCGGACGGCATCATGCTCTCCAACGGCCCCGGAGACCCCAAGGACTGCGGCCCCATTATCGACGAGGTACGGAAGCTTTACGAGAGTGATATCCCGATTTTCGCCATCTGTCTCGGTCATCAGCTGATGGCCCTGGCCACCGGCGCGGACACCTATAAGCTGAAATACGGCCACAGAGGCGGCAATCACCCGGTGAAGGATCTGGAGACCGGAAGAGTGTATATTTCCTCCCAGAATCACGGCTACGCCGTAGATACAAACAGCCTGAACCCGGCTGTTGCTACCGCTGCCTTTGAAAATGTCAACGACAAGACCAACGAGGGTCTGAAATACACCGGTAAAAATATTTTTACCGTACAGTTCCATCCGGAAGCATGCCCGGGTCCCCAGGATTCCGGCTACCTGTTTGACCGGTTTATTCGCATGATGGAGGTGAAGAAAAATGCCTAAGAATCCGTCTATCAAAAAAGTACTTGTCATCGGTTCCGGCCCGATCATCATCGGCCAGGCAGCCGAGTTCGACTATGCGGGCACTCAGGCCTGCCGTTCCCTGAAGGAGGAGGGCATCGAGGTCGTCCTCTTAAACTCCAATCCGGCTACCATCATGACCGATAAGGATATCGCGGATCGTGTATACATCGAGCCCCTGACCGTAGAGGTGGTAGAGCAGCTGATTCTGAAGGAGCAGCCCGACAGCGTCCTGCCGACTTTGGGCGGCCAGGCAGGATTGAACCTTGCCATGGAGCTGGAGGAGCGGGGCTTCTTAAAGGAACACAATGTACGTCTCATCGGAACGACTTCCGAGACCATCAAAAAGGCCGAGGATCGTCTGGAGTTCAAGAGCACCATGGAGAAAATCGGCGAGCCGGTAGCGGCCTCCGAGGTGGTAAAGGACGTAGAAGCAGGTATTGTTTTTGCAAATAAGATTGGTTACCCGGTGGTTCTCCGCCCGGCTTACACCCTGGGCGGAAGCGGCGGCGGAATCGCCCACAATCAGGTGGAGCTGGAGGAAATTCTGGCCAACGGTCTCAGACTCTCCCGTGTGGGAGAGGTTCTGGTGGAGCGGTGCATTGCAGGCTGGAAAGAGATTGAGTATGAGGTCATGCGGGACGGCGCCGGCAACTGCATTACCGTATGTAATATGGAAAATATTGACCCGGTAGGCGTACACACCGGAGACAGTATTGTCGTGGCTCCTTCCCAGACCCTGGGCGATAAGGAGTACCAGATGCTGCGTACCTCTGCCCTGAATATCATCAGCGAGCTGAATATCACCGGCGGCTGTAACGTTCAGTACGCCCTGCATCCGGAGAGCTTCGAATACTGCGTCATCGAGGTAAATCCCCGTGTCAGCCGTTCTTCCGCGCTGGCTTCCAAGGCTACGGGCTACCCCATTGCCAAGGTGGCAGCGAAGATCGCCCTGGGTTACACCCTGGATGAGATTCCCAACGCCATTACCGGACAGACCAAGGCCAGCTTCGAGCCCATGCTGGACTACTGCGTAGTCAAGATGCCCCGTCTGCCCTTCGATAAATTCATCAGCGCAAAGCGTACTCTGACCACCCAGATGAAGGCCACCGGTGAGGTTATGGCCATCTGCAATAACTTCGAGGGCGCTCTGATGAAGGCCATCCGTTCTCTGGAGCAGCATGTGGACAGTCTCATGTCTTATGACTTCACAGCCCTTTCCAGAGAAGAGATTCTGGAGCAGCTGCATGTGGTGGACGACCGTCGTATCTGGCTGATTGCGGAAGCCATCCGCAAGGGCATTTCCTATGAGGAGATTCATGCCATTACCAAGATTGATCTCTGGTTTATCGATAAGATTGCGATTCTGGTGGAAATGGAGCAGTCCCTGAAGAGCGAGCCGTTGACACCGGAGCTTTTAAAAGAAGCAAAGCGCATAGAGTTCCCGGATAATGTTATTGCCCGCCTGACCGGTAAGACCGAGGAGGAGATTAAGGAACTTCGTTACGCCAACGGCATTACCGCTGCGTACAAGATGGTAGATACCTGCGCGGCTGAGTTCGAGGCAAGCACTCCTTACTACTACTCTGTATTTGGAAGCGAAAATGAGGTGGTGGAGACCAGGGATCGGAAAAAGGTGCTGGTTCTGGGAAGCGGCCCCATCCGGATTGGACAGGGTATCGAGTTCGACTTCTGTTCGGTACACTGTACCTGGGCCTTTGCGAAAGAGGGCTATGAGACCATTATCATCAACAACAACCCGGAGACCGTAAGTACGGACTTCGATATTGCGGACAAGCTGTATTTCGAGCCGCTGACCCCGGAGGATGTAGAGAGCATCGTGCGCCTGGAGAAGCCGGATGGAGCTGTGGTGCAGTTCGGCGGACAGACTGCCATTAAGCTGACCGAGGCCCTGATGAAGATGGGCGTGCCCATCCTGGGAACCTCTGCGGAGAACGTGGACGCGGCTGAGGACAGAGAGCTTTTTGACGAGATCCTGGAGCAGTGTCAGATTCCGAGACCCAAGGGACACACCGTATTTACCGCTGAGGAAGCCAAGAAAGCAGCCAATGAGCTGGGGTATCCGGTGTTGGTACGTCCGTCCTACGTGCTGGGCGGCCAGGGCATGCAGATTGCCATCAACGATAAGGATGTGGAGGAATTTATCGGTATCATCAACCGGATCGCCCAGGAGCATCCGATTCTGGTAGATAAGTACCTGCAGGGCAAGGAGATCGAGGTGGACGCAGTCTGCGACGGCGAGGATATCCTGATTCCGGGTATCATGGAGCATATTGAGCGCGCGGGTATCCATTCCGGAGACAGTATCTCGGTCTATCCGGCCAAGAGTATCAGCGATAAGGTGAAGGCCACTATCGAGGAATACACGAAGCGTCTGGCCCGTTCCTTACATGTCATCGGCCTGATCAACATTCAGTTTATCGCGGTAGGCGACGAGGTGTACGTGATCGAGGTAAATCCCCGTTCCAGCCGTACGGTTCCCTATATCAGCAAGGTAACCGGTATTCCGATTGTGCCGCTGGCTACCAAGGTGATTCTGGGTTATAAGATTAAGGATCTGGGCTATCAGCCGGGCCTTCAGCCGGAGGCAGATTATTACGCGGTGAAGATGCCGGTATTCTCCTTTGAGAAGATCCGCGGCGCGGACATCAGCCTGGGACCGGAGATGAAATCCACCGGTGAGTGTCTGGGTATTGCCAAAACCTTCAACGAGGCCCTTTACAAGGCCTTCCTGGGCGCAGGCATCCGTCTGCCCAAGCATAAGAATATGATTATGACTGTCCGGGACGAGGATAAGGAAGAGGCGGTGGAGATTGCGAAGCGTTTTGAGGCGCTGGGCTACTGTATCTACGCCACCAAGGGCACCGCAAGAGCCCTGATGGAGGCTGATGTCTCCGTCCGCCTGACTCGTAAGCTGGAGCAGGAGTCCCCAAACATCCTGGACCTGATTCTGGGCCACAAGATGGACCTGGTCATCGACACTCCGTCCCAGGGCGTGGAGCACAGCCGTGACGGCTTTGTTATCCGTAGAAATGCCATTGAGACCGGCGTTAATGTGCTGACAGCGATCGACACTGCAAAAGCGCTGGTGACCAGTTTGGAAAATACGGATGTAAAGACGCTGAGTCTGATTGATATTGCGACGATTTAAGTGAAAATAGAGTGATAAGATAGTAGAAAGGGCTTTCCGGAAGGGGAGTCCTTTTTGCTTAAAGTTTCCTGTGTTTTGGATTTCATACAAAGTCGGTCGGGAAGAAGCGTTCACAGCCTGGCTTTTTTGTGCTACAATAGATACAGTTTTCAGGAAAAAGGCGGTGGGCGTATGGAAAAGCAGATTTTCCGGAATTTTACAAAGAAACTGGCGGCAAAGCTTCTTCCGGCACGGGATCCGGACGGTCATAAGGGTGATTTTGGACGGGTCAGTATTACGGGCGGAAGCGTGGGCTTTACGGGAGCCCCGGTGCTTGCGGCTTATGGCGCGGCCCGGAGTGGCAGCGGGCTGGTGTTCCTGGGGGTGCCGGAGCCGATATACCCTATCGTGGCGGGGCATTGTCTGGAAGTGATGCCATCGCCGCTGCCTGCGGCCCGCGGAAAGATTTCCAAGGACGCCTTTTTCCCGATTCTGGAGCGGCTGAACGGCTGCGACGCCGGGCTTCTGGGGCCGGGCCTGGGGCGCTCTCAGGATCTGTCCAAATTGATGAGCAAAATTCTGGAAGAAACGGAGACGCCGCTGGTTATAGACGCGGACGGGCTGTACGCCATTAAAGACCGAAGGGAGCTCCTGCAAAAGCGTGCGGAGAGGGGACTGCTTACGATTCTGACGCCCCATGAAGGAGAATTCCGTTACCTGAGCGGCGATTTGGCGCCCGGACGGGAAGCGGCGGCGCTGGATTTTGCAAAGGAATACGGCTGTATTCTGGTGCTGAAGGGGCCGGAAACCGTGACCGCATTGCCGGATGGAAGCTGCTATGTGAATACCACCGGGAATAATGGCATGGCCAAGGGCGGAAGCGGGGACGTGCTGGGCGGCATGATTCTGGGGCTGCTGGGACAGCTTGTGGCGTCTAAGCGGAGTGCTGAAGCAGATACGGATAAAGCGCAATTTTCCAAAGCAGGAATATCAGAAGCGGGAGGGATCACCGCTCTGGCCGTCTATCTTCACGGCCTGGCCGGGGATATTGCATGCAAGGAATTAGGAGAATACGGTATGCTGCCCTCAGATCTGGCCGCGCGGATTCCGGCGGCGATTCTGGAGGTTCAAAAGAATCAATCTCAGCATTTTTAAAGCGAAAAAAAGAAAGTTATATACACAAAAATCAGACAGCAAAAGAGGAAAACACAATGGTAGATATGAAAAGCCTGCTGACCATGCAGGGCATGATGTTTACGATGCTCCTGGTGGGCGTCTTTATCAGAAGAAAGGGAATCGTCACATCGGAGGGACGCAAGAGCCTGACTAATCTATTGGTCAACCTGATTCTCCCCTGCAATATTCTCTACGCCTTTTCCAAGTCGGACACTTCGGCTTTTCGCTCTATGATCGTAGTCATTATCATGTCAGCCCTGATTCAGCTGACCTGGTATATCTTAAGTAAATTTTTATGGAAAAACATGGACGACAGCCGCCGCGGTATTATGCGCTACGCCTTCCAGTTTGCCAACTGCGGCTATCTGGGCAATCCGGTCATCGAGGGCCTGTACGGCGCGCCGGGACTGGTATACGCTTCCGTGTTCCTGCTTCCGGTGCGGATATTCATGTGGAGCGTAGGGTTAGACTGCTTTCAGGAGGGTGCGGGCAGTTTTTCAAAAACCTTGAAGAGAACGATTACGCATCCCTGCGTGCTGGCGACTTTGATTGGCGTAGCCTGGATGTTTTTCCCCCAGGTGAAGCTGCCGGATTTCCTGTACAATACCATTTACGGCTTTAACCAGTGCCTGACGCCATTGACCATGCTGACCATCGGATTTATCATGGGCGAGACCGACATGCGCCGGATCTTCTGCAGGGATCTGGGCGTGATCACCGTGCTCCGTCTGGGTATCCAGCCCCTTATCGTGCTGGGCGTCTGCTATCTGCTCCATCTGGAGCCTCTGGTGGCGGAGGTCATCACAGTTCTGGTCTCCATGCCGGTGGCTAATACCACAGCCCTGCTGGCCTCCCAGCACGACTGCGATTACGGCTTCGCCAGCGGCCTGGTGGTGTTCACCACGCTGGTGTCCATGGTGACGATTCCTGTTTATGGGATGCTGGTGGGTGTCGTGTTTGCGTAAAAACGAAGAAAATAATGAATGAAAACGAAAAAATACTTGCATTTGCCAATAAAGTGTGTTATCATCCCACATGTAAAGTAAATAGCGAGTGGCTGTTACTGGTAATGCAGGCAAGACCAAGTGTAAAAGATATACATGCAGTATATTTTTTATCTTGGTCTTTTTTTATCGCACTGCGGCGAAAAAATTCCGCAAACCGATCGGGCGGAATAGAAACAGGATGGCCGGAAGAGGAGAAAAATATGGATTATAGAGGATTGGGAAAAACTCTGCTGAAGCTGGTTGGCGGAAGTGAAAATATTCGTCAGCTGACACATTGCGCTACGCGTCTGCGGATGGAATTTTACGATATGAGTAAGGTAGAAAAAGAAGAGATTGAACATCAGCCCGGTGTCATCGGTGTGGTAGAAAAAGGCGGACAGTTCCAGATTATTATCGGAAATGAAGTGCAGACCGCATTTCGTGCCATGAAGGAGGAACTGGGAGAAAATGAAAAAACTGGAGATGCTCAGGTACCTCAGGAAAAAATCAGTATTGTAAATCGTATTATCAGTGTCATTTCCACTACCTTTACTCCGGTGATTCCGGCCCTGATCGGTGGCGGTATGATCAAAGCTGTACTGTCGATTCTGGTACTGATTGGTCTGGTTGGCGAGGCAGATACAACGTATGAAGTGCTGAGCTTTATTTCAGACGCTCCTTTCTATTTTATGCCGGTGCTGCTGGCATATGGCGCGGCTCAGAAGTTTAAGTGCAGCCCGATTATGGCAATGACTATGGCATGCGCGCTCCTGCATCCCACCTGGAGCGGTATGGTAGGCGCAGGCGAGGCTATTACATTTTTCGGAATCCCGGCCGTGCTTGTAGATTATTCCTACTCTGTAGTGCCGATTATCCTGAGTGTATGGATTATGTCCTATGTGGAGCAATTTGCGGAGAAGTATTCCCCGTCTGTCATCAAATTCTTCCTGAAGCCGATGATTGTGATGTTTGTAGCGATTCCGATTGCGCTTCTGGCAGTTGGCCCGCTGGGTAACCTGTTGAATGATATCGTCCAGAGCGGCGCGAACTTCCTGAACGCCCGTGTCAGCTGGCTGATTCCCATGCTGATGGGTGCGTTCCAGCCGTTCCTGACACTGACCGGTACTGCGTGGGCCATGACTCCGATTGCTACCAGTCAGATTTCCACGTTGGGCTACGAGGTCGTAAATGGGCCGGGTATGCTGGCATCCAATATCGCGCAGGGTGGAGCGACCCTTGCGGTAGCCATGAAAACAAAAAATAAAGAATTAAAACAGCTGGCATCTTCTTCCGGATTTACGGCAGTGATGGGTATTACAGAGCCCTGTCTCTATGGAGTCTTACTGAAATTGAAGCGCCCCTTTGTGGCATCCATGATTGGCGGCGCAATTGGAGGCATTTATGCAGGCGTGGTGGGGCTGGTCCGTTATGCGTTTGTATCTCCGGGACTGACGGCGATTCCTGCATTTATCGGTGAAAACCCCATGAATGTGGTGCATGCGATTATTACGATTATCATTTCCTTTGTTGCAGGTTTCGTGGCGTCCTGGATTCTGGGCTTTAAGGATGAAGAGGATAATATGACTGCAACAGGCAAAAAAGAATCAGAAGTTGCAGCGGAAAAAAAGAATGCAGAAATTGTACTGCCGGTGGACGGTAAAGCAGTTGCGCTTTCTGAAGTGAATGACGATGTATTTTCCAAAGGCGTACTCGGCAAGGGCGCTGCGGTAATGCCGACAGACGGTAAGGTATACGCGCCGGCAGACGGAGAAGTTACTCTGTTTTTTGAGACCGGTCATGCTATTGGTATGCAGACGGCAGAGGGTGCGGAGCTTCTGATTCATGTAGGGATCGATACCGTCAATCTCCAGGGAAAATATTTTACTCCCGAGGTAAAGGCAGGAGATAAGGTGAAAAAGGGAGATTTATTGCTGACCTTCGATCTGGATGCAGTAAAGGCTGCAGGCTACGACACGGTGATTCCGGTGATTGTCACAAATACGGATGGATTTGAGAAAATTGAACTTGCAAAATCAGGAACCGGAAAAGTAGGGGACACATTTTTGCAGTTAGCGTAAAAGGAATAAGTGAATATGCAGTATAAAGAATTAAAGCAGTTTCCGGAGAAGTTTCTCTGGGGCGCGTCCACTTCCGCCTATCAGGTGGAGGGCGCAGTGGCGGAGGATGGAAAAAGTCCGTCCATCATCGACATGTATGAACATCCGGAGGATGTGGCAGATTTTTCTGTGGCCAGCGACCATTATCACAGATACCGGGAAGATATCGCAATGTTCGCGGAGATGGGATTGAAAGCATATCGATTCTCTATCGCCTGGACCCGGATTCTTCCGGGAGGAACCGGGGATGTGAATGCGAAGGGACTGGAGTTTTATGGAAACCTTATCGGAGAGTGCAGAAAGTACGGAATTGAGCCGATCGTGACCATGTATCATTTTGATTTGCCCTATTGCCTGGAAGAAAAAGGCGGCTGGCTGAATCGCGATACCATCGATGCATTTGTAAATTACGCGAAGGTTTTGTTTGAACATTTTGGTAGAGAGGTAAAATACTGGCTGACCATCAATGAGCAGAATACCATGATTCTCCATCCGGGTGCCATTGGTTTGCCAAAGAGCGGAGAACTTCCTTCAAAGAAAGTGATGTATCAGCAGAATCATCATATGATGCTGGCTCAGGCGAAGGTAATGAAGTTGTTTCATCAGATGGTGCCGGAAGGTATGATTGGGCCGGCGCTGAATCTGACAGCCATGTATCCGGCCACCTGCAGACCGGAGGATGCCATCGCCGCCCATAACTGGGAAGTTCTGCGCTGTTGGAATTTTGCCGATGTTCCGGTGTACGGCTGGTATCACCCGCTGGCATGGGAATATATGAAGGATCGGGATCTGACGCCGGATGTGGCAGATGGGGATAGGGAAATCCTGGAAAATGCGAAGCCGGATTTTATTGCCATGAATTATTACTCCACCGCAACCATTGCAGCCAGCAGAGGAGATGCCTCCGATGTGGCGGCCCGGGCCGGTGATCAGCAGATTATGCTGGGAGAACAGGGGGTATACCGACCGGCGGAAAATGAATATGTGGGAAAAACCCAGTATGGATGGGTTGTGGATCCGGTGGGATTCCGTTATACTCTAAGAAAGACCTACGAGCGGTACCGGCTTCCGATCCTGATTACGGAAAATGGAATCGGCGCACCGGATACTCTGGAAGAAGACGGAAGCGTCCATGACGCATATCGGATTGATTTTATCCGGGAGCATCTGCATCAGATGAAGCTGGCCATTACAGACGGTGTGGATATGCTGGGGTATTGTCCCTGGGCAGCCATTGACGTGGTCAGTACCCACCAGGGTTATCGGAAACGCTACGGTTTTATCTATGTGGACCGGGATGAGTTTGAGCTGAAAGAGTTGAAGAGATATCGGAAGGACAGCTTCTACTGGTATCAGAATGTCATTCGGGAGAATGGGAAAAGTCTCTGATAATCCGAAGAGGGGGAGGAAATGGGAGATGGTAATCAAAAAAGTTCTCAATAACAACCTGCTTCTGGTGGAGGAAAAGGGCCAGGAGCAGATTGCCATGGGGCGGGGACTTCGATTTTCCTATAAAGTGGGGGACCAGGTAAGAAAAGAGGATGTGGAAAAAGTCTACATGCTCAAAGAGGAAAAAAACAGCAGGGATTATATCCGCCTGGTGGAGGATGCGCCGACTGAATATGCAGAGGCTGTTCAGGATGCCATCGGACTGGCACAGGAAAGGATGGAAGGAAAACTGAATGAGCAGATCTTTGTGACACTGTTCGACCATCTGATCTATGCGCTGGAGCGGCAGGAAAAGGGGATCGTGCTTCAGAACCGTATGCTGTGGGAGATTCGAAAATTTTATCCGAAGGAGTATCAGGTGGGAAGCCAGGTGCTGGATTTCCTGAACAAACGGTTGAAGAAGGAACTGCCGGAAGAGGAAGCGGGCAATATAGCGTTTCATCTGGTGAATGCGCAGATGGAACAGAGCGATAAGGATGCAGGCGCGGAAAATGGTATGCTGATGGTTAAAATGCTGAAGGATATCTTTCAGATTGTGCAGCTGTATTACAGAAAGCAGTTAGATGAAAGCAGTATCAATTATTCTCGGTTTGTGGTACACATGCAGTTCTTTTTACAACGCGTATTGGAGGATCACATGCTGGAGGATGGAACCCTGTCCCTCTATGATTCTGTTGCCCGGGAGCAGAAGCAGGCTGTGGGCTGTGTGGCGCAGATTCAGAAATATATCTTCAATCTGTTAAAAAAAGAAATCACCCGGGAAGAGCAGACCTATCTGATTGTACATCTGGCACGGATAAATCCATAAAGAAATCCATGGAAAATTAAAATTGAAAGCATAAGTAAATCAAAAGAAACGCTTCGACAGTACTTGTCGGAGCGCTTTTTTTATGCTATCCTAATACAGAGTGTGGGCACTTGTCGGAAGAGTGCCTGTTTTGTTGTGACGTAAAAGATATGAGAGGTGCATTTTATGAAATGGAATAAATACACATTGAAGACCCGGACTGAGGCCGAGGATCTCATCAGCAGCATGATGCAGGACGCGGGCATCGAGGGCATCGAGATTGAGGACAAGGTTCCCCTGTCCCAGAGAGAAAAGGAGCAGATGTTTGTGGATATTCTGCCGGAGGGACCGGCGGACGACGGCGTGGCCTATATCAGCTTTTATCTGGAGCCGGATGCGGATCAGGAGGAAATGCTGGAGCGGGTGCGCGAGGGCTTAAAGGAAATCGCGGGCTGGGGCGTGGAGATCGGAGAAGCTACGATTCAGGCCTCTAAAACCGAGGATAAGGACTGGATCAACAACTGGAAGGAGTTCTTCCATCAGTTTTACGTGGACGATATCCTGATCAAGCCCTCCTGGGAAGAGGTGAAGCCAGAGGATCGGGAGAAGCTTCTGATTCAGATTGATCCGGGAACCGCTTTCGGAACCGGTATGCATGAGACGACACAGCTGTGTATCCGCCAGCTTCGCAAGTTTCTGACGCCGGAGACGGAGCTTCTGGACGTGGGAACCGGCAGTGGTATCCTGTCCATCATCAGTCTGAAGCTGGGAGCGAAGCACGCGGTAGGAACCGATCTGGATCCCTGCGCGGTAGAGGCTGTAAGGGAAAATATGGAAGTCAACGGAATCGATCCGACTTCCTTTGAAATGATGATTGGCAATATCATCACAGAAAAAGAAATTCAGGATCGGGTTGGCTATGAATGCTATGATATCGTAGTGGCGAACATTCTGGCAGAGGTACTGGTGCCGCTGACACCGGTGATTCTGTCCCAGTTAAAGCCGGGCGGCGTCTACATTACCTCCGGTATTATAGACGACAAGGAAGATCTGGTGGTGGAGACTGTGAAGAAATGCGGTCTGACCGTATTGGAGGTTACCCATCAGGGCGAGTGGGTCAGCGTAACGGCCCGTAAGGAGCAGTAGGATGCATCGTTTTTTTGCGGAACCCGGTAATATCGGGGAAAAGGAAATCATAATCACCGGCGCGGATGTGAATCACATCCGGAATGTTCTCCGTATGCGGGCAGACGAGGAAGTGCTGATCGCCGACGGCCGGGGCGCGGAATATCGCTGCAAACTCACCGACATTGGTGAAAATGAGGTTCGGGTCCAGATTCTCTGGAAGCTTGACGGCAATGCGGAGCTTACCTCAGCCGTTACCCTGTTTCAGGGGCTTCCGAAAAGCGATAAGATGGATTTCATCGTCCAGAAATGCGTGGAGCTGGGAGTGGCTCGGATTGTTCCGGTATCCACGAAGCGTGCTGTGGTGAAGCTGGACGCGAAAAAGGAGCAGACACGGCTGAAGCGCTGGAATACCATCTCAGAGAGCGCGGCCAAGCAGTCAGGCCGTGGCGTGATTCCGGAGGTGAGCGGAGTGATGACCTTTGGGAAAGCTCTGGAAGAGGCGAAAAAGCTGGACGTGCTTCTGATTCCCTACGAGCGGGCCGAAAATATGGCCGAAACCAGGCGGGTCATGGGAAGCATTCAGCCCGGACAGTCTGTGGGTATCTTTATCGGGCCCGAGGGAGGCTTTGAGGAGAGCGAAGTGGAGGAAGCTGTGGCAGCAGGGGCACAGGCCATTACGCTGGGAAAGAGGATTCTGCGGACTGAGACGGCAGGGCTGGCGGTGATGGCTATGCTGGGATATCTGCTGGAGGAGTAAAAAATGGAAGTTTATTTAGATAATTCAGCCACTACCCGCTGCTTCCCGGAAGCAGCCAGGCTGATGTATCAGGTTATGACCGAGGACTACGGCAACCCGTCCTCCTTACATCAGAAGGGTGTGGACGCGGAGAAATACGTCCGCGAGGCGAAAGAAATCATTGCGAAAAATCTGAAGGTGGAGCCCAAGGAGATCTATTTTACCTCCGGAGGGACAGAGAGTGATAACCTGGCGCTGATGGGCGCTGCCCATGCCAATCAGCGGGCAGGAAAGCACCTGATTACCACCCGGATTGAGCACCCGGCAATTTTGAACACCATGAAGGAGCTGGAAAAGCAGGGCTTTCAGGTGACGTATCTGCCGGTGGATGATCAGGGCGTGGTGCGGATCGCAGATCTGGAAGCGGCCCTGACCGATGAAACCATTCTGGTGTCTGTTATGTATGTAAATAATGAGATTGGCGCGGTACAGCCCATCGAGGAGATTGGAAAGCTTCTGAAAAACAGGGAGAAGCCCATTCTGTTCCATGTGGATGCTGTACAGGGCTACGGAAAGTTCCGGATTCTGCCGAAAAAAATGGGTATCGACATGCTGAGCGTCAGCGGCCACAAGATTCACGGCCCAAAGGGCATGGGCATCCTGTACGTGGACGAGCATGTGAAAATTCATCCGATTCTCTTCGGCGGCGGACAGCAGCGGGACCTGCGTTCCGGCACGGAAAATGTACCGGGCATCGCTGGACTGGGTGAGGCCGTGAAGGAGATTTATACGGATTTCAATGAGAAGATTGACCGTCTGTACGGGCTTCGGGAATACTTCATCGAAGAGATTGGCAGGATAGAGGGAACCTCTGTGAACGGTCCCCGGGGCAGAAAAGGCGCGCCCCATATCGTCAGCGTCAGCTTTGCGGGAGTGCGAAGCGAAGTGCTGCTCCATTCTCTGGAGGATAAGGGTATTTACGTGTCCTCCGGCTCCGCCTGTGCATCCAACCATCCGGCAGTCAGCGAGACGCTGAAGGCCATTCACGTAAAGAAGGAGCTTCTGGACTCCACCATTCGTTTCAGCTTCAGTGAATTTACGACGAAAGAGGAGCTGGATTACACACTGGAGGCGCTTCGGACCTTACTGCCGATGCTGCGCCGTTTTACCAGACGGTAACATGGCGGGAGACGGAGGTCTGCCTGCTTGAACATAGAAAGGGGAACAACATGTTTTTTCATGCATTTTTGATTAAATACGGAGAAATCGGTATCAAGGGAAAGAACCGGTATCTCTTTGAGGACGCGCTGGTGGCGCAGATCCGCCATGCCCTGAAGCATGTGGAGGGCACCTTTAAGGTGACCAAGGATCAGGGTCGTATCTATGTCCACACTGAGGGCGAGTACGATTACGATGACGCGGTGGCAGCCATGCGCCGGGTATTCGGTATCGTGGGTATCTGCCCGGTGGTGATTCTGGAAGATGAAGGCTTTGAGAAGCTGGGCGATGATGTGGTGGCTTACTTAAAGGCCCGTTATGGCGAGGATTGTGATAAGAGCTTTAAGGTGCAGGCCCGCCGTGCCCGCAAGACCTATCCGAAGGCTTCCATGGAAATGAACGCGGAGTTGGGCGGACGGATTCTGGACGCGTTTCCGGGTATGCGCGTAGATGTGCATGAGCCGGAGCTGATGATTCATGTGGAAGTGCGGGAGCACATTTATCTGTACTCTGACATTATCCCGGGTCCGGGCGGTATGCCCATCGGCACCAACGGAAAATCCATGCTGCTTTTATCCGGCGGTATTGACAGCCCGGTGGCAGGCTACATGGTAGCCAAGCGCGGCGTCAAGATTGACGCGGTATACTTCCATGCGCCGCCCTACACCAGCGAGCGCGCGAAGCAGAAGGTGGTAGATCTGGCGACGAAGGTGGCCCGCTATACCGGCCCCATTTACCTGTATGTGGTAAACTTTACGGAGATTCAGTTATATATCTATGAGAAATGTCCCCATGACGAGCTGACGATAATCATGCGCCGTTATATGATGCGGATTGCAGAGCGGATTGCGGAGAAGACAGGGTCTCTCGGCCTGATTACCGGCGAGAGTATCGGCCAGGTAGCCAGCCAGACTGTACAGAGCCTGGCAGCCACCAATGAGGTCTGCACCATGCCGGTATTCCGTCCGCTGATTGCGTACGATAAGGAAGATATCGTAACGATTTCCAAGCAGATCGATACCTATGAGACATCGATTCAGCCCTTTGAGGACTGCTGCACCATCTTCGTGGCAAAGCACCCGGTAACCAAGCCGAATATCAATGTGATCAAGCGCTCCGAGCAGAAGCTGATGGAGCAGATCGACGAGATGGTGGATAAGGCCATTGAGACGGCAGAACTGATTGTGGTAGGGTAAAAGTTATGAAGAAAGCATTTTGCAAGAGGAAGAAACGATGACCGAAAAAGAAAAAATGCTGGCTCACAAGATGTATGACGCCAATTACGATAAAGAACTGCTGGAAGACAGAAGGAAAATCAAAGAGCTGTGCTATGACTATAACCAGCTTCGCCCGTCCGACGAATTCGGCCGGCAGGCGCTTTTGAAAAAGATTTTAGGAAAGACAGGGAAAAACTTCCTGATCGAACCACCCTTCTGGTGCGATTACGGCTACAATATCGAGATCGGCGAGAACTTCTACAGCAATCATAATCTGGTGATCCTGGACGCCGGAAAGGTGACCTTCGGCGACAATGTGTTCATAGCCCCGAACTGCGGCTTCCATACCTCCGGTCATCCCATTGATTTCGAGCGCCGGAATCAGGGACTGGAGTATGCGTACCCCATCACCGTGGGCGACAATGTGTGGATCGGAGCGGGCGTGCAGGTGATGCCCGGCGTCACCATCGGCAGCAATGTGGTCATCGGCGGGGGCAGCGTGGTAGTCAGGGATATCCCGGACAATTCCGTAGCAGTGGGCAATCCCTGTAAAGTGATTCGTTCGATTACGGAGGAAGACAAAAAGACCTGCTGGGATAGATAATGATATAGAATTAAATGAGAAAACAAAGGAGATTAACCACATGGGAGTAAATTCAATCGATGCCGAGGACGATCAGTTTGCGTATCGCTATGATACCCAGCTTCTGATTGACCGTCGGGACAAAGACCTGGATGAAGATGAGATTTCCGAGTACATCACTGAGCACTTTGAGGGCAACAGTCTGATTGCTGCGGGAGATGAGGATCTGGTGAAGATTCATTTTCATACCAATGAACCATGGAAAATCCTGGAATATTGTAATTCCGTCGGAGAAATCTTTGACATTGTGGTGGAGGATATGATCCGCCAGACCAACGGCCTGCACGGCTAAAAAAGAACAGGGAAGAGAGGGCCTGTCTGAGGTGGAGAGATCCCGCGAGAGGTCAAAGGAGCGGGCGGATGACAAACAGGGGTTGACAATCCCACCGACTTTTGTTATCCTAAACTACAGATATTAGATAAATGCGAGGACGAGGAGTAGTACGATTCCCTTGGAGTTCAGAGAGCTGCTGGCTGGTGTGAAGCAGCGGAAGAGAGAATGGGAACTGACCTCAGAGCGGCTGTCCGAAATCCGGGGATGTGACACTGGGGCACAGTGAACAGAAACCGGAAAGTAGACACAGACGGAGCCCGACCGTTACAGCGGGGAGGATATAAGGTTCGAGAACTGTTATCAGGAAGAATCCGTATCCGATGAGAGTGTGAATGAGATTCACAAAAATGGAGTGGTACCGCGTAAGGCGAATAAGTCTTCCGTCTCCGTTGGCAGCAGGCTGACGGAGGCGGATTTTTTGTATCATAGGAAATTCTACCAGAATTTCCTATGATACAAAAAATAAGATCGCACTGCGGCGGAGAGGGAGTATGTCGCTAAAGCGACCCGCCGCAGGCGGAGAATCCTGCGAAGCAGGATTCTATCTTGTTTGCGAAAAGAGCGAAAATCCACAATCCTGTATGATGCCATACCGCATATCTACTATCGAAAAGCAGCAGCTCCGGCGAAAGGGCCGTTGCGAAGAGATGCAGAAAAGCACAGCACACAGAACAAAAGGAGAGAAAAAATCATGATGAATTACAAGAAATACCAGAGACAGTATTTTTTACCGCCGTACCCCTGCATGAAGTGGGCCGAGAAGGATTATGTAGACAAGGCTCCCGTATGGTGCAGCGTAGACCTGCGTGACGGCAATCAGGCTCTGGTAGTTCCCATGACTCTGGAACAGAAGATAGGCTTCTTCAAGCTTCTCTGTAAAGTAGGCTTCAAGGAGATCGAGGTGGGTTTCCCGGCGGCGTCCGAGACGGAGTATGAGTTCCTCCGCACTCTGATTGAGCAGGACCTGATTCCCGACGACGTGACCATCCAGGTACTGACCCAGGCCAGAGAGCATATCATCCGTAAGACCTTTGCGGCGCTGGAGGGCGCGAAGCAGGCCATCGTGCATGTATACAATTCCACTTCCGTGTCACAGCGGGAGCAGGTATTCCATAAATCCAAAGAAGAGATCCTGAAGATCGCTGTGGACGGCGCGGAGCTTCTGAAGAAACTGGCGGACGAGACCGAGGGCAACTTCCGATTCGAGTACAGCCCGGAGAGCTTCACCGGAACCGAGCCGGAGTACGCGTTGGAAGTATGTAACGCAGTTCTGGATGTATGGCAGCCCACTGCGGAGAAAAAAGCCATCATTAACCTTCCGGTTACCGTACAGCATTCCATGCCCCATGTATACGCAAGCCAGATCGAGTATATGTGCGAGAACCTGAAATACCGCGAGAATGTCATCGTTTCCCTGCATCCCCACAATGACCGTGGCTGCGGCGTGGCGGACACCGAGATGGGCCTGCTGGCAGGCGCTGATCGTGTGGAGGGAACCCTGTTCGGCAACGGCGAGCGTACCGGTAATGTGGATGTGGTAACACTGGCCATGAACATGTATTCCCAGGGTGTGGATCCGAAGATGGACTTCAGCAACATGCCGGAGATCTGCGAGGCTTACGAGAAGTTCACTGGCATGAAGGTCAATGAGAGAAGCCCCTACGCAGGAGCGCTGGTATTCGCGGCCTTCTCCGGTTCCCATCAGGATGCCATCGCCAAGGGCATGAACTACCGTGTGGAGAACGATCCGGAGCACTGGACCGTACCGTACCTGCCCATCGATCCCACCGATGTGAGCCGCAACTACGACGCAGACGTTATCCGTATCAACAGCCAGTCCGGCAAGGGCGGCGTGGGTTACATTCTGGAGCACAACTTCGGACTCAATCTGCCGCCGAAGATGCGCGAGGCTATGGGTTATGCAGCCAAGGACGCGTCCGATCACCAGAACAAGGAGCTGATGCCGGAGGAAATCTTCGAGATTTTCAAGAAGGAGTTCGAGGGAATTACGGCTCCCTACAATATCACAGAAGTACATTTCAAGCAGGTGGACGGTATCACTGCAGAGGTACATACCGAGTACCAGGGAGAAAAGCAGGTTCTCTACGCTACCGGAAACGGTCGTCTGAATGCAGTCAGCAATGCGCTTAAGAAGGGATACGGCCTGGAGTACAGCCTGGTTACTTATCAGGAGCACGCTCTGGAGCAGAGCTCCAGCTCCCGCGCTATCGCCTATGTGGGTCTCCAGAAGCCGGACGGCACTCTGGCCTGGGGCGCAGGCGTGGACCCGGATATCATCCGCGCTTCCATCGACGCACTTCTGACAGCTATCAACAATTCTGTGGCATAAAGCTTTAACGTAACACGGTATTCCCTACAGAGCAAAAAAAAACGAGACCTTTCCGAAGTGGAGAGGTCTCGTTTAAAAACAGAAAGGAAAGAGACAGGTATGCGGATAGCACTGGCACAGACGGAACCCCTCTGGGAGGCAAAACAGGAAAACTTCAGGCGGGCGGAGCGCTTTTTAAAAGAAGCAAAAGAGCAGCAGGCGGAATTGATTTTATTTCCGGAGATGAGCATGACCGGCTTCTCCATGCATCCGGAGAAAATCGGGGAAACGGAGGAGGAGCCGGAGACGCTGAACTATTTTGCGAAAAAGGCGGTGGAATACGGCCTCTATATCGGCATGGGTTATGTGGAATACCGGGAGCCCAAGTCCTATAACCGCTATGCGATCATCAGTCCCAAGGGCGGGGTTCTGACGGATTACCGGAAGATTCATCCGTTTACCTTTGGAACCGAGTCAGTGCATTACACAGGCGGGGATGCGTTAGGCTTCTGCAAGATAGGCGACTGGACGGTATCGCCCTTTATCTGCTACGATCTGCGTTTCCCGGAGATCTTTCAGCTGGCCTCCCCACAGGTGGAGCTTATCGTGGTGCCTGCCAACTGGCCGGAGGATCGGGTGGAGCATTTTAAGACTCTGTTAAAGGCCCGGGCCATCGAAAATCAGTGCTACATCGCCGGAATCAACCGGGTGGGACATGCCAGAACCTCGGTGTACAGCGGGGATTCCATGATTGTCGATCCGTTGGGGCGGGAATTGGCCCATGGCGGAAGAGAGGAAGAATTGCTGGTGGCTGACCTGGATCTGGAAATGGTGTGGAAATACCGGGCAGCGTTCCCGGCGAAGATTGACCGGAAGCCGGAGCTGTACCGGAAACTGGCGGACGGGATGCAAATTTAATATTTTAACGTAATAAAGAGTTGCGCATTGACGCGGCTCTTTTGTTCTGTTATAATAATTGGGAATTTTGTGAACAGAAATCTTACATATAAAAAGGGGACGACTACTATGGATTTGTTATACAGAAGTACCAGAGATTCCGGCGTGCAGGTGACAGCCTCCCAGGCGATCTTAAAGGGCCTTTCCGCAGACGGCGGCCTGTTTGTGCCGACGGAGATTCCGGCGCTGGATGTGAGTATGGACGAACTGGCAAAGATGAACTATCAGGAGACTGCTTACGCAGTTATGAGCAAGTTCCTGACGGACTTTACAGAGGAAGAACTGAAGCACTGTATCGACAGCGCTTACGACGAGAAGTTTGATACGCCGGAGATCGCACCGCTGGTAAAGGCGGACGGCGCGTATTTCCTGGAGCTGTTCCACGGTTCCACCATCGCCTTCAAGGATATGGCCCTCTCCATTCTGCCTCATCTGATGACTGTTTCCGCAAAGAAGAATCAGGTGAAAAATGAGATCGTCATTCTGACTGCCACCTCCGGCGATACCGGAAAGGCAGCCCTGGCAGGCTTCGCGGATGTGCCGGGTACCCGGATCGTGGTATTCTACCCGAAGAACGGCGTAAGTCCCGTGCAGGAGAAGCAGATGGTGACCCAGAAGGGTAAAAACGTGAAGGTCATCGGCATCCACGGAAACTTTGACGACGCCCAGAGCGGTGTGAAGGCTATTTTCGGGGATAAGGATCTGGAAAAAGAGATGGACGCCGCAGGCTTCCAGTTCTCTTCTGCGAACTCCATCAACATCGGCCGTCTGGTTCCCCAGATTGTATATTATGTATATGCTTACGCAAAATTATACGCAAATGGAGAAATCGAGAAGGACGAGAAGATCAACGTGGTGGTTCCCACCGGTAACTTTGGAAATATTCTGGCGGCTTACTACGCAAAGCAGATGGGAATGCCCATCGGGAAGCTGATCTGCGCCTCCAATGACAATAAGGTTCTTTACGACTTTTTCCAGACCGGAAGCTACGACCGGAACCGGGAGTTCGTGCTGACCAGTTCTCCGTCCATGGATATCCTGATTTCCAGTAATCTGGAGCGTCTGATTTACCGTATCGCCGATCATGATGACAAGGCGGACGCGGCGTTCATGAAGTCCTTAAGCGAGAACGGAAAGTACGAGATTACTCCGTCCATGCGGGAAAAGCTGGGAGATTTCTACGGCAATTACGCCACTGAGGAAGAGACTGCGAAGACCATTCATGATCTGTACGACGAGAATGGCTATGTCATCGATACCCATACAGCCGTAGCGGACTGTGTATATAAGAAATATCAGGTGGAGACCGGCGACCGGACCAAGTCTGTCATCGCGTCCACCGCAAGTCCCTTCAAGTTCACCAGAAGCGTCCTGGAGGCCATGGGCGTGGACTGCGCGGGCAAGGATGACTTTGCTCTGGCGGATGAGCTGTCCGGACTTTCCGGCGTGGAGGTTCCGAAGGCAGTAGAAGAGATCCGTACCGCTCCGGTTCTCCATGATACCGTGGTAGAAGTGCCGGATATGAAGGCGGCAGTCAAGACGTTCCTTGGCATGTAAAGCCAAACGAGAATAGAAAAGGGAGAGAAAAACGATGGACAGTATCTGGAGTGTCCTGGATGTGGTGTTTGTGGGCGCGGGCCTGTATACACTGTATGCCTGGATTATGATGAAGACCAGAGGAGAGATTAAGAAATCCATCCTCATGAACGAGGACGTGAACCTGAAAAAATGCAAGGATCTGGAGGGCTATAAGAAGTACATTGGTCCCCGGATGCTGGTGTTTGGTATCGCGGCCATTCTGTACGGTGCCTCCGGCCTGGTGAATACCTATGTGACCCCCATTCCGAGCCTGATTTACGGCATCATTATGGCGGTCTTTCTGGCGATCCTCTGCTGGTTTGCAGTGGGTACGCGGAACGGCATCCAGAAGTTTTGGTAGGACTTTGTATAAAAGACAGAACAGCAAAAAAATATCCCTGGCTGATCCGGCATTTGCTGAACAGCCAGGGATATCTTTGTGTTATAGGGTAGAAAAGTATCCGGGAATCTTTATCGCTCGCCAAGCTTCACATATTCCTGCCGCTCCGCCACGCTCTTATACGCCGGACGGATGATCTTGCCGTTGTTGGCCAGCTCCTCGATGCGGTGGGCGCTCCAGCCTACGATACGGGCCATGGCGAAAATAGGGGTGTAAAGCTCCAGCGGCAGGTCCAGCATACTGTATACAAAACCGCTGTAGAAGTCCACGTTGGCGCTGACGCCCTTATAGATCTGCCGTTCTTCTCCAATGATTTGAGGAGCCAGGCGCTCCACCATGGAGTAAAGGGCGAATTCCTCTTCCCGCCCCTTTTCCACAGAAAGACGCTTGACGAAGGACTTGAAAATATTCGCACGAGGGTCGGACAGAGAGTAGACCGCATGTCCCATTCCATAGATGAGGCCTGCGTGATCGAAGGCTTCTTTGTGTAGCAGAGCACGGAGGTACGCGCCTACTTCTTCCTCGTTATTCCAGTCCTTTACCTGCTGTTTCATATCCTCAAACATCCGTACTACTTTGATGTTGGCGCCGCCGTGACGGGGACCCTTTAAGGAACCCAGGGAAGCAGCCACGGAAGAGTAGGTGTCCGTACCGGAGGAGGAGACCACATGGGTGGTAAAGGAGGAGTTATTACCGCCGCCATGCTCCATATGAAGTACCAGGGCGATATCGAGAATCTTCGCCTCAAAGTCCGTGTACTTGCTGTCCGGCCGCAGCGTATAGAGAATATTTTCCGCAGTAGACAGCTCGGGCTTTGGCGGATGGATATAAAGACTCTTCCCATCGTGGTAATGGGAGTAAGCCTGATAACCGTAGACCGAAAGCATGGGAAACAGGGCAATGAGCTGCAGGGACTGGCGCAGCACATTGGGGATGGAGATATCGTCGCCCCGGTCGTCATAGGAATACAGGGTCAGGACGCTCCGGGCCAGTGTGTTCATCATATCCTTGCTGGGAGCCTTCATGATAATATCCCGGACAAAATGGGTGGGAAGAGAGCGGTAGGAGCCCAGAAGATCCCGGAACATTTCCAGTTCCTTCCTGTCTGGCAGCTCTCCGAAAAGCAGAAGATAGGTGATTTCTTCAAATCCGAAACGGCCTTCCGATACAAAGCCCTTTACCAGATCTTCTATATCCATTCCCCGGTAGAACAGCTTTCCGTCACAGGGAATCAGCTTGTCGTCCATCATATCGTAGGCGTAGATTTCACCGATCTCCGTGAGACCGGCCAGAACGCCCTGGCCGCTGATATCGCGCAGGCCCCGTTTTACGTCGTATTTTTTATAAAGTTCCGCGTTGATCTGACTGGTTTCCTCGCTTAAGCGGGAAAGATCCAAAATTTCAGGGGTGATTTCGGAATATGAGTTAAGCTTCATAGACAAATACTCCTTTCTGAGCGTATTAAAATTATCATATCATAAAATAGTAGAAAAAGCATGTTGAAAACAGAAAGTTTACAGATATTTAAGAAACTGGTAATATATCGGACAAATGGACGTACAGCCAGGGATTCCTGAATTGTATTTTTTTAAGTACTTTATTCTTGACTTTTTTTTCACAAGGTGTGATAATAGGAAACGTGGGTAAGACACATACATTAGAAAAGAAAGAGGTCGAGTGAAAGATGGCAAAGATTGATTTAACTCAGTACGGCATTACCGGAACTACAGAAATCGTACACAATCCTTCTTACGAGATGCTTTTTGAAGAAGAGACAAAGGCAGGTCTGGAAGGTTTTGAAGTAGGCCAGGAGAGCGAGCTTGGCGCAGTGAACGTTATGACAGGTATCTATACCGGACGTTCCCCCAAAGACAAGTTTATTGTAATGGATGAGAATTCCAAGGACACCGTATGGTGGACATCTGAGGAGTATCCGAACGACAACCATCCGGCGACTCAGGAAGCATGGACCGCTGTAAAGGACATTGCAAAGAAAGAGCTGTCCAATAAGAAACTGTTTGTAGTAGACGCATTCTGCGGCGCAAATAAGGACACCCGTATGGCTATCCGTTTCATTGTAGAGGTAGCTTGGCAAGCACATTTTGTAACCAATATGTTTATCAAGCCGACCGCTGAGGAGCTGGAGAACTTTGAGCCGGATTTCGTTGTATACAACGCATCCAAGGCTAAGGTAGAGAATTACAAGGAACTGGGTCTGAATTCTGAGACCGCAGTTATGTTCAATATCACCAGCCGTGAGCAGGTTATCGTAAATACCTGGTACGGCGGAGAGATGAAGAAGGGTATGTTCTCCATGATGAACTACTATCTGCCGCTGAAGGGCATCGCTTCCATGCACTGCTCCGCAAACACAGATATGGATGGAAAGAACACCGCTATCTTCTTCGGACTTTCCGGAACAGGTAAGACCACACTTTCCACAGACCCGAAGCGTCTGCTCATCGGCGATGACGAGCACGGCTGGGACGACAACGGTGTATTCAACTTTGAGGGCGGCTGCTACGCAAAGGTTATCAACCTGGACAAGGAGTCTGAGCCGGATATCTACAATGCAATCAAGAGAAACGCTCTGCTGGAGAACGTAACTCTGGATGCAGAAGGCAAGATTGATTTCGCTGACAAGAGCGTTACAGAGAATACCCGTGTATCTTATCCGATCAACCACATCGAGAAGATCGCGCAGAATGTAAATGTAATTTCTTCCGGTCCGGACGCTAAGAATGTAATCTTCCTGTCCGCAGACGCATTCGGCGTACTTCCGCCGGTATCCGTTCTGACACCGGAGCAGACCGAGTACTACTTCCTGTCCGGATTCACTGCAAAGCTTGCAGGAACCGAGCGTGGAATCACAGAGCCGACACCGACCTTCTCCGCATGCTTCGGCCAGGCATTCCTGGAGCTGCATCCGACCAAGTACGCGCATGAGCTGGTTAAGAAGATGAAGAAGAGCGGAGCTAAGGCATACCTGGTAAATACAGGATGGAATGGCACAGGCAAGCGTATTTCCATCAAGGATACCCGTGGAATCATCGACGCGATCCTGAACGGCGATATCAAGACTGCACCGACAAAGACCATTCCGTACTTCAACTTCGAGGTACCGACAGCTCTTCCGGGAGTGGATGCAGGCATTCTTGACCCGCGCGACACCTACGCAGACGCTGCAGAGTGGGATGCAAAGGCGAAGGATCTGGCACAGCGCTTTATCAAGAACTTTGCGAAGTATGAGAGCAACGCAGACGGTAAGGCACTGGTAGCAGCAGGTCCGCAGCTGTAATTCACAATTATTAAAACCCGTAAGGGAGTGGATTTTTCCGGAGTAATTCTGCTTTTCGCCACACAGATATGAGAGATCGTGTCTGTGTGGTATTTTTATGCGGTAAAATAAGTAATGAGGAGCTAGACGATGAACGATACCTTTATGAAAGAAAAACCGATTTTCAGCCTGGTGCTGACCATGTCCCTGCCCATGGTCCTGTCCATGCTGGTGAATTCTCTGTATAATATCGTGGACAGCTACTTTGTGGCCAGGATCTGTGAGGAAGCCATGACGGCCCTGTCTCTGGTCTATCCTATCCAGAACCTGATTAATGCCATTACCATCGGTTTCGGTATCGGCATCAATGCGGCCATTGCCTTTTATCTGGGAGCACAGAAGAAGGAACAGGCAGACCGGGCGGCCGCCACAGGGTTTTTTCTGAACGCAGTGCAGAGCCTGGTGCTGATGATAGGGTGTATGCTGGTAATGCCATCCTTTCTTGGACTTTACTCGAAGGATCCGGTGGTCATCGACTATGCCCTGCGCTATTCCCATATCGTATTTGCCTTTGCGATTATGATATCCTTCAGCCTGAGCTTTGAGAAGATCTTCCAGGCTGTGGGACGGATGAAGGTGTCCATGGTAAGCCTCATGGCGGGCTGTATCGCGAATATTATTCTGGATCCCCTGCTGATCTTCGGCGTGGGCCCTTTCCCGGCCATGGGCATCGAGGGCGCGGCCCTGGCCACCGGAATCGGACAGACCGTGAGTGTGGCGGTCTATCTGGTGATCTATGTGGCACGGCCCATTCCGGTGAAGATCAGCAGAAAAAATCTGTGCTTTGAGAAGGAAGTACTGGGCCGCCTCTACGGTGTGGGGATTCCGGCCACCCTGAACCTGGCGGTTCCCTCCCTGACAATATCCGCCCTGAATGCGATTCTTGCCGGATTTTCGGAGGTCTACGTGCTGGTACTCGGCGTATATTATAAACTACAGACCTTCCTGTATCTGACGGCTAACGGCATCGTCCAGGGCATCCGTCCCCTGGTGGGCTACAACTATGGCGCCGGCGAGGAAGAACGGGTGCATGGGATCTACCGGACGGCCCTTTCCATGGCTGCCGTGATCATGGCCTTAGGAACCGTGATCTGCCTGCTGGTTCCCGGTCGCATCTTCGGTCTTTTTACCGAAAATGCAGCCACGGTGCAGATGGGAGCGGAGGCTCTTCGGATCATTTCCGCAGGTTTTCTGGTATCCTCGATATCCATTATTTCCAGCGGCGTGCTGGAGGGACTGGGAAGTGGCGTCCCCTCCCTGGTGATTTCACTGCTGCGGTATCTGATTCTGCTGGTTCCGGCGGGATTTGTGCTAAGCCGCTTCCTGGGAGCCGCGGGCGTATGGCACGGTTTCTGGCTGACCGAGTGGCTGACCGGACTGTCAGCGGTT
Organism: Anaerosacchariphilus hominis; assembly: GCF_014290175.1. Lineage (GTDB taxonomy): Bacteria > Bacillota > Clostridia > Lachnospirales > Lachnospiraceae > Laedolimicola > Laedolimicola hominis. The sequence continues at coordinate 176,506 of NZ_JACOOR010000004.1, forward strand.
TTGATATACAAAAGAGAGGAGCGGAAAATATTTTCTGTTGCCAAATAGAGTCAGATGCAGTATAATAACGTCATGAAGAAAAGGAAGTTTCCTGGGGTGTGCGTGAACCCGCTATTTTGAACCTACATTTACGTTCATGGGATTCCAATATTTCTGTCTGGATGTCAGGCCTCCGATTTTGCAGTGGAAGGCAGAAGGGCAGTTGAGGTTACCCACCTAGCATTAGCTAGGCGTCAAAATCGCGGAAACGGCACTTTGGGTTCCTAAAGATAAAAAAGGCAGCCGCACAGCGGTTGCTTTTTTTATGGAATAGGAAATTCCGATAGAATTCCCTATTCCGTAAAAGCAAGCAGAGCTTGCAAGGATGCGCACTCGGCGCGGTATAGATGGTTGCCAAGGAAACCGCGCCTCGGCGCGAGAATGTGCCAATGGCACATTCTTTTATACAAAACAGGTAAAGGGGAAAGCATGGAGAAGGAACGACAGCTGGAAGAGGCAGCGAAAAAATTTTGGGATGGGGATTATGAAGGAACAGTGGCACTTATGACGGAGAAGGCGGAAGAAAAGACGGACGGCCGCGCGGAGCTGTACCGGAGAGCTGGCAGCGCATTGGCCGGAGGGCCGGTACAGGGCGAAGGGCTTCGCCGGGACTGGGAGGCTTTAAAGCCTCTTCTGGAGCAGGGAGACTGGGCCCTGCTTGACGAGGCGAGAAGAGTTATGTCCGTCTATGCCAACGCGGTCTACCGGGCCTGTAATACCCGCCAGCAGTTGGAATATACCCGTATGAACGGGGAAGTGAGCCTGGAGACCAAGGAAGCGCTGTTAAAAGAGTTTCAGAAGATTTTACTGGAGGCGGACGAGGAGTACCGGGCGGTACTCACGGTGCTTCACGACTGGGCCGGTTACGCAGCCGGACAGAAAGGGGAAGCCGGCGAGGCTTATCTGGAAGGGGCGCTGAAGTCCATGAAGAACTGCGCTGAGCTTCAGGCAGAGATTGGACTGGAGAAGGAATATCCGTTGATGAATCTGGCCCGGGCAGCCTGCGCTCTGGAACTGCCGGAGGAAAAGGAAGAGCTCTGGAAGCTTCGCCGGGAGGTGCTGAATCTGACTCTGCAGGAGGAGGCCCTGGACGACTGGACCAGTTACGAGGCCTACACGGATCCGGAGAAAAAGAAAGAACTGGAAAAGAGAAGGACGAAGCGCCGGCGAAGAGAGAAAATTCAGTTCTGGAAGAAAAAATAGAATTCAGGAAGAACAAAAAGACCGTTGCGGTATAAAAATAGCCGCAGCGGTCTTTTTTGATCGGTTTACAGGTAGGGCAGAATGATTTCTGCCAGATAAGCCAGCTCATTGATGGGGATGGACACGCCGAATATTTCGCCCACATAGGACATATGTTGTTCCAGGAGGGCGATGAGGTGACTGTGCTGGTTTACAAAGGTCTTCAGGCCATCATACTTCAAAGAATCTCCGCTGATGAGCCGCTCCAGCATGTGCGAGCCATGGAAAATGAACTTGATGGTCACTTCGTTGGAAGGAATGATATCCAGCTCGTCCAGGATGCCGTTCAGGGTGGAGCTTAAGACATCCATGGCCTTGTAGGGATTTAAGAAGGTCATGGAGGGCTCCAGAAGTTCTCTTGCAGTCCGATTTAAGAAGGTGGCGTCCGGGCTGGCAGCTGTGGAGTTCATAAGAAGCAGGGCTTCACGGGTGAGCTGCTGCAGGGTCATCCGTTCCTGACAGGTCAGCTGGGCGATGGTCAGCAGGGAGGAAAGGGTGAAGCCGGTGACAGTGTCTGCCGGGATATCGGTCTCCTGCATAACATACTCGTGGAGAGTGGTCAGGGGCTCCATATCGGCAGCCAGAAGCACGCCGGTGGGAGCGGCGATGGCCCGTACCGTGTCCAGCAGCTTTCCCTGCAGCTCCCGGAAGGGGACGGAGGAAGGATAGCTTAAACCCGTGGCTATCTGCTGCCCCAGAGAATCATTGATGTAGGCGGCGGCAGCCTCCGCGATGCCGTTCCCGTGGCAGATGATCAGAAGCGGCACGCAGGAGCTTTCCTCTGAACCGGATGCCTCCGGATGGCGGACAGGCTCATTTTCCTGATGGAGCAGGGCCAGCAGCTGGGCGGCGATATAGCGGTTGGAGGAGAAAGAGGTGGGAGTGAAGATAAAGTACTCCAGATCCAGATCCTGGAACAGGGCCCGGATCCGGGCATCCTGTTTTGGTTCTTCCTGGATACTGCCCAGAAAGTCAAAGGGGAGATGCCGCAGATGGATCTCCATGGTTTTCACATGGGGCAGAGTGGCCATATCCTGGAAGGCCAGGGCGCAGGTGGTGCGGACTACGCTGCTTAAGTCGCCCAGGTTTCCGGGATAGGGAGCCTTTAAAAAGACCGAAAACACATCCCGGGAAATCCGGAAGCTTAAGCCTGTGGAGGAGGCCTCCTTCCGGAAGGCCTGAATCAGCAGCTCCGTCAGCTCCCGGGGCGTCCAGGACCGCAGATCCGGCACATGAATCCGGACGGGAAACCGCTGACGTAAGGGCGCCAGTCCCGGAGAATCCGGAGATTCTGTGGAGGTGGCGATGATGAAGGTATTGGCGTAACGGGTGACGGAGGCCTCGCCAATGCGGGTGTAGGTATTCTTCTCCAGCAGGGTAATCAACATATCCTGGGCAGCGGAGGGCAGTTTATCTACCTCGCTCAGATAGAGGATGCCTCCGGAGGCGCGCTCAATGAGGCCCCTCTGTGCCTTCTCAGACTTCAGGGCCGCGTCCCGGGTGTGGCCGAAGAGCTGGTTCAGCATCAGCTGGGAATTGGCGCTGTGCTCTTTGCAGTTTACGGTGATGAGGGGAGCGTTTTCGCCAAGATTGCCCTGAGAGACGGCGTAGGTGTAGATCTTCTGGACTAGATGACCCTTGCCCACGCCCAGGTTCCCGGTAATGAGGATATGCAGATTATGGGTGGGGTAGAGGGCCGCGGCCTTGGCGTGCTGGATAGCGGTCTTCAGGGTGTGAGTGGCTCCCACGGCTGTCTCCAGGCTTTCTTCCGGAAGAGGAGTGCGGACAGGAGCTGTCGGAGCCTCCACAGGCGGCGCGGCGGCTATATAGTCCTTCAGATGTCCGTCCTTGGCCAGTGTGGAAGGAAAGAACACATTTGGGTATTTGCGGGCCAGAACGGAACGACACAGATACAGGGTGGGTTTTCCCTGGATCTTGATGAGCTGACCGTTACGGTACAGGCTGTTCAGCTCCCGGGCCACATTGGCCCGGTCCATCTGCAGTTTTTCGGCAATGAGACCGGCGTGGATACCGCTTACCCGGTCGCTGTCCGAATCCAGAAGTTCCTGTGTGGCTTCCTGCACCAGGGTCAGAACCTTCGTCTTACGGCTTGATTTTGCTGTTTGTTCCATGTTTTTATCTCCTGTTACGAAAAAATTCAGAAAAATTTTATATTTTTTTCACGAATGACTGTCAAAACATATCCAAAAACAGACACGGTAAAAAATCTGAATGAAATGTGTGTAAAAATAAGAATAAATTATTGACACTATATATCATACGATGAATACACAAAACAATCTATACATAAAATAGATAAAAAAATATGGCTTATAGAGCTATAACTATACAAAATTACCACAAGACACACATGATAAAGTGGTGATTTTCGGCGAAAATTTGACAAAGTGTGTTGGGGGGGTAAAATCGTGTCATGTTCAAGGGAACGAGAAAGAAGAAAGAGGCAGACAGATGAACATAGTGCTTAATCGGATAGATGAATGGCTGATACATGGACAGGTGCTGGCCTCCTGGGCCAAGAAGCTGAAGGCCCAGCAGATTCTTGTGGTGGACGAACAGCTGGTAGACGACCAGTTCGCGGAGACGGTGCTGACTATGGCGATTCCCGAAGGAATGGGAATGAAGATTCTGGACACCGTACAGGCCAGTGAGTATCTCAGGGAACACGCGGATGGAACACCGCCGAACACCATTCTTTTGGTGAAGCGGCCGGAGACCTTATGGAAGCTCAGAGAGCTGGGTTACCATCCCGGACAGATAAACATCGGAGGCATGGCTGCAGGCCCCTCCAGAAAGTATCTGAGCCGTAACCTGTACGCATCGGAAAAAGAGATCGAGATGCTGAAGAGCTTTCAGGAGGAAGGGATTCCGGTGTACGCCCAGATTGTATTCGGAGACAGTAAAAAGGATTTCGGGGAATTATTTTGAAAAAAGAAAAACAGTGAAAAAAGTAGTGGAGGATAAAAATGGTAGAGAGTTCTACAGTAGTAAAGAATAAAACAGGTCTGCATGCCAGACCCGCATCCCAGCTGGTAAAGCTGTGCAAGACCTTTGAAAGTGACATTATTTTGAAAAACGGAGATATCTCCTGCAACGGAAAGAGCATGTTTTCCGTACTGAAGGGGTGCTTTACAGAAGGCACAAACGTCTGCGTCACCGCAGACGGTTCCGATGAAGCTCAAGCCTTGGAAAAGGTGATAGCATATATTAATGACCTGGATGAATAAAATTCAGGAAATGGGGGTTTTTATTGCAGCCAAAAGGAGAAGGGGGAGGTGAGTGTTATCCGGGTCCGCAGTAAAAGCCAACGGTAACAAAAATAACAATATAAGGAGAGAAAAAGTATGATAGTTCGTGCGATTTTGGTAGCTCTGATCGCTACCTGCAGTACCTGGTGGTTTAGCCATATCATCACAAGAACATGGCTGTATCCTATCTGGTCCGGATTCCTGGTAGGTATCGTTATGGGACGCCCCATGGAAGGTATGATGCTGGCGGCAGCCATCAACCTGCCTTATGTAGGATTCATTACAGCCGGAGGCTCCATGCCCGGTAACGCAATGTTCGCTGGTTCCGTAGGAACCGCTCTGGGTCTGGTATCCGGTCTGGATATGACCACAGCAACTACCATCGGCGTTATCCTCGGTTCCGTAGCAGTTATGATCTGGAATGCTTATATGTCCATCAACTCCATGTGGGTACATATGGCAGAAAAGGCAGCTGCAAGAGGAGACCTGAAGATGGTTCGTTTCTTCAACTATGTACCGTCCTTCTTCGTATCCCTGATTCTGAACGGCCTTCCGGCGTTCCTGATCGTTATGAAGGGTTCCGTAGTAGGTGACTGGCTCTCTGCAATGCCCCAGTGGATCATCGACGCATTCGCAATGGTTGGAGGTATCCTCCCTGCACTTGGTATCGGCATGCTGCTGAATTACCTGGGACAGACGAAGAAACTTCTTCCGTTCTTCTTCCTGGGCTTCTTCCTGGCACAGTTCCTGGGACTGAGCACCATGGCAATTACCGTATTCGGCGCAATCATCGCGTTCGTCCTTTACTACTTTGGTAAGGACAAAGAAGACAAGGAGGTGGCATAGTTATGGGTGACAGAGCATTAAGAAAATCCGATCTGGTAAAAAACTGGATGCTGGGATACTCCAGTGAGACCTGTTATAACTATGAACGTCTGCAGGCTCTTGGTAACGCCAATGCGTTTATTCCGATTATCCGCCGGTTATATGAGCCGGAGCAGTACGCAGAAGAAATTTCCAAGTACTTTAACTTCTTTAATACAGAGCCGTCTTATATGGGTACTGTTATCCATGGTATCACAGCGGCAATGGAGGAGAAGAGAGCGCTGGACGGCGACATTACGGCAGATGAGATCGTATCCGTTCGTTCCGCTCTGATGGGACCTCTGGCTGGTATCGGTGACGTAGTTTCACAGTCTATCGTATACCCGATTCTGGCAGGTGTCTGCATCCAGTTGGCACTGGCAGGCAACTACGCAGGCCCGATTTTATTCGAGATTATTTACAAGGCAATCATGCTGACCCTGGGCTACAACATGTACATGTTGGGTTACAAACAGGGTAAGAGCGCAATCATCAGTTTCCTGAAGACCGGTGTTCTGAATCAAATTCTGGATCTGGTCAGCATCGTAGGTCTGATGGTAGTCGGAAGTATGGCAGTCAACAACATCAGCTACAATCTGTCTCTGATTGGATGGGAAGTACAGAACGAGATCGGTTCCGTATCCTTCAACCTGCAGACCACCGTGCTGGACGCGCTGCTTCCGGGTATCCTTCCGCTGGGCCTGGTACTTGGCGTACGTGCCCTCCTGAAGAAGAGAGTAAAACCGAACACGATCATCCTTATCATGTTCGTACTTGCATTTGTTACAGTTGGCCTTGGCGCACTGTGCGGAGCATATCGTTAAATTAGAGTAAGTGGGATATGGCAGTCAGGAGCGGAAGTGTTTCGGCTGCCATATTTACCAGAAAGAACCGAAAAGTAAAAGAGGAATTATTTATGAATCAGAAAGTTATCATCTTACCATCTGTGATGTGCTGCACTCCGGCGGAGATGGAGCCCTATGTAAGAGGCTTTGAGCAGGGCGGAGTGGACGCCATTCATTTTGACGTGATGGACGGGCATTATGTACCGAATATCATGATGGGCGTCCGGGACTATCAGTTCCTGAAGAGCATTACGGATATGCCGGTGGATATCCATCTGATGTGTACCGAGCCGGAGATGTTTTTGGAATATTTAAAACCGCAGCCGAAGGACTGGGTAAGCTTCCATCCGGAAGTGGCCCGCAATCCCTATCGTTTCCTCATGAGTATCCGTGAGCGCGGATGCCGGGCAGGTATTGTTTTAAGCCCCGGCGAGCCCGTATCCTGGGTGGAGGAGATGGCCGGAGTTCTGGATTTCGTACTGGTTATGGCAGTGAATCCGGGCTTCGCGGGACAGAAGATGGTGCCGGATCATCTGGAGAAACTGAAACGTATCCGGGAAATCATCGATCGCTCCGGTAAGAATATTGATTTAATCGTGGACGGAAATACGACAACAGAAAACGCGCCCCGGATGCTGGCGGCAGGAGCCAACGGTCTGGTGGTGGGAACCTCTTCCACCATGAAGGACGGTCCCGCAGGTTTCGTAAAGAACTGCGAGGCATATCGGAAAGCGCTGGACGCGTGAAAGGAGAAAAGGAATGGTTGGTGTTCTTGTGGCGACCCATGGTCGTCTTGCGGAAGAATTCCTGAACAGCGCGGCAATGCTGGTTGGTGAAAAAGAGCAGATGAGCAGCGTCTGTGTACTGCCCGGACAGTCCCCGGAAGAATTTCTGGAGCTGGCGGAGAAAAAGGTGGAGGAACTGGATACGGGGGATGGCGTTCTGGCCCTGGTGGATATCGCCGGCGGCACGCCGAATAATACCATGTTCCGTCTGTCCATGACACACAAGATACGGATTCTCACAGGCGTAAATCTTCCCATGGTCATGTACTGTGTGATGGAGCGCAGCGACGAGATGACGATGGAAGAGCTGATAGAGGCTCTTCTGGAAAACGGCCGAAACGAGATTTCGGAGTTTGGAAAGCGGTAAAACCGAAAAAGAAAGGGTGTAGACAATATGAGTATGGAGAATCTTCTTTTTACACGAATCGACGACAGATTAATTCACGGACAGGTATGCGCGGCATGGCTGAAGAGCATTCCGGCTATCCAGCACATTCTGGTCATTGATGATAAGGTATGCCAGGACCCGTTCATGGGCGAGATGTTTTCCCTGCTGGTTCCGAATCACATTTCCATCGAGATTCGCTCCGTCGAGGAGGCAACCAAGCTACTGAAAGAGGGTCTGAAGAAGCCCACCATGATCATTGTAAAGGTTCCGGGAACCATCAAACAGCTCATCGACAATGGCATCGACATTGATTTTGTAAACATCGGCGGTATGGGAATGTCCAATGGCAGAACCAAGCTGTTCCAGAATATTTCCGCATCTCCCGAGGAGAGAGAGATCTTTAAGGAACTCATCGCCAAAGGTGTAAAGGTAGAGGTGCAGATTATTCCTTCGGCAAGACAGTACGATATCGCCAAGCTGCTGTAGGAACATAGGAGGAGTAAAAAATGAAAATGAAAGCGTCGCAGTTATTTAAAATCGGTGATTTCCGTACGGTGGAGGTGGATGTACCCGAACCTCACGGAGAGCAGCTTCTGGTTCGCGTGGATGCCTGCGGTATCTGCGGATCTGATATTCCCCGTATCTTCGAGCTGGGAACCAGCAAGCAGAAATATCCGCTGACCATCGGACATGAGTTTGGCGGCGAGATCGTAGCGGTAGGTGAGGACGCGGATCCGAATCTGGTTGGAAAGCGCGGAGCTATCTTCCCCTGCATTCCCTGCCGGAAATGTGAATCCTGCGAGACAGGAAACTACGCAATGTGTCTGGATTACGACTATCTGGGATCCAGAAGCGACGGCGGTTTCGCGGAGTACTGCCTGGTACCCAGCGCATGGCATTTTGTAGAATCCAGAAATCCGGATCTTTCCGGTGACGCCCTCGGTATGGTAGAGCCCTGTACCGTAGCACAGCATGCAGTGCGCCTGAGCGGTATTTCCGCAGGACAGTCCCTCCTGATCTTCGGAGCAGGCCCTATTGGACAGATGATGGCCCGCTGGGGTAAGATCTTCGGAGCGGATCCGATTATGCTGGTAGACGTGGCAGACGATAAAGTAGCCTTCGCGGAGGAACGCGGCGTGAAGACCGTAAACTGCCTGAAGGTCAATGTGGACGAGGAGTTTCGCAAGCTCAACAACGGCAGACCGGCGGATGTGGTCATCGAGGGAACCGGAACCGGCGCGGCTCTGGGTAACGCCATTGAGTGCGTAAAGACCTTCGGAACCATCGTAATGATGGGTAATCCCCACAGAGATACCACCATCAAGCTGCATCAGCACAGCCTGATTCTCCGCAAAGAGCTGAAGATTCAGGGTATCTGGAATTCCCATTACGCGCAGAGCCCCATCAACGAGTGGCATTACACCGTAAAGATGATGGACGAGGGCCGGATGCCGGTGGAGGATCTGATTACCCACCGCAGCAATCTGGACGATCTGCCGCAGCTTTGCTCTGATATCTTTACCAGAAAGGTATCCATCTGTAAGGCCATGTATTCGAGGAATGCGAAATGACGGAAAAATGGCAGAGCATTATCGTAAAAGAGCTGGAAACAGCCATGAGCGCCATTGATGAGGAACAGCTGGATGCGCTGGTGGACGCACTGATGACCCCGAACCGGAGAGTGCTCTGCGTAGGCGTGGGACGTGTTCTGATTTCCATGAAGGCCTGGGTGAAGCGTCTGCTTCACCTGGGTGTGGACATCAATTATGTGGGCGCTGAGACGGAAGGCCCGGTGGGGCCGGGCGATCTGGTGCTGGTAGCTTCTTCCTCAGGAGAGAGCATTGTACCGGTGCAGATCGCGAAGAAGGCCGACAGCGTGGGAGCCAGCGTATTCTATATCGGATGTACGCCGGACAGCTCCGTGGATCAGATCGCGGATCAGAGATTGTATCTGAAGGGCCGCACCAAGTTCTCGGGAGACGATGAAGTGATTTCCATTCAGCCCATGTCCACTCTGGTGGAACAGCAGCTGTATCTGCTGTGCGATGTGATCGCCCTGGAGATTATGAAACGCAACGGTTGGACCGAGGAAACAGTAAAAAATCATCACGCAAATCTGGAATAGCAAAGGAACGGGATCCTATGAAAAAGATGGCATTGCATACGACGCTTCAGCTGTCGATGGAGGAATATATCGATACGATCAGCGGACTGGTAGTAGAATATTACGGGAGAGCAGCAGAGGATAAAAAGCTGATGCAGGAGCTGCACATGTCCCAGGAGGAGCAGAGCCGGTTTACCGTAGAGTACCTGACTGTATTGCTGGTCATCGAGGCGCTGTCCTGGAATGCAAAGCCGAAGCTGACCTCGGAGAAATACCGGACCCAGATTCAGGAGGCGGTAGCCCGGGATGTGTACGGAAAGCTGGTGGGAACGGCAGACGGCACCTCCGTGGAGGAGTGCATGAAGTTCTATCAGGCCCGTCTGGGTATGTTTGGTCAGATCTGTAAGCAGATCTGGCAGTCCGATCCGGAGGTGCGGCAGAAGGATATCGTGGGCTTTGCCCGGTATCTGCTGTCCCAGGTGTCGGAACGCAGTGAAAAGGAAGGCATCCAGGCCCTGAAGTATCTGGGGATCCAGCTTAGCTCCGCTACGGACAGCTTCTACGCCCTGATCACCAATACGGTGCAGGACAGCTATCTTTTTAACCGGAAACCAAGCTATATCGTACAGAAATAGAATCAAATCGCGAAAGCGATTCCACAGGAATAGGAGCGGACGAGAATGCATACAATAAAAGAGAGAGTATGTGTGGTAACGGGAGCGGCCAAGAGTATCGGCTTCGCAGTGGCGGAGCGGTACTGTAAGGATGGAGCCACAGTCATTCTTCTGGATGTGAATCCGGAAGTGGAGAAGAGCGCGGCCACGCTCTGGGAGCAGGGCTATGACGCCAAGGGATACGTGGTGGACATTACAGACCGAAATGCGGTGAAGGAGACTTTCCGAAAGATTCACGCAGAACACCCCACGGTCTACAGTCTGGTGAATGTGGCCGGTCTGTCCAGCTAGAATCCCATCGAGGATGTGACTCCGGAAGAGTGGGATAAGATCATGAAGGTCAATGTTTACGGTGCTTTCTACTGTATTCAGGAAGTCATCGGGGACATGAAAGAAGCTAAAGAGGGTAAGATCATTAACTTCTCATCCAAGAGCGGAAAGACCGGTTCGGCGCTGATGGTTCCTTACTCTTCAGCCAAGGGCGCGATCATTGCCATGACCCAGGCCATCGCCTATGAGGTGGCTCCTTTCAATATCAATGTAAACTGTATCTGCCCGGGTATCACCGATCACACGGGCGTATGGAGCGCGGTAAGCGCAGGCTATATCAAGAATCTTCATATGGAGCGGGATAAAGTCGTAGACAAGTTCACCGCCAAGGTGCCGCTGGGCCGGCTGACCTCCATCGAAGATGTGGTAGACTTTGTTGAGTTTTTGACGGTTTCCGGTGACTATTGTACCGGCCAGGCGTTTAATGTGAGCGGTGGCCGGGAGATGCATTGAAACCTGTACTATATAATCTGACTCTCCAAAAAGACGGGAGATACTTTCCAGGGAAGCAGGAAAGTATCTCCCGTCTTCTTTATGGAATAGGAAATTCCGATAGAATTCCCTATTCCATAAAAGCAAGCAGAGCTTGCAAAGATGCGCACTCGGCGCAGTGGTAGATAGTTGCCAAGGCAACCGCGCCTCGGCGCGACGGAACCGGAAGGGCATAGAATATCCTCCGTTGGAATAAACTGATAGAAAAGGCCGGGGAGGGACAGGATTGAGATGGGACTTGAAATGGGACAGGGTCCGGAGAGAAAAACGGAGTCAGGTTCTGGAGAAGACAGCGCTTCTGCTTCTGGGCTGCGTAATTCTCTGTATACAGGTACATGGAAGAGGGAGAGGAAAAGAAGAGGAACTTCCGGTATATCAAGAGGAAATAACGAAAGAGACAGATGAGACAGAGAAGATAAACAAGAGAGAAGATTCCTTGGAGGAGGAAGATATGGAGGCAGAAAATGCAGTTTTGAAAGAAGAACCGATCCGGGTTCTTTTGAAAACGGATGAATTCCGGGATATCCTGCATGAGAATGTGGAGTTGGAAGCGGCAGACGGAGAAGAACTGTCACTTCTGGGCGGCGAAGAAGGAAAGGTTCTGGAGACAGGAACCATCTTTTTGTTCAGCTGGGAGGACGGTGTGTTATACTTGAACGGGGAACCCCTGGCAGACTGGCCGGAGGTGATGACGGTGCAGGCCGGAGAACAGGGAATCCAGGCAGTTTCCCTGAACCGGAACTGCGGCCATCCGGTGTATCCGGGGCTTCTGGAAATCCGGCCTTCGGAGAAGGGATTTTATCTGATCAACGAGCTGCCGGTGGAGACCTATCTGAAGGGGGTGGTCCCCAGCGAAATGCCCTCGGGCTATCACAGCGAAGCTCTGAAGGCCCAGGCAGTCTGCGCCCGTACCTATGCTTATAAGGAGCAGAGCGCATACGGCTATCCTTTCTGCGAGGCTCATGTGGACGACAGCGTCCATTATCAGGTCTATGGAAATGTGGAACGGACAGAGGCCACAGACCGGGCCGTGGAGGAGACAGAGGGACAGGTACTGGTCTGGCAGGGAGAGCTGATTACGGCTTATTACTTTTCCACCTCCTGGGGAGCTGTGGGAAACCAGGAGGTCTGGAAGGATGGAGACAGGGAGATGACGCCCTATCTGACAGTTCATCAGGTAAAGGAGGGCGGGGAGACCGTGGATTTGAGCACGGAAAAGGCCTTTCGGAAGTTTCTGAAAAACCGGGAGGATACCTGGGAAGCAGAACTGGGGTGGTATCGCTGGGAACTGGAGGAGGATAATGAAAATCTGTCCGTTCATGTGAATCAGGCGGAAGCCATCGGAACGATACAGGGTATCGACGTGCTGGAGCGAAATCCGGGCGGCGCGGCAGTACGGCTTCGGATTCGTGGAAAAAAACAAAACCTGGAGATTGCAGGAGAGTATGAGATCCGGGAGCTCCTTGGCCTGCCGGGTGCAGAGATCCGGAAGCAGGACGGAACGGTATCCCGCTGCGGGAGTCTTCTTCCCAGCGCCTGCTTTCAGATCACGCCGCTGTTTGATAAAAAAGGAGAGCTGTCCGGCTGGAAGCTGCAGGGCGGCGGCTATGGCCACGGCGTGGGTATGAGCCAGAACGCGGCCAACGCCATGGGAAAGCAGGGAAAATCCTTTGAAGAAATTCTGGAGTTCTTTTATGCGGGTGCAGAATTGACGGGAATCGGTGGAATATGGTAAGATAATCTGTATGAGATAAGACGGGGAACGTCTGAGACAGAGACTGCGCGGGATAAAGGATAAAGGATAAAGGATGACGGGGGTACGATGAAGCTTCTGAAAAAATGCGTGAAATTAATCATGGGCTTTCTGAACGCCATGCAGGAGGACTGCGTGGCGGCGTATGCGGCACAGACCGCGTACTTTATTATGCTGTCCTTTTTCCCTTTTATCATTTTGCTGGTGACCCTGATCCAGTATACCTCCCTGACTCCCGAGAATATCTACCGGGTGGCCCAGGTGCTTTTTCCGCCCAGCATGGATACCTTTATTCAGGGGCTCATTGATGAAGTCTACAGCCGGACGGCGGTGACCATTTCCCTGTCCGCGATCATGACCGCCTGGTCCGCAGGCAAGGGCTTCATGGGGCTGATTCAGGGCATGAATATGATCTACAATGTGGAGGAGCGCAGAAACTACATCATCCTGCGTCTCCAGTCCGCTCTTTATACGGTGGTGTTTGTGGTGGCCATTATCCTGTCCCTGGTGGTGCTGGTCTTCGGTAATTCCCTGCACAAGGTGGCGGTGGAATACGCGCCCATTCTCACCTATGTGACGGAGATCATCCTGCGTCTCAAAGGCATAGTGGCCATCGGAATTCTGGCGGTGCTTTTTATGGTTCTGTACCGGTTTGTGCCGAACCGGAAGGTACGTCTGTTCCGGCAGGCGCCGGGAGCCCTGTTTTCCGCTGTGTGCTGGTATGTATTTTCCATCGTGTTCTCCCTGTATGTGGAGTATTCACCGGGCCTGATCAATATGTACGGCAGTCTGACCACGATTGTGCTGGTGATGCTGTGGCTGTACTTCTGTATGTACATTATTCTCATTGGCGCCGAGATCAATTCCTACTTCGAGGATCAGTTCCGCCGGGTGTCTTATTACAGACGGATGTTGAAGGAACAGAAGCGGGAACAGCAGCGGGAACAGCAGAATAAAACAGAAAATACTTGACAACCGCCGCTGGGCAGGTATAGAATAAATCTCGATATAACAAATGCGATGAAGGTGCACAGTAAAGCCTTTTCTTCTTTCAGAGAGAGACCGTCAGCGGCTGTAAGCGGTTTTAAGTTCAGAAAAGCGCCTGAAATTCACACCGGAGCAGCATTGCTGAAGAGCTTTGGTAGGCAGTGACGTAGCCTGCACGTTACGCAGAAGATGAGAGCCTGTCTGATAAATTCTGATAAATATAGAAAACAGAGTGACAGGAATCAGGGTGGTACCGCGGAATATATTGTCCGTCCCTACATTTTAGTAGGGACGGATTTTTTTGCGCGTTTGCATTGAGAAGGGCAGGCGGCTTTCCGAGACTGCCCTGGAGTACACGTCCCTAAAAAACCAATAATTCAGGAAAGGTGAGAAGAATGAAGGAAAAACTGCAGAAAATCCGGGAAAATGCCATTGCCCAGATTCGGGAAGCAAAGAATCTGAACACACTGAATGACGCCCGCGTGGCGATTCTCGGTAAAAAAGGTGAACTGACCAGCGTACTGAAGAGCATGAAGGATGTGGCTCCCGAGGACAGACCGAAGGTGGGCCAGCTGGTGAATGAGACCCGAGAGGAGATTGAAAAGGTCCTGGAAGAGGCCAAGGCAAAGATGGAGGCTATGGTTCGTGAGGAGAAGCTGAAAGCGGAGGTTATCGATGTAACCCTTCCGGCCAAGAAGAACAACGTAGGCCATCGTCATCCGAACACCATCGCTCTGGAAGAGGTGGAGCGTATCTTCATCGGTATGGGCTATGAGGTAGTAGAAGGCCCGGAGATCGAGTATGATCTTTATAATTTTGAAAAGCTGAACATCCCCGAGGGACATCCGGCCAAGGATGAGCAGGATACCTTCTATATTAATAAGAACATCGTACTGCGTACCCAGACTTCTCCGTGTCAGGCCCGTGTCATGGAACAGGGCAAGCTGCCCATCCGTATGATTGCGCCGGGACGTGTATTCCGTTCCGATGAGGTGGATGCGACCCATTCTCCGTCCTTCCATCAGATCGAGGGTCTGGTTGTAGATAAGAATATTACCTTTGCGGATCTGAAGGGTACTCTGGAAGAGTTCGCGAAGGAACTGTTCGGAGCAGAGACAAAGACAAAGTTCCGTCCTCATCATTTTCCGTTTACAGAGCCCAGTGCCGAGGTGGACGTGAGCTGCTTCAAGTGCGGCGGAAAGGGCTGCCGTTTCTGCAAGGGCAGCGGCTGGATCGAGATCCTGGGCTGCGGTATGGTACATCCCCACGTACTGGAGATGTGCGGCATCGATCCCAACGAGTACACCGGCTTTGCCTTTGGTGTAGGTCTGGAGAGAATTGCGCTCTTGAAATACGAGATTGATGATATGCGTCTGTTGTATGAGAACGATATTCGGTTCCTGAAACAGTTTTGATAGCAGTGAGCCGTGCACAGGAAGGCACAGGCATTTGCAGACAGATGTATCTGACTGCGGATGCATGGGACTTGCTGTATGGGGCGATAGCCCCAAGCGAGGGAAAACGAAGTTTTCTCGAGCGTAGCACGGGGAACGTTTGGAATAGAGAGGAGAATAAAAATGGATACATCTTTATCATGGATTAAAGCTTATGTGCCCGATCTGGATGTGACGGCCCAGGAATATACCGATGCGATGACGCTTTCCGGAACGAAGGTAGAGGGTTTTACCAGGCTGGATGCAGATCTGGAGAATATCATCATCGGACAGATTGTGAAGATTGAGCAGCACCCGGATGCGGACAAGCTGGTGATTTGCCAGGTCAATATCGGAGAGGCGGAGCCGATTCAGATCGTGACCGGTGCACCCAATGTAAAGGAAGGACAGAAGGTTCCGGTGGTCCTGGACGGCGGCCGTGTGGCTGGCGGACACGACGGTAAGATGACCCCGGGCGGAATTAAGATTAAGAAAGGTAAGCTTCGCGGCGTAGAGTCCAACGGCATGATGTGCTCCATCGAGGAGCTGGGTCAGACCCGTGAAATGTACCCGGAGGCTCCGGAGTACGGCATCTACATCTTCCCGGACGACGCAGTGGTAGGCGAGAGCGCCATCCATGCACTGGGACTGGACGATGTGGTATTTGAGTACGAGATTACCTCCAACCGTGTGGACTGCTACAGCGTCATCGGTATCGCCCGCGAGGCGGCAGCTACCTTCCGTAAGAAGTTCGTACCTCCTGTTGTGACCGTAAAGGGATCCGGCGGAGACGTGAATGATTATATTAAAGTAGATGTAAAGGATGCAGATCTCTGCCCCCGTTATTGCGCAAGAGTCGTAAAGAACATCAAGCTGGCTCCATCACCCAAGTGGATGCAGCGCAGACTGGCTGTCAACGGTATCCGTCCCATTAATAATATTGTTGATATCACCAACTATGTCATGGAAGAGTATGGCCAGCCCATGCACGCTTACGACCTGGATACTATCGCCGGTCATCAGATTCTGGTGCGCCGGGCCGAGGAAGACGAGAAGTTCGTTACCCTGGACGGTCAGGAGCGGACCATGGATGAAAATGTGCTGATGATCTGCGACGGCGAGAAGGCTGTGGGCATCGCGGGTATCATGGGCGGAGAGAACTCCATGATCACCGATAATGTAAAGACTATGCTCTTTGAGGCTGCCTGCTTCGATGGCGTGAACATCCGTCTTTCCGCAAAGCGTATCGGCCTTCGTACGGACGCTTCCGGTAAGTTCGAGAAGGGTCTGGATCCGAATAACGCGCAGGCGGCTATCGATCGTGCCTGCCAGCTCATCGAGGAGCTGGGCGCTGGTGAAGTAGTAGACGGCATGGTAGATGTATACAACGGCAAGAGTGAGCCCTCCAGAGTGACGTTTGACGCAGACAGGATCAACGCCCTGCTGGGAACAGATCTGACCAGGAAACAGATGCTGGATTACCTGAAGCTGGTAGAACTGGATTACGATGAGAAGACAAACGAGATCGTAGCGCCCACCTTCCGTCAGGATATTCACCGCCTGGCAGATGTGGCTGAAGAGGTAGCGCGTTTCTTTGGATATGATAATATTCCGACCACTCTTCCGAGAGGAGAGGCGACCACCGGCAAGCTTCCGTTCAAGCTTCGTGTGGAGGCTGTGGCAAGAGATATCGCGGAGTTCTGCGGATTCTCTCAGGGCATGACCTATTCCTTCGAGAGCCCGAAGGTATTTGACAAGCTGCTTCTGAGTGTCGATGATCCCATGCGCCAGGCCATTAAGATCTCCAACCCGCTGGGCGAGGACTTCAGCATCATGCGTA
Organism: Anaerosacchariphilus hominis; assembly: GCF_014290175.1. Taxonomy (GTDB): domain Bacteria; phylum Bacillota; class Clostridia; order Lachnospirales; family Lachnospiraceae; genus Laedolimicola; species Laedolimicola hominis. Next base: position 193,551 of record NZ_JACOOR010000004.1, read on the forward strand.
CCACATCCATGAACGGCATGCTGACCTCACTGGCTACCAACTACAACCGCAGAAATAAAAATGTACGTCTCTATGAGCTGGGCAATATTTATATCGCAAAAGAACTGCCGCTTAACGAACTTCCGGATGAGCGCATGCAGTTTACATTGGGTATGTATGGCGACGGCGATTTCTATAACATGAAGGGCGTGGTCGAGGAGTTCTTTGAAAAACTGGGCATGCGCGACCGCGTACACTATGATCCGAAGGCCGGTAAAAACTATCTGCATCCGGGCCGTCAGGCAAATATCTATTACGATGGCAGGCTGATGGGATATCTGGGTGAGGTTCATCCGGTGGTTGCCGACAATTACGGCATCGGCGAGCGCGCTTATGTGGCTGTCCTGGATATGCCGGCAGTGACCGAGGTGGCGACTTTCGATCGCAAGTACGAAGGTATAGCCAAATTCCCGGCTGTCACACGTGATATTTCCATGGTGATCCCGAAGGATGTGCTGGCAGGCCAGATCGAGGAAGTCATCGAGCAGAAGGGCGGAAGTCATCTGGAGAGCTTCAAGCTGTTCGATATCTACGAGGGAAGCCAGATTAAGGAAGGCTACAAGTCTGTGGCTTACTCTATCGTATTCCGCGGCAAGGACAAGACCCTTGAGGAAGGCGACATTTCCGCGGCTATGAAGCGGATTCTGAAGGGGCTGGAGGGCCTGAAGGCGGAGCTTCGCCAGTAAATGAAATCACGTTCCCTAACGGACAGACAGACCGCCATGCTTTCGGGCAGAAGGCGGTCTGTTTTGACATCAAGGAAAAATAAAAAAGCGATTGACAAATTGTATCCTCGGGTATACAATAAAACAAGTGATGCGGCACTTTAATACGCCAAAGCGCTGTGGCGTCGAAGCGTCAGTGTTGCAAAATGGAGGATATACAGGAGGATTTACTATGAAAAAGTTACTTGCATTAGCACTGACAGGAGCTATGACCCTGTCCCTGGCAGCATGCGGAGGAAAAGCTGATACTACAACAGCAGCAGATACCGCGGCTGAGACCACAGAAACCACCGATACAGCAGACGCGGCTTCCGCAGACGGAGAGACCTACACCGTAGGTATCTGCCAGCTGGTACAGCACGACGCGCTGGACGCAGCCACACAGGGCTTCAAGGACGCCATCGTAGAAGCGCTTGGTGAAGAGAACGTCACCTTCGAGGAGCAGAACGCTTCTGGAGATTCCGCTACCTGCGCTACCATCATCAACCAGCTTGTATCTGACAATGTAGACCTGATTCTTGCAAATGCCACACCGGCTCTGCAGGCAGCAGCACAGGGAACCGATACTATTCCGGTACTGGGAACTGCGGTAACTGAGTACGGCGTAGCCCTTGACATTGATAACTTTGACGGTCTGGTAGGAACCAACGTATCCGGTACCTCCGACCTGGCTCCGCTTGACCAGCAGGCAGCCATGCTGAATGAGCTGTTCCCGGAGGCAAAGAACGTGGGACTTCTGTACTGCTCCGCTGAGGCGAACTCTCAGTATCAGGTAGACACTGTACAGGCAGCTCTGGAGGAGCTGGGCTACACCTGCAAGCAGTACTCTTTCTCTGATTCCAACGACCTTTCTTCTGTGGCAACCACAGCGGCAAGCGAGAGCGATGTCATCTATGTACCCACTGACAACGCAGTGGCATCCAATACCGAGATCGTCCGCAACATCTGTGAGCCGGAGAAGGTTCCGGTAATCGCAGGCGAGGAAGGCATCTGCGCAGGCTGCGGCGTAGCGACTCTTTCTATCAGCTACTATGACCTGGGTGTAGCTACCGGTAAGATGGCAGTGAAGATTCTGACCGGCGAAGCAAACGTATCCGAGATGCCCATCGAGTACGCACCGGAGTTCACAAAGAAATACAATCCTGAGCTGGCAGAGGCCATGGGCGTAACCATTCCGGATGATTATGTGGCAATCGAAGCAGCAGAGTAAGCGCTTCTGATAAATAAACCAACGAATTTAAGAAAGCGGATAAAAAGGACTTCCCTTTTTATCCGCTTTTTGCTATAATATTGAAAGCTTTACGCAATTTTGCGTAATTTTGTGCAAGTACAAAGCAGGAGGAAGTAAAAGTGGATGTTTTAAAGTTTTTCAATGCCCTGCCGGGCCCCTGTGCCCAGGGACTGATCTGGGGCATTATGGCAATCGGTGTGTACATCACCTATAAGGTACTGGATCTGGCAGACCTGACCGTGGACGGAACCATGGCCACCGGCGGCGCGGTCTGCATTATGATGATGCAGAGCGGCCATTCGGTATGGGTTTCTCTGTTTGTAGCATTCCTGGCAGGTATGGCAGCTGGACTGGTAACCGGACTGTTTCATACAGCCATGGGGATCCCGGCGATTCTGGCAGGTATCCTGACCCAGCTTGGCCTCTACTCCGTGAACCTTCGTATCATGGGTGAGAAAGCGAACCAGGCACTGGCCTTCGGTAAATACGACCAGATCGTATCCCTTCGCTGGGTAAAGGGGGTTCCCTTCTATCAGAATACGAACTTCGTGGCAGGTTTGTTTGTATTGGTGATCATCGCCGTTCTGTACTGGTTCTTCGGCACCGAGCTTGGCTGTTCCATTCGTGCCACCGGTAACAACGAGAACATGTCCAGAGCCCAGGGCATCAATACCAACACCAGCAAAATCATCGGCCTGATGATTTCCAATGGTATTGTGGCACTGTCCAGTGGACTGTATGCCCAGTATAATGGGTTTGCGGATGTCAACGCAGGCCGCGGCGCCATCGTTATCGGACTGGCAGCCGTTATCATCGGAAACGTTATCTTTGGAAAAATCAGCCGGAACTTCGGCTTTAAACTCTTTACAGTAGTGCTTGGCGCTATCATTTACTGGATTGTATATCAGCTGGTTATCATGGCAGGTCTGAACGCCAACGACATGAAGCTGATCTCCGCTCTGGTAGTGGCCGTATTCCTGGCTATCCCGTACCTGAAGGGCAAATATTTTGCAAAACCGGTAAAAAAGGGAGGTGCGGCAAATGCTTAGAGTAGAAAATGTATGGAAGACCTTTAACGCAGGCACCGTCAATGAGAAGACCGCTCTGGCAGGCCTGAACCTGCATCTGAACGAGGGCGACTTCGTCACCGTCATCGGCGGCAACGGAGCAGGAAAGTCCACCATGCTGAACGCAGTGGCAGGCGTATGGCCCGTGGACAAGGGAAAAATCTCCATTGACAGTGTAGATGTGACAAAGCTGCCGGAGCACAAACGCGCTGCTTATCTGGGACGTGTATTCCAGGATCCCATGACCGGTACCGCGGCAGGCATGCAGATCGAGGAAAATCTGGCCCTGGCAGCCAGAAGAGGGGCCAAGCGTTTCTTAAAGCCCGGTATCACCCAGAAGGAGCGGGAGTATTATAAAGAGCGCCTGGCAAGTCTGGGCCTGGGTCTCGAAGATCGTCTGACCAGCAAGGTTGGCCTTCTGTCCGGTGGACAGAGACAGGCTTTAACCCTTTTGATGGCTACGTTAAAAAAACCGCGTCTGCTGCTTCTGGATGAGCATACAGCAGCCCTGGATCCGAAGACTGCAGCCAAGGTTCTGGACGCCACAGACCGCATTGTCGGAGAGGATAACCTGACCACTTTGATGATCACTCACAATATGAAGGACGCTATCGCCCATGGCAACCGTCTGATTATGATGTATGAAGGCCATGTGATCTACGATGTGGCGGGCGAGGAGAAGAAAAACCTGAAGGTATCCGACCTGCTGGCCAAATTCGAGGAGGTCAGCGGCGGCGAGTTCGCCAACGACCGGATGATGCTGACCAACTAGGCAAAGCAGAAAACGAAGATTCCCTGTTGAAGTGGTTGACAACGGGTGTCGAACTTGGTAGAATCAAGAGAAAGATTTGACTGCGCGGACAGCACAACTGTCCGCGCAGCGAACACTTAAAAGGGAAGGGAAAGCTATGAAACGAGTTGTATTTTCTATTCTGGTCGATAATACCTCAGGTGTGTTAAGCCGTATCGCAGGCCTGTTCAGCCGCCGTGGTTACAATATCGACAGCCTGACGGTTGGCGTAACCGCCGATCCCCGTTATTCCCGTGCTACCGTAGTAGCCAAGGGCGACGAGATTATTATGCAGCAGATTGAGAACCAGTTGAATAAGCTGGTAGACGTGATTGATATCAAGCGCCTGGAGCCCGAAACTTCTATCTGCCGCGAGCTGATTATGATTAAGCTGAAGGTCAGTGAGGAGAACCGCCAGTCCCTCATCGCAGTAGCCAATATTTTCCGTGCGAAGATCGTGGACGTGGCCAAGGAATCCCTGGTCATCGAGCTGACCGGCAACCAGTCCAAGGTGGACGCCTTTATCGACCTGTTAAGCGGATATGAGATTCTGGAGCTGGCGAGAACCGGCATTACCGGTCTGTCCAGAGGTACCTTCGATGTGAAGATGTATGACGAGGACGGTCAGCTTATGGATTACGATTTCAGCTAATCCGAAAGGACTTATTTACGATACTTCAGGTGACTACATTACCGGCTGCGGGCCGGATGCTGCCGCCTCAAGCATAAATTATTTACATAAAGTAAAATGGAGGAATGAAAAAATGGCAAAGATCTATTATCAGGAAGACTGCAATCTGTCTCTGCTGGATGGAAAGACCATCGCAGTAATCGGATACGGCAGCCAGGGACATGCACAGGCACTGAACGCAAAGGAGTCCGGATGCCATGTCATTATCGGCCTTTATGAGGGAAGCAAATCCTGGAAGCGAGCTGAGGAGCAGGGATTTGAGGTTTATACAGCAGCAGAGGCTGCAAAGCGCGCAGACATTATCATGATCCTGATCAACGATGAGCTGCAGGCAGCTATGTATAAGAAGGATATCGAGCCGAACCTGGAAGAGGGCAACATGCTGATGTTCTCCCACGGCTTTAACATCCACTTTAATCAGATCGTACCGCCGAAGAACGTAGACGTTACCATGATCGCTCCGAAGGCGCCGGGCCACACCGTAAGAAGTGAGTATCAGGCCGGCAAGGGAACTCCCTGCCTGGTAGCGGTAGAGCAGGATGCCACAGGCAAGGCTCTGGAGTATGCACTGGCATACGGCCTGGCTATCGGCGGAGCAAGAGCCGGTATCCTGGAGACCACATTCAGAACCGAGACAGAGACAGACCTGTTTGGTGAGCAGGCAGTTCTGTGCGGCGGCGTTTGCGCCCTGATGCAGGCTGGTTTCGAAACTCTGGTAGAGGCTGGTTACGACCCGAGAAACGCTTATTTCGAGTGTATCCATGAGATGAAGCTGATTGTAGACCTGATCTACCAGTCCGGCTTCGAGGGAATGCGTTATTCCATCTCCAATACTGCAGAGTATGGTGATTACATTACCGGACCGAAGCTTATCACAGAGGAGACTAAGAAGACCATGAAGAAGATCCTGAAGGATATCCAGGACGGTACCTTCGCAAAGGACTTCCTGCTTGACATGTCTCCGGCAGGCGGACAGGCTCACTTCAAGGCTATGAGAAAGCTGGCTGCTGAGCATCCGTCAGAGAAGATTGGAAAGGAAATCCGTAAGCTGTACAGCTGGAATGGCCAGGACAAGCTGCTGGATAACTAATTAGAATATGAAGGAATGGAGCAGAAAAGTATATTTAGAGTTGCCCCGTCCCTGTGAGGAGGACCACAGATCCATGCAGAAGAGGCTTTTGGCTGCTCTGCGGGACTGTGGTTCTTTTTGCGCGGGCAATGAGCCAAAGTCCGAACTTGTTCGGGATGAGACAGATATCCGGATTCGCCCGGAGGTATTGAATAGCTGTCTGGAGGTCTGCGAGCAGGCAGATTGGCAGGTAACGGCTTCTCTTGGCTTCGACGGACGCATCTGGGAAATGCTGGATTTGGAGCCGGGCGACACCACAGCACAGCATTATGGCCTCTGCGCGGATCTGGGCAGCACAACGATTGTAATGGAGTTAATTAACCTGAACACGGGAGAGACGCTGGCATCGGAGAGCGTATTCAATCCGCAGATCGCCTACGGGGACGATATCCTGACCCGGATCTTTTATACCAAGGATCACCCGGAGCGGCGGCGGGAGCTTCAGGAGGCCACGGCGAAGGGCTTCCGAAAGCTTATGGAGCGGCTTTCGGAGAAAACGGGCGTGGATACCGGGAAGTGCAATATCCTGACCGTGGCGGGCAATACGACTATGATACATTTCCTGCTGGGTCTGGACGCCTTTGGAGTCTTTCAGTCGCCCTACGCAGTGCAGACCCTGGAGCCGGAGGTGTGCCGGGGCGCGGAGCTTGGAATCCCGATACAGGGCTTTGTATATATCTGCCCGGCCATGGAAAATTATCTGGGAGGCGATATCATCAGTGGCATGCTGGCCACCGGGCTTCCCGACCGGGAGGAGATCAGCGTCTTTCTGGACGTGGGAACCAACGGCGAGCTGGTGGTGGGCAACCGGGAATTCCTACTGGCAGGCGCAGGGGCGGCAGGCCCGGCCCTGGAGGGCGGCTCAGTCCGCACCGGCATGCGGGCAGAGAACGGTGCGGTGGACCGCGTAACCACAGAACATGGACAGCTGAAGGCACATGTGATTGGCGGGACGGAGGCGAAGGGTATCTGTGGATCCGGTATCGTGGATCTGCTGGCGGAGCTTTATCTGAACGGCTGGATCGACCTGCGGGGCAGATTTCAGGTGACGGAAACAGAGATAGAAGAGAGCGCAGGCGGCGGGGAAAAAGGACAGTCCCGGATTCCGGGGCTGACAAAGCAGCTTCTACGGGACGCGGCTTCTGAGAAAGACACCGAGTACGCCATCGAATACGCGCCGGGGCTTTATTTTTATCAGAGCGATATCGACGAATTTATCCGTACCAAGGCCGCTGCCATGACTATGGTGGAATATATGATGAATCTCATCGGTCTCACTATGGAGGATGTGGGCTGCTTCTACGTGGCCGGGGCTTTCGGCACCCACATCGACAAGGAGTCTGCGGTTACCATCGGCATGTACCCGGATATGGACCGGGACAAAATCATTTCCCCGGGAAATACATCCCTTAAGGGAGCAAAAAAGCTGCTGCTGGATCGAAGCCTGAAGGAGAAAGCAGAGACGATCATCGAGCGTATGCAGTATGTCCAGTTCGGCGCAGTGGAGGAATTTATTGAGCTCATGCGGGCGGCCCAGGCCATTCCCCACACGGATCTGCAACGGTTCCCATCCGTTTCGGCCCGTCTGGAGCAGAGACGAAAAAGCGATCCGAAAACAGATCCGAAAACAGATCCGAAAACATGAAAAAAAGTGTTGACAGGAATGGTTCAAACCACTATAATCTTATGTGTGCAAGGATACCTTTGCTGTAAGGAAAGGTAAAATACCCAGACAGTTGTCTAATGCACAATACGCAACTGGAGGGAGGTTAGGTGTGATACTATGTCGAATGTAATCGTAAAAGAGAACGAGACTTTAGATAGCGCTCTGCGTCGTTTTAAGAGAAACTGTGCTAAGGCAGGCATTCAGCAGGAGATTCGTAAGAGAGAGCATTACGAGAAGCCCAGCGTAAGACGCAAGAAGAAATCTGAAGCAGCTAGAAAGCGTAAATACAATTAATTGTGCATAAAATTCCTCGACGTTTGTCGGGGAATTTTTTCTCTAATGAGGGAAATTACACAAAAGTGCAGGAATTGTAAAATTACTACACATTTGTAGAAAAAAATCACAGGAAAATATACATTTTGGTCAAAATTACTATGGATTTTTTGCGAAAAAGAGTATAGTATAGTTTCGATTCAAAGACTATGACCAGACAGGAGGGATTTGCATGGAGCAGATGGAAACTGTGCTAAGCAGGCTTTCTGAGATCGAGGGCGCGGCAGTGGCCCTGGAAGAGAAGGCGGCGGAGCAGAAGAAGCAGATCGCGGCTGAATACGAGGCAAAGACACAGGCCTTTGATAAGGAGATTGACGCGCAGACAGCAGAGAAGCTGAAAGCTCTGAACGAGAAGCTCAGACTTTCCGCGGAAAACGAGCTTTTGAAAATGAAGCAGGACACAGAGCGGGAGCTGGCAGCTATGGATGCGGAGTACAGCCAGAACCATGAGAAGCTGGCAGCTGCGATTTTTAATAAGATGATAGGAGAATAGGCATGGGCGAACTGATGAAATACAGTGCCGTTGCCACAAAGATACGGGCCATGGAGAGTCGGCTTCTGGACGATGAAGATTTCGCGAAGCTGGCTGCCATGGAGAATATTCCGCAGGCGGTGGCCTATTTGAAAAAGATTCCGGCCTATGGAGCCCTGTTTCGGGGATACGATGAGATGGAGCTTCACCGGGGGCAGATTGAAAAGCTGCTGGTGGGTACGCTGTATTATGATTTCTCCAAGATCTACCGCTTCTGTGACAAGGACCAGAAGAAGGTCCTGAAGTTGTACTTCAGCAAGTTTGATATCGCGATTATCAAGCGTGCCTTCCGAAGAGTTTTTAACCACGGTGACCGTACCGCGGAAGAGAAGGAACTGCGGAGCATGGTACAGCGTTATACGGATGTGCCCCTGGAGCGGCTGGCCGAGGCCGGAACTGTGGCGGAGATCCTGGAGGCGCTGAAGGATACCCAGTATTATAAGGTGCTGCAGAAGCTGGATCATGCGGAGAGCGCAAGTCTCTTTGATTATGAAATGACACTGGATCTGTTTTATTTCTCCATGATATGGAAGCAGAACAGCAAGCTGACCAAGGGCACGGCCAGAAATCTTCTGACCAGAAGCCTGGGAAGCCAGATTGATCTGCTGAACATGATGTGGATCTACCGGGCGAAGAAGTACTATGAGATGCCGGAGGCATCTACTTACGCCCTGCTGATTCCGGTGACATATAAGCTTCATGACGACGATATCCGTGCCATGGTAGCAGCGGCAGACGAGAGAGCTCTGGAGGAAGCCATCCAGAAGACGTATTACGGCAGAAGGTTTCTAAAGCTGGACAGCCAGGAGCTGGAGACGGTGTACGACAGATTTCTGCGTAAGATTTACACCGAGGAGAAACGGCAGAACCCGTATTCTCTGGCGGTGATTACCGGTTACCTGTATGAAAAGGAACAGGAGCTGGATAAATTGACCACGGTTCTGGAGGGCGTCCGTTATGGACTGCCGGCCAGTGAGACGCTGAAATATGTGGAGCGGTCGAAAGACGGAAGCAACCAGTAGAGGAGGTAGTAGCAAGTGATTGTAAAGATGAAGTTCTTAAGCATCACTGGGCCGAAGAACGATATTGAGCGCATGGCCGGTCAGTATCTTTCCAAGTATGAGATTCAGTTGGAACACGCCCTGACAGAGCTTAAGACCGTACAGAATCTGAGGGCCTACACGGATAAGAATCCTTATGAAGAGATTCTCCGTCAGGCATCAGAGTATCTCCCCGCTGATCTGCATACAGATCGAGAATTTCCCGACATGACAGTAGAAAAAGCGGAGCAGATTTTAAGGGAGGCGGAAAAGAACCTGACAGATCTGAAGGATCAGAAGGCGGAGCTTGCCGCAAAACGCGAAAAATGTAAGGCTTCCATGGACAGCATCGAGCCCTTCCAGGGTCTGGAGTTTGATGTCCACAGCCTGCTGAATTTTCATTATGAGAAGTACCGTTTCGGACGGGTTTCCAAAGAATACTTTGACAAGTTCGACCGTTATGTGTACGATACGCTGGACACGATTTTCTATAAGTGCCGCAGCGACGAGGAGTATGTATACGGAGTTTATTTTGTTCCGGCTTCCCTGGCTGACAAGGTGGATGCGGTATACGCCTCCATGCACTTTGAACATATCTTCATTCCCGATGAGTATGAAGGAACCGCCACCCAGGCCTACGGAGAACTGAAAAAGCAGCTGGCAGCCCTGGATGAGGCGATGGTAGAGCTGGATAAGAAGATTTCCGCTGTGGTAGCAGATCGCCTGGACGAGCTGGCTGCGGCAGCCGCTTATCTGAAAAAGCGTTCTGCCAGCTTCGATATCCGGAAGTACGCGGCGCTGACCCGGGAAAAGGACAACGTATTCTACATTCTCTGTGGCTGGATGCCGGAAGACCAGGCGAATGCCTTTCAGAAAGAGATCGAGAATGACGAGCAGACCTTCGTGGTGGTGGAAGATGACCATGACAATATCTTCAGTACGCCGCCTACAAAGCTGCATAACTTCAAGCTGTTCCGTCCCTTTGAGATGTATGTAAAGATGTACGGACTTCCGGCCTATAATGAAATGGATCCCACCATGTTCGTGGCCATCACCTACGCCTTTATCTTCGGCGCCATGTTCGGTGATGTGGGACAGGGCCTGGTACTGTTGCTGGGCGGCCTCTTCCTGTATAAGAAGAAGGGCATGGATCTGGCGGCCATCATAGGCAGCGCCGGTATCTTCTCCACGTTCTTCGGCTTCATGTACGGCAGCTTCTTCGGTTTCGAGGATGTGCTGAAGGCCAGATGGCTGAAGCCCAAGGAGGCCATGATGACCCTTCCGGTGGTAGGACAGATGAACACCGTATTCGTGGTAGCCATCGTATTCGGTATGTTCCTGATTCTGACCGCGATGATTCTTCATATTATCGTGGCAGTCCGGAACCACGATGTCGAGGGGGCCTGGTTTGATACCAACGGTGTGGCAGGCTTCATTTTCTACGGCTTCATTGTAGCGAGCCTGATTCTCTTCATGAGCGGACATGCTCTTCCGGCTACGATTATTATGGTGCTGGTGCTTGGACTGCCTTTACTGGCTATGGCCTTCAAGGAGCCCTTAAGTGCCTGGATGGAGAAGAAAAAAGCCGACCTGGACGGCGGCGTGGGGATGTACCTGGTGCAGACCTTCTTCGAGATGTTTGAGGTGCTCTTAAGCTTCTTCTCAAACACACTGTCCTTTGTCCGTATCGGAGCTTTCGCAGTCAGCCATGCGGCCATGATGGAGGTCGTGCTGATGCTGGCAGGCTTTGAGAACGGCGCCACCGGAAACTGGCTGGTCATCGTACTGGGCAATGCTTTCGTCTGTGCGATGGAGGGTCTGATTGTAGGTATTCAGGTACTTCGTCTGGAGTACTACGAGCTGTTCAGCCGTTTCTACAAAGGAACGGGACATGCGTTCAAACCTTATAAGATGAAGGAAAAATAAAATAAAGATACAAAAGCAATAATTTAATTTATTTATATAATTATTACAAAAGGTATTTAAAGGAGGAAATTCAAATGTCTATGTTAGTGAAAGTATTACTGGTTGCAGCTCTTGTATTAAGCATTATGGTTCCGTTCGGAGCATATTTCCTGGGACAGCCTTCCCGCAGTCGTTATAAGAGAAGCCTTGGATGCAACTGCTTCTTCTTCTTTGGTACACTGGCTCTGGCAGCTGTTCTGGCTTACAGCGGAGACGTACAGGCGGCAGAGACCACGGCAGAGACTGCAGCAGGCATGTCCACAGGTCTCGGATATATCGCAGCAGCACTGGCTACCAGCCTTTCCGGTATCGGTTCCGGTATTGCAGTAGCATCTTCCGCAAGCGCGGCACTGGGCGCTATCAGCGAGGATCAGAGTATCTTTGGTAAGTCCATGATTTTCGTAGCTATGGCCGAAGGTATCGCTCTGTACGGTCTGATCATCTCCTTCATGATTCTTGGTAAGCTGTAAATCTCTGACCCGAAAGGCGGAATCGATATGAAGATGTATTTGATAAGCGACAATATCGATACCTGTACAGGCATGCGCCTGGCGGGTATCGAAGGCGCCGTCGTTCATGAAAAAGAGGAGCTGAAGGCGGAACTGAATCGCGTACTGGCAGACAAGGAAGTCGCTGTCATCATTCTCACAGAGAAGTTTGGCCGCGAATTCCCGGATGTCATTAACGAGGTGCGCCTGGGCCGCAGTCTGCCGCTTCTCATTGAAATTCCGGACCGCCATGGCACTACAAGAGGAGAGAACTTCATTACCTCCTATGTGAACGAAGCCATCGGAGTCAAGCTTTAGAGTGAAAAGGAAGGTGAGCGCAATGACGACAGAAGAAAAACTGCAGCATTTTACGACTTACGCCATGGAAGAGGCGAGACATAAAAGCGACGTCATGATCCGCGAATATACCGATGCGATGCAGAAGATTTTTGAGGAGCATCAGGAGAAAAAGCGTCGTCAGGAGGAGCTTGAGATCAAGACAGAAACGGATCGTCTGATCCGCGAGAATAACAAGCAGTTCTCCGAAGAACAGATAGAGATTAAGAGAACCTTAAGCAAAAAGCAGGATGAACTGAAAGAAAAGCTTTTTGTGGAAGTAAAGGATCTGCTGGCCCGTTTTGCGGAGACCAGGGAGTATCATCAGATGCTGGTGAACCAGCTCCGTGAGGCCAGAGAATTTGCGGGTGGAGATGAGGTCATCCTGTACATTGACCCATCTGACGCCCAGAAGAAGTTCAGCATTGAGACAGAAGTAGGAGCACCGGTGACGGTCAGCGAATACTCCTTCCTGGGCGGAACACGCGCCGTATTGCCGGGCAGAAATATTCTCATCGACAATTCCTTTGAGAGTAAGCTGGCAGAGGCAAAGGAGAGCTTCCAGTTAAAAGGAGGAGCAAACCATGAGTAATAGAACAGGTGTGATTTATGGAATCAACGGACCTGTCGTATACATCAAAGGTAACACAGGCTTTAAGATGGCCGAGATGGTCTATGTGGGCAAGGAAAAGCTGGTAGGAGAGGTCATCGGTCTGGATAAAGACAGAACTACCATTCAGGTATTCGAGGAGACCACCGGAATCAAGCCGGGCGAGATCGTAGAAGCTACCGGCGACGCGATTTCCGTATATCTGGCTCCCGGAATCCTGCACAATATTTTCGACGGTATCGAGCGTCCCTTAAGCGAGATTGCGAAGATCGGCGGCGCATATATCAGCCGTGGTACTGTTGTAGATTCCCTGAACAAAGAGAAGCTCTGGGACGCACATATGATTGTAAAGGAGGGCGACCGTGTCAGCGGAGGCTCCATCATCTGTGAAGTACCGGAGACAAAGGCTATCACCCATAAGGTTATGGTTCCGCCGAATCTGTCCGGCGTACTGACCAAGGTTATGCCGGACGGCCAGTACACCATCTGCGATACCATTGCGGTCCTGCAACTGGATGACGGTACCGAAAAAGAACTGACTATGATGCAGAAATGGCCCATCCGTGTGCCGAGACCGACCACCAAGCGTTATCCGGCATCCAAGCCGCTGATTACCGGACAGCGTATTCTGGATACATTGTTCCCCATCGCTAAGGGCGGTACCGCAGCTATCCCGGGCGGATTCGGAACCGGTAAGACTATGACCCAGCATCAGATCGCGAAATGGTCCGACGCGGATATCATCATTTACATCGGCTGCGGCGAGCGCGGAAATGAGATGACTCAGGTACTGGAGGATTTCAGTAAGCTGGTTGACCCGAAGACAGGCAATCCCCTGATGGAGCGTACCACCCTGATTGCAAATACCTCAAACATGCCTGTGGCAGCCCGTGAGGCAAGTATTTACACAGGTGTTACTCTGGCAGAGTACTATAGAGATATGGGCTATGACGTAGCCATCATGGCAGACTCCACCTCCCGTTGGGCCGAGGCGCTCCGTGAGCTGTCCGGACGTCTGGAGGAGATGCCCGCCGAGGAAGGATTCCCGGCATATCTGGCGTCCCGTCTGTCCGCGTTCTATGAGCGTGCCGGCATGATGCAGAACTTAAACGGAACAGAAGGAAGCGTATCCATCATCGGAGCCGTATCTCCCCAGGGAGGCGACTTCTCCGAGCCGGTTACCCAGAATACCAAGCGTTTCGTCCGCTGCTTCTGGGGACTGGATAAGTCCCTGGCTTACGCCCGCCATTTCCCGGCTATTCACTGGCTTAGCAGCTACAGTGAGTATGTGTCCGATCTGGCACCCTGGTACAAGGATCATGTGGCAAAGGACTTCATGGACTGCAGAAACCGTCTGATGGTCATCCTGAACCAGGAGAGCAGCCTGATGGAGATCGTAAAGCTGATCGGTAGCGACGTGCTTCCGGACGACCAGAAGCTGGTTCTGGAGATTTCCCGAGTGGTTCGTCTGGGCTTCCTGCAGCAGAACGCCTTCCATCCGGACGACACTTGCGTACCCATGGAAAAGCAGATGAAGATGATGGAGACGATTCTCTATCTGTATGACAAATCCAAGGCGCTGATCACACAGGGCATGCCCATGTCCGTGTTGAAGCGTGAGAATATCTTCGAGAAGGTTATCGCTATCAAGTATGATGTGCCCAACGACCACCTGGAGATGTTTGATGATTATAAGAAAGCGATCGATGAGTTCTACGATCGTGTACTGGAAAAGAACGCGTAAGGGGAGGAAGAGAAAATGTCAATTGAATATTTAGGCTTAAGTGAAATCAACGGCCCTCTGATTGCCCTGGAAGGCGTACAGAACGCGTCCTACGAGGAGATCGTAGAGATTACGGTGGACGGCAATAAAAAAGAGCTGGGCCGTATCATCGAGTGCTATAAGGATAAGGCGGTTATCCAGGTATTCGGCGGAACCGACAATATGTCCCTTCGCAATACTCACACCAAGCTGACAGGCCATCCCATGGAGATTGCCCTTTCCCCGGAGATTCTGGGCCGTACCTTTAACGGTATCGGACAGCCCATTGATGGTCTGGGAGAGATTGTCTCCGATATTCACCGGAACGTCAACGGACAGCCGCTGAATCCGGTAACCCGTGAGTATCCGCGTAACTACATCCGTACCGGATTCTCCGCCATTGATGGCCTGACCACTCTGATTCGTGGACAGAAGCTGCCGATTTTCTCCGGAAACGGTCTGCCCCATGATCAGCTGGCAGCACAGCTGGTAAAGCAGGCTTCCCTGGGCGATGATTCCGATGAACAGTTCGGTATCGTATTCGCAGCCATGGGCGTGAAGCATGATGTGGCGGATTTCTTCCGACGGGCCTTCGATGAAAGCGGAGCTTCCGAACACGTTACTATGTTTATGAACCTGGCAAATGACCCGGTGGTAGAGCGTCTGATCACACCCCGTGTGGCTCTGACCGCTGCTGAGTACCTGGCCTTTGAGTGCAACATGCATATCCTGGTCATCCTGACGGATATGACTTCCTTTGCGGAGGCCATGCGTGAGGTATCTTCCTCCAAGGGAGAGATTCCTTCCAGAAAGGGTTACCCGGGCTACTTATACAGTGAGCTGGCTACCATCTATGAACGGGCCGGCATCGTAGAAGGCGTCAATGGTTCTGTGACACAGATTCCGATTCTGACCATGCCCAACGATGATATTACCCATCCGATTCCGGATTTGACCGGTTACATCACCGAGGGTCAGATCGTACTGGATCGTGAGCTTCACGGTCAGGCGGTTTATCCGCCCATCAGCGTGCTGCCGTCCCTGTCCCGACTGATGAAGGATGGTATCGGTGCCGGTTATACCCGTGAGGATCATCAGGATCTGGCGAACCAGCTGTTCTCCTCCTATGCGAAGGTGGGAGACGCGAGAGCCCTGGCATCCGTTATCGGTGAGGATGAGCTGTCACCCATCGATAAGAAGTATCTGCAGTTTGGTAAGGCTTTCGAGGCCCGTTTTGTAGGCCAGGGTCCGGAGGAGAACCGTACCATCGAGGAGACCCTGAATATCGGCTGGGAGCTTCTCGGCATGCTGCCGAGAGAGGAACTGGACCGTGTGGATACCAAGATTCTTGATAAATATTATAAGCCGGCAGAATAATGTAAACCGAGTTTTTTAAGAAGGAGGAAGCTGTATGGATAACAATGCAGTTCCTACAAAAGGCAACCTCATACGCGCGAAGAACTCCCTGAAGCTGGCAAAGCAGGGCTATGAGCTGATGGACAAGAAGCGGAATATTCTGATCCGGGAACTGATGGGTCTGGTGGATCAGGCCAAGGATATCCAGGCCGAGATCCGCACCACTTTCACCACCGCCTATGCGGCCCTTCAGAAGGCCAACATGGAGCTGGGCATCAATGCCGTGGCCGACGTGGCCCGGAATGTGCCCATCGAGGACAGTGTGGAAGTGAAGACCCGAAGCATCATGGGCACGGAGATTCCTCTGGTCCGCTATGACGCGGCCACCCGCGCTCCGGCCTACGCCTTTTACAGTACCAAGGAGTCTCTGGATATCGCCCGGGTTTCCTTCGAGAGGGTAAAGGATCTGACCATCAAGCTGTCCGCAGTGGAGAACTCCGCTTACCAGCTGGCGGCCAATATCAAAAAGGCCCAGAAACGCGCCAATGCACTGAAGAACATCACGATCCCCCGCTACGAGGCGCTGACCAAGGACATTTCCAACGCCCTGGAGGAGAAGGAACGTGAGGAGTTCACGAGACTGAAGGTTATTAAGAGGATGCATTCATAAGATATTATGGATAAGAAAAGACCGGCAGGCCGCAGAACATGCGGCTGTGCCGGTCTTTTTATCCCATTAGTTGTTAAGAATTTGTTTAACCTCGATAAAAATTGTATAAAAAGGGGTACAAAAATTACATTTTCCTATTGCCAGCACCGATTGTACGTGTTATAATGCAATAAGTTGATAAAAAAATATCAATATTGTGAAAAATATCACGTTGGGATGAGACGAGAAAGAGTGAGGTAGCAGTATGGCGAACGAAACATCAAACAAGATCGTAGTAATTGGAGCTGGAAATGTAGGAGAGACAATCTGCTATACCCTGATGCTGCGGGCACAGGTAGGAGAGATTGTTCTGGTAGACTTAAACGAGGATCGTGCGAAGGGAGCCGCTCTGGATATCTCACACGGAACCGCATATTACAGCCAGGTGCGTGTGCGCCAGGGTGGTTATGAAGAGTGTGCGGACGCAAAAATCATTATCGTGACCGCAGGCGTTCCGAGAAAGCCCGGCCAGACCCGTCTGGAGCTTGCAAAGGTAAATACCGGTGTGGCGAGAAGCATTGCGAAAAATATCATGAAATACGCAAAGAATCCGCTGATTATCGTAGTATCCAATCCGGTAGATGTGAATACCTATCTGATCCAGAAAGAGACAGGTCTTCCCAAGGAAAGAGTCATCGGAACCGGTACATCCCTTGATACCGCCCGTTTCCGTTATCTGCTGGGCGAGCGCGTAAAGGTAGATATCCGCGACATCCAGGGTTACATCCTGGGCGAGCACGGGGACACCCAGGTACCCATCTGGAGCAGCGTCAATGTGGCAGGTGAGACCATCGACCACTTCCTGCCCGCTGATGAGAAGGAAAAAGAGCAAGTGAAGGAGCAGATCGCCATGAAGGCAAAGACCGGCGGCGCAGACGTTATCTCCCTGAAGGGAGCTACCTTCGACGGTATCGCCATGTCCACCTTCCGCATCGTAGAGTCTATTCTGAAGAACCAGAATACTGTACTTCCGGTGGCGCACGTTCTGGGTCAGGAATATGGCGAGAGCCTGGAAGGCTCCTGCATCAGTATCCCCTGCGTAGTCAACGAAGAGGGTATCGCGAAGACCATCAAGATCACCATGACCGACGAAGAGAGACAGCAGGTAGAGCATTCTGCGGAAGTCCTGAAAGCTTTCATCGGCGATGTTATGAAGGAAGACTAAGAAAATTGCAGCAATAACCAGCCGGGGAGCGCGGAAAGGAAGGCGCTCCCCGGCGTTTGTTTTATCCCCATTTCACTCTAAATGTTAAATTCTTAACACCTAACATCTGGAAATAAAAAAATCCCATTAAAACAGTCGGAATTAACAAAAAAACGATCAATAAAAAGGAAAATATAATCCCTGAAAAAATCGCAAATAGTAACAAAATATTATCATTTAGGGGTTGTTAATGCTTTAACGATATGGTACAATGTTAAAGATTGATAGAAAAATGTCAAAAAAAGACAACAAAACCTGCAACCACAAAAAAGAACAAAAGGAGGTAGTCAAATGGTGTACAGCTATTATCCGGGCTGCACGTTAAAGAACAAAGCCCAGGACCTGGATCGATACGCCAGAATGTCCGCGGAAGCTCTCGGCTTCACCCTTCAGGAAATCGAAGAGTGGCAGTGCTGCGGAGCCGTCTATCCGCTGGCATCCGATGAGATCGCCACAAAGCTGTCCGCAGTCCGCGCCCTGAACGACGCGAAAGAAAAGGGACAGGATCTGGTGACCCTCTGCTCCGCCTGTCATCACGTCATCAAGCGTGTAAACGACGACATGCAGAATGTGGAGGATATCCGCACCAGAGCCAACAATTATCTGAAGCTTGAGGAACCCTACGAGGGAGAGACTAAGGTTCTTCATTATCTGGAAGTTCTTCGCGATCGCGTAGGATTTGACACCATCAAAGAAAAAGTAACCCATCCCCTGACCGGACGGAAGATCGGCGCGTACTATGGCTGTATGCTCCTTCGGCCCAGCTCCATCATGGCCTTTGACGAGCCGGAGAATCCTACTATTATGGAGGATTTTATCCGTGCCCTGGGCGCGGAGCCGGTGGTATATCCTTACCGGAACGAGTGCTGCGGCGGCTATGTATCCTTAAAGGACAAGCCCCTGGCCGGCACCATGGTAGACCGTGTCATGGAATCTGCTGTCTGTCATGGCGCGGAAGAGTTGATTACTGCCTGTCCTCTGTGTCTCTATAACCTGAGAAACAGCGGAAGCGCAAAGAAGGTTCCGGTCACTTATCTGACAGAGATTCTGGCGGAGGCACTGGGATTACTTCCAGAAAAAGAAGCGGAAGGAGGAGCAGAGCATGCAGAAGGTTGATATGGCAAAGGCCGACAGACTTCGTGAGATGAGCGGCGTCAATACCCGGAAATGTATGAAATGCGGAAAATGTTCCGCCTCCTGTCCCGCCTATGAGGAGATGGATATCCGTCCCCATCAGTTCGTTTCTTATGTGGAAAGCGGCGATATTGAGCCTCTTCTGGAGTCCAAGAGTATCTGGAAATGTCTTTCCTGCTTCGCCTGTGTGGAGCGCTGCCCGAGAGACGTAAAGCCTGCGAAGCTCATCGAGGCGGTACGGCAGATGGTAGTACGTCAGCGGGGAGGCAATTACTTAAGTCCCAACGAAGTGCCGGAGTTACTGAACGAGGAACTGCCCCAGCAGCTTTTAGCCAGTGCGTTCCGCAAATACAGCAAATAATCAGGAGGTGAAGAAAAGTGCAGAGAATAGGAGTATTTGTCTGTCATTGCGGTACGAACATTGCAGCGACGGTAGATGTCAAGCGCGTGGTGGAAGCGGCGGCGAAGGAGCCGGGCGTTGTTCATGCGGAAGACTACCAGTATATGTGTTCCGAGGCAGGACAGCTGAAAATCCGGGAGGCCATTGAGCAGAAGCATCTGACTGGTATTGTTGTCTGTTCCTGTTCCCCCAGAATGCACGAGAATACATTTCGCCAGGCGGCAAAGCGGGCCGGCATCAACCCCTATATGGTGGAGATTGCCAACATCCGCGAGCATTGCTCCTGGATTCATAAGGATATAGAAGAAGCTACCGAAAAGGCCGTAATTCTGGCAAGAGCAGCCATCGCGAAGGTGATGCTGAATGCGCCCCTTACCCCGGGTACCAGCCAGGTGGTAAAGCGCGCCCTGGTCATTGGCGGCGGTATTGCAGGTATCCAGACTGCTCTGGATATCGCGGACGCAGGCTACGAGGTAGACATCGTGGAGAAGACCCCCAGTATCGGAGGACGTATGTCACAGCTTGACAAGACCTTCCCGACCCTGGACTGCTCCGCCTGCATCCTGACCCCGAAGATGGTGGAGGCTGCGGCCCATGAAAAAATCACCATCTATACCTACAGCGAGGTAGAGAAGGTAAGCGGCTTTGTGGGAGATTTCCATGTAGATATCCGCAAAAAGGCAAGAAGCGTAGATATGAGCAAGTGTACCGGCTGCGGCGTCTGCCAGGAGAAATGTCCGTCCAGAAAGACACCCAACGAGTTCAACCGCGGACTGAATACCCGGAGTGCCATCTACACACCCTTTGCACAGGCGATTCCCAACGTTCCTGTCATCGACCGGGAGCACTGCACCAAGTTCAAGACCGGCAAGTGCGGTGTCTGCGCCAAGGTCTGCCAGGCAGGCGCCATTGATTACGATCAGCAGGATGAAATCATTACCGTAGATTACGGCGCTATCGTCGTAGCTACCGGTTTTGACACCATCAAGCTGGATAAATATGATGAGTACGCGTACAACCAGAGCCCGGATGTCATCACATCCCTGGAGCTTGAGCGTATCATGAACGCGGCAGGACCCACCAAAGGTCATCTGGAGCGTATGTCCGATCACAAGCCTCCCAAGTCCATGGTATTCATCCAGTGCGTGGGCTCCAGATGCGCGGACAAGCGCGGCAAGAGCTACTGCTCCAAGATCTGCTGTATGTACACCGCAAAACACGCCATGCTGATTCGCGATAAATATCCCGATGTGGACGTGACCGTTTTCTACATCGATGTGCGTACCCCGGGCAAGAACTTCGACGAGTTCTACCGCCGCGCGGTAGAGGAGTACGGCGTGCATTACATCAAAGGCCAGGTGGGCAAGGTAGCGCCCCAGGGCGATAAGCTTCTGGTACAGGCTGCGGATCTTCTGGATAATAAGCAGATCCGGATGGAAACCGACATGGTAGTCCTGGCGACCGCCATTGAGCCGAACCCCGACGTAAGAAAGATTGCCACCATGCTGACAGCCAGCATCGATACCAACAACTTCCTGACCGAGTCCCACGCGAAGCTGCGTCCGGTAGAGTCTCCCACAGCGGGAATCTTCTTATCCGGTGTCTGCCAGGGACCGAAGGATATTCCGGAGACCGTAGCACAGGCGGGAGCTGCCGCTGTGAAGGTCGTTGGACTCCTGGCCAAGGATCATCTGGTAACGAACCCCTGTACGGCAAAGGCTGACCCCATCTTCTGTAACGGCTGCTCTACCTGTGAGAAGGTCTGCCCCTACGGAGCGATTTCCTATGAGGACCAGCTGGTGAATGATCACGGTATCCGTGAGACAAGACGTGTTGCAGTAGTCAACAGCGCCCTTTGTCAGGGCTGCGGAGCCTGCACAGTGGCCTGCCCGTCAGGCGCTATGGACCTGCAGGGCTTCTCAAACAGACAAATTCTTGCGGAGGTGGATGCAATATGCAGGTAGAAAATACAGAATTCAGGCCCAAAATCGTAGCGTTCTGCTGCAACTGGTGTTCCTATGCAGGCGCAGACCTGGCGGGAAGCAGCCGACTTGCTTACCCGGCGGATGTAAAGATTATCCGCGTACCCTGTTCCTGCCGTGTGAATCCGATGTTTATTTTAAGAGCTTTCCAGAGAGGCGCGGACGGAGTTATCCTCTGCGGCTGCCACCCGGGAGACTGCCATTATACAACCGGTAACTATTACGCAAGAAGACGTATGACCCTGCTCTTCTCCATGCTGGATTATCTGGGCGTGGAAAACGGACGTACCAGAGTGGAATGGGTATCCGCGGCTGAGGGCGTAAAGTTCTCAACCACCATGAATGAGTTCGTAGCGAAGATTCACGAGCTGGGCGAAAATGTGAGACTGGAGGATCTGCGATGCAAGGGTTAATCGAGAGAGCAAAAGAGCTTCTGGCAGACGGAACCGTAGCGCAGGTTCTCGGCTGGAGAAAAGGCGATATGGGCTATGACCCGGAGCCGGCTTATTTCAAATCAGAAGAAGAATTAAAAGATTTTGTATATGACGCTTTCTGCGGCGCGAACCTGAGTAAATACATGATTGAGGCCGCAAAGCTGGAGGGAAAGACCCTCGTATTTTTAAAGCCCTGTGATACCTACAGCTTTAACCAGCTGATCAAGGAGCACAGAGTGGATCGGGACAAGACCTATATCATCGGCGTGGGCTGTCAGGGCACGCTGAAGCCGGAGAAGATCCGGGAAGCAGGCATCAAGGGAATTGAGACCGTCACCATCGATGGCGATACCCTGAAGTTCGACACCATTTACGGAGCAAAAGAGATGCCCTTCGCGGACGCGCTGCTGGAGCGGTGTAAGGTCTGTAAGGGAAAGAAGCACATGGTATACGACGAGCTCATCGGCGCAGCCGAGGACGAGGAAGCAGGCCCGGTGGGTAACCGTTTTGAGGAGGTCGAGAAGCTGGAGGCCATGAGCCCCGAGGAGCGTTTCGCCTTCTGGCAGGAGCAGCTTTCCAAGTGTATCCGCTGCAACGCCTGCCGTAACGTATGTCCGGCCTGCAGCTGCCGCAAATGTGTATTCGACAGTAATCAGTACGATACCAGCCAGAAGGCCAACGCGGCCACCTTTGAGGAGCAGATGTTCCACATCATCCGTGCTTTCCATGTGGCAGGACGCTGTACTGACTGCGGTGAGTGCAGCAGAGTCTGTCCCCAGGGCATTCCGCTTCACCTGCTGAACCGGAAGTTCATCAAGGACATTGATAGCTTCTACGGAGAATATCAGGCGGGAGCCGATACGGATTCCCGAGGCCCGCTGACCAACTTCACCTTCGAGGATGTGGAGCCCAGCATTGTACAGACGAGAGGAGGGGGACATTAAGTATGTATCAGATCGCTAAGAATAAGCTGAACGACCTGTATCAGGCCATCAGTGAAAAAGAAGACTTATTTCTCCCGGTAAGCAAGGGCGGCCAGACCAATTACGGTCTGTGGACCAATGAGGCGGTGGCAGACATCGATACACTGAAGACTGTAAAATCCGGTAAGGACTGCTTCTTTCCTCAGAGCGAGGTGCTGTACAAAAGCAGACACGAGAACGGAAAAATCAGCATCGACCCCACAGAGCTTCAGAACAAGCCCTTCGTAGTATTCGGCATGCGCGCCTGCGACGTGCGGGCGGTAAAGGTCCTGGACAATGTGTTTTTAACAGATCCGGTGGACAGCTATTACGCGGCAAGAAGAGAGCATGGAACCATCGTATCCCTGGCCTGTCACGAGCCGGAGGAGACCTGCTTCTGTAAGAACTTCGACGTGGACGCAGCGGAGCCGGGAGCAGACGTGGAGACCTGGATGGTGGGAGAAAGCCTTTACTGGAAGGCTCTCACAGAAAAGGGAGAGAGCCTCACAGCCCTTGTGAAAGAAGCCCTGGCAGACTCCTTTGCAGAAGCGGGAGCAGAGGGCGAGAAAAAGGTAGAAAAGGAGCAGGCTGCAGTGCGCGGTATCATCGAGAAGCTTCCCCTTTCTCATCTTGATCTTTCCCGTTTTAAGCCGGAGAACACCATGGAGCTTTTTGATTCTCCTGCCTGGGAGGATATGTATAAGCCCTGTCTGGCCTGCGGAACCTGCACCTTTGTGTGTCCCACCTGCCAGTGTTACGACATCCGTGATTTTGACGGAGGCAAAGCCGGAATCCGGCACTACCGCTGCTGGGACTCCTGCATGTATTCTGATTTCACCATGATGGCCCACGGCAACATGCGTACCAGCCAGCTGCAGCGGTTCCGCCAGAGATTCATGCATAAGCTGGTATACTATCCGGCCAACAATGACGGCATGTATTCCTGCGTAGGCTGTGGCCGCTGCGTCAGCAAGTGCCCGTCATCCTTAAATATTGTAAAAGTTATCAAGAAACTGGGAGGTGAGGGAAATGAGTGAATGTACCTGCGGCGGACATGCAAATGATATCAGAGTAGACGCGCTGATTCCTATGATTGGCGTGGTAACGGATATCCGCACGGAAACTCCGGACGTTAAAACCTTCCGGGTAGTGGGAAGAGACGGCAAGAAGCTCTTTGAGCATATGCCGGGCCAGTGCGCCATGGTATCCGTTCTCGGTGTGGGCGAGGCTATGTTCTCTATTACATCTTCCCCCACCAATAAAGAATATCAGGAGTTCAGCATCAAGCGCTGCGGAACCCTGACTGATTATCTGCATGGCATGAATGTGGGAGATGAAATCACCGTGCGCGGACCCTACGGAAACGCCTTTCCGGTGGAGACAGCGCTCAAGAAACAGAACCTTCTGTTTATCGCCGGAGGAATCGGCCTTGCGCCCCTTCGTTCCGTCATCAATTATGTACTGGATAACCGGGACAATTACGGTACGGTAGACATCCTCTATGGTTCCCGTTCCGCGGACGATCTGGTGCAGCTGAAAGAGATTCAGGAGGTCTGGATGAAGACTCCGGGCGTCAATGTATATCTGACCATCGACCGGGAGCAGGAGGGCTGGGACGGCCATGTGGGCTTCGTTCCTTCCTATCTGAAAGAGATCGGCTTTGACACCAACAAGACAGTACTGGTCTGCGGACCGCCCATCATGATCAAGTTCGTACTGGCGGGCCTGATGGAGCTGGGCTTCAATAAGACACAGGTGTACACGACCCTGGAGCTTCGTATGAAATGCGGTATCGGCAAATGCGGCCGCTGCAACATCGGATCTAAGTATGTATGCAAGGACGGACCGGTATTCCGCTGCGACGAGATCGATGAGTTACCCCCGGAATATTGATAGACAATGAGCAGTGCGCAGACAGGAAGCATCCGGCTGGCGTCGTGCTTGCACGTAAGACAGACGGAGGGTTCCTGTCTGCATAGGGCGAAGCCCTCAAGCGAGGAAAAGCGAAGCTTTTTCGAGCCTGAGCACTGCGGAGCAACACTCATGCAGTGCGCGTAGATGAAGCGAAGCGGAATCGAACTTGGCACTGCGGGGAAAAGGCGAAGACTGAATAGAGAAAGGATAAAGAACATGCAGGAAATGGTAAACGTATATTTCTATGGAAAAAAGTATTCCGTACCCGCTGAGCTTACCATCATGACGGCTATGGAATACGCAGGCTATAAGCTGGTGCGCGGCTGCGGCTGCCGCCACGGCTTCTGTGGTGCCTGCGCAACCATTTACAGAATCAAAGGCAATAACGAGCTGAAGACCTGCCTGGCCTGTCAGACACAGGTACAGGATGGCATGTACATCGCGACCCTGCCCTTCTTCCCGGCAGATAAGCGGAACTACGATATGGACAAAATCAGCGTAAAGCAGCGTGTGATGATGGATCTCTATCCGGAGATCTACAGCTGCATCGGCTGTAATGCCTGTACCAAGGGCTGTCCCCAGTCCCTGAACGTGATGCAGTACATTGCATACGCACAGAGAGGCGACTTTGAAAAGTGCGCAGAGGAGTCCTTCGACTGCATCGGTTGCGGTATCTGTACCTCACGCTGCCCGGCAGGTATCTCCCATCCCATGGTAGGCGTGCTGGCCAGAAGACTGACCGGAAAGTACATCGCTCCCAAGGCAGAGCATCTGGAGAAGAGAGTAGAAGACATTCACCACGGAGCTTTCGATGATCTGATCGAGCAGATCATGGAAAAGCCCATCGAGGAAATGAAGGAACTGTACAATAACCGAGAGATTGAGAAATAGGAGGGGAGCGGACTATGTATACAGCGGAAATGCTGGAATCTATTAAAAAAGTAGAGGCCACAAGAGCACAGCGTATCGGCGTAGAGCCCAGAAGAATGACGGCAGAGGAAAAGGACGCGCTCCTGAAGGAGTTCCATCCGGACTACCGTGAAGACGGTTTCCAGGAGATCAAGGTGGGACCCAACAAGGGACAGAAGGCTCCCTACGAGCTTGGCACCCTGCTGCATTCCAACAGCCGGATTTTAAATGTACCCATTGACTTAAATAAGGTAGATTATGACGTGGACGTGCTGATCATCGGCGGCGGCGGAGCAGGATCTTCCGCAGCTATCGAGGCACATGAGGCAGGCGCCAATGTGATGATGGTGACCAAGCTTCGTATCGGCGATGCCAACACCATGATGGCAGAGGGCGGAATCCAGGCAGCGGACAAGGAGAACGACTCTCCCCAGCAGCATTATCTGGACGCTTTCGGCGGCGGACATTTTGCAGCCAGACCGGAGCTTCTGCGCCGTCTTGTTATGGAGGCGCCGGACGCCATCCAGTGGCTCAACGACCTGGGCGTTATGTTCGATAAGGACAAGGACGGACGGATGATTACCACCCACGGCGGCGGAACATCCAGAAAGAGAATGCATGCCTGCAAGGACTACTCCGGAGCGGAGATTATGAGAGTTCTCCGAGACGAGGTATGGAACCGCCAGATTCCTGTGGTAGATTTTACTGCGGCGGTAGAGCTGATTAAGGATGACAAGGGACAGGCAGCAGGCGCTGTTCTTCAGAACATGGAGACCGGCGAGTATAAGGTGGCCAGAGCAAAGACTGTTATTATCGCCACCGGCGGAGCGGGAAGACTGCATTACCAGCACTTCCCCACATCCAATCATTATGGAGCTACCGCAGACGGACTGGTCATGGGCTATCGCGCAGGAGCACCGCTTCTGTATCAGGATACCATCCAGTACCACCCCACCGGAGCTGCTTATCCGGCGCAGATTTTCGGAGCCCTGGTAACGGAGAAGGTGCGTTCCGTAGGAGCTATGCTGATCAACGTGGACGGTGAGGCCTTTATGCACCCCCTGGAGACCAGAGATGTATCCGCGGCGTCCATCATCCGTGAATGTACCGCCAGAGGAAAGGGCGTTCCCACACCCACCGGCTACGGTATCTGGCTGGATACCCCGATGATCGAGATGATTCACGGCGAGGGAACCATCGAAAAGAGAATTCCGGCTATGCTGCGTATGTTCTTGAATTATGGTATCGATATGAGAAAGCAGCCGATTCTGATTTACCCAACTCTCCATTACCAGAACGGCGGTCTGGAGATCGGCGGAGAAGGCTTTACCAAGACCATTCCGAACCTGCTGGTAGCAGGAGAGGCTGTGGGCGGTATCCACGGAAGAAACCGTCTGATGGGCAATTCCCTTCTGGATATCATTGTATTTGGCCGCAACGCAGGTAAGGCTGCAGCGAGAAAGTGCAAGGAAGTAGAGCTTGGCACCATGAACCTGAATCACCTTCAGGAGTATGCAAAAGAGCTTGAAAAGGCAGATTTGCATACGGGACAGGTTTCTCCGATGCTGCTGCCGAATTACACCTTCGGTATGCCGAAATAAAGACACCGGGAAGCGACAGATAGTAACGGGGGACATACGTTATGGGGATTATTACATGGTTTCAGGAGATGGTATTATCCAATACGCTGATGATGGTATTTTTGATCGCCGTCATCGGGTATCTGGTAGGTAGTATTAAGATTTGTGGTCTGGAACTGGGGACTGCCGGCATTTTGCTGGTAGCCCTGGTATTCGGCCATTTTGGAGTAGAGATTCCCTCCCTGGTCAGGGAACTGGGACTTATCTGCTTTGTAACTTCTGTGGGATTTATTGCGGGGCCGAAGTTTTTCCGGAATTTTAAAAATAACGCCACGTCCTATATTTTGCTGGGATTAATTGTGATCGGCGCGGGAGCGCTGACCTGTGTGGCGATTATTAAAATCTTCGGAATCCCCACAGACATCTCGGTGGGGATGATGACCGGAGCCCTGACCAGTACACCGGGATTGGCAGCGGCCCTGGAGGCCACCGGCTCAGACGCGGCTTCGGTGGGCTACGGAATCGCTTATCCCTTTGGTGTGGTGGGCGTGGTACTTTTCGTGCAGCTGATTCCGAAAATTCTGAAGACAGATATGGCTGCGGAGCGGGCTCAGTTTGAGGCGGCGGCAGGCGTGGATGTGGCAGAGTTCCACAAAACGAAGAAAGAAGAGTTATTTTATGCGGACAGTATGGGATTTTTCCCCTTTTCGCTGGCCATTGCCATCGGAATTATTCTGGCGAAGATAGAGATTCCCCTTCCGGGCGGAGCAGTGTTCTCGCTGGGCACTTCCGGTGGACCGCTGATCGCAGGTCTGCTTCTGGGCCATTTCGGCCATTTTGGAAAGCTCAGTGTGCAGGTGGAGAAGCACGTACTGGAATGCCTCAGGGAGTTTGGCCTGGCACTGTTTCTTCTGGGAGCGGGTTCCCAGGCGGGGGCCGGCTTTGTGGAGATCCTGAAAGAGCATGGAGCGCTTCTGTTCCTGTATGGAGCGCTGATGACGCTGGTGCCAATGCTGCTGGGCTATATATTCGCGGTGAAGGTATTACATCTTTCCCTCTTCAACACTCTGGGTTCCATCTGCGGCGGTATGACCAGTACCCCGGCTCTGGGAACTCTGATTCGAGTGACGGAGACGGACGATGTGGCCAGCGCCTATGCAGCCACCTATCCCATCGCGCTGGTGGCCATCGTACTGGCCAGCCAGTTTATCAGTATCTTCCTATAAAAATGTATTTGTGTTATGATTTGTGATACAATAAGGTCACGTACATACGTGAAGACAATGTTGGAGGTGACAGACTATGCGTGAAATTAAAGCTTCCGAGATCACAGATGTGGTAGAACGTCTGTGTATCGAGGCCAATGAGCAGCTTCCGGAGGACATCAAAGGTGCCATCCGCCGCTGCAGAGCGTGTGAAGACTGGGAGACAGCCCAGGGAGTTCTGGACAAGATTATTGAGAATTTTGAGATCGCGGGGGAGGAGCATGTACCCATCTGTCAGGACACAGGTATGGCATGCGTGTTCCTGGAGATTGGTCAGGACGTACATATCACGGACGGCGATCTGAGAGAGGCTGTGGACGAAGGCGTACGCCGAGGTTACGGCAAGGGATATCTCCGGAAGTCTGTAGTGAAGGATCCGGTGCGCCGGGGCAATACCGGGGACAATACACCGGCCATGCTCTATACAGAGATCGTTCCGGGCGAGCAGATCAAGGTAACAGTAGGACCCAAGGGCTTCGGAAGTGAAAACATGAGCGCTATCCGGATGTTCAAGCCTTCTGCAGGCATCGAGGGAATCAAGAGCTTTATTCTGGAAACTGTGGAGGCAGCAGGCCCGAACCCCTGTCCGCCCATGGTAGTAGGCGTAGGTATCGGAGGAACCTTTGACAAGTGTGCCCTGTTGGCAAAGAAGGCCCTCATGCGGAACACCGAGGAGCCTAATCCGGATCCCTATTACGCAGATCTGGAAAAAGAAATGCTGGAGAAAATCAACGGGCTGGGTATCGGACCCCAGGGCTTCGGCGGCAAAACCACCGCACTGGCTCTGAATATCGAAACCATGCCCACCCATATCGCAGGTATGCCCTGCGCGGTAAATATCAACTGTCATGTGACACGCCATAAGACGGAGGTGATCTAGGATGGAAAGACATATTCAGCTGCCTCTGACCGAGGAGCTTGCCAAGACCCTGCACGCAGGCGACAGCGTGTATCTGACCGGAACCATCTATACATCCAGAGACGCGGGACACAAGCGCATGTGTGAGGCTCTGGCGAGAGGCGAACAGCTTCCCTTTGATCCCACGGACGCCACCATTTACTATGTGGGTCCCACGCCGGCCAAGCCGGGTCAGGTCATCGGAAGCGCCGGACCGACTACCAGCGGACGTATGGACGCTTACGCACCTACCATGATGAGCGTGGGCGCCAGAGGCATGATCGGCAAAGGCGCGAGATTACCGGAAGTGGTGGAAGCCATGAAGAAGTATCACGGTGTTTACTTTGGTGCCATCGGAGGAGCAGGGGCTCTTCTGGCGAAATGTATTAAAAAATGTGAGCTGATCGCATATGAGGATCTGGGCGCGGAAGCGCTTCGGAAGCTCTATGTGGAGGATATGCCTCTCGTAGTTATTATTGACAGCGAGGGAAATAATCTGTATGATGAGGGAAAAGCTGCTTATCTGGCAAGCAAAAAGAACTAGATTACGAAAGGAAGTTTTTTCCCATGTCTTTGATTCATGAAACAGAACAAGAGAAACAAATGTCCGAAGCCTTCGTGAACAGCGCCTTTCTGGCGCTGTCCGGAGGCTTTCAGGATGCTTATACCTATTTTACCAGAGAAGAGGTATTTTCCAATGCCCAGACCGGTAACGTGGTACTGATGAGCCAGCATTTCATGTGCGGGGAATGGATGGCGGGACTGCGATATCTTTTCCCGATCCTGGCCTTTGCGGTGGGCGTCTGGGTGGCCGAGCAGATCCAGGGACGGTATCGGTATGCCAGGAAGCTCCACTGGAGGCAGAGTATTCTTCTGATGGAGATCGTAATTTTATTTATCGTGGGCTTCATTCCCACCCGGTTCGACATGGCGGCGACTGCGCTGGTATCTTTCTCCTGCGCCATGCAGGTACAGTCCTTCCGGAAGGTCAACGGCTACTCCTATGCCAGCACCATGTGCATCGGAAACTTAAGAAGCGGTATCGCGGCCCTGTCCGGTTATGTGCGGGAGCATAAGTCCCAGCAGGCGGAACAGATGCTTTATTACTTCGGTATCATCTTTCTGTTTGCCCTGGGAGCAGGCATCGGAGGCGTTATGTCCATGAATTCCGGCATCAGTATCCGGGCTATCTGGGTGTCCTGCGTGCTGCTGCTCATCAGCTTCTGCCTGATGTTTATCGAAAAGCCGAAGACTTCATAACCTTATTTTCAAAGTTTTATAATAGAAAGAATCGAAAGAAGGAGTGATGGAATATGGCAAAGCACAGCAAGGAAAAAGAGATAAAAACCAATGCCATGCGTCTTCTGGAGCAGAAGAAGATTCCCTACACGGTACATACCTACGATGGAGAGGAGTTCCACGATGGCGTCAGCGTGGCGGATATGCTGGGACAGCCCCATGAGATCGTATACAAGACTCTGGTGACGGTGGCGAAAAGCAAGGAGCACTATGTTTTTGTGATCCCTATCGAGTCGGAACTGGATCTGAAAAAGGCAGCAAAGGCCGTCCATGAGAAGTCTATTGAGATGCTTCCCTTAAAGGATCTGACTGAGCTCACCGGTTATGTGCGGGGCGGCTGCACCTGCATCGGCATGAAGAAGCAGTTCCCGGCGGTTCTGGACGAGAGCGCGAAGCAGTTCCCGAAGATCATGGTTAGCGGCGGCCGCAGAGGATCCCAGATGGAGGTTTCTCCGGAGGATCTCATGCGGGCGGCCAACGGTACATTTGCGGATGTCATCATGTAAAGATAAAATTGTACGCCTAAAAGTACAAAAAATGATGAAAAAAGTACTTGCATTTTGTCGGATAGTATTATATACTAATCAAGTCGCAAGCGCGGCAGACAAAATGGTCGATTGGTCAAGCGGTTAAGACGTCGCCCTCTCACGGCGAAAACAGGGGTTCGATTCCCCTATCGACTGCTGGAAAACCTCTGAATAGTTCGTTCAGAGGTTTTTTTGCGCCCTTTTCCGGCTCTTTTGGATCAGGATCCGGGAATAAAAAACGGAAAATCAGGGATACTGGGAACAGAAATGGGAAAGAGGGCGTATCTTGCATGAAAAAGAAAGCGGCAGCGGTTCTGATTCTGGCTCTGACGGCGGCTCTGGCAGCGGGAGGGAGCCTGACAGACACGAATTTTTCAGTCATCGGGAACCGGGGCAGGGGGCGGCTCCTGTTTCTGGCCTGGGGCGCCCTGGTAGCCGTCTGGGGCTATATCTCCATGGAAGATCTGATGGAGCAGGGACAGATCCGGGACGGATGGACGGAAGGGTTTCTCCTGCTGGCAGAGCTGTGCTTTCTGTGGGGCCTGGGGCTGCCCTATCGGCCCAGGCTGGTTCCGGGAATGGCGGGACTGCATGTGGGGCTGTCCCTGACGGGCTGTTTGTTTTTTTTATTCTGTATCATCCGGTTTCTGCATCAGCTGGAACGGAGGTTCGGAAGGCAGTTTG
The DNA here is from genome assembly GCF_014290175.1 of Anaerosacchariphilus hominis. Lineage (GTDB taxonomy): Bacteria > Bacillota > Clostridia > Lachnospirales > Lachnospiraceae > Laedolimicola > Laedolimicola hominis. The sequence continues at coordinate 225,212 of NZ_JACOOR010000004.1, forward strand.
GCTTGGAAAAGGCGTTACTCTGGTCGGTGCTGCTGATTTCAGCGGCACTGTACCGGGCGGTGGGCATCATTTCCGGCCTGCTGGAGCTCTTTGTAACCCTGGCGTTTGTGTGGTATCTGAAAAGAATGGAGAAAAAACTTGTAAAAATAAGTTTGGCAAAGGGCGGAGAGTGTGTTATACTGAACAGGTTGAAATAAAGAGAACATTTGTTTGATATGTTTGGGAGTGAGGAGAAAGTATGGCAAATAAAACGACGTATGACGCGGGCAGTATTTCGGTACTGGAGGGATTGGAAGCAGTACGGAAGCGGCCCGGTATGTATATAGGAAGCGTATCCAGAAAGGGTCTGAATCATCTGATCTATGAGATTGTGGATAATTCCGTGGACGAGCATCTGGCAGGCTTCTGTTCCCGGATCGAGGTGTTCCTGGAGAAGGACGGATCCTGTACCGTGACGGACAATGGCCGGGGTATCCCGGTGGATATGCATGCCAAGGGCGTCTCTGCGGAGCGTCTGGTTTTCACCACCCTGCATGCGGGCGGTAAGTTCGACGATTCCGTCTACAAGACCAGCGGCGGTCTCCACGGCGTGGGTTCCTCTGTGGTGAACGCCCTGTCTACATATCTGGATATTGAGATCAGCCGGGATGGCTATGTGCATCATGATCACTATGAGCGGGGTATTCCCACCATTGAACTGGAGGAGGGGCTGCTGCCGAAGCTTCGCAGGACCCGCCAGACCGGTACGAAGATTAATTTCCTGCCGGATCCGGAGATCTTTGAGAAGACCCGGTTTCAGGCGGAGGAAGTCAAAAGCCGTCTTCATGAGACCGCCTATCTGAATCCGGAGCTTACCATTCTCTTTGAGGATCGGAGAGGAGCCGAAGTGGAGCGTGTGGAGTACCATGAGGAAAATGGTATCATCGGCTTTGTGGAGGATCTGAATAAGAATAAAGAAACGGTCCATGAGGTCGTTTACTTCAAGGGCGAGTCCGAGGGCATCCTGGTGGAGGGAGCCTTCCAGTATGTGAACGAGTTCCACGAGAATGTGCTGGGCTTCTGCAATAATATCTACAACGCCGAGGGCGGCACCCATCTGACCGGCTTTAAGACCGTCTTTACCACAGTCATCAATAATTATGCCCGGGAGTTGGGTATCCTGAAGGAAAAGGACGCGAACTTCACCGGAGCGGATGTGCGGAACGGCATGACCGCCGTGATCTCCATCAAGCACCCCGCACCCCGTTTCGAAGGCCAGACCAAGACCAAGCTGGACAACCAGGATGCCTCCAAGGCCACGGCCAAAGTGACGGGAGACGAGATCGTCCGGTATTTTGACCGGAATCTGGAGATTCTGAAAAGCGTCATCGGCTGTGCGGAGAAAGCAGCGAAGATCCGGAAAACCGAGGAGCGGGCCAAGACGAACCTTCTGACCAAACAGAAGTATTCCTTTGATTCCAACGGAAAGCTGGCCAATTGCGAGAGTCGGGACGCTTCCAAATGCGAGATTTTTATCGTAGAGGGAGATTCCGCAGGCGGCTCCGCCAAGACGGCCCGGAACCGGAACTTCCAGGCCATCCTGCCCATCCGGGGTAAGATCCTGAACGTGGAGAAGGCCAGCATCGATAAGGTCCTGGCCAATGCGGAGATCAAGACCATGATTAACGCCTTTGGCTGTGGTTTTTCCGAGGGCTACGGCAATGACTTTGATATCAGTAAGCTCCGCTATGACAAGATCATTATCATGGCCGATGCGGACGTGGATGGAGCCCATATTTCCACCCTGCTTTTGACCCTGTTTTACCGGTTTATGCCGGAGCTCATCTACGAGGGACATGTGTATATTGCCATGCCGCCCCTGTACAAGGCCATGCCGGCCCGGGGACAGGAGGAGTACCTTTATGACGACAAGGCGCTGGAGCGCTACCGGAAGACCCATAAGGGCAGCTTTACCCTGCAGCGTTATAAGGGCCTTGGCGAGATGGACGCGGAGCAGCTGTGGGAGACCACACTGAATCCCGAGACCCGGATTCTGAAGCGGGTGGAGATCGAGGACGCCCGCATGGCTTCCAGTGTAACCGGAATGCTGATGGGAACGGAAGTACCGCCCCGACGGGCCTTTATCTATGAGCACGCCCAGGACGCGGAGCTGGATGTATAAGGGACAGATTCAGAAAGAGAGACTGAGACAGTCAGGGAGGATTTATGGAAGAACAGATTATTCGCACGGAATATTCCGATGTGATGCAGAAATCATATATCGATTACGCCATGAGTGTGATCATTTCCCGTGCGCTGCCGGATGTACGGGACGGCCTGAAGCCGGTACAGCGCCGGACACTGTACGATATGTACGAACTGGGGATTCGATATGATCGCCCCTACCGGAAGTGTGCCCGTATCGTAGGAGATACCATGGGTAAGTACCATCCACACGGGGACAGCTCCATCTATGAGGCGCTGGTGGTCATGTCCCAGGAGTTCAAAAAGGGTATGCCTCTGGTGGACGGACACGGAAACTTCGGTTCCATCGAGGGAGACGGGGCCGCAGCCATGCGATACACGGAGGCACGGCTTCAGAAGGTGACCCAGGAGGCCTTCCTGGCGGACCTGGACAAGGACGTGGTGGACTTCGTACCGAACTTTGATGAGAATGAAAAGGAGCCATCCGTGCTTCCGGCCCGGATTCCGAATCTGCTGGTGAACGGCTCCGATGGTATTGCCGTGGGTATGGCCACCAGCATCCCGCCCCATAATCTGGGCGAGGTCATCGACGCGGCAAAAGCCTATCTGAAGAATCCGGATATCACCACGGAGAAGCTCCTGGAGCTGATGCCGGGACCGGACTTCCCCACAGGCGGCATTATCGTCAATAAGGATGAGCTTCCGGCCATCTATGAGACCGGCACGGGCAAGATCAAGATCCGGGGCCGGGTGCAGGTGGAGAAGCTGAAGGGCGGTAAGGAGCAGCTGGTAATTACCGAGATCCCCTATCCTATGATCGGAGCCAATATCGCCAAGTTCCTGAACGATATCGCAGCTCTGGTGGAGGCAAAGAAAGCGCCGGAGATTACCGATATCTCCAACCAGTCCTCCAAGGAGGGCATCCGTATCGTGCTGGAGCTGAAAAAAGGCGCGGACACCGAGAATCTGAAGAATATGCTCTATAAGAAGACCCGTCTGGAGGATACCTTCGGTGTCAACATGTTGGCGGTGGCGGACGGACGGCCCGAGACGTTGAGCCTGAAGCAGATCCTGGAATATTATATCGACTTCCAGTATGAGTTGACCACCCGAAAGTACCGGACCCTTCTTTCCAAGGAACAGGAGAAGCGTGAGATCCAGGAAGGACTCATCAAGGCCTGCGATGTGATTGATTTGATTATTGAGATCCTGCGGGGCAGCCGAAGCATCAAAGAGGCCAAGGCCTGCCTGACAGAAGGAAGCACCGACGGGATTCGTTTTAAGTCAGAGGCTTCTAAGAAGCGGGCCGCGAAGCTTCGCTTTACGGAGCGTCAGGCCCAGGCCATTCTGGAGATGCGTCTCTATCGTCTCATCGGTCTGGAGATCGAGGCACTGATGGAGGAGAACCGGAAGACTCTGAAGAACATCGCCGAGTATGAGGATATCCTGGAGAATCATGCCAGCATGACAAGGGTGATCCTGAAAGATATGGAGGCCATTAAGAAAACCTACAGCCGGCCTCGGAGAACTGCCGTGGAGAATGCAGAGGCAGCGGTCTATGAGGAGAAGAAGATCGAAGAGATGCCGGTTATGTTTCTGATGGATCGGTTCGGCTACGCCAAGACCGTGGATATGAGCGTCTACGACCGGAATAAGGAGGCGGCGGACAGTGAGAACCGCCATATTTTCTCCTGTATGAATACAGGAAGGATCTGTATCTTCACGGACACCGGAAAGCAGCATACGGTGAAAGTACAGGATCTGCCCTATGGAAAATTCAGGGACAAGGGCGTTCCCATCGACAACTTCGGCAACTTCAGCAGCGCCGAGGAGCAGCTGGTGGGTATCGGCAGCATGGAAGAAATCCGGCATCAGAAGCTGTTATTCGGCACCCGTTCCGGAATGCTGAAGGTTGTGGACGGCAGCGAGTTCGAGACGAAAATGCGGACCATGGCTGCCACGAAGCTGAACGAGGGTGACGAGCTGATTTTTGTGTCGCCAGTGGACGGCAGCGAGCAGCTGGTGCTGCAGAGTAAAGAGGGATATTTCCTGCGCTTTGGCGTGGAAGAGATACCGGAGAAGAAAAAGGGTGCGGCAGGCGTCCGGGGTATGCGGCTGGGAGAAAAGGATCAGCTGGAAGCCATGTACCTGTATCATCCGGGACAGGAGACGGCTGTGGAGTATAAGGAAAAGCAGCTGATTTTGAATAAGCTGAAGGCCGGAAGCCGGGATACTAGAGGCGTCCGGGTGCGGGGCTAAAAGGAAGACGAGGAGGAACAGAAGGTTATGAAGATTCTGGTGACGCTGTCTCTGGATGAGAGACAGAAAAACAGGCTGGAGATGAATTTCAAGCATCAGGAGTTTGTCTACTGCCTGGCAGAGGATGTGACAAAAGAGGTGATCCGGGACGCGGAGGTGATTCTTGGAAATCTCGATCCGGCGTTTTTACAGTACGCGGAGGAGTTAAAGTGGCTGCAGCTGAATAATGCGGGTACGGAAGGCTTCTGCGATGGAGCGCTGCCCAAGGGCGTCATGCTGACCAATGCCACCGGTGCCTACGGTCTGGCCATTTCCGAGCATATGATCGGAGTCCTGTTCGAACTTCAGAAAAAGCTGAATCTCTACGAGAAAAACCAGAGAGAACATCTCTGGAAAAAAGAAGGCCATGTGCAGGTCATTGAGGGAAGCCGTGTGCTGGTGATCGGCCTGGGTGATATCGGCACAGCCTTTGCCCGGAAGATGAAAGCTCTGGGCTGCCGGACCACCGGTATCAAAAGACGGGAAGGAAGAAAGCCCGAGGGCGTGGACGATCTCTACACCCTGGAGCGTTTGGACCTGGAGCTTCCCAAAGCCGATATTGTGGCCTTAAGCCTGCCGGGCAATGAGGATACCCGGCATATCCTGAATGAAGAGCGGATTGCCCTTCTGAAGAAAAACGCCGTGGTCATCAATGTGGGCCGTGGCATCACCGTGGATACGGAAGCCTTGACGAGAGCCCTTCAGGAGGGACGAATTGCGGGAGCCTGTCTGGATGTGACGGATCCGGAGCCCCTTCCGCCGGAACATCCCCTGTGGGAGATGGAAAATGTGATTCTGACGCCCCATGTGTCCGGCGGCTATTCTCTGCCGGAGACTCTGGAGAGAATTCTCACCATCTGCATCGAGAATCTGGAGTGCTACGTGGTGAAGCGGCCCCTGCGGAATCTTATTGATTTTCGGACCGGCTACTGTGAGTAGGCTTGAATTATCCGAAGAACTATGGTATCATTTTCTACAAAATGGATCTTATACTAATAGAAACGAGGGAACCTTATGGAGAACGAAGCGACAAGCAAAAATTTTATTGAGCAGGCCATAGAGAAGGATCTGGCAGAGGGCGTCTACGACACTGTACACACCCGGTTTCCGCCGGAGCCCAACGGATATCTTCATATCGGACATGCCAAGTCCATTCTTCTGAACTACGGACTGGCCCAGAAGTACCACGGAAAGTTTAATATGCGTTTTGACGATACGAACCCCACCAAGGAGAAGATCGAGTTCGTGGAATCTATTAAGGCGGATATCCAGTGGCTGGGCGCGGACTGGGAGGACAGACTGTTCTTCGCATCCGACTATTTTGACCAGATGTATGAGGCAGCTGTGAAGCTGATTAAAAAGGGTAAGGCCTATGTCTGCGATCTGAACGCGGAGCAGATCCGGGAGTATCGCGGTACCCTGACTGAGCCGGGTAAGGAAAGTCCCTATCGGAACCGGAGCGTGGAGGAGAATCTGCAGCTTTTTGAAGAGATGCGGGACGGAAAGTACGCGGACGGAGAGAAGGTGCTGCGGGCGAAGATTGATATGGCTTCCCCGAATATCAATATGCGTGACCCGATCATCTACCGTGTGGCCCATATTACCCATCACAATACCGGCGACAAGTGGTGCATTTACCCCATGTACGATTTCGCCCATCCCATCGAGGACGCCATCGAGGGTATCACTCATTCCATTTGTACCCTGGAGTTTGAGGATCACAGACCTCTGTACGACTGGGTGGTAAGAGAGCTGGAGTATCCTCATCCGCCCCGGCAGATCGAGTTTGCTAAGCTGTATCTGACCAATGTGGTCACTGGTAAGCGTTACATCAAGAAGCTGGTAGAGGAAGGCATCGTAGACGGCTGGGACGATCCCCGGCTGGTATCCATCGCAGCTCTGCGCCGTCGTGGCTTCACACCGGAGTCTATCAAGATGTTCGTAGACCTGTGCGGTATCTCCAAGAGCCAGTCTTCTGTGGACTACGCTATGCTGGAATACTGTATCCGTGAAGATCTGAAGCTGAAGAAGCCCCGTCTCATGGCAGTATTAGATCCCATTAAGCTGGTCATCGACAATTATCCGGAAGGACAGGTGGAGTATCTGGACGCAGCCAATAACCTGGAGAACGAGGAACTGGGCAGCCGTAAGATTCCATTCTGCCGCGAGCTTTACATTGAGCGGGATGACTTCATGGAGGAGCCGCCCAAGAAGTACTTCCGTCTGTTCCCGGGCAACGAGGTGCGTCTGATGCATGCGTACTTTGTAAAATGCGAGAGCTTCGTGAAGGACGAGAACGGAAAGGTCATTGAGGTGCACTGCACCTACGATCCGGAAACCAAGGCAGGCAGCGGCTTTACAGGCCGTAAGGTAAAGGGTACCATCCACTGGGTACCGGCATCCTATGCCATCGAGGCCCAGGTTCGCCTGTATGAGAATATCATTGATGAGGAGAAGGGGGTATACAATGAGGACGGCAGTCTGAATCTGAATCCGAACTCCCTGACAGTGGTAGACCATGCTTATCTGGAACCGGCCTTTGAGGGCTCCAAGGCCTATGACAGTTTCCAGTTTGTGAGAAACGGATTCTTCTGCGTGGATGCAAAGGATTCCACACCGGAGAAGCTGGTATTCAACCGGATCGTGTCCCTGAAGAGCTCCTTTAAGCTTCCGAAGGCATAAATATGCGTGAATTGACCATGGAGCTGCATACAGAGGCGGAGACGCCTCTGTATGAGCAGATTTATGATTATATCAAACAGGAGATTCAGAATGGAAAGATCCTGGCAGGAGAGAAGCTTCCCTCCAGCCGGGTTCTTTCTGCGTATCTGGAAGTAAGCAGAAGCACAGTAGATCTGGCCTACGGGCAGCTGGTGTCGGAGGGCTATATCGAGGCCATTCCCTGTAAAGGATACTTTGCCTGCCAGGTGGAGGGTCTGTACAGGCTTCATGCGGAACCTGCTGTCCTCCGAAGGGAAGAAAAACAGCCGGAGAGGGTCTGGCGCTATGATTTTACGCCAAACGGCATTGATCTGGACAGTTTTCCCTACAGCGTCTGGCGAAAGGTCACCCGGAATGTACTGCTGGACGACAGGAAAGAATTGTTCCAGCTGGGCGATCCCAAAGGCGAGTGGGAACTTCGGGAGACCATCTGTACCTATCTTCACCAGGCCCGGGGCGTCAACTGCAGCCCGGAACAGGTGATTTTGGGAGCCGGGAATGACTATTTGATGATGCTGCTGTCGGCAGTGCTGGGAAAGAGGCGGATTGCCATGGAGAGTCCCACTTACCGTCATGCCTACCGGCTCTTTGAACAGCTGGGACAGGAGCTGCGTACCGTTCCGGTGGACGCCTCCGGCATGCAGGTGGAGTCCCTGAGACAGTCCGGGGCGGATGTGGCCTACGTGATGCCCTCCCATCAGTATCCTCTGGGGATCGTCATGCCCATCAAACGGAGACTGGAGCTTTTAAAATGGGCGGCGGAAGGGGAAGAACGCTATCTGATTGAGGACGATTACGACAGCGAGTTCCGTTACCGTGGAAAGCCCATTCCGGCCCTTCAGGGAGCGGATCAGAACGACACAGTGATCTATATCGGAACATTCTCCAAGTCCATTGCCCCGGCCATCCGGATCAGCTATCTGGTGCTGCCGGAACGGCTGCTGCAGCGTCTGGGGGACGTGACGGATCGGTTCTCCTCCACGGTATCCAGGATCGATCAGATGATTCTGAACAGTTTTATCAAAGAGGGGCATTATGAGCGTCATTTGAACCGGATGCGGGCCCTCTACGGGCACAAACAGGAGATCCTGGTGGGTGAGCTGAAGAAACGGCCGGAGATCTGCACCGTCCGGGGAGAGGATGCGGGAGTCCATCTGCTGGTGGAATTTGAAAATGGAATGACGGAGGAGGAGGCCATCCGGCGGGCGGAAGAACTGCGGATCCGGATCTATCCTCTTTCCGAATACCGGGCCGGGGAAGCGGAGGAGAAACCGGGGAAGCCCACGGTGCTTCTGGGCTACGCTACCCTGACGGAGCAAGAACTGGAAAAAGCGGCCGGTGAGCTTCTTAGGGTCTGGGAAACGGACAGCGGGGCGCAGCCGGGAAGAAGATAAGAAAATACAAGAAAAGATACAGATAGGAAAAGCCCCGGATTTCCAACAAAGGAATCCGGGGCCTTTCCTGCTCACTCAGCGGTCTGTTCTGTTTCTTCTGTTTTTTCTGCTTCGGATTCAGCTTCCGTTTCAGCAGGATCCTCTTCCGGGGCTGTCTCGGCCTGCGTCTCTGTAGCAGCTTCCGCTTTCTCATCTTCCGGCTCAGCAGTTTCTTCTGCTTCGGGAGCATCGTTTAAGTGGTTCAGGGATACATAGCCTCTCTCAGCGGGAGTCTCGCCGGCATCCAGGTCTTCCTCTTCGAATTCGTCCTCCAGATCTCCGTCCAGATCACTGAAATCATCTTCCGGTGCGAAGAATTTTTTGTAAAGCGCGATACCGCCTGCCACGGCTGCGCTGAGGGTTGCCAGAGCTCCGACAAATTTCAATGCTTTTTTCATGATATGAAGTCCTCCTTTTCGGAATCTGTATAATGTCGCTCAGCATCCGGTGGGCTGCTGATTTTTATCGCACTGCGGCAGAGTGATTATGTCGCTAAGGCGACTCGTCGCAGGCGGAGAATCCTGGTTCACAGGATTCTTTTTTGTTATTGTAATACGAATTGGCGAAAAAGAAAAGTGAAAAAAATATAAAAATTTGGTTGGCAAGCTTGTCAACCGGAAAAATATATATTAATCTTATAGGTGCGTGGGGAACAGCCCATGCATAAACAGAGTACAAAAGAAATCCGGACTGTGTCCGGAAAAAAGAAAAATACGGAGTGAGAACCGATGAAGCATAAGGAAATAGAAAAGGAATGGATCCTGGCCTCCGCTTCCCCAAGAAGAAAAGAAATTCTGGAGGAGCTGGGACTTCAGTTTACCGTGTGTCCGGCCCAGGGAGAAGAAAAGATCGATACTACGGATCCGGAAAAGACCGTGGCAGCCTTAGCCCTGCAGAAGGCCAGAGAAGTGGCGGAGGGCACAGAGCGTCCGGCGCTGGTGATCGGCTCGGACACGGTGGTGGCCAGCCGTGGAAAGATCCTGGGAAAGCCTCATAGTGAAGAAGAGGCCTTTCAGATGCTGAAAGAGCTTCAGGGCGCGGAGCATATGGTCTATACAGGAGCTGCCGTGGTGGACGCGCAGACAGGAGAAGTGATTTTAAACTTTGCCGAAGGAACCCGTGTGTCCCTGTATCCTATGACCGATGAATGGATTCGCGGCTATATTGCCACAGGAGAGCCCATGGACAAGGCGGGAGCCTACGCGATTCAGGGTGGCTGCATGCCCTATATCCGGGAGATTCAGGGAGAATACACCACAGTGGTGGGCTTTCCGGCAGCCCGGTTCTGGCAGGAACTTTTAAAGCAGGGCATCGATCCCTTGGAGTTGAAAAGGACAGGAACGGATCAGGCAGAAGAACTTCCGTTCCGGGCCTGCATTTTCGATCTGGATGGCACACTCTGCGACAGTGTGGAGTCCATTGCCACCAGCGCAAATCAGGCCATGCGGGACTTTGGTCTCCGGGAGGCTTCGGTGGCAGATTATAAGATCTTTGTGGGAGACGGCGTGGATATGCTGATCCGACGGCTCCTGACCTATGCGGGCGATCCGGAGGGAACCCATTTTGAAGAGGTGCGGGAGCGATATCTGGAGTACTTTGAGACCGGCTGCCTGTATCATGTGACTGCCTATCCGGGCATTAAGAAGGCATTGAGCCGGCTGAAGGAGCAGGGCGCTAAACTGGCGGTGCTGTCCAATAAGCCCCATGAAAATACGAAAAATGTGGTGGAGTCCGTCTTTGGCCCGGGTGTCTTTGACTGGGTACAGGGTCAGTCGGGACGGTTCCCCAGAAAGCCGGACCCGGCGGGAGCCCTGTATATCGCGGAGCAGCTGGGCGTAAAGCCGGAGGATTGTATGTATATGGGAGACACGGGAACTGATATGCAGACGGGAAAGGCTGCGGGAATGTATACCACGGGAGTCCTCTGGGGCTTCCGGGAGGAAAAGGAGCTTCGGGCAAACGGCGCGGACGCCATCGTCAGTCGTGGGGAAGAGCTTCCGGAGATTTACGAGAAAGGGAGAAAAAAGGTATGATCAAACTGATAGCCAGTGATATCGACGGAACTTTGCTTCCGGAGGGAACCACACAGATCAATCCGGAGATTTTTGAGGTAATCCGAAAGCTGAAGGAGAAAGATATTCTGTTCGCGGCGGCCAGTGGACGTCATTATACCAGTATGTCGAAGCTCTTCGAGCCGGTGAAGAACGATATTATCTTTATCACGGAAAACGGTGCCTATGTGTGTTGCAGGGGCTACGATATGCTGGAGCAGCTTATAGATTGGGAGACCGTCTGCGCCTGGGTTAAAGAGGTGCGTAAGATTCCGGGGGCCAGCTTTACCCTGGATACCAAGGAGTGTTTCTATACGGAGAGCCAGGATCCGGAGTTCTTTCGTCTGGTGCGGGAGGGCTACCGCAGCGAAATCGTCCAGGTGGAGGACGCTCTGACTGTGGAGCGACGGGTGAATAAAATGGCTATTTACCGGAAAGAAAATATCAAAGAGGTGGCGGATCTGATGATTCCCCGTTGGAAGGATCGGCTCCACTGCGCGGTGGCGGGCGACATCTGGGTGGACTTTATGAATAAGGGCGTGAATAAGGGAAAGGCCATCAAAAGCATCCAGGAGACCCTGAAGATTACCCCGGAGGAGACCATGGTCTTCGGCGACAATCACAATGATCTGGAGATGATTCAGAGCGCGGTGGAGAGCTATGCAGTGGGCAATGCGGTAGATGCAGTCAAGCAGGCAGCCAATCATATCGCGGACACCAATGTGAATGACGGAGTACTGAAGGTCATGAAGACCTTGCTTTAAGTTAAAAAGCGGAAAACGGTGATTTTTACGAAGGAGGAAATATTAGAATGTACGAATATTCTGAGGAGTGCTTAAAAACCTTTCTGAAAAAACAGGACCAGCTCTTTGATGAGTCCGTGGCAGAGAACCTGGAGGAGGCTGAGAGCTTTCTGGAGGACTGCATGGCGGTGGTCGTGGATACTCTGGAGGAAGTGAAGGACTATCTGGAGGAGAGTGGCATGGATGTGAGCGGCATGTCGGATGAGGAGATCGAGGACGCGGCAGAAGTGTTCGCGCTGGAGGACGGTAGCTATCTTATCGTAGAGGAATAAGAGGGGCCGGAAAAGAAGCGGAGGAATGAAATGAAGAAAACCATCAGACGTGTATTGGCCGGGGTTCTTATGGGGATAGTGCTGGCAGGCGGACTGAGCGGCTGCAGTGGACTGGGAAATACAAGGGTGGTTCTGACGACAGGGCTGTCCGGCAATCAGCTTTTTAAAATCGGAAAAAGTGTCTGTACCCTGCCGGAAGCCATGATTTATGTGATGGATTATAAACAGCAGTACGAGAACGCCTACGGCGTGGAAATGTGGGAGCATGATTTCGGTGGCGTGACACTGGAAGAATATGTAAAGGATACCATCGTGTCCCAACTGGCTTCCGTAAAAGCCGTGACCCTGCTGGCAAAGGAGTATGATGTATCTCTGGACAGCAGCGAGAAGGCCCGGGTGACGGAAGCGGCCGGAAAGTATTACGATGCCCTTTCCCAGGAACAAATCGACTATATGAATCTGAAACAGTCCGATGTGGAGAGCCTGTACAGCGATCATCTGCTTTCCAAGAAAGTGTATGCGGAGATTACCAAGGGAGTCAATACAGAGGTCAGCGATGACGAGGCCCGGATTATGACCCTGCAGCAGATTCATGTGGATACCCTGCAGGAGGCCGAGGATGTGATGAAGCGTCTGGAGGAGGGTCGGGATTTCGGCGCGGCGGCGTCAGCCTACAGTAAGGACAGCCAGACTACCATTACCCTGGGCAGAGGGGAGAAGGACAGCGCCTACGAGGAAGCAGCCTTTTCCCTGGAAAATGACCAGGTCAGTGATATCATTGAGACAGAAGACGGATATTATATTTTAAAATGTGCGAATAACTTTGATCGGGATGCCACGGAGGCCAATAAGGTCACCATGGTAGAGAAGCGCCGGGACGAGGTATTCACCCAGGCTTATGAAAAGCTTCTGGCGGATACCCCGTCGGAGTTCAACAGCCATCTCTGGAAGAAGGTTCATTTTTCCGACTGGACAGGAGAGATGCCGGCGAATTTTATGAATATTTACGAAGAATATTTCGGGAACTGACGAAGCCGGATCTGGCACATTCTTTTTCACAAAAGCTCTTTCAGGCAGGCCAGAAGCTCGGTATTCTTCTCAGGACTCATGAAGCAGAAACGGAAGTACGTGTTATCCAGAAATGGAAACGTGGAACAGTTTCGGATCATGAGTCCTTTTTTGATGGCGTGTTCAAACAGATCGTCCGCGGTGACACCGGGCTTTAAGATCCGGGCCAGAATAAAATTGGCCGCAGGCTCGTAGACCTTTACACCGTCCCAGGACTGGAGCTCTTTATAAATCCGGGTACGTTCTGTGTCGATGAGGGAACGGGTCTTTTTGATATAGTCCGTATCCGAAAACATCAGCTCTCCCGCAATGGCGGCCAGGCTGTTGATAGTCCAGGGATTCTTGTGGGTGTTAATATATTTCAGCAGATCGGCGTTGCCGGTTACCGCATAGCCAAGACGCAGTCCCGGTGAAGCGAAGAATTTTGAAACACCGCGCAGAACCACCAGATTATTGTAAAAACGTGTCAGGGGAATCGAATCTACCTCAGCTGCATCCGGCGCAAATTCCACATAGGTTTCATCTACCATTACAAAAATGTCATACCGCTTGCACTCGTCCAGAATTTTCCGCATGGTGTCCTGGGAAATCGCAGTGGAGGTGGGGTTGTTGGGATTACAGATGACCAGCAGGTCGATACTCTCGTTCAGGCTCTTTTTGAACTCCTCCACATTCAGCATAAAGCCGTCCTCTTCCCGCAGAGGATAGTACAGGGAAGTACCGCCGCCCAGGGAGATCTCCCGTTCATACTCGGAGTAGGTGGGGCCCAGAATCAGGGCTTTTTTCGGATGTTCCATCTGGATAAACAGAGAAATAAGCTCTGTGGAGCCATTTCCCACCAGGATGCTCTGGGCCGGTGCATGGACATAAGCGCCGATCTGAGCGCGAAGGGAAGCGTACTCCCGATCCGGGTAAGAGGTAATGGCGTCAATATGGTCGATCAGGGAGGAACGAAGCTTGGGAGAGATGCCAAGGGGATTTACGTTAGCGCTGAAGCTGGTGATCTGCTCTTTGGGAATGCCGTAGATCTCCTCGATTTTTTCCAGGTCACTTCCGTGGAAATGGTCTTTATGCTTTATCATGGAAATTCCTCTTTTCTTGTACTTTAGTGTAAATAATGCTATACTAATTATAACTGGATATCAGAAAAAAGCAACGAAAAAGTGGAAACAGAAGGAGAACAAAGCGTATGCGTGCAAAGCTGGAGCAGATTGCGGCGGGGAAAATCGAATACAGGAGGCCGTCACTTTCTCTGTCGGAATCCCTGATTGTGCTGAACTGCAGACCGGGAGAAAAGGCGGAGGGCAGCTTTACCCTTTCCGCGGATGAGACGGTCAAGGGTGTGGTCTATGCCTCGTCTTTCCGAATGAAAGTGGAGCATCCCAGCTTTCACAGCCGGAGCGCGCGGATCTCATATGTCTTTGACGCAGACGGATTCTGGGGCGGCGAGGAGATCGAGGGCGAGTTCTGTATCGTATCCGAGGCAGGGGAATATCTGCTGCCCTACCGGGTGCGGATCGAGGAGCATTCGAAGAATGAAGATGACAGCTATGCCTATTTTATCTCTGCGGATCCCATAGCGCCCCTGCCGGAGGAAAAGGCGAAGGAGCCGGAAGCGCAGGTGCTGGAGATCATTGAGGATCCAAAGGGAAAAGAAACGGCGGATCTGACTCCGGCGGAGGCTGAAAAGCTCATCGGACAGATTTTAAGGGGGCGCTATCCGGCAGAGGCCGGATTTGAAAAACTGGAAAAGGCCTATCATACCTATGGCGGTCAGGAGATGCTGAGCGGAATCTGTTCGATTCTGATCAAGAACGGGAGAACAGACGCGGAGAGTTTCAACTGGTATCGGAGAGGCGTCCGGATGGAACTGAAGATCACAAATCTTTTTGAGTATTTCATGATGTCGGTTCCGGAGCAGTATGAGGAACCCTTCCCGAAGAACCTGCTGTTGTATTTCCGTATGGAGAATACCCTGAATCAGGCTCAGAAGGCCATGTTGTACGCCAATATTATCCGCTATCAGGATGAACATTCCGATGTCTATCAGCTTTACCGGGAGCAGATCGAGGCCTTTATGCTGGATCAGCTTCTGGAGCGGCGCCAGAGTGAAGACATGGCTGTGATTTACGAGCGGTTTCTGGTGGAACAGCTTCTGACCATCGACTTTGCAGAGGCTCTGGCGGATATTATGTTTCTGCGGCGGCTCACCTGCAGGGACCGGCGGATCCGTCAGGTACAGGTGGTCTACGAACAGCTCCAGAAGAGTTTTACGATTCCTCTGGTTCGGGGACAGGCGCTGATTCCTGTTTACACACCGGGAGCCATGATCCTTTTGGTGGACGAGCAGGGAAGCTGCTATTCCTCCAGCGTGCCCTATACTCTGACCCGGCTCATGAATGAGAGGCGCTATGTGGAAAAGTGCCGGGAGCTTCTCCGGTATCATCAGGGGCTGTATCTCTATCTCTGCGACGGTACTTCCCGGAGCCATGTGCTGACCGCCGAGAATGTGGAGAATTATAAGCGGGTTCTGAAGATCGAGGGCTTTACGGCCCATTATAAAGAAAATGTACGGCAGGAGATTCTGCAGTTTTATTATGCAAATCACGATCTGGACGAGCTGGATCGGGAATTTTTTGTAACGGAGACCAACTATATGACACCGAAGGACAGGGCCCGCTATACGGAGATCCTGATTCTCCGGGGACTCTGTGAGGAAGCCTGGGATATGATTGTCCGCCACGGATATTCCATGGTGCGAACCACCCTGCTGGTGCGTCTGACTGCCTGGCGGATCCGGGAAATTGAGTATGGCGAGAATGAGTTTCTGCTGAAGCTCTGTCTTTTTATGTTCCGGAATCATAAGTACAATGAAGGGATCCTGGAGTATCTGGCGGGTTATTATTATGGTTCTTCGGAGACCATGGAAGCTATCTGGAAGGAAGCTAGAGCCTTTGAACTGAATGTATTTGATCTGGAGGAACGGATGCTGGGACAGATGCTCTTTACGGGACAGCTGAGGGAAAGCGCTTCCGCGATCTTCCGGGATTACCGGAGCCTGGGCGGAGAAGGTATCGTGACAAGGGCCTACTTAACCTGGCTGGCCTGGGACGACTTTGTGCGGGACAATCCAGCGCCGGAGGAGACTTTCACCTACCTGGAACAGGCCATTGCCTGGGAAGAAAATCTGCCGGAGGTCTGCGGCCTGGCTTATCTGAAAGAACTGGCAGGGCGGCCGGAGTTAAGCGAGCACCAGAAGGTGCAGGCAGAGCGGATGTTGAAGGAATATATCCAGAAGCGGCTGCGCTTTGGCTTTATGAAGGCTCTGCTGGCGGGACTTGGCCGTTCGGAACTTCTGGAGGACAAGACCTTTGTGGAGTATCGGGCAGATCCCAGTCACCGGGTATTCATTCATTATGTGATTGAGACGCCCCGGGAGAAGAACTGCAGCTATATGGCAGAACGGATGTATCCGGTGGAGCCTGGAGTTTTTGTGAAGGAGTTTACCCTGTTTTATGGGGAGAGGCTGACCTGGTTTGTGACCGAACAGATGGAGGACGGAACGGAGCAGGCCACTCCGGATCGGAGCTTCGTGGAGAAACAGGAAGAGCCTATGTGCACAGGAACCAAGTACGCGGATATTTATGAAATGTCCCGGGCTGTGGCAGAGCGGGATCAAGAGAAGTTGGAGAAACAGCTGGAAGATTATGGAGAGAAAAAGTTCCTGGTGGAGACCCTGTTTTCCTTAAAATAACAGGAAGCTGATATGGAAAAAGACGGAAGAGACAGGAGGAGTAAACGGATGGAATTTGTGGTCGGATTTGATCTGGGAAAGGATGTGTCGCAGATCAGCTGCTGGAATGAAAAGAGCAGAGAGCCGGTCTCCGTTTCGATCGTTCCCGGAGAGGAAAAGTTCCGGATTCCCACGGAGAATCTGGAACAGTTTATGAAGAAGTCCATGCGGCTTTTGAAACCTTATGGAAAGATGCATGAGGCTTCTGCAGTGGTATTCTCGGTGGATGAGGTGGAGGAGAAGCAGACCGGGGAGATCCGGCGGATGGCCATGCAGTTTCTGGGGATTCCGGAGAGCCGGATCTTCGTCCAGTCCCGACAGGAGAGTTTCTGCGCCTACGTGGTGAATCAGGCCAGGGAGTTCTGGCGGCACCAGGCGGTACTCTTTGACTGTGAAGGGGAGCTTCTGCAGGCGTCGGTACTGACTGTGAACAGCCGGACCATCCCGGCCATCGCCCGGGTGGAGCAGGAGGAGAGCTGGTGCGTTTCCGTATCGGGACTTCAAAAGGAAGAAAAGGACGAACTTTTGCAGCGCCTGGCCCGGGAACTCTTTTCCGAACGGCCGGTTTCCTCTGTGTATCTGGTGGGCGGGGGCTTCGAGGGGGACTGGTACGAGGAATCCCTGAAGATGCTTTGCGGAGCCGGAAGACGAGTCTTTGCAGGCAATAATCTCTTTGCCAAGGGAGCCTGCTACAGCGCCATGCAGGAGACGAAGCCGGTGGAAGAGCGGGGGTATATTTTCCTGGGAAAGGATAAGATTTCCTACAATGTGGGTCTGCTGACGCCGGGAGCGGGAAAGAACAGCGTCTTTACCCTGCTGAACGCAGGAACCAGCTGGTATGAGGCCAAGGCCGAGTGCACGGCCCTTCTGTGTACGGAGCCGGTGGTGGAGTTCCTGCTGAAGCCCCTGCAGGGAAAGGAGATCCTGAAGGAAAGCCTTTTGTTGGAGGGACTGCCGGATCGCCCGTCCCGGACCAGCAGACTCCGGATCCGGGCGGAGTTTAAGAGCGTGGACCGGCTGCAGGTGACGGTGACGGATCTGGGCTTCGGGGAGCTGTTCCCCTCTTCAGATTTGAGCTGGTCAGAGGAAGTGCAGCTTTCCTGAGAGCGGGCCGGAAGCGGAAAAGAGAGAAAATTATCACGTTAGAAACGGAGCGGGAAAAATGGGAGCAGTGATCATCTGCCGGCAGGAACCGGCAAAGACACCCTATTACATAGAAAGCATGGGAATCCGCCTGTATTCCATGGAGGAGCTGGCGTATTTCCTGTATGAAAATGTTTATCTGGCGGACCGGCAGATGCTGGGTCCCCGTCTCTGGGAGTGGATCCGCAGTGAGATCCACAATCCGGAGCTGGCGGATCGGCTGCAAAAGGGGGCGGAGGCCGGCAGCAGTATCCAGAACATGGTTCTGACGATTCTCCGGAGCGTGGACTATTACAGCCAGGAGGAACTGATGCAGCTGTCCTCCAAAATGAAGGTGCTGAATACCTACCAGGAGCAGGAACGGCTGAAGCTGCGGGCGGATGAGTATTTTATCAACGGTAACTACCAGGCGGCCATCTATGAATATGAAAAGATTCTGGACATCCGCCAGAGCGAGCGGCTGGGCGTGGAGTTCTACGCCCATGTGTGGAACAACCTGGGGGTCTGCTACTGCCGTCTCTTCCAGTTCGGAAGGGCCGCCCAGGCATTCCGGACCTCCTGGCAGTATGAGCGGGATCCGGGGGTGCTGAAGGAGTATGTCTGCGCCATGCGGATGGGCCTGTCCGACCGGGACTTTGAGGAGGCCATGGATCTCCAGAACATCCGCGGAGAACAGCTGGCGGAGATCACCGAGGAGTATGAGAAGCTGGAAAAAGAGGCCGGGAACCATCTGGAACGGCCGAGAAATCCGGAGGAGCGGCTTTATGAGCTGCAACGGGAATATGAAAAAAATACCAGATACGCATAAAACAGTTGACAGACCTTTTCTCTCTATGGTAAGATACAACAAGCAAACGCTTTATTGTTGTACAGTGGCCAATTAGCAGAGAATAAAAGCGGTAATGAGGCAAGAAAATCAAAGGTGCGGCGCAGAGGTACAAATCAGAAGCGTAAATAAAAGTCGCGACGTGTGCGGCAGCAGGAGGATATTATGAAGAGAAAAGTTTTAAGCGTATTACTTTGCGGAGTACTGGCGGTGTCCATGCTGGCAGGCTGCGGTTCCAAATCCGGTGATGTGGTGACTAATACAGATACCGAGGACGCTGCGGAGAACGCGGCAGAGGATGGCTCTTCTGCCACAGATACCGAGACTGCCGCAGACAGCGATATGGCTTACGTGGTAGACAAGGGAACCCTGGTGGTAGGTATCACAGACTTCGAACCCATGGATTATAAGGATGAGAACGGCGACTGGGTCGGCTTTGACGCAGATATGGCAAAGGCCTTCGCTGAGAGCCTGGGTGTCGATGTGGAGTTCGTGGAGATTGACTGGGATAATAAGGTCCTGGAGCTGGACGGCAAGAGCATCGACTGTGTATGGAATGGCATGACCCTGACCGATGAGGTTACAAGCTCCATGGAGTGTACCGGCGCTTACCTGAACAACGCGCAGGTAGTTGTAGTACCGAAGAATGTGGCAGATAAATATCAGGATACAGACAGCCTGGCAGACTTAAGCTTCGCCGTAGAGGCAGGCAGTGCCGGAGAGGCAGAGGTCAGCGCCCTGGGCTTGAACTATACACCGGTAAAGGCACAGTCCGACGCCCTGCTTGAGGTGGCAAGCGGAACCTCCGACGCGGCAGTCATCGACTCCCTGATGGCAGCAGCCATGATCGGTGAGGGAACCAGCTACGCGGATCTGACTTATACCGTAGCCCTGAACAGCGAGAAGTACGGCGTAGGCTTCCGTAAGGGTTCTGATCTGGCAGCAGTTCTGGATGAGTTCTTCGTAAACGCCATGGCTGACGGCAGCATGCAGGCATGCGCGGAGCAGTACGGCGTACAGGCAGCTCTGGTACAGGAGTAAAATAAAAGCGAAAGCAAAAGAGAAGTAGTATGGAACGAATTATGGCGCAGATGCCGATTGTAATCGGAGCACTGAACAGCGGTTTTCTGCAGACACTGAGATTGTTTTTTATCACATTGATAGGAGCGGTGCCGCTGGGACTTCTGATAGCCTTCGGCTCCATGTCCAAGTTCCGCCCCTTGAGCATGTTATCTAAGTTTATCGTCTGGATCATACGCGGTACGCCGCTTATGATCCAGCTCTTGATTATTTTTTATTTTCCGGGTCTGGTTCTGCATAAGCAGATTTGGGGCGGCGGAGAGACAGGCCGTTTTCTGGCGGCTTCCATTTCCTTTATCATCAATTACGCCTGTTATTTTTCTGAGATCTACCGGGGCGGCATTCAGAGTGTACCCGTGGGTCAGGAGGAAGCAGGTCTGGTGTTGGGCATGACCAAGACCCAGATCTTTTTTAAAGTCAAGCTCATGCAGATGATTAAGCGGATCGTACCGCCCATGTCCAACGAGATCATTACCCTGGTGAAGGATACCTCCTTGGCGCGTATCATCGCCCTGCAGGAGATCATCTGGGCCGGACAGGCCTTCATGAAGGGCTCCCAGGGAATCGCGGGAGAGATCTGGCCGCTGTTCTTTACAGCTGTTTACTATCTGATTTTCAACGGTGTTCTGACGGTCCTTCTGGAGCGTCTGGAGCGGAAGCTGGATTATTTCAGGTAAGGAGGGCGGAATAGAATGGCGATTCTGGAAGTAGAGCATGTAAGTAAGACCTTCGATAAGACGGAGGTATTAAAGGATATCAGCTTCTCCCTGGAGAAGGGGGACGTGGTATCCATCATCGGCTCCTCGGGAAGCGGAAAAACCACTTTCCTGCGGTGCCTGAATTTTCTGGAGCATCCGGATACGGGTGTGATCCGGGTCAATGGAGAGACTCTGTTTGACGCGGCGGACCCCCAGACCCGGCAGGAGTCGGAGATTCGGAAAAAACGGCTGCACTTTGGACTGGTCTTTCAGTCCTTTAACCTTTTTCCTCAGTACACAGCCCTGGGCAATGTGATGCTGGCCAAGGAACTGCTGGCCAAGGAACAGCCGGATTATAAAGCGAGAAAGAAAGAGATCCACGCAGAGATCGAGGAGGAGGCCAAAGGCCTGCTGACCCAGATGGGGTTGGCGGATCGGATGAACAACTATCCGCACCAGCTATCCGGCGGACAGTGCCAGCGTGTGGCTATTGCCCGGGCCCTGGCTTTGAAGCCTGATATCCTCTGTTTTGACGAGCCCACCTCGGCCCTGGATCCGGAACTGACCGGAGAGGTGCTGAAGGTTATCAAGGAGCTGGCGGATCAGAAGACTACCATGATTATCGTGACCCATGAGATGGCATTTGCCCGTGATGTGGCCAGCCAGGTGATTTTCATGGACGACGGCCGGATCTTGGAAAAGGGAACACCGGCAGAAGTCTTCGAGCACACAAAAGAGGAACGGACCAGGCAGTTCTTGTCCCGGTTTACCCAGGGATAGGATTGCCGGAAAAGAAAGAAAAGGTAAATACAAAGAGCCGACAGCTGTTTCCGAAGGAGGAAAAATGTCGGCTCTTATTCTTTGTTTCTCTTTTATCCTTATAAGAAAACGGTCGAATTATCAATTAGAATAAGTAATAATCGGAGCCGGATCCGCTCTTGCATTTCAAAAAACCTTGGTTTATACTTCTTTAAGTACTAAAGAAGATTCGAAGATCCAAAGTTCCGGACGGCTCATCTGCCGTCATCCGTACAGAAACGCATCTTTATAAGGACATTTATAAATAAGGCACAGGACGGAGGTATCCCATGAACAACAAATATATCCATGAACAATACGAAGAGGACGAGAAGCTGAAAGAAGAATGCGGCGTCTTTGGAATCTATGATTTCGACGGCGGCGACGTGGCTTCCACTATTTATTACGGTCTGTTTGCTCTGCAGCACAGAGGACAGGAGAGCTGCGGTATCGCGGTCAGCGACACCAACGGCCCCAAGGGCAGTGTGAAAAGTCACAAGGGAATGGGCCTGGTCAATGAGGTCTTTACCCCGGAGTTACTGGAGGGCTTAAAGGGTGATATCGGCGTGGGTCATACCCGGTATTCCACGGCGGGAAGCAGTACCCGGGAGAATGCCCAGCCTCTGGTTTTGAATTATGTGAAGGGTACGCTGGGCCTGGCTCACAACGGCAATCTGGTGAACGCCCCGGAGCTTCGTCGGGAGCTGGAGTATACAGGAGCTATCTTTCAGACCACCATCGATTCCGAGGTCATTGCTTACCACATCGCCAGAGAGCGGATCCATACCGCCAGCGTAGAGGAGGCTGTATCCCGTGCCATGAATAAAATCAAGGGAGCCTATTCCCTGATTGTCATGTCTCCCAGAAAGCTTATCGGGGCCAGAGACCCCTACGGTTTCCGCCCATTGTGTATTGGAAAGCGCGATAATGCCTACATCCTGGCCAGCGAGACCTGCGCCCTGGATACCATCGGGGCCAGCTTCGTGCGGGATGTGGAGCCCGGCGAGATCGTGACCATTACGCCCCAGAAGGGTATCGAGTCCGATAAGAGCCACTGCCTGCCGAAAGGACAGGAGGCAAGGTGTATCTTTGAATATATTTATTTCGCACGCCCGGATACCCATATCGACGGGGTCAGCGTCTACCAGTCCCGGATTTTGTCAGGAAAGTTTCTGGCCATAGACAGTCCGGTGGAGGCAGACTTGGTAGTGGGTGTACCGGAATCGGGTAATGCGGCGGCCCTGGGCTATTCCCTGCAGTCCGGAATTCCCTATGGCACTGCCTTTGTGAAGAACGGCTATGTGGGCCGTACCTTCATCAAACCCAAGCAGAGCAACCGGGAGTCCAGCGTCCGGGTAAAACTGAACGTGTTAAAGGAAGCAGTGAACGGAAAGCGGGTTATCATGATTGACGACTCCATCGTACGCGGAACCACCAGCGACCGCATTGTGAGGATGCTTCGGGAGGCCGGGGCCAAAGAGGTACATATGCGGGTCAGCTCGCCGCCCTTCCTGCATCCCTGCTACTTCGGAACGGATGTGCCGGCGGAGGATCAGCTTATCGCCCATAACCGTACCATCGAGGAGATCCGTCAGGTTATCGGAGCCGATTCCTTGGCTTATCTTCGGACCGAGCGTCTGGGCGAGATGATCGGAGGCATGGGACATTGCACCGCCTGTTTTACCGGCGATTATCCCATCGCGCCGCCCACCGAGGATATCCGCGGCAGCTTTGAAAAGTAGCGGGAAGATCCGGATAAAATGGGATTGAGATATTCCGGCGAATATAGTAAGATAGAAGAAGCAGTAAGTATTACGGCGGCATTTATTATAGAAGTAAGGCTGTAATGAAGCCTATAAAGAGGAGAGAAAGCAATGAGTACAGACAGATATGTAAGTCCCTTATCCGAGCGATATGCCAGCAAAGAGATGCAGTATATCTTTTCTCCGGACAAGAAGTTCCGTACCTGGAGAAAACTGTGGATCGCCCTGGCGGAGACGGAGAAGGAGCTGGGACTGCCCATTACCCAGGAGCAGATCGATGAGTTAAAGGCTCATCAGGACGATATCAACTATGACGTGGCAAAAGCGCGGGAAAAGGAAGTGCGTCATGATGTTATGTCCCATGTATATGCCTACGGATGCCAGTGCCCCAAGGCAAAGGGAATCATCCATCTGGGTGCCACTTCCTGCTATGTGGGGGACAATACCGATGTGATCATTATGACCGAAGCTCTGAAACTGGTCAGAAGAAAGCTGGTCAATGTGTTAAATGAGCTGGCAGCCTTTGCGGATAAGTATAAGGATCTGCCGACCCTGGCTTTCACCCATTTCCAGCCGGCGCAGCCCACCACTGTGGGAAAGCGGGCCACCCTGTGGATGCAGGAGTTTTGTCTGGATCTGGAGGATCTGGAGCATGTGATTTCCACCATGAAGCTTTTGGGATCTAAGGGAACCACCGGCACCCAGGCCAGCTTCAAGGAGCTCTTTGAGGGTGATGAGGATAAAATCAATCAGATCGATCCCATGATTGCGGAGAAGATGGGCTTTAAAGAGTGCTATCCGGTATCCGGACAGACCTATTCCCGGAAGGTGGATACCAGGGTTCTGAATGTGCTGGCAGGCATCGCGGCCAGCGCCCATAAAATGTCCAATGACATTCGCCTTCTGCAGCATCTGAAGGAAGTAGAAGAACCCTTTGAAAAGTCACAGATCGGTTCCTCTGCCATGGCATACAAGCGGAACCCCATGCGTAGCGAGCGGATTGCGTCCCTGTCCCGTTACGTCATCGTGGATGCCCTGAATCCGGCCATTACCAGCGCTACTCAGTGGTTTGAGCGGACTCTGGATGATTCCGCAAATAAGCGTCTGTCCGTTCCTGAGGGCTTTTTGGCTATCGACGGTATTCTGGATCTGTGCCTGAACGTGGTGGACGGCCTGGTGGTATATCCGAAGGTTATCCACAAGCATCTGATGGCAGAGCTGCCTTTCATGGCCACCGAGAATATCATGATGGACGCAGTTAAAGCAGGCGGTGACCGTCAGGAGCTTCATGAACGTATCCGTGAGCTTTCTATGGAAGCGGGACGGAACGTGAAGGTAAACGGCAAGGAGAATAATCTTCTGGAGCTTATCGCGGAGGATCCGGCATTTGGGCTTTCTCTGGAAGATCTGCAGAAGACAATGGATCCTTCCCGCTATGTGGGACGGGCGCCCGAGCAGGTGGATATGTTCCTGAGCCGGGTGGTGAACCCGATTCTGGACAAATATCAGGATATGCTGGGTGAAAAAGCGGAAATTAACGTATAATTTACCCTTGCATTTAGGGGAAAAGTGTGTTACATTGTAATAGATTAATAGCGCGGCCGAAAAGAGTGAACGAAAGTTCACTCTTTGTTTTTGAAAAATAGTTTCGAAAAGCAGGGATGCCGCCCCGAGGTGAAAGGAAGACTATGACAAAAAGAGAAGAGTATGAACAGAAGACGGAACAGCTTCTTGCGCCGATCATGGAAGCCAACGGATTTGAGATGGTGGACGTGGAGTACGTGAAGGAAGCCGGGACCTGGTATCTGCGGGCTTATATTGACAAGCCGGGCGGAATCACTGTGGACGATTGTGAGATCGTGAACCGGGCGCTGGGAGCTCTGCTGGACCGGGATGATTTCATTGAAGAGTCTTATATACTGGAAGTCAGCTCTCCGGGACTTGGACGGCCGCTGAAAAAGGAACGGGATTTTGTCCGGAGCCAGGGAGAAGAGGTGGAGATCCGAACCTACCGTATGGTAGAGAGACAGAAGGAGTTCCGGGGTGTATTAAAAACCTGGGATAAGGAAACGGTAACTATTGAGACAGAGGAAGGACAGGAACAGGTATTCGACAGAGACAATATCGCCCTGATCCGGCTGGCATTCGATTTTTAATATATTTTGGATAAAAAACGAGGAGGAAGAATTAGAATGAACACAGAACTGCTGGATGCACTGGAAGTGCTGGAGAAAGAAAAGGACATCAGCAAAGAGACTCTGCTGGAAGCCATTGAGAATTCTCTGCTGACAGCCTGCAAGAATCATTTTGGCAAGGCCGATAATGTGAAGGTAAATATCGATCCGGTGACCTGCCAGTTTTCCGTATACGCAGAAAAGACTGTAGTGGAAAAGGTAGAAGACGATGTGATGGAGATCAGCCTGGCAAATGCCAAGATGATCGACCCCAAGTATGAGCTGGGCGATATCGTAAATGTGGAGATCAAGTCCAAAGAGTTCGGACGTATCGCCACTCAGAATGCCAAGAACGTGATTCTCCAGAAGATCCGCGAGGAAGAGAGAAAAGTACTGTTTAACCAGTATTACGGTATGGAGAAAGACGTGGTTACAGGAGTGGTACAGAGATATCTGGGCCGTAATGTGAGCGTGAACCTGGGTAAGGTGGACGCTATCCTGAATGAGAATGAGATGGTAAAGGGCGAAGTATTCAAGCCCACCGAGCGTATCAAGGTCTATATCCTGGAGGTAAAGGATACCACCAAGGGACCGCGTATCCTGGTGTCCAGAACCCATCCGGAGCTGGTAAAGCGTCTGTTTGAGTCCGAGGTGACCGAGGTGCGGGATGGCACCGTGGAGATTAAGAGCATCGCCCGCGAGGCAGGCTCCAGAACCAAGATCGCAGTCTGGTCCAACGATCCGGACGTGGATGCGGTAGGCGCCTGCGTAGGTATGAACGGCGCCCGTGTCAATGCCATCGTAAACGAACTGCGCGGTGAGAAGATTGATATTATCAACTGGAACGAGAATCCGGCCCTGCTTATCGAGAACGCTTTAAGTCCGGCCAAGGTCATTGCCGTACTGGCAGATCCGGATGAGAAGACCGCGAAGGTGGTAGTTCCCGATTATCAGCTGTCCCTGGCCATCGGTAAGGAAGGACAGAACGCCAGACTGGCAGCCCGTCTTACCGGTTTCAAGATCGATATCAAGAGCGAGACCCAGGCCCGTGAGATCGAAGGCTGGCTGGATGTAGACGAGGATGAGTACGAGGATTTCGAGGAGTATAAGGAGTCCCAGGCTTACGAGGAGGCACAGCGCCAGGAAGCGGAAGAGGCTGAGCAGGCAGAGGAAGAGAGTCAGGATGAATAAAAAGATACCCATGCGCCAGTGCGTCGGCTGCCAGGAGATGAAGAGCAAAAAGGAAATGCTCCGGGTTCTGAAGACGGCGGAGGACGAGATCGTGCTGGATGCCACAGGCCGGAAGAACGGCCGGGGCGCGTACCTGTGTTTTTCCAGGGAATGTCTGGCAAAGGCCCGGAAAAACAAGGGACTGGAGCGTTCCCTGAAGATGAGCATCCCGTCTGAGGTATATGACAGTCTGGAAAAGGAGCTGGATGAACTTGGCACAGAATAGAGTATATTCCATGATTGGAATCGCGCAGAAGGCCGGAAAGCTTGCCAGCGGCGAGTTCGCCACAGAGCATGCGGTGAAGTCCGGCAGAGCGGCGCTGGTGATCGTATCAGACGCAGCGTCGGAAAACACGAAGAAAAAGTTTCGCAATATGTGTGAGTTTTACGAAGTACCGGTGTACTTCTACGGTGGAAAGGAAGAGCTTGGGCACGCCATGGGAAAGGAATTCCGGGCATCTCTGGCCGTACTGGACAGCGGACTTGCAAAGAGTATTGAGAAAAACCTGAATATAGAATAACGGAGGTAGTTAGTTTGGAGGGGAAAAGCCATATGAGTACACATACAGATGAGCAGGAAGCAGTAAAGAAGGCTGAATCGCCCAAGACAGAGGGAGCGGCAGCACAGGAGGGAGCACCTGCGGCTCCGCCTAAGAAGAAAAAGATTATCGCGGTATATAATACCCATAACAGCAAGACCGGTATCAAGGATCCCAGAACCGAGAAGAAGCGCAGCGCCCCGTCCCGCCCGGCGGGAACCACAGCGGCACGTCCTGCAGCGAAGTCCGCGGCAGCGCCCGCGAAGCCTGCGGCACCGGCACCGAAGCCTGCGGAGGCACCGGCAGCAAAGCCTGCCACAGAGAACACAGCAGCCAGACCGGCGGCAGCACCCCAGACCCGTCCGGCTTCCACGGAAAGCGGAAGAGGCGGTCAGGGACGCCCGGCACAGAACCGTGACGGCCAGAGAGGCGGGTACCAGAACCGTGATGGTCAGAGAAGAGACGGCCAGGGAGGCGGCTATCAGAACCGCGACGGCCAGAGAAGCGGATACCAGAACCGCGATGGTCAGAGAAGAGACGGCCAGGGAGGCGGCTATCAGAACCGTGACGGCCAAAGAGGCGGATACCAGAACCGTGATGGTCAGAGAAGAGACGGTCAGGGAGGCGGCTATCAGAATCGCGACGGCCAGAGAGGCGGATACCAGAACCGTGATGGTCAGAGAAGAGACGGCCAGGGAGGCGGCTATCAGAACCGCGACGGCCAGAACAGAGGAGGCCAGGGAAGAGACAACCGTCGTTCTTCCATGGATATCCCCGCAGCACCGGTAGAGCTTCGCAAGACCGAGAACCGCAGAGCGGAGAACAAGAATCGCAATGATGATACCAAGAAGGATAAGAACACAAAGTTCAATGACAACTGGAACGGCAAGCCGTCTCAGGGCGGACGTCGTCCGAACCAGGGAGGCAATCGTCCGAATCAGAAGGGCGGCAAGGGAGTTAAGGGCGCTGTTCAGACACGTCAGCCGGCTCCGGCACCCAAGAAAGAAGACAATACACCCAAGGTGATCGAGATCCCGGAGATGATCAGCATCCATGATCTGGCAGAGAAGATGAAGATTCAGCCTTCTGTAATCATTAAGAAGCTGTTCCTGGCAGGTAAGATGGTGACCGTAAACTCCGAGCTGGACTTCGAGGCAGCCGGCGAGCTGGCCATGGAGATGAATTTCGATCCGGTTCCCGAGGAGAAGGAAGATGTGATCGCGAAAATGCTGGAGGATAGCGAGGATGGAGCGGAGACTCTGGTTCCCCGTCCGCCGGTAGTCTGCGTCATGGGTCATGTAGATCATGGTAAGACTTCCCTTCTGGACGCCATCCGTGACACCCATGTGATCGATCGCGAGGCAGGCGGTATCACCCAGCACATCGGTGCTTACGTGGTTACGATCAACGGCCAGAAAATCACCTTCCTGGATACACCGGGACATGAGGCATTTACCGCTATGCGTATGCGTGGAGCGAATTCCACCGATATCGCGATTCTGGTGGTAGCTGCAGACGACGGTGTGATGCCCCAGACTGTAGAGGCGATTAACCATGCCAAGGCCGCAGGCATCGAGATCATCGTGGCCATCAATAAGATTGATAAGCCCAGCGCAAACATTGAGCGCGTAAAGCAGGAGCTGACTGAGTACGAGCTGATCCCCGAGGACTGGGGCGGTAGCACCATCTTCTGCCCGGTATCCGCGCATACCCATGAGGGTATTGATAACCTGCTGGAAATGATTCTGCTGACATCCGAGGTTCTGGAACTGAAGGCAAATCCGAACCGCCGTGCGAGAGGTCTGGTCATCGAGGCAGAGCTTGACAAGGGCAAGGGTCCGGTTGCGACCGTACTGGTACAGAAGGGTACCCTGCATGTGGGCGACCCCATTGCCGTAGGCTCCTGTCACGGTAAAGTCCGCGCTATGATGGATGATAATGGCCGCCGTGTGAAAGAGGCGGGTCCGTCCAAGCCGGTGGAGATCCTGGGTCTGAACGACGTGCCGAACGCCGGAGAGATCTTCGTATCCCCGGAGACCGACAAGGAGGCGAGAGCCTTTGCGGAGACCTATGTAAAAGAGAGCAGAGAGAAGCTTATTGAGGATACCAAGCTGAAGATGTCCCTGGACGATCTGTATTCCCAGATCCAGTCCGGAAACCTGAAAGAGCTGAACATCATTGTGAAGGCCGACGTACAGGGTTCTGTGGAGGCCGTAAAGCAGAGTCTCCTGAAGCTTTCCAACGAGGAAGTAGTAGTCAAGATCATCCATGGCGGCGTAGGAGCTATCAACGAGTCCGACGTGAGCCTGGCAGCAGCGTCCAATGCTATCATCATCGGCTTCAATGTGCGTCCTGACGCCACAGCCAAGGAGACTGCGGAGCGCGAGAAGGTAGATCTGCGTCTGTACCGTGTCATCTACGACGCTATCAACGACGTGGAGGCGGCCATGAAGGGTATGCTGGATCCCATCTTCGAGGAGAAGGTTCTGGGCCACGCAGAGGTACGTCAGATCTTCAAGGCATCCGGTGTGGGCAATATTGCCGGATCCTATGTGCTGGACGGTGTATTCCAGAGAGGCTGCAAGTGCCGTATCACCCGGGAGGGCGAGCAGATCTTCGATGGCCCGCTGGCTTCCCTGAAGCGTTTCAAGGACGACGTGAAGGAGGTCAAGGCAGGCTACGAATGCGGTCTGGTCTTCGAGAAGTTCAACGACATCAAGGAGCTGGATATCGTAGAGGCTTACACCATGGTAGAGGTGCCGAGATAGGCTTAGTATCGCACTGCGGCGAAGAGGTAGTATGTCGCTAAAGCGACTCGCCGCAGGCGGAGAATCCTGAAAAGCAGGATTCTATCCCGAGGTAAAATAATATGAGAAAAAACAGTATTAAAAATACAAGAATCAACGGCGAGGTGCGCCGGGAGCTGAGCAATCTCATTCTGAATGAGATCAAGGACCCGCGTATCTGCCCCATGACTTCCGTGGTGGAGGTGGAGGTGGCGCCGGATCTGAAGACCGCAAAGGCATATATCAGCGTGCTGGGCGACGAGCAGGAACAGAAGGATACCCTGGCGGGTCTTAAGAGCGCGGAGGGTTATATCCGCCGCGCCCTGGCCAAATCTATCAACCTTCGCAACACTCCGGAGATTCGTTTTGTGATGGATCAGTCGATAGAGTACGGTGTCAATATGTCGAAAATGATCGACGATGTGAACCGGAACAGCAGAAGGGAAGAGGATGATAAGGATGATCAAGCTGGCGAATGAGCTGCAGAATGTGAAGACGGTTGCGATTTCCGGACATATCCGGCCTGACGGGGACTGTGTGGGTTCCTGTCTGGCAGTCTGGAATTATATTCAGGATAATTACCCGGATATTGAGGCGGACGTGTATCTGGAACAAATCGTGCCCAAGTTCCGGTTCCTGCGGGGCGCGGATCGGGTAAAGACCGAAGTGGGAGAGGCGAAGACCTACGATCTCTTCCTGTCCCTGGACGCCAGCGACAAGGAGCGTCTGGGAAGCGCGGCAGTTTACTTTGACAGCGCAGTCCATACCGTCTGCATCGATCATCATATCACCAATCCCGGTTTTGCCGAGAAAAACTGGATCGTGGCCGAAGCCAGTTCCGCGTCGGAGCTGGCCTGGGAGACCATGGAGGAGAATAAGATCTCCTGGTATACGGCGGAAGCTCTCTATATGGGGATCGCCCATGACACCGGAGTCTTCCAGTACTCCAATACCTCTCCGAAGACCATGCAGATCGCCGGAAGCCTGATTGCCAAGGGCATCGATTTCAGCCGGATCGTGGACGATACTTTTTATAAAAAGACCTATGTGCAGAATCAGATTCTGGGCCGGGCGCTGGTGGAGAGCATTCTTCTCTTAGACGGCCGGGTCATTGTAGGCCGGATCCGGGAGCGGGATCTGGATTTCTATGGAGCCACCTATGCAGATCTGGATGGTATTGTCAGTCAGCTTCGGGTGACCGAAGGAGTAGAGGTAGCCATTTTCCTCTATGAGACGGGCAACCACGAGTACAAGGTCAGCCTTCGTTCCAACGGACCGGTGGATGTGAGCGCCGTATGCGCTTATTTCGGAGGCGGCGGCCATGTGAAGGCCGCAGGCTGCACCATGCACGGGACCATCTACGACGTGATCAACAATCTGACTTTGCATATCGAGCAGCAGCTTAAGGAAGCGGAGCAGTAAAGAGACAGGAATAAAGAATGAATGGTGTAATCAATGTCTATAAAGAAGCGGGCTTTACCTCCCATGATGTGGTAGCGAAGCTCCGCGGAATCGTAAAACAGAAAAAGATCGGCCATACTGGAACTCTCGACCCGCAAGCGGAGGGAGTTCTTCCTGTATGTCTGGGAAATGCCACCAAGCTCTGTGGCCTGCTGACGGAAAAGGAAAAGACCTACCGGGCGGTGCTGCTGCTGGGAGAGACCACCGATACCCAGGACACCACCGGACAGGTGCTGACGGAGGCACCTGTGACTGTGGACGAGGAAACGGTACGACAGGCCGTTTTGAGCTTTTTGGGAGACTATGCTCAGATTCCTCCCATGTATTCTGCCCTGAAGGTGAACGGGAAGAAGCTTTACGAGCTGGCCCGGGAGGGAAAGGAGATCGAGCGCCAGGCCCGGAGAGTGCGGATTCTGGAGATAGAGATTCATGAGATCCGGCTTCCGGAGGTGACTTTCAGCGTTACCTGCTCCAGCGGCACCTATATCCGGACCCTGTGCCAGGATATCGGAGAAAAGCTTGGCTGCGGCGGCTGTATGAAGAGTCTGCTGCGGACTAAGGTGGATCGGTTTGAACTGAAGGACGCTTATAAGCTTTCAGAGTTGGAGGAGCTTATGAAGGCAGGCCGGATTGAAGAAGCTCTGCTTCCGGTGGATGATGTCTTTGCCCGGTGTCCCGCCGTGCGGATCCGGCCGGAGAGCGATCGTCTGATCCGAAACGGCAATCCTTTTGAGAAAAAGGATATGGCGGAGCTTACCGGAGAGAACCCCATGGAGGGAACGGAGCTGGAGCGAAGCTGCGTGCGGGTCTACGGGTCCGACGGCGTGTTCCTGGGGCTTTACCGTCGGGAAAGGAACGGCAGGCGTTATAAGCCGGAAAAAATGTTTTTATAAAAAGGATTTACTTATGATACTGATAACGGGAACGACAGAATTTCAAACAGAGGAAGCCACGGCGATTTCTCTGGGAAAGTTTGACGGGATTCACCAGGGCCATCAGCTTCTGGTAGATCGGATTCTGAAAAAAAAAGAGGAAGGGTTAAAGTCTCTGATTTTCACCTTTGATTTCGGAGAGCGGCCCACGTTGCTGCTGCCGGAGGAACGGCGGGAGCTGCTTAGTCGGCAGGGCGTGGACTACCTGGTGGAGTGTCCCTTTGTGGATGCGGTATCCCATATGGAGGCGGAGAATTTTGTGCGGGAGATTCTGGTGAAGCGACTGCATGTGAAGTATCTGGCCGTGGGCACGGATTTCCATTTCGGCCATAACCGGAAAGGCAGCTACCGGCTTCTGGAGGAGATGAGCGGGGAGTGCGGTTTTCAGGTGGAAGTGGTGGAAAAGGCCTGCTATCAGGGCGAAGAGATCAGCAGCAGCCGGATCCGCCGGGAACTGGAACAGGGCCACATGGAACTGGTGAATCAGCTTCTGGGATACAGCTACGGGGTGAGCGGAGAGGTGCTGCACGGCAGGCAGATCGGCCGGACCCTGGGCCTTCCTACCATCAATCTGCAGCCGGAGGCAAGAAAGCTTCTGCCGCCCAACGGCGTCTATGCCACCCGGACCCGGATCGCCGGAGAGACCTTTGAGGGAATCACCAATATCGGCTATAAGCCTACCGTGGGCGGCGAGACCCGGAAAGGGGTGGAGACCTATCTCTTTGATCTGGATCGGAATCTCTATGGGGAACAGGTTACAGTTTCTTTCTATGGTTTTGAGCGGCCGGAAAGTAAGTTTGCATCCCTGGAGGCGCTGAAGGCCCGGATCGAGCAGGACGTCCTCTGGGGAAGAACCTACTTCGGGGATGGGATGGAAGGATAGTATGCGGTTATTTTATTATACGATAGCAGCTCCGGTTCTGTTAGCCTTGCGGGTGATTCTGTGGCCCTTTAAAATGACAGGCCGCTTTTTTCTCTGGCTTCACCGGTTCCGGAAAGAACGGCGGAGATTCCGCCGGGCGGAATATGACCACATGGACGGCTGGGAGTTTGAGGAGTATGTGGGTGAGCTTTTGAGCCGCAGCGGTTACCGGCATGTGGAGGTGACCCGGGGCAGCGGCGACCAGGGTGTGGATGTGCTGGCGGAACGGGACGGGGTCTCCTACGCCATCCAGTGCAAGCACTACGAGGCCCGGGTGACCAATAAGGCTGTGCAGGAGGCCTACGCGGGAGCGGAGTTTTACGGCTGCGATGTTCCGGTGGTGCTGACCAACAGCTATTTTACCGCGTCGGCCCGGGAACTCAGCGAGGAGATCGGCGTGGAGCTGTGGGATCGGGACGAGCTGCAGCAGATGGTGCGAAGAGCAGGAGGCAGAACAGCATGAGAATTTATTTGATCCGGCACGGAGAGACCGAGTGGAACACCAGACATCTCCTTCAGGGAGCCACGGACATTCCCCTGAATCAGAACGGCGTCGAGGTGGCCAGGATTACAGCGGAAGCCTTGAAAGATGTACCCTTTGACGTGGTTTTTACCAGCCCCTTAAAGAGGGCCTATGAGACGGCGGAGATCATGCGGCGGGATCGGGATATTCCATTGATTCCAGACGAGCGGCTGAAGGAGATCTGCTTTGGGGTCTATGAGGGGCTTTGCTGCGGAAAGGACGGCTGGAATATTCCGGATCCGGCTTTTCAGAACTTTTTTACTGATCCGGCTCATTACATGCCCCCGGAGGGCGGCGAGACCATCGCGGAGCTTTGCGTCCGGGCCACGGACTTTCTGACGGAGCTTATTGACGATCCGGAGTATCGGGATAAGACGGTACTGGTATCCGGTCACGGCGCGCTGGTGAAGGGACTGTTATCCAGTCTTCTAATCACCGACCAGGCGGATTTCTGGAGGGGAGGCGTTCACAAGAACTGCGCGGTATCCATCATTGATGTGGAGAAGGGAAAAGCCCGCGTCACGCAGGAAAATGTGATTTATTACGACAAAGCAAGAAGCACCAATTACCTGGAATAAGAGAATATCCGGAATGAAAAAAAGGACAGGCTGCCCGACAAAAGAGCGGCTTGTCCTTCATTTATTCTCAACAAAGGCGGATGGGATAGACAACGCCGCTGTTTTCCGCATATAATAACAAGAAAGCAGTTCATGCAGGCTAATCCGGGAAAGGAGATCTTTTTATGACAACAGAAGTAATACGTGGAATTTTCATTCCGTTTGTGGGCACCTCTCTGGGAGCGGCCATGGTCTTTTTTATGAAAACATCTTTACATGAACAGGTCAGCCGGGCATTAACCGGTTTTGCGGCGGGCGTTATGGTGGCTGCCTCCATCTGGAGCCTTCTGATTCCCGCCATGGAGCAGTCGGCGGGGCTTGGCGTCTGGGCCTTTGTGCCGGCGGTGGCGGGATTCTGGGTGGGGATCCTGTTCCTGCTGCTTTTGGATCACATCATTCCCCACCTGCATCGAAACAGCGAGGAGGCGGAGGGACCCAGAAGCCGCCTGAAGCGCACCACCATGCTGGTTCTGGCAGTGACCCTCCATAATATTCCCGAGGGTATGGCGGTGGGCGTGGTCTATGCAGGCTGGATCTCCGGGAATACCTATATCACGGTGACGGGAGCTTTGGCCCTGTCCATCGGTATCGCTATCCAGAACTTTCCGGAGGGGGCCATTATCTCTCTGCCCCTGCGGTCCGAGGGCGCGGGCAAAGGGAAAGCTTTTCTGTACGGCGTCTTGTCAGGTATCGTGGAGCCCATCGGAGCCTTTCTGACGATACTGGCCGCCACTCTGATTCTCCCGGCCCTGCCTTATCTCTTAAGCTTCGCGGCAGGGGCCATGATGTATGTGGTCATCGAAGAGCTGATTCCCGAAATGTCCGTGGGAAAGCACTCTGATATCGGAACTGTCTTTTTTGCGGTGGGTTTTACCCTGATGATGGCCCTGGACGTGGCTCTGGGATAAACTGAGATAAGGACTGCCGGATAATGCAAATTGCTTTTTCTCCTTTCCTGTGGTATAGTAATTTTGTCATATTATGCGAAAGGAAAGAAGTTATGGAGAAAGAGCTCAATCTCTACGGTCCCGCTCCCACGGAGGAGCCGGAGCGTCAGTATTATTTTATAGAAGTATGTAAAAAACAGGTGGAAGAGGAAAGTAAGCGGCTGGGACGACCGCTTACTTTTTGTGTCACCACCTTCGGGTGTCAGATGAATGCCCGGGATTCCGAGAAGCTCACCGGTATCCTGGAGCAGATCGGCTATCAGCCCACGGAGGAGGAAAACGCGGACTTCGTCATCTATAACACCTGTACCGTCCGGGAGAACGCGAATCTGAAGGTCTACGGTCATCTGGGCCTCTTAAAACATCGGAAAAAGGAAAATCCCCATATGAAGATCGCCCTCTGCGGCTGCATGATGCAGGAGCCTGAGGTGGTAAAGAAGCTGAAGGAAAGCTACCGGTTCGTGGATCTGGTATTCGGCACTCATAATATTTTCAAGTTTGCGGAGCTTCTGGCCGAAAGCATGGAGAGCGGCGGCATGATCGTGGATATCTGGAAGGACACCCAGGAGATCGTGGAGGAGCTTCCCATTGAACGGAAGTATGCGTTCAAGTCCGGTGTGAACATCATGTTCGGCTGCAATAACTTCTGCAGCTATTGTATCGTACCTTATGTGCGCGGCCGGGAGCGGAGCCGGAAGCCGGAGGATATTATCAGGGAGATCGAGAAGCTGGCGGCGGACGGCGTATCGGAGATCATGCTGCTGGGCCAGAATGTGAACTCCTACGGAAAGAATCTGGATGATCCCATCACCTTCGCGGAGCTTCTGCGGAGAGTGGAGCAGATCGAAGGCATCCGCCGAATCCGGTTTATGACCTCCCATCCCAAGGATCTGTCGGACGAGCTCATCCAGGTCATGAAGGAGTCTAAAAAGATCTGCCGTCATCTGCACCTGCCGGTACAGTCCGGAAGCAGCCGGATCCTGAAGGCCATGAACCGGAAGTACACAAAGGAGCAGTATCTGGCCCTGGCGGAGAAAATCCGCCGGGAGATCCCGGATATTTCCCTGACCACGGACATTATCGTGGGATTTCCGGGGGAAACAGACGAGGATTTTGCGGAGACCCTGGATGTGGTACGAAAGGTGCGCTATGATAATGCCTACACTTTTATTTATTCCAAACGTACCGGCACGCCTGCGGCGGCCATGGAGAATCAGGTGGCGCCAGAGGACAACAAGCGCCGCTTCGACCAGCTCCTGGCCCTGGTGCAGAGCCTGGCCAAGGAGCAGACAGCCCGTTTTGCCGGAACGGTTCAGGAGGTACTGGTGGAGGAAGTGAACGATCACAAGGAGGGCTATGTGACCGGACGCATGAGCAATAACCTGCTGGTGCATTTCCCGGGAGACGCTTCCCTCATCGGTCAGTACCGGAACGTGCGGCTGGAGGAATGCAAGGGCTTTTACTACATGGGTACTGTAGTTTAACAAGGGGACTTAAAGGAGAAGGCTTATGGAAAACAGACGCTGCTGTCTGCGGCATACTTACCTGTCTGTGAAGACCCAGGAGGGGAGATCTTACGGGGGAAGCCAGACCTGGTCGGAAAGCCGCCTCATGCGGAAGTACGGCTGCGGTGTGGCGGCCATGGGAGACGTGCTGGTTTATCTGGGAATCCATCAGATTTCCTGTAATACAGATCTGTTATATGGAATCGTGCGGGAGGACGGGCTTTTATCCTATCCACGCTATGAGCGGTATCTTCGGAAGATCCGCCATCGGTATCTGGGAATCATTCCGGGATTGGGCGTGCTGAATTTCGGGCTTTGCAGGGCGCTGAATAAGTATTTCCGCCATTACCGTATCGAGCTGCGGGCCAGATGGTGCCTGAGTTCCCGGAAAATGCTGGGGCGCATTCAGAACAGCCTTTCCCGGGACTATCCGGTGATCCTGGCCATAGGCCAGAATATTCCCTTCTGGCGCAGAAAAAAGCTGACCCTGTACCGACAGGAGAACGGCAATTATTTTCCGGCCACGGAGACGAAGGCCCATTATGTGACGGTGACCGGTATGGAGAACGGGTATCTGCAGATCGCATCCTGGGGCAAGGAGTACTTTATTTCCTGGGAGGAGTATCTGGAGTATGCCAGGAAGTACAGCAGCTTCCTGGTGAGCAATATCTGCCTGATTCAGGAGAAAAAGAGGAAGTTACATGAATAGCTATTTTGCCATGATGTCCCGGATGAAATATATCGACCGCTGGGCTCTGAT
The DNA here is from genome assembly GCF_014290175.1 of Anaerosacchariphilus hominis. Classification (GTDB taxonomy): domain Bacteria; phylum Bacillota; class Clostridia; order Lachnospirales; family Lachnospiraceae; genus Laedolimicola; species Laedolimicola hominis. Next base: position 262,539 of record NZ_JACOOR010000004.1, read on the forward strand.
GCGGAACGCCAGGCAGGAAAACTTAAGCGAGCACAGTCTGGAGGTCTCCATGATAGCCCATGCCCTGGCAGTCATCGGAAATACCTATCTGGGAAAAGAGCTGGATGCGGAAAAGGCGGCGGTGCTGGGCATGTACCACGACGCCACGGAGATCATCACCGGGGATATGCCTACGCCCGTCAAGTACTATAATTCAGAAATACGACATAGCTACCGGGAGATCGAAGAGCGGGCCGGGCAGCGTCTTCTGGCCATGCTGCCGGAAGGAATGCAGCGCAGCTACCGGGAGATCTTTGAACCCCGGCAGAAAGACGCCTATCTCTGGAAACTTGTGAAGGCGGCGGACAAGCTTTCAGCTTACATCAAATGTATCGAAGAGGAACAGGCAGGCAACCGGGAATTCGCGGGGGCGAAGGTCACAACCTTGCAGCAAATCCACGGACTGCAGATCCGGGAAGCAGAGCTGTTTCTGGAGTATTTTATAGATTCCTATGGGAAAAATTTGGATGAACTGACAGGAGGAGAATCATGAACGAGAACAGAGATCTGGGCTTTTGCCCGCGCTGCGGCGCATTGATGCAGGACGGCGTCTGCCGCAGCTGCGGATATACCAGCCGGCCTTCGGCAGCGCCCAATCAGCCGAACGGCATGGGAACCGTGCCCCAAAATAAAAAGAAGACAAAGGGCTGGATCATTGGTCTCAGTATTGCCGGAGCCGTACTGCTCGTCGGCGCGTTGATCGCTGTCCTGATCAATGTGAACCGTCTGGTGTTCCGTACAGCCTCCAATATAGGTTCCGGTTCCGACGGCTACGACGATTACTATGATTATTATGATGAGGATTCGGATGATTATACGCCCTCTGCAGACGACTCCTATTATGAGGAGATTGTGGATACTCTGGATGAGGACGCCTCCTATACCATCGACTGGCTGACTGAGTCCCGGTTCGCGTCGGCATCCGACGACAATACAGGCTACTATGTGACATATCCGGAGCTCCGGGCCAAGGAAGAGGGAGGAAAGGATTATTCCGCGATCAATGCGGCCATTAAGCGGGCATCCGAGCAGTATCAGGATTCCTACACAGGCTATTCTGACGGTATTACCACCACAGGCTATGTGACCTTCATGAATGAGACAGAAATCAGCGTGGTATTCCAGCACCGGCTGGCCGGGGAGGACGGTACGCTTCCCAGACTGTCTGCTCTGAACTTTAACCTGGAAACGGGAGAGCAGCTTGCGCCGCAGGAGATGACGGATATCAATGAGGAGCTGGTGATGCGGTTCCGGGCCCAGGATAAGACCCAGAACGATGGCGTGGACTTTGTACAGGATGCTTCCGATGAGAAACTTCTTACTATCTTACAGGATCCGGAGGAGGCCGTATACTTCTATTCCCCGGTGGGCCTGGAAGTGGGTTTTAACTATACCAGTGAAGAGTATGGAAGCGGCTGGGTCAGCGTGACTTTAAAGGAACAGGCCCTGTAGGAGGAAGCGTATGTTTTGGATAGGAAGTCATATTTCTTCTGCCAAAGGCTATGAAGCCATGGGAAAGCAGGCGGTGAAGCTTGGAGCCAGCACTTTTGCCTTTTTTACTCGGAATCCCCGGGGTGGTAATGCAAAGACCATCGTTCCGGCGGACGTGGAGCGGTTCCGGGCCTCGTGGACGGAGCTTGGATATGAAAAGGGAAGGATCGTGGCCCATGCGCCCTATACGTTGAATGCCTGCTCTGACAAGGCGGATATCCGCCGTTTTGCGGGAGAAACCTTCCGGGAGGACTTACGGCGGATGGAATATACCCCGGGAAATTATTACAATTTCCATCCGGGAAGCCATGTGGGCCAGGGTATGGAAGAAGGCATCCGGTTTATTACAGGAATGCTGAATGACTCCCTGTTTCCGGAGATGACCACCACGGTGCTTCTGGAGACCATGGCCGGAAAGGGCAGCGAGGTGGGAGGCCGCTTTGAGGAGCTGCGGGAGATTCTGGAGGGTACAGTCCTCCCGGAAAAGCTGGGCGTCTGCCTGGATACCTGCCATGTATGGGACGCGGGTTATGATATCGCGACGGAGCTGGACGGGGTCCTGGAGGAGTTCGACCGGGTCATCGGCCTGGAGCGGCTGAAAGCCATCCATATCAACGACAGCCTGAATTCCCTTGGCAGTCACAAGGATCGCCATGCCCGTATCGGCGAGGGACAGATCGGATGGGAGGCCTTTGTGCGGATCATCAACCATCCGGCTTTGCGGGAACTGCCCTTTATTCTGGAGACTCCAAACGATGACGCAGGATGGACGGAGGAGATCCGGAAGCTCCGGGCTGCCCGGAAAGAAGCACAGGAAGCCTGAAGTTTAAGAAGAAAGTTTAAGAATTTTGAAAATTCGGGAATGGCATTGTAATTTTATGTACCAAACGGTATAATAAACTTGACATAAGGTATCTGATTCTGATTCCAAGGGGGATGAGACTATGAGATTGACGTTTCTCGGCGCAGACCATGAGGTGACAGGCAGCTGTCACATGTTGGAAGCCTGCAAAAAGGTGATACTTGTAGACTGTGGTATGGAACAGGGGCCGGATATTTACGAGAATCAGGAGATTCCCGTGAATCCGGCTGATATCGATTATGTGCTTCTGACCCATGCGCATATCGATCATTCGGGACTACTTCCCCTGCTCTATAAGAGAGGATTTAAGGGAACTATTTTTTCCACCTATGCCACGGCAGATCTCTGTGAGGTTATGCTCCGTGACAGCGCCCATATTCAGGAGTTCGAGGCGGAATGGCGGAATCGAAAGGCTAAAAGAGCCGGAAAGCCAGAGTATGTGCCGTTGTATACCATAGCGGACGCGGACGGGGCGTCGAAGCTGTTCTGCGGCTGTCCCTACGGAGAACGGATCCACCTTGCGGACGGTATCGACATTCGGTTTACGGATGTGGGACATCTCTTGGGCTCTGCCTGCATCGAGGTATGGCTGAAGGAAGGGGATACGGAGAAAAAGCTTGTATTCTCCGGCGACATCGGAAATCTGCACCAGCCGATTCTAAAGGATCCGGCCCATGTGGACACGGCGGACTATGTGCTCATCGAATCCACCTACGGTGACCGGAGTCACGGCCCGAAGCCGGACTATGTGAAGGAGCTGACTCGGATTCTGCAGGAAACCTTTGACCGGGGCGGCAATGTAGTCATCCCTTCCTTTGCAGTGGGGCGCACCCAGGAAATGCTGTATTTCCTGCGGGAGATCAAGGCGAAGAAACTGATTCACGGCCATGATGGTTTCAAGGTTTACGTGGACAGTCCTCTGGCGGTTCAGGCGACCACCATTTTCAATAAAAACATGTATGACTGCTTCGACGAGGAGACCATGGCACTGGTACAAAAGGGCATCAATCCCATCAGCTTTCCGGGACTGAATCTGTCCATCACCAGCGACGAATCCAAGCTGATCAACTTTGTGGAGGAGCCCAAGGTCATCCTGTCAGCTTCCGGCATGTGTGAGGCGGGCCGGATCCGGCATCATCTGAAGCATAACCTGTGGCGGCCGGAAAGTACGATTCTCTTTGTGGGCTATCAGGCCGTCGGTACCCTGGGACGTACCCTGGTGGAGGGAGCTTCCGAGGTGAAGCTCTTTGGAGAACCGGTGGAAGTAAGGGCACATATCGAAGTGCTGGGAGGCATCAGCGGCCATGCAGATAAAGAAGGGCTGATCGGCTGGCTGGAGGGCTTCCGCAAGAAACCACAGAGGGTTTTTGTGGTACACGGCGAGGATCAGGTCTGTGATACTTTCGCAGCTTGTCTGCAGGATCAGTACGGCTATACGACCACTGCTCCCTATACCGGAGAAATATGGGATTTGGCCACCAACAGCCGGATCGCCGAAGGCAATCGGGAGCGTATTATAAAGGAGCAGCGTAAGACCGGTAAGGCCGTGGCGACCGTATATGATCGTCTGGTGGAGACCGGAAAGCGGCTCATGCGCCTCATCGACCAGTGTAAGGGCTGGACGAATAAAGATATTGCGAAGCTGGCGGATCAGATTCAGGCTCTTTGCGATAAATGGGAAAAATAACGGGGGTAAACGACATGGACACAAATGACAAGCACGAATTAAGCCCGGCGGAGCGGAAGCGGAAAATGGCGGCCCGCAGACGGCACCAGGAGGAGTTAAAGCGCAGAAAGCGCCGCCGGGCACTGGTGATTGTGCTTCTGGTAATTCTGGCTGCAGCCCTGATTGCAGGGATTGTATTTGCGGTAAGAAAGCTCACGGCAGGCGGCAGCGCGGAGATAGCGGCCAAGGGCGATACCTTTGTGATAGCCATCGATCCGGGCCACGGCGGCGAGGACATTGGTATGAGCAACGAGGTTATCGAGGAAAAAGAGGTCGATCTGAATATCTGCGCCAAGCTGAAGATCATGCTGGAGAGCCAGGGTTATCAGGTCGTCATGACCCGAGAGGACGATACCCGGGTATCCAAGGAGGACCGTGTTTCCACAGCAAACACATCCGGAGCGGATCTCCTGGTCAGCGTCCACTGCAACTATGCCGAGGATGACAGTGCCAAGACCGGCGTCACTGTGAACTACACCGACGGCGACAAGGAAAGCCGCACCCTGGCAGAGAACATAGACAGCGCACTGGTAAAAGAGACAAACGCCACCGACAACGGAATTTCCGCAGGCAGCTATTCCATCACAGACGACACCGAGATGCCCGCAGTCCTGGTAGAAGTAGGCTATCTCAGCAACGCAGAAGAAAGCAACAGCCTGGCCGAAGACGTTTACCAGAACAGCGTAGCCAAAGGAATCGCCAAAGGCGTAATCCTGAGCCTGAAGCGTTAAGCGGCATTTGTTTGTGTCTTTCTTTCAACCATAAACTGCCTGAATTGTTCCACAAGGGGCGTCTGATGACGCCCCTTTAACTTTTTCACCGTATCTCCCCTACAAATTCAAATTGACGCAGACCGGAAGATATACTAAAATAAAACTGATTTGCAGGGAGGTAACCGTATGAATATATTTCTGATAGGCTTTATGGGAACCGGAAAGAGTACCATTTCCACTGTACTGGGAAAGGAGCTTTCCACAGAAGTCATAGAAATGGACGAGCTCATCGTAAAGCGCCAGGGGATGCCCATTTCTCAGATCTTTGAGACCCGGGGCGAGGAATACTTCCGGGAGCTGGAAACGGGACTTCTGGTGGAACTGCAGCAAAGGGACGGCGTCATCGTTTCCTGCGGAGGCGGCACGCCCATGCGGGAGTGCAATGTGGCCGAGATGAAAAAGAGTGGCATCATCGTACTTCTGACCGCCCGGCCGGAGACTATCTTTGAGCGGGTGCGTTACAGCCATAACCGGCCTCTGATTGAGCACAATAAAACTGCAGAATATATCGCCGAGCTTCTGGAAAAGCGCCGGGAAAAGTATGAGGCGGCGGCCGACGTGACCATCGCCACAGACGGCAAGGACACCCGGGAGATCTGCAGGGAGATTCAGGACAGCGTAAAAGAATGGGAGAAGCAGTCATGTTAAAGGATCTGGTTTTGAAGAATCGAAGCTATCGCGGATACGACCCCTCGGTGCGCCTCACAAGAGAGGATCTGGTGGATCTGGTGGAACTGGCCCGGTTTACGGGATCCAGCGTGAATGTCCAGCCCCTGAAGTATTACATTGCCTGGAAACAGGAGGAAGTGGCGCAGATCCAGGCTCTGACCATGTGGGCCGGAGCTCTGAAGGAAATGAAGCTGCCCCATCCGGGCAAGGAGCCTGCGGCTTTCATCATTATCTGCCAGGACATGAATCTGAATTCCAACAGCACCAAGTTTCTGCGTGATATCGGCGTGGCGGCCCAGACCATGCTTCTGGGAGCTGTGGAAAAGGGTCTGGGCGGCTGTATGATCGGAAGTTTCTATAAACCAAAGCTTATGGATCTTCTGAAACTGCCGGAGGGCGTGGAGCCGAATCTCATCGTAGCCCTGGGTAAGCCGGCGGAAAAGATAGTCCTGACCGATGTGGGCGAGGACGGCAGCACCAGGTACTATCGTAACGCGGAGGACACCCATTATGTTCCCAAGCGGAGCCTGGAGGATCTGGTACTGGAAGCGAAGCAGTAAGAGACGGAGAACCGTCGTCTGGAAACAGGCGGCGGTTTTTCGATCCCGGCGATTCCGGTCAAAAAGAAGACAGAAAAAACAATTGTCAGCTTATTACAAAGTATAGTAGAATGATAAAATAACATGGAAATGTAATATAAATCAGAACAGGGTGAAGACCATGCAAAAAATGCTACGAAAAATGAAACGAAAGAGGAATCAGAAATTCGCTGCTGTCCTCGCAGCTTGCTGCGGCCTGACGCTGACTTTTGGGGGCTGTGAAAAAGTGGAAAGCACGGAAGTACCAAAGCAGGAGGCATTGCCGAAAATCGTGGTGGGAAGCGATGATTATCCGCCCTTTAATTACGCTGATCCCAACGGAAAACCCACTGGAATCGATGTGGAACTGGCCAAAGAGGCTTTTGCCCGTATGGGCTATGAGGCGGAGTTTGTTCAGATTAACTGGGAGGACAAAAAGAACCTGGTGGAAAACGGAGATATCGACTGTATCTGGGGCAGTTTTTCCATGGACGGCCGGGAGGAGGAATACAACTGGGCCGGTCCCTATATGCTCAGCTATCAAGTGGTGGCGGTGAACCGGGACAGCGATATCGAAACCCTGGGGGATCTGGAGGGGAAGATCGTTGCCGTACAGTCCACCACCAAGCCGGAGGAAATCTTTACCAACCACACGGACAGCCGGATCCCGGAGCTTCGGGAGGTCTTTTCCCTTCAGAACCGGGAACTGATTTACGCCTTTTTGAGCAAGGGCTACGCAGACGCGGTGGCAGCCCATGAGACCGCTATTTTGCAGTATATGAAGGATTATGGGCTGGAGTACCGAATTCTGGAGGAATCCCTTCTGACAGTGGGGCTGGGTGTGGCTTTCAGCAGAGAGGACGAAAGAGGGCTTGAGAAAGAACTGACCAGAACCTTCCGGGAGATGGAGAAGGATGGAACCACAGCCCGGATTCTGGGAGAGTATCTGGAGAATCCGGAGCGCTATCTGGAGGTGGATGTCAATGAAGATTAAAGAAGTGACGGAGGGCAGAAGCCGCCACAAGCTGGCCGTAGAGCTTCTATTTGGCATTCTGATGCTGGGTTGCGTCTTCATGATTGCTACAAATGAGGATATGCGTTCCACGGAGACGCGGCTTTCGGGAATCGTAAGCTATATTAACGAACAGTGTAACGGTTATAACCGGATGAATCTGGCTTCAGAGACCAAGAGCCTGATGCGGGTCATGGAAGGGGCCAGGCAGACGGAGGAGAACTTGTTCCGGACAGGAGCGGAGGACGAAGAAATTCTGAAGCAGTGCGTACAGAACGGATATCTGACCGGAATCCTGCTGCTGGATCCGGAGGGACAGGTGGAAGCCCGGTACGATACCGGGGGAACAGAGCCTGATATGGAAGAATATCTGCAATCTCCGGCAGTGCTTGGTACGGCCCTGTGCCGGGAAAAGTCCTACGCAGTGCGGATTCCCCAGACGGATGATTCCTATGTGGATTTGGCGGCAGCAGGAAAACGGGACGGAACCGGTATCGTGGTGGCCTACTATCACACACCGGAGGAGTATGTGGAAGCCTTTAATCTGTCGCTGAATTCCTTCCTGAACGGCTACAATATGGACTATGACGGTACCTTCGTGATCTGCAGCGGTAACCGGATCGTGGCCGCCAATGATCCATTCCTTGTGGACAAGAATGCAGACGAGGTAGAGATTCTGAACTATATCAAAGGGCAGAGAATCAGCGGCAAGCTGGTACATACGAAGATTGAGGATTCCCTGTCCCGCTACTTCGGTTTGATGGATCACGGACGGGACTACTATATCTATGCCTATACTACGGAAAGCCGGGTTTTTGGCTCTACGATTCAGAACATGATCATTTCCCTGGTGATCTATGTGGCGATTCTCATCGTCATTCACACGGTGCACTGGCGGACCACCCAGAGCTACCGGGAGGAACAGATGCAGCTTCAGCAGGAATACACAGAGCAGTTACAAAGTAAAAACGAAAAGCTGCAGGAGGCCGTGGGCGAGGCCGATCGGGCCAATGCGGCGAAGACGAACTTCCTGGCCCGCATGAGCCATGATATCCGGACGCCCCTGAACGGGATCATCGGTCTTCTGGAGATCAATGAGGCTCATCCGGAGGACAGGGAGCTGATCTGCGCCAACCAGAAGAAAATGGTGGTGGCGGCCCATCACTTGCTGTCCCTGCTCAACGACATTCTCCAGATGAGTAAACTGGAAAGCGGCGAGATACAGCTGGCTCATGAGGTCATGAACCTGAAGGAGCTGTCCCAGGATGTGCTGACCATCGTGGAGCAACGAGCCGTGGAGGCGGGCGTGACCCTGGAGTATGACCGGACCTTCGACTGGGTGGCCCATGCCAAAGTATATGGAAGTCCTTTGCATGTGCGTCAGATTTTCCTGAATATCTATGGCAACTGTATCAAATATAATAAGATGGGAGGCTCGGTGACCACCAGCTGTGAATGTGTGGGTGAGAAGAATCAGGTCGCAACCTACCGGTGGGTGATTGCCGATACGGGCGTGGGTATGACCCGGGAATTCCTGGAGCATATCTTCGATCCCTTTTCCCAGGAGCACACGGACGCCAGAAGCGTATACCATGGAACCGGACTGGGAATGGCCATCGTAAAGAGCCTGGTTGATCAGATGGGCGGAACCATAGAAGTCACCAGTGTGGAAGGAGGGGGCTCCACCTTTACCATTACGCTGCCCTTCTCCATCACGGCGGAGACCGGGGAGGCGGAAATACCCGCAGATGGGGTGGAAGAACCTGCCGATATCCGGGGACTTCATATTCTTCTGGCGGAGGATAACGAGCTGAACGCTGAAATTGCCCAGGTGTTGCTGGGAGACGCGGGCGTCACCATTACCGTGGCCCGGGATGGCCAGGAGGCAGTGGATATCTTTTCCTCTCGGCCGCAGGGAACTTTTGACGGCATTCTGATGGATATAATGATGCCGGTGATGGATGGCCTGACGGCCACGGAGACCATTCGTGCCCTGGAGCGTCCCGACGCAGGTACGATTCCCATTATCGCCATGACGGCCAATGCCTTTGGGGAGGATGTGCGCAAATGTCTGGACGCAGGTATGAACGACCATTTGGCCAAGCCTCTGCAGATGGAGAAAGTGACGGCGGTCATTGCGGCTCATTGCCGCAAGTGAACTGTTTTTCGGACTTCTTTTCTTTACAGAAAGCGGGGAGCACGCTATAATAGTTAGGTATGTGATTTTTTAGAGAAGAGGAAAGACAGAAGATGAGTGAAATACAGATAACACAGACCAACAGAATACAGGCAAATCTTCTGGGCACAGAACCGGTGGGACAGCTTCTTCGAAGATTCGCGGTTCCCAGCATTGTAGCTATGCTGGTTAATGCCCTTTACAACATGGTTGACCAGATTTTTATCGGCCACAGTATCGGGGAGCTGGGAAACGCAGCGACCAATGTGGCCTTTCCCCTGACCACCAGCTGTACCGCCCTGGCCCTGTTGTTTGGTATCGGAGCGGCCTCCGCTTTTAACCTGTCCATGGGACGGGGCGAGAAGGATAAGGCCCTTTATTATATTGGAAACGCGGCGGTCATGATGTTTGGAAGCGGCATTGTACTGTTTCTGATTGCGGAACTTTTCCTGGATCCCATGCTGATCTTTTTCGGTTCGCCGGATAATGTTCTGGGACTGGCCCGGGAATACGTACGTATTGTAGCCGTTGGATTTCCATTTCTGATTCTGACCTCCGGCGGAGCCCACCTGGTCCGGGCGGACGGAAGCCCCAATTATTCCATGGCCTGTAACCTGACCGGAGCTCTCATCAATACCATTCTGGATCCGATTCTGATTTTTGGCTTCAAGATGGGAATGACCGGAGCGGCCCTTGCTACGATCACCGGCCAGATAATCTCTGCCTTTCTGGTGTTCCGTTATCTCCGACATTATAAGGCAGGACCCTTTACCAGGGAGCATCTCCGGCCCAGAATGATTTATCTGGGCTACGCCATGACGCTGGGTATGGCTCAATGCTTTAACCAGCTGGCTATGATGATGGTTCAGATTGTTATGAACAATTCCCTGCGCCATTACGGCGCCCTGTCTGTATACGGAGAGGCAATTCCGCTGGCCTGCTCCGGTATTATCAATAAGGTTAGCTTTATGTTTTTTGCTTTCTGTATCGGAATTGCTCAGGGAATGCAGCCCATTGCCAGCTTCAATTACGGCGCGAGAAATTATGACCGGGTAAAGAAGGTTATTTTCCTGAGCCTGTCAGCAGGACAGATCATCTGTATTACCGCCTTCTGCCTGTTCCAGATTTTCCCATTACAGATCACGGCGCTGTTCGGAAATGGCTCAGATCTGTACTTCTCCTTTGCGGAGCGGTATTTCCGGGTTTACCTGTTCTTTACCTTTATCAATAACCTGCAGCCCATGTCCTCTACCTTCTTTTCCTCGATCGGAAAGCCGAAGAAGGGAACTTTCCTGTCTCTGACCCGGCAAATTATTTTCCTGCTGCCCTTATTGGTTATCCTGCCCCTGTTCCTGGGGATTGACGGTATCATGTACGCGGGCCCGATTGCAGACTGCCTGGCTGCTGTGATTTCCGGAATTTTCCTGGCTGGGGAGCTGAAGAAAATGGGTACGGAAGCTTAAGTAATGTAAAACCAAGTACAATTTACATGAAAATCAGGGATCCTTTCATTCAAATTTACTGAATGAAACGATCCCTTTTTCTGTGTGATGTATCTGTAAAATGAAAGAGAGCTAGCTATCATGAAAAGAATCAAAGCAGCTTGTATTGGCAATTACGTACCTTGGAATCGCAGAAAAGAAAGAAATAATTACAAATGTGAAAGATAATTAAAATCAATAAAGTCGATGCGAACGTTGAATCCTGCATCGGCTTTATTGATTCTATAGATAATTTGAAAGCTTTGTAACCGTGAAGGAACTGAACAGTTAAAACTTTATTTGTTATGGTTCAGCAGTGTTTTGATGTCTTCCTCCGGTGTAGTAATCGGTGCAATTCCATAATTTTTCACCAGAAAATTCAGAATATTGGGAGACAAAAACGCCGGAAGAGAAGGACCAAGGCGGATGTTTTTAATACCCAGGTGCAGAAGCGTTAACAGGATGCAGACGGCCTTCTGTTCGTACCAGGAGAGAACGAAGGAAAGCGGAAGCTCATTTACGGAACATCCAAAGGCGTCCGCAAGTGCCACGGCAACCTGGATTGCGCCATAAGCATCATTACACTGTCCCATATCCATCAGTCGCGGCAGCCCGCCGATTTCGCCCAGATCGAGATCATTGAATCGGAACTTGCCACAAGCCAGAGTGAGGATGATGCTGTCAGAAGGTGTCTGTTTCACGAATTCTGTGTAATAGTTTCGACCTGGTTTAGCTCCATCACAGCCGGCAACCAGGAAGAAATGGCGGATTGCACCTGCTTTTACTGCCTCAACTACAGTTCCTGCATGGGACAGGATGGCTGCATGACCAAAACCGGTTGTCACTTTTGTACCGCCGTTGATGCCTGTGAGTATCTGATCTTCTTTGTAACCACCCAGTTCCAATGCTTTTTCAATGACCGGCGTGAAATCTTTCTTCTCATCGATATGGACAGCACCTGGGAAAGCAACTACTTCTGTTGTAAATACTCTGTCAGCGTAACTGCTTTTGGGCGGCATCAGGCAGTTGGTGGTGTAAAGAATCGGAGCTGGAAGATGATCAAACTCTTTCTGCTGATTCTGCCATGCAGTTCCAAAATTCCCTTTTAAGTGAGAGAATTTCTTTAAGAATGGATAAGCATGGGCAGGGAGCATTTCACCGTGGGTATAGATATTGATTCCTTTTCCCTCTGTCTGTTCAAGTAAAAGCTGCAGATCCTTCAGATCATGTCCGGTCACAACAATAAAGGGTCCTTTTTCTACGGTAAGAGTAACTGCAGTCGGTTCTGGTGTTCCGTAAGTTTCTGTATTTGCCTTGTCAAGGAGTGCCATGCACTTCAGATTGATTTCTCCTACTTTCAGCACAACAGGAAGCAGTGTCTCCACACTTTCTTCGTAACCAATCTTAAATAATGCCTCGCAGAAGAACCGATTCACTTCGGCATCTTCATAATTCAGAACGTTTGCATGATAGGCATAGGCTGCCATTCCGCGAATTCCGAAAAGAATAAGAGATTTCAAAGAGCGGACATCTTCATTGGCATCCCACAGCTGTTGCATATCGTATTCGTCTGTTTTGCCGCATGATGACTGACATTTACTGCAATCAGGAACCAATCTTTCTTTCTCGGCTCTGACTTTTTGTATCATAGTTTCAATTGCTGCATCATCAAAGCTTACATTCGTAACGGTGGTAAACAGCCCTTCCATTATAACTTGTGAAGTTCTTTTGGAAATAGTTTCTGCGCCATCGACTGCTCTTGCAAGACCGATCAACGCCCCGGTCAGTTCATCCTGTAATCTGGCAGTATCTGCTTTTTTCCCACAGACACCGGCATTTCCTGTACAGCCGGTACATCCGACTGTCTGTTCACACTGATAACAAAACATTTTTGTATTCATTTTCGTATTCTCCTTTTATTCTAATATTTTTCCATCAATACTTATTGTCACAACCTGCCATGGTATAAATTTTCCACTGCTTTGAAGGGCTTTTCTTGCTGCCATTTCCAGTCCACCACAGCATGGAACTTCCATTCTTACAATTGTCACACTTTGAATGTTGTTATTTTGAATAATCGCGGTCAGTTTCTCACTATAATCCACCTGATCTAATTTTGGACAACCAATTAAAGTTACCTTATTTCGAATAAAATCCTGATGAAAGCTGGCATAAGCGTAAGCAGTACAATCAGCTGCGATTAAAAGCTTTGCACCGTTAAAATATGGTGCATTAACAGGAGCCAGTTTAATCTGTACCGGCCAGTTCTGAAGCTTTGGCACCGAGTGTGCAGACATTGCCTGATTTTTGACAAATAGTTTCTTCTGTGCTTCTTTCACGGCTTCTTCATCATATGCGGGTGCTTCTCTTTCCTCAAATGAAATGGCACCTGTGGGACATTCCGGAAGACAGTCACCCAGTCCGTCACAGAAATGTTCTCTCACCAATTCCGCTTTTCCGTTAATGATATCAATGGCACCTTCGTGGCAGGCATCTGCACAGACACCGCAGCCGTTGCATTTGTCTTTATCAATCCGGATAATCTTTCTTATCATTTTTCTCCTCCGTCAATAGCATTTAACTTTTGTTTCTGGTAGAATCATAGTATAATAAACACAACTTGTATGTTTGATTTCCAACAGGAGGAGCGATTTTGAAAAAATATTTATCCATTCTAAGAAACAGTCCATTTTTTAAAGGCCTTACGGATAACGAGATATTATCTATCCTGCAATGTGTAAATGCAACAATCATTTCCAAAGAACGAGACTCTTATATTTTCAGAGCAGGGGATTCTACCGAGGTAATGGGACTTGTGGCATCGGGCTGTGTCCTTGTGATACAGGAAGACCTTTGGGGACATCGGAATATTCTGTCTAAATGTCATGCCGGTGATTTCTTTGGGGAGCCCTATGCAGCAAGTCCGGGTGCTGTTCTGAATATCAGTGTGGTAGCAGATGAGGATTGTGAGATTATCCTGTTAAATGTCCAGAGGCTTCTGGTTACCTGCCCGGCTGCATGCGGACATCATCAGAAGCTGATTCGTAACCTGGTCAGTGTGCTGGCAAATAAGATACTGCTCCTGAACGATAAGATCACGCATGTTGGCAAGCGAACGACCAGGGATAAACTACTGTCCTATCTGTCAGCAGAATCCACCAGACATTCGTCGTTGTCCTTTGACATTCCTTTTGACCGGCAGCAGTTGGCGGATTATCTTTGTATTGATCGGGCGGCAATGTCTACAGAAATATCAAAATTACAAAAGGAAGGCTTTATAAAAACAAATCGAAATCACTTTGAATTGAATGTTTCCGGTGATGTAGATACAAGAATAAAAATGTGATATCTTATATCATGATGCCAGGGTCAAAAGGTCTAAGCCCACATGAGCTTGCTCATAGGTGGGTGAAAGACCTTAGGACCCGCCCCGATATGAGCATAAAAGTGGGATGATAATCCCACGATATGCGAATGTTGGGTAGGATTGTGGGAGTGCGTAGCACGGAGCAATCCGTAGGCATCAAAGTCGGGGGCTTTTGACCCCGACATCATATCATGGAAAACACAGGATTAATTTTAAGGCTGTTATATGTGAAAAAGGAGGAGGCTTTCAATGATAAATAAATTACATTTGGCAATGATTGAATTATATCGAGGAGATGCAAAGAGAATTCAACATTTTTGCAAAGTGCATAGTTATGCAAAATTAATAGCGGAAACGGAAAATGTGGATAAAAAATGTTTGTTTATCATTGAAGCGGCAGCTTTGACACACGATATTGGAATTCATTTCTGTGAAGAAAAATATGGAAATTGCAATGGAAAATTACAGGAAAAAGAAGGCCCTGCAATTGCAGAAAAGCTACTTGGAGAATTAGGCTTTGATCAGGATGTATCTGGTCGGGTTCAGTATTTGATTGCACATCATCATACCTATAATAATATTGATGAAATGGATTATCAGATCTTGGTAGAGGCTGATTTTCTGGTAAACATCATGGAGGATGGCTTATCGAAAGAAGCAGCTTTAAAAGCCTATCATAATATTTTTAAAACAGCATGTGGAAAAATGATTTGCAGGGAGATGTTTCATATTTGACATGACAATAGTTTTAGGATACGCCATGCACAGCTTATAGTGTTCACAAATTTTTCACAAAATAATTAGCACTTACCTCTTGATGATGGAAGACGGTCATTGCAGCTTTTCCAACAATCTTAGCAAAAATGCAATCAGGTCATTTACTGTTGACCGGAAGAACTGACTGTTCAGCGCCAGTCCGAAAGGAGCTGCCTCCAGCGCTATTGTGTATACAATGGTTGAAATGAAAAAAGCGAATGATCTGAATACCTATGAATATCTGACATATCTCTTATCACAGCGGACAGACGGTAAAATGTCAGATGAACAGTTGGAACAGCTTGCCCCATGGAGCGAGACTGCGAAAACGAACTGTCAAAACTAAAATAGAGTAAAACGCTTGCATCTAACAATTTGATGCAAGCGTAATTCATGAGTAACGCAGCAATATTTTGCGCTTACGTTCATACGGATCTTTACGATAATCTGGATGTAATTCTATTTGATAAAATCCAGAAATTTTTTTCCACCATAATATAAAAAATGGTGGCATTTCGTATTTGCTGAAGGTACATGAAAGTGTTCTCCTGTTAAATATTATTCTGTAAGTTATTTTCTATAGATGTCAGCTGATAGTAGGCATCTATGATATCCTGTAAAGTAATCGTATTCATTTTTTCTTCGGCATCCTTTTGAATTTCATTGTAAAATCCCTGCAAAGATAACTGAATGTTAATGCCAACGCCACACTCTGGATTGGTATGAGTATCTAAATGAAGCAAAGGTTTATCACCTTCAACTGCTTTATAAATATCCAGTAATGTAATCTGCTCTGCTGGTTTTGAAAGAGAAGGACGGGCATGTCCGGCTACACTGGTCATAAGTTCCGCTTTTTTTAGTTTTAACATAAGCTGGCGTACAAAGCCGGGATTTGTATGGATACTTTCTGCAATTGAGGCACTGGAGAGGGATTTTTCCTGGTTGATAGCAATCAGAACCATCACATGAACAGTATCACTTAATTTCGTTGAGTATTTCATGATAAGAAGCTCCTTGTAGTATGATATAATAATCTTGTTTTCACGTTTTTGGGGTGAAAAAATTTCTGGTTTGTTTAAAATATCTTAAGTTCTCAACAGTTCTTTTTAATGTGTTGATAAACTGTACATTTTTTAATATTTGATGATTGTAAATAATATAATTACAACTATAATGGGGATTAAAGGAAAAGTCAACACAGTAATGAAACTTACAGAGGATGTGCAGTGATTCTGAGAAGAATATGTCAGCTTTCGCTGACCAGAATCACGCACCAGGTTTCACCTGCGTTCGACTTGAATATCGTGAAAACAGGGAAAAGATTATGAAACTATGACTGAGGTAATGGATGAAAGAGGATCCGGACAAAGTTAGATTTATGAGAACACAAAAATTCTTGTATAAACATTGATTATTACATGATATTATAAATGTTCACAAAGGAGAGCTTATGGAATACAAAAATCAAACGGAAAATCGTGCATTTCAGGAAATGTTGCAGGCAGCAGTAAAACGGCTGCAAAATCGTTCCGGAGAGGATCTTGCTGCAAAAAGTGGGGCTGTTTTTCATAGCAGCCGAAATGTGCTTGAAGTACTGAGTTTTTATGAAACGATTGAAATTCAACTCCCTGAGTTTCGTATTAGCTCAAACATGGACGAATGGCATTATTTGACATTGCTGCATTATCTGGATATGGCCGATGGAACAGAAGGTTCACAGAAGCTCATTACTTTTGGTAACCTGAAAGATGGATTGATTCGAGGAACCAAGTTTGACCGGACTGCAGAGCAGAAACTGGAAAAGCTTTTGCAGGATAAAGATCCTGAGAAAATTCAGAAAGCATGTAAAAACCTGGGTGCAGAATTCACAGAGACAAAGGCGGATCTGTGTGCTGTTTTTCCAGTTCTGCCAAGATATCCGGTAACCTTAAAGATATGGTTTGCAGATGAAGAATTTCCTGTATCTGGCAAAATATTTCTTCAGGATCATGCCGATCATTATCTGAGTGTAGAAGATGCGGTAACAGTTGGAGAAATTTTGCTGCAAAAATTATCGGAAGCATTTTCTTCCCTTTGATCATGAATCAGAAAACTTTCCAGTCCGGCTTTGATAAATTTGTCAATGGTTGTCTGAATCTGTTTCCAGTCATTACAGTAATTGCGGAGCATCAGTCTGTTGATGGAAAGGCAGCCATTCATTTGAAAATAAAAAACCGATTCTGCCTGTTCAAAGGTTAGGAGGCTGTGTGACATAAGCCAGGTCACATAGCCTTCTTTTGTATTTTCTGCTAATTTTTCCAGAAGAATGGGGGCAATTGCATCATCCAGAAACGGTGCCCTGTATTGTGATTCCATCTGCATTTTCTGACAGAACGGATAGGAACAGCTTTTCTGATTTAGACAGAATAAATGATCTACAGTTGTTAACATATCCTGAGTTATATCATTAAAAATATCTGATAATACATCATGGATATCGTAGTAATGAAGATAAAAAGTACCATGGTTGATTTCAGCATTTTTGCAGATTTGAGGAATGTTTTGAAGAGAAACATTCTGCTATTGCAAAATGGCTTTATCAGATATTATATTTTGTTATATTCAGTATGGGCGTGACAGTATTCCAGTATCTTGTATTTACATTTTTACCAGGGATTTTTGGAATTGGTCTGGCTGGTACAGAATTTATGTGGCCAAAGGTTTCCATAAATCTGTTTGAAGTAAAATTTACATGGAGTTTGCTGGGGTATAATGTATTGCGTGATGCAACGGGAAATATACTGATCGGTGGTGGACTTGGCTTTTTTATCAGTTATGAATTGGGGTCATTTCTTGCACAGTGTATCAATTTCCCACTTCAGAGAAATATTACTTTTAAAAGTCATGGAAATCCTGTATATCAGGCAATCTGGTATTTTGTTGCATGGGTGGTAATTTCACTGATTTGTAATGGATTTAATAATCTGTGGATGCCAGTTGCATCTGCGTATGTGGCCCCGGTAGTCTATAACATGCTTGTGACAATTATTACAGGTGGAGTTTCCATGGTGATTTTTTTCTTTGTGTTTAAAATTATTTTCCCAGAGGGGAAGGCTGAATAGAAGAAATTAGCAAGTATGCCTGAAATCTAATAATAAAAGAGATGAGGAGTGGTAAGAAAATCAGACGAATATATTTTTCCAAAGATTTGTCGTAAAAATGTGGTCAAATCAAGAAAATCGAGTGCGAAAGCAAGTGAAAAATCCCTGTGAAGCTGTGATATACGCCATGCACAGCTCGGGAAAGAGTTCCCTCGCTGTAGGGCTGTCGCCCTATAAAATAGCAAAAAAAGACGCCTTTGCAAGTAAACTAGCAGGGCGTCTTTTTCACCATTTTACATGGCTTGTAGCGTTCACACAATTTTCACAAAATAATTAGCACTCACACCTTGACAGTGCTAATAAAAAGGACTATAACATAGTTGTCAAGAGGGAAAAGGAAATGGAACCTCAAGACAGTGACCTATTGTACGAGACATAAAAAAGGAGCGTTTACTATGTTAACACCGAGTGTATTTGGAAAAGATTTCTTTGATGATTTGTTTGAGTTTCCGTTCTATGATGACAGAGACATGCAGAAGCTGGAAAAGAAGCTGTATGGCCGCAGAGGTAAGAACCTGATGAAGACAGATATCAAGGATACCGATAAAGCATATGAGCTGGAGATGGATCTCCCGGGATTCAAGAAGGACGAAATCAAGGTGTCTCTGGAAAATGGTTATCTGACCATCAGCGCAGCAAGAGGCCTGGACGTAGATGAGCAGGAGAAGGAAACTGCAAAGTACATCCGCAAGGAGCGTTACGCAGGATCCTGCCAGAGAAGCTTCTATGTAGGCGAAGGCGTAAAGCAGGAGGATATCAAGGGCGAGTTTAAGCATGGTATCCTGAAGCTGGTCATCCCGAAGAAGGAAGAAAAACCGGAAGTTGAAACGTCAAAGTACATCTCCATCGAAGGATAATGGAGTGAGGAGCCTCGCCGCGGAAGCGGCGGGGCTCCTTTTTATGGAATGATGTCGCTAAAAAGGGTGTGAAAACATGTGAAAATGGGGTGCAAAAGCAAGGCCGTCATGCTATAATTGGGAAAACGAGAGGAGTGATACATCATGGCTGAGACATTAAAAACCATCAAAGAAAGAAGAAGCTGCCGGAATTTTAAGCCGGATATGGTTCCGAAGGAACTGCTTGATAAAGTACTGGAGGCCGGCACCTGGGCGCCCACCGGAATGGGAATGCAGTCACCGATTATAATAGCCGTAACCAATAAGGAGCTGCGGGATAAGCTTTCAAAGATGAATGCAGAGATTATGGGTTCAAAAGCGGATCCGTTCTATGGCGCTCCTGTGGTACTGGTGGTGCTGGCGGACAAGAACAAGCCGACGCATGTATACGACGGCAGTCTCGTGATGGGCAATCTGATGCTGGCTGCTGCGGATCTGGGACTTGGAAGCTGCTGGATTCACCGGGCGAAAGAGGAATTCGAGAGCGAGGAAGGCAAAAAAATCCTGAAAAATCTCGGAATTGAAGGAGATTATGAGGGCATCGGCCACTGTGTGCTGGGTTATGCGGCTGCGGCTTCGGCAGAGCCAAAAGAACGGAAAGCGTCTTATATCTATTACGCGGAATAATTTTTCAGGTTCCATTTTCCAACAAAATGTTGTATAATATAGCTAAGAACAATTGGAAGGGAGACTGGTTTTATGGCAAATAATACAATCATCACCATCGGACGTCAGTATGGCAGCGGAGGTCACGATATCGGAAAACAGCTTGCGGAAGAGTTAAATATCCCCTTTTATGACAAAGCATTACTGGAGAGAGCAGCCAAGGACAGCGGCCTCTGCCAGGAGATTTTTGAAAATCATGACGAAAAGCCGACCAACAGCTTTCTTTATTCCCTGGTTATGGATACTTATTCATTGGGCTATACCACATCCTCCTTTTCGGAGATGCCTCTGAATCATAAAATTTTTCTGGCACAGTTTGACGCCATCAAGAACATTGCCAAGGAAGGCCCCTGCGTGATCGTAGGACGCTGTGCCGATTATGCGCTGGCAGAGTTCCCGAATGTGGTGAATGTATTCCTGCATGCGGATCTCCAGGATCGTATTGTGCGGATTGCGAGACGCCACGATCTGACGGACGCCAAAGCTAAGGACTTGATTATTAAGACCGATAAGCGCCGAGCAAGCTACTATAATTATTACACCAGTAAGAAATGGGGCGAAGCTGCAGGTTATGATTTGTCTCTGAACACAGCGACGCTGGGGATTGAGGGGACGATTCATATGATTCGTGAGTTTGTCGCTTACAAGGAAAAGGAACACGAAAGAATCTGACAGGAGTATTATTTTAAATGAAATTTGTAATACAGCGGGTTTCCCATGCATCGGTAACGGTGCATGAGGAAACCATTGGCCGTATCAATCAGGGGTATCTGGTTCTGATTGGTGTGGGAAAAGAAGATACAAAAGAGGATGCAGACCGTCTGGTGAAAAAAATGATTGGCCTGCGTATTTTTTCGGACGAAAATGGGAAGATTAATAAGTCCTTAAAGGATGTGGACGGGGAGCTTCTTCTGGTTTCCCAGTTTACACTGTACGCAGACTGCAGACATGGCAACCGGCCGGGCTTTACGGATGCGGCGGGTCCGGATATGGCAAATGAGCTCTACGAATACATCATTGAAAGCTGCAAAAAGGAAGTGGCTGTGGTTGAACGGGGAGAGTTCGGCGCAGATATGAAGGTAGAGCTTCTGAATGACGGACCATTTACCATTTTATTAGAATCGTAGAAACAAAAATTTACAATATAAATACAGGGAGAGAAAACATGGGTAAAAGACAGGATATCCACAAAGTAATGATTATCGGTTCCGGTCCGATTATTATCGGTCAGGCCTGCGAATTCGATTATTCCGGCACACAGGCCTGCAAGGCACTGAAAAAACTGGGGTACGAGATTGTTCTCGTCAATTCCAATCCGGCAACGATTATGACCGATCCGGGAACTGCAGATGTAACGTATATTGAGCCGTTAAATGTGGAGCGGCTGACTCAGATCATTGAAAAAGAAAGACCAGATGCCTTATTGCCGAATCTCGGTGGACAGTCCGGTCTTAATCTTTGCTCTGAATTAGCCAAGGCGGGCGTTCTGGACAAATACGATGTCAAGGTTATCGGCGTGCAGGTGGATGCCATTGAGCGTGGTGAGGACCGGATCGAGTTCAAGCGCACCATGGACAGCCTGGGAATTGAGATGGCACGCAGCGAAGTGGCCTATACTGTAGACGAGGCAGTCGCTATCGCAGATAAGCTTGGCTACCCGGTTGTTCTCCGTCCGGCTTACACCATGGGCGGAGCAGGTGGCGGTCTTGTATACAATGTAGAAGAATTAAAGACCGTCGTGGCCAGAGGTCTGCAGGCCAGCTTGGTGGGACAGGTTCTGGTAGAAGAGTCCATTCTCGGCTGGGAGGAGTTGGAGCTGGAGGTAGTCCGCGACAGCAAAAATAACATCATCACCGTATGCTTTATTGAAAATATCGACCCGCTGGGCGTACACACCGGTGATTCCTTCTGTTCCGCGCCCATGCTGACCATTCCCGAAAATGTGCAGAAGCGCCTTCAGGAGAAGTCCTATAAGATCGTAGAGGCCATCCAGGTTATCGGAGGCACTAATGTACAGTGGGCCCATGATCCGAAGACAGACCGGGATATCGTCATCGAGATCAATCCCCGTACTTCCCGTTCCTCCGCATTGGCTTCCAAGGCAACCGGCTTTCCCATTGCGCTGGTTTCCGCTATGCTGGCGTCCGGCCTGACACTGGACGAGATCCCCTGTGGAAAATACGGCACACTGGATCGCTATGTTCCGGACGGAGATTATATCGTAATTAAGTTCGCACGCTGGGCTTTTGAAAAGTTCAAGGGCGTAGAGGATAAGCTGGGTACGCAGATGCGCGCCGTTGGCGAGGTTATGAGTATCGGTAAAAATTATAAGGAAGCCTTCCAGAAAGCCATCCGCAGTCTGGAGATTGGCCGTTACGGTCTTGGATTCGCGAAGGATTTCCATGAAAAATCCAAGGAAGAGCTGCTGCACATGCTGCATACTGCTACCAGCGAACGCCAGTTCATTATGTATGAGGCTATCCGGAAGGGCGCAACCAATGCAGAGCTCTTTGAGTTGACGAAAATCAAAGATTATTTCCTGAATCAGATGCGGGAATTGGTTGAGGAGGAAGAGAAGCTCTTAACTTATAAGGGACAGGTACCGCCCGCGGAGATCCTGACACAGGCTAAAAAGGACGGCTTCGCAGATCGTTATTTAAGCCAGCTTCTGGAGGTTCCGGAAGCAGATATCCGCAACGCGCGAACAGCCATCGGCGTAACAGAAAGCTGGGAGGGTGTTCATGTAAGCGGAACCAAGGACAGCGCTTACTATTATTCCACCTACAATGCGCCGGATAAGAACCCGGTCAGCACAGATAAGCAGAAAATCATGATTCTGGGCGGAGGTCCCAACCGAATCGGTCAGGGTATCGAATTTGACTATTGCTGTGTACACGCGGCAATTGCCTTAAAGAAGCTTGGTTTCGAGACAATCATTGTAAACTGCAATCCGGAAACCGTATCTACCGATTACGATACCTCCGATAAGCTGTATTTTGAGCCGCTGACTCTGGAGGACGTCTTAAGTATCCATGAGAAGGAGAAGCCGGTGGGCGTTATTGCCCAGTTTGGCGGACAGACGCCGCTGAATCTGGCAGCAGATCTGGAAAAGAATGGCGTCCGGATTCTGGGAACCAGCCCGGAGATCATCGACCTGGCAGAGGATCGGGATCAGTTCCGCTCCATCATGGAGAAGCTGAATATCCCCATGCCGGAGGCAGGTATGGCTGTTGATGTGGAGGAAGCTCTGGAAATTGCCGAGCGCATCGGTTATCCGGTCATGGTGCGTCCTTCCTATGTACTGGGCGGCCGCGGTATGGAGGTTGTCCATGAGCCGGAGAGCCTGAAGGAATATATGCGTGCAGCAGTAGGTGTGACGCCGGATCGTCCGATTCTGATTGACCGTTTCCTGCATCACGCAATGGAGTGCGAGGCAGATGCCATCTGTGACGGAACCCACGCTTTTGTACCGGCTGTCATGGAGCATATTGAGCTGGCCGGCGTTCATTCCGGAGATTCCGCCTGCATCCTGCCTTCTCTGAATATATCAGAGGAGAATGTAAAGACGATTAAGGAATATACAAAGAAGATTGCGGAAGAGATGCATGTCTGCGGTCTGATGAATATGCAGTATGCCATCGAGGACGGTAAGGTATTTGTACTGGAGGCCAATCCGAGAGCGTCCAGAACGGTGCCGCTGGTATCCAAGGTCTGCAACATTCAGATGGTACAGCTGGCTACCCAGGTTATTACAGAGGAGCTGACCGGTATTCCTTCCCCGGTACCCGGTCTTAAGGAGAGTAAATTCCATCATTATGGCGTGAAGGAGGCGGTATTCCCCTTCAATATGTTCCAAGAGGTAGACCCGATTCTTGGACCGGAGATGCGTTCTACCGGCGAGGTACTGGGACTGGCATCCAACTTCGGAGAAGCCTTCTACAAGGCGCAGGAAGCGACACAGACGCCGCTGCCCCTGTCCGGAACGGTCCTGATCAGTGTCAGTGACCGTGATAAGGAAGAGCTTCTTCAGGTAGCAAAAGGCTTCCATCAGGATGGTTTCCATATTATGGCAACCGGAAAAACCTACGATATGATTACAGAAGATGGTATTCCGGCTGAGAAAATCAAGAAGCTGAGCGAGGGTCGTCCGAATATTCTGGACGCTATTGCCAATAAGAAGATTGATTTGATTGTGAATACGCCCTCCGGAAGCGAGAGCCGTTTTGATGACAGCTATGTCCGCAAGGCAGCTATTAAGGGCAAGATCCCCTATATGACCACAATGGCGGCAGCCATCGCTACTGCGGAGGGAATCCGTCAGGTAAATGCCAAGGGTGGTAAGCTTGATGTGAAGTCCCTGCAGGAGTTTCACGCAGAGATTGAGTAAAAGAGGATAAATTCTTTAACAGAAAAATCGCCCGAGCCGACAGGCCCGGGCGATTTTTGGTGTCAGGAACGGTTCAGCTTCCGCACATACTCTGCATCCTCAAAGGGCTTATAAAGTCCATCCAGCACCGCCCGGAACATCCGTTCCTTGGCTCCCGGATTCTCATGACAGATTTGCCGTACCAGCTCCTTGGCATATTCTCGGCGGGTATATCCATCCGCTGGACAGGGACTCTTACAGACAGGAAGATTGTATTTATTCTTAAATCCAATCACATCTGCCTCATCCACCAGCATCAGCGGCCGAATCACCGTCAGATCCATCCGATCCAGGTAGGTCACCGGATCAAAAGAATGAAAGCGCCCTTCATATAGAAGAGAGAGCATCATGGTTTCCACCACATCATCTTTATGATGAGCATAAGCAATTTTATTACATCCCAGCTCCTTAACCGCCTCGTTGAGGGCTCCTTTGCGCATCTTGGCACAGAGGGCGCAGGGATTGCTTTCCTTCCGAACATGGAACACCACGTCATAGATCTCGGTTTTTACAATCGTATACCGCACGCCCAGTTCATCACAGAGCGCCTGGATCGGGCTCAGATCAAAATCCGGGAACCCCAGATCCACTGTGATTGCCTCAATTTCAAATTTTTTTTGATAAAAGCGCTGAAGTCCATGCAATGCATAGAGCAGGGTCAGGCTGTCCTTTCCGCCGGAGATGCCGATGGCAATGCGATCTCCGTCCTCAATCATATGGTAGGTATCCACGGCCTTGCGGACATGGCTTAAAAGCTGCTGTAACTTCATTTTAAAGAGTCCTTTCTTATGTAAATCATTTTCTAAAATAATTCCCTACTTAGTTTATCAGAAAAAGATAAAAAAAGCTATTGACAATTTCAAAAACCGGGTATATACTACTAAACAGATAGGAAATATAAGAAAATAAAACCGAACTTGAGGAGATTGAAAGGAGAACAACACTATGGCAAACATTTATAAGGGAACATTAGGACTCATCGGCAACACACCTCTGGTAGAGGTTACAAATGTAGAAAAAGAGCTGGGACTGGAAGCAACCGTACTGGTAAAGCTTGAGTACTTCAATCCGGCCGGAAGCGTAAAAGACCGTATCGCAAAAGCAATGATTGAGGACGCAGAGGCAAAGGGAGCACTGAAAGAGGGCTCCGTAATCATTGAGCCGACCTCCGGAAATACAGGCATCGGCCTGGCAGCCATCGCAGCGGCCAAAGGATACCGCATCATCCTGACCATGCCGGAGACCATGAGTGTAGAACGTAGAAATATCCTGAAAGCATATGGCGCAGAGCTGGTTCTGACCGAGGGCGCCAAGGGTATGAAGGGAGCCATCGCCAAGGCGGAAGAGCTGGCAAAGGAAATCCCGAACAGCTTTATCCCGGGACAGTTCGTAAATCCGGCAAACCCGGCAGCACATAAAGCAACTACAGGCCCGGAGATTTGGAAGGATACAGACGGAGCAGTCGACATCTTCGTGGCAGGCGTCGGCACCGGCGGAACTCTGACCGGAACAGGAGAGTACCTGAAGTCCCAGAAGCCGGATGTAAAGGTTGTAGCCGTAGAGCCCGCAGGCAGCCCGGTTCTTTCCGAAGGCAAGAGCGGTCCCCATAAGATTCAGGGAATCGGCGCAGGTTTTGTACCGGATGTACTGAATACCAAGATTTACGATGAAATCCTTCCCATTGAAAATGATGATGCCTTTGCTACTGCAAAGCTTCTGGCAAAAAAGGAAGGCGTTCTGGTAGGAATCTCCTCCGGCGCGGCTCTGTACGCAGCTATTCAGCTTGCAAAGCGCCCGGAAAACAAGGGCAAAACCATCGTGGCACTGCTTCCGGATACCGGAGACAGATATTACTCCACACCGCTTTTCACAGAATAAAAAATGTTATTCTGCAGCATGAACAAAATAAATCTATAAAGAGAGGGCAAAACCAATGAGTAAAATTACAAGAGATCAGAGAAAATTTAAATTTGAAACACTTCAGCTTCACGTAGGTCAGGAGCAGCCGGATCCGGTAACAGATGCGAGAGCCGTTCCGATTTATCAGACATCGTCCTATGTATTCCGTAACTGCGACCACGCGGCTGCACGTTTCGGCCTGGCAGACGCAGGCAATATCTATGGACGTCTGACCAACCCCACTGAGGACGTGTTCGAGAAGAGAATCGCAGCTCTGGAAGGCGGTGTGGCAGCTCTGGCTGTAGCATCCGGCGCAGCAGCTATCACCTACACCATTGAGAACCTGGCACAGAGCGGAGACCATATCGTATCCGCAAAGAATATTTACGGCGGAAGCTTCAATCTTCTGGAGCATACACTTCCCCAGTATGGCGTAAACACAACATTCGTTGACATTTTCAACTATGATGAGGTAGAGGCAGCTATCCAGGACAACACCAAGGCACTTTATATTGAGACTCTGGGAAATCCGAACTCTGACGTGGTAGATATTGAGAGACTGGCACAGATTGCCCATGCGCATAAAATCCCGCTGGTTGTAGATAATACCTTTGCGACCCCGTATCTGGTTCGCCCCATTGAGTATGGCGCAGATATTGTAGTACATTCCGCTACCAAGTTCATCGGCGGACATGGAACCACCATCGGCGGCGTTATCGTAGACAGCGGTAAGTTCGACTGGGAGGCATCCGGAAAGTTTCCGTCACTTACTGAGCCGAACCCCAGCTACCATGGTATTAGCTTCACCAAGGCAGTCGGCGCAGCAGCATTCGTAACTAAAATTCGTGCCATCCTTCTGCGTGACACCGGAGCAACCATTTCCCCGTTCCATGCATTCTTCTTCCTGCAGGGACTGGAGACACTGTCTCTTCGTGTAGAGCGCCATGTAGAGAATGCCCTGAAGGTAGTGGAGTATCTGAACAATCATCCACAGGTAGAGAAGGTTCATCATCCGTCTGTATCCGATGATCCAGAGCAGAAAGCACTGTACGCAAAGTACTTCCCCAACGGCGGCGGCTCTATCTTCACCTTCGAAATCAAAGGCGACGCTCAGAAGGCAAAGGACTTCATCGACAATCTGGAGCTGTTCTCCCTGCTTGCAAATGTAGCTGACGTGAAGTCTCTGGTTATTCATCCGGCAACCACTACACACAGCCAGTGCACAGAGGAAGAGCTTCTGGATCAGGGTATTAAGCCGAACACCATCCGTCTTTCCATCGGAACTGAAAACATCGACGATATTATTCAGGACCTGGACGAGGCATTCAAGGCAGTACAGTAAAAGACTGAGTACAGGGGCGGATCATGAATCTGCCCCTTATTATTTTTGTGAGGAGGACTTACTTATGCAGCTTTCGAAAAAGAGCCGCTACGGACTGCGGGCATTGATTGATCTGGCTTCAGCTCCGGAGAATCAGTATGTTTCCCTGAGTAACATTGCAGAACGCGGAGAAATCCCGGCGCAGTTTCTGGAGCAGGTGTTTGCTTCATTCCGCCGCGCAGGGCTTGTGAAGGCCTTAAAAGGCCCTCAGGGAGGCTATCAGCTTGCCCGGAATCCCAAATACATCACAGCAGCAGAGGTGCTGGAGATTCTGGAGGGCTCTTATCGGATAGCGGA
Source organism: Anaerosacchariphilus hominis (assembly GCF_014290175.1). Lineage (GTDB taxonomy): Bacteria > Bacillota > Clostridia > Lachnospirales > Lachnospiraceae > Laedolimicola > Laedolimicola hominis. The sequence continues at coordinate 290,174 of NZ_JACOOR010000004.1, forward strand.
CGAAGATGTGTCTCCGGAGAGTCGATGTTACGCTGTCTCAGAGACCATACAGGATATGTTGATTGGCCCGGTGAATCAGGCCATGGAAACGATTCTGGGAAAGCTTACCCTGGCTGATTTGCAGCGAAGCTATCAGGAACGGGCGACTCAGAGTGAAGATATGTATTATATCTGATTCTGATTCTCATAAGACATTTGACAGAGAAAGTCATCCATAAGGGTGGCTTTCTTTTTTTTGCTCTATAGGAAATACTGTGTCGCATTAAAGTTCGAAAGCTATGATTTCTATAGAGCAAAAAGCCCCTCCGGGGGATCGCACTGCGACGGAATGGAATCATGTCGCTAATGCGACCCGCCGCAGGCGGAGAATCCTGCGTTGCAGGATTCTATTTTTATTCTGTAAATTGGTTTTACCAATCCTAAAAACGAACAAATTTTCCGAACATATGTATTGACAAACAGGCGTTCTGATATTATAATACAAACATAAAGAACGATTGTTCGGAAAAGATGTTCGCTTTATCATTGTTTTCACCGTTTGCTTGCATGTCTGGAGAGCATGTGGGAAAGGTAGAGGGAGGGCACACCTTATGCACGGAAGAAAAAGCAGTTATAGCAGGAGAGCAGTATACAGAAGAAAAAATATGGTCGTTTTGATTTCCAGCCTTTGTATCGCCATTACATTAGCGATTCTGTTCGGAAGTTTTTTGTCAAAGGCAGAGACAAAGGCTTCGGAAGTCACTTATTACAAGTATTATACGAACGTGGAGGTACAGTCCGGCGACACGCTATGGAGCCTGGCAGAGGTTTATATGGACGAGAATTATGCCTCCCGAGACGAGTATATCCGGGAAGTAAAACAGGTGAATCATCTGAGCAAGGGAGACACCATCGTTTCCGGAGAATACCTGATACTTCCGTATTACTCCACAGAATACAAGTAAAGCAGATCAGTGATACTCTCACTGAGTTTTACATAGATAGACGAAGGAAGAAAGTCCGGAAGCTACAAAAGCTTATCTGATGAAGATGCATCTGAGGAATGCCTTAAGAAACGGGAACAGAAAAAAAGAATTAGAGTACAAAAGAGAACCTGATATCTGGCAGAGAGTAAACTGTCGGATATCAGGTTTTGTTTTGATAATAGGTGTATGGAGAAAGATCTATGCGACAAATCCTTGTTTTTCACATAGATCTATGCAAAAAAGGGAACAGAACGGGTATCCGAACGTTTTCTATAGTATCTTATAAATACACGCAAATAAAAACATCTGCTATCAGTATGTGTCCCAACCTCTCTCATTCACTCCTCCGGGAAGCTGCAGGTGAACCCGGATAAAGCAAAATTGAAATTTCAGAACAACACTGATGCAGATGTCGAAGCTGCCGGATAGATTGTTTGGGTTGGTTTATAATGTAAGCGAATTGTTGGGTAACAGTATGCTCGCTTTCGAGGGATTTGGTGAGTAAGCATTTGTGTTGTCTGATGTAACAGGCCGAATGCCGTCACGACCTGTCAGACCAGAGAAAAAATGCATGTTCAAGATTTCTATCCTCCCGGCTGCCTGTACGGTTCCACATCGAGCGCATTCCATAAACAAAAAATGCCTGCTTCCAAAAGCAGACACTCCAAAAAAGTCTAACGCAAATACTTTTTTGATAGGAACTGAACTTTCATCGGAAGTCTCTCCTCAAGTATTAAGCAGGTTTCCTGACTTACAGATCAATATATGCCTCTTTCCTTCTCATACGGTAACGTACAATGGATTCATTAAGAGGATACTCCCTGAATACAGTGACCGGATCGCTCAGGATTCACACCTGATTCCCTTTTCTCATCTGGCTGAGGGGCCATCTGAGCACTTAATACCCTATATGGAATTGTACATTCCTTATTATAGCAGTATGTACAGAAAAGTCAATTCTTTTCTGGAAGTTTTACATAAAAAATGATAAAATAGAACCACAGAAAGGACGGGCATGCACAATGAAATATAAAAACTATCACGAACAGAAGGATGCGGAGAATATTCAGCGGCTGCGGGAGGTGCTTACTACCCTGCCCTCTTTTGTCAGTGATTATTTTCGGGCGACAGAAATGAGTACATCGACTACGACCCGTATTTCTTATGCCTACGATATCCGCATATTTTTCCGATTTCTGGTGGAACGGAATCCTTTATATCAGAATTATAAAACCTCGGATTTTACTTATGAGGATCTGGAAAAGCTTCAGGCGGTAGATATCGAGGAATACAAGGAATATCTGAAACTCTATCAAAAAGAAGAACATTATGGCGAAGTGGATATTACCAACGGGGAACGCGGCATGAAACGAAAAATGTCGGCGCTTCGCAGTCTTTTCACCTATCTGTACCGCTATGAACTGATCAAGAACAATCCCGTCGTTCTGGTAGACATGCCCAAGCTCCACGACAAAGCTATCATCCGCCTGGAACCGGACGAGACGGCCCGGCTTCTGGATTTTATAGAGCATGGCGGGGACGATCTGACCGGACAGAAAAAGATCTATTATGAAAAAACCAAAGAACGGGATCTTGCCATTGTCACGCTCCTTTTGGGAACGGGAATCCGTGTATCGGAATGTGTAGGACTGGATATCACAGATATTGATTTCAACAGCAATGGGATACGGGTTATTCGAAAAGGTGGTTCAGAAATGATTGTTTATTTTGGAGACGAAGTGGAACAGGCCCTGAAAAATTATATCAATGGAAGCCGGAAGCTGATAAATCCCCAGGAAGGTCATGAAAACGCTCTCTTCTATTCTACCCAACGCCGTCGTATCGGTGTGGGCGCAGTGGAAAATCTGGTAAAAAAGTATTCCAGACAGGTGACGCCATTGAAGAAAATCACCCCCCACAAGCTTCGGAGTACCTACGGTACAACACTGTATCAGGAAACCGGCGATATTTATCTGGTGGCGGACGTGTTGGGGCATAAGGATGTCAATACCACAAGGAAGCATTACGCAGCCCAGGATGAGGCCAGACGGCGCAGCGCGGCTAATGTGGTAAAGCTTCGGAAAGAATAAAAAATACCGTTAGAATTTGTGAAAGACAACAAAGAACCCGCAGTTCTCAATCAAACTGAAAACTGCGGGTTCTATTATTTGAAGTTCTTTACTGGAGCACCAGTTCATCCCATACATCGTCTGCCACGAAGCCGATGTAAGTCTTTCCGGTATTGATAGTAATCTCGTCGCCATTCTCATCATAGTAGATGGTGCGGTTGGTGTCGGATGTTTTGGTCCAGCTGATGGCGACAGCCTTGCCATTGGTAATATAGTAGCCTTCCTGGCCGCTTGCCAGACAGTTCCATACCATGTAACCATGCTCATCCAGCTGGCTGTAGGACATCTTCTGCAGGATGACATTCTTAAATGCCAGCTGCTTGTTGTTATTGCCCGGATCCAGATGCTTGGAGCCATACTCGGAGTACAGATAAGTGCCGCTCTCAGCGTCATAATCCAGCTGGGAACCATTGTGCTTGAAGGGCAGGTCAACCAGCGTACAGTCGGTGCCGTCGGTCAGCTCTACCGGCTTGCTCTCGGACGCAAACTGGAAATGAGCCTCTGTGGGAGCATATTCGTTGTAATTGCGGTCGATCTTGGAATTGTTCTTGAAATTCTTTGCCATATCGCCGGTCAGGATATACTCGGTGAACTCACGGGGCTTTCCATTTTTTACACGGGAAAAGGTTCCGCTGAAATGATCCACATAGGGATTATTCAGGAATGTATTGATATAGAAGGGGCCTCCGTCATGACATACGATGGCATTCCACTCCGGCGCAATCATCAGGTTGGTAGGACGTACGCTTCGAACGCTTCCCAGCTGTTTGATACTGTCATAATCCTTTACCAGAACCATGAAGCGGGTAATATGATCATTCAGGGTACTGTTCATCATCTCATAGATGATATCAGCCTGGGTCAGACCGTAATGGGGAAGGGCCGTCTTTTCATTGTCAACCATGACAGCGATGGGACGCTGATCCTTCAGATCTTCGCTGATCCACTCATTAGTCAGTTCGCTGTGATACATACCTTCGGGTGCTACTTCTTCCTCTTCGGCCTCTTCTTCGGTGTCTTCCGTGTTTTCTGTGTCATCTGCTACCACTTCTTCCTCTGTGGAAAAAGCGTTATCTGATGCAGCCTCTTCGTCGCCCTTGCCACAGCCGGTGACGCCCAAAAGACCTACAAGAGATAAGGTCAGCAGAATCAAGCCAAAACGTTTTTTCATCTGCATAGTTTCCTTCCTGTGTAGAATTTAATAATCCGTTACATATTATATCATGTTCTGTAACAGGTTACCAGTAAAAATGAAAAAGGATCTTAAAATTTACATAACAATTTGAAATAATTCTCAAATAGAAACTGAAAAAATCAGAACAAATTTTCTAAACATTTGTTTGCATCATAAAACATCCTGTGTTATACTGAATACAAATATGAGACTACTATATATCGGGAGGAATGAGCTTATGGCTTACGGAAAGATTTCAAAAAAGCAGTCAGAAATTCTTGAATATATTAAATCACAGATCATTAACAAGGGATATCCACCTTCAGTCCGGGATATCTGCGAAGCGGTGAATCTGAAGTCCACCTCTTCTGTCCATTCTCATCTGGAAACCCTGGAGAAGAACGGTTATATCCGTAGAGACCCCACCAAGCCCCGCGCCATCGAGATCATCGATGATAACTTTAACCTGGTTCGCCGGGAAATGGTGAATGTGCCCATTGTAGGAAAGGTGGCTGCCGGAGAGCCGATCCTGGCTGTGGAGAATGTGGAGTCCTATTTCCCGGTTCCCACGGAGTTTATGCCCAATGAACAGTGCTTCATGCTGAAGGTACAGGGGGAGTCTATGATCAATGCCGGTATCTTCGATGGAGATACCATCATCGTGGAACAGTGTCAGACCGCCTGCAACGGCGATATGGTGGTGGCTCTGGTGGAGGATTCTGCCACGGTGAAGACCTTCTATCGGGAGGCAGATCATATCCGTCTTCAGCCGGAGAATGATACCATGGATCCGATTATCGTACCGGACTGCCAGATTCTGGGCCGGGTATTCGGAGTATTCCGGTTCTTCCGCTAGACACTACAAATGAGAACCCCTGTGGGACAGGTCGATTAAGGGATGTCCTACAGGGGTTCTTTATTTACGCGAGCAAAATTCGCGAAGCGTATTTTATCTCGTTTGTAACTGTACGGCAGTTTTACCGCTCTTTGAGATTCAGAAATCCGAAAGGCTCTGCCGGATCCTCATGAAGAAAGTGCATCATCATATAGGCACATACCAGAGATACATTCTCTTCTTTTAAGATACGTCGGATCTCCGTCCGATCGGCCAGAACGACTTCGATTTCTTCTCCGTCCTCCAGGCCGTCCTTGGAAAGTTTTCCGTTCGCGGTTCCGTACACAGCTGCGCAGGACTCGTCGGTCATGCCGATGGTGGTAAAGAAGGGACGACTGTACATCTCGTCCACCTCCAGTGGATGGAAAGCAAGGCCGGTCTCCTCTTTCAACTCCCGGATGCCTGCCTGATGATAGTCTTCACCTTCGTCCACCAGTCCGGCGGGAAACTCGTAGATATAGTCTCCGATACTGAAACGATACTGACGGATCAGAACCACACGGTCCCGCTTCTCACCGTATAGGGCGTAAATGATAACGCCATCGGGCTTATTGACGTGGGTATTCAGCTTCAGCTCTGCTACGTCCCTGGCCCGGGAGGCCACATGGTACAGACCCTGATGGCCGTTTTTATTCAGAGTTTCCAGATCATACATATTCAGATAATGATTCTGAGTGGTTTTTATTACCTTTTCCACTTTGCTCATTTGCTTAAGCCTCCAGATCCTCCGCGGAGATGACGGAGCCGTCCCTCCAGATACGCTCCAGATCGTAGAACAGGCGGTTTTCTTCATCAAATACATGGATGATGATATCGCCATAGTCCAGCAGAATCCAGTTGGCGGTATTGTAGCCCTCGATCTGTTTCGGGGTATAGCCTGCCTTGTGTAGCTCTTCCTGGACATTGTCTACCATGGCCTGCACCTGATTTTTATTGGAGCCGCTGGCGATGAGAAAATAATCAGCCAGAACTGAGATTTTCGAAATATCTATGATACGGATATCGTGGGCTTTCTTTTCTTCCATGGCCTGAAAAGCCAGCCGTGCCATTTCCTTGGAAGGTGTCTGTGTCATAAAGTCAGTCTCCTATTCCGGCAGAATGTCTGCCTGATTCTGATGTGCCTTATAATATTCATAGGCTTTTATGGTCATTTCATCTACCTCGCCGGTCCCCTCATCCAGATAGGAAAGGGTGTCGGAAAGGATTTTATAAAGGGCTGCATCCAGATCCAGAAAGGCCAGTTTACGGACTTCTGTAAGGTTCGGCGCCTTATTCCTGCGGGGTTCGATATAATCGGCGATGTATACGATCTTGTCCAGCAGCGACATGTCCGGTTTTCCGGTGGTGTGATACAAAATGGCGCTTAAGATTTCTTCGTCCTGAACGTCGTATTCGTGGGAAGCCAGAAAAGACCCCAGCTTAGCATGGAGAAGAAAGGGGTTCCGATTTTCCACTTCCGTAACCGGAATCTGATATTTCTCGCAGAGCTTCAGCTTTTTCCCATTGGGAATGCATTTGGCGCAGTCATGAAGCAGACCGGCGATCTGAGCTTTCTGGATATCATATTCATAGCGCATGGCCAGGGCCGCAGCAGTATACATGACGCCCAGAGTATGCTGATAGCGTCCTTCGTCCATCTCCCGTTTTAGTTTTTTCTGGAATGCTTTCATATCATAGGTCTTCATAGGGTATTACTCCTCAGTGAGACGGTATAATCCATTTTCATGGATGTAGGTTTCTACGGAATCCGGTACATAGTAGCGGATGGACTTTCCGTTCTGTACCCGTTCCCGGATCATATTGGAGGAAATGTCAATATTCGGTGTCTCCAAGGGATAAATCTGTGCCTGATAGCGCCGAGACAGCTCCTGAATTCGCTGCCGGAGCTGCTCTGTCTCCATGTGATCCCGTGTGGCTGCCAGAATCCGGCATGCGTCGCAAATTCTCTGGGGCTCTTTCCAGGTATCGAAGTGAATCAGAGAGTCGGCGCCCAGGATAAAATAGTAATCCGTATCCGGATGCTCCCGGTTCAGGTACTCCAGTGTCTCATAGGTATAGTGATAATCCTGGGGTGTCTTTTCAAAGTCAGATACACACAGATGGGGGTTGTCAGATACGGCCAGTTCGGCCATACGGGTCCTCATGGCCATGCTGACATTAACCTGGCCCGCCTTGTGGGGCGGGTTGCCATTGGGCATAATCAATACATAGTCCAGGGAAAAGGACTCGTAGGCCGCTTCGGCCAGAATCAGATGTCCGGTATGAATCGGATCGAAGGTTCCGCCTAAAATGCCGACCTTTTTTCGACTATGTTCCATGAAACTACCTGCCTTTCCCTGAATCCCTTCCTTGAATCGGACACGAAAAATGATTTATAACGGAAGTACAATCTTCTTTTTCTTGTACTTTTCATCTGTATTCTCACGATACAGTACGATCTTCTTACCGATGACCTGTACCACCTGGGAACGGGTACGGTCGGCGATGACCTCTGCGATCTCACGGGGATCGTCCGCGCAGTTCTGCAGAACGCTGAGTTTAATCAGCTCTCTGGCAGTCAGCGCTTCGTCCACAGCCTTGGTGAATTCCGGTGTGACAGAAGATTTGCCCACCTGGAAAATCGGGTCCATGGTCATGGCGAGGCTTTTTAAATAAGCACGCTGTTTACTTGTCATGGTTTCTCCTTTTGTTATATATTTAGTTCGCAGTGTAGCTCGGCGGGCTTCGCCCTATGTGTCCAAAAGTCAACCGTCTGCCTTATGTGCAAGCACAACGTCAGCCGGCTGACTTTCGTCCACGCACTGCTCATTGTCTAATGGAAGTAGTCAAACGCTAAACCGTACATTCGAACGGTATCTCCCTCCTGAATACCGGCTTCCTCAAGCTCTTTTAAGATACCCGTATTTTTCAGGAAGTTCTGGAAGAAAGCGAAGCCCTTCTCGGAATCCAGATTGGTGTAACCAAGCATTTTCTCGATACGCGGTCCTTCCACGATGAAGACACCCTCTTCCTCTTCGGATTTGGTGACGGTGTAGGGCAGGTTCTCGTATACCAGCTCTTCGCCCGGGAAGTACTCCTGCTCAAAGACGATGGCCTCCTGGGGCGCCTGGTCAAGCAGCTCCCGCACATAATAGAGAAGCTCCTTCAGACCCTTTCCTGCCACAGCAGAAATGGGGAATACTTTGATACCCTTGGGCTCAAACTCATCCTTCAGACGCTGAATGGGTTCCTCATTATCGCCCAGGGCGTCGATTTTATTGGCGGCAATGACCTGCGGACGAGCCGCAATTTCTTCATTGTAAGCCTCCAGCTCCTTATTGATGGCATAGATATCCGCTACCGGATCACGCCCTTCCGTGGAAGCTGCGTCCACGATATGAATCAGCACGCGGGTACGTTCGATATGGCGCAGGAACTCATGTCCCAGTCCCACGCCCTCGGAAGCGCCCTCAATCAGTCCCGGAATATCCGCGATGACGAAACCGGGAGCGCCATTCAGGTCCACTACGCCCAAATTGGGGTTCAGTGTGGTGAAATGGTAGTTGGCGATCTTCGGCTGCGCATTGGTCACACGGGATAAGAACGTGGATTTTCCCACATTCGGGAAGCCGACCAGTCCCACGTCCGCGATAACCTTCAGCTCCAAAAGAACTTCCAGTTCCTGAGCCGGGACGCCCGGCTGGGCATACTTGGGAACCTGCATGGTGGAGGTGGCAAAATGCATATTGCCTGCGCCGCCCCGGCCGCCCTGAAGGATCACCTGTCTGCGGTTCTCACCAGACATATCCGCGATGACCTTTCCACTTTCCGCTTCTCTGATAATCGTTCCTTCCGGAACCTTTAATATAATATCGCTGCCGTCTTTTCCGTGGCAGCGTCGTTTTCCGCCTTCTTCGCCGTCCTGTGCCTTAAACTTTCTTTTGTGACGGTACTCGTAGAGGGTATTCAGTCCCTCATCCACTTCAAAAATCACGTCTCCGCCCCGTCCGCCGTCTCCGCCGTCCGGGCCGCCATTGGGTACATACAGCTCCCGCCGGAAGCTGACATGTCCGTCTCCGCCCTTACCGGAGCGGATTAAAATCTTTGCTCTGTCTGCAAACATATAAAAATTCTCCGAAAATTAAAATGGTAAAAAAGGCTTCAAATCTTTCCGACTTGAAGCCTTTTACAACCAACTTATTCTGCTGCTACCGGAACGATAGAAACCTGCTTCTTATCTCTTCCCTTTCTCTCGAATCTTACGATTCCGTCGGTCAGAGCAAACAGTGTATCATCGCCACCGCGTCCTACGTTCACACCCGGGTGAATCTTGGTTCCGCGCTGTCTGTAAAGAATGTTTCCGGCCTTTACGAACTGTCCGTCGGCTCTCTTAGCTCCCAGTCTCTTGGACTCGGAATCTCTGCCGTTCTTTGTAGAACCTACTCCCTTTTTATGAGCGAATAACTGAAGGTTCATCTGTAACATGGTATTACACCTCCTTGAATACAATCCTGATATATGGTTTCCCATAACTTTTTTGAATGTCTGTCAGTCCAAGTACCATGGAATCCATCAACAATGCGGCTTTCTCGGATAAAGGCTCCGGGAAGGTGCAGGTCAGAGCCCCATCCTCCTGTTCGCCGGAAAACTCATCCTCGGTAAAGGCCTCGATAGAATTCAGCGTATTCAGTGAAAGAACACTGACTGCCGCGCAGATAATATCGGAACCCTCTTCCGCGTATCCGGCATGTCCATTGATATCGAACCCCAGATACTGTTCGGATTTCTTATATATGGTAACGGTTATCATGACAATTACTCAGCGTCTGCTGCAGCCTCAGCGTCAGCCTTCTTTGCACGCGGCTTTCTTACGGAGATCTTCTCGATCTTCACTTCCGTGTACTGCTGTCTGTGACCATTCTTCTTGTGATATCCAGATTTTCTCTTGTACTTGTAAACGATGACTTTCTTACCCTTACCATCACCGATTACAGATGCAGTTACAGTAGCTCCTGCTACAGTCGGTGTACCTACGGTCAGAGAATCTCCGCCAACTGCGAGAACCTGATCGAACTTATACTTCTCACCAGCTGCAACGCCAAGCTTCTCAACCTTGATCACGTCGCCTTCAGATACTTTGTACTGTTTACCACCTGTTGCAATAATTGCGTACATCCTGTGGCACCTCCTAATATAATTACTCGCCAATTTCGGTGACATGCCTTTCAGCAAAGCTGAAAATGCACATACTTATACCTCGTTGTGCGGCATCTTTTATATAATAGCAGGACATTTCCATGTTGTCAAGTGCTTTTTTATCATCCGTTCGTCATCCGTTCACCTGCTCTGCCAGCGTTTTCTGCACCTTTTTTCGTGTGATTTCCACCAGGCCAAGAGGCGTCATATCCACCAGCGTAGTCTTAATCGGATCCTGTTTTAATTCAGAGGCAAGCACGGCCATCAGTGCCCGTTTATCCTCTTCCCGTTCCATATCAATGAAATCCGCCACAATGATACCGGACAGATTTCGGAGCCGCAGCTGTCTCGCCAGTTCTCTGGCAGCTTCCAGGTTGATTTTCAGGAAGGTGTCGCTTCTTTTCTGTTTGCCCGTGTATTTGCCTGTATTCACATCCACGACGGTCAGGGCCTCCGTGGGCTGAATGATCAGATATCCGCCGGATTTCAGCCATACGCGCTCCTTTAAAGCCTCATCAAAGGCTTTGGACAGCCCATAGACGCTGTCCAGGGAGGGAGCAGCCTTCTCATAAAAGGAAAGCTTTGGTAAGTCTTCCGGCTGATGGGCGGTCAGATAAACGTTCAGTTCCCTGTGGATATCCGCGCAGTCAGTCACTATCTTTTCGAAACTGTCGGCGCGAAGTCCCCGCAGTCTGGTAGTATAGGCGGATGGTTCCCTGTATACAAGGGAAAAACAGGTCTGGTTCCGGCCGGTGTCTAGGGTGCGGCGGTAGTTTCCGGTAAGCTGTGTCAGTTCCTCCTTAAGCTCCTCTTCTGACACGCCTGCCGCGTTGGTGCGGACGATGAGACCGAAATCTTCACCGAGAAAGGGCTCCGTAATGGCACGCAGCCGTTCTTTTTCTTCCAATGAAAGCTTGGAAGACAGTCCCAGATGGCGTTTCCCGCTGGTAAGGACCAGATATTTCCCTGCAAAATTCAGATTGGCGCTGACTGTGGGGGCTTTGGTCTTGACCGCTTCCCGGCTCACCTGAACCAGAAGCTCATCCCCGGCCACCAGAGCCTTCTTTTTCTTCGGCACAGTGAAAATGGGTGTCTCATTGTCATTTAAGGCATAATAGCAGAGCTGCCCGTCCGCGATTTCAATAAAGGCCGCATTGATATTGGCAGCGATATTTTTCACCTTGCCCACATAGATATTTCCAAGAATGGAAGCGCCTCCCGCGGGCAGACAGGACAACTCGGCGGCATGTCCGTTTTCATAGAAAGCGTAGACGGCACGCTTCTGTCCCCTGAAATCCAGGCGGGATACCAGAAAGACACCGTCCCCCTGCTGCCCAGCCTGTGATGCAATGTGATTTGCAATGATTTCCGTCGGCTCCATCAGAATTCTTCTCCCAGATCTTCGAGACTTATCAGCTTCCGGGGTTCTCCCTCAGCCGCCAGATTCGCGTACAGCTCCTTCCGGTGAAGCTGAAGGGCAAATTCCGGAAGGGTAAAGCCGGCATAAGCCGCAAAAGCCTCCAATACCAGCTCCGGTTTTACATTCTCCGCGCTGCCGGCAGAAAGCTGCAGAAAAACAGAGTCCTCCTGACAACGAGACTCATAAATCAGGGGCTTCAAATCCAGCTCCCGCTCTCCCTTTTTCGTCTTTTTGGTGACCAGAATCTGTTCCTGTGCGCAGAACGCCGCCCATTTTTCCTCCAGGCCATTTCCAAAGACGCAGTCCGCAGGCAGGCTGTTTTCCCGGAAACGGACCTCGTAATCGGCAGCCGCCACCAGGGACATGGCGTTGGCGGATTTTTCCTCAGGGATCTTCCGGAAGGAAAGAACCTCCACGCCCTCGGCCATAACTCCGTTCAGACGCTTTACTGCCGATTCGGAGGACAGCTCATTTCCAATCTCAATGTCCAGGTACTCGCCGTCGCTGGTGAGGCCTACGCCTAAGGGAGAGGCGAAGGACATGATCATATGGGGGCTGAAGCCTGCGGAATAACAGATATCGATATCTGCCCGGCGCATGGCCTTCTGGAAATAGCGCATGATATCCAGATGGCCGATAAATTTCATGATACCGTATTTACGGAATTTAATGCGGATTTTCATGCGTTTTCACCTCCTGTAACCATCGCCGCTGTGGGACAGCAGCCTGCGTGATAGCTGCCTGCGCCGCAGCCCTGGCACTGCTGACGGCAGTTGGGCGTCACGGTCTCTTCGTGAGCGCGCTTCCACTCCCGCAGCAGGAATTTTTTGGTAACGCCGATGTCGATAAAGTCCCAGGGGAACAGTTCGTTTTCATCGCGATGACGTGTCGTGTAGAACGGAATATCCAGACCGGTCTCTTCAAAGGCCTGAAGCCACTTGTCGTTGTCGAAGCATTCGCTCCAGGAATCGAAGAGACAGCCCTTACGGTAGGCCGCAAGCAGGGAAGCTCCCACCCGCCGGTCGCCCCGGGCCAGGATTCCCTCCAGCACTGTTACGTCCGCCTCATGCCAGTTATATTTGATACTCTTTTTATTGAGCTGGGCCTTGATTTCGCTGTTGACGATATATGCCTTATCCAGAAATTCCTCCTTGGTACACATACGCGCCCACTGGAAGGGCGTAAAGGGCTTCGGTACAAAGAAGGAGGTGCTGACTGTAATCTGACATTTGCCATTCCGCTTATCCTTGGGAATTTCGTAGTACCGTTTTGCAATCTTTTCAGCCAGCCATGCGATAGCCTTCTCATCTTCTACCGTCTCCGTGGGCTGTCCCAGCATAAAGTAAAGCTTCACCTTCTGCCAGCCGCCCTCGAAGGCCTGTCCGGCTCCTTCCAGAATGATTTCCTCGGTCAGTCCCTTGTTGATCACGTCCCGGAGACGCTGGGAACCGGCCTCCGGCGCAAAAGTCAGGCTGCTCTTTCGGATATCCTGTACCTTGCTCATGACGTCCAGGGAAAAGGCGTCAATGCGAAGGGACGGCAGGGAAATGTTGACGCCTTTATTTCCAAAGGTATCGATGAGGAAATTTACCAGCTCCGGTAAATGACTGTAATCACTGGAACTTAAGGAGCTTAAGGAGATCTCCTCGTGTCCGGTATTTCGGAGCATTTCGGTTGCAGCCTCTGTAAGCATCTCCAGAGAGCGCTCCCGGATAGGACGGTACAGCATACCGGCCTGACAGAAGCGGCAGCCACGGATGCAGCCACGCTGGATTTCCAGCACTACACGATCCTGGGTGACCTTAATAAATGGAACCAGCGGCTTCTTCGGATAAAAGGTATGGGTCAGATCCGTAACCACCTGCTTTTGAACCTTTGCAGGCGCATGGGGATTGTTGGGCTCCATGGACGCAAGGGTTCCGTCCTCGTTATACGTCACATCATAGAACGCGGGCACATAGATCCCCGGAATCTCCGCCGCACGCTCCAGGAACTGTACACGGCTCTCTCCTGCTGCCCGGGAAGCCTTGTAGGCATCGAGCAGCGCAAAATAGGATGTCTCGCCCTCTCCGATATAAAACAGGTCGAAGAAGTCCGCCAGGGGCTCCGGGTTTGTGGCACAGGGGCCGCCTCCGATGACAATGGGGTCGTCCAAGGTACGGTCCTTTGCGTAAAGGGGGATCTGACTCAGATCCAGAATCTGCAGGACATTCGTGTATGCCATTTCGTACTGGAGAGTCATTCCGAGAAAATCCATTTCCCGGATAGGATCCTGGGATTCCAGAGCAAACAGGGGAATGTTCTGCTCCCGCATGATTTTATCCAGATCGGTCCAGGGGGAATAGACACGTTCACACCAGACGTCCTCCCGCTGATTGAACATATCGTACAGGATCTGGATGCCTAAGTGGGACATGCCGATCTCGTAGACGTCCGGGAAACACATGGCAAAACGGACGTCCACTGCGTTCCGGTCTTTCATTACCGCGTTGATCTCGTTTCCAAGATACCGGGCCGGTTTATCTATTTTTAATAAAATTTCATCTGATAGAGCTAACCTTTTCATAAATACCTCGCTTTTCTTTGTGCTATATGCACATATTTCCCCATGTTCCCACAGTTACACTCTTGTTTGGTGCAATGCCTGATAAACCTCCAATAGTAATATTGGATTTTTTTCCGGTAATGATATCGGAGTGGTAACCTGTTCCGCTATTATGTGATTCCCCCTAATTTATTTAATAAATCGTTTGATTATTTCAAATATAAAAAATATAATACACACTGGTACAAAATAAATAATCAGAAACCACAGCAATGGCGCACTATAAGGAGCACTCCATCCCGGGTTGGTAACCAGCCTTACAAATTGAATTAAACTATCAATTGCACCCCATATTAATAGAACACAACATATGATATACTGAATTTTTTTTATTTTATTACGTTTCATGAAATACCTATTTTTTTATTTTTTATAAATCTGTTAATTGTTTTATTTCTTACCGGATCAAATATCTCTTTTTTATGATCCGGTTTTCATTTTCCATAGGATATGCAGTCGCCGCATAAGTCATTTTGATATTAAGGAAGAATCACCCGATCCGGCACCAGATTCGGAATGCCCACATGCCAGAAGGCATACAGGGATAAGAGGCTGGTGCAGACGAGAATCGACCGCAGTACCCGATCCTCCCAGACGTGGTCGATCCGGGAAATCAGATAGGAGATAAATAAAAGGATCGGCAGCAGATACCGCCCCTGGGGCTGAAAGTCCACCAGCCAGGAGTTAGCCACAATCATCACATACTGCATGAGGCAGGTGCCGCTCACAGCCAGGGTCTCCCACCGGTAAATGGGCTTTTTCTGCTTCCAAAGCCGTTGCAGGACGCGTAAAAGCAGCAGGATATAGAGCACGCCCATGACAATATAGTACCAGTCAGCCTCGCCGAAGGCGTAGCTTCCAAAGAAGCCCGCGAAAGTGCGGAACAGGTTCTTATGGAAGTCAAACTTGGTCAGCAGATCCCACAGAGAAATGCCCTTTTCATAGAACCGCATGGAATAAGCCGCATCCGCCGCAGGGGTGGAATACTTATAGGCGTAATCCGCTTTCTGGTTCGTCACGTCAATGATGACCTGCATCTTGTTGAGACCATAGTAGGGGAAGTCCGTAATCAGATAACGGATGGCGAACAGTCCCAGGGTGAGTCCCACCAGAATCAGATACTTTTTCAATAAGGGTCCCCGGTTTTTCTTTTCCTGATAGAAAAGACGGATCAGGAGAATCAGAAACAGGAACATCAGTACCGTATAGAAGGTCATCTTCGCCCAGAAGATATGCAAAAACAGTACAGACAGCACGCCGTAATACAGCAGATGTTTTTTCCGGAAGGGCTCCCGCAGCAGCCGGTTCAGCATGCTATTCTCTTCTATCAGCTCATAGAGACACAGAAAACCCATGAAGAAGTCCAGGGCGTCCGAGGTGGAGTAGCTGAAGATGTACCAGACCTGGGGCGTCAGCAACAGAACAAAAAGCAGCGCATAATTACGTTTCATGTTCCGGATCACCAGTCCGGCCATAATGCAGAACAGAATCAGGCTGAAAAGACGGATCTGCACGGTGGGATCCGCAAAAAACTGTCCGATCTTTCCGGCGTAAAAGTAAAAGAGATTGAACTCAAAATGACGCGAAGTACCGTAGACGGGATAACTGTCGTTGATGATATCGCTGCGGATATCCGGCGGCATGAAATGGTGGAAATAATACAGCACCGCCGCTTTCACATCATATTCGTCCGGGTTCAGCCAGAAAGGACTTCGGAGCCCCGTATAGACGCACATCCACACCGCTCCAAGCACCGCCAGCAGAAAAATCAGGCAGCTGGCTTTCTGGAACGGCGTTCCACCCTTCGCATAGCCCAGAACCTTTTGAATCAGGAAACAAAGCAGCAGGATCAGCGCGCCGGAGAACAGGAAGCCCAGAAGCCGCACAGCCAGGGATGTATGGGCGTACAGGCTTCGGAAGGAATCCAGCGGAAGCAGCTGGGGATCCTCTCCCGTCACAGTGAAGGCAAAGTCTGCACCGTCTGTAAAGGCAGTCTGCTCATTGCCCGTAAAATAGTTTTTCAGTTCCCCACCGGAGATGGAAATGACCGGCAAACCGTTTTTACGGACGGTCAGCTTCTCGATGGTGAGTGCTCCGTCGTATGCCTGCTGTACCGGGTCAATCCGCTTCAGGGAACAATGGCTGCCGTACTGGAAGTCCAGCCAGGAGATCCGGGCCACGCCGCTGTTCACCACCCGGCTTCTGGCGTCCGAGGGAGAAATGTTGTTCCGGGGGCCCGCATAGACCGTGGTAATCACTTCCCCGGCGGGATCCTCAGCAAAGGTCAGGGTTACGGTGGTAAAAACCGGAGTGATCAGCATACAAACCAGCAGCCACACAATTGCCGCTGCCACAAAGAGTTTCTTTTTGTTCTGTTTTAAACGATTAAAATTCATGTTTTTCCTACTTTAAATCTGTTATTTAAATTCGTTATTTGAAAAAGTTCACTACAGCCTGAAGCACTCGCTGCTGAAGGCATAAGAAAGTGATTCAGGAGTGCAAAATCCCATCGGCGAAGCCGATTTTAAATGGATTTTGCAGTGTAACTGTGAAGGAACTGAACAGTTACACCATCTGAACTAAGAACATGTAGCAGAAGGTTCCTGCCGCAATGCTTAAAAGCACGTTCCGCTTCCAGAAATGTAAAAGCGCCGTCAGAAGCGTGGCCGCAAACTCAGGGATACCGTGGGTGGCGGAAAAGAGATCTGCGCCCTTCAGGCAATAGACCACCAGGGTCGCCATAATCGCCGGGGGCAGAATCGTGCCCAGGTAGTTGACCGCTTTCGGCATCTCCTTTTTCCCTCCGAAAAGCACAAAAGGAACGAGCCGGGTGATCAGTGTGCAGACAGCCGTCACCAGAATTATAACAAATGCTTGCGTCGCTGTCATGTATTTTCCACCTTTCCTTCCAGTCTTTTTTGCAATGCCATGAGAATTGTTACGGTGATAATCAGGGAAGGCAGGATAAAATTGTTGCCGCCGAAGATCTGAAGACAGATTACCGAGCTGATAAGACCGATGACTGCGGGCAGATGGCTCTTCGCTTCTCTCCATTGATCTACAAAGATGGTTACAAAGAGAGCCGTCATGGCGAAATCAATGCCGGTCATATCGAAGGGCAGAACCTGTCCCAGAGCCGCGCCCATCACAGAACCGCTGATCCAGTAAACCTGATCCAGCAGGGAAATCAGGAACATGACTTTCTTTTCATCGATTCCTTCCGGAACTTTTAAAGAACACAAAAGGGAATAGGTCTCATCCGTCAGGGAGAAAATCATATAAGGCCTGGCTTTCATGGCCTTGAATTTTTCGATGAAGGTCAGGCCGTAAAAAGCGTGGCGGCTGTTGATAAGTAAGGTCATCACGGCCACCACCGGAAGACTTGTCCCGGCGGTCAGAAAGCTTACCAGCACGAACTGGATGGAACCGGCGTAAACGATGGTGCTGATCAGAAGCGCCCACCAGAAGCTGTAACCGACTTCCTGAAGGAGCAGGCCGAAAGCCAGCCCCAGAAATAGATATCCCAGCATGACCGGGAGGGTTTTCAAAAATGCAAATTGAAAGGTCTTTTTCATTGGTCAAAATCCTGTATTATTTCAGATTTTTATCTCAGGAACCGGAAATCCGGATCACAGAGACTGCCCGGCTCAGAACCTGTTCCAGATCCAGGTCCAGCTGTCTGGAGTAATCCCGTTCCACCTCCTGGCAGATACGTTCACTGTCCCAGGAAGCCACATTTGCCCGGCTGTAATCCAGCAGCACGTACGCCGCAAAAAGACAGAGACAGACATAAAAGCGAATCCGCAGCCAGATTCGTCCGGACGGTTCCTCCGACGCCGGGGCCTGCCCCCGCTGCGCCAGAAGAAGCTGCCGGTACTGTCCACCCTGTCTTTCTGATTTTTTCATATTTGATTACCGCCTTTTATTTTATGGAAATTACTAAACAGTATGAAATCCGTTCTGGAATCAGAACTGCTTTTGCCTACCGGTTGGCAAGCTCTGCGGTAATATCCTCCCAGGTCACGCCCCGCTCTACCATCAGAACCATGGCGTGATACAGAAGATCCGACATCTCATACTTGATTTCCTCCGGATCCGGATTCTTAGCGGCGATAACCAGCTCGGTGGCTTCCTCTCCCACCTTCTTCAGGATTTTGTCGATACCCTTGTCGAAAAGGTAATTGGTGTAGGAGCCTTCCTTCGGATGTACCTTCCGGTCCGCAATGACTTTGTATACATCCTCGAATACCTTCAAGGGATTCGTATTCTTGTAGTCCGTCTTGGCGATCTCGTGGAAGAAGCAGGATTTATTGCCCGTATGACAGGCTGCTCCGGTCTGGGATACCTTTGCCAGAATCGTGTCGCAGTCGCAGTCTACCACCAGTTCCTTCACATACTGGAAGTGGCCGCTGGTCATTCCCTTGACCCAGAGCTCCTGACGGCTTCTGCTCCAGTAGGTCATTTTACCGGTCTGGGTGGTCTTGTTAAAGGCCTCCTCGTTCATATAAGCCACCATCAGCACTTCGTCCGTGCGGTAGTCCTGTACCACCACCGGAACCAGGCCGTCCGGTCCCAGCTTGAACTCGGACCATTCCATATTGCAGCTTAAGGGGCGGACCTTTTCCACGAAGGGAAGGATCTCATTCAGATAAATCAGCTCGCTTACATACTCCTCAATCAGAGCTGCCGGAGCGCTGACCACGTCGGAGCTGTCCACGCAGGCTGCGATCTTCTCTTTGCCGAAGCGCTTGGATGCCTCCTCGGTCAGATCGATATTTTCCTGCCGTCCATAATTTAAAATGGCCTTCTTACAGCCTGCATAGAGAATCTTCTTCACATCCTCCAGACGCCTGATTCTGCCTCCGGCCTTCACCGGTATCTCCACGGCGCGGCAGATTTCTTTTAAAGCGCCGATGGACAGATCATGATCCACGTCTCCGTCGGACAGATCAAAGACCAGAATCTCATCCGCTCCATTATCGCTGTAATAGCGTGCCAGAACAGCCGCATCCCTGTTCGCCTGCTCTCCCTGCACCTTTCCGGCCAGAAGCCGGATGACTGCCATATTCTTTTCACTCATATCAAAGACTTCCTTTCGTAGATAATACGTCTGTAATTCTCGGATCCTGTGTGGTCGCCATGTCGAGAGCCTTGGCAAAGGCCTTGAACATGCCCTCGATCATATGGTGGCTGTTGTTGCCGGACAGCATTTTGAAATGCAGGTTCATACCGGCGCTATAGGAAATGGCGTAGAAGAACTCCTTCACCATCTGGGTATCCATTTTTCCTACTTTTTCAGTAGGAAATTCCACATCAGACACATAATAGGGTCTTCCGGACAAATCCAGGGAGCACAGCACCAGGGCTTCGTCCATGGGAAGAATGCAGGTCCCGTAGCGTGCGATGCCCTTCTTGTCTCCCACTGCTTCCCGGATCACCTGTCCCAGCACGATGCCCGTATCCTCGATGGTATGATGACAGTCCACCTCCAGATCGCCCTTCACCTGACAGGTCAGATCAAAGAGTCCGTGTCTGGAAAAACCGTTCAGCATATGGTCGAAAAAACTGATGCCTGTGGAGATATCCCCTTTTCCGCTGCCGTCCAGATTCAGGGTGATGGCGATATCTGTTTCTTTCGTGATTCTGGAAAAACTTGCAATTCGTTCCATAGATTAGTCCTCCTTCTTCTCAAACCGTACGGCAATGGAGTTGGCATGGGCGGTCAGCTGCTCTGCTTTCGCAAAGGTCTCGATATCCTCATGCACGGCTTCCAAAGCTTCTCTGGAATAATAGACAATACTGGATTTCTTAATAAAATCGTCCACACTCAGCGGAGAGAAGAACTTCGCCGTACCATTGGTCGGCAGGATGTGGTTCGGTCCCGCAAAATAATCGCCCAACGGTTCGCTGGAATTTTCGCCGATGAAAATCGCGCCCGCGTTTTTGATCTTGGTCATTACCTGGAATGGATCCTTTGTAACGATTTCCAGATGCTCGCTGGCGATCTCGTTGGCCGCCGCAATGGCCTCGTCCAGATTCTCCGCGATCAGGATATATCCATAATTTTCCAGAGATTTCTCCAGAATCGCTTTTCTGGACAGCTTCTGCACAAAACCCTCGATCTCCACCTGTACCTGATCTGCCAGCTCCTTGCTGGTGGTTACCAGAATCGCGGAAGCCATCTCATCGTGCTCCGCCTGGGAAAGCAGATCAGCTGCCACATAGCGGGGATTCGCTGTCTCGTCGGCCAACACCAGAATCTCGCTGGGGCCTGCGATGGAATCAATGCTTACATAGCCATAGACAGCCTTTTTCGCCAGGGCCACATAGATATTGCCGGGTCCTACAATCTTGTCTACTTTCGGCACGCTTTCAGTACCGAAAGCCAGAGCCGCGATAGCCTGGGCTCCGCCTGCCTTGTAGATCTCGTCTACGCCAGCCTCGCAGGCTGCCACCAGGGTATTCGGTGACACCTTGCCGTCCTTTCCGGGCGGCGTGGTCATGACGATGCGCTCCACGCCTGCCACTTTGGCCGGCGCCACATTCATCAGAACGGAGGACGGATAGACCGCCTTGCCGCCGGGCACATAGACACCGCAGGAGGCAATAGGTCCGATTTTCTGACCCAGCAGGGTGCCGTCCGGCTTACTGTCAAACCAGCTGTAGCGGCGCTGCTTTTCATGGTAGCTGCGGATATTTACCAGAGCCTTCCTGATGACCTCCAGAAGCTTCGGATCCACCTCCCGGTAAGCCTCTTCGATTTCCTCTTTGTTGACGCGGATGGAGGAAGAGTCAAGCTTCGCCCCGTCGAACCGCTCCGTATAGGAAAACAGGGCCGCGTCTTTATTCTTTTTTACATCTTCGATGATGGCGTTGACCCGTTCGGTAAATTCCCCGTAATGGTTGGGGCTTCGCTTCAACAGCTCATCCAAGAGATTCTGTTTGCTGTTTTCATCCAATGTAACGACTTTCATTTCGATGACCTCCCAATGAGATGTCCGAACCGGCGGTTAAAAATCCAGACAATGGGAACCTCCGCGGCACAGACCAATATTGCAACGCCCAGATTGAACACAGGCTGGGACATTGGTATCCATTTTTTGAGAAAAAACATGCCTAACGAAACATAGTATACCACCAGAAAGGTGGCGTGTGTACACATAATCACCAGGGAATTCCGACCAAGCCAGCAAAGCACGCGGCTTACCGGAAGGGCTTTTACCAGGCTGACGATACCGGCGCAGCATAAAAATGCGTTCAGATAATGCACCGGATGCAGATAAAGATAATGTAAATCAAACACGGGCGACCGGAGCGCCAGCAGACTTCCGGGAAGCAGTAAAAACGTCAGCCAGCCTTTCGGAATCTTAGCCAGATACCAGCCCATCAGCAGAAATGGCAGGGCCAGAAGCCCTCTGAGCACCGTGATAAGCAGATCATAACCGAGATACCTGATGGGACTGCACTCCCAGGTCACATACTGATCAAGCCCAAGCCCGGCGGAAAGGACGTAAGCGCCAAGGGCCAGCAATAGAATCATCAGATTTCTCTGCCATTCCCGCATACCCTGAACCAGCGCAAACACAGCTCCCGCAATAAAATAGGCCGGTAAAAACCACAGGATATGCACGCCATAACCGGTAAAAGTATCTATATACTGTTTTGCGAGGACCGTCCCGGAAAGGGTCTCCGGATTTCGGATACTGGTGATCGTATTCATAGCCAGCAGCATCAGGGAAAAGGACAGATAAGGCGTCAGGACGCCCTGAATCCGGCTGCCGATGGTCTCAAAGGCCGACCGGCCAGTATCCCGCTTCAGATATGCTAGGATTCCGCCCACCACGAAAAACAGCGGCATATGAAAGGAAGAAATCCACTTCAGAGTGTCCTCCTGTATATATTCGATATGGCCCAGAATCACCAGAAAGATTCCGATGCCCTTCGCCATATCCAGATAGTCCAAACGCTTTTGCTGCATGCTTCCTCCGATTTAAAGTGCAGCCCTCAGATCTTGAATCAGCTTTGTTATCCGTTCTGATTCCATCTTCATGCTCACCTGATTAACCACCATGCGGGCAGACAGAGGCATTACCTCTTCCAGCACGCTGAGGCCATTTTCGCGGAGTGTGGAGCCGGTCTCCACGATATCCACGATCACATCAGACAGGCCCACGATGGGAGCCAGCTCGATGGAGCCGTTCAGCTTGATGATCTCCACGGTCTGATGCTTCTGATTATAAAAATAGTCCTTTGCGATATCCGGGTACTTGGTGGCTACGCGGATCTGCTCCTGATGGGTCAGCTTTTCTCTGACGGATTCCGGTCCGCAGACGCACATGCGGCATTTTCCGAAGCCCAGATCCAGCACCTCGTACATTTTCCGGCCCTCTTCCACCAGTGTGTCCTTGCCGACCACGCCGATGTCTGCCGCACCGTACTCCACATAAGTAGGTACGTCCGGTCCCTTTGCCAGGAAGAATTTCAGCCCCAGCTCCTCATTGACGAAGATCAGCTTCCGGCTGTCCGGATCCTTCATCTCTTCGCAGGTGATCCCCACCTTTTCCAGAAGCTCCAGAGTTTTTTTTGCCAGACGGCCCTTGGTCAGCGCAAAGGTCAGATAACGCTTGCTTTCTCCAGTGGCGTTCACCTTCTTCTCCGCGTCATTTCGAAGAGCCCGTTGTAGCTGATCCACCACGATAGCGAAACCGACCGCAGGCAGCTCCCGCCCGAAGTGGGACAGCAGATTGTCATAGCGTCCGCCCTTGGCAAGGGGCTCACCGTAGCCATAAGAATACGCATGGAAAATGATACCCGTATAGTAATTATACTTACTTAGCATACTCAGGTCAAAGGTAACATACTTTTCGTAGCCCTTTTCCTTCAGCCCCTTATAAATCTCCCGGAGCCGTTCCAGGGCTTCCAGGGCTTCGCTGTTATCCGTGAGGCTTTTTGCCTTCTGCAGCGCTTCCTCGCCGCCGGTCAGCGTCGCCATTTCCAGGAAGGTGTTGCGAAGCTTCTCGGAGATTTCGTAACCGGACAGGAGCTCCTCCGCGCCGAAGCGGTTCTTATCGGAAATGAGTCTTCTAAGGCTTTCTTCCGCCGCGTTTCCAATACCTGCCTCCCGAAGCAGGGCTTTAAAGAATTCCACCTGTCCCACGCTCACCTGAAATTCCCGAAGGCCTGCCTCCTGCAGGGCCTCGATGAGCACGGAAAGCAGCTCCACATCGGACTCCACGCTTCCGTCACCCATAAGCTCCGCGCCCATCTGGGTGGTCTCTTTTAAGCGGCCCTGATATTTGTCGTAGTTGATAAAAGTATTACCCATATAGCAGAGCCGGATGGGCGTCTCGTCATGGAAATACTTGGATACGGCCCGGGCAATGGACGGGGTCATATCCGGCCGAAGTACCAGGGTGTTGCCCTCTTTGTCGAAAAATTTATAGAGCTCCCGGGAGGGAACGGTACCGACCTCGCGGGAAAATACGTCGAAAAACTCGAAGGTGGGCGTCTCGATGCCCTGATAGCCACGGCCTGCCAGCACCCGGTATAAGAGCTGCTGCAATTCAAACTTCTGTACGAACTCATTGCCGTAAATGTCCCGGACGCCTTCCGGGGTATGTAAAAGCGGATTTTGATTTTTCATCCTAGGCTTCCTCCTGTACACTTTACTGATTTACCATTATAAAGTGTTTATTCTGATTCGTCAATCACTTTCTGTATTCCGTCCAGATAGGGAACCAGATAGCCTCCATGGGGTGTGAGCACGTAAGAGAGATCCAGTTCATCGTGGCGGAAGCTTTTCCGGCCGCCATCCTGCGCCCGCTCCCAGAATTCCTTCATCCTTCTATATGGCAGAAAATAAAGTTCATTTCTTTGGGAAAACAGGATAATCAGAAAGGACACGCCTTCCTGACGCTCAAAGTCCCCCATGAATTCCACCTGATGTGCGTGAATGTTCTGGAGGGGAAAGGTGTCGGTATCGCACTCCTTAGCGTCAAAGCACACAGGGATCCCCTGAACGGCTCCGATGTAATCCACAGTACTCTTCTGGTCAAAATAGGCCAGAGTAATGTGCCGGTGCTCCTTGTCGATCCTGATGGGTGTAATAGGGGTTGGCACTTTCTGAATCAGCGCCAGCCCCTGCTCCCTGTATTTTTCATTTGTACGGTTGATGAGGTCCTCCAGGGTAGAGCCCCGGAGACCTCTGGAATTCCAGGTTGCCATAAGTTCCTCTTTATTTGGTATGGGATTTCAGGATTCGCTGGAAAGAGTCGGGAAGCGGCGCGATAAAGTTTTTCTCAGAAAGGGGGGCAAGTACGCCCTCTATCCGGGGAAGCTCCAGACGATAGGCATGAAGCAGCTGATATTCCAGACCGAACTTCCTTTTGAATTCCTGATTTACTTTTGGATTGCCGTATTTGGGGTCGCCCACCAGCGGATGGCCGATGCTGGCCAGGTGGGCCCGTATCTGATGGGAACGGCCGGTGATCAGATTGATCTCCAGGTAAGTATAGGGCTTTCCCTGGATGGTCAGCTGCTTTAGGGGTACATATTCCGTGCAGATGGGAAGGGCGTCCCTCCTCTGTTCGGAAAAAATCTGTACCTGGTTGGTCTTTTCGTTTTTCAGAAGCCAGCCTTCTATGCGCTGTTTTCCCGTGATGGTTCCCAGGGCCACCGTGCGGTAAAACTTGTGCAGGCTTCGCACCCGGAACAGCTCATTCAGCTCCTGGAGTCCCCGAAGGCTCTTGCCTGCTGCCACCAGGCCGCTGGTATTGCGGTCCAGCCGGTTACAGATACCGGGCCGGAAGCTGCGCAGAGACACTTCCGTGGCCTCTCCCGTCTGAAGCAGATGTTCCGTCAGGTATTCCACCAGGGAAATATCAGAGGGCTTTGCTTTCTGGGACAAAAGTCCGGCGGGCTTATTGAACAGGAGCACATGGGAATCCTCGTAGAGAATGTCCGGCCGGAGCTTTTCGGGGAGCTTCTTCCTTGCTGCCGTATTTTTCGCTCCGGCAGTTTTGGGGCTGGAGAAGCCGTCGATGGTTTTGTCAGCCAGAAAAAGACGAATCTCGTCTCCCACTGCCAGCCGTTCCTTTCCATCGGCCTTTTTCCCGTTCAGGGTGATATTCTTTTTTCGAAGCATTTTATAAAAGAAGCTGGCAGGAGCCTGGTCCATATATTTGGCAAGCAGCTTGTCCAGACGCTGTCCGGCTTCATTTTCTCCTACTGTCAGAAGACGCATGAATTTCTTCCTTTCCGGATTTCAAAGATTTGTTCCGGCCGGTTACAGAGACAGGGCCAAAATCAGTTCCCGGATCAGTTGCTCCCGGTTCAGGGAGGGATAGCGGTCGTCCGGAGTAAAGGGGATGGCTTCCGGCTCCCGTCTGCCTAAGACGTCAGTCCGCTCCAGATAGGTTTTCAGGTCCGTGAATATATGGACATGAACGCCGGACAGGCCGTTTTCCTTCAAAACTTTTATGATATGGGATTCCAGAGCCCGCAGATCCAGCTCTTTGGACGGAGTGTATCCGGCGACCTCATTGCCCCGGATAACCAGGCTGGAAAGGGGATAATTCTTATCGTAGGTGGTCAGAACCAGCTCCCAGGCGTGGGTAAGTTCCTGAACGTGTAGGGCGATCTGTTCATGCAGATCCCGGGACAGGGAATGGCGGTTCCAGAACATGATCAGATTGACCGTTTCCTTGCAGGCAGGCAGGCAGCCCACCACAGCCACTACGGTGAACAGATTCATCCGAGTGTGGGAGGTACAGTATCCGATGGTGAAGATGGCCGCCGGCAGCAGGAACAGGATCAGTGTTTTGATAAGCTGGCTTCGTTTGTGGGCGTCGGTATAGCCATATTCGCCCTTGGGGATGGTATTTCCCATGAGAGGTTCTCCTTGTATTTTGTCTTGTATTTCACAGGGCAGTTTTATGTTTTATTTCAATGCCCGGATATTTTCCGGTGTCAGTTTCATCATAGGAACGTCCACGACGGCCGCGTCGCCGATGGTCGTATCCAGCCAGTCCTTCAGGACCGTTTCGTCGATCTCGGTTTCATCCTCGTCGCCCACCAGGTTCTGATAATAGACGTCCGGATCATCCTTCTGAAAAGCGGTTCCAAGAAGTCCGTAGACGTTTTCATCTTTATTATAGAGGTACAGGGTAAAGGGCTGGAAATCGCTGCTTTCCAGCGTGCCGGGATGATCGGACCAGTTTGCGCGGGCTACGCCGTTGTCGTAAAAGGTAACCGTCGGAAAGCCCATGAATTCCTCATGCACCGCGTCCAGTGCTTCCACAAAATCATAGACCAGAAAGGCCTGGCCGTCTGTGGAAGCGGTGATATAAGAAATCAGCAGCTCACTGCGGCCGTCTCCATCCACATCCAGCACGGCAAAGCGGTTCCGGGACAGATCAGAGCCGTCGTAATCCAGCTCCAGGCTGTTGGGAAACTGCTGATTATAATAGATATCCTCCAGCACCGAGCGGTAAGCGCTCTTTCCGGCCTCAGAAAGGGTGCTTGCGCCTGCGGCGATATCCTCCTTTGAGGCCTCTGTCTCGGAGGTTGCGGGAGTTACTTCTTCGGTATCTGAATTGCCTTTACAGCCTGCCGCCAGCACCATGGTGCCCAGCAATGCGGCCAGCCAGTATTTTTTCATGATGATCTCTCCTTTTTCTGTCAGAACATTCTGTCGCGGACGGATGGCCCGCTGAGTCAGAGACCGATCCGCCTGAGTTTCATTATACGCAAATCCCCCATACACTTCAAGCTTTCTTATAATTTTTCGATTTCTTACTTTCGGGCGATGATGTACCAGGTTTTGCTGTAATTTCCTTCGTTTTCCAGAAAATGATTGGCGCATTTTTCCACCCGGAAACCGTTCTTTTGGAGCAGCTCACAGACGGCCTTTTCATCATGAACGATTTCTTTGATATTCTCCTCGAACTGCTTCTCTCCGTTCTCATAGACGGTGGTTTGCAGATTGATCCGGCCGTCGGCATCGTGGGTCACCATGAACTGGGCCTTGACCGTCTCGCTGAAGTCCAGGTCGATGGGCTCCGCCATGGGAACCTCTTTTTCATTCAGAATATCGAAAATAAAGTAACCGCCCTCAGCCAGATAGGCGTATACGTTTGCAAAGATCCGGTCGATATCTTCCAGGCGCATGATATGATTCAGCGCGTCTCCGGTGCAGGTCACCAGATCAAACTGCTCTTTTGGACGGTAGGTGATCATATCTGCCACTTCGTAATGGAGCTTTGGGTTCCGCTCCATCGCGATCTGAATCATCCCTTCGGAAAAATCCATGCCGCTGGCCTCGATGCCCTCTCCGGCCAGAAGCTCACAGAGCACGCCCGTGCCGCAGGCCAGGTCCAGGCTTTTGCGGACGGTCACCTGATTTTGGCGCAGCCAGGTCAGAAGTTGTTCCCCGAAGGCCTCGGGAAAATAATTCCAGCCAAACTGGTTGTAGACTTTGCAGAATGCGGTGCTGTACATGGGAAACCTCCTTTGATTAATTTTTCCCTCCAATCCGATCCACCTTCACCGCCATAATAGCCCGGAACACGCCGTTGTCAAAATCACACTGGAAATAGCCGTCGTAGGTGTCGGCGATGTCCTGAAGGATCTGGCTGCCGTAGCCGTGACCGGTGCGGATGGGACGTTCCGCGTGCTTCCGGGAAGCAGGATTCTCCAGGCGGACCAGAAGGTAGCTGCCCCGGAGGGCACCGTGAAGGGTGAGGGAACGCTGCTCTTCCGGAAGCTCCCGGAGAGCCTCGATGGCATTATCCATGAGGTTGGAAAAGATACTGCAAAGATGCAGGGGATCGATCGGAAGCTTCCGGGGAATCAGAAGCTGATAGTCGGTCCGGATGCCAAGGGCCTGGCACTGCCGATCTTTTTCTGTCAGAATGGCATTGACCACCTGGTGCTGGCAATATTCCCGGATGCGGGTGTGATCGAGGGTTTGCTGGACGGAAGCGATATCCGCTTCGGCCGCGTCAGTGTCTCCTTTTTCCAGGAGCAGGCGAATCCGTGAAAGCTGTTGGTTCAGATCCGCGCGCATGGACAGAAGCTCGGCATGTTTCTGCTCCAGGGCTTCATTCTGTCGGCGCTCTGCTTCCTGGAGATACTGAAGTTCTGCCAGCTTCCGCTCCTGCCGTTTCTTTTGAAAGCCCCAGAAAAAAAGATAAATCAGGACCAGGTCTGCCAGCAGATTTAAAAGTATTGCCAGAGTGGTCAGGGCAGAAAGCCGATGATTCTGGTAAGCAGACAACAGCAGCATCTGACTGATGGGCAGGAGGGCCAGCAGAGCGTAAGTTTTCTTTGTCATGGAGTATCCTCCTTTTTCAGCTCCTGAAGCATCAACAGATAGTTCTGGTAATCGTGACGGAGCTTGGCGGTCTCCTGCTGGGTCTGCATCAGTTCCTCATAGTGATACTTTTCTCTCTGGTAAAGACGTTTCTGCAGACGTAAGGCTTCCTCCAGGCGACTCTGTTCCGCCGCTTCTTCCAACAGAAAGAACATTCCGGCGTCTGCCAGCATGCTGAGGAGAATGCCAAGAAGTACGGAAACCCGGATCTGTTCTATGGCATTTAGGTAAATCCGGATATAGTCGGTGAGCAGCAGGCCCTGGCCCAGAGGAAGGAGCAGACAGATCCATTGCAGTCTAGAATGGGTCCATTTCCACTGACGGCTTTCAAAGAGCTTCCACAGGTCATAATTGAAAACGCAGACCAACAGAGCCAGCGGAATCATAATCAGAGTTCCCAGAGCAATGATGGGAGAATCTATCGGCACAGGTTCCCCGGGCTGAATCACGGTATAAAGAAGCCGCATGGTGAAAAACTCCAAAAGACTTAAGGTAGCCAGCTGAAGCAATGCTGCCAGAAGCTTTTTCGGTAGAGAAGAGCCGAAAAAGAAACAGAGATAAAAGCCGAGGACAAGAAGCTGAAAAAGTGCCGGAAGGGTGGGATTATAATCGGCCTGATATACGGGCAGAAGTTTAAAGCAGCAGAATGCCACCCAGCAGGCGATGGTTCCCAGAAAGGTTACCTTCCTGGAAAACCGCCGTCCCAGACAGCCGGAGAAATACAACATGAGAAGAATGAAATCATAAAGGTATGCGGAAGTACTCAGAATCAAATTGGACATGGTCGTCAGATCCTTTCCGCCGCGTACGCGAAATAACGTTTCCGGGTCTCTTCATTTCTTGCCCGGCTGATGGGGATTCTGCGAACATCCGATTCGGAAGACCCGGAGCGTTCCATGGGATCCGAAAGCAGAATCTCTTTTCCCTGCAGTTCAGAGATGTATTCCATATTTACGATATAGCTCTTATGACAGTTCACAAAGCGGTCGTCCAGCTGTTCCATCATGGAAGTCAGGCGTTCGTTGCAGAAATACTCCCGGGACTTCAGTACCACGCGGGTCTTGTGCAGGCTGCTCTCCAGATACCAGATATCCCGGAAGGGAACGGCCAGGGTACTGCCCTGCCGGTGAATCAGAAGACGGCCGCTGTCCTTGCGCTCATCCCAGATCTTCTGTAGGTTCTTTTCCAGTTGCTCAGGCACGATGGGCTTCTTCAGGAATCCGCTGAGGTTGGTCCGGTTCAGGAAGATATCTTCCATATAGTTCATGCCATAGGCGGTCATATAAATGACCTTGGTGTAAGGGCTGGCCTCGTAAAGTCTGGCCGCATAGTCCAGTCCGTTTTCCTTCCGGTTCCAGTCGATGTCCATGAGAACTGCGTCGTAGGTTTGATCCTGCAGAGTATGGAGAAAGATTTCCGGGTCGGAATAACAGTACACGGTTCGGACAAGGGTAAACCGGGACAGCATTTTCTTCAATTGTTTCAGAATCTCTTCCTGATCGTCGCAAACAGCTATCTGCATTCCAGATATTTCCTCCAATCCAGTGGTTTTCCATCCAGCACGCACTCTTCCAGCGTGTCGCCGTCATAGCCCAGCTTCAGAGAAAAGAAAGGCTGGTTCTCTTTCAGAAGCCGGAAAAAGACCTTATCCCCGATCCAGAGCTCCAGATCGTCGATTTTGTCCATGGGCACCCATTCCAGTACGCCCTCCGGGCAGTTGTAGTCCAACTCGCCCTCCCAGCCGGTGGCGGTGTAAAGGCACATATACTGGGTCTCTACACCCTTCAGGGCAAAGGTCACCAGGCCCCGGAAACGGTAATCCGTGAGGGTAAGCGCAGTCTCCTCCCGTACCTCGCGGAGCAGACAGTCCTCCGGGCTTTCATAGGGAAGGGCGTGTCCGCCCACCCCGATCCATTTATCCTGGTTGACATCGTGCTTCTTTTTGACGCGGTGCATCATCAGAAGACAGTTGTCCTGTTCCAGATAACAAAGTGTAGTTAAAGTTCCGACTAATTGATCCATAAAAAACTCCCTGTGCAAAAATTTGTTTCATAATTATAGCACAGTAAATTTCAGGAATCCACCATTTTGCTTCAAAATTTGCAGCTTTTTACGCTTTTTTAACACTTGCAATGGACATAATGGAGATGTCCGGAAGAAATCAAAGGGAGAACAGCAGGGAACTGAGACTGGTCATAAGGCCCTGGGGCAAAATGCCGGATGCGGCGTGTACCAGTTTCATGCTGCAGCCGCAGACGGATACCGCCTTTCCTTTTTCCGCGTCAAAGAGGGCTTTCCGGACTACCTTTTCCGGCTTCTCCAGAAAGAGTTTTTTTACGGAATTCAGGGTAATGCCTCCTGTCTCGAAGAAAGGGGTGTCCACGGGACCCGGGCAGACGGCAGTAACCGAGATGCCGCGCGCGCGAAGCTCCTCCCTCAGGGCCCGGGACAGGGATAACACATAGGACTTACTGGCTGCATAGACAGCAAAGCCGGGCTGGGGAAGAAAGGCGGAGCCCGAATCCATCTGGATGATACGGCTTCCCTTCCGGAAATAAGGCAGACATACCATGGTAATGGCGGTCAGGGCTCTGCAGTTGATATCGAGCATGGAAAGGGCTTCTTCCACCGACTGGTTCTCCAGGCGGCCGGAGTGCCCCAGACCTGCGGAGTTCACCAGAATACGGATAAGGGGCTTTTCGTTTTTTAGAAGAAGCTCCAGCTCCTGAAAGGCTGTTTCTTCGCCCAGATCCAGGGGCAGAGTGCGGATCTGGGTATCTGTAATGCCGGACTTCAGGAGTTCATCCTTTAACTCCAGCAGAACCTGTTCCCGCCGGGCGATGACCCAGATCTGGGAAATGGATCGGTATCCGCCGGCTATCTGCCTGACAAACTCCCGGCCCATGCCGGAGGAGGCTCCGGTTACGATGGCGATGGAGGTCCTTTTCTTTGCTGCACTTTCCATAAGTATCCTTCCTTTCGGCTAAGAAAAGCTGGTTAAGAGATTCCGACTGAGAAATTCAGGCCAACAGATACCGGTCAATGGCCTCTGCACAGCCGTCATGGTCGCAGTCGCTGACACAGACATCGGCACTTTTTCGCACATGCTCCGCCGCATTGCCCATGGCGATGGAAAGGCCGGCGGCGCGAAGAACCGGGAGATCGTTGTCAGCGTCGCCCACGGCGATACTCTGTTCGGTAGAAAGCCCCAGATGCTCGCAAAGCTTTGCGAGTCCGCTGCCCTTGTCTACGCCTGCTGCAGTCAGCTCCAGGGAGGAGATCTCCGAGTAAGCCATGGTTACCGGGAACTGCTGCTGTTCTATCCATTTCCGGGTAAGCTCCCTGGCCTCCAGGCTCGGATGATAGAAGTTGAACTTTTCCACCGGGAAGGGATAGGCCAGATAATCTTCCAGAATCTGATCCAACGGAGTACAGATCCGCGCAAAGAGAGACTGATAGACGCCCATGCCGTAGTATTCCATCTGATGAAGCTGTCTGCTCCATACATAGGACTTCTGATCCAGCAGATGCACCATCAGGTCATTCTCCAGAGCATAACGAATAAAGGCTTCGATGAGCTCCGGCTGAATCCGGCGGGCGCAGATCTCCTTCTGCTCTTTCAAATCATAAACCAGGGCGCCGCTGGAACAGTCCAGATAACGGATGCCGGGAATCTGTGCAAGGTAGTCGGCCAGTTCCGGACGGCAGCGTCCGGTGGACAGGGCGATCTGCTTTCCGGCAGCAGCGGCCCGCTCCAGAGCGGCCCGGTTTCCCTCGGAAAGCTGTTTTTTGCTGTTTAACAGAGTACCGTCCATATCCAGGGCGATTAACTGATACTGATTCATAGCTGTGATGTTCTCCTATTTCTTCTTGTGTACATTTCGTATGGTTTTCTTTTTGGGACGCTGAGCCTGCGGTTTTTGCAAAACAAAGGGATCCGATTTCCGTTTTCCGGTGGGCTTTCTGATCCGCGTGGCGTCAGGGCGTTCTTCCGCAGGTCTGCTGCCCTTGGGACGCAGCAGACATTTGGGGCCATAGCCGATGAGATCTCTTCGCCCGGCCTTTTCCAGGGCTTCCCGCACCAGGGCTTCGTTTTTGGGATCCCGGTACTGGATCAGGGCCCGCTGCATGGCCTTTTCATGGGGATTCTTCGGCACGTAGACCGGCTCCATGGTCCGGGGATCCAGCCCGGTATAGTACATGCAGGTGGAAATGGTGGAAGGAGTGGGATAAAAGTCCTGGACCTGTTCGGGCATATATCCCAGATCCCTGCAGTATTCTGCCAGCTCGATGGCTTCTTTCAGAGTGGAACCCGGATGGGAGGACATGAGATACGGTACCAGATACTGCTTTTTCTGCAGGGTTTCATTCATTTTTTTATAGCGGCGGCAGAACTCTTCATAGACACCGCGGTTTGGCTTTCCCATCCGGGAGAGTACCGCGTCCGATACATGTTCAGGGGCCACTTTAAGCTGACCGCTCACATGGTATTCACAGAGCTCTTTCAAAAAGGTCTGATTCGGATCCGCCAGCACGTAATCGAAGCGGATACCGGAACGGATGAATACCTTCTTGACGCCGGGAACCGACCGGAGTTTCCGGAGCAGGGAAATATAGTCGCTATGATCCGCTTTCAGATTCGGACAGGGCTTCGGGAACAGGCACTGCCGCTCCGGGCAGGCACCAGCCTTCAGTTGCTTATCGCAGGCGGGACGCCGGAAGTCCGCAGTGGGGCCTCCCACATCGTGGATATAGCCTTTGAAATCCGGATCTTCTGTCATGAGATGAGCTTCCCGGAGCAGGGATTCATGGCTGCGGGACTGAATGATCCGCCCCTGGTGGAAGGTCAGGGCGCAGAAAGAGCAGGCGCCGAAACAGCCACGGCAGCTGGCCAGGCTGAACTTGATTTCCGAAAAAGCAGGAACCTCTCCCCGGGTCAGACAGCTGGGGTGAACGGCCCGCTGATAAGGCAGGTCGTAGATCTCGTCCATTTCCTCCCGGGTCAGAGGCCGGGCCGGAGGATTCTGAACTACGTACAGATGTTCGGAATACTGCTCGGCCAGACGTTTTCCGCGGATGGGGTCCGTATTCTTGTGCTGGATGCCAAAGCTCTTGGCATAGAGAGTCTTATCGGCTTTCATGCTCTCATAATCCGGAAGGAAGATGGCGTCGTAGATATCCTCTTTCCGGGAAGTCCGGAAGACAGTTCCGTTGATGAAGGTCAGATCATGGATGGAGATACCGGAGGCCAGGGCGTCAGCGATTTCCACGATGGACCGCTCCCCCATTCCGTATGAAATGAGATCCGCGCCGCTGTCCAGAAGAAGGCTCCGCTTAAAGCCGTCCGCCCAGTAGTCATAGTGGGCCATCCGGCGCAGACTGGCCTCGATGCCACCCAGAATAATGGGTACATGCTTATAGGCGTGACGGATCAGATTGCTGTAGACCATATCCGCCCGATCGGGCCGCCGTCCCATGACTCCGCCCGGGGTAAAGGCGTCGGTCCTTCTGCGCTTTCTGGATACGGAGTAATGGTTTACCATGGAGTCCATATTTCCCGAAGATACCAGAAAGGCCAGTCTGGGTTCGCCGTACACCCGGATGCTGTCCGGATTCTTCCAGTCCGGCTGAGACAGAATGGCCACGCTGTAGCCATGGCTTTCCAGAACGCGGCTGATGATGGCCGGGCCGAAGGAAGGGTGATCCACATAGGCGTCTCCGATGACATAGACAAAGTCCGGCTGTTCGATTCCCCGTTCGATTAATTCTTCTTTGGTTGCGGGCAAAAATCCCTGCTGCTTCATAAAGGTACTCCTATTCCTGTACCAGGCTCTCATACATTCCGTTCAATACCTGGTAAAAATCCTGTATATAATAATCGGCCATGCGCCGATTCTCTTCCTGTCGCTCTTTCGCGTAGGCATCGTAAATGGCGCAGACCCTCATGCCTGCGCTTTTTCCGGCCCGGATGCCGGCGGGCGTATCCTCGAACACCAGACAGCGTTCCGGCTTTACGCCGAGGGTTTCTGCCACCTTCAGATAAATATCCGGCGCAGGCTTTCCGGCGCCTGCCTCGCAGGAGGTCATGAGGCACTGGAAATAAGGATCTATCCGAAGTCCCGCGATGACGGCGTTTAAAAGCTCCCGGCCGTTGCTGGTGGCGATGCCGGAGCGAATGCCATGTTCCTTCAGATATTGCAGAAATTCCAAGGCTCCCGGCTTTAAGGGAACCTCATGGGCGTACTTTTCCTTTGACATGGCGATCCATTCAGCCTTTATGACATCCAGGCTATCCGGCAGAGAGAACCTCTCTTTAAAGTAGACGGCTGTCTCCGAGAAACTCATGCCCTCGATCTCCTGCTGGAGTCCGACCGGAACTAAAAGGCCGTGCCGTCCCAGATATTCCCGGTCAATGGCCCCCCACATCCACATGGAATCCACCAGGGTTCCGTCCAGATCAAAAAGGACCGCGTCTATTCCTTTCAGCATCCCGTATCCTCCTTTAGTTTCTGAAGCTCCTCTTCAGTCAGTTTCCGGCAGTCTCCCGGGGTCAGAGCCTCGTCCAGAATTAAACTTCCCATGGAAAGCCGTTTCAGATAGACCACCTGGCAGTCGATGGCCTCAAACATCCGTTTTACCTGATGATAGCGGCCCTCCCGGATGGTGACCTGTATCTCAGACTCCGGGCCGGAGCTTAAAATGTGAAGAGCCGCCGGAAGGGTCTCTTTTTCATCGCCGATGTCCAGTCCCCGGGCGAACTGCTCCACATGGGCTTCGGTGACCTTACCGAGGATGCGGGCATAATAGACCTTGTCCACATGGCGCCTGGGGGAAAGCAGGTAATGAGCCAGCTTTCCGTCGTTAGTCAAAAGCAACAAGCCTTCCGTATCCCGATCCAGGCGTCCAACGGGAAACAGATCCTTTCTTGCCTCCTCCGGCAGATAGTCTATCACCGTAGGAAGTGCCCGATCCTCTGTGGCGGAGACGCATCCCGCAGGTTTGTGAAGCATCCAGTACTCCACAGTGCACAGGGAAAGCTTCTGTCCGTTCACAGCGACCTGGTCGGTCTCCATTACTTTTTGCTCCGGTCGGAGAGCCTTGGTGCCATTGTGGGTTACAAGTCCGGCTTTTATGATTTTTTTTACTTCGGTGCGGGTGCCGTATCCGGCTTCGCACAGGTATTTATCCAGACGCACGCTACCACCTCCAGCCGGGATAATATTTGTTCTTCAGGGTTCCGCCCGCAAGCTTTCCCCAGCCTAAGGGGAAGCCGTCCAGGCAGACCAGGCACCAGCCCTTTTCCTTGGCGGAAATCCGGTCTTCCACGTCCAGGGTCTCGCCTTTCAGATAGCGGAGTACCCGTTCATCGGAAACGGTCAGATCCACTGTGCGGGTAAAGTCCTCCCGGCGGAGAAACATGGCCAGAGCCTGGCTGGGCTCAAAGCGTTTCTGCTTCACCTCGCCCAGATAAAGCCCGGTTCTTAAAAAGCGAAGCCCCCGGATATTCTGATTCAGCAGGGGATCCGGCAGCAGGTACAGCCGTCCGTCGTAGAGGCGGAACCGGGCCGGATCCCAGGAAAGCTTCAGATCCTTTGCGAAGGCAAGCCATTCCTCGGGAAGCTTCAAAGCTTTGGAAGCTCTGGTTCCGGAGACGGAAGTTTTTCCGTCTCCAGTTCCCCGGTTTTCAGCACTTCCTTTCTGAAGAAGCGCAACGAAATGACCTTCTCCGTGAATGTGATGGGGATAGAGCCGTCCCGCCTCGGCGCAGCCCTGCTTTCCGGGTTGGAAGCCAAGCTTCGCTGCGGGAACAGGCAAAGGAAGAGGAAGAAGCCGGAAGCCGCCCTCCAGTCCCTTCAGATAGTTCAGAGTCTCCTCATTTTCCTGAGGGGAAAAGGTACAGGTGGAATAAACCAGAAGCCCGCCGGGCTTCAGAAGCTTTGCCGCCCAGGTGACAATCTCTTTCTGGATAGTCGCGTAATAGGAAGGGCCATGCTCCTCCCAGTCTTTTACCATGACAGGCTCTTTTCGGAACATACCCTCGCCGGAGCAGGGGGCGTCGATGAGAATCTTGTCGAACCAGCCCTCAAAATACCGGCAGAGCCGTTCGGGCGTCTCGCTGGTTACCAGAATATTTCCGGCGCCGAAGAGCTCCAGGTTCTTTAACAGAGCCTTGGCTCTGGAATTGCTGATATCGTTGGCTACCAGAACGCCTGTTCCATGAAGTCTGGCAGCCAGCTCCGTAGCTTTGCCGCCGGGAGCGGCACAGAGATCCAGTACCCGGTCGCCCTCTTCGATGGGCAGACAGGCTGCCGGAGTCATGGCGCTGGGCTCCTGCAGATAGTAAAGTCCGGCTGCGTAGTAGGGATGGCGGGAGGCCCGCTCCTCACCTTCCAGATAAAAACCGTTTCCGGTCCAGGGAACCGGTTCCATGGAAAAAGCCGAAAGCTCCCGAAAAGCTTTCGGACTGATTTTCGTCGTATTGACCCGCAGGCCGCGATAGCCCGGGGCGTCATAAGTATTCAGCCAGGCATCATACTCTTCGCCCAGTAGTTCTTTCATTTCCCGTAAAAATATCTCCGGTAATCTCATGCTAATCTCATTCGTCCTCCAGAATCAGGGCCTGCGCCCGGTATCCCTCTGCTATCAGATCCAGCTGCCGGTCGAAACGCTCCAGCTGGTCGATGTCGTTCATGGCATAAATCCGGTAAAATTCATCCTGAATCTTCAGGATCTCCCGCTTATTGGCCACCTTGTACAGGTTCTGAATATTGTTCAGAATATCCGCTACGATATTGGCCTGGATCCGGAAGGAAATCTGGGCATCCATGATCTCGCTGCGGACGGTGGACATCTCGTTGTCCAGAACGATGATGGCGTCCGCAGCGTTCAGAAGCCTTTCCTTGATGTGATCCGGAATCTCCCGTTTGTACTTATACTGGAGAGAATGCTCCACCGTGGCCCAGAAATTCATGGCCATAGTCCGGATCTGCACTTCCATCTGCAGCTTCTTTGGGCCGTCCAGGGTGTCTACCGTATAGTAAATAATCATATGATAGCTGCGGTAGCCGCTGCTTTTCATTTCCCGTATGTAATCCCGCTCCTGTTTGATTTCCATGTCCTTTCGGGCGCGGATAATCTCCACCACCTTATCGATATCCTCCACAAACTGACAGATGATGCGGATACCGGCCAGATCGGAAATCTTATCCTCGATATCTTCCAGATCGATCTTTTTCTTCTGGCATTTGTCCAGGATACTGGATATGCTCTTGACCCGGCCCTCCACCTGTTCGATGGGGGAATAAAGTCCCCGGTCCCGATGCTCCTTAATCAGGTGGTTAAACTTGGTCATCACTTCCTTGACGGCCAGTTCATAGGGATTCAGGATCTCCCGCCACAGTTGTATCTCCATAAAACCTCTCCTTTATTCTCTTCCATAAGGGAGCTTCGTGTGCTCCAGATATTTCAGAAACCAGTAAGGATTCACCGCCAGATCCGGGAGTTCTCCGGTCCGCACATAGATACCGAAGTGCAGATGAACCGGAAACTGTCCGCTGGTGCCCTCCCGGGTTCCATATCCGGTATCGCCCATATACCCCAGCAGCTGTCCGGCCTTCACCGGATCACCGGGCTGAAATTCCTCCGCATAGGAGGAAAGATGGGCATAGTAAAAATATACGTCATGGAGGGAGCGGACGCCGATACGCCAACCGCCTTTCTCCAGCCAGCCGATCTTTTCGACGGTTCCGTCGCTTACGCTCACCACCGGATAATAATCGCTCCGGTTCTCAGGCGGCATGAGATCCGTTCCCTCATGTCCGTAGCTGCCTCCGTAGGTCCGCTCAAACATCCAGCTGTTCTCATAGGAGACCGCTGTCTCTTTTTCTGCTTTATCCTCAGGAATCGGAAAGTATTTCAGATCCTTCCAGATGTTCTCATACTGTTCAGCGAATTCCCGCATCAGGACTTCCGCCTGACTGTCGTCTTTCATTTCCGGAATATGTGCCCGGATCCAGGCAGTTTCCCAGGAGAGAAGGAGGCACAGGCAGAGTACCAGCAGGCAGCAGGACGCTTCCGTCAAAAGGACTGGCCGCAGTTGACGCATAGATAGCTCCGTTCTGAAATCATACTAACATTATAGTATATGCTTATTTCAGAGCTTTCAGAACTTCAACAACAAAATGATAGATTCGTTCCGTGGAGGAAATGCTTAAACGCTCCTTGGGCGTATGAATGTCGTACAGGTTCGGTCCAATGGATACGCAGTCCAGGCCCTCCATTTTGCCGCTGAAGAGGCCGCATTCCAGACCTGCGTGGATGGCCAGAACCTTCGGTTCCTGACCGTAGAGATTCTGGTATACGGATACCATGGTATCCCGAAGCTCGGACTCATGACGGTACTCCCAGCCCGGGTAATTGCCCTTCTCTTCGTAGGTTCCGCCCACGAATTCAATGCAGTGGCGGAGACGGTTTCCGAGCTCCAGCTTTTCGGATTCCACGGAGCTTCGCACGCTGAAGATAGCCTTTGCCTCAGTCTCCTCCAGGCGCAGAATACCCAGATTCAGGGATGTCTGTACCAGTCCGGGGATGTCCATGCTGTTGCGGATGACGCCATTGGGAACCATGTGGAGTACATACATGAGGATGGCTGCGCTCTTGGGGGTCAGAGCCTTTCCGCTCTGCCCTCCCTCGTTCACAAAGCTGACGGTGACTCCGGCATCGCTGGAAGCATACTCCTCTTTATAGGTGTTGTTCAGCTGCTGCAGCGCTTCTTCCAGACGGGAAGTCTCCTCTTCCGGCACGTAAAGCACGGCTTTGGTGCTTCTGGGAATGGCATTATCCATCAAGCCGCCCTCCAGGGCTGCGATGCGGAAGTTCACCACGTCATCCAGGGCACAGAGGGCACGGCCCATGAGAATGTTGGAATTTCCATGTTCTTTGTGAATCTCAGCGCCGGAATGTCCGCCCAGCAGGCCGTCTACGGTGACGGTGTAGCGGATGCCTTTCGTATCCTGGTATTCAGCCGGGATATGAAGAATACTATCCATGCCTCCCGCGCAGCTGACAGTAAAGATGCCCTCCTCCTCGGAGTCAATGTTGATGAGCTTCCGGCCCTTTAGATGGGAGGTATCCAGATCCTTGGCTCCTAAAAGTCCCACTTCCTCTCCTGTGGTAAAGAGGCACTCCAGACGGGGGTGAGCGAGGCTGTCGTCATCCAGGACAGCCAGAGCGATGGCCACGGCGATGCCGTCGTCTCCGCCCAGGGTCGTACCCTTTGCATAAACGAAATCGCCGTCTACTGCAAGCTCCAGGGGATCCTTCTGGAAGTCGATGGTACAGTCGGCTTCCTTCTCACATACCATGTCCAGATGACCCTGGAGAATGACAGTGGGAGCGTCCTCATAGCCTTTGGAAGCTTCCTTTACAATGACCACATTGTTGGATTCATCGCAGGAAACGGCCAGTCCCCGTTCTCTGGCAAAGTCCATACAGTAACGGGCAGCTCCGGCCTCATTGCCGGATCCCCGGGGAATCCGGGTCAGAGCCTCAAAATACTCAAATACTTTTTCCGGTTTTAATCCTTCTAATACGCGCATAATAGTCCTCCTTGTATTCATACAGTAGTTTATGAAGAAAAAATATGTTTATTTATTTCTGACAGCTGTTTTGTTTCTTTATCTTCTATGCAGACCGGGGCAGGCCTCCGGGGCGGCGGCAGCCGGTATTCTGCTGTGGTTCCGCTCTCTGCTGCCGGTTCTTCTGCCCTTCTTTATCCTGTCTGGGCTCCTGACGGCCCTGGACGGAACGGCTTCCCTGACCCGGCTGATTTATCCGGTGCTGCGCCGGTGCTTCGGCTGTTCCCCGGAAGGCTGTTTCTGTCTGGTGGCGGGCTTCCTCTGCGGCTATCCGGTGGGGGCCAGGACGGCGGGCGATCTGGTGCGGAACCGGAAAATCTCCCGGGAGGAGGGACAGTATCTGCTTTCTTTCTGTAACAACGCCAGTCCGGCTTTTCTGACCGGCTACTGCCTCACCGACTGCCTGAAACTGCCGAAGCTGGTTCCTTTGTCCCTGGGGCTGATCTACGGCGTTCCCCTGCTCTATGGAATGATCGTGCGAAAGGGAAGGATGTTTCCCATCCTGTCCGCAGAAAAAAAGACATCCGGATCTCAAATCAGCTTTAAAATCGTAGATGCCTGTATCATGGACGGCCTGGAAAGTATCCTGAAGCTGGGTGGCTATGTCATCCTCTTTTCCATGCTGGCGCAGCTCCTGAAGGAGCTTCCGCTTCCCAGTCCGGTTCTTACCTGTATCGGAACAGGGCTTCTGGAAATCACCAACGGAATCGCGGATACTGCCGTCTGTCCGGGACTATCCGGGAATACTGCCTGGAGCCTGGCCATGGCCTTTGCAGCTTTTGGAGGTCTCTCCGGTACGGCGCAGACGGAAAGCATGATTCAGGGAAGCGGTCTGTCCACAGGAGCTTACCTGAAAGCAAAGGCAGGTACTTCCCTGATAGTCTTTTTGCTGTGCGGCCTGCTTTGTCTTTATTCCGCCTCTTCGGGATTCTGAACAGCCGTATCGGACATGGCCGGAGCCAACTCCGCCCGATTGTTGGCGAGAATCTCGCTGAAATTGTTCAGAGAATTCATCATGGACTCGTAGCGGGCCGCATGATTCTCCATGGTCTGACGGATCAGGTTCTGGAGATTTCCCAGCATATCGTCGGTGTAACGCATGGCCTGCATCCGGTATTCATTGGCCTCCATGGTGGCGGCGTCCAGACGCTTCTGGGCCTCTGCCTCAGCGGCTGCCATGATCTCATTTGCCTGCACATAGGCCTGCTGCATGATTTCGTGCTCGTTGATCAATTCGGTCGTATGTATATTGGCCTCCTTGATGATGGCATCTGCCTTTGCCTGGGCGTCTGCCAGAATGGCGTCCCGGTTTGCCAGAACCTTCTGATAACGTTTAATCTCCTCGGGGGTCTTCATGCGAAGCTCCCGCAGAAGCTCTTCGATCTCTTCTTTATTGACGATAATATTTGTCTTTGACAGGGTCTGAGGCTTGCAGCCGTCAATATACTCCTCTATCTCCTCGATGATCTGTTCGATCTTGCTGCTCATATCCATTCTCCTCTCATCATGGACCGGAGCTGCCGGTCTTTTTTATAATTCATAAAGCTCGTGCATCCTGCTTCGGATCTTCTCTTCCACGTAAGGCGGAACAAAGGCGGAAATGTCACCGCCGAAAGCGGCCACTTCTTTGACGGTCGTGGAGCTAAGGTAAGCGTACTCCAGACTGGTGGTCAGAAACAGCGTATCCAGATCCGGACTCATAATCCGGTTGGTCTGTGCCATCTGAAGCTCATAGTCGAAATCCGTGATGGCACGCAGGCCCCGGACGATAATATGGGCTTCACACTCCTTTGCGAAATCCACCAGAAGTCCTGTAAAGGAACGAATCTTGATATTGGGATATTCCTTTGTCACTTCTTCTAACATCTTAACACGTTCTTCCACAGAAAACAACGGAGATTTGGCCCGGTTATTCAGGACGCCCACTACCAGCTCGTCCACGATTCTTGAGGACCGGACGATCACGTCCAGATGGCCCTTGGTTACCGGGTCAAAACTTCCTGCGTATATTGCTCTAATCATCTGTCTCCCTCTTACAGCTCTATAAAGAGATGTTTATTTGTTTTGTATTTTTTAACTTTGCGGATGGTATATCCCAGATCCTGGATCCAGTCTGTATCCTCGGAAAGGGCGGCTTCCAGAATCACCGTACCCTCCTCTGTGAGAAGGGATGAGCTGCGAAGATATTCCAGAATCTCCCGTTCAAGCCCCTTGCCGTAGGGTGGATCCAGAAAAATCAGATCAAAGGGTTCTTCTCCCTCCAGCACCCGGAGAGCGCCCAGGGCGTCCATGAAAAATACCCGGGCCCGATCCTGAAACCGGGTGAAGGCCAGGTTCTCTTCGATGCACTGGCAGGCCTTTCGGTTGTTCTCCGCGAAGGCGGCAAAGTCCGCACCGCGGCTTAAGGCTTCGATGCCGATGGCGCCGCTTCCTCCGAAGAGATCCAGAAACCGGCAGCCCGGAATCTCCGGCTGCAGCATATTAAACAGGGTTTCCTTGATCCGGTCGGTGGTGGGCCGGGTATCCAGCCCTTCGATGCATTTGAGCGGCATGCTTCTGGCCGTTCCTGCGATGACTCTCATGGCGTTACCCCCTTACCTGACCGTTTCCGGTGATTTCGTATTTATAGGAGGTCAGGGCGATAAGTCCCATGGGACCTCTGGCATGCAGCTTCTGGGTGCTGATGCCGATCTCCGCGCCGAAGCCGAACTCAAAGCCGTCCGTAAACCGGGTAGAGGCGTTCACATAGACGGCCGCGGCATCAATTTCTCGGAGAAACTGCTCCGCATGGGCCGGATTCTCTGTGATAATGGCCTCGGAATGGCCGGTATTGTAGCGGTTAATATGGGCAATGGCTTCTTCGATGGAGTCCACGGTTTTCACGGACAGAATGTAGTCCAGGTATTCCGTTCCCCAGTCCGCCTCCGTGGCCGCCTTCATGGGAATGCAGGAGGAAGCGGCCTCGTCGCCCCGGAGTTCCACATCCTTTGGAGCCAGCTTTTTGGCCAGCATGGGGAGAAACTCCTGGCTGACGCTGCGGTGTACCACCAGGGATTCACAGGCATTGCAAACGCCGATACGCTGGGTCTTGGCATTGTATATAATATCTGCCGCCATGGAAAGATCCGCAGCGTCGTCCACATAGATATGACAGTTTCCGGAGCCGGTCTCGATGACCGGAATGGTGCTATTGTTCACCACGGTAGCGATGAGCCCCGCGCTTCCCCGGGGAATCAGCACATCTATGTAACGGTTCAGCTTCATAAAGGCAGAAGCTGTCTCACGGCTGGTATCGGAAAGAAGCTGAATGGCAGAAGCCGGACAGCCACAGTCCTCCAGGGCTCTCTGAAGGACTTCCACGATGGCCTGATTAGAATGGATGGCATCGCTTCCGCCCCGGAGTACCACAGGGTTTCCGGTCTTGAAACAGAGACCGAAGGCGTCGGCAGTCACATTGGGTCGTGCCTCGTAGATGATGCCGATGACGCCTAAGGGCACCCGTACCCGGCGGATATGGAGGCCATTTTCCGGGGTCCACTCTTCCATC
Source organism: Anaerosacchariphilus hominis (assembly GCF_014290175.1). GTDB lineage: Bacteria > Bacillota > Clostridia > Lachnospirales > Lachnospiraceae > Laedolimicola > Laedolimicola hominis. The sequence continues at coordinate 334,091 of NZ_JACOOR010000004.1, forward strand.
ACTTCCCCGATGGGGTCAGGCAGGGCTGCGATTTGACGAAGTCCCTCCGCCATGGCAGCGATACGCTCCCGGCTCAGCTGAAGGCGATCCAGAAGACCGGTCTTCATGCCCTTTGCCAGGCCTGCGTCCATATCAAGCGCATTGGCATCCAGGATATGCTCCGTCTCGTCAATGAGCCGGGCTGCAGCGTGAAGCAGTACCAGATCCTTCTTTTCCCGGTCCAGAACCCGGAGCGCCGGCTCCGCTTCCTTTGCCTTTTGCCCGATAGCCTCCAGGGAGGCTGCCACAGTATCTCCGATGATCCGCTTTTCGGTAACGATCTTTTCCGGGCAGATATCGAAGGACTCGAAAGGCACGGACTCCTTCACCTGGAACTCAAAGGCCAGAGCAATGTGGGGAAGGGCCGGATGTGCTTCCAGAAAACGGTCGTAAAAGCCGCCGCCATAACCGATCCGATGCCGTTCCTCGTCAAAGGCCACGCCGGGCATCAGCATCAGGGCATGGCTCTCGTCCGCCTTATCGTCGGCGGGGTGTATCTCGTAGGGCTCCCGGATACCGAAATAGCCCTCCTCCAGATCCGTTTCCAGGGAGGTGATATAGAAAAACTTCATGTCCTGTCCCAACACTTTTGGGACAGCCACACGCTTGCCGTCGGCCCAGGCAGCCCGGATAATATCCGAGGTCTCTACCTCATGCTTGCAGTCCACGTAAGCGTAAATCACATCTGCCTTCTGATACTCCGGCAGGGTCAGTACCAGATCCCGCAGAGCCAGGCTCATCTGATGAATCTCTTCATCGGTGTGAGCGGCGCGGAGCGCCTTGATCTCCTTGCGGAGCGCTTTTTTTTCAGTTACCTTTTCTGTCTGCATCATACTTTTCACCCAGATTCACGATACTTCCGTCCTGTTCCTGAATATCAATGTGGTTCAGCTGACCACGGAGATTCATCCGGACGGCTTCAATATATTCCAGTCTCAGAAGCTTCTGCTCCTTTTTTTCTTCTTCTGTCAGGCCCTCCGCCTTGGAACGGCGGTAGAGCTCATTGATACGCGCAATCTTATCTGCGTCCATGTGTAGTTGTTCCTCCTTATGTACAGCGGTTTCACCTGGGATCAGGTCCTTCCCACCCTGCAAAATCCGCGGTTTTCTCAAAGATGTCCTTTGCGTATTCATAGCCGTGCTCATAAAAACGCGTGAGTACGTCCACATGATTTTCCGTATTTTTCACCACCGGAACCTGGGGACGGATGACGAAGACGTGTCCCCGGCTTTCCAGATCCTCGATGAGTTCCATGGTGCGGTTATAATAATAAGCCCGGTACTTGATGGCGTGAATCAGATTCGGGTACTTCTGATACATGATCTGTGCCATCTTCAGGGTCTTCTTTGCGGGAGCCTTCCGGTATCCTTCCTGTCTCGTCAGAATGATGACCGGCTTTTTCACTCCGTCGTGCAGGGCCTTCCGGATGGGGACGGAATCAGCTACGCCGCCGTCTACCATAGGAACGCCGTCCACATCCACCACCGGTGACACCACCGGAAGGCTGGAGGAAGCACGGCAGATGGCCATGAGCCGCTGACGGTCGGAGGTCTCGTTTAAATACTCCGCCTTTCCCGTGAGACAGTTGGTGGCGGTCAGAATACAGGTCATATCCGAAGAAAAATAGGTATCATAGTCAAAGGGAATGATTTTATTGGGAAACAGATCAAAAATCAAATCCATATTAAAAAGACTGTGGGTTTTGATCAGAGACTTCATCCCCACGTAGCTTCCGGCCTCCAGAAAGTCGATGGTGCAGGTCTTCATCCGCCCCGGCTGCCGGGAGACATAGTTTACTGCATTGCAGGCCCCCGCCGAAACACCGATGACGTAGGGAAGATACATGCCCTGTTCCATAAAATAATCCAGTACGCCGGCTGTAAAAACGCCTCTTGTGCCTCCGCCTTCCAAAATCATGCCTGATTTTTTCATGAAAAATGCGCCTCCAGAAATGTTTTTAAATCAAACTGTTCGTCTTTATTCGCCTGAAAAAAGGTGCCGTAGGGCTGGCCGTCCATGATCCGGTGAAGTACCGACATATCCGCTCCGTTGGCGATGAGCATATCAGCCCCCACGGAGGTGGCAAGCTCCGCAGCGATGAGTTTGGTAGTCATGCCGCCGGTGCCCAGACCGCTGACCGCGTCCTTTCCCATGCTTTTCAGGTTCCCATCCAGCTCCTTCACATAGGGAATAAACTCCGCCTCCGGATTCAGACTCGGATTGTCCGTATAAAGGCCGTCGATGTCAGAAAGCAGGATCAGAAGATCCGCCTCCACCAGGGAGGCCACAATGGCGGACAGGGTATCATTGTCGCCGTGGAGAATCTCAAAGGTGGAGATACTGTCGTTGGCATTGACTACGGGGATGGCACCCAACTCCAGAAGCTCCTCAAAGGTGTCCTGGGCGTGACGGCGGTTCTTCTGATTCAGCATGGTATTTCGGGTCATGAGAATTTGGGCCGCCACCTGGTTGTATTCCGCGAAAAACTTCTGGTAGATCATCATAAGCCGGGCCTGGCCGATGGCCGCGCAGGCCTGCTTTAAGGATACCCGGTCGGGCTTTTCCTTAAGCCCAGCGGCCTTGCGCCCCACACCGATGGCTCCGGAGGTCACCAGAATCACGTCGCGCCCCTGATTGTGCAGATCGGAAAGCTCCCGAACCAGACGCTCCACTTTGATGAGGTCGAGACCGCCCGTCTCCGGGTGGATCAGGGAGGAGGTTCCCACTTTCACGACGATTCGCTTTTTATCTTTTATCTCTTCTCTATAGTGCTCTCTCATGATTTTTTATCCTCAGATTTCTTCTTTCTGTCTTTTCTCTTCTGTCATTCTGATGAAAAGGTATCATTTCTAACTTTACACTATTCTCACAAGAATAGCAAGTTTAACTGGTGTAATTCTCCAGAAAATCATAAAGCTCTTCCTCTCCCGCAAGGGTCTTTCCGGAACGGATTTCCTGCTGAAGCTCCGGGGGCAGCCCGTCCGGGGAGATGTCCGTCTGCTCATAAAGGAGCCCGGAATCGCCCCGATAGACGACAATTTTGCCGTTCTCTTCCCGGAGAAGAAAGAGGTTTTCTTCGGAAGTTCCGGTGGTATCGGTGTCCGTATCCTTTGAAGAAGTGGAGGCTGTCTGCTTTTCCGGGAGGGGCGCCTCCTCTTTCTCGGTAAAATGATTCAGGCTCTGGAGCTGCTCCAGAAGGCGCGCATTTTCCTCCCGCAGTGCTTTTCCGCTGTAGAGACTTCCCGAATACCAGGCCAGAGCAGAAAAGAAGCATACGGCGAAACAGCCGGCCAGTAGTTTTTTTGTCATAAAAAGCCCTCCTTTCTGAACAGTATGTCCAAAAAAGAAAGGCTTTATCTTTATAAAAGACGAATCTTCTTTAAAATGCGTACCAGAGCGCGTCCCTTGGGGAAGGCCCGAAGCTCCTCTTCCGTGATCCCGTGAAGGAGCAGGATGAAGAAGCCATAAATCAGCACAGCCAGAACCAGACAGATGACCGTGGAGATCCGGACGCCCAGAACCTTGTGGAGCGGACTGTACAGAAGCCATACAGCCAGAGCCATGATCAGGGAAGATACGCCGGGAATCAGAAAGGTACGGATTATTTCCTGATGGTAGTCCAGATGCTTCCGGATGGCGATTCCGTTCAGGATACACATGAGAACCGCGAAGAACATATAGGAAAGCACCACGCCGTAGATATGAAGGTGGCAGAACTGTACCAGCACAATCAGAAGCGCCAGATGGGTCACAAGGGCAATAACGGCGTTCCTTACGGGAATCCGCATGCGATCGATACCTTGAAGGATGCCGTTGGTCAGTGTGGACAGCCCGTAGAAGATCACGGAAGCGGAACCCATGAGGAAAAGCTTCGGCGCGATGGAATTGCTGTTCCAGGATAACAGATCCAGGATGGGCTCGCCCAGAGCGGTCAGGCCGAAGGCGCTGGGGATACAGATGAGCATGACCATGCGGATGGCTCCATCAGTCTTTCGACGCATCTCATCCCACTCCCCCGAAATCCGGGCCCGGGTCAGGGCCGGAATCGTAGAGGCGGACAGGGCCGAAGCCACCGCGATAGGTACATTGGTGAGCAGCTTATATTTGCCCACATAGATGCCCCAGTAAATTTCCACAGTACTCTTCTCCGCCTTCTGCAGATCCAGCATCAGGTACTTGAAAACGCCCTGATCGATGATACCGCTGATGTTATAGACGGCGGTACTTAAGATAACCGGAACGATGGTCAGAACCAGAACCCGGAGAATACTGCAGTAGCTCTCCCGCTGGCTGATTCGATCCCGCCGGATATTCTTCTGAAGTATCCGGTTGTACATGAGCATAACGAGAATCAGGAACAGGAGTCCCGCTGCCGCGCCCAGGCTGGTGCCCAGTGTGCTGCCTGCCGCTCCATAGATGGCGCCGCTCTTTCCGTTGGTGACGCCCGCCGCTGCGTCAAGCCTGGCTCCGTAGGAATAGAGATAACTGGCCGCCGCGATACTGACCACCGCATTGACCATCTGTTCGATGATCTGGGAAATGGCAGTGGGCATCATGGTTCCCATGCCCTGGAAATAGCCCCGGAGAACACCCATAACGGCCATGACAAAGACAGCCAGAGCCAGTACCTTCAGACAAAGCTCGCTTTCCGGTGTATTCAAAAGAGTTCCGGTGAAAAAGCCGGCGCCGAAAAAGGTCAGGGCCGAACCGGCTGCACCCACGATCAGGGACATGTAAAGGGCTCCCTTGAAGGCCCGCCAGGCATTCCGGTGTTCTCCAAGAGCTACCCGGGCCGATACCACCTTGGATACGGCCAGAGGGAGACTGTAGGAGGAAATTAAAAGGACTACATTGTAGATCTCGTAGGCCGCGGAATAGTAATCATTTCCGTGGTCTGTGATAATATTGGTGACAGGCAGACGGTACAGAAGGCCGATGATACGGCTGATAATGGAGGCCGCGGCCAGGATACCGCCCTGCATGATATAGTTGGATTTTGAACTTTTTTTATTTCCCATGTCGTTCCTGTCCTTACTCGATTACCACATCGTCTTTATAGTCGTTCCAGATGATGCAGATAAAGGTGGTTCCGTTATTCAGGGTAATCTCCTGATCGTTCTCATCGTAATAACGGGCCGGCGTACCCAGTTCGCCCGGATTTTTCCAGTAACCGTCGATCTCCTTACCATTGGTGAAGATCTTGCACTCATTGCCGTTGGACTGGGTGGCGAAATGGAGATAATCCTTGGCGTCCAGTACATTGCCGTCGCAGTACTGGAAAATCACATTGGTGACTGCCACCTGCTTACCGTTTAGCTCGTCCGTGTGAGGGTTGCCATAGGTCCAGCGGTAGTACTTCCGGTCGGAGGCGTTATATTTGAAAGTAGCCCTGACGCCGCCGAAGCCGTTTTTACCGCCGTCTCCGCCGGGCTTTAAAACAGTAGCATCCGGATAGCCCTCGTATTCGGCAATCTCACCGGTATCCGCAAACTTGAATTTTCCGGGATAATCCTCGGGCATGGTCATATCATAGCCCTTTTTCTCGATATCCTTTTTGATTCCCTTGGGGAAAGCATAAAGAGTATGTTCCGTAGCTTTTCCGGGACGACTGATGCGGTCATACATGGCCGTGGCCGGGTGTTGGATGCCCTTGGTGCCGCCGGAGAGAACGTCGTATTTGCCGCTGTTCAGAGCTTCAAGGGCATACTGGGCCTGTCCGAAATGGGCGTAGATGGGATCAAACTCCTGGGACAGGTGCAGATAATAGAGACGGCAGCTCCGCACAGAGCCGATGCGTTCCAGATTCTCCCAGTCCTCAAAAACACCCATCCAGCGGGTGATACGTCCCTCCACAGGGCACTCATAGATGACAGAGGCATTTGAAACGCCAGACATGGGAAGAGCTGCGGAGGTATTATTCAGCATGATGGCCAGGGGCCGCTGCTTTCCCAGGGTCTCGTCGATCCATTCGCCTGTAAAATAGCTGCGGATCTTTCCATCTACCACCTGGCGCTCAGCCGGAGCGGTCTCCTCTTCCGACGTCTCTTCCGGGGTTTCCTCAGGCGCGGCCGTGTTCGCCAGCACTTCGGCTTCGGTATTAAAGCCGTTGTTTGCTTCGGTTTCCGCTTCTTTATTGCCGCAGCCAGCCAAAACGCAGCTGCAGAGCAGGGCGCAGAGCAGTCCCGTTATCTTAAGGTTCTTTTTCATTCGGAAGGTCCTCCCCTATCGTAAAATGTTCAGGCTTTCCAGAATCGCTGCCTGTTTCTGCTCCATGACGGCCGCCTCCTGGGGCACTTCATGGTCATAGCCGAACAGATGCAGCATACTGTGGGCGATGAGGAACGCGTACTCCCGTTCCCGGCTGTGGCCGTACTTCTCTGCCTGTTCGATGACTTTGTCTGTGGAAATGATGATATCGCCCAGCAGCAGCTCCCCCGTCTCCGGATTGAAGCAGTCTACGGCGTCCTCCTCCATGGGAGAGAAATCCGCGGGACGCTCATACTCCAGCATGGGAAAGGAAAGGACATCCGTGGGACGATCGATCCCCCGGTGGTTCCGGTTGATCTCGTGGATGCCCGCATTGTCGGTGAGAAGCAGGTTCACCTCTGCTTCGTAGGGGCAGCTTTCATAATCCATGGCCGCCTCAATGACCTTGTTCGCGATCCCCTCTGTATCTACATCCGGAAGGGGCGTTGTGCTTTCATCTTCGATGTTGATTGTCATGACTGTCCTTTCTGGCGCTTCTTCTCTCCTGTGCCTTTTCATAATTCTCATAAGCCTGTACGATCTTCTGCACCAGTGGATGACGCACCACGTCTTTGCTGGTAAGCTCGCAGAAACCGATATCTTCCACCCTGGACAGAACCCGCAGAGCCACCTCCAGGCCTGAACGGGTGCCGGAAGGCAGATCCTTCTGGCTGGCATCGCCGGTGACGATGACCTTGGATCCGAAGCCGATACGGGTCAGGAACATTTTCATCTGGGCCGGCGTGGTATTCTGAGCCTCGTCCAGGATGATATAGGCGTTGTCCAGGGTACGGCCGCGCATGTAGGCCAGCGGGGCCACCTCAATGAGTCCTTTTTCCATATTTTTCAGAAAGCTTTCAGTCCCCATGATCTGATAGAGAGCGTCGTAAAGGGGACGCAGGTAGGGATCCACCTTACTCTGGAGGTCTCCGGGCAGAAAGCCCAGCTTCTCTCCGGCTTCGATAGCCGGACGGGTCAGGATAATCCGGCTGACCTCGTTATTCTTAAATGCAGTGATAGCCATAGCCATGGCCAGATAGGTCTTTCCGGTTCCTGCGGGACCGGTGCCGAAGACGATCATGTTATTGCGGATGAGATCCACATATTTTTTCTGCCCAAGGGTCTTGGGTTTGATGGGAGTGCCGTTGATGGTGCGGCAGATGAGTTCCTTGTCAATCTCCACCACGGCCTGCTCCTGTCCCTCCATGGAGAGAGCCAGGGCATAGTCCACATTCTGCTCCTGGATTACATTGCCCCGTCTGGACAGCTCCAGAAGCTGTTCAAAGACACGGGCGGCCTGTCTGGTGTACTCTGCGGGGCCCAGGATCTTTACTTCCCCATCCCGCGCCACCACGGAGACCTTCAGGGTCTGTTCTATTTTCTTGATGTGGCTGTCAAACTGGCCGAACACATTGCTCTCATGTTCGGCGGGGACATCCAGAATCTTTTCTACAATATTACTCAAGTATGGTTGCTCCTTCTGTCAGGTTTTTGGGAATTCCCAGTTTCTCCAGAACCACGATGGTTCCTGAAGAGGCGCACGAATTCCTGCCGATATCTATTGTAACATCATTTTCTACAATTTGAACCCCTTTTTGTATCAAATTTCCTAAAAATTCATTAAGATTGGCCTGGGCCAGGGTCCGGGCCTGGGAGGGACAGTAGTGATCCGTGTAAAGTTCATAGGCCTCCAGACGGATTTTACGGAGAGACAGGGGTAGATAAAAGTTCTCGGTGATCCGCAGCTGGTATTCTGTCTCCAGACGGGTAAAATCCGGCCCGGGAGCCTTTGGCTCCCGGGAAAACCGTTTATTTCCAAGCTGGATGGACAGACCGTAGCGGCAGACTCCGGTAAAATGCTTCTCCTCATGGGACAGTGGGAAACTGTCCTGATAGACATACTCGGTCCGGGCCCAGACGTCCGCGTCCGCCCGAGTATACCGGATATCGGTCACTTCCCCGCTGTCATTCCGGATCTCCACGGCTCCGCTGACCAGGAGAGTTCCGGTATCCACTGAGTCGCCCGGCTTTACCTGGGCCACTCCCTTTCGGACCAGCACGCTGGTGATGATACCCGGCCGGGAAGCCACCAGATCCCGGGGTGTATCTTCCGTTTTTTCTGGTTTCGCGGCCTCCACATCCCGGTTTTCCCGGATCCGGATCAACAGTCTGGTGCCGCGGATTTCTGCAGAAACCCAGGTAATATCCGGAAAATGGATCCGGAGCATGGACTGGATCTCCTTGCAGTCCGCATGGGATTTCGGCATGCCGTGGAGGATCTGCTCCGAAGCCAGATAGTCCAGAATTACATCAGTACTTTCGGCCTGATTTCCCTCGATATGGATGTTCCAGATAAAAAGGGACATGGTATACAAAAAAAGAACGCAGAGTAAAATTCCCACGGGAAACATCTTTCGATCCCGATGGCGGTACAGAAAAAAAGGAAGGCCGTGCCGTTCCGTAATCAGAACACGGGCCCGTGCCTTCCTGCACAGAGGTCGAAGCTTCCGGAAGTCCCGGATACTCAGATTCATTTCATAGGACGTTTCACAGCTCTCCAGATCCCAGATAATGATGTGGCGGGCTTTGCACAGATTCAGGAAACGTTCCGGGGAATAGCCGGAAAGCCGGATCCGTACATAGCCCTTCAGATATCGGAAGAAGGAAATCAACAATATTTTACCTCCTCAATCAGACCGGTAATCTTCATTTCATCATTGGTGTAATAGGCGATTTCCAGCTGTGCGCCATGGATTTCCAGCTTACAGGTCCTGGCCTGAATCCGGATCAGGGTTTCCGTATACTCAATGAGGCTCATGTAGTTCTCCACATAAGCCTCATGCTTTCCGGTAATCGTCGTAATCACTGCCCCGAGAGTCAGATCCTTTGGCAGCTGCAAGGCATCCGACATCTGTTCCTTCAGTCCCATATATCACCCACAGGTTCCGGACCTCTGCCGTTCTTACCTTCACTATATGCAGTTTAAAAAAGAGGTAGACCGGATTTACCTCCTAAAGCTTATAAAGAATCAGGCTGAACCAGGTCACCAGACGACTGCCGCTTAAGAACGTGATGTCATGGCGTTCCGCCAGCTCAGTCACCAAAATCCCGTAGCTCTCGATGCAGGGGAACATCCTGTCCGGATGGCGGCAGGGGCCCGCCGGATAGGCACAGTGTTCACAGATGGCGCAGGATTCTGTGGACAAAACCAGCGTGTCCGTCACATCCTCTGCCATACGCGCGCGAATCTGCCGTGTGACCTCCTCGTGCTCCATCCGGGTAGCCAGCATGGCCGACATATCCTCGGTGTCCACATCCTCCGCGATAGTGGTAAAGATCAGAGCTCCGTCATAGCCGGCGCAGCGCGCTTCACACTCCTTTACCGTGCCCACCGCAGGGGGACAGGACCAGGAGGTCCCGTACCGGGGACACTCGGTCCTGCAGATATAGCGGACCTCCTCCCGGAAGGGAATCTCCGGGATCTCCACAAAGGCATACTCGCAGACAGGAAATTCCGCCAGGGTCCGCTCCATATTTTCCCTGAATACTTCGCCGCCGGTCATATTACAGCAGGGACGCGCGAAGCTCTTCGCCGCTCTTGGGGCTTAAGTAGGCCGGAGCCACGTCAAATACGGTCTTGCATCCGCTTAAGCCTTCCCGGGACATCTTATAGGCGGCTCTTGCGTAGGCCACCAGCACGCTGGAGGTGAATTCCGGGTTAGAATCCAGCTTCAGTGTATATTCGATCAGGTGACGGTTCTCCTTTTCCCGTCCGGTGACGCCACTTCGCAGAACGAAACCGCCATGGGGCAGACGGCTGTGATCCCGCTGCATTTCCTCCTCGGTAATGAAATGAACGGTGGTATCATAGTCGGCGAAGTAGTTGGGCATGGATGTGATCTCTTCTTCCACCTTTGCGGGATCCGCTCCTTCCTCCAGAACCACAAAGCATTCTCTCGTATGCTTGTCCCGGGTGGTCAGCTCCGGATCCTCTCCGGCCCGTACAGCTTCCAGAGCGCTCTCCACCGGAATGGTGTACTGTCTCGCGTCCTTTACACCTGGGATACGGCGTACCGCGTCAGAGTGTCCCTGGCTTACGCCTCTGCCCCAGAAAGTATAATCTTTTCCTTCCGGCAGAATAGCATTTGCGTACATGCGGTTCAGGGAAAACAGTCCCGGATCCCAGCCCACAGAGATAATGGCCACCTTGCCGCTCTTCTTTGCCTCTGCGTCCACATCCGCGAAATGCTCCGGGATCCGCGCGTGGGTATCAAAGCTGTCGATGACATTGAAATACTTGGCGCACTCGGGGGTCTGCTTCGGCAGATCGGTGGCGCTTCCACCGCAGAGGATCAGCACATCCAGCTCATCCTTCCAGTCTGCCAGCTTATCGGCGCTTACCACCCGAGCTGTCCGGGACCAGATCTGCAGCTCCTCCGGATTTCTTCTGGTAAAGACTGCCTTCAGTTCCATATCCGGATTCTGTGCTACGGCGCACTCCACGCCTCTGCCCAGATTTCCGTATCCCATAATTCCGATTCTGATGCTCATAGATAAATTCCTCTCTTTCTCTTCCTTTTATTCATTTTACTGCGGGGTCTCGTAAAGGATCAGGCCGCCCCGCTGGGCATGCCCCGTATTCCACAGGTCGTCCATATCAAGCCATCGGCTTTCACCATAGGTGACTGCCCTGGCCATGCAGGAATCTCCGGCCGTGTCGTACCCGGTCAGAAGAAACCAGTGCCACACATAGTCGCTAAACAGCGGATTCTCATGCTTCAGCAGAAGACAGGGAACCGGAAAGCCAGCATCGATCTGGTGTATCAGGGCCTGCTTGGCATCTTCCGCGCTCTCTGTGCCGGGAAGGGCCCGCATGCGGATGCTGTGACAGTCCTTATCCTCCAGATACTTTCCATAGCCCTCTATGTACAGATCCAGGGAATTGATCCCTGTGTGCCGAGGCTTCAGATAAGGTTTCATTTTCATGCCGAATTTTACATAATCCTTTTTGGTCAGGGCAGTTTTTTCAAAGGGATAAAGTCCCGTCGTACCTTTATAGCAGTCGAAGTAAATACTGCTGTCGCAGGCGGTAACCGCCGCGCAGCCGCCGATCTTCATGGCCGGATCCCAGAACCAGTCCTGCCTTCCTCCGTAAGAATGTTCGATTACAAAATAATCCAGTTCCTTCTGCATGTCATGTCGTGTCCTTTCCTGTTCCAATACCATTTCAGCAAACGAGAGCACCTCAGGTGCTCCCATTTCCTACCCATATTATAATTTTTTGTGTTCCAATAGTCAATCCATTTACTTCATATAATCTTTACTTCATGTAATGCTGATAGGCGGCCACATGGTCGTAGATGCACCGCCAGCCACTGTGGGCGTCCGCTGTTACACAGAGATAACCATGTCCGTCCGAAGCCACGGCATAGCTGGCCGCGCAGTTGCCGGACTGAACCACATAGCCGGTCTTGGCGCAGAGTACCTCTCCTGGAATCTCCTTATCCTCGATGCGGCGTAGAAACCAGTTGGAGATCTGGATACCGTCCGGGTGCTGGTCTGTGGATGAGGTGGTGTAGGTATGAGCGGACAGGATCTCCCGGCAGAGTTCATTGTCCACAGCCGCTTCCAAAATCACAGCCATATCATAGAGAGTACAGTAATGGTTCTCGTCGTAGAGACCCACACAGTTGGTAAAATGGGCCGTTCCCGACAGCCCCAGAGCGTCGAGCTTTTCATTCATCAGCTGCACAAAGGCATCCAGGGAACCGGACACATAAAAAGCCAGTCCGGCCGCTGCGTCTCCGCCGGAAGGAAGGATGGTTCCATAGAGCAGATCCCGCACGGTTACGGTTTCATTCTCACCGAAGCCCACGGCGCTGCAATCATTAGAATAGCTGTAATCCGTAATCTCCCGGGTAATGGTAAAGGTGTCGTCCAGATCCGTCACATGTTCTGCCGCCACCAGCAGAGTCAGTATCTTGGTCATGGAAGCGGGACTGATCCGCTCTCCGGCTCCCTTCTGGGCGATAACGGTCCGGGAGTCCACATCAACCATCAGGGCCCGGGTGCTGGTCACATCGTCGCTGCCCAGATAAGGGGCCGTGTCCAGGCCGCTGATGACGTAATCGGCCGCCGACTTGGAGGACGCGGCAGGAACGCTGTCAGAATCCTCCGTGGTATCTTCGGACCGGGCGGTGAGATCCACCGTATCAGATGTAAAAATACCGCTGACCGCGTTCAGGGTGCCAGCTTTCTCCACAACCGGAGCCTCAGAGATTTTGGCAGCTTTCTTTCCGGCCAGGGCTTTAACAGTAAAAATCAGAAGGCTGATAATCAAAATCAGAACGAAAGCCAGTCCGGTCAGAACCAGCGCCCGTTTGATGCGGGCTCTCCGTCTACGCTTCCGCCTCCGTTCCGCCCGTCTGCGGGCCCGCAGACGCTCCCGCCGTTCTTCGTCCAGTTCTGTATCGATCTCGCTCACAGCTGTTTCCTCCGCTCCTGGTTTCTAAAATAATACTATTCGTTATTTTAACAGAAAAAAAATCCGGTTTCAATATACAAACGAATATACAAACCTTTCCGGATCGGTTATACTGGAGAATATGACAGAAAAAGGGAGAGTAGTTAGACATGACACACGTAACGGCACTGATTCATCAAATATACAGTTTTCTCTGGGGCGATCTCATCACGATTCCGCTGCCCGGCGGAAGCTCTCTGGGGCTTTCGCTGCTGGTGCTGCTTCTGGCCCCGGCAGGAATTTACTTTACCGTCCGGACCCGGGGACTTCCCTTCCGGCTTTTCCCGGAGATGCTTCGGGTCTCCATCGAAAAGCGCAGTCCGGAGCACAAAGACGGAATCTCGGGGCTTCAGGCCCTGATCGTCTCCACGGCCACCCGGGTGGGCATGGGAAATCTCATCGGTGTGGTGGCCGCCATATCCGCCGGAGGTCCGGGCGCAGTCTTCTGGATGTGGGTAATGGCCCTTCTGGGCTCCTCCACCGCTTTCGCGGAAGCCACACTGGCCCAGATCTACAAGCAGCGGGATCCCCTCTACGGCGGCTTCCGGGGCGGTCCGGCCTATTATATTCACGCCCTGTTTGTGAAACCCGGAAGCAAAAAGAAGCGTTCCGTCATCGCGGCGCTCTTTGCCCTCTCCGGTCTCCTGTGCTGGTGCGGTATCAGCCAGGTCATAGGTAACTCGGTATCCTCAGCTTTTCAGAACGCCTTCCACATCCCGCCGCTGTACACCACCATCATACTGGTTCTGGTGGCAGCTTTCATTGTGCTTCGGAAAAACGCCACTGTAAAGGTACTGGATCTGGTAGTTCCGATTATGGCCGGCTTCTATTTTTTGTTGACACTTTTTATTATCTTTAAAAATATCGGACAGGTTCCGGCGGTCTTCGCCCGGATCTTTCAGGAAGCCTTCGGACTTCGTCAGGCTGCGGCCGGAGGTATGGGCGCGGTCGTTATGAACGGTATCAAGCGCGGCCTCTTCTCCAACGAAGCAGGAAGCGGTTCCGCCCCCTGCGCGGCCGCAGCGGCTGACATCAGCCATCCGGCAAAGGAAGGCCTTCTGCAGGCCCTGGGCGTCTTTATCGACACTCTGCTCATCTGCAGCTGTTCGGCCCTGATTATGCTTCTGACTCCTGCCACGCTGACCGATGGGCTCCAGGGCATGGATCTGTTACAGACCGCCATGCGCTACCACATCGGCGAGATCGGTGTGATCTTTATCGCCGTCATCCTGTGGCTGTTCAGCTTCTCCACCTTTATCGGAATCCTGTTTTATGCCCGTTCCAATGTGGCCTATCTCTTTGGAGATAACTGGATCTGCCAGGCTCTTTACAAGGTACTGGCCCTGGTGATGCTTTTCATCGGTGGACTGGCTGCCTATACCTTCGTCTGGGATCTGGGCGACATCGGCATCGGCCTTATGACCATCTTCAATATGATGGCGCTGATTCCACTGTCTCCAAAGGTGATTGAAAGCCTGAAGGACTATGAGCAGAACCACCGGCACGATAAGACTCTGTAGGTATCTATTCCAAAATCAAAAAGGGCTGTCGCAAAATGTGATGCAACAGTCCCTTTACTTTTTATTTAACGAATTATTTATGATAGGGTTCATGTTTCATGATCCGATAGCTCCGGTACAACTGCTCCAGCAGTACCACCCGCATGAGCTGGTGGGGAAAGGTCATACGGGAAAAGCTTAAAGCGTAATCCGCGCGCTTCATCACAGCCGGGGCCAGGCCCAGGGAACCGCCGATGACAAAGGCAATATGGCTGGTGCCGCCGACACCCAGGCTCTCGATCTTCTGGGACAGCTCCACAGAATCCAGCATCTTCCCTTCGATGGCCAGGGCGATGACGTAGGCATCGTCCTTCAGGGCTTTCAGGATCCTCTCGCCTTCCTTTTCCCGGATGGCCAGTTCTTCGGCCTCGCTGGCTCCGTCCGGGGTCTTTTCGTCCGCCAACTCCAGGATCTCCAACTTGCAGTAGCGGCTGAGACGCTTGGAATATTCTTTGATGGCGTCCGTAAAATATTTTTCTTTGATCTTTCCCACGACTACACAGGTGATTTTCATAATTCGATGACATCCATATCTTCCGGAATGTAAAGCTTCCCGGTAAAGTATTGTTCACCCTCCGCCCGGTACAGCTCCTGACGGCGGTCGATGTTCTTGTCCTCGGTGTGATAGAGAAGCAGGTTCTTCACATGCAGACGTTCCGCCAGCTCACAGGCGTCCTTGACCGTGGAATGATGTTTCTCGTAGGGATGAAAGATATCTGCCTGTCCGTCCAGACAGAAAGCCTCGTGGAGCAGCCAGTCACTGTCAGCCGCGTATTTTTCTTCCCGGTCATTGTAAGGCTCGTCGCCGCAGCAGGTGAGCTTTCGGCCATCTCCCAGATCCAGCATGTAACCAAACTGTTTTGCCTTGGTGGAGCCGATATCGAAAAAGGTGTAGTTGTGCCCCAGAATTATCTTCCGCTCGCCGTCGGCCACGGGAACCAGGTGTACCCGGTCGCCGATGAGCTTCGTCTCTTTTTTGTTCAGCAGCATCTCTGCCAGGGTCAGCAGCATTTCGGTTAGCTCCTGGTGGGCGTAGATATAAGCCTCTCCCTGGTATTTTCCCGCGTTCATATTCTGACAGATCACACGCATCATCCAGATAATGCCCATCACATGGTCGATGTGCTTATGGGTTACAAAGATATGGTGGATCTCATTGACGTCGATTCCGGCCCGTTTCAGCCTTGCCAGGATTTCACTGCCGCCGCCCCCGTCCACCAGAAGATGGCCTTCCTCTCCGGTCAGCACATAACAGGTATTATAGCATTCAGTTACCAGCGCGTTGCCGGTTCCGAGAATTGTAAGTTTCATGTGGAATCCTCCCGTATTCAAAAACCCCGGAAACATCCATGGATGCCCCGGGGCTTCTGTTGTTTTTATTTATTTCTGGCTCAGATACTCGTGGATGCCCTTTGCAGCCTCTTTGCCTGCGCCCATTGCCAGGATAACGGTAGCTGCGCCTGTTACAGCGTCTCCGCCTGCGAATACGCCGGCCTTGGAGGTAGCTCCTGTATCCTCTGCAGCAACGATACATTTTCTCTTATTGATTTCCAGACCCTTGGTAGTGGAAGAAATCAGCGGATTCGGGGAGGTTCCCAGAGACATGATAACGGTATCGACGTCGATATCGAACTCAGATCCCTTTACCTCTACCGGGCGTCTTCTTCCGGAAGCATCCGGCTCGCCAAGCTCCATGCGAACGCAGCGGATACCCTTTACCCAATCATTCTCGTCCTCGAGAATCTCTACCGGGTTGGTCAGCAGATCGAAGATAATGCCCTCTTCCTTAGCATGATGTACTTCTTCCTTACGTGCCGGGAGCTCTTCCTCGGAACGACGGTAGATGATATGTACCTCAGCGCCCAGACGCAGTGCAGTACGGGCAGCGTCCATAGCTACGTTGCCACCGCCGACTACGGCTACCTTCTTGCCGTGGAAAATCGGGGTATCGTAATTCTCATCAAAGGCCTTCATCAGGTTATTTCTGGTCAGGAACTCGTTTGCGGAGAATACGCCGCAGGCTGTCTCACCCGGGATTCCCATGAACTTCGGAAGTCCTGCGCCGGAACCGATGAATACCGCGTCGAAGCCCTCCTTCTCCATCAGCTCATCAATGGTAACGGACTTGCCGATGATAACGTCGGTCTCGATCTTTACGCCCAGAGACTTCACATTCTCTACCTCCGGAAGTACGACGCCGTCCTTCGGAAGACGGAACTCCGGAATACCGTATACCAGAACGCCGCCTGCCTTATGCAGTGCCTCGAAGATGGTTACATCGTAGCCCAGCTTTGCCAGGTCGCCTGCGCAGGTCAGACCTGCCGGGCCGGAACCGATGACTGCTACCTTCTTGCCGTTCTTCTCTGCAGGAGCTGCCGGCTTAATGCCCTGCTCTCTTGCCCAGTCAGCTACGAAACGCTCCAGCTTACCGATGGAAACTGCCTCGCCCTTGATACCGCGGATGCAGCGTCCCTCGCACTGACTCTCCTGGGGACAAACACGTCCGCAGATAGCCGGAAGCGCAGAAGACTCGCTGATAACGCTATATGCCTTCGCAAAGTCGCCTTCCTTTACTGCGCCGATGAAATCCGGAATATGAATCTGTACCGGGCATCCTTCCATACATTTTGCTTTCTTACATCCGAGACATCTCTGTGCCTCTTCTACTGCCTCGTCCTTATTGTAACCAAGGCAAACCTCATCGAAGTTCGTAGCACGAACCTTCGGCTCCTGCTCTCTTACCGGAACCTTCTTTAATACGTCAGCCATTACTTGTCACCTCCGCAATTTCCACATCCGCCGTGATGTGTCTTTCCTTCTTTGTATGCAAGCATGCGGCGGCCTTCCTCTGTCTTATACATAGCTGCACGCTTCATCGCCTGATCGAAATCGATCTTGTGGCCGTCAAACTCCGGTCCGTCTACACAGGCAAACTTAACCTCGTCGCCTACTACCACACGACAGGCTCCGCACATACCGGTTCCGTCTACCATGATCGGGTTCATGCTGACGATGGTGGGAATGCCCAGCTTCTTGGTGGTCAGACAGGCGAACTTCATCATGATCATCGGTCCGATGGCAACACACAGGTCATAGTGATGACCCTCGCTTACCAGCTTCTCCAGCATAGCGGTACCCACTCCCTTGAAGCCATAGCTTCCGTCGTCGGTACACAGATACAGGTTGCCGACCTTGCTCATCTCTTCTTCCATGATCAGGATGTCCTTGGAACGGGCACCGATGATGATGTCGCACTCTACGCCGTGATCATGGAGCCACTTTGCCTGAGGATATACCGGAGCGGTACCTACGCCGCCTGCGATGAAGATAACTTTTTTCTTTTTTACTTCTTCAAAGTCGTCGGTAACCAGCTCGGACGGACGTCCCAGCGGTCCTACAAAATCGAGGAAATAATCTCCCTCTTTCAGGTCTACCATCTTGCTGGTAGATACGCCGATGGGCTGGAATACGATGGTAACGGTTCCGGCCTCTCTGTCATAATCACAGATAGTCAGCGGAATACGCTCCCCTGTCTCATCCAGTCTTACGATAATGAACTGTCCCGGCTGACAAGAAGCTGCCACTCTCGGAGCGAGGACAACTTTCTTGTAAACGTTTGCAGAGAGCTGCTCTGCTTTTACAATCTTGAACATACGTTTCCTCCTGGAGTATAATCTACGGATCTTTCAAACCCGCTTAAGGGCCGTCGGAAGTCTTCCCACGGCCAAATTCAACTCATCATTATTATAATAATGCAAAATTACGCAGATTTCAACTGTTTGTAATGATTTTTTAAGGATACAATCCATTGACAGGCTGATGTTACACTTCATAGTCAAAGCAGGCCCGATCGCAGGTCACCGGCTTGATGACTTCAGTGGCCACGGCCACATGCAGCGGATGTACCTGATAGGCTGCCAGATCCTCGGCGTTGTCCACATCGGATACCAGAAGCAGCTCCCGATTGCTCCCCGGAAGCTTGTTCAGCTTCATTTCCGCAAAGGTCAGGCCTTTGATCTGGCCCACCAGCGCCTTCAGACGGGCGTCCGCTTCCTTTGCCACCGCTTCCTTCTGCTCTTCAGGAAAATCCTCTTTGAAATTCCACATAACAAGATGCTTTACCATAATCTTTCTCCTCCTTTATTCCTCCGGATCCTCGGGCGCGTTTTTGACGCTGGGGAAATCCAGTTTATATACAAGAACCAGCGGTTCGCTGATCATGCCCTTTTTATTGATAGCTACAGCACTTAAGAGCACATCGCCCTCTTCCATCAGTTCAATGGGGGCTTCGTAGCGGGTACTGTCCCTGGTGGGAACACTTCCATCCAGAGTATAGTAAATGGTGCCGTACTCTGCGGACAGGTTTAATCGCAGATAATAGCTGTAGCTGCCCTCGGGAGTATCGCAGGCAGGCTTTTCAATCCGATAAGGAAGCAATGTCTTCTGAATATCTTTGTAGGGACATTCCTCGATGATGGAACCGACCAGCTCCGTCTGCCCGGTTTCATTAAGCAGATCCATCATTTCCAGATACAGATCTTTCAGAATATCGCTGTCTCCTCTGGCGGACGCCTCCAGCTTCAGGGCATCCTCCATACAGCTGACAGCGGTTTCCTTGGCGTTCAGTGCTCCATAGGCCTGTGCCAGAAGACGCAAAGGCTCCACATCGCTGCCCTCCGCTTCACTTTGGAGTTCCTGGGCTTGTCGAAGGTGCAGAATGGCTTTTTTGTAGTCCTGCTTTTCCACGTATCTTCGGCCCTTCCGAAGCTGCCAGGCGTAGCTGTTGTCGCTGGTCATAGCGGAATAGGAAGCGTAAAAAGCACCGAAGCAGATAAAAAGCACGGCCACCGTCAGGGCGCACTTCTGCCAGAGTCCCAGATGGAGACGTTTCTTCTTTTCAGAAAGCCTACTCTTTTTCGTATGTGTTTTCTGTCCGTCATCCTCCGGGTGGATGACCGTTCGTTCTTCTGTTTGTGATTCAGCTGCACTTTTCGACTCGCCGGGCTCCTCCCGGCCAATCAGAAGCTCGTCTATGGGATCGTAATCGGGAACGATCTGAATCTCATGACCGCAGTGTTCGCAGTAAATTAGGCCCGGTTTCAGCTCATGGCCGCAATTTGGACACTTCATAGGGTTCCTCTCTTTTGTCTCAGTCTGTCAGAAAAGCCCATCAGGCGTATTCCTCCAGATATCGTTCAAACTCTTCCATGGTCATCAGAATTTCCCGGGGCTTGGTTCCGGCTTCCTCTCCCACCACTCCGGCGTCGGAAAGCTGATCCATGATCCTGGCGGCCCGGTTAAAGCCTACCTTGAACCATCGCTGCAGCATACCGATGGAGGCCTTATCCTTTTCAATGATAAACTTTCCGGCTTCCGCGAACAGGGGATCTCGTTCAGGACTGTCGCTCTGGCTGCCGGAGGCGATTTCGGTCTCTGGGGTCTGGGGCGCGTTAATATGCTCTTCCACATCCGCACGGTAGGTGACAC
This sequence comes from Anaerosacchariphilus hominis, assembly GCF_014290175.1. Taxonomy (GTDB): domain Bacteria; phylum Bacillota; class Clostridia; order Lachnospirales; family Lachnospiraceae; genus Laedolimicola; species Laedolimicola hominis. Next base: position 353,946 of record NZ_JACOOR010000004.1, read on the forward strand.
CGGTATTGTTCTCTTTTAGGAATTCCACCACGGTGCTGACCTCCTCATCGGAGACAAAGGCACCTTGGACACGGACGGGCTTTGGATAGCCGTAGGGATAAAAGAGCATGTCGCCCTTTCCCAACAGCTTTTCCGCGCCGTTCATATCCAGAATGGTTCTGGAATCCACGCCGGAGGATACGGCGAAGGCGATACGGGACGGCATATTTGCCTTAATCAAACCCGTGATGACATTGACAGAGGGACGCTGGGTGGCAATGATCAGATGAATACCGGCCGCCCGGGCCAACTGGGCCAGACGACAGATAGCATCCTCCACCTCGCCGGGAGCCACCATCATCAGGTCCGCCAGCTCGTCCACTACGATGACGATCTGGGGCAGCTTCTGGGGCTTAGTATCATCCTGGATCTGTTCGATATTCCGGATTTTCTCGTTATATCCGGCCAGATTCCGGACATTGTATTCCGCAAAAAGCTTGTATCGGTGAGTCATCTCAGCTACGGCCCAGTTCAGGGCTCCTGCCGCCTTCTTCGGATCGGTGACCACCGGAATCAGAAGATGAGGAATGCCGTTGTAGGTACTCAGCTCCACCACCTTGGGATCGATCATGATAAGCTTCACCTCGTCAGGCGCGGCTTTGTAGAGAATACTCATGATCAGGGTATTGATACAGACGGACTTACCGGAACCTGTGGCTCCGGCGATGAGCAGATGGGGCATCTTGGCGATGTCCGTCACCATGATCTTTCCGGCGATATCCTTTCCCACGGCAAAGGCCAGCTTGGATTTGTGATTCTTAAACTCCTGGGAGGCTACCAGTTCCCGGAAGGATACGATGGAATTCTCCGCATTGGGGACCTCGATGCCCACAGCTGCCTTGCCGGGGATGGGGGCCTCGATCCGGACGTCGGTGACGGCCAGATTCAGCTTGATATCGTCGGCCAGGCTGACGATCTTATTGACCTTCACGCCCTGATCCGGCTGCAGCTCATAGCGGGTAACGGCAGGACCCTGGCTTACGTCGGTCACTGTGACGCCTACGCCGAAATCCCGAAGGATTTGCTGCAAGTGGATGGCTGTCTCATGGAGAATCCGATCGGTGTCTTTGTTTTCTTCATGCCGCACCTGATTTAGGAGACGTAAGGGCGGATATATGTACATACGCTTCTGTGGAACCGTATGATCCGGTACAGGGCCTGAAGTCTGTCCTTCGACCTGCCCGGCAGGCTTCCCTGTTATTCCGGAAACCGGAGAACCTGAAGAACTGGAATGGCTCTCAGTCGAAGGCGTCCGGGGGTGGTCGGAAGATGTGGATTTAGATATTATGGGAGCAGGAGAAACCGTAGGTTCTGCGACTGGCGCTTCCTGATAGGAAGCAAATTCTTCTTCCGGATCCGGTTCCTGTTCCGGCTCCGGAACGGACCGTGCTCTGTGAATGGGGATCCGGAACATGTCATCCAGATCTTTAAGATCCGGCTGCGCATCGAAACTTCCGGAGCTTTCAAGCCCGGCAGATTCCGAAAAGCTGTCATCTGTCTTCTGGAAATCAGCATCGGGAAGGGTAATCTCCCGCATTTCATCGGTATAGTTTTTGACAGGAGCAGCGGACGGGGACAGCTCCGGCTTCAGATCGGAATCCGGTTCCGGCTTTGAAAGGGCCGTTTCGCCTAAGGCCACACCGGACACTCTGTGTTCGATGCGGGCCTTCCTGCACTCCTCTTCCTCCCGGGCTTCCTGTTCCTCCTGAGCCTGCCGTCTGGCTTCTCTTCGCTCCTCCGCCAGCTTTCTGTGACGAATGGCGTCTTCCCGGGCTGTGTCGTATACCTTTTTACTTCCGGTGCGGACCCCTCCGATAAAGGAGCGCTCTGTGATAATGACCGCGCAGATGATAAAGAGAACCAGAAGAATGATCCAGGCTCCCACAGTACCAAAGGCTCCGGTCAGAACCTTGCAGATGATGCCGCCGAAGAAGCCGCCTCCGGTTTTATGCTCTGCAGAATAGGCGTAAAAATCAGCTGCAGTACTGATATCGTCTTTTGCGCCCCCCACAAGCTGGAACAGGGCGCAGAGCAGGAAACCCGCGACTATCATGGCGCCCACCTTCACAGCGGCGATGGTATTGTCCCGGTTTGAGATGGAAAAGGCCGTCACCAGAAACAACACCACGGGCAGCACATAGGCAAAGACGCCGAACAGGCCGAACATCAGGCTGCTGACCAGATTCCCGGCTGCTCCGCCGATGTCGAAATTACTGAGAAGCAGTAAAATGGACACGGCAAAAAGAACCAGAACGATCACCTCGTCCCGGATAAATGCGTCTTCCTCCCGGCGTTTCGCCGCCGCTCTTTTTCCTGTATTTCTTCCGCCTGTTTTTTTCGAGACGGCGGTTTTCTTTCGTGTGGTGGTCCGGCGGCTGCCGGAGTTACCTGAAGCCATTCTATTTTTGTCCTCCCATAACACAATTCATTTTATTATAGCATTTTCATGCGGGTCTGTCCACGCATCATTTTCCCGGATGAGTCTCTTCAGGGCAGCAAAGGCCTCCCGGATGCCGCCTACGGCGTCGATGATCCCCTCTTCTACCGCCTGTGGCCCCACCAGCACTGAGCCCACGTCCTTAGTCAGCTCCCCGGTCTCCATCATCAGCGCGTTTAGCCGTTGGATGGAAATATGGCTATGTCCCACAATAAAATCGGAGATACGGTTCTGAATCTTCTGAAAATAGTCGAAGGTCTGTGGCACACCGATGATCAGTCCGTTCATGCGGACCGGGTGAATCATCATGGTTCCGCTGGGGACAATAAGAGAATAGTCCGCGGATACGGCCAGGGGAACACCGATGGAATGGCTGCCGCCCAGTACCAGGGACACGGTGGGCTTGCTTAAGGAAGCAATCAGCTCCGCAATAGCAAGCCCGGATTCCACATCGCCTCCTACTGTATTGATGAGCACCAGAAGTCCCTGGAGCTCTCTGCTGTCCTCCAGTGCCGCCAGCTGAGGAATCACATGCTCGTACTTGGTGGTCTTGGAAGAGGCCGGAAGGCACTCATGACCCTCGACCTCGCCGATGATATTCAGCAGATGGATCCTGGTTTCTCCGTCCGTCAGTGTCAGCTGTCCATCGTCCTCTGCCTGAGGGGAACGGTTAGCTGCTGCCTGTCTTGTTTCCTTCTTTGCTTCGTTGTCTGAATTGATACTCTTTTCCATAAAAATACCCTGGCCTTTCTGCATACATTTTCTTTAGTATGCCGAAGGACCAGGGTGTTTATACTCTGTTTAAGCCATGTATTTCTGCTTCAGATCATATACCATATCCATGTAACACTTCTGACAGGCTTCATTCTCCTTCTCCTCAATGAGGTGGATACAGTCGGTCAGATAGGTGTCCCAGATACCGGCGTAGATCTCCGCTTTGTTTTCCTGACGTCCAATCCGGTTCACAATGGTCGGCGCGATATTGTAGTATTCCTTTACCAGCGCCTCCCCATCCTCTGTATTCATGAGATACTCATCCCGGTAGGACCGCAGGAGCTCCAGCTCATAGCAGTCGTCTGTCTTTCCCTGGCTCTCGCAGGCTGCGGTGGTGATATAACAGAACTTGCGGTGGAAACCGCTTTCGATCTTCTCGTAATCGGCCTTTCCCACAGCAGTGCGGAAAGTGGTATTCCATTTTTCAATGATGGCGTCAGTCAGCGGATCCGCAGACTGGCCCTTCATTTCCAGAATCGCCGGAAATACATAGATGGCAAGCAGCATATTGTAATTAATCTGCTGTTCGCTGCGCTTTCCCTTTTTGGGGATATTCTCAAGCTCTGTCTGAGCGGCAGTTACCAGCCGTTCCGCAAGCTTCTCTGTCCATGCGGCAGGATTCTCCTCCTGCTGGTATACGGCCTCTATGGCCTGAATGGTATCCATGTGTCTGCGAAGATAAGCCTGAAAAGCCTCCGGATAGACATTTTTCTTAAAGGATGCCATGGGGTTCTCTTCCTGAAGCAGCATGTCCTCGATGCCCTGCATCGCCTGATTATAGCTTTCTCCGTATGCTACCAGATCCATATATGTACTCCTCCCTACTCGTCCCAGTTATGGTACACGTTCTGGACGTCGTCATCCTCGTCCAGCAGGTCAAGGGTTCTCTGAAGATTCTTGATGGCATCTTCATCTGTCAGTGTTACATAAGTCTGAGGAATCATGGTAACCTCAGCTTCTGCCATGGGAATTCCCTTCTCTTCCAGTGCCGCGCGCACTTCACTGAAGGAATCTGGATCAGTCAGAATCTCAAAGCTGTCCTCCTCCTCGGAGAAATCCTCGGCACCCGCGTCCAGGGCAAGCATCATCAGATCGTCCGGCTCCATATCGCACTCTTCCCGGTCCACGATGATCTGTCCCTTCTTATCGAACATATAAGATACGCAGCCCTGGTTTCCGATGGAACCGTTACCCTTGGTGAAGGCACTCCGTACATTGGCTGCGGTACGGTTTTTATTGTCGGTCAGCGCATCTACGATGATGGCGATACCGTTGGGACCGTATCCTTCATAGGATACATACTCATAGTTTACGGCGTTGGCATTGCCCGCAGCCTTCTTGATGCCGCGGTCGATGGTATCGTTGGGCATGTTCGCTGCCTTTGCCTTGGCGATGACATCACGGAGCTTGCTGTTGTTATTGGGGTCTGCGCCGCCTTCCTTTACGGCTACGGCCAGCTCACGGCCGATAATGGTAAAGATCTTTCCCTTTGCTGCGTCGTTCTTCTCTTTTTTATGCTTAATATTCGCAAATTTTGAATGTCCTGACATGATAAAACACTCCTATTCTTCCTGTACTTTTTACGTCTGACCTGTTCTCCCGGCAGACGTTCTTATCTATTTTATCACTAATTTTTTCAGATGGCAAGTCTTATGTATGCAGTTCCAGACTTACCAGCAGAGCCGCGTCCACCCGTTTCAGGGAAAGCTCATCCAGATGGCAGATCTTATCCCGCAGCCGCTGCTTATCAATGGTTCGCAGCTGTTCCAGCAGGATCACGGAGTCCCGCACGATCTGGCACTGTCTGGTGCTGAGCTCCACATGGGTGGGAAGCTTAGCTTTATTCATCTTTGAGGTGATAGCCGCCACGATGACCGTGGGGCTGTGCCGGTTCCCGGTATCGTTCTGAATCACCAGAACCGGACGGACACCGCCCTGCTCCGATCCGATGACCGGCCGAAGATCCGCATAATAGATATCGCCCCGTCTGATTATCACATTTTTCACACTCCGATTTTAAAAATACTCTGCCGCTTTCACGGCCACATCTCAAGTATTTCCAAAATGCGGAAATGTATACAAAGGAACGGGTTCCCTAACTGGGGCTGTAAAAATCGTGTACCTCAGACACCTTTCCATGGCGTAGATAAATCCGGGGAACACGCTGGGAAATATCGCAGACAAACTCATAGTTAAAGCGTCCGGACAGCCCTGCCAGCTCATCCACAGATAAAAAGGCACCGTGATCCCGTCCAAAGACGGTGACCTCCATCCCTGCTCTGGCTTCAGGGATATTCGTCACATCCACCATGAGCTGATCCATACAGACTCTGCCGCAGATGGGGGCTCGCTTTCCAGCTATGAGCAGATAGCCGCAGTTTGAGAGGCTGCGGGGATAACCGTCCGCGTAACCCACTGGAACCGTGGCGATACGCCGTCTGTCTCTGGCCTGATAGATTCCTCCGTAGCTGACCTGGGTCCCGGCTTCGATCTCTTTTACATGAACGATATGGCTCCGGATCTCCATGGCCGGTTTTAAAGGCACCAGTTCTTTCTTTACTTCATCGGAGGGGTACAGGCCGTATACGGTGATGCCTGCCCGTACCATATCCAGATTAGCCTCCGGCACGTCGATGATTCCTGCACTGTTGGAGCAGTGACGGATAGGAAAATGAACGCCTGCCCTTTCACATTTTTCCGCAAAAGAAAGGTACCTCTTTAACTGCATCTTTGTATAACTTTTATCCGCTTCGTCGGATTTGGCGAAGTGGGTAAAGAGGCCTTCGATCTCCAGGCCCGGAAGCTTGGCGATCTCACAGATGGTACGGACGCTTTCCTCCGTATCCTGGAAACCGATACGGCTCATGCCTGTATCCAGCTTGATGTGTACCTTTACAATCTTCTGCTGTCTCACGGCCTCCTGGGAGAGCTCCTTTGCCATATCAGCCCGAAACACAGTGGCCCGCACATCCAGTTCCACCAGCTCCGGATAATCTTCCGGGAACACATAACCCAAAATCAGTACCGGCTTTTGAATCCCGTTCCGGCGAAGCTCCGCCGCTTCTTCCATGGTGGCGGCAGCAAAGCCCCAGAGATAGTCTTTCTCTTCAATCATGCGGGCGATGGGAAGGGCTCCGTGTCCGTAGCCGTTGGCCTTCACCACGGCAGCCAGCTTCGTGCCGGGAGCCAGGTTCCGTTTCATGGCTTCAAAATTTTCTTCGATGGCGTCCAGATCCACATAGGCGGCCACTCGTTTATATTGTTTCATAATTTCTGCTCCTAACTGTATACTATGCTTTCCCATGCAAAAGGGGAGCCCTGAAGCACCTTTTGCTTACCGGATTCCCCTTTTTATTCTGTCTGTGGATAAGGTTATCTCCCTCAGGAACGCGGATGCTCCTTTTCATACCGGGTGATATTGTAAGACAGCTGCATCAGGCTCTCGGACAGATGAACATTCTCCACCAGCACATCCGAAGGAACGTCCAGATCGATGTGGGCAAAGTTCCAGATGGCCTTAATACCGTATTTCACAAGAAGGGCGGTCATCTCTTCCGCCTTGGACTTGGGAAGGGTCAGTGCCGCTATCTGAATCTGCTCGTCCCGAATGAAGCTCTCCAGATCATCCAGCATGTGAATGGGAATTCCGCGGACACTTAAGCCTTTCAGCACCGGATTTACATCAAAGATCCCCTTGATATAGAAACCGCGCTTTTCGAAATCCACGTAATTGGCCAGAGCCTGACCCAGATTACCGCCGCCGATGATGATCATATTATGCTTTTTATCCAGTCCAAGTATCTTACCGATCTCCTCATACAGATACTTGACATTGTATCCATAGCCCTGTTGTCCGAAACCACCGAAATTATTTAAGTCCTGCCGGATCTGAGAAGCCGTCACACTCATACGGGAACTCAGTTCGCCGGATGAAATCCGTTCCACGCCGTTCTCCATCAGTTCACCCAGATAACGATAGTAGCGCGGAAGTCGTTTGATTACTGCTTTTGAGATCTCTCTCTCTTCCATAGTTGCACATCCCTCAATCATTCTTTTCAAAAAACTGCTTTTATTATAAGCGATTTTGAAAAAAGTTGTCAATGTTTTTACAGAATTCTTGAGAAAGAATCTTAGATTTTACTTGTCCGGGACAGGGATATTCGTTATAATAAGAAAGATTGAGAAATGATAGGGGTTAGAAATTATGATACTTTCATGCCAGAATATAGATAAAGCCTTTGGCACAGATGTGATTTTAAAACAGGCGTCTTTCCATATCGAGGATCGGGAAAAAGCCGCAGTGGTCGGCATTAACGGAGCCGGAAAGTCCACACTTTTAAAGATCATCATGGGTGAACTGGAGGCAGATTCCGGCCAGGTGGTTCTGGCCAAAGGAAAAACCATCGGCTATCTGGCCCAGCACCAGGACCTGAGCAGCCACCACACCATTTACCAGGAGCTGCTTTCTGTAAAGCAGGATGTGATCGATCTGGAGGCCCGGATCCGGAGTCTGGAAGCGGAAATGAAGGAACTGTCCGGACAGGAGCTGGAGAACGCCCTGGATCAGTATACCAGACTGGGGCACGAATTTGAACTGAAAAACGGATATGCCTATAAAAGCGAAGTGGTGGGCGTCTTAAAGGGCCTGGGCTTTGAGGAGGACGAGTTTGAAAAACAGGTGAATACCCTGTCCGGCGGTCAGAAGACCCGGGTGTCTTTAGGTAAGCTGCTGCTCTCCCATCCGGATCTCATCATGCTGGACGAGCCTACGAACCATCTGGATATGAACTCCATCGCCTGGCTGGAGACATTCCTTCTAAACTACGACGGCGCTGTTCTGGTGGTAGCCCACGACCGTTACTTCCTGAATCGGATCGCCACGAAGATCATCGAGATCGACGGTGGCGAGGTCACAGTCTTTCAGGGAAACTATTCCGATTACGCGGCGAAAAAGGCACAACTTCGGGAAGCACGGATGCACGCCTGGCTGAATCAGCAGCGTGAAATCCGCCATCAGGAAGAGGTTATCGCGAAACTTAAGTCCTTTAACCGGGAAAAATCCATCAAACGGGCGGAAAGCCGGGAAAAGATGCTGGATAAAATGGAAGTTCTGGATAAGCCCACGGAGATCCGCTCGGAAATGCACATCACTCTGGAACCCAAGGTGGTCAGCGGAAATGATGTGCTGACGGTGGAGGGACTGTCCAAGGCCTTCGGAAGCCAGCAGCTCTTCTCTGATCTGAACTTCCAGGTAAAGCGTGGAGAACGGGTGGCACTCATCGGCAACAACGGAACGGGAAAGACCACGATTCTGAAAATTCTAAACGGACTTCTGGAGGCAGACAGCGGCTCCTTTACACTGGGCTCCAAGGTTCAGATCGGATACTACGACCAAGAGCACCATGTACTGCATCCGGAAAAGACCCTGTTCGAGGAAATCTCCGATGCCTACCCAGATCTGGATAATACCACCATCCGCAGTACCCTGGCAGCCTTTCTTTTCACGGGGGACGATGTGTTCAAACGGATCGCGGAGCTGTCCGGCGGCGAACGTGGCCGTGTTTCCCTTGCCAAGCTGATGCTTTCGGAAGCCAATTTCCTGATTCTGGACGAGCCCACCAACCATCTGGACATCGTTTCCAAGGAGATCCTGGAGCAGGCCCTGAATCATTACACCGGCACGGTCCTCTACGTGTCCCATGACCGTTATTTTATCAACACCACGGCCACACGGATTCTGGATCTGACCGGAGGCATACTGGTAAACTATATCGGTAATTACGATTATTATCTGGAAAAGCATGATATTCTGACTCCGACGGCTGCGGGGACTTCCACTGCCGCTTCGGAGCCGGAACCGGAATCGGCCGGAAAGATGGACTGGAAGCAGCAAAAGGAAGAACAGGCCCGTCAGAGAAAACGGGAAAATGATTTTAAAAAGACGGAGGAAGAAATCTTCCGGCTGGAAAGCCGCGACGGGGAGATCGATGAACTGCTCACACAGGAATCGATTTACACCAACGCGGCGGAATGTGTGAAGCTCCACAAGGAAAAAGAAGAGATTGCGGCAAGGCTGGAAACTCTTTACGAACAATGGGAAGCGCTGGCTCAATGATTGGCCAGCGCTTTTCTGAATTCTTCTGTTTTTTCCGCGTCCACATACATGCCAAAACCCTGGCTCTCCAGCTCTTCGCTGGTTTCTCCCCGGAAGATTCGATCGATGATCATATCTCCCAGCACTTCCGTATAGTGGCTGGATTCGTAATAATAATTTTTGTTTCTGGTAATCTCATTATTCCCGCTGAAATTATAAAATCCCTGGGTGGAACCGATCAGCCAGTCCAGATAGGTGTCATAACCGTAGTATTTCGACTGCTGATAGGTCTTGTAGTAGATGGGATTGGAAAACACAATCAGGTGGATGCCGTATTCATCGCAGAGCTCCCGGATCCGCTGGAGGCTTAAAATGGAATCTGACATATAATCCTTATAATAGTCGTCCCAGTAGGGCACGTCATCCTTGAAAGTGCCGCCCAGTGAGGGATCCCGGAGGGTACTGCCACTCTGATAGTACCGGGTCACATAGTCCGGATCCTCCACCTTATGGTTCAGGATCACATCCAGGGAAAGGATCACGCCCTTGATGCTGAAATAATTGGCATAAAAGTTCAGCTTTCCGGTCCTGGGATATGGGATCCGGTAAAACTGGTTCTCATGAAGGGACGGATCCACGAAAGCGGAAATATTGTCCACACCGATCATGACGGTCTTGGGAATGATGTCGTTGGCGATGAGCTCCCGAAGATTCTCCAGATGCTCCGCCGGAAGGCCCTCGGAGTAGGACATATTATACCACTTCCCCTCGGGAATATGCTCCACGTTCACGAAGCCCGTCCGGGAAGAACCGAACAGGAAAGAATCAAACTTATCCGGATTGTGAAGCACATATTGCATCTTGATGTAATTGCTGTTGGGCTCCACGCCGTTATCCCGGATCTCCTGCCAGTGGAACACATTGTAGGGATCTACCACCATGGGAATCGCCAGCTCCAGAATCAGGATAAACAGCACAAAGGGAGCGATTTTACGTAGAAATTTCTTCATTCTCTTCTCGCATTCTAAAATTGAAAATATACAAATTCATACTGGCCCAGCTGCCGACTGTAAAGAATGATAAACAGCAGCAGAAAGTACAGAGCGTACCGTACCGGCTTTGAAAAACGTCCCAGCCAGTCGGCCACATCCCGACGAAGTCCGATAAAATCATGAACCAGAAGCACCAGGATCCAGATCAGCACCAGCTTCAGATCCGTACTCTGGATCAGTCCGGCGGAATCAAAAGCCTCATAAGCGGTCCGCACATAAGCCACCGGATGGGTGATTCCGTCAAACAGATGGGTCAGGATATAACCGGCGTCGCTCATAGTATTAGCCCGGAAAAAGAGCCAGGTCAGCGTCACGAAGGCGAAGGTCAGCAATACCCGGATCACACTCTTCCGCTCTTTTTTCGGCGGGAAATAACGGTTCCAGATCCGTTCGGCGATCTGGGCCAGTCCGTGAAGGCCGCCCCAGACCACAAAGGTCCAGCTGGCCCCATGCCAGAGTCCGCTGACCAGAAAAGTGATCATCAGGTTCCGATAGGTTCGAAAGGTGCCCTTCCGGCTTCCTCCCAGAGGAAAGTAGATATAATCCCGCAGCCAGCTGGACAAAGAAATATGCCAGCGGCTCCAGAACTCTTTGACGGAAGCGGAAAAATAAGGACTTTTAAAGTTATTGACCAGTTCGATATCGAAAAGGGTAGCCACGCCCCGGGCAATATCCGAATAGCCGGAGAAGTCGCAATATACCTGAAAAGCATAGAAAAGGGTGGCGATACCCAGCGCCAGACCTGTATAGGAGGTCACCTGATTATAGACCACATCCACACAGGAAGCCACCACATCAGCGATGGCAATCTTCTTAAAGAAGCCCCAGGCGATCCATTTGGATCCCCGGATGGCTTTGTCCGCATCCAGGGAATGTTCTCTCTCGATCTGGGGCATCAGATGCTCTGCCCGCTCGATGGGGCCCGCCAGAAGCAGCGGGAAGAAGGAAACAAACACCGCGTATTTTCCAAAATGTCTGCAGGCCTTTGTCTTCCCGTGGTATACATCCAGCACATAGCCCAGGGTCTGGAAGGTGTAGAAAGAGATTCCCACCGGAAGCACCAGATTCAGGGTCACATCGTCAAGGGGCAGAGAACATTTCCGAAGCAGCGTCGTCACCGAGGTGCTTAAGAAATTAAAGTACTTGAAAAAGAACAGGAAACCCAGACAGATCACCAGAGCGATCCACAGATACCGCTTCCGTCTCTTCGAATCCGGAGTGCGCTCCATGAGAAGCGCCGTTCCGTAGGAAATCAAAGTGGTAGCCAGAAGCAGCACAATGTATGCGGCATTGGCGCTCATATAAAAGTAATAGCTGGATACCAGCAGGACGCCCCAGCGGTATTTCCGGGGCGTCAGCCAGTATAATGCGAACACCAGGGGTAAAAATACATAAAAAGCATTGGAATTAAACAGCATTCAGAAGTTCCTCTAAGGTTTTCCGTATTTCTTTGATAAAGTCTCCACTGGACAGGACAGCGGGATCCGGGAAGGTGGTAATCAGAGCCAGATCCTTCGTCATCTTTCCACTTTCGATGGTCCGGACAGAAGCCTCCTCCAGCTTATCGGCAAAAGTCATCAGAGCCGGATTGCCATCCAGTTCGCCGCGCTTGCGCAGGGCTCCGGACCAGGCAAAAATGGTAGCCATGGAATTGGTGGAGGTCTCCTCTCCTTTCAGGTGCTTATAGTAATGGCGCTGCACGGTTCCGTGGGCGGCCTCGTACTCAAAATATCCATGGGGAGATACCAGTACGGAGGTCATCATGGCCAGGGAGCCGAAGGCCGTGGCGATGAGATCGCTCATCACGTCGCCGTCATAGTTCTTGCAGGCCCAGATATAACCGCCCTCAGACTTGACTACCCGGGCCACCGCATCGTCGATGAGTGTGTAGAAGTAGGTGATTCCCAGCTTTTCAAACTGCTCTTTGTACTCTTTCTCATAGATCTCCTGGAAAGTATCCTTGAAGAAATGATCATACTTTTTGGAAATGGTATCCTTGGTGGCAAACCACAGATCCTGCTTCTGGGATACGGCATAGGAAAAGCAGCTTCTGGCAAAGCTTTCGATAGAGCTTTCCAGGTTGTGCATACCCTGTACCACTCCTCCCTCCTGAAAGTCGTGGATGGTCTCCCGAAGCTCGGTTCCATCCTCTCCCGTAAAGACCAGCTCACACTTTCCGGGACCCGGGATCCGCATTTCCGCCGCCTTATACACATCGCCGTAGGCATGACGGGCCACGGTAATGGGTTTTTTCCAGTTCTTTACATAAGGCTCGATGCCTTTTACGATAATAGGAACCCGGAAAACGGTTCCGTCCAGAATGGCGCGGATGGTGCCGTTGGGGCTCTTCCACATCTTTTTCAGATCGTACTCTTCCATCCGGGCGCCGTTAGGGGTGATGGTGGCGCACTTAACTGCTACGCCGTACTTCTTGGTGGCTTCCGCGGCGTCCACGGTCACCTGATCGTCCGTGGCGTTCCGGTGCTCCAGCCCCAGATCATAGTATTCTGTATTTAAATCCACAAAGGGAAGCAGTAATTCTTCTTTTATCATGCTCCAGAGAATCCGTGTCATCTCGTCTCCGTCCATTTCTACCAACGGAGTCGTCATCTTAATTTTGTCCATCCTGTATCCTCCTCTTTCCTGCGGCATTGCTTTTCTTCGGTAACCGCACTTTACGTTCTATTATAGACGATTCCCTGTTCCATCGCAAGCTTTCTCTTTAAAAACGTCCCAGGGCTGCAAAGGCCCCGTAGAGATTCAGGGTTCCATAGCCCCAGGAGCGGTTGGGATAAAGGTCGTTGCCGCTCCGATCCGCCCCGCGGATCAGAAGCTGTTTAATTTCGATGGTGCTTAAGATCTCCCGATTCTTTTTTACGACACCCCACTCCAGCATCAGGGCAGCTGCCCCTGCGGTTATCGCGGCCGCTGCGCTGGTTCCACTCATGGAGGTAAACCGGTTTCCCGGGCCATAGGTGGCCACCGATACGCCGGGCACAGCCAGATCCGGCTTGATTCGGCCATTTCGGGTATAACCCCGGCTGGAATCGATATAGATACTGCGATTCCGGGTGTTGTAGGCTCCCGTGGTAATGGGGAGCTCTGCATTGCCCGGATCCGTGACAGTGATGTCAGGATTGGAATTCAGAAATACGGTATCCGGAGAGAGAAAACCAGTCACAGGCAGCCAGATATTATAGACTCCATGGAGGAACTGGCTGCCGTAGACCCGGATTCTCCAGATCCCGGGAGAAGGATAGGCCATACGGATGACGATGAGCTGCTCTCCGCTGTAGGGATCCAGAGGCTGAAAGTTCACATACACCACAGTCCGCTCAAAAAGAAAATCAAAGCGCCAGCTCTTCTGTCCGAGATTGATCCGGGGAACCTCTTCTCCGGAGGGTGAAATCAGCGAAACGGAAATCAGATCCGGCGTACTGCTCCAAAGCTCCATGAGAAGCCCGTATTCGTTTTCAGCTACCCGGAGATCCACATCCTGATAGGGTTCCGCTGACTGCAGGACGCCGTAATAATGATGGCCTTGATTGGCCTCGTTTCCTGCAGCTACGACCACACAACGGCCTGCCCGGGCGCTGATGGCATTCAGATAAGAGCTCAAGGGAAGTGTTCCTGTGTGTCCGCCCATGTTCGTCCCCAGGGCCAGACAGAGAACCAGGGGCATTTTGTGGGCATAGGCCAGTTCGTGAAGAAATCGGACTCCCAGCATGATATCATTTTCCTGATAGGCTTCTGCCTCCGGCGGCACCATAAAATAGCGCTTCAGGTAGGTTTTGGCAGGTTTCAGTTTCACCATGGCCACCATAGACCTGGGTGCGGCTCCCAGCCACCCGGTCTCAGGATCCTCGCTTCCGGCAGCCAGAGCCGCCAGCCTGGTTCCGTGACCGGAGACGTCGCGGCCGGGTACGATTCTGTATGGCTGATCCGAGACCAGGGCTTCTTCGATCTGCTCCCGGACGTAAACACTGCCGTAACCGATGTTTTGCGGAAGCTGCCCCGTCTGATCACCCTGATCCCAGATGGCAAGAATCCGGGAACGTCCGAATTCATCCAGAAAGCACCGATTCCGATAGTCGATGCCTGTGTCAATAAAGCCCAGAAGAACTCCTTCCCCCTTCAGCCGCAACAATGGCTGGTTCTGGAGACGCAGAATCCCGGAGTCCTCCAGGGCCTCCGTCTGCAGGAGGCTGTAGAGGGTGGGAAATACCTCATAGTCATATTCATAGTACTGCCCCTCACTGCCCTGGTAAAAGCCCTCCCCGGCATAAAAGACAGAATAATAGTCGTTGATGGGCTGGATACAGAGATCCGGATACTGTTCCGCCAGCTCTACCTGACCAAGTCCCGGCTGCCAGATAAAGTCCACATAATCCTCTGAAACGATCTTTTCCCTGCAGTTTTCCGCCATAAGTCCTGATTCCCATCTTTGTTTTTTTACAGGATATGCAGTTTCCCGGATTTCATTCCCGGGAGGAGGCTTCCTCCAGACCCAGCAGACCGGGGAGCCAGAGCCTTCCGCAGCCCTGACGGTTCCTGGGATAGCCAAGATTTCGGCAGGAAATACAGAGACGCTCTTTGATCTGCCGGTTGGTGAGGGCCGGTTCCTTTTCACACAGGAGGGCCAGAGCGCCCACTACCGCAGGAGTGGCCATGGAGGTACCGGACTTGGCTGTGTAATATCCGGCCCCCGGCTGTCCGAAAAAACTGTTACAGGATAAAATGGAGGCCCCGGGGGCCACTAAATCCGGTTTTTCCACCAGTTCCGGCGTGGGACCCCTTCCGGAATAATGCCTTTTTCGCTGTCCCTGCACCCGGACGGCACGCTCGTCATCGGAAGCGCCCACCGTGATGATGGCCGGACTGGTGCCCGGCACGGTGATGCTGGAGCGGTCCGGCCCCTGATTCCCTGCGGCTGCGCAGACCAGATATCCGGCGTCCCATACCTCTTCCACTGCCTTAACCAGCTCCGTTGGCCCGGCATGCCTCGGCACGCTGCCGCCCACAGAAATATTGACGATGCGGATTCCATATTCTTTGCCCTGTTCCAGAATCCAATGGAGGGCGCGAATCAGGGACTGACTGCTTCCGTTCCCCCTTTGATCCAGAATCTTCAGGGAAACAAAATGACATCTCGGCGCAAGGCCCTGATACCTTCCGCCGGATGCCACTCCTGTTCCGCCGATGATTCCGCTGATATGGGTTCCATGACCACAGTCGTCGGGTGCATGTTCGGAATCATTCGTATAATTATAAGAATAAACCAGTCTGCCCTGCAGATCCGGATGAGCGTCGTTGATACCGGAGTCGAGAACCGCAATGCCGATTCCCTTTCCGGAGAAACCATATTCGTAAGCACAGGAAGCTCCCACAAGCTCTCGTACCCGATTCATAACAGAAAACTCCTTGCTTTTCTGTTATCTTATGCCGGCTCATGCCGGACTGCCATCCGAAAGAGAACAAAACCTGCCGCGAACATCAGGGCCAGCATAGCCACGCCTGCCCGGGATGTATGGAAAAGCTGAGTGGAAATACCCATCAGCAAGGTTCCCACAAAGGCCGCGCCTTTTCCGAAGATATCGAAGAAGCCGAAATACTCGGTGGACTTTTCCTTGGGAATGATCCGGGCAAAATAGGAACGGGACAGGGACTGGATAGCTCCCTGGAATACAGCCACCCAGACGGCCAGGAACCAGAATTCCCAGGCCTTATCCAGCTGCAGCGCAAAGAGTACCACGCCGAAGTAGCCGATGATAGACGCCTGAATCAATGTCGTATTCCGAAACTTTTTGGACAGATGTCCGAAAAGAATGGAACAGGGAAAAGCAACCACCTGGGTCAGAAGCAGCGCCAGAAGCAGATTGGTATCGCTGATACCCACATCCTTTCCATAGGAGGTAGCCATGTCGATGATGGTATATACGCCGTCAATGTAGCAGAAAAAGGCCAGCAGGAAATACCAGATCTGAGGACGCTCCCGGATCTCGGAAAAGCTCTGTCCCAGACGGGTGAAGCTGTCCCGTACCGGATGGGCGGAGCGCTCCACGTAATGGGTCTGCTCGTAGGTGCGCAAAAGGGGCAAAGTCACCAGAAGCCACCAGAGAGCATTAATGAGAAACGCGATGGTCATGGCCGTGGCTCCGGAGATGCCGATCCGGTCGGCGCAGAGCACGAAGATCAGACTGAATACAAAGGGAATACAGCTTCCGATGTAGCCCCAGGCATAGCCCCGGGCGGACACCAGATCCATCCGCTCGTCCGTGGTCACATCCGCCAGCATGGCGTCGTAAAAGACCAGGCTGGCATTCAGGCCTACCTTGGCGATAATAAAGATCACCAGAAAGGCAAGCCAGGTTCCCGGAAGAGAAAGGCCGGCGCAGCCCAGGACACCCATCATCATAAAGAAGGTAAATACCGGCTTTTTAAAGCCTTTGGTATCAGCGAAGCTGCCCAGAACCGGTCCCAGCACAGCAACAATCATGGTAACCAGCGAAGTAGCGTAGCTGAAATAGGCGGTGGAATCGGCAGCGGAAATGCCGCTGGCTGCCGTAAGGTTTTTGTAGTAGATGGGTATGATGGTGGCCGCCAGCAGTACAAAGGCGGAATTGCCCACGTCATAGAGGATCCAGTTGCGTTCCAGTTTGGTTGTTCGGTTCATATTTTCTCCCTCATAAGACTCTTTCTTGCTTTATTCTATTCAAAATCACGTTTCAGACGGAGACTTAAGGGCTTCCCGGTCTGAATGGTTTCCACATAGCGGGTGATCTCCTGTACCGTCGGCTCCACAGCGCTCTCCAGCCGCGCTTCCAGCATCTGGCCGCTCTCCCGGCACTTCCGGTTTACCTGACCGGTCATTACCAGACCACCAATGCCCTTCTTCTGCCCAATAAGGGTAAAGAAACCTTTCAGAAAATGGCCTTTTGCGGCAGAAGGACACTGGAACAGGCGAATGGTCTTATGAAAGCCAAGAATACAGGTATCCACCTGATCGGCTGTCACGCCCAGCACGGAAGCGATGGCTTCTTCCGTATCCAGATCCCGGATCAGATGGCGGGTACAATTGGCTGTCACCGGCTCCAGTCCGTCCTCGGTCAGCAGCATCCGATCAAAATCAGTCTCGATCTCCAGATGACCCAGATGGTGTTCTTCCATATATCTGGAAATATAGGGATGGCACTCGCTGTCCAGCATAAAGTGGCAGAGAAAGCCGCACAGATAGGATAACAGGACGTAACTCGGTTTTTCCTGATAGACGATTCTGGCATGGTCGAAAAAGTCGGAGGCCAGCTGTCTGTGCATCTTCACGCCCAGCTGGTTAATCCGGTTCTTGTAGCAGGGATGATAGTAAAACAGCAGATCCGGTCCGTGGAGACCGATAAGGTAGGCCGCCCGGTTCTCTTTGATGATCTGACGGAGCTCCTGAGGCAGGGCCCGGTACACTTCTTTTCCAAATTTATAATGTGCATAGGTTGCAGGCATAGTTACGCTTCCTTTCTTTTTATTTATGAATACTGAATTATTGTTTCTATTTTCTCACAAATCTCTCCGCCTTACAAGTTAAATTCCTGTGTAATTTCTGTGTCTTTTCAGTTTCGTCACATTTTTTTGTTCTCCACATATTATGGAACTGTAAATAAATATTTTTCCTGGAGGATTTCTCATGAGTGATTTAACTGCTACCAACTGTGGCTGTGGATGCGGCGATTCCGGAAATAACAGCTGCTGCAATACCCTGATCTGGCTTCTGCTGCTGACCTCCTTCTGTGGCAACGGCAACGGTCTTTGCGGCGGCAATGGCTGTGGCAATGACAACAGCTGTCTGTGGCTGATTCTGATTCTGTGCTGCTGCGGCGGCTGTGGCAACGGAAGCTTTTTCGGCAACAATGGCTGTGGATGCGGTAACGGCTGCGGATGCTAGTCCGACGATGCCCTTGTGTTCCGGGAGGGGAGTTTCGACTTTCCTCCCCTTTTTCTGTCCCGGGTTCATATTTTGGCCCGGGTTTCCATATATTGATTCAAAAGAACCGGAGGCATGCCTATGGGGCCGGGGGATGACGGATACCGAATTTTGCGGGATCTGCAGCGGAAATGTAATGAGCTGGGTCGGAAGATCGATTCGATTCTGCGGATGATGGAACTTATGACTACTTATATGCAGTATTCCGGAATGATGGCGGAAATGGCTGCGGTCACGGCGGAGAAGGATCATCCGGACGCTCAGGCCCGGGAGGATGCGCCGGGAAATGAGGTGAATATGGCGAGTATGGATCCAAGGGAATTACAGCGGATTATGAATGCGGCGAAGAATTCAGATCATCCGATGTCGGAGGGGGAGTTTCAGGAGATTTTTGAGAGTCTGAAGAAGGGAAAAAACCAGGATGAAATCGCGCGGATGGAGCAGATGGTGCAGTTGGCGCGGAGTTTCATGAAGTAAGACGGACGAGACGAAAAGAAACGGACAAAAGAGGCCTGAAGCAGCACCTTCCCACGTTTGGCCCATCGAGGTCCTCCTTAAGGAAGGTGCTGCTTCTATTCTCTTCCTGTATTTAAATGTCGCTTGGATGCGGTGCAGCTGGTTTGACGTGCTACTCTTTGGCATTGCGGTTGATGAACGTCGTTTTTACTTTGGAGTACATGATCTTCTGGCTGCGGTAGAGGCCATAATATCCTGATTGCATATAACTGATTGCGATAGCTATAAAGTAAAAGGGCGCGCCTTCGAAGCCGAACATTTCAAGACTGATCAGCAGGGAGGAAATGGGGCTGTTGGTGACGCCGCAAAATACGGCGGCCATGCCGCAGGCGGCGGCCAGGGATGGGGAAATGTGTAATATCTGGCCCATGAGACAGCCGAAGGTAGCTCCTACAAAGAAGGTGGGGACGATCTCGCCGCCCTTGAAGCCGCCGGATAAGGTGATGGCGGTAAATATGATCTTCAGGAGGAAAGCGCACCAGATGACCTGCCGGTCTACCACCGCCCGTTCTACCACCTGCATACCGGTTCCCAGGTAGTCCGTGGTTCCGAGAAGCAGGGTCAATCCAATAATCAGAATGCCTGACACCAGGGGCCGCAAAAAGCTGTTCTTAATTTTTTCCGCAAAAAGTTCTTCTGTCTTATGTAAGACGACACAGAACAGGATGCTGACTGCGGCGCAGCAAAAGCCTAAAAACAGGATTTTACCGGCATTCATGATATTGAATTCCGGGAGCGTTCCCAGGGCAAATCGTTCACCGGTGAGTCCGAAGTGGCAGGCGACACCGTAGGCCACATAGGAGGCTATCACGCAGGGTACCAAAGCCGCGTAATGCATGATACCAACGCTGACCACCTCCATGGAAAAGACTGCCGCCGCCATAGGCGTACCGAACAGAGCTGAGAAAGCGGCACTCATACCTGCCATGATCATGACACGCCGGTCATTTTCATCGATACGCAGAACCCTCCCCAGAAAATTACCGATGCTGCCGCCAAGCTGTAAAGCAGCGCCCTCCCGTCCGGCAGAACCGCCGAAGAGATGGGTCAGAATCGTGGAAATGAAGATCAGCGGCGCTGTCTTTAACGGAATCTCCCGCTCTGCATGGATGGCGTCCAGGACCATATTGGTACTGCTTCGCTCCTGCTTTCGCTCCCATTTGTACATCCAGACAATCAGGACGCCTGCGAAGGGCAGGCTGTACAGGATCCAGGAATGAGCCATACGGAAGGCCGTAGCCATGGAAACTCCTTTTCCGAAAGCAGTTCCCACCAGTCCCAGGGCCAGACCCGTCAGTGTGGCGAATACCAGCCACTTTAACAGAACGACTAATCGGTTCCAGATGGTGATCCGGAACCGATTCTCAAGCTGCGGGATAGCATCCCGCAGCTCTTCTTCTAATTTTTCTATCTGTGTTTCGTTTGATTTCTGCTCGTTCATTACGGTTTTACCACGATGTTAATAATTCTTCCGGGCACGTAGATCTCTTTTACGATAGTGCCTTTCAGCCAGTCTGCGACCACTTCCTTACCAGCTGCGATAGCCTCTTCCTTCGCTGCGCTGCTGGAGATGGTGACAGTTCCACGGGTCTTGCCGTTTACCTGTACAGCGATCTCGATCTCATCATCCTTCATGGCTTCCTCATCCGCATCCGGCCATCCATGTGCAAATACAGTCTCGCTGTGACCCAGCTGCTCCCAGAGTTCCTCTGCGATATGGGGTGCAAACGGCGCGATCAGGGTAACTGCTGTCTCCAAGGTTTCCTTATCCAGACCATCCTGACGCTTTGCCAGATCGATGAGCTTATTGTTATACTCCATGAAACCGGAGATAACGGTGTTCAGGCTGAAGCTGTTCAGACGGGTGGTGATATCGTATACCATCTTATGACGGATCTTGACGCTCTCCGGTGTCTCTTTGGCTCCCTTGTCCTTATTATCCAGAACCAGGTTCCAGAAACGCTTCAGGAAACGGGATACGCCGTCGATTCCTCTGTCATCCCACTCTGCGTCCAGTTCGGGCGGCCCCACGAACATCTCATACATTCTCAGGGCGTCGCAGCCGTAGTCTCGGATCAGGTCGTCCGGGGAAACCACGTTTCCTTTGGACTTACTCATCTTGATACCGTTCTTTCCGGTGATCATACCCTGGTTGAACAGTTTGGTGAAGGGCTCGTCAAAATCGATGACTCCGATGTCATGCAGGAACTTGGTGTAGAACCGGGAGTACAAAAGATGCAGTACCGCATGCTCGACACCGCCGATATACATATCTACCGGCAGATACTTGTCTGCTTTCTCCTTGCTTACCAGCTCCTCGTCGTTGTGGTTGTCCACGTAGCGCAGGAAGTACCAGGAGGAACCTGCCCACTGGGGCATGGTGTTGGTCTCTCTCTTTGCAGGCGCGCCGCAGCAGGGACAGGTGGTGTTGACCCACTCATCAATGGCTGCCAGCGGAGACTCTCCGGTACCTGTAGGCTGATAGCTCTCCACCTCCGGCAGTTCCAGCGGAAGCTGATCTTCCGGAACCGGAACATTTCCGCACTTCGGGCAGTGGATGATCGGGATGGGCTCGCCCCAGTAACGCTGACGGGAGAATACCCAGTCACGCAGCTTATAGTTGACGGTCTTTTTACCTACGCCCATCTTCTCGATGATAAGCGGAGCTTCCTTTTTCAGGACTGCGGACTCCATGCCGTTCCACTCGCCGGAATTGATCATGGTTCCGCTGGCCTCGGTATAAGCCTCGGTCATGTTTTCGATTTCCTTACCATCCTTGGCAATAACCTGGATGATCGGAATATTAAACTTCTTTGCGAACTCAAAGTCACGGTCGTCATGGGCCGGTACGCACATGATGGCGCCGGTACCATAGTCAGCCAGTACATAGTCGGAAAGCCAGATGGGAACCTTTGCTCCGTTAATGGGATTGATGGCATAGCTTCCGGTAAATACGCCGGTCTTTTCCTTATCCTGTACACGATCCACATTGGAACGCATGGAAGACTTAAAGATGTAATCCTCTACGGCCGCTCTGGTCTCTTCGGTGGCCAGTTTGGCAGCCAACGCATGCTCCGGAGCCAGTACCATGAAAGTAGCACCGTGCAGAGTATCCGGACGTGTGGTATATACGGTGATCTTCTCATCACTTCCGTCTACCTTAAAATCTACCTCGGCACCATAAGACTTGCCGATCCAGTCGGTCTGCATCTTCTTTACCTTCTCCGGCCAGTCCAGCTTGTCCAGGTCGTTCAGCAGGCGGTCTGCGTACGCGGTGATCTTCAGCATCCACTGACGCAGGTTCTTCTTGGTAACTGCAGTGCCGCAGCGCTCGCAGCAGCCGTTGACTACTTCCTCATTTGCCAGACCGGTCTTACAGGACGGACACCAGTTGATGGGGAACTCCTTCTCGTAAGCCAGTCCCTTCTTAAACATCTGTACAAAGATCCACTGAGTCCACTTATAGAACTTCGGATCGGTGGTATTGACTTCCATATTCCAGTCGTAAAGAGCTGCGATATCGTTGATCTGTCTCTTGATATTGGCCACATTCTCTGCGGTGGACTTGGCCGGATGTACACCCATCTTAATAGCGTAGTTCTCAGCCGGGAGTCCGAATGCGTCCCATCCCATGGGATGAATAATATAATGTCCCTGCATCAGCTTGTAACGGCTCCATACGTCACTGATAACATAGCCTCTCCAGTGACCCACATGAAGTCCGTTGCCTGACGGATAGGGGAACATATCCAGACAATAGTATTTCGGTTTTTTCCCGTCGTTGACGTTCACCGGATGCTCTTCCCAGTGCTTCCGCCACTTTTCTTCCACCGCGCGGTGGTTAAATGGTACTGCCATTTCTTTCCACTCCTCTTGTTTATCTTGTAAAAATAAGAATCTTCGTAATCACATATACTTACAATTCACGAATTCTCACTGCATTTTATCATATCACACCAGTCTGCTTTGTCAAGCAAAATCGGTCCTTTACGGCCTTTTACACAGCCCACTGGCTGTTATAAAGCTCCGCATAGAAGCCCTTGGCCGCAAGCAGACTTTCATGGGTACCCTGCTCGATGATCTGTCCGTCCCGCATAACGAGAATTACATCTGCCTCCCGGATAGTGGACAGACGGTGGGCTACGATAAAACTGGTGCGTCCCTCCATCATTTTCGCAAAGGCATTCTGAATCTTCAGCTCCGTACGGGTATCAATACTGGATGTGGCTTCGTCCAAAATCAGCATGGGCGGCAGGCACAGCATGACACGGGCGATACACAGAAGCTGCTTCTGGCCCTGGGAAAGGCTGCCGCCGTCTTCGGAAAGCACCGTGTCATAACCCTTCGGCAGACGCCGGATAAAGCTGTGGGCATGGGAGGCCTTCGCCGCCTCGATAATCTCCTCCTCCGTGGCGTCCGGCTTTCCATAGGAAATATTCTCACGGACCGTCGCAGACTTCAGCCAGGTCTCCTGCAATACCATACCGTACTGCTGCCGCAGGTTTTCCCGGGTCAGTTTCTGAATAGGTGTTCCGTCCACGGAAATACAGCCTGCATCCACGTCGTAGAAACGCATCAGCAAATTGATCAGGGTACTTTTTCCGCAGCCTGTAGGACCCACGATGGCGATTCTCTGACCGGGCTTTACATGCAGGTTCAGGTTTTTGATCAGCTCTCTGTCCTTCGTATAGGAAAACTGCACATTTTCCAGATCCACGCTTCCCTGTACTTTCTCGATATGGGGGCCATTCACCGGCTCGGCGCTCATGGGCTCCTGGTCGATGAAATCAAACACACGTTCCGCGCAGGCCAGGGCATTCTGAAGCTCGGTAACCACGCCGGAGATCTCATTAAAGGGCTTCGTATATTGGTTTGCGTAGCTTAAGAAGCAGGACAGCTGGCCTACGCTCAATACACCCCGGATGGCCGCAAAGGCGCCTGCCACGCCCACGCCCGCGTACACCATACTGTTGACGAAACGGGTAGCCGGGTTCGTGATTGAGGAATAAAAAATCGCTCGCAGGCTGTGCTTCTGCAGCTGCCGGTTAATCTCGTCAAACTGTGCGATGGCTTCTTCCTCATGACCAAAGGCTTTTACCACTTTCTGGTTTCCTACCATTTCATCAATCAGGCCGGTCAGCTCGCCTCTGGTCTCGGACTGGAGCTTAAACATGCTGTGGGTCCGCCTGGCGATAAAGCTGGCCACCAGAAGGGACAGTGGTGTAATGCAGACAACCACCAGGGTAATGCCCACATTTACAGAAAGCATGAACAGCAGGGTTCCAAGAATAGTCATGACACCGGTAAAAAGCTGAGTGAATCCCATCAGCAGGCCGTCGGAAAACTGGTCGATATCCGCGATCAGACGGCTGACAATATCACCCTGGGGATGGCTGTCGATGTAGCTTAAAGGCAGATCCTGCATGTGGTCAAAGGCTTCGGTCCGCACATCCATCACAACTTTATAAGTGATGTGGTTGTTACAGAGGTTCATGAGCCACTGGAACACGGAAGTGGCTGCGATAATCACACCCAGCTTTGTCAGAAGCTTAAGCAAAGCCGCAAAGTCTACCGCGCCCTTTCCAATCATATAGTCGATGGCGTCGCCGGTGAGAATCGGCGCGTACAGGGTCAGGGCCACGGTCAGAACCGCCAGCAGAATGGATGCCAGCAGATACAGTCGATACTCTTCGATATAGCAAAGGACTCTTTTTAATGTGGATTTACGCTTCATGTGCTTTTTCCTCCTCTGCTGAACTCTGGGAATTACAAATCTCCCGATACACTTCACAATTCTGATACAGTTCATCATGCTTTCCGATGCCGGCTACCGCGCCGTCGTCCAGAACGATAATCTGATCCGCCTGGCGGATGGTGGCTGCGCGCTGGGATACCAGAAAGACCGTAGCTTCTTTTTTATGCTCCCGCAGCGCCTTCCGGAGTTTCGCGTCGGTGGCAAAGTCCAGAGCCGAAGCGCTGTCATCCAGGATCAGAATCTCCGGATCCCGCACCAGTGCCCGGGCAATGGTCAGACGCTGTCTCTGTCCGCCTGACAGATTGCGGCCACCCTGCAGCACTTCCGTATCCAGGCCTTTTTCCTTCTTTTCTACAATCTCACGACCCTGGGCGGTCTCAAGGGCTGCGTACAGTTCTTCGTCGGTGGCGTCCTTCTTGCCCCACTGCAGGTTCTCCCGGATGGTACCAGAGAACAGCACAGCCTTCTGGGGAACCACGCCCACTTTGCTACGCAGTCCTTCATAGGTGTAATCCTGTACATTCCGACCGTCCACCAGAACCTCACCCTCGCTCACATCATAGAAACGGGGAATCAGACTCACCAGGGTAGACTTTCCGGAACCGGTGCCTCCGATGACGCCGATGGTCTCGCCCGGATAGGCCTGAAAATTCACATGAGATAAAGCTGCGTCCGCGCCTTTCTCGTAGGTGATACTGACATTTTTAAATTCCACACAGGGAACATTCTTCTTCTGCTTCTGATCCGCCACAGTTCCTTCCGTCATACCAGGCTCCCGATCCATGATCTTATTGATACGGGACAGGCAGGCCAGAGACTTGGTCACATTGACAATCAGGTTCGCCAGCTTAATCAGTTCCACCAGGATCTGGGACATATAGTTCACCAGTGCCACTACCTGGCCCTGGCTTAAGATACCGGCATCCACCTGACGGCCGCCGGTCCATATCAGCAGAATCACCGCCGCGTTGATGATGGCATAGGTCAGCGGATTTAAAAGACCGGAAATCCGTCCCACAAAAAGCTGGGTGTTCATGAGGGTGGTGCTGTCCTGATGAAAGCAGTCCATCTCGTCCTGCTGTCGGTTGAAAGCCCGTACCACACGAACGCCGGACAGATTCTCACGCACATGCAAAAGCACCCGATCCAGCTGGCTCTGCACCTTCCGGTACCATGGAATGGTGATTCCCATGATGGCGAACACCACAATGAACAGCACCGGGATAACGCCTGCGAAGAACGCCGCGCACTTCGCATCAATGGTAAATGCCATAATCATGGCGCCGAACACAATAAAGGGAGAACGTAAGAACAGACGCAGCACCAGATTAATACCGGTCTGCACCTGATTGATATCGCTGGTAATCCGAGTAATCAGCGTGGATGTTCCGATGGTGTCCAGTTCCTTATAGGAGAAGCTGTTCAGATGCTCAAACAGGGCCTTTCGCATGGCCGTACTGCTTCCCACAGCTGCCTTGGCCGCAAAGTACTGAGCCGTAATGGAGCAGGTCAGGCCGATGATTCCCAGCAAAATCAATAGGCCGCCCATCCGCAGCACATAGCTGCTGTCCCGGTTTGCAATACCCGTATCGATGATGCTCGCCACCACCAGGGGCACCAGCAGCTCGAAGCTTGCCTCCAGGAGTTTAAAAAGGGGACCTAAGATACTTTCCTTTTTATACTCTTTCATGTAATACAATAATCGTTTCATCATGTAAGTCCTCCATAACACGTATACTTTCTTATTGTACTCTGCAAAAGTCTTTTTTACAAGTCAAAAAAGGGCATCCGGCGTTAACCGGATGCCCTCATCTATCTCCCCTTTTTCATAATTTCTCTGTAATATCAGTTATATTACTCTGCGGTCTCGGATGCTCTCGCAGCCACTTCCTTGGCCTGTACGTCTGCCGGAGCCTGCTCGTAGCGGGCAAACTCGTAGGAGAATTCGCCGCTTCCGCCTGTCATGGAACGAAGATCTGTGGAGTAACCGAAGATCTCTGTCATCGGAACGTCTGCCACGACCTCCTGCTTGCCGCCTGCTACCGGATTCATTCCCAGCACACGGCCCCGGCGTTTGTTCAGATCGCCCATCACGTCTCCGGTATACTTATCGGGAACCGTCACGGTCATGGTCACGATCGGCTCCAGGAGAACCGGACCGGCGTCCATAAAGCCCTTCTTGAATGCCTGGCTTGCCGCGGTCTTGAAGGCCATCTCGGAGGAATCTACCGGATGATAGGAACCATCGTACAGAACGGCCTTAACGCCAACCACCGGATATCCGGCCAGAGGCCCCTTTACCACAGATTCCTGAATACCCTTTTCCACTGCCGGGAAGTAGTTTTTCGGAACCGCGCCGCCTACGACTACCTGCTCGAATACATAAGGTGTCTCCAGATCGCCGGAGGGCTCGAAGGTCATCTTTACGTGACCGTACTGGCCATGTCCGCCGGACTGCTTTTTATACTTGGAGTCCACGTCTGCTTTCTTCTTCAGGGTCTCGCGGAACGCCACCTTCGGCTTGGACAGCTCGATAGCTACCTTGAACTTCTCCTCCAGCTTGCTGACTACCACGTCCAGATGCTGGTCGCCCATGCCGTAGAGCAGAGTCTGTCGATTCTCGGAATCATTGACGTTCTTCAGGGTCAGATCCTCTTCCATCATCTTTGCCAGAGCCTGGGAAATCTTATCCTCATCGCCCTTATTCTTTGCCTTATATCTCATGTAGGTATAGGGCTTGGAAATCTCGGTTCTGCCGTACACGATGGGCGTAGCCTTGGTGGACAGGGTATCACCGGTCTTGGTATTCGCCAGCTTACCGATGGCTCCGATATCGCCTGCGTGAAGCTCGGTAATCTCAATGGGCTTATTGCCCTGCATGATGTACAGCTTGTTCAGCTTCTCCTCTGCATCCTTATCCTGGTTGTACAGAGTGTCGTCGGACTTGATGACGCCGGAGGATACCTTGATCAGGGAATACTTTCCGATAAAGGGATCCACGATAGTCTTGAATACATAAGCGGATTTCGCCTTGGAGAAGTCGTAATTCGCTTCGAAAATCTCATTTGTTTTGGTATTGATTCCGTTGCAGGGCTTCTTGTCCGGACTGGGGAACAGTTCCACGATATCATTCATCAGGTTGTGGATGTTACGGAGTTCGGTGCTGGAACCCATAGATACGGGAATCACGGTGCCATCGCATACATTGAACTTCATGGCTGCGCGAATCTCGCTGAAGGTGAACTCTTCACCGTTGAAATAACGCTCCATAAACTCATCGGAGGTCTCTGCCACCGCGTCCAGAAGGGCTTCCCGGCAGATGGCCAGGTTCTCTTTGGAATACTCGGGAATCTCACACTCCTCGCGCTGTCCAATACCGGTAAAACGCCGACCCGCCATCTTGCAGACATTGATGTAGCCCACGAACTTCTCATTTTCTCGGATGGGCTGATAGAAAGGAGCGATCTTTTTGCCGTACAGATCGGTCAGATCCTGTACCACCTGGCGGAAGGACGCGTGATCCACATCCATCTCGGATACGAAGAACATTCTCGGGAGTTTATACTTCTCGCAGAGATCCCATGCCTTCTGGGTGCCTACCTCCACACCGGCCTTACCGGATACGACGATGATGGCTGCGTCTGCCGCTGCCACTGCCTCTTCTGCTTCACCTACAAAATCAAAATATCCCGGAGCATCCAGGAGATTTACTTTACAATCCTGCCAGATCAGAGGAACCACAGATGTGGTAATGGAGAACTTTCTCTTAATCTCTTCCTTATCATAATCACTGATGGTATTGCCGTCAGTTACTTTTCCGATACGGGTGGTCAGACCGGATACATAAGCCATGGCCTCAACAAGACTGGTCTTGCCGCAGCCGCCGTGACCAAGAAGAACTACGTTACGAATTTTGTCAGTTGTGTAAATATTCATGCCTCTTCCTCCGATTACAATAATTTTATAGTTCCGGATATTTCATCTGTCAAAAAGAACATTCATTCAATGAAAGGCATCGGAACACCATGGATATATTTTACTAAAAGTCAGATAATATTTCAAGTCTTTTTATATATTTTTTACAAGTCATTTATTCTTCTTCCGATTTTTATACAGCAATTTGTAACGCGTCCGCATCACTTCTACACGTTAAAGTAAAATAGCGTTTGACATTTTCAACAAAAGACTTTAAACTAAATCCTTAGAGATTTCGTATATACAAAGGAGTTTTCAATTATGAACAGGAATACCATCGGCTTCATCGGACTCGGCCTCATCGGAGGCTCCATCGCAAAGGCCATTCGCGAATATTATCCGGAGGTCCACATGATGGCATATATGAGAAGTCAGGATACCCTGCAAAAGGCTGTGGCGGAGGGCATCATCGACGAGGCCTGCGCCGGGGTTGGCCCGGAGTTTGCTGCCTGTGATCTCATCTTTCTCTGCGCACCGGTCTCCACCAACGCCCGGTATCTGGAGGAACTGAAGCCTCTTCTGCCAAAAACCTGCCTTCTGACCGATGTGGGCAGCACGAAAACAGATATTCACCAAAAGGTGGAGGAGCTTGGTCTGACAGATCAGTTTATCGGAGGCCACCCCATGGCCGGTTCGGAAAAGACCGGTTATGAGAACGCCAAACCCCATCTGATTGAAAACGCTTATTATATTATTACTCCCGGAGAAGGTGTGCCGGAGAATACGGTACAGAATTTTGTGAGCTTCGTTGCTTCCCTGAAAGCGCTGCCGCTGGTTCTGGATTACCGGCAGCATGACTTTATCACAGCCTGCGTCAGCCATCTGCCCCACCTTATCGCCTCCTCCCTGGTGGAGCTGGTGAAGGATCTGGACGGTCCGGAGGAGCTGATGAAGCGGATCGCGGCGGGCGGATTCAAGGATATTACAAGAATTGCCTCCTCTTCTCCCGATATGTGGGAACAGATCTGCATGACCAATTCCGACAATATCCTGAAGGCCCTGGATCATTACCAGCAGCAGCTTTCCCGTCTCCGGTCGGAGATCACCGGAAAAGAGGCCGGAAAGATTCATGAATTCTTTGCAGCCTCCCGGGACTACCGGAATTCCATCCCCGAGGCTTCCGCAGGCCCTCTGAAGAAGACCTTTGCCTTCTACTGCGATATGGTGGATGAAGCCGGCGGTATCGCTACCCTGGCCACGATTCTGGCCTCCGGTGGCATCAGCATCAAAAATATAGGCATCATCCACAACCGGGAGTTCGAAGAGGCTGTACTCCGGGTAGAGCTCTACGAGGAAGAAGCCTATAAGAAGGCGGTGGAGCTGCTCCGCAGATATCGTTATACTATTTACGAGCGTTAAGCTTGCAAAAAAGGAGAACTTTTATGAAATTCACACGCACACAGAGCTTACACGGAGAAATTACCATCCCCGGAGATAAATCCATCTCCCACCGGGCGGTCATGTTCGGCTCCCTGGCGGAGGGAACTACAGAGGTCACCGGGTTCCTGCGGGGCGCGGATTGTCTTTCCACCATCGACTGTTTCCGGCGTCTCGGTATCTCCATCGAGGATAAGGGCGAACAAATCCTTATTCACGGAAAAGGCCTGCACGGACTTTCCGCCCCGGATCAGATTCTGGACGCAGGGAACAGCGGTACCACCACCCGCCTGATTTCCGGTATTTTAAGCGGTCAGACCTTTGAAACCACTCTGACCGGGGACGCATCCATCCAGAAGCGGCCCATGGGACGGATTATGGAACCTTTAAGTCAGATGGGTGCTTCTATCACCAGTCTTTCCGGAAACGGCTGCGCGCCCCTTCGCATCGACGGCCGTCCTCTGCACGGCATCCATTATACCACCAGAGTGGCTTCCGCCCAGGTGAAGTCCTCGATTCTTCTGGCCGGACTTTACGCAGACGCTCCCACCAGTGTCACGGAACCGGCTCTTTCCCGGAACCATTCGGAGCTCATGCTGAACTTCTTCGGAGCGGAAGTCAAAACAGAAGACACCACTGCCACCATTCAGCCGGAGCCGAAGCTTGCGGGACAGAAGGTACAGGTGCCGGGGGATATCTCTTCTGCAGCCTATTTCATTGCCGCAGGCTGCATCACGCCGGATTCGGAGATTTTGATCAAAAATGTGGGGACCAATCCCACCCGGGACGGAATCTTACGTGTCTGCGAAATGATGAACGCAGATGTGACGCGGCTTCATGAGAATGCGGACAGCGGAGAACCCACGGCGGATCTGCTGGTGCGTACCTCTTCCCTGAAGGGCTGTACCATCGAGGGCGCGCTGATTCCCACCCTCATCGACGAGCTTCCCGTTATCGCCGTTATGGCCTGCTTTGCCGAAGGAACTACGGTAATCCGGGACGCTGCGGAACTGAAGGTCAAGGAATCTGACCGGATCGCTGTTATGACGGAGAACCTTACCGCCATGGGTGCCAGGGTCACAGCTACCTACGACGGTATGATCATCGAGGGAGGTCATACCCTGCACGGCGCAGTCATCGACAGCCATCTGGATCACCGGATCGCCATGTCCTTCGCCATCGCAGCGCTGAATGCGGATGGCGAAACGGAGATTCAGGGG
Source organism: Anaerosacchariphilus hominis (assembly GCF_014290175.1). GTDB lineage: Bacteria > Bacillota > Clostridia > Lachnospirales > Lachnospiraceae > Laedolimicola > Laedolimicola hominis. The sequence goes on from NZ_JACOOR010000004.1 coordinate 385,157, forward strand.
GCCGATTGTGTGAATATCTCCTATCCGGAATTTTATCGGGATCTGCTGAAGATTCAGAAATAAAAGGTTTTAAAAAAGGAGCGGAAATCCCTCAGGATTTCTGCTCCTTTAATAATTCCTCCAGAACCTGCGCCACGCCCTCGTCCTGATTGGAGGGGGCGATTCGATCCGCACACTTCTTTACAATCTCCGGGCTGTTGGCCACGGCCACGCCCAGTCCGGCGAATTCTATCATATCCATATCATTTTCCGCATTGCCAAAAGCCACGATCTCATCCGGCTGAATCTGCAGTCTGGCGGCCACTTCCCGCAGGGCCGCGCCTTTACCACCCTTTTCATTGGAGATCTCCAACCGGTAGGAAACGGAGGAAGTCACATAGATTCCGCCCAGGGTTTCCAGCTTTCCGATCCACTCGGCCCGCTCCATGGGACCGGAGGCAATGATATCCAGGGAATCCAGCTCATGCCGGTGCTCCCAGGCAAATGTCCTGGCGTCAGGGATGGACTTTCTTGTCCGGCGCAGATAGGGAACCACCCGGGCGGGAGCTCCATATACCACCGGATCCTCCAGATAGTCTGCTGACGCGTAGGGCTGTCCCTGAGTGAACACTTCGATGGCAGTCTCCGGCTCCTCTTTTAAAAGCTCCAGAAGCTGTTCCACCTTTTCCCCGTCCATGCAATAAGAGAATACCCGTTCTCCGACTGCCGGATCGTAGGTAGCCGCCCCGTTGGAGGTAATGGCGTAGGGAATCCCCCGAATGGAAAGCACTTCCTTCGGCAGCGCCGTATAGGCCCGTCCGCTGGCCACGATTACATGGAGCCCTCTTCGGATAGCTTCTTCCAGAGTTCTCCGGGTCCTGTCTGTCAGGCGGCTTTCGTCGTCCAGTGTGGTTCCGTCCAGGTCGAGAGCTATCATTTTGATCTTCTGCATTTCTATTCCGTCCTTTACTTTCCGTACCTATTTGATAAACATGGCATCCCCAAAGGAGAAAAAGCGATACCGTTCCTCCACCGCCTCCTGGTAGGCCTTCATAATGGTCTCCTTATCTGCGAATGCGGATACCAGCATCAGCAGGGTGGATTCCGGCAGGTGGAAGTTCGTAATCAGAGCGTCCATGATCTTAAACCGGTAGCCGGGATAGATGAAGATCTCTGTCCAGCCGCTGCCGGCCTTCAGGATACCATCCTCTCCGGTGGCTGACTCCAGCGTTCTGCAGCTGGTGGTCCCCACGCAGATGACCCGTCCTCCGGCCGCCTTGGTCTCATTGATGAGCTCTGCCTGATCCTCTTCCACCATGTAGAATTCTGAGTGCATATGATGCTGCGTCACATCATCCACCTTCACCGGGCGGAAGGTTCCCAGCCCCACATGAAGGGTCACATGAGCCAGCTTGACGCCCTTATCCTGAATCTGCTGCAGAAGCTCCGGCGTAAAATGGAGTCCCGCCGTGGGAGCTGCCGCGGAACCGTCGTGCTTGGCATAGACAGTCTGATAACGGTTTTTATCTTTCAGCTGATGGGTAATATAGGGAGGCAGGGGCATCTGTCCCAGCTGATCCAGGATCTCTTCAAAGATACCCTCGTACTCAAAGCGAATCAGACGGTTTCCCTCGTCCACCACATCCACGACCTCCGCCTTCAGAAGGCCGTCGCCAAATACAATCCGTGTACCGGGTCTGGCCTTCTTTCCAGGCTTCACCAGGGTCTCCCACACGTTATCCTGCTTCCGCTTCAGAAGTAGCACTTCGATGTGGGCTCCGGTATCTTCTTTTACGCCAAGCAGACGGGCCGGGATAACCTTGGTGTTATTGACCACCAGGCAGTCACCGGGATTCAGCTCGTCGATGATATCCCGGAACACTTTATGCTCTACCGTTCCGGTCTTTTTGTCCAACACCATCAGCCGGGAGCTGCTCCGATCCTCCAGCGGATCCTGGGCAATGAGCTCCTGGGGTAAATCATAGTAAAAATCACTTGTCTTCATACGTTTTGTTCAGTCCTTATTTTTATATGCTAAAACTTTCGTTTCTTAAACCAGTAGAGAATCACACCGACCACTGCAATGCTCAGAATAATCACATAGAGATAGCCGAACCGCCAGCCCAGCTCCGGCATATACTTGAAGTTCATGCCGTACCAGCCCACGATGAGGGTCAGCGGCTGGAAGATGATAGTCACCATGGTGAAAAGCTTCATGGTATTGTTCAGATTATAATTCAGGGTGGCGTCCATGGCCTCCCGAAGATGAATCAGGTTATCGCAGAGCAGCTGGGTATTGTTGCTGAGGCGCTCGGATTTGTCTGTGAAGATCTTGAAGTAACGCAGATCCTCTTCCTCGAACAGATCATTCTCGTTCTCCTGGAGAGACTCTCCGATGTCAATGAGCTGCTCGTAATAATTCTTCAGAGTGGAAAGCCGATTCCGCAGATCGAAAATCTCCGTATTCAGCTCCGGATCCACCTTGCCGTTTACCACTTCCCGCTCCATGGCAATGATCTGACGCTCGGTCATGACCAGACCCTTATTACCGCTGGAAAGCAGACGCTCCAGCACGCCGTAGATGACCTTCTCCATGGTGGCATTCTGACGGAAGCGGCCGATAGCATCCAGAAACATCTGGCGGATGCTGTCTTCCTTGTCGATGATTTTCACCACCACAAAGAGATTTTTCTTAATAAAGAAACCGATCCGGTTTCTCCGGGTACTCAGATTCAGAATGTCCACGATATTGATCATACCGAAGCTGAATTCGTCGTATACGTCAATACTGGTACGAAAATGGGTGAAATCCGTCATACAGTCCTTGACTGCCACCTCGGAAAGCCCCAGATCCCCGTAACAGTTCTTCAGCTCGTCCAGGGTCAGATAACCTACGCAGATATCGTGGAAATCCAACTGTTCCAGGGTGATTTCCCGAATTTCTTTATTATGAATGGAAAAAAACATCGTATCCTATACCCCTCTCGCCGTGTCCAGAATCTCCATAATCAGAAGGCTGTGCTCCAGCCGCTTTTTCACCCCGTCATAGTCTCCGGCGGTATAATAATCGGTAAAAGCCCGCAGCTCATCGTAAAAACGGAATTCCGAGTTCCGGAGGGCATAGGGAACCGCCTCTTTTTTATTCTCCTGATAAGAAAATTCTTCAAAGAGGCTGGGTTTGGATGGGCTGAAGATACAGCCCTTATCGCCCTGGATATTCACAGAGCAGGGAGCGCCGCAGTCCTTGGCGGCCACACACACGCACTGGAAATCCGGATACTCCAGAATCAGAATGCCGGAGGTATCCACATCCCGTTCCATATTGGGATAGTAATGGACCGTTTTCGGTCTGCCAAAGAGTCCGGCCACAAAATGAATATTGTATACATTCAGGTCAAAAAGGGCTCCGCCCGCTTTCTTCACATCAAAGACCGGCGCAATATCGCCCCGCTTGAAGGCTTCGTAGCGGCTGGAATACTGGGAGAAGTTGAGCTGGACGATCTTGATATCCCCCAGGCCCGGCAGAAGCTCCCGTACCTTCTGATAGTTGGGGTTATACTGGATGGTGATGGCTTCAAAGATCATCAAACCCTTTTTCTCCGCCAGCTCCGCCAGCTCCCGGGCCTCTGCCCGGTTCACACAGAAGGGCTTCTCCATAATCACATGTTTTCCCGCTTCCAGGGCCTGCTTACCGAAGCTGTAGTGAAGATCGTTGGGCACCGGAAGATAAAGTACATCCAGAGAGTCATCAGCCAGAAGCTTTTCGTAGCTGTCATAGGCTTTTGGAATGTGATATGCCTCGCATAGTTTCCGTCGCTTTTCTTCCTTTCTGGCAAAAAGCGCGCAGATTTCCATCTCCGGGATCTGCTTTGCCGCGTCCAGAAACCAGGGTACTGTCATCCCTGCTCCCGTTATTCCAACTCTCATAAAACCTGCCCCTTTCTCATATTATATTATTTGAATCCGGATGCGGATTTCTACAGACTCATGACAAAGCTGAGCTGCTCATCGTCTGAATCCCCACTGGGATAATAATCCACGGAAAAGCTTTTCACGCCATCCCGTACCTGTACTACCTTGAAGTACCGCAGCTGACGCCCGGCCGGCAGATAGTTATAGTCCGCTCCCTCGAAGAGATATACGGTATCGTCTTTGGGTTCCTCCTCTCTGCCGGTGTCGGTGGGCCACCAGTCCAGTACATCGTCACGGTTTCCCTTGGTATCATTGAAATAAACGCCGTAATATTCGTCTCCGTACCTGGATGCATTTCCCTGATTGGTTACCTTAAACTCCAGCCGGTAAAAGGAATAACCTTCTTCCGCCTGCACGCCCTCGTAAGTATCCCCCAGGGCCTTGCTGCCCGCCGGGGCAAAAATACAGTAGTAGCCCTTGCTCTCCGAAGCGCCCCAGACGCTCTGCCGGATCCATAAGGATACGGTATTCGCCAGAAAGATAATGCCAAGGGCCAGAAAAATGATACCCAGAACCTGGAAAATCGAAACACTGCTTTTGAGCTTATTCTGCATGTTCCGTACCTCCTTCTGTATCCTCCTCCGCCGCGTTTTCAACGATACTATCCTCCGCTGCCGGATCGGATGTTTCCTCCGTCCCTTCGCCGTAAGAATCTTTGGAAGGATTCAACGGCGTGATGGACAGTTCGATCTGATGCGTGCGAAGAAGGTTCCCACCGTCCCAGTCGCTGCAGTCGTATTCATCCAGCCAGAACACCGCGGCAGTGACCCAGTCAGGAACCAGAAAACCGATCCAGCCGTCGCAGGAAGTCTCTCCCTTCAGTGCCCTCTCATCCAGGGCGGGGTAGACACCCAGCATCTGGGCATAGGGCTCAAAGTCATAGGAAGAAATACATTGAAGATAGCCGGTAGGATCCACACTCAGGTACATGCCATAGATCTCATTATAGTCCTCGTACTTTCCATCGCTGGTTCCCCGCAGATGAACCGCTATCACCTTCGTTCCTTCCTTCAGGCTGGGAAGAACGCTGCGATCTGCTACTTCCTTGCATTCCACCACCTCCAGGGTCATGGAATCCTGAAATTCAAAAGAGGTGCCCGGACTATGTTCTACGCTTTCCAGATAGGGTTCTGAAGAAGTATCTGATACAGCAGCGGTCGTCCTGGGACGCACTGCCATATAAACCGCAGAACCGATCAGCATAAAAATGCTAGCGATAAAGAACAGAACCCCAAAGACAAACAGGCCCACGCCCTTTTTCTTTGCGGTCTCCCCGGCGTAGGCCGTATGGGCATAACCGTCCTCCTGATAAGTATAGCTGTCTTCCTGATAGCCGGCCCGGTGCTCCTCGCCGGGATGGGAGCTGTACTCCCTGTGGTCTCTGTGGCATTCCTCGTCGGAGCTGTCGGAAAACCGGTCGTGGAGGGCTTCATGCTGCTCCTCCATGGTTTCTCTTCTGTTAAAGCAGCCGCATTTGGGGCAGATGCCGTAGTATTTCTCATAATCAAAGTTTTTGTTGCAGTTGTAGCAGCGCATAGGCGGCCTCCCTCTACTCCCAGGGGAGCTGTGAATTTTCGATCTTTTTATCCCGGAGCATCAGTTCGCTCACAGCTTCCTTCGGGGATTTATTTTCAAATAATACCTTGTTTACCTGCTCGATGATGGGAATCTCGATCTGATACTTCCGGGCCAGCGCCATGGCTGCCTTGGCGGAATAGACGCCCTCCACCACCATCTTCACCTCGTCCATGGCCTCCTGCATGGAACGTCCCTGTCCCATGAGATAGCCTGCCTTCCGGTTCCGGCTGTGGACTGAAGCGCAGGTCACAATGAGGTCGCCGATGCCGGAAAGGCCGTTAAAGGTCTCCTGACGGCCGCCCATGGCGGTGCCGATGCGGCTCATCTCTGCGATACCGCGGGTGATCAGGGCTGCTTTGGTATTGTCGCCATAGCCCAGTCCGTCGGCAATACCCGCCGCCAGGGCGATGACATTTTTCAGGGCTCCGCCCAGCTCGATGCCCAACATGTCCGGGCTGGTGTATACACGGAATACCCGGCTCATGAAAAGATTTTGGATGTACTCTGCTGTCTCCCGGTCATGGGCTCCCGCCACCACCGTGGTGGGCAGACCGCGGCTCACCTCCTCTGCATGACTGGGACCGGACAGAACCGCAGCCCGACAGTTCGGGATCTCGTCCTCGATCACTTCCGTCATAATCTTCAGGGTACTTTCCTCGATGCCCTTGGATACGCATACGATAAGCTGTCCGTCCGCCACAAAGGGGGACATATTCCTAGCTGTACTGCGGATGCAGGCGGAAGGAACCGCCAGTACCAGCATATCCATTCCCCGGATTGCCTGCTCCAGATCGCCGGTAATCTGAATCTCTTCGGGAATCTTTACGCCCGGAAGCTTTCCCGGAAGCTCCCGTTCTTTTAAAAGACTTTTCACCGAAGCTTCCGAATGAGACCAGAGGGTTACTTCGTGTCCGTTCTGATGAAGCACCAGAGCCAGGGCTGTTCCCCAGCTGCCCGCTCCGATAACGCCTGTCTTTGCCATAGTTTACTCTCCCACTATTTCTGAATATTCGCTGCTGTTATTTTGCTTTCTGTCCCAGCTTACTCTCGGTGCCGCTCAAAAGCCTTCCAATGTTCTTACGGTGGCGGAAAATAGCCATCAGACACAGGAAAACAGTGATTGCATAAAGCTCATAGAGATGTCCCTGAGACAGCCCCCACTTTCCCTGCTGCCCAAACAGAATTGTCCCCACCGGCAGCCAGATGCTGACCAGAATGGAACCCAGGGATACATAACGGGTCGCGCCTACGGCGCCTCCAAATAATACAACAGCCACCAGGGTCATCACCGGATCCAGGGACAGGTACAGACCTGCGGTAGCCGCAATGCCCTTTCCGCCCTTAAACTTCAGATAAAAAGGAAAGTTATGTCCCAAAATCACACCCAGGGCTGCGTACATTCCCAGAAGCACGCCCATATGTTCATCCGGATAACGGCCCGCAAACAGGGCGCGTACCAGAAGCACCGCAAAGACACACTTAAAGCAGTCTCCCAGCAGGGTAATAAGGCCTGCCTTCCAGCCAAGCGTCCGGAGCGCGTTGGTGGCTCCCGCGTTGCCGCTTCCATGCTGGCGGATATCCGTACCTTTTAATTCTCCATAGATATAACCGGTCTGAAACAGACCGAACACATAGCCGATGGCCACACATGCCAGACGTATCACTGCTGATCACCCTTTCTTTCCCGAATCAGGAACCGCAAAGCAGTTCCCTTGAAGCCGAAAGCATCCCGGATCTTGTTCTCCAGATATCTGGTGTAGGAGAAGTGCATCAGCTCCTTGTCATTTACGAAAATGACGAAGGTAGGCGGCTTCACTGCCACCTGTGTAATATAGAAGAGCTTCAGGCGCTTGCCTTTGTCTGAGGGCGGCTGCTGCAGAGCCACAGCTTCGGTCATGATCTCGTTCAGAACACCGGTTGCCACCCGAAGGTTCTGATTCTGAATGACCATATCAATCAGTTCAAACAGCTTCGGCAGACGCTGTCCGGTTACCGCAGAGATAAACGTAATCTCCGCATAAGGCATATATGCTAAAATATTGCGGATTTTATTGGTATATTCATAGACGGTCTTGTCGTTCTTTTCGATGGCGTCCCACTTATTTACGGCGATGATAATGCCCTTGCCCCGCTCATGGGCGATGCCCGCGATCTTTGCGTCCTGCTCGGTGACGCCCTCTTTCGCGTCAATGACCAGAATCACCACGTCGGCCCGCTCCACCGCTGTCACAGTGCGGATGATGCTGTAACGCTCCAGTTCTTCCTTGATCTTATTCTTGCGGCGAAGGCCTGCCGTATCGATAAAGATATAGTCCTTTCCGTTCCGGCGTACCTCAGTATCAATGGCATCCCGAGTGGTGCCTGCGATATTGGATACAATCACCCGGTTCTCGCCGATGAGCTTATTGATAATCGAAGATTTTCCCACATTGGGCTTTCCCACAATGGCAATACGGGGACGGTCGTCCTCCTCGATCTCGCCGGTCTGCTTTGGGAAATGCTTTACCACCTCGTCCAGCATATCGCCGATGCCCAGACGGGAGGCTGCGGAAATGGGCACCGGATCGCCGATCCCCAGGTTATAGAATTCATAGGTGTCTGCCATAAACTTCTGGAAGCTGTCCACCTTATTCACAGCCAGTACCACGGGTTTCCGGGAGCGTCGCAGCATGTCCGCCACTTTGGAATCCGCGTCCACCAGGCCCTGGCGTACGTCTGCCAAGAAAATAATCACGTCGGCGGTGTCGATGGCAATCTGAGCCTGCTCCCGCATCTGGGACAGGATGATATCGCTGCTGTCCGGTTCGATTCCGCCGGTGTCAATCAGGGTGAAGGCGTGGTCAAGCCAGGTTACATCTGCGTAGATGCGATCTCTGGTCACGCCGGGGGTATCCTTTACAATAGAAATATTCTCTCCGGCCAGGGCGTTGAAAAGGGTGGATTTACCCACATTGGGACGCCCCACGATGGCTACGATGGGTTTACTCATATACTTGTTCTCCTGTTCTTATATTCTGTATTCTGACTGCAGATTCGGACATTCAGGCCTTACTGCCGCCGACCACGGCCTCCACAAAGGCTTTTCCGTCTGATTTTACAATAGTTATAGGAACTTGTAAAGTCCCTGACAGCTGGGCCACGGTCATGTCATCCAGGAATACCTGCTCTCCGCTTTTCAGCATATGATCGCCAAGGAGAAGCTCCGCGCCCAGATCAAGGCCTGAAAGCTGCTTCGCCAGATCCTGTCCGGTCAGAAGCCCCGCCACGGTGATCTTTCCGCCGAAGAATTCATTTTTGATGGCCTGTATCTGCAGATCGATCCCCGGATATTTCTTCGTGATATCATCTCCGATCTCCCGGAGAATGGGCGCCGCCAGCTCTCCGGTGGCGATGGTCACCCGGCGTTTCCGGTCGTCTCCCTGACGCTCTGCCAGCTCCGCTGCAGTCTCCTCCCGGAGAAGACGTACCATACCCACACCGTTTTCCAGCTGAAGATAGCCATCGTAGGTTTCTTCCTCCGGAATTTCCCGCTCTGCCAGCAGATACCATTCGTCGCCCGCATGGATAAAATGGGTGCCGTATTCCCGGTAAATCCGCTCCTGCCAGCTGTGAATCAGATCCAGCACTTGCTCCGCGTCCTCCCGGGTAAAGGGTTCCAGGGGATACAGACCGTCCCGGTAACGGGTCAGTCCCACAGGAACCACCGATACGCTTTGCAGATAAGGAAGATATTGGGTCAGCTGCTCGATGGAATGATTCAGTTCCTCTCCGTCATTGACTCCTTTACACAGAACGATCTGGCCGTTCATGATGATTCCGGCCTCATAAAACTGGTCTACCTTTTTCAGGGCCTCTCCGGCGAAGCGGTTATGCAGCATCTTACAGCGAAGCTCCGGATTCATGGTCTGGAAGGAAATATTGATGGGCTCCATCCGGTAGGTGATGATTCGATCCACATCCTCCTGGCTCATATTGGTTAATGTCACATAGTTTCCCTGCAGGAAGGAAAGTCTGGAATCGTCATCCTTAAAATACAGGGTCTTCCGCATGTTCTTCGGCAGCTGATCGATAAAACAGAAAATACACTTATTACTGCAGGAACGGTAATCGTCCATCATACCGTTCTCGAACTCGATACCCAGATCGTCTTCATATTCCTTTTCGATCTCCAGTTCCCATTCTTCTCCATCGGGCTTCCGTACCACGATCTCCAGATATTCTTCGTTGATCAGATAATGATAATCCAAAACGTCCCGGACCGGCTGGCCGTTCACTTCCACCAGTACGTCTCCCGGCTCCAGCTCCAGTTCCTCCGCGATACTTCCCGGTTCTATACTTTTAATTACATGTTCTCTTATCTTTTTCATAAAAGCTCCTCTTCTTTACCATATTACATCATACCTTATTTGAAAATAAAAAGCAATCTGTCTTGACGATCTGCCCCTGAAAATGGTATAAATTTATATGTAGTATGTTTTTTAATACTAACTTCAATTACGTCACACTTTTGGAGGACTCTCATGTCAGAAAATAACCAGTTTGATAACATTTTACCGGTAGCACCGCTGAAAATCGCAGCTCTGGAAAGCTGCAGGGAATTTGCGGAAAAGGTAGACCGCTACCTCGTGGATTTCCGCAGAACCGCGAACACCCAGCACCGGGACAACGTCTATTTTCAGGAATACGCGCAGGATTCCTACCTGATCGACTGTTCCTGCCCCCGGTTCGGTACGGGCGAAGCAAAAGGCCGTCTGGGCGAATCCGTCCGTGGAAGCGATTTATTCATCATGGTGGATGTATGCAATTACAGTCTGACCTACACCGTATGCGGCCAGGTCAATCACATGTCTCCCGATGATCATTATCAGGATCTGAAGCGTATCATCTCCGCTGCCACCGGAAAGGCACACCGGATTAATGTGGTCATTCCCTTCCTTTACGAGGGACGTCAGCACCGCCGTACCCGCCGGGAGTCTCTGGACTGCGCCCTTGCCCTGCAGGAGCTTCAGAATATGGGAGTTCAGAATATCATCACCTTTGATGCCCATGACCCCAGAGTACAGAATGCCACTCCTCTGAATGGTTTTGATAATTTCCAACCACCCTATCAGTTCATGAAAGCGTTGCTTCGCACTGAGCCGGATCTCCGGGTGGATAACGATCACCTGATGATCATCGCTCCCGACGAGGGCGCCATGGAACGCGCGGTCTACTTCTCCAACGTACTTGGCATCGACCTGGGTATGTTCTATAAGAGAAGAGACTACTCCACCGTCGTAAACGGCAAGAACCCCATCGTGGCCCATGAGTTCCTGGGTGATTCCCTGGTGGGCAAGGATGTCATCATCATCGACGATATGATTTCCTCCGGCGGAAGCATGCTGGACGTGGCAAAGCAGATGAAGGAGCGGGGAGCCCGCAATGTCTATGTATGCTGTACCTTCGGTCTCTTCACCGACGGCTTCGACAAATTCGATGAATATTACGAGAAGGGTTACATCAAGCGTATCGTGACCACGAACCTGAACTACCGCTCTCCGGAGCTTCTTTCCAAACCCTACTATGCAGAGGCAGACATGACCAAGTTCCTGGCTACCATCATTGATACCCTGAATCACGATACTCCGGTCGGAAAGATCAACAATCCCACGGAGAAAATTCGCAAACTTCTGGAGAAGCAGAACGCTTAAAGCCGGGTCCGGATCATCGCATCCGGATGAAAGGATCAGAAAAGGAGTTGTACACGGAATGTTCCGTGTATAGCTCCTTTTTTAACCGGCCTTTTCACTGGCCCTGCTGTTCTATGCTTTGCTGATACACTTCTGTATTTAATACGCCTTCTCTTTCAGCATCAGGAAGGCGCCCAGATTTCCCCGCTTTCCATGAGAAGCCCGGTGACTGAATAAAAGCCGGGGATTACAGCAGGTGCAGAGATCGGTGACCTCCACATGCTCCGGGAGGATGCCCGCCTCTTCCAGAATCCGTTCATTGGCTTTCCATAGATTCAGCTGATACTTCCCGTTTTCTTTCGCATAAAAGAGTTCCGGCCACAGTTCTTCCCGGAATGCCTTTTGAAATTCCAGGATCACATCCCCGCTGACCTCATAGCAGCTCTGGCAGATGGAGGGACCGATGGCGGCCCGGATATCTGTGGCCTCACATCCGTAGACCTCCCGCATCTTCTCTACGGTCTTCTTTCCCATCTTTCCCACAGTTCCCCGCCAGCCGGAATGGGACAGGCCGATGACCCGGCGCACCGGATCCACAAAGTATAAAGGCACACAGTCCGCGTAAAAGGTGGCCAGGGCCAGACCCGATACATCCGTTATCAGACCATCCACATCGGTATAATCTTTGGGACAGGTAAATCCCTTTCCCCGATCCGCTTCTGTCACCACCCGTATGTTTGTAGTATGGGTCTGATCCGAGCAGACCAGATTTTCGCAGGAAAAGCCCATAGCCCGGCCCAGCCGCCGGTAATTCTCCCGCACATCCTCTTCCTTATCACCTCTGGAAAAGCTCACATTCATGGTGGCGCAGTCTCCTTTACTGACCCCGCCAAGCCTGGTAGAAAAACCGTGAATCACTATCCCCGTTTCTTCCAGCAGCGGAAAGGTCAAAAAGGGAACTCCCTCATTCGTTCTTAATCTCATGTTCATCCTCCCTGATAGGGAAACGCGTCCCGGATCACCTGTATAACCGTTCCCTGAATGGCCGCCACATCAAAGCGACAAGGCCGGTTATCCGGGATCCGGTGGACCATCCGATAATAATCGGCCACTTTGCAGATGGTCAGCTGCTTTTTCCGATTTACAGCTTCCGCAGGTGTACCGAAATCCGCATTTTTCCGGTACTTGACTTCCACAAATACAAGTGTGCTGCCGTCCCGGGCGATGAGATCGATCTCGCCCAGGCGGCAGCGAAAATTCCGTTCCAGTATCTGATAGCCCTGCTTTTCCAGAAAAGCAGCGGCCAAAGCTTCCTCTTTTGTGCCGATTTGACGGCGGTTTTGCATAGAAGCCTCCCTAAGCTATTTACATAAAGTTTTTGATAAAGCTGCGGCGGTGAATGGGCGTCGGACCCAGCTCTTTCAATGCAGAAATATGCTGTGCAGAGCCATAGCCCTTATTAGAAGCGAAGCTATAGCCCGGATAGATGGACTCATACTCCACCATCATCCGGTCTCGGGTCACCTTGGCTATGACGCTGGCCGCCGCGATGGACAGGCTTTTAGCGTCTCCTTTGATGATGGGTACCTGATAGATCCCCACCTGGGGAATGGTCACAGCGTCGTTCAGGAGCACCTCCGGCCGCACCGACAACTTTCCGATGGCCAGCCGCATGGCCTCATAGGTGGCCTGAAGAATATTAATCTCATCGATCCGTTCCGGACCGATGACACCGATTCCCGTGGCCACAGCCATTTCCATAATCTCGTCATAGAGAAGCTCCCGCCGTTTCTCCGTAAGCTTCTTGGAGTCGTTCAGATAAAGGATCTCGCAGTCCGCCGGAAGGATCACCGCTCCCGCCACCACCGGACCGGCCAGGGGGCCGCGGCCTACCTCGTCAATGCCGCAGACAGCGCCATAAGAGGCATACTGCCGCTCAAAGGTACGCATCCCCTCCAGACGTTCCCGCTCTTTTTGCAGTTTTTCCGCTTTTCGCTGCTCCCGTTCCAGGCGCAGCTGTTCTGTCTTTGTCATGCCTGTTCTGTCCTGTTTTTCTACCTTATCCTAGTTACTGATGTTTCAGGATACCAAAGGAACTGAGAGGCCAGATCCGAAGCCAGGCTCTTCCCACGATTTCCTTCCGGTGAATCAATGCCACGCTGGGGTCGCGGCTGTCGGAGCTGTAGTTACGGTTGTCTCCCAATACAAAGTACTCGTCATCCCCCAGGGTAATGGGTTCCGCTGCCAGGCCCGCATCCTGCATGACCTCCCGGCCATAGGACTCCTGCAATACTTCACCGTTGATATAGATCTCTCCGTCCACGATCTGTACGGTCTCTCCCGGCAGTCCGATGATACGCTTGATGTAATAGGTATTATCCTTATAACGGAAGGGGAACACAATGATATCATAGCGTTCCGGAGCATGGAAGCGATAGGTAACCTTATCCACGATCAGCTGATCGCCGTCATCCAGGGTATTCTCCATAGACTCTCCGCTCACATGGGTACGCTGTCCCACAAAGGTAATGATGAGAAAGGTCACAGCCAGCACGATTCCCACGTATACCAGCATGCCCAGAAGCTCCCTCATCACATCTGGCTTTTCTTCCTCTATGTAATCTTCTGTTCTGTTCTTTCTGCCCATAGTCCGCCTCCTTATGCTTCCACTGCTCCGGGCAGCTCCAGTGTGATTTTACCCAGCTTTCCGTTTCGAAACTCCTCCAGAAGTATGGCGGCCGCCTTCTGCAGATCCGGGGCTCCGCCTTTTTGCAGACAGCCCCTCCGGGCAGCCACCTCTCCCAACAGCTCCACTTCCGCAAGCGCTTCCTCCACGCCGTAACGTTCTTTTAAGACGCCCGGATATTGTCCCTTCAGATACTTCAGAAGCTCCAGGGAAAGTTCTTCTGTATTCAATACCTCTTCTTTAATGGAGCCAATCATGGCCAGCTTCAGACCCACCTCCGGATCCTCAAACTTGGGCCAGAGGATACCCGGCGTATCCAGAAGCTCCACCTGCTTGTTCAAACGGACCCACTGAGCTCCCTTGGTGACGCCCGGCTTATTGCCGGTCTTGGTACAGGCCTTGCCCGCAAAGCTGTTGATAAAGGTGGACTTGCCCACATTGGGAATACCAGCCACCATGGCGCGAACCGGACGGTTCAGGATACCGCGCTTTCGATCCCGCTCAATCTTTTCTTTGCAGGCCTCCTGAATAGCCCCATTGATGGCCTTGAGACCGGAACCGCTCCTGGAGTTCAACTTCACCACCTGAAAGCCCTTGGCACGGAAATGGGTGCTCCAGACCTCCGTAGCTGCGTCGTCTGCCAGGTCTGCCTTATTCAGAAGCAGAAGGCGCGCTTTATTCTTTCCAAGCTCATCAATATCAGGATTCCGGCTGCTCTGGGGTACGCGGGCGTCCACCAGCTCGATCACCAGATCCACCAGTTTGATATTTTCCTGCATCATTCTTCTGGCCTTGGTCATATGACCCGGATACCACTGTATATTCATCTTGACCCTCTCTTATTTTCCAAACTGTCCTGTTTTGCAGTCTCTATTTCAAAAATCCGAAGCGTTCTCCAGGGGTCAGGATAAACCATGCCTTACCCAGGATATTTTTCTTTTCCACATTTCCGATGTCCGCGCTTCGGCTGTCCTCGCTGTTATTCCGGTTATCACCCAACACAAAGTATTCGTCCTGGCCCAGGGTCACGCCCTCTTCTGCCAGTCCCGCGTCCTTCATACTCTCGGTCTGTACCGGTTCGTCCAGCACCTGGCCGTTCACAAATACCCGGCCGCTCTCAATGGTCACCGTATCGCCGGGCTTTCCCACCACGCGTTTCACATGGTAGTGGGCGTTTATATTTCCGTTTGGACGGAATACGATCAGATCTCCGTAATCCGGAGACTTTACCTCATAGACCAGCCGGTTGATCAGCACCCTGTCTCCACTGTACAGAGTCGGCTCCATGGACTGTCCCACATTACTCAGAGAGTAACCGAAAAAGTATACCAGAATACAGCCTATGACGAAGGCCAGTGCCGCTTCCCCGATCCAGACCAGGATCCCCTGAAGCGCCGACAGATCCACTCTTTTTTTCCTGCGTCGGAAATTCAGTCCTCTCATCTTCTCCTCCTGTCCCTTCTATAAAATGGAATTCTATAAAACGTCCACATGAAAGAAAAAGGGAGAATTTTCATTCTCCCCTTTTTCGAAATTATTTTACAAGTTCTTTTACCTTCGCGCGCTTTCCTACACGTCCTCTTAAGTAGTTCAGCTTTGCACGTCTTACTTTACCATGACGAACAACTTCTACCTTCTCTACGTTCGGGGAATGCAGCGGCCATGTCTTCTCAACACCAACACCGTTGGAATTCTTTCTTACAGTAAAGGTAGCGCGAGCTCCGCCGCCCTGCTTCTTCAGTACGATACCCTCGAATACCTGAATACGCTCACGGTTTCCCTCTTTGATCTTACCGTAAACCTTTACGGTATCTCCTACCTTGAACTCCGGTACTTCAGCCTTCAGCTGCTCAGCCTCAATGTTCTTAATAATCTCGTTCATTTCGTTGTCTCCTCCTTGTTTTCTGGATGTTCTTACCGCCAGTACGAAGGACCCGAAACCGCACCGGAGGCCGGCGCGTATCTGTCTCGCTTCTCTCTCGAATATATCGCATATATATCAAAAGATGCCCTTTTCCGTCTGCTGCAGCAGCGGACCATCTGCTCTTTATCACAACGTGGTTAATTTTATCATAGGAATCCCTAAAATGCAAGGATTTCTTTTTATAAATTTCTTAATTTTCTGCACTCCTACTGCAGGGCTCCCACATGAATCCAGCGTCCCCGAAGAAGCCTTACCAGGAAGAAAAGCCCCCTGCAGATCAGTTCCACGGACATAGTAGCCCAGACACCCAGGATCCCAAACTGTCTGGTAAATAAAAGCACTGTCACCACCCGGATTCCCCACATACTGCACAAATTAATAAGAAATGGTCCTCTGCCGTCTCCCGCTCCCCTGAGGGCGCCAATGACTACGATGCTCACCGCAAACAGTGGCTCAGAAAAGGCTACGATACGCAGAGCACGGGTACTGAGCGTGATGACCTCTCCTTCGGAAGTCAGAAGTCTGGTCAATATCGGAGAAAAACAAAACAACAGGGTGCCGGTACAGCTTACCAGCAAAAAGCCCACCAGGGTGGTTCCATAGGCGAAGCGCTTCGCCATGTCCTTTCGTCCCGCACCGATACTCTGTCCCACCAGGGCTGTAGCTGCGGCGGCCACACCGTAGGCCGGAAGGTAACAGATGCCCTCCGTCTGTACCGCCACATAATTGGCAGCCACGGCCACCGGACCCATACTTGTGACCACGCCGGTCATGACGATCTGGGCCAGGCACAGGGTGCTGCGCTCCAGTGCCGCCGGGAGAGCCAGAAACCAGGTATTTTTCAGGCAGACCTTTGTAAAGCGCCAGGTTTCTCCTCCTTTTAGCTTCAGCGGTCCTTTTCGAAACACCAGACACAAAAGCAGAGTCAATCCCACACAGGCCTGGGCCAGTCCGGTTCCCAGTGCCGCGCCCTGTACGCCCAGGCCTGCGCCCCAGACGGTGAACGTTCCGATTTGTCTGACCGGGTTGATCAGGAAAAAATTAAAAATCACATCCAGCACGCACATCCCCACATTCATCAGGCTTGGCAGCACCACATTGCCGCTGCACCGAAAGATGCTGGAATAAAGGGCCGAAGCCATGCTGAAGGGAATAAAGAAACCCACGGTGCAAAAGTAGGCCCTCGCATAGGGCACGAGTTCTTCCTCGGCCCCAAGAAAAGTGGGAAGAAACTGACCGATACCGATGACTAGAACCGTAAAGGCCGTACCGAAGAACACATTAAACAGAATGGCCTGACAGAGCACGCCCCGGCTGTCACTCTCCCGCCCTGCGCCCAGATACTGGGCTACCTGGACAGAAAAACCGATAGCTGCCGCATTGATAAAGGCATTCACCAGCCAGATGCTGCTGGCCACCACGCCAATGGCCGCTGTAGCCTGATAGCCGATACCGCCCACCATAGCCGTATCAATATAACTCATAAGAGTCATTACGAGCTGCTCCAGGATCGCCGGCACAGACAGGGAAACTACCAACTTCATCTGTTCTTTTACCGGAATGGCCTCGCCTGCGCGCAGGCGTGCGCTGATCTCAAGCATGTTCATAATGACTCTCCTGTTACTTTCTGTCTCAATTCTTCGTTTCCGGTAATGCACAGAAATCACGCCAGCGGCGTGATTTCCAGCTTACCTGTATGTGATACGAAGCTCTTACGCGTGGATACCGCGGTTCTCGTCACCGGACACATTTACACCGAACTCATAATCGTTGCCCGGCAGAATCATGTTCAGCAGAATGCCTGCGATGGCTGCGATAGCAAGTGCGGTCAGCGTGATGGGAGTGCCGCCTACGGTAAAGGTAATGCCGTTGCTGAAGCCCAGACCGCATACGAAGATGACGCCTGCGATAATCAGGTTTCTGGACTTGGTCAGGTCAACCTTATTCTCTACCACGTTACGCACACCGATGGCGGAAATCATACCGTAAAGCATGAAGCTGACACCTCCGATGATAGCGGACGGCATGGTACTGATGATAGCGGATACCTTCGGAATAAAGCTTACGATAATAGCGAAAACTGCTGCGATCCGGATAACCCGCGGGTCATGTACACGGCTCAGCTCCAGCACGCCGGTATTCTCACCGTATGTGGTATTGGCCGGTCCGCCAAGGAATCCTGCCAGCGCTGTCGCAAGGCCGTCGCCCATCAGGGTTCTGTGAAGACCCGGCTCTGCAATAAAGTTCTCTCCTACCGTCGCGGAAATCGCGGACATATCGCCCACATGCTCCATCATGGTGGCAATAGCAATCGGAGCCATAACCAGAATAGCGGTTACGTCAAATTTGCAAATCTGAAGGGGCGGAACTCCTACCCAGCCGGATGTGGCGATAGCGGAAAAGTTCAGAATAGCGGATCCGTCCGGATTGGTCATGCCTGCCATGGACATCAGAAGCGCAACCACATAGGAAATCATGACACCCATCAGGATGGGGATAATCTTAAACATACCCTTGCCCCAGATATTGAATACAATAATGACAGCCAATGCCACCAGTGCCAGGAACCAGTTAGTGGAAGCATTATTGATGGCGGAACCTGCCAGGCTCAGACCAATGCAGATAATAACCGGGCCTGTCACAACCGGCGGCAGGAAACGCATCACGCGTTTTACGCCGACCAGGCGGATAATCAGAGCCAGTACCAGATACAGAAGGCCTGCCACTACCACGCCGCCGCAGGCATAAGCCGCTTTTTCATTGGCGCTCATGGTCGCGTACATACCGGTGTCCAGATGCGCCACCGTGGAAAATCCACTCAAAAACGCAAAAGAGGATCCCAGGAATGCAGGTACCTTAAATTTAGTGCAGAAATGGAACAGCAGGGTTCCAAAGCCCGCACAGAACAGTGTAACCGCTACAGTCAGCCCTCTGGTCGGTCCCTCTCCGCATGCATCCACAAAATAGCTGTTCACAAGAATCGGAACCAGGATCGTAGCTCCGAACATGGCAAACATATGCTGTAAGCCCAGAATCAGCATTTTAGGTACGCCCAGTTTTCTGGCATCACGAATTACTCCATTTGATTCATTCATAACGTTCTCCTTCGTTTGATAAGATATGCTTGTTTATAGTAGCTTAACCTTATTCATTATAGTGACATTTGTCCTTGATTACAAGAACTTTTTTATCAAACTGTGGAATTTCTAGTCTCCCGGGTAATATAGAAGAAAGTCAGCACAAAAACAATCCCTTTTGCGATGGATGTGGAGGAGAACGCCCACCAGATGCCGGTCAGGCCCATGCGTCCGCCCAGAAGAATGGCCAGCGGAATCCGGGCGCTGGTGAAGGTGATGCTGATGACGCTGCACAGGCGGGTCCGTCCCAGGCCTGATAAAGCGCCCACTGTCATCAGCTCTTCGCACATGAAGCCCTCGCAGAAGCCGATGATAATCAGATAGCCCACCGCAATGGCGATGGCTTCCGGCTCATAGAAAAAGATTTTCGCGATAGGCTCCGGCAGTAGCACAAAGGTCAGGGTAATCAGGACGCCCCAGACTCCCACCGTCCAGAGGGAAGCCCGGTAGCCCTTTCTCACCCGATCCATTTTGCCTGCGCCGTAATTCTGCCCAATGAAGGCATTCAGGGCCGCTCCGAAGCCGTCCGCTGTGTTCCAGGAGACGGATTCGATCTGGCCGCCTACTCGCTGCACTGCCACGGCAGCCGAACCGAAGGCCGATACCATCCGGGTCAGCACCATGGAAATGGCACAGTAGGCCATACCCTGCAGGGCCGTGGGAATTCCGATTTTACAGATGCCATTCACATATTCCACCTGGGGCTTTGCGAACAGCCGTATGCCCTTCAATACATTTCCATTCTGCCGCAGCACCACGCCCAGAATCATGATTCCCATCACGATAAACTGAGCAGTTACCGTGGCAATGGCCGCGCCCATAGCTCCCAGCTTCGGGAATGGGCCCGGACCCAGAATCAGCACGGGATCCAGGATCATATTCGTCACCAGGCCAATAAGGTTCGCCACAAAGGGCGTTTTCGAGTCGCCCTGGGCCGTATAGAGGCCGGTCAGCGTCAATGTCAGAAAGGAAAACACCAGCAGGCCGCAGGCTACCCGGGTATAAGAAAAGGCCGCATCCAAGGCCTCCGGATCCGTCAGTTTAAAAAAATCCACCAGCGGATGCAGAAAAATTACACAGATCGCCGAAAAAGCCAGTCCCAGAACCGTCGCCAGTTGCACCGCTGTCTGGGCATAGCCCCGGGCCGCCTCCCGGTCTCCCCGGCCGATACACTGGGCCACCTGCACCTGGCCGCCCATCCGGGCCATGGATGCCAGCCCCTGGGAAAGCCAGATATACATGCCTCCCACGCCCACACCGGCTACAGCTTTGGAACCAAGCTGTCCTATCCAGGCCATATCTGTAATATTATATAAGGTCCCAAGAAAGGACGAAGCCATGATGGGGAGCGCCAGCTTCGTCAATGTCTTTAAAATGGGGCCCTGAGTTAAATTTCCTTCCAATATCTCTGTCCCTTTTCTCTTTCATTGTATCTGTTAAGGCATCGCCCGCAGAATCGCCATGCCCTCGGCAAAGTCTCCGATCTTCCGGTAGTAATTCATCTCCGGCTCTTCCTTCCGACGATCCGGCTGGGGAATGTATACGGTGCGGATACCGGCTCTTCTGGCCGCTGTCACGCCGCTGATGGAATCCTCAAAGGCGATGGCCTCCGAAGCCTTCAGTCCGGCCTTTTTCAGAGCCAGCCGGTAGATATCCGGCGCAGGTTTCGTATGAGCCACCTCGCTTCCGAAGGTGGTAAAATCAAAAAGCTCCAGAAGACCGTGGCTGTTCAGCATCAGTTCGGCCCGTTCCTTTACGGTACTGCTGGCCAGACCCAGCTTCAGTCCCTTTTCCCTGACCAGCATCAGAATCTCTCTGGCATAAGGGCGAAGGGGAATTCGGCCGTTATCCCGCTCCTCCGCCACAAAACGGCGCATGGTCTCGCCGAGCTCTTCCGTCAGCGCTTCGTTTCCGGTGAGCTGCAGAATCTGGCCGTTGATCTCGTTCCGTCCCAGTCCGTTCCAGCCATGCAGGATCTCCGGACTTAAGGGGATCCCTTTTTCGTCAAAGGCTCTCTGCCAGCATTGGGCGTACACCCGTTCGGAATCTACCAGACAACCGTCCATATCAAAAATAACACCCCGGAATCTGCGGCGCTTCTGCTTTCCTTCCATGATTCGTTCCTCTTCGGCCTGCAGATAGGCATCGTAGAGATCCGGCCGCCGCTCTCTGGTCCGCAAAATAGAAAGTTCCTGCCGCCAGCCCTCTATATGGGTGTGATTGCCGGAAAGAAGTACCGGTGGCACCTCTTTTTCATGCCAGATCTCCGGACGGCTGTACTGGGGATATTCCAGAAGCCCGTCCTGGAAGCTTTCAAACTCTGCAGAATCCTCGTTATTCAGAACTCCGGGCACCAGTCTTGAAACGGCATCTATCATCACCATGGCCGGAAATTCCCCTCCGGTGAGTACATAATCGCCGATGGAGACATAGTCCGTCACAATTTCTTCCAGCACACGCTCATCCACGCCCTCATAATGGCCGCAGAGAAAAATCACGTCCTCCTCTTTCGCCAGTTCCTCCGCCATCTTCTGATTGAACACAGCACCCTGAGGCGTCACATAAATGGTGCGGGCTTTCCGTCCGATTTTTCCGGTCACTGACTCCCAGGCCCGGTAGACCGGCTCCGCCTGCATGACCATACCGGCTCCGCCGCCGTAGGGGTAATCATCCACTTTATTATGCTTATTGTCCGCAAAATCCCGGATATTTACGGCATTGAGACCGATGAGCTGCTGCTCGATAGCCCGGCCTGTGATACTGGTTTTCAGCCCGTTTTCGATCATTTCCGGAAACAGAGTCAGTACATGATAACGATTCATTACAGCAGGCCCTCCGGAATTCTTACGATCATCTTTGCCGCTTCCACATCCACCTCCAGAATGCAGGAGGGGATAGCCGGGAGCAGAATCTCTTTTCCTTCCTCTGTCTCCACCACATATACGTCGTTGGCTCCCGTCTGCAGCACATCCGTCAGGGTTCCCAGGCGCTGCTCCTCCTCGTCGTATACGTCCATGTCAATCAAATCCACGATGAAATTCTCATTCTCCGCCAGTGGCAGTGCCTGTTCTCTATCGATTAAGAGATCTTTTCCTCTGTATTTTTCCACTTCATTGATATCCTGAAACTCATCGAACTTCAGGATCACCTGGTTCTTAAAAAACTTGACGCTTTTAATCTTCAGGGGCAAGTATTCTTTTCCGGTATCCAGAAATACCTTTTTCAGCTTCCGGAAGCGTTCCGGCTCGTCTGTGGTCGGGAATACCTTCACTTCACCTTTCAGACCATGTGTGGAGGCTATGACGCCTACCCGTAAGTACTGTTCCATTCTCGTTCCCCCTTTTCTCCTCATCCTTCGGAACTCAAAGTTCCGGATATATAAACAGCGGGTGTTTCCACCCGCTGCCAGTGGAGCTGCTACTGCATGATCTCCACAATTACTTTCTTTTCTTCCTTAGACGCTGCTGCCTTTACGACACTGCGAATGGCCTTGGCGATACGGCCCTGTTTACCGATCACCTTACCCATATCGGAAGGCGCTACGCGGAGCTCGACAACAATGGATTTCTCATTCTCTGTCTCCGTAACGACAACCTCATCCGGATGCTCCACCAGTGATTTTGCAATCACTTCCACTAATTTTTTCATGTGCTACCTCAATTATTTCTCAACGCCGGCTGCCTTCAGAATCTTTCCTACCATATCTGTCGGCTGAGCGCCGTTAGCCAGCCACTTCTTAGCTGCCTCAACGTCCACATTGAATGTGCTCGGATCTGTACTCGGATCGTAGGTTCCGATCTCCTCGATGAAACGACCATCTCTGGGGGATCTGGAATCTGCTACTACGATTCTATAGAAAGGAGCCTTCTTCTGTCCCATTCTTCTTAATCTGATTTTTACTGCCATTTTGTTTTACCTCCGTTTTATACTTGTATCTTAGTTTATTTTATTTAAAAAGGAAATTTAAAACGTCCCTTTTTACCACGTTTACCGCCCATCATACCGGGCATCTGTTTCATCATCTTCCGCATCTGTTCAAACTGCTTGACCAGACGGTTTACTTCTGCGATATCCACGCCTGCGCCCCGGGCGATCCGGTGCTTCCGGGAAGGATTCAGAATCTCAGGATTCGTCCGCTCCTTCGGCGTCATGGAAAGTATAATCGCCTCAGTCTGCGCCATCTTCTTTTCATCAATGGCATTTTCAATACCCTTCATCTGGCCACCCAGACCCGGCATCATGGAAAGTACGGCGTTCAGGCCGCCCATCTTCCGCATCTGGTTCATGCTTTCCAGGTAGTCCTCAAAGTCAAACTGAGCTTTTTTCAGCTTCTGGGTCATGGCCTTGGCCTTTTCCTCATCCACAGTCTCCTGAGCCTTCTCAATCAGAGTCAGCACATCGCCCATGCCGAGGATACGGGATGCCATTCGATCCGGATAGAACTGCTCCAGATCCGAGAGCTTCTCTCCCATACCAATATATAAAATCGGCTTTCCGGTCACTGCCTTGACAGACAATGCCGCTCCACCTCGGGTATCGCCATCCAGCTTCGTCAAAATCACGCCGTCGATGCCAATCTTCTCATTGAATACTGACGCTACATTCACCGCATCCTGTCCGGTCATGGCATCCACAGTCAGAAGAGACTGGTCGATGGTGAGATTCGCCTTGATCTCCTGAAGCTCTTCCATCATGTCCTCGTCCACATGCAGACGACCTGCCGTATCGAGAATCACCACATTGAAGCCGTTCTTCTTTGCATACTCATAAGCGCCTTTCGCGATATTCACCGGCTTCTGGTTCTCGCCCATGGTGAATACCTCCACGCCTTGCTTTTCTCCGTTTACCTGCAGCTGCTTGATGGCTGCGGGACGGTATACGTCACAGGCTACCAGCAGAACCTTTCTACCCTTTGCCTTCAGCTTTCCGGCCAGTTTGGCCGCCGTGGTGGTCTTACCGGCTCCCTGAAGACCCATCATCATGAGAACGGTCACATCACCGGCGCTCTTCAGCTTCAGCTCTGTGGTCTCGCTTCCCATCAGGGCAATCAGTTCTTCGTGTACGATTTTTACTACCTGCTGTCCCGGCGTCAGACTGTTCATCATATCCGCGCCGATGGCACGCTCTTCCACAGACTTAATAAACTGCTTGACTACCTTGAAGCTTACATCCGCTTCCAGGAGCGCCATCTTTACTTCCTTTAAAGAAGCCTTCACATCCGCTTCGGAAAGACGTCCTTTTCCCCGCAGATTCCGGAATACGTTCTGTAATTTGTCGGATAAACTCTCAAATGCCATCTATAAATTCTCCAATATCCCGTTCAACTGTCTGACCAGCTGCTCTTTATCCGGCTGCTCGGTCTCTCTCAGGGACTTTTCCATCTGTTCTATCTGCTCCTTGATGGTCACAAACTTCTCTACCAGGTGAAGCTTCGACTCATAATCCTGCAGAATCTTATTGCACCGCTTAATCAGATCGTGGACTCCCTGACGGCTGATGCCCTGCTCGGAAGCCACCTCGCTGAAAGAATAATCATTCAGCACCACATCCTCGTAGATCTGCTTCTGATGCTCCGTCAGCAGCTCTCCGTAAAAATCATACAGCAGTGTCTGTTCCAGAATTTTGTCCATACTTCTCACCTGCCTGAATTATCATACACAATCCGGGCAATGTTGTCAAGTGTTTTTTCTTGACAACTTAATTTTATCCCAGGATTCCCAGATGCTCCAGCAGAATCTTGACGCCGATGCAGATAAGGATCAGACCGCCTGCGAACTCTGCCTTTGCCTTATACTTCATACCGAAGATATTGCCGATGCGGATGCCGGCGGCGGATATCACAAAAGTTGTCGCTCCGATAAATGTCACAGAAGGAACCAAGGCCACGTTCAGGAAAGCCAGGGTGATCCCCACAGCCAGGGCGTCGATACTGGTGGCAATGGCAAGCATCAGCATGGTTTTGAAGGCGAAATGGTCTTCTTCCTTCGGACAGACCTCTTCATCCTCTTCCTTCTCTCCGGACTCCCGAATCATATTTACACCGATGATCAGAAGAAGAATAAAGGCAATCCAATGATCGATGCTGGTAATATAATCCTTAAACTGGCTGCCAAGCAGATATCCAATCAGGGGCATCAGGGCCTGAAAGCCGCCGAACCAGGCACCGACGATACAGCATTCTTTTACGCCCACCTTTTTGACGCTTAACCCCTTACAAATCGATACCGCGAAAGCATCCATAGATAATCCTACCGCAAGAATGAACAGTTCTATTAATCCCATAATGAAGTTCTCCTTTTTCTCCGGCGCACAAGCCCATATATAAAGTAAGAGACCTACCCGCAGAATTTCTTCTGCGGATAAGTCTCGTCATTTCATGTAAAACCATTTTCCGCTGCAATTTTCAAGGGACTCTTACAGGTTAATCTTCACCAGCCGCGGCCGGAAACCTGCCTCGTCCAGCTTCTTGACGATGCGCTTTTTATGCTCGGTGCCGAAGGCCTCGATGGTAATGCGCAGCTCCACGCCCTCATTCCGGTTGGTACCGATGAACTGATTGTGATCCAGCTTGACGATATTGCCGTTCTCGTCTGCGATAACCTGGGAGATCTTGACCATCTCTCCGGGCTTGTCCGGAAGCATGGTGGATACGGTGAAGATCCGGTCTCTCTGGATCAGGCCGAACTGTACCATGGAAGACATGGTGATAATATCCATATTTCCGCCGCTTAAGATAGAGACAATCTTCTTGCCCTTTACATTCAGATGATTCAGGGCCGCTACCGTAAGAAGGCCGGAATTTTCTACGACCATCTTATGATTTTCTACGATATCCAGGAATGCGCCGATGAGTTCATCGTCTGTTACCGTAATGATATCATCCAGGTTCTTCTGGATATAGGGGAAGATCTTGGTTCCCGGAGTTTTTACGGCAGTACCGTCCGCGATGGTGCTGACGGTGGGCAGAGTGGTAACCTTCTTGTTCTTCAGGGATACCTGCATACAGTTGGCGCCCGCGGGCTCTACGCCGATAACCTTAATATTGGGATTCAGAAGCTTCGCCAGAGTAGACACACCGGTGGAAAGTCCGCCTCCTCCGATGGGAACCAGAATATAATCCACCAGCGGAAGCTCCTTTACGATCTCCATGGCAATGGTGCCCTGTCCGGTGGCTACAGCCAGATCATCAAAGGGATGAATAAAAGTATAGCCATTCTCCTCTGCCAGCTTGTAAGCATGTTCACAGGCCTCATCGTATACATCTCCGTGCAGAACGACCTCCGCACCGTAGCTCTTGGTGCGTTCTACCTTCATCAGCGGTGTGGTGGTAGGCATTACAATGACCGCCTTTACGCCATAGGCTTTTGCCGCATAGGCAACACCCTGGGCATGGTTGCCCGCAGATGCGGTAATCAGTCCTTTGGATCGCTCTTCCTCAGACAGGGTGCTGATCTTATAGTAAGCTCCACGAATCTTGTAAGCTCCGGTCACCTGCATATTCTCCGGCTTCAGATAGACCTTATTGCCGGTCCGCTCGCTGAAGTAGGGGCTGTATAACAGCTTTGTCTCAATCGCTACTTTTTTTACCACCTCTGAGGCTTCTTCGAATTTTTCCAATGTAAGCATTTTTTCTCCTCTTTTTCTGTTCTGTTTTTATATTCCGTCCTATGATTCCTGATGAAACAGGGCATTTACAAATTCATCTGCGTCAAACTTCTGCAGATCCTCGATGCTCTCGCCTACGCCGATGTACTTCACCGGGATGCCAAGCTCTGACTGAATCGCCACTGCAATACCGCCCTTGGCCGTACCGTCCAGCTTGGTCAGAATAATGCCGGTGATGTCGCAGACCTCTTTAAACTGACGGGCCTGCTCCAGCGCGTTCTGTCCGGTGGTTCCATCCAGCACCACCAGGGTCTCCCGGAAGGCTTCCGGGTACTCCCGATCAATGATCCGGTTGATTTTGCGAAGCTCTTCCATCAGATTCTTTTTATTGTGAAGTCTCCCTGCCGTATCACAGAGTAATACATCCGCATGTCTGGCCTTTGCCGCGCAGACCGCGTCATAGACTACGGAAGCAGGATCTGCGCCCTCGCAGCCGCCGATAATATCCACGCCTGCCCGGTTCGCCCACTCGGTCAGCTGCTCACCTGCAGCCGCGCGGAAGGTATCCGCTGCTGCCAGAATTACTTTCTTTCCCTGATCTTTCAGCTTTCCTGCCAGCTTGCCCACGGAAGTGGTCTTGCCCACACCGTTAACACCGATGACCAGTACCACGGACTTCTCCTGTTCAAAGCGGTAAGCTACCTCTCCTACCCGCATCTGCTCCCGGATACTATTGATCAGAAGCTCTTTGCAGGCAGAAGGCTCTTTAATCTTCTGTTCCTTTACTTTCTGCTTGAGATCCTCCAGAATCGCATTTGTGGCGTTGATTCCGATATCTCCCATAATGAGGATCTCTTCGATCTCCTCATAAAAATCATCGTCGATGGCGGAATAGCCACTGAAGATACTGTCGATTCCCGCCGCAATATTCGCCCTTGTCTTCGCCAGACCGGATACCAGTCTGCTGAAAAAACCCTTTTTTTCTTCGGACATCTTCATTTCCCCCTGAGATTTACTGATCTAATTCCTCTTCGATCAGGTTTACGGAAACCAGCGCCGAGACGCCTTTTTCCTGCATGGTGATACCGTACAGGCGATCCGCGGACTCCATGGTTCCCTTTCTATGAGTAATAATAATAAACTGTGTGTTTTTTGTCAACTTGTGCAGATATTTTGCAAAGCGTCCCACGTTGGAATCATCCAGGGCCGCCTCAATCTCGTCCAGAAGGCAGAAAGGCGACGGCTTCAGATTCTGAATGGCAAACAGCAGAGAAATGGCGGTCAGCGCCTTTTCTCCTCCTGAGAGCTGCATCATGTTCTGCAGCTTCTTTCCGGGGGGCTGGGCGATGATCCGGACGCCTGCCTCCAGCATATCCGCGTCCTCCTCCAGCTCCAGGGTTCCCTTTCCACCGCCGAACAGTTCCTTGAAGGCTTTATCGAACTCCACCCGGATCCGGGCAAACTGCTCCTCAAACTGGCGGCGCATCCCCTCGTCCAGTTCTTTGATGATACCTTTCAATGTTTCCTCCGCATTCACCAGATCGTTGCGCTGGCTGTTCATGAAGGTATAGCGTTCAGAGACGTTCTTATAGTCTTCGATGGCATTGACATTCACATCGCCCAGCTTCCGGATCTCATCCTTCAGGGCCGCGATCCGCTTCTTGATGACCGAAAGCTCAGTAAGCTCCCGGTTCCGAAGGGGCAGAGCCATATTGTAGGTCAGCTCGTACTCATCCCACATGTAGTTGGTCTGGGCGTCAGAGGCCTCCTCCAGCTTTTCCCGCTGACTGTTCAGACGGTACACCTCCCGATCCAGAAGATTCTTCTGTTCCGAAAGGGCTTCCCTTTTCGTGAAGAACTCCTTCTGTCCGCTGAGCAAACTTTCCCGCTTTCCGGCAAGCGTCCTGCCGGCCTCCTCCAGTTCTTTGCCTCTGGCTGTCAGCTGTTCGATCTGCCCGGTCAGGGCCAGGATTCCTTCCTCCTTGGCGCGGATATCCTCGTGGCCCCGGCTTACGCCGGACTTCAAATCTTCCTCCTCCGTACGGAGCCGATCCAGTTCCCGGTCGATACGGGCCACATTTTCCCCTGCAAATTCTGCCTTCTGGGACAAATTCGCCATCTCCAGATGGATCCGCTCGGTCTCCCCCATAGAGACTGCTTCCTGCCCCTTCAGGGCTTCCAGCTGAACTCTGGCCTTTTCGATCTCCTCGGTATGGCTCTGCTCCAGCTCTTCCGAGCGGGACAGCTCCCCGGCGATCGCCGCTCTGCTTTCCCGAATCTCAGAAAGCTGAGATTCCAGCTCCGCCAGCTCTTTCTGAAGCTCCTGATAATCTGCCGTAATTTCCTGAAGCCGGGTCTTTGCCTGATCCGTATTCAGCTTTGCCGTATTCTGACGGAGATATGCCTCCTGCAGGCGGCCGTTTAAATTTTCTGCCTCCTGACGGCTTTTTCTCCGTCTCTCCTTCAGCTCCTCGATGGTGGCTCTGGCCTCTTCCATCTCCGTTTTCAGACGGCGCACATTCTCCTCCAGCTCTTCCAGTTCCCGTCTCCGTCCCAGAAGATTGCTGGAATTCCGGAAGGCACCCCCCGTCATGGAACCGCCGGGGCTCAGATACTCGCCCTCCAGGGTAACGATATGAATGGAATGGCCGTACTTCCGGGCGATCCGAATGGCATCATCCACCTGTTCGGCCACCAACACCCGGCCCAGGAGATAGCTAACGATGCCGTCGTACTTCCTTTCCGCCTGCACCAGAGTGCTGGCCAGCCCGATGGCACCTTTTTCCGATAGTGCCTCCTTTTTCGGGAAATTGTCTTTATTCCCCACGCTGGTCAACGGCAGGAAGGTGGCCCGGCCAAGCCGGTTTTCTTTCAGATATTCGATGAGTTCCTTTGCCGTCTCCTCCGTATCGGTGACGATATTCTGGATATTGCCGCCCAGGGCTGTCTCGATGGCTGTCTCATACTTCTCATCTACTTTGATAAGATCCGCCACCACGCCCAGAATTCCCGGCGTACGTTTTTTACGCTCCATGACCTTTCGGATACTGTTTCCGTAGCCATCATAGCGCTCTGCCATATTCCGCAGGGATTCAAGTTTTGAAGACTCCCGGTGATAGGCAGTCTGACCGATCTCCAGTTCTTCATTCTTTTTTCCAAGCTCCCGGCGAAAGCCCTCGGCCTCCGCCTCCTTCTCCTTCTGGGCTTCCGTCAGAGAAAGAATCTCGGAGCAGATCGTCTGAAGCTCAGCCTCGCTCTCTTCATATAGCTTCCGCTGTTCTTCTTCGCCGCCCTTGGCCGTCAGGAGCTTCTGGTTCAATTCCGTTCTTCGGATCTGGGCCTGTTCCTGCATGGCGTCATAGCGCTGCAGCTGTCCCTTGGTGGATGCCCGCTCATTCAGCAGACCGATAATGGTATTCTTACTCTGCTCCGCCGCACGGTTCAGCTCTTCAATCTTCGCCCGTACCTTTCGAAGCTGGTCAGAGGCCTGTACAGAGTTTTCGGATACCTCTTTCAGCTGGGCATCCAGCTGCTTCTGTTCCTCGGTAAAGCGTTTCCGCGTCTCCCGCTTTTCCAGGATATCCGCGTCGACAGCCGCCATCCTGCTCTGCATCTGCTCGCCGCCGGAACGGACCGAATGGATCTGTTCCTTCAGGATCTCGATCTGTCCCTCCATCTGCTGCCGGTTCAGCTCCGTCTGGGAGGCCGCCTCCCGGGTGCTGTCCAGACTGCTGTTCAGTTCCTCCAGCTCCTCCTCAATGCGGGCGTGCTCCTTTTTGATATTCTCATACTGAGAACTGGTCTCTTCCAGCTGATTCTGAGCGGCTTCTGCCTTTTCGTTCAGCACCGAGAGCTGCTTCTGAAGCCGTTCGGTCTCCAGCAGGAACTGATTGACATCGTAGGTTTTCAGTTCTTCCTTTTTCTTCAGATATTCCTTTGCTGTCTCCGACTGCTTTTCCAGGGGACCCAGCTGTTTTTCCAGCTCCGCTAGAATATCGTTGATACGCAGGATATTCTGCTTCTCATCCTCCAGCTTTTTCTGGGCCGTGTTCTTCCGCCGCTTGAACTTTACGATACCGGTAGCCTCGTCAAAAAGCTCCCGGGATTCCTCGGGCCGACTGCTTAAGATCCGGTCGATCTGTCCCTGACCGATGATGGAATAACCCTCTTTACCGATACCTGTATCGTAAAAAAGCTCGTTGATATCCTTCAGTCTGCAGGCAGCTCCATTGATGAGATATTCGCTTTCGCCGGAACGGTAAAGACGTCGGGACACGGTTACTTCCTCATAGTCAATAGGAAGCTGATGATCACCGTTATCCAGGGTAATGGCCACATAA
Source organism: Anaerosacchariphilus hominis (assembly GCF_014290175.1). GTDB lineage: Bacteria > Bacillota > Clostridia > Lachnospirales > Lachnospiraceae > Laedolimicola > Laedolimicola hominis. Next base: position 416,047 of record NZ_JACOOR010000004.1, read on the forward strand.
GCGTAACTCAAAGGACGGCGGTTCTCTGTTCCCGCAAAAATGACATCCTGCATACTGCCGCCACGAAGCTGTTTCACACGCTGTTCACCCAACACCCAGCGCACCGCGTCGGCCACGTTGCTCTTGCCGCTTCCATTGGGACCCACGATGCCGGTGATGCCATTGTGGAAATCAAATACGATTTTATTTGCGAAGGACTTAAAGCCCTGTACCTCAATACTTTTTAAATACATCCCTTACCCCGTTATCCGTTCTTTTTTCTGGTCAGAAGCGCCCGGTAAGCGGCCTCCTGCTCAGCGGCCTTCTTCGTCCGGCCGCATCCTGTACCCAGCACCTCGGTCTCCAGAAGTACCTGGACCGTGAAACGCTTATTGTGATCCGGTCCCTCCTCTTTGATCAGCTCATAGTGAATCGGAACCTCCGTTTCGCTCTGAATCTGCTCCTGAAGGATAGTCTTGCTATCATAAAAGAGCTTTTTGTGTTCGATATCATTCAGAATAAAATGATGCACAAATTCTTTTGCATTAGCAAAACCACCGTCCAGATAAACAGCTCCCAAAAGGGCTTCCATGGCATCTGAAGTGATGGAATCCCGATCCCGTCCGCCAGTCAGCTCCTCTCCCTTTCCCAGGCGCAGCCAGTCTCCCAGTCCCAGATCTCTGGCACACAGGGCCAGGGTCTGCTCACATACGATGCTGGCTCTGGTTCTGGTGGCCTCGCCTTCCGGCATCTTGGGATAGTTTTTATAAAGATATTCGCTGGTGATCAGCTCTAGCACCGCATCCCCCAGGAACTCCAGCCGCTCATTGTTCTCCAGGCGATCCCAATGGCGCTCATTGGCGTAGGAGCTGTGGCATAAGGCATGCTCCAGGAGCTTTCGATCCTGAAAGGTATATCCCAGTTTTTTTTCCAATTCTTCCAGTTTCATAATTCATTCTCCCATAAAAAGAGTCCCAGAAGCACATGACCGGAACTGCTGCCATGCTTTCTCAGACAGGGCAGCCTGTTCCGGAATGTGTTCTGAGACATGTCTGTCAGTTATTCTTCAGATTCCGGATCTCTTCTACCGCATCGCCTACGGACACGATCTTCTCTGCTTCCTCCTGGGCGATCTCGATATCAAATTCCTCCTCAATCCCCATAATAATCTGGAATACATCCAGAGAATCTGCTCCCAGATCGTCCACAAATGTGGTGTCCATGGTGATCTCATTCTCATCCACGTTCAGGACATCCGCAATAATTCCTTTCAGTTTTTCAAATTCCATCGTTTCATCCTTCCTCTCTTACAATATTCTCTTTGATTTTATCATTTATCCGCTGTTCTTTGAATGTAACGCACTGGATAATGGAATTCTTCACTTCTTTTGCTTTGGAACTTCCGTGTGTCTTCACCACAAGGCCTCTCAGGCCCAGAAGCGGTGCGCCGCCGTACTCGGTAGCGTCAAAGGACTTCAGCGTCTCTTTCAGCGCCGGCTTCACCAGAAGCGCGCCGATCTTGCTTCGAAGGCTGCTCATCATGCCGGACTTGATCTTGCTCACCAGCACGGCTCCCACACCTTCGTAAAGCTTCAGAATAACATTTCCCACAAAGGCTTCACAGACGATAACGTCCGCCTGTCCATGGGGGATCTCACGGGCCTCGATATTTCCCACAAAGTTAATGCCCTCGCACTCCTTCAGAAGCGGGTAAGTCTCCTTGACCAGGGCATTGCCCTTCTCTTCCTCCGCTCCGATATTGACGATGGCCACTCTGGGGTTCTTTACGCCCATCACATGCTCCATATAGATGGAGCCCATCTTCGCAAACTGCACCAGATGGGAAGGTCTGGCGTCCACATTCGCTCCGCAGTCAATCAGCAGGGATACGCCCTTTTCCGTAGGAATCAACGGTGCCAGAGGCGGTCTCTCCACGCCCTTGATCCGTCCCACCAGAAGCTGTCCTCCTGCCAGTACGGCTCCCGAACTGCCGGCCGATACGAAAGCGTCCGCTTTTTCTTCCTTTACCAGCTTCAGCCCGACTACAATGGAAGAATCCTTCTTCGTCCGAATGGCTGCCACCGGCGGCTCTGCCGTCTCGATGACCTCTGTGGCATTCACCACCTCTATCTGCTCTTCCCGGTAGGTATAGCCCTTCAGCTTCTCCCGAATCAGCTCTTCCTTTCCCACGAGAAGTATCTGAATGTCTTCCCGCAGCGCTGCGGCTTCCATGGCGCCCTTGATAATCTCGTCCGGCGCGTTGTCACCGCCCATTGCGTCTACCGCAACTCTGATCATTTCCTGCATGAATCTTTCCTCCTGATCTTCAGATCCTCTGTACGGAGATCCTTTATCATAATACTAAATATCAAATGAGAAATCAACAGTTTCTTTTGCCTTGCGCTGGCACCTGCCTCCGGTCCTTTCGTTTGCTTTTTTCTATAATCCATGTATAATTACAGATGATGGTTCCCGTTTTTTCAAAGCCTCCGGGCTTTTGGATGGATACGGGGAATCTACATTTTAAGTATTTGAGGTTTTTATATGAAAAAGAAATTTTTAGGAAATACAGGCATAGAAGTTTCAGTCGCGGGCTTCGGAGTGCTTCCCATGGGCCCCAGTCAGCTGGCGCTGCCGGTGGAGCAGGGGGCAGGGGTGATCCGCTACGCCCTGGAAAGGGGCTTCAATTTTCTGGATACGGCCCAGTATTACCGTACTTATCCGTATATCCGAAAGGCGCTGGAGGGCGGAGACTATGACCATGTGGTTATCTCCTCCAAGTCCCTCCGCACTGATTATGACGGCATGATGGAAGCCATTCTGGAAGCCCGGGAAGAACTGGGGCGGAAGGTCATCGAAATATTTCTCATGCACGAGGTCCGCTCCGGGCAGCTTACGGAACGCGCCGGGGCCTGGGAGGCTCTGAAGGAAGCTAAGGCCAAGGGGCTCGTGCGGGCCATCGGGCTTTCCACCCATCACATTGATATTACGGCGGCTGCCGCTTCCCTGCCAGGACTGGACGTGGTCTTTCCGCTTATTAATTACGCCGGTCTCGGCATCCGAAAGGGGGATGCATTCGGATCCAGGGAAGAGATGCTGGAAGCCATCCGCCACTGTCACCAGGCAGGAAAAGGCGTGTTCTCCATGAAGGCCTTCGGCGGCGGAAGCCTCACGGCCCATTACCAGGAGGCGCTTGACTATGTATTCTCCAAAGAGGAGATCGATTCGGTGATGATTGGCTTTGGGAAAAATGCGGAGATAGACGATCTGCTTTCCTATTTAGACGGGGAAATGGAGAAATCTTACAATCCAGACGTGTCCGAAAAGAAGGTTTATATCAACCAGGAGGACTGCGAGGGCTGTGGCTCCTGCAAGGCCGCCTGTCCCGCCGGAGCCATCTTCTATAATGAAAACGGTCTGGCCGAGGTCAACCACGACAAATGCCTGACCTGCGGGTACTGCAGCCCGGTGTGTCCGGTGCGGGCAGTGATTATGTATTAATTTTTACAGATACAAAATAACGGTATGGAATATCGGTTTTCCGATGCCATACCGTTATTTTGTATTCTTCCGTTTTTAGTGGACCTGAGGGGAATCGAACCCCTGTCCGAAAGCCTATTCCCTGTTCTTCTACTATCGTAGTCAGTTCTTTGACATTCCCTCCGTCAGCCGGGAACTAACACCCTGCGGACTTCAGTAGCTTCATGATACGCCCATGCGCGCAAAGCTTAACGCATGTCGTTTCCCACATAGTCGATGCCGGATTCTTAAAGTGTGGGTGCTCTAAGGCCGACAGCTGCCATTAGGCAGCGTATGCTAAATTATCTTCAGCGTTTATTTTTAATTTTGCGATTTGACGCATCGCCTGCGGATAGCTTCACCAGCTGCAAAACCCCCGTCGAAACCAGTACAAGCCCTGGTTGAAACTGCCTGAAACGCTGTGAACGGCAGTCTTTTGCCCTCTTCGGGTAATCTGTTCTTGTAGTATAGCCCGAAGAGACACAAAAATCAAGTCCTTTTTCGTAGTCTTTATCAAGTTTTTCCCGTCACTGTTTTCATCCGGACTTATTCCACCAGAATCGCATTAGGATAGATCCGCTCCATCCGCTCGTCCGGGAAGTGCTCGTCCAGCCAGCCGTCCGCGGCAGTTTCGATACCCTCTCCGGTCTGCCGCACTGTGTAGCGGTTCAGGGCCAGGCCTGACAGGCAAATGTCGTAAATCATGAATACCAGCAGGATCCAGGTCATCCAGACGCCAAACTTCTTCGGGAGCTTTTCGATCCAGCCGGAAAGAATGGGGTACAGTACCTTCATCCAGACCACAGCCGCGATGCCCCAGAAAAAGCAGTACAGCAGGTTGATTCTGCCGCCCAGGTTAAAGGGGATCTTGCTGTAATCCCAGAACACAGTGCCGAATACCAGCTCCGTAAAGACGCTGCAGATATACTCATAGGCTCCGCCCAGAACGGTACCGAAGCAGAAGATGTAGCTGTCGCTCCGATCCTTATAGCGGTACAGAATCGCAGTAAGCAGTACGCAGCCCAGACCCCAAACGATGCTGAATGGCCCGTACACCACGCTGCTGCGGCTCATGAGCTTTCCGGCCGTCACATAGCAGAATATAGTCTCCGTAATATCGCCCAGAAACGCGCCCAGGAAAAAGAGGCAGGCCAGTTTATAAAAGCAGCAGCCTACGGCAAAAACGCCGGAACGGGATCTGGCTTCTTCCGCCGCCTTCTCCTGCTCTCTTCTGGCACGCAAAAGCTCTTCCGCCGCCAGTCTCGGGTAAGCCCGTTCCATACGACGAAGCACGAAAGCCGTCAGTCCCTCTCCCATCTGATCCGCGGTCTTTTGCAGATTTTCAGCCACATTGTGGAGGAGAGACGCCTTTTTCACACTGGATTTAACCTTCAGGATACCCACCAGAGTTCCCACAAAGTCCAGGGCAAATACAATACCCAGCACCAGCAGAATGAGCTTTCCCACGGTTATGGGAAGAAGCTTCAGAAGGTCTGTCAGAAAGGGATTCGCAAACCGGATACAAAGCACGCCCAGAATACCCCAGACCACAGACCAAGGCAGGCTCACATAGCCACCGAACTGAAACCGTTTCCGGGAGAAGTCCCACCATTTTCGGTGGAAAATCCTCTCCAGTACGAAGCCTGTCAGATAGGTGGTCAGGAAAGAAAGAATCATGCCTCCCACAAAAAGGAAAAAGAGGTGATCCTTAAGTTCCGTAAGAAACAGCGCAAAGGCCACGCCGCCGAAGCCGTAGGCCGGACACCAGGGACCATAGAGGAAGCCCGCATCCGCAAACTTCTTTTCCCGGGCAGCAGTACCCACCGTACCAATCACCCAGCCTGCAAAAGCATAGAAGAAAAAGAACCACAAAAGCTCATATCCTGTCATCATCTGTTTTCTGTCCTTTCTGTCTTATCTCTGTCGTCTTTTCAAAGTCTTAAAAGGCCCCGGCATATCCGCTTTCACGGATACACCGGAGCCTGATGTATTTTTCTATTCTTATGTTTCTTATACCTTATGCGTTTTCCGGCAGATCCTTGATGGAGAAACTGAAGCGTCCCATCTTGTCCTTACCCAGGCATACTACCTTCACAATGTCACCCAGTGTCAGAACGTCCTCTACGCGGTTGATGCGCTGCTTTGCGATCTTGGAAATGTGTACCATACCCTCTTTGCCCGGTGCGAACTCCAGGAATGCGCCGAACTCCTTGATGCTGACCACCTTGCCGGTGAGGATCATGCCCTCTTCAAAATCGGTTACGATAGTCTTGATAAGCTCAATGGCCTTGTCCATGGCAGCCTTATCTGTACCGCATACGGATACAGCACCATTGTCATCAATATCGATCTTGACACCGGTCTGCTCAATGATGGCATTGATGGTCTTGCCTCTCTGGCCAACCACATCGCCGATCTTCTGCGGGTCGATCTGGATCTGTACGATCTTCGGTGCATACTCACCAACCTCTTTCCGGGGCTCGCTGATACAGGGCTTCATGCAGTTGTCCATGATATAGAGACGCGCCTCACGGCAACGTGCGATAGCGCCCTCTACGATGGGACGGGTCAGGCCATGGATCTTGATATCCATCTGGATGGCGGTGATACCCTCGGTGGTACCGGTTACCTTGAAGTCCATATCTCCGAAGAAGTCCTCCAGGCCCTGGATATCGGTCAGCAGTACGAAATCGTCGTCGGTCTCGCCTGTTACCAGACCACAGGAGATACCTGCTACCATCTTCTTGATGGGCACACCTGCCGCCATCAGGGACATACAGGATGCACAGGTGGAAGCCATGGAGGTGGAACCGTTGGACTCAAAGGTCTCGGATACGGTACGGATCGCATACGGGAACTCCTCCTCAGAGGGCAGTACCGGCAGCAGCGCACGCTCAGCCAGCGCTCCGTGTCCGATCTCACGACGTCCCGGTCCGCGGCTGGGCTTGGTCTCTCCTACGGAGTAGCTGGGGAAGTTATAGTGATGCATGTAACGCTTGCTGGTCTCATTCTCATCCAGGCCGTCCAGGCGCTGTGCCTCGGACAGCGGAGCCAGGGTACAGATGTTGCAGATCTGAGTCTGCCCTCTGGTAAACATGGCGGAGCCGTGTACACGGGGGATGATATCTACCTCTGCAGACAGCGGACGGATCTGGGTAATCTCACGTCCGTCCGGACGCTTGTGATCCTTCAGGATCATCTTGCGGACAGTCTTTTTCTGGTACTGATATACAGCCTCGCCCAGAACCTCAAGCCACTCTTCCTTCTCTGCAAATGCCTCTTCCAGACGCTCGGTAATCTTGCGGATATTCTCCTCACGCTTCTGCTTCTCGTCTGTGAAAACTGCCTCTTCCATCTCTGCGGGCGGAACGATCTCCTTGATAGCCGCGAACAGCTCTTCCGGTACGGCGCAGCTGGTGTAGCTGTGCTTTTCCTTACCGCACTCTGCCACGATCTGGTCGATGAAAGCGATAACCTGCTGGTTTACCTCATGAGCCTTGTAGATAGCCTCGATCATCTTTGCCTCGGGGATCTCGTTGGCTCCTGCCTCGATCATGATAACCTTTTCTCTGGTGGAAGCTACGGTCAGCTTCAGGTCGGATACCTTCAGCTGTGCCTGACCCGGGTTTACAATGAACTCGCCGTCAATCATGCCGATCTGAGTCATGGCGCAGGGGCCTGCAAAGGGGATATCTGAAATCGCGGTGGCGATAGCAGAACCCAGCATAGCGGTCAGCTCCGGACTGCAGGCGGGATCTACGGAAAGAACCAGGTTGTTCAGGGTTACGTCATTCCGATAGTCCTTCGGGAACAGCGGACGCATGGGACGGTCAATGACACGGGAAGTCAGGATAGCATTTTCGGATGCCTTACCCTCACGCTTGTTGAAACCTCCCGGGATCTTTCCTACGGAATACAGCTTCTCCTCGTACTCTACGCTTAAGGGGAAGAAGTCGATGCCGTCACGGGGCTTGTCAGATGCGGTTGCTGTGGAAAGTACGGTGGTATCACCGTAGTGCATGAAGGCTGCGCCGTTTGCCTGCTTTGCTACTCTGTTCACATCTACAGTCAGAGTACGGCCGGCCAGATCCATAGAAAAACTCTTGTACATAATATTTCTCCTTTTTGGCTGGGTGTAGGAGATTCGTTACTATCCACATCCACTATCTCGAGTACTTCAGCGCGAAACTACGAAGTAATTTCTGTGCATCGCGAATCGGTTACTGTGAACGTAGTGAACTGTAACGGAGAAACCGAAACTACTGATCTCCGTGTGATGGACTCACGCGTACATCAGTGGTCTCGGAACATTTCTCCTACAGGGTCAACGGGTTACGGTGTGTTTTCATAATACACAAAAACCGGGCGAAAGAACCCAAAGATTCCTCCGCCCTTTTGGAAACTTATTTTCTCAGTCCTAATCTCTCAATCAGACTACGATATCTCTCGATATCCATCTTCTTCAGGTATGCAAGCATATTACGTCTCTGTCCAACCATCTTCAGAAGTCCTCTTCTGGAGTGATGATCCTTCGGATTAGCCTGCAGATGAGCGGTCAGCTCCTGGATACGAGCGGTCAGGATAGCTACCTGTACCTCCGGTGAACCTGTGTCACCCTCTTTTAAACCGTACTCTGCGATAATAGCCTGCTTCTTTTCCTTTGCGATCATGATGTTTCCTCCTTGAAATATTTTATACGCTGGGTATCAAGCAATGGTCGGAGTGTCCGATAACCGGATACCAGCAAACTCATACTGTAACAGAATACCATAGCTCCTGTATGGTGTCAAGTACTGATTTCATCAGTCCTTCAGAATCCGCGCTGCGCTCACAGGACTCCGGTAATACATATTTGAAATGGTGATTCCGGTCCGCGGATTGCTGGCGTGAACCACTCTTCCACCGCCGATGTACATGGCCACATGGTTAATGCGCTTTCCGTTGCCATAGAAAATCAGATCGCCCGGCTTCACATCGCCGACACTGATCTTGGTGCCGCAGTTTGCCTGGGCTCTGGAAGAGTGAGGCAGGGAAATGCCGAAGTTCCGATACACAGCCAGCACAAAGCCGGAGCAGTCCGCACCCTTGGTCAGGCTGGTGCCTCCCCATACATAGCGGTTACCCACATAATCCTGGGCGAAATCACAGATAGCGATCCGCACATCGGTAACGCCCTCGCCGTACAGGGCCTCGGAAAGGGTCAGTGCCGTATCCAGCTCGCTGGTCACATCCACATACTCGGCAGCCACATAACCATCTTCACCATCGATATCTACCTTCACCCAGTCTTCCATCTCTTCAATCACCTGAAGTTCCTCACCGCTCGGAACCTTGGTCCAGTAATCCGCATCCGTGCTGGGCTCCATCCGTACATATAAAGAATCTGTATTCACCCGTGCCACAGTCTGTCCCAGCTGGAAAGCCAGATCCACCGCTTCCTGGCCTGTGTACAGATATTCTGTCTTCACATAACCTTCCACTTCACCGGATCGGATATGAGACCATTCCCCTTCGCTTCCCAGGATCTCACAGGCGCCGTTTTTACGAAGCTTTCCTACCAGCTGGCTGCTTCCGTCCGCGCTTGCACGAATATTCAGATTATCCTCCACATTGGCGATGGCGATATTCACATAGCCCTCCAGGGGTGTGCCTGTCCAGACTACCTCGGCCGTGGCCTGGGTCAGTTCCTCGGTGTCCGCTGCCTGACTGAAATTCGATGCCACACCTGTATTCAGGCTGTCTCCCAGTCCGGAAGCCTGCGCATCCATTCCGTTCATACCCACGGAAGCCAGGAAAATCGCTCCCAGAACCAGTCCCGCCGTTCTATATCTTCTATACATAAAAACCTCCAAAGTCATTTATTACAATTATGTTAAAAATCTATTACATACTAAATCAATTTACAGTCTTTGTCAAGCAGACTTCTATAGAAATCCCCTTTTTCCTGAAAAGTATCATTTTTTATTTCTCCAACGGAAAAATGCGGCTCCGGAATCCATCCGAAACCGCATTTTTCTGTTGTGCTGTAAGCTCCGGCTTATTTACCTGCCATCTGCTTTTCCTGTTCCTCGATCATCTTCTTTACCATATAGCCGCCTACAGAACCGTTCTGCTTGGAAGTCAGGTTGCCGTTGTAGCCGTCGGTCAGGGGTACGCCCAACTCGCTGGCTACCTCATACTTGAACTTGTCCAGAGCGCCCTTTGCTTCCGGTACTGCCGCGGTATTTGAAGATTTGTTTGCCATAAGAAACTCCTCCTTACTGCAGACGGGAATCATTTTACAAATTCCGTTTGTCTGCGGTTCGTGATTGGTTGTTACAGGAGTTATTATGTGGAATAATCCGGCGTTTACACTGGGAGTTCTTTGCTTCTCTGATAAAATTTGCCTGTTTTATTGCAGCTTTCAAAAGGTCAGCCGCATCTGGTTCCAGACCACATTGCCGTGTACAGATTCGGAAACGCCTTCATTTACAAAACCGAATTTAGCGTAATAGGGAATCAGACGATCCTTACAGGTCAGTACCAGACCCTTGCGGCCCTGGGCTTTCGCGTCCGCGATGGCGCGTTTGATGATCTCGCCCGCATACCCCTTCTTCCGGTAAGCCGGAATGGTATTGACGCCGAAAATCATCTGCCAGGCGCCATTTTCATTATGAAGTTCTGCCTTCTCATACATTTCATCGGTCAGATCCGCCTCATCCGTTACGAAGCCGTCCACAAAGGCAATGAGTTTGTCACCGTCAAACATGAGCCAGAAATGGGCTGCGTAATATTCCAGCCGTTTTGCAAATTCCTCCTTTGTAGCTGCTTCCGCAGGCGGAAAGCATTCAGCCTCCACCCGGGAAATGGCATCTAAATCCTCCTGTGTCGCGTTTCTTATCAGCATGCTTCTTCCTCTTTTTTCTCATTAGTCGTCATCCCAGTCGTCAGCGTCATCATCCCAGTCATCGTCATCATCCCAGTCATCAGCGTCATCATCCCAGTCATCGTCATGGTCGTCGCATTTCTCATCTTCCTGTTCCACATCCGATTTCAGGAGCGCACCATCTGCCGCCTGAATGGCGTATTCATATTCCAGATTGTTCTTAATAAATTCTATTTCATAAACCAGAATTCCGTCTTCTTCATCCAGTTTTGCTTTAGTAAAGGTTACCTGGGATACGGCTGCATGATTCAAAGCAATTTCTTTTGCTTTCTCCACGCCGATATCGCCGGCTGGTTTCGTCTCTGCCGTCTGCGTAATCATTTTGGTTTCCGGCTGCTTCCGGTCGTCCTTCAGTTCCAGTTCCTTTTTTACCACCGCTCCGTCCGAGGCCTTAATCCAGTACTCGTATTCGGTTCCGTTTCCAAAAAAATCAACTTCGTATACATATTGTCCCCGCTCATAATCAAATTCTACCTGCATATTCTGAGCGTCTGTCAAAAGGATTCCCGCATCTGCACATGCGAATTTTTTCGCGTTTTCCTCTCCAATTCCGGAACTCTGTGCTAAAACGCCTGACGCATATACGGTACTGATTCCTCCCACAGATAAAACTGCGGCGGTACAACCTGCTGCCAGTATCATTTTTTTCGGGTTATCCAGGAAATGTCTCATTTTTTTCATATACGTTCTCTCCTTTTCTCTTTCTGATAACTGAATCTTATCAGAGAAACATTAGAGAAACATTAGAGGATTAAAATGTGACACAAAAAATACTTCCTTTTCCCGGCTCGCTCTGGAGCGTAATGTCCCCTCCGTGATACCGCGCAATTTCCCGGGCCATGGAGAGTCCCAGTCCCATGCCGTCACCGGTTCTGGAAGCGTCCGACTGATAAAAGCGCCGGAAGATTTTCTCCTGCTCCTCCTTTCGGACGCCAATGCCGTTGTCCTCCACCGAAATCATAATTTTTCCCTCTTTTTTCTGGAGAGTCACTTGAATCCATCCGTTTTCCCACCCATAACGGTAAGCATTTCCGATTAAATTCGAAAGCATTCTGGACAATAACAGGGCATTCCCGCAAAGAAAAATATCTTTCTCTATCTGGCTGCTCAGCAGGATTTCCTTTTCCCGGATCAGAGCCATATCTTCGCAGACTCCAGTTGCCAGTTCACTGAGATTCAGACTTTCTTTTCTGTATTTTTCCGATCCGTTTTCCATGCGAGCAAAGTCCAGCATCTGCCGGATGAGCTTCGACATCTTCCGGCCCTGTCTCTGAATCACCTGCAGATCCCGGCGATATCCCTCCGGCGTCTCTTCCTGCTTTTCCAGTGAAAGCTCACATTGGGATAAAATCACACTCATGGGAGTCCTGAGCTCATGGGACACATCGGAGGTAAACTGACGCTCTGCATCAAAGCTGTTCTCCAGCTTTTCAAACATGGCGTTAAAGCTGTCCGCCAGCCGGTGCAGCTCATCGGTTCCCGGTCCCAGTTCAATACGTCGGGTCAAATCCCCGCTTTTCTCTATCTGAAGGGCCGTATCGGAAATCTGTTGGATGGGCCGCAGCATCCGTCCGGCGATCAGATATCCGCCTACCGAAGCTGCCAGCACCAGAAGGGGCAGAAAAACCAAGGACAGACGCATCACTGCCGACATCTGCACATCTCCCTGTTTTCCTGATACCACGCCCCTCAGCCACAGACCCTCCACGCCCTCGGCCTCCAGTCGCCGGTCAAACAGATAATAAACCGTTCCCTTTTCCTTCACCGTGCGAATCAGGGAATCCGCAAAGGAAAGTTCCCCCGTTTCTGCCGCAATGGGATTTTCTCCGTAAAGCATGGTTCCATCCGCCTGGTAAAGCGCTGTGTAGACTTCATTTACCGCGTCCAGGAAGTCATCATCCACTTCCAGATACCCGTCTCCGTAGCGGATAAAATGATCCGATTCGTGAAGTAAATCAAATTCCTCTATGTCGCTATAGTATTCGATTTCGTCCACATTATGCTCTACCGTTTCCACGAGACTGTCCCGGATCGTCTTCTGAAGAATCCGGTGATTGGCCGAAAAAATGATAAAAAAGGTAAACAGCACAACCAGCAGCAGCGCCGCCGTAAACCAGATGGTTATTTTCGATCTTATGGATCCTCTCTTCATGAATCACCCCTCTTTCAGCACGTACCCCATGCCCCGCACCGTATGAATCAGTTTCTTTTTCTGTCCGCCGTCGATCTTTTTCCGAAGATAGCTGATATAAACGTCCACCACATTGGTGCCGCCTTCATAATCATAGTTCCAGATATGTTCCTCGATCTTTTCTCTGGAAAGTACGATGTCCTGATTATAAAGCAGGTATTCCAACAGCTGGTATTCTTTTGCGGACAGCGAAATTTCCACGCCGCCCCGTGTCACCCGGCGGCTTGTCGTATCCATCTCCAGATCGGCCAGTGTCAATCTGTGATCAGACTGACCATAGGAACTTCTGGTCATGGCGCGGATCCGGGCAAGCAGTTCCTCAAAGGCAAAGGGCTTCACCAGATAATCATTGGCTCCGCTGTCCAGTCCCTTCACCCGATCGGATATGGAATCTTTCGCTGTCAGAAACAACACCGGCGTTGCCTTTCCCCGGTTTCGGATACTGCGAAGCACCTCGTATCCATCGGCTTTTGGCATCATAATGTCCAGTATCACTGCGTCATATTCCGTATACGCTAATATGTGAATGGCTTCTACTCCGTCGTAACAGGCGTCCACAGTATAACCGCTTTTTGTCAGTTTTTCAACCAGAATCCGGTTCAAATCCCGTTCGTCCTCGGCTACTAAAATCCGCATCTCATTTCTCCTCAAATTCATAGCGTACAATTTCACAGTTTTTCACGCAGAAAGCAGCATATTCCTCGTTACTCATTTCATGAAAATAAGATTCCACCACCCGGGCGATGCCGTTGTGGGCCACCAGAATGTATGTCTTATCCCGCTCTGCTTTCAGTTCGTCCAGCAGATTGTAGATCCGCTGGGCCACTTGAAGCACCGATTCCCCACCCTGGAAGCGGTAAATAAACTGGGCCTTTGCCTTCTGGAACTTTGCCCCGTCCCGGGGTGTGGACTCCCATTTTCCCAGATTCCGCTCAATCAGCCGCGGTTCCTCCCGCATGGGAATCCCGGTCATTTTTGAAATATGCCGGGCCGTATCGGCCGCCCGCATCAGCGGCGAATACAGGATCTCATCCGCATGGATTCCTGCTTCCAGGATCTTCCGTCCGGTCTCCTCCGCCTGCTTATGTCCCCGCTCCGTCAAAGGGCTGTCCGTCAGCCCGCAGATTTTATTTTCTATGTTCCAGATAGTCTGTCCGTGACGGACAAAGTAGAGAGTATGCATGTATGATTCTCCTTTTATACTGTAAAATTTACAGATACCATTCCGGTCTCCGGGTACCCAGATAGGGAACCTTCTCCCGCCATTCCCGCGCTTCGCCAAGATTCAGTTCACAGCGTATCAGCTGCTCCTGATCGTCCGCTTTTACGATGACGTCGCCGCTTGGATGCACCACCAGGGACTCCCCGGCAAAATCCATCCCGCCTTCCCTGCCCACCCGGTTGCACATGGCGATAAATACCTGATTCTGCATGGCCTGGACACGGATTTCCCATTCAAACATGGTGAGAGGCTCGGCTTTTGTATTGGCTGTGGGAATCAGAATTAAATCCGCGCCTTTCAGGACGCAGGTCCGCACGCTTTCCGGCAGATGGCGGTCGTAGCAGATGACGATTCCGATTTTTCCAAAGGGCGTATCAAAGACCTTGAACCCTTCATCCGACGGCGTATAATAATCCTGCTCATAAAACTGCCTGGCCTGGGCGATATGTACCATTTTAGTCCGATCTGCAATTTGACCCTCCGGCGTGATAAAGAGGGAGGTATCGTAGCGCTTGCCCTTCTGTTCCAGATAGACATTGGGGGAAAGATAAAGCTTATGCTCCGCAGCCTTTTCTTGCAATGCCTCCAGTTCCGGCGCACTCTCCTGCATGCACCACTGATCCGCGTTTCGCTTTTCGTATTGTGGAAAAAATGGTGAGAGCTGAATCTCCGGGAAAAACAGCAAATCGCTGTCTGCCGCTTCATCACAAAAATTCAGGGATTTTTGCAGGTTTTCTTCTATGGAATCTGTCATGCGCATCTGCGCCATAGCAAGCTTACAGGTATGCTGCATCGGAAATGCCTCCGCTTCGAATGGTTTGTTTTTTATTATAACCCGGCGGTATTGCTTTTTCAACAAACAAGAAACATGCAAAGAAGATTCTACGTTGCGGTGTGATAATTTTTAATGTAATAGAGATTCTGTTGAAATTTTTCATCACATTAAAAATCAGGAAGACAGTCCCTGCCTTCCTGATCTATAGACTAATTATTGCTTTTTGCGGGTTCGATGTTCGTAATCCCATCCATTGGATCATTATTTTCGATGGTTGTGCGTTCTAAAGTCATGCTATTATTTACCGTATCGCCATTCGGAAAATAGATCGTCGAGTCCACCAGCTCCGCGCCTTTTCCATCCATGCGGACCTTCAGCCACACTTCACGCAGAACGGACTCCTGTAAGTTTGCACCGTCCTTTGCAAAATGCCCCAAAAGCTGCATCCGCACAAAGAGCGAATCGCCCAGAACGCTGACGTCTTGATACTGTATGGATGTAACCTCTGCGTCCGCATAATCGGTGTATTGGAAGCCATCCAGGTTGATCAGCTGTGTTTGATTCACGCTGTCTGTGTATCCAAATATAGCTCCAGCATCCACCAGCACCTGATTCCAGCCCCGGCTGTTGGCTACGGAAATGGCGTCCAGATCCATCTGGGTATAGACGGGTTCGATGGAGCTTAAGTAATCCGGTTCGACAGCTGCCAGCAGATCTCCTGTCTCTTCATTTACCCCCAGCAAGGTCATATCCAGTGCCGTCCGGGTCTCGTTCTGAAATTCCAGATCCGTCTGGTAGATGCCGTAGGGAATGTTTTCCCCGTCCGGACTGTTAAAATATTTCTGATAATATACGGTATCATTCAACACCACAAAAGTGGGCGCATCGGTCAGATAAGCCTCCGTTGTCTCCCCGGTTTTCCGATTGTAGGAGTAAAAGCTGCCGTAGAAATATCCGGCACTGCCCTCGTAGTGACCAGCCGCTGTGAGAACCACATTTTCATCCACATACAGGCTGGTAATGGGATTCTGATTGCCCGGGTAAAGAAGCGCCGTATCGCCGGAAGCGGTATTGTATTCCCAGACACTGTGATCGCCCGGATCGTAGTAAAGACTGCTGCCGTCCGCGGTGCTGCCCAGAAGTTCTCCCTCCGAAACCATTTCCATATTTGCGTCGGTAAAGGACTGCCGCCAGATGCGGGAGACGCTATCAGTCTCGTCCCAGGAATCGTAATACAGATATTCACCGTCGGAATAGAGCTTTGTCCGATCCATGGTATAGAGCTCGCCATCTACCGCGATGAGTTCGCTGCCATTACCGAAAATTGTATGATCTGCTGTCGTTTCGGAACCTGTTTCCGCAGAGGTTCCAGGTTCCGTATCGGATTCTGTCGTCGGCGCCATCGGTCGCAAAAACAGACCGACGGTTGCCGCCACCAGAATGATAACTCCGATCAGAGTGATTCCAACGGTCTTTTTCCGATAATGCAGCACATTTTGAATCCGGCTTTTCAGGGAAGGTGCCCCGAAGGTCAGGGAGCTGGCCGCATATCCATTCTGCTTCGCCGCGTACTTCAACAGGCTGGCGGCGTAATCCTTCCGCATATCCCGGGCACTGTTCTGGAGCACAGCCTCGTCGCAGGATATCTCCATATCCCGGCAGAAAAGCGCATAGGCCAGCCAGACGCAGGGATTGAACCAGTGAAGCGTCCGAATCAGCAAAAACAGAAGCTTCCAGAGCGGATCCAGGCGCTTTCTGTGGTAGTCTTCATGGGCCAGAATGTAACGTTTTTCTGTCGCGTCCAGTTCCGCCGGGAGACAGATAACCGGTCTTAAGACGCCCCATACGAAGGGTGCCGGGAGTTTTTCATATTCCCGGATCCGCTGTTCTGAATCACTTCTGGCACAAAGGTTTTTGCTTAAAAATGCCTTTAATTTTATAGTAGAAACAGCCTGCTGGATCAATAAAACCACGATTCCCGCCAGCCACAGCATGCGGAACATCAGACTCCAATTCCAGGTGCTCTTGCTTTGACCGGAAATCCCTGTCTCGGTGCCTGTCAGATTGCTTTGTTGCATTTCCTGAAGTCCTTCCGGAAACTGTGCTTTCCTTCCGGATTCCTGATCTGTGCCGGACAGCTGATGGATCGTGCCGGACAGTTCATAGCTTCGGTTCTCCAGATTCTGAGCGGTGGTTTCCACACTGGATGGAATCAGGCTGAACGGACTTTGCAGCACCGTCGGCACACAGAAATTTAAGGCCACCAGCAGCCAGAGCCCGTAGATCAGTTTTCTGGAACAATGCAACACCTTCAGCATCAGAAACCGCAGAATGAGCACCAGCAGAAACGTATAGCTGCCAATCAGGCTCAGATGTAAAACTACGCCAAATACCTTTTCCATCCTCAATCCTCCCCGTACTCTTCAATCAGTTCTGCCAATTCGTCAATTTCTTTCCTGCTCAGCTTTTTCCGCTTCAAAAAGGCCGCCACAAAATTCGGCAGGGACCCTTCATAATTTTCCTCCAGATACCGCTCACCCTTCTGTCTGGCGTATTCCTCCTGGCTCATCCGGGATGTGACCACCGACTGCTCATTCTGGAAAATGCCATTTTCACAGATCTTCCGAAGCACCGTATAGGTGGTCGACTTCTTCCAGTTCAGATGCTCCGCTGCCAGCCGCACCAGCTCCCCGCTCCGCAGCGGCTCATGTTCCCAGATAAGCTGTGCCAGCTCCTGCTCGGCTTCGGTCATGATATAGATCAGGTTTTCCATGGGACGCCTCCTTTCCATAAATGAGAAATGGTTTAAAAAGTATAAACCTTTGATTTTAGTCTATACTTTTTAAACCATTTTGTCAACTGAAATCTGATATGTATTTTAATTTCCAAAACCATTCAGCAACATTCTTTATTTTTTCCATATCCTTCGGATATGCACGTTCCGCTTTGAATGCTATTCGGCAGGGTATCCTATCTGTCATACTTTATCTCCCGGCTTCGGATGATCCGGATTGTACAGATGGGAATAGGTGTTAAACCGGACGAACAGGTAGATGCAGCTAAGCGCAATCAGAACGCACACCATCAGTTCGCCCAGAAAATCTTCCATCAGCATGGTTTTCAGAGCGAAGGTGCTGATCGCGGCTTTAACAAGGTACAAAATGATGCAGGCTGCGATGGCCAGAAGCAGGTAGGTTTTCTTATTCGTTACAATAATCCAACTTTCTTTTTTCTTCATAAATATCCCCTCCATCCATAAAACATTTTGAAGCTTAAAAATCCGTTATTTAAAGAACAAAATATTTCACAATAAGAGCGACAATTCCAAGTACCACAACTGTATCCACCAGCCAATTCCGCTTATCTTTACAAAATAGGATCCCTGCAAGGCCGAAAGCCGTCATGCAGATACTTAATTACAACGAAACCAGTCGCTTCGCCCTCTCATACTCATTTTTCTGTACATAAATTTTATATTCGTAAGTACAGCTCTGGTCGATGCCAAACCCTCCGGTTTTCCGGGCTTCTCCGCCTAAAGGGCCTGAACCCTGGAGATTTCTTGTGTGGATACGATAATCAATTCCATGGAGGGAAAGCGTCTCCCGAACCTCTGCCTGACGGTCCATGTCAAGAGTGAGCAGCAGCTCTTTTTGAGTCAGTATATTCCACATAGGCTCTTTCCTCCAATCAAATTTGACTTTTCCTTAGATAACTGTTACCTTTTACATATAATTTTCCAAAATAAGCCGAACTGCATTCAACACAACGTAGACTCCAAAACAGCTCAGGCTCTTTTTATAGCTTTTCATCTTTCTTCCTTTGAAATAAAACACAACGCCTAACACAAAAAATACGCACACGGCAACGACCAAGATTCTGTTAATAAAAACGGTAATCTCCATCTCATTTTCCTCCTGATAGTCAGACAACCTGCGGTCGTCCCTATCTCATTTTAATCCACTACATTTGTAATTTTATGATACGTTACCTATCTCAAGTTGTCAATTATGTTTTGATTTTTCTGATTGTTTTCTGTATATTTCACTATGTTGATTCCTGCTTCATTGAACGATTTTAATAAAGCAAAGCTGATTTTCTGTTCTTATCCTTGCTTGTGAACCTCACATGACTAAAGTCACGTGCTTCTCAGCCGCCTTAAGCGGCAAGACTTCATATCGGCGGATACGCCTGCGACTTAGAATCGGCGCGGTTACGCACTTTTTCCGGCCGGATACGGTCAGTTTCCACATCTCAGGTAGTCCACTGTATATCTGCCTGTATCTATGCTGCCTTCTGGCTCGCCAGTTCTGCACTGAGCAGCCGCAAGTCTGCATAGACACATGAGGTTCTACGCTTTACCGAAGGAACTTTTGCCTCCAGCAAAGACCTTTCCGTTTCCGAAAAGGGTTTGAGTAATTCCCGTATAAAATATCTTGCACCGATATTATAAGCTGCAGACAGATCGCAGTTATACTGTTTTCCTGTCGGGAAGGTACAAAGGCTGTGATTCTCCGGATTTCGAACTACCGGACCGCTTCCATCATATGCCAGCCTGCTGGTGTTTCGGGCGCTGATCCTGGATAC
>NZ_JACOOR010000005.1 GCF_014290175.1 Anaerosacchariphilus hominis
TGCTTTAATTCCGGATGTACAAGAAACATTTGTCTTGCCAGATTTCCTTTCATGATTTTTATCATATCAGAAATAAAAAACTGTGGTTTACAATCCACCAGCAAATGGATATGATCCGGCATAACCTCCATGGCCAGAATCTGAAAGCGGTATTCCTCTGCCAGCTTTTGCAGCATTTCCCTGCATTCTGTATCAAGGCCATCTGTCAACACCTTTTTCCGGTATTTTGTACACCAGACGAGATGATATTGCAAAAAGTACACATAACCTCGACCATATGAAAGAGTGTTTTCTCTGATAGTGAATATATCTTTTCCCATGTTTATATCTTACCATATGTAGTACAGAAAGTAAACATCAGTTCTGTTTTTTGGTCAAAAATTTGCACGCCTAACTCATCACTGAAGTAACGAGAATGCGGCGTGCAATTATTCAAATCAGATAAACCTATACTGACATAGGCATCTGTTTTTACAAAAGAGAGGGGCTTTACCATGTCTGAAACCATAGGAAAAAAGTCCTCCGGGCAGCACGGGATGCTGATGACGGAGGAGGTGCTGGAGGACGCCGTGCTTTATCTGCGGATTTATTCCGGCGGCATGGTTTTTAATGTCCTTTACAATATGATGGCTGGTATTCTGAACGCTGCCGGCAATTCCAGGCGTTCGCTCCTCTATCTGGCTGCCGCAGCCTTCACGAACATTTTCATGGATGTACTTCTGATTGCGGTTTTGAAAATGGGCGTGGCAGGCGCGGCTATCGCTACGGATATGAGCCAGGCGGCGTCCTGTATTCTGGCTTTTCTGTTTCTGCTTCGCGTTCCGGCGGATTATCAGGTGCATATTCCAGAGCTTCGCCTGAATGGCTTCATGGCTTTACAGATTTTGCGGGTGGATCTTCCCACGGGTATCCAGAATATGGTCATTTCTCTGTCCAATATTCTGGTACAGGCTGCCGTCAACGGATACGGCACGGCTGCGATGGCCGGTTTCGGCGCTTACTTAAAGATCGACGGCTTCAATATCCTTCCGGTTTTGAGCTTTAGTATGGCGATCACAACCTTCGTGGGGCAGAATTACGGCGCCGGAAATCTGAAGCGCGTGAAAAAGGGCATGTGGGTGACTCTTGGCATGTGTATTATATACACGATCGTTACCGGCGCGCTGCTGCTGTTCTTCTCGCGCCCGGCTCTCGGACTTTTCACAAGGGACGCCACGGTCATCGACTTCGGGCAAATCGCCATGCGGTATTTCTGCCCCTTTTATTGGCTACTTGCCATTCTTCACGCGCTGGCGGGCACCGTCCGTGGAACCGGCAAAACGGTGCCGCCCATGGTGGTTCTGCTTCTGTCCCTCTGTCTGTTCCGTATTCTCTGGATCCGGCTCATTCTGCCCGGCTTCCACGGGATCGAAGGCGTCTACATCCTGTACCCGGTTTCCTGGGCGCTGGGTATGCTGCTGATGATTTTGTATACCTGGAAGGGAAAATGGATGAGTGCATAAAAGAAGCTCCCCGATATTCTAAATATAAAAATATCGGGGAGTTTTTATTTTTCTGAAATGCTGTCTGTAAAAGGTTTATCAAAACCTCAAATTAATGCTCCATGAAAAATCGTGGTCAGCAGTGCTCCGGTGCAGCCCACCACTGTAGCCTCGGATCCAAATGCGGATTTTACAATCGGTATCCGCCGGTAACGTCTCGCAATCTGACGGCTGTTCAGAAGCCGTTCTGTCTGCTCAAGATACAGATCCGGAAGCCAGAAGCCTTCATGGCCGATGATGATTTTCTGTGGATTCAGGCCGTTACAGAAGTTCACAAGCCCGCAGGCCAGCTTCTCCGTCATTTCCGAAAATATTGCATCTATCCGGTTTTCCTGCTCCGTAAAGGGACGCCCTTCCGCCTCTTTTTTCTGAATTGCCTCGCTCATCTGCAGACAAAATTCCGCAAAGCTTTTCGTCTCCCCTGCTGCTTCCTGCAGCTGCTTTTCCAGTACATTGCTGGAGATATAGCGTTCCAGACACCCACGGTTTCCACAGCTGCAAGGAATCCCCCGCCAGTCGATGCTGGTGTGGCCCAGCTCGCAGATCATGCCGCTGGTGTTCTGATAGATCTGGCCGTTCACCACCAGTCCTGCGCCCACGCCATTTGCCAGATCCAGGTAAATGAAATCCTCACAGTCGCTGCCATTTCCGTAATACTTTTCCGCAATAGCCGCGCAGTTACTCTCCACATCAAAATAGGTGGGTAACTGATACCGCCTTTCAGTTTCCCGTTTCAATTCCAGATCGTGAAGTCCGTAAAAATTCGGCGGTTCCAGAATCTCCCCGTATTTCGTATCCACCGGACCGATAGCACCGATGCCGATACCATAGACGCGTTCCCCGTCTGCTTCCGCAAGCGTCGCGTCAATGGCCTGAAAAATACGGTCCAAAAGCTCCGGCGCAACATCTTCATTTAACGGAATCTCCGTTTTTCGCAGGATATGAAGCTGCATATCACAAAGCACCACGCTGCATTTCTCCCGGTAGACATGGACGCCAATGAGCTTCGGCGCGCCAGACGCGATGCAAAGTTGCACCGGATTACGGCCCTTGCCCTCGATCTGCACCTTTTCCCGTTCCTCCAGAATCCCCTGCTCCAGAAATTCATTGACAATATAAGTTACCGTCATTTTTGACAGCCCGGTTTTCTGTGCCAGCCCGATACGCGAGCTGCATTCCCCCGTGGCAATAAGCCGGAGAACCAATCCCCGGTTTTGCTGCTTCAGACTTGTGTTGTTGACTCCCGCTTTCGGCATGCGACTTGCCTCCGATATCTTTTTCTCTCGTCTCAAGATTTAGAGACAGGGACGTTGCTTAAGTAAACTCTTACCTTAAAAAGTAATCTGATCCGGATCATTTCCCGTTCCAAAGCCTTCCAATACATCCAGGGCTTTCATGTCCTCTTCTTTCAGTTCAAAATCATCTACACTTCGATTCATTTTCATTCTCTCCTCATGCAGAGACTTTGGTAATGGCAAAAATCCATGCTGGATACTCCATTTTACACAGATCTGGGCCTGACTTTTTCCATAACGCTCGGCAATCATTCTAAGGGAATCGGAATTCAACAGTTTGCCGTTTCCTAAAGGGCTGTACGCTTCCGGAAGAATATCGTATTCCCGGCACAGAGCTATTGTATCATCCTGCGTCATTCCCGGATGCAGTTGCAACTGATTCACCATGGGAATGATTTCTTCTTGTAACAACGGGAGTAAATGCCGGCGGCGGAAATTCGATACGCCAATCGCTCTTACTTTTCCTGCTTTATAGAGATCCGTTAATGCTTCCCACGTTTCACTGTTCAGTTCTTTCCAGCATTTATACTGACTCGGGGAAGCGGGCCAGTGAATCAGATAAAGATCCAGATAATCTGTCTGCAAGTCCTTACAGGTTTTTTCAAATGCGCGCATGGTACGTCCGTATCCTCTCTCCGTATTCCACACCTTTCCTGTAATAAACAATTCTTTTCTTTCTACTCCGGAATTTTGAAGGGCAATTCCAACACTTACCTCATTTCCATATACTGCCGCCGCGTCAATATGACGATAACCTGTTTTAATTGCTGTTTCAACTGCTTGAATACAGGTGTCTCCATCTGGCGTTTTCCAGGTTCCATATCCGATTTTCGGAATTTCAACTCCATTTCTCAGAACATAATTCTCCATGGCAAATCCTCCTGCGCTCATTTTATACCTTATATAATACATCTCTTTTACTATTTGTCAAGTTAAAAGTAAAACTATTTTACAAATATAAAAAAATCGAGTAGGAGGCGGTGACTAGCCGCCTCCTACTCGATCGCTCCCGCGTCATGCCCTTTTTACGCAAACATGGAAAACGCCATCACCACGATTCCCAGAATCACCAGAATCACACCCGTCACCCGGTTCAGGGTCTTCGGGGTCGCTTTATTGGCAAACACCGCCGCAATCCGCGCCCAGAGCAGTGTAAATACTACGCAGAGAATCCAGACCGTCCAGTCCGGCATGCCGCCGATGGCGAAATGAGATACCGCGCCGGTCAATGCTGTGAAGGCCATGATAAATACGCTGGTTCCAACCGCTGTTTTCAGTTCGTAGCCCAGCACGGAGGTCAGGATAAGAAGCATCATCATACCGCCGCCTGCGCCCACGAAGCCACAGATAAAACCGATGAGCACGCCACAGATCACCGACTGAATGGCCCGCTTCTTCGCGGATACGCCCTGCATGGCTTCCTTCGTGGTCATAACCGGCCGCACGATGAATTTGATACCAAGCAGGAAGGTCATGAAGACAGAAAAGGTACCCATGGTCGTGGAAGGCACCAGACTGGAAACCCAGCTTCCCACCACCGTAAATACCAGCACGCTGACCATCATAATCAGACCGTTTTTCACATCCAGATTTCCGTTTTTCTTATAGGTATAAGCAGATACAGCACTGGCAAGCACGTCCGAGGACAGGGCGATGCCCACCGCCATGTAAGGCTCCATACCCAGAAAGGTGATCAGCATGGGGCTGATGACTGCCGCCGCGCTCATGCCGGCGAATCCGGTTCCCAGGCCTGCGCCCATACCGGCAAAAAAAGTCACAAGTAAAGTAAATAAGATTTTCATTTTAATATTCTCCCTTCAGGATTTCTTCTACGTTTTTTCCAATGCTGTTCAAAGTCTTCATAAAAGCCTTCCGGGCTTCCTGATCCATTCCGTCAAACAGCTTTTCCCCAAAGGCCTGCTGCACTGCCCGGCCCTCTTCCATCAGTGATTTCGCCTTTTCTGTACAGATGAGCTCCGTCTTCCGACGATCCATCGCCACGCTCCGGCGCTCCAGATATCCCTCCTGCACCAGCCGATCCACATTGACAGAAACAAGATTAGCCTTGATATTCCGCACCTCTACGATATCCCGAGCTGTCTTGTATTCCGGGTTATTGCCGAGAAACATCAGAATATCGAAGGCCGTCTGGGGCAATCCCAGCTTTCTGCACAGGGGTTTGCACATGGCATTATAAGCCAGCAGAAGTTTCCTTGGAAATTCAATTTCCGTAACCATTTGATTCTCCTTTTATTCTTTTTTGGATAATTCATTTTTGAACTATTATAACACAGACAATGAAAAACACAAGAGAAAAAGACCGGAAACTTGATTCCGATCTTTTTCCTTTATTTTGGATTCCATATCTTACTTCCGGATATCCACCATCCATCCATTTTCCAGTGCACTCTGCGCTTCGCCCGTGCCGTCCAGGTTCAGATACATTTCGCCAAGCTTGTCTGCAGGAACCGCAAACGCTTCGTGAACGGTGACCGTCTCGCCGGGTTTCAGTGTATCAATGTAATTGTTCCCCCGCTCGCCGCCGCGAACATCGTAGGCGCCTACTTCAGCCGTCAGCATCAGGCCTTCCTCCACGACATAGTTCCACTCATCGCCTGCAGCGGGTGTTTCCAGTTCCCGATGCCATACGCTCGCCCGGTCGCCTTTGGTCTCCAGAAGCTGGATTGAACCGTTGTACATGATATCGGTCAGTATGTCGCTTCCTGTATTGGTATATTCGACGGTCACATAGATCAGCTTATTTTCGGATTTTTCCGTCTTTACTACCTGATCCAGGGTATCGACACCGTCTCCTTCCCGGATATAGGAAATGGTGCTGCTCTTCAGGTTTCCATTTGCGTCAAAGGCAGTGGCTGCGTCCGCGTCCAGCATGCCCTCCGGCAGGATGTTTTTGTTATCAGCCACCTGTACATCCGTCACCTTCGCGGTCAGACCCGGCAGCTTCTCCAGACTGTTGTTTTCCATATCCATGGTCGCGCCGATATTCTCTGCTTTTTCCAGCAGCTTTTTGGAAAAGGTCATTCCTACCGAATCCGTACTTTCTTCTGCCAGGGCATTCGCTTTCTCTGCTTCCAGATAGCTGCTCCAGTTGTAGCAGAGCAGCACATCGTCCCCGGTGGTCTCCTCTGTCGGCATTACGGTTACGCCCTGAGCGATTTTCAGGGCTTCTTCTTTTGATACATCAGAGCTTATCAGCATTTCCAGTACCAGATGCTCCTCCGGGTAGGCCACATACAGACTCTGGTTGTAGGCATTCAGCGCGGTTTTCAGATAAACACTGTCGCGCCCATTGACCTTCCGTTCTTCTTTTTCCGTCACGTTGTAGCTGAGTTTTTCAAAGGAAGTGTCTCCGGTGTCCATGTAGTAGCAGCCCATGGTCACACCGCCCCGGCCATCCCGGTAGTTGTATTTGCCCTCCTCGGTCTGTACCATGCCGTCAGGCAGGTAGGATGCCTGTATCTTCACATAGTGCTGTTCGTCTGCGGCGGACACTGCGCTGTCCTGCGCGCCGTCCTGACGCTCCAGCTTCGTCTCGTAAGCATATCTACCCACCCGGTTATTTTTCAAGCCATAGAGAACCCCTGCAAATACTGTAGTACCAAGGGCCAGTGTGGCCGCTGCCACAGCGATGGCCAGCCGTTTCTTTGAAATATGGCGTCCGGTTTTTCGATTTCCGGGAAGCATATCCGGTTTTGCCAGCTGCTTTTCTACCTCCTGTTCGATCATCTGCCGCATCTCCTCCGGCATTTTGGGAAAATCACGGTTCATATTTTCTAATTTCATACCCTGCTCCGTCCTTTTCTTTTTACTAAAATTTGTTCTACATTACATTCCTTTTACTGCGCTGCCCGTTCGGCCAGTTCGTTTCTAAGCCGCTGTCTGGCCCGGGCCAGGCGATTTTTCACGGCGCTTTCTGTGGTCTCCATCATAGTCGCAATCTCCCGCACGCTGTACCCCTCCAGATAGTAGAGAGTCACGCTTAACCGCATCTCCTCCGGCAGCCGGTAAATGGCCTCATAAAGATCCGAATAATCCTTCTGCTCCTCCGCCTTTTCCTCCTGTCGGTAATCCTCCAGAGATACGACGCGCTTTTCCTTCCGCATGACGCTGTAGCATTCATTAAGCAGAATCCGCATGAGCCAGGTTTTCGCATAAGCGTCCTTTTTCAATGTATATAATTTGGAAAATGCCTTTACAATGGCCTCCTGAATGGCGTCGGCGCAGTCCGCGTCGCTGTATAACAGGGTCTTGGCCACATGATACATGGCGTCCTCCGATGCCATGATCAATTCTCCCAGTTCTTCTTTTTTCATTGTTTCCTTCCCGCCGGCTTTGGTTATTTGCTTGCGCGCTGCATTTGCTTTACATAGATTAGATGCATGGGAACAGGGTTTGGTCGCATACGTCCGGAAAAAATTTATTTCCACTGTATTATATCAAAAAACGACTGTCCGGATCCTACAGCAGATCCATTCAGCCGTTTTTATTATTTCACTTTCTATTTTCCAAAACAGTCCCCTACCTTAGCCGCCATAATCACTGTTGACCTTATATCGGATCCCCAGGAACGCGCACATCTTATCTCCGAAATCCATCTTTCGTTCACTTCCTTCTTCCTCCTTCACCTCGATGGTATACTCATCGTAATGGAAGAATCCGCCAAAGGAAAAACTGCCCGTGGCAATCACATTTCCATCGTAATCAAAGATCCGCATGATATCGTCATCGGCCAGATAATCTTTTGGATTGCCGTCTGCGTCCATGAATACCGTATACCAGTCCCTTTCCAGGGTATCCGTTTCCAGGATCTGCTTCTGGGCGTAACCCAGACAGTTATCATTCATGTCATAGTATCCGTAGGTGTTGCCGCTGATGACCCCCTCCACATCGTTGATGGGCTCATCGGTCACATAGCGCAGATAAAACCAGGATTCGTCACTGCCTGTGCTGATGGTGTATTTACTGTCCCAGAAGCCCCGCTCCTGTATGTGTCCGGCTGCCTGTCCGTCTGCCCAGATATCCGAATCCGCCACGATATCATCCAGATCCCCTTTCATGGTAAGGACACTGGCATTTTGAAGAGCCTCCTGCCCTTCCTCCGTGGGCGGCAGCTCCTCCTTTGAACTGCCGCAGCCCGTCACGGCCAGAAGCAGCACTGCCGAAATGAAGGCTGCACCAAACTGTATCTTTCTTTTCATAGCATTCTCCTTTATCGGAAATGTTTCAGAACTATGCGTTCTCCTTCTCGTCGTCTCTCGCAATCTCCCGCGCCACCATAATGGCCATTGCAGTCAGCAGAGGCAGATACTGCTCCTCATAGCAGATGACCACAGAATTGTCAAAGACCACATTTTTCAGGGTAAATTCCAGATTCTCCATGATACTGCCCAGCATCCGGTCATTCAGCAGGACGAAGAAATTATGCCCCAGGGAGCCTGCGTACTCCCGCAGCACCAGCTTACCTTCTTTGACATTCATGGTAAAGGTATCCCTGATCAGCTGAAACTTCTTTTCCAGTCTGCCATACTCCTCTCCCCGGTAATAGAAATCGTAGGTGGGAAGGGCGTGGAGGATCCGTTTTTCCACCCGGAAAATCTCGGTATTCTGAGCGTCATAGATGTAAAACTGCTTCAGCGGCATGGTTCCCTCGATATGGTAAATCAGTTCGCCATCTTCGTTCCGCAGATCAAAGCGCTGTCCCATGAGCTTGAAATCCTCGGTAAAGGTGTAAACTGTGGAATGCCTGGACTCCAGCACCGGAAGTACCTCTCCCGTTTTTACGAAATGCTCCATGCTTTTCTTAAGTCCCTTCTGCATCAGCATAATGTCTGAATGGTAACAGATATAAGCCGCAGCATTGGTTCCGAAATTCTCATTTAACGGATGCAGAGGCTCAGTGATTCTTTCTTTTATCATACTTGTCAGGAACGAATAACCGATGTAGCCCAGATTACCGTCACCAGTCAGCCAGAAATACAGATAATCTCCCTCGCTGCTGGGGCCAAAGGCCAATGCGGGCCGTCTCATGGTGCGGAATTTCGCCAGATAGCAGGAACCCAGAGGTGTGGGCACATCTTTATAGGCCTCGTAAAACTCTTCAATTTTTCGGGGACGATCCATGGCAATCATCTGTACCATATCCGTGGACGAGTTATAGCTGTCCGGTGACGCCATCATCCACATGGCGATGCCGATAATCAGAATTACCGTACCGACACTGATGAAAAACCTACTGTAATAGCCTTTCACGATAAACATGGCCCCAGCCACGATCACTGCCAGGCTCAGAAGCCGGTAAATCACGTAACGCAGCTTCAGGCTCGCCGACATATCACTGAATTTCATTTTTTCCTCTGACATAAGATTTCCCTCCCTTGTCTATCCTGCCTAAATTATCTGGGACTGTATGTCTCAAATTATGCCTTAAAAAAGTGTCGACTACAACATTTGCCACAGTTCGACACTTTATTTTACCAGTTTCCGGGTGGTTCGTCAATTCTATTATACCTTCCATATTTATTTTCCAAAGGATAATATGTAACATGTAAAAGTAATTTGTCAAATTTTTTTCTTGACATTTGAATCCCTTTTTCCGTATAATAAGCGGCGGACAATTTCACAGAACAAATCAGAACTGGTATAGAATTGGAAACGACACAAGCGCTTCGCTCTTGATAACGAACAACACATGTGTCTTTTTTGTACCCATTTTTCGAAAAGGAGAACAATTTTATGCCAAAAACAAAGTTTCAAAATGTCATTTTCACTCTTATGATGGCTTTCCTTATGGTCTATGCCATGATCTGCTACAACATTTCCCTGAATATCGGAGAAATGAGCAATCAGGTCTTTCTGATGGCTTTTCATGAAATGGTCATCATGTGGCCGGTAGCTTTTATCCTGGAGTTCTTTGTGGTTGATAACCTGGCTCACAAGCTCGCTTTCCGCATGGTAACGCCGCAGGATCGCCCGATCGTTATCACGCTGGCTATCTCTGTCATGATTATCTGCATCATGTGTCCGGTCATGAGTCTGATTGCAACCCTGCTGTTCAAAAACGCCGGCTCTCAGTTTATTGCTGTTTGGCTGCAGACCACTTTCATGAATTTCCCGGTGGCTTTCTTCTGGCAACTGATGTACTGCGGACCGTTTATCCGGCTGATTTTCCGGAAAATGTTCCCGGAGAAATAAGTGATATTGAATGGGATTCCAAAGGATTTTCCCCTTGCATAAAATCGTCTGTATCTGCACCATTCCTGAAAAACAGTTGCAAATACAGACGATTTTTTCACAAAAATTGAATTCTATTGCATTAAATCGCATCCAGCGCCTGGGCGATATCCGCAATCAGATCCTTCTTATCCTCCAGTCCGCAGGAAATCCGGATGAGCCCGGCCGGAACCCCGGCAGCGGCCAGCTGCTCATCGTTCATCTGTCTGTGGGTGGATGTGGCCGGATTCAGGCAGCAGGTGCGGGCGTCCGCCACATGGGTCTCAATGGCCGCCAGCTTCAGGTTCTTCATGAATTTTTCCGCCGCTTTTCTTCCGCCCTTCAGCTCGAAGGAAACCACGCCGCAGCCGCCGTTGGGCAGATATTTCTTCGCCAGTTCATAATATTTGTTGGAGGGCAGCGTCGGATAATTGACAAACTCTACCTTCTCATGCTGCTCCAAGAATTCCGCTACAGCCTGGCCATTTTCCACATGGCGGGGCATCCGCACATGCAGGGACTCCAGACCCAGATTCAGGATAAAGGCGTTCTGGGGAGACTGGACACAGCCCAGATCCCGCATGAGCTGGGAAGTACATTTCGTGATAAAGGCTCCCTCTTTACCGAATTTCTCTGCATAAGTGATACCATGATAGGATTCGTCCGGCGTACAGAGCCCGGGAAACTTGTCTGCATGGGCCATCCAGTCAAACTTACCGCTGTCGATGATGGCTCCGCCCAGGGCTGCGCCGTGGCCGTCCATATATTTGGTGGTGGAATGGGTGACAATGTCAGCGCCCCACGCAAAAGGCCGCAGATTTACCGGCGTCGGGAAGGTATTGTCCACAATGAGCGGTACGCCGTGGGCGTGGGCCGCCTTTGCGAATTTCTCGATATCCAGTACCGTCAGGGCCGGATTGGCAATGGACTCTCCGAATACAGCCCGGGTATTATCCCGAAATGCCGCGTTCAGTTCTTCCTCTGTGCAGTCCGGGGCCACGAAGGTGGATTCCACGCCCATTTTCTTCAGGGTCACATCAATCAGGTTATAGGTACCGCCGTAGATGGAGGAAGACGCCACGATATGGCTGCCTGCCTCGCAGATATTAAACAGGGCGAAGAAGTTCGCCGCCTGTCCGGATGAGGTCAGCATACCTGCCGTACCGCCCTCCAGGGCCGTGATCTTCGCTGCCACATAATCATTGGTAGGGTTCTGCAGTCTGGAATAGAAATAGCCTTCCGCTTCCAGATCAAAAAGCTTTCCCATATCCTCGCTGGTGTCATACTTATAGGTGGTAGACTGAATGATCGGAATCTGTCTGGGTTCTCCGTTTCCCGGTGTGTAACCGGCCTGTACGCATTTGGTATTTAATGAATAATCCATGTGTATTCTCCGCCTTTACTTTCATTTTCATGGCTTCTATGTTACACCTATTTTACATATCTGTAAAGATAGTGAACGCATGTTTTGCTTATTCCTGTCGCTTTTTGATCTGCGGCGGCCGATAATGATAGAGTTCGTTGTAGGCCTCCAACTCGTCCACATCCTTCACCCCGCCTGGAATCAGGCCCGTACAGTCCTGGGCTGATGCAGCATTGGCCAGATAATCATAGGAATCAATGAGCTGCTCGTTCGGTTTTCGCATGGCAGAACCTCCTGTTATCTATAAGAAAAATCATGAAAAAGGGACAATCCGCTGTATTTTCTGTGACACAGCTATTGTCCCCTGCTTTTGTATTCTTATGTCTGCCGTTTTCTGGCTTTATTTTTTCTGCATATATTTTCCGGTCACACTTTCCGGATTGGCTGCCACCTGCGCGGGCGTACCGGCAGCTACAATGTATCCTCCGGCTTCTCCGCCGCCCGGTCCCATATCAATGATATAATCAGCGTTCCGGATCACATCCAGATCGTGTTCGATAACCAGCACCGTAGCGCCATTGTCCACCAGGGTCTGGAAGACCTGCAACAGAGTCCGGACGTCCAGCGGATGCAGACCGATGGTGGGTTCATCGAAGACAAAGACCGAATCAGACTGACCTTTCCCCATCTCACTGGCCAGCTTCAGACGCTGGGCTTCGCCGCCGGACAGGCTTGGCGTCTCCTCGCCCAGGGTCAGATAGCCCAGCCCCAGCTTTTCCAGAATCTCCAGGCGCTGATGAACAGTCTTCAGATCTTTCGTGGCCTCCAGCGCCGTATGCACATCCATTTCCATAAGCTCCGGCAAGGAATACTGCTTTCCTGATTTCGTTTCATACCGAATCTGCCAGGTCTTTTTCCTGTACCGGGATCCGCCGCACTCAGTACAGGGGATATCCACATCCGGCAGAAACTGCACATCCAGGCTGATTTCTCCGGTGCCATCGCAGATTGGACAGCGCAGCGCCCCTGTATTGTAGGAGAAATCGCCCGCCTTATAACCGTCTCTTTTTGCGTCTGCCGTTCTGGCAAATACCTTCCGCAGTTCATCATGGACGTTGGCATAAGTGGCCACGGTGGAGCGTACATTGATCCCGATGGGCGTGGCGTCGATAAGCTTTACATGGGAGATGCCTTCGGCTGAAATCCCTTTCACATGCTCCGGCAGCTTTGTTCCGGTTGTCACTGCCTGCAGACCCGGTACCAGACTTTCCAGTACCATGGTAGTTTTTCCGGAACCGGATACGCCGGTTACGACCGTCAGTCTGCCTTTGGGAATGTCTGTTTCCAATGGTTTTACCGTATGAATCTGCGCCGTGGAAAGATGAATCTTTCCCAGGGAAAACAAGTCTGTTTCTGCCGCCTGGCAGCGTATCCGAGTGTCTGCCTTTCCTGACAAAAACGGGCCAATCATGGAAGCCGGATTTGCCACAATCTCCGGGATACTGCCCTCGGCAATCACGTGTCCCCCGCCTGCGCCTGCCTCCGGTCCCATCTCGATAATCCAGTCGGATTCTGCAAGGATCTGGATATCATGGTCCACCAGAATGACAGAATTACCGTCGGCGATCAGATCCTGCATCACTGCATTCAGCCCGACGATATTGGAAGGATGCAGACCGATAGAGGGCTCGTCCAGCACGTAGAGCACGCCGGTGGTCCGGTTCCGGACGGCTCTGGCCAGCTGCATCCGCTGACGCTCTCCGGTAGACAACGTCGAAGCCGCCCGATCCAAGGACAGGTAAGAAAGTCCCAGATCCATCAGACGCCTTGCCGCGCTCCGGAAGGACTCGCAGATGCTTTCGGCCATGGGACGCATCTCTTTTGGCAGAGATGCAGGCACACCGTCCACCCAGTCCGCCAGCTCCCCAAGGGTCATCCGACAGGCCGCCTCTAACCCGATGCCGCGAAGTTTCGCCGCTCTGGCCCGTTCGGAAAGTCTGCTTCCGCCGCATTCCGGGCAGATCTCTTCTTTTAGAAAACGCTCTACCCGCTTCATGCCCTTGTCATCCTTTACCTTCGCAAGAGCATTTTCTACGGTATAGACTGCGTTAAAATAAGTAAAATCCAGTTCTCCCGCCTGATTGGTCTTCTTTGCTTTATAAAAAATGTGTTTTTTCTCCGCCGGACCGTGGTAAACGATCTCCTTTTCCCGCTCTGTCAGATCCCGGAAAGGCACATCGGTACGAACGCCCATTTCCCGGCACACATCGGTCATCAGGGACCACATGAGGCTGTTCCAGGGAGCCACCGCACCCTCATCAATGGTCAGGGACTCATCGGGCACCAGCGTATCCAGATTTACCGTATGAACACTTCCGGTACCGCCACATTTCGGGCATGCCCCCTGGGAATTGAAGGCCAGCTCTTCCGCCGACGGCGCATAGAAATGCTCGCCGCATTCCGGACAAATCAGCTCAGAACCGGCCGCTACCGCAAGGCTTGGCGCCACATAATGGCCGTTCGGACAGCGGTGGCTTGCAAGTCTCGAGTACATCAGTCTTAAAGAATTCAGAAGTTCTGTTCCGGTACCGAAGGTACTTCGGATGCCCGGAACGCCGGGCCGCTGATGAAGAGCCAATGCCGCAGGGACATACAAAACCTCATCCACCTGGGCCTTGGCTGCGCCTGTCATACGCCGCCTGGTGTAGGTGGACAGGGATTCCAGGTAACGCCTGGAGCCTTCCGCATACAGAACGCCCAGAGCCAGAGAGGATTTCCCTGAACCGGAGACACCTGCGATTCCCACGATTTTATTCAGAGGCACATCCACGTCAATATTTTTCAAATTGTGTACTCTTGCGCCGCGCACCCGGATGCACGCAGGCGCTGTATGCAGTTCTTTCATTTATTTCCCCTTTTATCCGATAATGGTGGAACCGTTTCCATAGAGATAAACGAGAAGCAGACCCATCAATACCAGATGCCCCACATAAAACCAGTAGAAAAACCACTTCATGCCTTTCCAGCTTCCCCTGGTTCCATTATAGTAATACATAAACGGCCACACAAGGATGATGCCATATTGCAGCAGACCATATACCACGTCGATGCAGAGACACCATACCAGCACATACATGGAGATGTAAGCCAGCATCCCAAGCACCTGTTTTCTCAGATTTCCCCGGTTGTTGTAGATATGCAGGGAGCATAAGACCGGAAAACAGGACCAGTCAGACGGAAACGCCAACAGACATAGCAGAAGAATCAGCAAATTCTTCTGCCACTCCGTCAAAGCAAAGCTCCGGCGTTCATTATCATTCACATACAACGCCAGCGCCGCGCAGAACAGAGCCCAGATTACGC
Source organism: Anaerosacchariphilus hominis (assembly GCF_014290175.1). Lineage (GTDB taxonomy): Bacteria > Bacillota > Clostridia > Lachnospirales > Lachnospiraceae > Laedolimicola > Laedolimicola hominis. The sequence continues at coordinate 14,793 of NZ_JACOOR010000005.1, forward strand.
TGGTCTGATTCAGCACGGAACTCCGGAATGAGATCCAGGAAATGCCGAAGCAAAAGGTGTAAGCAAAATGGGATATGACTGCGAAAACGAACAGCCTCTCCAGATACTTTTTCAGATTTCTCGTATAATGATAGCCCTCGGCAATCATAAACCACATGGTGGGAGCCGCCAGGCGGCCAATCAGGTGAATGCCCAGAAGCCACCAGGCCTTGTTATCGTAGCCCGGCCACAGGGTCCAGGCCAGATGGTCAAGAGCCATGGCCAGGATGGCAAATACTTTCAACTGATTTCCGGAAAAGCCGGTAAAATTCTTTCCTTTCGTCTGCATTCTCTCCCCCTTTCTGAAGTAACGAGAATGTGGCGTGCAGTTATTCATCATGCCATCTCCTTTCTTCGCGTTTTTGTCATTTCATGATTTTGCCGCAAACATTTTCAACCGTTCCAGCAGATCACCCTGTAAATAGTATGTCGTCTCGAAATTCAGATACCGCATGGTCTGGTCGTCCCACATGATTTTGATCTGTGCCGGGAATTCGTCGTCAGCGTCCCAGAATTGAATCAAAACCGGGAAAAAGGGAAATGCAGAGATCTCTGCCGTCACGTCCGCGCCTGCCAGCCTGGGCTTTATCTGACCGCCCAGGCGAATGCAGGATTGTTTTAATTCTTCCACTTTTCCGGAAAAATAATCGGCGTATTTTTGTGAGAAAATATCCGCGCTGGGGCTTGCGCCTGCTGCTGCGAAATTCGCCACCAGCGTCCATTTCCCACTGAGGGGCGGAAGCTCCGGCTCTGAACTGTGGCAGAGCATGTCGTAGATGGTCATGACGGTCTCGTAGGAACGGCACTCTGTATATGCCTCCCCATTCTTTTCATAGACCGTACCGGTGACCCGCTCGATGCGGCAGGGTGTCCCGATATAGGTCAGGTACAGATACCGCTCATCCATTTCCAGATAGAATTTCACTGCTAACTTTTCCTGATCATATTTCAAAAAATAACTCTTTCCGATATCAACCTGTTTGTCATAGTTTGATGCCATTTGTTTCATCCTTTCCTGCATTAGCCCTTCCCGTTTCTGCACCTTTCCTGGAAAAAGCTTGCCAAAGCTATGCTCTCTTTTATAACTTTATTTTCAGAGTACTGAGCGCCGCAATCAGAATTCCCACACAGGCAATCACTATATCAAATCCATAGGGAATCCCAAGCATAAGCGACACCACCGTATACGCCAGAAACGCCAGCGCAAAGTACCCGAACCGCTTCATATGCGCCAGAGCGAACGCCTTTCTCCGCTCGCTGCCTGCGGCTTTGGCTTCCTCGTAGCTGGTACCGTTGTACCAGTAGACAGACTCTGTCTGATAAATCAAAAGAGTCAGGATAAAAATGCCAATGGTCGACGCATTATCTACGACAGCCAGCGTAAGCTGTATTCCAAGATTTGGCAGAAAGCACGCGCCCACCACAACCACGCAGAATCCAATGAGCCAGACCACAAACCCGGTGTAGCTTTTCTTATATACCTCCATGAATAACTCCTCCTTAGTTGACTGATACACGTTTTCACGCCCTGTTTGTCTCCATCCATTTCACCGCAAAATCCACAAGCTCTCTCTGATACATCAGCCTGACAAGGGCATTGCCAATCCGGACCCCAGGAACCACATACGCTTTCTCATAATCCTCTCCGATTTTTTCAAAATCATTGCCATCCACAAACAGGGTTTCGTAGGCTTTCCAGACTCTTTTCCCCGCTTCTGACACTGCGCTGTGTTCCACACAGGTATGCTTGCCCGGATATTTCGCATATCTGCCCCACGCGCACACAGACCGAGCCGGATGGTCGCTCCGGACACTGCCGGGCACCTGCCGGAACATTTCCGCAACAGCACCCATCGTATTGGTCGGGGTCAGATTTTTGTCATAAGCCGGCCAGTTGTCCCGAATGAGCTGCCAGTCCTTTTCCTCTGCTTCCCAATGAACCCCCGTCTCCGGATCCAGGTTTATTCCAATCCCCCTCCATGTCTTGAAATCAACGCTATCCCCTACAAAACCTTCCGCCCGTTCACCGTCAGCTTAAACGTGGTTCCCAGAATCTCTTGAATTTCTGACAGATTCCCCGCAAAATAAATGCCCTGCTGCCGTTCCCCGGAAGAAAGCCCCTTTGCAATCATATGTTCAAGCAGCGCCTTCAGGCTATCGTAGTACCCGTTCAGGTTGTAGAGAATACAGGGCGCATCAAGCTGCTTTAAAGATACCTTTGACATGACCTCCGCAATCTCCTCCAGGGTTCCGGTGCCGCCCGGAAAGGCGAGAAAAGCATCCCCAAGCTCTATCATTTTCGCCTTCCGCTCCGCCATGGTGGGTGTCACATGAAGCTCCGTCAGGCCTTCATGCTGCACGTCCTCGTCCACAAAGCACTGGGCTTCAATTCCGATCACTCTTCCGCCTGCTGCAAGCGTACTGTCTGCCAGCTCGCCCATCAGGCCGGTTCTGGAACCGCCATATACCAGCGTATTGCCGCTTTTACCGATCCATTTTCCAAGCTCCTGTACAGCCGTTTTTAAAGCCGGATCATTTCCTTCATTTGCCCCCAGATAAACGGTTATCTTCATATTCTATCCTCTCTATTCCTGTTCTTCCGCAGCCTTTTCAAAAAATGCGTGAAAAAACCGCTTGACTGCTATTGCATCTTTGTAAGAATTCCATCTTCCGTTAAAATCTGAAGGCATTCCATGGCATGATCGGCGTGCATCATCTGCCACACCTGTTCCATCCCGGCTGCCAGCGGCTTCTTCAGAAATTCCTCTCCGGAGATCCAGTACACACGCCCTTCCTCCGAGGAAATCAATTCGCCCTCAAATTCATTGGTCTTATAAAGGAGCCCCACATTCCGCACATTGCCTTCCATCCAGTGATAGACACCCGTCAGCCTCGGATTTTGAATGGTCAGCCCGGTCTCTTCCCGGATTTCCCGGATCACCGATTCCCGAAAGGTCTCGCCCGGCTCCACATGCCCGCCCGGAAATGTGGTTCCCTCATAGCTTTTGCTTACTTTATCCAGCGCCAGCACCCGTCCATGTTCGTCATAAACCATGCACATATTCATAAAGACTGCTTTTTCGATTCCTGCCATAATCTCTCCTCTTTTGCATTTTCTTATATTATAGCCCTTGCTTTCACGTATCGCAATGAAATTCAGGCTGATTAGCCTTGCCGTAACCGATACTGCTTCGGCGTCATTCCTGTCAGCTCCCGGAATCTTTTCGTATAGTAGCTCTGGCTGGAAAAGCCACAGGCCTGCGCCACCTCTGCAATCCCCGTGTCTGTCCCGGTCAGCAGATTCATACTTTTGTGAATCCGGTACTGAAGCAGATAATCGGAAATGGTCTGTCCCGACTGTTTTTTGAAATAGCGGCAGCACTCGCTCCGGCTGAGACCAATATAATCTGCTACCGCATCCAGGCTGAATTCCACAGCGTAATGCTTCTGCAAATACGTCAACATGTTCTGAAATCGAATATCCACTGTGTCCATCTGCTGCGTCAGTTCCCCATCCAGAAGTGTCCGCATCCGCTTCCAGATTTTGAACACATTTCCCATAAGATCGAACTGATAACCATCCTCTTTCGCATCAAAGGTTCTCGCCATTTCCGTCAGAATATCCAGAATTTCCGCGCCATGTACCGTATGACAATCTATCACCTTCCGGTTCAATGCCGGACCCTGCAGCACCGGAAGCACACTGTTTTCATACAGGCTTTCCTCCCGGACCGGGCAGATAAAATCCGGTGAAAAGTTTACACAAAAGAAAGCTGCTTCTTTTCCGAGTGGCTTCGCCATATGGGTTCGTTGGGAATTGATAAATATCGCTTTTCCCTCCGAAACCGCATCTCGGCATGACTCGGTACTCCAAAGAACCGTTCCACGCACCGTCAGACAGAACTGAAAATCCACATGCCAGTGCCAGTCAATATAATCGTAGGTGTCCTGGCTAAAACGGCTGTAATAACAGGATATGGGAAAGCCAGGAATATTCTTCATGATTTCCTGCTTCCGGGAATCCAGATTGATCACTTTTTCTCTCATGATACGCCTCCTGTCCCAAGCATAACACGCATTTTTCCCAAGCGCAATATTTTTATAAATTTATGCAAACACAAGTCTATAAGTGAAATATTAATCGCAATATAATAACACTATAAATCAATGGAGGATATGACAAATGAATCGTTTTAATACAACCAAAGGCTTTCTGTACGCTTCTCTTGGCAGCATCGGCTGGGGTGTCTCCGGTGTGTGCAGCCAGTCTCTTTTCATGAACTATGATCTGAGTTCGGAATGGCTGACCGCTATCCGCATGGTCTGCTCCGGCGTCGTCCTGCTTCTGCTTACCCTTCCCAAGGCCAAATCAGACACCTTCCGGATCTGGGCAAAAGCCAGGGACGTCCTGCAGCTCCTGGCTTTTGCGTTAATCGGTCTTCTGTTGTGTCAGTATACGTTTCTCGGAGCAATCAAGTATTCCAATTCTGCCACTGCCACGGTGCTCCAAAGTCTCAACGTGATCCTGATGGCTGTTTTAATGGCTGTGTGGAGCCGGACACATATGAGCGGGCGGCAGCTTCTCGCAATTCTTCTGGCTATGGCCGGTACTTTTCTCATCGCCACCAATGGCGATCCAGCCCGCATGAGTCTCTCAACTGCAGGTCTGATACTCGGTCTACTGGCCGCCTTAGGCGTAGTTACATATACTCTTCTGTCCCGGCCCATCATTGCCTCCTGGGGCAACCTGACTGTCACCGGCTGGGGTATGCTCATCGGCGGTCTGGTGCTGGCTGTGGTCACAAAAGCCTGGATACTCCCGGAAAATCTCGATGGAACAGCGTGGCTTTTGATTGCCGCTATCGTCTTGATTGGCACAGCTCTCGGTTTCTCTGCCTTTCTGGAGGGTGTCAAGCTCATCGGTCCCGTAAAGGCAACCCTCATCGGCTGTCTGGAACCTGCCTCCGCCACGGCACTTTCCGCCCTGTTTCTGGGAACCCGCTTTTCCCTGCCGGAGCTTAGCGGATTCTGTTTTATTATTCTGACGGTATTTTTATCTGTGACGGGATCTGAAAAGCAGACATGATTTTTGTTTATTCGTGAACCTCACATGACTAAAGTCACGTGCTTCTCAGCCGCTTTAAGCGGCAAGACTCTATATCGGCGGATACGCCTGTGACTTAGAAGCTGTACGATTACGCACATATCCCCGGCCGGTTTCGGCCGGTTTCCACATCCCAAGTAGTCCGCTGCATATCTGCCTGTATCTATGCTGTATAACGGCTTCCCAGTTCCTGGCTGAGCAGCCGCAGGTCTGCATAAACACATGAGGTTCTACGCTTCACTGCAGGTACTTTTGCCTCCAGTGAAGACCTTTCCGTCTCCGGCAAGGGTTTTATAAGCTCCCGTATAAAATATCTCGCTCCGATATTATAGGCTGCTGACAGGTCGCAGTTGTATTGTTTTCCTGCTGTAAAGGTACACAGGCTGTGGTTCTCCGGGTTTCGTGCCACTATCCCGCTTCCGTCATAAGCCAGCCTGCTGGTATTGCAGGCGCTGACTCTGGATACACGGATTCCGCTCCTGTGAGCCTGGTGTTCACACAGCTTCTGGATATCCCGTTTTCTCCACATATGAAGCCTTTGCTTCCTGCTCCCTGTCTTCTTTCCCTGCATTTTCAGATACTCAAAGACAATCACATCTGCCTGATATTCCCGGGCACAGGCCGTAATGGCACCGGATACTTTCCGGGACAATTCCATATTCAGCCGCTTTGCGTATGCCCAGCGGCTATGAATCTGCCCGGCTCCATGCTGTCTCTGGAATCTGCGGATTCTGCCAAGCACCCGGTACAGCCGGTCTTTATCACTGGGGAAGCTTATAAACCTTCGCCCCAGGACAGTTCCGTCTGCCCGCATGATCGTACAGACCGCATCCGTATTGATTCCCAGATCCACGCTGCAGATGGTCTGAGCTTTTACAGCCGTTTTAGACAGGTTTTTCTCTTCTGTATAAGAAAACCGCAGAAAATATTTGTGATGCCGTTTCTCCAGAGTGGGGGCAGACGCTTTTTTTCCTGTCCAATGCTTTCTAAGGTATTCCATATCCGTATGTAACAGTCTGACCCGGAACCATTTCCAGTCATGGCCATCATACAGCTTCAGATACGCTGCATCCTCTGTCTCCCCTGCTTCTCTGTACATCACATCCCGGTAAAATACGGGCATGGCATGGTTTTCCTGTGTAATCTTCGGTTTCCCGGTCAGCTTTCCGTTCTTCCACAATTCCCGCCGCGTCTCATAGGATGCTACGCTCCCCAGTGCATGCTGAATCGCAGAACGCCTCAGATAGGACGGAAGTTTTGGAAAATGCAGGTCAAAATCGTACCGGGCCTGATTCTTCTTTGTCCCGTGAACCAGATGCTCCGCCTCATTAAACCGTTTCTTTGCATTCGAAATTTCGGAAAGTTCACCCCAGGCTTCCTTATATACCTGAATCAGATAACTGACTGCAGAACGGTAAATACGCAGCGTATGGCGGATGGGAATATTCTGTTTTCTGATTTCTACACCATAGCTGGATGTTACCTGCATACACGACCTCCTTCTCCGTTTTAGGAACTCTTCGTTTTCTCTTTTTCTTTCTGGCCTTCGATATAGGTTAAAATCTGCTCCCGGCTCCGGTCACTGACCGTCACCGCACAGTAGGAGGGGTTCCATAAATGACCGCTCCACAGCTGCTTCTTTAATTCCGGATGGGAAAGGAACAGCTGCCTTGCCAGATTTCCTTTCATAATCTTGATCATGTCGGAAATAAAAAACTGCGGCTTACAATTCACCAGCAAATGAATGTGATCCGGCATAACCTCCATGGCCAGAATCTGAAAACGGTATTCCTCCGCCAGCGCCTGTAGCATCTTCTCGCATTCCACATCTAATCCATCTACCAGAACCTTTTTCCGGTATTTTGTACACCAGATAAGATGATACTGCAATGAGTACACATAGCCTCTACCATATGAAAGTGTGTTTTCTTCGATAGTAAATATATTTTTTTCCATGTTTCGATTATACCATATGTTAGCCAGAGAGTAAACACCAGTTCGATAACTTGGTAAAAAATTTGCCCGCCTAACTCATCACTAAAGTAACGAGAATGCGGCGGGCAGTTATTCAAATACCTGCATTTTCCCATTATACTGTAATCTCAATTTGATTATCCTCAACCGCAACAATGCAGCTTTCGTAATATCCATCCCCCGTAGTCCTTGGTCCACTGATAACCTCATAACCATCCGCTTTTAATTCTGCTGTCAATGCATCCACTTTTTCCTTACTTCCCACGCTAAATGCTATATGTGAATATCCAGTACGAACTATTTTCTTCGGTAAATCTGCCATTTCCGGTAAATTCATGATTTCAATACGTGCACCATCCTCAAATGTGAGAAAATAAGAACAAAAGCCTGTTTTCTGATTGTAGTATCCATCGTTTGATTTTGCTCTGAAATATTTCATAAAGAATTTTTTTGTATTTTCCAAATCATTTACATAAAGTGCAACATGTTCAATTCTCACGATTATTCCTCCACTTCTGTATTGATAAGCTGTTTATAATCTGCCTTTTCTCTTCTACTATTTTACAGTTTTGTTCCATTCCACTCCCGATTCATCTGTCCATGTATCTTTTCCATCATAAATATAAACAGCATTTATACGATCCATATAGCGACCATCTGCCAGTAAATAAACTGTTGTCTCATCGCCCCTTTGATTAACCAGTTCTTCGACATCCGGCCAATTGTCCTTATTCTCGAATATTTCAGTTGATGAACTTGAATCATCCATTGACGGTTCATCCGGGAGTTGTACTACCTCTACAATTGCTTCAATTGTTTCAACCGGAGCATCACCCCATGGATATGCCGCATCATCACAACCTGCCTGCTCAAGTAATTCTTTTGCATCAGAACCTAATAATTTCTGATATGCATCATACACAGCTGCAAGCTTATTCGAAAATTCCACCTGATCAGAGTTTCCTTTATCAGAAAGCCATGATACTGTTTCTTTTTTTATCTCATCTGTCGTCATGCTGGTTCCAACTCCCCAGTCAAGCAAATGCGCAGCAACCTTAACAGAAATCAATCCATTTCCTGTGGTTCCTGGCTGAATATCCGTATTGATTTCATCTAATACATCTCTGAATTCTTTATATGACGGCTTCACATCCTGTAATTGATTTTGTTCCTTCGTCTCTGTTTGTTCCATATTATTATCTTCTGCTGTTGCCGGCTCACTATTATCTTCGCTCGCAACAACTTGCTCTGTACTGCTATTTTCGGTATTTGTCATAGTTTCGGTTTTCTGCTGCCCGCATGCACACAATGAACATACCATAATTACAGAAATCATCAAAAATAACTTATTCTTCATATCTTTTTTCTCCTGTCATTCTACATTATTATTCGTTCCATGATGATATATTAGTTTAGCAGCAAATTGCATAAGTATATTTTGCAATGAGCGTCTGCACAACACCATCATCCTCTGCATCTACATACAATATTCTATTGTATGTATAACCCTCATGTTCAAGACAGCTTTCAAGTATAAAAAGGAATATCCCCATATCTATCTTATTGTAATATAGTACCTTATCAATGGGCATGATTCCTCTTTTCCCTGGCTGTTTAAATCTATACACCATCAATTCTTTACCTGTATTCTCAACTACCCAAGGCTGTGCATTGCAAGCACTTGGAGCGTATCGTGCAATTTCAGCCACTCCCAACGAACTACCTCTCCAAATCTCTTGCAAAGGTTTTCTCTTTGACTTAAAAATATCTTTTCGAAATTTTTCTTCAGGCATTTTGGCAATCGAGATCATAATGACAAAATCCAGCCCATTGATCTGCACATCCTTCGGTCTGCCTATTCCAAACCATAAAGCACCGATATTCTTTGATGCAAGGTACAAATCAATCTGCTCCCCAAGATATCCTATGTTCTGCAGATATCCTTCTTTGCTTTCGCTGTAAAATAAAAGGCAAAACTGTCCCCCCCGTTTACATGTTGTCTCATTTTCAGGTACAATACGAACTTCCGTTTTAATTTCTATATAAAGCGGTTTTACTGTTCCAATAAAATCTTCAAGCTCCCGAATATCCTGGTCTGTAATCATACCAGTATCCCGAAACAAGTGAAAAGATTTTCGCTTAAAAATTTGCTTATAATAATCCATACAATCTCCATAAAATATAGATGGCATTAGTCTATCAGGCAAAGGTTGAGAAATAGTTAAGATTCTATTTCACTATTCCACAAGTTGACATTTATTAATCTAACACAACAAGGTCAGACTTTTCATAACGATTGTGTCCTTGCATACTCTTTTTATATTTCCAAAATAGAGTTTCATTTGTTTTACCTCCTGTTAATACACACTTTTATACCACTCTGTAATTGCCTTCATATTCTGTAAAGATACTCGTTTTCCACCATTTACCATCATATCTAACATATCATCCTCTTCGGGCGTACGGTCGGTTTTATTTGCCAATCCCTTTCCGGCAGTTTTAACCATGACATTCATCATGAAACGATATGCTCCATGAAGCTTCTTCACATCAAAGTTCCCCTGTAACGTAAATAAAGGAATCCTCTGCGGAATAGCGTTTTTATCCCTGACCTCTTTTAGCTGTGTGCCTGTCTGTCCCATGCCGACACCACAGACTGCACGCACTTTATACAATTTTGCTGCCTCTTTATATCCTTTGATTCCTCCTGCCATAATCCAGCCGAGATAAATAATTTCACTGCCGGCAGGCACCTTGTTTTTTGCCTGCTGTAAACTATGTACCGGAAGATTCAATTCATTTCCCAGTAATTGTGCATACTCTGCTGTGCTTCCGGTATTTGATGTATATATGATTGCTTTCATTCTTCTGACCTCCATAATATAAACGACGCAGTGCAAAACTGTAATATTACAATCTGCACTGCGTCTTAGCGTCTGGCTTCCTTTACTATAAATTTTTCTGCATCAATCAGGCTTTCTTCTTTACACTTTGGACAAAACAAAGGAAAATTTGTTAATACCGTATCTTTCCTTAATTTCAATCTTGTCTTATTTCCACATTTAGGGCAAAGAATCCATTCCTGATGCTCTGATTCATCGTTCAAATTGCTTCACCCTTTCAACTTATCTGCATTTCCTGTAAGAAATGATCCATATGCTCTTCCAGTAACTTTATCACATAACTTTTGTCTTCTGCTCCATCATATATGCTGTAAAGCAAAAAAATAGGACCATAAAAATCAAGTGCTGTCTGTCTGGCTTTTCCTTCATCCTCCAGCATTCCTGAAAACAAAGCTTCCATATAAGTTAATGGTCCGCTTGCAAGATAATTCTGATATAGCTGTGCCATCTGTGGCTCTCTGTACTGTTCCAATGTCAGCATCTTACGGAAACAGCATGAGAACTCTTCCTCTGTCCAATGAAGAAACTGCACCTTTGTGAACTGCTTAATCTTATCAAATGCCGTTTCTTTATACTCAGCTGTAACCTTTTCCAAATCACCCTCCGGCATTTCATACAGCTTTACTCTCTCAATATCCAATTCATTCATTTTTTCAATAATACTGTCCAATATCTCCTGCTTGCTTTTATAATGCTTATACAATGCAGCCTTGGTCACTCCAAGTTTTGAAGCAATATCATTCATGGATGTTCCCATATATCCTCTCTGTGCAAATAACTTCAAAGCTTCTTCCAATATTTTTTCCTTTGTGTTCTTTTCTTTGCTTTCCATGTCTATCTCTCCTAATTTGAATCTGTTATCAAGTTACCTTTTGGTTACTTTAATTATAGTTACCTATCGGTCACTTGTCAACAGTTATGATTAGAAAATACAAAAGAACATCTATTTTCCCTTTACCTGATAGTGCTTATAAGACTCTCTAGCAATCGCTATAAATATCATTGAAGCATTCATCCAAAAAACAGGTGCCATCTGCAAGTTATTAAAGAATTTTCCAAATATATGAATCAGCCTGTACTCTGTAAATGTCCATGAACCAATATATGCTCCAGGGAGATAGCTCCATACTTTTGCCTAACTGCTCAAAAATATGTCGGAAACCACTCTTTCTTTTGGGTCCAGTCCGGCTGTCGGTTCATCTAATACAATCAGCTTCGGATCATTTAAAAGTGTCTGTGCTATTCCAAGTCTCCTCTAATCCAGTCATCTAAAAATGACATCTGCTCTGCTGTATGAAACCAATGTTCTCCGTTTTGCATTATTGTTAGTTCTGCATTGACATCATTGGCAAACTTATGGATAGTCTCCTGTGATGTCAGATTATCTTTATCTCCATATAATATATAAGTCGGAACCGACCAATTGACCGGATGATTACGCACATAACACAAATATTCCCAGGACAATGTTTCTCCAAATCCTGTGGTTATCAACTGTTTTTCACGTAACTTTTCTTCCGTTATATCTGCCCATCCCATCATATCAAGAATCAGCTTTTCCATATCAACGATTGGTGAAATGAAAAAGGCTTTGTCTATCTGCTCATGATTAAAAGCATACATTGAAAAATAGGCTCCAATGCTGTTCGCTATTAGAATAATAGAATCATGCCCTTTCCTATATCCGTGAAAGAACTCTTTAAATTCACTTATTGCCTCCCACGGATTGTCTGCATGGTAATCCAGTCCTACCACATCATATCCTGCAAATAATGTTTTATAATGGTCTGCTTCCATAGCATTTCCACCTTTTCCATGAATATATAGAACTAATTGTCTCATGAATCTTACCTCTCTATCTTCCTTTCATGTATAAACCTGCTTTCAACACCAAAAGCAGAAATGCCAGTGCTGTTGCATATGTCTCCCCTGTCAAAGCCAGAAACAGTACTGCTGCGATACCAAGCAATATGGAAAATACAATTACCATCTTGTATACTTTCTCAATTTTTGACTGCGTAACTATAAGCTCTGAAACTCCAATTAACATTAATAAAAAGAACAATACCCAATAAACCATCCTGTTAAAAGCTGATGTTTCTGTATAGCCGAACAGGTTCACGGATGCAATATATTCTTTCATTGATTTTGGATACAGAGGCAGCACAATCAACAGAAAATGAAACAAGTCAATAGCCCCGATCAGAATACTGCATAGATTCTGCATATTGGATTTATTTTCTTTCTCCGCAATTGAAAGTAATTTTTCCCCAGACAACAGTTCATCAATTGTCACAGAAAAAAACGTTGAAATTTCTTTTAGCGAATCAATGCTCGGATACCCTCTGCCGGTATCACATAGTTAAAGATATTGGTGTCATTCAATCAATTTTGCCGATAAAGCGGTAGAAGATTTCTACCTCCTGTTCCCGGCTTCCGTCCTCGTTCTTGACCGCTTCATGGACAAGGATTTTCTCAATCAGCGTGTTCAAGAGTTCGGCGGTGAGTTCCGTGGGATTGACGCACTCTTTCATCAAGGCAATCCATTTTTCTGCGTCTGCGGTGCTCTTGCTTTCAGCGGCAATAGCGGATTGAAGCTGTTCAATCTTTTCTTCCAGTTCCGCCTGTTCGCTTTGGTACTTCCCGGACAGCATATTGAAGTTGTATTCCGTGATACGCCCCGCCGCCCAGTCCTCATACATCCGGGCAAACAGGGTATCGACCTCGGCTTTCCGCTTCTCCGCTTTTTTCAGTTCAGCGGCCTGCTTCTTCCTTGCGGCGGCCTGTCCTTTGTCATTGGCGTTCAGCAGCCGCTTCAAAAGCTGTTCTTCATCGTGCTGTACCAGCCCCGACCAGTATTGCAGACGGGAGAGAACATAGGCGTAAAGCACATCATAGCGGATGTAGTGCATGGAGCATTGGCGTGTGCCTTGCCCGTTCTTGCTGCAATGGTAGTAGCCATAGGGCTTGCTGTTCTGCCTGTTCTCCCCGTAGGCCAGCGACCAGCCGCAGTCCGCACACTTTATCAGTCCCGCAAAAATCTGTGTCGTGCCATTCTTGCGCTCCCTCCGGCGGCTTGCAATCTGTTCCTGTACCTGCCGGAAAACCTGTTCGCTGATAATCGGCTCCTGCGTGTTCTCCACCCGCACCCATTCACTTTGGGGCTTGCGTATCCTCCGCTTGTTCTTAAAGGAAATATTGGTCTCCCGGTAGTGGATGGTATGGCCGATGTAGGTTTCATCTTTCAGAATGCTTTTGACCTGCGCTATCGTCCATGCGTAGCCTTTTTCCTCTGGTGCGCCAGCGTAGATATTGGCGAAAGTCCCGTCACGCTGGAAATTGATAAATCCCGGCGTCGGTACTTTTTCCGCAATCAATATCCTTGTAATGCTGGCCGCCCCTTTGCCGTGAATAGCAAGGTCAAAAATCTTCTCCACGATCCAGCGGGTTTCCTCGTCGATTATCAGCTTGTTCTTGATTTCCGGGTGCTTCTTGTACCCGAGGGGAGCATAGGCGCTGATACGCTGTCCGGCGGCAAACTTTGCCTTGAAAGCAGTCTTTACCTTACGGCTGGTGTCCTTTGCGAACCATTCGTTGAACAGGTTTTTGAATGGCACAAAATCGGACAGTCCCTTTTCTGTGTCCTCGTTCTCCGCAACGGCGATGTACCGCACCCGTTTTTCCGGGAACAGAAATTCCAGATAGTAGTCCATCATCACATGCTCCCGCCCGAAACGGGACAGGTCTTTGGTGACAATGCAGTTTACTTTTCCGGCTTCCACATCATCCATCATGCGCTGGAAACTCGGACGCTCGAAGTTTGTCCCACTCCATCCATCGTCCACATATTCCCCGACCACATGAAGCCCCTGCTCCCTTGCGTACTGTTGCAGGATTGTCCGCTGCGTTTCAATGCTTACGCTGTCGCCATAGCTTTCATCGTCACGGCTCAACCGCATATAAAGAGCCGTGTTGTGAATGGTAGTATTGTAAGGTTGTTTCACCGTAAAAATCCTCCTTCTAAAGAAACAACCCACGCTTACAATACTTTTGCTCTATGGCAATTATATCATAAGCGTGGGCGTGTATCAACGATGGGTCACGAAGAAGCGGCCTTTGCCGCCGTGTGCCGGACTACATCAACGATCAGATCTCTAATCGGACGACCGCCAGCGGCGAAATGTTCGGAGATTTTGATACGGTTTTTCCCACATACAAAATACTGTGTGCCGTTCTCGTCAGTAATGACCTGCCCGGTGTGTATTGTATCAATAATGTCGCTTTCGCTTTTTACCATCCAGTGTCCTCCGTATGATTATTTTTCATCATGCAGCTTGAATTTCTGTTCATAGCGTTTACCTCTCTCTTGTTCGCTGCTGCCGTTTCAGTTCCGCCAGTATATCCGGCGGAATACGGTCAACCAGCCGCTGTAAATCGTCCAATTCGCTTTTCAGCTTTGCCCGTTCCATCGTATCTTTTATCTTGCCTTTTTCACTGGCCTTCGCCCTTGCTTCCAGCTTCTCATTTTCCGCCAACAGGTCATTGATTGTGACCTTGTACTTTTTCAGTTGCCCGGAGAAATTCTCCATCTGCGGGAACCACTTTTTCAGCATGGAAAGGGCTTCCTCTTTTTTCTTCCCGGCGTTCAGCGGGTTGATGCCGTCAAGGGTGGCTTCAATGGCTCTGGCCTGCCGGGAGAGGGAAACCGCCTGTTTGAAAAGCCGGGTGGGGATATGCTTCCGGCCTGTCTTGCTGGCGCTCTCCCCACGCTCCAAGTCGGGATATTTCTCCACCATATAGGCGTGAAAATCGTCCTGCCACTTCGTCAGGTTTGCCCGGTTGCCGATAATCTCCTTAGCGCACAGGCGATTGTCCTTTGTCAGCGGAACAAAGGTCAAATGCAGGTGGGGCGTTTTCTCGTCCATGTGTACCACCGCCGACACGATATTTTCCCGTCCTACCCGGCCAATGAGGAAAGCCGCCGCCCTTTGGAAGAACGCCTGTATCTCCTTTGTGGATTTCCCCTTGAAAAACTCCGGGCTGGCGGTTATCAGCGTATCGACAAACCGGGTGCTGTCCTTGCGGGTTCGGCACCCGGCCTGTTCAATCCGGCTCTGAATGAAGCGGTAATAGCGTCCCTCCGGCTTGACGATATGGAAGTTGTACTTGCTCCGGCTGGTGTCAATGTCGGGGTTGCTGGCGTATTGTTCTTTCTGCCGTTCGTGATGGGCTTCCAGCGGCCTTGCCGGGTTGCCCTTGTGCTTCTCAAACCGCAAGATTGCGTGTTGCGCCATTCTACTCCTTTCCCCATTCCTTTCCTATCCGGGGTTTTCCACAGGGAAAATCCCACAGAAAATAGCTCGGATAGGATTGGAATGGATAGAATATAAATCAATCATTTTAATCTTTGTATTTCTATATACCGTTCGGTTTTCGTACTTCAAGAGGGCGGTTTCCGTACTTCATGGGTACGGTTTTCAGTCCTCCGGCGTACCAGAAC
This sequence comes from Anaerosacchariphilus hominis, assembly GCF_014290175.1. Lineage (GTDB taxonomy): Bacteria > Bacillota > Clostridia > Lachnospirales > Lachnospiraceae > Laedolimicola > Laedolimicola hominis. The sequence continues at coordinate 30,313 of NZ_JACOOR010000005.1, forward strand.
CGGATTTCTTGAAGTCGGTGTTTGGAACCGCTTCATGGGATTTTGGGAAAATGCGGTTGGGTTTTCCACAGCCCTGCTTCTGGATCTCCACCAGCCCGGCGTATTGCAGTTCCCGCAGGGTGTTCACCGCTTTCTGCCGCCCACAGTGAAGCAGGTCAACCACTTCACAGATAGGGTAATACAGGAAAATCCGTCCGCAGTCATCCGCCCACCCATTTTTGCAGGATAACTCTGTCCGGCGCAGGATAAAGGCGTACAGAACCTTTGCCTCGTTGGACAGGGGCTTGAAGGTAGGGGCTTCAAAGAGGAAATTCGGGAGCCGGGTGAAGCTGAACGCCTGTTCCGGCTGGTGAATGTAAATCGTGTGTGTCATATCGTGTTTTGTGGACGGTTAGAAGCCCGTTTTCCGGGGCGGGCGATACTTTATACCACCTGCCCCGGTTTGGGGCTTGCAAAGCCTTATAAATCAAGGCTTTTTTCGCTCCTAACTGTCCACAGCTGACCTCCTTTTCCGTTCACTTTCTGTTTTCTGCCGCCTGTGAACTCTGGCGGCACAGCCGGGGCAGTATTTTGCCCGGTTGGATTTGGGGACGAACACGCCGCCGCAGACCGCACAGCGTTTCAAGTCCTTATCCCGGAAAAGTTCCGCTTCCAGCGTCCCGTCCAGCGGCAAGACTGCCCAGCGGAACCACTTACAGCAGACCGAGAAAGAAATCGTCTGCGGGCAGATGCAGGTGTCCCCATCGTCAAGGGCAATGCAGTTGCCGCCCTCACAGTTACAGCACTCTCGGCGTATCAGGCTGGCCGCCTGTTTCCTCTGCGCCGGTGTCATGCGGTAAAGGGAACCGTTCGGCCTGCGTTCCAGCGGCGGCAAGTCTTTATAGGGGTTATCTCTCATGCGTTCCCTCCATTTTTCTTTCCGTTGCCGTTCTCCCCGAAAAGGTTTCCTGCCTCGTCGTCGCAAGCTGCGTATCGCTCGTTTCGCCGCAAGCGGCAAAACTCACTCGCTCCGCTGCTCCTCCTCTCCCCACAAAGCCATGCGGCTTTGCGGGGGCCCCGACAATAGCGGCGTGTTCCGGCGTTGGCACGCTCCCCGCAACTTCGGGACATTTTGTCCCGAAGTCCGGCTCCTTGCGGTGCTTCCCCAGCCGGGGTATTCCTTTTCGGACGGTCATTCTGTTTTCAAGGTGCTGTCCATCGATGAACTACCCTAAGTCTACACGAAAAAAATGCAATTCCCGGAATTTTGCGAGAATTGCATTTTGATGAAGTTTACACTTTGGAAATTGCATTTTTGCAATCATTCTGTATAATGGAAGTATGCGGAGGAGGTGCGTGTTTATGGCTTTACCCGGAACACCCGGACAACGGATTTCCGATTTATGCAATGGGAACCACATCACACAAAAGGAACTTGCGGAGAAGATAGGCGTTTCCGCTTCCCAGTTGAGCCGCATTGTCAGCGGCGAAACAAGAACGGTAAGCAGTGATATTCTCATAGGTGTGGCAAAGGAATTTAAGGTATCGACAGACTACATACTGGGCTTGTCTACCGTGAGCGTCCGTAAAAGCTACGATATTTCTGAATTAGGCTTGTCGGAGGGAGCCGTGAGGGGGCTTGTGACGGGTGCTGTTGATGTGCAAATCCTCAACCGCCTGTTGGAACACAGGAATTTTCCCAAGCTGATAGATTTGATACGGATTTATTTTCAGGACACGGCGGCAAAGGGCATAACAGCAAGAAACCAGCTTATCGAGATAGCAACGGCTTCCCTGTCCGATCTGATGAAAGAACACCCGGAACACCGGGCGGAAGCAAAGCAGGATTTACAGCTTTTGAACACCCAAAAGATGGGGGAACATGAAGCAGAGATTGAAAAAATCAAAAATGTGTTCCTGGCTATCCTGCGGGATATTAAGAAAGATATTGACAACGGGGAACAGCCGGGAGAAGCTGTGACCGCCGCTATGTTCCAAGCCATGCGGGACGCACTGGCGGAACAGAAGAAAAACCCGCTTTCCATTGACGATGTAACGGCGATGATAGCCGGACAGATCGGACAGCTTGCACCGATGGATGAAGAAACTGCCGACTTGTTCCAAAAGTTGTTAAAGAAAGTGATGAACCAAAAAAATGACTGATATTTTATCAGAGAAAATCACAGTAGCAAGGGAGGATAACCATGAAAGAACAATGGCTGGAATGGGCAATAGAATTACAGAGTCTTGCACAAGCAGGATTGACCTATGGAAAAGATATTTTTGATAGAGAACGCTATGAAAGGATACGGGAAATTTCTGCTGAGATAATGGCATATAAGACAGATATACCTGTTCAAAAAGTGAAAGACCTTTTCTGTAATGAAACAGGATACCAGACACCAAAACTTGATACCAGAGCCGCTATTTTTCAAAATGGAAAAATTCTTCTTGTTAAAGAGAATAGCGGAAAATGGTCACTTCCCGGAGGTTGGGTTGATGTAAATGTGTCTGTCAAAGAAAATACTATTAAGGAGGTCAAAGAAGAAGCAGGCTTAGATGTAACTGCTGATAAAGTGATTGCAATTCAAGACCGCTCTAAACATAACTTGCCAGTATATGCTTATGGCGTATGTAAAATATTTGTACTTTGCACCATTATCGGAGGTGCCTTCAAAGAAAATATAGAAACTACGGGCTTTGCATATTTTTCAGAAAATGAACTGCCGGAACTGGCCACGGAAAAGAATAATGAAGAGCAAGTAAAAATGTGTTTTGAAGCATATCGAACCAAAAACTGGTCAACTCTTTTTGATTAGACCGAGGGAAAAGGAGGAACAGTCCTATGGGTTATAAGCAGATTGTTTTTGATGTAGACGGAACTCTGATTGATACAGAATATGCCGTCATTCATTCTTTGCAAGATACTATAAGAGCAATAAACGGAAAGATAATCTCCGATAAAGAATTAACATTTGCTTTAGGAATTACCGGCGAAAATGCTTTGCAGCGTTTAGGAGTGAGTGATATAGCGTCAGCACTATTTATGTGGGACAAGAACATGGAAAAATACAGGGACACGATTACTGTATTTCACGGGATAAAAGAATTGCTTGAGACTATTTCGGAATTAAAATTAGGCATAGGAATTGTTACCTCTAAAACCCATGAAGAATTTAGAAGCGATTTTCAGAAATTTGATATATCATCTTACTTTGAAACCGTGGTCTGTGCTGATGATACGCTACAACACAAACCAGAACCAGACCCGCTTTTGAAATACATGGAATGGACAAAATGTCAAGCAAATGAGTTACTGTACATTGGCGATAGTATCTACGACATGCAGTGCGCTAAACATGCAAATGTAAACTTTGGATTAGCAAAATGGGGTGCTGGAAATAGAGTGAATGCTCAAAAATCATTCTGTACTCCTTTTGATTTAGCCAAAAATCTTGCTTCAACCAAAAGCTAATACTTGATACAAGCAAGTAGCAAAGACAGCCGAGCCAGTCACGCCCGTCTTTGCTAAAGGGTAATCAAGGCGGGAAAGCCCTAAAATGGCTTCCCGCCCATTTCAATTTTTAGAAAAGAAACGCTCCAAAATCAGAAAGAGAGCGGCCAAGCACTTTGAGGGATTGGCCGCCTTGTCCACCCATTCAACGGGGCGGCGGGCGGCGGTCAAGACCGGGTGCAAACCCGTTCATTTCAGTCTTGACGGTTGCCCACTGTCCTGCTATTTTCCGGGAGTGTGGCCACTACTTCGGGACACTTTGTCCACAAGTCGGAGCGTAGGACGAGGGACGGGGGCTTTCATATACCTGCCGCCGTTCTCTGAAACCAGCCCGATTTTTTGTTCATTCCCATTCACAAAAAGTCAGCCTGTTTTCCTACCGGAGCAAACGGGGCGCAAAAAGCACCGCACCCCGTTTCCCCCGTCAGCCACGCCAGCAGGTATAACACACTACACTTTGCTTCGCAAAGTCGTGTGCCAAATGGGGGCTTTGCCCCCCTTTGGAAACCCCCACAAGAAAAGGCGGTACGCTACCCCTCCACGGGGCGCATACCGCCTTTTCTTGTTATCCAGCCCTCCGGCTGTATCGGTTGAGCAAAAGTCAGCGTGGGATTGGTGTGGTATCTTTATCTAAGCGAACCCCCCGATTCCCACTTCGAAATAGCTGTTCTTGAAACAAACAGAGCTTCTGCCAGTTCTTCCTGTGTTAAGCCCCTGCTGCTTCTTAACTCTTTCAGTTTTTCATTAAATTCCATGGCAGAACCTCCATTCATTCTCACTCATAATTACTTATCATCACAAAATAACAGAACTATTGATTTATACAAGCAATACAGCCCTGTACTCAGAATCACAGCACCAACGATATCCGTAAACCAATGCACTCCTGCAACCAGTCTTCCAATCACCATAAATGTAGAAAAAATAATTGACATTACACTCACACATCTTCTGAATAGCAGATTTGTGCTTCTGCGATTCACCTGATATACCAAAGTAGGCATAACACTTAGTACAAGCAGCGTTGTAGATGATTGATAAGATGCCTCAAGCATCCCATCAATCAGAATTGGTCTGTAATTAATCGGAATCATCTCAAAAATCAGATATCCAAAAATCACTACTACATAATAAATACCAAGGAAAATCAAATCTCTGTCAACCTTAAAAAGACTTTTTCTTTTTATCAGTTGTACGAAACCAACTCCACCAAATGTCATACATACAAATATCGGCACAAGACCTAACCAGTCGGTAATCGTATAGATTGCCATGTGTACTCCGGTAACTCTGTGAAACCAGCAGTTAAAGGTTGCGAATCCAATCTCTGTGCCCTTCGCCCCTGCTGACTGCACATCCACACATTGTATTAAACATGTCCAGGTTGCAAACATTACAAGTAACACAGTTCCTAAAATTAATAACTTCTTTCCGTTTTTCTTCATTTTGTTTTACCTTCCTTTTATTTTTTGCCTGTTGGCTGATTGGAAGGTAACATATATTACGAAAAATAGTAAGAATCGTGCTGTCACATGAGAGACACCTATCGTGTCATCAGCTAAAACACTAGGCTTTCACCCGCTAAAAACAACATTTCCTATCATCCGCCTTCACCCTCTGGCAGCAATGTAACCACATAGTAAATAATTCCAAATACAGCTATACTCCCCATCATAATACCAATCATCTGATTTACACTTACCATATTTCCATGAAATACCGGATTGCAATCAAGAGTGTCTCTTATCGCTTCAACCATTTCATCCGGATAATGTTTTCTCTCCATCTCCCTGAAAACTCCGTGAAGCATATGATTCTTAATCAATGAAGTGGCATATGTACTCGGAAGATACGACAGTGCCTTCTGAAGACCTGAACCCAAATTTGAAATCGGCATATAAGCACCACATATAAAACCATAACCTGCGCTGACAATGGTACCCACAGCCGAAAGCTGTCCCTGTGTTGTCAACGGAAAGCTAATGATACTTGAAAGCGTACTTCCAAACAGGACGAGCAATATCATATCAAATAAAACCCATAATACATCTGCTGCATTCATATACCATCCCATTTTAAGTAAATATCCCAGACATAATACAAACGCAAGTCCATTGACCATCAATGAATTAGCAACTGTTGACAGAAAATATCCCAAATAGATTTTCCCCTGCTAACCGGTGAAACATTAAAATCCTTCCTTGTTCCATTTGCCTTGTCCTGCACCATAGTCAGATTCACACAAAAAACTCAGTATTTCCACCTTTTCGTGCGCTTCCTGATAAAACAACAATATTACTCCCTGCCTGTTGTTCCTCTCTTTCCTAATATAATCACAAAAGACGCAGGCAATAAAAGTGCTGCTCTGCGTCTTAGCGTCTGGCGTCTATCACTCTTAGTAATTAATCACTATCATTCTGCATTCTTCACAGCAGTTCGCTTCCACTCTTGTCCTGTGACTTGGTTTGAGTTTTGTTATTTCTACAAAACCCTCTGCGTTTTTTGCATTCTCAAAAACTCCAGGTACTTCATTTGCAAAGCTGAAAGCTCCGTCCTTACTGCTGAATAAATATCCTTTTCTCATTTCTTTACCACATTTTAAACACTTCATCTTCTAATCCTCCTTCTGTGCTTTCTTCTGCTCTTTCCAATTATGATATACACAGACAATTGCTAACACAATTCCTAATGTTACAAATGGCAATGATGCCATAGTAAATTCTCTCATATACTTATCTTACCTCCATTCTCTAGTTACCATTTGGTAACTTGCATTATGGTAACCAAACGGTAACTTGTCAATCTTTTTCTAATCTTCTATCACTTTTATCGGATGAGCATCCGAAACATAAATCATCGCATTATAAAGTTCTGCTGGAGATGCCCATACACGATAGCCTCTTGGAAGAATTCTGTATAATGCACTGTATATTTCCCCTAAACTTCCCATCCAACTGCATTTAGATACCTCTTTCCAGAATACTATCCAGCCTAAGCAATACAATACTACGAGTATCACTCCTATCCAACAGAGCGAGATACGCTTTGCGAATCTCGCTCTGATTAGCGGTCGTCAAATGCACTGCATAAATGCGTGCATTTTCCTCGTCGCCCTAACAAAAAGACGCAGGCAAAAAACATTTCGTTTCTGCTCTGCGTCTTAGCGTCTGGCAATGGATTTGTAATCCACTATATGATCCTTTACATTGATAATAAAACTTTCTTTACATTTTGGACAAAACAGCGGAAAATGTTTTAACTCCGTATCATCCAGTATCTGTGTCCGTGTCTTTGCACCGCATACCGGACATAGTATCCATTTATCCGTTACTACTGCTTTCATCTGACCTGTCACCTCCTGATAAATCACATAAGGTGCTATCCTTCACACCTAAGCCTTTTAAATATGTCATACCTGTATTATGAAGCATATGATACATATTTTCTTTCGTATCCCTGACGATTCCTGATGCAATAAGGGTTCCTATCCCCTGTGTATACACCATCATTGTCATTGCAAAATCCATTACCTGTTTTGGTGTAATCCCAAGCAGTTCCGCCATCTCCTGATACATATTAGCGGCATCCTGATTATTCGTCTGTAACTCGAAGCCTGTACTTAGTAACTGGCTTCGCTCTCCCGTGTAAAGGAAACGAAACAAATTAGGATTTTCTAATGCTAAGTCAATGGTTCCTTTTCCTCTTTGTTCGAATGTTGCAAGTTCGTTTTCATTCCGACTGTAATATTTATCCTCTACATACTGCTCCGCAAAAGGAATCAATTCCTCACGCAATCCATCCATTCCACCAAACTGCCATGAAATCGGTGCTGTAGAGCAACCCAGTTCCCCGGCTACGGCTTTTATGTTAAGAGCGGCATATCCATTTTTTGAAACAAGCTCCAGTGCAGCCTGCAGCATATCTTCTTTTTTTATTTTTGGACTACTTGGCATATAAAATCTCCAATACCATAAATTAGTTTACTATAAACTTATTTATAGTATATCGCTTTATACATACATGTCAATGACAAGTATATATTTTTTCACTTTCTAAAACTTCATCCGATACAGTTCTATTCCAAGCACTGCATTATACCCTGTCGCAGCAAACACACTGAACCTTTCAACAACCCCGAAATAATTCTTCGGTACAATATTCATTCCCATTGCTCCTACCATCATCACTCCAAGAGCAATTGCTGCAAAAATGCCATATGAACGGCAGCTTTTATCCTTTGCTCCGGCAATAATGATCAAAACCAGAGATACTATGGACAATAACACAACGATCACTGTCGAAAAAATATGCATCTTATCCTGAAATGTTCCTGCATAGCCACTGTCACTTAAAGGAAACATGCCAAATCCCACTGCTGACACCCACTCCATAATCGTGAACAGATAGATGCCTACCCGCAGGAGTCTGTTTTTCTTACCCTGAATGCCTACGCATACCATCATTGCACACACCAGAGTACATACATTGTACAGACTGCTTAGCTGGTTCCATAACCGAAGCGATGGTGCATTCGATGCGCTAAGATCACTTACCGCCTGTGCCATCCAGTCATAGCCCGGATATGCGAGCGGTGAAAATACAACCGCTGCTGTATATGACAAAAAAGCTGCTACTCCAAGTAATCCACAATAATTCCATAAACTCTTTTTCTTTATCATACTGCATTCTCCTCACAAAACCACTTCAGATAGTCGTCCAAAAGATTTTTATCTGTTTCATAGCTACACTTACCATTGCTCTGATCCAGTTTGTAATCCATCAGTCCATGTACGGTCATAGCAAAGCTTACTGCACTCATATCCGGATTTGTAAAATGAAGTAATTTATGTACTTCCATCGCATAAAACAGCTGCTTCGTTGCTATCATCATCTTATCCGTCTCTTCTGCGACAATTTTGGCTGCCATGGGATTCAGGCTTCTTTCGGAATAGATAACCTTGTAGAAATTTAACATATGTTCCTGCTGGTTCATGTTAAAATATCCTCCGACCATCATCTTCAATATTTCCAAAGCACTCTTTCCGGCAAAAATGATCGTATAATCAATTGCGCCTATATTGGCGTTTTTCTTAGCCTCTTCTCGGAGGAATTGATACATTACTTCAACAAGCTCCTCTTTGGATGCAAAATGATTGTATAATGACGGTTTTTTTATCCCAACTTTGTCTGCAATCATATTCATGGATACGTTACCAAGTCCTTTATTCGCCGCCAGCTCCAATGTAGCCATGATAATCTCTTTTTTTCTTGTATCACTCATTGTTTGTTTTAACCATCTCCTATATATTACCTATTAGTTTTGTTTTAACTACCATTCGATAGTTTTAACATATCACACTGTTCTGCATAATTCAAGTACAGGTTAGCATAACTGTCCCGGCAGTTTCTTTTTCTCTTTATATGGAAACTGCTTATCAAACTCTTCTGCTTCCTGCTCATCTACAAGATAGCCTTCCGGTGTTGCATACTCTCCAGTAATCCCATCAAGATAACCAGGTACGAGTTCTTTACACAAAAAGAATGATGCATCTTCCCCCTCTGGCAATCCATGATAACGGATACCATACTCGCTTGCCTGCCTGAATCCACTTTTGCCATAAAAATCAATATTTCCTTCAAAGCATAGTGCTCCACAGCTAAGCTCTGCAGCTTTCTCCAATGAATAATCAAGCAGGATTTTACCATATCCTTTCCTCTTATATTCATTCTTAATACAGATTGGTCCCATCGTCATAATTGGGATATTTCTTCCATCATCCGCTTTAATACTCGTTCTCATAAACATATTCTGACCAATCAGCTTACCATCTTCATCATTTTCTTTAAGAAGCATCACAAAATCCAGTTCCGGAACAAATGCCGGATCATTTCTGAGCTGATGCAACACATAATGCTCCAGGCATCCTAGGCGGTATACATTCCAAAAGCTGTCTCTTACCAGATTTTCTACTTTTCGTTGTTCTTCCTTTTTCTCTAAACGAATCATAATATTACTTTTTTCCATTTCTTTTATGTCCTCTCTTAAAACTATGAGAAACACGCTCCGCGAGTTTCTCAAGTTATCGCGGCAGTCGCCAAGGTCTCGTGCAAGCACGAACTTTGGCTCGTTGCACGCGTAAATAAAAACCGATAATCCTGATTTTCAGTATCAGAATTAACGGCTCTGCGTCTTAAGCGTCTGGCTCTTATTTTACTGCTTCATTTCTTCTACAATTTTGCCCATCATCTGTTCAAACTGACATTTTGCTTTCGTCTTATCTGTTGCTCCATCATATACACTATAATAGAAAAACATATTTGCATAAAATTTAATTGCATTCTCTTCTGGATTTTTTATTTCCATATTTTTAAACAGATCCTTCACGTATTCTGCCGGTCCGGATACCAGATATTGCTGATATAAATTCTGCATCTCTTCACTGCGAAACTGCTCTATGGTCAGCATCTTCCGAAACGATGATGCAAAATCATCCTCTGTCCAGTATTCAAACATAGACTTACTGTATTCCACAAAATCATCCAATGATACTGTCTCATACTTTTCAGGCGTTTTCTCTTTATCCTCTTGTGGCATATCATATTCTGTTGCCTGTTCGCCATCCTGCTGCTCCATACGCTGCACAATACAGTCAAAAATGTCTCTTTTGCTTTTATAATGTCTGTATAATGCACCTTTTGTCATGTCAAGCTCTCCTGCTATCTGGCTGACAGAGACAGCCTCGTAGCCATCTCTGGCGAACAGATGCAGTGCCACAATTAATATTTCCTCTTTCCTATTACCCATGCACATTTCCTCCCAACTATGAGAAACACGCTCCGCGAGTTTCTCAAGTTATCGCGGCAGTCGCCAAGGTCTTGTGCAAGCACAGACTTTTGCTCGTTGCTCGCGTAAATAAATAAACGACCGTTTACATTTTTATAATAGTAAACGGTCGTTTATTTGTCAAGACTTTTCTTTTTGTTTATATTATCTCTTTTTGTAAATCAACAGCTCTGGATTTTCACCAGCTTTCTCATATGTACATACTAGAATAAAATCCATGCCTGCCAGAATACCGAAGCACCTGTCTCCTCCAAATTCAGACTCCAGTTGATTCCCCAGATAGGTTTTCTGATCATCAAGGAATTTCACTTTTTGTCCATTAGGCAAAGTATATTCCAGATTCACATAGTTCCCCACAAGTGCATTTAGTTTATCTACCCTTGGAAGTCCGTCTATATGCAGATCATTAATTTCATTTATCAATTGCTTTTTAAACTCTTCAAACTGCCCATTGTCACTAAGTTCATCATACCTTTTCCAGTAATCTAACTTTGGAAGCATTTCTTTCAGATAAGTGCGTGCCTGTTCTTCGGTAAAGTTTTCATTTACCATATTCTTTACACATACATCAATCAATTCATCCATATCATTATATGTGTATGTTCCATCTGCATAGCACCATTTACAATACTCCTCATTTAATGTGCCATCCTTATCACGTCCCAATATGGAATCATCATCAATTGGCATCCCGCAGCACTGGCAGATCAGCTTTCTGGGTTCTCCCAAAAGCGTATTGATTGAGACATCAAATTCTTTCGATAATAGCTTAAGTGTATCAGTATTGGGAATGGTATCACCATGTTCCCAGCGTGATACTGCCTGCCTTGTTACCATAATTTTATCTGCCAGCTCGTCTTGTGACATTCCTCTTTCCGTACGAAGTTTCAAAATAATATTTTTCGTTTCCATAGTCGTCACCTCCATAACCATATCATACAGATAAATTCATGTTCTGAAAAGCAACCTGCTGTTGCCATACCCTGTCTATATGATTTAATTATCACTCTTTGGCCATGACTTTCTTGCACCAGGTTCATGTCTTACAGTGAGGACATTTTAAATATCTTGTACTCACAATATGCATTTCCATATTATATTGCATAAATGTTGGAGTAAACAGTTCATTACAATTCCTGCATTTAAAATATCCTATCTTCCTGTCTCCCCACATTGCAACATATAATCCAACGCCGAACACACTTAACGCAATCATCATTAGCACAATCTTAATTGGTAATGCAATCACATCTGTGTAAAAACAAACCACTAATCAGCAGGTGAGAATCGATCTGACAATGTTCCTGATTTTCCATACTGCAAAAAACATTGGTATTGATGAAAAATCCCTCTCCCTTTTCAAAGCTCCGCTCCTGACCTGCTGTCAGCAGACGCATACTGCCCTCCCGGACATAGACAAATTCTACCTCCTCATGCCAGTGCCAGGGAATATTATTACCGCTATCTTCACCGCTGTTATTCTGCTCTGTGTTCTTGAGGAAAGCATGAAAAACGGAAACATCTAAACCCCAAAATAAGGGTTTCCGGAAGCAAAGCTCCGGAAGCCCTTATTCCATACACGTTTTATTTCCAATGAATGACCGCTTCCACGGAATCAGTATACTGGTCGTCGCTGATAGCTTTATAGCGGGAACCACTATACCAGTCGGTGAAGCCATTGTCAATCTTGTAGATCTCCCCGGTTTCCGTATCCACAATACGCTCATAACCCAGGGTAGCGTCGCTCTGCTTCTGGCTCATAATATCCTGGCTCTTATTGCGGTTTTCCCAGGAGGACATGATACTGTCGGACATTTCGCTGGCTGACTGACTGAGAGACTGGGAAGTATCCGCCGCCTGATTACTCTGAGACATGGCAAAGCTCTGGAATTCCCGGGTGTAGTCCAGGCTGCTCAGGCTCTTGCTTAAGGTGGGCTGCCAGTCCTGAAAAGTACCCTTTTCCGCGCTGAGTACCGTCAGATTATAGACGGAATAATACCCCATTCCCGTGCCCATGGCAAAGGGTACCACGTCCGCTGTGAACATCCCCTCTCCCGCCGTTCCGTCCTGGGTGAAATCCGCCCGGAGAATGGCCGGAGAAATGGAGACGCTGCTCATTCCCTGGGTGCTTTCAAAACTCTCTGTTACAGAAAAATCTGCAATGTACGGTGTCTGAATATCCGCGTAATCAGCTGTTGCATTCATTGCGTCTGCAAACTGTGGGAATATTTCAAAGACTCCCTGTGTCGATACATTCGTAAGAATAGGATATTTTCCAAACAAGTCACTGGAAAGCGCCATCATGGCCCGGGAATTCTCATCCGGAAACATCGGCTCCATTTTCAGCATAAAGAAGATTTGATTCACCGGCTTCTCCGGATCAAAAACATGAATCGCGTGAAACATACCGGTATACATGGCAGAAGATCGCACGGTCCAGCCTTCCGGAATATCCATGCTGAATTCCGTACAGCTATAGGGCACCAGAGCCTGTGCAGACGCCAGCGGCTCTACCGTCCAGCTTTCCTCGACAGACTGTTCTGACGCCGCTCCTGCTGCCAAAGTCTCCTGCCCCGCCTTGGGAGCGTCCGGGGACGCCAGGCTTCCGGGTCTTGTAAATACCATCTCCGTATCTTCGTTGGCTATGGTCAGTACCCCATCCTCCAGCGTATAGCTGTCGGCCACACCGTCCGTAGTGATACTGCTCCCGTCCCAGGTCAGCTCATAGACCAAACCGTCATATTCCATGGTTCCGGTTCCATCTTCCAAAAGCGACAGAGTCATGGTGATATCACTGTTATCCAGATCTTCTTTTCCAAGCGTCATGCCACTGTAACTCATACTGACCAGCTCCCAGTCTCCTGCCGCCGTATCCGCCAGAGCCTGTTCCTCCTTCGTCTTTCCGCCGCAGCCGCTCAGCAAAAGTCCTGTCAAAAGCACTGCTAAAAGTCTCTTCACATATCTCATAGCATTCCCTCCCCTTCCAGTTCGTCCTTCAAAAGCAGCCTTATCCTGTTCCAGCCTTCCGTCTTATAATACCTTTCATTTCGACGCAGATTCCCCGCTTCGAATTCCAGTCTCCAGGTGCTTCCGTCCGCAAAGGTAAAAATCAGCGTATCCCCTGCGTCTGAGGCTCTCTCGTCAGTTTTCTCTCCAATCTCCAGCTTCTTCACCGCTTCCAGGCACTCCGCAATTACAGTCCCACCTGTAAGCTCCCATTCCTGGCGGGCTTCCGCATCCTGTATATAGGTCAGCTTCGACGGGGTTCCCATATATTCCGCCAGTTCTGCCAGGGAAAGTTCCGGCAGCTTTACTTCATTTCCGAACACATCGTCCTTCCCTTTTCCATAAGCGTCCACCGTATACCAGGCGGAAGTACCCGTGTGGCTGGTTTCTTCATCATCCTGTACTATTTCGTAAAGATGAATCGTAAGGGTCCCGTCCCCGTTATCGACGCATTCTGTCTCTGGCGCGAGGAAATTCGCCTCCTTCTGATAATACGCCCGGGCCATAGCCACAAGCTCCCTGTCCTGCCAGGGTGCCAGACTGTCTGTCTCCGCCTGTTTTTCTCCTGCCGGAGCGCTCCCCGGCTTCCAGTCTGAAGCCGTCAGCGTGTATTCCCCGGTTTCCAGGTTATCGGAAGCCCCTCCGGCCAGAAGATCCGTATCTCTCTCCACCTCCATGATAACCCGCTCCGGATAAAATGAAAAATCAAATTTCCGGAAAGAAGCGGTCAAATCCACACCCTGCCCATCAATCACCTGCTCCACAGAAGCCTTTGCCCCTTTTCCCGGTAAAAGCTTCAGCTCGTAGATATTCTCGGTATACTCCGGTGAGCCGGACTGGAAAAAGCAGTGCAGCCGGATCCCGTTTTCTGTCTCCAGGCCATACTTTATATGGCCGCTTTCGTCCTGACAGGCATAGCCCTGATAGGCCTCATAGGTATCCGCAGCCTCTTTTTGCGCGCTGCAGCCCCACAGCATGACTGCGGCCACCAGAAGCGCCATTCCTCTAATCCTCTGTCTCCTTTTCATTTCTTATCCCCCTGTCGTATCGATAATAAAACTGAACCAATCCGATTCTGGATTTTGTCCCCGTCTTTTCATTGAGACTGGTAAGGTGCCGGTACAGCGCCGCCCGGGATATCATCAGCTCCTCTGCTATGTCCTGGACATTTTCATCTGATACCAGCAAAACCTTCAGCACCTCTCTTTCCCGTTCCGTCAGCGAAAAGCTGTCGGCAAAGATCCGCAGCCGTTCCTCCTCGCTTCTCTGAGCGGATTTCTTCTCACCGGCTTCCTTTTTCCTTTCTCCCGGACGGATCGCGCCGGAATAAAGAAAAAACAAGACAGAAATCAATACAAGCAATCCAAGCAGAATACTGTCTTTTACAACCGGACTTCCCGACTTCAGAAGAAGCAGGGACAGGGAGCCGGTGCCAAAGGCGCAGATATTATTGACGGCCCTGCCCAGTCCCGCCCAGAGCCTCGGACATTTCATCCGGGCAGAAAGCCGCATAAAGCTGCTTGTAAAGAATACCACAAAGAACCCGGCGGACAGATAGAACACAGCCAGTCCGGCCCGGAAGGAGCCTCCGTTTTCCAACACCACGATACAGAGAACCGACAGCACCGTCACACAGTACATGAAAAGATTCACATACCGGTGTTCCCGGCTGTCAAACAGGATACCAGCCAGAAGTCCGCTTCCTGCCAGAAGAAGCCGGGGCCACTGTCCCACGTCCCCTCGGCCTGCCACGTGTACCAGCGTCACTGCTGCATCCAGTGTAGAAAAAATGCAGGTAATCAGCGCCACGACCAGAATCAGCCAGATCCCCGCCCTTCCGGCGTTCTCCGGCGCAGCTTCTCCGGGAATTTCTGCCATTTCCGGTTCCCCGGCCTCCACATTCAGAAGCAGTACCGAAAAGATGGCTGCGGAGACAGCCAGAACCACCGATTCGACCATATCGTTTTTCACCAGGTTGTTATTCAAAAACTGAAGAAAAATTCCGGCTGCATAGGAGATACCGACTGTCCTGGCCAGCCGCTCCTGCTCCGCCCTCTGCGCCAGCCAGTAGTGTACTGCACTCCCGGCCATTCCCATCAGAATGAAGCAAAGGCAGCCAGCCGTCACAATCGCCCTGTAAGAGGTATGCTGCCAGATCACGAAAATACAAATCACACCGGCCAGAGCTCCTGCAAATACCAGAATCTGCCGAAGCTTTTCCTTTACTTTTCCATAGAAAGCCATCGCAGGATAAAGGAGAAATCCCAGAACGCTGGATCCCAATACATAGCCCTGGGCCGTCACCACCTGCTCCGGTCCTGTAACCAGAGCCGCCATATTATCAAACTGATATTCGGTTCCCAAAAAAATAAAATTGAAAAATGCCAGCGCCAGCATAAGTGTGAGCACATTTCCATCTATCTTTTGTAGTTTCATCTACTTTCACTCCGTTTGTATCAGTCTTTGATAATTTTATTATAAACAAAAGTCTCACTTCCACAAGGTGACATTCGTCTCAAACTCTTCTTTTTCTTTCAAAAGGCTCTTTTTTCTCTTCTGTCCTCTTTTCTGTGGATCCGTTGCAAATGATACATTTGTCAACTGCAAGACCTTTTCTGCCTGTGTTAGACTGAAGACAACCGTATCAGGCCAAAGAATAAAACCACTGAAAGGAGAGTCCCTCTATGGAATACCAGGAAGTAAAATGCAGAAACTGCGGAAGCCCCATGCGCGTCCCGGATACTGCCAACCGAATCCGCTGCCCTTACTGCGACACCGAATACATTTTAAAATCTCACAACAATCAGAAAAATTCCGTCCATATTATCAACTACGGCGGACGGGGCGCGCTGTTTCAGTCCTACCTTCCTTCCGGGTGGGATTACCGCGTCTTTGATGACATTGATTCCGTCTCCACACTGGCCACTGTATGCAAAGGACTTCAGGTTTTTCCACAGGACATGTCCGCCCAGCTTCTGTTCTATCCCTTTGCCTTCTACAGAGATTCCTCGCCAAGGGCTTCTATCTTTTTCTCCCTGGGGATTCCGGGACTGGCCTCTGGAGGCGAATATCAGTTAGATCCTATGTCCATGGCCTGCAACTGCCAATGGCTTGATCTTCCCCAGTATGCCCGGCGAAGAATTATCGGTATCGTCTCACGCCTTCTTCCGGGTTCTCTTTCTGAACCGGAGATCTATCCGGTCTCCGGGGAAGCCCTGCAGCCAAAAGCTCTGCTTTTTCAGCAGACAGCCTCCCGGAAGCTTCAGAAACAGACAAACGTATTTCCCGGCAAATTTGCCTTTCGGATCTCGGCAGGCGGTCAGCTTTATGAAGGCTTTTTTGCTACCATTCTCGCCCGGGTTCCGAAAAATCCAAATGCTTCCTCCGGAGATCGGATTACGGATTTTCTGAAAAAAGGAACCGCCTTTATGGGCGCTATGTACGGCATTGGCGGTCCGGATACCTCCAACTGGGGCCGGGCCTTCGATGCCCTGATTCTCTCTCATTCTTCCGGCTCTGCCGCTTCCTCCTGTGAGGCTGTCTTTGACCGTTTCCTGAAGGAACTGAAATATGGCCCCCTCTATTTCGCGCTTCAGGAGGAGGAGCTCCAGCGCGTCCGGCAGGTACAGCTTCAGGGAGCCATGACCCGGCAGCAGAATGCCATACGTGCTTCCCAGAACCTTTCCCGCACACTTTCCGAGACCTCAGACATCGTCAATCAGGCCTGCCAGGATCACAGCCGACAAATGGATCACATTTACGCCCATTCCACCGATGGTATCCGGGGTGTGGAAAATTATCGGGATTCCTATGGAAACACCTATCAGGCAGATGTGAGATACGATCACATCTATAAAAACGGAGACACCTTTGTGGGCAGTGCCGACGGCAGCCTCAAGCTGGGTCCCGACTGGGAGGAATTGAAGAAATAGCGGAATTGTCGGGACTGCTCACTTCCACTCTGCGCTATTACGCCAAAAAAGGGAGGCTGCCGCAGCCTCCCTTATCAGATTTCCTGTAACTTATTTTTGATGTTTTTACTATAGCAGGAGAAAGACCTTTTCGGGATAAAGAAGCCACTCATATCCGTATGCTCCAGCTCCAGCAACGCTATTTTTTTGTCCATTCCGCCCGCATATCCTGTCAGACTGCCATCCGTACCTACCACGCGATGGCAGGGAATAATAATGGATACCCCGTTGTGCCCCACTGCTCCGCCGACTGCCTGAGCAGACATATGGGGAACCTTTTGTATGTCCGCCATCCTGCGGGCGATCTCACCGTAGGTCATGGTCTGCCCATAAGGAATCTGTAATAATATCTGCCATACCGCCTGCCGGAATGCGGAACCGACGGGATGAAGCGACGGTATAAAGTCTGGTTCTTTCCCGGAAAAATAAATATCCAGCCATTGTTTTGCTTCTGCCAGGACAGGTGTTTCCCGGGAAATATGTTCTCCCGGAAGCGTATTGGCGAAGTATTTCTGTCCTTCAAACCACAGACCGATCAGGCCGATTTCATCCGCAGCCAGTAATATATCACCCAGCAGTGATTTGTATGTATCTGTATATACCATAGCTATACCTTAAATATTGTTATCAAAATAGTTGATCTGCATGGCATTTCGTACAGCATACAGGGTCTCGGCCGCTTTCTTCTCAGCCTTCTCGCTGCCTGCCCGCAGGATCTCTTTGACCTCTGGCAGGCGCTGCTCCCACTCCTTCCGGCGTTCCCGGATAGGCGCAAGCTCTGCCTGCATGACATTATTCAGGAACTTCTTCACAGTCACGTCTCCCAGGCCGCCGCGCTCATAATGAGCTTTGAGTTCATCCAGATTCTGATAGTCCGACAGGAACTTGGTAAAGTGCTCTGGCCGGCTGAATGCCTCCAGATAGATGAAGACCGGGTTGTTTTCCGTATGGCCCGGATCGTCCCTGCGGAGATGGGTCGGATCCGTAAACATGGACATGATTTTCTTTTTCACGTCCTCCGGTTCATCCGACAGGTAAATGCAGTTGCCCAGAGACTTGCTCATCTTTGCCTTGCCGTCGATACCCGGCAGGCGCAGGCAGGCCTGGTTGGATGGCAGCACAATCTTCGGTTCGGTCAGGGTCTCGCCGTAGAGGTCATTGAACTTCCGGACGATTTCCCGGGTCTGCTCCAGCATCGGCTCCTGATCCTCTCCGGCCGGAACTGCCGTAGCCTGAAACGCAGTGATATCTGCCGCCTGGCTGATGGGATAACAGAAAAAGCCCACCGGAATGCTGGTCTCGAAATTCTTCTGCTTGATCTCGGCCTTTACCGTCGGATTCCGCTGCAGTCTGGATACCGTCACAAGGTTCATATAGTAGAAGGAAAGCTCGGTAAGCTGCGGCACCATAGACTGGATAAAGATACAGGACTTTTCCGGCTCCAAACCGCAGGCCAGATAGTCCAACGCTACCTGCATGATATTCTGACGCACCTTCTCCGGATGCTCCGCATTGTCCGTCAGTGCCTGGGCGTCCGCGATCATAATATAAATCTCATCATACGCGCCGGAATTCTGCAGCCGCACGCGCTCCTTCAGGGAACCCACATAATGTCCCACATGCAGGCGTCCTGTGGGCCGGTCGCCGGTTAAAATAATCTGTTTCATCATTTCCACTCCTGTTCTAAGATATCCTTCAGGCATTGCTTTTTACTCACTAAAAGTATAGCGAATAAGATATCCTTTGGAATCTCCGGTAATGATCGTCACATCTCCGTTCGGATTCTCGATGATCTCCAGAATCGGGTATTTGCCATGCTCCCGCACATAGCTTTCCGGGCTCTCTGCCTCTGCCTCGATAAATTCTTTCTTGGCATGGGAAGCTCCGCCGCAGGGATTCATAGTTTCTACTAAAATTTCATACTCTTTCATGATACCGGTCTCCTTTTCAAAGATTGATGTCTTTATTATAGCCAATCTTTCGCCGGGAATCAAAAGACATTTTCACTAAATTTTTTATTTACTTACCTTCTGTCCAATCACATACAGCAGTGCTGCCACCGCCATACCATTGATGGACGCAATACCCCAGGACAGCACATTTGCCACAACGGCGCCTGCGATGACACCGATCACCGCGAACCAGTTCACAGTAGCCAGCGGCGCGTGTTCGTCCTCGTAGTCTTTCTTGTTCATAAAATAAGACAGCACCAGAATGATACCCACCGGCGGCAGAGTACAGTTCAGAATGTTCAGCCAGCCGCAGAAGTTGTAGTACAGCCATACGGAAAGCAGCGTTCCGATGATGCCGGCCACCAGAACCATGGGCTTTTTCTTCTGATGGAAGATATTTGCCAGACCCAGTCCGGAGGTGTACAGAGCGTTATCGTTGGTGGTCCAGATGTTCAGGCCCAGCACCAGAACTGCCAGGTAAAACAGATTCAGACGCAGCATGACCTCGAAGATATCATTTCCGCCTACGAAAATATAGGCGATGGCGCCGAAGAAGAACATCAGGGAGTTACCGATAAAGAAAGCCACAACCGTCGCGATGGTTCCGGTCTTGGCATCCTTGGCGAACCGGGTAAAATTCGGCGTGGCCGTTCCGCCCGATACGAAGGAGCCGACTACCAGGCCTGCGCCGCCGACTACACTTAAGGTACCGCTGGATACGGCAAACTGATCCACGATAGTTCCCTCGCCCTGTGCCACCGCCATCACCATAGCGATGGTTCCGAGAACTGCTACCGCTGGAACAGCAATGTAACTGATGATGGTCAGAGATTCGATTCCGAAATAAGCGGACGCGGTCATACAACCACCTGCCAGAATAATCAGCGCCCACATGGCTATCTTACTGTCACCTAAGAACTGATTGGCCACCGGAATGGCAAACATGGCCACACCTACGCCAAACCAGCCGATCTGGGTAAAACTGATCATAGCGGAAGACAGATAGGATCCCTTCTCACCGAAGGCCTTTCTCGCCAGCAAATCCATGCTGAGGCCGGTCTTGGCGCCCACATAGCCCAGAAGTCCTGTATACAATCCCAGAATGCAGCCGCCCAGAATCAAGGAGCCCAGGAACTCCCAGAAATTCTCGCCTGCTGCCAGCTGCTGACCTACCCACATGCTTGCGGAAAAGAAGGTAAAGCCCAACATAATCATGAACATGGTCACGAAGCCCTTGCGGCCCTCCTCGGGGACTGCCTGCTCCGCGTAGTCTACGTCTTTTTTTTCTTTCACGTTACTCATTTTTTCATCTCCTGTTATATTTTATTGTTAGAAATTTCAAATCCATAAGCCTTATCATGCAAGCATGAACGGCTTCTGCCCTTGAAATTCTGCTGCCTTAAAAAATCAGGGCGGAACCTTTTGCATCAGTCCGTCCTGATTTTAAAATTCTTATTTACAAAATGTATTTCCGAAGTGCATCGGTAAACTCCCCGATTCTCTGCTCAGCAAGCTCTTTTAAGGTGATGTTCTTCATGCTCTCGATATAGCCTTGCTCCTGACGGTAGAGCCACCTGGTATCAGCCGGTCGGATCTTCTCATAATGATTATCATGAACCCAGTCCTCATAGCTTATCGGAAGCGGATAGCCCAGCTTCTCAGCCAGCAGCTCCTGGAAATCGATCCGGTCCGCGCGGTCACGGATGCCTTCCCAGAACTCCAGTACTTCCTCCACATGCTCGTGGATCTCATAGCGTCTCGCTCCGCCGTCGTAAATAATACATTTCTCAAAAAGCGGACTGCACATGGAAAGGGTTTCTCTGCGGAACTCCGGCGCTACGATGCCGCCCTTCCAGTAGAAATCCACATCCGGCAGATTGATGCCGGACACGCCTTTGTCCTGGTAGGTGCTGAAAATACCCTCATAATAAATGGTAATAAAACCTTCAAACTCCGGCCAGAACTCCCGGATATCCCGGGTCAGATCCTCCAGGATGTCGATACCCTTGGTTCCGCCGATGGTGAAGATGATGATATTGCGGAGCTTCGCGCCGTGATCCCGGTAGAAATCAGTCACATAGCGGAGACAGTGAATCAGCGTCTCGCCGCTGGCAATGATATCGCCGATCATCAGAGTGCTGTCCGGCACCATGGTCAGCTTGCTGTACTTGATCTCCAATCCTGCGATCTCCTCATCTTCAAAGACACGCTCACTGGACAGGAAACTGATGTCATGAACACGGATGTGCTCCCGGTAACAGCTCTCCTCCAGCGGATAGTTGAGAGCGCCTCTCAAAATAGAAAGAATATTGGCGGTGGTCACCTTCTTCTGCTCCTTCAGATAATAAAGCATCTGGGATGTGGCGGAAATCAGGCAGTTATACACCTCATAGCCTACAATCTCCGGCGTATTCAGAAGCTTTCTGGACTCCGCCTCTGATACAATATAATACTCATTCAGGTAGTTTCCGCCGTCCAGCCGATAACAGGCCACGCCCTGCTCGTCAAATTCCGGCACCAGAACCACATTCTCCCAGTTATTCATTCTTATCTCCTTCGTTTTGCTGTATTTCACGTAACTTTTACGTTATCTTTACACACCTTAGAATATATTAACGGGTCGGTCGGGTTCCGTCAAGGGGAATTGGACGGAAATCCGCCAAATTTTTTCCAATACAGGGTACTCATTTTTAAACGCCGAAGACCTTCGCCGCTTTCTCCATCCGCTCCGCAATCTTCACACCAAAGGGGCAACGTTCCTCGCAGGACCGGCAGCCGATACACTCGGACGCCTTATGTTCCAGCAGCTCATAGTGGGACTGCACCGTAACCGGAACTTCAGGCTGCATGGTGGCCAGGTCGTAAAATTTATTGATCATGGCAATATCCAGATTGACCACGCAGGGCTTACAGTGACCGCAGTAGGTGCAGGCTCCACGATAGGAATGAAGCGGTGCGTTGGCGATGACGGAAGCGTAATCTTTTGCCTCGTCGGACGCGGTTTCGTAGGCTGCAGCGTCATCCACCTGCTCTTTGGTATCGTAGCCGCACAGGATGGAACAGACTGCCGGACGGGTCAATGCGTAGTGAATACACTGAACCGGCGTCAGCTTCACGCCGAAGGGCGAACGCTTTTCATCAAAAAGGCGGCCTCCCGCAAAACCCTTCATGACCGTGATTCCCACATCGTTCTGCTCGCAGACCTGATACAGATGCGCCCGCTCCGCGTCGATACCCTTCAGGGCTGTATCATACTGCTCCGCAAACATGGTCTCGATGTCTTCGCTTGCCGGAAGCATGTCAAAGGCCGGATTAATGCTGAACAGAATCATTTCCACATAGCCGGACTGAGCCGCTTTCACAGCCACCTTTGGGTTATGGGAGCTGATGCCGATGTGACGGATGGTGCCGTTCTTTTTGAGCTCCATCACGTAATCCAGATAGTCGGAATGCTGAATTTTCTCCCACTCTTCCTCGGAATCCACGTAATGAATCATCCCCAGATCGATGTAATCGGTCTGCAGCCGTCGAAGCAAATCTTCAAAGGCCGGCTTTACATACTCCATTTCCCGGGTACGGTAATACTGGCCGTCCTTCCAGGTGGAACCGATATGGCCCTGAATGTACCACTGCTCCCGGTTCGGTTTGATTCCTTCACCGATGATATCTCTGGATTTCGGATCTGCCATCCAGCAGTCCAGAATGTTAATTCCTTTTGCATGGGCGTAGCGGATCACCTCCACGCTCTCTTCCATCGAATGCCGCTCCAACCACTCGCCGCCGAAGCCGATCTCGCTTACCTCTAATCCTGTTTTTCCAAGTCTTCTTGTTCTCATCTTAATCCTCCCCTTGCCTGTTCAGATACGGATCTGATACTGGTTTTATCTTAGTACAGGTAAGAATAATTTGCAAGTTTATAAAACATGCACTGAAGTACAGAAAACCTGAATTCTATTAGTTTCGTATAAACCTATATTACTGCGCTTTCTTCTCTCCCCGCTGCATATACAGATAACACCCGATACAAAGCACGATTCCCACCGCCGTGGATATGGGCGCGGCAAGACCGATCCGGGTCAGGCTGGCGTCCGGCTGAATGCTCATGTAATAGGACAGGGGCAGGCGGACCAGAAGGGTCTGTATCATGCCCTGGGCCATGACGAATACTGTTTTGTTGTTACCGTTAAAATATCCCATCATGCTGAACAGGATTGCGGTTCCCAGGGTCTCCGGGGCAAAGCCCTTCAGATAATCGTAAGCCCTGGCGATAACTGCCGTATCCGTGGTAAAGAAACCGGAGAGCGTATCGCCCTGCAGAAGTACCAGGACAAATACCACGCTTCCCACAGCCAGGCCTACGCCCATGCCGGTAAAAAGGGACTGCTTCGCCCGTTTGTGCTTGCCCGCTCCCACATTCTGGGAGACGAAGGAGGCCATGGACTGCATCAGGGCGCTGGGTACCAGCATGGCGAAATTGACGATTTTACACGCTACGCCGTAGCCGGAGGAGGCCTCCAGACCCAGACGGTTGATAAAGGCGCAGAGGGCCAGGAAGGAACACTGGGTCATAATCTCCTGAAAAGCCAGCGGAAGTCCGATTTTCAGAAATCTCGGGCACTGGGCATTCCAACGAAAATCCTCTTTTTTGATGTCAAAGGGCAGTCCCCGCTTTACCAGAAGCAGCACCGCAAATACCACGCTGCAGGCCTGCGCCGCCACGGTTGCGATGGCCGCGCCCGCCGCGTCCATATGAAGGCCTGCCACCAGCACCAGATCGCCGACAACATTGATGACACAGGCCACCAGCACAAACAGAAGCGGGGAGTTGCTGTCACCTAAGCCCCGGAAAATGGCCGCCAGCACATTGTAAGCCACGATGAAAAAAATGCCGGCTCCACAGATCCGCACATAAGACGCAGTCAGACTCACTGCCTCCGCAGGTGCCTGCATCAGCACCGCAATGGGCCGCGCCAATCCTACCATAATCAGGAACAGCACTACAGAAATCACAGCAAATACCACAGCGCCTCCGCCGATAGCCGGTCCGATGTACCGGGGCCTTTTTTCACCCAGATACCGGGCAATGAGCACCGTGATACCCATAGCCAGCTGGGTCACTGCAAAGGTCACCAGATTCAGCACTTGGCTGCCGGTGGAAACTGCGGAAAGTCCCGAGGTGGATCCAAAGCGTCCTATCACCAGCAGATCCACCGCGCCGTAAGCCGCCTGCAGGATCAGAGCGCCAAGCACCGGCAGCATAAAGGCCACCAGCTTCTTTAAGATATTTCCCTGGGTAAAATCCGCTTTATCGTTTGTCATAGGTCTCTCTCCTCCCGCTCATAATCTGATAAAACTTTTCGATGGTTGCAATCATCGTTTCGGCCTCCTCATCGGAAATGCTGTCAAAATACGGCAGCAGACCACTGAAGTATTCCTCGTCGTATTTCTGATGCAACTTTCTGCCCTTTTCCGTGGCGGTAAGGAAGGTCACCCGGCCGTCGTCTGGCGAAGCAATTTTCTGAAGATAGCCCTTTGCTTCCATCTCCTTGACCGTGCGGGTCACGCCGGGTCTCGGAATATTCAGGAATTCACTGAGATCGGAAATCCGGATCTGTTTTCCTTTCTCTTCCAGCTCCTGCATGCAATCCAGGTAATGAATATAGGACGGCTGTACGCCCTCCGGCAGTGGGGGAAGCAGATCCCGGGTTCGCTTCGCCATGTAACAGGCATCGAACATCTGCTTAATTAATCGGTTGTTCATCTGTATGTCTCCTTGCATTTAGTTACCAACGTTAATTACCATTGATAATTATATGGAAAATCAGATTTTTGTCAAGTATATTTTTACTGAATTCCGGTAACCGGCCGTTCTATAACCGCATACACAAATCAGGGGATAAGATCACACGCGATCTTATCCCCTGAAGCTTTACTTTTTTCACTTTTTATTGAATAAACGCCTTAAAGGCCAGATAATTCTCATACAGATCCGCCTTGGATACCACCTCCCAGGGAGAATGCATGGAAATCACCGGAACGCCGATATCTACCGTGTCGATGTTGAACTTGGCGATGAATTTCGCTACGGTTCCGCCGCCCCCTTCATCTACCTTACCAAGCTCCCCGGTCTGCCATACTACGCCGTTCTCATCGAAAAGCTTCCGCAGATACGCAAGAAACTCCGCGTTGGCGTCGTTGGATCCGCTCTTTCCTCTGGCTCCGGTAAACTTCATCATACCTGCGCCGCAGGACAGGAACACAGAGTTGGTCTTTTCGCAGACCTCCGGATAATTGGGATCGTAAGCCGCTGTCACGTCCGCGGACAGGCACTTGGAATGGGCCCGTACCGCTGCGGCGGACACTCCAAAGGCTGCTGCCAGTTCGTCGATGAGATCTGTAAAAATGGCGCTCTGCATGCCGGTGGTTCCCTCGCTTCCGATCTCCTCCTTATCTGCCAGAATAACCATAACCGTATGCTGATCGGAAGTCTCGTCCAGGCAGGCTTTCCATGCAGGGTACGCGCAGACACGGTCGTCGTGGCCGTAGCTTCCAAGCAGGGCGCGATCGAAGCCCACATCCTTGGCCTTGAAAGCCGGAACCATGGACAGCTCGGCACTCATGAAATCTGCCTCGGTGATCCCGTATTTATCATTCAGCAGGTGCAGCACATGGTTCTTAACGGTTTTTTCATCGTCCTCAGTCGCTGCCGTGTAAGGAATGTTGCCAAACCAGATGTTCAGCTGCTCGCCCTCGATGGCGTTGCCCAGAGGCTTCTGATTCTGCTTGGCTGCCAGATGAGGAAGCAGATCGCTGATATAAAACACCGGATCGCTCTCGTCCTCACCCACTTTTACCTGCACCGTAGTGCCGTCCTTTAATGCCACCACGCCGTGCAGGGCAAGGGGTATGGCCGCCCACTGATATTTGCGCAGGCCCCCGTAGTAATGGGTCTTGCCCAGAGCCACGCCCTCGGACTCATAGAGGGGAAGCTGCTTCAGATCCAGACGGGGACTGTCGATATGAGAGGCGATGATACGGATGCCGTCCTTCGCGATATTCTCGGTGCCCACCTTGATCAGATACATATTTTTCCCGCGGTTGTTGTAATAAATCTTGTCGCCCGCCTTGAGCCTGCGGCCAAAATCGAAAGCCTCGTAGCCTGCGGCCTTCGCAGCCGCCTCCACATAGGCGCAGCACTCCCGCTCGGTCTTTCCTTCGTCCAGGAACTGCTTATAGCCCTCGGCAAAATCAAAGATCTCAGTCATCAGGGTCTCATCTGCGGTTTCGTAGACATTTGTTCTTTTGTAAGTGAGTGAATCCATGTGTGTTCCTTCTTTCTATCACGATATTGTGCGTATCTATTACTCTGTCTTTGATTTTACCACGTTTGAAACCACATTTCTATCTCTGTTTTTCTCATTACCGTACCTACTGGGCATCAATTTAACCTCCCTTAAATTCACCTAAAAAAAGCCAGAACAAAGATCGGAACTTGTTATATCTGCGTCCTGCAGATCTTCTTTGCTGCCTGATTAAGCTCACTGTTCTCCAAAATCAGCTTTTGGCCAAGCAGCGCTGCCTTTGTGAGTTCTGGCTCTACAGGCAGAACTGCCAGTATCCGCTCAGGATCTCCTATGGCCTGCTCCAGCACCTTCCTGCTTTCCTCGTCCACCTTATTCAATACATAATACACGGGTTTTTGAAGCCTTCCACTCAGCTCTCCTATCTTCACCGCAAGCTTGGCAGACTCATAGGAAGGATCACAGACCATCAGAATCAGATCCACCTCATCATCCAAACCGCGCCCGAAATGCTCAATTCCAGCCTCCATGTCCAGAATAGCGATCTGATTTTCCTCAAGCGTTAATCTGCTGACAAACTGCTTCATCACCGTTCCCATAGCGCAGGCACAGCCCTCGTTCGCCTGATGAATCTTTCCGCTTACCATCAGCTTGATTCCGTTCTTTTCTGTGTAATACCCTTTTGGAATATCACTAAGCTTCCACTGTCCTTCAAAGAATTGATGCGTAAAATTAGATAGCATCATATCCTTCAGAACTTCCTCTTTCCCTCCCAAAAAACCGGTAAATTCCTTTGGATTTTCCATACTGAGATGCCGGTGCAGTCCATAGTTCGATTCGTCAGAATCGATGATCAGAACTTCTTTTCCCGCCGCCGCAAATCTTTCCGCCAGCAGCGATACGATGGTGCTTTTTCCGCTTCCACCCTTTCCACATACAGATATTTTCACTTTGCCACCTCCTCAAGATACAGGGACAGATGTACGTCGCCCGGTATTGCAAAACCGCACTGATCGCAGATGCTTTCTCCCACAGTCTGCCCATCCCGTATAAATACCTCTATCACGCCTCCGCATTTGGGGCAGTCAATCTCTTCAATCGTCGTCATACCGCGTGCTTCCTGGCACGTAGGTAATACATCACTCATTTTCGCACCTGCTTTCTTTCTTTATTTCTCTGCATTTTTTCATATAATCCATCACAATATCCCCCACGTAAGCCACATCCTCTGCGGAAAATGCCGCAGGGAAATTATCCGAAAAAAGGATCTGGGCAGAAGGTGGGAATCCCTCCTCCGGTTCACCCTCCCACAGAATCAGACAGAGCTTCAGATCCTCCAGAAACTCAAACTCATATGCCGCATCTCCTGTCTCCTTTTTGATTCCATGCAGGCTTTCCATGATCCTGCGGAATTCCGGAATCCGGGTTCCGTAATTTCTCGCAAGCCGGAAGATACATCTGCCCTGGAACTGACGGTAATATACCTCACCCCAGGGAAGATCATGGTAGGAAATCATTTTCCCTGAGCTCATCACTGCGTTCCCGTCCAGCAGATACCGGAGCAGCAGAATCTGTGCGTCGATATTTTCTTCCAGCATATAGATACCGTTTCCCTGTTCCTGATAGCGGATCTGAAATTCCGGATGTGTCACCTGATAGAGAACTCCCATAAACCGAATCAGGAATGCCTGCTCCTTTTCGTGAAAGGTAAGGCCGGAGCTTTCGCTTATCACCTTGGGAGAGATCTCCTGATACCGCTTCAGGTAATGACGGTACGGCTGCTGTGTCAGGTTATCCTTTGCGTATTCCAGCTTCATATTTGATACGACCTTTCTTTTTCCTTTCCATTTTTTTGGCTGTTCCTTCCGACTACAGTTCCAGCTTTTCCACAATCTCCTGAAGGGCTTTCCGCACCGGAGAGTCCATGGGAAGCTGTACAATGGGCTTTCCGTCGCAGTCAAAGCGGTAAATCATATCGTCATGAGGCACTACTCCAAGGAGCTCCAGGTTCTGATTTTGTATCTCTTCCAGTGTTCCGGCATCCAGATTCCCCTCCGGAGCCCGGTTGATAATCAGTCCCACCTTCTTTGGCTTAAAATTCAGCTCCTTCATCAAAGCAGCAATCCGTCCGGCTGCCTGCACGCCTCTCCTGGAACAGTCGCTGACTAAAATCGCGATCTCCATCATCGGCAGGAGCCCACGGCTTACATGCTCCATTCCTGCCTCATTGTCCACCACCACATAAGGGTAATGGCTCTGCAGCTTCTGTACCTGCGTCTGAACCAGGCCATTCACAAAGCAGTAGCAGCCTTGCCCCTGGCTGCGCCCCATGACCATCAGATCAAAGTCATCCTCCTCTGTAAGGGCGTCTGCCAGCCGGGCCTCCAGATAATCCTTTTTCGTTACCCCGACGGGAATCTTATACCGGCTGTCCGATCCCGCCCGCTCGATCTCCTCCCGGAGCTCTCCAAGGGTGATGCCCGCCTCCACACCAAGCACCTCATTGAGATTTGAGTTGGCATCCGCATCCACGGCCAGAACCGGCTTCTTCCCGCTCTGGCAGAGATACTGAATCAAAAGGCCGGTAAGCGTGGTCTTTCCCACACCGCCTTTGCCGGCTACTGCAATCACATGTCCCATATCCTCTCCATCCTTTCCTGTGCCAAATCCATATTTTCCTGCGTTCAGCAATTATCCTGCTGCCCTCCTGATACAGGGCGTTCTTTTTATAAACAATATGTTGATTTTCTTTACAAACTGATTATAATAAAAGTATCAGAAAATACAATCATCAATTTAAAGCTGTCTGTAGGTTTCTGAACAGTTTTCCGTATTCTGTTCAGAAGCTCCAATAGAAATCATCGAAAAAGGAGGAAATTCCCATGCCGGAAAAGACACAGAAAGAAGACCGGAGGACGCGTTATACCCGCCAGGTCATAAAGGAAGCATTTTTAACGCTCCTGGAAGAAAAGGAATATCCCAAAATCACAGTCACTGAGATCTGCAGGCTTGCGGAAATCAACCGGGGAACCTTCTATCTCCACTATTATGATACTGCCGATGTGCTGGATGATCTTCTAAGCGAAATTCTGAAAGAAACCACCAGCGTCATCGACCATGTCTTCTGCCCTGCAAGAGCCTCCGGGAACTGCTCCTATCCTTTCTGCGACAGGCTGCACAGCAGCGACCGATATCAGGCGCTTTTTCTCGACGACACCATCTCCGCACAAATCATAGAAAAAATGGCGGAAACGACAAAAGAAGACTATGTGACCTGGCTGATGTCACACAGTCTCCTTACCTTTGAAGAAGCCGAAGCCATTTTTTATTTCCAGATGAACGGCTGCCTGTCCATCAATAAAGTCATGCTGCGCAATCACTGCTCCGACTGGAAAAAGATACAGCGGGCCATCGATCAGTTTATCCGCGCGGGGCTGGAATCATTTCTGATCCGGGATCAGAGGGAATAGTGATCCGCATTTCATCCGATAACGGCGTTTTGTCTGTCAATATTCTCCTTGCCACGCACCTACTGGGCGTCAATTTTTTCCTTCAGCTCCGTCAGATACATCCAGCGCTCCATCTTCTCATCCAGAAGGCTCTGCGTCTCTTCCTTTTCCTTCGTAAGCTCCGTTAAGCGGCTATACTGGCTGGCATGGGCAATCATTTCTTTATCCAGCTCCTCGATCTTCGCTTCCAGCGCAGCGATATCGTCCTCGATGGTATCGAATTCCTTCTGTTCCTTGTAGGTGAATTTCAGCTTCTTCTCACCCTTGTCCCAGGTAGCCTTCTTTTTTCCGCCGGCTTCGGAAGCTCCCGCTGCTTTTACGCTCTTTAAAGCGCCGCCAAAATCCGTCCCTGCTGCGCCATGCTCCCGGGCCAGCGCTTCCATATAGTCGGTATAGCCGCCCTCGTACTGGCGGAAATGACCGTTGCCGTCGAAGGCAAAGATCCGATCCACCACATTGTCCAGGAAATACCGATCGTGGGAAACGAGAATCACGATTCCAATAAAGGAGTTCAGGTAATCCTCCAGAATCGTCAGCGTGGGAATATCCAGCTCGTTGCTGACCTCGTCCATAACCAGCACATTGGGGCCGGTCTGCAGGACGCCCAAGAGATACAGCCGCCGCTTTTCCCCGCCGGAGAGCTTTCCGATGGGCGCGTACTGCATATCCGGTGTAAACAGAAAGCGTTCCAGCATCTGGGACGCCGTGATCCGTCCGTCCCGGGTGGGAATGTACTCGGCAATATCCTTCACATAGTCGATAACCCGCTGATTTTCATCCATTTCCGGCAGCTCCTGGGCGAAATAGCCAAGCTTGATGGTCTCGCCCATCTCCACATCGCCGGAATCCGGCGGGATCTGCCCTGCTATCATTTTCAGCAAAGTAGACTTTCCGCAGCCATTTGGACCAACAAATGCGATAGTCTGATTTTTCAGGAAAATATAGGTAAAATCCTCAACAATCCTTCGGCCTTCGTATTCCTTGGATACGTGGTGCAGCTCAATGGTCTTTTTGCCCATGCGGGTTTCGACCGAATCCAGCTCCACGGTTTTATCAAAGACCGGAGCCCTTCCGGCCTTCAACGCTTCCAGCCGATCCAGTCGCGCCTGCTGCTTGGTGGTCCGGGCCCGACAGCCTCTGGCCGCCCATTCCAGCTCCATGCGGAGAATGCTCTGCCGCTTCCGCTCGGTGGCCAGCTCCATTTCCTCCCGCTTTGCTTTCAGCTCCAGGAAACCGGAATAGTTGGCCTGGTAACTGTAAAGCTTCCCACGGCTGATTTCCAGAATCCGGTTGGTCACCCGATCCAGAAAATAGCGGTCATGGGTTACCAGAATCACGGTTCCCCGGAATTTTCGAAGATAGGTTTCCAGCCAGCGAATCATTTCCTCGTCCAGATGGTTGGTAGGCTCGTCCAGAATCAGAATATCCGCCGGAAGCAGCAGGGTCCGTGCCAGGGCCACCCGTTTCTTCTGCCCGCCGGACAGGGTTTCGATCTGCGCTTCCACATCCGGGATGCCCAGAGTATTCAGCATATTTTTCGCATCGTACTCGGTGACTTCTCCGCCTGCCACACAGGACAGCACCGTCACGCCCTCGGGAAAGGTATTGGCCTGGGATAAAAACGCCAGCTTCATGCCATTCTGCATGATCACCTGACCCTTATCCGGCTCCTCTGTTCCTGCGATAATCCGGAGCAAAGTAGTTTTTCCGGTTCCGTTGATCCCGATGATACCTATCTTCTCATTCTCCTGAATTCCGCAGGAAATATCGTCAAAAATCCATTTATCTCCGTAAAGCTTGCTTACGTGCTCAATGTTTAAAATGTTCATAATACTTCTGTCTTATCTCCTCACAAACTCATCCGCGCCATCCCCGCCAACCGGTACTCCAGAAGCTTCTCTCTAAGCCCCTGATGCTCCTCCAGCTTCAGCTCCGGGTCCAATTTTTCGATCTTCGCGGCTTCCTCACTGGCAGCCTGCAGGATCAACGCGTCTGTAAAAATATCTCCGATCTTAAACTCCAGAATTCCACTCTGCCGGATTCCGAACAGGTCGCCCGGTCCCCGAAGCTTCAGGTCTTCTGAAGCGATATAAAAGCCATCGTTGGATTTATTCAGAATCTCCAGTCGCTTCTTCGTATCCTTGCTGTCAGAACCGCTGACAAAGATACAGTAGGACTGATGCTTTCCACGCCCTACACGTCCTCGCAGCTGATGAAGCTGAGCCAGGCCGAAGCGCTCGGCATTCTCCACCATCATGACGGTGGCGTTTGGCACATTGACTCCCACCTCAATGACTGTCGTGGATACCAGCACCTGGATTTCGCCTGCGGCGAAGCGCTCCATAATATCGTTCTTATCGGCAGCCTTCATTTTCCCGTGCAGATATTCAATGGTGATGCCGCTCGCCAGCTTTTTTTGCAGCTTCTCCGTATAATCCACCACATTTTCAATCTCAATCTCCGGATTTTCCTCCACCATGGGGCAGATGATATACACCTGCCGCCCGGCGGCCACTTCCCGCTCAATAAAGCGATAAGCCTTAGGGCGGTAACTCTCGTCCACCACACAGTTCTTGATGGGCAAACGGTTGGCCGGCAGTTCATCAATGACGGAGATATCCAGATCTCCGTAAATGATAATCGCCAGAGTCCGTGGAATCGGCGTGGCGCTCATAACCAGCACATGGGGATGCAGGCCCTTTCCTGCCAGTGTCTCCCTCTGGCGAACGCCAAACCGGTGCTGCTCGTCCGTCACCACCAGACCCAGATGAGCAAAGTTCACCTTTTCCTGAATCAGCGCATGGGTGCCGATGATAATCTGCGCCTCCCCGCTCTCAATACGGGCGTAGGCCTCCCGCTTCTCCTTTGCCGTCATGGAACCGGTCAACAGCTCCACTCCTGTATCCATGGAAAGCCCGAAAAGCAGCTCCCGGATACTCTCCGCATGCTGTCTCGCCAGCACCTCGGTGGGTGCCATCAGCGCCCCCTGCCAGCCGCTCTCCACTGCGGAAAGCAGCGCAAGCAACGCAATAACCGTCTTACCGGATCCCACGTCTCCCTGCACCAGCCGGTTCATGACCGTCTCTCCCATCAGATCCGCCTGAATCTCATTCCAGACCCGCTTCTGGGCCCCGGTAAGCTCATAAGGCAGGGACGAAAGCAGCTGCTTCACAGCCACTCCCGGATGAATCACACACTCATTGACTGTGTCTTCGGTCTGCTCTTTCATCTGCCGCAGGGCTAAAATAAACAGGAAAAACTCATCAAAGACCAGCCGCTTTCTGGCCAGCAGCAGGTCTTCCCGTTTTACCGGGAAATGAATGGCCCGCAGAGCAAAGTTATATTCCGCTAACTTCTGTTCGTTCCGGATATGCTCCGGTAGGTATTCTGTGTCCAGATCAAGCTGGTCAAAGGCCTGGCGCACCGCCTTTGTTACGGTCTTATTGGACAGGCCACCGGTCAGTCCGTAGATGGGCTGCATGGTATCCAACAGCTTCTCATAGTCCTCCGGCGCGTAAATTTCCGGCTGTTCCATGGTAATCCGGCCTTTTTTCTTCTGCACCCGCCCCCGGAAGATGTAGGTACATCCCGGAAGCAGGCTGTTTCGCAGAAACGGCATATTGAACCAGGAAAGCTGCAGGTGCATGCCGAACTCTTCCAGGGAAACCGTGGTAATATGATACCGGCCCGCCTTTCTGCCATCCGGCGCCCGGTGGATAAAACCGGTCACAGCCTGCACCCGGTCAGTCTCCAGATTAGCAAAGGTCACCGGTTTTTCGTATACGTCATAAGTTCTCGGATAATAAGACAAGAGCTCCCCCACCGTGTCCACTCCGACACGGTGAAAGAGCGCAGCCGTCTTTTCTCCAATGCCCTTCAGGGCTGTCATTGGGGAAGCTGTATTCATTTTCTACTCCACAGAAACTACATAATAGTAAATCGGCTGTCCGCCAAAATGAACTTCGATATCGCAGTCCGGATACAGGTCGCTTAAGTCCTCGCCAAGCTTATCCGCATCCTCTTTCTTCACGTCCTCGCCATAGTAAATACTGATGAGCTCGGAATCCTCGTCGATGAGCTCCTTGAACATGTCAAGGGTGGTCTGCTCCACGTCTTCGCCCACTGCCAGAATAGCGTGATCGCCGATACCCATGATATTGCCCTCTTTGATCTCCTTATCGTCAATGTGGGTGTCGCGGACAGCATAAGTCACCTGACCGGTCTTCACATTGGCCAGCTCCTCGGTCATGCGGGCCTCGTTCTCCTCTGCGGTGGAATCCGGCATGAAGTTGATCATGGCAGTGATTCCCTGGGGAACGGTCTTTGTGGGAATGACGATAATATCCTTATCCTCGCACAGGGCCTTTGCCTGATTTGCCGCCAGGATGATATTCTTATTGTTCGGCAGGATGAAGATATGCTCCGCATTCACCTGGTCAATGGCATTCAGCATGTCCTCCGTACTGGGGTTCATGGTCTGGCCGCCCTCAATGAGGTAGTCCACGCCAAGGCCCTTGAAGATCTCGCCGATGCCGTCGCCGATGGATACGGAGATGAAGCCTATTTTCTTTCTCGGCTCTTCCTTCTTCTGCTGGGCCGCGATCTTGGAAGCGTCTTTGATGAGCTTCTCCTCGTGCTCCTCGCGCATATTGTCGATCTTCAGGCGGGACAGAGAACCGTAGGTCAGCGCTTTTTCGATAGCCTGGCCCGGATGATTCGTATGTACGTGAATCTTTACGATATCCTCGTCAGCCACACACACGATGGAATCACCGATGGACTCCAGAAAGCCCTTGAACTCTGTCTCATCCTTATGATCAAACTTCTGATTCAATACAATAATAAACTCGGTGCAGTAACCGAACTTAATCTCAGCCTCTGTCTCGGCGCTGATCTTCACCGGAGCGGACTTGCTCGGTGTTTCAAAAGTATAGTCCACTTCTTTTCCGAGATAAGCGTCATAAGCGCCTTTCAGGACTTCCACCAGACCCTGTCCGCCGGAATCCACCACGCCTGCTTCTTTCAGAACCGGCAGAAGATCCGGTGTGGTCGCCAGCACACGCTCTGCCTCCTCGATGATTCCGGAGAAGAATACATCCAGCTCTTCTTCCTCCAGGGCCAGCTCCGCAGCCTTTTCAGCCGCACCTCTTGCCACTGTCAGAATCGTTCCTTCCTTGGGCTTCATAACTGCCTTATACGCAGTCTCCACCGCTTTCTGGAAGGCGTTCGCAATAGTCATGGCATCCAGTGTCTCGCAGCTCCGGATACCCTTGGTGAAGCCTCTGAGCAGCTGGGACAGGATAACGCCGGAGTTTCCGCGGGCTCCTCGAAGGGAACCGGAAGAAATCGCCTTTGCTACGGTCTCCATGGTGCGCTCGGACAGGTTATTCACCTCGGAAGCTGCGGACATGATGGTCAACGTCATATTCGTTCCCGTATCGCCGTCCGGAACCGGAAATACATTCAGCTCGTTAATCCACTCTTTTTTTGCTTCCAGATTCTTGGCTCCGGCCAGAAACATCTTTGTGAGCGTGTTTACCTCTATCGTTTTCATAATGACAAAAAACTCCTCCTGAAATTAGTCTATTACCCGTACACCTTCTACAAAGATGTTGATTTTCTCGATGGTCATTCCTGTGAATGCCTCCACCTTGTACTTTACATTGCTGATCAGATTGTCCGATACAGCAGAAATGCTGACGCCATAAGCCACGATGACATGGAAAGAAAGGGTGATCCGGTTGTCGTTGATCTTCACATTGACACCGCGGGTCAGGTTATCCCCCTTCACAAGCTTTACAAGTCCGTCTTTCATATTTACCATGGCCATTCCTACGATACCGAAGCACTCTACCGCTACGGATCCGGCATATCTGGCAATAACCTCCGGGTCAATCATGACAGCGCCCATCTGCGTATTCATAAGTCCCTTCATTATCATTACCTCCACTCTTATTTTTATAAATCTTTTTTCCATCAAAAAATCCTGCGCCCCTATCCTTTCATCTCAAGTGACACAGATATAGTTTATTATAACCTGTTTTTCCCCGAAAAGAAAGCTATTTTTCGTACTTTCTAAAAAATTGTAATATTTTTAAATTAATACTTGCAAAATATAGGGGTTTCTGCTAGAATAACTTATGTTGCGAGCCTATATATAGGTTCACTATCGTTCAAGAGGAGGTGCAAACATGGCAAAGTGTGCAATCTGTGAAAAAGGCGCTCATTTCGGAAACAATGTCAGCCACTCACATAGACGTTCCAACAAAATGTGGAAATCCAATGTTAAGTCTGTAAAGGTTAAGGTGAACGGTGCTGCCAGAAAGATGTATGTATGTACATCCTGTCTGAAGTCCGGAGCAGTTGAGAGAGCTTAAGTTTGAGATTGAAAAATTAGGAGCAGCCTGTGCCGCTCCTTTTTTTGTGTCCGAAAATCCATCTGTAATAATAAAATCCCCCGGCATACACCTCTATGGCACTGCCGGGGATTTTCATTTCTCACCGCTCTTCTTTTATTTCATCAGTACCGCGCCGATAAACCACAGCGCATACAGATGTACCGGATAAAGCACATAATAAAAATACTTCCGAAAGGCCGGGGACAGACCGCCTGCCTTTTTCTTTCTTCTGCTGTTCCGTTCGTTTTTCGCTGCCTTCCGATAGCCCAGGCGCCCATTGCAGGCCAGCACCAGTGGCAGGGCAAAGATCATCATCCACTGAAAATCGTTGTTGAACATATGATAGATATCAAACAGGGGCCGGAAAGACGCTCCCCAGAGCACCAGGCCGGTCATGATCTCCATCAGGGCCACCAGCACGTCATGTCCCACCAGAGAGAACAGACGTCCCCAGAGACCGAAGGCGGAGTTCACAAAGAATATCAGAAAGATGCCCAGATAACCCAGAATCAGGTTCTTCTTATTCTTATCCTCTTTCGTAAAATAGAACAACGCGCCCAGAAGTACATACATCAACGCGCCCTCGCAGGTCAGCGCGCTTCCCAGAACGGCTGTGCCCAGGTTCAGCACCGCATAGGGCACCTCGATGACCTCGTAAAGGCCCGCCCACACACCGGCGATGGCCACCTGATAAAAGATATAGGTGAACCAGATCTTAAACTTCCGACTGGGATGACGATTTGCATATTCCACCACGTCCACCAGAAAGGCAGAAGCAAAAAGTGTCGCGAACATATTGCTGGTGACGGCGGTTACCAGTCCTGTCTTTTCTGCCACAACAGACATGACCAGATTCAGGACCCCCATGGATACGCTGGCGATATACAGCCGTTTATAGTAGGCCTTCCGGTCACTGGTCTTCTCCAGACTCCAGGCCATGCAGTAAAAAAACAGCGGAGCGGACAGCCTTCCTATCCACTGCAGAAATACCGGAGCTCCCGGAATCAGGGCTCCGATATAGTTCAGCACCATGGTAACCAGTGCTATCCGCTTCAATACCGTAACTGACATGTTTCTTTTTCTCCTGTACTTCTAAATCATTCTTCTACTTCTTGCACCGTCCGCCGGAGGAAAAGAGATTATATCCCACCAGCATCAGGGAGAAGGCTGCCAGCGCCCGTACAAACCATCCGTTCACCGGCATAAAAAAGGTCGTAAGGATCCCTACGCCTATCCAGAACATCACAAATCCGAGAAGCTGTCTCATGGCGGCTCCGGCATACGCTTTCTTA
Organism: Anaerosacchariphilus hominis; assembly: GCF_014290175.1. Lineage (GTDB taxonomy): Bacteria > Bacillota > Clostridia > Lachnospirales > Lachnospiraceae > Laedolimicola > Laedolimicola hominis. The sequence continues at coordinate 68,079 of NZ_JACOOR010000005.1, forward strand.
TTTCAGTCTATGCCGTCCGGCCCCTCTTTGTTCCTACTCCTCTGTTTCTTCTATTCCTGTCTTCTATTCCCGTCTTTTATTTCTGCTCTTTGGCTTCCGTTTTCTCAGGCTCATCTTTCTCGATGACATCCACCGCATCCTGAATAGCGTCTGCCACAGGACTGCTGTCCTTGGAACCGGAGGTAAACTTATTCACAAAATCCGGGACCATATCCAGAATCTTGGTCACCGTATCCTGATTTTTCACGTTCACCAGCTTGGTGACGCCGTTTGAAATCACCAGAATGGCGCTGGGGGAAATCTTCGCTCCCATACCGCCGCCCGCGTTCTGCTTCTTATCTCCCGCGAAAGCGCCCGCGCCCACGCCAAAGGATACGTCCACCAGGGGCAGGATGATGGTATCGCCCACAGTCACCGCGTCTCCCACTACAGTCTTCGTCGTAATAAAGCTGTCCATGCCCTTAAACAGGGACTCCACTGTAGTATCAAATGTATTGTTCATAAGAAAACCTCCTTACTGTTTATCCGTTAAATTTAGCATAGACAAATCGAATATTTTTATCCCAGAAAAGCTTCCATGCGATCTGTACCAGAGTCACCATCCGAAGACGCCCTTCCACAAAGAGCTCTCCCCGAAGCACCGTCTCTTCAAAGTCCGGCGTCACCTGCACGCCTGTTCCGTACAAGGGATAAAAGATAGCTGCTGCGCCCAGAAGCTCTCCGGTCAATGCCGGATCTCCCGTGCCGAAGTATATATCCCCTCGAAGCTTGTTCGGAAGAAGCTTTCCCAGCAGCCGTTTTACCTGGGCCCAGGCCAGGATAAAGGCCGCTTTCGTCCTGTCGTCTCCGGCAAATCGTTTCATTCGTTTTATTTTAACACAGAAGCGGTGTATTGTATATTTAAGATTTCTTAATTTTCCGGCCAGCCGTTTCAGGAAGATCCGGATTGCCAGCAGGAAAATACGGATTCGATTCCAGAGAGACTTTTTTCTCTCCGGTGCTTCCGAATGTTCTGATACTTCCGAATGCTCCGATTCCGGTTTTTCTGCTGTCTTTCGCTCCGGCTGTTTGTCCGGATCCGACCGCGGCCGCGACTGTGGCTGCTGCAGTGTTTCATCTGCCGGAAGCGCTTCTACGGTTTTCTGTTCCACAGCTTCTTCCTCCGCCAGCAGGTCCTTCACGGTAAAGCACAGAATCTTAAGCTTCGCTGAGATACCGTCCCTTTCCAGCTTCACCGGAACCCGCACCAGACGCAAAAGCCAGGACAGCTCCCCTTCCGCCTGAAATCCCTCTTCCTTCCGGACATGCCCCCGATAGCGCACCGGCACCAGAAGAACCAGGGCCAGGATCAGCAGCAAAAGCCCCAGAAGCCCTGCCGCGATCAGCAGTAATATTTTCAAGATAAGCCATAGTACGTGCAGCATCCCGTCTTACCTCTGCTCTTTCCTTATTCTCTGAGCGGTTCCGCCATCGGCCTCTTCTGCCCGCTCTCTTCCGCCTGTCCAAAATACTCCCGTACCCGGAAGCCGCCCGTCTCCCGGTAGATATCCTCTACCATCTGCTGCACCAGCTCCAGGGCCTCGTCGTAGCCGGCAGCGATCCCCACGATATAAGGATTTCTCCGGTAAAAGGCCGGCTGCTTCAGATGAGCCGCATGGAAGATGTCAAACAGATTCTCCGGATTTGATGCCAGGGCGATCAGATAGATGCTCACCATGCCGATTCCCCGGTTGGCTTTCTTTATGATTCTGTCCTTTTTCGCGGCTGTCTTTTCACTCAGGTAAAGATGTTCCGCCCACTGCATTTCAGTCCTCTTTCCTACATTACTTTCTTTTACAAAAATGAGGGTATCGATCAAATGGTTTCCGACACCCTCCCTTTTGTCTTTCCTGCTCTCTGAAAGATAAAAACGCATTTTCCTAAAAATACTTCTTATTTCCCCAGAGATTACTTTTTTTCAGATCCAGATATTCATTATAAGCCTTCTCCAGGATCTGCTTTTCGTTGGAAAACTTCAGCAGATGATAGGCCTCGTGGTACTTATAATATCCCGAATCCACAAAATACTCTTCACGCTGTGGTTTACTGTAATAATTATCCGCCATCATCAGATACCAGTGTACATCTTTCTCCACCGTGTCCTCCGGTACGGTGAAGGAGTACTGGCTCTTCCCGATGTACTTGATAATAGCAGCATCTACGCCTGTTTCCTCGCGCACTTCTCTGACCGCCGTCTCTTTATACTCTTCGCCCGGCTCTACAGTTCCCTTCGGCAGTACCCAGCCCTCGTACCGGTTCTTGTAGTTCTTGTACAAAAGCAGGATCTTGCCCCGAAATATTACCACACCGCCACAACTGGTTGCTTCAATCATTGCATAACCTCCTGTCCTGGTGTGCCTGTAACTGCATCTAGTATACCTCTTTTCACTGCTTTTGACAACCCTAACTTCCCGAGGTAAGGCTGTTATGCCAGGCGCTGAAAATCTTCCGTGCCACGGGTACCGCGTATTCGCTTCCGGATCCCTTCTCTTCGATCAGGACGCAGACTACGATATCCTCCTGCTCCTCTGTATCGGAAAAACCCACAAACCAGGCATGGCTTTTCTTTTTATCGCTGGAATACTCGGCTGTTCCGGTCTTTCCCGCCACCGGAAAGCCCAAATCTGAAAGCTTGCTTCCGGTACCGCTCTCTACCACGGCTTTCATATACTCTGTCAGATTCTGAGCCTCCGCTGCGGTCATCAGGGGGCCATACTCCTCCGGTTCGAAGCTTTTCACCAGGGAACTTTCCGCGTTCTCCACACGTTCCAGAAGATAGGGCTTCATAAGCTTTCCCTCATTGGCTATGGCGGATGCGATCAGGGCCATATGAAGGGGGGATACCAGGGTCTGTCCCTGTCCCACCGCTGTCATCATTTTGTCCGCGGGGACTGCACTGTCATCCAGAGAAAAGGAACTTTTGGAATAGGTCAGTTCAAAGGGCAGCTCCCTGTTGAACATCAGGCTGTCGCAGGCGGCGGACAGGCTGGATGTGTTCAGGCCCAGCCCGATGGACGCAAAGGCCGCGTTGCAGGATTTTGCAAAGGCTTTGGTCAGATCCTCGTCCCCATGGGCCTTTTTATTGTAGCAGTTGATGGTATAATTGCCCTCGGTGAGCTTTCCGTTACAATGAAAAGTGAAATCTGCGTAGGTGGAGGGATTCTCCCTCATATATTCCAGCAATGTGATGATCTTGAAGGTGGATCCGGGCGCATAGAGACCCTGGGCTGCCCGGTTATAGAGGGCACTCTCTGTATCGTCCTCCGACGTCAGGCTGTCCCAATTGGCATTAATCTGCTCCGGATCAAAATCCGGTTTGGATACCATGGCCAGGACTCTGCCAGTCCCGGCCTCCAGCACCACTGCCGCGCCCCGGTTGCTTCCCAGAGCATCCCAGGCGGTTTTCTGCAGGTTTACATCCAGGGTGGTGATCACCTGGTCGCCCTGGTTCTTTTCCTCTTTAATCTCATTTTGGATCCGTTCTACCACCGGCATATCCGAGGTCAGCAGGTAGAAGTTCGCCAGGGTCTCCAGGCCCGTCCTGCCCCGGGTGGAATACCCCACCACATGGGAAAATACATTGCCGAAGGGATAACTGCGGGTCTCTGTCCCGTCCTCGGCGGTCTTCGTCTCCGCCAACACCGTTCCGTCGGAAGCTAGGATCTTTCCCCGGATAATCTTCTCCGCGAAGGCGTCCTGTCTGGCGTTGTAGGGGTTGTTGATCACATCCGGGCTTAAAACTGCCTCAAAGTAGATAAAATATCCGATCATGCAGGTAAACAGACCGATGAACAGATAGGTGATCACCGCCAGCTCATGATTTTTTGCCGATCTGCTTTTTCCTGTTTTTCCTGATTTTTGATTTGGCTGCCCGTTCTTTTTCACTCTGTATCGCCTCGTCTTCCTTCAAAAGATACATTCCCTGTATAATCGCAAACATCATGATACTGGCCGTCAGGGAGCTGCCTCCATAGCTCACCAGCGGCAGGGTCACGCCCGTGGATGGGATAAACCGGATGGCTCCGCCCACGGTCAGAAACACCTGAAAGCCGTAGAGGATTCCCAGCCCCAGAGCCGTGTATTTGTAAAACACATTTTTGATCTGCATGGCAATATTAATAAACATAATAAAGCAGCTCATGCAGATGAGAATCAGGCAGATGGCAAAGATTCCGCCGAATTCCTCAGAAATAGCTGAGAAGATAAAGTCCTGCTCCACCACGGGAATCTTCCCCGGCATCCCCTGATTCAGGCCCATGCCAAGCCAGTGCCCTGTTCCCACCGCAAAGAGAGACTGGGTGATCTGATACCCTTCTTTATCAATGACGCTGAAAGGATCTGTCCAGGCCAGCACCCGCACCCGCACATGGGAGAACAGGTGGTAACCCGCAAAAGCCGCCCCACAGCCTGCTCCCAGGCCGCCCAGAAAGTAAAGAGGCTTTTTCGTGGCCACATAGAAAATCACCAGATAGGCTGTAAAGAATAACAGTGCTCCGCCCAGATCCCGGGATACCACCAGCACCAGCACATGGATACCGGCCATGACGGTAGTGGCCAGAAGCTCCCGAAACTCCGTACTCCGGACCAGTCTGGCTGCGGCGAAAAGCACAAAGCTGATCTTTACAAACTCCGAGGGCTGAAAGCTAAAGCTTCCCAGCACGATGGCCAGCTTTGCTCCTGAAGTGGTCTTTCCGAAAAAGGACACGGCCACCAGAAGTAAAAGGCCCGCGATTCCGTAAAACCAGGACATTTTCTGAAGAAAAGCCCCCTTTCGGATCAACACCGGAATCAGCATGGACAGAGCCAGGGCCACAGCCGCGATCTGAAACTGCCTCACCGCCTTGTCATAGGACAGCCGGGTAAGCATAATAAAACCGACGGCCATGAGAAAGCACATGTGATTCAGTACCAGACGGCTCACCCCCGGATACAGCACCCGGGTAAAAAATACCGCTGCCTGAAGCAGCACAATCTGGAACAGGAAAAACAGCAGCAGCTTTTCCTGTCCCTCCTGCTCCGTCTGCGCCAGCAGCACCACGCAGGCCAGCACCTGAATCAGTACTGTCAGCAGATTCTGAACCCTCCAGCCGTGATTGATTTCCTCCTGATTCTTCTTCCGCAGCACGGAAAAGCTCAGGAAGGTGTACATGGCTATGAAAAGAATAAAAACAAACTTAGACAATTCCACAATTAAACTGGTCATACTACTTACTGAACTCCCCGTTTCAGATGGCCCTTCGTGTAGCTTTCTTCCGTCTTATCCGGCTTTTCTCCCTTACAAAATACCCGGATATACCGTTCCAGCACCCGCCTTGTTTCTTTTCTGTCCTCCCAGGTAAAGCACAGACGTAAAACCGCCGGAGCCAGCCGTTTTATCTCATTTCCACTGTTCAGAAGGGACAGAGGTTCGCTATTGTAAATCACGTTATAGCAGTAACGACAGTAGTTTACTGCCGGAAATTCCTTTTTATACCGATCTGTCAGCATACGCTTTCCTTCCTTCCGATCACAGCCCTCCACGGTCTTGTGAAGGCAGCCCGCCGTGATCATCAGGGGCAGATAGCCGTAAGCGATGAGCTCGCTTGCCCCGCAACCCCGCTCCTTCAGTTCCCGGTCGTTCAGCTCCAGCGGAAGGGTATCATGCTCTACGCCCTGCTCTCTCCAGAACCGGATGGCTTCCTGATTCCAGGCATATAAATTATGATCCGCAATCAGTGGAATCTCCCAGCCGCTCCCTTTCAGGAACTCCAGTTCCTCCAGATTCTTCAGAACCACGCCATCCAGACCTGCCCGCTGAATAAGAGACAGCTTCTCACGGAACAGCTTTGCCGCAGGAGTACGGAAGATGGCCGGCAGTACCAGCATACACTGCTTTCCCTTTTCATGACAGCTCTTCACATCCTCCGAGAGCTGCTCAAATTCCAACCGCTCACTGGTCAGATACACGGCCTGCACCTCCGGGTAATCCAACACCTCCGGCAACAGCTTCTGCTGCTCCAGCTGGACGACCAGCTTCATGCTGCCTGATTCTGACTCTTCCTTTTTACGGGGGCACAGTTCCCGTTCTGTCCGTTCAGACTGTTCAAGGCAGGCTTCCGTCAGCTTCTGCAAGGCCTCCCGGCGCATCCGGTTCAGCTGTCCCACCGGACAAAAGACCTCTCCGTCCATCTGAATTTCAAGCTTTCCAAAGCGGAAGGGCGTATCGCCCGTCTTATTCAGCTGTTTTCGAAAGTCCGCCTCGGTCATGGCCCGGCTCTGGGGCACCTGGCCCGGCTCCCCTTCCACGCTGCACTCCAGCCCCCGGAAGCTTACACTGAGGCTTGAGGGCTCCCTCGTGGAGATATGAAAACTTCCCCGGATTTCTTCCTTTTTATCCTGCTCCAGATACTCCTTTTTCAGACTCTCCAGCAGCTTTTCATAAGCCTGTTTTTCCTGAATGGCCTTCTTTCCCTTTTCCTCAAAATGACTGGGCCGGGTCAGGGACATGAGCTCCCGTCCGTTATGCACCTGATAATAGCCCCTGGAAAAACCTCCCCGGTTATAGAGGGCCCGAAGTTCCTGATAGTCAGCCGGATCCACCCGGTAACCGTCGCTACCCCGCTCCAGGATCTGATCCAGATACTTTCGGTATACCCGCACTACGCCCGCCGTATACTCCGGGCGTTTCATTCTCCCCTCGATCTTCAGGGAGCAGACGCCCGCTTCCAGGATCTCAGGCAAAAGCTCAATGGTACACATATCCCTGGGGCTTAAAAGATACGACTCCTTCGGACTGTTCAGAACCCTCCCCCGATCCTTTAACTGATAAGGAAGACGGCAGGGCTGGGCACACCGGCCACGGTTGCCGCTGCGGCCGCCCAGCATACTGCTGAACAGGCATTGCCCCGAATAGCAGTAACACAGGGCTCCATGGACAAAGCTTTCGATCTCGATATCCACCATTTCATGGATCCGGCGGATCTCCCCCAGGGAAAGCTCCCTGGCCGTTACCACCCGGGTGGCTCCCTGCTTCTTTAAAAGGGCCGCGCCCTCCGCGCCCAGAACGGTCATCTGGGTGCTGGCATGGATGTCCAGATCCGGAAAGTTCTCCCTGATATAGGAAAATACGCCCATATCCTGGACAATCACCGCGTCCAGGCCGCTCTCATAATAGGGCTTCAGATAGCTTCCCAGCTCCTCCATCTCACTGTCCTTCAACAGGGTATTCACAGTCAGATACAGATCGCAGCCGTGGAGATGGGCAAAGCGGATGGCCTCGCACATGCCCTTTTCATCCGCGTTTTCCGCATAGGCTCTGGCCCCGAATCTGCTTCCCCCCATATATACCGCGTCTGCTCCCGCGTTCACCGCAGCCCGCAGGCTCTCAAAGGAGCCGGCCGGAGCCAGCAGCTCTGTCTCATGTCTCATATGTTTCCGCCTTTCTGAAAACAAGAGACGCCGTGCCGTAATCCGTCTGGCGTCTCTTGTCTATTTCTGTGCCTGATTGGCACCGTTTGTATTTCCGTTTCCTGCATTTGTATTTCCCGCAGCCCCATTGCCTGCGTTCGCGTTCTGATTTGTATTCTGGCCGCCGTTCTGATTCTGACGGGCCTGCTTCTGCTGGCGCTGATGCTCCTGCCTGCGGGCCTGCTCCTTCTCCTTCTGCTCCTTTTGCAGATTCTCCAGAGCCAGACGGGCCTCGATGAGATCGTGACGCACACTGTAAAGCTCCCGCTCCTTCTTCTCCAGCTCCGCGGAAAGCTTGTCCGCCTGCCGCTTTGCCTTAAAGAACTCGTCAGCCAGATTCATATTCAGCATCAACTGCTTCTGATCCATGGTCTGCTTCCGGTAGCTGTCCATGTTCTGGAACTCTGTCATTTTATCATTGATGTAAACAGCGATCTGATGAAGGTATTCGGAGCTTTCATATCCGCTGATCTTGTATACTTTTCCGCCTATTACGACTTCCACCGCATTTTTCATAGCCATTTGCGTTCACGTCCTTTTTTCATATTACTATGAGTATACCACAGGTTCCCCTTTCGGCACAACTCCCAGATGATGATATCCCAATTCGGTCACCACCCGGCCTCTGGGGGTCCGGTTGATAAAACCCCGTTTGATAAGATAGGGCTCATACACATCCTCGATGGTACCTGCGTCCTCGCCGATGGCCGCCGCCAGGGTGTCCAATCCCACCGGGCCTCCGGTGAACTTTTCGATCATGGTATTTAGAATTCTGCGATCCGTCTGATCCAGGCCATATCGATCCACCTCCAGCAGATCCAACGCGAAATCTGCAATCTCCTTCGTGATCTTTCCGTCGTATTTAACCTGGGCGAAATCCCGCACCCGCTTCAGAAGCCGGTTGGCCAGACGGGGGGTTCCCCGGGAACGTCTCGCCAGCTCCATGGCTCCCGCAGGCTCGATCTCCACGCCCAGCACCTGGGCAGAACGCTCCACGATGGTCTGCAGTTCTTCCTCCGTATAGAACTCCAGATGATGCACTACACCAAACCGGTCCCGGAGGGGGGCCGTCAGAAGTCCCGCCCGGGTGGTGGCTCCAATGAGGGTGAAATGGGGCAAATCCAGTCGGATGGAACGGGCGGACGCGCCCTTTCCGATGACAATGTCGATGGCAAAGTCCTCCATGGCCGGATACAGCACCTCTTCTACCTGCCGGTTTAATCGGTGAATCTCATCCACAAAGAGTACATCTCCCTCGGACAGATTATTCAGAATCGCGGCGATCTCTCCCGGCTTTTCGATAGCAGGGCCGGAAGTTACCTTCATATGCACGCCCATCTCATTAGCAATGATGCCTGCCAGGGTAGTCTTTCCCAGTCCCGGAGGGCCGTAAAAGAGTACATGATCCAGAGATTCGCCTCTGCCCTTGGCCGCCTCGATATAAACCTTCAGATTCTCCTTGGCTTTTTCCTGTCCGATATATTCTTTCAGTGTCTGCGGACGGAGGCTGTAGTCTGTCCGGATATCCTCTTCCATTGCCTCCGTCGTTATGATACGTTTTCCCATTCTCTTCTTCTCCTAGAAGCTCATATACTTCAATGCTGCTTTCAGGATAGCTTCCACATTCATTCCTTCCGCAGCTTCCACCTTCCGCACTGCTTTCAGAGAATCTGCCGCAGAATATCCAAGGGCAGTCAATGCCTCCACTGCCTCATTTCTGGCATCCGTCAAATCGCTTGCCGGAGCTGTCTCTCTGGTTTGATTTCCCGCAAGCCGCGCTTCAAAGGCCTCCTCCAGGCTCAACTTATCCTTCAGCTCCAGAATCAGCTTCTGGGCTGTCTTATGTCCGATACCAGGCGCTTTGGCAATGGTCTTCGCGTCATCCGCCAGCACCGCAAACCGCAGATCATCCGCAGAGAGCGCCGTCAATACGCCCAGGGCGCCCTTGGGACCGATACCGCTGACGCCCAACAGCAGCTGGAACAGCTTTCGATCCTCCCTGGTAAAAAAACCATACAGCACAAAGGCGTCCTCCCGTACCTGAAGATAGGTGTACAGGCGTACTTCTTCCCCGGCAGGCGGCAACAGATCCAAATCCCGCCCGGAGAGCAGAATCTGATATCCGATACCTCCTGTCTCCAGAACCACCATGCTCTCCTCCGGTTCTACAAATGCCAGCGTCCCCCTGATATATGCTATCATACTGTCTCCTCCGCTTGTGTTTTCCGCCCCGGGCTACCGCCGCTTCTGGGACACCCGGACCATCTTGCGGTATCCGAAGGCCTTCGGAACCGTGAACTCTTCCAGGAAGGGCACCACCAGATTGGCAATCAGGACAGCGTAGATGACGCCTTCCTCCACCTTACAGAGCCGAAAGATTCCGGCCAGGATTCCGATCAGGACTCCATAAAGAATCTGGCCACCCGAGGTAATGGGGGAGGTCACCGTATCTGTAGCCATAAAAAAAGTCACTAGAAAAAAGCCGCCGCCCAGAATCTGGGTCGTAAAGAATAACTGATCCACGCCTCTTCCCGAAAAAAGAAACAGGGTCAGGGTAAAAGCTGCCGTAACCGCAGCCGGAATCCGCAGCCGAATCACACCTGCTCCCAACAGAATCAATGCGCCCACAAGAAGCATCAGCGCGGAAGCCGCTCCGATAGAGCCGTTTGTGCCGCCCCAGAGCATGGAAAAGGGATCCACGGTCTGTCCCTGCAGCAGCTGTCCAAGCAAGGTTTTCGCCCCGTAGGTGCCAAAGCTGTAGTCCTTCATATAGCCCGGAAAGGCCAGCATCAGAACCGCGCAGGCGGAAAGAGCCGGATTCAGACGGTTCTTTCCCAGTCCTCCGATGGGCATCTTAATCACTGCAATGGCGAAAACGCCACCCAGGAACCCCATCCACAGGGGCGCGCCCACCGGAAGCAGCAAGGCCAGCAGCATACCGGTCACCGCCGCGCTTCCGTCCGTTACCGCCAAAGGCCGGTCTGCAAAGGCTTCAAAGGTAAACTCCGTCAATACGCAGGTCACCAGACACACCACCATATGCAGCAGTGCCCGGAATCCGAAGTGAAAGGTGCCAAAAACTGCCGCTGGAAGCAGGGCCAGCAGCACCATACGCATCATGCCGGCCGTAGTCATCGTTCCCTTTACGTGGGGGAACATCCATCTGTATTTCTTCTCTTCCATTTCCGTTCCTTCCTATCGCTTTCCCTGGGTCAAAAGCTTCCGTCGCATGGTCTGAATGGATGGTGCCAGCATTCTTCTGGCCGGACACACAAAGCTGCAGCTCCCGCAGCCCAGGCACTCCATTCCGTTCATATCCCGGAACTCGTCCTGCCTGTCTGCCTCCGCAATATCTGCCAGCTTCGTGGGCAGAAGGCGGATGGGGCAGACTTCCACACAGGCTCCGCACCGGATACAGACCCCCGGCCGCTCCTGATAATTTTTACTCATACACAAGAAGCCTGTGGTGGTCTTCAGAACCGGAACCTGAAGAGTCGGAAGCTCCGTTCCACGCATGGGACCGCCCGAGAGAAACTTCTCCGGCTTCTTTCCGAAGCCCCCGGCCGCTTCCGGAAGCTCTTCAAATAAAGTACCGATGGGCACCAGAAGATTTTTCGGGTTCTTCAGAGCCTTTCCCGTGACAGTCAAAGCCCGCCTGGTCACCGGGCGGCCCAACACCAGGGCCTCGTAAATAGCATGCAGGGTCTCCACATTGAGAATGATGCAGCCTGCGTCCGCCGGCAGCTGCCCGCCGTGGATCTCTGCGCCCGTGCAGGCATAGATCAACATCCGCTCCGCTCCCTGGGGATACTTGGTCTCCAGCACACGCACTTCCATCCGGCTTTCACTGCCGCTGGCCAGCTGTATAGCGGTAATGGCGTCCCGCTTATTGTCCTCAATGGCAAAAACTCCGGTGGCCCGTTCAAAAAGGCTCAATACGATCCGAAGTCCTTCCACCAGCTCCTCCGTACTCTCCAGCATCCGACGGTAATCGCTGGTCATATAGGGTTCGCACTCTGTACCGTTCACAATCACATACCGGATCCGCTTGGCATTCCGGACGCCCAGCTTCACATGGGTGGGGAAACCTGCGCCGCCCATTCCCACGATACCGGCCTCCCGGATCTTCCGTAGCACTTCACCGGGCTCCAGAGTCTGCCAGGGAACCGGCTGTTCCACCGGCATCTGCTCGTAAAGGCCGTCGTTCTCCAGCACCACAGAAAGGAGCTCCCTGCCGGAAGCCGTCATCCGCGGCTCGATGGCGGTCACCGTACCAGAAACTGACGCATGGATCCGGGCTGAGATATCACCGCTGGCTTCCGCCAGAAGCTGTCCCTCCAGAACCCGCTCTCCTACTGCCACCACCGGTACTGCCGTTCCGCCAATATGCTGTCTTAAAGGATACACCAGCTCTCGACCCGGCCGGAATTTTTCCAGTGCCTTTTCTCTTGTAAATCGCTTTCTCTTATGCGGAAATACTCCGCCCTTAAAGGTCACATGTGCCATGACTTTTCACTCCGGTATCTTTTGATTTCTTTTTCTTACTTCTCATACTTCTTTGTTTTTCGTACCGCACGCTCTTTCAGCGCCTGTGCCCGGGACTTCATGTTCGGGTATGCGTTCATGGTACGTCTGGTAAATATATTCCCCATAGCTTTCAGCCGTTCAAGCCGCTTCTGCGCAATGCCGAACCGCTCAGCCAGTTCTGCTACCCGTTTCTCCTGACGTGCCTTAAATTCCTCGGGGGACTCGCCCGCAAAGGCCACCATGGCATCCACCCGTTCCTCAAGGCGTCGCTTCATCTCAGGCAGGTACTCGGGCAGCCGGTAATGGGCCAGGCGGCCTTTGAGCTCCTCCGTACTCTCGTACAGTCTGGTATTCTGAATGTATTCGTAGAGCTCGTCCCGAATCACATCCATATTCCGCAGCTTCTCGCCGATCTGCATGGCATTCATGAAGGACATTCCGAAATCTACCGCGTACAAAAGAGTCACAATCCGCACCAGCAGCACTCCGGTAGCCATGCTGTACAGACTCACGATCCCTTCTACAATGGGCTGGAATACATAGAACAAGATCACCGAAAAGACCCCCCATCCCAGAGATGCGCCCAGACAGATCCTGCCCTGAAAATTATACTTATTCTTGCTGTAATCCCACCAGCTCGTATGGAATATGGTTTCCATCAGAACCGCAGTCACATATTCCAGAATCGTAGGAACGACCACGCCGCCCAAGTATAAAATCAGGATGTTCCCCGAAATGGGTTTCAGAATTAGATATACAATCACAGCTCCAAAGCCATAAATCGTACACAGCGGGCCGGTGACGAAACCGCGGTTTACCAGTTTCTTTTCCTTCACCGAAACATAGCAGCTCTCCCAGAGCCAGCCCAGAAAACTGTAGATATAAAACCAGTTTATGATATGATAAAGGTCTTCTCCGGCAATCTGTACATTCCACATACTGTCTTTCTCCTTCTGTATGAAATCACGTTTGCCTCGCAGATCATTTTTGTCTGAACAAGGCGCGAGGACACGCACGCTCCAGTGCCTGTCCTCCCGTCAACTTATCCTTATGATAACGTTTTCTCTTCTGATTACTCAGCGTCAGCTGCAACTGCGTCGATATCTACGTCAGCCACATCCTCGTCTGCTGCCTGTGCCTCTCCGTTCTGCAGAGCCTTCATGCTCAGAGAAATCTTCTTGTCCTCGCCATTGAAGTCTACAACCTTTGCCTCGATCTCCTGGCCGATGCTCAGTACGTCGGACGGCTTCTCTACGTGCTCTCTGGAAATCTGAGATACGTGAAGCAGTGCGTCTACGCCCGGCTCCAGCTCTACGAATGCGCCAAAGTCAGTCATTCTTGCTACCTTACCGGTAACTACGTTTCCTACTGCATATTTGTCAGCAGCGTACAGCCACGGATTCTGATCCTCAAACTTCAGGCTCAGGGCGATCTTGGTATCGCGGATATCCTTGATCAGGACTGTCAGCTTCTCGCCTACCTTGAATACCTTCTTCGGGTTCTCTACACGTCCCCAGGACATCTCGGAGATGTGAAGCAGGCCGTCTGCTCCGCCCAGGTCTACGAATGCGCCAAAATCGGTTACATTCTTTACAACGCCCTCTACCACATCGCCCACATGGATGCGCTCGAAGAGCTCTTTCTGCTTCTCTGCCTTCTCAGCTACGATAAGCTGCTTACGGTTGCCGATGATGCGTCCGCGGCGCGGATTGAACTCGGTGATTACGAAGCTGATCTCCTGGCCGTCATACTTTGCCAGATTCTTCTCATAAGTATCGGATACCAGGCTGGCCGGGATAAATACTCTGGACTCATCTACGACTACGCTTAAGCCGCCGTCCAGTACCTGGGTAACTGTTGCGGTAAGAACTTCGCCATTCTCGAAAGCTTCCTTCAGACGCTTGCTGCCCTTCTCAGCAGCCAGACGCTTGTAGGTCAGGAGAACCTGTCCCTCGCCGTCGTTTACTTTCAGAACCTTTACTTCCATGGTGTCGCCCACATGAATCACGGTGGTCAGGTCTACCGGGCTGTTGCTGTACTCGTTCTTGGTCAGAATACCGTCGGATTTATAGCCTATGTTCAAGATGGCTTCATCTTCTTTGACATCAATCACAGTGCCTTCGACAACCTCTCCGTTTCTTATTGTTTTCAGTGAATCCTCAAGCATTTGTTCAAAACTTAATTCTGACATGTTTTTGAACCTCCTCAATAATTTTGTTTGGGGTCGAAGCCCCTGCTGTAATACCTACGCAACGGATGGACTGCGATGTCTTCAAATCCAAATCATCAAGTGACTGTATATAGTAAGTATTTTCACATTCTTTTTTACATATTTCAAATAGCTTTTGCGTGTTGGAGCTGTGGCGTCCTCCGATCACTATCATCGCATCTACATCGGATGCGATTTCACGGGCTTCCGCCTGCCGTTCCTCTGTTGCACTGCAAATCGTATTTAAAACAATTATATCATACCCCTTTTTTGAAATAATTTCAACTATATCTTCAAATTTATTGTAGTTAAATGTCGTCTGAGATACGATACACAGCTTTTCTCCCTCGGGCAAAGTAAAATTCTGGGCCTCTTCGACAGATTCCACCACATAGGAAACCTTTTCACACCAGCCCCGGATACCTTCCACCTCAGGATGCTTCGCGTTTCCCACAATCAGGATATGGCGCCCGTTCTGTTCCTCCCGCCGGGCGATTCGGTGAATCTTCTTCACAAAGGGGCAGGTGGCGTCCACCAGATTCACTCCCTGACGCTCCAGCAGGTCATAGACCTCTTTTCCTACGCCGTGAGCCCGGATAATGACCGTTCCTTCAGTCACCTTTTCCAGCTCTTCCCGGGAATTCAACACCTGTACGCCCTTTTCCTCCAAATCCCGGACCACCATCTCGTTATGGACAATGGGGCCGTAGGTATAGATTCTATCCTCTTTCTGTTCCAACTGCTCATAGACTGTATTCACTGCCCGCTGTACGCCGAAGCAGAATCCGGCTGTCTTCGCCAGCTTTACTTCCATTCTGTTTACCTCTTACTTTCTGACATGCCTTTCCAAATGGGCTTCTGATTTCAGGAGCTTATTCAGTGAATCAGATCGGTGATTGTCTGAATTACCTGGTCAATGGTCATATCTGAGGAATCCACATACACGGCATCCTCCGCCTGGCGGAGAGGTGCGAACTCCCGCTCCATATCCCGCTTGTCCCGCTCGATAATATCAGCCTCGATGGCTGCCAGATCGCATGCCTCGCCCTTTGCGGCCAGCTCGTCATAGCGGCGTTTTGCACGACAGGCGCTGGAGGCGGTCAGATAGACCTTCACATTGGCCTTGGGCAACACGTAGGTACCGATATCACGGCCGTCCATGACCACATTCTCCCGCTCAGCCAGGGCCCGCTGGAGCTCTACCAGCTTCAGGCGCACATCCTTATTCACGGAGGACGCGGAGGCCATATTACCTACCTCCTCAGTGCGGAGCAGTCCGGTCACGTTCTCGCCGTTCAGCAGCACCTGCTGTAAGCCCTCCTTGTATACAATGGTAATATCTGCGTCATGACTGGCCGCGCTGATCTTTTCCGGTTCAGCCGCGCTGATGCCCCGGCGCAGCAGATACAGGGCCATGGCCCGGTACATGGCCCCGGTGTCCACATAGATGTAGCCCATTTTCTTTGCCACTGCCTTGGCAATGGTGCTTTTTCCGGCTCCCGCCGGTCCGTCAATCGCTATCTGATAAGTCATAAGCTCCTCCTCGATTCTCAATGATACCGTTTATACCGCATTACCGGCTGCGTAGGCTGTGGACCAGGCAATCTGCAGATTGAAGCCGCCGGTCACCGCGTCCAGATCCAGTACCTCGCCGATAAAGTATAAGCCCTTTACATATTTCGACTCCATGGTGGAAGGATTGATCTCCTTCACTGCCACACCGCCCTTGGTGATAATGGCCTCTTTGTAATCCCGAAGACCTGTCACGGTCATGGGTAAGCTTTTGGTCAGTTTCACAAAGCCCTGCCGTTCTTCCCGGGAGATGTCGTGTACCTTTTTATCCGGCTCGATGTCGCCAAGGGCAATCATCACAGGCGTCAGCTTCGCCGGGAACAGGCTGCCAATCACATTTTTGAAGCTCTTGTTCTGATTTGCGTCAAACTCCCTTAAAATCCGCTGGTCAAGCTGTTCCTCCGAAAGGGCCGGTTTTAAGTCCAGCACTGCCCGAAGCTCCTGCTTGGCTGCCAGGGCTCCCACGTAGCTGCTGGCCGTCAGAACCAACGGTCCGGTGATCCCGAAATGGGTGAACATCATCTCTCCAAACTCCCGGGATACCTCTTTCTTTCCATTATAGATGCGAAGCTCCACATTTTTCAAAGAAAGCCCCTGCAGCTCTTTTACAAAGTCCTCCCGGATATTAAAGGGCGTCAGAGAGGGAATGCAGTCCGTCACCTTATGTCCCGCCTCTTTTGCGAAACGGTAGCCGTCACCGGTGGATCCAGTCACCGGATAGGAAAGGCCTCCGGTGGCTACCATAACTGCGTCGCCATCCACCCGGGTCTGATCCGCCAGGAGCAGGCCCTTTGCCTGTCCGTCTGTGATGAGCAGGTCTCTTACCTCTGTGTTCAAATGTACCTCCACGCCCGCACGCCGCATGCTGCGGCGCAGGGTATCCAGCACATCCGCCGATTTATCTGATAAAGGAAAGACACGGTCGCCCCGCTCAGTTTTGATTTTCAGCCCCTCGTCCTCGAAAAAGGCCATGGCATCCTGATTGGTAAAACCGTAAAAAGCGCTGTATAAAAACCGGCTGTTGGTCCGCACGCTGGCGAAAAGGGTGTCCATGTCGCAGGCGTTGGTCAGGTTACACCGCCCCTTGCCTGTGATGTAAAGCTTCTTGCCCAGTTTCTCATTTTTTTCGTATACGTGAACCTCATGGCCGTTCCGGGCCGCGAAAATGGAAGCCAGCATACCGGCTGCGCCGCCGCCCACGATTAAAACCTTACTCATCCGCAAACTCCTGTTATGATAATTTAAAAATAGAAATTTCCTATTATATAAAAAAGAATGTGCCGTTGGCACATTCTCGCGCCGAGGCGCGGTTGCCTTGGCAACCATCTACCACTGCGCCGAGTGCGCATCTTTGCAAGCTCTGCTTGCTTTTATGGAATAGGGAATTCTATCGGAATTTCCTATTCCATGAAAAACAGCGTCGACGAAACCCGCCAACGCTGTTAGTGTACCACATTTTTGCCGGATCGGCAATCTGTGATTTAAACCGGATATGCTCCATTCTCGGTGTCTGCCACAGTGGCATCCATCTTCTTCTGCTGTGCGTCTCTGTACTTGAAGAAATCGGTAGCTACCTGCGGGAACAGTGCGTAGGTCAGAACGTCCTCCGGCTGCTCCTCGTACTGCTTCATCTCGCTCTCCAGAGTCGGAAGCTCGTTGGGAACCAGGTCTGCCGGACGGCAGGTGATCACCTCGGCGTCGCCGATACACTTCTTCTGAACCTCCGGATTGAAGGGCTTTACTGTCTTTCCGTAGTGTCCGGACAGCAGGTCCTTGGACTCCTTGGTTACCATCTTGTAACGCTCACCGCCTACTACGTTCATAACAGCCTGTGTACCTACAATCTGGGAGGACGGCGTTACCAGCGGGCACTCACCGAAGTCCTTACGTACACGCGGAACCTCCTCCAACACCTCGTAGTACTTGTCGGAAGCACCCAGATCCTTCAGCTGGGAAGTCAGGTTGGACAGCATACCGCCCGGTACCTGATACAGCAGGGTCTTGATATTAACTCCCAGGTTCTTCGGATTCAGCAGGCCGCTCTCCAGAGCCTCGTCGCGCATGGGACGGAAGTAATCCGCAATCTCAGCCAGAAGCTTCTGGTCATAGCCTGTGTCATAGGGTGTGCCCTTAAATGTCTCGACCATAACCTCGGTGGCCGGCTGGGAAGTACCCAGAGCAAAGGGAGACATAGCACAGTCGATGACGTCTACGCCGGCCTCTACTGCCTTTAAGTAGGTCATGGAAGCCACGCCGGAGGTATAGTGTGTATGCAGCTGAATCGGGATCTTAACGGTCTCTTTCAGTGCCTTAACCAGCTCAGTAGCCTTATACGGAAGCAACAGGCCCGCCATATCCTTGATACAGATGGAATTTGCGCCCATCTCCTCGATATTCTTGGCCATGGTGGTCCAGTACTCCAGGGTGTACGCGTCGCCCAGGGTGTAGGACAGCGCTACCTGTGCGTGGCCCTTCTCTTTATTAGCCGCCTTTACTGCGGTCTGCAGATTGCGCAAGTCGTTCAGACAGTCAAAGATACGAATGATATCAATACCATTCGCGATGGACTTCTGTACGAAATACTCTACCACATCGTCGCCATAGGGACGATAGCCCAGGATATTCTGTCCACGGAACAGCATCTGCAGCGGAGTCTTCTTGGCTTTGTCTTTGATTTTACGAAGTCTCTCCCAGGGATCCTCATGCAGGAAACGAAGGGATGCGTCGAAGGTAGCTCCTCCCCAGCACTCCAGGGAATGGTAGCCTACCTGATCCAGTTTTTCCACGATGGGCAGCATCTGCTCTGTGGACATACGTGTAGCGATCAGGGACTGATGCGCGTCACGCAGGATAGTCTCGGTAATCTGTACCGGTTTGATATCTGACATGATATTTCCTCCTATTTTACTAATGAAGTTAAGGTCAAAAAGTCTTTTGCCCCTAACAGGATGCCACAGAATTACTCCCGCTGCTTTGCAGCTCCCGTAATTCTGCAAGTATCCTAAATCCCGAAAATTGCCATAAAGGTTCCGGCTGCTACGGCCGTACCGATAACTCCGGCTACGTTCGGTCCCATGGCATGCATCAGCAGGAAGTTGGTCGGATCTGCTTCCGCTCCTACCTTCTGTGATACACGGGCTGCCATCGGAACTGCGGAAACTCCGGCGGAACCGATCAGCGGGTTAATCTTGCCCTTGCTGAGCACGCACATAAGCTTGCCCAGAAGAACGCCGGCCGCGGTACCGAACGCGAACGCAATCAGACCCAGGGCTACGATCTTCAGTGTGCTGATATTCAGGAATGCCTCTGCGCTGGTGGTTGCTCCTACGGAGGTACCAAGCAGAATAACAACGATGTACATCAGGGCGTTGGACGCTGTATCCATCAGCTGACGTACCACGCCGGACTCGCGGAACAGGTTACCCAGCATCAGGGCACCTACCAGCGGAGCGGTGGTCGGCAGGATCAGGCAGACAACGATGGTTACAATAATCGGGAACAGGATCTTCTCCAGCTTAGATACCGGACGAAGCTGCTCCATCTTAATTTTACGCTCTTTCTCGGTTGTCAGCAGCTTCATGATAGGCGGCTGAATAATCGGAACCAGAGACATATAGGAATAAGCAGCTACCGCAATGGGTCCAAGCAAAGCGGTCTGCTCCAGCTTTCCGGCCAGGAAGATGGAAGTCGGGCCGTCTGCTCCACCGATGATGGAGATAGCCGCTGCCGCCTTGTCGGAAAAGCCCATGAGCATAGCGCCCAGATAAGCTGCGAAAATACCGAACTGAGCTGCCGCTCCCAGAAGGAAGCTCTTCGGATTCGCGATCAGCGGACCGAAGTCGGTCATGGCTCCGACGCCCATGAAGATCAGGGACGGCAGGACAGACCACTCATCCAGTACATAGAAGTAGTACAAAAGTCCGCCTACTCCGTTTGATGTTTCCTCCGGACTTGCGATAATATCCGGATAAATATTTACAAGAAGCATACCAAAAGCGATCGGAACCAGAAGAAGAGGCTCGTACTCTTTTTTGATAGCCAGATACAGGAACACGCATGCCACCAGGACCATGACGTAATTTCCCCAGGTCAGGTTAAAAAACGCGGTCTGATGCATGAGGTTTCCCAGGGTTTCTAAAATGTATCCCATGTCTTAACCTCCGTTGATTTCTCTTAAGGCTATGCCATTAGTTCAGGGATGCCAGTAAATCTCCGGACTCTACAGCCTGGCCTACGCTTACGTTGATGCCTGCTACGGTGCCGTCCTGGGGTGCTACTACCGGGATCTCCATCTTCATTGCCTCAAGAATGATGATGCTGTCACCAGACTTCACTGCCTGTCCGACACTTGCTTCTACCTTCAGTACCTTGCCCGGTACGGAAGCTTTTACTGCTACTGCGCCTGCTGCCGCGGGAGCTGCTGCCTTCGGAGCTGCTGCCGGTGCCGGTGCTGCTGCGGGAGCTGCCGCTGCGGGAGCTGCTGCTACTGCGCCTGCGCCCTTTTCTTCTACGACTACATCATAAGCTACGCCATTTACGGTAATTGTATAATTTTTCATTTCTATGAATCCTCCTAAATATGAGCATGCGCTATGCTTTTTTCCATTTGTTGTTGCTTCTGCGCTTAATGGAACGTACCACAAAGCCATCGGTGGATGTCCCCTCTGCCGCCGCGATAGCCGCAGTAATCACTGCGATCAGCTGCAGATCGTCCGCGGGAGCGGTCTCTGCCGATGCCGCAGGAGCCGGTGCAGGCGCAGGTGCCGCTGCCTTTTCTGCCTCTGCCTTCTTTGCTTTTCCACGATTTTCAAATACGGATACATATCTAAACAGGGAAATGATAAAGGCAAGCAGAATCAGCACTGCGAATACGGAGCCCATACCGATCAGGGTATTCAGAGCCGCCTTCTTGGCAATCTCGCCGGTGCTGTAAATCGGGTCCATGGTTACGGTGGTAACCACATTGTCTTTATTGAACTCCAGGCTCAGACGCATGTCGTGATCCGTAAACGCGTAAACTGCGCTGTAGGTCACATTGCCGTCCTTGTCTGTGGTGCCGCCCTCATATTCCTTTACATCCACGAATTCGCCGAACTCGTCGATGTTGGCGTCATAGGACTTCAGCAGACTTAAATAAGCGTCTGCGGTAAAATCAAACTTCTTTCCGGTTCCGCCGATGTAGGGATACAGATCTACCTGCTGCTCAAAATCATCATAATTCTCTTCCAGATTATTTAACTGAGCATCCAGGGACTCCGCATCATAAGATACCAGCATCTCCACATAGCTGTCAAGCTTTGCCTGATACTCCGCTTCGTTCGGAAGGGTCTCCTTGGAAGAAGCGCAGCCGGTCAGTACGAGAAGTCCCGCCAGGAGCAGCAGAGCCGATAATTTTTTCAAGCTTCGTTTCATACTCTTCACTCCTCTTAGACGGTTCCGTGTTTCTTCGCCGGACGGTCCTCTCTCTTGGTAAATAACATCTCAAAGGCGCCGATGACATACTTTCTGGTGTCCTGGGCCTCGATTACGGTGTCCACATAGCCCCGTGCCGCTGCTGCGTCTACGCTGTCCTGAAGAGCTGCGTACTCTGCAGCCTTCTCCTGCTGGGTAGCAGCGTCTGCGTCTGCGTACATGACCTTTGCTGCCAGGGAAGCATCCATCATGCCCACCTTGGCGTCGCTCCATGCGTATACCAGATCCGCGCCGATTCCCTTGCTGTTCATCACCACATAAGCGCTGCCGTAAGCCTCGCCTGCGATGACATTTACCTTCGGA
Source organism: Anaerosacchariphilus hominis (assembly GCF_014290175.1). Lineage (GTDB taxonomy): Bacteria > Bacillota > Clostridia > Lachnospirales > Lachnospiraceae > Laedolimicola > Laedolimicola hominis. The sequence goes on from NZ_JACOOR010000005.1 coordinate 89,647, forward strand.
ACGGTAGCGTTCGCGAATGCGTAGGTAAGCTTGGCTGCCGCCTTGCCGATGTTACGCTCGGTACACAGGGAAGCCTTGAAGCCCTTCACATTGGTAATGGTCAGAACCGGGATATTGAAGGCATCGCAGAACTCCACGAACTCAGCAGCCTTCTGGGCGCCTCTCGCGCTCATCTCCTGCTCGCCGTTGGCTACCGCGCCTACGGTCATACCGTTCAGATGGATGAAGCCTGTCACCATATCCTTAGCATAAGCTGCCTTTGTCTCATAGAAAGACTTGCCATCCGCAATGGTTGAAAGGATATAGGCTGCGGAATACTCCACGCCCTGAAGCTCTGCACAAACACGGTTCAGGTCGTCCGCGCAGTCGGAGTAGCAGCCCTCTTCCTCGTTATTGCCCGGAAGCATGCTGACCAGCGCGCGGATCTGAGCCAGGATACCTGCCTCATCTGCCACTGCGTCCACGCTTCCCACTTCTTCTGCCTGGAACGCAGCAGAAGCGCTGTCACACTTCTGGGTGTTATTGCCTGCGATAGCATTGGGAGCGTTCACGAAAAGCTTCGCGTCCTTCTCCTCCATGAATGTGAAATCAGAAAGCCCCGGTACGATAGCCAGTCCGCCGCCGCAGTGACCGAACACTGCCGTGATCTGCGGAACTACGCCGGATGCAAGTGTCTGCTGGGTATAGATCTCTCCGAACGCGTTCAGAGCGTCCACGCCCTCCTGCAGACGAACGCCCGCGCAGTCAATAAGACCGATGATCGGCGCTCCCATTTTACATGCCATCTGGTACAGACGTACAATCTTCTTTGCGTGCATCTCACCCAGGGTTCCGTTCAATACGGAAGCGTCCTGGCTGTACACGTAGACCAGATTACCGTCAATCAGACCGTAACCGGTAACTACTCCGTCAGACGGGCACTTGGACTGCTGCATATTGAAGTCCGTGCTTCTGGCAGTCACCTGTCCGCCGATTTCCACAAAACTGTTCCCGTCAAGCAGGCCCTCAATTCTTCTGCTTGCCGGGCTCTGTGCTGTATTACTCATTTCCAGCCCTCCATATATTTATTTGATGCTTTGTATAAAGTAGCATTGATACAAAACGATATCGGAATCAATTTTAACAAAAATTGGGCTGAGAATCAAGGTGAAATATGTCACAAAATTTCCTTTTTCGCATAAAATTTATAATGGCCGTATAAAAAAAGAGAATAGTCGACACTATTCCCTTTTACAGGATTCCACCCTGTTTGCTATTCAATTTTCGTATAAGCCTTATAGCAGAATTCAATAATATCCTTCCGGGTCACGATTCCGATAAAAATACCCTTATCGTCGATGACCGGCACAAAGTTCTGATTCATGGCCTTGGAAACCAGATCCTCCATATTGGCATTGATGGAGATGGGCTCCACCCGGGTTCTCCGCTTCACCGTCTCCAGGGGAACCTCCTCCGCCTGCTTCAGATCCAGGGAAAACTTATTCTTCAAGGCCCAGAGGAAATCACCCTCGGTGATGGTGCCCTCGTATTCTCCCCTCCGGTTAATGACCGGAATCGCAGTGTAGCCGCTGCGCTCCAGCTTTTCCAGGCCCTGACGCATGGAAAAATCATCGTAAAGGTAGGACACCTCACCCTTCGGTTTCATAAAAAACAAAATATTCATTTGTAAATACCCCTTCCGTCTCCTTTTCTTTCCCCTCTTATAATAATGGTGAAAATACCCGAAGTACCGCGCAGAACAGTTTTCCGAAGAAGCCCTGTCTGGTATCGCTCATATGGATCTCCCGACACTTCTCCATGGTGGCCAGGCTGTCCTTCTTCACATCTGCGATGAGCGGCGTCCGGTAGAAAAAGGTACCGCACTCAAAATGCAGATACAGGCTCCGGTAATCCATATTGATGGTGCCCACCACCGCGCATTCGTCGTCGCATACAAAGGACTTGGCATGCAGGAATCCGGGTGTATATTCGTAGATCCGCACACCGGCCTTTAAAAGCACCGGATAATAGGAACGGGTCAGCTGAAAAATAGTCTTCTTATCCGGAATACCCGGTGTCACGATCCGCACATCCACGCCCCGCTTTGCCGCCAGGCAAAGGGCCGTCTGCATCTCATGATCTACTATCAGATAGGGTGTAAAGATATACACATAATCTCTGGCCCGGTTCAGGATATTCAGGTACACATTCTCACCCAGAAGCTCGTCGTCCAGAGGTGTATCTCCGTAAGGCTGTACAAAGCCTTCTCCCTCGAAGGGCTCCGGGTGCCACACATGGGGCCGGTAGGCCTCAAAGGACTCATCCGTATGCCGGTAGGCGTTCCACATCCGTAGGAACATAACCGTATAGTTCCAGACCGCCTCGCCCTTCAGCATGAAGCCCGTATCCTTCCAGTGGCCAAAACGCACCTTTTCGTTGATATATTCGTCCGCCAGATTCACGCCGCCGCTGAAGGCCGTATGTCCGTCGATAACCGCTATCTTCCGGTGATCCCGGTTATTCATGACCAGCGACCACAGTGGGATAAAGGGATTGAAAGCAAAGCTCTTGATTCCCCTGGACTCCAGAAACAGTGTATAGCCCGCCGGAAGCAGGGATACGCAGCCCAAATCATCATAAATGAACCTCACGTCCACACCGGCCGCCGCCTTTTCCTCCAGAATCTCCCGGATGCTGTTCCACATCTTTCCTTCGCCTACAATGAAGAACTCCATGAAGATAAAGTGTTCTGCCTTCCGAAGTTCCTCCAGGAAAGCCGCAAAGTATTCTTCTCCAATGGGATAATACATTGCGTCCGTATGTTCCCATACGGGATACCCTCCTGTCTCCGACAGATAATAGGACTCTCCGCAGACACCCCGGTCCAGTACGCTGATATTCTTCAGCACCGACGTATCCTGTGTCAGGGCATCCGGCATCCGTTTCCGCTCTGTTTCCATCCGTCTTCGCATGCCCCTGGAGGGACGCTTGTGGCCCACTGCCACATAAAAAAGTCCGCCCAGCAGAGGAACGATCAGAACCAGAATAATCCACGCCATTTTATAAGCCGGATTATCCTCCGTATTGATAATCCACAGAACTGTCAGAAAGCTCAGTACTGTAAAAGCCAGAGAAATCACGGTGGAATATCCGGTCAGCTTTGTGAAAAACACCAGAAACCATCCCAGCTGAACCGCCAGCAGGATTCCGAAAATCACCAGTCTGTTCAATACCTTTTTTAACAGTTTTTTCATCGTGTCCCCCTCTTTCGTCCTATCTATCCTACCATATTTTCCGTCCCTTTCCAACTGCCCGGAGCGCGATTTCACAAAAATTTAAGGACTGTAAAAATGTGGTTTTTACAGCCCCTGTCTCTTTTCTGTTTTATTTCTGTCAGATATTCGACTCTGCCGCCTGCTGTTCTTCCTGATTTGGCGCACTTTCCTGGCCCGGTGCCGCCGTCTGCTCCTCCGGATTCACTGCATTCTCCTGAGCCGGCGCCACCGCTTTTTTCTTCGGTCTCGGCACGTAGTCATAGGTGACTGCCTCTCCCTCAGATACCGGCTTCGCACCCAAATATTCCTCCAGGGTCACGCCCTGCTCGTAAATCTCTTTCGCCGCTTCCTTTCCCACATAACGGAAATGCCAGGGCTCATAAATGATGCCCGTAATATCCGTGCTTCCGTTGGGATAACGCAAGATAAAGCCGTACTCCCAGCTATGGGCCTTCAGCCACTGGAAGCCTCTGGTATTCTCCTGCTTTTCATCCAGCTTCCGGTATTCCGAAGAAACCATATCCAGGGCCAGTCCCAGATGATGCTCACTGGTTCCGGGAACTGCCACCACCTGACCGGCTTTCTCCTTGGCGTCCTCCAGGGAATATCCCTGCCGGAGATAGGAATCTGTCTTTTTCTGATACAGCGAAATCTGCTTGTCCCGATCCCGGTATGAGGACGTCACATAGATGTATACCCCGTCTGCCTTAGAGGCCTGTATCATGGCCCGGAAGTCGTCGTAGGCTCTGGCGTCGATCTGGTGTCCGCTTCCGATGGACTTTAACTCCACCTCATAATCATCGGGAATGGGATGGGTCTTATTTACCAGAATCAGGTTCCAGTCCTCCGGCAGATGCTCTTCCGCATCCTCCGGCTCCGTCTCTTCTTCTGTATCTTCTGCGTCTGTGTCTTCAGCTGTCGTGTCTTCCGTACCTTCCGCTGCTTCCAAAGCCAGCTTCTGCGCTTCTCTCTCCTCCCGGGCGCTCCGTTCTGCATTCTGCGCGTATGCCGTACCGATGACCATACCGGCGCAGAGCACCACGGAAAGGCTGCCCACGTATAACAATGTCCGTCTTTTCTGCCGTCTTGTCATAATCCTTTCGTATCCTCTCCTGACCTTTCTGTTTTGTCCGCTATTCAGTATAAAAGAAAAGAGCCTGATTTACCAGACCCTTTTCCTGAAAACTTTATTAAGATTTTCTGAATCTCTTTCCTTACCATTCCCTATTTTCCATAATCCGGACGGAAATCCGGTAGGAGAAAATCATCCCCAGGAGTGTCAGCACTCCGAACACGGCTACCCCCGTCATAAATTCCCGAGCGCCCAGATTCAACAACCATTGCTTCATATGGTCAATGCTGAACAGCAGTGCAAAGCAGGCAAAAATAATCAGATAAATCGCCACGAATAAAAATCTTGATTTTTCCACGCCAAACTTATAATTGCAGGGCAGCACAACCACTGCTGTCATCAGATAAATACAGCTGATAGAAAGCGTGGAAACCACGACCTCTCCATAGCCTATCTCGGATTTCGCTCCCAGCGCCGCAGTCATGCCAAAACCGCCCAGCACCCCCAACACTGTTATGGCTGCAAAGAGAATCAGCGCGAACAGATATTTTGCCTGCACCAGCTTTTTGGGACTTAACGGAAAGGTCAACGCATATCCGTTAAAATGGGAAACCTCATCCCAGGACGCTGTCGTAATCAGAATCATCAGGCCATATACCAGAAGCAGGCTGGTAAACATGGTTGAATTGTGGACGGCCATTCCCCATGCCATCAGGCATACCATGGAAATCAGATAAACCTTCCCCATCTGCCGCAGTGTATACAAATCCTTTAAAATCAACCCTTTCATTTTATACACCTCTCATTCTCCGGCTTTTCTGCCGTATAAAGCAGAATATCCTCCAGGCTCACCCGATCCACCGCCAGATGCTCGCCCGGCTTCAGTCCTTCCCGGCTTCGCACCAGCACTTCCGTATCAAACCGGCCATGGCGGACACCCACAACCGTCTTCGGATCCAGCTTCGCCGCCACCTCATCACTACACCGCACCAGTGCGTACTGCTCCAGCAAAGTATCCCGATCTTCATACAAAAGAATCCTTCCCTTATGAATCAGCAGAATATAGTCCGCAATCTTCTCTATATCACTGGTAATATGGGAGGAGAAAAATACTGTGTGATGCTCATCCATTACAAACTCCCGGAGCATATCGAGAATCTCCGCACGTACCACCGGATCCAGACCGCTGGTTGCTTCATCCAGAATCAAAAGCCGCGCCTGATGCGACATGGCCACCGCGATAGACAGCTTCATCTTCATTCCTCTGGAATATTCTTTGATCTTCTTTTTCCCCGGAATCCCGAACCGTTCACAAAGTTTGAAAAAAAGTTTCTCCTGCCAGTTTTTAAATATGGCCTTCAGCATCCGGTTCACATCTTCCCGACTGATATGCTCCGGGAAACAGTTTTCATCAAACACTACACCAATCTGTTCCTTCAATGCTTCCTCTCTTGCGCCGTCCGGTTCCCCGAGCAGGGAAATCTCACCATCGTCTCTCTTTATCAGTCCCAAAATAGCCTTCATAGTAGTACTCTTGCCCGCGCCGTTTTCTCCGATGAAACCCACGATACTCCCCTCCGGAACCCGGAAACTCACATTCTCCAACACAAAGTCCGGATACCGTTTTACCAGATTTCGTACCTCAATGGCTCCGTTCATATTCATGCCTCCTCGAATAATAATTTCAAAATGTCCACAAGCTCTGTCTCGTCCATCCCGCACTGTCTGGCCGCGTCCACGGCTGCCTGCAGGTGCCCTTCCACGGCCCTGAGCCGCTCCTCCCGGACAAATTCCTGATCCGCTTCTTTTACGAAGCTTCCTTTTCCCACTATGGTGGTGATAAATCCCTCCCGCTCCAGCTCCTCATAAGCCCGCTTAGTAGTAATCACACTGATCCGAAGCTCCTTGGCCAGCAGCCGCATGGAGGGCAGCGCCTCCCCGGGCTTCAGCGTTCCATTCATAATCTGGCCTTTCAGTTGGGCGGTAATCTGCTCGTAGATGGGCTTTCCGCTGGAATTACTGATAATAATATTCATAGGCCTTCCTTCTCACTCTCTGTTTTATGTTTATATATTGTATATATCACATATACACAATATAGTCAACAATTTTTTTGCTGTGTGAAACAAAAACGACGCCATTTCCTTTCGGAAATGGCGCCGACTGTATCTTTTCACTCTGTATTCTTTAATAGTATCTTCTGACGGATAAAATCGGACGATAGTTAGCTGAACTTACCTTAATCCCCGTCTTGGGTGTGCTGGCATGAACGATCCGTCCACCTCCGATATAAATACCCACATGTCCCCCATAGTAGATGATGTCTCCGGCCTGGGCGTCGGAATAGCTCACAGACTTTCCGGAACGTCCCTGGGCGTCAGACTGACGGGGAATGGAGATCCCGAAATGCTGGTGTACTGCCCAGGTAAAACCGGAGCAGTCCGCGCCGTTGGTCAGGCTGGTGCCGCCGGATACATAGGGATTCCCCACAAACTTCAGTGCGTAGCTGGCAATGGAGGAGCCAGAACCGCCGCCGGATACGGTGGCTGAGGATCCGGAGCTGCTTCCGTTTGACTTGGATCCGGAGGTACTGTTACTCTTCGCAGCAGCCGCCTCCTGCTCCTTCCGTTTCCGCTCCGCTTCCAACTTCTTCAGCTTGGTCTGCTGCTCCTGCAGCTGCTTTTTATAAGTCGCCGCCTGGGACTTGGCTGCCGCCAGCTGGTTATCGTAATCGGCCTGTTCTGCCTTTTTCTGAGCCAGAGCAGACTCGGTCTCGCTCTTCTGTTCCTCATATTCGGCCTGCAAATCTTCCATATCTGCTTTTTCCTGCTCCAGTTCATCCAACAGATCCGCCACTTCCTGCTTAGTCTCCTGGTATTCCAGAACCATCTCCCGGTCCTTGGTCTGGATCTCCTGGGCAAAATCCGCCCGATTCAGAAAATCCGAAAAATTCTCTGCCTGCAAGAACAGGGACAGATAATCCATATCGCCTTCCTCATAGATATACTGAATCCGAAGCTTCATAGCCTCATACTGGGCTTCTTCCTTGGCCTTAGCCTCATCATACTGGGCCTGTGCTTCCTCCACTTCCGCTTCTTTGGCCACGATATCGCTTTCCAGCAGCTCAATATTCAATACCAGATCCACCAGATCCGAATCCAGGGAATCAATCTCGCTGAGAACGCTGCTTCGCTGGCTCTCAATGGACTTCATCTGGGCATTGATCTCATCCAGCTGCTTCTGGGTGGCCTGTTTCTGCTTTTTGATCTCGGACTCTGTGGTCGCCGACGCGGTAATCGGGAAACACAGCACACCCGCCATTAGAAGGGCCGCGGCTTTTCGGCCTGTATATCTGAACTTCTTCATCTGATTCTCTCCATATTCTGTGGTCAATTCGCACAAATATTTTTTCATAAGTACCTTTATTATATCTGGTTTTCTGCTGTATTTCAAGCCGTAGCCCGGAAATTATACGTTCCTTTTTCTTCCATCTTTATATGAATCCGTCACATCATATTCTCATATTATCATACTTTCAAATATCTTCTTGTTTCTTCTTACGCTGTATGCTAAAATAAACTGGAATGTACGGAAAGTACAGGAAAGGAGGCGTCCTATATGAATGAACTGATGCCCGCAGAAGATGAAGTTTATTTTCTTTCGGAATTTTTTAAAGTATTTGCCGATTCCACACGCATTAAAATCCTGTTTGTACTCCGGGATGGAGAGCAGTGCGTCAATGATATCGCCGCAGCCCTGGAGATGTCACAGAGCTCCATTTCCCATCAGCTTCGGGTCCTCAAGCAGAACCGGCTGGTAAAGTTCCGCCGGGACGGGAAGACCATTTACTACTCTCTGGCTGACGCCCATGTGGTGAATATCCTGAGTCAGGGTCTGGAACATATCGAAGAATAGTTCCGTTTCTTTGATCTTCTTTTACTGTGGCTGATATTCCAGCTTTGTATTACCATCCAGATCCTTCCAGATAAATGTTCCATCCTCCAGAATCATATATCCATGCCAGCTGTCCTCCTTGGGAATGGACACGGAGCCGGGGTTCAGATAGGTGTAATTCTCATGCTCTCTGCACACCGGCACATGGGTATGGCCGTGGAGCAGGATATCGCCTTTCTTCAGCATGGGAAGATTTTTCTCATTAAATACATGGCCGTGGGTCGCGAAAATCATCCGTTCATTCAGACAGAGAATGCAGTAGTCCGCCAGGATCGGGAACTCCAGCACCATCTGATCCACCTCGGTGTCGCAGTTTCCCCGCACGCAGAGAATCTCTTCTTTTCTGGGATTCAGCATGGCAATCACCTGCTTGGGCGCATAGTCCTTCGGTAGATCGTTGCGGGGGCCGTGATAGAGAATATCTCCCAGTAAAAGCAGTTTGTCCGCCTGCTCCCTGTCGTACGCTTCCAGCAACTTTTCACAGTAATAAGCAGATCCGTGGATATCGGACGCAATCATCATTTTCATCGTATGTTCCTCCAGCTTTGGGGCTGCACCCGGCAGCCCTTCTCTTGTTTTCGTTCCATTTATCTTAACACAGAATATCCGGTTTTTTCAATCGGTTTCATGAGTGTATTTCCTTCTAATAAAGATTCTTCACCTTAAACTCCTTCTCTGCCTCGCGCCGCTGATCTTTTTTGGCTATATCCTGGCGTTTGTCGTAGAGCTTTTTACCGCGGGCCAGGCCTACCTCGACTTTGACCAGGCTGCCTTTTAAGTAGACCTTTAAGGGAACCATGGTATAGCCCTTTTCGGCCATCTTGGATGCGATCTTTCGTATCTCATATTTGTGCATTAAAAGTTTTCGGGGGCGTAAGGGGTCTTTGTTAAAGATATTTCCCTTCTCATAGGGACTGATGTGCATGCCATAGACCCAGACTTCTTCCTTTTCCACCTTGACGAAGGCCTCTTTGACGCTGCATTTTCCCATGCGGACAGACTTTACTTCTGTACCAGCCAGGGAGATGCCGGTCTCGTAGGTCTCGTCGATGAAATAATCGTGGTATGCCTTCTTGTTATTGGCCACTAATTTGTAATTATCCTTCCCCATATTGTTCTCCTCATCTAACTGTTCAGTACCTGAACAGTTACTCCATATCCTTTTCCGATAATAATTCGTAATCAATGGTTCTGCACAGCCGGTCTGTTCCCTTCACCCGGATGCGTACCCGCTCACCGATATGCCAGATTTTCCCTGTCCGGGCTCCCTGAAGCTCACTTCCGGCCTCGTCGTATTCGTAAAAATCATCCTTCAGGGAATTCACATGAACCAGACCCTCCACCGTATTGTTCAGCTCCACGTACAGGCCGTAAGCCGTCACCCCGGAAATGACACCGTCGAACTGTTCGCCGATATGCTGCTCCATATACTCCACTTTCTTCAGCTTCACGGTCTCTCGCTCTGCCTCCTCGGCCCGCCGCTCCAGTTCGCTGGAACGCTTGGCCACCTCCGGCAGAATAGCCTCATAGTGCACCACCCGGTCACCGTTCAGCCGTCCCCGCAGGTTCTCCTTGATAATCCGGTGAATCTGCAGATCCGGATACCGCCGGATAGGCGATGTAAAATGACAGTAATGGGTGGCCGCCAGTCCGAAATGCCCGGTACAGTCGGTGGCGTACTTGGCCTGCTTCATAGAACGTAAGGTCAGGCGGCTGATCATGGCCTCCTCCGGCGTCCCTGCGATCTTATCCAACAGCTTCTGTACTTCACCCGGGTGGATCTCATCCCCTGCCGTATGCAGACTGTAGCCGAAATTCCGGATAAAAGTGCCCAGACGGCTCATTTTCTCACTGTCCGGCTTCTCATGAATCCGATATACAAAGGGCTGGGCCTGCCAGTAATAGTCCTCGGCCACAGTCTCATTGGCCGCCAGCATGAAATCTTCAATCAGACGGGTAGCCGTATTCCGCTCGTAGGGCCTGATGTCAATGGGATAGCCCTTTTCATCCAGAATCACCTTGGTCTCCGGGAAATCAAAATCAATGGATCCCCGCTTTCTTCTCCGCTTCCGAAGGAGGGCCGATACCTCCGCCATCTCCTTTAACATGGAAACCAGCTCCGGATAGAGCGCCGTCTCCTCCGGGTCATCGTCCAACACCTTCTGGACGCCCGTATAGTTGAGTCTGCGGTTCACGCAGATCACAGTCTCCGCAATGGTATGACCGATAATCCTGCCTTTCCCGTCAATGGTCATGATACAGCTTAAGGCCAGCCGGTCTTCCCCGGCATTCAGGGAACAGATACCGTTGGAAAGGGTACGCGGCAGCATGGGAACCACCCGATCCGCCAGATAGACGCTGGTGCCCCGATCAAGGGCCTCGTGATCCAGAGCGCTGTTCTCCTGCACATAGTTGGTCACGTCAGCGATATGCACACCCAGCACATAGTTATCGCCATCCCTCCGCAGGGAAACCGCATCGTCCAGATCCTTTGCGTCCTCGCCGTCGATGGTGACGCAGACCTCATCCCGGAGATCCAGCCGTCCGGCACGATCCGCTTCGGATACAGGCTTCGCCACCCGCTCTGCCTGGTTCAACACCCGCTCGGGGAATTCCGTGGGGATGCCATAGGCCAGCATAATCGCCAATACCTCGGTGGCCGGATCGTCCGCCTCGCCAAGAATCTGCATAATCTTACCTTCAGGATTCTTCCGTCCTTTTCCATAGTCGGTAATCTCCGCCACCACTTTTTGTCCGCTGACCGCAGGCCCGATTTTCTCCAAAGGAATAAAAATATCGTGATTGATCCGCTGATTATCCGGCACCACAAAGCCGAAATTCTTGCTGCGATCGAAAGTTCCGATAACTTCAGTCAGGCCGTGGGACAGAATCTTCGTGATCACACCCTCTGGCCGCTTTCCTGCGTAGCCCTTGAGCACCACCTCCACCGTATCGCCCAGAAACGCGTCCCCGGCGTCATTTTCTCCGATGAAGATATCCTGCTCCTCGCCTTCTACAGACACAAAGCCGAAGCCTCTGGCATGGCTTGTATACACGCCGACGACCTTTTTAATCTCCGCTTTTCCGTAGCGTCCCCGCTTGGACAGGGAGATTTTCCCTTCGGAAAGAAGCTCGTCCAGAACCCGGTTCAGCTCCTCCCGGTCCTTCTTCTCCACCTGCAGGATAATGGCCAGCTCTTTCTGCTTCATGGGCACGTAACGGGGATCGTTGATAAAATCATATATAATTTTCTTTCGCTCTTCAAATGTCTTGTCTGCCATAGTTCCTCCGGCTCATCTTATAAATCCTGCCAGCATGCCAGCCAGTGCCTGAACTTCTGAACGCATGCCTCATTGCCATAACGCAGAAAGCACCCACGGTCATCCCGGGAGTGCTTTATCTGTCGTAATCATCTTAAAAAATGTTTAAATTCAGTACCAGTGCCAGTACAATAAAGGCAATCGCCAGAATTTTGGTCGCAAGCACAATCTTTCCCTCTGCGGAACGGCTCTTATTCTGCTCCCAGAAAGAATTGCCGCCTGCGATAGCTCCCAGTCCGTTGGATTTACCTTCCTGCATCAGTACCACTACGGTCAACGCGATGCATACCAGCACGAACATGACCATTAAAATCACTCGGATAACTCCCATGCTTATACCTCCTTAACCAGCAGAGACTTGCCGGTCATCTCAGCAGGCTGCTCCATTCCCATCAGCTCGATGAGCGTCGGAATGATATCTGCCAGACAGCCATTTTCTCTTAACCGGTATGCCGGATCTGCGTTCACCAGAATGAACGGAACCGGATTCGTGGTATGTGCTGTCCAGGGCTCGCCTGTCTTATAATCAATCATCATCTCGGCATTGCCGTGGTCTGCGCAGATAAACATCTGGCCGCCAACCTCTTTCACTGCCTCTACTGCGCGTCCCACGCAGCCATCCACAGTCTCGATAGCCTGTACCGCTGCCGGAATCACACCGGTGTGGCCGACCATATCCGGGTTCGCGAAATTGATGATAATCACATCGTACTTATCAGCCTTGATGGCCTCTACCAGCTTGTCGCAGACTGCCGGAGCGCTCATCTCGGGCTGCAGGTCGTAGGTGGCTACCTTCGGGGACTTCACAAGGATACGATCCTCGCCCTTGTTCGGCTCCTCCACGCCGCCGTTAAAGAAGAAGGTCACATGGGCGTACTTCTCAGTCTCAGCGATACGAACCTGAGTCATATCATGAGCTGCCAGATACTCGCCAAAGGTATTGTGAAGCTCTACCTTGTGGAAAGCTACCAGCTTGTTCGGAATGGTGGCGTCATATTCGGTAAAGCATACATAGGTGAGATCCAGACGCTTCTCTCTTGGGAAGCCTGTAAAATCATCACAGCAGAATGCTCTGGAAATCTCTCTTGCCCGGTCCGGACGGAAATTGAAGAAAATCACGGAATCGCCGTCCTGAATGGTAGCTACCGGCTTGCCGTCTTTCTTGACTACGGCCGGAATCACAAACTCATCGTTCACGCCCGCCTCGTAGGATGCCGCAATGGCGCTGACACCGTCGGCTGCCTCATTGCCCTCGCCCTTTGTGAGCGCGTTATAAGCTTTCTCCACGCGATCCCAGCGGTTATCACGGTCCATGGCGTAGTAACGTCCCATAACGGAAGCTACCTCACCAACGCCGATCTCCTGCATCTTATCAGTCAGTTCCTGTACGAAATCTTTTCCGGATGCCGGCGGTGTATCGCGGCCGTCCAGGAAGCAGTGTACATAAACCTTTGTAAGACCGTGGCGCTTTGCCAGCTCCAGCAGTCCGTAAATATGGGTATTGTGGCTGTGTACGCCGCCATCGGACACCAGTCCGAACAGATGCAGCGCGGAGTTCTTTGCTTTCGCGTTCTCCACCGCCTGTACAAGCGCTTCATTTTCAAAGAAGTCTCCATCCTGGATCTCCTTTGTGATACGGGTCAGCTCCTGATATACGATGCGTCCCGCACCCATATTCATATGTCCTACCTCGGAATTTCCCATCTGTCCGTCCGGAAGTCCTACTGCCAGTCCGCTGGCATTTCCCTTTACATAGGGATACTCCTTCATCAGACTATCCATCACCGGAGTCTTCGCCATGGCGATGGCATTTCCCTCCGGATTCTCATTCAGGCCGTAGCCATCCAGAATCATCAATACTGTCGGTTTCTTACTCATTGTTCTTCTCCACCTCTGCGATAGCTGCTTTCTTCATCGGAATTCTGCAGTTGCGGTTGCTTCCGAACTCTACGATTACGTCATCCTCGGTAATGTCGATGAGAACTCCATAAAATCCGCTGGTGGTTACCACCACATCGCCCACTTCCATGGTAGAAAGCATGGCATTCACACGCTTCTGCTCCTTCTTCTGCGGGCGGATAGCCGCGAAATAGAAAAATGCTCCGATTACTACTAAATAAAGAACCACCGTGGTCCAACCCATAGCCGTACTGCCTGTTGCAAGTAAATTCATTTTCATTCCTCCTGGATTCTAACGCTGCAGATCCCGGAACTGCTCCGTTCTTCTGCGCACTTCTATTATACTAGCATACTTCCCGATCTGCGGTCAAGTACTCCTGACCCATTTTATACTTATTTTATACGTTTCCGCTCATCATGCCGTCCAGCTTCCGCTTCTTGTAAGCCTGGTATTGTCCCGCGTCGATGGCGTCGCGGATCTCGGTCATCATGGTGTTATAGAAATACAGGTTGTGAAGGACGCACAGACGCATACCCAGCATCTCCTTGGCCTTCAGCAAATGCCGGATATAGGCTCTGCTGTAACGGCGGCAGGCCGGACACTGGCAGCCCTCCTCGATGGGACGGTCATCCAGCTCGTATTTGGCATTGAACAGATTGATCTTGCCCTGATTGGTGTAAAGGTGGCCGTGACGGCCGTTCCGGCTGGGATAAACACAGTCAAAGAAGTCCACGCCCCGATCCACGGCCTCCAAAATATTGGCCGGTGTGCCTACACCCATCAGGTACGTTGGCTTGTTCTCGGGAAGATACGGCGTCACCGCCTCGATGATCCGGTACATATCCTCATGGGTCTCTCCCACAGCCAGACCGCCGATGGCATAGCCGTCCAGATCAAGCTCGGAAATCTGTTTTGCATGTTCGATTCGGATATCCTCGTAAATAGCGCCTTGGTTGATGCCAAAGAGCAGCTGATTTTTATTAATGGTATCCGGCAGGCTGTTCAGACGCTGCATTTCCGCCTTACAGCGGCCCAGCCACCGGGTGGTACGGGCCACGGACTTCTCCACATAGTCCTTATCTGCCAGAGCAGGAGCACACTCGTCAAAGGCCATGGCAATGGTGGAGGCCAGATTGGACTGAATCTGCATGCTCTCCTCCGGACCCATAAAAATCTTTCTTCCATCGATATGGGAGTTGAAATACACGCCCTCTTCCTTTATTTTGCGTAAGGAAGCCAGGGAAAATACCTGAAATCCGCCGGAATCTGTCAGAATTGGCTTGTCCCAGGACATAAATTTGTGAAGGCCTCCCAGCTTCTTTACCACCTCATCACCCGGGCGCACATGCAGGTGATAGGTGTTGGAAAGCTCGATCTGGGTCCCGATCTGCTCCAGATCGGAGGTAGCCACCGCGCCCTTGATGGCCGCTACGGTTCCCACGTTCATGAATACCGGTGTCTGCACGGTTCCGTGAACCGTGGTAAATTCAGCCCGCTTGGCGTGGCCGTCTTTTTTCAATATCTTATACATTTATAATTACAATCCTCTCTTTTTTAATTCTTCGATTATTTTATGATACATGGGCATATCCACATGGTACTCCGCCGCCATATCTTCCACTGCGTATACCAGACCGCGGATCTCCGAAGCATGTCCTTTGGCGATATCCCGCTGCATGGAGGTTCCTGCCTCCGGGCTTAAGTCATCCAAAATCTGCAGATTTCGTTTCACCACATCCTCCTGAAACTTCAGTCCCATGGCCAGTCCCAGCTTTTCCAGCTCCCGATCCATGGCAATGAAGGTCTCCCGGGGTTCTCCCTGCTGTTGGAAGACTCCTGCCTGAGCGTGGAAGTATTCCCCGGCCGCCGCCATGGGACTGGTGTACATGAACTTCTGGAAGGTATCCCGTTTCACCTCATCCGTGTAAGCGCCATCGATTCCGGCTCCGTCCAGATCTGCTTTGGTCTGCGCCAGCTTTTCAAGGGTGGCTTCACCGGCCGTCTGTCCCGGTCTGAGGCCGTAGACCACCCGGAAGATATCGCCGCCATGGGTGAGCTCACCCGGCGCGGAAGCGGTGGCCGCCACATAGATGCAGCCGTCCGTCACAGTCATGCGGGGCAGCGCTCTCTGCATTCGTTCTCCGGTGCCGTAAATATTGAGAATGGGTATCACTACCGTGCCTTTGTCACCTACCCGATCCGCCAGGGCGATGGCGTCCTCCAGGGAATAATCCTTCACACAGACAAAGATTACATCTGGTGTCTCCATATATTCCTCCATGGTCATAGCCTTAATGGGAAATACACGGAAATCCCCTTTAGCCGTCCCCTTCATGGTGATTCCCTTTTCCCGGAAGGCTGCAAGCTGCGCTCCCCGAGCCAGAAAAGTCACATCCTGTCCGGCCTGTGCCAGAAAAGCCCCGATACTTCCGCCGGTGGCTCCCGAACCTGCGATTACATACTTCTGTCTCATCTTATCGTCCCCATATTTTTTTTACATTGTCCATTTTCGCGCTCATGCCTGCGAACAGGGCATCCACCAGGGTCAATGCCGTCATAGCCTCCACCACGACCACCGCTCTTGGCACAATCACCGGATCGTGACGGCCATGGATACTCAGTTCCCTGTTTTCTCCGGTCTTGCTGACCGTATGCTGAACCGCAGCCACAGAGGGCGTAGGTTTTATGGCCGCCCGAAATACAAGATCGCTTCCGTCGCTGATGCCACCCAGAACGCCGCCTGCATGATTGGTCTCTTTTTCGATGCCATTTCCACGGTTCACAAAGGCATCGTTATTCTCAGTTCCTCTCGCTCTGGCTGCCCGAAAGCCGTCTCCGATCTCAAAACCCTTCACAGCTCCGATGGACAGGATGGCCTTTGCCAGATTCGCGTCCAGCTTCTCAAAACAGGGATCTCCCGCTCCTGCTGGCATACCGGTTACCACGCATTCGATGACACCGCCCACAGAATTCTGTTCTTCCATGCACTGTTTCGTATAGGCAGCCGCCTTCTCCGCCGCTTCGGCGTCCGGCATGGAAAAGGCGTTCTTACCAATCTCCTCCCGGTCAAACCGGCTGTCGTCGATCTCCACCGGTCCGATGGACCGGGTATAGGTACAAATGGTGATTCCCAGCTCCTTCAGAATCTTGGCCGCCACTGCTCCGGCCGCCACCCGGCCGATGGTTTCCCGTCCCGAGGAGCGTCCGCCGCCCCGATAATCCCGGAAACCGTACTTGCAGTCATAGGTATAATCCGCATGTCCCGGCCGATAGCAGGACGCGATCTCACTGTAGTCCTGGGAGCGCTGTGAGGTATTCCGCACCAGAATGGAAATGGGCGTACCCGTAGTCTTTCCTTCAAAAACGCCCGAAAGAATCTCCGCTTCGTCGCCCTCCTTCCGGCTCGTGGTATACCTGGACTGTCCCGGTTTTCTCCGATCCAGATATGCCTGAATATCCCCTTCCTCCAGGGGCAGTCCTGCCGGACAGCCGTCGATGACCACGCCCAGACCTTTTCCATGGGATTCTCCCCAGGTGGAAATAGAGAACTGCTTTCCGAATATTGAACCTGCCATATGCTTTCCTCTTTTCTCTTTCTGTTCCCGCGCCTGTACCGGCACTTTTATCTGAAGCTTTTCTATCTGAAATTCTCCTGTCTATCATACCGAACTTCTGCCCGTTCGTCAAATAGTTTCACCCTTTCCCCTTTCCCGCATATTCTGATCTCAAGAGAAGCTTCCGAGGTTTCCCATGACTTTCTGTGAACTCCGCGAAAAGGATGTGATAAACATCCGCGATTGCAAGCGTCTGGGCTGCGTCTGTGACCTGACCTTTGACTGTAAAAACGGCTGCATCCTGTCTTTGATGGTCTCCTCCGGGGAAAAGCTCTGGGGAATCTTCGGAAAGGAACAGGAATGCGAAATTCCTTGGTGTAAAATCCGTCAGATCGGGCCGGATATCATTCTGGTGGACCTGGATGAACGGCAGAAATAACGCGTTTGTCAAAAGGAGCCGGCGCCACCTGCGCCGACTCCTTTCTCCATAACTTTATCCGTTTTTTATGGAAACTCGATCTCCTTTGGCACCCAAATCCGGCTGCCCTCCGTGAGACCCGGCTGGGTCATCCGCACCCGGACAGTTCCGTCTTTGAACTGATAATTCACCCACACGTCGCTGCCCTCCGCACTCTCAGTGGTGCCAACACCTCCAGAAACATGAAGAGTGGTCTCCAGCGCCTTCACCGGAGTGGAAAATGCCTCCCCATAATAGGAAGCGTAAGAACCTGCGCTGTCATTCCGGACCAGATAAGAGGCAAAGGATTCCCCCATTTCACCTGACGCGTTCAGATAATCCGGCTGCCACATACGGTAGGCCTCTTCAAACTCCTCGCTGCTGGTGATCACATCAAAGTACCGGACCTGCCATTCGGTGACCTGATAGATATCCCCGTTCTTTTTCAGGGTAATGTAGTCCTTCCGGGACCACCACAGCGGATCACTGGTCATGGACGGATAGGTGATCTCTGCCTTCGCTGTTCCATCCCCAAAGCTTACGCTGATCCGGGGACTATCTGCCGTAAAGGGACTGGACACGCCCATGGTCTTCGTTCCATCCTCCAGGATCTGAATCCCCAGATCGTCCCGGCTCTGAAGGGTGGGGCTTAAAAGCTCCCAGACCGTATCCGCGTCCCGGTCTGCCGAAGCCTTTGCAAAGGTCTCTACCACCTGAAACGCCTGTTCCACCTCCCCATTCAGGCTGAGATTTTCCCCGGACAGAATGGAGACTTCATCACTTCCGCTCTCTCCGCTACCCAGGGTTCCCGCCAGGAAAATAGAGGTAGGTCCGTCCGCTCCGCCAATGATGTCCGTCCTGGACGGATTGGACAGGCAGGACCAGAAGACGCCTATTACTAAAGCCACTGCTGCCCCAATGATCTCTGCCTTCGTTTTTACCCGGTAACGAAGGATATTCTTAATACGGGCCTTGATGGAATTTTCTCCGAAGGCCACCGGCGTGCCGGTCAGAAAACCGCCCGGAGCAGAAAGCTTCAGAAGAAAGGTGCTGTAATTCTTCTTTTCTCCCACTCCCAGCCGCTCCAGCACCTGCTCGTCGCAGGCCATCTCCATATCCCGGGTCAAAAGCGCAAAGGCCAGCCACAGCAACGGATTGAACCAGTGCATCACGCAGACGCATCAGGTCACCAGCTTTACTCTGGAATCCTGCCGCCGCTTGTGGTTCCGCTCATGCTCCAGAACCAGGATTCTCTCTTCCCCGGAAAGCCCAATGGGAAGATAAATTCGAGGCCGGAAAAAGCCCAGCAGAAAGGCCGAACCAATCCGGTCGGACTCATAGACGTCCTCCTCCGTCCACACGGCAAGCGCCGTTTTCCGGCGAAGACTCAGCCAGGAAAGAAAGCCGAAGGCCAAAAGCGCCAAAACACCCGCAAGCCACAGGCTGAACAGAAGGGGCACGATCCCGGATACTCCGCTACCGGCAGCTACTGTCCCGATTCCGGCCTCTCCTCCTTCGGAGGCTATGCCGCCCAGCCCCGCACGCTGCAGAACTGCTGCCAGTCTGGCAGACTGATATCCGGCCAGGGTAAAGGTCATTCTGCTCCCTTCTGCATGAAATCCGGGCAGTCCGTCCAGCAGCCCATAAAGGCTGAATGCGGAATGAAAGGATACGGGACACACGGCCCGGATAAAAACCGGCAGCCATAGAAATGTCAGATACCGCTTCGGCAGACGGCCGCACACCGTCCGCACCACCAGAACCAGAAGCATCGCCAGGGAAGCGGCCATAGTCAGATTTCCAAGTAAAATCAGCCAGGCATTCATGCTTACCCCTCCTCTTCTTCCTGATAGGAGTCAATCAGCTTTTTCAATTCCTCTGCCTCTTTCCGGCTGAGCTTTTTCTCTCCCAGAAAGGCCGTCACAAAGCCCGGCAGGGAATGGTCAAACCACCGTTCCACCACCGCCTGGCTCTCATATCGCTGCACGTCCTCTTTTTTCACCAGGGCCGTCACCCTGGAATCCTCATTTTTCAGAATTCCACGTTCACAAAGCTTCCGAAGCACCGTGTAGGTGGTGGACTTTTTCCAGCCCAACCTCGGCAGGCAGGCCTTGTACAGTTCCGTGGAGGTCA
Organism: Anaerosacchariphilus hominis; assembly: GCF_014290175.1. Lineage (GTDB taxonomy): Bacteria > Bacillota > Clostridia > Lachnospirales > Lachnospiraceae > Laedolimicola > Laedolimicola hominis. Next base: position 109,291 of record NZ_JACOOR010000005.1, read on the forward strand.
GCGGCTCCAGCTCCCAGACGATCTCAAGCAGACGGTATTCCGCATCATACAGCTTCAGTTCTTCCATACTCCGTTCCCCTTTTCCTGTGTCTATGATCTTATGGTTTTTGACAGATTTATTGCATTAAACCGGTTTATTTAAATAAACCATATCATAGAAAGGGAACCCTGTCAATTCATTTTTTCCATAATATATGCTTTTACTTCTTCCTTGGGCATATCAAAGGCCACGGCCAGTTCTGCGTAGAGATGATCCTCCGCCGCATGGAAATAGCGCTCATCCACCGTAGTGGCCCGCTTTCCCTGGGCCATGCGCTGCCGTCCCCGCTGATAAGAAGTCTTAATGATCCGGACCCACTCTCCAGGATCGCAGCTGCGGATGGCCTCCTTGTACTGTTTTTCCCGCTCCTTATCATTCTTTTCCCATAGCTCTTCGATCTCCGGAATCTTCTTTACCAGGGCGTCGGCTTCCTTCTTTGTCATAACCCGCCGTATTTTCGTCTTTTCATTGTCCACCGGCGTAAAAATGGTACTTCCGTTCTGGAAACAGGGGCGCAGTACATAATACATCCGATCCTCCGCAGCTCCCTTCATATTCAGAGCCGTGATCTCCTCTACCCTGCACACTCCTGTGGTTCCATACACCACATAACCGCCTTTTTCAAACATTGCGAACCTCCTTTTCTGTCAGCTCCGGAACCTCCGGCGCGTTCTTTTGTTCTCTCCCGTATCGGGTTATCCGATTACTCGAAAAAACCCGCAGCGCTGGAAGCGAAACGGGTTTCATCGGGTTACTATAGCATTATAATAACAGAAAATTTAGTTATTTTCTAACAGTTTTTATTTTATTGCATGTTTTTCGTGATTTTGCACGATAGCTGATGGACTATATTTGTGGAAAAATTCCATAAAATTGGGGCTTCTGGCCTATCGCTCTCCTATTTTCAGGGTAATATTCCGCCCTTTTTTCTTCAGGATCCCCTCCTGTTCCAGATTCTTCAGTTCCCGGGTCATGGCGCTCCGATCTACACTCAGGAATCCGGCCAGCTCCGTGTAGGACATGGGAAGCCGGATCTCCCTGCTCTGCCGTTCCTCTGAAAGGCTTTCCAGATAGGCCAGCAGTTTTTTCCGGGTGGTGGTCCTGGACAGCACATAGATTCTCTGCACCTGCTGTCTGGACTGCAAGGCTATCATCTGGAGGAGATTGCTGACCATCTGGCTGTGATGATGGCAGGCGTTTTCACACCGTTTGATCACATGCGCATAATCAATGAACATGACTCTGGTGGTCTCCTCGGCCTTCACATAATAATTCTGGGACTCTGTCGGGAGCAGAAAGGGTTCTCCGAATACGGCGTCTTTTCTCAGCTCATCAATCAGGTACTGATTCCCCTCCTCGTCACAATAATACAGCACCGCGCGTCCGGACAGAATCAGTCCGATTTTATTCATGGAGCTTGCGTATTCAAAAATCGTTTCGTTATTCTGAAAGCAGGCCTCCCTTGCCTGAAAGCAGACCCGCATACGTTCCTGTTCCTCCGGAAGAATATCTGTAAAAAGTGAAATTGTGGGCATACTATGTTCTCCTCTTCTGTATCACCGATGGATGTTTCTTTTATTATAATACGAACTTTTTTTCAATAAAAGTGTTTTTTGTGACTTTTGCAACAGAATTATTTTTCCTTGTGTGTTACTATTTTAACAAGCAAAATAGAACTGCCAAACTACCCAGAAATCGGAGGAAACACTATGAAAATCACAGATACCATCAAATATGTAGGCGTAAACGACCATCAGGTGGACCTTTTCGAAGGCCAGTATCAGGTTCCGAACGGCATGTCCTATAACTCCTATGTGATCCTGGATGAAAAAATCGCGGTCATGGATACGGTGGACGCCAACTTCACCCATCAGTGGCTGGACAATATCCAGCAGGTTCTGGAAAACCGGAAACCGGATTACCTGATCGTTCAGCACATGGAGCCGGACCACGCTGCCAACATCGCCAATTTCCTGAAGGTATATCCGGACACTACCGTAGTCGCTACTGCAAAGGCTTTCAACATGATCGGCAACTTCTTTGAACTGGATCTGGATGGTCAGAAGATCGAAATGGGAAATGGCGGCACCCTTTCCCTGGGCTATCATCAGCTCACCTTCGTATTTGCTCCCATGGTACACTGGCCGGAGGTCATGGTGACCTATGACAGCACCGATAAGGTTCTCTTCTCCGCTGACGGTTTCGGCAAATTCGGCGCTTTGGATGTAAACGAGCCCTGGGACGATGAGGCAAGAAGATATTTTATCGGAATCGTAGGAAAATACGGCGTACAGGTGCAGAACCTTCTGAAGGTGGCCGCTACCCTGGATATCCAGACCATCTGCCCCCTGCACGGACCGGTTCTCACCGAGGATCTGGGACATTATATCGGCCTTTATGATACCTGGTCTTCCTATAAGCCTGAAGATGACGGCATCGTAATCGCTTACACCTCTGTATACGGGCACACTAAAACCGCAGTTTCCATCCTGGCTGACGAGCTGAGATCCAAGGGCTGCCCGAAGGTGGTAGTCTACGATCTGGCAAGGGATGATATGTCCCAGGCTCTCAGCGACGCATTCCGCTATTCCAAACTGATTCTTGCAACTACCACTTACAACGCAAGCATCTATCCGTTCATGAATGACTTTATCACCCGCCTGGTTGAACACAACTACCAGAACCGTACCGTAGGTCTCATTGAAAATGGTACCTGGGCGCCTCTGGCTGCGAAAATCATGAAAGAAATGATGGACAAGTGTAAGAAAATCAACTGGCTGAAGAATTCCGTACACATCTGGTCCGCAGTGAAGGACGAAAACCGCAAGCAGATCGAAGCCATGACCGATGAGCTTTGCAAGGAATATATTGCCAAAGACAACTCTCTTGCAAATAAGAACGATATGACCGCCCTCTTCCGCATCGGATACGGCCTCTATGTGGTAACCTCCAACGACGGCAAGAAGGACAACGGCCTGATCGTCAATACGGTCACCCAGCTGACTGACAATCCCTACCGCGTGGCTGTGAATATCAACAAGGCAAATTATTCCCACCATGTGATTCAGCAGACCGGCGTTCTGAACGTGAACTGCCTGTCCGTGGACGCGCCGTTCTCTGTCTTCCAGCAGTTCGGCTTCCAGTCCGGAAGAACTGTAGACAAGTTCGCCGGTGAAAAGGTCAACCGTTCCGGAAACGGCCTCATCTTCCTGGATAAGTACATCAACGCGTTCATGTCCCTGAAGGTGGAGCAGTATGTGGATCTGGGCACTCACGGTATGTTCATCTGCAGCGTAACCGAAGCCCGCGTCATCAACGACCGGGACACCATGAGCTACACCTACTACCAGCAGAATGTAAAACCCCAGCCGGAAACCGCCGGCAAGAAAGGCTTCGTATGCAAGGTCTGCGGCTACATCTACGAGGGCGACGAACTCCCCGCAGATATTATCTGCCCGCTGTGCAAGCATGGGGCGGTGGATTTTGAGCCGATTCAGTAGGGGTTTTGAAAAATCAGTTTTTGCAATTACGAAAAGATACGGCAGAGCTTTCAGGTTCTGTCGTATCTTTTCATTTTTCCAGATTTAAGCCGCTGTTGTAACTGATTTTTCCATGGTTAAAATACCGTATGACGATGAAATTACAAAAAAGAAAGGCACAGCCAAAGCCACACCTTTCTTCTGTATACATAGAATAGTCAAATCTGCAAAATCCGAACTCCGCAAAGTGATGTGTGTGCATTAGGTACTTTACGGAATCGCTCTTTTCAGATCTTTATAGCATGTATTTTATAAAATCTTCAGAGGATTACATTCCCATCTGCTTTGCAACCTCTGCTGCAAAGTCCTCATTCTTCTTCTCCATGCCTTCGCCGGTCTCGAAACGAACGAACTTCTTGATGGTGATGTTTGCGTTATTCTCTTTTGCTACCTGAGCTACATACTTGGCTACGGACTGCTTTCCATCCTCTGCCTTTACATATACCTGGTCAAGCAGGCAGATCTCTTTGAGCTCCTTGTTGATACGGCCCTGGATCATGCCCTGGATAACCTTCTCCGGCTTCTGGGACTCCTTCGGGTCGTTCTGAATCTGAGCCATCAGGATAGCCTTCTCTTTCTCGATGTACTCCGGCTCTACCTCAGCGTCGCTGGTGTACAGCGGCTTCAGAGCTGCAGCCTGCATAGCTACATTCTTAGCCATCTCACGGATAGCGTCGTTGATAACGTCTGTCTCAACGTCTACCAGAACGCCGATCTTTCCGCCTGCATGGATATAGGAAGCAACGAAGCCGTTCTCCTCCTCTACCTGTGCGAAACGACGGATGTTCATATTCTCGCCGATAACAGCGATCTGGGAAGCAAGTGCCTCCTTTACAGTCAGAGTCGGGTCTTTCTCCCACTTCTCTGCCAGGAACTCGTCAATATCTTTTGCAGTAGTCTTAACAGCCTGAGCTGCTACATCTGCTACGTAGGACTGGAACTTCTCGTTCTTTGCAACGAAGTCAGTCTCAGCGTTTACCTCTACAACAACAGCCTTGTGGTCGTCGTTTACCAGGCAGGTATCTACGATACCCTCAGCTGCGATACGGCCAGCCTTCTTCTGTGCGCTTGCAAGGCCTTTCTCTCTCAGCCAGTCAACAGCTGCGTCCATATTTCCCTCGGTAGCTGTCAGGGCCTTCTTGCAGTCCATCATACCAGCGCCGGTCATTTCTCTTAACTCTTTTACCATTCCTGCTGTGATTGCCATTTTTCATCCCTCCAAATTCGTTTGTGTAAGCCGCGTGTGTCAAAACTGACACACGCGGATAAAGCTCTTACTTTCAGACTAACTTAAGCCTCTACGGTCTCCTCAGTCTCAGCTTCCTCTGCAACTTCCTCAGCTGCTCCCTGGTTAGCCTCAACGACAGCGTCTGCCATCTTGGAAACGATCAGCTTTACGGCTCTGATAGCGTCATCATTGCCCGGGATTACATAGTCCAGCTCTTCCGGATCACAGTTGGTATCAGCGATTCCGATAAGCGGAATACCCAGTGTATGTGCTTCCTGTACGCAGATTCTCTCTTTCTTCGGATCTACTACGAAGATCGCATCCGGGATTCTCTTCATATCCTTGATACCGCCAAGGTTCTTCTCAAGCTTCTCCCACTCTTTCTTCAGTGCGATAACTTCCTTCTTCGGCAGTACCTCAAAGGTTCCGTCCTCAGACATCTTCTCGATAGCCTTCAGACGAGCGATTCTGCTCTGGATGGTCTTGAAGTTGGTCAGCATACCGCCGAGCCAACGCTCATTTACATAGTACATACCGCAACGCTCTGCCTCAACCTTGATAGCGTCCTGAGCCTGCTTCTTGGTACCTACGAACAGGATGCTTCCGCCCTGTGCAGCGATATCAAATACTGCCTTGTAAGCCTCATCTACCTTTCCTACAGACTTCTGCAGGTCGATGATGTAGATGCCGTTACGCTCTGTGTAGATGTACGGAGCCATCTTGGGGTTCCAGCGTCTTGTCTGATGTCCGAAATGAACACCTGCTTCCAGTAACTGCTTCATTGAAATTACACTCATGTTTCTTTCCTCCATTTGGTTGTTCTTCCGCGAGTTTCTTCACCGTGAAATACCGGTTCACATGTGAGCCAGGCACCTTTCCCGGTTCCGCCCGCGTGTTTTTTCGCTAACTTTGAAAGTATAGCATAAGAAAAGGGCTTTGACAAGCCCTTTTCCCATTATTCATTCCTAAAAATTTGTAATTTTCTTACGGAGCCAGACATCCAGCCTACTCCGTTAAATTACCCGGCCAGCCAGTTATACAGCTCCTCATAACGCTTTGCCGAGCTGTTCCAGGAAAAGTCCTTCGCCATGGCGCGGTCGATGATCTTGTTCCACTCCCGCTTCTTATCATAGTAGATATGCTCTGCGTACCGGATGGTATGCAGCATCTCATGGGCGTTATAATTCGTGAAGCTGAATCCGGTACCCTTGCTCTCATATTCATTGTAAGGCTCCACCGTATCCTTCAGGCCTCCGGTCTCCCGCACAATGGGCACGGTTCCGTAACGGAGGCTCATGAGCTGGCTTAAGCCGCAGGGCTCAAACTGGGACGGCATCAGAAAAGCGTCGCAGGAAGCGTATACCTTATGGGACATGGCCTCGGAGTAGAAGATATTCGCCGATACCTTGCCCTGATACTTCCATGCAAAATGGCGGAACATGTTCTCATACCGCTCCTCGCCGGTACCCAGAGCCACGATCTGTACCTCGTCCTGGCACAGCTCGTCCATCACGTAGGCGATCAGGTCGAAGCCCTTCTGGTCTGTCAGGCGGGATACGATACCGATCATCATCTTCTTCGGATCCACATTCAGTCCCAACTCCTGCTGCAGTGCTGTCTTATTCTTAATCTTTTCTTTCCGGAAGTTGACTGCATTGTAATTCCGGACAATGTACTTGTCTGTCTCCGGATCATACTCCTTGTAGTCGATTCCGTTTACGATACCTCTGAGGGAATTGGCGCGCGCACGCATCAGTCCGTCCAGATGCTCTCCGTAGTAAGGCATCTTAATCTCTTCCGCATAGGTATCACTTACGGTGGTCACCGCGTCCGCATATACGATGCCGCCCTTTAAGTAGTTGGCGTCTCCGTACGCCTCCAGCTTATCCGGTGTAAAGTAAGACGCATCCAGTCCTGTAATATCTTTCACTGTCTTCATGTCCCAGATACCCTGGAACTTCAGGTTATGTATGGTCATAACCGTCTTGATTCCCTGGAAGAACGGATTATTCTGGAAGGAATCCTTCAGAAATACCGGAACAAGTCCTGTCTGCCAGTCGTGACAGTGGATGATATCCGGCCGGAAATCCAGGGACGGCAAAGCCGAAATGGCTGCCTTTGAAAAGAATGCGAATTTTTCAATATCCTCGTAAATATTGCCATAGGGCTTGGGCCCTGCAAAATAGTATTCGTTGTCAATGAAGTAAAACTTCACGCCGTCGTATTCCAGCTCCAGGATCCCCACATACTGGCTACGCCATGCCAGATTCATATAGAAATGGGTCACATACTTCATTTGATCGCGCCATTCCTGCTTGATGCACAGATACTTGGGAACCATTACACGGATATCATATTCCTCTTTGTCAAAATACTTTGGCAGAGAACCTACTACGTCGGCCAGTCCTCCTGTCTTGATAAACGGGACTGCTTCCGAAGCAACAAACAAAATTTTCTTCACTGTATTTCCTCCCCGGTCTTCGTAATAATAATTTATATCTATTATAGCGCATTTTCAGAGGATTTGAAAGCAAAATTTGTGCATTTTCTCCATTCCCTTACTTTTTCCAAAGAGACTTATGTTTCAGGACACTTTTGCCTTATATTCCAGCCTGATCCGGTCCGCCACCAGGGCAATGAACTCGGAATTGGTGGGCTTTCCCTTTCCGTTGCTGACTGTGTAACCAAAAAGCGCGTCGATAGTATCCATCTTTCCGCGGCTCCATGCTACTTCGATGGCATGACGGATGGCACGCTCCACTCTGCTGGGTGTGGTCTCATGATGCTTGGCGATGGTCGGATACAGGATTTTGGTGACGGAATTCAACATCTCCATATCCTTCACGGACATCATAATGGCATCCCGGAGATACTGATAGCCCTTGATGTGGGCCGGAACACCGATTTCGTGAATCATATTAGTCACATCTGTTTCCAGGTCATGTTCCGCATAGGCAGGTTTCAGCTTTACCGTACCGCTGCTCCCTCTGCTTCCGTTACAGACCTTTTCACCCCGATCCCGAATGCTCCTCAGTCTGCCCAGCAGCATCTCGTTATTAAAAGGCTTCATCATGTAATAATTGGCACCCAGGGCAAAGGCATCTTCGGTGACATTTTCCTGCCCGATGGCGGAAATCACGATAAAGACAGGCTTCTTTTCCAGGGCATTGTCCGCTTTCAGCTTCTCCATGACGCCCAACCCGTCCATTCCAGGCATAATCAGGTCCAGGAGAACTACATCCGGAGTGTTCTTTTCGATCAGTTTCACAGCCTCCTCCCCATTTCCGGCTGTTCCGACGATTTCCATCTCTTTTTCTCCCTGTATTAAAGTATTCAGAAGTTCTACCATTCGTTCATTATCGTCCGCAATAACCACGCTTAACTTTTCCATATGCACCCTCCTGTCACTTTCCTGTCTGCCTTTTCTTTTGTACCAATTATATTCCATTGTTTCCCATATCTCAATTCTTTTTCTCTGTCATTTTTGTATATTATTGTGCATTTTTCGACATTTCCTTCTAACGTATCAACTGTTCCAACATATTTTCGATGAAAATGCCGAAGCCTTTTGCAGAATCCTGCACAAAAACATGGGTAACCGCGCCGATTATTTTGCCATTTTGTAGAATCGGGCTGCCGCTCATACCCTGGACGATGCCGCCTGCCGTCCTTAAAAGCTCCGGATCCGTCACCCGCAGCACCATTCCCTTATTTACATCCCGCTCCTTCCGGTAGATTTCGATAATTTCTGCCCGGTAATCCCGGATTTCACCACTCATGCCGCTTCTTATCCAGGCCTCCCCCAATTCCACCTCCTGCCGGTACCCCACCTGCAGTGCTTCAGTCCCTGCCCTGTCCTTCAGCCGTTCCGTACAGGTACCGAAGATTCCCGCCACCGTATTTTTCTCCAGGTTTCCGCACAGAAGCTGCTTCCTGTAGCGGATGAGCCCGGTCAGCTGCCCCGGATCGCCGGTTCTGCCCCGCCGGATGCCCACAATCTCCGTATCATAGAGATTTCCCTCGGACATTTCAAGCAGGGTTCCCGTATCCGCGTCCGCAATGCCGTGGCCCAGGGCGCCAAAGCTTCCTTCCTTTGTCAGAAAGGTGAGGGTTCCGATGCCCTGGGTATTGTCCCGGACCCAGATCCCAAGCTTATAGGTACCGTCCGGGGCTTCCACCGCTTTCACCTGAACCTTCCGTTCTTCTCCTTCACGCTCCAGCCCCAGAAGAACCGGTTTTTCTCCTGTCTCCTGCACCCTTTGGATCAGATCCTCCTTTTCCGTTACTGTCTTTCCGTTCACACTGCAGATATAATCGCCGCCCTCCACGATTCCCGTCGCCGGCTCATGGTTCAGGCCGTCCGCTCCTTCCACAGCTCCGGTTCCCACCGCCAGAACGCCCCGGGTCTCCATATAGATTCCCACCGGCATACCGCCTGGAATCAGCTCCATTGGATCCCGGACCGTCACCTGGACTTCCTTCAAGGGGATCACGCCCAGATATCTGTATTGTATGCTATAGCTCCCCTCCTGTCCGCCTGACACAGAGACCTCTTCCACTGCCGGAGTACGGGTCTCCGTCACAAAAATGCTGCCGGTTCCGGGCCCCTTTTCTCCCCGGGTCTGCACATAGGCATCCGGGATCTGTTCTTTTGCTTCCCCATATCCCAGAGCCAAAAGCCCTGCCAGGCACAACGCCAGAATCCCGGTGAGCACCAGCCGGTATTTTTTTCTTATCTCCATGCTTTCACATCCTTCGCTGTCATGAAAAAGAATGTGCCAATGGCACATTCTCGCGCCGAGGCGCGGTTGCCTTAGCAACCATCTACCACTGCGCCGAGTGCGCATCTTTGCAAGCTCTGCTTGCTTTTATGGAATAAGGAATTCCATCGGAATTTCCTATTCCATGAAAAAAGGATCCAGATTTTAAATCTGAATCCTCTTCTTGTCTGTACACTTAGTATGTGAAATTTCTTTTGTATCAGTCTGCCAGTTTCTTCTACCCTTGTTTTCCTGTCTGTTCCTGGCTTTTGCAGTTCTCTGCCAGTTTTTTCATTTCTTCCGCATTTTTTACAACGGCGTCTGTAATCTCCGCACCGCCCAGAATCCGGGCCAGCTCCTGCACACTTTCCTCCCGGCTCAGACGCCGCACTGCCGTATGAGTTTCGCACTGTTCCACATGCTTTTCGATACGGTAATGGCTGTCTGCCATGGCCGCGATCTGGGCCAGATGGGTAATGCAGATCACCTGTCTGGTCTTTCCCATAAGCATCATCTTCTCCGACACCTTCTGGGCCGTTCGTCCACTGATTCCCACATCGATTTCGTCAAAAATCACCGTTTCGATCTCGTCCCGATCCGCCAGAACTGTCTTAATAGCCAACATAATTCTCGAAAGCTCTCCACCGGATGCCACCTTCATCAGCGGCCGCAAAGGTTCTCCCGGATTCGTGGATATCCGGAACTCCACGTCATCCTTTCCCTGGGCCGTGTACTCAGAAAGCTCCTCGAAGTGCATCTCAAACTCCGCATTCAGAAAGTTCAGATCCACCAGATGGCTCCGGATTTTTCCGCAGAGATCTCCAGCCGCCTTTTTCCGGATCGTTGTAACGGTTCCGCATAACTTCGCAAGCTCCTTTTCTGTCTCCGTCAGACGTTTTTCCAGTCCCGCCACATATTCGTCATAGTTTTTCAAAAGCTCCAGGCGCTCCTGCTGCTTTTTCTCATAGGCCAGGACCTCGTCCAGAGTCTTTCCATACCGGGCCTTCAGATAGTTCAGCTGATTCAGGCGCTCTTCTGTCTCCGCGAACTCCGCCTCTTCAAACTCCAGCCCGGAACGGTACTCAGACAGATCCCGGTTAAAATCATTCAGAAGGCCGTCCAGCTCTGTGAGCTGCTCCACCAGAGCGCTCAACTCCCCATCACAGGAGGCTGCTCCCTGCAGCTCCCGGAGAGCTCTTCCCAGGCTGCTGCCGGCTCCTTCCGCCTCCTCATATCCGGTCAGAGCGTAGGCCGTTGCCACCGCCTCCGCGATTCTCCGGGCATTGATCATCTTCTGATACCGCTGCTCCAGACGCTCGTCCTCTCCCGGCTCCACTCCCGCCTTTTCGATCTCGTCAACCTCAAACTCCAGCAGGGAAATCTCCCGCAATCTGGCATCCTCGTCGGTACGGGCCTCCGAAAGCTCCTTCTTCAGATCTTTCCAACGCCTGTATGTCTCCCCGAGTTCCTTTTTCACGCTCTTCAGTTCTCCGGCTCCAAAGGCGTCCAGAATCTCCAGATGCTTCTTTTTCTGAAGCAGAGACTGATGCTCATGCTGACCGTGTACGTCGATGAGCAGGGATGAGACCTCCTTCAGCCTGGCCAGGGTTACCGTCTCACCATTGATTTTATTTACACTTCTTCCGTCCATAAGCTTTCTGGAAATGATAACCTGTCCCTCCTCGGGAAACACATCCAACTGCTTCAGACGCTCTGCCAGTTTCTCTTCCTCTGCCGTAAACACCAGCTCCGCCAGGGCGTAATCCGCCCCGGGGCGCAGCATTTCCCTTGAAAACTTTCCCCCAAGGGCCAGATTCACCGAACCAATCACCAGGGATTTTCCGGCTCCGGTCTCTCCAGTCAGAATATTTAATCCTTCTGTAAATTCAATTTCTGTCTCACGGATCAGCGCGAGATTTTTTACATGCAGATGTGTAAGCATAGTTTTCCTTTCAACCGTTCAATGCCTTGCGAAGCTTCTCCATGACCAGCATGGTATCGTCCACAGAACGTACTGCACAGAAAATGGTATCGTCTCCTGCGATACAGCCTACGATCTCCGTCCAGTGCAGGCCATCCAGGGCCGCCGCTGCCGCCATGGCCATACCGGCCACGGTCTTAATGACCAGGATATTCTGGGCCATGTCCATGGAAACGAAACTTTCCCTGAGAATGCCGATATACTTTCCGCTCAGCTGACCGCCGGGCCCCGGCACCACCACGTAACGCTGTTTGCCCTCCACAGTCATCTTCGTCAGTTTCAGCTCCCGGATATCCCTGGACACCGTAGCCTGGGTCACCCGGAATCCGGCCTCGTTCAACCGTCCTGCCAGCTCCTCCTGGGTCTCGATGGCATACTGATTTATCAATTCAATGATCTTTGCATGCCGTTCTATCTTCATGTTCTGTCCTCCTGCCTAGTTGCCCCGCATTTTGTCACGCAGGACCTCCAGAAAACTGACCCTGCTGATTTTCAGAATATTCACCGTTTTTTCCGACTTCTGTATCTCCACGTAATCCCCTGTGGCCACCGGAACCTGCACTTCTCCGTCAAAAGTGACAAAGGCTTCCTCCCGGTGATTTCTGCGCCCCGCTCCGGCCCGGATGGTCACCCGGTCGCCGCCGGACAGCACAATACTTCTGGCCGTCAGCGTATGGGGACAGATGGGCGTTACCACGATCATGGACGCCATGGGGGACACGATGGGACCGCCTGCCGACAGGCTGTAACCCGTGGAACCGGTGGGTGTGGAAACGATCATTCCGTCTGCCGAATATCGGTTCAGCTTTTCCCCGTTTACCTCCACCTCATAGTCGATGATACGCAGAGCTCCCGCCCGGTTTACTACGATATCATTCAGGGCCAGATTCCGTACCGGATCTCCGTCTGCCCGGTGTACGGTTCCCTCCAGAAGCATCCGGGGTTCTATGGTATAGTTGTCCAGAATCAGGCTATCCAAGGCCTCGGAGATGCCGGACTTCTCGATCTCTGCCAGGAAACCTAAGGTTCCCAGATTCACGCCCAGCAGGGGAATATTCCGGTTCACCGTGTCCCGTGCCGCCTGAATCAGGGTACCGTCTCCCCCCAGCACCAGAATACATTCTGTTCCCTCCGGAATCAGCTCCGCGTCTGTATACCGGTAGTTTCCCCTGCCCGGTACCTCGTCCTTCTTCTGATATTCCCGCACCGTACACTCGCAGCCCCGGGATTTCAGATACTGGTAAATCTGATCTGTGGTCTCCAGATTTTTATCTTTCTCGCTGTTGGTAATCACATAGAATCGATTCATCCCTCTTGTTCCGTCCCTTTATTTTTCTTTATCCAGAGTTCCATGGGCCTCTTCCACGATCTGCTTCGGATCGATGGAATCCGGAAGATGAGTCCGCATCTCCTCCCAGTCGGGAAGCTCCTCTGTGGTTCCCCGGTCTGTCTTCTGCAGCCAGGTCAGATACTCGATATTCCCTTCAGGTCCCTTGATGGGAGAGAACTCCAGGGCCAGAATATCAAAACCGATGGACCAGGCGTAGGTCAAAACCATCTGAATGACCTCCAGATGGGTACTTTTTTCCCGCACCACGCCCTTTTTACCTACCTTTTCCCGGCCCGCTTCAAACTGGGGCTTGATGAGAGCCACCACCTCGCCGTCATCGCTTAAAAGCTCCCGCACCGGAAGCAGTACTTTGGTCAGAGAAATAAAAGCCACGTCAATGGACGCGAACTGGGGCCGCTCTTCGATCTGATCCGGAGTCAGATAACGAATGTTGGTCTTCTCCATAGCTACCACTCTGGGGTCGCTTCGCAGCTTCCAGTCCAACTGATTGGTCCCCACATCCACGGCGTAGACCTTGACCGCGCCATTCTGAAGCATGCAGTCCGTGAAGCCACCGGTGGAGGATCCCACATCCATACAGATCTTTCCTTCCAGTCCCAGGTCAAAATGTGCCACAGCCTTCTCCAGCTTCAGGCCGCCCCGGCTCACATACCGAAGCTTCTGTCCGTGAATCTCGATGGGGGCTGCCTCGTCAAACACGGAACCGGCCTTGTCCTCTCTCTGACCCTTCACAAAGACCTTTCCCTCCATGATAATAGCTTTCGCTTTTTCTCTGGACTCCGCCAGTCCTCTGCTCACCAGAAGCACATCCAGACGTACTTTCATATCTTTTCTCCTTACATCTGCCCGATATAGGCCGTAATAATCTGTTTTGCAATGGTCTCCGCATCCAGGCCCACTTCTTTATAAAGCAGAGCCACGTTACCATGCTCCACATACTCGTCCGGAAGGGCGATATTCAGAACCGTCATATCCAGCTTCCGGTCGTTCACATACTCCAGCACATGATCGCCGAAGCCTCCGCTCCGTACATTCTCCTCCAGGGTCACCAGAATCCGGTGCTGCTTTGCCATCTCTTCCACCATCTGCTCATCCAGAGGCTTCACGAAACGGGCGTTGACAAGCGTACAGTTATAACCCGTATCCTTCAGGATATTCCGCACCTGCTCCGCCGTCTTCACCATGCTGCCCACTGCCAGCAAAGCGATATCCGCCTCCTCATACAGCATTTCACTCTTTCCGTACTCTATGGGTGCCCGGAACTCCTGCAGGCCGTCGTAGGCCTCGCCTCTGGGATACCGCAGGGCAGCGGGTCCCTCATAGTTCACCGCAAACTTCAGCATATCTGAAAGCTCCCATTTATTCTTCGGAGCCATAATGGTCATATTCGGGATGCTGGACAGATAGGACAGGTCAAAGATGCCCTGATGGGTCTCTCCGTCGCTTCCCACCAGCCCTGCCCGGTCGATGGCAAATACCACATGGAGATTTTGAATACAGACATCGTGAAGCACCTGATCGTAGGCCCGCTGCAGGAAAGAAGAATACACTGCCACTACCGGCTTCATACCGCCTGCAGCCAGTCCCGCCGCAAAGGTCACCGCGTGCTGCTCGGCGATTCCCACGTCAAAGAACCGTTCCGGGAACATATTCTTAAAGCGCTTCAGGCCGGTCCCATCGGGCATAGCCGCTGTAATAGCCACCACTTTCTCGTCCCGGTCACCCAGCTTTCGCATAACCGTGGAAAAAATATCTGTGTAATTCGCTTTGGCCCGTCTGCTCTTGGGCAGACCCGTTTCGATGACAAAGGGCTCCGCCCCATGGAACCGGGAAGGATGACGCTCTGCCGGCTCATAGCCTTTGCCCTTCTTGGTACAGACATGGATAAGTACTGCATGGCGCACCCGCTTGGCCTCCTTGAAAGTCCGGATGAGCTGATCAATATTATGACCGTCCACCGGGCCCAGGTACGTGATGCCCATATCCTCAAAGAACATTCCCGGAATCACCAACTGCTTCAGGCCGCTCTTGGTCTTCTTCAGCTGCCGCACGATGCCGTCGCCGTATACCGGAATCTTCTCCAGGGTGCTCTGCAGGCCCTCTTTAAAGTTATTATATCCCTCCGCGGAACGCATACCATTCAGGTACTGGGACAGACCGCCCACATTCTCCGCGATGGACATCTGGTTATCATTCAGAACGATAATAAAATTACTCTTTAACTGGGAGGCATTATTCAAGGCCTCAAAGGCCATGCCGCCGGTCATGGAACCGTCGCCGATAACGGAAATCACGCTCTGGCTTCCCCCTGTCAGTTCCCGTGCCTTCACCAGACCGATGCCCGCAGAAATGGAGGTAGAGCTGTGTCCCGTATCAAAGCAGTCGCAGTCGCTCTCCTTGCGCTTGGGGAATCCGCTCATACCGCCGTATTTGCGCAGTTCATCAAAGCCTGCCTTTCTTCCTGTCAAAAGCTTATGGGTGTAGGACTGGTGTCCCACGTCCCAGACCACTTGATCCTGCGGGAAGTCAAAGGCCAGGTGCATGGCCATGGTCAGCTCCACCACGCCCAAATTCGACGCCAGATGCCCTCCCGTCACGCTTATCTTTTCAATCAGGAAATCCCGTATCTCCTGCGCCAGCGGCTCCCACTCACTTTTATCCAGTTTCTTTATATCATTGACCTGATTGATTCTCTCCAGCAGCATGTACTCACCTCTGTTTTATTTTTCTCTCGTAATCAGCATCCGGATGAGTTCCTCCAGGAACTCGTTCTTTTTCCTCAGGGAAGTCAGGGTGCGGATGGCCCTCTCGGAGATCTCCTTCACGTCTTCCCTCGCCTTATCCAGACCCTCTAGGGTCACATAGGTGGTTTTATGGTTCTTATCGTCACTGTGAACGGGCTTTCCCAGCACCTCCAGGGTACTGGTCACATCCAGAATATCGTCCTGGATCTGGAACGCCAATCCCACATCTCCGGCTACGCTCTCGATGGCCGAAGTCTCTTCCTCCGTGGCTCCCGCCAGCACTGCGCCCACAGTCATGGCCGCCTCGATGAGGGCGCTGGTCTTCAGTCGGTAGATAAAGTCCAGCTTCTCCCGGGACAGGGGCTGTCCCTCGGACTCCACATCCACCACCTGACCGCCGATCATACCGTAGATGCCCGCCTTCCGGGACAGGATCTGCAGGGCCTTTGCCGTGCGCCCGCTGGTCTCCAGGTCAAATGCTCCTGCCGCCGTCTCAAAGGCCAGATTCAGAAGAGCGTCTCCCGCCAGAATGCCCATAGCCTCTCCGTACACCGCATGAGTGGTCTTTTTGCCCCGGCGGTACTCATCATTGTCCATGGCTGGCAGGTCATCATGTACCAGCGAATAGGTATGTATCATTTCCATAGCCGCCATAAAGGGCTCCACGACCTTTCCCTCTCCGCCGAACATCCGGTAGGTCTCTTGCATCAGAAGGGGCCGCAGGCGCTTTCCTCCGGCTGTGATACTATAGTTCACCGCTTCCAGAACTGTCTTCTGAAAGCCGGTCTCTTCCGGCAGATAAGTCTGCAGAAGCGCTTCGATCTCTGCTGTCTTTTTCTGAAGTTCTTCTTTAAAATTCATCCAGCGTTCCCTCCTCATTCATGACCATCATCTTTTTCTCTACTCTGTCCAGCTTCTCGCTGCAATATTTCAAAAGCTTCACGCCCTCCGCATAGATAGCGAAAGACTCCTCCAGGGGCACATCCCGGTCCGCCAGCTTCTCCAGCATCCCGTCCAACTCCGCAAAGGCTTCCTCCAATGTCGTCTCTTTTTCCTCTGCCATACCGCTTATCCTCTCTCGACTTTCTCCCGCTTCTCCACCACCGCCGTGTAGATACCATCAGTCACATGGATCCGAAGCATTTCTCCTTCCGCCGCCTGGTCGATACCCGTCACGGCTTTTCCGTCCGGGCCCTCCGTGTAGGAATAGCCCTGCTGCAGCTTCAGAAGCGGCGACAAGCCGTGCATTCTCTCGATGTAGAGATTCAGGCTGTTTCTCCGGTCAGAGAACTTCTGCTCCATGGCCTGCTCCATCCGGTTCTGTAGCTCACTGTGACGCATCCGCTTCTCGTAGAGCTGCGTCCGGGGACTGATCTGCTGTACACGTCCCTTCAGCACTGCCAGCCGCCGATAGTACTCCTCCATCCGATGCCTGAATACTGCATCCATCTGCTTCCGGTACGTGGACATCCGCTCCAACAGTTCCCGGATGTCTGTCACCGCCAGCTCTGCCGCCGCAGAAGGAGTCGGCGCTCTTAAGTCTGCCACATAGTCTGCGATGGTAGTATCTGTCTCATGTCCCACTGCAGAGATCACGGGTGTCCTGCAGTCGAAGATGGCCCGGGCCACCTTTTCCTCGTTAAAGGCCCACAGATCCTCCATGGAACCTCCTCCACGGCCCACAATCAGTACGTCCAGGCCCATCTCATCCAGGGCCTGAATTCCCCTTACGATACTGTCCGCCGCGCCCTCTCCCTGTACCAGAGCCGGGTAGAGAATCAGCTGCACATAAGGGTTTCGCCTGAGGGCGATATTCCGGATATCCTGTACCGCCGCCCCGGTAGGCGCTGTGACGATCCCCAGTTTTCTCACATAAAAGGGAATGGGCTGCTTGTACTCCTGTGCAAACATTCCCATTTCTTCCAGTTCGTTCTTCAGTTTTTCAAAGGCCTCGTAAAGCTGGCCCACGCCATCCTGCAGAATCTCCCTGGCATAGAGCTGGTAGCTTCCGCTTCGCTCATAGACGCTGACGCTTCCCAGCACAATGACCCGCTGACCATCCCGCATTCGGAATCCCAGGCCCGCTCTCTGACCCGCGAACATGACGCAGGACAAGGCCCCGCTTTCGTCCTTCAGGGAAAAATACAGGTGTCCCGAGCTGTGATACTTACAGTTGGACACCTCGCCCTTCACATAGACCCGGTTCAGCAGGAAATCCTGGTTGAACATATTTTTGATGTACGTATTGACCTGTCCTACGGTGTAGACATGTTTCATTCTGCTTTTCCTATTTTACCCAGAATACCATTGATAAATACCGGAGACTCGTCTCCGCCAAACTTCTTGGACAGCTCCACAGCCTCGTTGACTGCCACGCCCACAGGCACATCCTCGTCGTACTTCATCTCGTAGACCGCCAGCCGCAGAATGGTCAGATCCGCCTTTCCCATCCGGGAGACCTTCCATCCCTCTGCCGCCTCGCCCAGAAGAGCGTCGATCTCCGGCAGTTTTTCTATAATATGCGCATACTTCTGCTTGATATAATCCCGATCCTTGTCTTCGATCTCTCCCAGATTCTCAAAAAACAGGCGTACCTGCTCCTGCATCTCCTCCGGGCTGTTGAATTCCACGCGGAACAGCAGTTCAAAAATATGCTCTCTCAACTCTCGTCTTTTCATCTTCTTCCGTCCTGACTTCTTTCCTTTTTCTTTTCAGACTTTCTGTGAAAAGGGAGCCGCTGCCTGCAGCCGCTCCCTTCCTAATCTGCACCACTTATCTGTACTACTTATCCTCTTTGCCCATGTTGACATTGACAATACGGATATTTACCATGGATACTTCCAGACCGGTCATATTCTCAATGGCGCTCTTTACGCGATCCTGTACTTTCTCGGATACCTTCATGATGCTGTATCCATAATCAATATTCAGGGCCAGATCCACGTCTACGTTCTCCTCGGTCACCAGTACCTTCACGCCCTTGGACAGGTTCTTCACACCCAGCTTTCCGATGAGCTCATTAGTGATATTTCCCGCCATGGAAGCAACGCCTTCCACCTCAGTGGCCGCAAGGCCTGCGATGGTAGCCACGACCTCGTCCGCGATCTGCACTTCTCCCAGCTGTCCGTCCGCATGAATCATGTGAACGCCTCTCTTCTCTTCCTTCGCCATATCTGAAACCTCCTGTTATTCTCTGGTTTTCCGCCGTTTCCGGCGGCTGACATTTCTATAAGATTTTCTTTAAAATACTGTATCTATTTTATCACACTTTCCCGCAGGTTGACAAGTATACAAGTCCATCTGTCATAGCTTTTTCCTGTTTCCTGCGGCCCTCTGCCTTTTAACGGCCGAACTCGGAGAGCTTCAGGCCCGGATTTCGCTCCAGGGTCATGCCCACGCTCCAGGCATTGGCCCAGATAAGCAGCGGTCTGCCTTTCAGATCCTTGATCTTCTTCATGTCGGAAGTACCCACCAGCTTGCTCATATCGATATCCTCGTTCTCAATCCAGCGGATATGTTCGTAGGGCAGCGGCTCCAGACGGATATCCACGTTATACTCGTTCTCCAGACGGTACTTCAGCACGTCGAACTGCAGGACGCCCACCACGCCCACGATGATCTCTTCCATACCGGTATTGAACTCCTGGAAGATCTGAATGGCGCCCTCCTGGGCAATCTGCTCGATACCCTTGACGAACTGCTTCCGCTTCATGGTATCCATCTGACGCACACGGGCGAAATGCTCCGGCGCGAAAGTGGGAATTCCTTCGTACTTAATCTGCTTGCCCGGCATACATAAGGTATCTCCGATGGAGAAGATGCCCGGGTCGAATACACCGATGATATCGCCTGCGTAGGCCTCGTCCACAATCTTCCGGTCCTGGGCCATGATCTGCTGGGGCTGGGACAGGCGCTGCTTTCTGCCGCCCTGTACATGAAAGACCTCCATACCGGCCGTGAACTTGCCGGAGCAGATACGGATAAAAGCGATACGGTCCCGATGGGCCTTATTCATATTCGCCTGAATCTTGAATACAAAGGCAGAAAATTCCTCTTCCATGGGATCGATGACACCTACGTCCGCTTTACGGGGCAGCGGGGATGTGGTCATCTGAAGGAAATGGCGCAGAAAAGTCTCCACACCAAAGTTCGTCAGAGCCGATCCGAAGAATACCGGAGAAAGCTTTCCCTGGCTGACCAGTTCCTGATCAAACTCCGCGCTGGCCCCGTCCAAAAGCTCGATATCGTCCATGAGCTTCTCCTTCTGACCCGGATCCAGGATACTGTCGATCTGGGGATCGTTGATGGACAGATCCAGCTCCTCACCTTCCTTGGTTCCTTTCTCCGTATCGGAGAACAAAAGCACCTTCTCCGTATTCCGGTCGTAGACACCCTTGAAGGCCTTGCCGGATCCGATGGGCCAGTTCACCGGACAGGTGGCGATACCCAACTCGTTCTCGATGTCGTCCAGAAGCTCGAAGATATCCATGGCATCCCGGTCCATCTTGTTAATGAAGGTAAAAATCGGGATATGGCGCATGGCGCAGACCTTGAAAAGCTTCCGGGTCTGGGCCTCCACACCCTTGCTTCCGTCGATGACCATAACCGCGGAATCCGCCGCCATCAGGGTACGGTAGGTATCCTCGGAGAAGTCCTGATGTCCCGGGGTATCCAGAATATTGATGCAGTAGCCGTCGTAATTAAACTGCAGAACAGAAGAAGTAACGGAAATACCTCGTTCTTTCTCGATCTCCATCCAGTCGGATACCGCGTGACGGGCCGTAGCCTTTCCCTTTACAGAACCGGCCAGATTGATCGCTCCGCCGTAGAGCAGGAACTTCTCGGTCAGAGTGGTTTTACCTGCGTCCGGATGGGAAATGATTGCGAAGGTTCTTCTTCTTTTGATTTCATCTACATAATTTGCCATAAATTCATTCTTCCTTATCTTGTACATGTATAAACTAACGATGGAAAAGCCCCTTCCGAAGTATTTCCGGAAATGGGCATAACTAATATCCAGTATACACATTTTCCGGACTTTTGCAAGCCTCTTCCATTTTTCTCCCATCTGTGTTATAATCTTAACAATAAAAGTTCTCAACAATACAAACTGACACAGGATGGTGGCTCCTATGGAAAACGAATTACAGAAAACATTTCTCGATACTACGGATATTCCCGATATACAGACCTATTTTGTCAACCAGGCCTTTGAATTCCAGGAACTGATGATGATGTACAGCTGTGCCATCCGCGAGATGCGGACCAAGCTGGAAGTGCTGAACGACGAACTGAGTATCCACCACAAGCGCAATCCCATCGAATTCATCACTTCCCGGGTGAAGAAGCCCTTAAGCATCGTGGAAAAGCTGCACCGCTACGGCGTGCCGGTCAGCGTGGAATCCGTGGAACAGAATCTGAACGACGTGGCAGGCGTCCGGGTCATCTGCTCGTTCATCGACGATATCTATACCGTAGCGGATATGTTGCTGCGCCAGGATGATATTACCCTGATCAAAAAGAAGGATTACATCGAGCATCCCAAGGACAACGGCTACCGCAGCCTGCACCTCATCGTGGAGATTCCCGTCTTTTTCTCCAATCAGAAGAAAAATATCCGGGTGGAGGTTCAGATTCGCACCATCGCCATGGACTTCTGGGCCAGTGTGGATCATCAGCTGAAATATAAGCAGGATATCGACGACCTGGAAAACGCGGACGAACTCTCTGAAGAGCTGCGGAACTGCGCCGATATCATCGCCCAGACCGACCGTCGGATGCAGGCCATCAAGGACAAGATCTATTCGGGTAATGTGATACCCCAGACCAACATGGAGAAACTGAAAAAGCTGACGATTCCCCTGAACACCCGGGAACTGTAGGATATGGAAAACACCCGAAACCTGTTATAATAACTGCTGTGCCACACACATTTGATATGAACCAAAAGGAGAATCATCTATGAATCCGATGCAGCTTTTAAAAATGAAATCCGCCTGGGACCGTTTCCGGGCCGCACACCCCAAGTTTCCCCTGTTTCTGAATTCTGTCATGCAGGACGGCATTCGGGAGGGAACCATTCTGGAGTTTACGGTCACCGAACCGGACGGCAGGCGCTATTGCTCCAATCTGAAAATCAGCCAGGAGGATCTGGCACTCTTTCAGGAACTGAAAGAACTGACCCAACAGTCCCGCTGAGATAATTGCATCTATTACGCGGAAAAACATAGCGAAACCGCCGCAGGCTTTCACCTTGCGGCGGTTTCTCATTTATCCCTATTTTCTTATTTCCAATTCCCGCCGGTCTCAAACAGCTTTCCCCCTGCTTTACAGCTGGAAGCAGCCACCTCCGATGAATTCCCGTACCAGGGAATTATCAGGGATGTTTGTGCTGTCTACGCCCAAGAAGTAGTCCAGAAATTTCAGGAGACGCTTGGCTTCCAGGTATTCGGGGGCTTCCCGGTCGATGCCGAATAGCAGGGGCTCGGCGTACTGTTTCAGGACGGAGAGCTCGTAGATCAGGGCAGAATTGAAGACCACGTCAGCTTCTTCCTGGTATGGGAAGATGTTCTCCTCTTCTCCTCTCCGGACGGAGGGCCACATGGAGATGGTGCGGGCAGCGCTGGCTCCACGGGTCCGGGCGTCACGAACCATCCGGCGGATCAGGCGGCCGTCGGTGGTAGGGATCCGGTTGTGCTCATCCACATTTAACTGGGTCAGGGCGCTGATATAGATCTTAAACTTACTCTCCCGGGGCAGACTATGGGACAGCTTATCATTCAGACAGTGGATGCCCTCGATAACCAGGATGTCCTCCTCGCCCATGGTGAGGTAATCGCCGTTGTACTCTTTTTTTCCGGTCTTGAAGTTAAAGTAGGGAAGCTCCACGGTCTTTCCCTCCAGGAGCTCGCGCATCTGCCGGTTAAAGAGTTCCACGTCCATGGCTTCCAGACACTCGAAGTTGTAATCGCCGTTCTCGTCCCGGGGCGTCATCTCCCTCTCCACGAAGTAATTATCCACGGAAATGGGATGGGGTCTTAAGCCCGCCGCCGACAGCTGAATGGACAGTCTCCGGGAAAATGTGGTCTTTCCCGAGGAGGAGGGGCCGGCGATCATAATGAACTTTTTGCTGTGGTCCGCCGCAATCCGGCTGGCCATCTCTGCCAGCTTCCGCTCCTGCAGAGCCTCCTGGGTCATGATCAGCTGCTGCAGTTTCCCCTGGGCGATGCAGTCATTCAGATCACCCACCGTGGAGATTCCAAGCAGATCGCCCCATTTGGCTGATTCCTTCATGACCTGGAATACCTTGTTCTGGGGCGCGAAGGGCGGAACCTTTTCCGGCTCTGCCGTGGTAGGAAACTGGAGCACAAAGCCCTCGTCATAGGGGTACAGCTCAAAATACTTCAGGTATCCCGTATCCGGCACCATATAGCCATAATAATAGTCCTCGAATTCTCCGATGCTGTAGATATTCACCCGGGAAGCCCGGCGATACCGGAACAGCTTCTCCTTGTCAAACATCTTATGGTTGTGGAAGATGCGAAGGGCCTTATCTGTGGCCACATTCTTTTTTTCTATCACAGTCTTTCGGGCCACATACTCTTCCATCTGCCTCTTCACCGCCCCAAGGAAGGCTTCGTCCACCGTTACATTTCCCTGTACTGTACAGTAATAACCGTTACTTAGGGAATAATTCACCTGGGCTCTAATGACATTCTCATGGCCTGCCACCCGGTACACCGCCTTCATCAGCAACATGGTCAGACTGCGCCGGTATGCCTGGGCTCCCACCATATCCGCCGTGGTATAGAACACCAGCTCCGCGTCCTCGTAAAGCTTTTTATTCAGCTCCCGCAGTCTTTTATTCACCGATACCAGTACAATATCATGGGCATAGTCCTTTTGCAGCTCTGCCGCTATCTCGCCGTACCGGATCCCTTCCGGATATTCATACACCTTTCCGTTGATCGTCGCTTTTACCATATACTCCGTTCCTCCTTCCCATTCCCTTTAGGCTTACAGCACTTCAAAGGGCTGCGCAATGGGTGCCGTATAAATCCGGAGCCCCGGAAAACGCTCCTTTAAAAAGCGCTCCATGTCTCCGATATAAATATGTTCGATGCCATAGTGGCCTGCGTCAATAATGGAAAGTCCGCAGTCGGCCATATCGATCCCCGTATGATGATCGATATCTCCGGTAATCAGCACCTCCGCGCCCTTACTTCTGGCAGGCTCCGCCATGCTCTTTCCGGATCCGGGGGAAATAGCAGCACGCTCCACCTGCCGATTCAGATCGCCGAAGACCTTTACATTAGGCAGGCCAAACCGTTCCTTCACAAACTCCGCGCACTCCCGCAGGGTCATGGGACAGGACAGACGTCCTACCCGGCCGATGCCTTCTCCCTCCAGCACCTCTTCCAGTACTTCTCTCTCCCGCAGCTCGATCCGATCCGCTGCCAACTCTGCCATGCCCATCACATCGTAATTGGTGTGCATGGCATAGTAGGAAATGTCGTCCCGAATCAGACGGATCAGCCGTTCTCCCACATAATCATCGGTGGTCACAGAACAGATCCTTCCGAAAATCATGGGGTGATGGGTCAGAAGCAGCTGCGCGCCGCACTCGGCCGCCGCGTCCACCACCTGATCCGTGGCGTCCAGAGCGATGTAGACCGTATCCACCTCCCTTTCCCGGCTGCCGGCCAGCAGTCCCGGATTGTCCCAGTCGCAGGCATATTTCAGCGGATACCGCTGCTCGATGGCCTCGATAATCTCCTGACAGTTCATAGGCTTCCTCCATTCTGTCTCTTTTCCAGGCAGGTCCGCACCTTCTGTAAAAGCGCCAGTTCCTGCTCTACTTCTCTTTTCCGTTCCCGGATCCGCTCCTCGTCCCCTTCCGGAAGACCGGCGCAGATACTTTCATTGACCCGGATCCGCTTTTCCAGAAACTCCAGAAGTACCTGTGGGGACTCCTGAAGCTCCGTTTTTCCGAACCGGTATTCCTCTTCGCTGCAGGACTCCGGTGCTTCCGCAGGAACTGCCCGGAACATGGGATAATACTTTCCGTCCTCCTGAAGGATGTCCTCCCGGACTATCTGCCAGCCGTTTTCCCGAAGGAACCGGCGCACCTCTCCGATCTCCGACTGGGGCTGCAGAATCAGTTCCTTTACCCCCGGCAAAGCATGGGCGCCTTCCCGCAGAATCCGGATGGTCAGCGGACCGCCCATCCCTGCGATGAGGATGGTATCGGCTTCTCCGGCCCGCAGGGCTGTCAGGCCGTCAGACAGTCTCGTCTCGATCTGTCCTTCCATACCGGCTTCCCGGATGTGGGCCTTCGCCCGCTCCAGGGGGCCCTGGTTCACATCCATGGCAATGGCCCTTTGGATCCGCTTCTGCCCGCAAAGACAAAGGGGAACATATCCATGATCTGTTCCCACATCTGCCAGCCGGCTGCCCTCTGTGACCATATCTGCCAGTCGGTTCAGTCGTCTTGATATATTCATTCTTTTCTCCGTATCTTCTTCCGTTCCTGTATCCGGCTTAGTCCAGATAATCCTTCAGCTTCCGGCTGCGGCTGGGGTGACGCAGCTTTCTGAGGGCCTTGGCCTCGATCTGACGGATACGCTCACGGGTGACATTAAACTCTTTTCCCACTTCCTCCAGGGTACGGGCCCGTCCGTCATCCAGGCCGAAGCGCAGGCGCAGTACCTTCTGCTCCCGATCGGTCAGGGTGCTTAAAACCTCTACCAGCTGTTCCTTTAACAGGGTAAAGGCAGCGGCGTCCGCCGGCACGGGGACATTGTCATCCTGAATGAAGTCGCCCAGGTGGCTGTCCTCTTCCTCACCGATGGGTGTCTCCAGGGATACGGGCTCCTGGGAGATCTTCAGGATCTCACGGACACGCTCCACCGGAAGCTTCATCTCCTCGGCGATCTCCTCCGGAGTAGGTTCGCGGCCCAGCTCCTGGAGCAGCTGACGTGATACCCGGATTAGCTTGTTGATGGTCTCCACCATGTGTACCGGGATACGGATGGTTCTGGCCTGGTCGGCGATGGCTCTGGTGATGGCCTGACGGATCCACCAGGTAGCGTAAGTACTGAACTTATAGCCCTTCCGGTAATCAAACTTCTCCACGGCCTTGATAAGACCCAGATTTCCCTCCTGAATCAGATCCAGGAACAGCATACCGCGGCCCACATAGCGCTTTGCGATGCTGACCACCAGACGGAGGTTCGCCTCTGCCAGACGCTTTTTGGCGTCCTCGTCGCCCTCTTCCATCCGCTTCGCCAGCTCGATCTCCTCGTCCGCGCTCAGAAGGGGAACCTTACCAATCTCCTTTAAGTACATCCGGACCGGATCCTCAATGCTTACACCGTCCGGCACGGACAGATCGATCTGTTCCACATCCACGTCGTCGTCATCCTCTGCCAGAAGCAGGGCGTCGTCGGGCTCGTCCCCGTCGCCTGTAATGCGGAGTACGTCGATATTATTTGCTTCCAGATAGTCCAGAACCTTCTCCATGTGTTCCGGATCCAGCTCAAATTCTGCGAAGAAATCGCTGATCTCCTGATACTCCAGAATATTCTTTTTCTTCTTGGCCATTACCAGAATCTCTTTTAACTTCTCCTCAAACTTTGCTGCGTTTTCGTCCATCTTCTTCCATCCTTCCATAACTTGTTAGTATTTTATCCTTAATCCAGTGAAATATGCAGTTTCTCCAGTTCCCGCCGACTCTGTATCAGCTTCTGCAGCCCCTCCATATCTGTGGGAGCAAGCTCTTTTCCTTTCCGGTTCAGGGATTCCTGCCGGATCTTGTATATGGTTTCCTGCAGTGCTTTTTCTGTTTCCTCTTTGGTCTCTATCTGCTTTAAAGTAGCGTTGAATACGGCCGCCGCCTCCCGTTGCTCCTCCGTGTTCTCAAAGCGGCTTAAGATCCCGGCCGGATTCAGCTTTCCCTGCTCCTGCTGCTCATACAGTATCCCGGCAATCTGTCGGTACAGAGGCACCGTAAAGTCCTCCGGCTCAATATATCTTCGGATCACCCGGAAATAATTCTCCCCGGCGATCATCCAAGTGAGCAGAAGCTTCTGGGAAGCCGCCGTTCCCTCGTCCTTTTCCTTCCGGTTCGAGGACACGTCCCGGGGTCTGGGCGCAGGAGCCTGTCCGCCCAGGACCAGTCCCAGCTGGTTCACCTTTCTTCTCAGGGCCTCATACCCGGTTCCGTACCGTGCCGCCACGGCCTCGATGTAATTATTCCGTTCGATTTCATCGGAAAATCCCAAAAGCTTTTTGGCTGTCTCATCAAAAAAGGCAGTCTTCTGGGCCGGATCCTTCAGATTATACTTCCGCTCCAGAACCTCCACTTCAAATAAAAAGCTGCTCTGGGCTTCGTCCATCCGCTGCTGAAAGGCTTCCCTTCCCATATTTTTGATAAATTCATCGGGATCCTTGTAAGGCTTCATATTGATGACCCGCATGGTCAACCCCGCTTCCTTCAGAATGGGAATGGCCCGTAGGGCCGCCTTGGTTCCGGCCTCGTCGCTGTCGTAGGTGACCAGCACCTCGTCCGCGTAGCGCTTCATCAGAATGGCCTGCTGGGTGGTCAGTGCCGTTCCCAGAGAAGCCACCGCCTGGCTGAAGCCTGCCTGATGGAGGGCAATCACATCCATATAACCCTCGCAGATGATCAGATTCCCCTTCCGGGAGCTTCTGGCGAAATTCAGGCCGTACAGGTTCCGGCTCTTGTCGAAGATCTTCGTCTCCGGCGAGTTCAGGTACTTGGGTTTGGCGTCTCCCATAACCCGGCCGCCGAAGCCAATGACCCGATGATTGGCATCCATGATCGGAAACATGACCCGGTTCCAGAACTTATCGTAGACGCCGCTCCGCTCGTCCATGCTGAACAGGCCCGACTCCTTTAAAAGGGCGTCCGAATACCCCTCATGCTTCAAATACTGGTACAGCTCCCGGCTCTGCTGTCCGGAATAGCCCAAACCGAACTTCTGGATGGTCTCGTCGCTGAGTTCCCGGCCCCGCAGGTACTCGTAGCCCACCCGGCCCTTGGGCTGACGCAGCTGATAGTAATAATACTTCGCCGCTTTTTTCTGAATCTCCAGCAGCCGGCTCTTCAGATCCGCCTGCTGCCTGGCCTCCTCGGAGTACTCCACCTCCGGCAGATCTACGCCGCAGCGATCCGCCAGGGTCTTCACCGCCTCCGGGAAGGTAAAATTCTCGTATTCCATTAAAAACGTAAACACATTTCCGCCGGCACCGCAGCCAAAGCAGTAATACATCTGCTTGCCCGGCGACACGGAAAAGGAGGGCGACTTCTCACTGTGGAAGGGGCAGAGCCCGAAATAGCTGGATCCCTTCCTCTGAAGCCGTACATACCCTGAAATCACATCTACGATGTCATTTCTGGAACGTACCTCCTCTATCAGATCTTCTGAATAATACATCTATTTTCACCTATGCGTTCCATGCTTTCGGAACAAAGTACTCTTCAAACTTGTAAATGGCATACTGGTCTGTCATGCCGGATATGTAATCGCACACCACAATTTCCAGGGGATCCCGGCCGCTGGCCAGCATGGCCTTGAATTCTTCAGACAGCTCCTCCGGATGGTCCATATAATAGGTAAACAGGCCTTCCAGCATATTTCGTGCCTTGACCTCCTCCCCTTTGGCAATGGGATTTGTGTATACATGATTGAACATGAAGTTTCTCAGGGCGTGCATACCCTCCTCCACCTCTTCGGACATACGGATATCCGGCTGCTCCATACTCTGGCCGATGATATCGTGTACCAGGGTATTCAGCCGCTCCCGGGTACTGCCGCCCAGCACCTGCCGGTAGGACAGGGGAATATCCTCCTCTTTCAGAATCCCGGCCCGGATGGCGTCGTCGATATCGTGGTTGATATAGGCGATCTTATCGGAAAAACGCACCAGCTTTCCCTCCAGGGTAGAGGGACTGCCGCTGGTCCGGTGGTTCAGGATGCCGTCCCGCACCTCCCAGGTGAGATTCAGGCCCTTTCCGCTCTTCTCCAGCTTCTCCACCACCCGGACGCTCTGCTTATAATGGGCAAAGCCGCTGCTGCAGAGATCATTTAGCACACGCTCTCCCGCATGTCCGAAGGGCGTGTGTCCCAGGTCGTGTCCCAGTGCAATGGCCTCCGTCAGATCCTCGTTCAGCCGCAGAGCCTTCGCCATGGTCCTCGCTATCTGGGAAACCTCCAGGGTATGGGTCAGCCTGGTCCGGTAATGATCGCCCCGGGGCGTCAGAAATACCTGGGTCTTGTGCTTCAGCCTCCGAAAGGACTTACAGTGAAGGATCCGATCCCGGTCTCTCTGGTATACCGGCCGGATATCACAGGGTGGCTCGTACCGGTCCCGTCCTCTGGAATCTCTGCTTAAGGATGCGTGAGGGCTTAAATATACGCTTTCCCACTGTTCCGTGCTTTCCCGAATCGTCATGCTTCCTCCTTCCGACGCGTCTGCGTCACTGCTATCGAAGCCTTCCGGTTTTCCTTTTCAGTTTCCTCTATAGTATATAATTCCGCGTATTTCTTGGATTTCCTCTTTTTTATGAAAATTTCTCTCCACAAAAGCTCTTTACGAAGGCTTCTGCGCTTCTTTCCGAATGACTTCCAGCTCCCGATCCGTCCGATAGGTTCCATCCCCCGTCAGCTGCCAGGGTCTGGGCGGAATCTTCGGATATTCCTTCTTTCCCACGATCTCCTTTCGGATATAGGCGAATACCGCTTCCTCTCCCTGCTGGTCCAACAGGTGCAGAAGATGCTCAAGCAAAGCCCGGGTCTCATCATGAATCATATAGGAATCCTTTCCCTTTTCATAATATGACAGGGGCTCATGCTGGGTATAGTTTTTTCCGTTATAAATCTTCGATGCCGCCATCCGATCCATCATCATCTCCGCCACGTACCGGTTGGGCATCTTCATACCGGTCATTCCCTTGACCGGCCCCAGGCTGTAATCAATCCAGTATTCATAGTGATGCTTGTTCCTGCCCTTATGGTGGAGCCAGGCCGCCGAATAACCCTTTTCCTCCCGTTCTGCGTTGTTGGGACTGCGGTAGCCCTGATAGTACTTACACCCAGGCAGAAACTCCGTGGGCGTATATTTTGACATATCATGCAGCAATCCCTGCCGGTAGAGCCCTATCTTAAAGCAGTGACGCATCACCATGATTTTATGTTCTGTAATCGTACAAAAATGCTTCCAAGCCTTCATGTCACTTCTCAACCTGCCTGTTTTTCATTTCCTTTTTGCCCCGCAGTACCAGAATGGTCCTACCCGGGACCGTCACGGTCCGCTGATCCTCCAGAGAACGCTCCTCTCCGTCGCTGCAGATACCGGCTGCTCCCTCTACGCCACTGTCGATGGCTACACTCCAGACCCGTCTGTCCGGAAGGCCCGGCAGTGCGAACTCATGGGGAATCCAGTGCATATTGCAGGCCACATAGAAGGAATCATCCTGCTGCAGTCCTTCGGAATTCGCCGCCACATATTCCCCTGCGTAAAGGATGCCCACACTCCGGCTGTAGTTCTCAAAATCGCCGAACCAGGCCCGCTTCCCATGATAAGACACATCCGGATATCCGCAGGACAGGTAATCGGTCTGGCACAGCTCCTTTTTCTGCCGGAAGACCGGATGGGCCGCCCGGAAGGCGATGAGCTTCTCCACGTATTCCGGCAGAAACTCCCAGGCCTTTCCCGGCTTCCAGTTGATCCAGGACAGCTCATTGTCCTGACAGTATACGTTATTATTGCCTGACTGGGAATTCCCCCGCTCGTCGCCGCCGTAGATCAGGGGCGTGCCCTGACTTAAGAGCAGCAAAAGGAAAGCGTTCCGCAGCTGTCTGGCCCGCAGGGCCACTGTCTTTTTCTTCCGGCTGGGGCCTTCCTCACCGCAGTTCCAGCTGTAATTATAATCCGTACCGTCCCGGTTCTTTTCTCCATTGGCCTCATTATGTTTCTCGTCATAGGAGACCGTGTCCATCAGGGTAAAGCCATTGTGTCCCGCCAGATAGTTCATCACCGCGCAGCGATCCGGATTTCTTCTGGCCCGCCAGATAAAGGAAGCCAGTTCTCCCTCGTCGCCCTTCAGGAACCTTCTGGCGCCCTGCAAAAAGGCGTCGTGATACTCCGCCAGATTCCGGAAAGCCGGCGTATATCGTTCCTCGTAGATCTCATCCAGGCCGAAGCTCTCGGTCATTATCTTCGTATGGCTCAGAAGGGGTTCCTGGGCCAGGGCCTCCACCGGCGTCCCATCCCGGTTCACATGGATGCCGTCGATGTGGTACTCCAGCACCCAGTAACGGATACAGTCCAACACCAGAGCTGTCCGGATTCCTTTGGGAAAATAGAATTCCAGAATCAGTTCGATTTCATTTTTATGGAGCTGCTTCACCAGATCCTTCAGCTCCCGCACCGGGTCGCCGGAGGCCGCATAGGAGGCCTTGGGCGCAAAGTAGTACCCGGTCCCGTAGCCCCAGTAGTTCATCCGTTCTTTCTCGTTTCCGAACAGGACCCGTAAAGGAGGCCGCTTTTCATCCCAGTCCTCCACTTCGGCAAACTCATAGACCGGCATCAGCTCCAACTGATTGATTCCCAGCTTTTTCAGATAAGGAATTTTCTCCGCTACTCCCCGAAAGGTTCCCTTGGCCCGCACACCTGAAGAGCCATGGCGGGTGAATCCCCGTACATGGGTGCTGTAGGCCACAATCTCCTCATAGGGAAGCTGCAGCTGTCGGTCTCCCTCCCAGTCGTAGGAGCCGTTCACGATACAGCCGCGGATACTGCCCTCTCCGCTCACGGGCACGCCCCACTGCTCCCGGCCTGCGATCCGATGGGCATAAGGGTCGGTCACCACCTGTCCGTCCACCAGATAATTGTATTCATACGCTTCCATAGGAAGCTTCCCGATCTCCACGGAACGCAGATCTCCATATTGCGACGAGCTTCCCATGGGGATGGACGCTGCCACCTCCCGGCTTCCCTTTTCATACAGCAAAAGACTGCAGCGCTTTCCGTCCGGCACTGCCACCGTAAAACAGATATCCTCCCCCTGCCTTGTGATGCCGGGCCGGTGATACTCTCCTATCTTAACCTGATACTGAAACCCTTCGTTATATTCTTTCATCGCTGTCCTTTCTGTCCGTAAAAAGCCGATATTAATTTTATTATAACAGATTTTTTCAGAATAGGAAAGTATGAAAACGGGGAAGCTGCCTCGCTTCCCCGCTCTTATCTTTTACTGTTTCCCCGGTTCTTCCCCGTCTTTTCCGGACTTTTTACGAAACAGGGGCTGATGCTTCAGGATTTTTCCCGCCAGCTTTATTACAAGGAAGGCTGCCGCCGCCAGAAGTACCAGATAGGGCAGGGATGCAATCAGCCAGATGGAAAAGTTTCGGAGGCCCTGTCCGATATCATAGAAATTATCGGAAAGACGGCTTTTCACCTCTTCCAGATAGCTCTGCTTTACAGCGCCCGAAGACTCCCGTTCCACCTCCCGGATATCCACGTTCACGGTACTGTAGTCCACCTGATTGTCGTAGGTACGCAGGGTGGATTCGTAACTTTGCAGCTCGTAGCGGATTTCGGACAGGCGGGTTTCGATTTTGATGATATCTTCCATGTTCCCGGCCTGCTCCATGAGAATAAGCAGACGCTCCTGTTCGGTCTCCAGAGCCTTTTTGTGGCTTTCCGTGTCTACATACTGCAGTGTAATATCATCGACGCTCTCGCTTTTGCTGGTCACATTACCCAGACCGCTGACCGTGGTGACAAAGGTGTCCAGCTTATCGACAGGGATCCGAAGGCACAGCCAGGCGGAACGGTTACCGCTTCCGTAGTAGCTGTTACCGTCCACCTCAGATCTCTCCGTGTAACCTCCACTCTCGGTGACTTTGTCCTGGATACCGGAAAGCAATGCGTCAAACTCTTTTGTCTCCATGCTCAGGGTAACGGTTTTGATCAGCTTCTGACTGGTGCTCGTGGGTGTCTCGATGCCGGAAGTGTCTGTGGCTTCCTCCGCATAGCTGTCCTCCGTCTCATACTCTCCATAGCCGCCGTAGTCCGCCGCTGCCGCATTGGAAGCCGTATCCATCACAGACGCTTCCGTTGCCATATTCTTACTGCTTCCGCCGCAGCCCGCCGCCAGGGACATGGCTGCCAGCAGTACCGCAGCCAGAATCTTTGTCATTTCCGCTTTCTTTTTCATACTCATTCCTCCAGGGCTTCTTCCAGTCCCTGTTCCACGCTCTCAAACCGGAACTGCGCGCTGTAGGGGACACCGTCCACATAGGTCAGTACACGGTACTGCTCTGCGTCATAATCCAGAGCATAATCCGCGAAAGACAGCTCCTCGTCCTGGGCCATTCCCGGCTCCAGCACCACCGTCGTATCCTGCTGTCCCACCGGCTCCTGCCGTCTGGGTACCACATACCAGGCTCCGTCCACCTGCACCTGCAGCTCCATATTCGCGTTATAGGAAATGGCTGCTTCGCCCATATTGCCGATTGTGACCTTGACCTCTTCCGCGTCCCGGGTCAGCACCGGGCAGGATACCAGGGTCTTCACCGTGTCGGTCTCTCCCGATACCTCCTGCTCTGAAGCCAGATCGATGGATTGCCCTGCAAAGGAAACCTGTTCCGGAACTTTCGCCGTCTCCCGTTCTCCGGTCCCTCCGTCAGCGGCACTGTCCTCTGCGCTCTCTTCAGCCATGACCGCCGTATCCTCGGCCATATCTGCCGCCGCAGTCTCCACCTGCGCCGTGCTGTCCACGCCTGAGGCTCTATGCAGAGCCAGATATCCGCCCGTCAGGATGCCTCCGGCCATCAGAATCACCAGGATACAGGCTGCGATCTTATTGAAACCGTATGTAAACTCTCTGCTGGAAATCCGGCGGTGCTGCCGCCGTCCCCTGGTAGCGCACATCTCCTGCATGGACTGCTCGAACTCCCCGGAAAACCGATGCTTCCGGGCAATCTCGCCCTCCGGAGGAATGAAGCTCAGCTGCTCTTCCATACAGGCCTGCAATACCTCTGTCAGCAGCTCCTCCTGCCGTGCCTTCTCCTCTTCGGTCTCCCGAAACGTGTACTTATCGTCCGCCACGGCCTGCCACCTCCTTTTTCAGCATTTCCTGCAGCTTCTTTCGGGCCCGGTAGTACCGGACGTTCACCAGCTTCGGAGAAATATCAAGCAGTTCGCCGATCTCCCTGTCCGAAAGCTGATGGACATACTTGTACTCAAAAATCACCCGATAGCTCTCGTCCAGCTCCAGCACGCAGGAAATCAAGGCATTGTAGTTCTCCCGGCTGATATAATCTCCCAGCACGTCCTGCTTCGGATCCGGCAGTTCGTATTCCGACTCCTCCATGGACTGCTCCGGCTTTCGTTTCCGGAGGATATCGATGGCCTTGCTCTTCACAATCGTCATCAGAAACTTACGGGTCGCCGGACTCTCCACATCCCCTACCTTATCCAGATGCCGGGTCAGCGCCAGAAAAGTCTCCTGCACTGCGTCCTCCGCCATCTGCGCGTCCTCCAGAAGCTGGTTGGCCACATACCAGCAAAAATGCCGGTACTGCTCGTACACTTCCGTAAATTTATCCTTTTCCTCTTCTGTATCCAGCACTGATAAGTATAAAAGCATGCGTAGGGTCTCCCTCCCCGTCATTTTATCGTTACATATATCATAACGCATTCCGGTTACATTTTACTACATAAAAAACTTAATATTTTATGAATCTATTCCGAAATTTTTGAAAACATATTTTTGAAAACACCTATTCAGGAACCAAAAGAAGCCGACATTCTGCATGCCGGCTTCTTTCTATAAGCATTTTATCTATAAGAATCCTTTTGTCTTTACTCTTCTACGCTGTAGTTGGGAGCCTCTTTTGTGATGTGGATATCGTGGGGATGGCTCTCCTTCAGGGATGCGGCGGAAATCTTGATGAAGCGTCCCTTCTCCTTCAGATCCTCGATGGTCGGTGTGCCGCACAGACCCATACCGGAACGGAGACCGCCCAGCAGCTGGAAGATGGTATCCTCTACGGTTCCCTTGTAAGCCACACGGCCCTCTACGCCCTCGGGAACCAGCTTCTTTGCTCCCTCCTGGAAATAGCGATCCTTGCTGCCGTTCTCCATGGCAGAGATGGAACCCATACCACGGTATACCTTATACTTTCTGCCCTGGAACAGCTCGAAATCGCCGGGAGCCTCATCGCAGCCTGCGAAGATGCTTCCCATCATGCAGACGTTCGCGCCTGCGGCGATGGACTTGGTCACGTCTCCGGAGTACTTGATACCGCCGTCAGCGATAACCGGAATGCCGTACTCCTTTGCCACCTCATAGCAGTCCATGATAGCGGAAATCTGCGGTACGCCGATACCGGATACCACACGGGTGGTACAAATGGAGCCCGGTCCGATACCGACCTTCACTGCGTCCGCGCCTGCCTCGATCAGGTCTCTGGCTGCTTCGCCGGTGGCGATATTGCCTGCGATCAGCGGCAGATCCGGATATGCTTCCTTGATCATTTTCAGGCAGCGGATGACATTTGCGGAATGTCCGTGGGAGGAATCCAGCACAATCACGTCTACCTGAGCCTTTACCAGAGCCTCTACACGCTCCAGTACATTGCTTGTAATGCCCACACCTGCACCGCAGAGCAGACGGCCCTTGGCATCCTTTGCGGAATTCGGGTACTTAATCTGCTTCTCGATATCCTTAATGGTGATTAAGCCCTTCAGGTTAAAGTCGTCGTCCACGATGGGCAGCTTCTCTTTTCTTGCCTTGGCCAGGATAGCCTTGGCCTCGTCCAGAGTGATGCCCTCCTTCGCGGTAACCAGTCCCTCGGAGGTCATGGACTCTTTGATTTTCTTGGAAAAATCTGTCTCGAACTTCAGGTCACGATTGGTAATGATACCTACCAGCTTTCTGCCCTCGGTAATCGGAACGCCGGAAATGCGGAACTTGGCCATCAGCTCATTGGCGTCTGCCAGCGTATGCTCCGGAGACAAATAAAAGGGATCGGTGATAACGCCATTCTCGGAACGCTTTACCTTGTCAACTTCCTCCGCCTGATGCTCAATAGACATATTCTTATGGATAATTCCGATACCACCCTGTCTTGCCATAGCGATAGCCATGCGATGCTCCGTAACGGTATCCATGCTGGCGCTCATCATCGGAATGTTCAGCTTGATGGTCTTTGTCAGATGTGTGCTCAGATCCACCTGATTCGGAATCACCTCGGAATAGGACGGTACCAGAAGTACGTCGTCAAAGGTAATGCTTTCTCCAATAATCTTACCCATTTTATTCTCTCCTCTCAAGTCTTTGTAGTCAATTCTTTTGTCACCGCAAAAAGCGGTTATTAATATCCTATCTTAACGAAAAGATTCTGAATTGTCAATACATTACAATCGAAAAGGAGCCGAAAAAAGGGTACAAAAAAAGCTGTCGAAAAACAGCTTTTTTTGACTCATAACTTTTTTTAATCAGTGAACAGAACTTCTTCCGATAAATGCCCTGTTTTCTATACATTCGTCTTCCAGAGACGCACAGGCCATGGTTTCACTGGCTGTTTATATGGAAAAGACACAGACCAGAGCCACACAGAAAATCAGAAACAGCCAGTCTCTGGCATGCACCCGCACTTCCATATATTCTGTCCGTTTCTCTTCACCCGAAAAGCCCTTGGACTCCATGGCAATGGCGAGTTCCTCGGACCAACGCACAGACTTTACCAGCAGTGGTTTCATCAACGCCGGAGATACCGGAAAAACGGAGAGCCCTCTGGCCCGAAAGGCCGCCCGGGTCCTTTTATACTCCTGCACTGCCTGTGGGA
Source organism: Anaerosacchariphilus hominis (assembly GCF_014290175.1). Taxonomy (GTDB): domain Bacteria; phylum Bacillota; class Clostridia; order Lachnospirales; family Lachnospiraceae; genus Laedolimicola; species Laedolimicola hominis. The sequence goes on from NZ_JACOOR010000005.1 coordinate 145,816, forward strand.
AAACGCCCCATGCCGCCAGAAGACCGTAGGCCCAGACCTGGGGCAGATGGAACTGCTTTTCAAAGGACTTGACCATCAAAATCCGATCCGTGGTCAGAGTAAACAAAAAACCCACACCTGCATAGGCCAGTACCCGGCTGGCCTGGGCGACGCCGTTCCACACCTGGGAATTGCTGACCAGAAAGTCCGCAGCCGCCACAGGCATGGAGGCATCCGCCGAAAACCGATAGCCCGTAAAGAACATACCCACAGCCGCCAAAAGAATAGGCAGCATCAGCAGTCCCAGAGTTTTCGGCTTCACCCTGGAGATCAGCAGCGCAGCCATACAGAGAGCGAACACCGCCAGGTTCAGCACCGGATTGTATCGGAAAGCCAGTACAAAGGTCACGCACAGAAGCGTCACAAACTTCATGGCCGGATTCAACGTACGCATAAGCCACCTCCCTTCAGTTCCAGGATCTGATCCGCATAATCCTTCGCCAACTGCCGGTCATGAGTGGAAAAAATCAGAGCTACGCCGTGCTCTCTGGCCTGCCGGCACAGGGCGTCCATGATAGCCGCCGTATTGTTTCGATCCTGAGCGTAAGTGGGTTCATCGCAGACCAACGCCTTACAGGGATAGGCCATCAGGGCCGCCACGCCCAGACGACGCTGCTGTCCCTGACTCAGCATATAAGGGGAAATATCCCGGTAACGCCAGAGCTTAATCCCCCGAAGAATTTCTTCCGTCTTTGCTTCCGCATCCGGCTGTCCCTTCAGCCCCACCAGAATTTCCTCCCGTACCGTATCACTCACAAACTGATCCTGGGGATTCTGAGTCACAAAGCCAACCTTTCCCAGCTCCTTTTTCCGGAGCTTCCGAAGCTCCCGGTTTTCCAGAAGGGCCTGGCCTCCATAGGAATACAGACCGGACAGAGCTCCAAAGAGGCTGCTCTTTCCACAGCCGCTCTCACCCACGATGGCGTAGATGCAGCCGGAACGGAAGTCTGCGTTCACATCCGTAAAAATGGGATTATTTTCATGCTTCACTGCCAGATGCCGAAGCTTTAGCACTACTTCACCGGGCTTCGCCGCAGGCAGCTCCGGTTCGTATGCCTCTCCCGGCACGATGACACCAAGCTCCTTTAACAGTGCTCCGTCCAGAGTGCTCACATCCATGACCTCCGGCCGCAACACACCATTTTCCATGACCCGCACCTGATCGGCGATGCCCAGCCAGTTCTCCAGCCGGTGGTCCACCGCCAGAATACCGATACCCTTCGTTCGGTTCAGCTCCTTTAATTTTCCGGCAATCATCCGAGCCGAAGCGTCGTCAATATTGGCGAAAGGCTCGTCCAGCAGAAGCCACTTGGGAGACAGCAGGGTCATGCAGGCCAGCATGACCTTCTGGCGTTCGCCGCCGGACAGACTGTGAAGGGTTCGTTTCTTCAAATGGGAAATTTCACAAAAGGCCAGGGCCTCCTCCACCTGAGTCATCATTTTCTCCCGGGGTGTACAGAGATTCTCCAGGCAGAACAAAAGCTCGTGCTCCACCGTATCCATGCAGAACTGCAGCTCCGGGTTCTGAAACATCATCCCCACCAGATGACAGCGCTTCGAGGGCGTCAGACTGTCCGGACGGACTCCCTCTACGCTGACCGTACCGGAGCGCCGGATCCCGGCGCTGTGAGGATAGATGCCAGCTGCCAGGTAAAGCAGGGTAGATTTTCCACACCCGGAAGAGCCGGTGAGAATGGTAATCTCACCGGCATCAAATTCCGCGCTCAAATCGCAGAGGATATCCTTTCTATCCTCAAAATAGGTAAATTTCAGATGTTCAATTCGGATACTCATGCTTCAAAATACTCGTTGGTAAATTCTCTTTCGGTTCTTCCGGAAATCACGCCGCACTCCACCAGGAAGTCTGCCATCCGGTTCCATCTCTCGTCGCTGATTCTGCCCCAGCGTCCTTCCTTGTCAAGCAGGATCGGAGCCAGATGCTTCTGGCTGCGGATCAGCAGAGACTCGGTAGCGTCTGCAGGCAACATGTCGCGCACTTCCATCACAGTCTTCTCCGGATGGGCTGCCACCTCTCGGTATGCCCGATCCAGAACCTTCAGGAAACGACGCACTGCGTCCGGCTTATCACGAAGGACTTTCTCGGAAGCTGCCATGGCCGGCGCGCAAAAATCAAAGATGGGATCCACGTCGCCCAGGTTAAAGTAGTTGATCTCTTTTCCTGCCTCCAGAAGCACCTGATTCTCCCAGTTCTCGTATACCCAGGTGGCGTCTGCCACATTTCCCAATGTGGCTACGATATCTCCCACATCCAGATTCACCAGGTTAATCTTATCGTAATCGCCGCCGTCAGCTTCTACCACGCGGCGAATTGCTGCATGGAACCAGGCCGGAGTCCAGTGGGTCAGGCGCTTGCCCTCCAGCTCTCTGGGACGGGTAATACCTGCTTCTTTCAGGGACACGATGCCGGAATCACATTTCTGAGTCATGACCGCGATACCGGTCAGGTTGATGCCCCGCTCCCGGCACTCCAGCATGGCGATCTCCGGTCCGCAGACAAAATCCGCGCCGTGAAGCTCCATCTCACCGTGTACCTCACCGAAGATCTCCACATCTAAATCTGCCTCTTTGAACCAGCCGCGCTTCTGGGCCAGCAGGTAACCTGTGTGATTAGTATTCGGGAACCAGTCCAGAACAACCTTTAACTTATCCATCTTTAGTCCTCCTCATCATATACCTTGCCGGTCTTCGCTTTCGCTCCGATGGCATAACTCTTTACCACACCGGTCTTAGCCAGGCCGTCGCCTGCCAGCTTGCAGATGACGCCGGAGAATACGATGGCGCTCACGAAACGGACTGCCAGCTGGGCGATGAGAAGACTCGGATCCAGTGCGATATAGTTCAGATAGTAGAGCTCATAGCAGAAAATAAAGGTAGCGGAAAATACACTTGCCAGGGACATGCTTGCCAGATCCCACTTTTTATAACGGAACAGAGCGAAGGCAAGCTCGGCTCCGGCACCCTGAATCAGTCCGGTCAGTACCACGGTCACGCCTCCGGAGTTACCCATCAACAGTTCTACCACAGAAGCCAGCACCTCGGTTACCAGCGCTACGCCCGGCTTGCGGATAATGTAGGCAGCCAGAGTGGCAGCCATGAACCATACGCCGTAAATGATTTCAAAGGCAAAGTTGGAAAGTCCGGTGGGGGCAAGGACGGTGGAAAGTACTACGCCTCCGTCGAAGATCACCAGATAAATCGCTGAAAATACAACTCCCAGAATCGCCATCATAATGATGTCCTTCAATTCCCATTTCTTTGTTGTCATGTTACATTTCCTCCTAATAGTAAGTTTTAAACTGTGCCGCAAGAGGTTTTTCGCAAATAAAAACACCCGGTTTTCGCCGGGCGGATTTATCGCATATCATTTACAAATCTACTCCCTACAATGGCATTATCCAACAGGTTCATCGGGTCATGGACAGGTTCAGTCCAAATCTCAGCCAGCTTCCGCCAGCACCCCATTTGCTTGTTGTTCAGTTTTCTACAAGAGTATACCATGCTTCTTTTTAGGATGCAAGCATCCATTCTTCTTTCCTTTTATATATTTATATATTACATTTCCAGCAGATACTTTTTTGTCTGTGTCATGATATTCCTAATATTTTCCAAATCTTTTATGGTGTCTCCCGTTTCCATAGAATGGTTAGCTCCTTCTGTCAGATACAACTTAATCCCCCTATCCTTGCATTTTTGACAGATAACTTTCGTATCTGCCCAGGAATCCCCGGTTCCATGAAACACAATTCCCATGGTACCGATCGCTTCAAAAGATGCCTCCACCGGCGTATAATAGATTTGTCTGGCAGGAATAGCATTTTGCTTTGCATATGCTGCGGCAACCGCCGTTCCAAGGCTCTTGGAAATGAATACAATATCATTGTAACTGCTCCATGGCACATTACTCAGTTGTTCCGTTACATCTTCCAGGGCCTGTATAAAGGCCTGACGCATTTTCGTCCCATCGCCCTTTACTCCGGAGGGCAGGGAACCATAGTGAATCTCCCGAATTTCATAATCCATTTCCCGTACCAGCTTTCTACTATAATAAAGTAGCGGCTTATCGCAATGATAACCGATACCCGGGAACAGGACTGCCAGTTTATTTATCATGGGAATACTCCTTTTCTTTGGGATTTTTTAGGAAGTTTTATTTAGGATATAGCATGGGAAGAGGAATGTCACGGGAAGGGGCTAGGCCCAAGTCAAAAAGCAAATACCCCGCGGCAGGTTAAATGCTACCGCGGGGTGCCTGTTTTTCTTCCTTGGACTTATATTCGAAAACCACTTACGTGGTTTTCTCATTAACACATCAGATGAAACCAAATGCCCAGCTATGCCGGTCGCTTGGTTTCCTGCTGATGTGTTACATCATTCCGCCCATGCCGCCGCCTGCGGGCATTGCGGGTGTTTCTTCCTTAATGTTTGCTACACAGCTCTCTGTGGTAAGGAACGTAGATGCTACGCTGGTTGCGTTCTGCAGAGCACTTCTTGTTACCTTTGCGGGGTCAAGAATACCTGCGTCTACCATGTTCACATACTCTTCATTCAGTGCGTCAAAACCGACTCCCGGATCGCTCTCTCTTACCTTGTTGATGATAACTGCGCCTTCCAGTCCTGCATTGGCAGAGATATGGAACAGCGGAGCCTCCAGTGCCTTCAGGATAACCTTTACACCGGTCTTCTCATCGCCCTCTGTGGTATCAAGCAGCTTCGCTACCTGCTTGGTTGCGTGGATATATGCGGATCCGCCGCCTGCAATGATACCTTCCTCTACAGCCGCCTTAGTGGCTGCCAGAGCATCCTCCATACGAAGCTTTGCTTCCTTCATCTCTGTCTCGGTTGCAGCGCCTACACGGATAACCGCTACGCCGCCTGCCAGCTTGGCAAGTCTCTCCTGCAGCTTCTCACGGTCGAAATCAGACTTGGTCTCTTCGATCTGCGCGCGAATCTGAGCGATACGCTGCTGGATATCTTCCTTGGAGCCTGCGCCCTCTGCGATGATGGTGTTCTCTTTCTGAATCTTCACAGACTTTGCAGTACCCAGATCTTCAAGCTTCGCATCCTTCAACTCACGTCCCAGCTCCTCGGAGATGACGTTTGCGCCTGTCAGGATTGCGATATCACGCAGCATCTCTTTTCTTCTGTCGCCATAGCCCGGTGCCTTTACACCAACTACCGTGAAGGTTCCACGCAGCTTATTCATAACCAGAGTAGTCAGAGCCTCGCCCTCGATATCCTCTGCGATAATCAGAAGCTTTCTGCCGCACTGTACGATCTGCTCCAGCAGCGGAAGAATCTCCTGAGTTGTGGAAATCTTCTTATCTGTAATCAGGATATACGGATTATCCAGATTTGCTTCCATCTTTTCCATGTCTGTTGCCATGTAAGCGGAAATATATCCTCTGTCGAACTGCATACCTTCTACCAGATCCAGCTCGGTCTTCATGGTCTTGGACTCCTCAATAGTGATAACGCCGTCGTTGGTAACCTTCTCCATAGCGTCTGCAACCATGTTGCCAACTTCCTCATTTCCGGAAGAAACAGCTGCTACTCTTGCGATCTGATGCTTTCCGGTTACCGGGCTGCTCATCTCCTTAATAGCCTCTACTGCGGCGTCTGTCGCCTTCTTCATACCCTTTCTCAAAACGATCGGGTTCGCTCCTGCTGCCAGATTCTTCATACCTTCATGAATCATAGCCTGTGCCAGAACTGTTGCTGTAGTTGTACCGTCACCAGCTACATCATTGGTCTTGGTCGCTACTTCTCTTACCAGCTGGGCACCCATGTTCTCAAACGGATCCTCAAGCTCGATCTCTTTTGCAATGGTAACACCATCGTTGGTAATGAGGGGCGCGCCGTACTGCTTATCCAGTACTACGTTTCTTCCCTTCGGTCCGATGGTTACTCTTACGGTATTTGCAAGCTTATCTACACCGGCTTCCAGTGCTTTTCTGGCGTCTACGCCATATTTGATTTCCTTAGCCATTTTTAATTCCTCCAGTTTCTTTCTCAAAAATAATTATTATTCTTATTCTACAATCGCAAGAATGTCATTCTGCTTTACAATCATATATTCTTCGTCGCCGAGCTTTACTTCATTTCCGGCATACTTGGAATAGATTACCTTGTCGCCCACCTTTACGTGCATGGTAACTTCTTTTCCATCTACCATTCCACCAGGACCTACTGCTACGACCTCAGCCTGCTGGGGCTTCTCCTGGGACTTGCTTGCCAGAATAATTCCGGATGCGGTAGTCTCCTCTGCTTCAAACTGCTTCAGTACAACTCTGTCTCCCAACGGTACTAATTTCATTTCTATTCCTCCTTGGATCTTGTTCTTATCCTTTTTATTATTAGCACTCACTCACTACGAGTGCTAACTTACGGTTATTATATTAATGCTTTCCCGAAACTTTGTCAACCGCTTTTTTGGATTTTATGGATTTTTTAGAAAATGGGAAAAAGTCCTGCAATGTAGGCTTCTTCGCCTGCTACAGGTCGCAAAAACGACATCTTTCCTGGCACATAAAAACAGTGCAGAAATCTGACGCTTTTCGCCTTTTTCTGCACTGTAATTTCCCTTTGTAAATTATTTGGACTCTTTCTTCAGCTTCGCCAGCTCATCAAATACCACATCGTTCACTACCTTGATATAGGTTCCCTTCATTCCCGAGGACCGGGACTCGATGACGCCTGCGCTCTCAAACTTCCGGAGGGCGTTGACAATAACAGAACGGGTGATGCCCACACTGTCGGCGATCCGGCTGGCCACCAGAATGCCCTCGTTGCCCTTCAGTTCATCGAAGATATGGGTGATGGCTTCCAGCTCGGAGAAGGACAGAGTTCCGATGGCAGACTTCACAATCTGCACCTTGCGCTTTTCTTCTTCGTTCTCTTCATTGACAGAACGCATCATCTCCAGGCCTACCACCGTGGTTCCGTACTCGCTCAGTATGATATCGTCGATATCGTACTGTTCCTTATACTTGTACAGGAACAGGGTTCCCAGACGCTCGCCCGCGATATCAATAGGAGTAATGATCGCCTGATAATCCCGGACATTCTCCGATACAAAGCCAAGAGTCTGCAGATTCACATTCTCCTTGGTGGAAAGGATGCTTAAGAGCCGCTCGTTCAGCGCTTCATCAATGTGAGCGCCCACTTCATCCACAATCAGCTCATGGATCTCCTCGACACCTTCACAGTGACTGATTCCCAGAACCTTTCCCTTCTTACTGATTACCAGGATATTTGAATTTAAGATTTCGGTCAATACCTCACAGATGTCATTGAATACCACTTTGCTGGAGCTGTTGTTATGCAGCAGCTTGTTAATCTTTCTTGTTTTATCTAATAATTGTACGCTCACTCTATTCCCTCCGTTGTATCTCTCTGTCCTTCATCGTAGCACAAGATTTCACATTTTTCAATCCTATTTTCTGAAAAATTCTGAATATTTTGTCAACATCCGGACAGACGGCATGCGCTGCTATTCATCCTTCTTTTTCGGCATCACATAACCGCAGGTCTCATTGGCGCAGACCAGCTTATTTCCCTTTTCCACCATGTAGCTTCCGCAGGACGGGCACTTCTGTGCGGACGGCTTCTGCCAGGACATGAAATCGCACTCCGGATTATTCTCACAGCCGTAGTACTTCCGGCCCTTCTTGGTTCTGCGGAGAACAACATCCTTGCCGCACTTGGGGCAGGGCACGCCGATCTTCTCCAGATAAGGCTTGGTATTGCGGCACTCCGGGAAACCCGGGCAGGCCAGGAAACGTCCGTGGGGACCATACTTGATCACCATGTGCCGTCCGCATTCCTCGCAGACCACGTCCGTGACCTCGTCCTCAATCTTCACCTGCTCCAGTTCCTTCTGGGCAGCCTCCACTGCTTTTTCCAAATCCGGATAGAAGTTCTCCACCACGGTCTTCCAGTTGACGGTTCCCTCCTCCACGCAGTCCAGCAATCCTTCCATATTCGCGGTAAAGTCTGTGGCCACGATACTCGGAAAGGCCTTTTTCATCATATTGTTGACCACCTCTCCCAGCTCGGTCAGGTAGAGATTCTTGCTCTCCTTGGACACATAGCGCCGGGCAATGATGGTAGTGATCGTAGGCGCGTAGGTACTGGGGCGTCCGATACCCAGTTCCTCCAGGGTCTTCACCAGCGCTGCCTCGGTATAATGGGCCGGGGGCTGGGTAAAGTGCTGCTTGCTCTCGAACTCCTTCAGTTTCAGGACCGTATCGGTACTCAGTCCCTTTAACAGTCTGCTGTCACCCTCTTTTTCATCCTCCTGCACATAGACCGACATAAATCCGTCAAAGGTCACCCGGGAGGCGGACATGGTAAACCGGTAATCTCCTCCGTCGATCTTCACGGATGAGGTTTCATAGACCGCGTCAGCCATCTGGCTGGCCGCGAACCGCTTCCAGATCAGCTGATAAAGCCGGAACTGTTCTCTGGTCAGGGAATCCTTCAGGGCTGCCGGCGTCCTGGACAGGTCCGTGGGACGAATCGCCTCATGGGCGTCCTGAATCTTCTTTCCGCTGTTCTTCTGGTTCTGTCCCGCAGACACATAGTTCTCTCCGTAAGTAGAAGCGATATAGTCGTGGGCCGCCTTTGCCGCCTCCTCCGATACACGGGTGGAGTCCGTACGCAGGTAGGAAATGACACCCACCGTGCCGCTTCCCTTGATATCCACGCCCTCATACAGCTGCTGTGCCACGCTCATGGTCTTCTGGGTGGAGAAGTTCAGAGTCTTGGAAGCCTCCTGCTGCAGCGTACTGGTGGTAAAGGGCAAGGGAGCCTTTTTGACTCTCTCTCCTGTCTTCACCTCGGTAACTTTGTAGGATACTCCCTCCAGCGCTTTCTGGATCTGCTCCATCTCCTCTTTGGATTTGATGGTCAGCTTTTTGCTTTTAGTTCCGTAAAAATGTGCCTGCAGAGGTTTCTTGCTTCCCTCTGTGAGGAAGTCCGCATCCAGAGTCCAGTACTCCTCCGGAACAAAAGCATTGATCTCTTCCTCCCGATCCGCAATGAGACGCAGAGCCACGGACTGTACCCGTCCGGCGCTTAAGCCTCTCTTTACCTTCGCCCAGAGAATAGGGCTGATCCGGTATCCCACCATACGATCCAGCATCCGGCGGGCCTGCTGGGCATTCACCAGATCCATATCGATCTCCCGGGCGTTCTTCAGGGACTCTTTCACCGCGCTCTTGGTAATCTCGTTAAAGGTGATCCGGTACATTTTCTTTGGGTCCAGATTCAGCGCCTGGGACAGATGCCAGGAAATCGCCTCTCCTTCCCGGTCAGGGTCGGTTGCGAGATAGACTTTGTCCGCTTTCTTCGCTTCCTTTCTCAGCTTGGCCAGAATATCTCCCTTGCCGCGAATGGTAATATATTTGGGCTCGTAGTCGTGCTCCGCGTCAAAACCCAGCTGACTTTTCGGCATATCCCGCACATGTCCCTGGGACGCCATTACCTCGTAGTTGGAACCCAGGAACTTTTTAATGGTCTTTACCTTTGCCGGAGACTCCACGATAACCAGATTCTTTGCCATATCTGCTTCCTCTTTCTTTAAAATTCCACTGCCCGGATCTTTTCTCAAGTCCGGGTATAATAATTCTTATATACTTCTTTCGCATGCCCCTTTATCTGAAGTCCCGACAGTACACGGAGTACCTCTCCGGGAGCCAGACCTGTCTCCCCGCAGATCGTCTCCAGATTTTGGGCCTGTAAACGTAGACAACTATACACCAAATTTTCAGACCTTTCAAGCGAAATTTTATTTTTTTTCTTTTTCTTTCCCTGAATTCCCGGTAAAATATGGAGTTCTTCCAGCAACTGTTCCGGGGAAAGGGCGATTCCGGCCCCCTGCTGAATCAGCCGGTTGCAGCCCTCGCTTAAGGCGCTTCCCACCGGGCCCGGCAGGGCGTAGACCTCTTTTCCCTGCTCCAGACCATAATCCGCGGTAATCAGGGAGCCGCTTTTCTGCCGCGCTTCTATTATAAGTACCATATCCGAAAGCCCGCTTAATATACGATTCCGCAGAGGAAAATAATGGCGCAGGGGCCGGACACCCGGCGGAGCCTCCGACAGAATTCCTCCCCGCTGCTCCAGCTCCATATAGATATCCCGATTGGACTCGGGATAACAGATATCCACACCTCCGGCCAATACCCCGAAGCTTGCGCCACCCGCCTCCAGAGCTCCCCGATGAGCCGCTCCATCCACGCCCCTTGCCATACCGCTGATGATCTGCACCCCGGCTCCGGCCAGTTCCCTGGCGAACCATCGGGCCCCGTTACTTCCATAGGCGGTACAGTCCCGGGCTCCCACCAGGGCTGCGGCCGGTTTTTCCTCTTCCGGCAGCTCTCCCCTGAAAAAGAGGCCGCAGGGCGCATCCGTAAGATTCCGAAGCTTCTTCGGATACTCCGGATGCTCAAAGCTCACAAAACGGATGTCCTGTCTCTTTAACCGCTCCTGTTCCCATTCAAAGCTCCAGGATGCCCTGCTCCCACAGAGGGAGGCGATACAGCCTTCTTTTCCCGGAAAGGCTTTCTGAAGCTCCTCTTCCTTCCGCAGATACACCTCCCCCGGGCTCCCATACATTTTTACCAGTCTATGCGCCAGTCCCGGATCATAAAACAGGCTGCTGCAAAGCCACTGCCAGTAAGCCTCCATACTCACACCTCCCTCATCCAGTCGTTCCGGTTGGGCGGCCGGTATCCCAGAGCCTCCAGAATATGAGGCTCTCGGATCCGCTCCGACTGTTCCAGATCCGCGATGGTCCGCGCCACCCGGATAGTCCTGTGATAGCCCCGGGCGCTCAGCTTCAGCCGTTCGTAGGCATCCTCCAGAAGTTTCCGCTCCTTTTCTTCCAGTACACAGTATCGTTCCATATCTCCAAACCCCAGCCTGGCATTGACGCAATCCGCCATTCCCTTTTTCTCACAACGTTCCTTTTGCATCTGACGGGCAGCTTCCACCCGCTTCCGGATGTTCTCGGAACTTTCACTGCTTCCCCTTCCCTGAAGCTCCCGGCAGGAGAGCTTCGGCACTTCCACACAGATATCAATGCGATCCAGTAGGGGCTGCGAGATCTTTTCCAGATACCGCAAAATCTCCCGGGGCGTACACCGGCACCGGTTCCGATCCGGGAAATATCCGCAGGCGCAGGGATTCATAGCCGCCACCAGCATAAAGTCCGCCGGAAAGGTATAGGTTCCGGCTGTCCGGGAAATACAGACTTTCTGTTCCTCCAACGGCTGACGCAAAATCTCCAGGGCAGTCCTGCGAAACTCCGGTAATTCGTCAAGGAACAAAATTCCGCCGGAACTTAAGGAGATCTGACCGGGCTTCGGGATCTTTCCTCCTCCGGCCAGAGCTTCCGCTGTGGTGGTATGGTGAGGTGCCCGAAAGGGTCGTTCCGTCAGAAGTGCCTGCTTTTCCGGCAAAAGTCCAGCCACACTGTAGATTCTGGTCAGCTCCAGGCATTCCTCCAGACTTAAGGACGGCAGGATACCCGGGATTCGTCTGGCGATCATGGTCTTTCCGGAGCCGGACGGTCCGATCATCAGAAAGTTGTGCATACCCGCCGCGGCCACCTCCGCGGCCCGTCGGACAGCAGCCTGGCCGTGTATCTGAGAGAAATCATCGGCCCCTTCTGCGCTCATGCTTCTCTTTTCCCGCCATAGTTTCTCCCGATCCACCCATGTGACCCTGGCTTTCTCCGGATGGCGCAGAATCTCCATCAGTTCCTGCAAATCCGCTACACCGATGACCTCGATCTGATCCAGCACCGCTCCCTCTCCCGCGTTCACAGTCGGAACGATACAGCGCCGGATCCCCTTTCTTTTGGCCATCTCCACCAGGGGCAGCACTCCTGAGATCCCAAGCACCTGACCGCTCAGGCTCAGTTCACCTGCTATCATCAGCCTCGCCAGCCCTTCTGTCGGAATCCTTTCCGTGGCACCCAATACCGCGGCGGCCACAGCCAGGTCGTAGCGGGAACCGGCCTTTTTCACAGCTGCAGGCGCCAGATTCACTGTAATCCGCTTGGGCGGCAGAGGACAGCCGTTATTCCGAAGTGCTGTCCGCACCCGATCCGCTGCCTCCCGTACCTCCGAGGCCAGATAGCCCACCATCTGAAAACCCGGCATGCCCTCGCTCACGTCGGCCTCCACCCGCACCGGATAAGCATCCATGCCGCCAAGCCCCGCTGATAATACCTTACAGAACAAAAAAATTCCTCCTCTTCTCTCTGTTCAACACGTTTGGAAAATCCCGGGGAATCCCGGAATGAGATATCATGAAATGATATCATAAGATAAGGAAAGCATACTCCATTTTCCAGGAAAAATCAGTTGTTTTATGGTTTTTTTATACTTTTCATCATTCTTCACAGAAAAGGCCGTGCCGCAGACCCCGGAAAGGTCTGCGGCACGGCCGCTCTGTATCTTATTCTGTTTTCCTCTTCTGTCCTAATAAACCGTGGCGGTAATCGTGCCTCCGGCACAGTCGAAGAAAACTGCATCGGAATAGGCATAGTTGTCCATGGCATCCCGCATCTCATATACCATACTGTAGGAACCGTCAGGAAGCTCCATCTCATCAAAGGACGTATCCGCTGTCACTGTGAAAGTCTCCGCCGTATAGGCCTCGAAATCCTCATCGCCGGTGGCGCTGGCCATATACCAGATGGTGGTAAGTTCGTCGCCCTCCTCCAGAAGCCGCAGCTCCTTGTCTGCCATACCGGTCTCATCAATGCCCTGACGGGCTCCCAGGATGCTCCAGCCCTCGGTTTCGAAGTCATAGACTACCTGCAGGTTATAGGGATCGCCATTGATAAGCACCGGCACCGCATAGAGATTATAGTCCTCACTCTCGTAACTCAGCTCCATATAAGCCAAATTGCCGTCGATGCTGCCCCAGACTTCCCGGAAGTTATCGTAGAAGACACCGTTGTCCCAGTCGGCCTCCATGTCATTGTCGGTTCCAAGTAAAAGCATCAGATCATTTTCCTCATCCACATAATAGAGAGAAAAACCGATTCCCGCCAGAATGTCATTGGCCTCCGGTCCCAGTGTCAGATAGGATACTCCATCATCGTTCACATCCAGAGCCTTGCCGTCCCAGTCCACAGACAGGAGATTCTGCACCTTGGGCAGCTGGTCCAGATTCAGATCCGCGATATACTCCATACCGGAATCGTCCAGCTCTCCGGTCAGTTCATAGGCGTAAAAATATTTGAAGGCAGTGCCTGCTCCCACACCTGCGTAACCGTTGAAATCGTCCACATCGCCATTGTAGGAATAATAACAGGAAAGGCCGGTGGCTTCTGTCCGGTACTGGCCGCCCACCTGATAGAGTACACAGTCATCCAGAGCGTCCAGGACCTCCTGGGCCGATCCCAGCATGCCGGAACTCAGTCGGGCCATATGTCCCAGATCCACCATGTTTGTATACCCCTGCTCCTTGGTATTGCCACCATAATTTTCGCTCTGCACCGCCGCCCGGGCAAACTGGGAGAAAAAGGCCGGATCCTCGCAGGCTGCAGACAGAGCCTCGGCGCCAAAAATCTCATAGGCATCCAACAGAGGGCCTACCTTGGTCAGATCCGTCAGGGACAGGGTCGTATTATCCTGAGTTCCCACTTCCTCGCAACCTGCATAATAAGCGTCGCAGATCACCTTACCCAGTTCTTCCCCGTCCATGGAGGGATCCTCTGCCAGAGCTCCCATCCACCGGGAATAATACCAGCCGTTGGCCGGCTCCGTTTCTTCGGAAGCCACCAGATAATGAGCCAGATCAGAAAAGGCATTGGCCACATCCACGGTAGCCATCAGACAGGTGTCAAAGCCCACCAGTTCCAGAGGCTGAGCTGTTTCAGAAGGAGCCCATACGCTGGAGAACGCTGCGTACATCTCATCCAGAGTCAGGGAATCATACCCATATAATTCATCAAAGGAAGCTCCTGATACGGAACCGCCTCCGTGATTCCAGAATACCACCGCTGTTTTCTCCGCCGGATAATTCTCTTTGGCAAAACTTAAGAAATCTGCCAAAGTCTCTGCCTCTCCCATACTGGCCGAAGGCTGCTCGTCCACCAGGTTCAGGCCCTCGCTGTTATAAATCCAGCGCTGCAGCTTGGAGGAATCCACCACATCATTTTGCCATTCCTTCGCTCCGCCGGTCTCGATGACCACATTCACATTCTCCGGAAGCTGTACCTCCATCAGCTCTGCCAAATCGCCGGTGGCGAATCCTCCGCCGGTCTCCAGATCGCTTCCGCAGAGATACCAGTAGACGGACCAGGCAGCTTCATCCGCCGCAGCAGTACCGGTCTGCGTTTCTTGCTCTCCACCGCAGGCGCACAGCGATGCCGCCAGAACACCGGACAGAAACAGGGCTATCCATTTTTTCTTCATACCCATTCCTCCTTTGCCGACGGATTCATCAGCTTCATCAGCTTCTTGGCCATAGTATGAAACTTCTTCTCTTTCTTCTCATACTTTTCCAGATATTCTTCTACACTGGGTTGATCCCGGTCAAAGGACGGGCCATCCACCTCCCAGTGCACTTTTTCCCAATAAGGATGCTGGAACTTGATATCCACTTTAAAACGGCGCACCGGCGCCTTGGCATCAAAGGTGGGCCGATCCAGCGTAGTCAGCCGATTGCTGTTAGTTCCCGCTACAGGTGGCAGGACACTGCTGCCCCTGCTCTGATGGTTCTCCCGCATCTCCTGACGCTGCAGCATCCAGTCAAACTCCTGTCTCTGCATCATGAACTGTTCGATCAGCTGAGACATGGCCCGGGCTTTCTCCGGCGTATCACTCTCATGACACTTGAGAGCTGACTTGCCGCTGGCATAGATAGCGGTACTGTCCTCCTTGATACAGAAGGACTTAATCTCGGCAGCCGTGAATACCAACGCGTTCTCATCGTCCCGGATACGAAGCAGCTTATGATCAGTATCCAGAAGCAGGCTCCCTCCACCGAAGCCAAAATCATACCGCCAGGTCTCCGTAAACTGATTCCGATACATCAGGTTCTCATCATAAAAGATCAGATATTTCCGAAAAGCATCTAATGTCATCTGATTCACTGCGCCGTCCGGCAGATATATTTTCTTATCGCATTCCTTGCAGATAGGCATATCCTCTATCTTCGTGGGAAGCAGACGCGGAGTCGGGTTTCCGCAGATCGGACATACCTTTTTATGATTACTAAATAATCCCATGATGTTCCTCCTATCCTTTTCTTTCCAGATAAGCTCTTTTGGGAAACCGCAGAAGCCCCGCAGCCACATTCGCCGGGAATCGGCTGATGGCCTGATTGTATCTGGATACCGTATCATTATAAATCAGTCCGCTGGTGTGCAGCATCCGCTCATAGCTTTCTGCCGCGGCCCGATATTTTTCATAATTCTGTTCGTTCTGTACTGCCGGATATCGCTCTGCAGTCTCCATAAGTACCTTCCAGACTTTTGTGAGCACTGCATCCTGCTCTGCTGCCTCTTCCGGTTCCGTCTCCGCTGTGATGGTGCGTCTTTTTTCCCGTACACAGCTCACCAGTTCTCGCATATTCCTGTCATAATGCCGGGTCATCTCCACCAACGCTACCACCGCATCGTACCGAGAGGAAATCTGGATCCCGATCTGCCCCATAGCATTCTTGACATTTTCGTCTAGGGCGCTCAGCTTCCGCTGCTCTGAAATCAGCCAGACCGCCAGCAAAATCAGCAGCAAAAGAATGATAATTCCTGTTTTCATATCTTTCCATGCCCTGTTATTAAAAACGGCGGCTGCGGACCTACGCCGCATCCGCCTGGATTCTGATTTCCGTTTTACTGCATAAAGTACAGTCCATTATATCCGGTAGAATCGGACAAAGCAATCATCACAACGCTGCCGTCATCCTGCTGTGCAAATGCACAGTAATACTTCAGCTCTGTACCATTATTATCGAAGTATACACCATAACCTGTGCTGTCCTGCTCATAGGTTCCATCCAATTCTCCGCCGCCCTGAACCATTTTTGCAGTGCCATCTTCGTTGAATACAAAATCAAGCTGTCCGCCATACTGCTCCAGAGACGCTGCAATCTCTTCATCCGTCAGCTCGTTTCCATCAATGCAACCGCCTGTGAAGCTCCAGGTCGTACCGGCTACCTCTACCGGCTCAGTCATCATATCAATGCTCCAGAGAGGGCCGTCATCGCCTTCTGCGAACTCTGTCTCAGCCTCTGCTGTATCCTCCGTGTCATCAGCCACCTCTTCCGTGTCCTCGGTCTCCGTGGTCTCCTCCGTAGCTGTGGTATCAGTCTCTGCAGCGTCGTCAGAGCCTCCGCAGGCTGCCAGGGACATCACCATCATGGTACCTAAAATCAGTGCTAATACTTTCTTTTTCATAACAAATTCTCCTTTGTGTGATTTTTGCGGTTTCCCCGCTTGCTGACTTCAGTGTACCCGAGTTTATGCAAAAAAGGGGCGATTCGACATGAATCGCCCCAAATCTGCGGTAAATCTTCCTGTTTTCAGTCACTCCCTACAGAACCACCTGTTCTCTGTCAAATACATACTCCAGATACCGGTTCTTGATATCGGAATATTTTCCATGGGGAATGGGAATCTCCTTCTGATTCTGCATCCGAATGCTTTTTGAGGAAAGGGTCCGGATATAGTCCATATTCACCAGATAGGAACGGTGCGGTCGCAGAAAGTTCGCGTAAACGGAAAGCTGTTCTTTCAGATCGTCCAGCTTTCCCATGCTCTCCAGAACCCGGCCGTCTTCCATATAAAACTGCAGCGTCCGGCCCATAACCTCGCAGTACATCAGTTTCTCCAGCTCAATCCGCGAAATTCCCTCCCGACAGCGCATGATAAGACTTCTCTGCTCCGCCTTTTTGCATTCAGCTATCACCGAATCCATCAGACGGTAAAAGCTCTCCTGCCAGATGGGCTTCAGCTGATAAAAGTATGCGCCCACAGTGTAGGACTCCACTGCGTACTCCGGCGAGGATGTGAGAAAAATGATCTTGACTGCCGTATCAATGTCCCGGATCTCTCTTGCTGCGTCCATACCGTTCTGGCCCGGCATCAGCACATCCAGAAACAGAATATCAAACCGAACTCCCTTTTCCAGCTCTGCCAGCAGATCCAGCGAACTCTGAAATGCCGCGTACTCGATCTCCCGGTTTTTCTCCACCCGATACCGGTCCACCAGAACCTGCAGTTCTTTCAACACGTTCAAATCATCATCGCAAAATCCTATTTTCAGCATGACCGGCTCCTCCTCTCCCGCACTCTTTTCCCATTATAAACGGCAGTTCCCGGATAAATCAAGCTATTCCTGTAAAAAATGCTCCCGTAGCTTCTGCAGGGCGGTTTTTTCGATCCGACTGATATAAGAACGGGATATTCCGAGCATCTGAGCAATCTCCCTCTGGGTGTATTCCTTTCTATTATAAAGGCCATACCGCATGATCAGCACCGTCCGCTCCCGCTCGGTCAGCACCTCGCCAAGCAGGGCGTAAAGCTTTCTGCTGTCTTCCTTCAGGCAGAACCGGCTGAAGGCGTCCCGTTCCCCACTTTCCATTATATCCAGCAGATGGATTTCGTTTCCTTCTTTATCCGTACCTATGGGGTCATAATAGGAGGTTTCCCGGGCGGTTTTCTTTTTGGAGCGAAAGTACATCAGGAGTTCATTCTCCACACACCGGGCCGCATAGGTGGCAAGTCTTGACCCCTTGGTGTTGTCAAATGTGGTTACGGCCTTGATGAGGCCGATGGTACCGATGGATATCAGGTCTTCGGTCTCCTCGCCTGAGCCCTGATATTTCTTTACAATATGGGCTACCAGCCGCAGATTGTGCTCCACCAGAATATCGCGCGCGTGCCCGTCGCCCTCTTTTAGCCTCTGCAAGTAATACTGCTCCTCTTCTGCCTCTAATGGTTGCGGAAACGTCTTCAAAAAAGGCACCTCACGGGCGGATTTATCTTATCTTATGATAAATCCGACTGTGAAGTGCCTTTCCCAGTTGATTTGGGCCAGTACGATTTATTTTCTCTGATAAATTAGCCCCATCAAGGTTATTCCACTTTTCTATCTTCCATTCTGTATCATCCGTAAAAGTTTTTCAAAAGACTGGGCAAAGCGTATATCATCATCTTCTGTACGCTTTCTCGGTCCTTTCAGATGATTCTTATGAGAACTTCGTCTTGCCTTCTTATTCAGGTGCCGCTCCATAAGCAACTGATCGATATTTTCGTTCGTATACCACTTACCGGATTGGTGAATAGCATACGCACCTTTTCCAAGAGCCATAGCAGCTACCCCATAGTCCTGCGATACTACAACATCACCCTTATGGCAAATGCTAATCAGCTTATAATCTACGGCATCTGCTCCTGCTCCGACAACAATTACTTCACTATAATCAGAAATCAGCACATGGTTCGTATCACACAGCAATGTGGTTGATATGTTGTATTTCTCTGCTATTTTCTCTACAATGCCTACTACCGGACACGCATCTGCATCCACAAATATCTGCATCCCTTGCCCTCAATTCTGTCATTCTTTGTAATCCACAGGTGTTCGAACCTCAATCAGATTTCCCGATGGATCATAAAATCTTACAAGCTTCTGTCCGCCCTCCAGCTCCATTAATTCTGTAACATAAGTTACAACCTCTCGGCCAGTCTCCAGTTTCTTTATGATACCCTCTATATCGTGATCTACAAAATAAAGTTCCGTCCTATTATTATATGGTACGGTATGTAGTTTTGTACTGTCGTACCATACATCCGCGTCCTGCAATACCAGTCCCTCAGACATAATTACATTGCCTTCCAGTCTTGTAACCACACGCAGTCCAAACAGTTCCTCATAAAATTTTATAGACTCTTCGATATCGTCCACAATAATCAAAACATTTTTCAAACTCATGAATTATGCCCTTTTCACTTTTTGAAGCTGCGTCGTAATGACAGCTGTGAAGTACTCCTACCATACCTATAGATTCATTTGCACTTTTTCAAGCAACAATACATCTGCTGGAAGCCAATTTACGCAGCAAAGTGATTCTTTGTTTAACCACCGCGCAGCTTCATGTTCTTTCAACACAAGATCTCCCCTGCAGATTTCACACCAAAAGCATTCCATCGAAAGATGAAAGTCCGGATAATCGAACTCAATTGTATCAATCAAATCACCTACGGCTATTTCTGTGTCAAGTTCTTCCAGGATTTCACGTTTTAATGCTTCTTGCGGTGTCTCGCCAGATTCAATTTTTCCACCAGGAAATTCCCAGCCCCCTTTGAAATCTCCATATCCACGTTGTGTAGCAAAAATAATCGGTTCTCCATCTTCATTAACAGCTTTTATTACAGCTGCCACAACTTTTATCGTCCTCATATATCCTCCACTTAAGAATTCACGATATATTCATAAATATCTTCCCGTACCGGGACATCAAGTATCCACTCTATTTCCACTGCTGTTTTTTGGGTATTAGCCATTGTAATTTCTTTTACGCTTCCACTTGCTGTCATATGTCCCAGATAATAAAATTCTTTCGAAATCTTATCGTCCTTATTTTTTCTTACAAAAAGCTCCACTTGAATACCTCGTTCCTTTGCTTTCAAGAAATTCTGCACATCTTCCGACTGTAAACTTCTTCCTGATTTTGAAATAGCAATCAAACGATCCCGAAATCCTGGTACAAAATGATCTTCATATTTTGTAGTATCGCTAATATTCTCGGCCTTATCATAATTGATGAACACTGGAAATGTCTTTGTCTTTTTATCAAACTTATATCCGCCAATATTTAATGGCACTTCGTTCTGCTCCCAGTTAAGCAGGCGACAGACATCTTCATAGGTATATTTCTGATATAAAACCAAATCTGTCCGATCATATGTCTTTATATAATTTCTTTCATATCGGCGAATGCCAAATTCAACTAATTCTTGAAGGACCTCATAAAACTCATTATGTTCCATCATCTGCATAAATGTCTTTGTCGGTTTATAATCTGTTCCTTCTTTCTCAATAAATACACATTGAGAATAAGTCTTCTTACTTGCTCCGGCAGGGAACTCATTTGTCATAACATTTATAATGTTTTCTCTCTGATTCTGACCAATAGCTTTTCCATACCCCTTCATATCTTCCAAAAGACCTGCAAATAAGCCAGACTTTGATAATCCGTGAGCATACGCCATCATTCTTTTCAACATCTGAAGCTCTTGAATTCTTTTTCCACTTGCCAGCTTTTTTGAAACGAACTCTATAACCTTTTCTTCGTCCTCCGACAAACGAATGTTATATTCTTTCTCATATTTTACCAGGAACTTATAGTATGAGCCAAGATTGTTGTTATCAAAAATACGAATGACATCCATTTCACCGTAGTCATCAAAATCACACAGCCTGGGAATTCGTCCGAGCTTGTTCTTTAGATTTGTGTAGTTCTCTCGGATAAGCTTTATATCGCTAAAGTTTGCATTATCTACAGACGCAAATATTTTCTTTCTACTAATCTCATCAAAATGTATGGTAGACGCACCAGGAATTACTCTTCCACCCTCCATGACATATCTGCGAATATTATCTTTATTATAGGTTCTGTCCCCTGATAATGCGATTGGAATCATAAAATTATTGTTGTAATTTCCGATAAAATCAAGAATTACTACATATTCTTTTCCGTATGCTTTTCTGAGTCCTCGTCCCAACTGCTGGATAAACACAATCGGGGATTGTGTTGGTCTAAGCATAATAACCTGATTTACTTCTACAATATCAACACCTTCGTTTAAGATTTCGACAGAAAAAATATAATCCAACGGCTCATTATCTTCTGTTGCATCTTCTTCATTCATGGCAAGTCTCTCAAACGCAGCCTGTCTATCCTGTTCAGAAGCACTGCCATTCAACGCAATCGTTCTGAACTTCCGACCTGTGGAAGGATTCATCGTGTGATTAAATTTATTTGCTAATTCTTCCGATTCCTTAATACTGCTACAGAAAATCAGCCCTTTCACCTTATCCCCACTATATCCATAATAGTCAGCCTGATTGATAATATGCTTTACCCTTTCATCACTGGTCAGCATAGTAAAATCTCTTCTGACCCCTTTTTCATCTCCGATAATTTCCAAATCGGTAATGCCAAAATAGTGGAATGTACAAAGAAGATTCTCCTCCATCGCCTGTTGTAATCGAATTTCGTATGCAATTTGATAGTTGAATAGCTCGTAAACATTTCTTCCTTCTATGCTATCATCTCTTTTATCCGGAGTAGCTGTCATTCCCAGCCAAAGTTTTGGAGTAAAATGATTCATCACTTTCTGATATGTATCTGCCGGAACATGGTGGGCTTCATCTAATACAATACAATCGAATGTATCTTTTTTATACTGAAGCAAATGTTCATCTCGATTCAATGTCTGTACTGTCGCAAACACATAATCTGCGTCATATTCATGGTATCCGGCACCGACCAGTCCCATTGAAACGGACCTGGCAAATACTTTTTCATAAGACTTCTTTGTCTGTCTTGCCAGCTGGCCGCGATGAACCAAGAACAGTACTCGTTTAAACCCAAGTTCTCTCATTGCAAATGCAGACGCATAGGTCTTCCCCGTACCAGTCGCAGAAATCAAAAGTGCTCTATCCTCACCAGCCTCCAGAATTTTTCTCAAATTCGTAATAAACCCCACCTGCATACTGTTTGGCTGCAGTTTATATTTTTCAATTGAAATGATTTCTTCCTGTTTTGCAATCTCACGCTGGTGCTTGATGATCTCATATTGCTCGCTATACTTCTCATAGAACTCATCAAACGATAATGCATAGTTTGAATTCCATAATTCATTGAATTCAGCAATAATTTCCTGCGCTATTTCTCCCTGTTCTGTTGAAATTAACTTTGTATTCCACTCTCTATTACTCGTAAGTGCTGCGCTTGTGATATTAGAACTGCCAATAATAATACGATAAATTTCTTCCTTCTTGAAAATATAACCCTTTGTGTGAAATCCTTCCTTAGCAGCTTCTACATCATACATTTTAAGTGTGATATTGGATAATTCGTTGAGTTTTTTCAAAGCTCTAGGCTCACTGAAATTCAAATAATTGGTTGTAAGAATTTCACCTTCAATATTTCTCTCCTCAAGCTCTTTCAATGTTTGAAGAAGAGGGGTAATACCATTCATCGTAATAAATGCTACGCTTATCTGGAAACTATCACATGCCAAAAGTTCGTCCTCAATAGACGAAAATACTTTCTTTCCTGCTTTATGATTATTGGATACAAATTCTGGTCTATATATTGTTTGAAACAACGGAACCGTCGATGTATGCTGTTTCAAATCCTAATCGTACTTCATCAATCTTCCCCATATCTCTTTCTCCATTATTTTTCTTCAATCCCCTGCTACTAGTATATTCTTTTCCCCACTCACTTTCAAATGTTTTTATCATAACAAACCTTTTTGATTCGCTATCTTCGGAAAAAGTAAGGGAACAGGCCAGATAGACTTGTTCCCTTAAAACCACTATTAATTATTCGTTTCTTTTGTCACATATTTTCCTGCATTCCTGCCTCTACCATTTCCCTAAGAATCACTCTGGCACGCCTTTGCTTTACTTGCAACAATATTTCCGCCTGATGTGATGTTATTTTTCCATTTTCTTTTATATATTCAAGTACCTTTGTTTGTTGCTTTCTCATGATTTTGTTATCTGCACTTCTTATCGGCACTCTCACATTGTTATCGGCACTTTTTATTTCCTGTTTATCTGCTACAAAATCATAAGAATATTCATCATTCAAAGGCACAATAGTCTTAAACACATCACCCTCTATAAATTCCGGTTCCTGCCCTGAATAATATTTACTATACTTAAATAAATTATGTACGCCAGAACCAAGTTGATCGGCATAACCAATATTTCTGAAAAATGCCGCTATAATCGGATTTTTAGGATTGGGTTCTATATTATCTGCTGTAATAAAGCCTTCCCTGGTTGCCCTGTTTGCATTTTCCACATACATATGCTCTTTTTCAATTACAAATTTTGCAGTATAACATTGAGATTCTTATGCTTTTTTCGTTGACATTTAATACTGTTCAATGTATCATATAATCAAGAAATGGGTTTGTTACCGTACGGCTATTGCTCAAGCGGGGTGCTCGTTTCTTTTTTTATGTTCACCAAGTCATACAGATATAAATATCCGTCTGCAGCATGTCGTATCAACATTTCTATCCTGAATATATTAAATCGTTCAAGTTCTCCAGTATCATTGTTATATACTGGGAGTGCAAACCTTGTCGTAAACCTATACCAGCCAAACTTTGCATCAACATTATGCTTTCCTTTAAAGTTTTCCTGCCATCGTCTATTCGTAGCACATTGAAGAAGCATAGGAATTCCCTGGGTAGCATTAGCCTTTGCTTTCGCATTCGCTCCATATAATCTTTTGGTATCTACAGATCCTTTTAATTCTCCTGGAAAATCTGAACCAATATAGACTTGATCCGAGGTTTCGACTACTTCATAGCAATTTCCTATGTATTCTTTTAAATACTGCTCAACTTCTTCCCAATTGATATTCCTCTTCCCTTTAAAACGAATATCACTGATCACAACAATTTTCTTTCCATCCAAATCTGATATTACGCTTATTTTCTTATCCACTAAATACTCTCCTTTCCAACTTGACGCATTGCGTTATGCTTATGGTAAAAAAATATACAAAAAATACTATGATAACTGATAACCCTTCCTTGAACTAATTCTTGGACTGGAAATCATCTTATCTTGAACTAAAT
Source organism: Anaerosacchariphilus hominis (assembly GCF_014290175.1). Lineage (GTDB taxonomy): Bacteria > Bacillota > Clostridia > Lachnospirales > Lachnospiraceae > Laedolimicola > Laedolimicola hominis. The sequence goes on from NZ_JACOOR010000005.1 coordinate 169,730, forward strand.
ATAATTATTTCCAGTCCAACAAATCATCAGTACCACCTTTAAATATCTTCACTTTTGATTCGACGCTCTATTTCCGCTCTGTATTTCAACAATCGCAGTAAATAATCCGGAAGCTCTCTTTTCTCTGCTTCCCAATCCTGAATCGTTCGATATGGAATACCATAGTAATCGCTGAACTCACGTCTGTTCATTCCCATTTTTTCTCTTAGCTCTTTTACTTCTTTTCCTCTACTCATCTTCTTTATTCCACCATTATTTAACGCATTGCGTTATCTAATGATAAGTCATTGCGAGTCAGTTTGTCAATCACCTTCTTTATCAAATTTTATTGCCCACAATAGAAAAGACAGATCCGAACCCCTTGTAAATCAAGGCTTTTCGTCCTGTCATTAATATAACCCATACTCCCGTTGCAGAAATTAAGTTTCTTTTCTATATGGTTTACTGATATTTAAATTTTCTCCATTTAGCATTTTTACCATTTCATAAGAATATTCACTTACATTTGACGGATTGATAATATAGGATTGATGAATCATCAAAAAATCAGCTGGAAGATTTTCTGCGATGCTCTTTAGCTTTCCATAAAATTCTTCTTTTCCATCTTTCTTTACAATGATTATTTTCTTATCCATACTCATAAGATAAGCAATATCTTTTAACGGAACCCTAAAAACAGAATTTCCTTTTTGAAATTCAAATCATTTTGTATACTTTCGCCGGGATACCATACCTCAATTTCGACTTTCATCCCTAGCTCTTTTGAAAGCCCGTAAATCCGCTCTTCCAAAACAGGACATAAAATCTTGTCGTCATCACAAATTCCAATCTTATACATGGTCATGTCCTTTCAAAGGTTTTTATCATAACAACCCTTTTTGATTCGGTATCTTCGGAAAAGTAAGGGAACAGGCCAGGTAGGCTTGTTCCCTTACTTTTTCTTATGCAACATTCAGTTTTGAAACCCGATCGATATATTCCTTCATATCCTCTATATATTCATATGGTGCATACTCTGGATAAATATCCGGCGAATCCAGTACTACTATCTGCACCCCTTCTGCTCGAATCGCTTCCAATGTTCCCGGCAGACATCTTGCCTCATTCGGTGTCTTGCAACTGTAGGCTATGCAACCCTGCTTGTCAAAAATCTTTGCAATTACATAGATTTTTTTATCTCCCATTCTACTCACCTCTCAATTTTTTCAACTGTTCTACAAACTCCTCTTCATTCTGTATCATACCTGCCTTATAACTCTGATACATCATTCTTCCAATTTCAGCGGTATCATACTTATAGATGTACCGATGGCTCCATACATTAAACCGGAAATCATCACCGCACCAAAGCTGTATCTCTATCGGTCATCCATGCGTAACCGAAACCCCAACACATCATATGCAGTAATAAATCTCGTACAAATAGAACATAAAATTTAAAAAGCATCACGCCCCAATTTTCAATTACAAGGTAATCTTACCACAGTTATAAGAATTTTTTAACAGAGTCTAATTCTGCCAGGCGCAGGCTTTGGCGTTTGCCATGATTTTCTTATCCATTCTCCTGCCCGTAATCCTCCTTCTGTCTCTAATAATGCGGAAACGTCTTCAAAAAAACACCTTCCGAGTGGAGTTATCTTACTTGATAAATCCACCTGCAAGGTGCCTTTCCCATTTAATTTCCGGTATAGAGAACGTATTACAGCTTTTCTACTCTTCTTTCCGTCTCAGAATATCGCAGGCGTCCGCTTCACCACTTAACTTCACGCGCAGCTTCTGCTGGGGATGGGGCGCGCTCTCCATGGCTTCGCCTTCTTCATTCAGGATAGCTTCTACCCTGACAGCCAGATTTTCTCCGTCCGGCTTCATGATCTCAATCATTTCTCCCACAGAAAACTTATTCCTCTGCTCCAGATGGATATAATTTTCCGCGTCCACGTCGCCAACAATTCCCAGATAGGTATAGCCCTTCTGATACGTATTGTTATCATAAATCTGGGAACTCTCGTCCGGCTTTCCATAGAAAAATCCGGTGGTAAATTCCCGATACGTGCAAGCTGCAATCTGCTCCTTATACCAGGGCATATGTTCCTCGTAAAGCTCCCGGGACTTCAGGCAATCGTCGATGGCCTTCCGGTAGGTTCTGGCCACTGTCGCCACATAGAGCGCCGTCTTCATGCGGCCCTCAATCTTAAAGCTGTCAATGCCGGATTCCAGAAGCTCCGGAATATGCTCAATCATGCAGAGATCCTTGGAATTAAAGATATAGGTGCCCCGCTCATTTTCATACACCGGCAGATACTCGCCGGGACGGCTCTCCTCCATAACCGCGTACTTCCAGCGGCAGGGATGGGTACAGGCACCCTGGTTCGCGTCGCGGCCGGTAAAATAATTGCTCAGAAGGCAGCGTCCCGAATAAGAGATACACATGGCTCCGTGTACAAAAGTCTCAATTTCCAGATCCTCCGGGATATGCGCCCGCAGCTCCCGAAGTTCTTCCATGGAAAGCTCTCGGGCGGAAACCACCCGTTTTGCCCCCTGCTGATACCAGAACTGATAGGTCAGATAGTTGGTGTTATTGGCCTGGGTGCTGATATGACGCTCTATCTCCGGACAAATCTCCTTCGCCAGCATAAAGACGCCCGGGTCCGCGATAATCAGCGCGTCCGGTTTGATTTCCTTCAGTTCCTCAAAATAAGCCCGCACGCCTTCCAGATCCCGGTTATGGGCCAGAATATTCGCTGTTACATAAACCTTTACCCCATGGGCATGGGCGAAGGCAATTCCCTCTTTCATGTCTTCCATGGAGAAATTTTTAGCCTTGGCGCGAAGACCAAAGGCCTCGCCGCCGATGTATACCGCATCTGCGCCAAAGACCACCGCGGTCTTTAAGACCTCCAGACTGCTGGCCGGAATTAAAAGCTCCGGTTTTCTCTCTGTACTCATACTTGCTCCTTCTTTATAACCATTCCATATCAAAACAGTTATACTGAATCATTACCTTTCTTCACGCTTACAGTCACACCGTCACCCAGCGGCAGCACCGAGGTAGTCAGCTCCGGGTGATGGGTCAGCGTATACAGATACTCCCGCATACGGCTGTGAATGGTCCGGTCGCGGCGTTCCACTGCGAATCGGGACTCGATGATATCGCCGTCCTGCAGTACATTATCGGATAAAAGGATACCTCCAGGCGCCAGAAGCCGGAACACCTCCGGCAGGAAGTGAATATACTGGCCCTTGGCTGCATCCATGAAAATAAAATCATAGGTTCCTGTCAGCCCCTTCAAAATATCCGCAGCATCCCCCTCCAGCAGGGTAATCCGATCCTGACGTCCCGCCCTGCGGAAATTCTCCTTTGCAATGGGAATCCGTTTCTCGTATTTTTCAATGGTGGTGATCCGTGTATCCGCCGGACTGTACTCTGCCATCAGAAGCGCAGAAAAGCCTACGGCCGTTCCTACCTCCAGGATCCTTTCAGGCTTCTTTGCCGCCAGCAGCGTCTTCAGAAAGCTCTGCGTCTCCCGTCGTATGATCGGCACATAGGTTTCCAGTGCTTCTTTCTCTATTTGATTCAAAAGCTCTGTATTGCCCATATCAAGGGAATTGATATAGGCTGTGGTTCTCTCTCCTGCTATCACTTACGATTCTTCCTCTTGTCCCCAGTCGAAATCCACCTCTTCGCCCGACATGACTGCCATCAGCTGTCTGGGCTTCATGGCTGTCGAAAGGGTATAGGTTCCTGCTTTCATAGTCTTGGAATACTTGGAGCATATGGCCTGAATATAGAAAAGCTTCCAGTTCTCCACCAGTCCCTTGTGCTCCATCAGCTTCGCAATGGTCTTCGCTGAGGAACCGTCCTCCACCGTAACTGTGATGGTTCTTCCCGGCATGGGATCCAGGGCTTCCTCCTGGAACACTGAATGTCCGTAGGAGAAGGCCGTGCTTCCCAGCTTGAAGATGCCAAGCACAATCACTGCCATGATTACGATTTTCAATGTTATGGATAAGACCGTCAGGGCCGCTTTTCTTGTATTCATCCTCAGTCCTCTTTATCGCTATACTTCCATAATAATCGGCAGAATCATGGGATTCCGCTTCGTCTTCTTCCAGATAAAGTCGCTTAAAGCGTCCTTGATCACATTCTTCAGCTTGCCCCAGTCGGTTACGCCTTTCTCCAGGCAGTTATTCACCGCGTCGTTCACTACAGCTCTTGCCTCTTCCATCAGATCCTCGGACTCCCGCACATAGACGAAGCCACGGGACACGATATCCGGTCCGGCCAGCAGCTGATTACTGTACTTCTCCAGGGTCATAACCACGATCATAATGCCGTCCTCAGCCAGATGCTGACGATCCCGCAGAACAATATTTCCCACATCGCCCACGCCCAGGCCATCCACCAGGATTCCGCCTGTATGCACATGATCCACGACTTTCGCGTTATCCGCGTTCAGCTCCAGCACATCACCGGAGGACAGAATGAAGATGTTCTCCTTTGGAATACCAAGACTCCGGGCCACATCGGCCTGGGCCTTCAGATGACGGTATTCACCGTGAACCGGAATGGCGTACTTGGGACGAACCAGGGAGTAAATCAGCTTAATCTCCTCCTGACACGCATGTCCCGATACATGGGCATCCTGGAAAATCACGTCTGCTCCCTTCATGGACAGCTCGTTGATCACACGGGAAACCGCTTTCTCATTGCCCGGAATGGCCTTGGAACTGAACACCACGGTGTCGCCCGGCTTGATCTGTACCTTTTTATGAATATTCGCCGCAATCCGGGATAGAGCCGCCATGGACTCTCCCTGGCTTCCGGTGGTAATCAGGACCACCTGATCGTCTGGATAGTTCTTCATCTGCTCGATATCAATGAGCGTCTTGTCAGGAATATTCAGGTATCCCAGTTCTGACGCTGTGGAAATCACATTGACCATACTCCGGCCCTCGATGACTACCTTCCGGCCGTATTTGTAAGCGGAATTAATAATCTGCTGTACACGGTCCACGTTAGACGCGAAGGTGGCGATGATGATACGGGAATTCTTATGATCGGACATGATATCGTCGAATACCTTGCCCACGGTCTTCTCAGACATGGTAAAGCCCGGACGCTCTGCATTGGTGCTGTCGCACATGAGGGCCAGAACACCCTTCTTTCCAATCTCGCCAAAACGCTGCAGATCGATAGCGTCGCCAAATACCGGTGTGTAATCCACCTTAAAGTCTCCGGTGTGTACCACGATGCCTGCCGGGGAATAGATGGCCAGGGCAGAGGCATCCACGATACTGTGGTTGGTCTTGATGAACTCGATCCGGAATGCCCCCAGATTGATGGACTGACCATGCTGAATCACCTTGCGTTTCACATGGTTCAACATATTGTGCTCTTTCAGCTTATGCTCGATGAGACCGATGGTCAGCTTGGTGGCGTAGATCGGCACATTGATGTCCTTCAGCACATAGGGCAGGGCGCCGATGTGATCCTCATGTCCATGGGTGATCACAAAGCCCTTCACCTTCTGAATGTTCTCCTTCAGATAACTCACATCCGGGATAACCAGATCGATACCCAGCATATCATCCTCCGGAAATGACAGACCGCAGTCCACAACAACAATACTGTCTTCGAATTCAAAGGCAGTAATATTCATTCCGATCTGCTCCAGTCCGCCGAGGGGAATGATCCGCAGTTTTGAATTGTTAATATTTCTCAAGCTCTTTCCTCCTGTAAATAAATCTGTTATTTGTGTTCCTTTTCCAAACAGTCTTTACAGTATCCGTAGAGTTTCACCTCATGGTCGACCACCTGAAATCCCAGCGCCTGCTTTACCCCCGTCTCCAGCGCTTCCAGCATATCATCCTGAAAAGCAGATACCTTCCCACATCTGAGACAAATCAGATGATGATATCTGTGATGTTCTTCCTCGTCCAGACTTCCTATCTCATAACGAATAAAACCGTCATCCAGGTTGATGCGATCAATCAGTTCCAGCTCTAATAATAACTGAACTGTTCTATAAACAGTAGCCAATCCGATATCCGGATTTTCTACTTTTACTCTCTCGTAAATATCCTCTGCTGTCAAATGCTGCTCCGGATTCTCCGCCAGCACCTCCAGCACGACCAGACGCTGTCTGGTCATCTTCAATCCTTTTTCTTTCAGTAATTTCTGAAACTTTTCCCTGTCTACTGCCAAACCAGCCTCCTGCTCCCTGCCCTTTCCCTGATTCTAAAGGGTCAGATCCACATCGTCCAGAAGCTGCTCAAAGATGCCCATGACGCTCTCAAGCTCCCGATCATCCTCCACGATCTCGTAGAGGGCTTCGCTATCCCCATCGGAAGACAGATCCTTCAGAATCAGTGCTTCTCCGTCATCTTCCTGGGAATCAGTCACCAGAATATAGTCCACACCGTTCAGGCGTGTCTCCTCCAGCACATAAAAGTCTACCGTTTTCCCCGTCTCTTTATGGGTAAATGAAATCTTTTCCATCTGATTACTCCTGATTACTCATCATCTTCCGCGTTTCTGGTATCTGAAGCGGCAAGACTGTCCAGATAGCCCTGCAAAATCAAAGTGGCCGCCAAAGCGTCCACATACTGTCCCCGGTTCTCCCGGCGCACCCCGCCTTCCATCATGGCGCGGTTAGCTGCCACAGTCGTAAGACGCTCATCCCACATCACAACAGGGAGCCCCGTACGTTTCTCCAACATCTCTTTAAATGCCAGAGACTTCTCCGCACGCTCTCCCAGGGTATTGTTCATATTCTTCGGAAGTCCCAGCACCAGCTTTTCCGCGCCATACTCCCTGACCAGTTCTTCGATCCTGGCCAGCGTCTGCCGCAGCTTGCTCTCAGACTTTCTCCGCACAATTTCCACAGGCTGGGCAGTAATCCCCAGGGGATCGCTGACTGCCACGCCCACGGTCTTGGAACCAAAGTCAAGTCCCAGTATTCTCATCCTATTCTCCTGTCTTCCGGTTCCTTTTGTACCGTTCATTTTCTGAACCGAACTAGAGCTTCGCCTCGATATAGACCTTCAGAAGCTCCTCCACCAGTTCATCCCGCTCCACCTTCATAATCAGGCTGCGGGCATTGTTATGACTCGTAATATAGGTAGGATCTCCGGACATAATATAACCCACGATCTGATTCACCGGATTATACCCTTTTTCCGTCATAGCCTGATACACCTGCTGGAGTATATCCCCCACCCGGTTCTCTGACTCTGACAATACTTTGAAATTCTGTGTGCTATCCAATCTGCTCATTCTCTATCACGCTCCTGACACCACTACAAACTATTGTACTCTATCTTTCACAAAAATACAAGCCCTAGATCCTTTTTGCCAGGCAAAGGCGTTCCTCCAGAGTATCCCCAATCACCGCCGGAATAATCTGATTGGTCAGGTCTTCTTCTTCCTGAACCGCCGCCCGGATATATTCCTTTGTATGGCCTACCTGGTATTCCACACCCGCTACGGTGATCTTTTCCTCAATGAGGATCTCCACCTGCTGCCCCTTTAACTCCTCCATATACTGTCTGGAATGGGCGCTGTCCAGAGCCAGAAGCACGTGGCTGCGCTCGGTTTTCACCTGCTCCGGGATCTGATGCTCCATGACTGCCGCCCGGGTTCCCTTTCTTCTGGAATATTTGAAAATATGGGTTTCAAACAGATGAATCCGCTTCAGAAACTCCACGGTCTCGGCGAACTCCTCCTCCGACTCTCCCGGGAAGCCAACAATCACGTCCGTGGTAAGAGCCGGATGGTCAAACTTTTCCCGGAGAAGCTCGCAGCTCTTCGCGTATTCCTCTGCGGTATAGCGTCGGTTCATTCTTTTCAGCGTCGCGTCGCAGCCGCTCTGGAGAGAAAGATGAAAATGAGGACAAAACTTTTTCATCTTTGCCAGGGTATTAGCAAACTCCTCCGTGATAATCCGGGGTTCCAGGGAACCTAGCCGAATCCGATCGATACCCTCAATTTCATTGACCCGTTGAATCAGGGTCAGAAGGCTCTCCCCCTCCAGATCTACGCCGTAGGAGCTCAGGTGAATACCGGTAAGCACCACCTCCCGGTAGCCCGACGCCGCCAGTTCCCGGATTTCCTTACATACATCCTCGCTGTCCCGGCTCCGCACCCGCCCTCTGGCGTAGGGAATCACGCAGTAGCTGCAGAACTGATTGCAACCGTCCTGAACCTTCACATAAGCGCGGGTATGCTCCGCCGTCTTAGTGACCGTCATATTCTCATACTCTTTGGTATGGTTGATATCGATGACTGCGTCCTCGTCCACGCCTGCTTCGTAGGCCTGCAAAATAGCCAGCAGATCTTTTTTCCGGTTATTTCCGATGAGCAGATCCACAGCCGCGTCCTCCCGAAGTTCGGCCTCCGCCGTCTGCACATAACAGCCCACCGCCACCACCAGGGCCTCCGGATTCTGCTTTTTCGCCCGATGCAGCATTTGCCGGGACTTTCGATCCGCAATGTTCGTCACGGAACAGGTATTTACAATATAGATGTCGGCCTGTTCCTCGAAGGGCACGATCTCATAGCCCGCCTGCTCCAGCAGCTGCTGCATACCCTCGGTCTCATAGGCATTGACTTTACATCCCAGATTATGTAATGCAACCTTTTTCATTTCTGATTTCATTTTGGAACCTCTTTCCGAAAAATATATGGATTTGTCATTGACTTTTACCCACCCCCGTATTAAGATCTAGCTAAAGTAAGCTATTATCAGGAGGGTATTATCATGAAAACAGTCAAAATTTGTCTGAATTCTATCGAGAAAGTGAAATCTTTTGTAAATGATATTACAAAGTTCGATGTAGATTTTGATCTGGTATCCGGACGCTATGTCATCGACGCAAAGTCCATTATGGGAATCTTCAGCCTGGATCTTTCCAAGCCCATCGATTTAAGCATCCATGCGGATGAAGAGCTGGATTCCATCCTGAACGTACTGCAGCCGTATCTCATCGAAGAGTAGTTTCACTCTGCATAAACATCTTTAAAATGAAAAGCTGCCCAGTGATGCCGGGCAGCTTTTCATTTTATCTTCTCATAATTCTTCCGCCTTTATGCAACTACTTTCAGTATACAGATTTGCGGCATATTTTTCAATTCTTTTTTCTGAATTAGAATCTGCCTCATCAAAATTACAGATAAAATTCATGATCGTGATAGGCCCGCACCAGGGTCAGATTCTCCCGGAACCAGCTCAGGGCACCGGCGTCCGCCAGGGACGGATTCACAAAATACAGGGCTCCACCGGACACGTCTTCCCCTGCCAGTGCCCGCTCCACAGCGATCCGGGTAGTGTCAGACACGATAACTCTCTCTATCTTGCCGCTTCCCACCGGGGAAAACTGGGCTCTTCCATCACGGGTCTGATAGACCACTGCCTGAATGGTGTCGGGAAAGGCTTCAGCCCGGACCCGGTTCAGCACCACATTGGCCACCAGAAGTCTCCCTGTCTCGTCCTCGCCGGAGGCTTCCGCCTCCACGATACGGAGGAGGGCATCATAGTCCTCCGGGGAGAGTCCGGCCGTTTCTTCCGCCTGGATTTCTGCTTCTATTTTCGTTTCTATCTCTATCTCCACTTCGTTTTCGGCTCCGATAGCCTGCGCTGCCAGCTTCAGGGCTCTTCCGCCCGCCGCCGGACAGACCGCCCCCACAGAGCTCTGTTTCGTATCTTCAAAAAGAACTTCGCTTTCGTAAGAGATTTTTGCTTCCACATCCTTTGTATCGGCCGACACCATCAGAAGCATGCCTGCCAATCCCAGCACGATTGCACTATCTCTCAGCCTGTTCATAGCCTTTATTATAAAAATGTTTTATCGGCGCGTCAACCCGTCTGTCACAATTTTGTAACATTTTTTGTATTTTCTTTCCTTTTTTATCCTTTTTCTGAATAATTCCTGTGAAAGAAACCAAAAATAATTTTGTCAGGACAGACATTTTAGATCCTTTTCCATTCTACACTAAAACAAAACTCTCTCTGTAAGGAGTATTTTTATGAAAATCCGTGAACGTTTGAATCTGGCTGCCGGAATTCTGTTTACCCTGATTCTCGGCACCCTGCTTCATTTTACCTACCATTGGAGCGGTGAAAACCCCTTCGTCGCCCTCTTCTCCCCGGTCAATGAATCAGTCTGGGAGCATCTGAAGCTTTTGTTTTTTCCGGTGCTGCTTTACACATTTTTTGAAATCATCGTCCTTTACAAAGGCTCCGGGCATTTTCTCACCTCCCGTCTTCTGGCCGTCTGCATGGGGATGTTTTTTATCGTCTCTTCTTTTTTTACTTATACCGGACTGTTTGGACAGGACTTTTTCGTTCTCGACATCCTGATTTTTGTATTCAGCGTCCTGCTGACCTTCCTCCTGTCCCGGTATCTGGAGGTACGCTGGCCCGGACTGACTCTGCCACTGCTCGCAGGCTACGCTCTGCTGATTCTGCTGGTGATCTGCTTCTTTTCCTTCAGCTTCTCGCCGCCGGAGCTGCCGCTGTTCACGCCGCCCGCGTAATCCATCTGAAGCAATTGCCTCTCGCCCGGCCTGCCGTGTCAAAATCTATTCCGACCATTCCTCATTATGTGCAATCAAAAACTCCTGCCGGGCCTTTTCTGCCTGACAGGAGCTTTCCATTTCGTTTACTAATTTATTATTTCTGATTGATGTAGTTGATCAATCCCTCTGCCTTAATGATTTTCTGCATAAATTCCGGGAAGGCCTGGCCCTGGTACTGCTTACCGCTGGTCCGGTTATAAATGATACCGCTGTCGAAGTCCACTTCCACCTCGTCGCCATCCTGAATATCCTTCGCTGCTTCCGGACACTCAATGATGGGCAATCCGATATTGATGGCATTGCGATAGAAGATCCGCGCGAAAGTCTCCGCAATCACGCAGGAGATACCGGACACCTTGATAACCAACGGCGCGTGCTCACGGGAGGAGCCACAGCCGAAGTTCTTGCCTGCCACCATGATATTGCCGGGCTGTACCTTCTTCACAAAATCCCTGTCGATATCCTCCATACAATGCTCCGCCAGCTCTTTGGGATCCGCGATGGCCAGATATCTGGCTGGAATGATTACGTCTGTATCTACATTGTCTCCGTATTTGAATACTCTTCCTTTTGCCTGCATCTTCTCTTCCTCCTATAATCCAAGCTCTGCCGGCGCGCTGATGCGGCCGGTCACGGCACTGGCTGCGGCTACCGCCGGGCTTGCCAGGTAAACCTCGGACTCCACATGGCCCATACGTCCTACAAAGTTCCGGTTGGTGGTGGATACACAGCGCTCACCTGCCGCCAGGATTCCCATGTATCCGCCCAGGCAGGGTCCGCAGGTGGGTGTGCTGACTACCGCTCCCGCCTCGATGAAGATCTTTAAGAGTCCTTCATCCATGGCGTCCATATAAATCTTCTGGGTTCCCGGAATCACGATGCAGCGAAGGCCCTTCTTCACCTTGCGGCCTTTCAGGATCTCAGCCGCTGCCCGCAGATCGTCCATACGGCCATTGGTGCAGGAACCGATGACTACCTGATCGATCTCCACTGGCTCGGTGATCTCATCGATGGTCCTTGTATTCTCCGGCAGATGCGGGAAGGATACGGTGGACTTTAAGGTACTCAGATCGATGGTGTACTCCTCGTCATACTCTGCGTCCGGGTCTGCCTCGTAAATCTTATATTCTCTCTCAGAATGCTCCTTCATATAGGCAATGGCCTTCTCGTCCACCGGGAAGATGCCGTTTTTTCCGCCTGCCTCGATGGCCATGTTGGCAATGGTGAACCGGTCGTCCATGGACAGGTTCCGGATCCCATCGCCCACAAATTCCATGGACTTATAAAGGGCTCCATCCACGCCGATCATGCCGATGATATGAAGGATTACGTCCTTACCGCTGACCCATTTGGAGGGCTTGCCTACGATATTGAACTTCATGGCAGACGGTACCTTGAACCATGCTTTTCCGGTGGCCATGCCTGCTGCCATATCGGTGCTTCCCACGCCGGTGGAAAATGCGCCCAGAGCTCCGTAGGTACAGGTATGGGAATCCGCACCGATGATACAGTCTCCGGCTACAGTCAGCCCCTTTTCCGGAAGCAACGCATGCTCGATACCCATCTCTCCCACATCAAAGTAGTTGGTTACATCCTGACGACAGGCGAATTCACGGACGCATTTGCAGTTCTCCGCAGACTTAATATCCTTATTCGGGATAAAATGGTCCATAACCAGGGCGATCTTATCCTTGTTGAATACATCCTGCTTATTCAGCTTCTGCATCTCGCGGATGGCCACCGGTGTGGTAATATCATTTCCCAGAACCAGATCCAGATCGGCCTCGATGAGCTGTCCCGCCTTCACCTCGGGAAGGCCTGCGTGGGCCGCCAGGATCTTCTGTGTCATTGTCATTCCCATGATTTTATTCTCCTTTTATCTATAGTTTCTTGTCTTTATTTTCAACTTCTTGTATTCTAGCATATTTATTGATATAATTAAAATACATATTAATAATACTTGTTATAACTTTAAATTATATTTCTAAATTTTTACCAACACCACCGTGATTTCTGACAGAATTCCTTGCATTGTCAGGCTTTTCACTTTTTTACAGAAAGGATTTTAACGATGAACCAGAATTTGTCCCTCTACCGTATCTTCTACACCGTGGCCCTGACCGGCAATATTTCCCACGCTGCCGACGAGCTCTTTATCAGCCAGCCTGCGGTCAGCAAGTCCATCCGGAAGCTGGAGCATTCCATGAACACGGCGCTGTTTACCCGTTCTTCCCGGGGAGTTCAGCTGACTGAGGACGGAGAACTGCTTTTTTCCCATGTAAAATCAGCCTTCCAGACTCTGGAGAATGCAGAAAACCAGCTGCGTCTCCGTCGGGAACTGGGCATGGGGCAGCTTCGCATCGGAGTCAGTTCCACCCTATGCAAGTATGTGCTGCTGCCACGGCTTAAGGACTTTATCAAGGCCCATCCGCACCTGCGGGTCACCATTTCCTGTCAGGCAACCAATCAAACGCTCCAGATGCTGGAAAACGGGGAACTGGATCTGGGGCTCACCGGGCGGCCGGAGGATGCGGGAACGCTTCTTTTCTCACCGGTTATGGAAATTCAGGATACTTTTGTGACCACCCGGGATTATCTTGATAACCTGGCACGTCAGCTGGGGCAGTCTTTTCCGGAAAAGCTGACGGCGGAGGATTCAGTTTCTTTCATTAAAAATGGCGTTCTGATGCTGCTGGACCGGGAAAATCTGACCCGTCAGTATCTGGACGCTCATATGAAAGAGTATACGCTTTTTCCCGAAAATGTGCTGGAAACTACGTCGATGGATTTGCTCATCGATTTTGCCAGAGTAGGTCTCGGCATCGCCGGGGTGATCCGCCAGTTTGTGCAGACGGATCTGCAAAACGGTTCCCTCATCGAGCTGCCATTGCCCTTCCCCATCGCTCCCCGGGAGATCGGGTTTCTCTGTCGGGAAGATGCGGAATACCGGAAGCTCTAAGCAGTGTACGGACAGGAGAAACGGCCCTCCCCCTCCGGAAAATTTGCGTGTTTCGAAGGGGAGGGCCGTTTCTCCTGTCCCGGGATCTAGTTTACTGTTTAACTTCTCTGCATCAGATTATTCTACAGTTACACTCTTAGCCAGGTTTCTCGGCTTATCTACGTCCAGGCCTCTGGCTACGGATACATAGTAACCCATAAGCTGGAGGGGTACTACTGCCAGGGATGCGGCGAAGTGCTCATCAGTCTTCGGAATGTAGATGACAAAGTCGGCGGTGTCCTCAATGCTGTAGTGACCGTAGGTGGTCAGGCCCATCAGGTAGGCACCGCGGCTCTTGCATTCCACCAGGTTGCTGACAGTCTTCTCATAGAGGCTGCTCTGGGTCAGGATACCTACCACCAGGGTGCCGTCCTCGATAAGGCTGATGGTGCCGTGCTTCAGCTCTCCTGCAGCGTAGGCCTCGGAGTGGATGTAGCTAATCTCCTTTAACTTCAGGCTGCCCTCCATGGAAATCGCATAATCAATCCCCCGGCCAATAAAGAAAACATCGTGGGCTGCCGCCTGCTTGGCTGCGAACCACTGGATACGCTCTTTGTCCTGAAGAATACGTTCGATCTTCTCCGGAAGCGCCAGCAGTTCCTCGGTCAACTCCCGGTAATGGTTCTCATCAATGGTTCCCCGTACCTTCGCGAACTGGACGCCCAGCACGTCGCAGGCGATGAGCTGGGTGCTGTAGGCCTTGGTGGTGGCTACGGCGATCTCCGGGCCTGCCAGGGTGTAAAATACATGATCGGCTTCTCTTGCAATAGAAGATCCCACCACATTGACCACAGCCAAAGTCTGGATTCCCATGCTCTTGGCCTTCCTAAGAGCTGCCAGACTATCCGCGGTCTCTCCGGACTGGCTGATGACCACCACCAGGCCCTTTTCATCCAGAATCATTTTCCGGTAACGGAACTCTGAGGCCAGCTCCACCCGCACGGGAATCTGAGCCAGATCCTCGATGGCATACTGGGCGGACATGGCCGCGTGGTAGGCGGATCCGCAGGCTACCAGATAAAGCTGGCTGATATTCCGGATGGTCTCGTCGGAAAGTCCCATCTCCGACAGGTCGATGACGCCGTCGTGAATGACAGAATTCAGGGTATCCTTTACTGCTCTGGGCTGCTCATGGATCTCTTTGATCATAAAATGCTCAAAGCCTGCTTTCTCTGCTGCTTCCGCGTCCCAGGTAATCTCCACGGGCTCCTTCTGGATCTCGTCGCCGTCCAGGTTATAGAAGGTGATGGCTCCCTTCTGGAGACGGCCAATCTCCATATTGCCGATATAATATACATTTCTGGTGTATTTCAGAATCGCAGGTACATCGGAGGCCACATAGCACTCGCCGTCTGCCATTCCCAGAATCATGGGGCTGTCTTTCCGGGCCACATAGATCTCCTCAGGGTAGTCATGGAACATAACTGCCAGGGCATAGGAACCGCGGATCCGCACCATGGCATGATTGATGGCGTCCACGGGCGTTCCCAGATACTTCTTATAATAGTAGTCCACCAGTTTGATGGCCACCTCTGTGTCGGTCTCAGAATAGAACTGATAGCCCTTCCGCAGCAGCTTATCCTTCAGTTCCTGATAGTTTTCGATGATGCCGTTGTGAACGCCTACCACATTTCCGTCGTCGCTGCAGTGGGGATGGGCGTTGGTCTCGGATGGCTCTCCGTGGGTGGCCCAACGGGTATGGCCGATGCCGCAGTCTCCCGCCAGGGCCTGGCCGCCATTGGTCTTCTCCGCCAGAACCTTCAGTCTTCCTTTGGCTTTTACTACTTCTATCTTTCCATCGCCGTCCCGTACCGCCAGTCCGGCCGAATCATATCCTCTGTACTCCAGCTTCGCCAAGCCTGCCAGAAGTATGGGTGCTGCCTGCTGGTTTCCCACAAATCCTACGATTCCACACATATCTATTTTCCTCCTGTGTTTGCATTTCGTTTTCTATATACTATCAGAAAATGTTTCTGTTGAAAAGTACAAACACAAAATTCGATTAAAAAGTGTAAATTTGTATTTTTTATTAATATTATAACTAAAAAGTACAACTTTAGCATTTATCTTTAATAAAAAGTGCAAGTCCGAAGACAGCGAAGGACATGGTATCCCAGTTTTTCTTATGGTTTTCTCATGGTTTTATTATAATCATTCATTTTACTTATGCAAATAAAACTGCTACAATAAAACCAGTAAAAAAGGGAGGAACTACTTATGAACGAAAGCAAAGCCCAGGGCTTCCGCCTGGGAATGCGGGACGGCATCCCCATCGGCCTCGGCTACCTGGCTGTGGCATTTTCCCTCGGCATCACCGCGCGGAACGCGGGACTCAATGCCTTTCAGGGATTTCTGATCAGTATTTTAAATAACGCGTCAGCAGGTGAATACGCCGGCATCACTGTCATCGCCGCCAATGCCGCTTATGCGGAAATCGCCATTGTCACTCTGATTACCAACGCCCGTTATCTTCTGATGAGCTGCGCCATGAGTCAGCGGCTGGAACCCGGGCTTTCTCTGGGACACCGGCTTTTGATGGGCTTCGATATTACCGACGAACTCTTCGGCATCGCCATTGCCCGCCCCGGATATCTGAATCCTTATTACACCTACGGTGCCATGCTCATGGCCATGCCCGGCTGGTCCATCGGCACGTCCCTTGGCATCATCGCAGGCAACATTTTACCGGAACGTGTGGTCAGCGCCTTAAGCGTGGCCCTCTTCGGCATGTTCCTGGCTGTGATCATTCCGCCCGCCCGGAAAAATAAGGTGGTGGCTGTTCTGGTGGCTCTATCCTTTGCCGCCAGCTTCGCCTTCTCGGTTCTGCCTCTGGTCAGTACCCTGTCGGACGGCACCCGTACTATCATTCTGACCGTTGTGATTTCTGCCGGAGCCGCGCTTTTGTTCCCGGTTCCCCGGGAGAAGCCTGCCGCCAAATCCGATTTCACAGAATCCGACGCTGAGAAAGGAGCTTCCCACTCATGACCCACAATATTTATATCTACATTCTGATCATGGCCGCCGTATCCTACGCCATCCGCGTGCTGCCCCTGACCCTGATTCGAAAACCGCTGGAAAATCAGTTTCTCCAGTCCTTTCTCTACTATGTACCCTACGTGACCCTGGCCGTCATGACCTTCCCGGCCATCATCCACGCCACCCAGTCTCCGATAGCAGGAGCTCTGGCTCTCATCATCGGCATTGCCGCCGCCTGGATGGGCGCAGGCCTGCTGCCTGTGGCAGTCATCTGCTGCGCGGTGGTTTTTGTGGCGGAATTCTTTTTGTAAGTTATCTTTTTTCATCTGCCACTGCGCCGGGTGCGCATCTTTGCAACCTCTGCTTGCTTTTGTGGAATAGGAAAAAAAGTGTACAGGACGGTTCCAATCGTCCTGTACACTCTGTAACATTACCTTCTCTTTTTCCCTTAAATCTTATCCGTCTGCTTACTCGATGGTGATTCCGGCCTTTTCCAGAATCTTCGGCACATTCTTCTCTGCGCCGATAGCCATGATATGTACACCGTCGCAGATGCCTTCGTCCTTGATCTTCGCGATCATCTCGGCAGCCATCTCGATACCGAGCTGTGTGGGCAGTCCCTTGACTCCCTTCTCCTTGCCCTCTGCTGCCGCAGCGGAGAGACGGTCGATCATATCCTGGGGTACTGCAATACCCGGTACGTTCTCATTCATGTACTTGGCCATACCTGCCGCCTTCAGCGGGATGATACCAGCCATGATGTGAGTATGGATATTTGCCTTATCCACCTCGTCCATGAAGCGCTTCAGCCCTTCGATATCGAAGATACCCTGGGTCTGAATATACCGGGCACCTGCGTCTACTTTCTGGCGCAGCTTATTGATCTGCAGAGGAAGCGGATCATACACCGGAGTTACTGCAGCTCCCTTGTAGAAAGTGGGCACATTATCCAGATCGTTACCGCCGCAGTCCTTGCCGGTGGCTTCCATATAGGTCAGCATGTGCAGGATACCTACAGAATCCAGATCGTATACAGGCTTGGACTCCTTGCAGTCGCCTACGGTCGGATGGTCTCCGGTCAGTGCCAGCATGGTGTCAATACCGAATGCTGCTGCGGAAAGCATGTCTCCCATGATACCCATGCGGCTTCTGTCACGTCCTGTAACCTGTACGATGGGCTCCAGGCCTGCTTCCTTCAGCTTGATACAAAGCCCAAGAGAAGAAGCCTTCAGACAGGCTGACTGCATATCGGTTACATTCACACCGTGTACTTTGCCTTTCAGAAGCTCTGCCACGGTCAGCTGCTCTGTAAAATCATATCCCTTCGGGGGAGCCATCTCAACGGTTACACCAAATTTACCGCCTTCCAGCGCTTTCTCTAACATTCCCATTATTTATTCCCCCTGATATTAATTGTTCTCGGATAAGATACCTTCGCGTATCCCTTGTCCGGTCTTCTCTTTGCCAGGAGATCCAGTCTTCCCAGAGACTCCAGACGCTTGTAAATCATAATCCATGCACAGTCGTTATCCGGATTCACCTCGCACTTGCCGTTCTTCTGGCCGCCGCAGGGGCCGTTTACCAGGGACTTGGCACAGCGGGAAATGGGGCAGATGCCGCCGGTGGTTCCCAGCACGCAGTCACCGCACAGATGACAGGCTTCCTCAAAGAGACCGAAACGAACGGCCTCGCCCAGGAACATGGTATTGTTGGACGGATAAACCGGTGCGGACGGGCTGTTGGCTGCCGCCACCTGTACGCCGTCACCGCAGGACATACAGACTACAGCGTCCGGGCCTGCTGCGTTCAGCTTCTTCATGGCTGTCTTCACGCCCAGATTCATACAGCAGTAATCTGCCATGTTCGTCGCTACTACGGTTTTTCCTTTTGACTCCAGATACGCTTTCAGTTCTGCTACTTCTTTCTCACCGCCGGTCGCACATGCGGTAGCGCAGCTTCCACAACCCAGAATCGCAATTTTCTGCGCGTCTCCGAGCATCGCCATCAATTCGTCGATGGGCTTTTTCTGTGTGATAATCATGATATCCTCTCCTTAAATTTCGGGTGTCTGTCCCCGGGAGGCTTTCCTTTTTGAAAGTCACTTCTGCCCGAAGAACCTATTACTATTTTAATACTTTTTGTATAAAAATCAAGTTTTATTTTAAATTTTCTAACACAAATCATCATATTTTTAACATACTAATTTCATATTGTAACATTTTATAACATTTCACACTTTCATGTACATGTTGTTTCCTATAGAGCAAAGAAGCATTCCGGGGTCTATCCCCCCAGAATGCTTCCCAGTCAAGATTCGCTATAAAGTTTTAATTTTTCCGGGCGCGCACGAACTTTATCATGCTCATGGCGGCTTTCGCGCCCTCGCCCACGGCCTTGGAGATCTGCAGGAGCCCTCCTGTGCAGTCGCCTGCGGCGTACAGCCCCGGGACGTTGGTGGCCATATCTTCATCCACACGGATATTCCGGCCTTCGGTCATAGCTCCGATTTTCCGGGCCAGTTCGGCGCCTCCGGCGCTTCCCAGGGCCACAAAAAGGCCGTCCAGATCCAGTTTTCCCCCATCCTTGAAAGTGACGCCCTCCACCTGGCCTGTTCCGTCTACGGAGGCCAGCTTCTGCTCCAGAACCTGTACCTGCTCCGGCACACTGGTATTCAGGGGCTTTCCGTCGGTCAGAAGTACGGCTTCTCCCACCACGGGCAGCAGTTGAGACAGCTCATGAGCGGCGTAGTCCTCATTTCCCAGGACACCCACCTTCCGACCGCGGTAGAAGAACGCATCGCAAATAGCACAGTAGCTGACGCCTCTGCCCTCCAGTTCAGACAGGCCCGGAATCTTCGCGCTCTTTCTGGCGCTTCCTGTGGCCAGCAGCACTGCTTTGGCCTGATAAGTATCCTTCCGGCCCTCCAGGGTAAAGCCGCTGTTCCAGGAGACCTGAAAGATCTCATCCTCTGTGAGCTCCGCTCCCAGGCTTTTCACCTGCTTCTTGCTGTTTTCCACCAGCTCGCAGCCGGACACCGGCTCAGCCATACCGAAATAGTTTTCGATCCGATCTGCTTTCGTCAGCGCGCCGTCATCCTTACCGATGACCAGCGTTTTCAGGTTCGCCCGGCTGGTATAAAGAGCCGCCGAAAGTCCCGCCGGCCCGTTTCCCACAATAATCACATCGTATGCCTTCATCTTATACTCCCAGAAGCTGTTTTACCGCTTCCTTGGACTGAAGGCCCACTACGGTGGCTGCAGCCTGTCCGTTCTTGAACAGCATCAGGGTCGGGATGCTCATAACCCGGAACTTCTGGGCCAGTCCCATGTTCTCGTCCACATTCAGCTTGCCGAACTTCACGACCTGCACCTCTTCTGAAAGCTCATCAATGATCGGCCCCTGCATCTGACAGGGTCCGCACCATACTGCCCAGAAGTCCACCAGTACGGGAACCTCTGACTTCAGTACCTCTGTCTCAAAATTTGCTTCTGTAATCTCTATGACTGCCATATGCTCTACCTCCTGTTATCTGTGCCGGTCCGGAACTCTGGACCGGTTTGTGTTCTCTTACCGCTTTACTCTAACACATTCCCGGTTAAAAATCTACCATTTTCCAAATCCTCAGGGCTCCCCGTTCTAAATCACACGACTGTCTGTACCGTCCGTTTTATCTCCTTATATTATGATATTATGTCCTTAAACGTCAAAAAACAATCGCGCATTTTATTCTGCTTGACTTTCCTTTCATATTATGCTATCTTGCAATTAGACGTTTAGACATTCATCTAATCATCTAATCGTTCGGTTCAAACATAGAATAAGCGTAGTAGAAAGGGGATGGGTTCCATTTTAAACGATGCGTTCAAGGCTCTGTCGGATCCCACGAGACGACGGATTCTGGAGCTTCTGACAGAACGGGATATGACGGCCGGAGAGATCGCGGACTGCTTCGATATCTCCAAGCCTTCCATCAGCCATCATTTGAGCGTCCTGAAGGCCTCCGGGCTGGTGCTGGATGAACGGCGGGGACAGAATATCGTCTACAGTCTGAACATGACCGTATTTCAGGAACTTGTAAAATGGTTTTTTGATTTTTCTTCCAAAGGGGGAACAACAGAATGAAACTGACGAAAAAGGATTTGTTTTTTATCGGCCTGTCCGCAGTGTCTCTGGCGGCCCACGCCTGTCTGATGACAAAGATGCCGGACACCGTACCTACCAACTGGAGCTTTGACGGAACCGTCAACAGCTATTCCAGTAAATATACCACACTGCTCATAGCGGCCTTTCCACTTCTGATGATTTTTCTGATGAAGGTGATACCCCACATTGATCCGCGAAAAAAAAGCTATGCCCTCCACAAAAAGGCGTATGACATTTTCATTTATGTGCTGACCATCTTTCTGATCGCCTGCAACTGGGCCATGAACGCCGCCATTTTCGGACTGCCGGTCCGCATTGAACAGGTGATTCCCTGGGGTGTCGGGATTCTCTTTGTTGTAATTGGCAACTATATGCCTCAGCTGCGTCCCAACTATTTTATGGGCATCCGGACTCCCTGGGCCCTGGAGAATGAACATGTCTGGAAGAAGACCCATTCCATGGGCGGAATCGTATTCTGTCTCATGGGGCTTCTGTTGATCGCCGCAGGGTTCTTTTCATCCGAAATTATGATTGGCGTATTGACCTTCGGAATTCTGGGCGGATGTGTGTGGCTGTACGTGTACTCCTGGATGGTATACCGGAAGCTCATGCGGGACGGCCACTGATCAATATTCTGATAACAGAAGAAAACTCCCGGATCCATCTGGCTTACCGGGAGTTTTCTTCTGTTCCTTTTTCCGCTACTCTCTATTTATCGATTCCGGAAGGAACTTTCTATGAAGCGCTATCAGGGGAAATACCGTAAAGCCGATTCCCACCAAAAACAAAATAATTAAGACAACCGCCCCCGCGGCTCCCTCCAGCAGTCCGCTGCTGTCCAGGGCATCTGTCAGGCCTGACTGCACCTGGGAGTAGAGGTTGAAGGCCATATGAAAAGCAATTCCCGCCCACAGGGTCCTGTACTTCATGACTACATAGCCACAAATGAGACCGATCAGGAAAGCGTAAGCTCCCTGTACCGGATTCAGGTGGGCAATACCGAAATAGAGGGCCTGCAGCACATTGATAACCCAAAAGGCAGCTCCTGTCCGCTTCAGGTACTCGATGGACAGGCCGCGAAAAACCAGTTCCTCCGTAATAGGCCCGATGATTCCCACAGCCAGTACTGTCAAGATGCCCTGTGTTCCGATTCCGGCATCTTCCATCATATTGCTGTATTCTTCGATGAGCTCCGGAGAAAACAGATTCCAGACTGCCAGCAGCATCCCGATGGCGAACTGCATGCCGACGGCCAGTACCACCAGAAGTCCCACATCCTTTGCTCCCAGAAGGGATTGTTCCTTTGGAATTTCCAGACGCTTCTTCCTGTTCACGACTCCCGCGTAATACCAGATTCCCATGACGCCAAGCGCCATCATATCTGCGATAAATACTACGCTTAAGGTTTCACCGGAATAGAGCTGCGTCCCTTTTTCCAAGCCATACAGCACAATATAACGCAGCAACATTATGATGCTGGCTCCGAACTGGATCAAAAGCATCACAATCAGCGGCAGGGGACTTTTCAGATATCCACCAGCTTTTTTCATAGGCACCTCCGTAAAATGAGTCGCGTTTCGTTTCCTCTTTGATTTTATCATATCATAGGAGGAGGAAAATGGCTACTAAAAAGAAAGGGCGGATCGGTTCCTGCTTTCCCGGCGTTCGTTTTACTGTATGTTTGTCCATTTTAAAAAACTACAAAATCACCTCTAATAGGAGCCCCGCTCCCGCTGAGATCAGATAGAGGAGCGCCACGATCCCCACATTCTCTTTTGCCGGGTGATTTTCCCGAAAGAGGACTGCCAGGCCGACACCGGCTCCGGCGCACAGGCCTCCCATGGCGGAAGCCAGGCTCAAGCCGCCTGCCAGGTAAAGTTCCGTGATCAGAATGGAGGAGGCACAGTTGGGAATCAGTCCCAGAAGGGCCGTCAGGAAGGGCTGGAACCAGGTATCCTTACCCAAAAAGGTGGTCAGTGCATCCATTCCCACCAGACCCAGTACCAGGTTCAGAGCCGCCGTAAATACAAAGACATATATCGTCAGTTGAATCGTATGGCGGACCGCCGGCTTCACAATTCCGCTGTCGTCGCTACAGCCGCAGCCCCGGCACATATCCTCGATATGCTTGTGCTCCTTCTTACCCCGAAGCAGGAAGTCCAGAAGATAACCGGCGGCGATACCGATCAGCAGCTTACCGGCCAGCAGCTTCAAAATCACACTTCCACTGCCCGGATGGCTGAACAGAATCAGAATCGCCTCATCTGAAGTCGAAAGAAATACTGCCATCAGCGTACCCAGCGTAATGACCCCGCCGGAATAAAGATTCGCAGCGGCCACAGAAAAGCCGCACTGGGGTATGCAGCCAAAAACAGCGCCCACCAGCGGCCCCGCCTTTCCCATATGTCCCAGGGCCCGGTTCATAAAATTATTGGAATAATGCTCCAGCGTCTCCAGAATCAGAAAGGCAATCAACAGAAACGGCACTGTCTTGGCCGTATCCAGAAACGCATCCCAAAAAGCATCCAGAATCATCCTTACACCTCTTTCTACTACACACTTCTATAAGAAACCTCTGTTACCGACATTACAGCAGCTTTTCACATAAAAAGCGACATTGGTTTTTAGGATAACACGAACCGAAAAAATATGCAAGGAGCCCGTTCCAAAGTTTTGTTAATTTTTTGATAAACTTTCTTGCTTTTTCCCGATTCTATGTTATAATGTAGCTGTCTGAAAGCTTTTCGGACAAAAATAAATAATAGCGAAGTAGGATTTTATGCGTCAAGTGTTCGCAGGCTGGGGAGTCGCCGCGAAACGAAAAGGAGAGTTTTCACTCGGTCTTACGATATATTATCCGCACCCGTTGCTACAGATGAGTACATCTCATGTGTGGAGGAATCGGGCTTCATAAGCAGTCTCGATATTATTTATTTTGTAACTGTTTCTCACACACATACAGGAGGTGTATTTTTTATGCAATTATTTTCCAAGGATGCGTTCGCGTTTCGTGAACAGTTTAACAATCTTCGTAAAGTACAGAACATCTGTCTCTGCGGTCTCTTCGTGGCCGCCTATGTGGCTCTTTCCTTTATGAATCTGAAGCTTACTCCCTATCTGGAGTTCCGTTTCGCCTTTCTGGCACTGGCTGCCGCTGCCGCCTATGGCGGTCCCATTATGGGCATGTCCGTGGGTATCGCAGGCGATGTGGTCAGCTTTTTCGCAGCACCCCAGACCGGTCCTTTTTTCCCGGGTTTTACTATCAGCTACGCGATTCTGGGTTTCGCCTTCGGCCTGATTCTCTACCGCTCCAAGGTGACTCCTGCCCGCATCTTCACGGCTACCTTCTTTGAATTTGTCGAGGCCTGTACCCTGAATACCCTATGGCTCCATTTCATGTACGGCATGGAATGGAAATACCTCTTTACCATTCGTCTGGTAAAATGTATCGTTTCCCTGGGCATTAATACGGTACTGCTCTTCGTCTTCATGAAGGCCTTCTGTAAGATCATCGCCAGTGTTCTGACGCCCGCCAGCGTATCCAGATCTTAATATCAAAACAGATACTCCGCTTTCGGGCTCTGGCAAACAAACATTTCTTAACAATAACAAAAATGGATCGAGGACGCTCCCGCCCCGATCCACTTTTTATCTGATTCAAGTTTTTTATCCCAGACTTCTGCTTTTCTCCCGTCTCTGACCGATCCGGCTTCCACAAAGAAGAATCCCTCCCAGGGCCAAAGCTGCCAGAGCGCCCCAGGCTGCCAGAGGGCTTCCGTCTCCGGTCTTTGGAATCTGCAGCTTCACCGGACTTCCCGAATGATGATGACTTTTCCGCTGTTCCTGCTGCTGTCCCGGCGCATGGTACTGATTCCGAAAAGTAATATCCGTGGTCTTTCCCACGCTGCCTTCCCGCTCCGCCCAGATCTGCGCCTGAAGTCCCCCGTTTTCCCCATTGGTCACCCGGACAGTCACCCGGTATACCACTGTGTCGTAGGTGAACCGCTCAGCCCCGTCGGTAATCTGCCTAATCCGGTAGCTATAGTCCCCGGGCTTCGTATAACGTATCGGCCCGAAGGTCATACTTCCCGCTCCCGTCCGGGTCAGAGTCGTATGCTCCGGCACGGGCGCTTCCGGTGTCAGGGCTTCCAGAGTCACACGGTAGTCCTTTCCTCCGGGAATATTATCACCGGACACCTCTATTTTCACCGGAAGCTGCACCTCGCAGGCATATTCCGCCGCATGGACATTTCCGGAAAACCCCGGAAACAGCATACAGCAGCACAGCAGGAGAACTGTCCCCAGTCCTTTTTCCAGCTTCTGAAACATTTTATGACTCATCTTTTTCACACCTCCTTCTTCTGTCTCCTGTTCTGTATCAGTATTGCGATTTTAACCGCCCAAATACCAGTACCCGACCGTTGGTTTCCGTCTCATCTGCACAGGTAGACAGTGCCAGAATCCGATCCGCCGCTGTCACGCCCGTCTCCCGGTACTGCACCGCATGCTCCCGGATATAGGATAACAGTGCCTCCCGGTCCGTCTCCCGCCCGCAGTCATAGACACGTCTGTCGTAAGCATCCGTCTCCAGGCAGGCAAACAGCTCCAGCTCCCAGGTCTCATGTGCCATGCGAAGCTCTCCCTCCGGATGCTCCTGAAAATACACCGCTTCCGTAAATCGGGTTACATCCCCGAACATGGCCCCGTTTTCCATATGGTGCCCGTAAATCAGGCTGTAGCCGTCCGAGAAGTCCGGACTGTTCAGGCAGGAAAGGAAGATGGAACCGGACAGGGAAAATTCCCCGTATACATCCCGGTTAATATAATCCAGATCTGTCTCCCCCTGCAGCACCGGATAATCCATATGGGTTCCTTCTATGGTAAGCCAGGCCTTCACATCCGGGTTCAGGGCCTGGAGCTCTGCAAAACCAGCCGTCCCGCTCTCCGTTCCGGGCTTATATCGCAAAAGTTCCTCTGACACAAAGGCATTTTGTTCAATCCTGAAATTCTCCCAGAGGGAATAGCCGCCGTACAGCAGCATCGACAGAATCAGGACTTCTGCTGCCAGGTACAGAAGCCTGTTACCTATGGACGCCGCCAGCCCAGCCGCTTTCCACATCCTTTCCATGTCATCTTACCGCGTATGGCTGCCTCTGCGGCGGAAGAAGAAACCAAGCACACCTGCCAGTCCCATCAGAAGCGCATAGGGTGCGGCCGTCAGAACGATACCGGTGGGTGCGGCCGTTGTCCGGTCGTTGATGACTTTAACTGCCGTATGATCTTCGTCTACCGTACCGGTTTTTTCTCCGCCCTGATACGTGGTTGTGTAGCCATCTTTTCCATAATCCGCCTCTTCCACTGTATAGATATCTCCTTTTGTCAATCCGAAGATCTGGATGGAACCGGTATCCTTGATCTCATAGCCCACAGAAGCCGCGCCGCTTTCCAGATGCTCCTCCCGGGCCTCTGAATTTCCATCCGTTTTTATCAAAACCTTATACCACTCGCCAGACGCCCCCTGTACCTTCACGTTAAAAGTAAACAGTTTATTCTTGTCTCCCTGATTTCCCGTTACCTCTTTGGTAAACGTGATATCATGGGTCATGTTATTCTTCTGGCCGTAATCATTTTCAAAGATCAGATCGGCTTTTTCTGTCTTCGCTACTTTTTCACCATCCTCCTCTACCATTGTAGTCTTTGTGGAAACCACATTTCCCACATACGGATTTCCGTCCTTCACATAAACATATACATACACGTCGTAGATGGTATCATCATAATCAATACCTTCATAGGGCGTTTCGGGTGTCCCCTCTTTCACCTGATAATGGTAGATACCGGGGGCTTTATCCTTGAACACCGCTTCGTTCACCTGGAGTGTGGCTGTACCGGTGTATACCCCTGGCATCGTTTCTCCCTCCGGAATCTCGCCGGGCGTAAAGGAAACTGTCGTAATGGCACTCAGCCCTCCTTCGATACCGGCCAGTACCGGGTTTCCATCGTACTCTCCCTGCTGGCCTTTCGTTACGTTAAATGTAAAGCTCGTGGCCGGTGCATAGGTGTTTCCATCCGTCAGTACCTTCTTCGTCAAAGTAATATTTTTTACTGAAGTATTTCCGTCTCCTGCCACTCCCTTCTTCTGTGTGATACCCGCCGCCATGGCTGTGGTTCCCACCATGGAAATCAACGCCGCTCCGGTCAGAAGACCTGCTGCATATCTGCCCACTCTGTTTCTGAATCCATTCTGTAATTTCATCAATGATTCCCTCTCTTTCCTGATCTCGTCTACAGCTCTGTTCTCCGGTTCACTGCAAGTACGGTTCCTTTGATTTCTGAACGCTTTACTGGTCCGAAATACCGGCTGTCTTTGGCTCTTTCCCGATAATCACTCAGGACAAATACTTCATCTTCTTCCAGGGTAAGCGGGTATTCCACCGTTCCTTCCCAGGCAGGCGTCGGATAATAAATATCCGTTTCCATCATCCGGCTTCCGTTCAGATACAGGGCATCATCCCGGATCTCCACCCTATCGCCGCCCCGGGCTACCACCCGGCTCACGTAAGTTTTCTTTTCCTTTCGGAATACAATCAGACTCCGATCCTCCGGCTGCTTATCCAGCCGATAATACAACACCAGATCTCCGGCCGCCGCCTTTGGCATCATAGAGTCATCCTTCATGGAGGTAACTCCAAAAAGAACGCCGAACAGCAGCCAGAAGGTCACTGCCATCACCGAAAGCCGCAGGAGAAACAGTCGAATCTCCAGCTTAGTTCTTTCCTTTTCCATGAGTTCTCCGTCTGCGGTACCCGTTGATTCCGATCATACTTCCGCCGCCTGCGCCAAGCACTGCGGCCGCAGCCAGCCAGCTGTTCAGATCGGGCAGGTTCACGCCTGTGGGGACCTGCACTTCCCGGTCATTCCGGAATGCTACGGAAACCGCCGTCTTTCCGATGATTCCCTTTGCCAGCTGTCCTTCCGCTTCTTTCTTCTCTTCTACTGTCACATAAGCGGTGTAGCCTTCATTCTCAGCTTCCTTCACCTGATAGCTCCAGCCTGTGGGGACCTGAATTTCTATGGTTTCTCCGTGCTTCAGAGTAAAGGTGTAGCTGTCCTTTCCTGCCGTGAGCTGCTGCTTCTCCTGCCCTTTGATGGCCGGAAGTGCCGTGGTAAAGTTTTTATTCCTCCGGGTCAGCGTCAGGGTAAAGGTAAAGTCCCGGTTTTCCTCTGCCATATTGCCTGTCACGGTCTTGGATACCAGAATGCTGCTGATCTGCAGTTGAACCACCGGCTTCTCATAGCCTTCGGTCCACTCCTTCCCTCGATAGGTATAAGTCACGGAAGCGCTGTCGTTGGAGTAAAAACCTTCTTCTTTCCTATGGCTTCCCGTATCCGGGCCGCCCTCGTCTGCCTTTCCGTCTTTGTCTTTATAAGACGCGCCCCGTTCAAAATACTTTTCATAGGCCCGATCGGAGGGCGTGATATGCACGGTCACCCGATAGGTCCAGCCATTCTGAAGCTCATACTTCTCCGGAAACCGCAGAAGCAGCTGATGACTTTCTGCCGCATAGCTCACTGTGGTTCCCTCCGGCACTTTCTGTTCTTTTCCGTTCTGATCCAGCGCCAGAAGTTTATAATCCTCAGGCTCCAGAGTCACAGCCTCCCCGCCGCTCTTATCCAGCAGCGTCACATTCTCACTGAGCGTATCCCGGATACTCACATCCGTACACACCAGTCTGGTTATGCTGCCTGCCATCTCTGTAAAGGCCTGTTTCAAAGCCGTCAGGTTTCCACAGAGATAGGGCTTTTTCTCATCGCTGAAGACACAATTCTTATTGTTCTCCCACACCTTCTCACTGAGATTTTTCAGTGTATCCGCATTGATGCCATCCTTATTTCCCAGACCGATGGTATAGAAATAGTCTACGCCACGGAATCCTGTGGCTTCCGCAAGGGCCGCTTTCGAGCAGCTCCCTTCTCCTTGCACATGATTTCCATTCCAATCGCTCGAATCCCCATCCGCGTTTCCTGCGCCTACGGTCATTCCATTTTGATTATAATAAAAGGTCGGATACCCGTCGGACAGGAAAATCACCACTTTTTCCGCATCAGATCTGGCATAAGCCAGCTGTTGTTTTCCGATTCGGAGGCCTGCCTGATAGTTGGTTCCACCACTGGGCGTATAATCCAGGATCCCCTCACCGCTGTATCCGTTTGCATTTTTACTAATCTGGAATTTATCCGCCGTATTCCATTCCAGCTTTACAGTTGCATCCTGAAAAGCTCCAGTCTCCTTCGAACCGCTATAGGTCACAATACTATAACGAACATCCAGTCCCCTATTGGCTTTCAGGGTATCGATCAGCTGCTGAATCGCCACCTTGGCATTATACCAGCGGCTGTCCTTATATTGAACCGGATGTTCCCAGGTATTCTCGGTTCCATCCATATCCTCCGTCATGGAACCGGACTGGTCCAGAATCAACAGCACATCCAGCTTTTTCGGCTTGGTCTCTGATCCTGCCTGTCCCGTAACCTCCAGGGTCAAATCGTAGCTTCCGTCCTCCAGCCGGTTCAGATACTTCCGATGGGCCAGAGAAGGGGTAGCTCCGCCTCCGGAACCGGAACCGCTTCCCGGATCCAGCGGGTCTGCCGGGGTGTTATAGTCCAGGTATAGTCGATTAACGCTACTCTTATTGGTCTCCGTCCAGCCGGAACTTCCGCCTTTTCTGCCATAGTACAACACATTTTCTGCTGTCTGGAAGTTTGATATCGTGGGCGCTTGCAGTTTTTCCCCCGCCGCATAAATCACATACCAGTTACGATCATTCTGACCCTTCAGTTTCACCATCTTCAGGCCGGTGACCTCTTCCAGGCTGTCTCCGACCTTGATACGGGTTTCCCCGGAAGCCGCATAGGTCTTTCCGTCTGTCCCGGTCACGGTGGGGAGATTGGTCGGAATCGGAACCTCGTCCAGATCAACGGAACCCCAACCGGATGACTTATCAGCTGTATACCAGATCAGATTCCCCAGCTGTTTCGTCACATCGCCCAGTTCCTCATAACCGCCATCCGCCTGCCGGGTTCCCGCATAGAGGGAAATCGGAATCTCCTTCGGCACAGAACTTCCAGCCCCCAGCTGCCAGGTAACCGTATAGCTGGAGAAACTTTCGGTGGCAAATTCCGCCCGCAGGGTTTGGGCACCGCTCTCTTGCTCCAGGGATACGCTTCCCTCACCACTCTCTGCCAGCTCCGCCACGGTCTCCGCGCGGGTTTCTCCATTCTCCTCCAGAATATGGCTGATAACCAGCTCCTCCACGGCTGCTTCCTCCGGGATCATATCCGGCATAATCACCGATACCTGCACGGTTCCCTCTGGCTCCACTTCCTGCCCGTCTTTCTCAAAATGCAGATCCAGGGCCGCGATTCCGTCAAACTTCACACCGGACTTCTCCACTGTCTCCCGGGCCCGGGCAAAGGCATTGCTATCCTCCGAAAGCTTCTCGGCCTTCAGCTGTGCCCCCTCGGGCAGAACGCCTGCCGCCGCCTCCGCATGAATCTCCCAGCCCTCCTCACAGGTAGCCGTATACTCCACATGCTCCTTCTGTTCTTCTGCCTTTGGCGTCTCCTCCCCCTTTTCTTCAGAGGGCTCTCCGGAAACCTCTTTTAACTCTGATGTGTTTTCAGCTTTCTTTGTCTCTTCCATAGGTTCTTTCACAGCTGCTTCCTGCGTTCCCGATTTTTCTTCCATTTTCGGAAGTTCTTCGCTTTCTTCTGTTTCTACCTGCTTCTCTTCCGGCAGCTCCTCTGCTGTTTTCTGAATCTCCGCAGCCTTTGCCTCCTCAGCATACACAAAGCCTCCGCCATCGCCAAACGCGGAGAATATCAGCGCCAGAGCCAGAAACAGCGCCCAGAATGCTCTTTTCTTCCTCTTCATTTCTGATTCTCCTTTTCCTGCATGTGAATATTTTCTGGAACTATTTTCATTTTTCCCAATCTCCCGGTCTTTATACCTCCCCCCTTTCCGGTCTCCTATCAGTGTATGCGGGAGCCTGTCCCCGTATGCCCGGGATTTTCTATAAAACCTCTACAAACTTGCAGCCTCTTGAATATCCATATTTTTACATCTTGAAAAATAAAAAAAGAGAGCCCGCAAAAGACTCTCTTTTTTACGCTTTGTTTATTTCTCCATACTTTTTCTGGCCGCTTCCGTGTGCTCCAGATAAATCTGCCGCACCTTCTCATACTCGCCCAGACCCTTCATCACGCAGGATACCTGATAGCCCTCCGCCTCGAACTGGCTTCTCCAGGAGTCCTCGTCCTCGCCGGACATATCGTGGATAGCGTGATCGCCAGCCACCACCATAAAGGGGGCTAAAATCAGCTTTTTCGGTGCCAGTGCTTTTAACTGCTTCTTCAGGGATTCCATGGATGGATAAGCCTCCACGGTTCCCAGAAAGGTCCGATTATAGCCCAGATCCTTGAAGGTATAATCCAGGGCTGCGTAAACGGTATTGGCATAATGGGTGGTCCCGTGTCCCATGAAAACCAGCGCCTCATCCTCTGCAAGGGCCGGGAATTCCGACATGACTGCATGTAGCACTTCCACATTGTCCTCGGTGGTGGTAAGCAGCGGATCACCAAAGGCAATTTTTTCAAAGGCGTCCTTTCGTGCCAAAACATCTTCTTTCATCAGGTCATTTTCAATTCCATTGATGATATGGGTGGGCTGCACAATCAGCTCCTGCACGCCGTCCACGATCATCTGATCCACAGCCTCCGCCACTGTGGAAACCACTATCTGATCCCGGCGTTTCAACTTGGCAATAATCATCTTGCTGGTCCAGGCCCGGTACAGGGTATACTCCGGGTATGCCGCCGCAATATCTGCCTCAATGCGATCAATGGTCTTTTCCCGGGTCTTATGAAAGCTGGTACCGAAGCTGACCACCAGAATCGCTTTTTTCTTCTTTTCCATTGCTTTTTATATCCTTTTTTTCAGAATTCTGATACTTACTTTCCGGCCAGAATCTTCAACGTGGTGATGGAGATATCACCCACCACCGCCAAATCCTCTGCCTGGTAAGCATAAGGAAAATTGTCCTCGAAAAGGATCTGGGACGCAGGCGGGAACTCGTCGTCGCCGGTCCAGAGAATAAAGCGTACGTGCAGGCCATTGATGTACTCGAACTCGTAGGAAGCGTCGCCCAGAGTCAGCTTCTTTGCTCCCAGCTGTTCCATGGCTTCGCAAAACTTGTCCAGCTTAAAACCGAAAGCAAACTTCAGTCTCGTCAGACACCGGCCCTCGAACTGCCGGAAGTACACCTCGCCCCAGGGTACTTCCCGGTAGGTCAGATACTTGCCGCTGCTCTTTACCACCTGGCCGGAAATCAGAAAACGAAGCACACTGATCTTCGCCGCCACGGTATCCAGAAGCAGGAACGCGCCCTCTTCCTCCTCATGCTCCTTATGCACTGCGAACTCCGGATAATCTACCAGATAACGGTAGCCCATCAGGCGCACATGAAACTGCTGCTTCTCCTCATTGTATTCGATGCCGCAGCGCTCGGCTGTCTCCTTCGGGTCGATCTTCTGATATTCATTCAGATAATGCTCGAAGGGGATTCTCTCTTTATTGTCCTTTTCGTAAGGAAATTCCATGGTTTTCAGTCTCTCTTTCTCGTATTCATTCTGTCTTTATAACTGTCCCATCACGGTCGGGAACAGGGAACTGTCCGTATGGGGCAGGAAGCAGCAAGCCACAAACTCATCCATATAGCCCGGCTCGGTGGAAAGCTCCAGATAAGTCATATTCTGGGCCAGCTCATAGACCTTCTTCTCCGCCTTGGTGGACAGCAGCATGGCATAAGCGCCGCACAGGGAAGAGTTACCGATGTAGTGATAATACTCGATGGGAATATCCGGGAACATACCGATATTTACTGCGTTCTGCATATTAATACCGCTTCCGATACCTCCTGCCACATAGACCTCCTCAATCATGCTGATGTCGAAGTCCAGACTCTTCAGCATGGTACGGATGGCGGAGAAAATCGCGCCCTTGGCACGGATGAAGTTGTCAATATCTACCTCGGTAATCTCCACGTCCTTGCTGCCCGCAGCCTCCTCCTCGAAGGCTAATACATAGCTGCCCATACCGTAATGATCATGCTTAATCCGCTTACCCTCCCGGATAAACTTGCCCTTGGGGCTGATGATACCGCAGCGGAAAAGCTCCGCAATCACATCGATGATACCGGAACCGCAGAGGCCGATGGGCTTCTGTCCCGGATCTCCGATGATGTCAAAGGTGGGCTCCATGGTCTCTTTATCAATGGTACACGCCTCGATAGCACCGTCTGTCGCACGCATACCGCAACTGATATCGCCGCCCTCGAAAGCCGGTCCTGCGGAGCATGCGCAGCTCATCATGAAATCAGAATTACCGAATACCAGCTCTCCATTGGTTCCCAGATCAATGAACAGGGAGAAATGGGGCTGGTTCCAGATCATGCTGACCAGTGCGCCGGCGGTGATATCGCCGCCCACGTAGCTGCCGATATTCGGCGCGATAATCACATGGGCATCCGGATGTACATTCAGGCGGATGTCAGACGCGTAAATGGAATTCGTTTTATAGAAAGCCGGAATATAGGGCTCCATACGCAGGGGGTCTGCATTGATACCCACCAGCAGATGATTCATGGTGGAGTTGCCGCCCACAGACAGACGGTAAATCTGACGGGAGCTGATACCTGCCGCCCGGCTCATCTGCTGAATCATAGGATTCAGGGTCTCGTCGATGATGGCGTCCTGCAGCTTCTTATGTCCGCCCGGCTTCTGGGACTCGATAATACGGTTGATCACGTCGGCGCCGTAACGGATCTGTCCGTTACCGGAAGACGCTTTTGCCAGGATCTTACCGGTGAGCATATCTACCGCAACTGCGGACACCGTGGTAGTACCGATATCGATAGCCAGTCCTGCTGCCACCACATTGGCTGTCTTCTCAAATACATCGTATACGAACACGTGCTTCTGATTCTGGGCAATAACACACTGCACTTCAAAATCGCTGGCACGCAGTACATTCGGAAGCTCCATCAGAACAGAGAACGGAAGCTCGATCTTTTTAATACCGGTTGCCGCCTGCAGCGCTCTTGTGAGACGCTCATTGTCCGGCATGGTATCATCCAGGGTCGGTACGTCCATCTTCAGATCGATGATACGAATGTTATTACCCAGGGTCAGATCGGCCTCTGCCAGATGCTCCATACAGTCGTCAAATATCTTAATCTCCTGGGGGGAACTCAAATCCGCCACCTTCATACGGCTGCGGTACGCGGAAGCGATATCCGGCACCATCACCTGCACATCGCCTGCCACGGTACTGCAACAGGCCAGACGCCAGCCTTCCTCCCACTCTTCCTCATTGATATGGCGGGTCTTCTTGGAATCCAGCTCGCCGCCCAACAGCTTCACACGGCACTTTCCGCAGGAACCGTTACCGGAACAGGGTGCGTCGATGACCACATTGGACTTCCGCGCCGTTTCCAGCAGGTTCTCTCCTGCCATAGTTGAAACCGTCACTTTTTCGCCGTTTTCAAACTGGAATACTACATTTGCCATTTATCTTCCTCCTGACTTTTCCCTCTCTTGAACAAAAATCCCTTTGGTAAGAGTATAACATACTCCTCCTGCTTAGTCCAATGCAACTTGGCGGATTTTGTTTGTTCTTTCTTTTTGTCTGTTTTTCACTAATCCGATGGAATTTTGTTGACTTGTCAGAAATTTTTAAGAATTCTTCAGAATTTATAACTTTATTCTAAATAATTGATCATATTTTTGTAATATATTTTTGTTAGAATATCTACAAATAAAAAGAACGCAAAATGAGGTGAGCCTATGAAAAAATTATCCTGTTGTTTCCTTGCCGCATTCCTGGTCCTGACCCTTTTTCTGGAACCGTTCTCCGTAAAAGCAGAGGAACCGATTCCGGAAGCACCTGCCATTCAACTTCAATACACGGAGCTGGAAGAATCCGAACGCTGGATTTTGGACGAAGTTCTTTCTGATTATGTATCTGAACATGTTATTGAAACGGAAGAAGCCGCTGTTCCCTGCACCATCGGTGAGCAGGTGGACCGGGATACCGCTTCCTACCTCTTTTATCAGGATGAGACCCAGGAAGGTATCCTCTATACCGCAGCCGGATACGCCCTGAACCGGGATGGCGGCTATGTCTACTTTACTCTGACCTCCGATGCTCCCCTGGATCCCTCTACCGTGGATCTGGAGATTGCCCGAAACTTCGGAAGCATCGGCGATACAGATTCCCTGACCTAGCTTTTACAAATGGGATGCTCCTTATAAACCGTTCCCTACGTAAAAAAGAATGTGCCGTTGGCACATTCTCGCGCCGAGGCGCGGTTGCCTTGGCAACCATCTACCGCTGCGCCGAGTGCGCATCTTTGCAAGCTCTGCTTGCTTTCATGGAATAGGGAATTCTATCGGAATTTCCTATTCCATGACAAAAAGCCCAGGCTTTCTTTCTGAACAGCCTGGGCTTTCCTTTGGATTTTCTTTTCTGCAATTCTGTTTAAATCAGTCCGAAATGGGTCAGGGCATGGGAGATACCTCCCTCTCCCACTCCGTCGGTCACATAGTCCGCGATTTCCTTCACTTCCGGATCGGCATTTCCCATGGCCACGCCGATCCCTGCATACTCCAGCATTTCCATATCATTTTCCCCGTCTCCGAAAGCAATGATTTCTTCCCGACAGATGTTGTAATGACTGATCATCTGCCGGATCCCCTTCGCCTTACTATTGCCTGCGGCAATGACATCCACGCCGTATGGATTCCAGCGGGTCGAACTGCAATGGGGCATATCCTTCAGCAGCCG
This sequence comes from Anaerosacchariphilus hominis, assembly GCF_014290175.1. Classification (GTDB taxonomy): domain Bacteria; phylum Bacillota; class Clostridia; order Lachnospirales; family Lachnospiraceae; genus Laedolimicola; species Laedolimicola hominis. Next base: position 205,325 of record NZ_JACOOR010000005.1, read on the forward strand.
GTTCACATCCCCGTCATCCGCAAACACATTGATGAGATAAACCGGATCTCCCGTGACACTGCCCATCTCCGGCAAATCCGAGGAAATATCTGCCTGGGTTTTCCGCACCCGGTCGTTGATAAAATTAATATAAATCCTGTCCTGCTCCACGAAAGATATGGGCAGTTCCTTTTTCTCAAACCAGCGAATCGCCGTCTTCCGGTCCTCCTCATCTATGGCGTGAGCATCCAGCACTCTGCCCGCTTTATCCAGGCAGATCTGGCCGTTCAGGAGTACATGGCCGTCAAAATCCAACTCTGTGATCCCAAGCTTGCGCAGTTCACTGATATGGCGGCCGGTGCCGGTAAATATCCGTATGCCCTTCTGCCGAAGTCTTTTTAAAGCTTCCTTTGTATCCTCCGGAATCTGTCCCACACTATGATCCATCAGAGTTCCGTCAACATCAAAAAATGCCGCTTTTATCATCCGTAATCTTTTCCTTTTTCCTTTCTGCGCTTCTACTCCGCGTCCAGAATCACCACCCGGAAGGCCTCGTCCTGCTCATCCAGCCAGAGGAGGCAGCGGGTGCCCGCATGGATATCTTCCACGCTTAAGATATTCCGGGTCCGGAAGGGCTTCACATAGGCGTTGTCAGGAATCACGTAGGTTTCCCCGTCGGTGGCCTTTACAGTCCGGTAGCTGTTGTCCTCCATGGTAGGTTCTTCCGCAATCACCGCATAGAGGGGCGCATCGCCGTCCTCGGGAATATTCGCGATCACCACATAGGGCGTACACTGGGGCGGCAGGGACATGGTCATGGCCGGTCCGAGATAGGCAACAAAGCTGCCCTTTTCCACATCAGACAGATTCAGTGGAATTCCACTTCCAGCGTCTGCTAAAATAGTATTCTGCGGGTCGATGGTCAGAATCATCTCCCCCTGGGAGGAAATATCTGACTGGTTATCTACGGTAAGCTCGCTTTCGGAAATATCCTCTATGGTTCCATAAATTCTCGCTGGAATATCCTCTTCGTTCTCTTCCTCTTCTTCCGATGACTGGCTGAATTCTCCATCTATCGTCTCTGTTTCATCCGGTTTCACTGCTTCCTGATCAGTGCTCTCACTGCCCCGGTTATCCGTATTCTTACTTCCACAGGCTGTCATAGCCGTCAGCGCCAGTGTTAATCCCAGTAATAAAGTCAGTTTTCTTAATTTCATATGGTTCCTCCTAAAAATAGTTTTCCCTCTGGCCTGCCTCTCCCGGACAGGTCAGTACCATTCTATCAGAAGATTACAAAAAAAGAAAGCCTACCCCCGGATTTTTACTTTCCAATTTCCGGGAGCAGGCTCTTCTCTCATGCATCTGTTTTCGATGGTTCTCTAATAATGTTGTTCTACAGCAGTGCTTCCACTACCTTCTCAAGATTATCACGGATCTGGATATGCTGCGGACAGACTGCCTCGCACTCGCCGCACTTGATACACTGATCGGCGCGGTTTCTTCCATGGTCTTTTACCAGCCAGTTTTCCTGATGCAGGGCCAGGCCCTTATCTTTGTACAGAGTCAGGTAGTTCATGGCCGTGAAGGATCCGGAGATTCCGATGTCCTGGGGACAGACTTTCGCGCAGTAATTACAAGTGGTACAGGGGAGCAGCGGAATTTTCGCCAGCTCTTCCGGAGTGAAGCGGTGTCAAAGTAGGTGAATCCGGCTTCCAGAAAGAGGTCTACCATCTGCTTTGTCTGCTCGATGTCGATCTTGCATCCTATTAAAAATAAGAAAAATGGGATATTGACTGCAAGCAGCCAAATCCCACTTTCCTTATTCTTAGCACTGCTTAATGCTTCGCTACATAATCGGGTCAAGTCCCAGTACCGGATGATTCTTCTCCTGAAGGAATGCCATCAGGGATTCTTCATCGGTTGCTACAGTCTCGTCGGCGATCATGTCGGTGAAGTTGTCGATGCCGTATTTCTCTTTCGCAGACTTGTTCAGACGCTCTGCTACGTCGTCCTTCAGCTCCTTGGGCATCCATACGATACGCTCGAAGCCGCCCTCAGCGCTCATGAACTTCTTGGATGCGATGAAGTGACGTCCGTGGCCCATAAAGCCCGGTGTCTGTACGCCGCCGCCTGTCATACTTGCCAGCTCGCCGAAGGTCATGCCAAGGGGCGTCATGCCTGCGTACTCACGGTTGGCAATGATAACGCCGTTGGAGAAGGGCTCGATACCGCAGATACACTCAAAGCATCCGCAGGAAGTCATCGGGTCTTCCATGATAGAGTACAGGGTTACCTTCTCAAGTGCTCCCTGGGTTGCCTCAGCTACCATACGATTTACATCCGGGTAGATACCCTTGACTTCATCCTCGCAGCCTTCCTTGGAAATCGGCTGGCAGGGTCCTGTGGGGTTCAGCTCCTTGGTTGCCTTAGCGTCCAGCCATGATACGGCTCCGCAAAGTCCCAGACGCTCCGGAGTAACCACGCAGCAGTGTGACGGTGCGAAGGACTGGCACAGAGTACAGGTGTAGAACTGATCTACACTCTCATCGGTCAGGGTCTCCAGACGCTCGTCACGCTTCTCATAGGTGGGCATTGCTACAGTATCCAGAAGCTCCTGAACCTTATCAGTATCGGTTACGATGGTAACCTGACATTTATCTACAACGATATCGAACTCGTCCATGATCATGTTGTAGAGAACCTCTGCGAAATGGGTCAGACGAAGTCCTGCCTCGTATGCGGCCTTGCTTACACGGACACGAATCTGATTTCTCTGGCCGGTGTGCATCACACCTTCCATATAGTTGTACCATGCATGGATCTTACGCTCGATAACCGGCTCGAAGTCAGGCTGCATCTTTGCTCCTGCCACCTGTACATAGGTCGCCAACGCGAAGGTCTGTCCCTGCTCCAGCTCATCCAGATCCTTACCGATGATAGTGATCTTGTGATCCTCGATGTCGTCTGCGTTACAGGTCTGTACCAGCTCGCAGGTGGGCGCCTTATGGGAGCTGAACTCTACCTGCATATCGCCTCTACGGATAATCTCGCCTTCGAATGCGGAAGCGAATGCTACCGGAATCGGAAGCTCGGTTACTTTAATCTTGATGTTACGCAGCTCCAGGGACTTCTTTACAGTCATGCTGTGATCCAGAACAGACTCCAAAGCACCCGGAACCTGGTTCTCGCCCAGATCCACGTCTACGACTACCGGGAAGCCCAGTGCGATAGCGCCTGCGCCTGCGGATACAACCACCTCGTTCAGAGCGCCGAAGGTATTTACAAATGCCGGTACTCTTTCCTTGGTGTATTTCAGCAGTCCCGGCAGATCGCCCGGTGTAACATTACCGAAGATCAGAGCTGCACGGATCGCTACGGTTACTACATGAATCACTGCAGTTACATCATGTCCCAGCGGAACTACACGGAAGTCCAGACCGATCTTCACGCCGCCCTCGGCACACTGCTCGATGACATCGCCGATCAGGAAGGTCATAATACCCTTGCTCTGGTAATCTTTTACAACTGTCACTACATCTTCTGCATTGTCAGCCTTGCCGAGTACAACCGCTACGCCGGGAATATCTCCGGTTACAAGCGGAACGCCCAGAGAACGGATAACCGGGTCCGGTACGAAACCGATGCCACTGTCCTCTGCATACGGATCTGCATTGTCCACATACTTCAGAGCCTCAATGATTTCTGCTCCCACTGCGGTAGCCAGACCTGCGTTCAGTGCCTCGCCCAAGTCTTCCTTATTGCTAATCAGGCTTTTCAGTACGCCTACACAGGCCGGCAGATCGCCAAGCTTACTTACCTTTACGCCTGTAGCTGCGTAGATGGTCGGCAGGAAGTACGCCGTATCCGGCATCGCCACCTTCTTGTCTTCACCATACTTTGCAATTGCGTCATTGACTGCGCCTTCTGTCAGTCCTGCAACTGCGTTTGAGCCTCCATAGATTAAATCTGTTAATACGCTCATTTCTTATGTCCCTCCTTGGGTTATGTAGCTGTTTTCTTTTGAAAACGGCCCTTAATGATTAAATTTTAGCACTCCTGTATAAGGAAGTCAATAACCCCGGGGGAGGGTTTTGGTGAAAATGTCCTCGAAATGATATACAGCAAAACGGACCTTGCAAGAACATGCAAAGTCCGCCGTCTATTTCTTCTCTCAATACAATCTTCTATCGTTGCTATAATACCTTACTCAGGAAATCAATGGTTCTCGGCTCCTTCGGATGGGCCAGAACTTCTTCCGGTGTACCCTGCTCCACAATGTAACCGCCTTCCATGAATACCACCCGGTCTGCCACCTCGCGGGCAAAGCCTATCTCATGGGTTACGACCACCATGGTCATTCCCTCTTTTGCAAGCTCCTTCATAACCGCCAGAACCTCGCCGACCATCTCCGGATCCAGCGCTGAAGTAGGCTCGTCAAAAAGCATGATATCCGGCTTCATGGCAAGGGCGCGGGCGATGGCCACACGCTGCTTCTGGCCGCCGGAGAGCTGGCTCGGAAATGCCTCCGCCTTATCTGCCAGGCCTACGCGGGTCAGAAGCTCCATGGCCTTTTTCCGGGCCTCATCCTTGGTCATAACCTTCAGATGTACCGGAGCCAGCGTCATATTGTCCATCACATTCAGATGATTGAACAGATTAAAATGCTGGAACACCATACCGATGTTCTGACGCACCTTATTGATATCCGTATGCTTGTCGGTAACGTCGTGTCCATCCACCAGAATCTGGCCTGCGGTAGCTGTCTCCAACTGATTCAGGCAGCGCAGGAAGGTGGATTTACCACTTCCGGAGGGTCCCAGGAGTACCACCACTTCTCCCTCGCTGATGTCCATACTGATGTCCTTTAAGACTTCCAACTTACCGAAATTTTTTTTCAGGTTTGTTACATGAATCTTATTATCTGCCACGGTTTACCCTCCTCTCGATTCTCTTTGCCAGCTTACTCAGGGTAACGATGACAATCATGTACATAATACCGACGATGGCCCATGCCTGCAGAGGCTTCAGGGTATTGCCGGAAATGGTTTTACCGATCAAGGTCAGCTCCGGGAAGGCAATTACAGAAAGAATCGAAGTATCCTTCAGAGTAATGATGAACTGGTTGATAATGGATGGAATCATGGTCCGCACTGCCTGAGGAACTACCACCAGTGCCATGGAAGAACCATAGGAAAGACCCAGACTACGGGAAGCCTCCATCTGTCCTCTGTCCACGCTCTCGATACCTGCACGGATAATCTCTGCCATATAAGCGCCACAGTTCAGTGAAAGGGCAATGGTACCTGCCTGAAGGGCACTGAGCCGAAAACCGGTCATTCCCATCCCCTGCATTCCCGCCGGAATACCGAAAAATACAAAATATGCCAATACGATAAGCGGCACGCCACGGATCGCGTCCACATACACGGTACCGATGAGATTCAGTACCCGGTTGTGACCCACATTCATCAGACCGAATATCATACCTATCACTGTCGCTATTACCAGGGTGAGAAGGGTCATCAAAAGTGTCTGTCCCATTCCCCTCAGCAACATTCCACCATAAACCTGAAGAATTGATGCCATAAATCTGCTCTCCTTATTCTTTTATCCTCCCGCCGTCTGCGGGGCACTGCAGAATACTTCCTGCATTGTGGAAGACTCCGGTACCGGGGGCTTCCACAGTACAGGAAGCAGCCGCTTTAAGCGGCTGCCCTGCTGTATGTTCGCATCTCTTAGTTTCCAAGGTACTTATCGAGAATCTCATCATAAGTTCCGTTGTCTTTGATCTCTTTCAGACCGGCGTTAAACATATCCAGGAACTCCTGATTCTTCTCATTCATAATAGCCAGACCATAGGGAGCTACATCGCTTGCTGTGCTCTCTGCAATAACCAGATCCAGGTTACCGCTCTTGATGGAGTCTGCCATGATCGGCTTATCCTCTACGCAGGCATCTGCCTGTCCCAGAACAACTGCCTGATACATGGTCGGGGAATCCTCATAAGTATCTACCTTAAAGCCGTACTCATCCTTCAGGCTCTCTGCATACTGTGCGCCTGCTGTCGCATTCTTAACTGCAACAGTCTTGCCCTTCAGATCCTCCAGAGTCTCGATTCCGCTTCCGGTCTTGGTCGCAAATACCTGATAGGAATCATAGTAGGAGTCAGAGAAAATCCATCCGTTAGCCTTACGCTCATCGGTGATGCTTGCGCCTGCCAGCAGTGCGTCTGCCTGTCCGGCCTGAACAGCTGTTACAGCGGCATCCCAGCCAAGGCTCTGAATATCGATCTTGAATCCCTGATCTGCTGCAACTGCCTTGATAATATCCACATCGATACCTACGAAATCACCGTTCTCATCGGTGTACTCGAAGGGACGGAATACGGTATCCATAGCAATCACCCATGTCTTATCGGATGCTGTGGTATCCGCGGTGTCTGCTGTATCCTCAGTCTTAGTCTCTGTCTCGGCTGCTGTGTCAGCTCCCTTGTCAGAGGATCCGCATGCCGCAAGTCCCAGTGTCATACTTGCTACTAATGCCAGTGCCAGTAACTTCTTCATAATATTACACTCCTTTTCTCCGGTCTGTAAACCGGTCCTATTTAACATAAGGGCGATGTATTTTTCTATACACCGCCCTTGATGCCACTTCATAAGTATAATTTTTTCTTTTATTGTTGTCAAGCAAAAAAGTTTTTGTCTTCCCGAAATTCTGTCTTTTTAAATGAGCTTTGCCGCATCCAGGACCATCTCCACAGCCTTGTCAATCCCCAGTTTCTCTGTATTGATGGTTAAATCGTAGTTCCGGGCATCCCCATAGATCTGCTTCGTATAATACTCGCAGCTCTTCTTCCGGGAGCGCTCCGCGTCCCGCACATCCTTCTCCACCTGGGAAATCGGTACGCCCGGCATCATGGCGGACATACGGTTGACTCTCCAGTGGAAGCCGGCATGGGCAAATACGTGGAGACAGTGATCGAATTCCCTTAAGATGTACTCGCTGTTCCGGCCTACAATCACACAGTTCTCATGGTTCGCCATCTTCCGAATGGCGTCCCTCTGGGCCTGCCAGAGTTCTTCGTCCAGGGGTTTATTGTAGAAATCAAACAGACTCTGGGCAAAGCCAAAGCTTTTCGGCACTCTCTCATCCCATTTCCGCACCAGCTCCGGATCCAGCTTTGAATTGGCCAGGGCTGTTCTCAGAATGATATCCTTATCGTAAAACTCAATCCCCAGCTCCTTCGCCACTCTCCGGCCGATTTCACCGCCGCCTGCACCGAATTCACGGGCTATGGTAATAACCTTTTTCATGAAAAATTCCTCCATTTCCTGCCGCCGATTTCGCCGACAGATTCTATTTAGATTATAACGGACATTGACGGTCAGGGCAACCCCTTTCTCACAGAATGAATGTGCCATTGGCACATTCCTGCGCCGAGGCGCGGTTGCCTTGGCAACCATCTACCATTACGCCGAGTGCGCATTTTTGCAAGCTTTGCTTGCTTTTGTGGAATAGGGAATTCTATCGGAATTCCCTATTCCACAAAAGGAGCAGCCCCGGTTTCCCGGAGATGCTCCTTTTTAAGCTCTTATTCGACTTCGAATCCGAATTAAACCTCAAGATAAGAATCTGCGTACAGATTGTTGTTCTTGATGATATCGCAGGACTTGATGGTCTCCATCAGTCTCAGGTCGTTCGGGTTTACGATAGCGGAGGTCAGACCGTTCATCATAGCCATAGCTACCATAGCGGAGTCCATGATCGGACGGATGTGCTTCGGCATACCGTTGGAGTTATTGGACAGACCGCCGGTGGACTTCATGCCCATGTCGGAGATCATCTTGATAAACTCCAGAACCTGCATCTGCTTGTCCTGCATTCCCTTGATAACCAGGAATAACGGGTCAAACCACATATCCTCAGCAACGTCCATACCATGCTCCATGCCTCTCTCCATCAGAGTCTGCATGTACATCATACGCTCGTCGTTGTCCTTAGCGATTCCCTCGCCGTTGCACAGAGCGATAACGATAGCGTCGTTAGCTGCTGCCAGGTCAACGTACTCCAGTCTTCCAGAAGCGTCAGCGGAGTTAACGATGGGCTTTCCTTTTGTACGGTTGTATACAGAGATACCAGCCTCGATAGCTGCTACGTTGGAAGTATCCAGTGCCAGCGGAACGTTGTCGAAGTTGCCCTGAAGCAGCTCAACGGCCCACTTCATCAGCTCCGGTCCGTCATTCTCAGCCGGTCCGATATTAACGTCCAGGTATGTAGCGCCTGCGTCCAGCTGCTGCTTTGCTCTCTTCAGGATCGGCTCCGGATCTCTCTCGGAAAATGCCTTATTTACAGCCGGTGCTGTGGTGGAAAGTCTCTCACCGATGGTAACAAATTTTGCCATAGTTTTGTTCTCCTTTTATTATAAAATAATTAGATCTCGCCGTTAGCCTGCAGATCCTTCAGGAACTTCACAAGCTGTACTGCCTCGTTGGGGGCTACGATAACTTCCCAGCCCGGCAGCTTCGCCTCGATATCGCCCTTCAGAACTGCTACCTTTCCGGGGATGATCAGCTTTCTGCACTTAACCTTCGGCTCTACGTTCTCCTGGATGAACTTGGATACAGAGGTAGAAGAAAGCTTACCAGCTGCCCAAGCAGTCAGTACGGAAAGTCCGCCTGCGTCGTTGATGATCAGGTTGCAGGGAACGCCGGAACGCTCCAGCTCGCCGGATACTACGAAGTAGGTCAGAGCGAAGTCTACAGTGGTCAGACATACGGAATTCTCATCGCCGCCGTTCAGCGGGTAGATGCCCGGCTCAACCTTCATGGGCTTCTGCGGGTCGGTAAATACATTCTGGCGCAGACCATACAGCGGCAGAGCCTGTGCATAGTCCATGCCTTCCATAACGATGATGGAACCGTATTTTACAGTAAACAGTGAAACAAGAGCTGCCTGCATGGTCGGATCTCCGGCAGCCAGTGCTCCTACGTTAACGATGGAGGGATAACCGAAGGTTCTGTTCTGATCCTTCAGAGCCGCGCGACGAATCTGTACGGTGGTAGCAAACGCGTCCTTAACAGAAGCAGTACCTACATTCAGTACCAGGTTCTTATTGCCCAGCTTCTCAAGAGCTGCTGTGGTATCATAGAGCTCGTTGATGTCTGCGCCGCGAACGCCCAGAACAACGCCTGCCTCAGTAGCGACAGCGCTCATAGCCTCGTAGTTGGAAGCGTCTGCGCCATCCAGAACCGGCTTTGCGTCCTTGCATACTGCCAGAGCTGCCTTAGCTGCCTCAACATCGGTACAGTCAAGTACCAGCGTCTTGCCGCAGTCAGCTGCCTTCTTAACCAGCTCCACATAAGCATCAACGCCCTTATCTGCACAGTAGGACAGATACAGCATCTCAACGTGCATACGCTCGCCGATACGGTCGTAATCAACCTTCTTAGCTACCTCAAGCTTCGCGTCGATATCCTCGTCCGCGCTGCAGATGGATACTGCGTATCTCGGCTTGCTTACAAAGGTCTTCTCATGACGGCAGAGAACGGTCTCGCCGCCCAGTGTGTACTCAGCCTCGCCGGTACCAACCTTGATGGTCTTCATGGGCGGAGCAGTTGCCTCTGACAGAGTAGCCAGCGCTTCTTCGGACATATGCGGACACTTGCTGAGTTCTACAGCGCCCTGAGCAACCTTCATAGCAAATGCCATACAGGTCGGGCTTCCGCACTCCTTACAGTTTGTCTTCGGTGTTAATTTAAAAATATCCAAGCCTTTTAATGCCATGGTAAATTTCTCCTCCTTCCTCGATTAAACCAGTGCTTTAATTAATTTTGAAATCGTTGCAACCGAGGTCGGATGTTTCAAAATTACTGCATTGGAGCCGGATGCCAGTACTGCTGCGGCTGTCTCAACTTCCATATCAATTCCACGCTCTTCCTGGGATCCCCACTCCGGCATATCTGCTTCGGAAGCCATAGCCTCTTTTACATTCCATGCCTCGTCAGCTACCGGTGTCATAATCGGCATCTGAAGCTGTACATCACCCTGAGCCAGAGCTGCTGCCTTTACACGATCCATGGTAGATACTACGTACTCAAAACCGTATCCGGCTGCTGCGGAACCTACGTTCATGACAACGTTAGCCTGATCTACGCCCAGCTGTCCGATCAGCACGTTCAGCTGTTTTGCAAGGTTGATATCTACGGCAGACTCTGCTCCGACCTTCTGGCCGTAAGCAAGACCAGCTGCTGCTGCAACTGCCTTGTAGTTCTCTTCTCTTGCGGACAGGATCAGTACGTTCTTTCCCTGAAGCGCTTCTGCAACCTTGGAGAAAAGCTCTGCATCCTTCTCTACATTCTTACATCCCTCAATTACAAGAGGAGCTGTGATCGCGTCGCCAACCTCTTTCGCGATAGCTACGCAATCCTCAACGGAACGGTTCTCGCCATTCGGATCCGCTCCCTCAAAGCGGAGAACAACGAAATCTGCTCCAGGCATTTCTTCGGCTTTCTTTGCAATCTCTGCAAAAGTTGTAGCACCTGCATAGTAGTCCTTGATTCCTGCAACTTCATTCTCCAGACCCATGTCTGTAATCAGAACTCCAATCTTCGGTGCATTCTCGATCGGCGCGTCGAATGTATAAAACGGCAGTACATTCTCTCCGCCAAGCTTCACTGCCTTATCTCCGGTTCCGATTTCTACGGTACGGATAGCAGCGTTGAATTTTCCTGATTTTCCAGTAAACGGCATTTCTTAGTTACCTCCTTGTCCTTTACGTGGTTTTAACGCATAGGGGCATAGCCCCTATGCGTAAACCAATTATCTTACATATTATACTACATCATCGGGTCCATGCCAAGTGCCGGATGTCCTTTTTCTGTAAGGAATGCCAGCAATGTTTCCGGATCCTCTGCGATAGTCTCGTCACCGATCATATCGGTAAAGTTGTCAATTCCGTAGAGCTCTTTTGCTGTCTCATTGAGACGCTCTGCTACGGACTCCTTCAGCTCCTTGGGCATCCATACGATACGCTCGATTCCGCCCTCAGCCTTCATAAACTTCTTGGAAGAGATGAAGTGCTTTCCATGTCCCATGAATCCAGGTGTCTGAACTCCACCACCGGTCATACTTGCCAGCTCGGAGAAGGTCATTCCCAGCGGAGTCATACCTGCGTACTCACGGTTGGTGATAACAACACCGTTGGAGAACGGCTCGATACCACAGATACACTCGAAGCATCCGCAGGAGGTCATCGGCTTCTCCATGATGGAGTACAGGGAAACCTCTTCCAGAGCACCCTGGGAGTAAAGCTTAACCGCCTCATTGACATCCTCATACTCACCGATTCTCTCATCGATGGGCTTCTCTTTGGTGATAACCTGGCAGGGTCCCTGGGGATCCAGCTCGTTGGTAGCCTTTGCGTCCAGCCATGAAACGGCACCGCACAGACCCAGACGCTCCGGAGTAACCACGCATACGTGGGACGGGGAGAATGCCTGACACATGATACAGCTGTAGTATACGTCTACAGACTCGTCAGTCAGAGTAGCCAGACGGTCGTCACGCTTGTCAAACAGCGGGATAGCAGTCTCATGACGCATCTTGGTACACAGCTCCGGATCGGTGATAACCTTAACCTGACACTTATCTACAACTGCGTCAAACTCATTCTTAATTCTTGCGTACAGAACCTCACCGATGTGCTTTGCACGGAAGCCTGCGTCAAAAGCGTTCTTGCTTACACGGATACGGATCATATCACGCTGACCGGTATGCATAACACCCTCGATGCAGTTCAGGTAGTTATGGAACTTACGCTCGAATACCGGCTCAAAGTCAGCCTGCATGCTCTTGCCGGCAACCTCTACAACGTAGCCGATGCTGTGCTTGCTGCCTACCTCGAACTCGTCGAAGTCCGGTCCGATTACTTCGATCTTGTGGTCCTCAACCTCAGACGCATCCTTTGCCTCAACCAGCTCGAAGCAGTCCACACGGGAACCGTCGAACTCTACCTGCATATCGCCGCGGCGGATAATCTCGCCCTCGAATGCGGATGCGAAGGAAACCGGGATATCGATCTTAGTAACCTTAATCTTAATATCTCTTGCCTCAATAGAAGTAGCGTTGAACTTGGATACGTCCTCCTGAACGATCAGGCTCTTCGGTACACGGAAGATGTTCTCGGTCTCGTTGGTAACTACCGGGAAACCAAGAGCGATTGCGCCTGCACCGCAAGCTACGATAACATCATCCAGCGGCTTGAACGCATTTACGAACGCCGGTACACGGTCCATGGTGTACTTCATCAGCGCGCCTGCGTCGCCCGGTGTTACGTTACCGAAGATCAGAGCCGCACGAAGCGCTACAGATACAACGTGGATTACTGCGGTTACGTCCTTGCCAAGCGGTACGATACGTACGGCGTTGCCCATGTTCAGGCCTGCCTCTACGCACTGATCGATAACGCCGCCTACCAAAGTAACCAGACAGCCCTGTGCCTGATAGCTCTTAACCAGCTCTACTGCTTCTTCTGTAGAAGGAGCGCTTCCCAGGATAACGGCTACGCCCGGGATATCGCCGGTTACAAGGGGTACACCCAGCTCACGGATGATAGCGTCTGCCAGATGTCCGTAGCAGGGCTCCTCGTACGGCTTTGCGCCGTTCATGTACTTCAGTACCTCGATGAACTCTGCGCACAGAGCTGTTGCAACACCGCTCATGAATGCGTCGTTCAGTCTCTTCTCTCTGGTCATCAGAGTTTTTACAACTCCCAGAGCTGCCTTCAGTTCTTTCAGGTTGGTAACCTTGCTTCCTGTTACGGCATAGTAGCAGGGAAGGCTGTATGCAGTGTCCGGGAAGGATACTGCCGCATCTTCTCCGTACTGTGCGATTGCGCCGTCGATAGCAGCCTCGGTCAGTCCGTAAACTGCGTCGTTGCCGCCGAATACTCTATCAAATAATGTCACGGTATTTTACCTCCAAATTTTAATTCGATTGATCGAGGATTTCCTTAATCTTCCGGATCTCCTCCTTTGCGGACTCGCTTACATCGTAGGGGGATTTGCCCTGCCGGTCCGCATCTATCACTTCCGGGTTGTAATGAATAAATCCAAGTAAATCCTCTGCCGGGATCTTCGAGCGGATGAACTCCTCATCCTCTGTTCCGCGGACTTTGTTGGCTACTACACGAACGGTCTGAATTCCCAGGTCATGGGCCAGCCGTTTTACATTCTTATAGGTCTGAATGCTTCTCGCTCCGGGTTCGATGACTACCACAAACTGCTCCATACCTTCGCAGGTACCTCGGCCCAGGTGCTCCAGGCCTGCTTCCATGTCCATGATAACCACGTCCTTGCTCCGAAGACTTAAGTAGCTTAAGATCCGCTTCAGCATCACATGCTCGGGGCAGACACAGCCGCCCCCTCCGGTCTCTACAGTGCCCAGTGTCAGGAGCTTGACTCCGTTGTAGGACTTGCTGTAGGTATCCGGGATATCATCCACCTTGGGATTCAGCGTGTACATGGCATTTCCGGGGCCTGCCCCTGTCCGTTCCTCGATAAGCTTTCTCATCTTGGAAATCGGAACAATCGAGTCCAGAACCTCCTCCGGAAAACCGAGCGCCAGACCTAAATTCGCGTCCGGATCCACATCGGCTGCCAGAACTGTACATCCCTCCTCCGCATATAATCTTGCAAGGGTGGCTGCAAAGGTCGTCTTTCCGACTCCGCCCTTTCCGGTAATTGCAATTTTCACGTTCTATTCCCTCCGGTTCTTTCTTTACTCTTTTTATCCGGATTAGATTCCCAGTGCGGTTCTCTTCTCCTCGATACGGTCGATCATCTTGTCAACCAGCTTCTCGATATCTGTCTCAACCGTATAAGCTGCCTCAACCCAGTCACGAACGCCCTCGGTCAGCCACTGACCCATCTCGGAAGATCCGGCTACATACGGGTCAACGCCCAGGAAGGTATCGATACCGGTTGCTACTACGTAGTTACCGATGGAAACTGCCTTCTCAGACATCCACTCCGGAGCACAGCCTACAACCGGAAGCTGAGAAATATTCAGTCCGGAATCCTTGGACAGCTCTGCTACCAGAATCATCATACGGCTGATATCTACACAGGAGCCCATGTGAAGTACTGGCGGGATGTCTGCCAGCTCACATACTCTCTTCAGACCTGCGCCGCAGAGATCCTTAGCTGCCTTATCCATCAGACCAGCCTTTGCTGCTGCCTGTGCGGAACATCCGGATGCTACCACTACGATATCGTTGGCAATCAGCTTCTTCATCAGCTCGATATGTGCGTAGTCCGGGCGAATCTTCGGGTTGTTACAGCCTACCATAGCGACTGCACCACGGATAACACCGGAGGTGATACACTCGATAAGCGGCTTGGTGGTACCTGTTACGTCTACCTGAGAGTTGGTTACGCCATCCAGTGTCTTAACCAGAGCCTCAAAGGAGTATCCAACAGTTGCTTTCTGCTTCATATCCGGAATGTATACCAGATCCGGCTTACGGTTCTTGAAGTTCTCACATGCAGTCATAACGATCTGCTTAGCCTTCTCTGCAGCGGTTCCTACATCAAAGCGGATGTAATCGGAATCCGGCATCTGCGCGATGGGAGAAGTGGTGATGAACTTGGTATGGAAGCACTTGCTCAGGGGTCCGAGTGCCGGGAAGATACACTGAACGTCTACAACGATAGCCTCACATGCACCTGTCAGAACCACGTTCTCCTGCTGCAGGAAGTTACCTGCCATGGGAACGCCGCGGCGCATAGCTACCTCGTTGGAGGTACAGCAGACGCCGGATACGGTGATTCCCTTCGCGCCCATGCTCTTTGCGTACGCGATCATCTCCGGATCGTCTGCGTACTCACAGACCATCTCAGAAAGTGACGGGTCATGTCCATGTACTACGATGTTTACATTGTCAGCGTTCATAACGCCCAGGTTTGCCTCGGTATCAAGGGGCTTCGGAGTTCCGAACAGTACGTCGGAGAACTCGGTTCCGCACATGGATCCGCCCCAGCCGTCAGCCAGACCTGCTCTTAAGGACTGACGAACCAGTGCCTCCGGAAGAGAAGAACATCCCATATGAGCCATATGTAAGGAGGTTGCTACCTCACGGTCAATGGCTCTCGGCTCGATCTCAGCGTCATGCCACAGCTTCTGGGTATGCTCCGGAGCTCTCTTAAGCCATCTCTGTACACCGAAGGGCTTACCATACTCCATCAGAGCTGTCTCTGCCATCTCGTGAGCCAGATCGTAGATATCCTTACCCTCGGTCTCTACGCCCCACTCCTTTGCGATACGGATCAGCTTCTCCGGATCCTTAACCTTGTAAGCTCCGTCCGGCTTAGCTTCATACAGTGTGTGGCAGATCTCACGGCCATGGTCAGAGTGTGTAGCTGCTCCACCTGCTGTGA
The DNA here is from genome assembly GCF_014290175.1 of Anaerosacchariphilus hominis. GTDB lineage: Bacteria > Bacillota > Clostridia > Lachnospirales > Lachnospiraceae > Laedolimicola > Laedolimicola hominis. The sequence continues at coordinate 220,738 of NZ_JACOOR010000005.1, forward strand.
ATTTCAGATAGTTACGGCCTACGATACCATGTACGTCACATCCGCAGATACCTCTCGGTGCCTTCGGCGTAATACGGCACGGTCCCATAGCACAGATTCGGCAGCAGACACCCTGCTCACCAAACTTACAGTGCGGTGTCTGGTTCTTCACACGAAGCTGCCAGGCATCAGCACCTACCTTTGCTCCTGTCTCCAGAAGTCTGGCTGTTGCGGCTTCCATTTCCTCCACCGTTGTCAACTTTAAATCTCCCATTATAAACCTCCTACCTTTTTTTATTTTCATAAATTTATTATGAAAGATCCAACTGGTCAATAATACTGTACAGCGCCTTGCGGACCGGAGAATCCTCCGGAAGCTTTACTGTGGGCACGCCGTCACAGTCATACTCAAACACCTGCTCGTCCTGAGGAACGACGCCCAGCAGATGAAGGCCCTGTTTTTCGATCTCTTCTTTCGTTCCCGCATTCAGCACTCCACCCGGAGCGCGATTGATAATCAGTCCTACGGACTTGGGCTTCAGTCCACATTCCGGAATCAGCTTCGCGATACGTCCTACCGCCTGCACGCCTCTGCGTGAGCAGTCGCTGACCAGAATAATGGTATCTACCGACGGAAGAATTCCGCGGCTGATGTGCTCCATTCCCGCTTCATTGTCTACTACAAGGTACTTGTAGTTCTTCGCGTATCTGGCAATCTGGGAGGTCAGAAGTCCATTGACAAAGCAATAGCATCCCTTTCCCTGTGTGTGACCCATCACCAGTAAATCATAATCATCCTGCTCGGAAAGCGCTTCTCCGAATTTGAGCTCCGCGTAATCCTGCTTGGACATTCCTTTCGGAATCGGGTTGGAACCCGCTGTCTCTGCCTTTGCAATCTCCTCACGAATCTCGCCCAAGGTCGGAGCAGCCTCCACGCCCAGCACCTCGTTCAGATTGGAATTGGCATCTGCATCTACAGCCAGAACAGGTCCCTGCTTCTTCTGGCACAGGTATTCAATTAAAAGTCCTGTAAGTGTAGTTTTCCCCACACCGCCTTTTCCGGCTACGGCAATTGTATGTGGCATATCTTTGTTCTCTCCTGCCTTTTACCGCGGGCAGGTTTGTGCCCCGCCCGCAATTTTAATAGTCAAATTTAAGTAACTAGATTAAGGTCTTCAGACCTGCGCGGTCGATGATCTCGGATACATCTTTCCACTTGTTCAGAGCGTACAGATGGATACCGTTTACACCCAGAGAGCGATAGGTATCGATCTGCTTGATGGTGTACTCGATTCCTGCCTCGCGGAATCTCTTAATCTTATCATCATAGAACATATCGAACGGCTTGCCCTCAGCGTCCTTCGCTGCGAACGGGTTCGGGAACAGCCAGTTCTGGGAAATGATCTTGCACAGCTCGTGATCCATTACACAGCCGTTGCGGGACAGTGCCATATTGATGGTAGCTGCCTGATCCAGAATCGGCATAACTCCTACGTCTACCGGCATGGTAACACCAGCGGAGTAGATAGCGTCCAGCCAGTACTTGAACTGCTCCATATCCCAGCAAAGCTGAGTCATGATGTAGTCAGCGCCGTTGTCCTGCTTCTGCTTCAGAACCGAGATATCGGACTCCAGGCTTCTGCATGCGATGTGTCCCTCCGGGGAACCTGCTACAGCGATCTCGAACTTATCGCCGAACTCGTCACGGATAAACTTTACAAGGTCTGTAGCATACTGGAAATCACCACAGGTAGTAGTCTCGCCCAGCGGAATATCTCCACGGAGAGCCAGAACGTGATCTACGCCCTCGTTCAGGTACTGCTGCAGCTGATCCTTCATGCCTTCCTTGGTGTTCTTGATTACGGTAAAGTGGGTAACCGGTGTAGTGCCAGCGTTCTTAATCATCTGACATACCTCGCGGTTTGCTCCTACGTTTCCGCCGCCTGCGCCGTATGTACAGGAAATGTAATCCGGCTGATACTTGCACAGATGCTCGATCGTGCCCGGAAGATTCTCCATACCCTTCTCAGTCTTCGGCGGGAAAACCTCGAAAGACAGCGCCATGCGCTCGTTCATGATGTCTGTTAACTTTGTCATTTCAACCAACCTCCATTATTTTGCTATATCAACATTATTGATATCACTTTGATTGTCCGCCTGCCATACGGACCGCTGCCCCTCTTACGCGGACGGGCAGTTTAACTTTACGACGGAACCGGTCAGGTCTACAAAGGAAATCGTTCCTTCTACCACTACCTCCGCGCCCATAATATCTACCAGGCGCACCTGACTTCCTTCCACGTAAATCTTGCTGACATTCTTCAGCACAACCTCTTCTGTATCCTGCGTGTTCTTATATACAGTTGCCAAACACATAATGATGCCTCCTTATTACTGCACTAAGGAAAGTGCCAGGCTCAGATACAGATTGCCCTTGTCAAAATTCTCAATGGCCTTTTCAATCTGTACAGCCACGTCTTCCTTTCCAACCTCGCGGAACTTCTTAGCCACATCTGCCAGCTCAGCCGCATGATGCTTATTATGATCTAACATATAAGAAAGAAGCGCCTCCTGCTCACTGCCCGGCTTGTGATCGTGACCGCCGCAGCCGCAGCCACAGCCCTCATGGCTGTGATCGTGGGTATGCTCATGGCCGTGGTCATGGCAATGCTCATGATCGTGGTCATGCTCGTGTCCGTGACAATGTCCGTGTTCTCCGTCTACCATATGCATCGCATATTCCTCCTTTTATTTAAAACTTAGAATTGTGTTAATTTCATGACAATCTTGCTTCAATTATACCCCAGGAGGGGGATTTTATCAAGTCGGATTTCGTCGTTTTCTGGGCGCAGATTGTTCTTAATCACGTACATTTTCCGTTTTTTCCATCCTTTTCCGCTTCCATCTTCGTCCCGGAAAACTGCCGTATTGACTTTTCCTTCTTTTTTTTGTAATCTTAGTAAAAGTGTACACGATAAACGCAATAACTTCAAGTAAAAGGTGTAAAAATGAACAAAAATTTCGAAATAACCGGAACCACAAAACTTACCTGTCTTCTGGGAGATCCCGTTTCTCACAGTATCTCCCCTGCCATGCATAACGCTTCCTTCCAAAAGCTCGGTCTGGACTATGCTTATCTGGCTTTTGACGTGGATGAGGAACACTTTGAGCGGGCTGTGGACGGTCTCATTACTCTTGGTGCTTCAGGTTGGAACTGCACCATGCCTTTAAAGCGGCGTATGTATGAACGCGTGGATACTCTCTCCGACTCCGCCCTTTTGAGCGGCGCCGTCAATACAGTCGTAAACCGGGACGGACAGCTCTTCGGCGATAATACAGACGGCTATGGTTTCCTGCAGTCCATGCGGGACGCAGGATTTTCCTGTAAGGGAGCCCATGCAGTCATGCTGGGAAGCGGAGGCGCAGCGGCGGCTATCCTGGCCCAGGCGGCTCTGGACGGTACAGATACCATTGACATATTTTCCAGGAAAGGGGCTTCTTCCACCCGGCTCATAGCTGAAGAAACGGATCGAATCCGCGGAAAAAGCAACTGTCGGATCCGTCTCTTTGACCTGGCTGATACCCAAACACTCAAGTCCTGTTTAAACGATGCGCAGATTCTGATTCATACTTCTTCCGTGGGTATGGCTCCCCATACGGATGCCTCACTGATTCCTGACGCTTCCTTTTTCCACCCCGGACTGGTGGTGGGCGATGTGATTTACAATCCCCGGGAGACGCTGCTTCTGCGCCAGGCCCGAGAAGCAGGCTGCCATACCTTCAACGGCATGTACATGCTGCTCCATCAGGGGGCCAAGGCCTTTGAGCGCTGGACCGGACAGGAGATGCCCGTGGAATATATCCGGGATCTGTATTTCCGTTAGGCACAGAATTCCCACTTCCGTTTCCAATAGTTCCATGCTATAATAGGATAACGTAACAGGTAAGAAGCTGTAGTTTTGCCGACAGCAAGCCCGCAGCTTTCTTTTTACCCGGAAAGCACTGGTGCGTTAATACACAAAAGTGTAAATTATTTTCAATAAGTTTAACAAAATCAATCAAATTGGAGATGAACAACCATGATTTATCTTGACAACGGCGCCACCACCTTTCCAAAACCGGACTGTGTCTGGGACGCCGTAGACCATTTTAACCGTACGGCAGCAGTAAATGCGGGCCGGGGTGCTTATCAGGCCGCCCGGAAGGCCACCGCCATGATCCGGGAAGTACGGGAGCAGCTTATCAGCCTCTGTGACGCCCGGGAGCAGGCTCAGGTCATCCTGACCCCTTCCGTCACCATCGCCCTGAACCAGATTATCCAGGGGCAGCCCTGGACTTCTGATTCCGTGGCCTATGTATCGCCCTATGAGCATAACGCGGTACTTCGTCCTCTGAAGCTTCTGGAGAAACGCATAGGCATCCGGATACTGGAACTTCCGCTGTCCGAAGATCTTTCCATTGACCTGGAAAGCACCAGCGAAATGTTCCGTCAGACACCTCCGGATTTTGTCAGTGTCTCCGCCGTCAGCAATGTGACCGGCTACATTCTTCCGGCCCGGGAGATCTTTCTCATGGCCAAGGAATACGGTGCGTTTACCCTGTTGGACGCAGCCCAGGCCATGGGACTTTTGAAGCTGCGCTTCTCTTATCTTCGGGCCGACGCGATCACCTTTGCCGGACACAAGACTCTCTACGCGCCCTTTGGCATCGGCGGCTTTCTTCTGAAAAACGGCGTGGATCTCACAGAGCTCCTGGCCGGCGGCAACGGCATGAAGTCTTTAAGCGAAGAAATGCCCCTCTATATGCCCGAGAAAATGGAATGCGGCAGCATGGATACGCCTGCCATCGCAGGCCTTCAGGCTTCTCTTCAGTGGCTGAAAACCGCCCGTCCGAAAAAAATCGAGGATGAGCTGATGACATACCTGCTTCCCAAGCTCCGGGAAATTTCGGGACTGCATCTTTATTGCGCACCGGATCCCACCCTTCAGGCAGGCGTCGTTTCTCTGAATCTGGATGGCTTTCGCGCCAACGAAGTGGGCGCGATTCTCGACAAGGAATGGAATATCGCTGTCCGGGCCGGCCACCACTGTGCAGCCCGCATTCACAGGCATTTGAAGGATCAGGAGTTTGACGGCACCGTCCGGGTAAGTATCAGTGCTTTTACCACCCGGGAGGATCTGGACACTCTGGTAAAAGGTCTAAAGAGTATTGACCGAGAAATGTTGAAGGGGATTTCTTCCAGTGTGCTGCGTGGAAACTGCTGACAATCCAGAATCTCACCACATACGATTTGACTGCTATGGAAATCACTTCTGTCACCCAGGGCAGAGACAGAAATCCCCTATGAGGATACCTATATGCGCAAAAAGCATGTGCAGATCAAAGAAAGGAACTTATACTATGAGCTACGAAAAATTATTTGAAAAGGGCCGCATCGGAACCATGGTCCTGAAAAACCGCGGCGTCATGATGCCCATGGCGACTGATATGGCCGACAAGGACGGCATCGTAACCCCCCGACAGATCCGCTATTATCAGGAGCGTGCCAAAGGCGGCATTGCTATGATCATCAACGAGTACACCGGCGTGGACGATGTAGACAGTATTCCGTCCATCCACAACCTGCGTATCGCCCGGGATTATCATATTTCAGAGATGGAGAAGCTGACCGACGCGGTTCATCTCTACGGCTGCAAGATTGTGGCCCAGATTCACCATGGCGGCGCCACCTCCAATCCGAATTTCACCGGACGCCAGAACCTGGCTCCCAGTGCCGTTCCCATTGCGGAGGGCCGCCCTGTTCCGAAGGAAATGACCCTGGAGGATATCAAACGCGTTGAGCAGAAATTCATCGACGCGGCCGTCCGCTGTCAGAAGGCTGGCTATGACGCAGTGGAGCTTCACGGAGCCCACGGCTATCTGATCGCCCAGTTCTTCAGCAAATACTATAACCGCAGAACCGACGAGTACGGGGGAAGCGTGGAAAACCGCTGCCGCTTCATCGCAGAAATCATCGCCGGTATCCGTGCAAAGCTCGGACCCCGTTTTCCGATTCTGGTCCGCATGTGCGGCGATGAGATGACCCCGGTGGACGGATTCCTGACCCTGGAGGACGGCCTGGAGATTGCAAAGTATCTGGAAAGCTGCGGCATTGATGCCATCAATATCAGCAACGGCAGCGCCCGGAACGGCGATGCCAACTGCGAACCCTTCTCCTATCAGCCCGGCTGGAAAAAGCATGTGGCAAAGGCTTATAAAGAAGCCCTTCATATTCCGGTTATCGCCACCAACACCATTAAGGATCCGGACTTTGCTGAGTCACTTCTGGAGGAAGGAATCTGTGATTTCGTAGGTCTGGGCCGTTCCCAGCTGGCGGATCCGGATTTCATGAACAAGGCAAAGACCGGACACTCGGATGAAATCCGCAAGTGTATCGGCTGTCTCTACTGCCGGGAACGCGTACTGGGCCAGGGGCTTCCGATTCGCTGTGCCATCAACGCCCGCACTGCCCGGGAGGATGTATTTTCCCATATCCGAAAAGACGGTACCGGTAAAACCGCTGTGGTGGTCGGCGGAGGCCCTGCAGGTATGGAAGCGGCGCGCGTATTGGCTCTGCGTCAGTTCCATGTGGTGTTATTTGAAAAAGAGACTCAGCTCGGCGGTACACTGAATGTGGCCGACAAGCCCGCCTTCAAGGATAAGCTGACCAGACTGGCTCGGACTATGGAGACCCAGATCCGTCACCTGGGCGTGGAGATTCGTCTGGGCACCGCCGCTACACCGGAGCTGGTAAGCGCTCTGAATCCGACAGGTGTCATCGTTGCCTGCGGCGCAGAGCCGGTCATTCCGCCTCTTCCGGGCATCCGGCAGAGTCATGTCTGCACAGCAGAGGATGTTCTCACCGGCAAAGCAGCCCCCAGCGGACAGGTAGCTGTCATCGGTTCCGGTCTGACCGGTCTTGAAACTTCCGAGATGCTTTTAAGCCGCGGTCTCTCCGTCTCCATCATCGAGATGGCTGATCAGATGGGACCCGGCATCTTCGGTGCTATCCGAAATGACGAGCTCAGCCGTATCCTGCCCCACAACCCGGGTGTATACACCGGCCACAAACTGCTTTCCATCGAAGAAAAGACCGTAACACTGGAAAGGACGGAGGATCACAGCACCGTAGTTCTGCCTGCGGATTCCGTCGTTCTGGCTTTGGGCGTACGGCCCCGCTCCGCTCTGGCTGAAAGCTTCGAGAGCTGCTGTTCCCAGGTACATGTCGTCGGCGACGCGCGCAAGGGCGGCAGAATCGCCACAGCGGTACGGGAAGGTTTTGAGGCCGCTTATATTTTCGAGGCATAACACGATTTTTCTCTTACCGGATTTTTTAGAACGTAAAAAAGAGCACAGGATTCGTTTGACAACGGATCCCTGTGCTCTTTTTACTTCATCATAAAAAATGAGATCAGACAATCTAGGTTCTGATCTCATTTTATCATTCTTATGTAATTTGATTTTTAATCCTCAAAATTACGGTTATGGCTGTAATGGCCCGGATTCGGAACCGGAGCGATGGTGCTTACCCAGCGGTTCGTGTAGTTGAAGAAGCCTGCTACAAAAGCTGCCTCCAGAATCTGATGATCGTCAAGACCCGCTTCGCGGAGCTTATTCACCTGTTCCTGATCGATGTCGCGAGGATGTGCGGTTACATACCATGCATATTCGCAGAGTGCGTAGTCCTCTTTGGACAGTTCATCCTTGGCGGAACGATAGTTGTAGGAAATCTTGTCTACCAGACGTGCGTTCTTCCACATACCGCGAAGATTATCGCCGTGGGTAGTCAGGCAGTAGCAGCAGCAGTTGTAAGAGGATACAACCACGCCAATCATCTCTTTTTGCGCGTCTGTCAGATAGCAGGTATCGTTGTACAGAGAATTCTTGAAGTTCAGAAATCCGATGTACTCCTTGGCATTCAGAGGAAGAATCTTGAACAGGTTGTTGATGAAGCCCCAGTTCTTCTCCATGACTTCTACGTTCTTATTGAAGACAGCGTACTCCTCGTCTGTCATCTCCTCGCGATCCGGTTTCTGCAGTCTTGAAAGCTGCTCGTCAAATTCTAGCATAATAAAATTCCTCCTGATTTAGTCTTCGGGACAGATTGCAAAACATCTTGCCGGGAAGCCGGTACCGTCTTTCAGCTTTGGGAATGCACATACGATCATGGCTCCCACGGCCGGTACCTGGTCAAGATTTCTCATAACCTCGATCTGAATGCGGTCGGTCTCCAGGATGTACTGCTCACCCGGGTACGGATACGCGTCTTCTTTGGTGGTTACATAACTGGGATCTGTATCTGCGGGCTCATGCCCGATGGCGCCGATGTTACGCTCCTCTACCAGCCACTTGATGGCATCTACACTCCAGCCCGGGTAATGAGGATTGCCATTCTCATCTGGGTTGTCCAGGTTAGACTTCTTATACCAGTCGGAACGGAATGCCACGAATGCGCCTTCCGGAATCCTGCCGTTCTCGCTCTCCCACTTCTCCAGGTCTGCTACAGTCATGGTGAACTCGGCGTTCTCCGCGCACTCTTTGGACTTATCTACGACTACCAGAGGATATACCAACTCTTTTACGGTGATTTTGCTCATGTCACGACCGTCCCCCCAGAAATGAAGGGGTACATCTACATGGGTACCGTACTGGCTGGCTACGCTGTACTGGATACATCTCATGGGAGCCATCATGTCGTCCGGAGTTCCTTCTCTATAGTCGAACAGGAGCTTTCCCTCCAGCGGTTTGAAACCGTACCAGTGGGGAGTCTCCGGGCTCAGCTCATGTGTCAGATCTACCCATTTGTAACCTGTCCCTTTTACTTCTTTCACAAAATCCCATAATTTAAGGTTTGCCATATTATTATCCTCCTTTAATTAAAAAAAGTCAATACAAGACCTGTTCACCTTGTCCTCTTTGGTCTCCATTGACTCTTATTTTTTCACTATGTAACTATGTTTTTTATAGTTGCTTTACTATACCACAGGATTGTTTTTTTGTCAATACCTTATTTTATATATAGGAATTATAGGTTTGACACTTTAATGTGACACGGTGTTTCCTATAGACAAAAAAGAAAGCACCCACCAAAACTCTCCGGTGAGTGCCTTCTTACTTTATCTGTCGTTATTCAGCTTTTATTTAGAACTTGCCAGCGTCGGCTGCTTCCTGAACAGCTACTGCAACTGCAACAGTCATACCAACCATCGGGTTGTTACCAGCGCCGATGAGACCCATCATCTCTACGTGAGCCGGTACGGAGGAAGAACCTGCAAACTGAGCGTCAGAATGCATACGTCCCAGAGTATCGGTCATACCGTAGGAAGCCGGTCCTGCTGCCATGTTGTCCGGATGAAGGGTACGTCCTGTACCGCCGCCGGATGCTACGGAGAAGTACTTCTTGCCTGCCTCCAGGCGCTCCTTCTTGTAAGTACCTGCTACCGGATGCTGGAAACGGGTCGGGTTGGTAGAGTTACCGGTGATGGATACGTCTACATTCTCCTTCCACATGATAGCTACGCCTTCCGGAACGCTGTTTGCGCCATAGCAGTTAACCTTTGCGCGAAGTCCCTCGGAGTAAGCCTTGCGGAATACTTCCTTAACCTCGTTGGTGTACGGATCGTACTCAGTCTCAACGTATGTAAATCCATTGATTCTTGCGATAATCTGAGCAGCATCCTTTCCAAGACCGTTCAGGATAACACGCAGCGGCTTCTGACGAACCTTGTTTGCCTTCTCTGCAATACCGATAGCGCCCTCTGCTGCTGCAAAGGACTCATGGCCTGCCAGGAATGCGAAACACTCAGTCTCCTCTTCCAGAAGCATCTTGCCCAGGTTACCATGTCCCAGACCTACCTTACGTGTATCTGCTACAGAACCCGGAATACAGAAAGCCTGAAGGCCCTCTCCGATAGCTGCTGCAGCGTCTGCTGCCTTGCGGCAGTTTTTCTTGATTGCGATGGCTGCGCCTACGATGTATGCCCAGCAAGCGTTCTCAAAACAGATCGGCTGGATGCCCTTGATCTGGTTGTATACGTCCAGGCCTGCATCCTTAGTGATCTTCTCAGCTTCCTCGATGGAAGCGATGCCATAGCTGTTCAGAACAGCGTTAATCTTATCAATACGTCTTTCATATGATTCAAATAATGCCATTTTTCATCTACCTCCTCGATTACTCTTTACGCGGGTCAATGATCTTAACCGCATCTGCTACACGGCCATACTGACCTTTCGCCTTTTCCCATGCAGTGTTCGGGTCATCACCCTTCTTGATAAAGTCTGTCATCTTGCCAAGAGAAACGAACTGGTATCCGATAATCTGGTCTTCTGCGTCCAGAGCGATGCCTGTTACATAGCCCTCTGCCATCTCCAGGTAACGGGGTCCCTTCTTCAAAGTACCGTACATGGTACCAACCTGAGAACGAAGTCCCTTTCCAAGATCCTCCAGACCTGCGCCTACTGCAAGTCCATCCTCAGAGAATGCGGACTGGGAACGTCCGTATACGATCTGCAGGAACAGCTCACGCATAGCGGTATTGATAGCATCACATACAAGGTCTGTGTTCAGAGCCTCCAGTACAGTCAGGCCCGGCAGAATCTCGGACGCCATAGCTGCGGAATGGGTCATACCGGAACATCCGATAGTCTCCACCAGTGCCTCCTGGATCACGCCTTCCTTTACATTCAGGGTCAGCTTACATGCTCCCTGCTGCGGTGCACACCAGCCAATGCCGTGTGTAAAGCCGGAAATATCTTTAACTTCCTTCGCCTGTACCCATTTTGCTTCTTCCGGAATCGGAGCGGCGCCATGGTGTACGCCCTGTGCTACCGGACACATCATCTCGACTTCATGTGAATAAATCATTTTAAAACTCCTTTCAGAATGGATTAATAGCGACCCGGGGTGGCTTAAGTCCCGCATTGTCGCATTTGGTTATATTTTCGCACATTCTGACGGATTCGTAAAGTCCTTTTTTCATAAAAAACACAGGAGCCATGAAAAATATTGCAAACGGCCCGCCGGAGTTCTCCCGGCAGGCCGCTTTTCTTCTGCAGTTCTTCCTTGTATCTGAATTTTCTGTAACTGAAGTTTCTCACTTCTCTTCTGCCAGCTTCCGTCCCATGAGCACGCCCATGACAGAAGCCATCATCAGACCTCTGGTCCATCCGCTGGAATCACCCAGGCAGTACAGGCCCTTGACGTTGGTCACAAAGTCCTCGGTCATCTTGATCCGGTTGCTGTAGAACTTAAGCTCCGGAGAGTACAGCAGGGTCTCATTGGCCGCAAAGCCCGGTACCACATGATCTACAGCCTGGATAAAATTGATAATATTGGTCATGGCACGATAGGGCATGGCCGCGGTAATGTCACCTGCCACCGCATCCGGCAGGGTAGGCCGCACGTTGGACTGGGACAGTTCCTTCTGCCAGGTTCTTTTGCCGCTTAAGATATCTCCGTAGCGCTGCACCATAATCTTTCCGTCTCCCAGCATATTCGTCAGCTCGCCCACTTTCTGTGCGTAGGCGATGGGCTGGTTGAAGGGATAGGTAAAGTTATGGGAACAGAGAATCGCCAGGTTTGTGTTATTGGACTTCAGATCCTTGTAAGAATGTCCATTTACCACCGCCAGATCGTTGTCGTAGTTCTCCTGACTTACAAAGCCTCCCGGATTCTGGCAGAAAGTACGCACCTTATTCTTAAAAGGCAGGGGATAGCCGATGAGTTTGGACTCATAGAGCACCTTATTCACATCCTCCATGATCTCATTACGGACCTCTACTCGCACGCCGATATCCACGGTACCCGGCTGATGGGCGATATCATGCTGCTCACAGAGCTTCTCCAGCCAGTCTGCGCCCTTGCGGCCGGTGGCCACGATGACGTGATCCGCGTAAATCACCTGCTGGTTCGTTCCCTTGCCGGAATCCTCGATGACTGCGCCCTTGCAAACCTCATCCTCCACGATGAGATCGCTGCAGTGGCTGTCAAAAAGGATCTCCACGCCGTGCTCCAACAGATACTGCTCAATGCGGAAATAGATCTCCTGGGCCTTCTCGGTTCCCAGATGGCGAATGGGACAGTCCACCAGCTTCAGGCCCGCCTGGATGGCGCGCTTCCGGATATCCTTAACCTCTTTTTCATTGCCGACGCCCTCCACATGGGTATCCGCACCGAACTCCAGATAGATTTGATCCGCGTAATGAATGGTCTCCTGAGCCAGATCCTCACCGATGAGGGCAGGCAGATCGCCGCCCACCTCATAGCTTAAGGACAGCTTTCCATCAGAAAAAGCGCCTGCACCGGAAAATCCAGTCGTAATATTACAATAGGGCTTACAATTTACACACTTCTTCGTCTTTGCCTTGGGACAGGAACGCTTCTCCACCGACTTACCCTTCTCCACGATGGTGATAGTCTTTTTACTTCCCTTTTTCAAAAGCTCCAGGGCGGTAAAGATACCCGCCGGTCCTGCTCCGATAATCAATACATCTCTTTTTGCCATGTAAATACCTCCTTTTACCCACAAAAAAACTGCCCCAGCAGATGGTATACTTCTCCCTTGCGGGCAGCTTATAGTCAACTGTTACGGCAGTTTGTAGAAACATTCATCCAATTATGAATTTATATAAGTCCGAACCTTTTCTATTCTAACGGATCCTGCGTAGTCCTGTCAAGTGTTTTCCCAAAAAAGACAAATGTCTTTTTTGCAGACACTCTTTATAGAATCCACGGAAACAGGTACCGGCCAATGAGCCAGAACAGCAGCAGGTGGGCCGGATAGAACACATAGAAGAAATACCGGTTCTGCCGCCCCCTTTCTCCATTATAGAGAAATAAAATCAGGAAACCCGGTACTGCCCAGAGCTCCATCCTTGCTTCCAGAGCCAGGATCGCCAGAGATAAAAAAGCTGCCAACGGGCGGTTCTCCCGGAGCAGATACATGGTTCCCACCACCAGTACGCCGGCTGCTCCATAGTCGGTATGCAAAAGCTCCGCTGCCAGGGCCGCTGCCCCCAGGGCCGCCATACCCTTCCACTCCCGGCCCGGGTTCTTCTGAAAGACCAGAATCACCAGAAGCCCCAGAGCCAGGGTAAAGAACACATTCTGATGTTCCCACCAGGGCACCTGGTTCCGGAGGGCCAGATCAAAGGGCAGCTCTGAAAGAAGAGCAAAGAGCGCCAGCCTCTTCAGATAGGACTCCCCGCTCCGGGTATGTACCGCTCCTTCCACCAGAAGAAAACAGAACACCGGAAAAGCCGAACGGCCCATGATTCTCAGGATCTGATCTGCCTTCCACCAGAAAGCCGGATCGGAGACCATGCCTGAGGCCGGAGAGTTCCCGTAGCCATTCAGCAAAAATACCTCCAGAAGGCTGGCTCCCACATGATCCAGCGTCATCACCAGAATGGCGAACCATTTCAGGACACTGCCCGGTAGCCCTTTTGCCCGCGCCGCGTTCTTCATCGCTTCTTCGCTACCTCACCCTGCTTTTTATAAATAGAATGGGCCGGAACCACTCCCCGCACAGAGGACAGAGGATAAATATTTGTATGGGGACCGATGACCGTACCCGGATTCAGCACGGAACCGCAGCCCACCTCCACCTCGTCGCCCAGCATGGCGCCGAATTTCTTAATGCCGGTCTCAATATCTCCTTCCGGTGTGTGTACCTTTACCAGAAGCTTGTCGGATTTTACATTGGAGGTGATGGAACCTGCTCCCATGTGAGCCTTATAACCCAGAATGGAATCGCCCACATAATTGTAATGGGGAACCTGTACTTTATTGAACAGGATCACGTTTTTCAGCTCAGTGGAGTTTCCTACCACGGCTCCCTCTCCCACCAGGGCGTTGCCACGGATAAAGGCGCAGTGACGTACCTCGGCATCCTTACCGATGATGCAGGGTCCTGTAATGGAAGCGGTGGGCGCCACCTTGGCGGAGCGGGCGATCCAGATATCTTCTCCCCGCTTCTCATACTCCTCCCCGCTTAAGGTCTCTCCCAGCTCCAGGATAAAGTCATGAATCTTCGGCAGAGCCTCCCAGGGATAGGTTACGCTCTCCAGCAGGGGCGCCGCCTGGGTCTCACTTAAGGTGTACAGTTCCTTTACTTCCCATGTCTTCATTTCTGCTTCGTCTCCTTTTTCTCTGTTTTCTTATTTTTCTGTTTTTTTACTGCTTTTGATTCTTTCTCATTTTTCGGATTTTTATAAAACCGGGCCGCCGCGTCAAAGCAGGGTCTGAGAGCCCGCCGGTAATCCGCAGCCAGAACGGCCCGGGTCTTATCTGTAATATATTTTTCCAGCTTCTGCATATAGTACTCTTCGGTGATGGCTCCTTCCGCCATCTGGGTCAGTCCCTTTTCCCAGCTGGCCGTCAGTTCCGGATTCAGAAGCCCGTAGACAGAGGCCCGCACCACATCGAAAATCATTTCCCCCAGCAAAGTAGGCGTAATGATCTGAGTTTTTTTGTTCAGGGCAATATATTGGTTATTCACCAGTTTTTTCAGGATCTCCGCCCGGGTAGCGCTGGTTCCGATGCCGCTGCCCTTGATCTGAGCCCGCAGCTCCTCGTCCTCGATGAGCTGGCCCGCGTTCTCCATGGCCAGAATCATGGAACCGGAATTATACCGTTTAGGCGGAGAAGTCTCTCCTTCTTTGATATGGAAGCCGGATACTTCCACCTGATCGCCTTTCTTCAGCGCCTTTAAAAGTTCCAGAAACTCCGCGTCCACCCGCACGTCCTCGGTCTCCTCATTGTCCTGGTCGCTCTTTTTCTTTGCCGCCTCGGAAGCTGCCTGGGGCAGCACCCGCAGATACCCTTCGTTCAGAAGCACCTTGAAGCCGGAGAAAAACCGTTCTCCCCGCACCTCGGTTACCAGCTGTACCTTCTGATACTCGGCTGCCGGATAAAAGATGGCCAGAAATCTCCTTGCAATGACCTCATAGATCTGCTCGGAAAGCGGGTTCAGACTCCGAAGGGCTCCTAACCCCTGACCGGTGGGCACGATGGCATAGTGATCGGTGATCTGCTTGTCACTCACATACCGGGTCTTTGCGATACCCTTCCAGGCTGTTCCGTTCAAAACCTCATTTGCATACTCTGACAGCTTTCCATAGGAACGCAGACCCCCGATGTTTTTATAGATCTCCTTGGCCACGGCGGTGGACAGGACCCGGGCGTCGGTTCTGGGGTAAGTGACCAGCTTTTTCTCGTACAGCTCCTGCACCACCCGCAGAGTCTCGTCGGGGCTTAATTTAAACCGCCTGGAACACTCATTCTGAAGCTCCGCCAGATTGAATAGCAGGGGCGGATTTTTTTTCTCCTTCTTGCGCTCCATGCCTGCCAGTATCGCCCGGATCGGCCTTTCTTCCGTCAGATAATGAATCAGTGCTTCCGCGTCCTCTTTTTTCTGATAGCCGTTCTCCTTATAGAGCTTCTGGGGCGCGCAGAATGGGGAACTGGATACGGCCCTCCATTCGCCCTCGAAGCTTCTTCCATGGAGTCCGAAGTCTCCCAATACCCGGTAAAAGGGTGTCTTCACAAAGTCACGGATCTCCCGCTCTCTTCTCACCACCATACCCAGCACGCAGGTCATAACACGACCCACAGAAATAACGGTATAACGGGTGTTCAGATAGTTTGATATCACGTCACCGTACTTGAGACTTAAAAGGCGGGAAAAGTTAATCCCCATCAGATAATCCTCTTTGGCCCGGAGATAGGCTGCGCTGGCCAGGTTGTCATACTCAGACAGGTCTTTGGCCTCCCGGATTCCCCGCAGGATCTCCTCCTCGGTCTGGGAATCAATCCAGACCCGGCGGCGCTCCTTGCCCTTCACGCCTGCCATCTGCTCCACCAGTCGATAGATGTATTCTCCCTCCCGTCCCGAGTCGGTACAGACGTAGACAGTATCCACATCCGGCCGGTTCAGAAGGCCGCTTACGATGGCGAACTGCTTTTTCACCGAGGGAATCACCTCGTACTTAAACTCCTTCGGCAAAAAGGGCAGAGTGGACAGGCTCCACTTTTTCAGTCTTTCGTCATAGACCTCCGGATAGCTCATGGTCACCAGATGTCCCACGCACCAGGTCACCACGCTGTCCTCCCCCTCCAGGTAGCCGTCCCGTCTGGCCGTCTGCAGTCCCAGGGCCTTGGCGAATTCCTGGGCCACGCTGGGTTTCTCTGCAATATATAATGATTTTCCCATAACTCCTCGCTTTCTCAACGGCTCTATTTTACCATAGCTTCCACAAGTCTGGCAATGTCTTTCGGCAGGGGTGCATCCACCCGGATGACTTCCCCGGTGAAGGGCTGACGGAAGGTCAGGGCTGCCGCGTGCAGGGCGGTTCTGCCGATTCCGGACTCCTCCCCGCCTGTTCCGTACAGAGGATCCCCCGCCAGAGGGCAGCCTTTTTCTTTCAGATGGACCCGGATCTGATGAGTGCGGCCTGTCTCCAGCCACAGTTCCACCAGGGCCCGGTTTTCTCCCTTTTCCCGCACCCGGTAATGGGTTTCGGCCGATTTTCCATCCGGAACCGCTATCATGCGGGTCTTATCCTCCGGATCCGGGGCCAGGGGAACACGAATCTCCCCACTCTCCGACTCCGGGATCCCTTCCGTCACTGCCAGATAGATTTTCTTTAAGGTTCCCTGTTCCCTCTGGGCCGTCAACCTGCCTGCAGCCATCCGATTTTTGGCTGCCAGCACCACGCCGGAGGTGTCCTTATCCAGGCGTCCCACAATGCGGATAACGCCTTTCTCACCTTTTTCCCCCAGATAGTACATCAGTCGACTGGCCAGGGTGTCCGCCTCAAAGGTTCTCCTGCCCGCCGGGTGAGTCTGGATCCCCGCCGGCTTATTCACGACGATTACATCGGCGTCCTCATACAGCACCTCCAGGGGCTCCCGGCTGGCTGAAAGCTGAGCGGAGCTTTTGTTCCCGTTCTCCGTCCGCACCTCCACCAGCTGGCCTTTTTTTAACCGGGCTGTCACCTTTTTCTGTTCCCCGTCCACGCAGATTCCGCCCGGCAGAAACTTTGCCCGACTGATTTCCTTCTGGGTCAATCCCATGGCTGCCCGCAGGAAATGCTGCAAGGTACTATCTTCGTATTCTTCTGTCACATACCGGCTGATTTTTTTCTGCATCTGTGTTCTCCTGATCTCTTTCTGCCGCTCCCGTCCTCCGGAGCCCTCCGCGCTTTTGACAGTCCCTGCCCCCTGTGATACACTGAATAAAACGATACAGGGAGATTTTTATGAAAACAGTGGGAATCATCGCGGAATACAATCCTTTTCACAAAGGGCATGCCTATCAGCTCCGGAAAGCCCGGGAGCTCTCCGAAGCCGACTATGCGGTCATCATCCTGAGCGGCGACTTCGTCCAACGGGGCTATCCGGCCCTGGTGGACAAATACGTCCGGGCGGAAATGGCGCTCCGTTCCGGCGCGGATCTCGTTCTGGAGCTTCCGGTTCCCTACGCCACAGGCAGCGCCGAGACCTTCGCCAGGGGCGCCGTCTCCGTTCTGGAAGAGCTGGGCTGTGTGGACACCCTCTGCTTCGGAAGCGAAGTCGGAGATCTGTCCCCGCTTATGGACTACGCCCGGCTCTTTGAGGAGGAACCGCCTCTCTACCGGGAGCTTCTCCAGTCCTTCTTAAAGCAGGGCATAAGTTTTCCTGCTGCCAGAAGCCGGGCCGCCGAAGAGTACCGGAATACCTTTGAACGGATTCTCCCCTGCTCCGCCGCAGACGCGGACTGCAGACGGGAGCCTTCCCTTCTGGATTCTCCCAACAATATTCTGGGCGTGGAATACTGCCGGGCGCTCCTGCACCGGAACAGCTCCATCCGGCCGCTGACCCTTCGCCGGGAATCCGCCGGTTATCATGATCTCAATCTGGATGCTTCCATGGCCTCGGCCTCGGCCATCCGCTATGCCATCATCCAGGGCCTTTCCGGCTTTCCGGATGCCGACTGCCGCAAGGAGGCAGCACCGCTTCCTGCCTCTATCTGCTCCCAGCTGCCTGAGGACTCGGCCGCTCTTCTGGAGCAGGTTCTCCGTGAGGCCGGACCGGTCAGTCTCTCCGACTTTTCCGCCCAGCTTTCCTATCGGCTTCTCTCCCTGTCCCGGGAAGAGCTGGCTGCCATCCAGGACGTGGGGCAGGAACTGGCTGCCCGCATTTACAAAAACCGGTTTGTCTTTACCGATGCGGAGGCTTTCGCAGATCTCATCAAAACCCGCCAGATCACCCACACCCGGGTCACCCGGGCCCTGTGCCATGTTCTCCTGGGTCTCACCCAGGCAGATCTGAACAGCCGTAAAGCCGCCGGCTATCCCGTGTATCTGCGGCCCCTGGGCTTCCGGAAAAGCGCTGCCCCCCTGCTCTCGGCCATCAAAGAGAAAAGCGCCTCGCCGCTTCTTGTCAAAGCGGCAGACGCCTCTTCTGTCTTATCCCCGGAACAGTCCGCCCTGTTTGAACAGGATCTGTTTGCCGCGCATCTCTATGAATCCGTAAAGGCCAGCCGCAGAAAGCAGCCCCTGGTTCACGAATATACCCGTTCGCCGGTTATTCTGCCTTAACCGCGTCAAAATCCGCGAAGGAAAGGATATCCTCCACTTTCTCCACCTGATAGGTGGACTCGATTCCTTCGGGACGGAGACAGCCCCAGAGCACCAGCGCCTGGTCTACCCCCGCACTGCGGGCGCATTCCATATCATAACAGGTATCCCCGAAATACAGAACCTCTTCCCTCGCCGCTCCCGTCTTTTCCAGATAAGCCAGCATGGGATCCGGAGCCGGTTTTCCCTTCTCGGTATCGCTGGAGGTAATGACGGTCTCAAAATAGTTCCGCATACCGTTCCTGGTAAAATGCGCGTCATATTCCTCCTGCAGCTTGGAAGTAATCACGCCCAGATGAATCCCCTTCTTCTGAAGTTCTGCTATCACCTCGCGGATGCCCTGAAACAAGGGCATACCCAGCTTTTCCGCATAGACGTCGTAATGCCTGATCCACTCCTGGGTGGCAGCCATGGGATCTGAAAAGCCCAGCTTTTCCATGGTGGCTACACCCGGAATCCCAAAGGAGAATACCAGATCCTCCAGCGGAATCACTTCGCCACGCAGATCCTTTAGGGTCTCCTGCAGGGACTGCATGTTTACCGGCGCCGAGTCGATCAGCGTTCCGTCAATATCAAAAACCAGATGTGTATACTTCTTCATTGGTTCCTCCCTAATTTTTAAACGAATGAATCGGGGCCGGAATTCTGCCCCGGCGGCTCACAAAGGCCTCACAGGAGAACTGGTTCACCGGCATAATCGGCGCATAGCCCAGAAGGCCGCCGAACTCTACAGTCTCACCCACACCTTTTCCGATGACCGGAATCAGCCGGACAGCTGTGGTCTTCTGATTGATCATTCCGATGGCCATCTCATCCGCAATGATGCCGGAAATGGTGCTGGCTTTGGTGTCACCCGGAATGGCGATCATATCCAGACCTACGGAGCAGACACAGGTCATGGCTTCCAGCTTCTCGATGGTTAGGGCGCCTGCCTTTACTGCGTCGATCATGCCCTGATCCTCGCTGACCGGGATGAAGGCTCCGCTTAAGCCGCCCACATAGGAAGACGCCATGACGCCGCCTTTCTTTACCTGATCATTTAAGAGGGCGAGGGCTGCCGTGGTACCCGGCGCTCCGGCGCGCTCCAATCCAATCTCCTCCAGAATCTCCGCCACACTGTCGCCGATGGCCGGCGTGGGAGCCAGAGAAAGATCAATGATGCCAAAGGGAATCCCCAGCCGTCTGGAAGCTTCCTGAGCCACCAGCTGGCCCACACGGGTCACCTTGAAGGCAGTCTTCTTGATGGTTTCGCAAAGCACCTCGAAGCTCTCGCCCCGCACCTTGCTCAAGGCATGCTTTACCACGCCCGGTCCGCTGACGCCCACGTTGATGATGGCATCTGCCTCGGTGACGCCGTGAAAAGCGCCCGCCATGAAAGGATTGTCATCGGGAGCGTTACAGAATACCACCAGCTTGGCGCAGCCCAGGGAATCCTGCTCTTTGGTGTACTCGGCGGTCTTTACCACCATTTCTCCCATAAGACGCACTGCGTCCATATTCAGGCCGGTTTTGGTGGAGCCCACGTTGATGGAGCTGCAGACCCGCTCGGTCTTTGCCAGGGCCTCGGGAATGGAGCGAATCAGATTCTCCTCCCCTTTGGTCATGCCCTTGGACACCAGTGCGGAATAGCCGCCGATGAAGTTCACGCCCACTTCCTTGGCTGCCCGATCCAGAGTCTCCGCCAGGGTCACATAGTCCTCCGGCTTCTTGCAGGCCGCCTCGCCGACGATGGCGATGGGAGTCACGGAAATACGCTTGTTTACAATGGGGATTCCGTAGTCGCACTCGATCTCTTTTCCGGTCTTCACCAGATCTTTGGCTACGGTGGTGATTTTATCGTAAATCTTCTGATTCAGACGCTCCAGATCGGAATCAATACAGTCCATCAGGCTGATACCCAGCGTGATGGTTCGCACATCCAGATTGTCCTGCTCAATCATCTGATTGGTTTCTTTTACCTCGTATAAGTTTATCATGACTGCTCCTTTCACCTGTCAGATCCGGTGCATTTTATCAAAAATTTCTTCCTGCTGGCATTTGATCACCACGCCAATGGTTCCACCCAGCCCGTCCAGTTCCCGGACCAGCTTTTCAAAGGACTCCGCCTTTTCGGTATCCACGATCATCATCATGTTGAAATAGCCCTGTACGATGGTCTGGGAGATATCCAGAATATTCACGTTATTTTCTGCCAGGTAAGTACATACCTTTGCGATAATGCCTACAGTATCCTTTCCTACTACAGTGATAATGCTTCTTTTCATAACATCCTCCTTGTGAACGTAATATAATAAAAATATGATAAAATGAGAGCGGCTCTCACTTTTTCCACAATCTGACCCGCCTGGATTTCAGACTGCCACGCAGGCGGAACGTTCCTCTCTGCTGGCCACGCTTAAGGGCAGCTCCTCCGCCCGATAGGGACTTTCTCCCAGCAAAAGCTCCAGCTTAACCGTCTCATAGGCCAGCTCCGCGTAATTGTTCTCTTTGCTGAGATGTCCTAAAAAAATCCCCTTCATATTCTCATGCAGCACCTGACACAGAAGCTTTCCGGCCGTCTCATTGGAAAGATGGCCCCGGTCTCCGGAGATTCTCTGCTTCAGGTAGTAAGGATAGGCTCCCACCTCCAGCATGTGAATATCATGGTTTGCTTCAAGCAATAATACATCAAGATCCTGCAAATGGTCAATAGTGTAATCCGTATAAACTCCCAAATCTGTGGCCACCGCCATCTTTTTTCCGCCGCATTCCACCCGGTAGGCCACCGGCTCCGCCGCATCGTGGGAGATGGTAAAAGGGGCTATCTCCAGATCTCCTATCTGAAAATTCTCATCTGCATGAATCTCATGAAAAAGCCCTTCCTCGATCTTTCCCAGGTTCGTCATGGCCTTTACAGCCGCCGTGGTACCCGGCGTGGCGTAAATGGGAAAGCCGTATTTCCGGGCAAGTACGCCCAGTCCTTTGATATGATCGGAATGTTCATGGGTCAACAGGATACCGTCGATGTCCTGCCCGGACAGCTCCAGACTGTTCAGTCCTGCCTCCACCCGTTTTCCGCTGATTCCCGCATCAATCAGAATATGATGCTGTTCGGAACCTATGTAAATACAGTTTCCGCTGCTTCCGCTGGCAATACTGCACATTCTCATCTGTCTGTTTCTCCTTTCTCCTCCAGGAGTCTGTCTATCTGCCCGTAAACCTCTTCCTTGGTGCCGTTATTCTCAATGACCCGGGCGCAGTGCTTCCGGTATTCCTCATCGGGCTTCTGGTTGGCGAAGATAGCGTCGATCTTCTCATCCGAATAGCCGCGGGTCTCCTTTAAACGGGCCCGGCGTACTTCTTTTTCTGCGGCGATGTACCAGAACTCGCTACAGATCTCCTCGTAATGATCCTCGATCAGAAGAGCAGCCTCCACCACAAAGAGGCGGCAGTTTCCCTTTGTCCGCTCCTCTTCGATGGCTTCCCGGATCCACTGCTTCACCGCCGGGTGCATAAGCCCGCTCTGCCATGCCAGTTCCTTTTCGTCTGAAAATACGATCTTCGCCACTGCAGCCCGGTCCAGGGTTCCGTCCTCCCGGATCACCCCTTCGCCGAAGTGCTCCCGGATCCTGCAGAAGCACTCTGTCCCGGGCTCCATCAGAAGATGGCCTACCTCGTCTGCCTCCACGACGCGCACTCCCGGCTTTTCTGCCAGATACTTCAGCACAGCGCTCTTTCCTGCACCCACTCCGCCTGTTATTCCGATTACTTTCACCCCGGCTGCTTCCTTTCCTCTCATCTTTCTGGTTATTGTCCTGCTTTTATCCTAATGGGCCTCGTACCAGTTTTTTCCCTGCTTCATATCAATCTCCAATGGCACGGACAGCTCCGCCGCGCCGCACATTTCCTCGGCCAGAATCGTTTTCACCCGTGTAAGCTCATTTTCCCGTGCCTCGATCAAAAGCTCATCGTGTACCTGCAGCAGCAGTCTGGATGCCAGTCCTTCCTCCCGCAGCCGCCGGTCCACTCGAATCATGGCGATTTTAATAATATCCGCCGCGGTTCCCTGGATGGGCGCGTTCATGGCCACACGCTCTCCGAAAGAACGCTGCATGAAATTCGAGGACTTCAGCTCCGGCATGGGACGTCTCCGGCCAAACATGGTCTTCGCGTACCCTTCCGTCTTTGCCTCCTCCACGCACCGATCCAGGAACTCCTTGATCTTCGGATAAGTCTCAAAGTACTTCTGAATATACTCCTGAGCTTCTTTCCGGGTGATACTCAGATCCTGGGAAAGTCCGAAGGAACTGATACCGTATACAATACCAAAGTTCACGGCCTTGGCGTTCCGCCTCTGCAGATCCGTCACCTGATCAAAGGGAATATGAAATACCTGGGACGCTGTCAGTCTGTGAATATCCTGTGCCTCCCGATAGGCCTTGATCAGATTCTCATCTCCGGACATGTGGGCCAGAACCCGAAGCTCAATCTGGGAATAATCCGCATCCACCAGCACGCAACCCTCCGCCGGGATAAAGACCTTCCGGATTCGTCTGCCCAGCTCCACGCGAATGGGAATGTTCTGGAGATTCGGCTCCGTACTGCTTAAGCGTCCCGTGGCCGTGATAGTCTGCTGGAAGGTGGTATGAATCCTCTGATCTGCTCCGATGTAGCCCGCCAGGCCGTCTGCATAGGTGGACTTCAGCTTGGTTAACTGTCGGTACTCCAGGATATCTGCCACGATTTTGTGTTCCGGCGCCAGCTTCTCCAGCACTTCCGCTGAAGTGGAGTATCCGGTCTTGGTCTTCTTGCCGCCCTTCATGCCCATCTTTTCAAATAAAATCACTCCCAGCTGCTTGGGAGAGTTGATATTGAAGGTCTCGCCTGCCTCTTCGTAGATCTGCTTCTCCAGCTCTCCGATCCGCACAGCCAGCTCGTCTCCGTAACTCTTCAGGGCTTCTGCGTCCACCCGGACACCTTCCCGTTCCATACCGGCCAGGGTAAAGACCAGCGGCATCTCCATATCCCGGTACAGCCTCTCCATACCTGTCTCCTGAAGCTTCTCCTCCAATACCGGTGCCGCCTGATACAGCACATAGGAAGCATAGCCCGCATAAATCCTATATGCCTCCGGATTTTCATCCTTCACCTTCGTAAGCTTGTCCTTACCAAACAACTCGGTTCTGGACGGAATGGTTAGCGCCAGGTATTCCTTTGCCAGCTCCTCGGTTCCGTAGCTGTCCTTCAGGGGATTCAGAAGATAGGCCGTGATCTCTTCGTCCGAAAAGGCATTCTGATGCTCCAAACCTGCCAATCTCTGTATCTCTTTCTGTCCTTCCCCGTCCATTCGGCTCTCCAGATACTTGAGTGTCTCCTTCAGGCCCAGACAGCTGATATGCTGTGCCTCTGCCAGCACCCGGACCAGTCTGCCCAGCAGCCAGTTCTCTGTCACAAAGCCCTCCACCGGGATGATAAAGGTCCGCTCCTGGCCCAGGGTCAGGGACAGGGACAGAAGCTCCTCACCCTCTCTCTGGAGAGCAAAGGCCAGGCGCTCCGTCTGTTCCGCCCTGGACAGCAGGTTCTCCGCCTCGCCCAGGTCCTCCACCAGACGGAAGGACTTCTCGATCTTTTCATTGGCCGGGGCTTCCACAGAAAACCGGGACAGCATATTTTTGAACTCCAGACGCTTCAGGAAGCTGTAGGCCTCCGGCGTGTAGATATCGCCCAGCTTCGCTTTTTCCCAGTCGTAATCATAGTCGCAGTCGATATCAATGGTAGCCAGCTTCTTGCTCATCTCGGCCATATCGTAATGGGTTTTCAGAGCCTCCTTTGCCCGGTTGGGTTTAATCTCCTCCACATGCCTGTAGGCATTCTCGATGCTTCCGAACTGGACGATGAGGTTCGTGGCGGTCTTCTCTCCGATCCCCGGCACGCCGGGAATATTGTCCGCCGTATCCCCCATCAGAGCCTTCAGCTCGATGATCTGAAGGGGCGTCACCTGATACCGATCGATGACGTCCTGAGTGTGGTAGTTCTCTGTCTCCGTCACACCGCCCTTGCTCTTCGGAATCCGGATCCGGATATGCTCAGTGGCAAGCTGCAAAAGATCCCGATCACCGGACAGCACCGTCACCTCCAGCCCTCTGGCCTCGCTGCGCTTCGCCACGGTACCCAGCAGATCGTCCGCCTCCAGTCCCGCCTTTTCCATGGTCTCGATGCCCATGGCATGGAGCACGTCCTTCAGCACCGGCACCTGCTCATGGAGCTCCGCCGGCATGGGCTTTCTGGTCCCCTTGTAAGCGTCGTACATTTTATGCCGAAAAGTAGGTGCCTTCACATCAAAAGCCACCGTCAGATAGTCCGGCTTTTCTTCGTCCAGCACCTTAAATAATGTATTCAGGAATCCATAGATGGCATTGGTATGCAGCCCCTCGGAATTCGTCAGATCTGTTACTCCGTAAAATGCCCGGTTGATGATGCTGTGACCATCCACCAGAAGTATCTTTTCCCTCATATTTTCCATATCTCCATCACTATAATCGCCACCAGGGCTGCCATGGCCAGGGCCTGGGTCACCACATAATAGACGTTAAACAACAATCTTCCCCGAACCCGCTGCTCTGATGCGTGCAGCGCCTCCTGCAGAAGATTGTGCATATCCTGTCCTTCATTCTCGCCGTCCAGCTGAGACAGGCCCGCATACAGGGTATAATAAATCTCCAACTCCTCATAGCAGCTCTTACAGCTGTACACATGCTCCAGAAACGGCCCCAGCTGCCGGTCCGTCAGTTCGTCATTGATATATGGCATAATCATCTGCTCGACTTCCTTGCAGGTCATAGGCCCTCTCCTTTCCAAAAACAAAAGCCGCGGACAGCTCTGTTTCACTTCCGCGGCTCACAGACTAGGGTTATTATAGCACATGGGGGGAGGGTTGTACAAGGTTACTTCTTTATCAAGTCAGAATCCTGTGAAATAAAACATCACCCATGAAATTCCCATGGGTGATGTTTCTTAAAGGCTCTTGAAAGTATTTTAATGCCGGCGGCGGGACTTGAACCCGCACGCGGTTACCCGCAACAGATTTTGAGTCTGCATCGTCTGCCATTCCGACACGCCGGCTTGTGTTGCTGTGAACTCCAGCAACTTACTTATTTTATCATAGCCATCCTTAAATAGCAAGGAGAATTTTTCGATTCTCACACGATTCTCACCCGCAGGCAGTTGGCTTCCCTTTTCCATATCTGGCTTTTCCTGCCTGCTCCGCTTCCATGGCTCTGCGGAGGTCTTATCTCCCGCTCTGCTTCCGCAGCTTCTGAAGCAGTTCCTCGAAATATGCGGGCAGCGGTGCCTCGAACTCCACGTACTCGCCGGTGGTGGGATGCTGAAAGCCCAGAACCATGGCGTGGAGGGTCTGGCCTTCCAGATGGAAGGGCGACTTGGTGCGGCCATAGACCTCATCGCCAAGCAAAGGATGGCCCAGGCTGGCCATGTGGACGCGGATCTGGTGGGTCCGGCCTGTCTCCAGCCGGCACTCGATATAGGTATAGGAACCGAAGCGTTCCAGCACCCGGTAATGGGTCACAGCCCGTCTGCCACCCTGGCGGACGATGGCCATCTTTTTCCGATCCTGTGGATGGCGTCCCAAAGGCGCGTCTACAGTGCCCTCGTCCTCTTTGAGATTGCCGCAGACGATGGCCCGATACCTCCGGGTAATGGTGTGCTCCTTCAGCTGCTCTGCCAGAGCATTGTGGGCTTTATCGTTTTTGCAGACCACCAGCACGCCGGTGGTGTCCTTGTCGATCCGGTGTACGATGCCCGGGCGCAGCACGCCGTTGATGCCGGAAAGACCGTCTCGGCAGTGATACATCAGAGCATTCACCAGTGTGCCGCTGTAATGGCCTGCCGCAGGATGAACCACCATATCTTTTGGCTTATTCACCAAAATCACGTCCGCATCCTCATAGAGGATATCCAACGGAATATCCTCCGGCAGAATCTCCGGCTCCTCCGCCTCGGGAACGGTCACCTCAATCTGCTCTCCGGCCAGAGTTTTTGTTCCGTTCTTCACAGGCTTTCCCTTCTGAAGCACAAAGCCCTCTCCGATAAGCTTCTGCAGATAGGATCTGGTCAGATCCGGCAGCTTTTCCGACAGATAACGGTCGATCCGCTGTCCTGCCTCGGAAGGCTCCACCTGAAACGACAGCTTATTTTCCTCACTCATGCGGTTTCCTCAGGCTCAGAAAGCCAAGCTCGTCCTCTTTGTATACAAACAGAATCGCCGCGGCCAGAAGTACCGCTCCCACGGTCACGTAGCAGTCTGCCACGTTAAAAATAGGAAAATCAATCAGCTTGAAATACAGGAAGTCCACCACATAGGAATGCTGCATTCGGTCGATGAGATTCCCCACGGCGCCTGCGCTCAGCAGTACGCCCACCAAACGCAGCAGGCGGAACCGCCCGGTCACAGGCATCCGATTGTAATAAAAGGCCAGCACCACCAGCACCAACGCGGTGCAGAGCAGGAAGATCCCTTTCTGTCCCTGAAGGATCCCGAAGGCCGCGCCCCGATTTTCCAGATAATGCAGTTCAAATACGCCGTCCAGGATGGGAACAGCCGCCTGTCCCATCAGATGCCGGACCGCCAGCAGCTTGGTCCACTGGTCAAGCGCTACCAGCAACACTGTCCCAATGAGACCTGTCAGATTATATTTTACACGCTTTGTCATTCTTTTTCCCCTAATATCCACTGAATTGCGTCCAGAAGCTCCTCGTCGGTCACAGTCCGATCCACGTAGGCGTCTCCCGTCCGGCGAAGCAGGATAAACTTGATACTGCCCGCGTCCATCTTCTTATCGGACTTGGTGGTCTTAAGAACCGCCTGCGCATCCAGTCCTGTGGTTCCCGTGGGAAGCCCGTAGATCCGTAATCCCTCACAGATACGCTCCAGTTCTTCCTTTGTAATCATTCCCCGGCGCATGGAGAGATAAGCTGCTGCCGCGGAACCGATGGCTACGCACTCCCCATGCAGAAACTCAAAGTTCTTCAGCTTCTCCACCGCGTGACCAATGGTATGACCAAAGTTCAGAAGAGCCCGGTCACCCTGCTCTGTGGGATCCTCCTCCACCACGGCCCGTTTCACCTTGCAGCTTTCCTCTATCATGGTCAGCAGAGCATCCATATCCAGGCCGCAGACAGCCTTTTTTTCATCCAGAAGCCACTGGAAATAGCCCTCATTCTTAATCAGGCCATGCTTCAGGATCTCTGCCATACCGGAAGCAAACTGACGCTCCGGCAGAGTCTTCAGCACCGAGAGATTCATATACACCAGGCGGGGCATATGGAAAGCTCCCACCATATTTTTGTAGCTGTCGAAATCCACACCGGTCTTTCCGCCGATGCTGCTGTCCACCTGGGAAAGCAGGGTAGTAGGAATCTGGATAAAACCGATGCCCCGAAGATAGGTGGCCGCCGTAAAGCCGGTCAGATCCCCGACCACACCGCCGCCCAGAGCTGCCAGCAGATCCTTCCGGTCAAAATGCTCCAGAATCAGATGCTCATAGACACCTCGGACTGTATCCAGGGTCTTGTGCGCCTCTCCCGCGGGAATGGTGTACACCGTTACCCTTCTGCATACCTTCTCCAGTTCTTTTTTCACCTGATCCGCGTACAGCGGGCCCACCTGGCTGTCTGTCACGATACAGATCTTTCTGCCCTCCACCTGTAACGCGCAAACCTGCTCTGCCAGCTCCTCAAAGCTCTGCTCAAGCACGATGGAATAACAAAATGCTCCGTCCTTCCGAACCGGAAGAACTCTGCCCTTTTCACTCATAGTCTGCTCCTCTTTTCCGTCTGTTCTCTCAGATATACCGCTGCAGTATCACGTACTCCCGGCCCTTTCTGGACTGTCCGCCGCCTCCGGCGTAGCGGAACCTTCCCATGCCCCGCACGGATACCAGATCACCCTCCTTTGGTTCATAGCCATTGGAAGTCACCAGTCTGCCGTTCACGAATACCTTACCACCCTCGATGAGACCGGTCAGGCTGCTCCGGGAAGCCCCGAAAGCCAGCGCCAGAAGCCGATCCAGCCGCACCGACGCCACGGTTCCCGTGATTTCCTTATACTCCGGCTCATAATCAAAGTCTCTGGCCTCCACCCGCTCCACAGTCACGCTGGTATGACGGATCCGGGTCAGATTCTCACAGATAAAGTCCGCCATCCGCTCCAGGCAGAACAGATAGGTCGCTTCTTTCCCCACCAGAATATCTCCCAGGCAGGAGCGTTCCATGCCCAGATTCAGGATGGAGCCCAGATAATCCCGGTGACTCAGATCCTCTGCAAACTTCCTCTGCAGGGGCGCTATCTTAAGACACACGATGGGATAGTCTGCACAAAATACAGGAGCCTCAGGTCGAAAAACCGCTATCTGACGCTCCGCCAACTCATATCCGCCCCAGCCCTCCACCTGTACATAGGAGAGCTTCTGACCGATACTCTGCAATATATTCCGTTCGTTCAGATTCAGAAAATCTGAAAATGTCATAATCTCCCTCTGGTAAGCCATCCTGGCCAGATCCAGAAAATGCTTCTCCAGCTGCTGCTCTTCTTTCGTCATACCCTTAGAACTTGCTGTATACGGAGGGAATGTCAATGGATCCGCTTAAGATATCCTGCAGATCCCCCGAGATATCCACGCTCTTGGGCGTAGCCAGGAAAATATAACCGGACACCTTCTGCAGATTTCCTCCGATGGCAAAACAGGAACCGGAAGTAAAGTCAATAATTCGCTGGGCTACTTCCACATCCAGTCCCTCAAAATTCAGGACCACTGTACGATTGCTGAGCAAAGTCTCTCCGATCTCTCTGGAATCGTCAAAGCCTGTGGGTTTAATGACGCAGACCTCCATCCCGCCTCCGGATCTTCTCTGGGGCTTCCGAATAGGCGTCACCTTCTGGGAGCCGGACTTGGGTTCCTCATCCTCGTAATCGTCCTCATCCTCTTTCTTCCGTTTAAACAGGCCCTTTTTCGGCTTGTCCTCATAATCATCATCGAAATCATCATAGTCGTCATAGTCGTCGTAGTCATCATCGCCTCCGAGCTTCATGACATCCAGAAATTTATCGATTACACTCATGATTCAGTCTCCATTCTCTTCTTTCATTAAGCTTGCTTGCTATAATCTCTTTCGCCAAAGATACCCGTTCCCACGCGTACCATGGTAGCGCCCTCCTCGATGGCGACCTCATAGTCTCCGGTCATACCCATGGACAGGACATTCATAGATACATTATCAATGTTTTTCTTTTTTATGTCAACAGATAATTTCTTTAAACTGGAAAAATGAACCCGATTCTCCTCCGGATCCTCCACATAGGGCGCAATGGTCATCAGACCCCTGACGGAAATGCCCGGAAGCTGGGCGATCTGGCGTACCAGTTCTTCGGTTTCCTCCGGCTTTACTCCGAACTTGCTCTCCTCGCCGGCCACATTGACCTCGATGAGAACAGGCACGTTCACGCCCTTCTTCCCAGCCTCCTCGCTGATGGTCTGAGCCAGACGCAGGGAATCCACCGAATGGATCAGGCAGACCTTATCCACCACATATTTTACTTTATTTCTCTGGAGATGGCCGATAAGATGCCAGCGGATATCCTTGGGCAGCTGCTCGTACTTGTCGCAGAGCTCCTGCACCTTATTCTCGCCAAAATCCCGCGTGCCGCCCGGAAGCAGCTCCTCTATCATGGAAACAGGCTTGGTTTTGCTGACCGCAATCAGAGTCACCTCATCCCGCTGTCTGCCTGCGCGCTCACAGGCTGCCTTCACCCGCTCTTCTACCTGTTTCAGATTCTCCACTACCATTTCTGTCTTCCTCCTGTCTAGTATACTACCTGGTCTTCCTCCACCGTATCCGCGTTCAATACGATCTGATCATATACGGAAAGACCGTAACTGGTTCCTTCACTGACAATGCAGTATTCCTCGTTTTCATAAAGGACCTGAATCTGCCGGAACACCGTATAGCCTTTATTGATATTGTAGACGCCCTGAAGCTTTTCCGTCTGTCCTACCTGGTAGAACTCACCGGAATCACTCTTGATCAGCAGATCGCCGCTCTGAAGCTTTTTCTTTGAAGTACTGAAATCCTCTTCCTCCGGATCCACATAGGCGTACTGATCATCCTTATAGTAAATGGTGGGACTTACGAACTCCACCGTACTGCTGCCGTCCTCCAGGGTGGTCTGCTTCATGAAGCCCGTTCTGTCCTCCGACTGGGTCAGATAATTCACGTCAATCACATAGAATTCCTTCTCGGTCACAGCGCTTTTGGGAATCTTCAGGCCCTCCGTCTCGCTGCGAAGCACCTCAAAATCCAGATACCTCTGCCCTGCGTAGCGGACCATGGAATTGATAAAGGAAAGTACGCCGTAGGCCTGTCCATCCCGGTACTCCACAGTTACCGACGGCCACACTGAAGCGTCATCCTTATCAAACTGAATCTCTATGTAAGTCTTTCCCTGGGTGACGGTTCCATCCTCCGCTGTCCGTTGATTGGCCTCCATCTTGCCCAGGATATAGCTTTCCATCTCCTCGTCCAGAGGAAATATCAGCTGCCACTCCTCGCTGGTCACCAGCTTGTACACCGGATCGCCGCTGCTTACCAGGGACTCCGCCCTCAGATCCTGACGGCTGTAATTCTCCCTGTCGAACCAGGAGGCGTCGAGGCCGTCCACTGTGGCAGTCTCAAAGCCGTCCACATAGTATTCCACCACTCCTGCCGTGGCCGCATTGTAGCGGGTAAACAGGGCATTTCCGGTCTCGGTGGCCGAATCCAGCTGTTCGATCAGATTCTGGTTCACCAGATCCAGAATGACCGTATTCACATCCGATTGAAACTCATATACTTTCTGAAATTCCATATCCGAGGCATTGCTCAGATAGGAACTGATTTCCGATCTGATTTCATTATAATCATTCTCACCCAGGTTCAGCTCCCCGGAATTCTCCTGAAGCAGACTGGACATCTCTCCGTTTTCATCGATGGTGTAAACGGTGGAAAGCACGGAGACCTTCTCTCCCTCCGCCGCGTAATAATTCACATATCCGGCTTTGTCCGCATCGTAGACCTGCTCGGTCCGAAGGGCGATCCCCGTGTAATGGTGATCAGTGGCCAGATTTCCCTTTATCACTTCATAGCCTGAGATATGTTCTGAGGTAAAATACATATAAACACAGACTATTAGATAAATGGCGATAAACCCAAAAAATACAACGCCGATATTCATGCCATTTCCTATCGGGCGCCGGTATTTGATAATCTTTTTATTCTTTTTTCGCGAACCCGACAATGGCTTCCACTCCTCCAGTTAAAACTTGAGGACATCCCTTACGGGATATCCTCTTATGTACATGTTCTATACATTTTAGCAGGAAATGATGACCTGCTCCTTTGCAAAGTCCGGAAGATCCTTCTCTTCCACTGAAATGCTTACACAGAACCCAATCTTGAACTGCTCGCTGATCTGATTCAGCTGTGTCAGGGCATCTGTCAAATCCTGTCCTTCCAGATGCGCAATCTTTAAAAAGCTGTCCAGATACATCTGCTCCAAATCATAATCCTGTGAAATGATTCCGCAGATAAATCCGATAAACTCATCACAGTTCTTTAACGGATAATCCGTTACATTGATAAGGCGAACTTTGTTGTCCAGCTCATGCATGTGCTTTGCGCTCTTATCAAGATATACGATATTTCCTGACGCTGTTTTGATCTGACTGTTAACTCTGTCCAGTAAATGTTTTGTCTTTCCGTCTCCCTTGCTTCCTACAATTAACTGTACCATGGTCACGTCCTCCTTGGGTTCCTGTATTTTATTTTCTAAATCGCTGCTGTCCTTTGCAGATAAGAACATTATAGTGCATATCTGCAAAAAAGACAACTCTTATTTCGGTTTTCTTATACTAATTATACAATATCAATTATATAATTCCCGCCACTCCATATCGCCGCGCTCCATGGCCTTTACCAGAAGCTCCGCCGTGGCCAGATTGGTCGCCAGGGGAATATTGTACATATCACAGAGCTTTACCACGTTATTCACGTCGGGCTCATGCACCTTGGGATTCAGGGGATCCCGCAGGAAGATCACCATGTCCATCTGATTGTGCTCAATCTGCGCCGCAAGCTGCTGTTCTCCACCCAGATGTCCCGCCAGATAACGGTGTACATTCAGATTTGTAACCTCCGCTATCAGTCTTCCCGTCGTACCGGTTGCATACAGATTATGTTTGCACAATATTCCTCTGTACGCAATACAAAAATTCTGCATCAGTTTTTTCTTTGCATCATGTGCAATCAATCCAATGTTCATGTGAACACCCCCAAGTTAGTATTTTTTCGGCTGCAGGCCCACATTCAGCACAAAGCCTATGGCCATGAACAACGTCACCAGGGACGTGAGTCCATAACTGACAAAAGGAAGCGGTATTCCCGTATTCGGCATAATGCCTGTGGCCACGCAGATATTAACAAAACTCTGGAATCCGATATAGCCTGCCACCCCACAGCAGATCAGAGTTCCCGAGAAATCTCTGGCCCGTCTGCCTATCCAGATACATTCTAACACAATTAAGGCCAATAGTAAAATAATTGTTGCGCAGCCGATAAAGCCCAGTTCCTCGCCGGCCACCGCGAAGATAAAGTCTGTCTGGGGCTCCGCGATGAAGCTTCCGTTCTTTACGGATGAGACCAGGTTATTGTTCAGGCCCTTTCCCACCAGCTGGCCGGATCCGATGGCCATGATGGAATTCTGCTGCTGATAGGCATTGTCCGCATACTGGGTGGGGTTCAGCCAGGCCATGATACGCAGCCATGCATAGTGATCGAGAATTTTCTGATCCGGCTGCATGATCAGGCTGATGAAAATCACCGCCGCCGGGATACCCACAGCCAGCGCACCGCCTATGAGCTTATAGCTCAAACCCGAGACAAAAAGCAGAATTACGAAGGTCATACAAATAGAAATGGTGGTGGACAGATCCGGCTGACTTTTGATCAGCGCCGCCGGGATGACAAAGAACGCCGCCATCATTCCCAGAACCTTCCAGGTGTTCAGGTTCTCCTTGTACTTCTCCAGAAGCTTCGCAAAAAACAGAATCAGCAGAAGCTTGGACAGCTCCGATGGCTGAAACCGGAAGCCTCCGATCTTCAGCCACCGGACCGCTCCGTTGGCATCGTCACCCAGAGGCGTCTTCACCAGCAGGAGCAGCACCAGGTTAAAGGCGTATATCAGCCAGTAAAATTTCAATACCCAGATATAATCAATCAATGAGATTACCAGCATCACTGCCGTCCCCAGAAACAGTCCCAGTATCTGCTGGCCCTGTACAGACTTCTCCGCGCTTCCGATGACCAGAATTCCAATGATCGTAATCGCGTACACATAACACACCAGTCTGAATCTGTAATCCCTCAATCGATATTGTTTCAACATAGTTTTCCTCAATCTGCCAGGTCTATCTCAGCTGATCCTTATGCTTCAGATCCTTGATGGGGATATTTGCGCACAAGGCCGGCACATGGCCGTTCTGGCCGTCGGATTCGGTCTGGGTAATCTGGATATCCAGATTCTCGCAGTCGATCTCCATATACTTTGAGATAACCTTTATAATGTCATTCTTAATCAGTTCCATTACTTCAGGGGAACAATTTGCCCGGTCGGAAATCAGCAAAAGCTTCAGACGATCCTTCGCCACATCTCCCGAGCTCTTTTTCCGGAAAAAATCCATTAACGCCATCTTCTTCTCCCCCTTCGTTTATTTGAACAGCTTTGAAAGCTTCGCGAAAAATCCGTTGTTCACATCCAGGTTCATCAGCGGCACCTCTTCGCCCATGATTCTCTTACAGATATTCATGTAAGCTGTTCCTGCTAAAGAAGAATCTCCTGCCAGCGGCTCGCCCTGGTTCGTGGCGATAACGATATGTTCGTCATCCGGCACGGCGCCGATGAGATCGATAGCCAGAATGTCGATGACGTCCTCGATGGACATCATATCGCCCCGTTTTACCATATCCATACGCAGACGGTTTACAATCAGGTTGATCTTATGGATATCATTGGCCTCCAGAAGTCCGATAATACGATCCGCGTCACGAATGGCGGATACCTCCGGCGTAGTGACGATGAGAGCCCGATCCGCTGCCGCAATGGCGTTCTTGAATCCCTGCTCGATGCCTGCGGGGCAGTCCAGCAGTATGTAATCAAACTCCGGCTTCAGCTCATCGATGAGCTTCACCATCTGTTCCGGTGTCACAGCTGTCTTATCTCTGGTCTGAGCCGAAGGAAGAAGGCTCAGGTTCGGATAACGCTTGTCCTTGATCAGGGCCTGCTTCATTCTGCAGTTTCCTTCTACCACATCTACCAGATTGTATACAATCCGGTTCTCCAGCCCCATAACCACATCCAGATTCCGCAGTCCGATATCTGTGTCGATCATTACCACGCTCTTACCCAGCTTGGCAAGTCCTGTTCCTATATTCGCTGTGGAAGTGGTCTTTCCCACACCGCCTTTTCCGGATGTAATTACGATTACTTCACTCATACCTTTTTCCTCCAACTTTTATTTATTATAAATGTATTTATTATAAATGTATTTTATCAGAAATTCCTGCTTACACGTTAATATCGTTCAGCACATCCTTGGTAATGGGCTCGATATAAATATTCCCATTTTCCACAAAGGCAATCTTCGGCGTCTCGTCCGCTTTTTTCTTCCGTCGGGCCGCGCCGTCGGAACTGCGGGCAATCACATCCCCGATGCGGATCTGCATGGGAGCCATGGACAGGGCCGCCACAAAAGCGGATTCATTACCCGCAGCGCCCACAAAGACATTGCCCTTCAGGGCTCCCAGGACGATGATATTCCCCTTGGATACCACCCGGGCTCCCGGATTCACATCTCCGAGAATGATGATGCTGGTCTCAGATTCCAGGACCTGGCCGGAACGCAGGGTTCCTTTATAGAAGCGTCCATCCTGTAAATTCGCCAGATCATGCTGCTCCACCGGACGACGACTCTCCACAGCTGCTTTCATAGCCTGCTCCTCTGCCGTATTCTCTTCTACCACGCAGACGATCTGAATTCTGCAGCTTTCTCCGATAATCTTCAGAAGTTCAGCCTCTTCCTCAGCGGAAAGCTTTCTTCCCTGGAAACTCAGGGCCATCTGAGCGTCTCCGAAAAACTTGTCTGAGGAACGGAACTTCTCCGCCACCTCATTCTTTATGGTATCCCAATCGGGCTGATCATCCAGAAGGACTACAAGCCCGTACCGGTTACTTTTTATGATAACTGACTGGTTTGACATCACTTTCACTCCTAATCACCTATAGTCTGTCCGCTGGAGCCACTGGCGGTTCCGCTTAAGATCTCCTCCTCATCGGTGAGTTTGAAATAATATTTGAATACATCAGAAGCCGCCTCCGCACAGTTGGCGGAAGTATATCCGTTGGCGATACGCACCGCAACGGCGATCTCCGGCTGCTCATAGGGTGCAAAGCCCACAAAAAGCGCATGGTTCGGATGGCTCTTACTCTGCTGGGCCGTACCGGTCTTTCCAGCCACGTTCAGCCCCAGATCACTTAAAACTTTCAGAGAGCTGGTATTCTCCGCCACCAGACGCATGCCCTGATGGACTGCGTCCCAGCTGCTGTTTGCGATCTCCACCTGGTTATGAAGCTTCGGCTGGTACTCCTCTATCAGAGTCCCATCTGTCTCTGTCAGCTTATCCAGAAGCGTCAGATCATAACAGGATCCCCGGTTTGCCAGGGTCGCCACATAACGGACGATATGGGACAGAGAGTAACTGTTGGTACCCTGTCCGATGGAGGAACGGACTGCGTCCTCATCGGAAATCCGGGGCTCGTACTCGGAAAGTTCCAGTCCGGACTTGTCTCCCAGGCCAAACATCCGAGCGTACTTCTCCAGAATGGACAGACCCTTTTCCACATTGTAGCCTCCGGCGCTGCGTCCGCCTGCCAGCCGGTAACCCACCTCATAGAAGAAGCAGTTACAGGAATCCCGGATAGCCGTAACGACAGTTTCATTGCCGTGATGTCCCCCGTACTGGTTAAAGATCCAGCAGGTGGGCGATGGCGTAATCTCCGTAAACTGTCCGGAAGCATAAATTACGGTGGACGGTGTAATGGCCCCCTCTTCCAGTCCCGCAATCGCCGTAATAGGCTTAAATGTGGAACCGGGCGCCAAATTCTCCTGGGTCACACGGTTAACAAAGGGTGAAGACAGATCTTTCTGCAAGCTGTTATAGTAATTGGAATCCATCACATTGGTCAGACGGTTATTATCATAGCTGGGATAGGTCACACTGGCCAGGGTATCTCCCGTATCTGCGTCCACAATGATGATACCGCCACTGCAGGGCTCCAGTGCCAGCTGAGCCGGCGTAATCTCCAGTTTCTGAATCTTGTCAATCATGAAGCTGTAAGAGCTTAACGCGCCGGAATTCAGCCTCGAAATCGTATCCTCATCATATTCTAACACATTCTGATCATATAATAAAAGACAAATTTCTCTTCCGGACATCTGATCGTCCAGCAGCATGTACTTGTACAGCATCTTGCCGAACTCCATATCCTCCATCAGCGCCGATTGGATGTAATCCAGCACCGACTGATAGATCTCCTGGGAATCCAGGTAGGGATTATCCCCGGATATCTTTGTCACATCGATCCAGTTCTGGGAAATGGCATACTGCAGATACTCCCGGAGGCTGATGGTTTCGTCATTGGTCCACGCGATATAGGTGGCGTCCGAGGTATCCACCTCGCTCTTCATCAGAACCTGATTGTCTCCCATGAGCACATTGGCTACAATATAGCTCATGTAGTTTTTCATCTCCCGGGAGAGGTTCTGATAGGCTGTGGCACTGTCGGAATTCAGCTGGGCCATGATAGCGGCCACCGCCTGCTCCCGCTTTGTCTGAAACCGCTGACTGACGCTCTTTTCCAGTTCCGTGGCGTCGTCCGCGCCAAAATGGGTGATATCGATGATGTGATTGTCGATGAGCGCGTAATATACATCGTAAATCGGTATCATGATCTTGGCGGCGCTGGGATTGGGCCCCGGGTTGTATTCCTTGGTATTCTGAATCTTGGAGATCAGAATGCCCGCCAGTTTCTGCTCCAGAATATTGTAGCAGGCGATCTGAAGATTCTTGTCGATGGTCAGGTAGACATCGTTGCCGGGAACCGGCTCCTTCTGCTCGGCCACCTCGATAATCCGGCCCACGCTGTCCACATACATCTTCTCATAGCCCTTGGTTCCCTGAAGCTCCGTCTCCATATACTGCTCGATTCCGGCCTTTCCCACGATATCGTTCAGTTCGTAGTCCTCATTTTTCTCCTGCAGGCTCTCCAGCTCATCCTGGGAAGCCTTACCGATATAACCGATGATGGAAGAAAAGTATACACTGTCCGGGTACACTCTCCGGCTGCTCTCAGCCACTTCCGCACCCTGCAGACTGTCCTGATTCTCCAGAACGGCTGCCACGGTCTCCTCGGACACATCCGTCGCCACGGTGGTGGCCACATAGCGCTTGTAGCTGTTGGCGTCCATACCATAGCGGATGGTGGCGATCTGAAGCTTCTGCTCCGGTGTATAACCGTCCACAGCGATTCCGTACTTGGTCTTCTCCGCCTCCGTATAGGAATCGGGGATGTTGTACTTCTTCGCTTCGCACAGATACTTCATCAGCTCATTGGCGGAAGCCAGCTCCTGACTGGGCGTCAGTTCGCTTGTTTTATTCTTCCCATAAATATCCGCTTTTAATCGCAGAAGGGCTCTTCCTTCCAGGGTGTAGGCGTAATTTCCGTTTTCATAGACAATGCCCAGATCGTTCACCACGCTGTCGCCATTGTTCTCCACCAGCTGAATCAGCCGGTAGATGGTCTCGTTTAGCCGGGCGTTCTTGGTGCTCTTATTGGCATAGCTTCCGTTATCCTGGATGGTTACAGAATAAGACAGCTCGCTGTAGGCCAGGACCTCGCCGTTTCGATCGTAAATCTTTCCTCTGGTACTGGACAGGGATACATCCCGCTCTGTCTTCAGAGAAAAGGACTCCAGGTAGTCGGACCCCTTTACAATCTGCAGATAAAACACCCGCTGCAGTAAAATTCCGAACAATACAAGAAAGCCGACACTGAGAATGAAGGTCCGTGACTTTATCAAATTCCACAAGGTATCTCTGAACTCTCTGAACAAACCTAAAGCTCCTCCGTCTGTTTATCTGTCTCCGCCGGGCCGGCCGTATAGGCCGAATAATCTGTGGCCGCAGTGTCCTCATCCAGACGATCCAGAAACCGGTTCAGCCTCTGAATCAGCCGGTATAAAAGCAGGGTCAGCACCACCGTATAAATCAGCTCCGGCAGAATAATATGCAGGAAATAATAGGCGAAATCAAATCTGCTGCGCATCAGGAACATAAAAAAATAAACGCTG
This sequence comes from Anaerosacchariphilus hominis, assembly GCF_014290175.1. GTDB lineage: Bacteria > Bacillota > Clostridia > Lachnospirales > Lachnospiraceae > Laedolimicola > Laedolimicola hominis. Next base: position 259,866 of record NZ_JACOOR010000005.1, read on the forward strand.
AGTCCGTATACCAGCTCCGACAGCGCGATCCATGTCATGGGCAGCTTGATGTCGTCGTCATAAAACATCATGTGAAACAGTCCGCTTCCGTATCCCAGGAACAGATACAGCAGAGTGTAAAAGCCGAACAGCTTTCCGAAAAACACATCCGTCAGAAGGCCGGAAAAGAATCCCACGGCCATACCCTCCTTCTCTCCCCGCATAAAACCCATGGAAGAGGTCAGGATCACCAGAAGATTCGGTGAAATGCCGCCCAGCGCCAGGGTCTGAAACACCGTACACTGCAGCAGAAATGTTATGATTATCAAAACTGCCATGACTGCTTTCCGCTTCATCTTCCTACTCTTCCTCCTGCTCTGCGCCGTTCTGCTTCAGATCCGTGATTACCAGAACCGAATGCAGATGCTCAAAATCCACCGCCGGAGTCAAGGTGCCTGACCGGGTCAGGTTATTGGCATCCAGCGACAGCTCGTTGATATAACCGATCAGCAGACCGGAATGATACTTTTCGCTCACATGGGAGGTCACCACCGTATCGCCGATGGACGCCCGTCCTTCCGTGTCCTGCAGCTGATAGAGCTGGATCATGCCCTGATCAATAAGCTGCAGATCGCCCTTCACAAAGCACAAATCTGATGTGGACAGAACCTGGGCGCTCACATTACTCATATCGTCGATGATGGAGCGAACCTGGGCCCAGTTGCTGCCCGCTTTGGTGACAATTCCTACCAGGCCGCTGCCTGCGATGACGTTCATATCCACATCCACGCCATCGGCTGTTCCCTTGTCAATGACAAAGGTATTAAACCAGTTGCCCGCGTCGCTGGCGATAATATTCGCCGCCACCTTATTATACTCTCCATAGGTCTGATCCAGGGCGTAGAGCTCCTCCAGCTCCTGCAGTCGATACTGATTCTGCATCAGACGGCTGTTCTCCAGGGTCAGTTCATCCACCTGAGCCTGCAGCTCCTGGTTTTTCGCCTGGGTCTCAGCCAGATCGTCCAGGGTGTCCTTCTTGCTCCGCGCCCAGCCGCCTACCTGATTGATTCCCTTCTCAAACGGTACAAATACATATCCGCAGATCCTGCTTAAGGTCTTTCCTGCGAAGCCTGTGCTGTAGGAAGCGAACATGGTTCCGATACACAGAAGGACCAGCGCCGCAAATATGTACTTGGAAGGTACTGAAAATCGATTTCTTTTCTTCATATTTCACCCGGATTAATTATAAGCCTGCTCTTTTGTTGCAAATGTAAGACTCCGGAACTCCTTTTCCTTGATCACGCGGGCCAGACCTCTCGCTACGCACTCCTCCGGTCTTTCCACCTGATTGACCCGGATATTGGTGGCCTTGGCAATCAGGTCGTCCAGTCCGGTCAGGTTCGCCACTCCGCCGGTGAGGAAGATACCGTTGCGGATGATATCCACACCCAGCTCGGGCGGCGTGCGCTCCAGAATCATTTTAATGGCGTCCACGATGGACTTCAGCTGCTCGGAAATGGCGTTTGCCACGAAGTCCGCGGTGATCTCCAGCATGGCCGGAAGTCCCAGTGCCATATTTCTTCCGCAGATCTCTCTGCTGTCTGTGGTATTGCCCGGCTGGTAGCCCAGCTCATTCTTCAGAATCTCAGCGGTCTTATTGCCGATAAAATAGCCGTACTCCCGGCGGATGGCATTGGCAATGGCTTCGTCGATCTTATTGCCGCCCACCTTAATAAGCTTGCTCGTGACCGTTCCGCCCAGAGACAGAATGGAGATCTCCGTGGTGTCCGCTCCCACGTCCACCAGCATGACGCCCTGCGCCTGGGTTACATCCAGTCCCAGTCCCAGTCCTGCCGCCACAGGCTTATCGATGAGCGCCACATTCTTGGACTTCAGCCCGGTGCCCTGAATCAGGGTGGTAAATACCCGATCCTGTACGTCTGTGGGAAGGGCGATGACAAATTCCGCTCCCTTCAGGTTTCCTTTTGTATGGCTCTCCAGAAAGGCCCGCAGGAACTCCTGCATATAGGTAATGCTGGCCACGGTTCCAAAGGACATGGGATAAAATACGTCGATATTGGCCGGAGCCTTCTCGTGCATGTCGAAAGCCTCGTCTCCGTAGGCGATCATCCCCTTCTTTTCTTCGATAGCCACCATATTCTTTTCGCTGTAAATGGTGTCGCTCTCCTTGCTGTAAATCTTAATACTGCTCGTTCCAAAGTCACAACCAAAACTCTGTGCAGACATCTTGCTTCCTCTCTTTCTTCTGTTCCTTTTTATGTTCTCTCTGTTAGTATTCCCCGCTCCCGCAGAGAAGTATAACAGCAGTCTCCGATAATTACGTGATCCAAAAGCCGGATTCCCAGCAGTTCTCCCGCCCGGTAAATTTTCCGGGTCATCTGGATATCCTCGGCACTGGGCGTGGGATCTCCGCTGGGATGATTGTGTACCAGTACCAGGTTCACTGCATGAACCTTCAGAGCCTCCAGGAAAATCTCCCGGGCGGAAACCGGAGCTGCGTTCACAGTTCCCCGGAACAGTTCTTTTTCCGCCAGAACCCGGTTCCCGGTATTTAAAAACAATGCCATCAGATGCTCCTGCTCCTCATGCCGCAGCTCTTCCATAAAGTAATCGGCGATGGTGGCCGGTGAATCCAGACAGAGCCGTTCCCCGGCAGAGGCCTTTGCCATCCGGGCGGCCAGCTCTCCCAGACATTTCAGTTGGACTGCCTTCACCTTTCCCACGCCCCGGAGCTCCCGGAGCTTCTCCAGGGGAATCCTGCGAAGCCCCGGCAGGCCCTCGTAGCCCGGCAGGCTTAAGATCCGCTCCGCCAGGCGGCAGGCCGACTCTCCGTAGGTACCTGTCCGGATCATGACCGCCAGAAGCTCCGTATCCGTCAGCTTCTCGGGGCCTCCCGCCAGGCATTTCTCATAAGGGCGTCCCTCTTCATACAGATCCTTCATAGTCGTCTCGCTCATATACCCTCCCGCGCTCTCCAGGCAGCTTCAGGCTTTCGTCCGACAACTCTCTTCCAAATAACAGTATCTGTTTATAACTTCCGATAAATGATAATCGCCAGTACCACGCCGATAATGCTGGCTATGGATATCTGAATCTGCAGGCCGAAAGTCAGAACCAATAGTCCCAGATCCAGGACTATGGGACTCTCCAGGCCGAAGCTCTGGCCGTAGTTCAGCCAGCTAAGCCCCGACACATTCGCCGTCAGCATTCCGATAAAGCCGCCCAGCACGATGCCGGAAAGAAGCATCACCAGCAGTACCCAGCCGTTTTTTGATCTCATAACACCCTCCGTCTTTTGTGATCCCGGCTGGGCAGAATCCACCCGTTTCCGGTTTACATATCACACTTTATCATAGCACAAAGGCTTCTGCTTGTATACCAGAAAAATCCTAAAGTTCTCTTAAGATATCTCCTGATTTCTACAATATCTTCCTGCAATCGCCTCGGCGGTTTTCACGCCGTCCATGGCGGCCGAGGTGATGCCTCCCGCGTATCCCGCGCCCTCGCCGCAGGGGTAGAGCCCCCGGATGGCGCTCTCCTGGTCCTCTCCCCTTATGATCCGTACCGGAGACGAGGTCCGGCTCTCCACGCCGGAAAGCACCGCGTCCGCCCGGGCAAAGCCGGGAATCAGATGCTCGCAGCCCGTGATACCCTCTTCCAGGGCTGCGGAAAGCTCCTCCGGGAATATTCCCCGCACATCACCGAACTCCCAGGCTCCTTTGATACAGGGCTCCACTTCTCCCAGGCCCGTGCTCATACAGTTCTGCCGGAAGTCTCCCAGAAGCTGTACCGGCACCTTTCCTCCTGCTGTCTGAAAGGCCGCCCGCTCCAGCCTTCTCTGGAACTCCACACCGGCCAGCAGGCCATCGCTCCCGAAGTCCTCGGGCCGTACGGTCACGATCATGGCGCTGTTGGCGTTACGGCCATCCCGCGCCTGGTAGCTCATGCCGTTGACCGCCAGGCCTCCTTTCTCGGAAGAGGCATTAACCACATAGCCGCCGGGGCACATGCAGAAGGAGTAGACGCCTCGGTCTCCGCTTACCTTCCGGGTCACCTTGTAGGCTGCCGTGGGGAGCCCTGCGGGATACTCTTCTCCGTACTGGCTCCGGTTTATCATTTCCTGGGGATGCTCGATCCGCACGCCCACCGCAAAAGCCTTCCGTTCCATGGGAATATCCTTTTTTCCCAACATAGCAAAGGTATCCCGGGCGCTGTGGCCGATGGCCAGCACCACCACTTCTGTCTCCAGATACGATGCCTCCGGCTCTGCTCCATCTGTTCTTTTTATATGCACGCCCCGCACCTGGCCGTCCCGGATATCCAGATCCGTAAGCTGCGTACAGAAACGCACCTGGCCGCCCAGTCTTTCGATCTCACACCGGATATGCTCCACCACACCGATGAGCACGTCCGTACCCAGATGGGGCTTGTTCCAGTAAAGAATCTCTTCCGGCGCTCCCGCTTCCACGAAAGTCTGAAGCACCAGACGGCCTCTGCCCGCCGGATCCTTCACCAGGGTATTCAGCTTTCCGTCGGAAAAGGTGCCCGCTCCGCCCTCGCCGAACTGCACGTTGGAGTCGGACTGTAAGGAGCCGCCATTCCAGAATCGATCCACGGTCTCTTTCCGCTTTCTCGCGGTTTCTCCCCGCTCCAGAAGGATGGGCCGGTATCCCGCCCGGGCCAGCATCAGGCCGCAGAACAGGCCTGCCGGGCCCGTTCCCACGATCACCGGACGATGCTCCAGCCTCTCGCTGCCCGGCTCCGGGAACTGATACCGTTTCTTTTCTGTCCTTGTCACATTCCGGTTATGAAGCTTCTTTAACAGCTTTTCCTCCCCTTTGACCTTCACATCCACCGTATACACATAGGAAATAGGCTTTTTCCGGGCGTCGATGGACTTTTTCTGAATGGTCAGGCGCTCTATCTTTTCCGAAGGAAGCTTAAGCTCCCGGGCCGCCGCCTGCAAAAGGGCCTGATCGTCGTGATCCACCGGAAGCTTGATCTGACTGATTCGTATCATACTGCTTTCTCCTCTCCGGAGGCTGCGGCGCTCACTCCCGCCAGCCATCCGCTGCTCCAGGCCCACTGAAGGTTATAGCCGCCGCAGGCTCCGTCCACGTCCAGCACCTCCCCTGCAAAATAAAGTCCCGGAATTATTCGGGATTCCATGGTCTCAGGCCGTACCTCCTTCAGCTCCACGCCGCCGGAGCAGACCTGGGCCTGGGTAAAGTCCCCGGATCCCGTAATCTCTGTTTCAAAAGCCAGGATAGTTTCCAGAATTTTCCCAATTTCTCTTTCTGTCCAGTCTCCCGCTCTTTTTTTACTCTTTCCCAGGCCGCTGCGCTCCAGGATACAGGAACCCATCTTGGCCGGAAACAGGCCCGTCAGGAACTGTTCACCTGTCTTATACCCGTTTTTTTCGACGCGATCCCTTAAAAATGTCAGAAACTGCTCTTCGTCAAAAAGAGGCAGCAGGTTCAGCACTGCCCGCACCTGTTTTCCTTCCTCCAGGGCCCGCACTGCGTAGCGGCTCACCTGAAACACCGGAATCCCGGAAATGCCGTTTCTGGTAAACTGCACTTCTCCCTGATCCGAAACCAGAAGCTCTTCCCCCACAAAAATATCCACCTTTGCATCCATCCGCACACCTGCCAGTTTTTCGTAGAATTTCTCCCTGCACCGCAGCTGTACCAGGGCCGGCAGGGGCTTTGCCACCTGATGGCCCAGTTCTTTTGCAAACTGATACCCGCTTCCATCGGATCCTGTCTCCGGGGCTGCCTTGGAGCCCGTCGTCAGGATCACCGCGTCTGCAGGATAACTCCAGCCTTCGGTTTTCACCTGAAAGCCCTCTTCTGTCCGAAGGATCTCCAAAGCCTCTGTATTCAGGGCCATCTTCACGCCCAGCCGCTCTGCCTCCAGGCGCAGAACCTCCGCCACGGAAGCTGCCTGGTCGCTGTAGGGATAGAGATAGCCGTTCCGGCTTCTGGTAAAGATGCCCCATTCCGTAAAAAGGCGCAGAGTATCGTACATGCCGACCTGTTCCAGCACCCGGGCCACGAAAGACGGATCCGAGCTCCGGTAATGCTCCAGGCTCTGATCCCGGTTGGTCAGATTGCAGCGGCCGTTTCCGGTCACAAGAATTTTCTTTCCCACCTGCTTATTTTTCTCCAGAAGCGTCACTTTCCCGCCGCTTTTTGCCGCGGCGATGGCCGCCATCATTCCGGAGGCCCCGCCTCCCACGATCAGAATCCGTTTCACGCCTGTCTCTCCTTATAACTCTGTTGTTATAATTATTTGCGATTACTATTTTCTATAACTGTACCAGTCCCGCATCTGCCATTTTCTGCAGGGACATGAGAATCCCCAGCTTCGCATGGGGCCAGGTCAGACCTCCCTGGAAGTATACCGCGTAGGGGGGCTTAATGGGGCCGTCTGCGGAAAGCTCGATAGAGGAGCCCTGCACAAAGGCTCCCGCAGCCATGATTACATCGCTGTCATAGCCCGGCATGGCCCAGGGCTCCGGGGTCACATAGCTGTCCACCGGCGCGGCCGCCTGAATACCCTGACAGAAGGCAATGACGCCTTCGGCCTTTCCGAAGGTCACGGCCTGAATGATATCGTGACGGCTCTCGGTGCTGTTCGGAACCACTGCGAAGCCCAGCTTCTCATAGATGTTTGCCGCGAAGATGGCGCCCTTTAAAGCCGCAGCCGTCACTGTGGGAGCCAGGAAAAAGCCCTGATAAAAGCTGGTCATAACGCCCAGGGACGCGCCCACCTCTTTTCCCAGTCCGGGAGAAGTCAGACGATAAGCCGCGTTTTCCACATACTCTTCTTTTCCCACGATATAGCCGCCGATGGGTGCCAGTCCGCCGCCCGGATTCTTGATAAGGGAACCCACGCAGAGATCCGCTCCCACGTCCGTAGGTTCTATGGGCTCCACAAACTCGCCGTAACAGTTATCCACCATGCAGATCACGTCCGGTTTTCTCTCTTTGATAAAGGCAATCAGTTCGCCGATCCGCTTCACCGACAGGGTGGGCCGGGTCTGATAGCCCTTGGACCTCTGAATGGTCACCAGCTTTGTGCGCTCATTCAGGGCCGCCTCGATGGCCGGATAGTCAAAGCTTCCGTCCTCCTTCAGATCCACCTGACGGTAAGTGACCCCGTACTCGGCCAGAGAGCCTTTGGAGGGCCGGATACCGATGACCTCCTCCAGAGTATCGTAGGGCTTTCCCACCGGGGAAAGCAGTTCGTCGCCGGGGCGCAGGTTTCCGGACAGAGCCACCGCCAGGGCATGGGTGCCACAGGCGATCTGGGGGCGTACCAGGGCAGACTCCGCGTGGAACACCTCCGCGTAGACCTCCTCCAGTTTGTCTCTTCCCAGATCATTATAGCCGTAGCCGCTGGTGGCCGCAAAGCAGGCAGCCTCCACCCGGCTCTTCTGCATGGCTCCCACCACCTTCAGCTGATTGTATTCCGCCGTCTCGTCGATGGCCTCAAAGCGGCTCTTCAGCCCCTTTTCGATCTCCTGTCCAAACGCGTATACCGCAGGACTGATGCCCAGTCCCTCGTACATTTTTTCTGTCTCATTCATGATATGTTATCCCTTTCTCTCTCAGTATCTCCAGCATAAATGCCAGTATGTTTTCATCCTTATAGGAAAAATCCTGCTTGAGAACCCAGATCACGTTCCGTTCCCGCCGGAACCAGGTCAGCTGTCTCTTGGCGAAATGTCTCGTATCCCGCTTCAGGATCCGCACAGCCTCCTCCAAAGACTGTTCCCCGTCCAGATAATCCAGAATTTCCTTGTAACCCAGTCCCTGCATGGAGACCATGCCTCTGCGGCAGCCCTCTTTTTGCAGGGCTTCCACCTCGGCCACCAGGCCCTCCTTCATCATCTCGTCCACCCGGGCGTCGATGCGCCCGTAGAGCCGTTCCCGTTCATCGTTCAGGACAAAATAGGCGAAGCGATAGGGGGATTCTTTCTCCCGCTGCTTCTCATTATGGGCGGAAATCCGCTGTCCGGTCTGTTCGTAGTACTCCAGCGCCCGGATCACCCGCTTCACATTATGAGCGTGAATCTCCTCCGCAGCCTTTGGGTCCACCGCCGCCAGGCGCTTATGGAACCGCTCCGGCCCCTCTTCGTTTGCCAGGGCCTCCAGCCTTTCCCGAAGCTCAGTCCCTTCTTCATTCTCCGTAAAATCGATATCATAAAGCAGGGCCTGGATATAAAAGCCGGTTCCTCCGGTCACAATGGGAATCCGCCCCCGTCTCCAGATCTCTTTCATGGCCGCTTTCGCCAGTTCCTGAAAGCGAACCACGTTAAAATCCTCCTCTGGATCCAACACATCAATAAGGTGATGGGGGATTCCTCCCATCTCTTCTTTTTTTATCTTCGCAGATCCGATATCCATCCTCCGGTATACCTGCATGGAATCAGCGGAAATAATTTCTCCGTTCACGGCTTTCGCAAGCTCGATGGAAAGCTTCGTCTTTCCCACAGCCGTGGGACCTGTCAATATGATCAATGGCTGTTTCACCGGGTCTCCTCCTGTCCTGTTTTGCTGAATCTTTCTTATTTTAATATCAATCCCTCTCTTTTTCAACCGAAACTTTCCAAAGTTTCCCCGGCGCTCTTGACTCCCGCCCGGCTTTCCTCTATGCTGTACTTAAATTCGGAAAGGAGTGTCACACCATCATGCAGAATCTTCGTATCGGTATTTTGAGTACCGCATCCATCGTTCCCCGTTTCATAAACGCCTCCCGTCAGGTGGAGGACTGCACCGTCACGGCCATCGCCTCCCGGAACCCGGAAAAGGCGCGGGAAAAAGCGGCCCTCTGGCAGATTCCGGGCGTTTTTTCTTCCTATGAGGAGCTTCTGGCCTCTCCGGACATCGACGCGGTGTATATCGCCCTGATCAACAGCGCCCACTACGCCTTTGCCCGCCGGGCTCTGGAGCAGGGAAAGCACGTGCTCTGCGAGAAGCCTCTGGCCCTTGACCCTGCCGAGATCCGGGAACTCTTCTCCCTGGCCCGGGAGAAAGGCCTCTTCCTCATGGAAATGCAGAAATGCGTCTTTCTTCCCGTGATTCAGCAGTTGAAAGAACGCATCCGCTCCGGCGAATTCGGGACCATTACCATGGCTGATTTTTCCAATTCCTTTGACGCCGGTTACAACAGCTGGATGTTCGACGCCTCCAAGGGCGGCGGTCCCCTCTTTTCCCACGCCATCTACAGTCTGCAGCTGATGCAGTATCTCTTTGATTCCTTCGTGGTGGAGCAGACAGGCCTCTGCACCCGCAGCGTTTCCGCTGTGGAAAATCAGTTTTCAGCCGTGATGCTCCTGGAGAACGGCATTCTGTTCACCAATAAAACCAGCACCGCTTCCGACACCATCCATACCGGTTATCTCTACGGAGAGCGGGGTTATATCGAACTTCCGGATTACTGGAAAGCCCGGAAAGCCATTCTCCATTTTAAAGATCGGGAACCGGAGGTTCTGGAGATTCCATGCGACTATGAGCTTCAGTATGAAACCCGGCATGCGGTCTCCTGCATCCGTCAGGGACTGACGGAAAGCCCGGTCATGACTGAGGAAATGTCTGCCCGGGCCGCGGACACCCTTCTTCAGCTCCACAGACAATGGAACGGCGGGAATTGACTCCCCGCCGTTCTTTTTAACCCCGCTTTTGGGTTCCTATTTTCCGCTTCGCTCCGCGTCGAACTCTTCCAGAATCTTCAGCATGCTGCTGGTTCCGATGCGCTCCGCTCCGGCGTCCAGCATGGCCTTACAGTCGGCCCAGGAACGGATGCCGCCCGCGGCCTTCACCTTTACTTCTTCTCCCACGGTCTGCTTCATCAGACGGACCGCCTCCACGGTGGCTCCCGAGGTACCGAAACCGGTGCTGGTCTTTACGAAATCCGGTTTTACCTCCCGGGCGATTTCGGCGATGCGGACGATCTCCTCCTCTGTCAGATAGCAGATCTCGAAAATCACTTTACTAATCACCTGATGCTCCCGGCAGACCTTTACGATGCTCTCCATCTCCCTGCGGATGTAATCGTAATTGCCGTTCTTCACCTCGCCCAGATTCACCACGTAGTCAATCTCGTCCGCGCCTTTTCGGATGGCGTCCTCCGTCTCGAACACCTTGGTCTCAATGGTGGTCTGTCCCAGCGGGAAAGAAATGGCCGCGCCCACATGGATGTCCGTGTCCTTCAAAAGCTCGTGGCAGAGGGCCACCGGCGCCGAATTGATGGCTACCATGGCACAGTGTACGAATTTTGCCTCCTCACAGAGCTTCTCAAACATTCCCCGATCCGCGAACGCCTTCAGGTTCGTATGGTCAAATACTCTGCACAGTTCCTCTCTTGTGATGGTATCTCCTTGATACATTTATCTTCTCCTCCTTTTTATAAAATCCACTTTGATACTAATTCTGCAAATATTGCTTCCGTTACATCTGATGTCTTACGATCCGGTATTCGTCTCCGTACTGGAAATAGGGGCATCCATGGAAGCTTCCCTGGATGAAAAGACGCATCTCATCCTCGTCCAGATCCATTTCACAGACATAGTAGCCGTAATCGTCGTCATAGACATAATTTCCGCATACCTCACAGTTAGTCATTTTCTGTTTCTTTTTTGTCATCCTCTCATCTCCTCACCGGGCGGCGCCAGAAGCTTCTGCATGTTCCGCTTCATCTTTTCCGACAGCCGGGCATACTGAATCAGATCTTCCTCCTCGAAGCCCGCGAACCGTGCCTCGTCGTAGTCCCGCTGAACAGTGGCTAGCTCGCGCAAAACCAGCCCGGCCTCGGGCTGGAAGGTGACGCGCACCCGTTTTTCCTGGAGCTTCTGCGGAATTTCATCCTTTTCCGCGCCCTTCTCTTTCTTCTGGCGCACAGGCTTCGGAACCGGAATATCTTCCAGCTTAACCAGACCACGCAGTACCAGCTTCTGAAGCTGCATGGTCAGGGCTCTTTTGGACACGTCCGCAAAGTCCGCCAGTTCCTTCTTATTCACGATCTGGCCCAGGTGGCTCAGGCACAGGAGCAGATAGGCCTCCTCCGGCTTCAGGTCATTCTTCAGGGCGGCCACTTCCAGATAGCGCTGCATCAGCTTCCGCTCCCGGTAGAGATCTGAAAGCATACCTTCCCCTGCCAGGGCCGCCGCACTGACTCCGGCCCGCTCATCACCCAGCTTCTTCGTACCAGGCAGGAGCGGAATGCCCACCAGGCCGTCGCTGGCCGCATCCACCAGGAACCGGTAAACCTGCAGCCGGTTTTTCTCGTATTCTTCCTCGTCCAGCACATGTTTGTAAAAATTATGATAATACTCAAAGACGCTGAGCTTCATCTGAATGGTTTTGGAGAGACTGGTTCCCTGACTGGTCACCAGCGACCCCTTCCGTTTCACATAGTAGTAAATGGGTGCATGCAGGGCTGTGATGCGCTCCGTGAAACGGATATATTCCAGGTTGAACATGAAGTCCTCGCACCAGCTGATTTCCGCGTTCATGCGCAGTGTATGTGCCTCGATGATGGAGCGGCGATACAGCTTGTTCCAGAGTACACCATAATAGTAATCTGCCGGGTTCTCCATCATATGAGCCGCGAATTCCTCCCGGCTCATGACGCCCTCTTCCTCAATGTCGCCTTTCCGGGACACACGCTCGCCGACCACCCGGTAAAAATCCGCGATGACCAGATCACAGCCGTTCTCTTCCGCCGCCCTCACCAGAAGCTTGGTGGAGTCCGGCGTCATCCAGTCGTCACTGTCCAGAAACTGGATATAGGTTCCCTGCGCCTCGGACAATGCCTGGTTCCGGGCTGCTGAGACGCCTGCGTTTTCCTTGTGAAAGACGCGCACACGGGAATCAGAGACTGCATAGGCATCGCACAGGGCACCGGAACCGTCTTTGCTGCCGTCGTCGACGAGCAGCAGTTCAAAATCCGTATATTCCTGTCCCAGCACGCTGTCCACGCAGCGGGCCAGAAAGCTTTCTGCATTGTATACCGGAATGATAATGGATACGGTCGGGTTCTTTTTATTCACGATACCACCCTCCTACACAATTCGCTTGAATTTTTTCTCGATCTCCTGCTTCGTCATGGAGATAATCGTGGGCCGTCCATGGGGACAGTTATAGGGATTCTCCAGAGTCAGCAGCTCTTTGATAAGTTCCCGGGCCTCCGCTGTGGAAAGCCGCTGGTTGCCCTTAACCGCAGCCTTGCAGGACATGGAAGCGATCTTATCCAGAATCATCTCACTATTCTTACCGCTCACATATTCCAGATCGTCCAGAAGCTCCAGAAACAGATCCTTTTCCGCCAGGCCGTACAGGTTCGCCGGTACGGCGCTGATGGCATACTCTTTTCCACCGAAAGGTTCGATCTCAAAGCCGAGCTCTGAAAAATAATCCCGATATTCCGCAAGCTTCGCCTCTTCCTGCATATTCAAACTCAGGATCAGGGGCGGACTCACCATCTGAGAGGTAATTTCTTTGTCGGCCAGTGTTTTCACCGTCCGTTCATAGAGTACCTTTTCATGGGCCGCATGCTGGTCAATCATATAAAACTTATCTTCAAACTGCACCAGCCAGTAGGTTTCAAAAAGCTGGCCGATGATAATAATGTCGGACTTTGTCTCCGGGTTCAGGAGACGGTGGTCGAAAAGTGTCAGCTGCTCGGGCGTTTCCTCCGGCGCAGCTTCCTCTTTTTTCTGAGATTCGGCTGTTTTTTCCTCCGTCCGGTACACGCCGGTTTCCCGCAGAACCTCTGTTTCCGGTTTCTCCTCCGGCTTTTGCTCTGGCTCCAGCATTTTCAGCTCTTCGTTGCTGAAAATGGACTCGGACTTTACATGCTCCTGCTTCGCTTTTTTCTCCTCAAACTCCGCGTTTACCCGCTGCTTCATCCGGGCCATAAAATACTCCAGGTTCCGCTCCCGGGGCGTGGATGGCGCTGCGGGCGCAGGTGTCGGCGCAGGCGGCTCAGTGGACGCAGATGTCGGCGCAGCGGCTTTCTCAGGCTCCGCTTTTCCCGGTTCCGAAAGGCTCTCCCGCCGGGGACTACCCGGGTTCTCACCATGAGCCTGCTTCGGCTCCTCCGTAAGCTTCACCTCCGGAATCAGCTCCCGGTCCATAAGGCCGCCCTTCACTGTCTCCCGCACAAAACGGTACAGCTCTTCCTGATTGGAGAACCTCAGCTCCATCTTAGTGGGATGCACATTCACATCCAGAAGCTTCCCATCGATGGTGAAATGCAAAGCCGTAAAAGGATACTTATGCTGCATCATGAAGGTCCGGTATCCCTCCTCGATGCCCCGGGCAATCACATTACTCTTAATGTATCTTCCGTTTATAAAATAATTTTCATAAGCCCGGTTTCCCCGGGAAATCACCGGTTTTCCGATAAAGCCCGTGATTCGCACCGGCCCCTGGGCCGCGTCGATTTCTGAAAGGTTAGCCGCGATCTCTCGGCCGTAGATGTGATAAATCACATCCTTCAGATTGTGATTCCCGGAGGTATGCAGACGGGTCTGTCCGTTATTGACAAACTGGAAGGAAATATCCGGATGAGACAGGGCCAGCCGTTCCATCAGCTCGCTGATATAACCCGCCTCGGTCATGGGGGACTTCAAAAACTTCCGTCTGGCCGGTGTATTGTAAAAGAGGCTCCTCACCAGGAAGGTGGTGCCGTCCGGCGCAGCCATATCCTCCAGCTTCTTCTCCACACCGCCTTCGATGACGTAGCGCACGCCCGCGTCGGCGTCCCTGGTCTTTGTAATCAGCTCCACCATGGCGATGGAGGCGATGCTGGAAAGAGCCTCACCCCGGAATCCCAGAGATGAGACGTGAAACAGATCCTCCACTGCCTGGATTTTACTGGTGGAATGGCGCAAAAAGGCAACCGACACCTGGCTGCGGTCGATTCCGCTTCCATTGTCAGTCACCCGGATAAAAGAGATACCGCCGTCACGGATCTCCACCGTGACCGCCGTAGCTCCCGCGTCTATGGAATTCTCCACCAGCTCCTTGACCACGGAAGAAGGCCGCTCGATGACCTCTCCCGCCGCGATCTGGTCGATTGTCTTCTGATCCAGTACCTGAATATTCGCCATCTGCTCACCACCTGTTCCTGATCTTGTTCTGCAGCCGGTAGATGGTGTTCAGCGCATCCAGCGGCGTCATATTGCCCAGATCCATATCCCGGATTTCCGTGATAATATCGTCGTCCTTCACCGTATCAAAAAGGGAGATCTGCTCCGCCTCCATATCCGGCTCCGCAGCCACAGCCCGGGGCTTCAAGGAAATATCCGCGGCGCTCAGCTCCTCCACCAGCTCCTTGGCCCGGCTGATGACCGGATCGGGAACCCCGGCCAGCTTGGCCACCTGGATACCGTAGCTTTTGTCCGCGCCGCCCCGGATGATTTTCCGCAGAAACACGATATCGTCGCCCTTTTCCTTCACGGCGATACAGTAATTATTTACCCCGGCCAGAGAGCCTTCCAGCTCGGTCAGCTCGTGATAATGGGTGGCAAACAGGGTCTTGGCCCCGAGAATCTTCGGATTACTGATGTACTCAATGACCGCCCAGGCAATAGCCAGTCCGTCAAAAGTACTGGTTCCCCGTCCGATCTCGTCCAGAATCAGAAGGCTTTTGGAGGTGGCATTCCGGAGAATATTCGCCACCTCGGTCATTTCCACCATAAAGGTACTCTGCCCGGAGGCCAGATCATCCGATGCGCCCACACGGGTAAAGATCCGATCCACGATGCCGATCCTGGCGCTGTCCGCCGGGACGAAGCTTCCCACCTGGGCCATGAGCACAATGAGGGCTGTCTGGCGCATATAGGTGGATTTTCCGGCCATATTGGGACCTGTAATAATGGAAATCCGGTTAGAACCATTATCCAGATAAGTATCGTTCGGGATGAACATATCATTGTCCGTCATCTGCTCCACCACCGGATGACGTCCGCCCCGGATATCGATGACGCCCTTCTCATTCATCACCGGACGCACGAAGCGGTTCCGCTCCGCCACAAAGGCCAGGGAGGTAAATACATCCACCATGGCCACTGCTTTGGCCGTCCGCTGAATCCGCAACACCTGGGAGGCGATCTGCTCCCGGATCTCGCAGAAGAGGGCATATTCCAGGGCCGTCAGCTTCTCCTCAGCCCCCAAAATGGTATCCTCCAGTTCCTTCAGCTCCGGAGTAATATAACGTTCTGCATTGGTCAGGGTCTGCTTACGCATCCAGGTATCCGGCACCAGATCCTTGTAGGAGTTCGTCACCTCCAGATAGTAACCGAATACTTTATTATACTTGATTTTCAGATTCTTAATCCCTGTTTTTTCCCGTTCTTCCGCTTCCAGCTTTGCCAGCCAGCTCTTGCCTTCGGTTTTAGCTTTCCGGTAGCGGTCCACATCCTCGTGATAACCATCCCGGATTATATCCCCATCCCGGATGGAAATGGGCGGATCCTCCTGAATAGACTTCTCGATCAGCGCCTGCATATCCTCCAGCACATCCATTTCCTCCCGAAGCTCACTGAGCAGCGGGGAAGAAAACTCCTCCAACAGGGTATGGATATGAGGCAGCATTTCCAGAGAGGTCCGAAAGGCAATAAGATCCCGGGGATTGGCCGTCTGATAGCTGATACGTCCGATGAGACGCTCCAGATCATAGATGGGATTCAGGTATTCCCGCAGTTCTTCCCTTGTAATAACGTGATCGTTCAGCTCCGCGATGGCCTCGTGCCGCTTCTCGATCTCCGCCCGATCGATGAGGGGCTGTTCCACCATATTCCGCAGGGCCCGAGCTCCCATGGCCGTCCGGGTCTTGTCCAGCACCCACAGCAGGGAACCCCGTTTCAGCTTCTCCCGCAGGGTCTCGGTCAGCTCCAGATTTCTCCTGCTGGAACTGTCGATGATCATATATTTGCCGATGGTATAGGTCTGCAGATGGGTCATATGAGTCAGGGGCTGCTTCTGGGTCTCATAGAGATACTTCAAAAGAGCGCCTGCCGCGATCATCCCGCAGTTTAAGTCCGTAAGGCCCAGCCCCTGGAGGCTGGCCACCTGAAAGTGCTCCAGTAAAGTCTTCCGGCACAGCTCGTCGTCAAAATACCAGGATTCCAGCGGATAGACAGCGATATTCAGCCGAAATTTCAGATCCTCCAAATCCACTCCGCTCATGGAAAAGGCCTCGTTGCAGATGATTTCCGCCGGGGCGAATTTATTGATCTCATCCAGAAGCTTTCGCTCGGAATCCACCTCAGTCACCAGGTAATCTCCGGTGGTGATATCCGCTGTGGAGATCCCATAGTGATCCGACAGGCATACGATACACATGAGATAGTTATTTCGGGTCTCATCCGCGGTACTCAGATTCGTACCAGGCGTCACGATCCGCACCACTTCCCTGGCCACCAGACCCTTGGCCTCCTTTGGATCCTCCACCTGCTCACAGATGGCCACCTTGTAGCCTCTGGAAACCAGCCGGTTTAAATATCCCTCTACAGCATGATAAGGAACGCCACACATGGGTGCGCGTTCCTCTAATCCACAGCTCTTTCCCGTCAGGGTCAGTTCCAGTTCCCGGGACGCCACCTTGGCGTCCTCAAAGAACATTTCATAAAAATCGCCGAGGCGATAAAATAAAATACAGTCCTTGTACTCCTCTTTTGTCTTCAGGTACTGCTGCATCATGGGTGTCATTTCCGCCATGAATCTTCCTCCCGGTGTCTTTTCCGTCCTAGCTGTTGCTGGAAACGGTTCCATTCTCCGCATCCACCTCTACCACAGCTCCATTCTTCAGTATTTCCGTCGCGTTGGCCGCATTGACGATAACCGGAATCTCCAGAGTCAGGCCTACAATGGCCGCATGGGAATTGCTTCCGCCCTGCTCCGCGATAACAGCCTTGGCACTCTTCAGCTCCGGCAGCATCTCATTGGTGGTCTCCGGTACCACAACGATATCGCCGGCCACGAAATTCTTTTTCAGTTCTTCCATATCCTTTGCCACGCAGATGGGCCCGCAGACCTTCTTTTTGGTATAGCCCTTTCCCTCGACCAGAATCTTGCCTGCCACCTGTACCTTGATAAGGTTCGTGGTTCCGGTCACACCAAGAGGCACGCCGGCGGTCAGCACGGTCAGATCTCCACGGAATACCAGGCCTGCATCCTCCGCGGCAGTTACCGCACTGTTGAACAGAGCGTCCGCATTCTCCTCCTTCGGGAGAAGCAGCGGCTGTACGCCCCAGTACAGGTTCAGCTGTCTGCATACATAATCATCCATACAGCAGCCGATGATCATACAGCCCGGATGATGCTTCGCTATCATACCTACGGTACGACCGGATTTGGTGACAGTGATAATCGCCGCCGCATGCAGGTCTACCGCCGTGGTACAGGTCGCATGGGAGACCGCGTTGGTAATATCCGTACGATCCTCGATGCTCCGGCGTTTGAATCGTTCGTCGTAATCGATATCTGCCTCGGTACGCAGAGCGATCTTTACCATAGTCTTCAGAGCCTCCACCGGATACTGGCCGGAAGCGGTCTCGCCGGACAGCATGATGGCGCTGGTCCCCTGGTAGATGGCATTGGCCACGTCGGAGGTCTCCGCACGGGTAGGTCGCGGATTCTTCATCATGGAATCCAGCATCTGGGTAGCGGTAATAATCGGCTTGCCCGTCTCAAAGGCCTTGCGGATCAGCTTTTTCTGGATGCTGGGCACCTCTTCCAAAGGAATCTCCACGCCCATGTCGCCCCGGGCAATCATAACGCCGTCTGCCACACGCAGAATCTCGTCCACATTTTTGATACCCTGATCATTCTCTACTTTAGCAATAATCTTGATATAATCACAGTGATTCTCCTCCAGAATCCGGCGAATCTCCAGAATATCGTCCGCGGTTCTGGTAAAGGAAGCCGCAATATAATCAAAGCCCTCCTGCACTGCGAACTCAATATCGTCTTTGTCCTTCTTGCTGATAAACGGCATCTTCAGCTCCACGCCCGGAACGTTGATACCCTTTTTATTGGAAATGATTCCGCCATTCTCCACGCTGCAGATAATCTCTTTTTCCGTTACCTTTACCACCTTCAGGCCGATCAGACCGTCGTCGATCAGGATGGAATCACCCGGCTGTACGTCCTTTACCAGATTCTTATAGGTAATGGAGACCTTACCCTCATTGCCCATCACATCCTCGGTGGTCAGCACAAAAGTCTGTCCCTTTTTCAGTTCTACCTTGCCTTTTTCAAACTCGCCGGTCCGGATCTCCGGGCCCTTTGTATCCAGAAGCAGCGCAACAGGCAGTCCCAGTTCTTCCCGGACCTTCTTTACCCGTTCCAGCTTTCCTCTCTGCTCCTCATGGGTTCCATGGGAGAAATTCAGTCTTGCTACATTCATACCTGCCAGCATCAGTTCCCGAATCACTTCTTCGGATTCGGAGGCAGGTCCCAGAGTACAGATAATTTTCGTTTTTCTCATCGCCATAGTCATCTTCTTTTCACTCCTGTTTTTTCTCTATCTTTTCCATTTTACCCGCCCATTATAACACCGGGAAAGAAGAGCCGTCAAGGAAAGGGCCTGTAAAAATTTCCTCTTGCAGTTGTAAAATTTCTATCTAAATCTTTCTGAAAAGGGGAAATCGGCTAATGCCGATTTCCCCCAGATGAATGCCAGATCTCTTTTATATAGTTCCACAATGCGGTCTATCTCGCGAATGCCACGCATGTTTGCATATGTAAGGACTCCATACTTCATGATTGGGTTAAACCCGTGTTTTC
>NZ_JACOOR010000006.1 GCF_014290175.1 Anaerosacchariphilus hominis
AATTTCAATCCGGTCTGTGGATAATTTGCAGGCGATCTGGTAAGGCCCATATCCCTCCAGCGTGAGGGAGAATATACGGCGTACCACTTCGGCAGCTTCCTCATCTACCAGCCAATGCTTCCGTTTTTCGTCCCATAAGTAGCCGTAAATCACGGTGCCTGTCAGGTGCTTACCGCTCATGCCTTTTGACTTAAACACAGAGCGGATTTTCCGGCTGGTGTCGCGGGCGTAAAACTCATTCATGATATTGCGGAAGGGCGTAAAATCATCGTCGCCTTTCAGACTGTCCACGCCATCGTTGATGGCAATTAACCGGACGCCGCGCTGCCGCAAAACCTCCATGACCTGACCGACCTTTAGATAGTCGCGCCCTAACCGGCTCATGTCCTTGATGACGATTGCCTCTACACGCCCTGCCTCCACTTCCTCCATCATCGCCAAAAATCCGGGGCGGTCAAAACGGGTGCCTGAGATACCATCATCGGTAAAGTGCGTAGGGTTTGGCAGCCCATTCCGGCGAGCAAAATCCTCTAACATCTGCTTTTGGTTGGATATGGAGTTGCTCTCACCCTGTAACTCGTCGTCCCGGCTCAAACGCTCGTACAGTGGGGTGATTTTTTCGTTTCTCATGGCTGTACCTCCTGAAATGAAAATGCTCTAAGTGACTGCT
Source organism: Anaerosacchariphilus hominis (assembly GCF_014290175.1). Lineage (GTDB taxonomy): Bacteria > Bacillota > Clostridia > Lachnospirales > Lachnospiraceae > Laedolimicola > Laedolimicola hominis. The sequence goes on from NZ_JACOOR010000006.1 coordinate 671, forward strand.
TCACTAACCATGACAAAAACCATGATTAAGAAGTCACTTAGAGCATATATCACCCGCCGCCAATTTGTATTTTTTATATTGCTTTACCGCGAAATGGTCGGGGCTGCGTTCTTCCAAATCGGCAAAGAGCAGATCAACGGGGCTTTGGTATTCCTCGTCGTCCTCGCGTGCTTCGCTTGCATTGATAAGTTCAAGCAGCGTTGTAAAGTTCATTTCCTCGGCGGGGGCTTCATACCAAATGTAGCCGATCAACGCGCAATATAGTAACCTCTCGGCTTTCACCCAAAAATCTTCCGCGCTCTTTTCTCCCTCGCCTTTGGTATTGACGATAAGGGTATTGACAACCTTTAACACGTCCTTTTCGCTGCGGATATAGACAAAGGGGTTATAGTGCATACTTTTCCGAAAGTTTATCGTGTTCAGTACCTTAATGCGGTAGCCTGCCCGTTGCAGCAGCTTTCCGCACTCGATTAGGACGGTGCCTTTCGGGTCGGTCAAGACGTAGGAAGAATGAAGCTGCATTAAATTAGGCTTTACGAAAAACCTTGTCTTGCCGCTGCCGCTGCCGCCGATCACCACGACGTTTTTATTTCTCGCGTATTTCGGCTGCTTCGGGCGGCTGTTCATGGTAAGGCGTTCGGTCTGCGTCAAAATGATGTTGTTCTGAAAATCCGGGTCGATATAGGGCTTTATATCTTCGGCGTTGCCCCATGAAGCGTTTTGTCAAGTGCTTTTTTGAGTTATTGACGCAAAATCTTGTGAAAGTGCGAAAGTGCAAAGTGCAAAGGGTCTGCGTTTTGCACTTTCAGCTTGCGGGTTCGGGCGGCTGCTTCTTCTTGATGAAGTTATACCATTGACCGCCGACACGCCTTGCGCCCAAAATGCTGCCCATGTTGCGCTTGGCGTTCTGTACCGTCCTCTCGGATATTCCGGCTTCGGCTGCGGCCTTTACAATGTCCTCGCTGGCAAGCTCTTTCCCGTCTGCAAGCAGGTCAAGTATCAGCTTCTCGGCTTGTTCGGTCTTGGTGGCGGTGTTCCCGCCCGCGCCGGATAGCAGCTCGTCGGCGGTTATGTCGTATTCGCCTATCCATGAAAAGCCTGTTTCCGGGTCAAGGCAAAAGGCAACGGGCTTGCCCTCCGGCGCAAGGGAAGATTTGTCATGGACGATAACACGCACATTCGGCTCCCGCTTCACGCGCCCGATCAGCAGGACGCTCCTTGCTGCGGCGCGGAAGTCGATAGAACCTAAGCCCCGGTATGCGCTCTGCCCTCCGGCAGCTTTGTTCAAGTGTCCGATAAGGATAACGGCGCACCCGGTACGCTCGGCAGCATCGGCAAGGCGGCGGAACATGGGGCGCACTTCGTTTGCCCTGTTCATATCGGTCTTTTCGCCCATATACGCCTGTATGGGGTCAAGGATAATCAACCGCGCCCCGTTCTGCGTGATTGCCTTTTCTATGCGCTCGTCGGAGAGGGTAAGCTCCCGCTTGGCTTCATCAATCACAAGCACGCGGTCAAGGTCGGCTTCGGCTTCTATCAAGCGGGGCTTGACGGTATCGCCCAGCCCGTCCTCGGCGGTCTGGTAAATCACTTGGAATGGCGGCAGGGGCTTCATTCCCGGCAGCGTTCCCCCGGTGGTGCAGGCAGCGGCAAGGCGTAGGGCAAAGGTGGTCTTGCCCTCGCCGGGGTTGCCTTGCACAATGGTTACTTTCCCGAAAGGGATATACGGCTCCCATAGCCATTCAACGGTCTGCGTGTCAACCTCGCTCATGCGGATAATCTCGACGGTTTCTTCCTGCGGCGGCTCTTTCAGGCCGTAAACTGCTTCCTGGATATACTTCCCGTCTGTGATTTCTGCCCGGTGCTGCAATACCTCGTTCCAGTCCTTAAACAGCGGCACAAGGCGGTGGACGGTCAAGCCCTCCGGCACAAGCTCCGCAAGGCGGCTGCAAGCGTCATTTCCGGCTTGGTCGCTGTCAAGGCAGAGGTAAACGGTTTTGATGTTCGGACGGTCAGAGAGGAAACGCAATAGGGCTTTTTCTCCCACGCCGCCCAATGACAAATAGCTCTGCTTCTGCCATGCCTTTTTGAACAGGCAGAGGAAAGAGAGCAGGTCAACGGGGGCTTCAAAGACAAAAAGCCTGTCGCCCTCGCCCCGGTAGCAGAAATTAAAGGCTTTGTCGCTGCCTTTCACATCAAGCCGGAAGTTTCCCGCCGTTCCCTTGCTGTGGGCGTAGCGCGGTATTCCGTCCTCGTCCCGCCCCACAAATACGGCGTTGTGGTGGGCTGCGTCCTCGTAAACATCGCCGCGGGCAAAGAAAAAGCCCGTCACATCTTCATCAATGCGGCGAGCTGCTGTGAGGTAGTTCCTCGCTGTTCGGTTGTCGCTGTTTGGGGGTGGTAGCCGGAAGTCGGAAAGGGACGCGGGGCAAGGTCTGTCCGGCGGCGGTGCGGCTCCCTTTTCTCCTGTGAGAAGTTCCACGGCTTCGGTGAAACTCTTGCCGAAAAACTCCATGATAAAATCAACGGGGCCGCCGCCCTTGCTCTGGCTGTGCCTGTACCATTTGTTTCCCCGGACGGTCAGGCTGTCGTGCCGTTTCCAGCGGTATTCATTCCCGGCGCGGGTAAGCTGCTCGCCCTGTGATTGCAGGAAAGAAACAAGGTCGGCTTGGTTCGCCCGGTCTATCTGTTCTTGGGTGTAATACAAAAATCTCAACTCCTTTCATCGTTCTAAGTCGTGCCGCTTGGTGCGGGTCTGCTCCGGCTGGTCGGCTTTCAGTGCAATATCAACGCACTTGCGGATATTGTGCAGTTCGGCAACCTCGGCGCGGGTTTCTTTCAGCTTGGTATATTCCGCTGTTCTCTGCCCGCTGAGAGTGGCGTACTCTTTTTCCCATTCAGAGATAGGCAAGGTCTTTGTCCCTTTCGGCAGATTTGCATGGAGATAGCGGCTCGCTGCGTTCCATAGGGTAAGCTCGGCGCGGTGGGCTTCCTCGTACTTGTCGCGCTTGCTCGTCCAGCCATTTTTCAGCTTTTTCAGCTCGTCGTGAATGGGCTTGTACTCGGTGTAGTTCTTCCCGTATTCAATCAGCTTTTGCAATTCTTTCATACGCTTCTCGGCGGTTTTCATGCCCTCCCGGATAGCGTCGGCTTGGTCGCTGACAGAGGAAAGGGCAGCGTCCAGCTCCGCAAGGGTGGAAATGCCATGCTCGGAAAGATAGTTGACCGCCTTTGCAACGGTTTTCAGTTCATCGGCGGCGTGCTGCCTTTGCCAACTCTGCGAATACTTCCGGCTCTTTTCTCTCTGAACGCTTAAATACTTCATCAGCAGATTTGCAAGGCCGGGGGATTGCGGGGGCTGCTCCGGGGCGGCTTCCCGCGCCTTGAACAGTTCGCCAATCCATTCTTTGAGCTTTCCAATCTGCGCCCGGATTTCCCGGATAAGGCGGTTTGCCTTTTGGATATTCCGGTTCAGCTCGCCTTTCTCGGTGGCTATGCCTTTCTTCTCCATTTGACAGGCCGCTACGCCCATGTGGACGGTGGGCAGCTCGTCAATGCCGCGCTCGGCGTTGCTGCGGTGGTCGATACGCTCCGGACTTCCGGCGCGTTCAAGGTAGGCGTTTGAAATATCCGCCCATGCCTTGCGCCACAAAAGCGCGTTGCCTTTGTCGTTCCAGCCTGTGAGGTCAACTTTGTGTGTCTTGTATCTGCCGCTTGGTAAGCGTATGCGCTCGCCGTTTTCGTCAAGGTCATATTCCTTTTTGGATTTCGCCGCCCAAGCGCCGCGCTCGTCAAGGGGGCGCATGGTAAGCATGATATGACAATGGGGGTTGCCGCTGTCGGTGTCGTGAATGGCAAAATCAACGCACATTCCTCTGGTAACAAATTGAGAGGAACAGTATTCCCGGACAAGCCGGATCTGTTCCTCTCTGGATAATTCTATGGGGAGTGCTGCGTCAATCTCTCTGGCAAGCTGGGCGTTCCCGGCTTTCTCGTAAAGCTCCACACTGTTCCATAGGGTAGCGCGGTCAGAGAAAGAGGGCGGGGCATGGGGCGGCAATAGGATTTCCGTATGGACAACGCCGCGCTTGCGGGTGTAGTCATGGGTCATTCCGTCCCATTCGTTTGTGATTTTCTCGCCGCTTCGGTAGGCGGCTGCGGCAACGGCTGACTTGCCTTTTCCTCGGCTCACAATGCCGATGTTACAATGGTAAATGGCTATGGGTATCACCTCCCGGATAGGATAATAAAACCCGCAAAAATAGTACAGACGCGCAAGCGGGTGTACTGTTTTTGTGGGTGTGCAGGGATAGCCGCGTAAGCGGCGCAAGGGGTGCAGCCCCTTGTTGCGGCAAAGCCGCCATATCGGAGCGCGGGGAAAGTTCCCTGTGCGGAGATAAAGCTCTCGGCAGAGCGCACACGCCCGCAAGGGTGTATAAGTGCGCCCTTTGTTCCAAAGGGATTATTCCGCGTTCCCGTCCCCGACCCGTTTTTTCAAAAACTCCTGTGCTGGCTCGCTCGTCAAGGCAAGCCGTAAAAAGGCTTTCGCTTCCTCGTCCGGCATGGCAATCAGCTCCGGCACAACGCTTTCCATGAAGCCGCCGCGCTTGCAAAGCCTGTGGTTTCTCGCCTTGCGTTCCTCGACGGACAACTTCTGCCGCAACATTTTTTCCCGATTCTCAAATTGCCGGATTTTCTTTTTCCCGTCCTCAATCTCGGCAGTCAATTCCTCGCGGGTTTTCTCTCTCGGTTTCGTCATGGCTGGTCGCTCCTTTCTGCTCATGGGCAAAAGAAAAGAGCAGCCGTTTTCTGTGCGAAAATAGCTGCTCTCGGTTGATGTATTCGGTTGTCTGAGCTGGCGGCAAACTTCCCGATAAATGGGAATTAGTCGGGCTACTTCGGCAATTCGCTTTCTTCAACTGGAACTGCTTCAAGGTCAATATTAGACCAATATGAGCCAATATCTGAACTTGTAAAGTATTCAAAATTACCTGTGGAAGATTTCAGCTTTCCGTTCTTGACCCCATTACCGACATAAATCAGTTCGTAGTTTGTCCCATCTGAAAGGTTAAATCGAAAACTGGTCACATCTGCTCCTGAGTATTCCTCGACTTGTTTGTCTTCCAATGATAAGTCCTCAAACATATTATACAAGTCTGTTATGTCCGTTTCTGCAACGACTACTTTCTTTTCCGCTGATACAGGTACTCCCGCATAGTGGTACATTTCAATATTTTCAACATCTCCAACTTCAAAAGGAAAGTCGATATTGACCGTTTCTCTGTTGCAGCCGACCAGCCCCATCATTAAAATCAGCAAGGCTATCAAACCTATCATTTTTTTCATATCATCGCACTCCTTTGTCAATACCGATTTGTCACGCTATTGTGTAAGGAAATTATATCATAAGATTGTGAACAAATCTACATCATTTCAGCCTGTCGGCGGCATTGTTCTCTCTGGCAAACTGCCGCGCCGCTTCCCGGCGTTCTTCACTGTATGGGGCGGTCAGACGGAAAGAGAAGCGGCCTTTCTCAATGTCAAACTCCATGCAGCCCGTTTCCGGGTCTGCGTTGGTCTGCTGGCAGATCGCCGGATAACGGCGGCTGTATGCAAGCAGACGCTTTTTCAAGGCGGTGTTGTGGGTGCGGATATGGATAAGGGGGTCTTTCTCGTCAAACCAAATATCGGTGGTCTTTTCCTGCTTGGTAAGTCCTGTTCTCATGCAAGCTCCTTTCTGCGCCCCTGTTACGCAATAGGGGCATTTTTCGGGTGTTTTCTCCGGCTCTTGACTTGGAGAAAACAGCGTTTTTGACGATAAAAACCGCCCGGAAGGGGAATGGTTCGTCGGGGCGGCTGTTATCGCAAGATTTCTGTTTTTTCCGGCTCTTGACCGTCAGACGCGGATAAACGCGAACTGTCGGCAAGTATCGTCTTGAGCAACTTGTCGCGGAATGTTTCTGTGCTGCTGTGATTGAAAAACAACTCCGCAACAATGGTCTGCCCGTTCCTCTGCGTCGTGATGATACTGTCGGGGTTCCGGGGCGCGGTGGGCGTCCCGTTCTGTTCTGCCATAGGCGGCTCCTTTCTCCGGGCGCAAAAAAGGGGATTCCCCGTAGTTGGAAAATCCCCTCTCGGCTGTCGGTATTCTGTTTACAGTGCGGGCTGTGCGGCGGCGGCCTGCGCCTTTCTCCTTGCCCGGTATTCCCGCGCCTTGATACGCTCGTACTCCCGCTGCTTTTCAAGGTTTCGCGCCCGGTACTCCCTTGAATACTGCCGGTGGTAGGCGCGGCTCTTTTCCTTTTTGGCTTCTTCGATTTCCTCCCGCATTTGCCGGATTTCCTGCTCTGTCGGCTCTGCAAGCTGCGTTACTTCGTTCTCAAACCTGCCGATATAGTTGAAATATATGCTGATATGCTGGATTGCGTATTTTGCCCTTTTCTGGTCGCGCTCATGCACTTCAATCCTGCTGATAAACTCGTTGAGAATGGCGGGGGTAAGGTCGGTAAAGGCGGCATGGCGTTCCGTCAGCTTCAAAAACTTCTGCGCCCGTCCTCCCGCGTTCTCAAAAGCGGATAGCTGCTCTTGCAGCCCCGCAAGCTCCGTTTTCAGTGTGTAGTATTCTTCCGAATATTTCTGCGACATTTGCTCGTAGCGGTCTTGCGGGATAGTGCCGAGGGCGTTGTCCTCATAGAGTTTATTCAGCACCTTGTCAATCTGTGCAAGGCGCGTCGTGATCTGCGGGATACGTTTCTGCTGTTTCTTGGTCTGGTCGGTCTGCTGCATGGCAAGGCTCTTTTTCACTAAGGCTTCAAACTCCGCCCGGTTGCTGATAGAGTAGTCCTCGATTTTCTTCAGCACTTCCGCGACGGTCTGCATGAGCAAGTCAGCGTCGATGATGTGCGGGGAATGGCACTTGGGGTTTTTGGCTTTCCCCTTGTGGTACTCGCTGCAATAGGCAACGTGCCGCTTGCTGCCGTACCTGTAATCTATGCGGATGTGCATTTTTGCGCCGCAATCCTTACAGAAAAGCAAGCCCGACAAAGGGTGAATTTCCCCGTCCCCGTTGGGGCGTTTGACGGGCGCGTTTTCCAAAATCCGCTGTGCGGTTTCAAAGTCGGCGCGGTCAATAATCGGCTCATGCACATTTTCGGTTATCTGCCATTGGCTCCGGTCTACATAGTGGTTCCGCTTATCGCGGAAATGCTTTGTTGTCTTAAAGTTGACTACATCGCCGCAATACTCCTGCCGCGTGAGGATATGGGTCAAGGTGGCTTTGTTCCACTTGTAGCGGTTATCCTCATTGAGCGCCTTGTTTTTACACGTTCCCCGTCCCCGGTCTTTCATGTAGAAAGTGGGGGTAGGGATTTGCTCCTGCGTCAGATATACGGCGATTTGGTTGCGGTTCTTCCCGCCGATAAACAGACGGAAAATAAGGCGCACAACCTCGGCGGCTTCCTCGTCGATTATCCAAAAATCCTTGTTGTCCGGGTCTTTCATATAGCCGTAGGGGGCTTCGGTGGCAATCGGCTTTCCGCTCATGCCTTTGGTCTTAATGCCCGTTTTCACTTTCTTGCTGATGTCCTTTGCGTACCACTCCGACATGATGTTGATAAAGGGGGCAAACTCCAATGTGTCGGGGTTTTCGCTGTCTATGCCGTTGTTGACTGCGATAAAGCGCACGTTGTTCCTGCGGAAAATCTCCATAGCGTTGCCGACTTGGAGATAGTCGCGCCCCCAGCGGGTCATGTCTTTCATAATACACACGCCGATTTTACCGTTTTCTACGTCCTCTATCATGCGTGAGTAAGCGGAGCGGTCGAAAAATCTGCCGCTTTCATCGTCGTCGATGTAGTGCCGGATATTCGTCAATTTTAGCTGTCTGGCGTAGCTTTCCAAAAACTTCTTCTGGTTCTGTATGGAGTTGCTTTCGCCGCCGTCCCTGTCCTCGTCGCCTACGGAAAGGCGGGAGTAAAGGGCTGTGATTTTGTTGTAATCATTCATGTGCATATCCTCCTGTGCGTCCATGTAGAGTTCTCTTACACTTAAGATTATGCACTCCAACGTGCGCTGCCGTATTCTGCGCCCTTGCGGTATTTGCGGGCATTTTTCCCTTTGAAATAGACAATCAGACGGATAACCACCGCGCCCACAATGCCAATAAGCAAATCCAACGGGTGAACGCTCGGCAAGGCATTTGAAAACGCTTCGGAAAATCCCTGTGTGATATTGAGTATCTTTTCGGAAATATCCGCGCCGGGGGCAAGCCGCACCGCCTGTCCCACCTTATCAAAGAGATAGACAAAGAACACATACGGGATATTCGGGATTATCAGCTTTTTGTAGTTTATCTGCTTCATATCTCGCGCCCCCTGTCTATTTTCTTTACCTTGTCGCGGGCGGCGTTAAGCTGCTTCGCCTTGTCCTTTGCTGCGGCAAGGGCTTTGCGGATAGAGGGCTTTTTATCCCTGTTCAGCTTCTTTGCGGAAAACTCTTGAAACGCTGCGGTCATAACGTCCGCGTCCCTGCCTTTGAAAAACACAAGGTAACGGGTCTGTTCGCCCTTAACCTTTTTCAGCGAAAAATCTATGTTGTATTTCTTCGCGGTACTCTCAAAGGCTTTGATATTGCTGTCGGTGATCTCGATGTTGGAAACCCCCGCATTTTGCTTCATAAGCTGCCGCATGGTCTGTTTCCCATGCGGTGCTTTGCTTTTCTGCTCCAAAAACTTCTTGATTGCTTTCTGTAACGCCTGTTCGGTAAGCCTTGCCGCGCCTTTTCCCACGTTGACGGATAGGGCAATCGTTTTTTGGGTTACTTCCTCCTGCAAGGTATCAACTCCTTTCCCGGTAAACTGCGGCTATGCTCATTTGCTGCCGTAAAAGTCGTGATTGACAAGGGCGGTATAGTAGCTGTCAATGGTACTCGGCGCGTTGAACAGCACCGCTTTTAGATACTGCTTGATGTTGCGGATTTTGGTTGTGTTCTCCCTCATGCAGTCCAAAACAAACTCAACGTGGCTGCTGTTCAGCTTCATAAACTTTGATTTGACAAGTTCGGCGGGGTAGTCGTCCCCGGCGATACGGATTGTCTTTCGGGCTGTGCAGACGGTTTCCAGCATGATTTCTACAATCTCGTCCAAACGGTCTTTATCCATTTTGGGGTCTTGAATGAGAATGTCATAGTCGATGTTTTCTTTGATGATTTCCCGATAAATCTCTATTGCACTGTTTGTTTTCGCTTCCGTTCTTTTCCTTTCCGGCGGCGCAGCCGCTTCGTCCTGCTCATAAGGCAAGGGATTTAGGGAATGGAAAGGAATGGAATGGGTACTTGATAGATCAGTAATTGATTGTTCTTTACTTGATATATCTTTATTTAATTGCGTTGGATTTTCCAACGTAGGTTTTTCCTGCGTAGGTTTTTCCAACGTTGGATTATCCAATGTTGGATTTTCCAATGTAGGTAAATCCAATATAGGCGGCTGTCCGCCGCTGGTAGCTGCTTCCGGCTCTCGCGGCTGCGGCTGCTCGTATATGACGTAATCTGCGCCCCGCAAGCGTCCCTTTTCGTCGCGCTCCCGGCTGCGCACGATATATCCGGCTTTTTCGAGTTCCTTTACCGCTTCGCGGATTGCGTCGATCTTCTCCCGGTTGATATGGGATAAGCCCGCAAGGGTATAATCCCAATCTTCGGGCAGCGAAAGCATTTGCGACAACAAGCCCTTTGCCTTTAAGGACAATTCCTTGTTTCGCAAGTGGTGGTTGCTCATAACGGTATATCCCGTATTTCGCTCCACTCTGAAAACTGCCATATTTCCTCACTTCCTCTCTTGGTATGCGTGGACAATTAGAAAGCCGTTTTCGGCTGTTTTGGTATTGCAATATGCCCTTTGCCGTTTTCGCGTCTGCAAAGCCGCATGGCACAAGGGCTTTTGCCCGTCTATTTGTCCATGCTGGCGTGCGTTTTCCGCGTCCTTTTGCCGGGGCAATAGGGACACTCTTTGAAAACGCAAAACTCATATTTCCATTGTGGGCGGTAGAAACGGCAAGTACCGCAATCTTCATCATCTCCGGCACAACCGGATTGATAGCGGTCAAATCCCGGCTTCTGCTGCATGATCAGTTCAAACGCCCGCTGCTTGCCCTTTGTGAAATACATTCCGGCTGCGCCTCCTTTCCTGCGGGCATAAAAAAACGGCGTTACTTTCTCCCCAAAAGGGGTTAAGGTAACGCCGCTTGTGTGCGTATTCAGTTTTTAACACATTCCCTGTCTATCCGCTGTCCGCAAAACCATTGATTTTATTAGCTTTTTGCCGCTATCGCTATCACACCTCATTATTTTCCCGGCCAGTCCCTCCCTGTCCCCTGCCGTAGACAGGTTCTGACAGGGAGAACCGAAGGTGAGGATATCCACCGGCGCCAATTCCGCACCGTTCAGCTTTGTGATATCCCCCAGTTGCTTCATTCCCGGGAAATGTCGTCTGGTGATGGACACCGGGGCTTTCTCAATCTCACTGGCCCAAGCCGGTGTAATACCACAGTTCACCGCCGCCAGCGGAAAGACCCCGATCCCATCAAACAGGCTGCCGAGCTTTAACGGCATCCACGGCCTCCGGAGGTATTCGCTCTGTTGTAGTTATTCTTCCGTTCCTGCTCCCTTCCCTGTCCCGGCTTCGTCTTTGTCTGGTTTCGGTACTCCGCCAGGATATCACCGTAGAGCTGCTCCCGGAACTCCTTGGTCACCGGATAGCAGATATCCTGATACTGGGGCTGATTCTTTTCATCAACCCGGCGGGTCTTGTAATTTGGCATACTGATAAAAGGTTCCCCGGTCGCGCGATTTTCCAGAATCGCGATATTGCCCACCTTAAAAGCGCCATCAAAGGTCACGCTTGCGTAAGCCCTGACTGCACTCTCCGGATTCGTTGTTCTTACCTCATTTACCTGTACTGTATAATTCATATGATCCTCCTTGTCTGTACGTTTCCTACTTCACACACCTTCTCTCTTCAGAAATCATTTACAAATAAAAAAGCAGCCAGCTTATAGCCAACCGCTTCATCCAGCCTTTCCCCGGCTTGTCACGTATATACCTCATTTTTCCTCCTTTACCCCACAGAACCTGACACCTGCAGCCCCTTACGGGACTTTATAATACAAAAAGCGCCTCCGAAGAAGCGCTTTCTCTACTTATCTCTATGGTTCCACAGCACTGATAAGAATCAGCACCATTCTGGCAAGTGTTAAGAACAATACAAAAAATATCTTTGCCGCCGTTACCGCGATTACCCATACAAAAATCGCAATCCACAGAGATACCTTTCCGATTCCACAAAAACCTTTTCCGATTGTCTCAAGTACCGATTTCATTTAAATCTCTCCCATCCATCTGCATGCCAGATTGCCTACTACAGAGTTTTCCCCCTCTGTGTCATTTTCCAGTTCCATTTCGTCCGTCTGACCCGTCAATGCCTTTATCTGACCGGTCATCGGATTCTGTGCGCCTGCCGCATACTGTCCCAGCAGTTTCAGAAGTTCATTCCTCATCTCTTCCAGCAGTTCCCCACGCAACTCCTTTTTTATCTGCTCCAGTTCCTCTGCCGTGATGTATCGCTGCTGTTCGGCCTGCTCCTGCTGGGTCAACATATCTTTTCCGCTATGTTCAATGTAGAACTGCAGCGCGTCTACCAGAAACTGATTCTGGGATTTATAAATATATTTGTCCAGACTGGTCAGTATCTGGTAGATCTCGGCCTGCTTCGGCTCTTCCATATTGAGTCTGAGCGTCATTTTCCGAATCGTTGATAAACTCATGTCTGCTCCTTATCTGCGCATCTGCCGGAGCGCCGTATAGGTGAGATATTCATATCCCCTTGCATTGGCCTTGATATCCAGATTGTAAGTCACATTTCCCTGCTGTATCGGGCCATAATTTTTCATTACGACAGCCCCACCTCCTACGAAAATCAATGGTGTAGTCTGAAGATTATAGCCGTGTTCCCGAATCGAATGATAAATCTGCCCCATGAAAGTCCGAACCTCATTTTCAATGATTCTGGTATAATCTCCATTCAACCCGCTACGCTCCATCCGCATCACTGCCTGAATATCGCTTTCATCTACCTCTCCATTCAACTGCCGGACACACTGTTCATTGATGGATCGCATACAGGTAATCAACCCTCTCTGTAACGTAGAGCATCTGGGCTCGTCCGGCTCTTCATCGACTACCGGCATCATATCAATCGTCCAGCTTCCAATGTCTACCACCAGCACCTTTCGCTTATAGGTGCTAAGCTTATCTGCAACCGCCGCATAACACTGGGGAAACACAAAAGCATTCAAAACCTCTATCCGATATTCTTCTTTTTCAAACTGATATTTTACATTCCTTCTGGCTGTCAGATATCGAATGAAATCTGCACGCTCCTGTCCAAATCGTGTCAGCGGGAGCCCTACAGCCAGATATACCTTTGCCTCTCGTTTTCCTCGGCTTTTCAATTCTTTGGCGATGGCCGCCAGCGTCAGAAGAAAAAAGTTATCATTCTTCGTTTTTACATCCTGGACTTCAAGCCGGGTGCCGCCTATCTTATAGAATTTTCCACCGAATTCCAGCAGATTTTTCGTAAAGGCCGGTTCCGTCGCTATCTCTTCCACACCGGTCACAAACACATGAGAAATCGTCTTCATATACGACCAGCCATGATCAATCCCGATAACCTCGATTCCTTTGTACATCCTTCCTTATCCCTCCATTTCATATTTTCCATGTAAGTACACGCTTGTTCCTCTTCGCCCCGTGTACGTGGGAGTTACTGGCAACCCTGCCGCATGACATCCTCTGATGTTCACAAGACCGGTATTCTATATACCGCTCGTCCCCTCTGCTGCTTATTTCGAGGGCCAGGAAACCACTTCAAGCTCCCTTCGTGAGTTATTATCCTTCCGCCGTAATCAATCCAATCTGTACCTGCTCCATCTTCACCTCTCGGTCCATCAACTCTCCTCGCAGGCCCCGCTGATATTCTGCCGAATATACACCGGAATTTTCCATGCTGTAACTGCTATTCAGTTGTCTGTGAACAGGTTTTTGCTGTTCCTGATATAATCATAAATGATGTTTGGGGATTTGTCCTCGGCCTAAAAAGGCGAGTTTGAAGAAATTTTAAACTAAATAGTAATGCCCTCAGGTATATACATCCTTGAGGGCATCTAAATATCTATATACTATTTTAATATTTCCGTTACCACTTTTCTGTAAATATAGGTAACATAATCAAATAAATTTATATTTACACTAGCTACTGGGAATAAAATTTTATTACCATCTTTTGGACTCAGTAATGGCACACAATGACCACAATAAAATTCATTTGTGCTAGGATATCCTTCGTGTAAGAAAGCCGAGCGCTTTGCATAACAATCGTCTTTTATTTCTTTTGCTATCTCCTCTGGAAGATATCTATAGCACAAATCACCCACCTTTTTTCTGATTGAATATATTAAATTTCCACACTCTTTACAATGCTCTACTTTCCTCTCCTCTATATTTGCCAAAGGCTCTAACGAAGAAACCATAAATGCGTTTATTAAATCTACATATCCGGGCATACTCCAATGTTCATCACCTTGTAATAATACATTTATCATTTTTTTACTGCAAAATATTTCCTGAGAAGAATTTAGTAATAATCTAATTTTTCTTTCGTATGCATCTTTATTCAATACTATTTTAAATATGTCAAAGAATTCCTTTCTTAACGACATAACTTTATTTTTCTCATCGATAAATTCTTCATCTATATTAACCCAGTCTTCATTTGGTTCTTCCCATTCATTATCCTTTACTTCTAGTTTTTCATCACTATACATTATTCTTTTGCATTTGAAAATTAAATTTGTATATGCACACAGTAAGTGCATCAAATAATTAACTTTCTGCATTTTAACATATTCTAAATCAAATAACCCAAATGCATATACAGGGAAGTTGATATATGTCCAATTATCCTCTTCTCCTATATCCGAATTCACTGATTTCACTTGTATTCCATTTTTACACATACTACAAAAAGATACATCCTCTGTATTAAATACAGCCGTTATTCGATATTCCTTCATATCTGTGTGATTTCTTTTTGCACATGCCAGCGCTTCTTCTATTTGTTTTTTACTTTCCTCTGAATCTGTTTTTATATAAACTTTGCTAATCCTCCCTTTTTGAACATATTCGATCCACATTTCCCCAAATGTAGCCATGCCAACATAAATTACTCTTTCTTTCCTATGTGGCTGAAAATTCCATGCTACTTTTATATATTTTGATATTTCATCATAAAATTTTCTCAAAAACAAATTACTCTCTTCACAATCCTTCAAACATACTTCAAATTTTATATCCGCTTTTTCCCATTCCCTCATTAGACTTCTCCTTACTCTTCAAAACATTTCAAATACTTACTCTTTCACTACTACATATCAAGTATACTACAATCTTATATTATGAGCCACGCCTCTCTACATTTTTATAACTAATCTACCTTTTACACTTTTCTCCGTTCCGAGGTTTTTTAAGGCAATTGTCGTCAAATTGTCGTCAAACGGCCAAAAATGGGCAAAAAAAAGGATCTTCCTTCTTCGGAAAACCCAGTAAATACGAGGGAGTGGGGGCTTCCTCCCGGAAGTCCCCGAGTGTTATGAATGAAATACTGATATGTGTTCTTGCTACATTTAATACTATAGCAGGGAATTGTGACGAAGATATGTCCAGCCTCTAAAAAATATATAAAGTCAATTAAGAAATTCTTATGAAAGAATGATGAAAACAAAAAGGCCACTCTCCGGCCAGATATTCCGGCGCAGAGCGTGGTCTTGCTGTTCTTTACAGTACTTTGGACAGGAAATCCTGAAGTCTCGGATCCTGCGGATGCTCGAAGAAATCCTTCGGGTTATTCTCCTCTTTGATGTAACCGCCGTCCATGAATACCACACGGGTAGCTACCTCGCGGGCAAAGCCCATCTCGTGGGTCACGACCACCATGGTCATACCATCGTCTGCCAGCTTCTTCATCAGTTCCAAAACCTCGCCTACCATCTCCGGATCCAGGGCAGACGTGGGCTCGTCAAAGAGCATCACTTCCGGATCCATGGCCAGGGAGCGCACGATGGCGATTCGCTGCTTCTGACCACCGGAAAGCTGGGAAGGATAGGAATCTGCTTTTTCTTCCAGATTTACCAGCTTCAGAAGGCGCAGAGCCTCTGCCTCTGCTTCCGCCTTGGTCTTCAGCTTCAACTGTACCGGAGCCAGCATAATATTTTCCTTTACCGTCAGATTAGCAAACAGATTGAAATGCTGGAACACCATACCCATACGGCGGCGGATCTTATTCACATCCACGCCCGGGGCTGTGATATCCTGTCCGTCGAAGGTGATGGTTCCGCCGGTGGGCTGCTCCAGAAGATTCAGGCAGCGTAAAAATGTGGATTTACCGGAACCGGAGGGCCCTACGATAACCACCTTCTCGCCCGGTGTAATATGCATATTAATATTCTTAATGACATGATTGTCGCCAAATGATTTGGCCAGATCCTTAACGTAAATCACTCTGTCTCATTCTCCTTTCCAGTTTACCCATCAGCCAGGACAAACCCAGTACCATCACCAGATACATGGCTGCGATGGCAAAGAACGGCACAAAGGCCTGATAAGTCTTAGACTGAATAATCAGAGCGCCTTTGGTCAGGTCACGAAGTCCGATAACCGTCACGACGGATGTCTCCTTTAACAGGGTAATCAGCTCATTTCCCAGGGCAGGCAGTACGTTTTTAAAAGCCTGGGGAATAATGACACAGCGCATCGTCGTCGCATAGGTCAGACCAACAGAACGTCCTGCCTCCATCTGACCCTTGTCGATGGACATGATACCGGAACGGATGATCTCGGCCACATAGGCTCCAGAGTTGATACCAAAAGCCAGAATTGCGCAGCGAATCATATTGCCATCGGTAGCACGGGCGCTGGCCCAGACTACGAACCACATAATCAGAAGCTGTACCATCATGGGTGTTCCACGGATTACAGTCAGATAAATCTGACAAATCAGGTTCGCAAGCCGCAGGAATATATTTTTCTTGCGCTCAGGCTGCTGATCATGGGCAGAGCGGATAATCGCTATAATAACACCAAGAATCACTCCCAGAATCAGGGCAAATACCGTTACGATCAACGTGGTCTGGATGCCCTTGATAAAATACTGATAGTTGTCATCCAGGATAAATGTCTGGTAGAGACCTTTCTTTAAGCCTTCTAACATATTTCTACTCTCCTCTGTCTGTATTTCTTTTGTATGAACAGTTTCTCTTATTCTATAACGTAGAAATATAAAAAGCAATTTATTTTCCGGAAATTGCCTCTTATATTTCTACGCTATCTTTCTGCTTCGCAAAAATACGGAGGTGTCCGGTTACCTGAACACCTCCGTCGTGCTCTCAGACGTTTGTACGTCTGCTTTTCTTCTGCCTACTCAGCTTTGATATACTTGTCAAGGATTCCCTGGATAGTTCCGTCATCCTTCAGCTCCTGCAGTGCCTTGTTCAGAGCTGCGGTCAGTGCCGGGTTGTCCTTGGAAACTGCTGCCGCATAGTTCTCTACTACATACTCGGTATCCAGAATCTTCAGTCCATCATTTGCCTCTACAAATTCTTCTGCCGGCTGCTGGTCGATAACTACACAGTCTACCTTATCCTGAAGCAGAGCCTGTACAGCGGTTGCGCCGTTAGTGTAAGCAATTACGTGATCCTCGCCATAATCATCAGAGCAGTACAGATGTCCGGTAGTTCCCTCCTGAACACCGATGATCTTGTCGTTTGCCAGGTCATCTACGCTGGCGATATCAGAACCATCCTTTACGATGATAACCTGTACACCTGTAGCATAGGAATCTGTAAAGTCTACATTCTGCTTTCTTTCCTCCGTAACAGTCATACCTGCCAGGGAGATATCAACCTTGCCGGCCTGGATAGCGGTAATCAGAGAAGCGAAATCCATATCCAGAATCTCAAGCTTCAGTCCCAGCTTATCTGCCAGTGCCTGTGCAATCTCTGCGTCGATACCTACAACCTGGTCTCCCTCTTTGTACTCGTACGGCGGGAATGCCGCATTGGTTCCCATGGTCAGAACGCCATCTGCTACGGTAGTAAACTCTCCGTCTGCTGCATCGGCATCTGCTGCTGCATCGGTACTTTCCGTGGTTTCTGCCGCTGTCGTATCAGCTGTGTCATCTGCTTTTTTGGATCCGCAGGCTGCCAGTGATACACACATAGCGCCTACTAATAATGCTGCAATAAACTTCTTCATAACTTATTTCCTCCTGTTTCAAACTTGTTTCTGTTAAAACCTGTCTCTTATTATAGCGCCATTTTCGAAAAATGCAAGACCTAAATTGCATAATTTTTAATGCTTTATGCAGTTTTTAGTGTTTTTATGTATAAATATGCATTTTACCATGCATATTTCATTGTTTCCTGCATATTTCATTCTCCTTTTCCGTTTTCCCGCTTCTCTCCTGACCGCCCGGCGGGAAAATTTCTATACTTTTTTCCCCAGATTCTTTCTATTTTCTCTCCGAGAGCGAAACTCTTTCTTAATTTTTTCTCCTGTCATTGACATAAAGGGTCAGTATGTTATACTGAAATCCGAATCTTTCCTCATATAACATAAGAGGATAGGGAATAAGGAGTATTTACTATGAATGTGATTGAATGGTTGAAGGTTCTTCTGCTGGGTATCGTGGAGGGCATCACGGAATGGCTTCCCATCAGCAGTACCGGACATATGATTCTGGTCGATGAATTTATCCATCTGAACGTCAGCGACGCTTTTATGGAAATGTTTCTGGTAGTCATTCAGCTGGGGGCGATTCTGGCCGTGGTAGTTCTGTACTTTGGCAAACTTTGGCCCTTTACCACTCCCTCTAAGGGATGGATCAAAAAGGATACCTGGTCCCTCTGGTTCAAAGTGCTGGTGGCCGTGCTTCCGGCCGCTCTGATCGGTCTTCCTTTTGATGACAAAATCGATGAGCTTTTTTATAATTACCGGACTGTAGCCTTTACACTGATCCTCTATGGTGTACTGTTTATTATCATTGAACGATATAATAAGGGACGCCGTCCCCGGGTGAACTCCTTTCAAAAGCTCACCTATCCCATGGCTCTCTTTATTGGCGTATTTCAGGTGCTGGCCCTGATTCCCGGCACTTCCCGTTCCGGCGCTACGATCCTGGGCGCTATGCTTTTAGGAACGTCCCGGTATATCGCGGCCGAGTTCAGTTTCTTTCTGGCGGTTCCGGTCATGTTCGGTGCCAGCCTCTTAAAGCTGGTGAAGTTCGGTTTTCATTTTACCGGAACGGAAGCGGCCATTCTCATCGTGGGTATGGTTTCTGCTTTCCTGGTATCCGTGCTGGCTATCAAGTTCCTGATGGGCTATATCAAAAAAAATGACTTCACTGCCTTCGGATATTATCGCATCATCCTGGGTGTGCTGGTCATCGGTTATTTCCTGTTTTTCAATTAAAACTGCAGCTGCTGGATAATGAATGCAATGCAGCGTGCAAAAGGGGTCACGGCTTTACCGCCGTGGCCCCTTACTGACTCTTTCTAATTCTCTACTATTTACTTTCCAACAGCTTGTCCACGCTTACCAGCTTCACGCAAAGCACAAACAGGTCTGCAGCTGCAGCCAGCTCATCCTTTGTGGGGAAGGAGGGTGCGATACGGATATTGCTGTCCTTCGGATCCCTGTGATACGGGTAGGTAGCACCTGCGCCTGTCATGACAACACCTGCCTCCTTACACTTGGCTACGATGGCTTTTGCACAGCCTTCCATAGCATCAAAGGAAATGAAATAACCGCCCTTGGGACGAATCCAGCTTCCAATCTCCAGGCCGCCCAGCTCTCTGTCCAGAGTGTCCAGGACTGCTTCAAACTTCGGGCGGAGGATTTCTGCATGCTTCCGCATATGCTCATGGATGCCATTGATATCCTTGAAAAACCGTACATGACGGAGCTGATTTACCTTGTCATGTCCGATGGTCTGAATGGTCAGCTGCTTCTTGATATCCTGCAGGTTATTCGGGGATGTGGCGATACAAGCCACGCCGGATCCCGGGAAAGTAATCTTTGATGTGGAACAGAACTTGTATACCAAATCCGGATTACCCGCTTTCTCGCACTCGCCCAGAATCTCAATCAGGAAATCCTGATCGTCATCATACAGGTGATGCACGCAGTAAGCATTATCCCAGAAAATTCGGAAGTCCTCTGCTGCCGGCTTCAATCTGGCAAAACGACGCACCGTCTCGTCAGAGTAGGTAATTCCCTGGGGATTGGAGTACTTCGGTACGCACCAGATACCCTTAATGGCCGGATCCTTACTTACCAGTTCCTCTACCATATCCATATCCGGACCCGTGGGTGTCATGGGCACATTGATCATCTCGATGCCGAAAGACTCGGTGATGGCAAAATGGCGGTCATAGCCCGGCACCGGACACAGGAACTTTACCTTATCCAGCTTGCACCATGGGGTGTGCCCCATAACACCGTGGAGCATGGCTCTGGCCACGGTATCGTACATGACGTTCAGGCTGGAGTTTCCGTAAATAATAATCTTATCCGGAGATACCTCTGACATCTCACCCAGAAGCTCTTTTGCCTCTCTTACGCCGTCCAGGACGCCGTAATTCCGGCAGTCTACGCCCTCTGAATCTTTCAGATTCGCTTCGCTGTTCAGCACATCCATCATTCCCATGGACAGATCCAGCTGATCGGCGCTGGGCTTTCCGCGGGACATATCCAGATGCAGATTCTTTGCCTGCGCTTCTCTGTATCTGGCTTCCAGTTCAGTCTTCAGCTGCAGGAGTTCCTCTTTGCTCAGTTCACGGTATGGTTTCATAATCTTCCTCCTCTTTGCCTGACGTCGGTAAACAGACGTATTTCTTCTGTAGCAGATTATCCCTTTTTATCCGGTTTGTCAAGATCCTTTTCTTTTCCAAACACCTCATCCACCAGCCGGTTATACTCCTGCCAGGTAGGATGATCCTTTAATTCTTCCAGGGCTTTCGCAATGGAACGATACATCCAGGCATGCATATTCTTGTCCTTTTCATTGAACCGCTCCCAGATCTTATCCCCGATGATACACTGATCCCTGTGAATGGCCCGCAGGTTCGCCAGCTTGTCCGCCAGGGCCAGCATCTTTGCTTCCCGGCTGGCCTTCGTCTCCAGAAAGGTGATGGTCTCCTGCTTTCTGGTCTTCCAGGTCAGAGCCGCCGGAAGGTTTCTGCGCTTGTCCTCGCTCTCGTTCATCACCAGCTCTGTGATCCGGGTGCCGAATCTGGCATACAGATCGTCCTCCGTGGTATCCGTATCCTCCAGCACGTCATGCAGCACCGCTGCGGCGATGATCTCCTGGTCATCCGTCATGGCTGATACGATAGCCGCCGCCTCGATGGGATGCACGATATAGGGTACGTTGGTTCCCTTCCGTTTCGCACCGGAATGGGCCTTGGTAGCAAAAATAATCGCTTTATCCAATAAGGTCAGTGTCTTCTTCATCTGTCTCCCCCTGCATTTCCTAGTGATTCTGCGTATAGACACGTAGCACCGAAGAAATCTCTTTTACGATGGACATTTCACCCATGATAAGCAGTGCGTCCCGGAAATGACGCTCCACCACTTTATCCGTAATCACCACCAGCTCGGCCACTCCGCCGCTAACGCTCTTCTGAATCACCTGGGCGATGCTTACGTGATGGTTTCCGAATACAGATGCAATGCTGGCCAGAACGCCCGGCTGATCCTCCACCTGCATCCGTATGAAGTAGCGGTTCTCCATCTCTTCCGCCGGTTTCAGCCGCAGCTCCTTGTAGCAGGTACAGTTGATGCGTCCGGTACTTCCTGCCCTCAGATCCCGGGCGATCTCAAAGACGTCTCCCATGACCGCGCTGGCCGTGGGCAGCTTTCCTGCTCCACGTCCCTGAAACATGGCGTCATCCACAGCGTCTCCATGGACGAATACCGCGTTAAAGGAATCGTTGACACCTGCAAGCGGATGCTCTCTGGGAATCAGCATGGGGTAAACACCCACTTCAATGCCGGTCTCCGTATTTCTTGCCACACCCAGGAGCTTAATCACCATGCCAAGCTCGGCGGCATAGGCGATATCGCCCGCTGTGATCTTCGTAATGCCCTCTGTATGCACATCCTGGAAGGTGACGCGGGAATTAAAGGCGATAGATGCCATGATCGCCACCTTCCGGGCTGCGTCGTAGCCTTCGATATCCGCCGTGGGATCCGCTTCCGCGTAGCCCAGCTCTGTGGCCAGAGCCAGTGCCTCGGAAAACTCCATGTGATCCGCCGTCATCTTTGTCAGAATATAGTTGGTGGTTCCATTGACGATACCCATGACCTCGGTCAGGTGATTGGCCGCCAGGCACTGCTTCAGGGGACGGATAATGGGGATACCTCCCGCCACAGCCGCCTCAAACATCAGATCGCAGCCATGCTCCGCCGCCGCGTCCAACACTTCCTTTCCATGCTCTGCCAGCAGATCCTTATTGGCCGTGACCACATGCTTGCCTGCCTGAAGAGCCTCGGTGATATAGGTTCTGGCCGGTTCGATGCCGCCCATGACCTCGATCACGATCTGAATCTCCGGATCTTCCAGAATCTCCTTCCAGTTATCCGTAAAAAGGCTGCTGTCCATGCCTTCCCGCTGCTTCTTTGTGTCCCGAACCAGAATCTTTTTTAACCGCACCACTGCTCCCAGCTTCTTCGGCATCTCTTCCTTCTGCCACTCTAAAATCTGATATACACCGCTTCCCACGGTTCCCGCGCCCAGAAGCGCGGCCTTGATTACCGGAATCTCACTCATTTTTTCATTCTCCTGCCTGTTAAAAGTCCATGGCTTCCCGAGGAAGCCCGTTTCTGTATACAGTGTACTATGATTTCCGGGCAGTGTCAAAATAAGTTTTCACCGGAATTCATTCATGAAACTCATTCATATAAGGACGGAACCGGAAGGGCAGCAGCGTCTGCTGGCACCTGGGATTCCGCCGTTCTTCGATGGCAATGGTCTCGCAGAAGATCTTCCACAGAATCCGAAACTCTTCCTCCCTCTCCGAGCGCCTCTCTAAAAATTCCGAATTCAAATCTTCGTCGTCGGTCAGAATCCACCGGCTCTCTTTCCTGTGCACTGCCAAAAGTCCCCGTTTCCGGTCGTGGATGATCCAGTTCTCCTGCCGGAGCCGATCCGCGAAATGGGGCGCAATCAGAGGCAGAACCGCGCAGGGAGGTTCCATCCCGGCATAGAGTACGCCCCCCGGCAGCTCCTCGAACCGCAGAAAGCCCAGCATCCGGTGTGCCTCATGCCAGGCCTTCTGCCGAAGCTTCATCACCAGAAGGACCGACGGGTTCTGCAGATAGTTCACAGCCTTCGTCCCGTCTTCCATGGAGAATCCCAGCACAATCAGACGATAGATGGCGTCAGCCTTGTCCGGATGGGAACAGGCACAGGCGTAGCAGATGGCCTCCCTGGTTTCCTCTCCCATCCTCCTGAGCACCGTCCGCAATACCTTCTCCGCTTTCCCGGGATCTGTCTTTACCTGCCGGTACTGGCAGAACAGCTCATAAGTCTCATAAGAATCCTCCGTTTCCGCCTGAAGCTTCACCCGGCTATGTCCCAGACGGCTGTCCCAGGCGTCGTACACTCCCGTCAGGATTCCGTCCAGACTGTCCTCGCACACAAATACTGTCATCTCATCCGACTTCCTTTCTCCTGCCTTCTGCGTTTCCCGGCTGTATCAGAGTCTGATCGTCAAACAGCGACAGCTGCCGGTAGGTCACTCCGTCGCTGATACCGTAGGGTCGTCTCTCCCCTGCGTCCAGAATATTCCGCGTAATAAAATCCTCCTCGATCCGGATGGGATACAGGGTCTTTCCTCCACAGGTGATAAAATACAGGGCCCTTTTCAGCACCACTCCCATCCGCTTCAGATCCGGAAAATCCACGGTTCCCAGCCGTCGGGCTTTTACAATCCGCTGGGCGGACTTGACTCCGATCCCCGGCACCCGCAAAAGAGTCTGATAGGGAGCCCGGTTCACCTCCACCGGAAACTGCTCCAGATGACGGAGGGCCCAGTCGCATTTAGGATCCAGCAGTACATTGAAATTCGGCCTGTCCTCAGACAGAAGCTCTCCCGCCTCAAAGCCATAATACCGCAGCAGCCAGTCCGCCTGATAAAGCCTGTGCTCCCGCAGAAGGGGCGGCCCGCCCGGCAGGGTCGGAAGCAGACTGTCCTCATTCACCCGCACAAAGGCTGAATAGAATACCCGCTTCAGATCAAACTTCCGGTACAGGGACTCCGCCACCGACATGATCTGAAAATCATTCTCCGGAGTGGCGCCGATGATCATCTGGGTGGACTGGCCCGCCGGAACAAACAAATGCTGTCGGCTCTTTCCCACGGAAATATCCCTCCGGCCACTGCCCGGGACAGCGGGCCACTGTCCATAGCTTCTGCCGCCTCCGCTTCCCGTCCCGGGCAGCAGTCCTTCCCCGTACTCCAGCCTGCTATTCTGGATCTGACGCATGGGTTTTAAGATCTTCTCCCGGGTCTTGGCCGGGGCCAGGGTCCGAAGTCCCTCAGCCGTGGGAAGCTCCAGGTTCACACTCATCCGATCCGCCAAAAATCCCGTCCGTTCAATCAGCAGAGGATCCGCCCCCGGAATAGCCTTCACATGAATGTATCCGCCAAAATGGTACTGATTTCGGAGCTTATACAAGGTCTCATATAAAAGCTCCATGGTATAATCCGGGCTTTTCAGGATCCCCGAGCTTAAGAACAGCCCCTCGATATAATTTCTCCGATAAAACTCCATGGTCAGCTCACAGACCTCCTCCGGCGTGAAGGCCGCCCTGGGCACATCATTGGATACCCGGTTCAGGCAGTACCGGCAATTAAAAATACACTCATTGGTGAATAGGATCTTCAGCAGGGAAATGCATCTTCCGTCCGCCGCAAAACTGTGGCAGATCCCAGCCTCGATGCAATTCCCGATCCCGTCCCCGGAATTCCCTCTGCTCACCCCGCTGGACGTGCAGGCCACATCATACTTGGCCGCATCCGCCAGAATCCTAAGCTTCTCCATCACCGGCATCCCCGCCCGCACCCGAATCTCCGTCATTTCACCTTACATCCCTTCCTATAGTAACAAATATATGTTCGGAACATATGTTTGTTTTACTATATCACATATATACCAGGGATGCAAGTGTAAGTTTTTACCGCAGCAATTCCACCGCGATCCCGCAGAACGCTTTCACCCCATTGGTCAGCGCCTCCTCCCGAAAATCAAACCTCTCACTATGAATTCTCGCGCTGCAGGCACTCAGATTCATAAAATAACAGGACTCTCCCCCCTGCCTCTGCACCCGCTCACACAGATAAGAGTAATCCTCGCTGCCTCCCGCGCCCCCTTTTTCCGGCCGCTCCACCGGCAGGCACAGTTTCTCCGCGCACACCTTCACAAGCCGTTCCGACAGAGCCGCATCATTCAAACTATTCTTCGCCGCCCCCATAAGCCTGATCTTACAGCTACAGCCGTGCATCTGGGCCGCTGCCCGGATCACGCGCTCGGCGTACGCGTCCATGAACGCATTGGCCTCCTCTGACATACCCCGGACCTCCAACTCCATATGAGCATGGTCGCAGATCACATTCCGCCCGCTTCCGGCTGTCACCCGCCCCACGTTGACCCGGGTATCTCCCTTACTGTTCCGGGGAATGGCATGGAGATTCAGCACCGCCGTAGCCATGGCCAGCATGGCGTTTCTGCCATCCTCCGGCGCTGCGGCCGCATGGGCGCCCTTTCCATGAAACTCCACATCATACTTCACCGTGGCCATGCTTTCCCCGTTTCCCACGCCGATGGCCGCCGTCTTTTGCTCCGGGTCACCGCCCATGTGGGATCCCAGCACATAGTCCACACCGTCCAGATGTCCCTGATCCACGATGGACTTTGCGCCCCGCACCCCTTCCTCCGCAGGCTGGAAAATGAATTTCACCGTGCCGTGAAGCTGTTCCCGCATCCCGCAGAGAATTTTCGCCGTACCCAGTCCCACAGCAGTATGGCCATCATGGCCACAGGCATGCATGACACCCGGCACCCGGGACGCAAAGCCTTCCCGGGTCGGGTAATGGCTCTTCTCCTCGCATTCCAGGATGGGCAGAGCGTCGATGTCAAACCGAAAAGCCACTACAGGTCCCTCCCCGCAACGCAGGATTCCGATGACGCCCGTAAACCCGCCTCTGGTATCCGGAAGATAGGCCTGATCTGCCCCCTCCCGGAAAGCCGCTTCCTGATAATGTCGCTCCAGTTCCTCCTCGGAAGGCAGGCCCATCCGGCTTTCCTCCCGGCATACTTGCCGACCCGTCAGCACCTGGTCGCAGCCGCATTCTTTCAGATAAGAGGCAATGATCGATGAAGTCCGCATTTCCATCCATCCCAGTTCCGGATACCGGTGAAGATCCCGCCGGATCCGGATAAGCTCCGGCTCCAACAATTCCGCTTCCTCTATGATTCTTCCATATATTTTTTCATTCACATTCCCTGTGGCCCCAGAATCCATGAAATTCTCCTCCTAAAATAGAATCTTGCTTTATCTCGCGCCGAGTGCGCATCTTTGCAAGCTCTGCTTGCTTTTATGGAATAGGGTATTCTATCGGAATTTCCTATTCCATAAAAAAACCGGCAGAAGCCCCGCCTCCGCCAGTTCCTTTTGATTTTCTTATTCAAAATCCACATTCAGATACGGATTCCGTATCTTATCAAACTCTCCCGCGTCCGCAGCCTCCGCGAATTCGGTCTTCATGGGGATCCGGCCGATGATGTTCAGCTTCTCCTCCCCTGCGATTTCATCCAGATGGCTCTTTCCGAAGGGATACAGCTTCTTGCCGCAGTCCGGGCACTCCAGCCAGGAGTAGTTCTCCACCACGCCCTTTACCGGAATCTTCATCTGGTCGGCCATACTCAGGGCCTTCTTTACAATGAGCTGCACCAGATCCTGGGGAGAGGTGACTACCACGATCTCATCGACCGGAAGAGACTGGAATACGGTCAACGGCACGTCGCCGGTTCCGGGAGGCATGTCCACCAGAAGATAATCCAGATCCCCCCAGATTACGTCGGTCCAGAACTGCTTTACAATATTCGCGATAATGGGACCTCTCCAGATGACCGGAGTCTCCTCGGTGGGCAGTAACAGATTCATGGACATGAGCTTGATTCCGTTTTTTGTAAGTCTCGGCTCGATGCCCATATCGCTGCCCTCTGCCGGGCCGTGTACCCCGTACATTCTCGGAATGGACGGACCTGTAATATCCGCGTCCAGGATACCCACCTGATATCCCTTTGCCGCCAGCTCATTGGCCAGAGACGCGGTCACCATGGACTTTCCTACGCCGCCTTTTCCGCTGACTACGCCGATGACCCGGCGCACACAGCTGTATTCGTTGCTTTCTACCTGCAGGCTCTGAGGCTGCTGTCCCTGCGCCTTGCTGGGACATCCCTCGCAACTGGATTTGTCACAGCTGCTTCCGCATGAATTTTCAGACATAATTTTACCTTCTTTCCCTTTTACTCATAGTATTTATTCTAGCACAGAAACTCCGGAAATGCCAGTCTCCATGCCGTTTTACATTTTCATAGTAAACCAGATATTCTTAAAATTTCTTTCGCCAGGTCACCGGAGCCAGCAGCATCATGATAGGCAGAATCTCCAGACGTCCGACGAGCATGTCGAAGCTTAAAATGATCTTGGAAAAGCAGGAAAAGGCTGAGAAATTTTCCACCGGTCCCACCTTTGCCAGACCCGGCCCCACGTTGTTCAGGGTGGTCAGCACCGCTGTAAAGTTCGTGGTGAAATCAAAGTTGTCCACGGAAATCAGCAGCACAGACACGCAGAGGATCGCAAAATAACAGATAGTATACACATAGACCCCGTGGGTCTCCTCGCTGGTCAGGCGCTTTCCGTCCAGCTTCACCACATTCATCGACTTGGGGTGCAGGATCTGCCTGGTCTCCTTGGTGATGGTACGGGCCAAAATCATGATACGGGATACCTTCATACCGCCGCCGGTACTGCCCGCACAGGCTCCCACCACCATCAGCATCAGCAGAATGGTCTTAGAAAACTCCGGCCACAGCTCATAATTGGCCGTCACAAAGCCGGTGGTCGTGATGACAGAAACCACCTGAAAAGCTGCGTATCGGAACGCGTGCAGGACACCGCCGTACAGATTCATAACATTGATGGTGATCAGCACAATGGCCGCCGCCACGATCCCCAGATAATTCCGCAGCTCCTCATTTTTAAAGAAGCCCTTCACGTTCTTCATAAGCAGCAGAAAATATAGGTTAAAATTAATACCGAACAGCAGCATAAACACCGTGATCACGCCGTCGATGTAAGCGCTGTTAAAAGCCGCCACACTGGCGTTCCGGTTGGAAAAGCCTCCGGTTCCGGCTGTGCTGAAGGTGTGAATCACAGCTTCGTACAGATTCATGCCCCCTGCCAGCAGGAAAATGATCTCTGCCACAGACAGGCCCAGATACATGGTATACAGAATCCGCGCGGTGGTACGCGCCTTGGGAACCAGCTTATCGCAGGTGGGACCCGGAATCTCCGCGCGCATCAGAAACATGGAGTTCCTGTTGCTCAGAGGAATCACCGCCATAACGAAAACCAGCACGCCCATACCACCCACCCAGTGAGTCAGACAGCGCCAGAAATTCATACATTTCGGCATTCCCTCAATATCTGACAAGACCGTGGAACCCGTAGTCGTAAAGCCGGATACCACCTCAAAAAACGCATCCTCGAACCGGGGAATACAACCTGAGAAAAGAAACGGCAGCGCGCCGAATAGGGACCAGAGGATCCAGGCCATGGCCACGATGAGGAAGCCCTCTTTCGCGTAAATGACCGTATTCTCCGGCTTTCGCGATATCACAAATGAAACCAGTATCAGAATCGCCGCCGTCAGCAGGAAGCAGCCACCCTCCCTTTCTCTGTATAATAACGATACAAAGGCGGGAAACAGCATCAGAAAGCTTTCGATCAGAAGCATTTTTCCCACGATGTATCTTATCATTCCGTAATTCATAGCTCTCTCCCACTAGCGCATGATGTCCTGCAGATCCTCAAGCCCCTGCTCCATGGAAATGACAATGACATTATCACCCACCTCCAGGGTATCATTTCCGCTTGGTATGATGATACGACGGTTCCGCACAATGCAGGCCACCAGATGATTCACCTTCAGCTTCAAATTCTTCAGCGGGACGCCAGTATACTTGGTCTTCTCCCGGATCCGGAACTCCAGAGCTTCGATCTTGCCGCCGATGAGCTTGTAAACTGTCTCCACGTTGGCGCTTCCCATGGAATTCCGCATGGCGCGTACATAACTGGTGATCGCGTTGGCCGTTACATTCTTGGCGGAAACCACACTTTCCATGCCCAGCTGATCCACCATGCTCTGCAGGCCCTCGTCATTAACCTTCGTGACTACCTTCGGCACATGGCGTGTCTTGGCATACATGGACATGATGATATTTTCCTCATCCATACCTGTCAGGGTTACAAAAGCGTCCGCCTTGGAAATTCCTTCTTCCTCCAGAAGCTCGTGATCGGTGGCATTGCCATGGATAATGGTGGCTCCCGGAAGCAGATCGCACAGCTCCATGCAGCGCTTCTCGTCCAGCTCTATAATCTTAACCTGCATACCCAGCTCCAGAAGCTGGCTGCCCAGATAATAAGCCACCCGGCCGCCGCCGCAGATCATGACGTTTTTGGCTTTGTCCCGCATACCGTTGGTGAGCTTTAAGAACTTCTCGATCTCCTGATGAGAGGCCGCGATATTGATCTTGTCTCCCGGCTGGGGCACGAAATTGCCGTCGGGAATGTAGACCTCGCCGCCGCGCTGAACCGCGCAGACCAGCATCTTAATCTGATGCTTCTTATATAATTCGCTTAAGGACAGTCCTTCGATGGAACTGTGGGACGGATAGGTCACCTCCACCAGCTCCACCCGGCCCTTTACGAAAGTCTCGATCTTCGCCGCTGACGGGAAGATCAGCACCCGGGAAATCTCGCCTGCCAGAGCCCGCTCCGGATTTACCGCCATACTGAGCTTCAGATCCTCCTTCAGCAAATCGATCTGTCTATGGTAAATCGGATTCCGTACACGGGCGATGGTCTGCTTGGCTCCCAGCTTTCTGGCCAGCAGACAGCAGAACAGGTTCATCTCGTCTGTGGACGCGCAGGCGATAACCAGATCTGCACCGGGCACGTCCGCCTGGCGCTGAATATCCGCGCTGGCTCCGTCGCCCACCACACAGGACACATCCATCTCATTGACCGTGTCTCTGAGCTTTCGCTCACTCTTATCAATCAGTGTCACATTGTATTTTTCACCGGACAGCTGCATGGCGAGCTTATGCCCTACTTTGCCGTCCCCGATGATTACAATATCCATTTCTTTCTCTCCCTCTTATCGAAACCGGTCTGTCTCGAAGTGCTCCATGGTCTTCAGACAGTTCAGAATCTCCCGGTATTTGTCCTTTACAGAGCCCGTGCCCAGAGTAATATCCAGTGATACGGCGATGCTTTCCAGAAGTTGATCGTCCGCGTAAGCCTCCCAGGCCTGAAACAACTCCAGCTTATCCCGGTAGCTGTCCGCATCCAGAAACCGGAGCAGCAGCGGATTCATCTCCCGGGGCTCCTCGATCTTCTCAAACCGCCAGGTCTGCTCTGCATCGGGATACTTTTCCCGATCCACTTCGCTTGCGAACTCCTCATAGGGCCGTACCCAGAAGTCCTCGTCTCCGTATAATGCCTGGTATACAACCACCTTTTCTTCTGTATTCGCGTCCCGCGCGATGGCTGTCACCTGATACTGGCCACCCTTAAAATGACGATAATACTCGCCTGCTTTGATTTCTCTCACGGCAATCCCTCTTTTCTGTCTCCACATGGATTTTCTGCATAAATATATCCATTCTATGAGCATATTCTAACTTTACTAAAGTGTCAAGTCCTTCCTGAGAAGAATCAACCAAAAGGGCTGCGTCCGACAAAAATACCCGGAGATTAGATCTCTCCGGGCAAAACTGACACGTCATTTTTTATGGTAGAAAGCACGTACAGGGTCTTGGTCCAGGCCACGCCTGGCATCTCCTTGATATCCTGATGAATGTTCTCCAGACTCTGGGAGGTATCCGTCACGATCTTCAGCAGATAATCCACATCTCCCGCGATATAATAGCACTCGGCCACATTGGCATGCTGCCGGGAGGCCGCCGCGAAATCTTTTCCGTACTTGGGATGCTCCAGCCGCACGGAAACAAATACGGTCAGATCATTGCCCAGCTGCTTTTCGTCCAACACCACTGTATACTGCTGAATCACGCCCTTTGCCTCCATTTTCCGAATCCGCTCGATCACCGCCGACACGGACAGATTGATGGTCTGGCTGATGGTAGACGCCGTCTGCCGGGAATTCTCCTTCAGGCATTTCAGGATGCTTAAATCAATGTTGTCCATAGTTCCTTCCTCCTCGCCAAATTGCTGTATCCGGTATTCCTTCTTCTGAAATTTCTGCTTTCAACTTTTGCTCTTTTATAAACAGGAGCTTCCAGCGGAATTTCCTATAACAGAAAAGGCAGCTTAAACGAAAAAGGCAGCCTGCTTGCGCAAACTGCCTTTGTTTACTGATGGACTTATCTTACCAGAAAAAATATTTCTTGTAAAGTCCTAATTTACACTAAATTTTATTTTCTTTTCGATTCTGCCGCCTAGAAGTATACCATTTCTTCCTCGGGAGGCTCCGCGGACTTCAGAGCCTTGGTGTAAAGCACCGGGCCTTCCTCGCCTGAGTACTCGTCCCGCTTTTCCACATAGACCTTGGCGGTCACGGTGAGCCACTGGCCGTTCTTCAGCTTATCCACATTATGACTTCTGCAAAGGAAGCCCAGAAATACGGTATCGTCGGCGCAGCAGGTCATGGCCTTTCTGCCCGGTACAAAGTAGCCCGGGGTCATACGGCGGGGCTTCATGACACGGCCCTTGAAGCGGATGGTCTTGCCATCGTAGTGCTCCGGGTGATCCATGGCATCCACATACCAGATACCGTAGTCGATATCGCTGATATCAATGATATCCGCATTCAAGTCGAAGGGAAGCTCGTCCTCAAACTCGAAAAGTTCGCCGCCCTCCTGCTCGAATTCCACCTGGGCCCGGGGATTCACGGCACGGATATTGCGCTTGTAGGATGCCGCCTTGGTGCCCTCCACGCAGCGGTCGAAGATGACCAGATCGGAATCCTGTACCATATCCATGAACAGGGACTTCATGTTCTGCATATACAGATCAAAGGTAGTGGCATCCACCAGTGTAATGCCCTGGGCCGGGAACCAGCCCTTGGGGAAACGCATTTCCCGGAACAGCTGCATGCCCCACATACCATTCCACTCGATCATGACCTGGCTGGGCTTATATTTCTTCTGGCAGTCCTCCAGAAATTCTGTTGTAAACTCTGCCTTGCCCTCGATGGTCACCAGTGTGGTATCGTAGGACTCCAGCACATGCAGGTCGTATTCCTCCTCGCCCTCTTCGCAGGCGATAAGCAGGGTCTTGCCACCGTCGGAAAAATAGGGATCAGACAGGGTCTCCTGTATAAATGTGGTCTTTCCGCTTTCCAGAAAACCGTTTACCATATAAATCGGGATCTTATTTGCCATAATTCCTTCCTCTTTATACTCCGAAGAGTTCCTTCAGTCCATCCTCGTCAAGCAGGGAGCCGATGACACAGAGACGTCCGGTATAATCCGGATTACCCTCGCGGATCTCATACTCCTCCGGTACGAAGTCGAACTCCATCCAGCTCCCGTCGGTATTCTGGATGATACCCTTAGCGCGTAAAATCAGGCCATACAGACCGGACTTGCTTAAGGTTTCCAGAATCTTCTCCAGTTCCTCGCGGCTGAAGCGCTTCGGGGTCTCTACGCCCCAGCTGGTGAACACCTCATCTGCATGATGGTGGCCTTCGTGATCGTGATGATGGTGATGGTCATGATCGTGGCAGCCGCAGGTGCAACCTTCGCCGTGATCATGGTCGTGATCGTGGTCATGATGATGGTCGTGGTCGTGATGATGCTCATGTTCGTGATCATGGTCGTCATCATCGTCATGATGCAGATCACCCATATCCAGCTCCGCATGCTTCATGGCGTCCAGAATCTGCTTGCCGTTCAGCTGATCCCAGGGAGTGGTGATCATGGTCGCCTTTTCATTGTGCTCGCGCAGCATCTTTACCGCCTCTGCAAGCTTCTCCCCGGTCATGCTCTGGGTACGGCTCAGTACGATGGTGCCCGCATGTTCTACCTGGTTGTTGAAGAACTCTCCGAAATTCTTCATGTACATCTTACACTTCTTGCCGTCTACGACTACCAGGGAGCTGTCGATGTGGACATCCATATGGCCTGCCACATTCTGGACTGCTTTCATGACGTCGGACAGCTTGCCTACGCCTGACGGCTCAATCAGGATCCGATCCGGCGCGTAGGTATCGATAACTTCCTTCAGAGCAGTTCCGAAGTCTCCCACCAGGGAGCAGCAGATACAGCCGGAGTTCATCTCGTTCACCTGTACGCCTGCTTCCTTCAGGAAGCCGCCGTCGATGCCGATCTCTCCGAACTCGTTCTCAATGAGTACGATCTTCTCACCCTTGAATACCTCTTCCAGAAGCTTTTTAATCAGTGTTGTTTTTCCGGCTCCCAGGAAACCGGAAATAATGGTAATCTCTGTCATTTTATTTACCTCCAGATAAATGTAAAATAACAAAGAGCGCAGGATGCAGCCAGGCTGCACATTGCGCTCTGTTTCTTCGGTCTTATGCCAGCTTGCTCTTAGCAACTTCTGCCAGAGTAGCGAATCCAGCCGGATCATTTACTGCCATGTCAGCCAGTACCTTACGGTTCAGCTCAACCTCAGCCTGCTTCAGTCCGTACATGAACTTGCTGTAGGAAAGTCCGTTCAGACGTGCTGCAGCATTGATACGTGCGATCCAAAGCTGACGGAACTGACGCTTTCTCTCTTTTCTTCCTGCGTAGGAGCTGGTCAGTGCTCTCATCACGGACTGCTTTGCTACACGATACTGCTTACTTCTTGCTCCTCTATAGCCCTTTGCGAGCTTTAATACTCTGTTATGTCTTTTCTTAGCGCCTAAACCGCCTTTAATTCTTGCCATTTCTTCTTTCCTCCTTGAAACTTCTCATCTCCGCTGAATCTGTGCCTTTAGCTTACAGATAGGGCAGAATCTTCTTCATGCTCTTTACGTTGGTTGCATCCGTAATGGTAGCTTTTCTGAGATTTCTCTTTCTCTTCTGAGATTTCTTGGTTAAGATATGGCTCTTGTAAGCTTTCATTCTCTTGAGTTTGCCTGTACCTGTTACTTTGAAACGCTTTGCAGCTGCTCTGCTTGTCTTAATTTTTGGCATTTTATATACTCCTCCTATCCTAGTATCCTTTTCCAAATTTCTATCAAATCATTGCCGCCTGCGCGGTTGATTTCAAAATTTACTGACGCTTCTCTGCCAGAAACATCATCATCTGACGGCCTTCCATCTTCGGAGCCTTTTCCACCACAGCCACGTCTGCCATCTTCTCCGCAAATACGTCGAGGATCTGCTTGGTCTTCTGTACATGGGCCATCTCTCTTCCACGGAAACGTAAGGTCACCTTTACCTTGTCACCCTTCTGGATGAATTTCTTGGCAGCTCCCACCTTGGTATTCAGGTCGTTCTCCTCGATATTGGGTGACAAACGAACTTCCTTGATCTCGATGGTTCTCTGCTTTTTCTTGGCTTCCTTCTCTTTTCTCGCCTGCTCGTACTTGTACTTGCCGTAATCAATGATCTTGCATACGGGCGGCTTCGCCGTCGGTGCAATCTTTACCAGGTCCAGTTCTGCTTCCCGGGCAATCTTCATCGCATCTCTTGCAGACATGATTCCAAGCTGCTCTCCGTTTGAGCCAATCAGTCGAATCTCCTTATCCCGGATCTGTTCGTTAATCATTAAATCGCTAATGGTAGTGCCCTCCTTCTAAGAAAGAAAAAACTAAAAAAAGTGGATAGTCAGACTATCCACTTGAAATATCTTCTTACACGACGTATACTGATGTCGGTATCTTCGATACATATAAACCCGAGTCGCCTTCTGCGCTGAGGTGAGAGTGGATACTCTGCTTTCTGTCACCAGGATAGATTAACACAATCAATGTCCTGTGTCAACTGTTTTTTTCACTGTTTTT
The DNA here is from genome assembly GCF_014290175.1 of Anaerosacchariphilus hominis. Lineage (GTDB taxonomy): Bacteria > Bacillota > Clostridia > Lachnospirales > Lachnospiraceae > Laedolimicola > Laedolimicola hominis. Next base: position 35,098 of record NZ_JACOOR010000006.1, read on the forward strand.
CACTATTTTCTCTTTCTTCTATAAAATACCACTGTTCCTGCCACTGCCGCCAAAACCGCCACCATACAGCCCGCCCGGATCTTTTGATTCATGGCCAGCTGCACCAGGAGACTCGGCGTCACCAGAAAGCGCACTTTCTCCGATACGGTCCGGTTCCCGGCCCCGTCCACAGCCTCCACCCGGAGCTCCTGCCAGTGATTCCGGCTCTCCGCCCGGAATGTGGTCCGTCCCCCGGAACGGTTCAGTTCCTCTGAAGTGAGCTTCCGCTTTTCCCCATTCCACAGGATCCATGCTTCCCGCACTTTCAGATTATCCCGGATCTCCAGCCGGATATCATGGGCGACGGTCCGGTAGGTCCCACCGTCCTCCACACCGGACAGCAGAATCTCCGGCCCGGTCCGGTCCACCGCGAATTCTATCTGTTTTTCCCGGCCCGGATTGTCCGAAAGGTTCCCGGCCCGATCCCCTGAGCACAGGGTCACTGCGTAAATTCCTTCCTCTGTAAAATTTTCTTTCCCGATCCGATAGCGGTATTCTTTCCAGTTTTCCTCTCCCCCAGACTCATCCACCTCATAGTCCCGTCCCTCCTCCAGAAGCGCCGGATGGCCGTTCCGGCTACAGACCACCTTTCGGAAGTCCAGACAGTCCACATTAATCTCCCGGATCACCAGCTCCGGCTCCTGATTGGTATAAAAGCTTCCTCCCTTTCCCGCCAGCTCTTCCGTCTCTTCCTCCAGAACGTATACGGAACCGAAACGATTGACGGAAAACCGGAGGCTGCTTTCGGAGGTATTCCCCGCCAGATCCCGGACGGTGACCCGGAGGCTGTACAGATCATCCGCTTCTTTTATATAAGGAAAGTCCGACAGCTCCAGCTGAAATCCGTCCGCTCCCTCCTGCCGCTCTCCGTCCGGTTCCACGCTTCCCCTTTCATAACCGGTCAGGAGCACCTGGGTACCCTCCGGGTCATAATTACTATCCTCGCAGAGAATCACGGGCCTTACCTCGCCCTGATTGGCCGTCCCGTCCTCCACTCCGGTAATCTGAAGCTCCGGCGGCGTCTGATCGATGACAAAGGGTGCGGATTCATAGGCATCCATTTCATTCCCCGCCAGATCCTTTCCGCTCACCGACAGCGTATAGCTCCCATCTGCCGGGAAACGCACGGTGGCCGTATGCAGATCACCGCTGTTCTTCCAGCCTGATAGTTCAAAGTGTCCAGTTCCGTCCCCTTTCTCCTCTCCCGACTGCTCTTCCACCCGGATCTCCATGGCCTCTTCCGCAAAATTCCGTTCCCGAATCCGGATCTGCGCTATTCGCTCTCCCGGATAATAAAAGTCGTTTCCGGCCTCTGCCCCACTCCAGAGAATCTCCGCCTCCGGCGCAGTTCGATCGATGGTAAACCGGTCCACCCGATCGTAATCCGCCCGATTCCCGGCCAGATCCTGACAGGCCACCGTGAAGGCATACTCTCCGTCCGCTGAAAAGTTCACCCGGCAGCTGTACTCCCGGTTCTTTCCCTCTCCCCGTACGCTCCAGCCACTGATCTCCGGCCCTTCCCCTTCTGTCCTTTCCAGCTCTGTCCGAAGCTCCACGTCCCCCGGATCCAGATTCTGTTCCCGGATGTTGACCACTGCAGTCCTGCTCTCCCGGTAATACTCCCCCGGCTCCGGTTCCGGTCCCTCATACTCCACGGTTATCACCGGCTTTGTCGCATCCACATGGTACGCGGCTTCCGCGCTGCCCCCATGTCCCGCATTGTCCTCATACACCGCCCCTGCCTTCACCGTCTGCCCGTCGTATTCTTCTGCGTCAAGCACCAGCTCCCCGGTATACTCCCAGGTGATTTCCTTCAGTTCTACCTCTGCCGCCTGCTCCGCTTCCAGCAGATAGTCCCTGCTCCGCTCCAGCTCTCCCGCCTGCCAGTTCCAGCTTCTGATCCCGGAATACAAATCCCGGATCTCCAGACAAAGCCGCACATCCTGATTGTACCAGGCTGTCCCATCCACCACTCTGGAAGGCCGGGTCTCTGTAAGAATCCGGATGCTTCCTGCCTCCCGGTGCCGTTCCGCACTTTCTGCCGTAAAGCCTCTCTGCAGCCAGGTCCGGTTCCCCAATCTGTCCTCCGCCTCCAGCATTACACTTCCGCGTCCGGGTCCCTCCGGCCAGGGCAGCTCCAGAAAGAGCTCCCGTTCCCAGATCTGCTCTTCATCCTTGTGCTCATCTGTTTCATCTGCTTCTTCATTCGGTTCCAGAATCCGTTCTTCCCCGTTCTCTCCTGTCACCCGAACTCTCAGCTCGGTAAGACCTGAGACTTCATCCAGGGCCCGACACCTCAGCAGAAGCTTTCCATCGGAAAACCAGACTCCATCCGGGGCATAGCTGCCGAACCCCGCCGTACCCGTCTCACCGGAAAGTCCGGTCAGTTCAAGCTTCGGTCCCTCCCGATCCAGCATGATCTGAAACCGTTCCTCCTCCGGCCTGCTGTCCGGCTCCGCCCACACTGCCGGATTTCCGGCCAGATCCGTAAGTCCCACCGGGATATCAAAGCAGCCGTCCTCCCGGATGGGAAGCTCCCACTGCCAGAGCCCCTCCGGCTGCTCCCCGCCGTCCAGTTCCCGGATCCGTTTCCGGCATTTGCTTTCTTCCGTCACATCTGCGCCCCGCTCCCCGGTGACCCGGAGCCCTTCCAGCTCCTCCTTCAGCTCCTGCACCCGCCAGTGGGCGTCCTCCACCTGAATCCGAAGGACAGTCGCTGTGCGAAAGCAACTTTTTCCGTCCAGAACCTTTTCCGGCTCCTCCGACAGCTCTGCCCATAGCCGGGGCGGGGTCTTGTCCAGAACCAGCCAGGGACTGCTCCACACCTGCACGTCCGTCTCTCCCTGCTCCATCTCCACGGTCAGGCGGAATGTGCCTTCCCGGGTCAGCCGCCAGCTTCCCTCCCGGCCCTCTTCGGTGTCCCGCCAGCTCACAGCTCCTGTCAGCTCCTGTCTTTCTCCGGTATACCGCTCTGTACAGTAGACCTTCAGCTCCCTTTCCGGTTCTTCCGGGCTCTCTTCGCCCTTTCGTAGCACCAGAATCTGAAGCTCCACGTCCTCGCGGTAATACTGCGTTTCACCCAGCACCCGACCAGGTTCCCCACAGTGAATCTCCACCCTGGGTTCTTCTCCGGCTTCCTCTGCGGATACCTCCGCCGCCCCCAGCATACTGCCTGCCAGCACAAGCGTCCATAAAATTCTCCTGCCTCTACCTCTTTTCCCGGGCTTTTCGTCCTTTTTGCATTCTATCCGTAAAAGCTCGGTCTCTTCCCACTTCCGTATGGCCTTTCTTTCCCGGTATCCGGTCAGGGAGCCTATCACCCGTCCCATACGAAAATACATATACAGAAAAATCGCCAGTATCAACCAGAGGAGCCCTGCTGCCAGACAGAGCACTCCCAGTCTGTGGTAACGCTGCAGGGTCTCAATCGTTCGTTCCACCGCAGGCTCCGCCACCGGTCTTCCGGTAAGTCCTGCTGCCGGAAACACCTTCCCACACATTATTTTTTCTATCACACTCACAGCTGTTCCCCCCTTCTCTCCGCCTCCGCCAGCAGTTCTTCCGCCAGCCTTGTCATATCACGCAGCTCTGTAAGCTCCGATTCCACGCCCTGCTTTCTCGTCTCCTCCAACATCTCAAAATCCGTATCCAGGTGTGTTCTGACTCTTTCAGCCTCCAAACGCAGAGCTCCGGCCGGAATTCCCGCCTTCTGAAGCTCCGGATAATGGGCCAGCAGCTGATACAGCTCCTCCCGGTATACCACGATAGCCGTCCGCTCATTATCCTCCGCCACCAGATTTCCCTGGGATACCCGGAGCAGATCCGCCCAGTAGTCCTTCCAGCCCACCTGCATATCTCCCGCCGGATCCACCTGTCCGATCTGCTCATAATAATCCGCAATGGCTCCCAGCTTCCCGGCCCGCTCCTTCTGAACCGGACTCAGCCCCTTTTCCGCCTCTGCCGCAGCCTTCAGATAGACGCCTGCGTACCGCTTCTCCGTCTCCCGCGGACACTTATAAAAGTAAGCCAGTCCCATTTCGTAGGCAAAGCGGGCATAGCCCTCCTGATTCTTCTGAAATACCGTCTCCCGGGTCTGACCCTCCTCTGAGGCAGACAGCAAAAGAGCCCTCAGTTCCTGTCCTTCCTCCGGACTCAGCAGCTGATCCGATAAAAAGCACTTTTTCAAAAGTCCCATCCAGGCCTCCTCCCGTCCCGGCGCCAGACGGATAGCTTTGCCGTAAGCCGTTCTCTCTTCCTCCGGCTCTATAACCCGAGCCGCCTGTTCCAGCCAGAACTCATAGCTGTTCCCCCGTACTTTCCGCTCCAGCCCATGAAAGAACAGGCTGCCCAGACCGCAGCTAAGGGTCAGGGCTGCCGTAAGGACAAAAGCAGCCAGCTTCCGCTTCTCCCGCCTCCTCCATGACAGATCCTGCTCCCGGTAATGCTCCAGCCCGTAACGCAGCTCTCCACAGGACTGATACCGTTTCTCCTTCTCCGGCTCCATACACTTTTTCAGCACTGCCTCCAGCCCCGGAGAAAGCTCCGGCCTCAGATCCCGGATACCCTTTCCCGGCCCGGGTACCGTACCTGTAAGAAGCTCCGACAGCATAACGCCCAGGCTGTAGATATCCGTCCTGGGGTCGCTGACGCCCGTTTCCTCATACTGTTCCGGAGCCGCATAGCCCCGGGTTCCCAGGGCCACCGTGTCTTTGCTTTGTCTGCGAAACTCCCGGGCTGCGCCCAGATCGATGAGCATTATGGTCCCGTCCGGCTTCAGCATCACATTGGAGGGCTTCATATCCCGGTAGATCACCGGCGGCTCCTGGACATGCAGATAGGAAAGTACACTGCACAGCTGAATGCCCCACCGGATCACTGTCTCTTCCGCCTGGGGTCCGCCCTCCCGGAGCAGCACCTCCAGAGTCCGCCCCTCGATATAATCCATGACGATCAAAAACTTCTCTCGATATTCGATGATATCCACGATACTGGGCAGGGCCGGATGCTTCATCCGTTTCATCAGTTCGATCTCCCGCCGCTCCGCGACGATACTTCCCGGGTCGCCCTTTTCCGTCTCCTTGATGGCCCAGGACTTATTCACTCTCTCATGCAGGGCCAGATAGACCGTGCTGGTCCCGCCCCTTCCGATCTCGCTTAAGATCTTATACTTTCCGCCTACCATTGTGCCGGGCAGCAGCATATACGCTTTCCTCCTTCATCCGATATTCAGTTTTCTTTTGTAAAATGGAAATGGAACGGGAAATCCGTTCTGGAATATATTAGAAATAATTTCTTTTATCTTACCTGAAAATCCGACAGAACGCAAGGAAAAACCGCACATTCTGCCGGATAATATTTCGACATTTTTCGACAATCTGAGTAAATCATACCGCCTGCCTAGTTTCTCCGCAGGGCCTCGATGGGACTCAAACGCGCCGCCTTCTTCGCCGGATAGATTCCAAAGAAGATACCCACGGCGGAGGAAAATACAGTGGCCAGCACGATGGTTACCAGACTCACCGCAGGCCGGAAGCCCAGCATGGGAAGGGCGCAGATCCCGTAGGCTCCCAGAAGGCCCAACGCAATACCGACGAGGCCGCCCATGCAGGTGATAATCGCAGATTCGGCCAGGAACTGCAGCATGATAGATCCGGTCCTTGCTCCCAGAGCCTTCCGGATACCAATTTCCCGGGTCCGCTCCGTAACCGATACCAGCATGATATTCATAACGCCAATCCCGCCTACCAGCAAGGCGATGGCCGCCACCAGGGCAATGAAGGCGGTAATCATATCCAGCACTCCGGTAATCTGGGCTATCTGGCTGTCCGCGTCCTGGAGCATGAAGGCATCTTCCCCCTGGGTCTGGTGCCGGCTTGCCAGCAGATTCAGAGCCTCCTGACCTACTTCCCGGGAATACCGGCTTCCCTCTGAAATGATATTCAGTCCATAGAAAGAATCCAGTTCATAACCAAAGGCATAATTGGCTGTGTATGGCATATAAAAATTCACATAACTTTCCTGTCCCATCATCGCCCCCATCATGCCGTCCTCGTCCTCGGATTTCATAACGCCACAGATGGTGATTTCCTGGGTCACATTATAGATAGTCGCCTCCACGGTCATACCAAGCACGTCGTCGGTTCCGAACATTTTGATGGCGTCGCTCTGGCTGACCACTGCCACCAGGTTCATAGCCTCCACATCGGAATCTGTAAAATAGTGACCTGCCACCATTTCCGGATTATGGGTATATTCCAGATCCGCCGTGCCCGTGGTCGCGTACACATCAAAGGTACCTTTCGGCGTCAGAATACTTCCAAACATACTGTCCGAAGGCGTTACGCCCTTAACATGGGGAATTTTTTCTTTGATGGCCGCCATATCGTCCGCTGTAATCTGCTCTTCGTCTGAGCCTCCGTCCGTATTGGAATAGACGTAAATCTGGCCTCCGGCAATGGCGTTTAGGGCGTCGCTCATCTCTGCCTTGGCACCTCCGCCAATGGACATAATCATAATAACAGATGAGATCCCGATGATGATGCCCAGCATGGTCAGAAAGGAACGGCCCTTGTTGGCCCGAATATTGTCGATGGCCATTTTGATATATTCATAAAGCTGTGCCATGGCCTACTCCTCCACTGCGGTCACACGGATACCCTCGGCGATATCGGTGGTCAGGCCGCCGGAAATGACCTTATCGCCTGCTGCCAGACCGGATTTTACTTCCACGGAATCGTCGGAACTCAGGCCCTTTTCGATGATTTTCTTCTCTACGATGCCATCCGCATTTACCACATAACAGAAATCGCCGTCCTGGCCGGAGTTCACGCACTCAGCCGGAACCACCAGCACGTCTTTCACGGAACGTCCCTGCACGTTCACCTTCGCTTCCAGTCCCAAATAAATGTTCTCATCCGGGTGGTCAATCTTCACCTGGGCGGAGACCACCGGAGTGCCCTTATCGTTCTTCTCGGCGATTCGGCTGAGCTTCTGTACCGTGCCCTCATAAGTGTGGCCTGCCAGGGTAACTGTGGCCTTCTGGCCCTCTTCCATTTTCTCCAGATCGTACTTGGTGATGCTCATTTCCACCACCACATCCTCGCTGCTGGCCACAGTAAAAAGCTCGCCGCCCTTGGCTGCCGGGCCTCCGGGCACGGCTGTCACTTTTGTCACCACGCCTGCGAAATCTGCCTTGATACCGTCCTTGCCCTGTTGGATGTCCTCCTTGGACATATTGGCCTCCAGGGTACTTAGGTTATTCTGGGCTGCCAGTTGGCTTCTGGCCGCGTCGGAAAGCTTTGCCGCGTCACTGGAGTCCTTGATTCCCTCTTCCTTGGACTTGCTGGTCTCCAGCTTGGTTTTATTTTCCTGGGCATCCTTCAGACGTTTCTGATAGTTATCCAGCTTTTTCACGATTTCATTATAATGGTTCTGCTCGTCCTGGATACTCTTCTCGATGTCCGGCAGGGCCGCTTTTGCCTGCTGAGCCGCCGGTGTGGCCTCAGTTACGGTGTTCTGGGCTACGGTTACCGCATCCTGCAGCTTCTTGTAGTCTTCGCTACTCTGGTCCAGAGTGGAATTCTCCAGAGCGAATTTCGCATTCTTCAGCTCCTGATTCGCGGAATCCAGCGCCGTCACCGCCGCCTTAGCCGCATCCCGCCGGCTCTTCAGATCCGCCAGCTTATTTGAGGAATCGCCCTGATAGCCGGTGTACTCGTTGACCCGCTTATTCAGGTGATCCACATTGTTGTCCTCATCGTCCAACTGCTTATTGATAGTATCCAGTGCCGCGGAGGAGCGGTTATACTCCGCCGTATTCTTATTGTCCTTCCGGATGGAATCCTGATAGCCGTAGGCCGCCGCGCTTCCGGTCAGCTCCGCCTGCCTGTAGAGATTATCCAGCTCTGTTCCGTCGTAGGTCAGCAGGGTTTCCCCGGCCTCTACGATGTCGCCCACCTGCAGGTTAAACTCAGCTACCGTCGCCGATACCGGCGAGAAATAGGTCTTTGTCTCCTGGGATTCCACGGTACCGCTGCCGTCCACGGACTGGGTGACACTGCCAAGCTCCACCTCCCGGACGCTGACGATGGGGTAGCTTGGGCCCCCAAAGGCTCTCGGCAGAATCGTCACTGCCAATACCACGACTACCACACCTCCGATGATGATGCGCTTCCGGCGCTTTTTCTTCTGCTCCGGGGTCAGTGGGGTTTTCTCTTTCTTCGCTTTCTTTTCCTTCAGGGCGCGCTTTTTGAACAGGCCCTTCTTTGCTTTCTGATCTTCCTGTTCTGCGGTCAGCTCGTCGTCTTCCCATTCTTCCATCAGGCTCTTTTTCTCTTCCATTTTCCGCTCCTCATTCTTTCTCTTTAAAATGTGACATCTTCATTGATGTAATCGTCTACGATGTGCCCGTCCATAATACGGATGACCCGCCTGGCTTGGGCTGCGATGCCGTTGTCATGGGTAATCAGGATGACCGTCCGTCCGCCCTTGTACAGTTCCTTCAGAATCTCCAGAATCTCTTTGCTGGAACCGGAATCCAGATTTCCCGTGGGCTCGTCGGCCAATATCACCGGCGGCTTCGCCGCAATAGCCCGGGCGATGGCCACGCGCTGCTGCTGGCCTCCGGACATCTCGTTGGGCTTGTGGTCCATACGGTGGGCCAGGCCGACAATTTTCAGGGATTCCTCTGAGAGACGTTCCCGCTCCTTCTTCGGCACGCCCCGGTATATCAGGGGCAGCTCCACATTTTCCCGGGCGGTCAGGTTGCTGATCAGATTGAAGCCCTGGAAAATGAAGCCGATTTCTTTGTTGCGGATATCCGACTGCTCGTCGTCGGTCAGGGTGGACACGTCCTGCCCGTTCAGGTAATAGGTCCCCGAGGTGGGCGTATCCAGACAGCCCAGCAGGTTCATCAATGTGGATTTACCCGAACCGGACTGACCGATGATGGCTACGAATTCTCCTGTTTCTATGGAAAGACTCACATGATCCAGCGCCCGTACTTCGTTTTCGCCGGGGTTGTAGATCTTGCAGATGTCTTTTACCTCCACCAGTGCGCTCATGTTGTTCTCCTTCTCTTTTTTTGCCCGCCGGGGACTCCCCGGGAGCTGCTGCAAATGTTACACAGTTTTGCCGTTTTGTTCCATATCTGTATTAACCTTGTAATACAATACCATATATTTTTAGAACTTCAAGTACATTCATAAATTCTTAAAAAAACCTTAACCGCAACCATCACTTATTCCCTTTCCGGCGTCCCGTTTCTGTGAATTTTTCTAATCTATTGACTTCTTTTTCTATTTTCCCGTTCATATATTAATGGGAATTCTTTTCAGGCAGGTTTCTTATGATTTTAAATAAAAAAATCCTTCTGGCGGGACTGCCGGAGCAGACACGGAATTACTGCGCGGCTTTTTCGCTTCTGGGGGCCCGGGTGGAGACGCTTTGCCGTTCACAACAGGAGCTGGCCCTTTTGCTGGCAGCGGAGCAGCTGCCCTCTCCCGAGGGCTTTGACGGTCTCGTTCTGCCCGGCGGCGGGGATATCAGTCCCGCTTTTTATCATGCGGAAAATAAGGGTTCCCGGAATATCGACGCCCTTCTGGACTCCGTACAGTTCTCCCTGCTCCAGGCCTTTGTGTCCGCCGGAAAGCCGGTGCTGGGTATCTGTAAGGGGATTCAGCTTATCAATGTGGCCTTTGGCGGAACGCTGATTCAGGATCTTTCGGCGGAATCTCTGGCCATCCATGCCTGGGCGGAGACGGACAAAATTCACATATCAAAAGCTGCGCCCGGAACCTTTCCGGCGCAGCTTTACGGAAGTGCTCCGCGGGTCAACAGCGCCCATCACCAGGCCGTCGGGACTGTCGGCGATGGACTGCGGATAGCCCAGTACGGGCCGGATTTCGTCGTGGAGGCCCTGTATCATGAACGGCTGCCCATCATCGGGGTTCAGTGGCATCCGGAACGGATGTGCTTTTCCTATGCGCGGGAAGATATGGCGGACGGCAGCCACCTATTATCTTATTTTCTTTCTCTTTAAACCTTGACAATTTCGTTTTCCGAGTTTATAATTTAACTTAAATTATGACTTATCATAATTAATATTTTATCTTTTTTACAGTTAGAAGGGAGAAAGGACTATGAAAAACATTACTGTTGTTGGGTGTGGCGTAATGGGAAGCTCCATTATCAATGCTCTGATGAACGGCGGCATCGACGTAACCATCGTAGATATCAACAAGGCTGCCGCTGAAAAATTTGTACAGCGCGGCGCAAAGTATTTTCCGAGCCTGGACGAGGCTGACGATACCGACTGTATTCTGATCAATCTGCCGAATCACAAAATTGCTTCTGCAGTTCTCTGTAGCGCAGACGCGAACCGTCTGAAGGGCAAAATGCTCATCAATACCACAACCTCCAGTCCGGATGAAGTAAAAGATATGGACCGCCTTGCAAAAGAGCGCGGCATGCTTCATCTGGACGCTAAAATTGAGAACTATCCGGGCGATATCGGATCCGACAAGGCTTATCTGGTTTACTCCGGAAGCAAGGAAGTCTTTGACACCGCCAAGAATGCTCTGGACGCCATCGGCGTGGCCGTATATCTGGGCGACGATATCATCGGCGCAAGCGTGGTAGATATCGCTGTTCTGGACGTTCACTTCGGTGCCATTGCTACCCTTGCAGAGTCCGTAGCGTTCTGTATCAAGTACAACTACTCCGTAAAAACCTTCATTGAGCAGGTAACCCATATTCTTCCCATCATGCTGGCCGGAAATTACCGTGCTTTCGCGGAGGAATGCGATAACTACACCGGAAAATTCGAGGACGCTTCCGAGTGTACCCTGCGTATCGAGACCACTGCCATGAAGACGCTTCTGGATTCCATGCACGCAGTCGGCGTCAAGACTCCCTGCGGCGATTCCGTTCTCGACCTCTTCAACCAGGGTCTGGAAAGCGGAAACAGCAACAAGAACGTGGTTGCGGTTGTAAATGAATTAATTTAATTTGGTAATACCTGATTTCCACTTTGGAAACACCATATAAAATCTCCTTACTGAAAAGAGACTGCCACTCTATTCTTATTGTGATAGATCGGCAGTCTCTTTTCAGTCTCTTTTTTCGCGTTCTGTCATGCTACGCACAGGCTTTTCCTATTCCGCCTGCCCCTGTCCGGAAAGCCATTTCATAATATGCTCATAATTTTCCGGCTTGTGGGGATAAACGCAATTGGAGCAGTCCTTGATGGTCTTGCCATTCCAGCTTAAATGCTCCGGTTTTCCCGGACATTTGGGAGCCAGATAAAAGGGACAATAGCAAAACAGACAATTAATTTCCTCAATTCCTTTATGACAGGGATAAAACTCGCAGCTGTCATTCTTAAAAAAACGGTATGAATTTTTCACAGGCTATCCTCCTCCCGCAATCGCTCAAATCACCCGGCAGGGCTTACCAACAGCTACTGAATTGTCCGGGATGTCCTGCTTTTCCCGTTTTTCCCAGCATCTTTTGTAAAAGCTCCTTCCGTCTCTTTTCATCGGAAGAATGAAGCTGGTCATACTCAGGATTCGCGTCGTGCATTTTATCTTGCAGCATTTTTTCTTTTTCAGTCATAGTCTTTCCTCCATCTGAATTTTATTCTTTTATCGCATTGCTTTTATGGAATCATTTTCCGGCAGCTTTTCCCGAAGTCGGTCACCTCATAGGTAAGCTTCAGCTCGCCATCCGGTTCCAGTTCGAAGAACACGGCCTTCATAATCCCCACTCCGCAGTAGGTCCGGATGATTTTCTCCACATTTTTCACCTGGGCTGTCTTTTCGCCCGGGTATTCCGCCTGGAGATCTTTTGACAGTTCCTCAGCGGTAAAAAGCTCGTTTAACTCCATGGCGCGTTTCAGCACGCCTGTTTTGATCGGCAGCTTCATCGTTTCTCAGATCCTTTCTATACATCCCGCAGATTAAATAATTCCGACGGCTTCGCCAGAACCACAAGGATTCCCACCACAATGACGCAGGCGCCAATGATACCCAGCGTAGTCACGGAAAAGGTCATGATTCCCATTTTCGCCATCACAAGGCCAATGGGAATGCTCCACAGCGGCGTGGAAAAGAGAATCGCTGATCCTCTGGTAGCTCCGCAGTAGCTGTAGGCCGCATAAATTCCATTGTACTGAATGGTCATGAAAATCGTAGACAGAAGCAGGAACAGCAAAATCACCGGCTCAGAAAAAATAATCCCGAAAATCTGAGAAATCCAGCCCAGATGCCTGGTGGCCGCACACACCACAGCTGCACAGAAAAGCTCCATCAGGGAACAGCCCAGCATTCGGTACAGCGGACACACGATCAGCGGATCCGACACATCGATGGCATGGGTGCTGATGATCGCCTCAATGGCATACCCTATGGGCGCTACACAGGTAATCAGAAGCCCCAGATAAAAATGGCTGACTCCCTCCGGCGGAGCAATGCTTGCCACAATGACACCCACCACCGTCAGCAAAATTCCGCAGAACACCCGGATTCCGGTCTTTTCCTTCAGAAAAATAGTACCCAGGATCGCCGTAATCACCGGCGTCAGACCGATGATGCAGTTGCCGTAGGTGGATCCGCACAGACCGATTCCCACGATGGAGCAGGCCGTCGCCAGCGGGCCACTGAGCACAGCGGCTCCCAATACGCTCCGGGAGGATTTCACCTGCCATACACGGGCGTATTCCGCCAGTGGAACGCCCCGCAGCGTATTAAACGCAATCATCAGCAGACCACCCAGAAATTCACAGAAAAACAGAATCACCAGGGTCAGCACATAAGTGAACAGAAGCAGTTCCGGAAAATGCATACTGATTTTTTCTGTGACAATTACGTTAAAGTTCTGAAAAATTACTAAAGACAGAGCAGAGATCCAGGCCAGGACTAATCCGAATATCGCCAGTTTCACCTTTCTGTCTTCATACATTATTTTCGCTTTCTCATTTAAAAAGATTGTATCCATATGCAACTTCACTTTCTTATATCAAATTGCCCCCTGTGATCCGGTTTTTGATATCGGTTTGTTTCATGGCAATAAAAGTATTTATTATACGTAAAGGACTGAATGAATCACAGGGGGTAATCTGAAATACTATATTAAATTAAAAGAATAAAGCCTCTCGAATGACCTCGCCTACCGTCGGATGCGGGAATACCAGCTTCTGCAAATCCCCGATGGGCTTTCCGATCATCATCTCCGCTCCGTAAATCATCTCGGAGGTATAGCTTCCAATCAGGTGAACGCCCACCACGGTATTAGTCTCGGTATTGACAATCATCTTGCAGATACCGTCTCCGCGCTCCACCTCTGCCATATATCTTCCGGCATAGTTCATGGAAACCTTAATACTTCTGACCTGCAGGCCTTTGGACTTTGCGGTTTCTTCTGTCTCGCCTACGCTGGCCACCTCAGGATTGGTATAAATAACCGAAGGAATCACAGAATAATCCATCCGATCCTCTTTTCCAAGGATGTGGTTGACCGCCACTTCCGCTTCCCGGTAAGCCGTATGGGCCAGCATAATCTTGCCGTTGATATCGCCTACTGCATAAACGCCCGGTACATTGGTTCTCAGATACTCGTCCGTCACCACAGCGCTGCGGTTCATCTCAAGTCCCAGATTCTCAAGACCCATATTTTCTGTATAAGCCCTGCGGCCAATGGCGCAAAGCACTGCGTCCGCTTCTGCCAGCTTCTCCTCGCCGTTTTCCTCATAGAGCACGCCCTGATCGGTCACGCCGGTTACCTTACAGCCCAGCTTAAACTGAACGCCCTTGCGCTTATAATTCCGCATCAGCACCGAAGAAATCTCTTTCTCGGTCGGTCCTGCGATCTTATCCAGCATCTCGATAATCGTAACTTCCACGCCGACCATAGCATAATAGGACGCCATTTCCAGGCCGATGACTCCGCCGCCGATGACCGCCAGCTTCTCCGGAAGCTCCTCCCTGGAAAGCGCTTCTTTGTTGGTCATGACAAAGCCCTTTTCCAGTCCTTCCTTCAATCCCGGGATACCCGGAATCACCGGAACGGAGCCGCTGGCAAGAATCAGATACTCGCCTGCGTAGCGCTCTTCGCCTGCTCTGACTGTGAAGCCGTCTGCTGTCTTTCCTTCCACATATCCGGTCTCCTGTACCACCTGAACCTTATAGGCCTTTAACATGGCACCCACGCCGGAAACCAGCGCCTGTACGACCTTATTCTTGTGGGCGATGACCTGTTTCTGATCGAGCTGCACCTGTTCCGCTGTCACGCCAAAGGCCGCGCTGTCTTTTGCGTGCTCATAGAGCTTCGCGGAATTCAGGAGTGCCTTTGATGGAATACAGCCCTCGTTCAGGCAGGTTCCGCCCAATGCGCGTTTTTCAATTAATACTACGGATTTGCCGCCCTGGGCGGCACGTTCTGCCGCCAGGTAGCCTGCCGGGCCTCCGCCCAGCACAATTACATCTACTTTTATCATATCATTCACCGTTTTCTACAGCTTTTATTTCAGGAGCATTTCGTCGATACCCATGTATCCGCAAATCATCTTCAGAAGTTCCGTATAATCGCCTTCCTTGATGACTACGTGATGATGCAGTCCTGCCTTGATCATCTGGTCGATAACCTGGCTTGCCTTCACGCCGTCTGCTCTCAGCTTCAGCACCAGCTTCTCTCCGCCGTCTACCCACTCCTGATGGCTGACCGGAAGGGTCTCGCCGGTGGCAATCATCAGCTGATACGTTCCTGCGCTGCCCTGCATATCGCAGAAGGTCACCTTCTTCATGGCTTTCAGTGGAACGCCGATGAAGGAGCCCATATCGCCGGAGGGATTGGATACCACGCGGTCGATGCTCTCTGCCAGGGACGCTGCGGAGCTTCCCTCATGACAGATGGTCATATAATCCTCAATATCATTGAAGGCTCCGATCTCACCCAGGGCGCAGGCACCACCGTCTGCAGCCAGGTTTAACATGTACTGTACCACTGCATGGGCGATATCGCCCTCGGTATCTACGATGATTCCCTCGTCTGCCAGCCAGGACGCTGTCTGGTTCATCAGTCCGCCGTAGTTCGGATAGCACTCTGCCGCAATGGCATTGAGGCCCATATCCTCGATAATGGCCTTGGTAGCCATATATACCTTTGCCATCCAGATCATGCACTCTTCGCTGCACTTCACCTGACCGGTGCGGCTCTTCAGTGCTTCCAGTGTCTTCTTCGCGTCCTCATCAGAAATCTTCTCTGCTGCATCTGTAATCTCTTCCATCTCAAAATGTACGATGGTCGGTCCAAGCTTGGTGGAGAACTCCCACTCCTCGATGCTCATATCCTGCGGTCCTGCCACTCTCCAGGTCTGACGCGGTCCCACCAGAGCCAGACGCATATTCTTTACCTTCTCGATAATCTGACCTGCTCTTGCCACATTCTTTATCTTTGTAATCAGATCTGCATCGTCTGCCAGACCGTATACATATTCAAAATGAATACCCGGATTCTTTAACGCGGAACCAAAGTTCTGGATACAGCCAATGGAGAAGGTCTCCGGATAGGGCACTGCCCAGAATACGGTGGGAACCTTAAGCTCATGCATGAACAGATACTTCAGGGAATCCATAACCCAGGTAACGTCCATAATAGCTACGGACTGGATACCTGCCGCCTTAAACTGGTCGCATACATTCAATGCGTCCGCGGAGCTCAGTACGCAACGGTTTGCTGTCACAACCTCGATGCCTGCCTCTGTCATGGCCTTTGCCGCGCTTGTCATCAGTTCCTCATATCTCTGTCCGCCGCTCTCCACCGGACTACAAAGTCCTACCAGACCCATTTTCGCTTTATCCATTTTTTTAATACCTCCATTCAGCATTTTTAATATGATATCCTTAATCAACCGGACCACCGCACCAGGAAATCAGCGCCGGTTCCGTTCCGATGTTCGTCAACTCATGAGGCTCGCCCTCTTCGATCAGAAGCAGATCGCCCTGGTGAAGCTCATAGCAGTCTCCGGTTTTTGTATTTCTCACGATGACATGTCCTTTGCTCGCAAAGAATGTCTCATGGGAAATGGGGTGTCCCGGATCAACGCCCCCCGTCTGTCCCGGAAGGAGTTCCGATGTGCCAAACCAGATTTTATCGGTTCTGCAATACTCCCGGACAACCTCCGGTCCATCCAGGCTGACCTTTGCGTCGCTCTTTCTGATAATCTGCATGGTACTCCTCCTTATTTCTGATTCTTCTTCGCCATCTCGGCAGCTACCTCATCCTTTTCCCGAATCATGGCCGTTACCAGGAATACATTGGTAATCAGGGTCAGGACGGCACAGAACGCAAGTCCAATCCAGTAGGAGTCTGTCATATCCTTTACGACGCTGACGATCTGCTGGAATACGAACATACCTGCCAGGAAGGATACGCCCTGAATTACGCCGTTTGCTGCCGCAAGCTTTTCTTCACATACGGTATCAGACAGTGTCGCGAATGCCATCGGATATGCCACATAGGCACAGAAGCCTGTCAGAATCATTCCGAATACTACCAGTGCAATGGTTCCGCTCTGATTTCCAAGAATCATCAGAATATAGCCCGCTACCATACCGATACCGCCAATCAGAGTCGGCAGACGTCTCTTGCCCAGCTTATCGGAAATTGCGCCGAATACCAGACTGGATACGATTCCCGCAACGGTAAACAGAGATGAATAAAAGCCTGCGGTGGTGCTCGCCATTCCCAGATCGGTCAGCATACTCGGTCCCCAGTAATTGGCGATTCCAAGGCCTCCCAGAACGCCGGTAACAGTCACACAGGTGGCGATGGTATTACGGTTCCATACATTCTGATACTTTCCGGATTCATCCCGTACCACAGCCTCTTCGCCGCTCTGCGCGCTCTTCGGATCCTTCAGGATACCAAGAAGTCCCACAAAAATAATCGCAACTACCGCAATCGTAGCAAGATTTCCGTTTTTAATTCCAAGGCCGTTTATCAGAAGAGAGAACACATATAATGCGAAAAAGGTACCTACTCCGTCGGATGCGGTCATAGCGCCCGCTGCAACACCTGTTTTTGTGGTCCCCTGGAACCACTGTACCGCCAGGGTATACGCTGCGTTATAGATAAACGCGTTTCCGAGACCGCTGACTACTCTGGAGATCAGAAGCATCGGATAAGAGGTCGCCAGCAAATAGAACATCGCATGGCCTACCATCATAATGCCGATTCCCAGGATGGTAAAGAACTTACAGCCCTTTTTATTGGCTACCGCGCCGGCCAGAAACAGGCCCAGGCCGCATGCGAACGCGTAAACCGTATTCAGATATCCGATCTCTGTATAGGATACGGAATAAGTGATCATGATGTAATCCGTCAGTGTTCCGTGACAATACTGGAAAAACGGTGCGATAGAACCTCCAATCACACATAACAGCAGCATCATCCATTGCTTTTTACTCGGATTTACAAGCTTTTCATTCATTTTTGTACACCCCTTTCTCTTACTTCCCTTTTCCTTTTGTTAATATTTCTTCCATACAGTATACCATATCCTTTTTCGGTGTTCCGTTTCCCTCTGTCACCTCTCCGATAAACAGAATGTGATCAGTCACTTTCACGGTATCCAGCAGCTTGCAGCTAAGATATGCGGCTGCGTCTTTTAAAAACGGATTTCCCTTTTCATCATGCTCCACGAGCTCTCCCGCTGTTTTATCTGCCTCTCTGCCGGATATGGTGCCGCACCGGTATGCCTCCCCATACTGTTCCTCTGACAAGACGCTTACGGTAAAACTCCCTGTTTTTTCTATCATTTCCGCTGTCAGATGCTTTTCTGAGACGGCCACTGCGATACAGGCCGGTCTGGAAGATACCTGTGACAGCCAGGCGGCTGTCATCAGGTTTTCTTTTTCCCTGGTTTTGGTTCCTATTACATAGGTTCCGTGGGTAATGTGAGACATTGCATCCCGAATACTCATATGCTGTCTCCTCTCCTTATAAGAGAGAAACTACCTTCTCCAGATTCTCACGGAAGGTTCCCTCTTTCACAAATTTCTTGTCAAACAGTGCGCTTCCCATGGTAAAGGTCCAGGGATTCATCTTGCGTACCACTTCGATTCTCGCCGGGGAATCGATGCTTCCTGCCATAATCACCGGCAGCTTGCACTCCTTTACCACTTCTGCGGAAAACACCTCCGGATCGCCGTCCGCATAGCGGTAGCCCAGCAGATCGATGCCGTAAGCGCCCTTCTCGCGATACTCCTCCGCCTGTCCTACGCAGAACTCCACGGTTCCCTCCAGAACACTGGGGCTGCCGGATACATGTCCTACAAACGGGCAGTACTTCAGGTCATGCTGCTTGATATAATCCATGACGCTGTCATAGAAAATGGTTCCCGCCAGATAGTCAAAGCCGCACTCTACGGCCAGCTGCGCGCCCCGCAGGCACTCGCTCTCGCTGTAGGTTACAACCTCCAGGAAGGTGGTCTTGCCTGCCGCCTTCATCATCTGGCAGAGCTCCTTCATCTCCTTGGGCGGAAGTCCCACATCCTTGAATCCCCAGT
Source organism: Anaerosacchariphilus hominis (assembly GCF_014290175.1). Classification (GTDB taxonomy): domain Bacteria; phylum Bacillota; class Clostridia; order Lachnospirales; family Lachnospiraceae; genus Laedolimicola; species Laedolimicola hominis. The sequence continues at coordinate 53,700 of NZ_JACOOR010000006.1, forward strand.
TCTGTACCGGCAGATCCGCGCACTCCTTAAAAACCTCTTTTGCATTCTTGACTGTCACATCATGATGTGTCAGCATTACGATTAATTTTTCTTTCATGTTCTTTCTCCCTATAATTAAATTGTCTGGTCAAAGCAGTCTGTCAGATCGTGGAACAGCCTGCAGTACATATCGTAGCCCTTCTTGTAAACCTCCCGGTTATCCCTATCCGGCTCGAACTCTGCCTTGATGTCAATCATGCTGTCCACAGCCCCGTCGATGCTGTCAAAGATGCCGACTGCCTTACCTGCCAGAATCGCCGCTCCCAGACATGCCGCCTCCTTGGATTTAGTTGTCAGAAGCTTCTTTCCCGTAATATCAGATTTAATCTGACTCCACACTGCGCTCTTGGAGCCGCCGCCCAGAGACCGTACCTCTTTGACCTGAATCCCCATGGCTGCCAGTGTGTCGATATTTCTCTGTAATATGTAGCCTACCGCCTCAAAAATAGCTCTTACGAAATGAGCCTTTGTGTGCTTCATGGTAAAACCGAACCACACGCCCTTGGCTCTGGCATTCACATCCGGCGCCAGAGAGCCGGAGAGATGCGGAAGCATCAGAAGCCCCTCCGCTCCGGCAGGAACGCTGGCTGCCTCCCGCCCCATCAGATCGTAGGCGTCCATATCCGATACGGATTCCACCGCCATCTCATTCTTACAGAACTTATCCCGGAACCACCGAAGCGCCATACCGCCCGTGGTAAAGGTATGCATCATATACATATCCGGAATCGCGAAATAGTGCAGCGGCATTTTACCGTTGGGATCAAAGGTCGGCTTGGATACCGGTACACAGATAGCCAGGGCAGAACCGATATTTTCTGAGAACATTCCCTCGTGTACATTGCCGACTCCAATAGCTCCGGCTGCCTGATCCAGGGCTCCGGTGCAGACCGTAACGTCTGCTCCCAGGCCCAGCTCCCGGCTGATTTCCGGAAGCATGGTACCGACTACCTCGCCGGATTCATAGACCGGCGCCAGCTGCTCCTCCCGGATGCCTAAAAATTCCAGCATCTCCGGCCAGTAGGCCTTCTTTGTGATATCCCAGTATACGGAAGAGCATACCAGAGAACCTTCTGTGGCGAATTTACCGGTCATGCGATAAATAAAATAATCCTCTATCAGCAGAAACTTATCGGTCTTCGCGAAAATCTCCGGCTCGTTTTTCCGGAGCCACAGAATCTTGGCTCCCGGCCAGCAGGGCTCGAAGCTTACCTGGCCTGTCACCCGGTAACAGGTCTCGTTGCCAAAGTGCTCGTCCATCTCTCTGGCTTCCTCCGCCGCCCGGTTATCCATCCAGACGATGGCGTTCCGCAGAGATTTTCCTTCTTTATCCATGCAGAACATGGTCTCTCCCTGGGCGGAGATGGCCAGCGCGATACTGTCCTCTGCCCGGATGGGATACTGCTTTTTCAGTTCCGTCAGACCGTCGCAGAATGCCTTCCAGTATACCTCCGGCTCCTCCTCCACGAAATTTACCTTCGGCGTCAGCAGGCTGTACTCCTGTGTAGATACGGCAAGTAAAGTTCCCCTGCTGTCAAATAACGCAATTTTCAGAGCGGTGGTACCCAAATCAAGTCCAATTAATAATTTCATTTCCGCTTTTTCTCCCTTAATTTGCTATGCGCCGCCCTTACAGTTCGATGGTTTCCATCAGTTCCTTTACGCGGCTGAAAAACTTGGCTGCGTAAGCGCCGTCAATCATACGGTGATCCGCCACCAGATTCAGATTCATCATGGGACGGATGACTACCTCTCCATTTTCCACCACCGGCGTATCCTGCATCTTATTGACGCCCAGAATCGCCGCCTCCGGCAGATTGATAATCGGAGAAAAGCTTTCGATTCCCATCATACCCAGATTGGAAATGGTAAAGGTGCCGCCAGAAATGTCATCCATGGTAATCCGGTTTTTCCGGGTTCTCGCCACCACGTCGTTGGTCTCCAGGGCTATGGTGTAGATATCCTTATTGGCCACATCCTTTACATTGGGAACAATCAGTCCCTCGTCCAGAGCCACCGCAAGTCCCACATTGACCTGCTCGTGGATGGTAATCTCATTGTCCTGAAAGCTGGAATTGAAATACTCATATTCTGTGATGGCCTGTGCGCATACCTTCATGAGAATATGGTTCATGGTCACCTTCCGGCTTTTCTCCGTGTTATCCTGATTTAATTTTTTAAGAAGCTCCAGGGTATGGGTCATATCTACGCTCAGTGTAAACGCCACCCGCGGGGAGGTATTCCAGCTCTCGCTCATACGCTCCGCAATGATTTTCCGCATTCCCTTCGCCTTGATTGTTCTTGCTTCCATAAGCGTTTCCTCTCTCCTGCTTACTGTGTAATCTTGTCAAACAGGTCTTCTACGGTTGTTACCGGAGTGATTCCCAGGTTCCGGATCTCCTCTGTTACATCAGAAGGCACATCATCGTCCTCGTTTAAGAAGCTCTGCAGCACTCCGCCGAAGAAGAAACGGTAATTTTTTCCTCTCTCAGCCGCCAGCTTCACAATCAGCTTCGCGTAGGGCAGTGCCTGACCATTATGCAGGCTGACACAGATATCTGTAATATCATTCTCGTCTGCCAGGTCCAGAACATCGATGGCCTCCAGCTGATTGCCGCCGTCTACCACATCTACGCCAAATTCCTTCATGGTTCCTACGATAACTGCTGCTCCCGCAAAATGGACATCCGCAGACGCTACCACGATTCTGCGATCCTTCAGAAGAGCCGGATATTTAGTATCCTTCAGCAGGTTGATCTGATTAGCCAGCTCATTCTGGGTGGCGTTCCACAGCGCCGCCGGCATCAGCGGTACTACGGTCTCGCTTCCATCCTCCACTACGGACGGATGGAACAGGCGTTCCAGTACAAAGGGATCAATTGCTTTCAGTACTGTCATCAGTTCAATGGGGTTGGTGATATCTACGCCTGCTTCCTTTAAACCGTCCAGCATATAGTGGAACATCCTGTCAGACAGATCGATGGTCTCGTCACGCAGCTTCTCCAGGGGCTCCCAGTTCATCATAGGCTCCCAGTAGTAAGTAACCTCCTGCGCTCTCTGGCATGCTCCTGTCATGTCCAGCATCTCTGGTACGGTGGGAATCGCTACCTTCTCAGTGATCGGAACAGAGAGGAACGCGCAGCCTGTCTTGAAATGCTTCTCCACCAGAATCAGGAACAGAACCTCCGGGATCTGGAAGCCATAGTTGGCCTGAATATGGTGATCCCAGTGGCTGATGGTATCCGGATATATGAAGCCGATACCCGGCTGATCATCCTTGCTGAATACCTCGCTGGCTGCCAGCCATAATGCTGCCTTATGCATAATATTCTGGGTAAAATTTCCAAAACTGTAAGAGTATCTTGCGCCACAGAGATCCGTTGTAATATAGCGATCCATCCGCGCCCAAGCCAGAGAAGTTGCTAAATCATTGAAATACGCGCCATAAGAATCATCTGACTGACCGTTTGCAATTACCTTGTCATCATATTTTGCAGCCACAATACCCAATGCCTTGACATTTTCTGTCATATTCCACACTTCATCCGGGCATCCGGGAGCTACCTGTACATAGGTACTGATAAGTCCAGTCCACTGGGAACCTGCCTGAACAGAATTAATGGTGGTCTCCACTGCGTTAGGCCATCCCAGATGGTTATCTCCGAAGACCGGCGCTACGGAAGAAGCCATTGTAATTGCTTCCCAATCCTCCGGTTCATTCAGCATAAATCCAAGGGAAATCGGAAGTCCTTCTCGCTTATCCTTAGGAACACCTGTGATATTCTGCGGAAGCTGATGCGCCATGCTGATATTCAGACCGGTCTCCTCATTGAACTTCTCCGCTTCCTTCATGGCCGCTACCTGCTCTTCGACACTTGAAAGACCGGTATTGATCTTCCAACACATTTTTCCCTCTTTTTTCAGCTTCATACGATAATCCACAGGCTTCATACCGTATTTTTTTTCAAATGGAATGGTTTTGATCTTCAGATTTTTTCCTATCTCATAGCCTTCCTGCCATACTTTTTTCCAATCAGGCACGTTTTCCGGAATTAAACTTGCAATATAATCCTTATTCGCTTTATTCAACAATTTCGCCATAATTTCTCCCTTTTACAAATCCACCCTTTCCTTACAGATATGCGGAAATGTCCTCATTCTCATCTTCTGAAACAATCAGAACCGGTGTCTGGCAGGCCACAGTATCGCCCTCTTCCACCAGAAACTTTCTTACATAGCCGTCCATATCAGATTCTGCCTGATTGGTAATCTTGTCAGTTTCTACCTCATATAAAGCGTCTCCTTCGGAAACCTTGTCTCCCACCTTTACCAGGAACTGGCCGATGGTTCCTTCTTTCATTGTTGCTCCCATTCTCGGCAGCTTAAATACCTTTACCATATTCTTTTCCTCCTTAATTCATCTGTGTTTGTCCGGGACCGGCACCATCTGTGCCGGTCCCGAACTTGTATGAATGATAACAAAGTATGCCTTATTCCATAATTTTCTTTACTGCGGTAATAATGTCATTCTTCTGCGGGAAGTAGTAATCCTCCAGCGTTACGGTATACGGACAGGGTGTATTCAGTGAACCCACGCGGATAATACCCTTATCCAGAGTTTCAAACATATCTTCCGCCACATTGGCTGCCAACTCGCCGGACCATGCGCCGCGCTTCACCTCTTCGGTTACAATCACAAGCTTTCTGGTCTTGGAGATGGACTTGTATACCAGCTCTTTATCGAAGGGATACAGGGTTCTCGGGTCGATGACCTCTACGCTGATCCCCTCTTTCTCCAGCTCTTTCGCAGCCTCCAGTGCTTTCAGCACACACAGACCGGTCGCTACCAGAGTCACATCGCTTCCCGGATGCTTGATATCCGCGCTTCCCAGCGGAATCGGGGAATAAACATCCTTGTCTACCACCTCGCCCTTGGTCTGGTACAGCATCTGATGCTCGAATACCATAACCGGGTCGTCGTCCTCAATGGCGGTCAGCAGCAGTCCGTATACGTCCTGGGGCGTAGAGGGATATACCACCTTCAGGCCCGGAATATGTACCAGCATCGCCTCCAGAGACTGGGAATGCTGCGCCGCGCACTGCATGCCGCCGCCGCTGGTCAGACGAAGGGTCATCGGTACATTCATGCTTCCACCATACATATAACGGAATTTTGCGGTCTGGTTCATAATCTGATCCATACAGCATCCCATGAAATCGTTGTACATCAGCTCTGCCACCGGACGCATACCGGTCAGGGCCGCACCTGCGGAAAGTCCTACGATCATCTGTTCCGCCACCGGCGTATCGCGTACACGTTCTTTGCCAAACTGTCTGTACAGGCCTCTGGTTGCTCCCATAGAACCGTCTACAAAACCTACATCCTCTCCAATACAGAAAACGGTGGGATCCTTCTCCATCTCATAGCGAATCGCATCGGATACCGCTTCTGAAAAATACATATTCCGCATTATCTCGCCTCCTCTACAATATCTGTATACACATCGGTAAGTGCCGCTTCCTTAGCCGGATAAGAGCTCTCTGCCGCAAATCTGACAGACTCTTTCACCATCTCTTTTACCTTATCCTGAATTGCCTTCAGATCCTCGTCTGTGGCAACGCCGTTTTCTTTCAGATAGGTCTCAAATCTGGGAATCGGATCGTGATCCGGCTGCTTCCAGAGCTTCACCTCTTCCGGATTCCGGTAGTTCTCCGGCTCGCCCTCAAAGTGGCCTCTCCAACGGTATGTCTTGCACTCGATATAGGTGGGACCATAGCCGTTTCTCGCACGGTCTACGGCTCTCTTAGCTGCTTCACATACAGCCATGATGTCATTTCCGTCCACTACCTCACTGGGCATGGAGTACGCAGCTGCACGATCTGCCGTATTCTCAATCTTCATGCCGTTGGTAATACGGCAGGATACTGCATACAGGTTATTCTCATTTACAAAAACAACCGGCAGGTTCCAGAGGCTTGCGATATTCATGGCCTCATGGAAGGATCCCTCTGCTGTCGCGCCGTCTCCGTGGAAGCAGACGCACACCTTATCGGTTTTCAGCATCATAGAGGAGAACGCTGCTCCGGTAGCCAGGGTAAAGCCGCCGCCTACGATTCCGTTTGCTCCCAGGATACCAAGGTCGGTATCCGCGATGTGCATGGAGCCTCCCTTTCCTTTACAGTAACCGGTCTCTTTGCCCCAGAGCTCTGCCATCATTTTGTTCATATCCGCGCCTTTGGCAATGATATGTCCATGTCCTCTGTGGGTACTGGTGATATAATCGCCGTCTACCAGATTAGCGCATACGCCTGTGGCAATGGCTTCCTCGCCGATGTAGAGGTGTACAAAGCCCAGTACATCGCCCTCTGCAAAGCTCTTCGCCGTCTGAAATTCAAACTGGCGAATCTTCTGCATGGTTTCATACATTCCCAGAAGTTTCTCATGTGATAAGTTCATTTTCATCCTCCTTAAACTTTTATTTAAAAAAGCCGCTTAGCTCTTTTTATACATTTGCAAAAATCTTTCCGCCTACCTGAACCTTGATTCTGGTCTCCAGATATTTTCCGTAATCGCTGTCATCGCCGATTTCAATGGTTCCATCCTCTGCCACCGGCAGATCCCGGTAGATAATCTGCTCCTCATCCAGATACATGTTTCTGCACTCATATTTGATATAGGATGCCTCCAGATTCTGTTTCTTTACAAGCTGTACCGCGTATGCCTCTGTGACCTCCACAGCTTTTGCCAGCGCGTCTTCAAACTCGTCAAATTCAAAGCGTTCGTTGACTGCGTGAACCAGATAACCGCCGCCCTCTTCGCCGGGACGAATCATGGCTTCCACCTCTACGCTGACGCCGGATGTGGCCGCTCCCACGGCGTTGGCCACTTCATAATGCTTCGGCACCAGCAGCTCGAAATCATATTTTTTCTGGGCGATCCGGTACCAGGATTCCGCCGGTGCTCCGATGGCACAGATGGGAAATTTGATTTTCCGGTAGCGCTTCAGATTTTCATAAATCTTCGCCGCAATCTCATTTCTGGCCATTTCCACGTATTCATCCGGGGTAATACTCGCTTCCGCCGCCTGTTCTATGATAGCGTCCTCTGCTTTTTTTCGATCCCATTGTACAAATTCCCCTGTATAATGAAGGATGTCGGTAGGCGTTACGTTATGGGCATCCCCTCGACTGGATGGTACCACACGCTCCGGCCCTACCTTCATCTCATCATTTTCCACTTTGATGGCGCTGTCTCCGCCAAGTCCATAGGTATAAAGCTTTGCTGATTTTATCTTGATTTTCCAGTTTCCAACCAGGGCTCCATCCGGTGAAAGCTCTACCCGTTTTTCTTTTACCACACCGATATCTGTGGTGGTTCCTCCCATATCTGCCACAATCGCGTTCCCGATTCCGGTCAGGTTGATGGCTCCGATGATGCTGGCCGCCGGTCCTGACAGCACAGTGTCAATGGGGGTATTCTTGATACTCTCAATCTTGGTAATCGTTCCATCGCCCTTTACCACAAACACGGGCGCCTGAATCTGCATCTCACCTAAAATCTTCTGAATGGCTTTTACAAATTCATCAATAATCGGAAGCAGTCCCGCGTTTACCACTGCGGTATTGGTCCGCTCCAGATATCCCAGCTCCGATACCAGCTCATGTCCGCATACCACCGGCAAATCGCACATGGACTGAATGACTGCCTTCACACGCTGCTCCAGAATCGGATTTCTTACGCTGGCCTGTCCGGATACCGCAAAGGAATCTACTCTGGATGCCAGTGTTTCCACGGCCCGCCTTACTTCCTCTTTATCCACATCGTGAATGATGCGTCCTTTGATATTTACTTTTCCCTCTACGATCACCACATTTTCAGTGGCCAGCTTTCCTGCAGGTGTTCCCCCGATCACCACCAGGCCGATTCTTCCCATCTTTCCTTCCACTGTCGCATTGGTCGCCAGCGTGGTAGAAAGAACTACTTTTTCGATTTTCTGAATCTCTTCTTTTGTCAGAAGCAGTTTCTCCAGACTGTTCCGGATTCCGATTTCCAGTTTTTCGTGCGTGGTAATTGCCTTGGCTTTTCGCTTAATGCATTCCGGTCCCTGTATCTCTGTGTCCAGCATTACCGCATCTGTGTAAGTTCCTCCTGTGTCAATCCCCACTACGTATGCCATTTTTTCCCTCCAGCATAATTCCTTCTCTTTCACTTTTACTACCGGCATCTTTTACGTTATCTTTTACGTTATGTCTTGCCGTAAGTTATGTTGTAATAGTAATATAGATCAGTTTTGTATTTCTGTCAATACATTTTTTATTTGTTTTTTCTAAAATAATCCTGATTTTCATTGACATTCTTGGTTTTTTTTGATAAGTTTTTCACATGAGGGATTTGTTTTGATAAGTCTTATCGTAACAAATACTATCGGAGGTAACTTACCAACATGGATAAACCTATTCGTAACACCATGCTGCTGAAGCAGCAAAACAAAGAACTGATCATTTCCGCCTTCCGGGAAATCGGACAGGGCACCCGCAATGATATTGCGCAGCTGACAGGCTTAAGCATCTCCACCTGCGGAAACATCATGCGGGAGCTGGTAGCGTCCGGCGAGCTGATTGCAGGTGATATGGCTCCCTCCCAGGGCGGACGGCCTTCCAAGATCTATATTTATAATGCAGATACCCGTCTTGCGCTGGCCATCTCCCTTGTAGCCAACGGCGCATTCAATCAGATTGAAATTGCTGTCGTCAATCTCTCCGGAAATATTCTGGTAAGAGAATCCTATATGCAGCCCCTTTCGCAGCTGTCTTTTGAGTTTCTGGATTCCCTGATACAAAAGCAATTTGAAAATACGCCCCAGATCCAGGCCATCGGAATCGGGATTCCCGGTATGGTGGTGCACGGTGAAGTGCTTTACTGTGATGTTCCTAATCTGGAGCAGCTGAATCTGCGCGATTTGCTGCAGGACAAATACCATGTAAAGGTTCTGATTGACAATGAGATGCATTTTAAAACCTTTGGCTATTATCAGACTCACAATACGGCGAATCTGAAAAACTGCGCGCTTCTGAACGCTCCCGAGAATTATACCTATGGAGCCGGATTTATCGTGAATGGACATCTGCTCCGCGGAAACGCCAATTTTTCCGGTGAGATCAACTATCTGCCCTATGTATCCTCCCGGGAGGAGCTGATTGCCCAATGTTCCCGGGATGATACCTTTGTGGATCTGATTTCCAAGGTTATCATCTCCATTATCACGATTGTGGATCCCAAATATCTGATTCTGTGCGGTTTTCGTTTTACCAGTGCGCTTGTGGATCAGATTCGGGAACGGCTTGCGTCCGTGCTGCCTGCGAAGCTTCTGCCGGAGCTGGTGCTCCAGCCGGATATTTCGGATGAATATCTGACCGGTATTATTACGGTTATCTGCAACCTGATTACGGAAAAGGAACCCTACGCAGTAGAATAAACAGTACAAAAAGCCCGTGAAGCTCAGATTTTTCTGAACCTCACGGGCTTTTTTTCGCCTGTTTTCCGGATTTTTGTGATTGCATTGTCGGTTTTACATGATTTTACTTTAATATTCTGCGATAATACCGCAGGAAGTTGCCGCCCACGACGCCTTTCACCGCCTCTGTATCCATGCCCCGCTGCAATAACAATGCGGTCAGCTTCACCATCTCGCCGTGATGGGCCAGCACGTCATAATTCTCTGTCTCAAACCGGATACGCGGGGTAGCATCTTCCAGTCCTTTGCAGAGATCAAAGCCGTAGCCCACATGGGCCGGGCCTGCGATACGGATCAGATGCTCGGCGTGTTCGCAGAGGCGGAGCAGGGCTGCGTCGGCCTCCTGTTCCGCCGGAGTCGTGGTCTCCGGCATAATGCCCGTGAGATACCCGCAGGCATTCAGCCCGATGACGCCGCCGCGCCCCGCGATTTCACGAATCTGGGCATCTATCAGGTTCCGGTAATTCTCGTTCACAGCCCAGGCGTCCGAGTGGCTGGCCATAAAGGGCTGCTCCGTCAGATCGCAGACATCCCGAAAGCCATCGTTGCTTAAGTGGCTCACATCCAGCCACATACCGAGCCGTTCCATTTTTCGGACTGCTTCTTTGCCAAGCTCCGTCAGGCCGCCCGGGATCTCCCGGAACTGACCGGCCGTGCAGCAGCCCGTGGCAAAGGCGTTACGGCGGCTCCAGGTAAGGCCTGCGCCCCGCACGCCCAGGTTGTAGAAGGTGCGGAGCAGGGACAAATCATTCCCCAGGGGATCGAGGCCCTCCATGGACAGCAGAATCGAGATACGGCCCGCCGCCAGGTTCTCGTCCAGTTCCGCGCGGCTGGCGGTCACGCAGATGCGGTCATTCACCGGCTCCACATCCTCCTTCAGGGCCGTAATCTGCCCCAGGGCCTTTCGGAGGCCCAGCTCCGGTAAATCACGGTTATTGATAAAGATGGACGAGACCACGATGTTCAGTCCTGCCTTTTCAAAATACGGCAGATACCGCCGTTCCACCACGCCCTGCTCCCCGGTCAGGCAGCGTTCGCAGACCTCCGCCGCCAGATCGAAGTGGGCGTCCACCACCGGGGATTCCTGATGGATCCTTCTTGCCTGTTTCAGATACTTTTCCTGTATGCGCATACTGTCTCCGCTCTCTTTCTTACTTATTCTTACGCTTCTTTCCTGTTATCCGTCACCCCAAAACTCACCACCGCCGTAAACAGATCTGCGTCGTTCTCCACCCGGAAGCTGCCGCCGCAGGCCTCGGTGAAGCTTTTGGCGATGGACAGGCCCAGGCCGCTGCCGCCGTCTGTCCGGCTCTTGTCGCCCCGGACGAAGCGCTCAGTGAAATCGATGCCGTCGCCCAGTTCGGTGGCCGACGTATTTTTCATCACCGCCGTTGCCTTACCATCCTTTTCCGTCAGGGTCAGGTACACGCGGGAGCCGGTCAGGGAATACTTCAGCGCGTTCTGCAACAGGTTCTGGAATACACGGTACATGCGCTGGCCGTCCGCTGTAATCTCCACTGGTTTTTCCGGGATGGATACCCGCATGGACAGGCCGCTCTGCTCGATGGGTTCCGCCATATCCGCCAGGGTCTGTCGCAAAAGCTTGGCGAAATCCAGCTTCTCCGGCTTCACCTTCAGCTCGCCGGAAGCCGCCTTACTCACCTCGAACACGTCCTGCACCATGGCGCTTAAGCGCTCGGATTTTTCACCCAGGACACGGATGTAGTCCTTCACATCCTCGGGCAGATTTTCCTCCTGCTTCAGGATGTCCACGTAGCTGACGATGGAAGTCAGGGGCGTCTTGATGTCGTGGGACACATTGGCCACCAGTTCCACCTTCATGCGCTCGCTCTTCGTGCGCTCCCGGATGGCCGCCTCCATGCCCTCCTGGATGCCGTTCAGGTCCTCCGCCGCCGCTTTCAGATCACTGTCCTCCGGCAAGGACAGCGCATTTCCTATATCGCCGTTCCGAATGACCCGGATCTGTTCCGTCAGAGCGCCCAGATCCTCGGCCAGTCTGCGTACCTTCCCCGCATAGAAGAAGCCCACAAAGGGAATCAGGGAGCGTCGCTGCCATTTCACCAGCTTTTTCTGTACGGGCTGCTTCAGATCCCGGGTCCGGATGCTGCGCCGCAGACGGCCGATGATGCTCTTCTGCTGTCCCTTATTCCGGCGCAGATCGGTGACGCCCAGATACAGCGGCCAGAAGCTCAGCAGCCAGAAGCTGAAAAAGCCGTCCAGATGGAACGCCAGATAATCCCGCGCCTGCGGTAGATAGTCCTGAACTCCATAATAAACGAACCGATCCAGACTGAAACCGCTCCAGCTTAAAAAATCAGTTACGAAGGTCAAAATCAGACAGATTGGGATGATCAGGAAGAACAGCAGCTTGACTTCCAACCAGATTTTTCCAGTCCATCCGGTGATTTTTTCCCGGCCTGCCCTGCGCGGTTTCCGCAGCGCCCACGCCAGAAGTAACAAAAGGAGAGCCGCCGCCAGACCGGCTTTGCTGCGTACCAGCTGCTGCCGTTCTGCCGTCAGACTCTCCTTCAGACGGTAGAGGACGCCGCCGTATCGGTTGGTTCCATTTGTGCCGCTGACCACATAGAGCCTGGGCTCCTTCGCAGCTGCCAGATAGACCGCGATGGCTTTCGCCTCGTCCCCGGCTGTGAAATTCTGATAGCCCGGCACGGCCCAGCGGCTCTTCTCCCGGTAAATACCGTCGCCGTAGACGTCTACGGTCTGACCGTCCTTTTCCATGGCTACCTTGCCGTCGCCGTCCTTATTGTAGGTCAGCTGAAAATTATACTCCTCCGCCGGAATCCAGGCCGCGAAATCCATACCAATGCTGGCATTTTCCGCGTCCAGTCCGTCGATGTTCGTATAGGTCAGTTTTCCGTCTTTGAACACCGCGTAACGCAGGTTCTGGTCGGCTTTCAGCTCTTCCAGATAGGCATTAAAATCCGCCGTGCTGTATTCACCTGCTTCTGTGGCTGCCTCTTCATAACTCATGGAGCCTGAGTAACCAGACGTCCACCATTCGGATATGACCGTACCGCTATCCTCTGTAACCGTATCTGTCGCATAAGAATCATACGCATAGTCGGAATCACTGTAGCTGTACTGATAGCGCACCCAGTCCTTCCCCTTGAGCCCGATACCGATCAGATCCTCCAGCCGGTTCGATATCCTGGTCGCAAATTCCTGTGTCTTCTGATAATCGGACTGCCGCAGATCTGTGTTCGAAATCAGGGTCAGCATGGAAATGAAGTTGTAAATCAGCAACGTCATTCCCAGAAAGAAGGCAAGCATTCCTATCCAGATTTTAGATTTTTTCCATCTTGTATCCAATTCCCCACACCACCTTTAAATATTCCGGTTCTTTCGGATTAAGCTCGATCTTTTCACGAATGCGGCGGATATGTACCATAACCGTATTCTCCGGCGCGTAGGCTTCCTCCTCCCAGACCCGGCGGTAGATCTCCTCCGCCGGAAAGACGCGACCACGGTTCTTCATCAGAAGCTCCACAATCTTTGTCTCGGTGGCGGTCAGCCGCACCGGCTCTCCGTCTGCGTACAGAGTCCGCTCGGACTGGCGATAGCAAAGACGGCCGTTTCGGATCTCATCCCCGGATACGCCCGCATGGATATCACCCAGCATCGTATAGCGCCGAAGCTGGCTTTTCACCCGGGCTGCCAGCTCCTGGGGATGAAAGGGCTTCGCCACATAGTCGTCGGCTCCCATGGACAACCCTAAGATTTTGTCGGTCTCCTCGCTTTTGGCGCTGAGGACAATGATCGGGATATTTTTCCGCTCCCGAATCTTCATGACGGCGGACAGTCCGTCCAGGCGCGGCATCATCACATCCATAAGGATGAGCTGCACCGGCTTCTCCACCGCCAGTTCCAGGGCCTCTAGGCCGTCGTAGGCCTTCAGCACCTGATAGCCCTCTTTTTCCAGTAGCAGGCTTATGGCCCGCACAATCTCTCTGTCGTCGTCTACCACCAGTACGCATTCGTTCATATTTGCTCTCTCCTTTTCCGGTGGTTTCAGAATACCCTTTCTTTCTTACGGGACACCGGAGGATTTTCTTACAGCTTTCTTACAATCTCAAATCTTTTTCATTGACCGGGTTATAGAAAATCTGTACCTGCTCGATATGGGGCGCGCCCACCACGGAAATCAATTCGCCACGCTTCAGACCCGCCAGGACTTTGTCCTTGGCCTCCATTAGATTCTGAAAATCACTCTCGTCCGTATTCTCCCAGTAGCAGTGAAGCTCCAGGGCCGGGGTGCGGGTCTGCCGCCAGGTGTCGGCGTCGTTGTCGTAATATTCGTCTTCCTGGACGGTCTCTTCGATCCGCGGCTCCACCATAGCCTGATTGTAGGTAATGCGGAACAGTACGGTATTTTCCGGAATGCTCTCGTCGGCTTCCACCTCGGGAGCTGTATCCCAGTAGCCGTCAATATTCCAGACGCCCTGCTCCGGATCGATTTCTCTGCTGATATCTCTGGTGACCATATTTGTCTCGCCGACCACCTCCGTACCGCCGTAAGCCAGGCTTGAAAATTCTCCGAAGGCCACGCCCGCGCCGCTGCCGGTCAGCAGAACGCCGCTGCAAAAGATACCGATGGTTATTTTATGAAATCTGGTCATGTTCATCCTCCTCTGCTTCCATGTCCCCGTCTGTGAAATCGTCCTCGTCGGGTTCTTTCTCTTCGAACTCTTCCTCTTCGAGTTCTTCCTCTTCCGGCTCTTCGTCCGTGTCATCTGCATTTTCCAGGATGACGGTTTTTTCTGCAGTCTTTTTCCGGCGAATCAGGCCCCAGGCCGCGCAGGTCAGCGCGCCCCCGCAGAGGATACCGCCAAGAGCTATCAGGGTCATGCCCATGAGCGGGTAGCCCTGGAAGCAGAGAATCAGGATTGCTCCGAAGCAGAAAATGGAGGCAATGGTTCCAAGTGCCAGACCAGCTGCCGCGCAGAACCACAAGACGTTCCAGCAGAGGCGCAGGCCCCAGCGGAGCAGATCCCAGCAAATACGGGACAGCTTTCCTGCCACGCGGGCCAGGCTGGCAATCAGATGGCCGCACCCTTTCAGGATATCATGGCAGAAGCCCAGGAACATTTCAATGATGCCCTGCCGGGACTGTGCGGTCTGCCCGCCAATCGTCGCCTGACAGTATCCGGCTCCGTCTTTCTCTGAATGCGAACTGTTCCCGTCTGCCTGCTGTCCGACGGTTTCCTGTCCGTTCGGCGCTTCTGCTCCCTCCGCCTGCTTCTTATAAAACGGCTTTCCGATCCAGGCGCAGACCTCTCTGAGCCACTGTCCCAGCTTCTTTCCCGCACGTTTCAGGAATCCGCCCGCCTGCCGGATACCCTGCTCCGCGGACTGGGCTGCGCTCTCAAAATCCATTTTAACCCGTCGGCTGCTGTCACCGTACTCCGGATTCACATGGTACGCCTCCAGAATCTCCGCCGCCAGCTCCTTCACCGGACCGAAATCGCCGATGGCCTCCTCCTCGGACATGCCGTTCTGTATCTTCATATCGATATGCTGAGCATATTCATCCAGAATATCCTGCTGTTCCTGCTGCTCCAAGACCTTCAGATGTCCCGCAAGCTCTGTCAGAAATGCTTCTTTACTCATATTGTTCTCCCTCCTTCAGGTACTTACCGACCTGCTGCTGAAATTCTATCCATTCCTTCGCCAGGGAATCCCGGTAGAGAATCCCCGCCGCCGTCAGATGGTAATACTTCCGGGGCGGCCCTTCTGTGGACTCCCGAAGGTATGTCTCAAAATAATGTTCATTGGTCAGCCGCTTCAGCAGCGGATAAATGGTTCCCTCATTCACATCAATGACCCGGGAAACCTCCTCCACCAGCTCGTAGCCGTATCGGTCCTTCCGGCGCACCGCCTCCAGCACAATCAGCTCCAGCACGCCCTTCTTAAACTGTGGGTTCATCTTATCCCTCCCAACCTTTTGTCTGATATTAGGTTACACCTACTACTATGTAATGTCAAGTACTAAATTTTTATAAGTACTGATTAGATTCCGAATTCTATCGGAATTTCCTATTCCATAAAAAAAGACTGAAAGCTTTCCGCTTCCAGTCTCAGTAGCAGGGGATGAGAGAATCGAACTCCCACTAAGGGTTTTGGAGACCCCTGTCATGCCATTTGACCAATCCCCTGTATCAAACGTGCTTATTATTTATATCATATAAGCACGTTTTTTGTCAAGTGTTATTTTCAAATTCTTAGAAAATGGTTTTTAGGAAATTGCGCAGAATGCGTAATTTCTGTGCATCGCGAAACGTGTTACTGTGAACAGCGTGAACTGTAACTTTAGGAGATCGCCCGCACTGCGTCGGCCACGGTCCGGACGCCGCACAGACGGATACCGTCTACCCTGCCCACCTGCTGTCTGCAGACCTCCGGCAGAATCACCGTGGTGAAGCCCAATTTTCTGGCCTCCTGTACCCGCTGGGAGGCCTGGCTCACTGCCCGGACCTCACCGCTTAAGCCCACCTCTCCAAAGGCCAGCACCTTCTCGTCAATGGCCTGATCCCGGTAGCTGGACACGATGGCCAGCACCACGCCCAGATCGATGGCCGGTTCATTGATGCGGATGCCTCCTGCGATGTTCACATACACGTCGCTGCCGGAGAGATGTAGGTTCAGCCGCTTCTCCAGCACTGCCAGCAGAAGACTCACCCGGTTATAGTCCATGCCGGCCGCCGTTCGCCGGGGCATGGTCAGCTGACTGCGGGATACCAGGGCCTGGATCTCCAGCAGAATGGGCCGGGTCCCCTCCACGGAGCAGGCCACGATGGATCCGGAGGCTGCCTCCGGCCGCCCGTTCAGCATAAACTCCGAAGGATTCTCCACTTCTGTCAGACCCGTCTCCCGCATTTCGAAGACGCCGATCTCATTGGTGGATCCAAAACGGTTCTTCACCGCCCGCAGGATCCGGTAGGAGGCGTGGCGGTCTCCCTCAAAATACAGCACCGTATCCACCATATGCTCCAGCACCCGGGGACCTGCCACCGTTCCCTCCTTGGTCACATGGCCCACAATAAAGATGGTGATACCCAGGCCCTTGGCCAGCTGCATCAGGATCGAAGTGGACTCCCGCACCTGGGAAACGCTGCCCGGAGCCGAGCTGACGTTTTCATTGTACATGGTCTGGATGGAATCGATGATGACTACCTCCGGGCGGCTGCCCTCGATGGTCTCCCGGATGAGCTCCAGATTCGTCTCACAGAACAGCAGAAGCCTGTCCGAAAATTCTCCGATCCGTGCCGCCCGCAGCTTGATCTGCTTTAAGGACTCCTCGCCGGAGATATAGAGGACGCTGCGGCCGTCCGCCGCCAGCTTCTGGCACACCTGCAAAAGCAGGGTGGACTTACCGATACCCGGATCGCCGCCCACCAGCACCAGGGAGCCCGGCACGATACCGCCTCCCAGCACCCGGTTCAGCTCCTCCATCCGGGTATCCAGCCGCTCCTCATCCTTGGTTTCAATAGAAGAAAGGCAGACCGGACCTCCGGCTGCCCTCCTCTCAGAGACTCTACCAGTACTCTTTTTTTCACTTTTTACAACGGTTTCTTCCACAAAGGTATTCCACTCCCGGCAGCCCGGACACTGGCCCATCCACTTGGGGGACTCGTACCCGCAGCTCTGGCAGAAAAATACCGTAGACTTTCCTTTTGCCATAGACTTGTCTTATTATGCCTTCACTACTTTTACAGAAACGGTCTCCTTGCCGCCCAGCTCCACGCTGAGAACCAGCTTGCCGCCCAGACCTGTCTTGATGGCGCCTGCGCTGACTCCGTCCACCAGGGTCAGATACTCCGTGTCGTCCTCCATACCCAGGGTGATCTGCGCGTCCTCGGGACCTTCTACCCGAAACTCCACACTGTCTGCATTTACCTTAAAATGTTCTACCGCTGTTCCGGGAACTGATTCATAGACAAACAGATCATTTCGCTCCAGCTTCGTAATCTCACGGAAGGTCTTTACCTTATAGATATCTCCCTGATACTCCTCCTGGCGCTTGCTCTTTGCTGCCAGCTCATAGTCTCCAAAGCTGATGCTTCCATCTTCCTCTGCGCGAATCAATTCTTTTACTGCTGCCATTTCTTTTGTCCTCCCAACTGGAATCTGATATGTTTGATTATATACGATCCCTGTCCTCATTTCCAGCAATTTATGAAAAGTTTAGCAATCAAATATGATTTTTCCTTTTCTCATGGTGACCGTCACCTGACTGCCCCTTCCCACTCTTCCGGACAGGATCTCGTCTGCCAGGGCATCCTCGATCTTCGTCTGGATGGCGCGCTTTAAGGGCCGCGCTCCGTACTTCACGTCGTAGGCCGTCTCCACGATATGGAGCTTTACGCTGTCCCGCACCTTCAGTTCGATGCCCAGCTGCTGATGACACCGGTTCGTCAGCTCCTTCAGCAGAATATTCACGATGGACTTCATCTGCTCCTTATTCAGGGCATGGAACACAATGATCTCATCGATCCGGTTCAGGAACTCCGGCTTGAACATCCGGCGTACCTCCTCCATGACGCTGTTCTTCATGGCCTCGTAATTATGCTTCTCGTCGTCCACGGAGGCGAAGCCCAGCCGCTTGGGGGAGACGATGGCACCCGCGCCCGCGTTGGATGTCATGATAATCACCGTATTCTTGAAATCCACGGTTCTTCCCTGGGAATCTGTGATTCTTCCGTCGTCCAGCACCTGCAGAAGGATATTGAACACATCCGGATGGGCCTTCTCGATCTCGTCGAACAGGATCACTGTATAGGGATTCCGTCGTACCTTCTCGGACAGCTGGCCGCCGTCGTCGTGGCCCACATATCCGGGAGGCGCTCCGATGAGCTTGGATACGCTGTGCTTTTCCATGTATTCAGACATATCCACCCGGATCATGGCCTCCTCCCGGCCGAAAAGGACCTCTGCCAGGGCCTTGGACAGCTCCGTCTTTCCCACGCCGGTGGGGCCCAGGAACAGGAAGGATCCGATGGGTCTCCGGGGATCCTGTAATCCCACCCTGCCGCGGCGCACAGCCTTTGCCACGGCCGTCACAGCCTCGTCCTGGGCAATCACCCGCTTATGCAGGATGCTTTCCAGCTTTTTCAGTCTCTGGTTCTCCGTCTCCGTCAGCCTGCTCACCGGAATCCGGGTCAGATCCGATACGGTCTTCGCGATCTCATTTTCTCCCACTATCAGGGTTTTCCGTTCTCTGCGATCCTGCTTTTTCTTCACTTTTTCCAGCTTTTCACCCAGCTCCAGACGCTCCCTGCGAAGCTCTGCTGCCCGGGTGAAGTTCTGAGCCTTCACTGCTTCTTCCATCTCTCGGAGCAGCTCTGTGCTTTTCTCTTCCATCCGGAAGTGCTCCTCCGAGCCCTTTCTGCTGCCCATGCGTACACGGGCCGCCGCCTCGTCCATCAGGTCGATAGCCTTATCCGGCAGGAACCGGTCGCTGATATACCGTCTGGACAGCTTCGCCGCCGCTTCCAGGGCCTCGTCTGTGATCTTTACCTGATGGTGACGCTCATAGCCCGGACGGATACCCTTCAGGATCCGGATAGTTTCCTCCTCAGAGGGCTCCTCCACCAGAATGGGCTGGAATCTGCGCTCCAGGGCCGCATCCTTCTCGATATGCTTCCGGTATTCCTCCACCGTGGTGGCTCCGATGACCTGCAGTTCTCCTCTGGACAGGGCCGGCTTCAGGATATTGGAGGCGTCCATGGCTCCCTCGGCTCCGCCCGCTCCGATAAGGGTATGGAGCTCGTCGATAAACAGCAGCACATCCCCAGCCAGGCGTACCTCGTCCATCAAATTCTTGATACGCTCCTCAAATTCGCCCCGGTACTTGGTACCCGCCACCATGGCGGACAGATCCAGGGACAGCAGCCGTCTGCCCTTCAGGGAATCGGGCACGTCGCCCTCCGCGATCCGCTGGGCCAGGCCCTCCACGATGGCGGTCTTTCCCACGCCGGGCTCTCCCATGAGACAGGGATTGTTCTTGGTTCGACGGCTCAGTGTCTGCATCACGCGCCGGATCTCCTCCTCCCGGCCCACGCAGGGCTCCAGCTTATGCTCCGCCGCCATGGCGGTCAGATCCCGGCTGTACTGATCCAGGGTCTGGGTACCCCGGTTCTGGCTTCTTCCATTCCGGGCCGCTTCCTCCCGGTACTCCCGTCCGGTTCTTCCCATGGAATCCAGAAGGGCCGTGTAAAGCTCTTTTACATTGACCTCCATGGTGTTCAGAAGACGGCTGGCCGCGCACTCCACATTCTTCAGCATGGCAATGAGGATATGCTCTGTGCCTGTCTTCTCCTCATGGAACCGGGCTGCCTCCCTCCGGGCCTCCTCCAGGATAAACTCCGCCCTGGGGGTATAGCCGGGACGTTCCTTCAGCGCAGTGGCTCCTTCGGTGGAAATCAGACTTTTCACCAGCTCCCACAGTTTTTTCTCCTCCACCTTCCGCTCCTTCAGAAGCTGGGACGCCGCGCAGTCCTGTTCCTTTACCAGGGCCATGAGAATATGTTCTGTTCCGATATAGTTCTGACCCAGCTGCGCGGAGATTTTCGCCGCCTGCTTCAGCACATTCCGGGCCTTTTCCGTATAGGTCTCAAACATAAAATTCCTCCAGTCATAATAGCGTCAGTGGACAGATGGCAACATTGGTCATCTGTCCACTGTGATCGTTCTTTGGTATATTACAGTTCCAGATCCTCCAGATCCAGAATCTCGATATCGATGTCGTCTCCGGTCTCCACCGGCTCTTTCCTGGGTTCAGGCTCCACAGGAACTTCGTCTTCCAGCTTCGCCGCTTCCGCAGTCTCCAGGGCGCTCATGTCGATCTCCGGCAGACTGTCCGTGAGACTTAAGTCCGGCTTTTCTTTCTCGGCCCGTCGCTTTCCACCCTTCTTCAGATCGTCATAGAAGTCGTCAAAATCGTCTTCCTCGTCCCCGTCGTAATCGTCGTAATCGTCGTCCTCATACTCGTATCCGGCGTTCCTGCTCTTCAGGGCGAAAACAATGGTCAGAATCAGAAGAATGGCGCTCAGAACTGCCAGTCCGATAATGATATAAAGCCGTGTCTTCAGGCTGCTGGCGCTGGTCTCCTTCAGCTCCGTCAGTTCATTGGTCAGGGACTCAGTCAGTCCTGCGGACTCTCCGGCTCCCGCAAACTGTCCCAGATCCCGCTGGAAGGTATTCTCCTGGGGATCGTACCAGTACCAGCCGGTACTGCCGTCAGCCTTCTGGGCCCATACCAGATACAGTTCGGAATCTGCCTGGTAAGCGGTATAGCTGGTGTCACCCACCTGAATACTGGTCTCGGTCAGTTCCGCGTCGGAATAACTTTCCTCCGGCTCCTGAATCGTGTAAGCCGCTGCCGGAGTCTCCTCCTGGGGCTCCTCCGCAGCCGGTTCCTCCGGATCCGCCGTCTCGGACACGCTCAGCAGGTCGGAACGAATCCATCCCGTCTTCTGGGCTCCGTCCAGGGTAAAACTGATCTGGTACCAGGTCTTTCCGCCGCTCTCTTTTTCATCGGTAATATCCACATTGGTCTCCACAGGCAGGGAGCAAACCTTCTGCGCATTCGCGTCTGCGTCCGCGCGCACCCGCGCTCCGTCTGTGGTAATCGTTCCTATCCGGGCTGCAGATACCTGCACGCCAAACGTCGATATCATCAGTCCTGCAGCAAGTACTGCTGCCAGACACCGCAGTTTCTTCATTTCTTCATCCTCCATTATCCTGACATCACGCCTTTTGACGTCCGTCTCCCCTATCACTTACAACATTGTTTTTATTATAATCGGAACCGGGAGCCTTGTCAAATAACAGATTGTGGATAGGGTCGTCAGGCTATCGCGCCGTCCAGAGCCGGTACACCTGCTCCGCCGTATCCGCCAGATTCCGTCTGGCCGTCTCCGGCTCCATGGCCTCCTCCAGGGTACAGATGCCCCTGAGAATGGGGAAAAAGGCGTCAATGCCCTTTTCATGGCAGGCGATGGCGTCCCGGGTCACGCTTCCCGCGAAGGCTACCACCGGCTTTCCGTACTTTTTTGCCAGGGCCGCCACGCCCACCGGCGCTTTTCCCATGGCGGTCTGTCCGTCCAGCCGTCCCTCGCCGGTGACGACCAGATCTGCGGTCCGCAGGGTCTCCTCCAGACGGGTCTCCTCCAGTACGATGCCGATGCCCGACTGTAAATCTCCTTTTAAGAAGCTTCGGAAAGCAAAGCCCAGTCCTCCGGCTGCTCCCGTTCCCGGATACTCCGGATCCGCATCGCCTAAGGTCTGTGCCGCCAGAGCCGCGTACCGGCCCAGCCAGGCGTCCATGTTCTTAATCATATCCGGATCCGCGCCCTTCTGTGGACCATAGACCGCGCTGCAGCCCTGATCCCCGCAGAGAGGATTGGTCACATCGCAGGCGATTCGGAACTCACAGCCGGACAGCTGTTCCAGCGCCCCTTCGGTGCGGATCTCCCGGAGTTCTTCCAGTCCGGCCGCTCCCCTCCGCACCGGCTTTCCCTCCGCGTCCAGGAAACCGAAGCCCAGAGCCTCCAGCATGCCGATACCGCCGTCGTTGGTGGCGCTGCCCCCGATGCCGATGAGGAACCGGCGGCAGCCCTGAGCCAGAGCGTCCCGGATCAGCTCCCCCACGCCGTAGGTGGTGGTAAAGAGAGGGTTCCGCTTTTCCGGAGGCACTAAGGTAATCCCCGCTGCCGCGGACATTTCCAGTACCGCCAGCTTCTCCCCGTCTGCTGTTTCTGTGTCCACAATTCCATAGGAAGCGGTGACCGGCTCTCCCAGCGGACCGGTCACAGTCAGGCTACGAAGGCTTCCGTTCATGCCGCTGACCAGGGCCTCCACCGTTCCTTCCCCGCCGTCAGCCAGAGGGCGGACAACCGGCTCTGCCGTTTTATCCGCCCTCCTGATACCTTCCGCTATTGCCTGGCCCGCCTCCATGGAAGTGAGACTTCCTTTGAAGGAATCGATTGCAATAACTGTCTTCATTTGTACTCCTTTATATCCTCATCCAGTCCTCTTTTAGGCCTCGTCAATGGCTTTTCCGATGTCGCTTCTGCAGTAGGCTTTCTCAAAGTCCACCAACTTCACTGCCTCGTAGGCATTGGCCCGGGCGGTCTTCAGATCCGCGCCCAGAGCGGTCACGCCCAGCACTCTTCCGCCGTTTGTGACGATCTGGCCGTCCACCTTCTTCGTACCCGCATGGAACACATAGTAACCGTCCCTGTCCTTGAAATTCTCCAGTCCGTGAATGGGGAAGCCCTTCTCATAGGAAACGGGGTAACCGCCGGAAGCCAGCACCACGCAAACCGCCGCATTATCCGCGAACTCCAGATCGATCTGATCCAGGGTTCCGTCAATGCAGGCCTCAAAGACATCCACGATGTCGGTCTTCATTCTGGGCAGAACCACCTGGGTCTCCGGATCGCCAAATCTTGCATTGTACTCCAGTACCCGGGGTCCCTTCGGGGTCAGCATCAGGCCGAAGAAGATGACGCCCTTGAACTCTCTGCCCTCTGCAGCCATGGCGTCCACAGTGGCCTGGTAAATGTGCTCTTTGCAGAACTGATCCACTTCTGCCGTATAAAAGGGGCTGGGGGAAAAGGTTCCCATGCCGCCGGTATTCAGTCCCTGATCGCCGTCCAGGGCACGCTTGTGATCCTGGGCGGAGGTCATACATTTGATGGTCTTGCCATCCACGAAGCTTAAGACCGATACTTCCCGGCCGGTCATGAACTCCTCGATGACCATTTTATTGCCTGCGGTGCCAAACTGCTTGTCCAGCATGATGGTCCGCACGCCCTCTTTCGCCTCTTCCAGGTTATTACAGATCAGAACTCCCTTTCCGAGAGCCAGTCCGTCGGCCTTCAGCACGATGGGGAAGTCCGCGGTCTCCAGATAGGCAAGGGCCTTCTCCGGGTCGTCGAAGTTTTCATAAGCTGCGGTGGGGATGCCGTATTTTTTCATCAAGTCCTTGGAAAATGCCTTGGAGCCCTCCAGGATGGCCGCATTGGCCCGGGGTCCGAAGATACGCAGTTCTTCTTTTTCAAAGACGTCCACGATACCGCCCACCAGCGGGTCGTCCATACCGACCACCGTCAGGTCGACGGCGTTCTCTTTGGCGAAGGCCGCCAGCTTCTCAAACTCCATGGCTCCGATGGGTACGCACTCGGCGTACTCCTCGATGCCGGCATTGCCCGGCGCGCAGTATATTTTTTCGGCTTTGGGGCTCTGGGCGATTTTCCAGCAAAGCGCATGCTCACGTCCGCCTGAACCAACAACTAAAATTTTCATATTTACCTCACTCTCTAGCCCGCAGTGCGCTCGATTCCGCTACGCTTCATCTCGCTCACGGGCTTCGCCCTATGGATTGTCGCAAAAAGCTATTGCTTCCTGCAAGCAGGGCAACACCTTTTCGTGTCAATCCGCACTGCTCACTGCCTGCGTGCAAATCATATCAATGGCCTTCGGAAGCAGAATCCACTCGGCTTCCTCCATGACACGCCGCTGTAAGCTCTCCGGTGTATCTCCTTCTTTTACCTCCACAGCCTTCTGTAAGAGAATGGGGCCTGTGTCGGTTCCTTCGTCTACGATGTGCACGGTGGCGCCTGTCACTTTCACGCCGCGCTTCAGGGCCTCTTCATGTACCTTCAGTCCATAGAAGCCGGTACCGCAGAAGGACGGAATCAGGGAAGGATGGATATTGATGATACGTCCCTCGTATTCCCGGATGATTTCCTTCGGAATCACCACCAGGCAGCCAGCCAGAACTACCAGCTCCGCGCCGCAGTCCTTCAGGGCTTTCAGAAGCGCTGCGTTAAAGGCCTCTGTGCCGCCGCAGGCCTTTCTGGTAATGCAGACAGCCGGAATACCATGTTTCTTTGCCCGCTCCAGGGCGTAGGCCTTCGGATTATTACTGATGACGGATACCACTTCCGCGTTCCGGATCTTTCCTTCGTCAATGGCGTCCAGGATAGCCTGCAGGTTCGTGCCGCCGCCGGACACCAGTACCGCTACCTTTAACATAAGGTCACTCCCTTTTCTCCTGCCTGAATCTCGCCCAGGATGTACGGGGTCTCGCCAGCCTCGCGGACTGCTGCCACGCACTTGTCCACGTCTGCCGGATCCACAGCCATGATCATGCCGATACCCATGTTGAAGGTATTGTACATCATCTGCTCCTCGATGCGGCCGTCCTCGCGCAGCATGTGGAAGATCGCCGGTACCTCATAGCTGTCTTTTCTGATCATCGCGCGCACGCCCTCGGGCAGCATACGCGGAACATTCTCATAGAAGCCGCCGCCTGTGATATGGCTGCAGCCCTTGATGGTCACGCCTGCTTCCTTTACGGTACGCAGGGCCTTCACATAGATCTTGGTCGGCTCGATGAGGGCTTCTCCCAGGGTTCTGCCCAGGCTCTCAAAGTAGGTATTCAGATACTCTTCCTTCATGGTAAAGACCTTTCTCACCAGTGAGAAGCCGTTGCTGTGTACGCCGGAGGAAGCCATACCCACCAGCACGTCGCCCGGCTTGATATTCGCGCCGGTGATCAGGTTTTTCTGATCCACCACGCCTACCGCAAAGCCGGCCAGATCGTACTCGTCCACCGGATAGAAGCCCGGCATCTCTGCGGTCTCGCCGCCGATGAGCGCCGCGTTTGACTGACGGCAGCCCTCTGCTACGCCGCTTACGATGGCAGCGATCTTCTCCGGAACATTCTTGCCGCAGGCAATATAGTCCAGGAAGAACAGGGGCTCACCGCCTGCACAGGCGATATCGTTTACACACATGGCCACGCAGTCGATACCTACAGTGTCATGCTTGTCCAGCAGAAATGCCAGCTTCAGCTTGGTTCCCACGCCGTCCGTACCGGACACCAGGGTCGGCTGCTCCATCTTTTTAAATGCTTCCATGGAAAATGCGCCGGAGAATCCTCCGATTCCCGTCAGTACCTCGGGACGCATGGTTTTCTTAATATGCTCCTTCATGAGCTCCACAGACTTGTAACCTGCTTCAATATCTACGCCTGCGTTCTTGTAATCCATAACTTTTATCCTCCTAGTATGAGCACTTGGCGAGGTGTTTTCGAGCCTAGTGCGAATCTACACCTGGACACTTTATGAATGCAAGCGGTACGCGCCGCATGAATTTAGTGGCCATGGTGTTTCCTACAGTATGAGCACTTGGCGAGGTGTCTTCGAGCCTAGTGCGAATCTACACCTGGACACTTTATGAATGCAAGCGGTACGCGCCGCATGAATTTAGTGGCCATGGTGTTTCCTACAGTATGAGCACTTGGCGAGGTGTTTTCGAGCCTAGTGCGAATCTACACCTGGACACTTTATGAATGCAAGCGGTACGCGCCGCATGAATTTAGTGACCATGGTGTTTCCTACAGTTTTTAGTAATTTTTGTATCCTACTTCTTTCAGCCGCGCGTCCTTCTTCTCCACCTGATTTTTCAGATCCTCCGCGTACGCCTTCAGTCTCGCCAGCAGCTCCGGATCGGAAGTGGCCAGTATCTTCGCCGCCAGCAGCCCCGCATTCACGCCGCCGTTAATGGCCACGGTCGCCACCGGGATGCCGGAGGGCATCTGTACGATGGAGTACAGGGAATCTCTTCCGCCCAGGGATGTGGTGTGCATGGGGATACCGATAACCGGCATCGGGAAAATCGCCGCACACATACCCGGAAGATGGGCCGCCATGCCCGCGCCTGCGATGATAACCTTGAAGCCCTTCTCCTCCGCCGTCTTCGCATACTCAAAAAATACGTCCGGCTCCCGATGAGCTGAAATAATTGTCATCTCAAACTCCACGCCAAGCTGTTCCAGCACATCCGCCGCTTTCTTCATGATGGGCATATCTGAATCGCTGCCCATTACAATACCGACTTTCGCCATAATGCAACCTCCTTGTGATTCCCTATAAATATTGATTAGTTTTACTTATAAATAACTTATCTTTATCTTGTTATTCTTATAAATCACAGTTTACCGTCTGGATCGGGCTCTGTCAACACCCAAAACGTAGTTTTTCTCTTCTTTAACCTCTCTTCACGCCTCGTCAAAGGGCCTGTTCAGCTCCTCTGTGCCCGG
The DNA here is from genome assembly GCF_014290175.1 of Anaerosacchariphilus hominis. GTDB lineage: Bacteria > Bacillota > Clostridia > Lachnospirales > Lachnospiraceae > Laedolimicola > Laedolimicola hominis. The sequence continues at coordinate 80,406 of NZ_JACOOR010000006.1, forward strand.
AAGCACGAATCTTCCGCCCTCGATCAGCGAGATTTCCGTTCCGTCCGGCAGCTCCACCCGGATATAGTCCAGCTCGTCATAGGGAATGGTAATATCCGTATGGCAGTTGAAATAAGCCTTGGATACGTCCGTTTTCCGGAGAATGGAGCACTCGTTATCCCGGGCAATGATCTCTTTTCCGTCAGGATTGTACACCGGATTATCCTCAGACCAGGAATAGCAGGTGTCCCCCACCGCAAAATGGGGACCCATCTTCTCCGCGATCAGAATGGGCAGCTTCGCCCCGATGTCGTACCGCTTCGCCACCATATAGGCCGTGGTATTGGTGCCGATGGCAAACTCGCCCATGGGAAGGGTCTCATGGCCGAAGAGCACATTGTTCCGGATATAGCTCCGGTTCTCTTCCTCCTCCGGGAAGTTTTTGCAGGTGTAATCCTTAATCCTGCCATCCTCGAAGGTCAGCTCCAGATCCAGGTACTTCAGTTCGTTCAGGTAGACCTGGCTCACATGGAGGATACCCCGGGTGCCCGTTAGCTTCGGGGATGTGAATACCTCGCCCACCGGGATATTCACATCCGCCACACAGTTCTCAAAGATGCTCTCCTTTTCCGGATGCTCCGGCTGCCACAACTGCACCCGGAGATCAGTCCGGTTGGCCCCCGCTCCCTTGATGCGGACGGAAGCGCCCTGATCCAGAGCCTGAATCAAAGTCTGCTGAATCCGCTGGTACAGATGGTAGTCCAGATTATTGATCTTCACCACTTCCCGGAAAATCTCCTCAAACTGCTCCCCGATCTCGGGAATGGGCCAGGCGATAATCGTAAAGCTTCTCTGGTCTCCCGGAATATACCGGTTCACCAGCTGGCCTGCCTGGCTGTTGTAGCTCACATTCAGCTCCTGCTGCTTTTCGCTGAACTTCAGGGCCTCCTTACACTTCTTCGGCAGGAAGGGATGCTCCCCAAAGATCTCCATGACCGCCGGACCCGCGTGAACGGCCGCCAGCTCCCGGTACTGCTCATAAGCGCTGTGGAGAACGGAAAGTCTCCGCTCCATCAGCTTTTTATCCAGATACAGAGCCATATCCTCCCTGTGATCGTACACATACTGCTTATCCGGCGCCGTGCTGCAGTAGCCCGGATTGCCCTGGGCCCTCCGGTTCAGGCTGTGCCGGGCCTCCCGGTAAATGATGCTCTTCAGGCCCATCTTCCCAAACTGGGCGATGGCTGCCCGTACCACCCGCTCAAAGCCCAGAGAATAGCGGATATTCACCGTCTTCTTTTTGCTCAGATCGATGCCCGCCGCCATGAAGCCCATGCGGTAGCCCTCTGTAAAGGTGGAAGCCATGGCTTCGATCTGTTTCTCCGAAAGCTTTGCCAGAAACCGGCTGACCTCCAGCTCATTTTCGCCGACGTACTCGCCGAACCGATACAGATATCTGGGATCCTTCAGATCTGATTCACAGATAATATCCGCCGCGAAGGAGAGCTCCGGATCCAGCTGCTCCTGGATCCGATCGGGGATGAATACGTCGCAGTAATCGCTGATATGCCAGTAAACCATCTGCTGCAGATTCTTCACCTCCGGCGTTTCTCCCTCAAAGGCATTATAGAGTTCCACAAAAAGCTCCGCCGTAATGGTCAGATCCTCGTATCGCTGCTCCGCCGCCCAGACGATCATCCCCCGGATCTCCGTGTATACAGAGCTTAGGAGCTGGCCGTAGCCCTCTCCAAGAAGCCGTACCGCCTCCGCCGGATTCGCGTAGCTCCTCTCATAGGAGCCTCCTGTCAAATCTCCAAACAGCTGCCGGTTCTGCGCCTGAAGCTCCTCTAGGGTCATCCGCTCCGGCTGTCCTTTCTTTACCCCTTCGGCGTAGGCCGCCACCTCCAGAATGAAGTCCGCCGTTTTCTGAAAATAGGCGTAAAAAGGAGCCGATACAGTCTGTTCCAGCTTCATTGCCTGTATCCGCTCCATCACCAGAGCATACCGCTCCTTGATTTCTTCCGCTCCCGCTCTTATATTTTCCTGTAATTCCATCTTGCTGCCTCCTTCATGGTTCTTTCCTACATGCCGAGCATGCACACAAGGGCCCACAGGATGAACAGGATGCCATTGGCCACCGCGCCAATCTGTGAAAACAGATAATACACATCCTCTTCCTGAAAACCCCGGACCGCCAGCACAAAGCCCACGGCACTGCAGACCATGGCCAGTACGCCCAGAAGTCCCACCAGACTTCCGGCCTGTCCTGCCATCCGGTAGGCCAGGAGCAGCGACACTCCGGTAAATACCAGCGCCGCTCCGGCAAATCCTGCAGAGCAGATGCCCTGCTTCGTATGCTTTTTATCTGTAAACTTATAGCTTCTTCTTGCCATGCCTTTTCCTCCAGTGATGTCTGACTCCCACAAACACCAGATATCCGATACAGCCGCCGATGGTATTCAGCAGAAGATCGTCCACATCAAAGCAGCCCACCCGCAGAATCAGCTGCATGGTCTCCGCCAGAAGGCTGGCCAGGAAACAGGCAATCCCTGTCCGCAGGCCCTTCCGCATGGAATCATAAAGCGCCGGCACGGCAAAACCCAGGGGAATGAACATTGCCACATTTCCCACCAGATTAATAAATACCGCCGGGCCGCCCAGAATATCCCGGTGATGCCAAAACCGTCGTATCTCCTGAAACAGCACCAGATTGTATCTGTAATCCGGACTGATATCCGTTCTTCCGTAGCTTTCCGAGAAAAACATAAAATAGATCAGACACGCCAGATAGCATATCAGCAGTATCCGTCCGCCCCACCTCAGTCTGTTTCTGGAATCTTTTTTCATGTTGCTCCGTTTCTGTTTTATAATTCTGTCTTAAAAAATCAGGTCTGATTTGTTCTTCAGCAGCCGGGCTCCGTTTACGATGCAGAGAATCCCTGCCGCCAATCCTGTCACTGCCACTACGATTCCCACTGCCAGCGTACCGGCTCCGGTCTGCTTCATGGTCTTATATGCTTTTTCACTCATTCCGGTCCCTCCTGTCTTACTTTGCGCCATACTGTTCATAATATGCGTCGATGGCTGCTTTCAGAGTATCGTCGATGAGAATCTTTCCCTGGCAGGGACGGTTGTAGAGGTGCTCCACCACGTCCGCCATGGTAACAATGGCGTTGGTCTCAAAGCCATAGAGATCCTTTACTTCCTCCAGAGCGCATTTCACGCCGCCCTTGCCGACCTCCATACGGTCCAGGGATACCATCAGGCCCACGATCTCCACGTCGGCGGCGCCCTTTACCTTCGGTACGGTCTCCTCCATGGATTTGCCGGAGGTGGTCACGTCCTCGATCATAACGACCCGGTCGCCATCCTTTAACTTGCTTCCCAGAAAGCTTCCCTTGTCCGCGCCGTGATCCTTCTCTTCCTTCCGGTCGGAGCAGTAGCGGATCTCTTTGCCGTACAGATCACTGTAGGCAATGGCGGTAACCACGCTTAAGGGAATACCCTTATAGGCCGGTCCGAAGAGCACGTCGAAATCGTCGCCATACCTGTCATGGATGGCTTTCGCGTAATACTGGCCCAGTCTTTTTAACTGGGAGCCGGTCACATACGCGCCCGCGTTCATGAAAAACGGGGACTTTCTGCCGCTTTTTAAGGTAAACTCACCGAATTTCAGCACGTCGGACTCCACCATAAAATCAATAAACTCACTCTTGTATTGTTCCATTTTATCTGAAACCTCCTGTATGAATCTGAATCTCTATTTTATCCTTCTTTGAAACGCTGTCTACCGCACTGCTCCGATAAGCTCTTTGATATCCTCCACCTGATACTTCTTCATATAGGCCAGGATGCCATCGGCTGTCTCTTTGGCAGCATAGGGGTTCGCAAAGTTCGCGGTGCCTACGGATACGGCGGTGGCTCCGGCCAGAATGAACTCCATGGCGTCGTCGCCGTTGGTGATGCCGCCCATACCGATGATGGGGAGCTTCACCGCGTTTGCCACCTGATACACCATACGCACGGCCACAGGCTTCACGGCCGGGCCGGACATGCCGCCGGTCTTATTGGCGATGGCGAAAGTGCGGCGATTAATATCAATCTTCATGCCGGTGATGGTGTTGATCAGGGACAACACATCCGCGCCCCCCGCCTCAGCGGCCCGGGCCATCTCGGTGATGTCCGTCACATTGGGGCTCAGCTTCATGATGACCGGCTTTTTCGCGTACTTCTTTACCTCTTTTGTGATGGCTTCCAGGGCCTCCGGCTTCTGGCCGAAAGCAATGCCGCCTTCTTTTACATTCGGACAGGACACGTTGATCTCCAGCATATCCACATCCGCGTCGGACAGACGCTCCACCGCGTCGCAGTAGTCCTCGGTGGTCTTGCCGCATACATTGACAATGATTTTTGTGTCGTATTTTTTAAGCTTCGGCAAATCCCGCTGCAAAAACACGTCCAGGCCCGGGTTCTGGAGGCCGATGGCGTTCAGCATGCCGCTTCGGGTCTCCGCGATACGCGGGGTAGGATTCCCTGGCCAGGGAACATTCGCCACACCCTTGGTCACCACTGCACCCAGATCGCCCAGATCGTAAAATTCTCCGTATTCTCCGGCAGACCCAAAGGTTCCGGAAGCTGTCATGACCGGATTTTTAAGCTCCACTCCGGCCAGATTTACACTTGTCTTATATTCCATGACGATACCCTCCGGTTATAATTCGATTTCGTCCGCCGCAAAGACCGGACCGTCCTTGCAGATACGTTTATTTCTGACATTGGTGTGGGCGTCCACGTCCTTGGACTTGCAGACACAGGCCAGACAGGCTCCGATGCCACAGGCCATGCGCTCCTCCAGAGACAGGTAGCAATCCATGCCCTGCTCTTCGGCATAAGCCTTCAATGCCCGAAGCATGGGACCCGGCCCGCAGGCGAAAATGGCATCCGCAGTCAGTCCGTTCTCTTTGATGGCATCCAACACGTTGCCTTTGGTCCCGGCACTGCCGTCCTCTGTTGCCACCACCAGCTGCGCATGGCAGGACAATTCCTCCTTCAGGAACAGGTCGCCGCCCCGGTAGCCGGATACTACGATCTTCTCCCCGGGGAGCTGCTTTGACAGCTCCACCATGGGCGGTACGCCGATGCCGCCGCCTATGAGGAATACTTTTTTATATCCTTTATCCAGTGGGAAACCATTTCCCAGGGGGCCTACCAGGCGAAGGGTCTCGCCTGCGCCGTAGCCGGAAAACTCCTGGGTGCCCGCTCCTGCTGCCCGGTATACCAGACGCAGGCCTTTGTTCTCTCTATCAATCTCGCAGATACTGATGGGACGGGGCAGAAGTCTCGACTCGTCATGGCAATAAACGGACACGAACTGGCCCGGCCGCGCCTCTTCCGCGATATGCTCTGTCTGAAGCCACAGGCTGTAGATACCCGGGGCAATCTCGCGCTGTTCTTTGATAAGCGCTGTCTCCTGATATTTCATCTCATTCTCCTATCTGGCATTCAGTGCGCCACTGATGTCGGCCACCATGTCCTCGACGGCCGCGCGGGATGCGTCGCCAAAATTCTCAGCGCCGAATTTTGCGTACTTCTCCTGCTTGTAAGCGGCAATGATGCCTCTGGAGGAGTTCACGATGGCTCCCAGACCGTCCTCATTGAAAAAGTTCACCAGATCCTTGCCCTTTCCACCCTGGGCGCCATAGCCCGGCACCAGGATGTAGGTCTTCGGCATCAGCTTCCGAAGGACTGCGCCCATCTCCGGATAGGTGGCTCCTACCACGGCTCCGATGTAGCTGTATCCGGCATCTCCCATATGCTCCTCGCCCCACTGGGCCACCTTCTCGCCCACCAGCTCATAAAGCGGACGGCCGTTTACCAGCTGATCCTGGAACTCGCCGCTGGAAGGATTGGAGGTCTTCACCAGAATAAACAGTCCCTTATTCTCCTCCTTGCATACCTCCATGAAAGGCTTCACGCCGTCGCTGCCCAGATAGGGGTTCACAGTGGCGAAATCCTCGTCAAAGGGAACGTAGCACTTGCTGCCCACCTGTACCTTGCCCAGATGACCCACCGCATAGGCCGCTGAAGTAGAACCGATGTCGCCGCGCTTGATGTCGCCGATGACCACCAGATCCCTGGACTTACAGTAATCCACGGTCTTCTTATATGCCTTCAGTCCCTCGATGCCGAACTGCTCGTACATAGCGATCTGAGGCTTCACTGCAGGAATCAGGTCGTAGGTCTTATCCACGATTTCCTTATTGAACTGCCAGATGGCCTCTGCCGCACCCTCCAGGGTCTCTCCGTATTCTGCGAATGCCTTTTTCTGGATATGCTCGGGAATATAGCCCAGCATGGGATCCAATCCCACCACAATGGGGGCTCCTGTCTTCTGAATCTTTGCAATCAGCTTATTAATCATCGTACGTTCTCCTTCGTCTGTTTAAGAGTGACCTCCGCTTCTTGGGAAGTCCGTTTGGAAAAATTATATAGTATTTTTTTATAGAATGCAACCGTAAGGACCCGCCGGGCTTAATAATTTCGCGGCATCCATGCTTTGATATAAATGCCGTCCTCCCGGTATTCCTCCTCCAGTACCTGTCCCACTTTCCGTATCCGCTGGATATCGCCCGCCTGGGCGTAAGGAAAGACCTTCTCCACCTGGACGCGGCTATTGCGAAGCTGCTCCTCCAGAAGCTCTCCAAGCTCCTCCAGCCCTTCTCCGGTGCGGGCGGAGATCCCCAGCGTTTTCACGGCCTTCGTATCCTTAGGAAGCTCCGCGCCCTCCATCCGGTCCCGCTTGTTAAAGAGGGTAAGCACCGGCTTCCCGCCGATCTCCAGCCGCTCCAGCGTCTCGTAGACCGCCTCCATCTGGGCTTCCATCTGGGGATTGGAGCTATCCACCACATGCAGGATAAAGTCCGCGTACCGGGCCTCCTCCAGAGTACTCTTAAAGGCCTCCACCAGATGGTGGGGCAGCTTCCGGATAAAGCCTACCGTATCCGTCAGCAGAATCTCCTGCTCGTTTGCCAGGGCCATCCGCCGGGTGGTGGGATCCAGTGTGGCGAAAAGCTTATCCTCCGCCAGGATTCCGGCGCCGGTCAGGGCGTTTAATAAGGTGGATTTACCCGCATTGGTGTAGCCCACGATGGCTGCCACCGGTACGCTCTGATTCAGACGTTTTTTCCGGGCCGTATCCCGGTGAACCTGCATTTCCTTCAGTTCCCGGTTCAGACGGGCGATCCGGCTCTTGATCAGTCTCCGATCCGTCTCCAGCTTTTTCTCTCCGGGGCCTCTGGTTCCGATGCCGCCGCCCAGTCTGGACATGGCGATACCCTTTCCGGTCAGTCTGGCCAGGCGGTAGCGCAACTGGGCCAGTTCCACCTGAAGCTTACCCTCGCTGGTGGTGGCATGCTGGGCGAAGATATCCAGAATCACCAGCGTCCGGTCCATGACCTTCAGATCCAGCTCCTGCTCCAGCCCCCGAAGCTGGGCCGGGGTCAGCTCGTCGTCGCAGATGACACCGTCGGCCTGCAGCTTTGCTGCCAGCTCCCGGACCTCGTCGATCTTGCCGCTGCCGATATAGGTGCCCGGGTGCATGGATTCCCGGTTCTGAATCACCCGGCCCACAGCCTCCGCCCCCGCGGTGTCGGCCAGCTCTGCCAGCTCCTCCAGGGATTCCTCCACATTTTCATTTTCCCGTGTGCAGACGCCGATAAGGATGACACGCTCCCGGGCCTGCTCTGTATTTTCAAATAATTCTGCCATTTCAGTCCTCCCATCCGTTCCAGTAAGCCCGGTTCATGGTAAAACGGAGTACCAGTCCCCGAGGCAGCTTCCGGTAGTTCTGACCCAGCTTGTAGCCCAGGTACTTCCACCCGCTCTGCCATATCAGTCCCGGAATCAGCCAGGGTTTCCGAATTTCCAGACAGTGGGCCGCCGTCTTTTTCACCAGGCGGATACCCTCCCCCTCGGAACGGATCCCTGCGAAGATCTCCGGATGGTCCACCTGTGAGACCGCCAGATCAAAGTTTCGGTGGAACTGCTGCAGCCCACTGTAGTTATGGGAATGGTAAACCCTTGCCTCCGCTACGTAGGCGATGGCATAGCCGCTTTTAATCAGGCCTCCCGCATAGATCATATCTTCGTTGAAAATGGTCCGTTTCACAAAGCCTCCCTGCTTCACATAGGTGACCCGCTCATACATGGCGCACACATCGGAGCAGAAAAAGGTCTTGATCCCCAGAGTCTCCAGATCTGCCTCTGTCTTCACCCGGCTCTCCTCCGGGTAATTAAAGCTTCTGGTATATCGCTCTGTCTCCCGGCAGTCCGCCTTGGGAAGCTGCCTTGCGTAAGCCGCCTTAACCGTCGGATCCCGGAAAGCCGCCGCCAGATGCTCCACCAGGTACGCGTCCGCCGGAAGGGCGTCCTGGGTCAGGAACAGCAGATAGTCCCCGTCAGAGAGCCCCGCTCCCCAATCCCTGGTTCCGCCGTGATCAAAGTCTGCCTGTTCCAGGTTGACGACCTCCGCCCCGGGAAAAGGAGCCGCCAGGGCTTCCACATCCACCTCCGTACGGGTATTCATCAGCAGAATCCGATTCACCGGTAGAGTCTGGTGCGAAAGCCGCTCCAACAGCTCACAGAATTCTTTTCCAGGCCGGTATACCGGAATAATCACATCTATTTTCATCGTCTCTTTCCCCTATCTGAAAAATGGACGAGGCAGTATTGCTACCCCGTCCATACACTTCTGTCTTTTTACGCAGTCATTGCGTCTTTCTCTTTACTGGCTGCTTCCACCGGAAGATACCTGGGAAGTCACACCGGTGTCACTTACGATCTTCTCGCTGATCTTGATGACCGTGGGTGACGGATAATAATCCTCTTCCCCGAACAGGAACTTATGCAGCTCCTTTACATTGGCCTCCAGATCTGCCGGAATCACCATATCCTGCTTGTTGATTTTCTTGTTCTCCAGATAGGTGGGGAAGCCGCCGCTTTCGCCCAGCTCGTAGGACATCATGCCGGCTGCCATTCCGATCATGGTGGTCTTCGGAATATTGGTGGATACCAGCGGGAATACCTCGTCTACGATCTTATTAATGGTACCCAGTCCCGCGCCCTTGGCCTTCTCTACGATCTTGCTGATGACCGTTCTCTGGCGCTCGGTACGCTTGAAGTCGCTTCCGGCCGTATAACGGATCCGGCAATAGGCCGTAGCCTGCAGGCCGTCCAGGGTCTGAAGACCCGGTCCCTCCAAGAAGGGACTGTAATGATCCAGATAATCCTCGGAAATCTCCGTGGTCTCGTACATGTAGGCGTTTACATACTCCCACTCATCGTCCTGCACATCGATGTCGATGCCGCCCAGAGCGTCGATGGTCTTGATCAGGGCCACGAAGTCCACGCTCACATAGTACTGGATATTCAGATCCAGGTTTGTGTTCAGCATTTCCATGGCCTGCTTGGGTCCTCCGCTCTTATAGGCCGCGTTACATTTGCCATAAGTGTCATCCGCCCGGTTCAGATAACTGTCACGGTATACGGACATGAGCTTGACCTCTTTGGTCTCGTTATTGATACTGGCGATGATCATGGTGTCGCTTCGGTTGCCTGCGCCCAGATCTCCGATGGTACGGGTGTCGATGCCGAACAGGGCGACATTCGTATAGCCCTTCAGAAGCTTGGCCGTATCCTCGTCTATATCCTCATTCATATCCACGTCGCCCACGTCCTCGCTCTGGAGCTTATCCATCTTTCCCAGAGCCCAAACGCCTGCGCCCAGAATCACAATCAGGAAAAACTCTGCGATGAGCATGCCGATAAGCCGTTTTTTCCGACGCGCCCGCTTTTTCTTCCGGGAGTTTTTATGTCCGCCGTGATGCTCGTAATTCCTCTGCTCCCGGTAATCTGCCTGGGAACGATGGGTAGAGCTGTGAGACCGTCTCCGGTGATCCGGCGTCCTGCCTCCTGTATTTCTGCTTCTTGAATTGGTTGTCATAATCTGCCCTTTCTGTTTTCCGCATTTAATAGGCATTCTTATTGATGAAGCCCTTGAAAATTGTCAGAAATAAGATTTTTATATCAAACCCCAGCGTCCAGTTCTCGATATAATATAAATCATATTCAATCCGCTTCCGGATGGAGGTATTGCCACGATAGCCGTTGATCTGGGCCCATCCTGTCATACCCGGACGCACCTGGTGTTTAATCATATAACGCGGAATCTCTTCCCGGAACTTCTCCACAAAGAAGGGCCGCTCCGGTCTGGGACCCACCAGACTCATGTCGCCTTTCAGAATATTGAAGAGCTGGGGCAGCTCGTCAATGCTTGTTTTTCGGATGATCTTACCCACTTTGGTAACGCGGGGATCATTGGGTACGGTCCATGCGCCCCGCTCCTTCTTGGGAGACTGGACATCCATGGAACGGAATTTGTACATTTTAAATGTATGGTTATGCAGTCCCACCCGCTCCTGGGCGTAGATCAGTGGCCCCGGTGAAGTCAGCTTGATGGCGACGGCCGTAATCAGCATAATCGGCGAAAACAGAATCATCGCGCAGACGCTGCCCACCAGATCCATGCTCCGCTTCATAAAGGCATTGAAGGTATTCGTCAGAGGCACATGGCGGATATTGACCACCGGAAGGCCCATCAGATCCTCTGTGTAGGGACGGGTGGGGATGATGTTATTGTAATCCGGAATGAACTTCGTATGCACGCCTGATTTTTCACAGACCGCCACGATATGCTCCAGTTTGGAATATTCGCTTAAACCCAGGGTAATGGCGATCTCATCGGGTTTGACTGTCTCCAGTGTCTCCTCGATCTCCTCTGTACGTCCGAATACCTGCACGCCCCGGTACTTCATGCCCTGCTCCACATTGTCGTCCAGAATACCCATGATCTCATAACCCCATTCCGGATTGGCCTTGATGCGGTCGATATACTCCTCCGCCGCCCGGCTGTATCCCACCAGAATCATGTGCTTCTGATTAAAGCCTTTTTTCCGCAGCTGGTGAAGCACCAGACGGATGGAATTGCGGGCCATGGCCTCCAGTATGATATTGATCCCATAGAAATAGAACAGCATGGGACGGGAAAAGTTTGTCGTGAACTCCGTATTCCAGCGCAGCAAAAACATGGCCATCATAAAGAGGCCCAGACCCAGAGTATTGGCCTGTACGATCTTCTCCAGCTCCACCCGCTTTCTTCGCACGCTCTTGGTGGTATACATGCCAAAGGCCGCGTAGAGTAGCAGATATCCCGGTACCAATGCAATCAGTATCAGCATATAATCCTTGAATACAAAGCCGGATATATGATGCAATATTTTAAACTGAATCACCCATGCCAGCAGATAGGCCGTCGCGATCACGAAGGCATCTACCAGCACATGCAGCCGGTTAAAATGCTGCTGATTGTCTTTAATCACTCTCTCACCCAAATCTCTTTCCGATATTTTTCCATAATTCCAGCTGAATCTTCATGCAGGCAGGAAGCTGGTTCCAGGTAAAGGGCACCTTTTTCTCTTTTTCACAGGTGTGAAGTCCCTCCCGGATTCCCCGGGCGTAGATGCTGCCTAGTCCCTTTTTCAGGAAAAATACATATTTTGCCGCGAATCCAACTGCCAGAAAAGGCAGGTTCAGGATCAGCTGAAGCAGCGGCATATTTTTATAAATCAGCCATATATTATTGCGGGAGCTTAAACGAACCTTGAACTCGTTATACCTGGAACCACTGGTTCCGCTCCCCGCATGATACACTTTTGCTTTCGGTTCATAACGGTTGGTCCAGCCGGCCCTTCTGGCCCGCCAACCCAGGTCGATATCCTCCAGGTACGCGAAATGAGCCTCGTCAAAATATCCTATCTTGTCCAATACTTCCTTCCGGTAGATGGCAGCTCCGGCACAGGCCGCGAAGACCTCATCCGGCTCTTCATAAAGCTCTGAGGAACGATCCTTTCCTCTGGCAAAAGCCCATCCCAGGGCACAGTACAGATTTCCCGCGTCGTCCAGCTTTGACGGTTCGTGAAGCTGAATCAGCTTCGCCTGGGCCGAAAAGGCCTCCGGATGCTGTTCCAGGCAGTCTGCCAGCGCATCGGCAAAGCCCGGCTGCACCTCTGTATCGTTGTTCAGCAGAATCACATAGGGCCGGGATGCTGCCCGGATTCCCTCGTTCACCGCCCGCGGAAAGCCGTAATTTTCTCCAAGGGGAAGTACTTTCACTCCCGGAAACTGTTCTTTCGGAAACTGCTTTTCCGTGAACTCCCGGCTTCCGTCGGTGGAACCATTATCCACCACCAGAATCTCCGCCTCCGGAGCGTCTGCCAGCACCGCCCGCAGACAGGCTTCCATAAAAGCCATCCCATTATAATTCGGTATTACGATGGATACCTTACTGTCTGCTCTCATACATCACCGCCCAGGGTTCATAGTAAATGGCGTAGCCGTCCTTCTGAAGCTGTGTCCACAGCTTTTCCGCTGTCTGATCCGGATACTGTTTCAAAAGCTCTGTCCGAATCAGATAGCAGTCTGTGGGATACTCCAGCTCCTGCTGCAGCACAGCCCTGTGAAAATATCCGGTATAGCCCTTCTTCAGACCCTTCATGCCCTCCGAAAAGGGATCCCGGACCCCTTTCATCCGGATATCCGAACGCAGTTCTCCATCCTCCCCGTAGACCCGGGCGCAGGCCAGGCCTGTCTCCGGTCTGTCACAGCAGGCTTTCAGCACTTTCCAGAAATCCTGATTTACCTTTGCATTTTGAACACGCGTAAAAAGCACATAATCATTATCCCCCGAAATTGTTACGGAATTATTACATGCCTTATCATAATATACAACCTTTACGCCGGTTTGTCCATCGAATTTTTTTAAAGATTTTATGAAGATTTCCGGATCTCCGGGATAATTAACCCGATAAAAACCGAAATTTTCCGTATCCAGCAGGGTTCCTGTTCTTCCCGTCCGCTCCAGATGGGCCGCTACCGCCCGCTTTCCGGCCTCGTAGGCATAGAGCTTGCTCTCCGGGTTCGACGCAGTGGAAGCCTGGTGGCAGCGCCAGGAATAAAGCACCTTCGGCAGGTGAAGGACTTCCTTCGCCTCTTCCGTACACCGGAAGATAAAGTCGTGATCCTGGGCTCCGTCGAACTCTGCCCGGAAGCCGCCCACCTTCCGGGCAATCTCCGTTTTTACCACAAAGAAATGACAGATATAATTATTACTTCGCAGGTACTCCTGATTGTAATCGGGCTTGAAATGGGGCTGGAAATGATGGCTCAGATCCATGTTCGCCTTATCCTCGTCCGTGTACAGGGCCTCGGCCCCTCCCTGAAGGGCCGTTACGATCTCAAAAAGGGCCCCCGGTAATAACAGATCGTCATGATCCAACAGGCCCACATAATCACCTGACGCCAGTGCCAGCGCCTCATTTGTATTCTCTGAGATTCCCAGATTCCGTTCCAGTCTCCGGTATTTCACCCGGCTGTCCCCGGCCGCGTACTCCTCCATGACCTTCTGCACGTTGTCCGTGGGACTTCCATCCGCCACACAGAGCTCCAGGTTCCCGTAGCTCTGCTTCAGTACGGACTCTGCCATCTCCCGCAGGAAGATCTCAGGCGTCTCATAAGCCGGAACCAGAATACTGATACAGGGAGCATAAGGAAAGGTCACGCCTTTCTGCTTCTCTGTCTCAATCATATCCGGCAGTTGTTTTCGAAGCCAGCCGTCGTATCCCGCTTCTGCCTCATTTCTGTTCTTCCGTTCCATGACCTTACGGTAAAGCCCGACGGCCCCGTGCCTGCGGATATACCGCAGGCCGCGGCCGCCCAGCTGTATCAGACTACCCATAGGCCTAGAAGGTCACTTCGCCATCATGGGCAATGAGGGATGCCGACTGTACCTGCTCCACAGCGGATACCTCTTTCACAAAGGCGCTTTCCTCTTTTACCTTGACCTCTACCACCATATCCATGCCATTGCCCATCAGGTTTCTGGACTTCACCTTAAAGAAACGGCTGTACTTCTTTACGATATCCAGAATCTGCGCTTCCTTATCGGAATCGGACAGGCTGACCACCAGCATCATGGGCGCCCGGGAAGCCGGAATATTCTCCAGTACCAGAATCAGTACGGTTACCACCAGGCAGGTCAGCAGAGCCACCTCATAAAGTCCCGCGCCGCAGATAATACCGACACTGATGGACCAGAACAGGAACACCAGATCCATCGGATCCTTGATGGCCGTACGGAAACGCACAATAGACAGGGCGCCGACCATACCAAGGGAAATCACCAGGTTGGACTGCATGGCCAGAATAATCGCTGCCGTGATCACGGACAAAGCTGCCAGAGATACGTTAAATCCCTTGGAATAAAATGATTTTCTCGTCACCAGACGGTAAATCAGGAATACATAGCAGGCCAGCGCACAGGTTACCAGAAAGGTAGCCATGATGCGGCCCGCGGAAATGTCCATGCTGGTGAACCCTTCCAAAAACGACTTTTTAAATACATCCTTAAATCCCATTTTTCATTTTCCTCCATCTGTAAATTGATTTGTAAATTGAACGGTAACGTTCATGGTCTTTTCTTAAATGAAGATTTATTTATGCGAGTATTCCCTTCAGGGAATATCTTCTACAGAGATAATACTTGGAAAAAGCCGTCTGATGAAGCTTTTCCAGCTGCAGGTTCCGGTAGATATAGTCCGGAAGGTACTCGTCGTACTTCACCTCCAGAATATGCCGTCCCGCCTCCATGACCGGTCTTCCCGGCACCTCCGGCTCAAAAAACATGGTACAGTAATCCGAGGACCGGATATTCATATCCAGGGTGATACGGGTATTACCCAGGGGATCCACAAAGGGTACGCGCTCGTACTCCACGATGACCTTCGGCTTCAGAAGCCGGGTACGCATCTGCAGGTTCAGCTTCTGCAGAATCGGCGGATAGCTGTTATCCACCGGCAGGGGCCGCCCCTTCATCAGCTGTTCACACTGCTCCCTGGTCAGCTTACAGGACAGCTTCTGGGTCATACCGTGCTCCTTCCGCTTCAGCTCCAGGCTGATGCGGCCGGGGTCCCCATTATAGATACGGATACGGAACTTCTCTCTGGGATCTGTTCCGATCTCATTTTCATTGTAATAACTGTTATAGTAATCATCAAAATACAGGCTGCGGATCCGGTACTTTCCGTCCGGCCCCACATGACGATCCAGGGGAACCAGATTCCGAATCCGGTTTTCCAGAAGCGCCATCTGCGTGGCTGTCACCACATACTTTAATTCATGACGATAATCCATGCTTCACCTTTCCTTACTCATATCCCAGTCCGAGATATTCTTCCAGATGTCCTTCAAAATAATAATCGAGAATGCCCATTCTGTAAAGAGCCATTCTCTGAAACAGCCCGTAATCCTGACCGGTATTGCTCTCCGGCCAGCGCTCCTCATTCCGGGCCAGGGCTCCGCTGTCCCGGACCTGATGAATCAGACTGTCGATCTCCTCCGTCAGCTGCGCATCCGAAAAGACGCCTTCCCGCAGCGCTTTCCATCGTTCTGACACATAACTCACCGCGCCATCCACGTCAAGCTCCACCAAACGGTCGCCCAGGCTCCAGTTGATCCGTTCTGAATAGAGATTCGGCAGAAGCTTTATGGTCCAGACATTTCCGTCCGTGCCCTCGCTCAGGGCGTCTCCCCAGGTAATATCCATATCCCAGGGGGCAAAGTAAAGCTTTTGTAAAGTTCCGGTGCTTTTTGCCACATAATACATGTTTTTGCCCCGATTGTCAATTCCCAACACCGCCTGGAGATACATCCAGATATCCAGGGCTCCCTCCGTATCCACCAGCTCCGACGCCTGTTCCCGGAAGGTTTCGTCGTCTGCCAGATCCCGAAGCTCCAGATAGCGAAGCAGCGGCTCCCAGGTGGACCGGTCCACCCTGTCGAATCTTCCCTTGAGCTTATAGCCGTTCAGGGTTTCACCGTATTCCGGCTGGTTCAGAAGCTCCTCGGTGGGCACATTCTGGGGCGTCACCGACTTGTAGGAGTGCTCTCCCTCCTTCAGATCCAGCTGCTTGGAATCCACCGGCTCTGCCAGCAGATACAGTCCCCAGTATTCGTGATTGAAAAATACCTCCGTGTAGACCATCCGGGTTCCGAAGTTCGCCTTGGGGAATTCCGTTTTTGAAGCTCCAAAGGAAGTCCACAGATCCGAACAGAGCTTATCCCGGATCTTGGAGGAATCGGTGTACATGGCGTTTAAGATCCACTCATCGTCCTTCCTGAGACCGAAGAGCGACTTCTTATCTGCCACGATATTTCCCTCTTTATCCTGCTTTTTCAGGGTCAGCTTATATCCCTTTTTGGGATAGGTCCGGCTGGTATTGCCCCGGATATTGGCCTCCAGAATGCTAGATGAGGTCCAGTTTAGCTTGGTGCCGTTATCCCAGAAGTACACGCTTCCGCCGAATACTTCGGTCTCCGCCGTCTCCCCGGTCTCGATGGAGATCACCGGAAGGCCCGTACACACCAGGCTGCAGATCTGGTATTCCTCTCCCCGGATCGCGTAAAACCGGAAAGCCCTGCCCTCAGCGATGGCCTCCTGCTTGGAAACCGCCGCGAAGTCTTCTTCAAATAAAAGCTTCACCTCCGGCGAAAGACTGGTCAGGGCTCCGCTCTCCCATTCCCTGTCGTCCGGGTTCAGGGGCAGATAAAAGGTAGAGGTCTCCCGATCATAGGGAAGCTGTTCCCCGGAAAAGGCCAGCTCCGTAAAAAAAGGAGTCTCCGCCTCCCTGTAATCCGCTTTTAGGGCCGCCACTTCCTGACCGTCCCCCACGGAAAACGAAACCGTTCTCCCAAACAGAGGCCGGACCAGCAGAAAGGCCGCCGTCTGCGCCAGCAATATAAAACTCAGTAAAAGAGCTGTCTGCTTTTTCACTCTTCATAATCCTCCAAATCCAGATAGGTAAGCGGATCCTTCATCTGTTCGTCCAGAAAAGCCATCCGCGCGCAGGCCAGTTCCTTCAGCCCCTCCACGTCCTCGCTGTGGCCGCTGTCCACCCAGAGGGCTTCGTCCCGGAAAAAGGCCCCGGAATCCAGTACCTGATGGGCGTAAGCGTCGATATGCTCCCGGATCCATGTATCCGAACAGACGCTCTGCCGCAGCTCCTTCCAGCGGGCAGAGACCTTTTCACGGGCGTGATCCACATCCAGCTGTACCAGCCGGTCCCCCAGCTTCCAGGCGATCCGCATGGTCAGGATCTCTTCCGAGAACCGGGTCCGGTTTCCCGCGTCAAAATCGTGGACATTTCCCCAGGTATAGTCCATATCCCAGGGCAGAAACCGGATCTGATACCGGTCGTTCACCCAGACTGCCGGGTAGAACACATTCCGCTGGATATTGTCCATGCCGATCACTGCCTGCAGATACAGCCACACATCCAGGGCGTTATCCACATCAATGAGCTCCGGCATCTTTTCCGCAAAGACCGCGTCCTCCGCATCCAGATATGCAAGATAGGTATTGAGAACCTCCCGATGGGCCTCATCCTCGGTGCTGTGGTTTCCCTTCAGTTCAAAGACACCCGGGTCTTTCTGCTTATACAGATACTCCTCCGGATCCCGTCCGTTTTCCCTGGTCAGTCCCAGCTGCTTGTAGTCCACCGGCTCCATGAGCCCGTAGATACCGCGGTATTCCCCATTCTGAAAAATCTCAATATACTCCATATGATATCCGTAAAAGCCATTGGATTCAATACCCAAAGCCCCGGATTCGTTCCATATATCCTGGGACAGCTTATCCCGCATCTTGGAATCCTCGCTGTACATGGCGTAGAGCAGCCACTCGTCGTCCTTACGCATCCCCAGAAAGGACTGCTTGTTCTTCCGTAAGGCTCCGCTTCCGGTCTGGTTCTTCTTATATAAGGTCATCTTATAGGACTTTTTGGGATTCAGACGGCTGGAACCGCCCCGGATATGGGCGCTCATGACGCTCTCCGTGACCCAGTCCTCTTTGGTATTCGCCGCATAGAACCGCATGGTTCCATAGATCTCGTCGTAGCGGATCTCTTCCCCGCTGTCCGTGGTGAGACTCACAATGGGAAGCCCGGAAAACACCACAAAATACTGCTGCCAGCTGCCATCCCGCACGGCCAGAAGCCGGTAAGTTTTTCCGCTTCTCACAGCCTCCTGCTTCTCATCCGCCAGAGGATTATCCAGAAGCCAGACCTCAGTCTTCCCGTCGGCAGATTCAAAGATGCCTGTCTCCCAGTCCGTCTCGTCCATGTTCACCGGCAGGTAAAAGGTTCCGCTTTCCGCATCCTCCGGGATCTCTTCCCCCGCAAAGGTCAGGCCCTCCAGCAGCTCCTCTGACGCAGGTACCAGATTCTTTATGACCTTTCCGGCTTTTTTCGCCGTCAGTACCTGGCTTCCCATATCCGGCGTTTTTACCGGGAACCACAGGCACCAGACTGCGCCTGCAAGAAGCAGCAGCACACCTGTGAGAAGCGCTATTCTTTTTCCCCGCATTCCTGCTCCTTCCAGAGATCAATGCTTCTCGATAAAAATCTTTCTGGTGATAAAGTTATATACCATGACAACTGCGGTAGCAAAGATCTTGACTACCATGTACGCATAGCGGGCGTAAGCTGCCAGAGCGCTGTTCCGGCCCATCAGGCCCTCCAGCCAGCTGGTTCCGGCCCACATCATCAGCTGATTGATACCCAGACCGATGAGGCTTAAGATGACAAATACCGCGAACTGGGCAGTCTTATTCGCTTCCTTATCCGCATCGAAAACCACCGTGATGCTCAAGATGTAGTTCACCACTGTGGAAATGGTATAGGAGCAGGCACTGGAAACAAAGGAAGGGATTCCCGCCAGCTCTGTCAGGGCCACCATGATAAAATAATCGATAAAGAAACACAGGAAGCCTACAGCTCCGAATTTGATAATCTGTCCAAATAATTTTTTCATTCTCTAATTTTCTCCGTTTTCTCTCATTTCCTGCAGCTTCTTGGGACTCCAGTAATCCGTATAGAAGCCGTAGATACCTCTTTTCATGTATTTTCGGAGCTCCGCGGGCTCGTCCACCACATGGACGAAAAGGTTCATCTTATAGTCCTCCGCCAGGCCGGTAAAGTATCCGGTCCGTTTCCATTTGACCGGCACCGTAAAGGCTCCGAAGTTCATCTCCTTGGAATACTTGGCCGCCGCTTCCTCCGCCTCGTCGGTCTTCGGCAACTGATAAAAGGTAAACAGCCAGTGCTTCATGGGATAAATCGCATTGATTTTATCATAATCCTCCGCATTATACAACTGCACAATCAGTCGTTCCAGCAGTTTTTCCTGTCCCATCTCCCGGGCCAGGGCCACAAAATGTTCTATGACCTCGGGAAGATCCGTATTTTCATCCTGCTTCACATCGGTGATAAAGTAGAGTTCCGGATGCTCCGCCCAGATCTCCAGAAGCCCTCTGGCAGTCAGGGTGGTCAGAGTCCCGAAGTACTTTTCCTTCTCAAAGGTGGCCAGATCCGGAATCCGGCCGTCGTAGGACACATCGAACGTATCCTTCTTCCAGTTATGGCGGCAGACCACCTCTTTATCGGAGGTCATGGCCAGATCCACCTCGATTACTTTAAAGCCCTCGGAAATGGATTCCTCCAGCGCGTCCCGGGTATTCGTGTACTTATAGTCTCCCGCATTGCCCAGGGCGTGGGCGATAAGGCAGCTTTCCTCGTACCACTGGAGCTCATGGTAGGCCAGGCTGTCGTGATCGGTCTTCCGGCACACATTGACCCAGAATTCTCCCACAAGGACCTTCTGGCCCTCCGGCGTGTAGGGGCTCACCCAGTAAACGCTGATGAGGGATGTACCTCCCTTATAGGCCCGGATTTCCCCGTCCTCAGACACAGAGGCCACAGAAGGACGGCTGCTGGTATAGGTCAGGTTCTCCACCAGGGCATCCGCCGGTTCCGGCAGGGCCCGGAAGGAAACCCGGTCTCCCCGGTGAATCAGGTAATAATATTCATTGGAGGGTAGCTCCTCCGGCAGGGCCACCTGCATACTCATGGCCTTCTGGATCACAGTCACCGGAAGCTCCCGGGATACGGAAGGGTTCCCCACGGAGATAACTTTTACCACTGCGTTTCCCTGCTTTCCTGCGGTGAGGACGCCCTCCTCCGACACAGTCACAATCTCCGGATCTGATGATTCGTACCGAAGCTCCCGGGAGGCCAGTTCATTATCCGCCTCCACCCTGGCCGCGATGGCACCCTTTACCTCTTCCCCGTACCGTGTCAAACGGTAGCCCTCTTCGGGTATATTAAAAATCCGAATGTCCCGGATGGCTGTCACATACAGTCTGTGATGAATCAGAACTGCGGCTATGGCCGCCGCCAGCAGGACTCCCGCTGTCAGGATGATTCTTATCTTTATGGTTTTCTTTGTCGTAGACTTTATCATAAATAGTCTGCTCCTTGCTGTCTCTTCCCATACGCTCCCCCTGATTGACAAGACTTTCCCCACACGCTATACTAAACTCTGTAAAGAATTAAGAAAACAGGAAGATATTTATATGGATAAACTCTCTTTTGTAATTCCCTGCTACGGCTCGGAAACTACGATTGATATCGTCGTAAATGAAATCATCACGACCCTCCGGCAGCGCCCGGAGTACGATTACGAAATTGTGCTGGTCAATGACTGTTCACCGGATCAGGTCTGGACGCGGATCCGCGCCCTGGCTCTCGCGGATCCCCACATTACCGGCATCAACCTGGCCAAGAACTTCGGCCAGCATGCCGCTCTCATGGCCGGCTACCGCCACTGTACCGGAGATCTCATCATTTCTCTGGATGACGACGGCCAGACACCCGCCTGCGAGCTCTTTACCCTGGTGGATAAGATGAAGGAGGGCTGGGACGTGGTCTACGCCTCTTACGCCCATAAGATGCACAGCGGCTTCCGCAACTTCGGTACCTTTATGAACGAACGCATGACCGAAAGCCTCATCGGAAAGCCAAAGGGCCTTCGTGTCACCAGCTATTTTATCATGCGCCGCTTTATCGCCGATGAGATTCTCCGGTATGAGAATGCCTACCCCTACATCGAGGGCCTGATTTTCCGGGCCACCCGCCATATCGCCAATGTGCCCGTGACCCATCATGAGCGCATGGTGGGAGAATCCGGCTATACTTTCGGAAAGCTTCTGGGCCTCTGGTTCAACGGCTTCACCGCCTTTTCCGTCAAGCCTCTCCGCGTGGCCACCTTCTGTGGTACGGCATCCGCCTGCATCGGCTTCTGCTACGGCCTATACGTGGTTATCCGGAAGCTGGTGGATACCTCCATCGAGATGGGCTGGAGCTCCATCATCGCCTCCATCTTTTTCCTGGGCGGCCTGATCCTGATTATGCTGGGTATGATCGGCGAATACATCGGCCGCATCTATATCAGTATCAATAACGCGCCCCAGTACACCATCCGGGAAGTGATTTCCGCCTCCACAGACAGCACGGAAACCGCGCGCCGCGAAACACCTTAACTGTAAAATACAAAAATTCCCAGAAGAATTAGTACATTTCCAAGTAATTTCTTTTTGGTTATCTTCTCGCCGAAGACCAGGCGGCTTAAGATCATTACCAGGACGAAACCCAGAGATTCGATGACGGCTCCGTTCTTGTACTCCAGACCCACATAGCCGCCCACGGTCAGAAGCGTGGACAGAACCATCATTCCATATCCCACGATCACGTAAGGATTCAGATATTCCCGTATTACCGAGCTGTAGGTCTTCTGGGCGCTCTTTTTCAGCAGAATCTGGGAAAGGGACGCCACCACCACCGACGCCACCAGAAGAAGCATATATTTATTCACCATCGCTGTTCACAATCATTGTTCCTGCGAAAACAATGAGTACTCCTATGATATTTTTGACCGTCAGGGCCTCGTGAAAGAAAATCACAGTCCATACCAGCGACCACAGAATCGCCATGGAACGGTTGGCATAGGCCACCGACAGGTCGCAGCGTTTGATGATCTGCTGCCACGCGATGGCATAGATTCCCAAAATCAGAATCTCCACACCGTAGTAGATAAAAAAGGGCAGGCTTAAGGCCGCCTGTCCCGAGGCCAGCTTGGCCGCCACGCTGGATAAGGTGTAAAGCATCACCACCAGCTGCAGGGCCAGGATCAGTTTGGGTGAAATCTTTTTCATAACGTTACATACTCCTTTGCCTCATCAAGGCTCTCAAAGGCCAGAATAAAGTAGCCGAACCGGGTGGAACTGTCCGTGACGGTCCCCTCCCTTACTTTCTCTATCTCGCTGATAAAATGAATCTTCTCCGGAATCTCCCCTTTTAGCTTTTCCAGAAGCTCCAGATCCTTTTTCGTAAAAATAAAATGGATATACGCGGTCTTCGGCTCCCGCACCTTCTCAAAAGAGGGCTCCTTTCCCAGGGCTACGTCCAGCACCATCCGCACAAAATCATAGCCCGTAGACAGCTCCACCAGATCCGATCCGATGCAGTCGCCGCCCATCCGGGCGCCGATTTCGATGATCCTGACCTCACTTCCCTCCAGCTTGAATTCCGTGTGGGAAGCGCCGTTTTCCACCTTCAGGGCATCAAGGCCCGCAAAAACGGCCTTTTGGATGGCCGCAAGCTGCTCCTCTGTCAGGGGCGCGGGCTCCAGGTGTCCGGTTTCGATGAAATGGGGCTCTCCCGTGGTATATTTTTTCGTTACCGCCAGGAAATGATGGGATCCCTGACAGGAGATACATTCACAGCTGTACTCGGGGCCCGTCAGATATTCCTCCACGATGGCTTTCTTTTCAAAGGAGTTATCCACAGAGAACCGGATGGCGGAGGCGAGTTGTCCCCATGTTTCCACCTTAGTTATCCCCCTGCTGCCGGAACGGTCCGTGGGCTTCACAATCACCGGAAGGGAAAGTCCTTTTACCTCCTCCGGATCTGTGTCCGCGTCCGCCTCAAAAAAGCCCGGCACCGGCACGCCTGCCGCCCGGAATGCCTTTCGCATGGCGTATTTATTGGTGGATATCTCCGTGCATTCCATGCTGTTGCAGGGCAGCCCCAGGGCTCCCGCCACATAGTTCACGGTCAGCATGGCCAGATCGGACCCGATGGAAGCCACCGCGTCCGGCCGGATCTCTCTGCATTTTTCCAGAATGGCATCCCGCTCCACGATACTGATGGGATAAAAGTAATCCGCAGTACGCTCTCCCACGGAACCGTCCTGCCAGGCAAAGACATGGGTCTCATAGCCCAGGGACTTTGCCTTTAAAATCAGGGGATTCTGAAAGCTGTTGGCCCCGATAATCACGATTTTTTTCATTTTCCGTAGAACTCCCTTACTTTTCCGCCGATATAAAGTACTTGCTCCTCCTTCAGTCCGTAGTACAGTGGCAGACGAAGAAGACGCTCGCTCTCCTTTGTGGTGTAACGGTCCCCGCCGTGGAACCGGCCAAACTTCCGGCCGGCCGGAGCTGTATGGAGAGGAATGTAATGGAAGACCGACTGAATCTCCGCTTCCTTCAGAAAGGCAATCAATCTCGTCCGCTCCTCAAGATCCGCCGCTTTCACGTAAAACATGTGGGCATTGTGCACGCAGCCTTCGGGCACCACGGGAAGCTCCAGAATACCTTCCTCCGCCAGGGGGCTTAAGAGCTCCCGGTACAGGTTCCAGCTCCGCATCCGGTCTGCGGTAATCTGATCCGCCACCTCCAGCTGGGCCCACAGATATGCTGCGTTCATATCGCTGGGCAGATAGGAACTGCCGTAATTCACCCAGGTATATTTATCGATCTGTCCCCGGAAGAACTTGGAGCGGTTGGTTCCCTTTTCCCGCAGAATTTCCGCATCCTCGATCTTCTCCGGATCCCGGATCAGCAGGGCGCCGCCCTCTCCCATGGAAAAGTTCTTGGTCTCATGGAAGCTGAAACAGCCATAATCGCCGATGGTTCCAAGGGCGCGTCCCTTATACCAGGCGCAGACGCCCTGAGCCGCGTCCTCCACCACCGCCAGATGATGACGTCCGGCGATGTCCATGATCGTATCCATCTCACAGGCCACGCCCGCGTAATGAACCGGAACGATGGCTTTGGTCTTTTCCGTGATGGCCTCCTCGATAAGCGTTTCGTCAATGTTCATGGTATCCGGCCGGATATCCACAAAAACCGGCACCGCGCCCCGTAGCACAAAGGCGTCCGCTGTGGATACAAAGGTATAGGCCGGCATGATGACCTCGTCTCCCGGACGGATATCCAGAAGCAAAGCCGCCATCTCGGTGGCATGGGTGCAGGAGGTGGTCAGAAGGGCCTTGGCCGTCCCGGTCTGCTCTTCGATCCACTTGCTGCATTTCTTCGTAAACATGCCGTCGCCGCAGATATGCTCCGCGGAAATGGCCTCTCTGATATAATCAAATTCCTTTCCCGTAAAGGGCGCTACGTTAAATCCAATCATTCCGATTCCTCCTCTAGCATTGTCCCGGCAGCCAGAATATCAGCCCCAGGTAATAATAGATTCCCGATATTATATGGCACAGAAGCAGCAGATTCCCCGCTGTCCTTATCCATCTCCGGTTCCACTCCGTCTGATAAAACCGCACTGCCGTCTGCACAAACAGGGCAAACATGGCCAGCTGCAGCCCCCATTCAAAATTACCGGAGGCAGGCTCGTTCAGCTCGATGAGCAGAATAAATTCCAGCAGGGCGGTCAGATAAAAGAGAACCGTAAACAAAAGCTCCCGATCCTTCCAGACCCGTTTTATCCCCAGGACGCAGACCACAAACAGCGGAAAGGCCACCGCCTGCACCATGGAACACAGGGGATGGGCCGTATCCAGCTCCATGACCGCGAAGGGCTCGATTCCGATGCTCCGCTCGCTTCCGCCGCCAAACACAGACAGGTACTGATACAGAAAGTAACAGCCTGAGGGCACAAAGACTGCCGCCATTTTCAGGCTGAACAGAAAGCTCCTGCCCCGGGTGCGGATGAGTTCCATGAACAGGAAGAGCACCACCGCAGGAAGGAAGCCCTGTACAAAGGAGGGCTTCACGAAGCAGCTGAGAAGCAGTACCGCTGAAAGTCCCGCCATTTCTCTCACATCCGGCTTTTCCCGCTTCCGGTACAGATCCAGAAAGAGCAGAAAGCCCAGCAGCGCCAGGGGCTTCACTGCCATGTTGGTGGGATTGTGCCAGATGGTGGGGCTGCTCTGTCCCAGATACACCTGGGGATTCAGCCAGGGCACATACACCGCCGTCAGTACCATAAGCCCGCATCCAAGACCGCAGATTCTTCCATAGGAAAGCTTCTGCTCCAGCTGTGCCGAGAGATATCGGTACAGCACCGCCGCCGTCAGTCCCAGACACAGGGCCGTCACCAGGGCCGCCGACCACTCTCTTCCGATGGGAAGAGAGGCATTTACAGCCCGCACCGCCAGATGCCACAGGGGATAGGCATAAAATTTATCATATTCCGGATCCGGCAGCTCTCCCACCGCCCAGGTGGAATGGGTGGCAAAATCGCTGTACAGCAGGATTTCATCGCCCTTCCGCATTTCCGCCTTGACCATGAAAAGGGTCAGCAGGAACAGAATTCCCACACAGATCCACATGCCGGTGTTTTTCCGGTTCTGTCTTTCTTTCATTGGCTTCTCCTAAGTTATCCGTCGTTTCCGGTCTCTTCCACCGAAAAATCATAGACCTCAAAGTTCATATTGCCGTAGGACAGGGTATCCACCAGGGTTCTTCCCAGGTACCGCTCCCCGTACCGGCTTTCAAAATAGCGATCCATATACCGCAGATTCACATTTTCCAGAGAAATCACATAGACATTATCCTTCTCTACGATATCCGATTTGGGATCCGTGATGGCAAGTTTGGCGCATTTCTCGTTCTCCAGCGGGGAGAAGGTATGCCAGCCGCCCACGGAAAGCAGATTGCTGAAGGCGAAATTCCGCTTCACCGTAAAGTTATCTGTGTAAGTCTCGATGGAAAAGGTGGTCATAAAATATACATTTTCCGGGTGCTCCGCCATGTAACGGTTCACATCCAGGAATTCCAGATTATAGTCCCGGCGGCCCGTATTATAGCTCTGCACCGACTGCCAGGTGCTCCGGGCCGTCAGGGCCAGAAGGCCCAGCACCCCCAGGGTCAGTGCCGCCCGGCAGAGGCCGTCCCATTGGGTTTTACTCTCCTCCGCGTCTCCAAGGATACGCAGACTCACCGCCGCCATCAGCAGGAAAGCCAGCAGATACAGCACGAAGCCCACCCGCTCCAGAAGCCGGTCCCGGTAGCCCAGGTAGAACCAGTAAGCCCCCCAGAGTATCAGAAAGGACACGCACAGCCCCAGCTCCTTCCGGTTTCTTCTTCCGACGCAGAGCCCCAGAGTCAGGGCTATCATGCAGAAGCAGAGGATATTGGCCGGATGATAGGTTTCTTTGGTAAAATGATCATAAATCTCCGGAAAAGCCGTAGCCAGCCGTTCCTTCAGGGGATGTGAGGCGATATAGACCTCCTTTTCATGCTCTGCCAGAGCCGCCATCTTCTCACTGTAGAGATCTTCCGCCAGATACAGGGAGTACCGCTGCAGATTTTCCGCTTCCTCCGGCGTGATCTGAAGTTCGTCGTAGATAGCCGGATCCGTCTCGTAGTTCTGGAGACCATAGTAGTCCATGATGGCTTCCCGGTCCGTATTATACTTCCGAAACTCTCTCCACTCCGGCGAACGGTAGGCAAAGGTCTCCACTGCCAGAATCAGAATCACCCCCGCCGCCAGAGAAAGGGGCACAAAAAGATGCCGCAGACGGAAGGGAAGCCTTACTTTTCCACATTTCCAGCTCTCTTTGGAGGCATATTTCCACAAAAAACACAGGGCAGCCGCCGGAACTGTGAGTAAAAACACATCGTCCCGGATAAGCAGGGACACCAGAATCAGAAAAACAGCCAGTCCCTCCTCCATCCGCGTCTGTCCATGATCCGCCTTTTCCGCCGTATAGAACAGAAAGATTCCCGTTCCCCCGCAGATTCCGGCCGCCGTAGTCCACTGGAACGCCGATACGTGCTGGGTTCCCAGGGCTGTCATCAGAAGCAGTCCCGCCACGGTGTATATAATTTTCCACAAAATTCCTTTTTCAGAAACCAGCCCCCGGTACAGACAAAGGGCAAAGGACAGCAGAATCAGCCCGATCAGAATCAGGCCGTACCAGTCCAGGCCGGGCGCCATCCGGTAAAGTCCGCTGATGAAAAGTCCCAACAAATACTTTATATGAAGCAGATGGGCGTTGGGCGTCCCTGTAATGACTCCTGCCGCCACGTTCCGCATGGCCACATCGTCGTTGATATCATAGATAAAGGGCACGGTCTGATAGATCAGCAGGAACCACAGCCCCGTCAGCACAAAGGCCAGAACCAGAGCCGCCGCTGCCTGTATGCCTCTTCGATTGTTATTCTTTTCTCTGCTGCCATTCATTCCGTTCTCTCCTGTGTCTATGGATCCTCTATCTGCCGGTCCTCTATCTACTTTTCTGCCACCTGATACAAGTAATACAACCTTCCGCCTGTCTCTCTGGTTTCCGCCAGTATCAGTTCCCGATCCGGGTACTTCCCTGTGAAATAAGACTCCAGGAAACCGGGATCCGCCACATCGCGCACCACCAGATAGGCATGCGGGTTCTCCAGAAGCGTCTGCTCCACGGACTGGATATCAAGGGCCTCAAACCGCTCCGTATCCAGCGGAGAGGTGGTGTACCAGTCTCCCAGGGTCAGGCAGCGGTTCAGGCGGAAGTCTCCCTTCGCCGTCACAACCGCGCCGCCCACGGGCTCCGCCATATAGGTTTCGATAAAATACAGACTTTCTGTGTCTGCCTTACATTCATTCTTAAACTGCTGGAAGCTGGCGTCCATGGAAAGCTTCTCCCGGTTGCTCTGGATAGAATCCTTCCACTGCCAGAGCCCGGCTGCCATGAGAACCAGGCCCAGCGCTGCGCCGCTCCGGGCAAATACCTTCTTTTTCCGGCTCTCATCCGCCAGACCCTGCCACAGCTCCACGCAGAAGCCTGCTCCGCCGCCCAGGGTTACCAGGTGCATGGAGATGGCCACCCGCTCGGGCAATCGTCCCAGGAAGCCCAGCGCCAGCCAGAGGAAGCCCTCTGCCGCCACGAAAAGCAGAATGGGAAGCAGACGCTCCTTTCGATGCCGCGCCGCCAGAAAAAGGGCCGCCGCCAGGACCAGAACTGCCGGGATACTGACGGTTCCGTAGGACAAATCCCTCATCTGCCCCGCCGTCAGAATCACGCCATTCTTCAGCCGGGCTTTCATCCCCGTCTGCCGGCTGCTCTGAAGCTTCGCCTCGGCGCTTAAGCTTTCCATCCGCTCCGTGTCCATGCCGTCCACCAGATACAGGGCGTAGTGGCGCAGATTCCGCACCTCTGCATCACTTAAGCCCTCTTCTTCAAAGAAAACGGGATCCGCCTCATAGGAAGGCACCCCGTAATAATCATACACATCCGAGCGGGCTGTCTGGAACTGCTGAAACTCAGCCCACTGCGTGCCACTGTAGGCTAGCTTCTCCGTCACAAACAGACCGCCCACGCAGGCAAAAACCAGCACAGGCAGGAGCATCTGGGGCCACGCAAACTGAAGATGTCCTCCCTGTCTCTTCACCGTCTTCCACAGAAAGCCGATCCCAAAGCCCGGAAGCGCCATAAAGAATACATCGTAACGGATGCCGTAGGTCAGCACCAGTAAAAGCCAGATCAGGATCTGTTCTGTGACTGACAGTGCTTTTTCTGTTCCCGCCGACAGGTACAGATATAAGGCCGCCGTAGCCAGGGCCGCCGCGCTGATGGTCCATTCAAACTGAGCCGCATGAAAGACCAGGGCCGTCAGGAACAGTCCCAGGGCGCAGACACTGTAGCAGAGCTTTGCCTTTTTGCTCCAGTCCGCCGCCAGCCCCCGGTACAGTACCGCTGCCAACGCCAGAAACAGGGCTCCCGCCAGAAAGAAGCCATACCAGTCTACCTGACTGTTTAAGAGATAGCACCGGCTGATGAGCCAGCCCAGCCCATACTGCATGAAGATCAGATGTCCGTCCGGCGTCCCCGTAAAGGCTCCGGAGGCGATATCCCGCATAATCACATCATCCGCAATGGCATAGACAAAGCCCATGGTCCGGTACACCAGAAATCCACAGATAAACGCAAGAAGAACAGACGCCGCCAATGCTGCGCCTGTTCTCTTTTCCATACCTCTCATGCTCCACGCTCCCCGTCTTTCAGAAGCTCCTGATACCGCTCATGGGCCGCAATCAGCTGCATCTCGAAATCCTGCTTGTTCTTCTGCTCCATGCTTTGCAGTACCAGTCCCGCAAAAAGAGACTGCAAGGCTGCAATCAGTACAAAACCGCAGACAATCAGGGTCGGGAAACGGGGCACCAGTCCGGTCTGCCAGTATTCGGTCAGAATCGGAATCAGGAATGCCACCCCCAGCACTGCCAGGATGGCTGACAGCAGGGAGAAAAAGCCCAGGGGCTTGTAATTTTTATAAAGATTCATGATACGGGTCAGCACCTTGAAGCCGTCGGAAAAGGTATTCAGCTTAGATACACTTCCTTCAGGACGATCCCGGTATTCGATGATCACGTGATCCACCTGCATGTGCTTGTCCGCCGCATGGATACTCATCTCGGTCTCGATCTCAAAACCGTGGGACAGCACCGGGAAGGTCTTCACAAACTGATAACTGAAGGCCCGGTATCCGGTCATGATATCCTGGATATTCGTATCAAAAAAGCGGTTGATGCAGTTTTTCACAAAGGAATTTCCGAAATTATGAAAGGGACGCTTATTTTCCGTGTAATAGGTGGAAGAAAGCCGGTCGCCCACCACCATGTCGGACTGCTGCTCTACCACCTTTTTCACCATTTCCGGAGCCGCCTCCGCCGGATAGGTATCGTCGCCGTCCACCATCAGATACACTTCCGCGTCGATCTCCCGGAACATCCGCCGGATCACGTTACCCTTGCCCTGCTGATACTCATGACGTACCACTGCGCCGGCCTCCTGGGCCAGCTCCGCCGTTCCGTCTGTGGAATTATTGTCGTAGACATAGACCACTGCCTCCGGCAGAACCCGTCTGAAGTCCTCCACCACTTTTTTTACGGTTTTACTCTCATTATAGCAGGGAACCAGTACTGCTATCTTGTCCATAGCGACATCCTCCGTCTTATTTATCCATTTCTTCGCAGGCTGTAGACCTGTCTTTCTGCTCCATTCCGCTTTCCGGCTGTGTCTCCGGCCGTTTCTGTCTGTATACGCACCAGCCCAGGTACAACATCAGAGGCGCGCAGGCGATGAATGGATAATGATACCGCATCTTCACCACCGGTCCCAGCAGATTCGTCAGGAAATAGCCCGTAAAGGGGGCCATCACAATCAGCCTCTTCCACTGCCGTCCGTACAGCAGCAGCAGCATGATAAACAGCCACAGCCAGGTATAGACGCCCAGATTAAACGTCGCGGCAATTACCGGAACTTTCTGGAAAGAAGCTTCATTTCCGATTTTTCTATAAAATTCTGAAAGGGCCGGAAGCCTGGACTCCATGGTCACGTCCACGTCCTCCCGGAACTCCTTGCAGTCATATTCAAAGTAATCCTTTCCCCGGTCGGTCTCCTCGATGGAGTTACCCGGATACCAGTATCCGAAGGTTCCCGCCAGGAAAGAGTCGATGTACATTTTCTTGTGGGACATTCCCACACTGATCCAGGTCTTCAGGAACGGCATGGGATTCTCCGCGAATTCGCTTCCGTGGAAGTAAGCCTTCACCGGATCGGCGAACCGGGACATATAGCTATTCAGGCCCTCCTCGTCTATCATGGAAAGAATGCCCTCTTTCTGCTCCCCGGTCAGACCGCTCTGGTCCAGGTTATAAACCCGGGCAGCAGACTGCATCAGTACGCTGCACATCTCCCTGGCGTCGCCAGGCGTAATCCCCAGGGCGCTGTAGACCGGTCCGGTGTAAATGCCGTAGAGGCCCAGACAAATCACGCAGAGCAGTAACATCTTCTTCCAGTATCTGCGGAACGCCCACAGCAGGAAAGGAATACAGAATAAAAAGGTATGAAATCCGTTATTTCGGAAGGCAAATAAGAAAAAGACATTGACGCAGAAGAAAAGCTGTCTGCGCCGGGAGGCGAAAAAGACCTCCGGATATTCTGCCATCCGTAAAAGCTGTACCACAAACACCGCAAAGATCGCGGTAAAAATCGAATCCTTGGTGGCGCACAGGGCCATCAGGCTGTTTACGGGATGGAACCCCAGGAATAAAAGCGCGCCAATCCACAGCCATTTCGGCGCTTTTTTCTGCCGCAGGTACAGGCAGACGTCCGCATATAGCGCGGACATGAGCACCATCTGAAGCAGGGAGTATAAAAGCGCTCCGGTCTGGTTGGAACCGGTCATGGCCCGTCCAAGCTCCCTCGTCAGCCACAGCATGGCTGTATGAAGAACCGGATGGTGAGCCGTCCATACGTCATCGGCCACCGCCGCCAGCTGCCAGCCGCAGTCATAGGAGAAAATTCCCGGCCAGGAGGCCAGAAGTACCGGAACCCAGGACAGGAACAGAGCCGCAAAGCAGAACCAGTAGAACTTTCGTACCGGGAAGCTGTAGGCGATGAAATAGGCCGTCGGGCCGTCTGCCTGGCTGATATGCGCGCCGGTCAGCTTTGTGGTGCTCTGCGCTGCCTTCCGCTCAGCCTTCCCCTGCTTTTCGCTACCCTTTTTCATGTTCTCCGGCAATCCCGCCAGCGTCCTTAACCCTGCGCTCACGCAGATGGTAAAAAACGGACTTAAGGCTGCAAAAGCCGGAAGCACCTGGGGATTCCAGATGGTATCCGTATAATTCAGGGAAAACCCCCAGCTCGTTAACGCAGCGAACAGAACACCGCCCACCGCGCCATAGGCCAGAAGCCTTCCGTTTACCGGCTTTTTCAGAAACTGCGCGCCCACATAGGAAAACGCGCCGAACATCAGCACAGCCGTCACACTGTTGGACAGCATGGTACTCTCCCCGCGGATCTGATACAGAAAATTGATCCCGCACAGGGCCAGAAAGGCCGCAAGCACCGCTATGCTGTTCCGTGTGATCTGCTGTTTTCTCAACGTAATCTCCCGATCCTTCTATTTAATCGTATAATCCGAATAATCCAGTGAAAAGTTCGGGTTGAAATAGGGATCGCCCGCATCCAGATCCGCCTTCCACTTATTGCGGAACAGGTCTACCTCCTGCTGGAAGCGTTTCTGCTTCTCGCCCTCTTCCATACCACGGGTCTTGGACTCGTAATGGTACAGCTCCGCAAAGGGCGTAAATACATTCAGATATCCCGCGTGACGAAGTTTCAGGCAGAAATCCACATCATTGAAGGCTACCCGGAATTCTTCATCCAGGCCTCCCACCTCGTCGTACTGGGCGCGGCTGACCAGAAGGCAGGCACCGGTCACTGCCGTCACATCCTGGGCGTAGCACAGACGTCCCATATAACCCAGATGCATCTTGTCATCCTTATAATGGGTGTGTCCTGCCGCCCGGTGAGCGCCAAGACCGATGACAATGCCTGCGTGCTGAATGGTATTGTCCGCATAGTAAAGCTTACCGCCGACTGCAGCCACATCCGGCCGCTGGGCGTACATCAGAAGCTCCTCCATCCAGTCTCTGGTGATGATCTTCATATCATTGTTCAGGAGCAGCACATACTTGCCGTTGGTAAAGCTTACGCCGAAATTGTTGATTTTGGCATAATTAAATTCGCCCTCGTACCTGACAATCCGAATCTTTGGATTGTGCTCCAGGGCCTTGTAGTAATCAAAAATTTCTTTTGTCTCGCTGTTATTCTCCACAATGACAATCTCGTAATTCTCATAGGTGGACTTATTTACGATGGACTCCACGCAGCGGGACAGATCCTCCATATGATCCTTATTGGGGATCACGATGGAGATTAACGGCCGCTCCAGAAGCGGATAACGAATCCGGAAAATAGTCGGGAACGCACGGGTACTCTCCACCTTTGCGTCCATGCCATATACGTCCATGATGTGATCATGGACCGCACGCTTGGCTGCATCCACCGCGTAGGTTTTCGCATTGATATCCTGGGCCACGCTGGCCTTATGGGAACGCCAGTAATACAGGGCCTTCGGTACATGATATACCAGCTTTGCCTTGGTAGTCAGACGGAGAATCATGTCGTGATCCTGGCTTCCGTCATACTGGCTCCGGAATACGCCGGTCTCGTCCAGCAGATGTCTGGAAAATGCAGAAAAATGACAGATGTAGTTATTACCGCGCAGGTTGTCGATGGCGAAATCCGGCTTGAAATGCAGCACGATCATGTGGTCGATGCTGTCGCCCTCAAAGGTGATCTCATCGCAGTAGATGTAATCTGCATTTTTCTCATTGATGACCCTGGCGTACTCATAAAGTACAGCCGGATGCAGAATATCGTCGTGATCCAGCAGGGCGATATAATCGCCGGTGGCCATCTTCAGGCACTCGTTGGTATTGCCGGAGATACCCTCGTTATGCTCCAGCACCTGATATTTGATACGCGGGTCCTTCTCTGCGTATTTCTTGCAGATCTCCCCCACATAAGCATGCTCGCTGTCGCTGCCGTCCGCCAGACACAGCTCCCAGTTCCGGTAAGTCTGGGCCTGCACGCAGTCCAGAAGCTCTGTCAGGAACTTCTCCGGCGTATTGTAAAGAGGCGTCAGAATACTGAACTTAATCATCCGGGGAAATACAGTCTCACGCTGGGCTTTCGCTTCCTCCGGACTCGGAAAACTGGCGGTGCCATGGCGTTTCATATTCTTACGCTCCTGAAGCTTACTGCGGACTTTCCGCATAATGCCCGGGATAGAGCCATAGCGTGTCAGACGATCTCTGGTTTTCTCATAGAAATGAAGACCCTTCCGGAGGGGAATCGCCAGCTTCCAGGCAAAGCTGCCCTTGATACGGTCCAGCTTGAAATTCAGCTCCTCGATCTCCTTCTCAGACTCCTCGATTTTACTCACCAGAACCTCTGTTTTCTCCCGTTCTGCCTCGTAGAGTTTTTTGTAATCCATTTGTTCCTGATCCATATTTCGATCCATATTTTGCTCCATAACTTTCCTCGTTGTCTACTCCTTCGCGTCCGGATCCTCGTAGGCGTCGCAGACTTCCTCTGCCTCGCCGATCATCCGCACATGTCCCCGGTCGATCCAGATGGCCTTGTTGCAAATTTCCTTCACCTGCTCGATGCTGTGGGACACGAAAAGTACAGTGGTATTGCGATCCATCATTTCCCGGATACGCTTTTTACATTTATTCTGGAACTGATAATCGCCCACGGACAAGATCTCGTCGATGATCAGAATGTCCGCGTCTACAATGGTCGCGATGGAAAATCCAAGACGGGCCAGCATACCGGACGAAAAATTCTTAATAGGCACGTCCACGAAGCGCTCCAGGCCTGCAAAGGAAATAATATCGTCGAACCGCTCCTCCAGCATCTCCTGGGAATAGCCGATCAACGCCCCGTTCAGGAAGATATTTTCCCGGGCAGTCAGATCGTGGTCGAAGCCCGCTCCCAGCTCAATCATCGGCGCAATGGTTCCCGTGGTTTCCACCATTCCCTTGGTAGGCTTTAAAACGCCCGCTATGATCTTCAGCATGGTACTTTTACCGGAACCGTTCATACCGATCAGACCCACGGAATCGCCTTTACGAATCTCGAAGCTCACATCATTCAGCGCCCAGAACTCCTCATAAAAGAGCTGATGCTTCAGCATCTTAATCACGTATTCCTTGATGCTGTCCACCTTTTCTCTGGAGAGGTTGAAGCACATGGATACGTCTTTGACTTCTATGGCATTTTCTAACTTCATACTGCTCTCCTATATCTTCAGAATAAACTTATCCTGGGACTTCTTAAATACCAGGGAACCAACGACCAACGCAATCACACACCATACGATACTCTGCACATGGAGAATCCAGGGCGCTGTCACACCGTCCAGCACCACCGCGCGGAAAATCTTGATAAAAGCGGTCAGCGGATTGGCATTGATGATAAAAACTGCCCACTTGGGCGCGCCGTCCAGGATAGACATGGGGTAAATGACCGGCGTCAGATACATCCAGGCCGTGGTTACCACGCTGTAAAGGTGCATCAGATCGCGAAAGCTTACTGCCGCCGCAGATAAAAACAGGCTCACGCCTGTGGAAAACAAAAGTACATATAAAAGCGGAAATACCGCCAGAAGCACCGTAGGGGTTACCCGGGAACGGGTCACCACCATCACGATGACCAGCGCGATCATGGAGGACAGCAGGTTGACACCGCTGGACATGACCTTGGTAATCGGAAACAGATACTTGGGCACGTACACCTTTTTAATCAGCTCGCCGCTGTGGACGATGGAGCCCATGGCGATACTGGTCGATTCATTAAAGAAGTTAAAGATGACCTGGCCGCACAGCAGATATACCGGGAAATTCTCCACATCTCCGTAACGGGAGAAGAAATAGGAAAATACAATAGACAGCACTGTCATCATCAGGAGAGGATTCAGCACCGTCCATAGAAGTCCCAGCACAGAGCGCCGATATTTGGTTTTGATGTCCCTCTTGACCAGCTGATCAATGAGGGCTCTGTATTTAACAAAGACACTAAGCAAGCTCACGGCGGTATCCTTTCTGAATCACACGGTTGATCACGGCAATCAGCACAAAGGCTCCCAGAAATACCATGCCGAAGCGGAAAAAGCTGAAGCACAGCACCTGATCATTGGGCCGCGGTGTGGAGTAGTAAGCGTTATTAAAGATAAACAGTTCGCTGCAAAGAGCCAGATACACGGATGCCAGGAAGGTCAGAAGATTCCCCTTGCCGAAAATCACCTTCATGGGACCCCGGGCGTCGTGCTGCAGTTTCCAGATGCCGGAGGAATAGATATCCTCTGCTTCCACCTTCAGCCGTTTATTCTCTTTTTCCAGGGCATGATTCTCCTTCATGGCAATATCAAGCTTTCCCAAAAGCTGCGCCTTCTCCTTTTCCGAGACACTGTGCTTCTTGATCTCCTGCCAGTATTCCTTTTTATCATTGCCCAGCTCCAGTACCTGGAAGGTCACCTTCGCGGACTTCAGCTTCAGGCACAGGGCCTCATCCACGAAAAACTTCGGATCGTTATGGAGATACACGAAGATGGGATCAAAATCTACATCACTGTTGGTCTTGATCCGCTCCGGCTCAATCTGCTTTGTCTCATCATCCTCATAGGTCAGGGCAATGCCCTCCAGCTTCACCATGCTGCCGTCCTCCAGCAGCGGATCAAACCGAAAGCCGCAGGTGTGCTCAAAGCCTGTCAGATCGAAGTCCAGAGTCACCGTCTCACCGAGGGCGCAGATATAGGGCACCGTCAGAGAATCCTCCGGACGGAAATCCTTTCCTGTATCAATAAATACCTCTGCTGTCAGCTGTACGCTCTCACTCATCTTACTTTTTCAACTCCTTAATTCCGCCCCATTTCTGATCTTTCTCAGAAATCGTCAGCTCCATTCCCTCCGGGATCGGCCATTCCACGCCGATATCCGGGTCGCTCCACAGAAGGCCGCCTTCATCGTTCGGATGATAAAAATCGGTACACTTGTACGCAAACTCCGCGTAATCAGACAGCACCAAAAAGCCGTGGGCGAAATTCTTCGGGATGAAGAACTGCTTCTTATTCTCTGCGGAAAGCAGTACACCGTACCACTGTCCGTAGGTGGCGGATCCTTCGCGCAGGTCTACGGCCACATCGAATACTTCGCCGCTTACCACGCGCACGATCTTGTCCTGGGGATGGTTGATCTGGAAATGCAGGCCACGAAGGACTCCCTTCTTGGACGCGGACTGGTTGTCCTGCACAAAGGGCATATCAATGCCTGCTTCCCTGTAATCGTTATAGTTATATGTCTCCATGAAATAACCGCGCTCGTCGCCGAATACGGTCGGAGTAATCACTTTCAGGCCTTCAATCGGACAGGTCTCAACTGTAATCTTTCCCATTTTCATTGTCTCCCTTGTAAGCTATTTGAAAAATTTATAATCCGTTGGCCACATCGATCAGGTACTGACCGTATGCAGTCTTCAGAAGGGGCTGCGCCAGCTTCACCAGCTGCTCCTTGTCGATAAAACCGCGGCGGTACGCGATCTCCTCGATGCAGGAGATATACATGCCCTGACGCTTCTGGAATGCCGCCACGAAATCCGCTGCATCCAGCAGTGCGTCATGGTTACCGGTATCCAGCCATGCGAAGCCCCGTCCCAGGGTTTCCACCCGCAGAGTTCCACGGCGCAGATATTCGTTATTGATGCTGGTGATCTCGATCTCTCCGCGTGCGGAGGGTTTTACATTCTTGGCGATCTCTACCACATCATTGTCGTAGAAATACAGACCCGGAACCGCGTAGTTGGACTTGGGGTTCTCCGGCTTCTCTTCGATGGAAAGGGCCTTGCCCTCCTGGTCGAACTCTACCACGCCATACTCCCGGGGATCCTTTACATAGTAACCGAAGATGGTGGCACCGGTCTCGCGCTCCGCCGCGCTCTTCAGCACCTTGGAGAAGCTCTGTCCGTAAAAGATATTGTCTCCCAGAACCAGGGCTACCCGATCGTCACCGATGAATTTCTCACCGATAATGAATGCGTCAGCCAGTCCTCTGGGGCTCTCCTGTACGGCGTAGCTCATCTTCATGCCCAGCTGGGAACCGTCGCCCAGAAGCTCCTCAAAGATAGGCAGATCCCGGGGGGTGGAGATAATCAACACCTCGCGGATGCCTGCCAGCATCAGGGTGGACAGCGGATAATAGATCATCGGCTTGTCATATACCGGCATAATCTGCTTGGAAATCGCCTTTGTCAGCGGATAAAGTCTTGTCCCGGAACCTCCGGCCAGAATAATTCCCTTCATTTGTACTCTCCTATCTGTTCAGTTTCTTATTTATTCTTATACATTTCTTCGTAATATTTCTGATAGTCGCCGCTGGTCACGTTCTTCATCCAGTCTTCATGCTCAAAGAACCACTGGATGGTCAGACGGATGCCGTCCTTGAACATGGTCTCCGGATACCAGCCGATCTCTTCCTTGATTTTGTCCGGGGCGATGGCGTAACGGCGGTCATGGCCCTTACGGTCTGTCACGTAGGTGATCAGATCCTTGCTTACCAGCTTCTTTCTCGGATCCTCATCCGGCAGCATCTCCTGCAGAGTCTCCAGAATGATGTTGATGATCTCGATATTCTGCTTCTCGTTATGTCCGCCAATATTATAGCGCTCGCCCAGACGTCCGTTCTCCTGTACCATGTCGATGGCTTTGGCATGATCGTCCACATACAGCCAGTCACGGACATTCTTGCCGTCGCCGTATACCGGAAGCTTCTTGCCCTGCAGCGCATTGTTGATGATCAGCGGAATCAGCTTCTCCGGGAACTGGAAGGGACCGTAGTTATTACTGCAGTTGGTGATATTCATGGGGAAGCGGTAGGTATCCCAGTATGCCTTTACCAGCATATCAGAGGAAGCCTTGCTTGCGGAGTAGGGGCTGTGCGGATCGATAGGAGTGGTCTCATAGAAATAAGTATCTCCCTCTTCCAGAGATCCGTATACCTCGTCTGTGGATACATGCAGGAATTTCTTGTCTGCCTTGAAGGTGCCATCCGGAAGCTCCCATGCTTTCTTTGCCGCGTTCAGCATCACCAGGGTACCCAGTACGTTGGTCTCCACGAAGATCTCCGGGTTCACGATACTGCGGTCCACATGGCTCTCTGCCGCGAAATGAACCACGCGGTCGATGTCATTTTCCGCAAAGATCTTTTCGATGGCCTCACGGTCACGGATATCCGCCTTTACAAAGGTGTAGTTGTCCCGCTCCTCGATGTCCTTTAAGTTCTCCAGGTTGCCTGCGTAGGTCAGAGCGTCCACATTGATGATGCGGATGGCATCGCCGTACTTGCGGAACATGTAGTGGATGTAGTTGGAACCGATGAAGCCGGCTCCTCCGGTTACAAGATAAGTTCTCATGTTAAAAAATCCTCCGATTCTATTTTCTATTCTACATAATTTTTTTCATAGTTGATTGTAGTATAGCATTAAATGGCACAGAGGGCAAGGATTTTACGAGCAATCCTCTCCCTTGACCTGTTCTCACTTTTGCGCTATGATGTTCTCGTTACAGATTTTACCACAGTTCTTATTACAACAGACAAAGGAATTTTATTATGCAAAATACATGGAAAACCAGATATTCTACCCTATCATCCAGGGTCTGTCTTGCGCTGGAGCTTTTATTCATTGCCAGCCTGATTCCTCTTGTTATCATGGGATTTTATAATCATCCCGTAGGAGATGATTTTACCTACGGCATGAAGGCCCATCTCGCCTGGCAGAGTACCCATTCTCTTCTGGCTGTTCTACAGGCTGCCATCGAGACCTCCAAAAGCTTCTGGACTGACTACCAGGGGCCCTTTACCTCCGCCTTTTTTATGGCGCTGCAGCCTGCAGTGATCAGTGAGCGTCTGTATCCCCTTACCACTTTTATCATGCTCGGCTCCCTGATTTTTTCTACCTTTATTTTCTTTCGGGTGCTCCTTCGCGGTTATCTCGGTTTTTCTTCCATTCATTGCCGCATCGTCACCCTGGTTTACCTGCTGGTGTCTATTCAGGTACTCCCAACGCCTTCCGAAGCCTTTTACTGGTACTGTGGAGCCATCCACTATATTTTCATGCACTCCTGTATGCTGCTTTTATTCGCCTGTTGTCTGCAGTTTCTTCTGGAACAGTCTGGGAAACGGTTCTTATTTCTGTTTCTCGCCTGCGCGCTCGGCTTCATCACAGGTGGAGCCAACTTTGTCACAGGACTCTTTACTCTGGTCCTCTTTGGCGTTCTGACTGTGTTCTGCCTGTATTACAGGAAAAAATCAGCCGGCTTTCTGCTGATTCCTTTTCTTTTTTATCTGGGCAGCTTTATTCTGTGCGTTACCGCCCCCGGAAACGCTGTCCGGGAATCCGACGTGGCCTATACCCCAAATGCTTTATCCGCCATCTACGATTCCTTCCAGTACTGTCTGAAATATATGGGTGAATGGAATAATATCTATCTGGTCATTGCGCTTCTTTTTCTGCTGCCCGTCCTGTGGAGCGCAGTTTCCAGGACCCGGATTCCTTTTCCGCTTCCCGGGCTCATTCCTCTGGCCTCCTTCTGTATTCTGTCCAGTATGTACGCGCCCTGTGCCTATGCTCTCGGCACTTCCGTTATCTACGGACGTACCCTGAATATTATTATGCTTACTTATTATATGCTGCTGATTCTGAATCTCACTTACCTGCTCGGCTAGCTCCGTTCCAAGCTTCAGGAACAGGGCAGTTCTCTGTACGATTCCCTGTGTAGCTTCCTGAGTGGCCTGAAGACACGCTACCATCGGATCTTTCTGTCCGGTATCGCCATAAGCGCCATTTTATGCGTCTTTTTCGCCTATCACCAGAACCTGACCACCAAGTCTGCCGTTCACGATCTGAAAAAGGGTTATGCCCAGTCCTACCATCAGGAGGTTCTTCATCGCATCGCCCTTCTCACCACACCCGATGCAGACGAGATCTGGGTGCCCAATTATTCCGTACGTCCTTACCTTCTCGATCTGGAGGATCTGAATACCGATCCCCAGCACTGGCGGAACCAGGCTACTGCGGACTGGTATGGCAAGAAGAGCGTACACCTTTCCATCGTATATTAACCTCTGTACCTAACATCGTTTTTTTGGCAGCCTATTCCGCCGCCTCAGAACCACCACGCCGCTCAGGGACAGCAGGCTGACCAGCTCAGACGCCCGCCAGTACCAGGGCTCCCGGAATCTCATTTCCACGGTGCCCACGTATCCGGCAGGCAGGACGATGGCCGTCATGCCCGTTTCTGTACGCATCATGGGAAACTGCTCTCCTGTGGCCGTATCCCGGGCTTCATAGCCCCGGTAAAGCAGGAGGGGAACCTCCAGCATACTTTCTTTGTCCAGGGTATTTTCGCAGGTGACCGTTATATCCAGACAGCCCTTTTCCCAGCTTCCGATCTGAATGCCCTCCCCCAGGGGTTCCTGGGGATGAAAGGCGTTTTCCGCAAACTCCACGTCCGAGGGCAGATACTCGCCGCCGGACACATAGTAGACGGCGTCCCGCTCCTCATAGCAGCTCTCTATCTCCCGTTCCTGCAAAAAGGTGGCCGCCGTATACCCGGTGCCCGCCAGGGTTCCGGCCACCAGCAGGGTCATGGAGAGCAGGGCCGCTTTTCTGCCCCACTGCCGTTTCACGAAAAGCACCGCGGCGCAGCTGCCGAACACCAGTAGCACGGTGGCGAAACCGGTCAGCCGCCAGGGGAACTGAATGGTAGTCAGCACGGAAAGGGCCGTCTCCTTCAGCTTCACCCAGGGAATCAGATCTGTAGTCATCAAAAGGGCCGCCATCGCCAAAATCAGGCAGCTTCCTGCCAGACAACGGAGACTGCGTTCCTCCTTTTTCCATTTTCCCATCACAAGCACCACGGCCATCAGCACCAGACCCAGAATCAATCCCAGGCCAATGCGGGCCGGAAGGGAATTGGGCGCGGCGTCCCACCGCACAAAGGGCGTAAAAAGCTGTCCCAGGGGAATGGTGCAGTTCAGCAGACTGTCCTCCTGGAGAACTGTATTGGCCGCCACATGCTCCCGCAGCATGTAGTCCCCAAAGGGCACCAGGAACCACAGATTTATAAGTACCGTACCCACAGCCGCCTTGCAAAGGGCCAGAAACCGCTCCTTCTGAAAGATCCTGCGGATAAAAATCACGCAGACCAGCACTGAGAAAAGTCCCGCGAATTCGCAGGAAATCACATGGGTCTCTATGAGACCGGTAAAACCTGCCAGCAGGGGCAGCCACGGTTTCTTTCCTTCCTTTTCCCCGGACAGGATACACCAGAAGCCATAGACCACCAATGGCAGGAATATCATGGCACAGTATTCGCCCACCGCGTTTCGCACATACACATTGGCGAACCGGTACAGGGACAGGGTGTAAAGGGCGCTTCCCGCCGCCGCGATCCGGCGGTCCTTCAGCATTCCTTTCAGGCAGCCGTAGGCCACCAGCAGGGTGAGTCCGCCTACCGCTGCCGTAAAGAGCTTGTATACCGCCTGCACACTGAAGCCCAGAGGCCGCAGAAGGGACGGCAGATATAAAAGAATGTCTCCGTAAAAGATGGAGACCGGATATCCGTAATCATGGAGCCAGAAGGGCTGAATCCGCACCGGAAACTGTCCGCCAAGCAGGGCTCTCCACAGTCCCTCGATCCGCAGGAAATGAAAGCCGCTGTCATGGCCCAGAATCAGATCACGCCGCAGCAATGGAATGCAGGACAGCAGCCACACCGCTCCCAGACCTGCTATCACAAAAAAGCCCTCCCGGTCCTCCCGCCAGAGCTTTCCCATCCGCCCCCGGAGCCAGACTGCCAGAAAGAGCAAACTGCTTCCGAATAGGGCCAGAACCAGATCGTGAACTTTTCCTACCGTCAGCTCCCGGATCTCCACGCCGGACAGGGACAGGCTTCCGCTTCCTTCATAGTCCGCGTACACCTGAAGGTCCTCCACCTTTCCCGACACCCAGACCTGAAAGCTTTCCTCCCGGTCTCCCCGTTCCAGCAGAATTCCGTCGCAGCCCACCCGTTCCGGATACTGTCCGGATTCCGCCGAAAGGAAATGCAGGGTGCTGTCCGCGTCATACTCCACGGTAACCCGGTAGATTCCCCGGTGAAGCTTCTGAGGCTCCCCAAGCGTCAGTCTCTCCCTGTCCTGTTCCGTCCGGCTTACTTCCAGGGTCTCCTGCCATACTTCGTTTTTTCGTCCAAAGGGCAGCAGTGCGCTGCCTGTCAGCAAAACGCTGATGACCGCGCACAGGATCCATTTCTTTTTCATGCTTTCTCATTCCTCTTCTTTTCTGTTCCCTGCAGGCCCACCGACCGCAGCACATCGATCCCCAGCAGAATAAACACCGGCACGAAGTTTACCAGATAGCGGGACCGGGTCTCCCAGAACAATAAAAACGCAAAGATTCCAAACACAGAAAGCTGCAGCAGCAC
Organism: Anaerosacchariphilus hominis; assembly: GCF_014290175.1. Lineage (GTDB taxonomy): Bacteria > Bacillota > Clostridia > Lachnospirales > Lachnospiraceae > Laedolimicola > Laedolimicola hominis. Next base: position 123,565 of record NZ_JACOOR010000006.1, read on the forward strand.
TTCCCGTCTGCAGGCTCCTTTTTTCAGGAAGTTCTTCAAAAAGGACGCCAGAATTCCCAGCATCAGTAATAGCTGATACGCATTGCAGTAACGATAGGTGGAAGCGTAACGGGCTCCGTCATAGAGCACGTAGGCATGAAGCCAGCTTTCTTTCAAGGGCTCCCGTTTCAGCTTCTCCGGCGCAAAATACACGCCGTCTCCCCAGGTGAAAATCTCCTTTTCCTTCAGATGGGTCCACATACCGCTGACGCCGTACTCCTTCAGCTTTTCTTCCACATAGGCCCGATCCACCGCCTGCTTCTCCGCCTTTCCTTCCACGGAAGCCGTCATAAAATACACATCTGCATTATAACCGCCGCTACCGGTGAGGCCCAGGGCCAGCCAGTGCTCCAGAGGGAATTCATTTTTCTCCGCGTCGGAGGCGTCCATGATGGGAAGCATCCGCGGCACCGTAGTAATCAGTCCGGTCACCAGCAAAAAAGGAACCAGAAGCAGCACGCTCTGCTGCCATTTCCGTGTGAGCTTTTCCCTTTCCAGCCATACAAACAAAAGCATGGCCACCAGAAGCACGCCCAGGCTGCCCTTCATCTTGAAGCCGACCGCCGCCAGCACGCCTGCTGCCGCCGCCATCCAGGGCTTCACGTCCCCGTCCGTTTTTCTGCGCCGTTTTACAAAGAGCAGCAGGGTGCCGCTCACAAAGGGCAGCGCAAAGGTATCCGTATAAAAAATAGGCGTGTGCATATAAAAGGGAAGAAACAGCCCCGCCGCCAGCAGGGAAAAGCAGGCCTCCGCCCTTCCGTACAGCTCCTCCGCCAGGGCGTACATGCACAGCAGTCCCAGATCAATCATGAAAATATTCACCAGAACGCCCAGGGTAATATAAGAACACAGGCCTCCGAGCGCCTTGAAAATGGCCCCCAGGAACAGGCAGACCGCCAGGTTATTGGGGTAGGTGGTAAAATACCAGTTACTGTCCCCGGAAAAGAAACCGTCCTCGGCGATTTCCACCGCACCCATATAGACGGAACCGAAATCCCAGCCCGGATAAACCCGCAGCTCCTTTCCCGCATAGCAGAGTCCCGTGCTAATCAGCACAAAAAACACCACGGAAATTCCCGGCAAAAGCCCCGGCCTGTCCTCCAGTCTCTTCAGTATCCGAAAGCAGAGGAACGCGCAGACCAGCAGGGCCACAGCCAGCAGACAGATTTTTTTCGTCTCCTGAAAGGCCGGCACGATCCAGCCCAGCAGAATCGCCCAGCTTAGGGCCGCCCCTGCGGAAAACAGCAGTATTAAGATTCGTTCTGTCTTTCCTGTTCTCATTGGTTTTCTGTCCTTTTCGCCAGATAAATGTGATATTTTCCCCAGTCGTCCACAGGCCCCAGCTCCGAAGCCCCTACGGTCTCCCGGATGTATCCTGTGATCTCCTCATTCAACTGGGAGTCGCCCACCCATACCAGGATCTCGTCCTCGTCCGCAAAGGCTTCCATGCCGGCCTGAATATCGTCGGTGATGGCCGCGTAGGAGATACAGTAAAAGCTTTTATATTCCTTCAGAAGCTGCACCGCTCCATAATATTCCCACCAGTCATACTGCCGGTCAATGTAGACGCAGTATTTGTCCGCGTAGGTCTCCGCCAGCTCCCGGTGCTCCCGGAAATCCGGATACACATAGGAAGGAATATTCCGGCTGAGATTCCACAGGGAGGGAAGAAGAAAGGCCGCCGCGCAGATCCCCACCGCCGCCTCCGGCCGGATCAGCCTGGAAAGAAGCCAGCACAGGCTTCCTGCCGCAATCAGCACCGTAAAGGAAAATACAGGCATCAGATACCGATCGGTCATGTAGGGCGCCACCTTGGTCACCAACAGAAAGTATCCGCAGGTCATGAACAGTACCGGGAACAGCTTTTCCACCTCTTTCCGGGGAAACTGCTTCTTTTTCCACGCATAAACCATAAGAAGCACCGCTGCCGCTGCCAGGAACAGGGGAAGAAAACCGCCGAAGAGCTCGTCGTTAATAATTCCGTACATGATCTTCAGGTTTCCCTTGAAGCCCGCCAGATTCACCAGGTTCTCCCGGGTCTCCTCGCCCCGGTAGTCGTTGAACACATGCTTCCACATGGCCGGGAAGATAGCCAGAGCCGCCACGGCGCTGAGCTCCAGGGTCACATGATAACAGCTTACCTCTTTCCAGTGTTTTTTCACCCACAGCTTCACAAAGTACCAGGCCGCCAGCAGAGCCGCCGCCAGTACAAAGTAGTAATGGGTCAGGGCTCCCGCTGTCAGGCTCAGTCCCAGAAGTACATAGGTCTTTGGGTTCATACGCTCCTGCTCCACAAAATGCAGGTACACATATACATGCACCAGAAGCCAGAAGCTGAACATGGCATACATGCGGATAAAGGCCGCCGTATTGCAGGCCCCGTAGGTCAGGCCGTAAAGAGCCGCCACCGCCAGGGCGATTCCCCGGCTTTTGAAGATTTCGTAAGCATTCAGATACAGGAAGATAGTACAGCCCAGCAGAAAGAAGCAGTTCAGCGCTACCCCCAGAGCCACCGACACCTGTCCCGGCACAAAGGAGGACAGGGTATGTAACAGTACATAGTAAAAGGGCGGATGCACGTCCGCCTCCTGATTCCGGTAGGGAATGGCGTAATCAAAGGCATGTCCCTCGGTCACCGCCGCCTGGGACAGATACCAGTCTTTATCCAGCCACTGGTTCAGAGGCATATCAAAGGCCTGAATCTCCGCGTTATTGGAGGACGTATAGCTGAACAGCTCGTCGCACATCAGGTACTCCTTCTGCTTTCCGTAATGCCACCAGAGGCACAGCTGTACGAGACAGATCACGCACAGAACGCCTGCGGTAATCAGTTTCTTCTTTTTTCCTGCTTCCTTCATAAATGTACTCCTCTGTCTTTATTCCGCGATCCACTTCGCGTAAACTTCCGTATCCTCTGTAATGGGCGCTTCCGCCTCGAAGGGACGGGTACAGGCTTCATCGTAATACCAGCCTGCAAAGACCTTTCCGTCAAAGCTCTCCTCATAGGAGGGGGGCTTCTCCACGGTTTTTCCCCGCTCTACCTGGAAGTAAAAGTTCCGGGAACCGTACTCCGTATAAAAGGTCACGGTGCAGTAATCCAGCCGGTCGATCCAGACCGTATCCAGAAAAGCCAGCCGCTTTTCCAGGAAGTTTTTCAGATACTCCCCATGCTCCTCCAAAGTGTCCCGGTAGATCCGCTGCATACTGGCCGGTTCTCCCAGCCATCTCTGTCTGTTCATTTCCCATGCGTCCCGAATCTGATCCAGATATCCGTCGATCCCCGTCAGAACCATCTCTTCTACCGCAGCCTTTACACAGGACTCATACTCTTCCACCAGTTTTTCCCGGAATATTTCCTGTCGATAAAGTGCTGAAAACCACCGGTTCCGAAATACCTCATCTCCTTTTTCCGGAACGTAAATCCGAATATCCTGATCCACAATCATGCCTTCCGGTTTCCGGATAGACCAGTCTCCGTTCCCCAATGCAAAATCATAATCCCAGACCGGACCGGCATAAATAAGACCTGTTCCGTTTAAATCGCTGTCTTTGTAAATAAAATTGCTGCTGATACCTGCGTCAAAATTTTTCGCGATCTCTTCTATCAGATATTTTTTTGTCCAGGATTCCAAATCCAGATAATCTGCGATTCCTTTTCCGGTATCAGGGTTGATTCCGTTTTCTCCGTAAATTGCATTTTCACATTCCTGCAAAAGCTCAGAAATATAGTCTATCTCCGCTCTGGAAGCATGCTTTGGGCCTTTTAAGTCCACTGCCTGTCCCTGCTCTGTAATAAAGCCGCTGAGTGCGCTTTCGTATCGTCCGTCTATATCCAATTCCATCAGATATCCTCCTGTGATATCGTCCGGATCCCGGACCAGTTCCACGCCCTTCTTCTTTTCTTCCGAGAAAACTTCTTCCATTCCCGTCTTCCGGTTTACCTTTTTATTTTCTTCTTCCAGATCTGCCACATGGACCCGGCTGTCTCCCACCTCGATCTTCTCTGCCAGCTGATACAGCCCTTCATAATATCCGTTTATATACAGATCCACAAATTCTGAATCCGGCGAATAGGAAAGTCCTATTTTTTCTGCCAAATCATACACGATTTTATTCCGTACACCGGAATCATCGTTATAATTTGCAAGCAGTACCCAGGTACTCCCTGCTCCCATATGAAGCAAATCTGTTTTCTTATCCAATTTCAGAGCGTAAGGCTTTTTCTCCCACTCCCAGGTCGCATTTCCTCTTCCCTTTATGTAGCTCAATTTCCCAGCGGCATCTTCTTTTCCTTCTGCGGTCACAATTCTCAGCTTTCCCGGTTCCTTCAGGCTCTGGTCTTCTTTTATTTTTGTTAAATCTTCGTTGTCCGTATCAATATACAGAGCTGCTACCCTGGCGGATTTCTGAACGCTCAGCGAACCGGAGGCCGTCACCCGGTTCTCCGAATCCCGCAGGCAGAAGCTGTATTCTTCCCCGGGACGAAGCTCCTCTCCGGTAAGCCTGATATCCTGCGAAAGTTCCTCTCCGTCCAGTTCCAGACAGTCTCCCTTGTTCAGGCAGAGCCTGTATCCCTGCTCCTCCCCGTAGGAAGGCAGAAATACATAGTACTCCTCCGTGTAAGGATTCTGCCAGCATTCTATTTCCTCTTCTGCGCCGTTTTCCGCCGTCACGCCTACTGCAAACAGGGCATGCTCCTCCGTCCGGATCTCATGTCCTTCCAGCCAGCAGACTGCCCCGGCCAGAAGCACGCTGAAAAACAACGCCTTTCCCCATCGTCTGATCATGCTTGTTCTCTCTTGTTCTTAAAACATACCAGGTAAACCACCAGAAACAGAAGGCCCATCTGGGGGCTCTGCAGGGCGTAGTCCATGTCCAGCAGCACCAGAAGCGCCAGCCACATGCCCGCCGCCAGAAAGCTTTTCGCTTTTCTCACCGAATATACCGCGATACCCAGAAACAGCACCGTAAAACAGATACCCACCGGAACAGAAAACCGAAGCACAGCGTTCAGAAAAATATTGTGGGCATTGGTCACCATCAGATCCAGAGGCTCCGCCACAAAGACTGATTCGCCAAAGCGCAGGCCCCAGCCCTCCGGATGCTTCTTTATCACATCCAGAGCGGAGCGCCAGATATAAACCCGGTTGCCCAGGGTCCAGATATTCCGCTCCTTTAAGATCTCCCAGCCCACGGCGCCACACACAGCCGCCAGCGCCGCAGCCACCGCCAGATACCATTTTTTCAGCTTAAAATCCTTCCATTCTACGCCGTCCAGAGCCGCACCGATGAAGATCAGCAGCACTCCCGCAATGCCCGTCCAGGAATGGGTCAGATACAGACAGAACAGCAGAACCGCCTGACCGGCAAAAAAGGTCCAGAGATTCCGGAACTTTTTCCGATACGCGGTCAGCAGGGCGACAAAAGCCACCAGCATCAGAGCATACTCGCTTTTGTGGCTGTAAATCCAGTAATGGCGGGATTCGTAAAAATCCGCCGGAAGCTCAAAGAATACAAACTGATTATTGCAGATCAGAAGCTTGGTGTAGCCCATGAAATAATATACAATGCTGGCCACATTGGACAGCACGATACAGCCCATCAGGAAACGGATATTGTCGTCGCCCTCTTCATCCCTCTCATCCATAGAAGGCCGGACGCAGGCCAGCACCAGAAAGGTCACAAAAGCCACCGTATTGTTAATCTGCTCCCAGTACCAGTGCAGATATTTGTGGTTAAAATACAGAGAAAACAGGTTATAGGCCGCCAGAACGCCCAGATAGAGCCAGAAGCCCGGCTTTTTCCAGGGGCGCTCCCCGCCTTCTCTCCAGAATCTTACCAGACACAGCACCAGATACAGGGTCAGGCACACGTAGGCCCAGGACCATTTCGCGTAATAGGCACTCTGGTACACGTCCGTATAGGGGCTGTAAAAAGCCGGAAATAAAAGTGAAAATATAAAAAAGCCTTTTAAAAGCCAGGATTCCGGCTTTCTCTTCCTAATTCGTTCCATCGCTGCATCCTTTCTATCCCTTTTATCTTTTCTATCCTTCTTCTCCGGACCTCTTATCAGTTCCCGCCGGAGCCACGCAGACCAGGTAAAGTACAAACAGGAACATTCCCATCTCATAATTCAGCAGACAGTAGTCCATATTCAGCAAAATCAACAGGCCAATCACCAGACCGGTTCCCAGAAAGCTTCTGCTCTTCCACAGGGCGTAGCCCAGAATGGCAAGCATCAGCAGGATAAAGCAGACGCCCACCGGAATGGAAAAACGAAGCAGGGCGTTCAGAAATACATTGTGGGCGTTATTTACCTCCCAGTCTGGCGTGGCATAAAAGAGCCGCTCCCCGAACTGCAGGCCCCAGCCCGCCGGATTCGCCAGGATCTCCTTCCAGGCTCCGGCCCAGATATCTCTCCGGCCGCCCAGGGACAGCACATCTCGCTCCGCCAGGAATACCTTTCCTGCCGCAGCCACCGCCGCCAGAAGCCCAGCGCCCGCCGCCGGATACCATTTCCGGAAATGAAAGCTTTTCCAATCCACGCTGTCCAGGACGCCTCCTGCCAGCACCAGGGCCGCCGCCCCGAAGCCTGTCCAGGAATGGGATAAAAACATGGCCGTCAGGAATACCAGAAGGCTCCCTGCCCACAGAATCCGGGTTTTGAAAAGCTTCCGGTACTTCACCGCCGCCGCCAGAAACAGGGTCAGCATCAGGGCATAGTCGCTCTTGTGGCTATAAAGCCAGTAATGGCGGGCCTCATAGTAGTCCTCAGGCAGCTTTCCGAAGTACAGGTGGTTGTTGCATACCAGAAAACTGGTATAGCCCGCAAAATAATATGCAATACTCAGCACATTGGACAGCACCGCGCAGCCCAGGAAGAATCGAATCAGCTCCTCCCGCTTTCCGTCAAAGCCGTCTTTTTGCAGACAGAGACAGAGGAAAAACAGCACCGCAATGGTGTTATTTACCTGCTCCCCATACCAGTGCTGATAGCGCACATTGAAAAAGAGGGCAAACACATTATACAGAAGCAGGATGCCCGCCAGAGCCAGCGGGAAACGCTCTCCCTTTTTCCATTTCCCCTTCCGGGCGCTGAACAGCAGGTATAACAGCACCGCCCCGTAGGCCGCCGTAAATACCGCGTAATATTCCATTTTATAATCTTCGGAAAAGGTGCTCCAGAATGCCGGAAAAAACAGGCTGAACACCATAAATAATTTCAAACTAATCGTCCTCATCCGCACAGTACTCCCATTTTTCGATCATCTTATTATATACCATGCACTTATCATTTGACAAGCAATCCCAAATCTTTTATGATACCTATAGAGTTTCATTCCTATTATAAATGAGGTAACCATCATGTCAAATATCAGCCAGAAGCAGCGGCTTATTCAAAATTATACCATTCTGGGACTGGAGTGCCTGTGTATCGTGCTTTCCTTTACCCTGGCCGTCCTGACCCGGGGACTGGAGGCCAGCTACCTTTCCTTCTCCAAAACCTATATTACCATGCTGGCGTGTATCCTGTTCTTTCATCTGCTTTCCTACTACCTGTTCGACTGGAATACGAATATCTTCCGCCGTGGGTACTACGTGGAGCTCGTGGCCGTGCTGAAATACAATATCGTCCTGATTCTGTTTCTCAGCTTTTTCCTCTTTGTAACGAAAATGTCTGAGGACTTTTCCCGACTGGTTTTTGTCTATTTCTTCGGCTACAATATTCTGCTGACCTATCTGGGACACCTGGTGCTGAAAAAGTACTTCACCTCTTTCTACCGCACCAGTTCCAGCAGCAATAAGGTCTTCGTCATTACCACTTCGCCCTATGCGGAGTCCCTGCTGAAGAAGTTCTCCTCCTCCACAGAATGGAGCTTCGAGGTCACAGGCATCGCCCTTTTAGACCGGGCGGAGGATGGCGGAGCTGTCCTTGGGATTCCGGTCATCGCCCACGGCGCTGATCTCTTTGAACAGTTCAAGACCCGGGTGGTGGACGAGGTGTTCATCCACCTGCCCGATTACTCTAAGGAGAGCATTGAGGAGCTGATCATCAAGTTTGAGAGCATGGGCATCACGGTCCATGTGAATATCGATTACTTCAATAATGTCATGGCTCACAAGACTACAGAGATCTTCGCCGGCTTTACGGTTCTGTCCTACGAGGCCAGCGTTTTCGACTACCGCCGCCTGTTCATTAAGCGGATCATCGACATCATCGGAGCTCTGGTGGGCCTGGCCATCACCGCCGTCCTGACGCCCTTCATCGCCCTGGCCATCAAGCTGGATTCCAGAGGTCCTGTCTTCTTTGCCCAGAAGCGGGTGGGAAAGAACGGACGGTACTTTAAGCTCTACAAGTTCCGCTCCATGTATGTGGACGCGGAGGCCCGGAAAAAAGAGCTTATGGCCCAGAATGAGATGGACGGGCCCATGTTCAAGGTGGAACATGACCCGCGGATCACCCGGGTGGGAGCCTTCCTGCGGAAAACCAGTCTGGACGAGCTGCCCCAGTTCTACAATATTCTCATCGGCAATATGAGTCTGGTGGGAACCCGCCCCCCCACGGTGGACGAGTTCAACCAGTACGACCTCTACTACCGCCGCCGTCTCAGCATCAAGCCCGGCCTCACCGGCCTGTGGCAGGTCAGCGGACGTAGCGACATCACCGACTTCAAAGAGGTCGTAAAACTGGATCTGGAATATATCGATAACTGGTCCCTGTCCTCTGACATCCGGATACTTCTGATGACGGTCTGGGTGGTTGTGATGAAAAAGGGCGCGCGTTAAAGGAGGAACCTATGCAAGGTCTGGAACTGCTTCATCTGCTTCTGGAAAATATCGTGGATGCCGCGATTCTTCTCTTTGAGTTTATCGGCGTGGGCATCATCATCTTCTCAGGCCTCCGGGGGTTCTGGCATTATCTGCACCGCTCTCCGGAGACGAAGCTGACCCTGGCCCGGGGCCTGGCCATGGGCCTGGAGTTTAAGCTGGGAAGCGAGATTCTGCGAACCGTGGTGGTCCGGGACTGGAAAGAGATCGGAACCGTGGCGGGCATTATCGCCCTGCGGGCGGCGCTGACGTTTTTGATTCACTGGGAGATCAAGGAAGAGGAGAAGGAGGCGTAACGCCCCTTCTCCTCTTCTTTCCATGTCCTGTTCATTTTTTTGTATTCATGATATCTTTGATACTCTGCTTCATATCCGCATTAATTCCCACTGCCCGCACGTCCAGGCTCTCCGGCACCACGGCTTCGTTCAGATTCAGCCGGACGAGCGACGCCTGGCTGTGCTCCCGCAGCAGCTTTTCGAAAGGATAGCGAATAATCGTCGGGGTATTAAAGCCGACCCCCAGCTCCAGGAGACAGATCTTTTTGCCTGATTCCAGCGCCTCGCTCATAAAATCACCGAAGCGGCGCTCGGCCTCGCACCAGGCGGCGTCCCGGACAAAGTATTGATCACAGCGGAGGTTCATGGCCATGGGGCCGCCGCAGACCGGACATTTGGGAACCATATAGGACGGAATGCGGCAGTCCCGGCGGGCCTGATCCATCTGGCGGAACATGATGCTGGCCTCATAGATCCGGTCATGACACCCCTTAGCGCACTGGATATGGAAATAATCACCCTGGGTGCAGAAAATCTGCTCCTTGGGAAGACCTGCTTTTTCAAACTATCCGTCCGCGTTGGTTGAAAGACAGAACAGTTTTTTACCCGCAAGACCCGAAAGCAACGTGCGATGCAGGGGCGTCACATCAAGATCCAGGCCTCCTTAGACAGCCTGCTTTGACCAATAACCCCAGAAGGCTTCCTCGTCCGGATAGGGATAGAAGCCCGCGCTGTACATGTCCTGCATATAAGGATTCTGTTCCCCGTATTTCTCCCGGAATTCCCGGAAATGCTCCACGAACCAGGAGCCGTTGTAGACGACTCCTGCTGCCACGCTCATACCTGCGCCTGCGCCCAGGAGCACATACTCTGCCTCGGCCAGCAGCTCTTTCACTTTCTGAATCTGCGCCTCGTAGGGCATATTCTGAAAAACATAGTCCCGGGCAGGGACTCCGGAGAGAAAGGATTCAAAGGTTATTTTTTTATTTGGAAATTTTATACAGTTCATATTCTATTCCTTCCGCCGGATTCACCCCAGCAGTTCCTGATAAATCTCTTTATCCAGATCCTTGAACACATTAAAAATGACTTGCATACTGCTTCCGGTTTCCTGCTTATACCGCTTCACAGTCTCCACCGCAATCTCCGCCGCTCTCCTGTTCGGGAACAGAAAGACACCCGTGGAAATACAGCAAAAAGCGATACTGGAAAGTCCCTGCTTCTCCGCTACCGCCAGGCAGGAACGGTAACAGGACGCCAGAAGCTCTTCGTGGCGCTCTGTCAATGTCCCCCGCACAATCGGCCCTACCGTGTGAATCACATAATCGCAGGGCAGGTTGAAGCCGGGCGTGATTTTCGCCTGACCGGTAGGCTCCTCATAGCCCTGTGCATCCATCATGTTCTGGCAGTAATTGCGCAGTTCCATTCCGGCATAAGTATGAATGCAATTGTCAATACAGGCATGGCAGGGCTGATAGCAGCCGGTCATTCCGCTATTGGCTGCATTGACGATAGCGCCCACCTGCAGGCGGGTGATATCGCCCTGCCAGAGATAGAGGCCATCCTGACATTCCTCTAACATATCCAGAGTCACAACGCCCTTTTTTTCCTTTTCTTCCTGCAGATAGGCGTCTTGTATCTGCCTAAATTCCTCGCTGATGGGCGCGGCCCGGCGGACATTCATCAGGGAACGAAGCAGCCGCTTCTGACTGGAGATCTCCGCTGGGATTTCCATATCTGCATATTCCTTTTTTTCCTTTAAAAGCTCCCAAAGGAGATAGTGTCTTCGTTCCGTCTGATTCATCCTGTTTACCGCCTTTCCACCGCATTTACCGGGCAGTTCTCCAGACAACTGCCGCAGTGCAGGCAATGCTCCTGCCGGATACGATAGGGCGCGCCCTCCGCGTCCACAGTGGCAAAGGCCAACACGCCCACCAGTTCCATTTTTTTCAGGCAAGTCTGTAAATCCATCAGCATGGTAATTCCTCCCCCGTTATATCATTTTTCTTCTTCCAGCACTGGGGATCGGCTCCGTAGAAGTCTCCGCAGGTGCCGTTCGCCACAGCCGGGCAGCCTCTACACCAGGCTTTCAGCTCACATTTACCGCATTTTTGAAAACGGTCGTAATCCCGGTACCGCTCCATCTGGCAGATCCACACGTCTGCCAGCCGATCCTCCCAGATGTTGGCCACCCGGCTGTACGTCTATGATAAGGAGTGGATACAATGCTGACGAAAGAAGAATTACCCGAATGTCCGGTGGCAACCACCGTCGCTTTGATTGGAAGTAAATGGAAATTACTGATTATTCGAAATCTGCTGTAGCGCCCCTGGCGCTTCAATGAACTGAAGAAAAACCTGGAAGGCATCAGCCAGAAGGTTCTGACCGACAGTCTCCGCTCCATGGAAGAGGACGGGCTGATCACCCGCACCGTGTACCCGGAGGTTCCGCCCCGGGTGGAATACGCGCTCAGTGAACTGGGACAGTCTCTGAAGCCGATTCTGGATTCTATGCTGGAGTGGGGGAATATGTATAAGGCCATGTGATGAGATGATCTGCTTTCACAAAACGGCTGTCCCGCAGGTGATTCTGTCGGGCAGCCGTTTGCGTTCTATATTACATTCTGTTTTAAATCTTACTTCGCACTCTTTTTCCCTATCCATCGATAAGTCAGACCACAGATAATGCTTCCCAGAATCACCAGTACCAGAATCATAAATGCGCAGTGCAGAAAATACGCATCTGGCAGGATATTGATAACCGGGTCGGTGGCAGGGTCGAAGAGCCAGTAGTCATTGTTGAAGGCAAGCTCATGAAACGTGCCAAAAGCCCAGTCCCAGTTCAGGGCGACCGTTGCTCCAATAACGGCTGGCAGGGACACGGTCAGAATAGCAGTCAGCTTCAGATATCCATAGCTTTGCTTTCGGCGCTGCCGGAGAATCCCGGCGGCACCTGCCAGCGTACCGAAGATAGCCATGTATTTAAAAAGATTAAAAATATTCTTTACTTCTTTAAAATGAATACGCCCGCTTTCTGACATGGGAAACGTTGGAAATTCCAGCGGAGCATTTCCGAAGCTCAGGCTGTAGTTGATGACTGCGTCATAATTCGCTTTAATCTCCGAAATGGTATAGCCGGTAGTTTCCGGAATATGGAGTGCGTGGATATCCAGATAATACAGCGGCTTGCAAGCCAGGGTCAGGACCACAGCCAGAGAAATGAGCGTCAAAGTCAGGATAAGGGAGAGCAGGATGCTCAATGTTTTTATTTTCATGGTATTTCTCCTTTACAGACGTCTTTTTCAGTATAAAGGAATCTATTCCACATTTCCAGTGGTTTTGTAGTGAATACGGGCGAAACTCACCCGGCACCGGCGATTTTCTGTTCTTTGATTTCTTACCTCCTCACCCCATCCGTTCACTTAATCAGCAGACTCCTCCTCAGCCACCGCCTCAAAATCACTTAAGCTGCACGTAAAAACCGTCGCCAAGTAACTGTCGCAGGTATAAATATGATCGCTTTCGGAAGTCATCACATAGACATTTCCGTCGGAGGCAGTGTCTCCGATGGACACGGTAATCTCTGTAGCGTCGTCACGGGTAATCCGAATGGTGATGGCCGGATCGGAGAGGCCGTAAGGGCTCAGATCTTCGGAGACATCACCCAGGTCGCGAATAGCAGTCAGGGGATTCAGACGTCCCCAGAGGGTGGACAGAGCATCCTGGTTCAGCTCCATTTCCGGCTTGTCCTGAGATGTCCAGATTTCGCCGTCATAGGACAGATACATCGTGCCGTAAGAATTGATGATGGCGGCTTCGCTGATTTCAGCGGGAGCTACGGTGAGAACGGACAGTTCTTCTGTGGCTTCCTCCTCTTCCCCCTCCCAGTCGGCGCGGCTCACCAGAAAGTAGACGAGTCCCAGCAGGGCCAGGGCGGCCACCGCCGCCAGAACCCGTTTCTGTCTTTTTTTCTTGGTCATTCAACGTTTCCTCCTTCCGAACCAGATGACACCGCCTGTGGCCAGCAGAAGCAGCGGTATCAGTATGATGGTCAAAAGTCCCCAGAAGATGGCGCTTCCAGCGTTCACAGTCAGATACTCGGTGCTCATGCTCTTGGGTTCAATGGATACCGTGCTTTCATGATCCACCAGCTGGCTCATCACATTCATGAACAGGGTACTGTTTCCACCGGATACCATGCTGTCTACCTGTTCATCCAGCAATGTTTCCGAAGAAAATACCACCAGTTTTGCTTCTGTCCCTTCCTCTGTGATTTTCGTCACCACGGCCCCCAAGTCAAAGGGACCCGCAATATCATTTTCCTCCTGGCTCAGATTCTCCGATTGCAGATCCGTCTTAGAGTAAGACTGATCCGAGGTAGTCAGCAGGCTTTCATAGGTCAGGTTATCGCTGTGTTCCGCAGACTCTGTCATGCCCTGAGCAAAAGCCATCAGCACATACCGGGAGCTTACGTCTGAGGTATACCCGGAAGACTGGATATCCGGCAGCAGATAATAGGGATAATTAGGGATATGGTGCTGGCTGTCACTCTCCAGTACCAGGCCTCCCGCCAGTGTGATGCCATAGTCAGACAACAGACTGTCCAGATTGGGAGTGTCTTTCTCCGTATACCCCAGCATCAGCACTACCTGACCGCCCTGTTCCATATAAGCCTCCAGCTTATTCTTCTCATCCTCAGAAATGTCCGAAATCGCGCCGTAGATAATAACAGCCTTTGCATCCTCCGGTACAGCCTCTTCTGTCAGAAGGCTCAAGGACTTCAGTTCGATATTTTCCTTCTCAATGGAAGATGTCACTGTAGTGCTCAGATCTGTCTCGTCATGTCCGGTCAGAGTGTAAACCACCGGCATATCCTCCGCGGTCACATAGGCGATGGCGCTGGTGATCTGTCCCTCGCCGTCAAAGGAGCTTAAGGTACTGCTGTAGGTGGAATAATCCATGCTGTACTGGTAGATATCATAGTAATCCACCGCCTTGGAACGGTTCTGGCCCACCACCAGCACGCTGTTCTCCGACAGATTCTCACTGGTATACTGGGACACGAAGTTCGGATAAAGTACCGGATCCTTCGTCTCCACTTTAATATGGGAGGACAGGCCCTCATAACGCTCCAAAAGCTCCTGAAGGGTGGCGTCCTCGCTGCCCTGCTGGGCGATCAGATACAGGGTAATATCCTCATCCAGTCCCTTCAGAATTTCTTCCGTCTGCTCCCCTGTGGTGAACAGCTTCTGGGAACTCACGTCATACTTCAGATACCGGGAGGGCAGCTGTCCGGCAATCAGGTTCACCAGAACCACAGCCACGCAGCCGAAGGCTACCATGCTGACCCGGTAGGTTCCGTGCTTTTTCTGAAGCAGCTGCACGGTCAGGAACAGGGCCAGGGCGATGACCGTCACATAATAAATCACACCGGTCAGGTCAAACATGCCCTGTACAAAGTTGATAAAGGGCTGATAGATGCAAAGGGCATTGAATACGGAGGCAAGAATCCCGGACGCTCCGATGACATTGGCGATACCCGAAGCCATATTCAGAAAAAACAGAACGCCAAAGGTCAGCACCGCCGCGATGACCTGGCTTTCTGTCACTGCCGACAGGAACAGGCCGATGGCAAGGCAGGCCGCTCCGAACAGGGTATAGCCCAGAATCGCCGTATAGGCCATGGGTAATGATACACTGCCAAACTGCAGCAGAATCAACGGATACAGACAGATCACCGCCATGGGAATCAGGAAAATGGTGACCATGGCCAGATATTTTCCCAGAACGATTTTCCACAGGGATACGGGTGCTGTCATCAGAAGCTGGTCTGTCTTCTGCCGTTTTTCCTCTGCCATGCTCCGCATGGTCAGCACTGGCACGATAATCAGCAGCACAAAATAAACGGAGGACAGAACGGCTCCAAAGACCGGATATCCTCCCACCAGGCAGTTTGCCACATAGTACAGACTGGTCACGGCCAGAAGCACGGCCATAAAGATGTAACCGGTCATGGAGGTCAGGTATGCCCGCAGTTCTTTTTTATAAATTGCACACATGTTACTGTTCCTCCTTTCCGTCAGATTTTAGTTCTTCCACAGAGACTGCGTTCTCTTCCACGTCTTCTGAATTCCCATTATTTTCCTCGTCAGTCAACTCCAGGAATACCTCCTCCAGGGAGGCCGTGGTGGTCTTTACTTCCAGGCCTTTGACCTGCTTTAAGAGTTCCATGGCCTCCTCACAGGCCGCGCGGCTGCCGCGAACGGTCAGCTCCAGAGCGTCAGACTCCTTCATATACCTGCTCAGATTTTCCGGTGTGTCGCTGGCCACCAGCTTTCCATGGGAAATGATCAGCACATGGTCGCAGACGCTGGTGATCTCCGACAGAATATGGGAGCTCAGAATCACCGTGTGTTTTTTCCCGAGGCTCCGGATCAGCTCCCGGATCTCGATGATCTGCTTGGGATCCAGGCCCACCATGGGCTCGTCCAGAATCAGGACCTCCGGATCTCCCAGAAGTGCCTGGGCCAGGCCCACTCTCTGCTTATATCCCTTGGACAGATGACGAATCAGGCGATTCTCCATGTCTTTGATGCGGGTTTCTCCCATGACGCGCTCTACTTCACTGCCGCGCTCCTGCTTCGGTATCCGCTTCAGCTCTGCCGCAAAACGCAGATACTCCAGGACAGTCATATCCGGGTAGAGGGGCGGGATCTCCGGCAGGTAGCCGATGCTTTTCCGTGCCTCCATGGGGTCCTCGGCCACGTCATGCCCGTTGATACGGATCTGCCCCTCTGTGGGAGCCAGGTAGCCGGTCATCATATTCATGGTTGTAGACTTTCCGGCGCCGTTGGGGCCCAGGAATCCGTATATCTGACCTTTTTCTACGTGAAAATTCAGGTGATCTACGGCTATGTTTCCGCTGTAGCGCTTCACCAGCTCTTTGACTTCAATCAAAATGTTGTCCTCCTTCACTGCTTTCGTCCGGCCGGGTTTCCTATAGAGCAAAAAGAGGATTATCCCCAACAGACTTATCTGTATAAGGATATTCCTCTTTTGTGTTTTTTCTGAATGAATTGTGTGATTTTTGAGTGAAAGTTTTGTGAACACGGACGTTCAGTCAGGCAGATTCTTATGCAAGCATAGTATCTGCCTGCACAGAAGCTTGCCTGAACTGGTTATATCACGTCGCTCATGTCATATCTGCCTGCCGGCTTGCCCGCCAGGAATTTGGCTGCCTGGATGGCGCCTTTGCCGAAGACAGCGCGGGAGTAAGCGCGGTGCTCGAAGGTGATAACTTCGTCGGTTCCGGCGAAGATCACGTCGTGATCGCCTACGATAGTGCCGCCGCGGACAGCGGAGATGCCGATTTCACGGCTGTCGCGCTTCTTGCGTTCCTGGCTTCTGTCGTATACATAGTGGTAAGCTCCGTCAGAAGCCTCGTTGATGGAGTCTGCCAGGGCCAGGGCAGTGCCGCTGGGAGCGTCCAGCTTCTGATTATGATGCTTTTCTACGATCTCGATATCAAAACCTGCTGCAGCCAGAGTGGGGGCTGCTTCCTTCAGAAGCTTCATCAGCAGATTAATCCCCAGAGACATGTTCGCGGACTTCAGGACCGCAGTTTCTTTAGCCGCCTCTTCCACCTTGGCAAGCTGCTCCTCGGAAAGTCCTGTGGTACACAGAACAACCGGCGTCTTGGTCCGTACACAGTAATCCAGCAGGCCATCTGCCGCCTTTGCATTGGAGAAGTCGATGACCACATCCGCCTGAACGTTACACTCGTCGATACTGGGGAATACCGGATAATCATTTGCGATGCCGGTGTACCCGTCTACCCCCGCTGCTACCTCCGCCTGCGGGTCTTCCTTTAAAAGTCCCGTCAGCATCTGTCCCATACGGCCATTGCAGCCGTGAAGTATAATCTTTACCATTTGTTATTTTACCTCGATTCCAAAGTCAATCATTGCTTTCCTGAGCTGCTCCTGATGATCCGGCTCCATCTCGGTCAGCGGCATGCGGAGCGGGCCTGCCTGCCATCCCAGCTGATTCAGGGCTGCCTTTACCGGGATCGGATTGACCTCGCAGAACAGGCTGTCGATAAGGGGAATGGCCTTC
Source organism: Anaerosacchariphilus hominis (assembly GCF_014290175.1). Taxonomy (GTDB): domain Bacteria; phylum Bacillota; class Clostridia; order Lachnospirales; family Lachnospiraceae; genus Laedolimicola; species Laedolimicola hominis. Next base: position 140,822 of record NZ_JACOOR010000006.1, read on the forward strand.
AGCTGAATTTCACGACTTCCCGCCACGTCGCCTTCCAGATACTTCATGACCATATCATGGGTCTGTCTCGGAGCCACATTGGACAGAACGGAGATGACACCGTAGCCACCCAGGGACAGGATCGGAACCACCTGGTCGTCATTACCGGAGTAAAGCTCGATACATCCGTCTGCCAGCTGCATCAGCTTCGCTACCTGAGAAATATTTCCGCTGGCTTCCTTGATGCCCACGATGTTCTTCACATTCTTTGCCAGTGCCACGGCTGTCTCGGGCTGAATATTGCAGCCGGTACGGGACGGTACATTATACATGATGATGGGCAGGCTCACAGACTCGGCCACTGCGGTATAGTGGGCAATCAGGCCCTTCTGGGTCGCCTTATTATAATACGGAGTCACCACCAGCAGAGCGTCAGCGCCGTACTTTTCTGCCTCCTGAGACAGATAAATGGCGGTCTCAGTGCAGTTGGATCCGGTGCCTGCGATGACCGGCACACGCTTATTCACATGTTCTATCGCAAAACGGATGGCCTCCAGATGCTCCTCGTGGCTCAGTGTGGATGACTCGCCTGTGGTTCCGCAGATGACGATGGCGTCTGTGCCATTCTCGATCTGATAGTCCAGAAGCTCTGCCAGTTTCGGATAGTTGATCTCCCCATTGTCAAAAAACGGTGTTACGATTGCTACTGCTGCTCCCTTAAAAATAGCCATAATCTCTTCCTCCTTAAACTCTCTGCTCCGGCTAAGCTGTTTCAGCGAAACATTTCAGCTAAAAATGAGGCGTACCTGTGAAGGCCGCCCCAAAAGAATCTGATTTCTTATACTGTATTCTCCGGATAGCGCCCCACCGGGTAACCGGTGACAGTCATATCGTTCTTCACGGTATGCCCAAGAAACCACTCACAGGAAACAATCTCTTTCGGCGTCAGCCCCTTTCCCTTTCCTTCTTCTATGCCTGTCATATCCGAAAAGGTACTGATGGAAAACGCAACCTCTATCTTTTTGCCTATATAAATATGTAACAATATGAACTACGATCAGATTAGCACAGTGTCAAGCTCTTGTCAATCTGAATTCTACTTTAATGTGTTGATACGGAATACATCGTCTGCATACGGATACAGCTCATCAAACATCTGAATCCCCGTCAATACCAGCTCTGTATCTCCATCTCCGGCCTCAATCAACGCCTTCAGCTCATCCAGGGTAATAATTCCCTTATCCACCAGCCCCAGCACCTCATCCAGAATCAGAATATCACAGCCGTCTGTGGTCAGAACCTTTCTGGCGAAATTCAGGCCGTTCCGGATATTCATGGCCTCTTCCTGCTGCTCCTCCGGCGAAAGAGACTGATACTCCGCCTCCGCCTTTTCAAAGCAGAAAACCTTGATCTCCGGCTCCAACCGCTTAATAAAATCGATCTTTTCTCCCACTTTTCCCTTCAGGAACTGTATGATAATCACGGATTTGCCTGCACTGGCTCCGAAAATTCCCTGTCCCAGAGCTGCGGACGTCTTTCCTTTTCCACCGCCGCAGAATATGGTCACATGCGCCTTCTCCATTTACATTTCCTCCTCGTATGCCGGGCCTTACCTAATCGTGTTTATCATACAACATATCGGTACAAATTGCAAGCCGCCCGCCTTCAGTCTATATTTTCCCGTATTTTTCTATTTACTGGTACTCATATTCCAGCTTGCTCACTGATACCTCGTAGGCGATACGCCGCTCGGATTCGGTCTCGCTTAACTTTTTCACATACTCCCGGCTTTGGATACGGCCCCAGATCTGGGCGTGGCCGCCCACCTCAAAGCTTGAGGCGAACCGGGCGTTTCTTCCCCAGCAGATGCAGGGAATATAGTCAGATTTCCCATAAGGCCGGTTGACCGCAATCAACAGATCCGCAATTTCTCTTCCCAGGGGCGTTTTCCGGTACACGGGCGCTTTGCAGATATACCCGTCCAGAAAAATCTGGTTGGTCTTGGCATTCTCCACTTCCTCCTCCAGGAATTCCACCTCCCTGGCGAAGACAGAAAGCACCAGCCGGTTCTTCTTTTCCTCATGCCTGTTATAGGAACGGAACTGACCGCCCACCCGGATGAATGCCCCCACATAATCCCGGGACACATCGATGAGCCGCTCCGACATCATTACCGGAATCAGATCGGCGGAATCGGACAGACGGCGGACCAGAACGTCCACCATATAGAACCCTTCCCCGAATACCTCATGGCTGAATGTGAAACCGGACACGATTTTCCCGATTACGGATACCTGATTGTTCTCAATGACCTTATCTGACATAGTTTGTGTTCTCCCTTCTTCTGCGTCCTGCGGCCCATGGGCGCAGGACGGCTCCTGTATTATCCATACATATATATGTCAGCTTTTTCCAGTTTAGAACTCCCCTCATCAAATCCCCGGGAAAATTTCTATAGAAAATTCTCATACAATCATTTTTTTGTTGTAATTGGCAGGAAATGTGGTAAACTATATAAGTTGGTGACATTTTAGATTCAAAACATCCTTTTATAAGGAAAGCACATTGAGGATTTGATTTATGAAAAGAGAAGATATCAGAAATATTGCAATCATTGCCCATGTAGACCATGGTAAGACTACTCTGGTGGACGAGCTGCTGAAGCAGAGCGGCGTATTCCGTGCCAATCAGGAAGTAGCAGAGCGTGTCATGGACTCCGGCGATATCGAGCGTGAGCGAGGCATCACCATCCTGTCCAAGAACACCGCCGTTACCTACAACGGCGTAAAGATCAACATCATCGACACCCCTGGCCACGCGGACTTCGGCGGCGAGGTAGAGCGTGTCCTGAAGATGGTAAACGGCGTCGTTCTGGTGGTAGACGCTTTCGAGGGCTCCATGCCCCAGACCAAGTTCGTGCTGAGAAAGGCCCTGGATCTGAACCTGCCGGTTATCGTCTGCGTCAATAAAATCGACCGTCCCGAGGCCCGTCCCACCGAGGTGGTGGACGAGGTGCTGGAGCTGTTCATGGATCTGGACGCTTCCGACGAGCAGCTGGACTGCCCGTTCCTCTTCGCTTCCGCCAAGGCAGGCTATGCCATGCGGAATCTGGACGACGAGCCAAAGGATATGACCCCGCTGTTTGAGACCATTCTGGACTACATTCCCGCTCCCGAAGGAGATCCGGAAGCCGGAACCCAGGTTCTTATCAGCACCATCGACTACAACGAGTACGTGGGCCGTATCGGTATCGGCAAGGTGGACAACGGAACTATCCGCGTGAACCAGGATATGGTCATGGTAAACCACCACGATCCGGACAAGTTCAAGAAAGTAAAGATCAGCAAGCTCTACGAGTTTGACGGTCTGAATAAGGTGGACGTAACCGAGGCCACTGTGGGATCCATCGTAGCCATCTCCGGTATCGCGGACATCCATATCGGTGATACCCTGTGCTCCCCGGAGAACCCGGTAGCCATCCCCTTCCAGAAGATTTCCGAGCCTACCATTTCCATGGATTTCCTGGTAAATGACAGCCCTCTGGCAGGTAAGGAAGGTAAGTACATCACCTCCCGTCATCTGCGTGACCGTCTGTTCCGTGAGCTGAACACCGACGTGAGTCTCCGTGTGGAGGAGACCGACTCCACCGAGCGTTTCAAGGTATCCGGACGCGGCGAGCTGCATCTGTCCGTCCTGATCGAGAACATGCGCCGGGAAGGCTATGAGTTCGCAGTCAGCAAGGCAGAGGTGCTCTACCACACCGATGAGAAGGGCAAGAAGCTGGAGCCCATGGAGCGCGCTTACATCGACGTGGACGATGAGTACGCAGGCAACGTCATCCAGAAGCTGGGCGAACGCAAGGGCGAGCTCATCAATATGCATAGCAACGGCACCGGTTCCACCCGTCTGGAGTTCCTGATTCCGGCCAGAGGTCTCATCGGATACCGGGGCGAGTTCATGACCGACACCAAGGGTACCGGCGTGCTGAACACCATTTTTGAAAATTACGGTCCCTACAAGGGAGATATCCAGTACCGGAAGCAGGGTTCCCTCATCGCCTTCGAGGCAGGCGAGGCCATCACCTATGGTCTGTTCAATGCCCAGGAGCGCGGTACTCTGTTCATCGGACCGGGCGAGAAGGTATACGCCGGTATGGTCATCGGCCAGAATGGTAAGGCCGAGGATATCGAGCTGAATGTCTGCAAGACCAAGAAGCTGACCAACACCCGTTCCTCCAGCGCCGACGAGGCCCTGAAGCTGACACCGCCCAGAGTCCTGAGCCTGGAGCAGTGCCTGGAGTTCATCGACACCGACGAGCTTCTGGAGATCACCCCGAAGACCCTGAGAATCCGTAAGAAGATTCTGGATCCGACTCTGAGAAAGAGAGCAGGATTTAAGAAAGCTTAAGTCCTGAAACCTGTTTCAGACGTGAAAAGAGCTATGAATGGCTGCCTCACAGGCAGCCGTCCATAGCTCTTATTTTGTCGTTTCTTTTATTCTGCGATCAGAGGAACTCCACCCGGCCGTCCTCAATGTGGTAGACTGCGCCCACCACCGCCATGCCCTTCTCCTCCATCTTATGGATATCCAGACTGTGCTCGATGATGTCTATGCTGCGCTTCACATTCAGACAGCAGGCCCTGAAATCATCCTGCTCGTCGCCAATGGCCTGCTTGATCTCATCGGTGATATACTTGATATAGCCCTCCGGGTCGTGATGAATCGCGGCGTTCACAGCGCCGCAGAAGGTATGGCCCATTACCACGATCAGCGGGCTTCCCAGATGGCCGGCTGCATACTCAATGCTGCCCAGCTGATGGTCGTCAATGACATTTCCGGCCACCCGGATCACGAAGAGATCGCCGATGCCCGCTGAGAAAATGCTTTCGGGAATCACGCGGGAGTCCGAGCAGGTTACAATGATGGCGTAGGGATGCTGGCCATGCTCTTTGGTATACAGCCGCAGCGCCCTGGAGATATTGCCCTTTCCCGTCTCGGAATCCAGGTATTTTTTATTGCCGTCCTTCAGTTTCTTCAGCGCCTTGTCGGCTGTCATGATAAATGCCCGCATCCTGTTCCTCCTTACATTCCTGTTCTCGCCGGTTTATTCGTTGGCCATCTTTCTCACGTCGCCGCACACGCCGGTCCACACCTTCATCTGGTTCCGGAACTCGTCGCCCACGCAGAAATGCTTCACGCCCAGGCTCTTATAGTACTCCGCCTTCTCCAGGGTATCGATCTCGCAGCGGACAGCCACCTTGTGATCCAGGGCGATCTGAATCATCTTCTCCTCGGCCTTTCTCAGTTCCTCCGCCTGATCCTTTTTGTTCCAGCCTTTGCTCATGGCGAAGTCGGAGGGGCCGAACTGCAGCATATCCACGCCCGGAATGGAGCAGATCTCTTCCAGATTCTCCAGGGCTTCCTTCTTCTCTACCATGAAAAGCTTTACGGTATCGTTGGCCATCTTCGCGTAGTCCAGCTGGGTATTGTGGGGCTGATAGCCGATCCAGCGGTTATTGGGATAACCCATTCTTCCACCGTAGTCCGGGGAATCCGGTGTGATGGCGTTCAGGGACTCCTCCACCTCCTTCGCGGTCTTATGGTCTGTGAACAGGATTCCCTGAAAACCGGACGCCATGGCCCGCTGTGCCACATAGAAACGGTTCTGGAAATCTACCTTGATAATGGATCCGATGTCATGAAGCTCGCAGGCTCTCACCAGATTCTCCATCTCCAGCATGGTAAAGGGGGAATACTCTGCCACGAACTCAATATAGTCAAAATTGCCGGTGGAAGCACACGCCTCTGTCAGGGTCGGCCAGGTACTGCACATTCTGGTAGCCACTGTGGTTCCGCCTGCATTCAGAATTCCTCTGATTTTATTTTCTTTCATCATCTTCTGTCTCCTCCTATGTTCCGTCTCCGGATGAATTCTTTACCTTTCTATCATAAACGGATTTTGTATTTTTTTCAATATAAAAAGAATGTGCCGTTGGCACATTCTCGCGCCGAGGCGCGGTTGTCTTGACAACCATCTACCACTGCGCCGAGTGCGCATCCCCCCGGAGGGTTTTTTGCTCTATAGGAAGTATGACTTTCGTGCTTTAATGTGACACGCCATTTCCTATAGAGCAAAAAAGCGGCTGTGGGGAAACGGAATTCCTCACAGCCGCTCTTTCTCGGTCTTACTTATGTATCTTTTTCTGTTTATACCTCAAACATCAGGTCACCATAGGACGGCATCGGCCACATCTCTTTGTCAACAATCATTTCCAGATTGTCAACCGGAGCACGAAGTTCGGCCATAGCCGGTACGATTTCCTCGTGGAAATAATGTGCCAACTCAGCCCCCTCCGGAACTTCTGCGGACTTCTTGTCCAGGTCAATCAGCTTCTGCAGGGCTACCTTGGTATCAGACAGCAGTCCGCTGGTCTCAGCCAGGAGCTCGCTCTGAACGCTGGCCTCCGCTCCTGCCGCGGTCACTGCGTTCACAGTGTCAGCCAGGGACTTGGTATACTTGATCACAGCCGGGATGATCTGCTTGCTTGCAATATCGATCATAGCCTTTGCCTCAATATTAATCGCCTTTGCGTAGGTCTCATACTGGATCTCCGCACGGGACTCCAGCTCAGCCTTGGTAAATACATGAAACTTCTCGAACAGACCGATGGCCTTATCTGTGGTCAGGGCCGGGATGGCGTCTACCATGGACTTGATGTTCGGAAGTCCCCGGCGCTCTGCCTCCTCTACCCAGGCGTCGGAGTAACCGTTTCCATTGAAAATGATTCTCTGATGCTCAGTCAGATATTTCTTAATCAGGTCGTGTACGGCCATCTCGAAGTCGTCTGCCTTCTCCAGTACGTCAGAAGCTTCCGCAAATGCCTCTGCCACGATGGTATTCAGCACGATGTTCGGAGCCGCGATGGAATCCTTGGAACCAACCATACGGAACTCGAACTTATTGCCGGTGAAAGCAAAGGGAGAAGTCCGGTTACGATCTGTGGCGTCCTTGGTCAGATCCGGCAGGGTCTTGACGCCGGTCATCAGCTTTCCGCCCTCTAGACTGTGAGTAGCCTCGCCGGTGCTGATGAGCTGCTCTACCACGTCCTCCAGCTGCTCACCCAGGAATATGGAAATAATAGCGGGCGGCGCTTCGTTGGCTCCCAGACGGTGGTCGTTTCCAACGTCCGCTGCGGACTCACGAAGCAGGTCTGCGTGGGTATCTACGGCTTTCAGGATGCAGGCCAGTACCAGCAGGAACTGAATGTTCTCATGGGGCGTGGTGCCCGGATCCAGCAGATTGATGCCGTCGTCTGTGGTGATGGACCAGTTATTGTGCTTACCGGAACCATTCACGCCTGCAAAGGGCTTCTCATGAAGCAGGCACTGCAGACCATGACGGCAGGCTACCATTTTCAGGGTCTTCATAACGATCTGGTTGTGGTCTACGGCCACGTTGCACTCAGCGTAAATGGGAGCCAGCTCATGCTGTGCCGGTGCTACCTCATTGTGCTGGGTCTTGGCTGTGACGCCCAGCTTCCACAGCTCCTCGTTGACCTCCTTCATGAAGGCTGCGATACGCTGACGGATGTTTCCGAAGTAATGGTCATCCAGCTCCTGTCCCTTGGGAGGCATGGCTCCGAACAGGGTTCTGCCGGTGTAAATCAGGTCTTTTCTCTGTAAATATTTTGCCTTGTCTACCAGGAAGTACTCCTGCTCCGGTCCTACGGACGGAGTCACCTTTTTGGAAGTGGTATTTCCAAAGAGACGCAGCAGTCTCAGTGCCTCTGTATTGATGGCTTCCATGGAACGAAGAAGCGGCGTCTTCTGGTCAAGCGCCTCTCCTGTGTAGGAGCAGAACGCCGTCGGAATACAGAGGGTCGCGCCTGCCGCATCCTGTCTTACAAAGGCGGGAGAGGTGCAGTCCCATGCGGTATAGCCTCTTGCCTCGAAGGTGGCTCGGAGGCCTCCGGACGGGAAAGAAGACGCGTCCGGCTCGCCCTTGATCAGCTCTTTTCCGGAGAAGCTCATCAGCACCTTGCCATTCTTATCCGGTGCGCTGATAAAGGAATCATGCTTCTCAGCGGTCACGCCGGTCAGCGGCTGGAACCAGTGGGTGTAATGGGTAGCACCCTTCTCAATGGCCCACTCCTTCATCTCATGGGCAATCACATCTGCTGTGGCAAGATCAAGCTCCTTGCCCTCCTCGATGGTCTTTTTCAGCTCCTTGTACACCTTCTTCGGCAGACGCTCCTGCATGACAGCATCATTGAATACGTTGGAACCAAAGATTTCCGCTACATTCGTAAATTCACTCATAATAGACTCCACCTTTCTGCTTGTAATAGAATCCTGTTCCCAGGATTCTCCGCCTGCGACGGGTCGCCCTGGCGACATCCTACCTTTTCGTCGCAGTGCGATCACGATCAAAAGAGGGCGCTCCGGCTTAAACCGGAACACCCTCGTTCACATCGCTTTCAAATATGCTAATACCTTACACCGCTTTTTTTCAAAAATCAAGTGCAAAATCATAAAACTTTCATTTTTTTGCAATGTTACGGGTTTTTTTCGATTTATTTTATTATTTTCTGTAAAATTGCATAATAGAAATCAGGTTTAATAAAATTTCCCATTTCTAAACAATTTTACAACCGTTCCATTCTCACAATACCCATCTGCACACAGATCGTCCGTTCCAAACATAAAATCCAGATGTACATCCGACAGATTCACACCGCTTTTTTCCACCTGTATCAGATCCTTGGAATCAATTCCCTCTATATTTCCCGGGAAGCCACAACCAAGAGCCATATGGCAGGCGGCGTTCTCATCCAACAGGGTATTTCCAAATACCATCCCGCTTTTTGCTATGGGTATATCTTTCTCCACAAAAGCAATTTCTCCCAGATAATGGCATCCTTCATCCTTACTCAATACCGTTTCCAGTATTTCTTTCCCGGTCTCTGCCTGTATCTCTACTAAACGGCCATTTTGAAATTTCAACGTAAAATTTTCCACCCTGCTGCCATGGATATACAGAGGCCGGGAGGCAGACACCTTGCCATTTGTTCGTGTCTTATGAGTCGTTGTGCAGATTTCATAGGAGGGCAGATTACACTGATAAAAGGTTCCATCGTAGCTTTCCCGCTCCAGGCCGCCCTCCCAGATACAGCGCGGATTTAATCCAACGGTAATATCCGTACCCGTATGGTTCCAGAAATGAATGCTCTCCAGGGCCAGACTATTCAGCCACTTTGTCCGCCGATACAGGCTATCATAACAGGACAGCCACGTCTCCACCGGATCTTCCCGGTCAAGATAACAGAATTCTACGGTTTTCTCCCACAGCTTCTCCAGCGCCTGCTCTCTGGAACATTCCGGATATACCTGCATCGCCCAGTCACTGTTCGGGCAGCAGGCGTAGCACCACTGAATCCGTCTGCCTCTAATCGCTTTGCGAACCACATTCCGCAAATCATTTTTCCACTCTGAATATTCCTGTTGCTGTTCGGCTTTCAAGATCCGGGCCACCGACGGCACCGGGGAAACAAAAGCCAAAGAGACACTGTCTCCCTCTAACGCCTTCTCAAGCTTTTCCCGGTAATCTTTCATTTTTGCTTCAAACGCAATCTGATCCCGCAAAAGAAGTGCCGCATCCTCTGTATCATCCACGTAGAACAGGGAAACACTCCGTGCTCCCCGTTCTGCCGCCTCCTTTTGAATTGACTCCGCAAGTTCTTTTGCCTCTGCCGGAATCTCCAGCACCAGCTTCTGTCCCTTCTGAAAAGCCACGCCGAATTTTAATAGCAGCTTTGCATAACGATCCATATATTTCTTGTCTATCATGCTTCCAGTCCCTCATCCCGAAGGAAATCAAAGATTGCCTGAAGATACTCCTCCTTCTGTTCCACCCGCGGATGATGCGCGCTATTTTCCAGCAGCACGATTTTTCCATGGGGCGCATGCTTTGCAAAATACATGCGATCTCTTTCCGTACATACAGGATCGTATTTTCCATTCAGGAGAAGTGCAGGAGCCTGATTTTTCTCTATCTCCGGTCTATGATCCAGAAACATATCACCCGCCTCCACCAGCTTTTCAATATGACGCAGCTCTTTGGCGTCCACCCAGTCCTCATCCACTTCCAGTTCTTTGTGGCATTTTTCAAACAGGTCAAAATACTGATGCGGCTCGATGGAATGCATATACATCGTAACTTTTTTATCTTTTACATACCGTTGCGCTTTTAAAATATCCCAGACAGACTCTCCTTCCCGTCCGGTATAATCTTTTGTGATAATCGCCTCCGCAGCAGCCAGCCCTTCCTTTTCATCCGGATGAAAACGATAGTACGCGTCGATATAATGCTGCGCGATTCCTTTTGCGTTTTGAATAAAATTCCAGCCTGGATTCTCATACAGGGATGCCAGTACACTTTCCGGATGTAAGTATGTATAGTAGCAGACCAGCATGCCGCCATAGGAATGTCCCAACAGAATCCATGCCTGAATTCCAAGAAGTTTCCGCATCTGCTCCATCTGCTCGACATGCTCCCGCATACCGAAGATTTCATCGTCCGCAATGTCTCCGGAGCGAAATACGCCATACTGGTCGAAGGACACCACAAAGTACTTCTCCGAAAGCAGTACTGCCATCTCCTGCTGCTCTACACAGCTGGTTCCCGGACCGCCATGTAGAAAAAGAATCGCCGGTTTTCCATAGCGGCCATATGTCTCCACATAAAGTTCGCGGCCCTCCACCGAAAGAAGTCCACTGCAGGGCTGTCCATCCGACCGCTTTATAATCTCCGGAGTTAATCCATCTATTTTTTTCATTCTGCCATCTCCATTTCCCGCTTTGCAATTTCCGCCTTCATTTTCGGTATCTGCTTCTCATATCCCGCAATCACACACATCACCGCAATGGTCAGTAGGAAAATAAGTAACGGCAGAGTCACATTTTCCGTAAAGAATACATTCAATACAGACTGTGCCTGTGTCTCCGTGTTTGGAACATATCCGAAGAAGTCCAACAAAGCCGCCGCTCCGATTCCGCCCACTGCCTGTCCCAGCTTCTGAGCAAAGGTCAGAATACTCATCAGAATTGCCTGATTGGAAACGCCTGTTTTCCATTCGCCATACACAATTGCATCCAGCATACACTGGCGGACCATGCTTGCAAACAGCGCCACGCCCACGCCCTCCATGCACCAGCCGAAATACAGACAGCCAATCACAGAATCATGGGAAATCAGACGCGCCAGCTGTCCCAGTACTACTACGCCGCAGGCCAGCATTGTGGTTTTTGCGTTTCCAAATTTCTTTACCAGAACCACCATCATAAAAATCGGTGCAAAACCTGTTACCGTGCTGAGCACAGAATACGCTGACATCAAGTCTGTATTTTTCAGATTATAGGTCAGATAATACACCAGGGAGCTACCCATCAACGTGCTATATACACAGTACATCAGATAGCACAGGGCTACCAGAAGCGCTACCTTATTGCTGAATAACGCCTTCAAAATCTCACCGACCGATACTTTGGGCGCCTGTTCTTCTTTGATATCCGGCTCGTGCTCATATCCGGCGGTTCCGGCCCAGCATACCAGAAAACAAACTGCAAAAATAATACCATATACAATCGCTACCACTGAGAAACCGAACTGAAGATTTCCGCTTCCAACAGCCTTCGCAAAAGGAAGTGTCACAGCCGGAACCGCCAGATTCGCGATGATGCTGGCAAAAGACTGGTACTGGCCAAGCTTTGCTCTCTCCACCTGATTGGTGGAAAGACGCGCCATCATGGTGAAAAGCGGAACGGATACCGCCGTCTGCGCCATTCCCTGCAGAATATAGGTAACCGCAACCCAAATCAGCTTTACAGAACCGCTTAAAGACGGAACAAAATAGCTCAAGGCCAGGCATATGCCCGCCGGAACCGCGAATAGTTTCAGGAAATAGCGGCATTTTCCGCCCGCATGCTGTTTTTTATCTACAATTACGCCCATCATCGGATCATTGAAGGCATCCCAGACTCTTGCAATCAAAATAATAACCGTGGCCACTCTGGCTGATATTCCAATCACATCAGTATAAAAGAACAGCAGAAATACCGCGTTCATCAGTAACAGCAGCATATTACCCAGATGTCCGATTCCATAGCACACTTTCACTCGCATCGGAAGTTTTTCATTTTCATTCATATTCATTTCTCCTCATTTTTTATTCCTGTTTCCGGCACCGTTCAATGATACGATCGCTGACCCATACCACGATTCCAAGCGCCGCAGCCGAATATACTGCGGTCATCCACTCGCCGGATGAGAGCACCGACAGCAATACAATGATGCCATCCGCCACTCCCATAATCTTTGGAATGCTGATTCTCTTTATATACCGTTCCAGAATTGTCGCCAGAAGACCGGTTCCTCCCGTACTTCCTTTTACGGAAAAAATAATACCGGTTCCCGTTCCCAGAAGAATTCCTCCAAGCGCGCAGGCCACCCAGGGATTATTGACCGTATCCCATCCCGACAAAAAGGCAGTTGCCTTAAAAGCAAGGGAACAAGCCAGAATTCCCCACAGGGTTTTCAGGCATTCTTCTTTTGACAAAATCTTGTAGGCCGCAATATAAAGAGGAATGTTAAATACCAGATTGGATATCCACAGGTCGATATGTAAGATGTGATTGATAATCACAAACAACCCCGACAATCCGCCCGGAGCCATCCCATAGCGGTCAAAAAAGCCGTTGAACGCCACTCCTATCATCAGACACCCCAGGCTAATCACAAGGAAATCCCCTATCCATTTCTTCTTCATGTAAAAACCTTTCTGTTTTCATTACTATGCATAGTGTCGCAGCGACGTAATCTCTGTTTTCACTGCTTTTCTAATTATAAAAAATGAAACTGGCCTTTACAAGATGCATGTGGTACACTATACTCACAGTATAGACTGTGCAGTTTGCACAGTGTTCAGGAGGTCAAAAATGACGCATTGCCGTGATTTATTATCTATCCCATCTCTTCGTAATCTTCAATTACTGGGCGGGAAAAAGGGATTGTCACGCCCTATGAACTGGGTTTATTTTATTCTGAGCCAGCCTTTCGGTAACTGGGTTAATTATGGCGATTTGATTTTCTATAATCCGGCAGGGCGCGATACCTCGGAGGATATGCTGCTTTCTGCCATCCAGGAGGCAGAACTATGCGGACTGGCCGGGCTTATCTTTCTGCTGGATCCGAATCTGCTTCCGCAATTGCCTGATTCTGTCGCCTTGGAAGCAGATCGACTTGCTTTTCCCGTATTTTCCCTGTCCATTACGGAAAATATCAATAATATTTCCCGCGATATCATTACCTATATCGTTCAGTCCAATCTTCAGGAAAAGCGGGGAACCAGCTTCTGGAAAAAACTTCTTTTTGAAGAAGCCTCTGCCGAAGATCCCAATCTTCTTACGCAGGCTTACATCAACGGTATTAATCCCCGTCAGAGCTATTGCCTGTATCTGTTTCAGTTCTGCAATCTGCCCGATTATTTTAAATTACCGGTGCAGCAGAGACAGGTAGCGGATCCTGCCGCTCTACTCTCTGGCTTTTACTCTAAAATCCGTTTTTTTCTCTCTGGAGAGCTCACGAATTACTGGCTGGTGGAGCATCAGGAATCCTGCGCCGTCATTCTCCCTGTCTCCCCTTCCGGCCCCACCACCCAGAGCACACAGCTTTTTCTCTCTATCGTTCAGAAGCTGGAAAAGCAGTATCCGGGAGCTCGTATCCGCGTGGCGAAAGGTTCTCTGATTTTCACGCTGGAACAGGCACCCCGCTCCTATATTGAAGCCCAACGCGCCATCTATATCGAAAATCTGTATCCGGAAGAGCTTCCCTACATCGACTATTCCAAGCTGGGCTTTCAGCGCCTTCTATATGAGATTTCAGATGTAGAACTCCTTCGCCGCTACGTGGAAGACACCATAGGATCGCTTCTCCTCTATGACCTGCAAAATCATACGGATTATTATCTGACGCTGCTCACCTATTATCGTCAAATGCGAAACCTGACACAGACCGCTCAAATTCTGAATTATCACCGGAATTCCATGATTCTGCGCATGCAGAAAATAGAGGAAATCACGGGACTGGACTTGTCTGATCACAATCATTTTTATAATATTTATGTAGCGTTGGAGATTTATGAGTATTTGAAGAAGTTGGAGAATGAAACATAAATTAAGCTGACACAAAATCCCCGCTTGCCTTTAGCTATATCCTTCCCACTACCGACGGATTCCGGACTTACACCGGTTAGAAACGTGCGCCGCCGGGCACACAACACAAAAGCGATTCTGCCAGTGTTTTACCTGTGACAAAATCGCTTTTATATACTCCTATTCATGTTTATTTGATTATAGCTAATAATTTCTAATTATCAGCATCAACTGTTTTTATACCTCAAACAGCAGATCCCCATAGGACGGCATCGGCCACATATCCTTGGCCACCAGCATCTCCAGCTTGTCCACAGGCTGGCGGAGTGCTTCCATGGCGGGAACTACATTTTCCAGAATATAGACAGCCCTCTCCCGGCCTTCTGTCGTGACTGCTGCCTTCTCGGTTACTTCGGTCAGGGCTTTCAGCGCAGCCTTTGTAGCAGCCAGCAGGGACGAGCAATCCTTCAGAAGCTCGATCTGCACACTGATGTTTGCCTCGGCGCAGGCCGAACGAATCTGATTGATAGAGGTTGCCAATGCGGTGGTGTACTGGAGCACGGAGGGAATGATATGCTTGCTGGCAATATCAATCATGGAACGTGCTTCGATATTGATCGCCTTGGAGTAAGCCTCATACTGGATCTCCGCCCGGGATTCCAGTTCCGCGCGGGTGAATACGCCAAACTTTTCAAAGAGCGCTACGGTCTTCTCCTCGGTCAGCACCGGAATGGAGTCTACCATGGTCTTGATATTCGGCAGGCCTCTGCGCTCTGCCTCCTCTACCCACTCATCGGAATAACCATTTCCGTTGAATACGATGCGCTGATGCTCAGAAGCGTACTGCTTGATCAGGTCATGGACGGCCATATCGAAGTCGTCCGCCTTCTCCAGCACGTCACAGGCGTCGGAAAATGCCTCTGCGGCAATGGTATTCAGCACCACATTGGGCTCTGCCACGGAATCACGGGAGCCAACCATACGGAACTCAAATTTATTACCGGTAAACGCAAACGGGGAAGTGCGGTTCCGGTCTGTAGCATCCTTGGCAAAATCCGGCAGGGTCCGCACACCGGTGTGCAGATGGCCGCCCTTGATGCTGTGGGTCGCCTCACCCGTACTGATAAGCTGAGACAGCACGTCCTCCAGCTGGTCGCCCAGATAGACAGAAATAATCGCAGGCGGAGCCTCATTGGCGCCCAGACGGTGATCATTTCCCACATCGGAAGCAGACTCCCGGAGCAGGGCCGCATGTTCGTCCACGGCCTTCAGTATACAGGTCAGTACCAGCAGGAACTGGATATTCTCATGGGGCGTCTTGCCCGGGTCTAACAGATTGATGCCGTCGTCGGTGGTCAGGGACCAGTTATTGTGCTTACCGGATCCATTGACCCCCGCGAAGGGCTTCTCATGGAGCAGGCACTGGAGGCCATGGAGATAAGCCACCTTCTTCAGGGTCTCCATAATCAGCTGGTTGTGGTCTACGGCCACATTGCACTCGGCATAAATAGGCGCCAGCTCATGCTGTCCCGGAGCCACCTCGTTGTGCTGGGTCTTGGCTGATACGCCCAGCTTCCACAGTTCCTTGTTCACATCCTCCATGAAGTCCGCGATCCGCTCCCGGATAACGCCGAAATAGTGATCGTCCAGTTCCTGTCCCTTGGGCGGCATAGCACCAAAGAGGGTCCGGCCCGTAAAAATCAGATCCTTGCGCTTCAGATATTTCTCACGGTCTACCAGGAAATACTCCTGCTCCACGCCTACGGACGGGGTTACCCGATGGGAGGTGGTATTGCCAAAGAGCCTCAGCAGACGCAGGGACTGCCTGTTAACGGCCTCCATGGAGCGAAGCAGCGGCGTCTTCTGGTCAAGAGCCTCCCCCTTATAGGAGCAGAACGCCGTGGGAATATACAGGATTGCCCGGGAACCGTCCTCGTCCTTCTTCACAAAGGCCGGAGAAGTGCAGTCCCACGCCGTATAGCCTCTCGCCTCAAAGGTGGCGCGCAGGCCTCCTGACGGAAAGGAAGAAGCGTCCGGCTCGCCCTTTACCAGCTCCTTGCCTGAGAACTCCATCAGCACCTTGCCGTCCGCCTTGGGCGCGGACAGAAAGGCGTCGTGCTTCTCTGCCGTCGCCCCTGTCAGAGGCTGGAACCAGTGGGTATAATGGGTCGCTCCCTGCTCCAGGGCCCATTCCTTCATCTCATGGGCCACCACGTCAGCCACCGCCAGGTCAAGCTCCTTGCCCTCCCGGATGGTCTGCTTCAGCTCCTTATAAATCTTCTTCGGCAGACGCTCCTGCATCACCGTATCATTAAACACATTTTCGCCGAAAATCTCAGAAATGTTCGTCTTTCCTTCCATAATCCTCTCCCCGTATATCTTATCGTTCATAGTAACATAGCACTAAAAATTTCTTTGTCTACTACTTTAGCACGATTTTTTTCTGCTGTCGATATCAAATACCCCTGTTTTTTATTATTTCTGCTACTATCCTTTTATCACAGGCACCGCCCTCTTGCCAGTGGAGCTTCGTCCCCACTGCCCGCCCCTCTCTCATTTCCAAACGTATATCTCTGCCAAGACGGACGGATGCTCCCTTGGAAACTTTTAGCGAATTTTGCGTCGCGACGCGCAGGCTGGCAGCATCTGAAGGAGGCCCTGTCTGAGGGCCCTCCGGGCCCGAGTTGGCCGGTCAGATGCGAATCAGCCGCCTGCAAGGAGCAGCAAAATCCGCGTTGTTTCCAAGGGAGCATCCGTCCGTCTTGGCAGTTCACTATTTACTTTTAATATCCTTCTTCCTCTTCCGCTACCAGCGCGTCCCGCACCTCCTCGGGCATGCGAATCTCCACCGCCCTCTGGTTGTTCGTAATCTCCACTCTGGTGTGCTCGCCGCCGAACTCTCCGTCCAGCGTCCAGGGTACCGGTTCCTCGGATTCAATGACTACCCGGGAACTCCGGAAAGAATACATATATTTCGTATCGATCTGCTCGATCAGAAGCGCCGCCAGAATCTCCTGGAGCTCCATGGGATTCTTCGGCCGCATGATGAACGTCATCTCAAAAACACCATCGTCAAAAATCACATTTTTGCCAATGATACTTTTAAATCCTCCCACCGATTTTGAATTGGTAATCATACCAAAGAGAAAATCACCCTCAAAGGTCGCTTCATCGCTGGTCACCTTCAGCTGATAGGACTTCACATTCATGAGCTGCTTCATGCCTTCCAGCACGTAAGCCATATGGCCCAGCACATTCTTTACTTCCTGTTTGGTCGTGTAAGACACATCCGTGAAGATGCCGAAGGCGGCCACATAGATAAAATTGCGCTCATTTATGGAGCCCACGTCAATGGAATAATTGACGCCCCGCACGGCGATCTCCGCCGCCTGATCCATATTATTGGGAATCTGAAGAGATCTGGCAAAATCATTGCAGGAGCCGGCCGGAATATACCCTACCGGAATCTTATGCTTCCGGTGCATCATGCCGGTCATTACCTCATCCAACGTTCCGTCACCGCCGCTGCAGACCACCAGATCGTAATCATCCGGCAACTCCCGAATCTGCCCCACCGCATCCTGGGGCGCTTTCGTCGGATAGATGGTAATCGCGTAACCGGCGTCGGACATGGCCTGAATGATGCCGTACAGTTTTCCCTTAATATTCTCTTTTCCCGCATGGGGATTATAGATAAAAAACAGTTTCTTCTCCAAATGCAGCATAAAAACCACCTCATAACTGTTCAGTACCTTCACAGTTATGATGCAAAATCCATGAAAATCGGCTTCGCCGATGGGATTTTGCACCCCTGAATCACTTTCTTACGCCTTCAGCAGCAAGTGCTTCAGGCTGTACTGAATTATTACATTGCCACTACAGGCAATCACACCACAAATTTTAACCAAAGATACCACCGATTACCGTGTAGGACAGAACCGTCATAATAAAGGATGCCAGCAGAATTCCTAAGGTTACTGCCGGAAACGCCTTCTTAAATTTGATGCCAAGCAGCGCCGCAATCAGAGAACCGGTCCACGCGCCGGTACCCGGAAGCGGAATTCCTACGAACAGCAGAAGGCCCCAGAACTCATATTTTTCGATCTGATCCTTCTTGTTCATAGCACGGTTTTCCATTTTTTCCACAAAGGGCTTCAGATGCCTGGTGCCCTTCAGCCAGGTAAAAACCTTCGTGATAAACAGCAGAATAAACGGCACCGGAATCAGATTGCCGATGATGCAGATGGGGATCGCGCGCCACATGGGAACATTCAGAAAAGCCGGTCCGGCTGCCAGAAGGCCGCCTCGAAGCTCCAGGATCGGAATCATCGAGATGATGAAAATAATCAGTTCCTTTGCCGCAGATCCTCCCAGATTCTGCACAAACCATTGTACCAGTGTCTCTGTCATATTTAATTTCCTTTCTTTTTCAAAAATGCAAGTAATGCATCCATCTCCTCATCTGTGCCCACGGTAATACGCAGATAATTATCGATTCGCGGGGACGCGAAATAACGCACATAGATGTCTTCTTTTTTCAGTTCCTCAAAGAGCTCCTTCGCAGGCCACTCCTTATGTGTAGCGAAAATAAAGTTGGACTGAGAGTCCGGGAAGGCAAATCCAAGTTTGCTCAGCTCCTTCTTCACCCGCTCCCTCGTTGATACGATTTTTCCAACTGTTTCTCTAAAATAAGCCTCATCCTTCACGGCAGCCGCGCCCAGCTTCAGACTCGGCAGATTCATGGTGTAGGAATTAAAGGAATATTTTACATCATTCAGGTATTTGATAAGCTGCGGCTGTCCCACGGCAAAGCCGATCCGCATACCGGCCAGGGAACGGGACTTGGAAAAGGTCTGTACCACCAACAGATTTTCATACCTGTCCACCAGCTCCAGAGCAGACGGCCCCGCAAAATCTACATAGGCCTCGTCTACAATTACGATGCTGTCCTGGTTCTTTGCAATGATTTCCTCTACCTGGTCAAGTTCCATATAGATGCCGGTGGGCGCATTGGGATTCGGGAAAATGATACCGCCGTTTTCCTTAAAATAGTCTTCCTTTACAATCCGGAAGTCCTCATCCAGGGCGGGACGCCGGTATCTGATTCCAAAGAGATCCGCCCAGACACTATAGAAGGAATAGCTGATGTCCGGAAACAGAATCGGCTTTTCCGAATTAAAAAAGGTCTGGAACGCCATAGCAATAACGTCGTCGGATCCCACTCCCACGAAAAAGCAGGACGGATCCTTTCGATAATACTCCGCCAGCGCGTTCACCAGCTCGGATGCGGCAGGATCCGGATAGAGGCGCAGACGGTCAGTATCCAGCTCCTCCAGGGCTTTCAGTACGCCCGGCGCAGGCGGATAGGGATTCTCATTGGTGTTCAGTTTGATCATACCCGGCCGGTTCGGCTGTTCCCCCGGCGTATAGGGAATGACTTTGCGGACATTTGCTTCCCATGCTTTCATAAGCTCACTCCTCTTTTGAAACTCACTCATATTCCGATATTTTCACAGTATCTTTACATATTACAGGAGTCCGCGCTCTCTTACAACCCCTTTTTCAATTAAAAAGACAGGTTTATACGACATCTTCGCCTGCCGAAGGCCTTCTTCGCCCAGGTCCTCTTCCCGGTTCAGATACTGATATGCCGCTCCCTCATGAAGGGCAAACTGCTGATTGATGACCGTGTAGGCTCCCTGCACCTCTGCCAGGGCCTTCTCAATGTGGACGATCATGGTATCCTTTTTGATGCCCGGCTCACCGATGGTATAGGCCACAATTTTTCCGTTGACCCGCAGAGCGCCTCCTTTGAATCCCAGCTCTTCATAAAGCCGCAGGGCATTCTGGGCCACACAGATCTCCGCGTTCTTCTCCTCGTCTCTGTCGCAGCCATTCTCGTGCCGCCACTCCAGAACCATCCGGAAGCACTCCTCCACATTAGCCTTCGTGATTGGCTCATAGGCCCAGTCCCCGTACAGGCTCATAAATTTATTCACATGATTCTTCTTGCTGTGATACTTTTTTCCGGACAGCTTTGCCAGCTTCTCAGTCTCGTACACATAATCCGCATAATCCCGGTCGTATCGGATCTCGAACCGGCCCGGATACAGCTCTTCCAGCTTCGCGAAATCCTCTCTGGTAATATTGTGAAGCTGGAAAATCTCACCATTTTCTTTGCAGTGCTCCATTAACGCATCGACGGTCTTTTTCTTATCTCCCGGTCCCACCGGAAAAGTATAGGAATAGACCCCGTCTACTTCGCCGAACACCAGATTGTCTTCCACAATGGCAAAACCCGTATTGTAAAACCGGGACCACAGATAGATATTTCCAAAAACCATCTCGCAGCTTCTGGTGTCCGCATAAGACAGATACCGGTTCAGCAGCTCCCGATCTTCCATCTCCGGACGTTTCATTTTTAATTCCATAAATCTTTCCCTTTATGCCTCTTTTTCTTTTCTCTCAGTATTCCACTCATTTTTTCCGAATATTTATTTTAACGCAAAAAAACGCGAAGTTCAAGTAACCTCGCGCTTTTTATTTTACTCAGATTTTACATGTTGTACAGCTTTTCATAGACCCCGTGCATGGCCATCAGCTCCTCATGGGTACCCTCCTCGGCGATGCCGTCTTCTGTCAGAACCAGGATGCGCTCTGCGTTGCGAATCGTAGACAGTCGGTGGGCGATGACGAAGGTGGTCCGGTCTTTCGCCAGCTTTTCCAGCGATTCCTGGACGATGCGCTCGCTTTCATTGTCCAGGGCGCTTGTTGCCTCATCAAAAATAAGAATCCGCGGATTTTTCAGGAATACCCTGGCAATGGAGAGCCGCTGCTTCTGACCGCCGGAAAGCTTCACTCCACGCTGGCCGATATCCGTATGATAGCCCTCCGGCAGTTCCATGATAAAGTCGTGGGCGTTGGCATTTTTCGCCGCTTCGATGACCTCCTCCTGCGTAGCATCCGGTCTTCCGTAAAGGATATTGTCCATGACCGTACCAGCAAAGAGGTACACGTCCTGCTGCACGATACCGATATTGTTCCGCAGACTCCGCAGAGTCAGATCCCGTACGTCATTTCCATCAATGCAGACGCTTCCACCGGTCACATCATAGAACCGTGGAATCAAACTGCACAGCGTAGTCTTTCCGCCTCCCGAGGAACCCACCAGCGCCACATAGCTGCCTGCGGGCACTGTCAGGCTCACATGATCCAGTACCTTCTCGGTGGCGTCCTCATACCGGAAGGACACATCCCGGAACTCCACGGTTCCGCGCACATCCGTAAGCTCCTTCGCGTCCGCTTTATCCGCGATATCCGGCTGGATATCCATGATTTCCCGGAACCGGGAATAGCCGGAGTAGCCGTTCTGGAACTGCTCGGTAAAGTTAATCAGCTTCTTCACCGGCTCCGTGAAGTTGGCGATATACAAAAGGAAGGTAATCAGATCGGGAATGGCCATATTTCCGCCGATAATCAGTCTCGAGCCGACCAGTACCGCCACGATGGTCACCGCCGTCAGCATGGCGTTCAGAACTGACTGATAGGTTCCCATGTAGAGATAGCTATGGCGCTTGGTGGCAAGAAAGCGATCATTTCCTGCTTTGAATTTTTCCATTTCGAGCTCTTCGTTGGCAAAGGACTTCACCACCCGGATGCCCGAAAGATTGTCCTCGATCTGGCCGTTGATATCTGCCATCTTCACCCGGTTCTGCTTGAAGACCCGTTTCATGCGCTTGTTCAGATACAGGGCGAAGGCCAGGATAAAGGGCAGGAAGCAAGCCGTAATGAGGGTGAGCCTTCCGTTGATATGGCCCAGAATCACCAGAGCTCCCACGATTTTAATCAGGGAAATGATGATGTCCTCGGGGCCGTGATGCAGAAGCTCCGTGATGTCAAACAGGTCATTGGTAACCCGGGACATGAGCTGCCCCACCTTCTGATTGTCATAGAAGGTGAAGGAAAGCTTCTGGTAATGCTCGAAGATGTCATTTCGCATGCCATATTCCATCCGCGCGCCCATCAGATGGCCCCAGTAGGTAATATAGAAATTACATCCCAGCTCCACCAGAAGCAGGCATATCATCAGAATACTCAGCTCTACAATGGTCTGCCAGGCCGCGCCGCTCTCCTCGTAAATGACCGTGCCGGTAATGTACCGGACAATCAGTGGCATGACCAGAGTCACGCTGGCCCCCAGGGTGGCAAAAAACAGGTCTAATGCCAAAAGCCCCTTATAAGGCCTGTAATATGAAAAGATACTTACTTTTTTGTTCTCTGTCTTACTCATCGTTTACCTAATATAAGGGCGTCACCCGGACGCCCTTAACCTTACTTCGTAAAAGTTATGAAAAAAGTTTCTCATTGTATACGCCGTCTGCAATCAGCTTCTTGAAAGAATCCACCACAGACTGTTTATCCTCTTTGTAGGTGACACCGAACCATTTGTCCTTGGTTTCCAGCACCCGGACAGTGGCCTTTCCGCTCTTCAGCAGGCCGTCGATGATACCCGGAAGCAGGTACTCTGCCTTGATGTCGCCCGGCTTTACGCCCTTCAGGAACTCGGTGAATCCGCTCTCTACCACATCCAGGAATTCCGGCGTCAGACCCCACATATTCATGGACACATAGCTGTTCGCGTCCACCGGAACCAGCTTGTCGCCCTCGCCCGGTACGGCCGCGCCGCCCTCATACTTCACGATGCCGCCGGTCTCCACCACGTCTGTCAGGAAGCCGTCCTTTACCTGGCAGATACCGCGGGTAACGGCTCCGTTATCGCTCAGGGTATTGCCCAGGATAAATCCTGCCATGCAGAAATCAAACTTTCCGGTATCCTCATGATCCGCTACCAGATAATCGTATACCTTGACAAAAGCTTCTTTTCCATAGTAGTCGTCTGCGTTGATTACCACAAAGGGCTCCTCCAGAAGTCCCTTGCAGCTAAGCACTGCCTGACCGGTTCCCCAGGGCTTTGTTCTTCCTTCCGGTACACTGAAGCCTTCCGGAAGGTTGTCGATGGCCTGGAACGCATACTCCACCTCGGTGATTTTCTCGATGCGGTTTCCGATGATCTCCTTAAAATCCTTCTCCAGATCCTTGCGGATGATGAATACGACCTTGTTAAAGCCTGCCTCCAAAGCGTCATGGATGGAGTAATCCATGATGATCTCTCCATTGGGTCCCACCGGCTCCAGCTGCTTGATTCCTCCGCCGAAGCGGCTTCCGATTCCGGCTGCCATTACTACCAGCGCTGTTTTTTTCATTTTGGTATCCTCCCTTGTAATCTCCCTTTATTTATACGCTTTTCATCGCATTGATGATATGCAGTACGCTCTCCTCGCAAAGCTCATCGGTCAGAGCCTCCACCATCACACGGAGCAGCGGCTCAGTTCCGCTCTTTCTCACCAGAACACGACCCTCGGTTCCCAGACGCTCCTCCACCTCTTTGATGGCCTTCTGCACATCCGGATGGTTCAGAGTCGCGTCCATATCCTGTACCCGCAGATTCTGCAGAAGCTGGGGATAAATCTTCACTTCTCCTGCCAGGGTACCCAGAGAGGCTTTCTTCTCCAGCATGACCTCCATGATCTTCAGAGAGGTCAGGATACCGTCTCCTGTGGTGGCGTGCTTGCTGAAAATGATGTGTCCGGACTGCTCTCCGCCCAGCTGATAGCCGTTTTTCACCATATTCTCATAAACGTATTTATCCCCCACGGCGGTCTTCTCATAACGCATACCCACCTGATCGCAGGCCTTGTACAGGCCCAGATTGGACATGACGGTGGTGACAATGGTATTATCCTTTAAAGCGCCCTGCTCCATCATGTACTTACCACACACATAGAGAATCCTGTCGCCGTCCACCACTTCGCCGTTCTCATCCACAGCAATGCAGCGGTCTGCGTCTCCGTCATAGGCAAAGCCCACGTCCAGTCCCTGCTCCTTCACAAACTTCTGAAGCACCTCGATATGGGTGGAGCCGCAGTTGGTATTGATATTCGTGCCGTCAGGCTCGTTATTAATCACATAGGTCTTCGCTCCCAGAGCGTCAAATACGCTTTTCGCAATGGCGGAAGAGCTTCCGTTGGAGCAGTCCAGCCCCACCCGGATGTTCTTGAAAGAACGGGTCGGCAGGGAAATCAGATACCCGATATAACGGTTCCGTCCTGCTGCGAAGTCGATGGTTCTTCCGATGTTCTCTCTGGTGGCCAGAGGACGTTCCTCGGTCTTACCGTCGATATAGGCCTCGATCTTCTCCTCCACCTCGGCCTCCAGCTTATGGCCCTGGCCGTTGATGACCTTGATTCCGTTATCGTAAAACGGGTTATGGCTGGCGGAAATCATAATGCCGCAGTCAAAGCCCTCGGTGCGTACCACATAGGATACGCTGGGGGTCGTGGTCACATGTAACAGATAAGCGTCCGCGCCGGAGGCTGTGATACCTGCCGCCAGGGCGTACTCAAACATATAGCTGCTTCTTCTTGTATCTTTACCGATCACGATCTTTGCCTTGTGATCTCTTCCATAATACCATCCCAGGTATCTTCCTACCTTAAATGCGTGTTCTACGGTCAGTTTTACATTGGCCTCCCCGCGAAAGCCGTCGGTTCCAAAATACTTTCCCATATTCTACTCCTTTTACTGTCAGCGATGCAGACGGGAAGCCCGTTTACGTGTAAATGGGCACACTGCCCCCACTGACTGATACTTTGCCTTTATTATATCAAAATCATGGAAATACACAAGGTTTATTTTCCCAGGCTGCCCGGCGGGGCGATCCGACAGCAGGATAACAGCTCCCGGACACATTCCTGGTAAGTCTCCAGGTTCTGGGCTTTTTTGATCTTCTTGCCGTATTTTTCTGCGTGCTCAAAAAGATGGATCTGGTAGAACCAGAGCTCCTTCACCTTAAACAGCACGTTCCGTTCGCCGATGTCCAGGGCACGGTAACCGTCCACCACCCGCTGATGGAACTCCCGGAACTTTTCCCGCCGGACGCTTTCCTCCCGGCCGTCTGCTTCACCCCGCAATACCGTCGGAAGCCCCGGGTTCAGGATAACGCCCCGGCCCAGCATCAGGCATTCCTCCTGTGGGAACTCCGCTTCAAACTCCGCGATCTGTTTTTCCGTAAACAGGTCGCCGTTATAGCAGAGGGGCGCTTTGCTCTCCCTCAGGGCATAACGGAAGGCCTCTCTGCGTGGGCTGTTCTTATAATAATCCTTTTGCAGCCGCGGATGGATAATCAGTTCTTCCAGCGGATACCGGTTGTAGATGGCCAGAAGCTCCGCAAACTCTTCGTCTGCTTCCATACCGATGCGGGTCTTCACCGACAGCTTCATTTCTCCGGGCAGGCCTTTGTATACCCGGTCAAAAAACCGGTCCAGCTCCCCGGGTGAGGCCAGAAAGCCGGAGCCCTTGCCCCGGGTCACGACGGTTTTGGATGGGCAGCCCAGATTCAGATTCAGTTCCCCATAGCCCATGTCCTGCAGGGTCTCTGCCAGCTCCAGAAACCCCTCGGCATGATTTGTCAGAATCTGCGGCACCAGGTCAAGCCCCTGGTTATGCTCCGGAAGAACCTCGTTGCGCTCCTTGGTTTTCATGCTTCGCTTCTCATGGGGCTCCAGGAAGGGGGTAAAATATTTGTCCAGAGGGCCGTAGACGGCGGCATGGGCATTACGGTAGACAAAAGTGGTGACGCCCTCCATGGGGGCCAGGTAGATGCGGGGTGTCGGCATGTGTGTCTGCTCCTGTTCTCTTGTATTTTCCCCATCATATCATATACGCAGGGCTTTGTGAACCACACGCCACCGGATCCTCCTCCAAACCGGTTGACCCCTCCGCGCTTTTGCGCTATTCTATTTAAATAAGTATGTGTTTCAAAAATGATTTCAGACCGGAGGTTTTTATGTATACACTTTCTTTGTTTCTGCTGGCTTTATTCAGCCTCTATATCAGCGTCTTTGCTTTCTTCCGCTGGGACGCTTCCTTTCTGCGGAATCTAAACCACGCGCCTGTGCAGGCTTTGTTTATCCTGGCCTTCGGGCTGCTGCTCTGCGCTGCCCTGGTGCTGCTGTACCGTCTGGTGAAAGGGCTGTCTGAGAAAAATCAGAAACGGCTGGGACTGATTCTCTTTCTGGTACTGGCCCTGGGGCAGTTGGGCTTTCTCATGGTGATCCGGCCACAGCTCCGCTACGACCCGCTGAAAATCTTCGATATGGCCATCGAGATGCTGCGGACCCACACCATCTCCGGAACCTACGAAACCGGCTATTTCGCCCGTTACACGAATAATTACCCGTTGACTATCCTGACCTACTGGTTTCTCCGGCTCCTCCAGGGCGTCGGCGTACCGGAAAGCGGTTTTCAGGTGGCAGTGCAGCTGGTGAATGTGGTGTGCATCCTGGGCTCTGTATGGCTGGGATACCTGATCCTGAAGGAAGTGAAAGGCCGGACGGAGGCTGTCTTCTTTCTCGGGGTCTGCGCGCTGTGCCCCCTGTCATACGTTTGGGCGGGATATTTTTATACGGCCAACTGTTCCATGCCTTTTCTGATGGGGATTCTGTATCTGGGAATCCGGATTCGGAAGACACTCTCCCGTCCAAAGGCAAATCTTTTATCCTTAACTATACCTTTTGCTTTGCTGGGCCTGGTCACCGTCTTCGGCTTCAAACTGCGGGCTACGGCTGCCATCGCTCTCATCGCCCTGTGTATCGACGGCGCGCTGCTGCTCTGGCGCAGGCGGGCGGAAGGGCTAGCTAAGCTTATCAGCAGAACTGTCCGTACTCTGGCCGTTCCCTGCCTCGCCTTTATGCTGACTGCCGCCCTGTCTCTGGGCTTCTTCTCTGCAGCCGTGAATACTTACGTGGATTTCGATTATAAGAATACCGGTTTTCCGGCCATCCACTGGGTCATGATGAGCGCCCGCTGGGACGGCTCCTTTGACCAGAACGATGAAAACTATACGGTGAGCTTCGAGACCAAAGAAGAGAAAACGACTGCCGATCTCAAGGTATTGAAAGAGCGTATCAAGGAAGCCGGTTCCCTGGGTCTCGTCACCCTCTCCGGCCGGAAGCTTCTGAATACCTGGGTGGACGGCACCGACAGCTACCAGGCCGAGGACAGCTACGCCTCCTATGGAAAGCTTTACGACTGCCTCATCGGAAACAAGAGCGGCCTGCTTCTCATCTATACCCAGGCCTTCCGGACTCTGCAGATGCTGGTGATCGGACTGGGGGCGCTCTTCGCCCTTGTGGCACTCCGGAAAAAGAAAAGAGCCCCACGATTCTTTCTGGTGCAGCTCACGTTGCTTGGCAGCATGGCCTTTCATCTCCTCTGGGAGACGAATCCCCTGTACAGCATCGGCTTTACTTATCTCTGCCTGATGCTGCTGGCGGAGGGAATTGCGGGATTTGCAGATGCTCTTGCAGCAAACGTATCTGCTATCCCGGCTTCCGGGGTTTCTGTATCAACGACCGCACATTCATCCTCCGGCACTTCCAGGCTCTGGCTTGCGCCCGCCGCAGGTACGGTGCTGCTGGCTCTGCTTCTGGTCTTCACAAAGAAAGAACTGGTAGACACGCCCATCGAGGCCTGGGACTACGCCATCGACCAGTATCAGTATGCGGGCGGTTATGACGGTTACGTCACTTCCTATGATCAGAGCTATGTCCAGACCTTTACCACGGACAAGCCTTTTAACCGGATTTCCATTCGGGCCATCAATACGGTGGGGCCCTACAACCAGTCGGCCTTCTGCGTACGGCTCACGGACGATCAGGGTACGGTGGTCTATGACAATGACCGGTTTCTGTCAGGTATGGTGACGAAAAGCGCCCTCTATGAATTTGTATTGGATGAGATCGTGCCGAATGGCAGGACTTCTTATACCCTGGAGATCTGGCCGGGGTACATCGAAGATGAAAACAGTCTGGAATTTCTCTCCTATAATACCGGAAACTGGGATCTCTATTCCGGCGGGGAACTGACTGTGGCGGGCGAGACCCAGCCCAGAGGAGATCTGGCTTTCGCAGTGTATGAGTATCGGGTGACCACCTACTTTAGCCTGAAGCAGTATCTGGTGCTTTGTGTGGGGCTGATGGCACTGGCTGTCGGGGTCACGGTTCTCAGTCGAAAGAGACTGCGTTAGGCAGCTGGCTTCTTCTCGCCGTCAGGCTGGGGCTGGAAAAGCATCTTCCTAAGGAGTCCCTCGATGGGGCAACGTGGAAGATGTTTTTTCGGCACCAACCGTCCCTAAAGCTGCTCACTTTCCCAGCAACAGATACCCCGCATTCTCATAGAGCACCTCCGCCCCCCGCAACTGCTCCTGATTTTCCTCGTAGTCCAGCCGGTCCACATAGAGTACCGCCTGCCCTGTCTCTTTCCGGAATTCTTCGATTCCTCCGTCCTTACAGTGGAAGTCTCCACTGATCTCCGCCAGAAACAGCATATTCTGATCCCAGGTTCCGATGGTTTCCGGGTCCTCGCCGGGGACATAGATGTAAGCTTTTTCGCCTGCGTAAGCGGCATCCCGGCTGACGCTCTCCTGAATGAAGATCTGGAAAGGATCGCCGTGGGCCTCACGGATCACATGGAAGTAGGCATTCTTCATGTAGACGCCCACCAGTACCACGCTGACCACGGCGGCAGATATCCCCACAAGAGTACGGATATCACTGGTTTTTCCACCCTGCGCGTTCTTCTTTTCCACCTGACTGGCCGGTTCGGCCGCAGCCAGGATCGCCTCTGCCGACGTTCCCTGTTCTCCTGCCTTCTGCACTTCTGCCAGCGGCAGTCGGATCAGCCACCCTAGGATCGCCGCTGTTCCCAGCGCCAGGGGCACCGTGCAGGGGTAGCAGTACCAGATAAGCTTCGTCCCGATGGCTGAGAAGCCCAGGAAGGGCAACAGGAACCACAGCAGGATGCCTCCGCCCTGCTCCAGCAGAGTCCGGTTCCATTCCTTCCTTTTCCACAAATACAGCAGTTCGCCCAGAAGCCCCACCACGCAGATCAGCATCTGCCAGCGATAGATAAAGCCCTCTGCCCCGAAGACCATATCGTAGTAGAAGCGGAAGGGAAACTGATGCCCCTCAAAATTCGCACTTCCGGTGCGGGCCAGCAGATCCACCTCCACCATCTGTTTCAGGAAAAAGAAACCGTCCTTGGTAAAGCGCCAGCCAAACCAGAGAATCAGGGGCGCAAATACGGACAACAGGAAGCCGCCCCATTCCTTCTTTGTGAATCGCAGCATTTCCCCGGTCGCCAGCAGATAGATGCCGCCGATGGCCATAATCATCCCCGCGTGCCAACTCTTGGTCAGGAAAGCCAGGGAGAACATCAGGCCGCAGACATATACATTTTTATGGTTCTTCTTCACGGAAAGCATGGCCAGCATGGCCAGCGTAAAGAACAGAAGATACAGAGCATCCGCATCTCCGGCCCTGGCCAGGTGGGCCGACAGGGGCCGCTCATTGGCGCAGAAAAAAAACAGCACCAGAATCGAAGCCTCTTTGCTGCAGTGCTTCGCGAACAGGGCGCAGGCGATGCCGGTCAGCAGATAGGCCAGCGCCGAAGTAAAACGGAGCCCAAACACCGTATATCCGAAGAGCCGGAAGCCCAGCAGAATGCCCCAGTAGCTCATGGAGGGCTTCAGATTCCAGTCGTCCACCTGATAATTGTAGGTATGCTGGATATAATCGCCGTTCTGAATCATTTCGTAGGCATTGACCCCGTGGCGTGCCTCATCCCAGGAATCCACGTACTTCACACCCAGACAGCGGAAGCAAAAAAAGGCAAGCACAAGCGCACCTGCCACAAAGAATACAATATAATACTTTTCCAGAATCCGGAGCAGAAATTTATATATCTTACCCACTCTGTCGGTTATTCTTTTTACTGCAGTCATATCGTTCTCCTATGAAATCTCCATTTCAGATCTGTGATTTCCAGACACCCGTATGGATTCTGATTTACTTCAGCATCTCTCCCAGCGTTCCGCAGTATACACTGTACATCACCGTCGCGAACTGATCATAGCCCGCCGCTCCCGGATGCAGGGCGTCGCCCTCCTCGAAGTTCGCGTCGCTGTTGTGCATGAGTCCCAGGGGAATCAGCACCACGTTTTTCTGATCCCGGAACTTCTTCGCCATGGCCTGCATCAGATCCATGATACGCTTATCCGAACGGTTCTTGAATTCTCCGGGGAGAAAAGCAGTGCCGTCCTGCTTTACCATGGTTCCGATCTTCTCCTGATCGCCCCAGTAAATGGTATTCACCAGATAAATGGGAATCTCCTTGTCATGACGGCGGATATTGTCCACCATCCGGGCAATGGCATTCACCGTGTCGGAGGGATCGTCCTTGAGGCCGTTGGTTCCCAGGAAAATCTGTACGGCGTCCGGGTCGATACCGGTGAACAGCTTATAGTACTTCCAGTCGAACATTTTCTGAACCGGATCATAAAAAGGATGAACCCCCTCATTCGTTCCGTCAGCATAATACTCCGTCGGCTCCAGATAATCCTGAGCCGAGAATCCGCTGCGCCCCTCATGACCGTATCTGGTCCATCCTCTTGTTCCTGTAAAGCTGATCTGATCTCCGGACAGATGGTATATGGTCCGATACCATTCCCGTCCGTTGGAAAGACTGTCGCCGATATTCAGCACCGAATATTCCCCTTCCAGCTTCTCCACCACATGGAGCGTGCTTTTCAGGGTCAGCACTTCATTCACATTATAATCATATACCGTCAGAGTCAGGGGATAATCGCCCACCTGCTCTTCCTTGCCCGTAACGGAAAACCGGTTCTCCAGGTTCTCGCCCACGGCACAGTCCCAGTTGCAGGCATAGCCGTCCCGCAGCCCTGACCAGACCACCTCGTCGTCGTAGAGCTCCACGGTGCTTCCCACCGCCACATACACGTCCTCGGGAAGATAGGCCTCCACCTGGGGTTTATACTTTTTCAGCTCCGCCTGCAGCGTCAGATTCCAGATCACCAGTCCCAGTATCATTGCCACAGGAATGAGCCACAAAAACTTCTTTTTATCTTTCATGCTTCTCCTGACGCTCCACATTTGTCTCTTTGCAGATAAAGATCGGTCTGTGCTTGGTTTCCATATAGGTCTTCGCCAGATACTCTCCCAGGATACCGATGCAGAACAGCTGAATACCTCCCAGGAAAATGATAATGCAGGTCATGGACGGCCAGCCGGATACCGGGTCGCCGTAAATCACCGTGCGGATCACGATAAAGCAAAGGGCGATAAAAGCAACGATGCAGAAGAATACGCCCAAGAATGCGGACATCACAAGGGGCGCCGTGGTAAAGCCCACGATTCCCTCTATGCTGTATATCAGAAGCTTCCAGAAGGACCACTTGGTCTCTCCGGCGCTCCGCTCCACATTCTCATATTCCAGCCATTTGGTATGGAAGCCCACCCAGCCAAAGAGGCCCTTGGAAAAGCGGTTGTACTCGCCCAGTCTCAGAAGCTCATCCACAAACTGCCTGGTCATCAGCCGGTAGTCCCGGGCTCCGTCCACGATATCCGTCTTGGACAGCCGGTGCATCAGCGCGTAAAAACGTCTGGCAAAGAAAGAGCGGATGGGCGGCTCACCCTTTCTGGTCACCCGACGGGTGGCCACACAGTCATAATCCTCGGTGGTAATGATCCGGTGCATCTCGGGCAAAAGCGAAGGTGGATCCTGCAGATCCACATCCATGATGGCCACATAATCACCGTCCGCGTAGGACAGGCCCGCGTACATGGCCGCTTCCTTTCCGAAATTCCGGGAAAAACTCACATACTTCACACAGGCATCCTCCGCCGCCAGCTTTTTCATCTCCGTAAGGCTGGCGTCCCTGGAGCCATCGTTTACAAAAAGCACCTCCAGCTTCGCCTGGGGCAGCTCAGCCGCCGTCTTTTTGATTGCGTCATAAAAAATAGGAATGGCCTCCTGCTCGTTATAACAGGGGACGATAATCGAAATCTTATCCATATCCTGCTCCTACTTCTCCTTCTTTTCCTCGTCAAAACCGCGAATCTCATCTATCAGGAAGGGCGGACGGTTCCGCGCCGCGTCAAAGGCTCTCCAGATATATTCTCCCAGGATTCCCAGCATCACCATGGTCACGCCGAAGGAAAACAGCATCAGCACCATCATGGAGGTCCAGCCGGGCACATCTTCCACTCCGGTCAGCCGCTGCACCATCAGAATCACAGCCCAGAGCACAGCCCCCACTGCGTACACTCCTCCCAGTCCCGTCATAAAGCGCACCGGAAAATAGGAAAAACTCATCATGGAATCCACCACCAGCTTGATCTTCTTGGACAGGGTCCAGCGAGACTCGCCGATCTCTCTGGCCTTTCGGTGGAAATAGACCTTTTCCGTTTTAAAGCCCACCCACAATACCTGCAGGGTCAGGGCTGAATTCTTCTCATCCAGCATCAGGAGCACTTCGATGACCTGCCGATCCAGCAGATAGCAGTCGAAACCGCCCTTGGGCATATTTTTCATAATCAGTTTCCGGGTAATGGTGTAATACAGGTTCGCGAAAAACTTCTGAACCGCTCCTTCATCCCGGTCGGCGCGGACAGCCAGAACGACCTTATTGCCCTCTTTCCATTTCTCATACAGCTGCAGAATCAGCTCGGAATCCTCCTGCAGATCCGCCTGCTTGGTCACGGCGCAGTCGCCGGTACACACAGAAAGACCTGCCAGAATGGCGGAATGCTCACCGAAGTTCCGGGACAGCTTCACCAGACGTACCTTACTGTCCATGTCACGGATCTGTTCCATGATTTCCCAGGAATTATCTCCTGATCCGTCGTCCACAAAGACGATCTCGTAGTCATCCAGCTTATGGAGAATCTTCTCCTTCATATCCTCGTAAAGGAGCATCAGGGTATCTGAGTTCCAGTACACCGGAACAATAATCGAAAGTTTGCTCATCGTCTGCGGGTTCCTCCCACTTCTTTTATAAACTCGTCGTAATCGCGGATGTATTCATTGCCGTCGTAATGGGTATTTGCCAATACCAGCAGCACGGAATCCGCACTGAAATCATACATGTCCTTCCAGACCATCGTAGGCAGATAGAGTCCCATCCGGGGCCGGTTCAGCTCGATAACCTCCTCTTCAAAGCCATTGTCCACCCGCACCTTGCTGGAGCCGCTCACATTGATGAGCACAAACTCGGAATTCCGGTTGGCATGCTGGCCTCTGACCACCTCGCTGTCGGAACCGTAGATATAGAATACCCGCTTGATTTCAAAGGGAATATCCCGGGCTCCTTCCACGACCACCAGCTTTCCTCGCTCATCGCCCAGATCGCCAAACTCCAGAACTTTATACTGATCTTTAATATTCATGTTACCTCTCCCGGTTTCTTTAAAATGCATTAATTGCGTCGATGACGTAGCTCTGCTCTTCCTCGGTCATGCCATTGTACATGGGCAGAGAAAGCACCTGTGAAGCAAACTGCTCGGTAATCGGCAGATCGCCCTTCTTATGTCCCAGATACTGATAGGCCTCGGACAGATGGGGCGGAATCGGATAATGGATAATCGTTCCAATCTCCTTTTCTTCCAGATATTTCTTCAGTTCGTCACGTTTTTCGCTGCGTACCACAAACTGATGCCATACGGCGGTGGCTCCCTCCTGTACCTCCGGGAGAATCAGCTTGTCGTTCTGAATCTCCGCAAGATAGCGGGCCGCGATATTCCGGCGTTCCTCCTCGCACTCTTCCACATGGCGCAGACGCACCCGAAGAAGTCCTGCCTGCAGCTCATCCAGACGGGAATTAGCTCCGACTACTTTATTATAATAACGCTTCTCACTTCCGTAATTGCGGAACACACGGAAATCCTCCGCCAGTCCTTTGTCCTTTACCACCACTCCGCCGCCGTCACCGAAAGCGCCGATATTCTTGGAGGGATAGAAGGAAAAGCAGCCCACATCTCCGAAGGTTCCTGTCATCTGACCATCAAAGCAGGCTCCATGGGACTGGGCGCAGTCCTCCACCAGCTTCAGGTTATATTTTTCGGTCAATTTTTTAACTTCAGCCATATTAGATGCCTGACCGTAGAGGTGTACCACCAGAATTGCCTTGGTGCGCCCGGTGATCTTCTCCTCGATCTTGGATACATCGATATTATAGTACTGGTTCGGCTCCACAAAAACCGGGGTCGCGCCGTTCATGGTGATGCCCATGACACTGGCAATGTAGGTATTGCCCTGGACGATAACCTCGTCTCCCTTGCCGATTCCCAACAGACGGAACGCGATCCACAGGGCGTCCAGACCGCTGGCCAGACCCACACAGTAGTTGCCGCCGGTGTAAGCCGCGTACTCTTCCTCAAAGCTCTTCACTTCATTGCCCAGCACATACCAGCCGGAACGAAGCACCTCAAGGGCCTTGTCCTCAAACTCCTTCTGATACCGGAAGAAGCCTCTATCCATACGGTTTGCCATAATCTTCATCTTATAGCCGCCTCACTTTCTATCTTTTGCAGACCCCTTTTCTCTGTCTTTCCTAAAAATAGGCAAATCTCTGCCTTATAAATTACATTACTCGTATTTATCATCATAACACGCGTTGAAATATTCGTCAATCGGCTTTCCATCCGCTTCTGCCAGCAGCCGGGTCAGTTTTTCTGCTCCGGCTCCGTTCAGGTGATCCACGTCGATGTACTCGTCCGCGGTCAGATCCAGATACTCTCTCTTCGCCAGATTAAAATCCAGATATTCCGCACCGTATCGGTCCGCCAGCTCCTGCACAAAGGTATGGGCCGGGTCGTAGGGGCCGATGGCTTCCAGATACTGATCCAGGCTGGGCGCTGTCACGAACACCAGACGGATGCCCTTTTCCTCACAGAAGTTTACGATTCTTTCTATATAAGAGACAGGATAGGCTGTATCCAGCTCCAGATCCTCGGCTACTTTTCCGAAATTATCCCACCAGGTAATGGCCCCGGCATCCAGCCGTGCATCGGACCAGACAAAACCACGGCCCGCGTACCGGTCTGACTCCACGGTCACCGGTTCATACTCCCGGTAGCTCCCGGTCTGTTTCTTCGCGAGGTTTTCCTTCACATAAGCCACATTCCCCAGCTCCTGCCAGTTCCGCCGGAAAGGAAAAAAACGATTCGTATAATTCTTTGCTTCTGTGGTAGTCAGCAGGAAAGACAGCTTATTCAGGGAAGGACGCATATAGTCGGATATGATATTAGCCTGCACCAGATCCCGATCCTCCGGATCCATGAACAGGAATTTGTAGTGCATATCCAGATAGACCGTCTGCAAATCATAGAGGCTGGCCGCCTCCCGCAAAAGGTAATAGGAGGTATCGTAGTTCTGGGCGGAAGAACCCAGATTGTACGCCGTCTTTCCGGTCAGTTCTTCATAGAGGACCGGATCATAGGCCCGGTAGCAATGGGAACTGCCCAGGAACAGGGTATCGATCTCCTCCCCTGCGTCGGCCCGTTCATAGAGCTCATGCATGGTCAGTCTCGTGTAGCTCTGGCTGTCATCCATCAAAAGGTAGTTGCAGAGCCTGATAAGGCTGCAGAGCAGGATGATCACTGTCGCTGCCATAAGAGACCCTCCCACCAGGGGGCGTGTTTTTGTTTTCATGGGCTCTGAAGCCTCCTTTCTAATCAGATTCGGACCTTCGGCCGCGCCATTCGCAAAACCGCCGTTTCCTAAAACTGCGTATACAGGAACCCGCTGGTATCATAGGCTGCGCCATAAACGCCCAATACCAGCACCGCGCCAATCAGCCCCGTATAAATCAAGCACCGCGCCACAGCATTCCGCTCCAGAATCCAGTTTCGGAACCCGAAGCCTCTCTCGTTCAGCGTATCCTTGAGCATCACCAGTAAAATCCCCAGTATCAGCAAAATCCACTCAAACCGTCCCAGCTGCATGCCCGCGAAATCCTGCAGATGGAAATTTGTGAAAATCCCCAGCAGCATTCCCTTCAGATCGCCCAAAGAATTCACCCGGAACACCATCCAGGTGGCGTCGATGAACAGAAATACCAGGATCCGTTTGACTGCCCGGGGCAGCTTCCACTTCTTAATATCGAAAATCTGTCCGATGCCATGGAGCAGTCCCCAAAGCAGGAAATGAAAACCGGTTCCGTGCCAGAGCCCGCTGATCCCGAAGGTAATCAGGATGTTGACGGCTCTCCGAAAACGCCCCTTCCGGCTGCCGCCCAGCGGAATATAGACGTAATCCCGAAGCCAGCTGCTTAAGGACAGATGCCATCTGCGCCAGAAATCCTGCACCGAATCCGCCAGGTAGGGTCGCTTAAAGTTCGCCAGCAAATCAAAACCCAGCATCCCGGCGATGCCTCTCGCCATATCCGTGTAGCCTGCGAAATCGCAGTAGATCTGAAAGGCATAAAGCACCGTCGCCAGAATGATTTCCACACCGCCGAAGGCCCCGAACTGGCTGTATACCGCATTGACCGGGATGGCAATGCGATCCGCGATCAACAGCTTTTCACATAAGCCCCAAAGCAGCAGCAATGCGCTTCGTCGGATCCGCTCCGCATCCCGCGCCGGGAGCCTGTCCATGTCCTGAATCTGTCGAAGCAGATTGCCGCCGCGCTCGATGGGTCCCTGCACCAGCTTTGGGAAAAAGGCCTGGAACAGGGCGAAATTCAGAAGATTGTGTTCGGCCTGCGCGGTTCCCCGATACACGTCCGTCAGATAGCCGATGGCCTGGAACGTATAGAAAGACATGCCGATGGGCAGGGCGATATTGCTTCGGTTATATTTGAAAAAACAGAGGGCCGCCACGTGAAATATGACGACAGCTGTGAAAACACCTGTTGTCCGACCGTTTCTATTCTGCTTTGGTGAAGAGCTCG
The DNA here is from genome assembly GCF_014290175.1 of Anaerosacchariphilus hominis. GTDB lineage: Bacteria > Bacillota > Clostridia > Lachnospirales > Lachnospiraceae > Laedolimicola > Laedolimicola hominis. The sequence goes on from NZ_JACOOR010000006.1 coordinate 177,879, forward strand.
TGCCTGTTTCCGCTATTGCCTTTAATCCTGTCCCCAATTTCTCCAGCGCCAGCCCTGCCCCCCAGGTCACCAGCGTGGATCCGATCAACGCTGCCAGATACTTTATCCCAAAGGAGCATAAAAATCCATAACTGGCTGCCAGCAGCCACACCACCCGGAGCCGTCCGGGCAGCAGCAGATATACCAGCCATACCATTGGAAAAAAGACCAGAAAGGCCAATGAAGTAAATCCCATAGTACCCTCCGTTTATGTTACGGTTCGTTCCGTTATCAACGATACGTTTATTTCTGCTTTTTACTGAAAAACTGTCCGTCCGCGGGCCATTTTCCGTAAAGCAGGAAGTCCAGCAGCCGTATCCGCTTCGTGACTGCGATAATCACCGCCGTGATGACGCTCATGGCCATGAAGGACGCTATCACGAACAGGAACCAGCCAGCCGAATACCGGGCGTACACCTGCCCCCGGTTCAGTACCGTGGCGAAGTGAAAATGCACCACATAAATCTCCAGGGTATAGCCTCCCACCCAGGCCAGGAACTTCTTAAACCGGTTCGGGCCACATTTTGTCAGCAGCCAGCAGACCGCCGCGCAGCCCAGGAATGAAGCGATGATCTGCCGTCCCAGCAGCAAAAGCGTCGTAACGTCCTGCAGATCCAGTAACACCGCCATGGCGAGAAGCCCCACGAGTGTCAGCGCACCGCCCGCATTTTTCAGCATTTCCGGGAGGGCCTTCAGGCGCTCTTTCTGTTCCCCGGCCAGATAACCGGCCAGATAGAAGGGCAGGTAAAGCCTGGTCAGTCCCGGACTCAGGAACTCCACCCCCATCAGGGTCTCCAGCACAACCACCGCCGCCAGTCCCAGGTACACCGTCCAAAACGTGATTTTTCTGCCAAACGCGCCGAAACGGCGTCCTGCTGCCGCCCCCGCCAGCTCCGCCGTATAGACCATGAGCGTCAGCAGAAACAGGGTCATCAGAAACCACAGCCCCTTATCCAATCCGAATAAAGTTTCCACGATATTCGCCGCCGGATGCAGGGGATGCTGCAAAATAATCCAGAAAAAGAAGGGCGTCAGATAGCTCAGCGCCCGCTTTTTAAGCTTGTTACCGTACTCGGAAAGGCTCGAAATCTTTCTCCCCATTCCGCACAAATAGCCGCTGACCAGAATGAACAGCGGCATTTGAATGACTTTTATCACATCGTAGAGTATTCCGTCCTCCATATGATTCCACACCAGGACGTGGCCCAGCATCACAAGCAGGATGGCCGCGCCCTTCGTCGCGTCTATGGTAAGACTGCGGGATTTCTGATTCATAGCTTCTTTCCTCATTTATACAGGAGCTTGAACTTTCCGGCATGTTCCATCTTAAAGCCGTCTTCCAACAGCTGCTCTGTAAAGCTCTCACTCCGGAACAGCAGATAAAATCCATCTTCATCAATGGAGGAGGTATCCGCGTCAAAGTGGATTTGTCCCCGTTCTTTATCGCCCTGCTCTACCAGCTGAAACTCCATCGGCGACAGTCCTTCTCCCAATGCGTAATAGGCGTAACCACAGTCCACGTACACCGGCTTGTCTCCGATAACCGGGGCCCATTCCTCCAGAATATCCGCATAGGTATCGCCGAAGAGGGACAATGGAGTCGTGTCTTCTGTGTAATCCGTAAAGTAGTACTTCACAAACCCGGCTGCAAACAAGACATACAGACCGCCCACACAGACGGCAAATATTCTTTTCCCCTTTGCGCTTTTCAGCCCGTTCCAGCACTTTTTGATGCCCAGCACTGTAAAATAGACCAGGATGAAATAGACGCCGTTCATTTTATTGACATTCGGCAGTTCAATCAGAAGTCCCATACCAATCTGCGCCGTCAGCCAGAAAAAGGCCAGGGCCGTCACAGACCATTTCTTTTTTCTGACCGCTTCCAGGGTCTCCCGGCCTCCCTGAACCATGCCGGCTATGGCAAACGGAACGGATACCGGATACATGGAAAACCAGGTGGGAACAGAATTGTATCTCCAGTCATCATAAAAGAAAAAGGCCTGTACCAGGCTCGGAATATTATTGATCGCATCCCGGAAGGACACTTCCGCGCCCCGGTACCCGAGGAGCTTCGGAATGGTAATATACGCTGTGGCGATCTCCGGCAAATCAAAGGTATTGATGGCCAGCATCAGAAGTAAGGGCGCTGCAAGGATTCCCAGTGGAATTCCCAGACAAATCATTTTCGGCAGAGACGTCCTGTGAATCCAGAACAGATACAGAAATGTCATGGCCAAAAACAGCGGCAGCACCAGCCAGCTCAGAATGTAAGTATACAGACAGATACCAAAGCTGATGCCGGAAAGCAGGTACAGAAGCAGGACCCGGCTCTTTTTCTCCGCCCGGATCGCCCTGGTCAGAAGATAAAGGGATACCGCAGCGGCTCCGGAAAACAGGTAACAATCCAATCCCATTCTGGATGTCAGTACAAAGAAAGGGCAGACTGCCAGAAGAGCCGCGCCTATCAGCCCTTCCTTTCGTCCTATATTTTCTCGGATCAGCAGACTGCCAAATAACCAGGTCAGCATGCCGAATACCACCGCCGGTATTCGGTACAGTACCATCCCCGGCTCGAAAAACTTCATCAGAAGCGCGCAGCAATATCCGTACAGCACGCTCTGTCCGCTTCCGTAATTCAGAAAATAGACCGGATAAAATTTGTAATATCGATCCAGTCCCCAGTTCGCCAGCGACCAGGCGTCATACGCCATGCCCGCCTCATCCACATGCAGGCCATAGGGAAGGATCCCCAGCTTATATACGCGCACAAACAGGGCCAGCGCGAAAAGAATCAGGTACAGGACTCCTTCTCTTCCTTCCAGTTTTCTTCTTTTATCCATCGTTATCTGTCTTTACTCTTCGTTCATCTTCGCCAGCTTTGCTGCCTGGTCGGCTGCGATGCAGGCGTCGATAATCTCCTGAATGTCTCCGTTCATGATCTTATCCAGCTTGTACAGGGTCAGGCCGATACGGTGGTCTGTCACGCGGCCCTGGGGGAAATTGTAGGTACGAATCTTCTCGGAACGATCTCCGGTACCGATCTGGCTTCTTCTGGCCTCAGCCTCAGCGTCGTGGGCCTTCTGGCACTCGATGTCGTACAGCTTGGCACGAAGTAAAGCGAAGGCCTTCGCCTTATTCTGCAGCTGGGATTTCTCAGTCTGGCTGTACACCACGATTCCGGTGGGGTAATGGGTCAGACGCACCGCGGAGTCGGTGGTGTTGACACACTGGCCGCCGTTACCGGACGCACGCATGACGTCGATACGGATATCCTTCTCGTCGATCTGCACGTCCACTTCCTCAGCCTCCGGCATCACAGCCACCGTGATGGTGGAGGTGTGGATTCTTCCGCCGGACTCGGTCTCGGGCACACGCTGTACCCGGTGTACGCCGGACTCGTATTTCATCACGGAGTACGCGCCCTGGCCGTTGATCATAAAGGTCACGCTCTTCATACCGCCGATGCCGATCTCGTCGGCCTCCATCAGCTCCACCTTCCAGCGGCGGCTCTCTGCGTAATGCACATACATCCGGTAGATCTCAGCCGCGAACAGGGCAGCCTCGTCTCCGCCTGCGCCCGCGCGGATCTCCACAATAACGTTCTTGTCATCGTTGGGGTCCTTGGGCAGAAGCAGAATCTTCAACGTATGCTCCAACTCCTCGATGCGGGCCTTTGCATCGTTCAGCTCTTCTTTGAGCATCTCGCGCATTTCCTCATCGCTCTCTTCCTCCAGCATCATGAGACTCTCTTCCACAGTCTCCTTACATTTCTTGTATTCCTTATAAGCATCCACGATGGGCTGCAGATCGCTCTGCTCCTTCATCAGCTTCCGGAAACGCTCCTGATCACTGACCACGTTCGGCTCGTTCAGCTCGTTCATGATATCCTCGTAACGCAGAAGCAGGTCATCCAACTTGTCAAACATGTTTGTTCCTCCATTTAAAACTTATCTATAAAAAGCTTCCACGACCCGGTCAAGTCCCGCCAGGTCCTTTACTACCTTTACGTCTGTGAAGCCCTGCTGACGCAGAAGCTCCGACACGCTCTCGCCCTGATCCCAGCCGATTTCCAGAAAAAGGCTGCCTCCAGCGCGCAGATGTCCCGGCGCTTCTTCGGCGATCTTCCGGTAAAAGTACAGCCCGTCCTCATGACCATCCAGAGCCATATAGGGCTCGTGGAGCCGCACCTCGTCCATCAGGGTCCCGATCTCTTCCCGTTTAATATAAGGGGGATTGGACACAATCACATCGAAAGTGCCCTCTATCCTATCAAATAAATCACTTTGAATCAGCTCTGCTTCCGCGTCCAGCCGCACCCGATTCCTTTCGGCCACCTGCAGGGCTTCCGGGGACAAATCCGCGCCCGTGCCCTCCGCGCCCGGTCTCAGATGCAGGAGGCTCAGCAGGATACAACCGGATCCGGTACACAAATCCAGAAACCTCATTCCGTCTTTCAGGAATTTCGCAGTCTCCTCCACCAGCACCTCCGTGTCCTGTCTCGGAATCAGCACATGCTCGTTTACATAGAAGGAAAGCCCCATAAACTCCTGCTCTCCGGTGATCTGCTGCAAGGGGATCCGCTCTGCCCGCTTTTCCAGTGCCTCCAGATATCTGCATTCCTGTTCTTTGGAAAGTGCCTCCTCCGGATAGGCCAGATAATGGCTGCGGCTCACGCCTGTACACCACTCCAGCAGATACCAGGCGTCCAGGGCTGCCTCCGGCACAGAGGCTTTTCCCAGGACTTCCGCGCCTTTCTGACACGCTTCCCGGAGCGTCATTCCTCCGCCTCCAGAATCGCTTCGATCTCCTGGGCCTCGTTCTCCTCGTCCCCGCTTCCGGTCTTCTCTGTGCTTTCCGCCTCCAGAGGCTCTCTTCCCTGCCAGGTTCTCCAGTCAAAGACCGCTTCCACAGCGGCGATGGCTACCTCGATCATATCATCGTCCGGCTCCTTGGTGGTCAGACCCTGCATCCACATACCGGGGCGGCTCAAGGCCAGTACCAGCTTATTCTCACTTCTTCCGGCCAGACGGATAAACTCAAAGGATACGCCCGCGATCACCGGCACCAGCGCGATACGGAATACCACCCGGAGAATCGGGGATTCCACCCGGATAAAAATAAAGAAGATAATGCTGACTACCATGACAATCAGCATAAAGCTGGTTCCGCAGCGCTTATGTTCCCGGGAACTGTTCCGTACATTCTCCACGTTCAGTTCCAGACCGTGCTCCACGCAGTTGATACACTTATGCTCTGCCCCGTGGTACTGAAATACTCTCTGAATATCCTTCATTCTGGAAATCAGAAGGATATATCCGATAAACAGCAGCAAACGGATGACGCCCTCGATAAGGGCAAGCAGTGTATCCGATACGATCACACGGCGCAGGAGGGCCGCCGCAAAATATGGCAGAATCATGAAGATCGCCACAGCCATCACGATGGAAAAGGCCACCGTCAGTCCCATTACCACCTTCTCCGCCTTTTCTCCGAACAGCTTATCCACTAGAATATCTGCTTTGGAGGGCTGTGCCTCCTCCTCGTCGTAAAAGCTTGCGGAAAAGGTCAGACACTTCATACCCAGCACCAGCGAATCCACGAAGCTGATGACGCCCCGCACAATGGGAAGCCGCTTCAGCTTTTTATTCCCGATGCCCTCATAGGTACTCAGATGTACTTCAATCTCTCCGTCCGGCTTCCGTACTCCCACGGAATAGACGTCCTGATTCTTCATCATGATACCTTCCAGAACCGCCTGTCCGCCGATTCCCGAATATCTCGTTGTACTCATGCGTACTTTTTCCTCCATATCATAAAAGAGACTTCCATAAAAGAAAATTTCATCGGAATTTCCTGTTGTATGCAAAACGGGGTGAGATTGTCCAACCTCACCCCGCACTCACGCTTCTTATTATTTTGTGATACCGTACTTACGATTGAATTTATCAATACGTCCGCGAGCTGCCGCAGCCTTCTGCTGACCTGTGTAGAATGAGTGGCACTTGGAGCAGATCTCTACGTGGATGTCCTTCTTTGTAGAACCTGTTACGAATGTGTTGCCGCAGTTGCAGGTTACGGTTGCCTGATAATACTCCGGATGGATTCCTTCCTTCATGATTTTCACCTCTTCATAATTATTTTGTGAACTTCTGGTTTCTGTCGCACGGAAGACCTGCTCCCGCGCTCTTTCCCGGCCAATGCTGTTCCGATGATTCCGCAGCAAGATATCCCGGGCTATCCCTGCAAGTCCCTGCAGTTAAGCTGTCCATACAACAGCTTTTAGATTATAGCACAGGTTCCGTTGAAATACAAGCACAAAAATTCTATTTTTAAAAAACGCTTGACAAATGCTTTTCTTTGTCATAGAATAGTATCTGCACGTGAGATACATCACCTGCACAATCGAATACTGGTAATAAAATCGGAGTATGGCGTAGTTTGGTAGCGCGCTCGGCTGGGGGCCGAGAGGTCGCAGGTTCAAATCCTGTTACTCCGACTTTTTTATTCAGACCGGAATCATGCGATTCCGGTCTTTTTCTGTCTCTCACTGGCGAATATAGATTCCCTGCTCCTCGATCCAGTCCTGCAGATCGTTCTGGGCGTCTTCGGCCCAGGTCTCCCGCCGGGAAGCTCAGTTCAACGGTCTGCCCGTTCCGGCGAAATAATCCTCAATGGCTGCCGTCAGCTTCTCATACTCCTCCTCAAAGATGCAGTGTTTCAGCGTCGCATTCCGGATCCCGTCCAGCACCGCCCGGTAATCCATCCACAGAACACTCTCCACTTCCTCCTTCTGAAGCTTCATTTCCTCCGGACGCAGGTCCCGCTCGCAGAGGTAAACCTTACTGTATTCATGATTGATAAAGGGCTTCCCATAAAAAACTTCTTTCGCATAACCCCTGTGGACAAACACCTCTTTCAGCTCCTCCGGCTTTACCCGGATGCCCAGCTCTTCTTCCAGCTCCCGGACCGCCGACTCCAGGAAATTCTGGCCTGCGGGGATATGCCCCGCCGAGGAGATATCGTAGCAGCCCGGAAAGGAATCCTTCCGGGCGCTCCGCTTCTGCAGCAGTACCTCCGCACTTCCCTGTTCCTTCCGGTAACGCACCAGCCACACATGGGAGGTTCCGTGGAGATCCCCGTCCCGATGTACCAACGCCCGCTCTTTTTTCTCCCCTGTCAGACTTCCATCCTCATTTCTCAAATCCAGCAGTTCCTTATCTTCCTTCATCCTGACCGCCTCCCTGTCTTTTCCATGCCAGCAGCAGATCCACCATCCGGCCGTAGCTGGCCGTTCCGTCCTTCTGCGCGTTGGCTTTCAGATAAGCGTCGTTCATCCTGTCCGACGCCTTTGCTACAGCTCCGTCAAAGGAGCGCCAGTAGCCGTTATGTTCCTCCAGATCCGTCCCGGCCCGGGCACAGAGTCCAGCCCGCAACGAAAGATACGCCTCCGGATCCGCCTTATAAAGGGCATTGCCGCTGTAAATATAGGCCAGAAGTGCGCCGCTGTACCGGAAGGCGGCGCTGTCCGACTGCCTGCAGGCCAGGTAGGCAATAAAGTTCGCCTCGTCCTCCCGCATAAAGCCCTTCAAATGGGACAGCTCATGACAGACGGTGGAGGGAATATCCATCTCCGGCATGTGGCCGTTATAGTTAGCCTCCACTGTAAAGGGACTGTATTCCCCCTGGAGCTGCTGCCAGGACAGATACCACCAGCTCCGGACCCGCTTGGCACGGGGATAATAGCCCGCCAGCGCCGGATAGCTCTCTCCTGCCCTTTGCATGGCCCGGACCGCCGTTTCCGTCATTTTCCGCTCCGTCCGGACAGGCTCCTTCTCAAGTTCCTCCGCAGCCCCATTGATTTCCGTAATCAGATCCTCACACAGGGCTGTCAGTTCTTCCACCGTGGACTCCTGTATCTCATAGCCCGCCAGCTCTGAAAAGGTCCGGCGCTGATAGTTGATGCCCGCGTTCAGCACAAACAGGACCCAGAGAGCCACGGCCAGCCGAAACAACAGCCCCGGCAGCTGCTCCGGCCTTCCCTTTCCCCTCAGGAGCTGCGTCAGCAGCCACAGGACAAGCAGGAGCCCGACGTAAATCCCGGCTTCCGTCACCGAAAATGGGAACCAGCCGCAAAGCCGCCCCAATGTATTCACCCACAGAGGATAAATCTGCTCCGCATACCACTCCCCGATGGACGGAAAAAGCCGGGCCGCCAGATTCAATGCCAGCGCGCCGACTCCTGCGGCGCCCCAGCATAATGTACTCCTTTGTACCCGACTCTTTTCTGTTCTCTGCATCAGTTCTCGCTCTTCATGCCGTCGATTTCGCCCTGATACTCGTCTATCAGAATCTCTCTGCGGGCAATCTCCTCGCACAGCGGATCCAGTGCCGCATCTTCCAGGCTGCCTGCCGCGGCGAACCGCTCATAGACGATCTTTCCGATGGCCTCAAAGTCCTTTTTATTCTCCCGCTCCAGGCTGTACACCTGGTTCTTCAGCCGGGCCATATCCGCCACCTTGCCCGCTTTCTTTGTCACCGTGTCCGCGGCTCCGGTCACTGCTCTTCCAAAATCATCCCAAAAGTTTTTGTTCATAGTCTATTCTCCTCTCTTCGCCCTGTATTTCAGAGCGTTTAAAATCTCAGCCAGTCCCAGGGAAACCAGGCAGACCCACAGGGGCATCAGCCACGGATACCAGGCAGTTTCCCGGATTCCCGCCGCCAGCGCCAGGGTCGGCGTTCCATTATAAATCAGATAGTGCCACAGATAGATAGCCTGGGAATCCTGTTCTCCGATCCGGGCGAGAATACTTCCCCTTCCAGCCTCCGGATGGCGAAGTGCCAGCATGAAAATCCCGGCTGTCATCAAAATACTTCCCACATACAGCTCCGCCCCTTTCGACAGGAACAGTTCGCCCATGGAAAGGCAGACTCCCAGTCCAATCATGCAAAGGCATGCCCCGTCCGAAGCCAGCCGCTTTCCCCGCTGCATCCGGCCTGCGAACCAATGTCCCCACAGGAAAAAGGGCAGTCCCGTCAGCCAGAAGTTTCTGAACCACCGTACAGGCAGACGCAGACCTGCGATCCTGCAGAAGTCTCCCAGAATCAGGTTTGCCGCCAGACAGAGAATAATCAAAAGATAGCAGCTTTCTTCCTTCTTCCCTCTCACCAGGATTCCATAAAACAGATAGCAGTACCACAGCGCTCCCAAAAACCACAGCGGAGGCGCATAGGGCACCATATTCCATAGCAGGAACCGCAAAAGGACTTTCGCAGAAAACAGCTTTCCCGCCACCACCGTCATCGTCAGGCTTCCTTCTGTCTTCAGCACCAGCAGCTCCCAGAAATAATAAGCTATCACTGCCGTAATCAGCAGGCGAAGGATATGCCTGCTTCTTCTTTTTACCGTATCCATTCCCTTTCCATAGGAAAAGTATCCGCTGACCATGAAAAACAGCGGCACCGCGAACCGGGCCAGTCCGTCCATCATGCCTCCGATGGGGCTCGGAAACTTGCAGTGGATGAACACCACGCAAAAAGCCGCGATGCCCTTCCACACATTCAGACAATCATTTTTCATCTTATTATAGTTCCTGCTGCTCCAGCTTCAGGACGCCCCGCATGGCAATGAGCGGGCCTCCCCGATGCTCGATATATTCCCGTGTAATGGTTACTCTGCCAATATTGTCATCCTTCGGAATCTCATACATGATATCCAGCATAAATTCCTCGATGATAGCCCGCAGGGCCCGGGCTCCCGTATCCCTCCTCATGGCTTCCCCGGCAATGGCCTCCAGGGCGTCGTCGTCGAACTCCAGCTGCACCTCATCCAGGGCCAGCAGCTTCTGATACTGCTTCAGGATGGCGTTCTTCGGCTCCTTCAGGATCCGTACCAGCTTCTCCCGATCCAGGGGCTCCAGGGTGCAGATAATGGGCAGTCGTCCCAGAAACTCCGGGATCATGCCGAAGTTCCGCAGATCCTCCACAGTCACCTTTGCCAGCAGGTTCGGCTCCTTATCGTATTTGTCCTTCAGATCTGCCTGGAAGCCCATGGAGGACTTCTGGTTCAGCCGTTCCTTGATGACCGTCTCCAGCTCCGGGAACGCACCGCCGCAGATAAAGAGAATATTCCGGGTATTCACAGTGGTCAGCGGTACCATGGCATTCTTGCTGCTGGCCCCCACGGGCACCTCCACCTCGGCTCCCTCCAGAAGCTTCAGCAGTCCCTGCTGCACGGATTCCCCGCTCACATCCCGGTGATGGGTATCCTTTTTCTTGGCAATCTTGTCGATCTCGTCGATAAATACGATGCCCCGCTCCGCCTTTTCCACGTCGTTGTCGGCCGCGGCCAGCAGCTTGGAAATCACGCTCTCGATATCGTCTCCGATATAGCCTGCCTCGGTCAGGGAGGTGGCGTCGGCGATGGCCAGCGGCACATCCAGAAGCTTCGCCAGGGTCTTCACCAGATAGGTCTTTCCGCTTCCGGTGGGGCCCAGCATCAGTATATTGGACTTTTCGATCTCGATCTCATCCTGGGTTCCTGTGGCCACCCGTTTATAATGGTTATACACCGCCACGGAAATGACCTTCTTTGCGTAATCCTGACTAATGACATACTCATCCAGGCTGGCCTTGATTTTATGGGGCGCCGGGATACTCCGGATGTCGAAGCTCTCCTGCTTTTCCTCTGCCTTCGGCTTCTTCTTTTTCACCTTCTGCTGACGGGGCATCATATTCTGCAAATCAGACAGATTGATCATGCTGATTCCCGGCATCCGGGAAAAATCAAGATTCCCGTTCTGAAGGGTATCCATGGTCTTCTGCATACATTCCGGGCATACGCTGATGCCGTCGGTGAGGGTAATCAGCTTTCCGGCCTGGCTCTCCGGCCTTCTGCAGAGGAAGCAGTACTTCTCATAATCCTGTTCCTTCTCCTGTTCCCCTTCCGGATTCTGCCCCGGTTCTCCGGTCAGCTCCTCTTTTTCGTTTTCCTGATTTTCCTGATAATCCTTATCCTGCATAACATTACTCCTTTTCCCGAGTATATCACATCTTGAAAAAAAGACCAAGCGTAAGAAGAAAGAAGTCTCCTCTGCACCCGGTCTTTTCTGCTATTTTTCTTTTCTTTACTTAGACGCCGCTTCCACTTCTGCCTTAGTATTCAAGGTCAGGGATACGGTCTTTTCCACATATTCTCCGTTCTGCGGGGACTGTACCGTCACTTCCACGGTCTCGCCTGCCTCGTAATACTGGAGGCGCTGGCGCAGGGCGTCGTAGCCGGTGACACTCACACCGTCGAACTTGGTCAGGATATCGCCCTTCTTCAATCCGGCCTTATCTGCCGCGCAGCCTGCCACCACAGACTTCAGATAAACGCCCTCGGGCATATCATACTGCTGGGCAATCTCGCTGCTCACGTCCTGGCAGGTGATTCCCAGATATCCCATCTTCTCTTCCGCCACTGCGGAACGGGTCTTCAGATTCTGCAGATCTCCGATGATACCTTCCACATCGGAAATGGGGATGGCGTAACCCATGCCCTCCACATAATTGGAGGAAAGCTTCGCCTCGTTGATACCGATGACCTGGCCCTTCATATTCAGCAGAGCACCGCCGCTGTTACCCGGATTGATGGCTGCGTCCGTCTGAATCAGCTTATTGCTGATGACGGTTCCGTCGTCGTTCTTCAGGGACACCTCCCGCTCCAGGGCGCTTACGATACCTCTGGTAACAGACTGGCCGTATCCCAGGGCGTTTCCGATGGCGACAACCTCGTCGCCCACCTGTACCTGGGAGGAATCTCCGATGCTGGCCGCCTTAATTTCGGACATGGTATCCGACGGAATATCTGACAGCTGCACAGCGATGACCGCCACATCCTTGGTGGCATCGGAGCCCTTTAGCTTCGCTTCCACGGCCGTCGCTCCGTCTTTTCCCTCATCTACGCTGAACAGTACAGACAGCTCTGCGGCGCCGGACACCACATGATTGTTCGTGACAATCAGCAGCTCGTCGTCGTTCTGGCCGATGATGATACCGGTTCCCGTGGAGGTCTCCTCCTGCTGCTGCGGCTGACTGTACCAGCCGAAGCCCCAGTAATTCTGTACTTCCTTAACACTCACATTGGTGATAGCCACCAGAGAAGGCATACATTCCTTTACGATATCCGAAACAGAACCGGCAGATGTGGAAGTGGTGCTGCTTCCTGTCTGGGGCGGCACGGAGCTTACTTCCGGCGTCTCGCCGCTCTCCACTGCGTCCTGGCCGGCAGAAGCCGCCACCTGATCTCCAAAAAGCTTCCTGCCCACGTAATTAGTTCCCTGAAAGGCAGCTCCGGCCACCACGCCGAATACCAGTGCTATACAGACAGTCTTTGCTACAGTTCTGCCGAACTTCTTCTTTTTTTTCGGTTTTTCCTCCCAGCCGCTTCCCGTAGTTCCATGATAAGTGCTTCTTCCGGATGTGCCTGTGCCTCCATCTGCGCTGCTGCTTTTTGCCTTCCGATAGTCCTCATCCTGATAGAAAGGGCCTGTATAGCGATACTGGCTTCCAGTGGCTGCCGTCTCTCCGCTCTGCTCTGCGGCATTCTCCGCATTTACACTGCTTTCTGCATCTATGTTCTTCTCTGCTCCCGCATCCATTCCGGAATTCAGGTTCTCAGATTCGTTCTCATTATCGTACATAACTATGCACTCCTTCCTCCGCTCATTTCCATCCTCCCGGCCATATAGCCGATCCCCGGATGATTAGTAGTTTAGCAGTCAAATGTGTTCAAACTGTGAGCAAAGAATTAAAATTTCATAATCTGCTAATTTTACAAAGACCATTATATTTATACCGGAATACTGCCGCGGAGACAGAGTGTCCCCCACCCCACCTGGGGATTCGGATACTCTGCAAACGCCGGAAGCGGGCGGGTGCCTTTTTTCAGGTAAGCCAGGGCTTTTTCGCCATAGAGGTAGGGGTCGTGGCCATCGGTGATGCCCCACTGCATCAGGAGGGCAGCAGAACCGGTGACAAAGGGTGCGGCGAAGGAGGTGCCGGTGGCTTCGGCGTAGGTGCCGCCGGGGGCTGGGGCGAGGACGCGGACGCCTGGAGCGGCCATCATGGGCTTTTCCCGGCCGTCCCGGGTGTTGCCGCGGCCGGAGAAGTCGGCGTAGGTGTGGCTTCGACTGTCGTAGGCTCCCACAGCAGCAATACGGCGGGCAGTGGAGGGAATCGTCAGGGTAGTATCCGTCGAAGGGCGCAGAAACCGGGTACCGCCGTTCAGGACGGCGGCGCTGGGAAGCCACAGGTGATAGCGTCCATCGCGGATTTCGCCCGGAGACAGTTCCAGTGTCCAGATCCCTGTATCCACATAATTCTCCCGGGGAAGCAGCTCCAGGTAAATTTCCTGGGACTGACTGTGGGGCACAGGCTCTCCGTAATACAGCAGAATCTCCGTCTCTTCCAGCACAAAGCGCTGCGCTCCCAGCACTTTCTGAATCGGTCCGGCTCTTCTCCCGCCCGGGCTGACTAATCTGATGTCAACCTCATCCAGATAGGATTTCCAAATCTGAATGCTGAAAGCCGTTTCATACTCTCCTACAGCCAATTCGATGCTCTCAGTCACAAAAGCCCGCAGTGTCCCTGCCGCATGCCCTGCCGCATAACCCTCATTTCCCGTGCCGATACAAATGACCGATTTCCAGACATTGGCGATGTCGGCGATGTAGGTTTCCAGGAGGGAAGTGCCGTCATGGGCCCCGTAGGTATTGCCGATACTGATATTGACGGCCACGGGCAGGCGAAGCTCTAATGCCTTCCGAATACAGTAGTCCAGCCCCTGCATCAGCTCCGTGGTCCGGGGAAAGCTGTCCTCACGGGGTGTTCCAAGCTTTACCACCAAAAGCGGACTTCGGCTGGCGATTCCCCGGTAGCGGCCGCTGCTGGCCCGGCCGTTGCCTGCCGCGATGCCCAGAACCCGGGTACCATGGCCGCTCACATCCCGGCTGGGCACCAGCCGATAACGCTCCGCCTCCGTGTCGGCCGCCAGCGCCTCGTTGATTTCCTGCTCTGTATATTCCGTCCCAATCCGGTAATCCTCCGGCGGCCTGCCCGGGATGGTCTGATCCCACAGAGCCAGAATCCGAGTGCTTCCGTCCTCATTCTGAAAATCCGGATGGGCATAGTCCACGCCGGAATCCAGCACCGCCACCAGCACGCCGTCCCCATACAGGTCGTACCGCGCGTTCTGCACCGCTGTAATACAGGAGGCTGTCTTTCCCTGACTTACAGAGAAAAACAGCCTCTTTGGTTTTTCGATATATTCGATCTCCGGCATCCGGGCCAGTTGGTCGATCCGGGACTCAGGTACCATAAGAACCGCGTATCCGTTCAAAAGCTCCGTCACGCTTACACCTGCATCCTCCAGCCCCTTCAAAGAACCGGAATATTTCACGATCACTTCCCAGGTCCTTTCCTCTGCGTCAAAGCCCACCTCCAGATTCAGGGAACGGGCCCGTTCCTCCGGGGTGGCGTCCAGAGCCAGGTTCAGCACATTTTCCATGGTCGGATTATTCATGGGAACACCGCCTGATCTATTATTTAATCTCAGATTATGCAGATTATGCCTGCCGCAGTACCTCCAGGGCCGCCTTCAGCTCCGGCACGCTCACCTGCCCCGGCGCGGAGGCCACGCCCGCGCTTCCGAAGGTCATAACGGAGCCGAACAGTTCTCCGGTCAGACGGCTCACAGCGCCCTTCGCTCCCATGGACATGGTGACGACGGGCTGCTTTGCGTGCTGTTCCTTCATTTCCAGGGTAGCGGATAAAAGAGTCAGCACATCCTCCGCAGTCTGCGGCATCACTGCCAGCTTCAGAAGATCCGCGCCGCAGTCCTGCATCCGGATTAGCCGGGCCAGGATCTTCTCTTTTGCCGGAGTCTTTTCAAAATCATGGCTGGAGGCAATCACCTTTATCCCCTGCGCCTTTGCCTCTTTGCAGATATCCCGAAGCAGCTCTTCTCCCCGAAACAGCTCCACGTCGATGAGGTCCGCCTGGCCGGAATCCATCACGGTGCGAAGAAAGTCTTCGTAGGCTCCGGCGCTGATACTCTGCTCGCCGCCCTCCTCTCTGGTCCGGAAGGTCACCAGAAGCGGCAGCCCGCCCAGCTCCACTCGCAGCCACGCCAGCATAGTTTCCAGTTTTTCCCTGTCAAATACTTCCTCATACCAGTCTGCCCGCCATTCCGCCAGATCCGGCTTCGCCGCTTTCAGCTCCGCCGTCCGCAGCGCAATCTCCTCTCCGGTACGGCCCGTTATCGGAACGCAGATCTTCGGTCTTCCCTCTCCAAATGTAATATTTCTCACTGTTACCTGATTCATTCTTTTTCTCCTGCTTCCGCTGCCATTCTCTGTTTTTTCCACTTTACTTCCGGCAACATTCCGTTTGCTTTTTGCCCTATTTTAACATATAATATAGCTGTTGGACAGCTGATTTTACATGAATTCTGCTGTATCCTGAAGATTAGGAAAAGAGGTATTGGGAAATGGAAGAAAAGACAACAATGGACGACTACAAGGATGAGCTGGAAGCTTCCTTCCGTCAGGTACAGGAGGGTGATGTACTGACCGGAACTGTCATCGGCGTGTCCGAATCTGAGGTAACTGTGGATCTGAAGTACTATACCGAGGGTATTATCCGCCTGGAGGACTACTCCGATGACCCGGCTTTCTCCATCAAGGCTGACGTACAGGTGGGCGATGAGGTGACCGCCACCGTTCTCCGCACCGATGACGGACAGGGGCATATTCTGCTGTCCCGGAAGGCCGCAGCGGCTGACCAGGCATGGAAAACTCTGGTGCAGTATCTGGAGGACAAGACGGTTCTCACTGTAAAGGTGGGCGGCATCGTGAAATCCGGCGTGGTAGCTTATGTGGAAGGTATCCGCGGCTTTATCCCGGCGTCTAAGCTTTCGCTGAATTATGTGGAGGATCTGGACGACTGGCTGGGGAAAGAGATCCGGGTACAGGTCATCACTGCTGACCCGGAGAATCAGAAGCTTGTTCTGTCCGCCAAAGAGCTGCTTCGCGAGAAGGCTGCCGAGGAGCGCCGGGCGAAAATCTCCAATGTGGAGGTGGGCCTTGTAACAGAAGGTAAGGTCGAGAGCATTCAGCCCTACGGCGCTTTCATTGACCTGGGCAACGGCCTCTCCGGTCTGGTGCATGTATCCCAGATTTCCGAGAAGCGCATCAAGAGCCCGGATGTGGTGCTGAAGGTGGGCGATACTGTGAAGGTGAAGGTCATCGCAGTGAAAGACGGCAAGCTGTCCCTGAGTATGAAGGCGCTGCATGATGTGGCGGCTGAAGAGATTCAGGAAGAGAAGATCGACATCCCGGAGGCGGAGGAACTGACTACTACGCTGGGAGATCTGTTTAAGAATATTAAGCTGTAAAAAGGGCACACGAAACGGTAGTCTATGAACTGTCGGAACAAAAGAGAGAAATATCCCCTCTCACCGGGTTTAGCTTGTTTTCCGGTGAGAGGGGATATTTCTTTCTTCGTCCGTGTAAGGGAATCCCGGCAGCTCACAACCTACCGGAAACCCTTTCTTTTATCTTCCAACCGAATCAAATTCCTCACAAATCTCCTTGGACGGTGCTTCCGTCAGCAGTGACACGATTACGATGGCCAGGGCCGATACAATGAAGGCCGGAAGCAGCTCATAGATGTTCCAGACACCGCCCATGGGACGAACCAGATACTTCCATACAAAGACCATCACGCCGCCTGCAAGCATGCCGGCCAGAGCGCCCTGCATATTGGTGCGCTTCCAGAACAGCGCGAAGAGCATCAGCGGGCCGAAGGCCGCGCCGAAGCCTGCCCATGCAAAGGATACGATATAGAATACAGAGCTGTCCGGATTCCATGCCAGGAAAATCGCCACAACGGCAATGCCAATTACGGTCAGACGCGCCGCCATCATGGAAGCCTTTGCACTCATCTTAATTTTCAGGAAATCCTGCAGCAGGTTCTGGGATACACCGGAAGCTGCCGTCAGAAGCTGGGAGTCCGCTGTGGACATAGTACATGCCAGGATACCGGCCAAAACCACGCCCGCGATCAGGGAAAGCAGGAAATTATGCTGTCCCAGCAGATGCGCAAAACGAATAATGACAGTCTCGGACTCCGCACTGGTTGCAAAGGTCGGAATCGCCCCCCGCACAGAAGCCGCGCAGCCAATCACACCGATCAGGATAGCCACTGCCATGGAAATTACAACCCAGATACTGGCAATCCGGCGGGAAAGGGTCAGTTTATTCTCGTCTTCGATAGCCATAAAACGAAGCAGGATATGAGGCATCCCGAAATACCCCAGTCCCCACGCCATGGTAGATACAATCGTCAGCAGGCTGTAAGGACTTGCCGTATTGGTGGCGCTATCGTGCATCTGAGTCATGGACAGGAAGCCCGCCAGAGAATGGGCATTGTCCATAACAGCCCCCCAGCCGCCCGCTAGGTGAATGCCGTAAAACACGATTACCACCAGCGAAATCGTCATAACAATACTCTGAATCAGGTCCGTGGTGGACACCGCCATAAAGCCGCCCAGAACTGTGTAACCCACAATAACAACAGCCCCCACGATCATAGCCACATGATAATTCACACCGAACAGGCTGGAAAACAGGGTTCCGATAGCCTTAAATCCTGACGCCGTATAGGGAATAAAGAAAATCAGAATCACAATGGCCGCGATACACATGAGAATATTCTTCTCATCCCGGAATCTTCTGGAGAAGAAATCCGGAATCGTGATGGCATTGCATTTTACTGAATAGCGGCGCAGGCGCTTCGCCACAATGAGCCAGTTGAGATAAGTTCCCAGGCCCAGACCGATGGCGGTCCATCCCGCGTCTGAGATACCGGTCAGATAAGCGACACCCGGCAGACCCATCAGGAGCCAGCTGCTCATATCCGACGCCTCCGCGCTCATCGCCGTTACCAGCGGGCCTAATTTCCGTCCGCCCAGATAAAATTCATCGGCAGAATCGCCGCTGCCCTTCTTGCTGAAATAGAATCCCACATAGACCATTGCGACCAGATAAATCACAATCGCAGCGAGAATTCCCACTTGTCCTGTCATAGTTACTTCCTCCTCATTTGTCTTACAATCACAGAGGCAGTTCTTGCCTGCCCCGCACATGAGGCTTATTATAGCACAGCAAAAAATGGACTACAATGCAGAACAAAGTATAGAACGAATCCCGTACTATTCTTTCATAAAATATATATTTTCATTGGTTTTAAAGTATTTTTATACTAGACGACAGTTCAGAAACTCAGATATACAAAGAATAAATTTTAAAATAGACTCATGATTTCAGAATGTTTCGCCTGCGGCGGGCCGCTTTATCGGCCCCTGCAGCTCTGCCGCATTACCCTTTCCAATCATTCAATTCTTCCGGGGCAGAAAGCTCCCCAGGAACACCGGCAGCACCCGCCCACTGTACTCCACCAGGGAATACTCCCCGGCGCAGAGACACCAGTCGTACAGAAGGGCCCGTTCACACAGGGCATAGAGCTTCACCATCTCGCTGACGCTGGAGCTCCGGCTCAGTTCCCCGTTCTCCCGGCCTCCGGCAATGATTTTCCGCAGAAGCTTATAGTAAATCCGGTTGTGATCCAGCAGATGCTTCTCGCCGCTGGTGGTCAGCTGGGTAGAATAAAGCCGGGCCAGCAGATCCAGAGAAATACTGTCCTCGATCATTTTAAACAGCTCCTGATTCAGGAAAAGCAGCTGATCCATGGCCGTCATTTCTGGCGTCAGCTCCTCCATCAGCTCCTCATACTTTTCGTCGAAGAGGGAGCTTAAGGTGGAAAGAAGGGCGTCCTTGCCGTCGAAATAGTGATAGAAGGAGCCTTTGGATGTGCCGGACAGGGCGATGATCTCCTCCACAGTGGTATCCTCATAGCCCTGCTCATAGAAAAGCTTCCAGGCTGCATTGACGATTTTTCCTCTTGTATTTCTCGCGTTCTTCTTTGCCATTTCCATTCTCCTCCTGCCCGTGCTACAGGCAAACTTTCCCGATCACATCTTTCAGCCTCCACCGCTCCTCTGCCGTCAGGAAAGCCGCGTCCGCCGCGTTCAGAAGCAGGGCCTTTCGCTCCTCCGGCCTCATGCCCAGTTTCTGGGTCAACAGAGCGAATTCCTTCTCTATGGTAGTATCGGACACTGTCATATTGTCCGTATTCACCGTCACGGCCAGTCCCTGCCGCAGGAAGTCCAGCACCGGATGTTCTGAGACAGAAGCCACCGCTTTCGTCTGTACATTACTGCTGGGACACATTTCCAGGGGAACCTGCTCCCGCTTAAGGCGCTCAAGCAGCTCCGGATTCTCCGCTGCACGGACCCCATGGCCGATCCGGCCGGCCCCAAAGTCCAGTGCCGTCTCGATGCTCTCCGGCCCGTCAGCCTCTCCTGCGTGAATCGTAAAGGGCACCCCAAGCTCTCTGGCCAGTCTGAAAATATCCGCGAAGTCTGCCGTTGGATACAGGGCCTCCGCCCCGGCCAGATCCACCGCCGCCACGCCCCGACCCAGAAAAGCCGCCGCTGTCCGCACTGTACACAGGTTCTCTTCCCGATTATCCGCTCCCCGCATACAACACAAAATCAGCTTACACTTGAAAAAGGAGCCTGCCAGCGCCTCCTGCATACCAGTCAGGGCCGCCTTCACCACCTGCTCCTGGGTCAGACCCTTTTTCCGGTGAAGCTGGGGCGCAAAGCGGATTTCCGCGTAAAGCATCCCCTGTTCCTTTAGGGAGCTCACCAGGATATACATGGCCTTCCGCAGGGCCTCCTTTGTCTGAAGCACCTGCAGCGGCAGATCAAACTTTTCCAGATATTCGTTCAGGCTTCCGCAGTCTGCCGGTGCGGTCAGAAAGAGCTTCAGCTCATCCGGTTCCCGGCTCGGAAGCAGGATTCCCTGCTCCTGCGCCAGCTCCAACACTGTGCGCGGAAGCAGGGAACCATCAAAATGCAAATGCAAATCTATCATAAGATTTCCTCTTACACACCTTATCTCTTATCGCCATCCACCTGTCAGCCATCAGCCGCAGTCCAGCATGGTCTTTCCTTTTCCACAGACCTTCTCGAAGTCCTTGCGGAACACATTCAGGGCCGCCGTTACAGAATCATTCTTAATCAGCAGATCCAGTACGTCCGGGGAAATCGTAGTGGCTCCGATACCGTACTCGCACAGGGTAATAACCTGACGGGAGTTCTTGAAGCTGGCTGCCAGCACCTCGGTCTTGAAGCCGTAGTTGCGAAACATGTCGTGGATCTCCTTTGCGGTACGCACACCATCGGAACCCAGATTGTCAATCCGGTTGATATAGGGTGCCACATACTGGGCGCCTGCTTTGGCTGCCAGGAATGCCTGCATCTGGGTGTAGATGGCGGTAGCTGTAACGTTAATGCCTGCTGCTGCCAGGATCCGGATGGCCTTCAGTCCTTCTTTGGTGGTGGGAATCTTGATAAAGGTATCGTCGCCCAGCTCCTTGCGGATCTTATAGGCCTCCTCCACCATGCCGTCCGCCAGGTCGCTTAAAACCTGCACGTGGAGCTCGCCTTCCTCGATGAAATCACGGATCTCCTTCAGCACCTCGTAGGGCGGGCGCTTTTCCTTGGCCAGAATGGTCGGATTACAGGTTACGCCGTCCATGGGGAAATACTCATACATAGAACGGATGTCGTTGATGTTCGCGTTATCAATAATCAGTTTCATAATGTTTCTCCTCCTCTTCTGATTTTTTCATTATAATACATTTCATTTCATTTTACAACATTGTATCCATCACTTCTGTTTCGTTTCCAATCCTGTAACCAGAAGATCACCGCCAGCGCCTCAAAAGCAATCAGGATGGGATAGGCTCCCGACAGATACCAGTACAGAATAGCGTTCCAGCCGGAGATCTCCGAGTAGGAGATACCGCCCAGAAGTACAAAATAGCTGGCCAGCAGGGCCGACAGCACCAGCCACACGGACAGATCTCTGTCGTCCGTATCCTTCACCTTTGCCAGGCGTCGTTTCACCATGCGGACGCACAGCAGCACATAGGCCAGGGCCCCCGCCGCAGCCACGACAGCTCCGGTGTAGTGGTAAATCAGACGGATGCCATTCAGCACCTCGCCCTTATAGTTAATCTCCGCCAGCAGTCCGTGACGCTCGGGCACATCCCAGTACCAGTCCAGGTTCAGGCAGGAGGTATCGCTCTCCACGCGGGTCACCTGATCCGACAACTCGTAAGAATCCAGAGGTTCGCCGTTTCGATAGGCCTTCAGATATACGATCTGAGGCTTGTCCTCCACGGAAAGCTTCAGGGAAAAACGGCACTGTTCGCTGCCGGGCGCTGTGATGCCCTGTCCCGCCAGATAAGCCGCGATATCGTCGCTCTCGGTAAACTCCGCAGTGGCAAGCACCGTGCCGTCGGGAAGCTCCGCCTGCAGAGTCACGCCGTCCATGCCCTCATAGGAGGCATACCAGCCCGCCATTTCGATGAGATCCGACTCATACCAGACCGCCTTGTCCCCTGTCATCCGCTCAAACAGCGGGATGCCGCCGTTCTCATCAGGCTCGCTGTAGAGATAGACCAGGGTCTTCATTTCGTCATAGGTGGCAGTGTATCCAATGGCTTTTCCAAGGGCCCCAAAAAGATCCCCCAGATAGCCCTTCCGCCAGGGAGACATGTAGGTGGAAGGCATAGTCGCCTGCCGTGTGAGCCGTCCCTCGTCCATGGCTGTCTCCAGCTCGTCCCGGATCTGCAGGCAGACCTGATTCACCGTCTCCCCGTCTGTATAGTACCCGGCCTGCTCCAGGGCTGTACGGAAGATCCAGAAGACCCAGCCGTCCCGCACCTCCCAGTCCTTTTCATTCTCCTCGGAACCGGCCCAGTAGAGGCGGCTGCTCCGGATATAGGGCTCCAGTTTCTTTAAGGTGGGGCACTCGTCGCACATCCGCGCCACCTTCTCCCGGGTCATGGTGACGCCCGGAATATCCTCCTCCGGCTTCACCGCCATCATGCTTTTATACATTTCCGCAAATCCGCCCTTCTGAAGCTCGTTGGTCAGACGGATATTATAATGACTGTAATTTTCCCGGGCGATCAGCCGGCCAGCTCCCCAGATGCAGAAGAAGGGCAGAAGGACCAGCGCCGCCTTCACCGCATACTCCTTTGCGCGCTCCTTTTTCCAGAGCAGGAACATGCTCCCCAGATACACCAGCACAAAGACGATGAGGAAGGGCTCCACCCAGATGGCGTCCTCCCGGGTGTAGAAAAAGGTAACCATGCCCACTGCCGCTGTCAGAAGCCACAGAAACTGCTTTTTCACCGGTTCCTTCCGCCGCAGCCACAGAGCCAGGAGCCCCCCGAAGATCAGCAGCACCTGTATATAGGAAATACTGTTCCGGTACACTCTCTGGAATGCCTGCACCGAATAGGACACCGGATTCCACAGAAGGGCCAGATACAGGAGCATGCTGTACCGGTACTTCTTTACCAGGGGCCGCAGGGCATAGACGAAAATCATGCAGCTGACCGTGTAAAGCAGGGCTGTCACATTCAGATAGGACAGATGTAAAAAGTTAATGACCGCCAGATACAGCGGAAAAAACATGCCCTTGGTCAGGGTCAGGTCATTGTATTCCCCCAGCCACTGGCCATTTCTCAGGGTATCCGCCAGGTGTACCATGATCCAGTCGTCATGGATGCCCTTGGGCACCGCCATAATGGGCAGATTGTATACCAGAAACTGCTTGATTCCTCCGAAGAAAACCAGCAGAAGAAAAAAGCACAGCTCCTTCTGTCTCAGGGACAGCTTTTTCCAGCCTTTCATCCTTCACATTCCTCCTTCAGGTCTCCCGGTCCAAAGCCGAAGGGCAGAAGCTCCTTCAGCCGGAATTCCTGTGTCTCGTCGGTTCCGGCTCCCAGCAGGATCCGGAAGCCTTCCGGATCGCAGAATTCCGCCATCACCTGACGGCATACGCCGCAGGGAGCGGTAAAGGCAGGATGCCCTTTCTCCGGTCCGCCTGCGATGGCGATGGCCCGAAAGCTCCTTTTCCCCTCGCTGACCGCCTTGGCAAAGGCTGTCCGCTCGGCGCAGATCCCCGGCGTAAAGGCCGCGTTCTCGATATTACAGCCTGTATACACGCTGCCGTCCCCGCAGAGCAGGGCCGCTCCCACCCGAAAATGGGAATAGGGGCTGTAGGAACGCTCTCTGGCCTCCAACGCCAGCCTCATCAGCCTTTCGTCCATCTTACCGTCCATGCTTTTCCCTGTGTTCTCCTCTGTATTCCCCTTCATTCCGGCTTCCTCCCCGCTTATCGGTCCAGCACCATCTGATCATACTCCAGGAATGAAAAGCCCAGATGCTCATAGAGCCGCACGGCCTTCTCATTGCTCCGGGTCACCTCCAGGCGGAAACGGCGCGCCTGGGGCTTCGCCTTCATGATTTCCTCAAAAAAGCGGGTGCCGTAGCCCTTTCCCCGGGCCTCCTCCTTTAAAAACAGCTCCTCAAACATGAGGCAGCGGCCGCCCACCTCGCAGGCGTAATACTCGGTGATGTAGGCGAAACCCACGATGCTGTCTCCCTCCGTCAGCACAAAGCCCTCCAGAACCGGATCCGGGCTCACCGCATCCGCGAAGGTCTGCTCCAGCCGCTCCCGGGGGACCGAATGGCAGACCGCCTCGCTGTGATAAAACTGCTCCACCATTTCCAGCACCTGATCGTGCATTTCCATGGTCATTTTCTTTAACTGAAACATGCTTTTTCTTCTCCCTTAAAAATCCGAATACGGAAATCCCATGATTTCCTGTGGTGATACAAAAAGGACGGAGAAAGCTTTGCCGGCTTCCCCGCCCTTCATCTCCGCACCTTGCATTCTAAACGAAAATGCGGAAAACGTCAATGTCTTTACAGTAATTCCTGGATCACAACATGCTCCCGGTTCTGGTGAATCTTCTCCAGATACTTCTCCACGCCCTTCACGATGGGGTCGTCCTTCTGCAGGTCGTTCAGCTCGCAGAAGGTGGTGATGGGATCCTTCTCCAGCATGGGCTCGCCATTCTTGCCCTGGCGCTCCTCCCAGTAAACCAGAGCTGCCGCAGCTACAAACTGCATGATGCTCGGGTCCTTCTTGTGGTCCATGAGGATCCGCATGGGAGTCATGATACGCTCTGTGGGACCCAGCTTCCGGTAGGGAGCCCGGCCATTCTTGATGGTGTAGTCCAGAATGTAGAGATCCTTGAATTTCTTCAGTGCCTTCTGAGAGAACGCGGTCTGATCCTCCATGGTGATACCGAAGTACTCCATCAGGCAGGGATCCAGCTCTGCCAGCAGCTGATCCATGGTATCGGATACGTCCGGATCGATGGCTGCCTCGCCGTATACCTCATAGCCCTTCACATAGCCGCAGTAGGAAATCAGTCCTGCCAGGCAGTTGTAGGTATAGATCTTACGCTTGAAGAACTTCTCGAAGTCATGAATGGGCACTGCGCCGTTGAAGTCAAACGGGTCTGTAAATTCGTCGCAGTCATAGGGGAAATAGGTCTCATTCTGGGACAGGATATCCAGTCTGGTTCCGCGGATCACAACAGTGGAACAGAAAATGGCTGTCTGGGATACCACGTAATTCGCCTCGATCTTCTCATTCTGCATGTGAGTACGCATAACGCGGCCCGGATTGATACCATTCTCGCAGGTGATAACTACGGTGCGCTTCTGCTTGCCCTCCATGCCGGCCTTCAGCTGCTTTGCCACGTCGCCCAGATTCTGCTCGCCCACTGCGGTGAACACAAAGTCCGCGTCCGCAATGGCTGCCTCCGCCTGCCTGGAATAGGTCTTGTATACACGGAAACCGTGGATATAAACCGGCTTGCGATCCATGTGATAGAAATGGATACTGAACGCCCGATCCTCGTCCAGAAGCTTAATCAGCTCCTCATTTTCCTCGATGAATGTAATCTGATACCCCTTCTCATAAAGATATCTTGCCACATAACCGCGTCCGGACTGTCCGGCGCCGATAACTACTGCCTTCTTCATAATTTCTGTATCCAACCTTTCTCTTTTAATCGTTCCTGGGCCCTGCGAATCCGTTTTGCTTCTTCTCCCGCCGGATCGAGACCGCAGATTTCTTTTAAGATATAATCCGTTCCCTTTTCCCGTCGAAGCTCTGCCAGCCTGCAGGCTGTCTCGTCCTCCGGGTCTTCATAATAAAGAGCCGCCGCGCAGCCCAAGGCAATGGCGTCTGTGGAAAGTCCCAGCGCCGCTCCCTCCCGCAGGGGCCCGATGAGCCGATCCTCCGGGCTCAGCTTCCGGATGGGATCCCGGCCGATGCGGGTCAGGGGATCGATGATCAGCGGGTTCCGATTCTTGGCGTCCGCCCGCTCCGCAAAGACCCTCTGCTTCTCCCGATCGATACCCAGACTCTGAACCAGAATCTCGCTGACCTCCCGGTACAGCTCGTCCAGAATGAGCGCGATCTCCGGATCAGCCGCCGCTTCCGCCACATAGGTCAGGCCCTTCAGCCTGCCCAGATAGCCGATGGTGGCGATACTGGTATTCCTCGTATAGAGCTTCTGCCGAAGCAGTGATCCGAAGTCCGGCAGGAACTCGATGCAGGAAAGCTGCGGCAGCTCTCCCTTCATGCCTTTGGCGTTCACCGGAAGATACAGCACATCCTCAACCCAGGTATCCATGGGGTAATGAAGGGCTGACGGTTCCGGCGCTCCGGTGCCGGAGCACATGACCGCTGACTCCGTAACTCCCGTCAGACGCTCAAAGTCCGCGCGCTCTTTCTGCGTCAGGTGGCCGCATATAGCCTCTTTCAATACTTTTTCCGGCGCTTTCCAGTTCTCGCAGGTGACGATATTGCTCACATGGGCTTTCCCCATGCTCCGCAGAAGCTGAAAGGCCTTGGCCAGCTCCCCGCCCAGGGCTTCCAGATTTTTTCCGCCGCAGGCCGTGAAAATCAGCTCTGTCCTGGCCCACTGTGAGGCCAATGCCTCTGTATCCCTGACAGAAAAAGCCTGTACTTCTGTTTCCAGCACATTTTTTTCTTCCGCGCCCAGTACATGGATCTCGTATGTCTTACCATGCAGTCGTTGTACCGTAGCGTCTGTCGCTGCAAAGAAGACAGGATCTCTGCCATCTTCATGGAGCAGTCTGGCCAGAAAACCCCGGCCAATCCGTCCTGCTCCAAGAATGATTACGTTATTCAATTAGTCCTCCTTGATCCAGCCCTTCTGCTTCAGCTCAGCGACAGCTTCCTTGATGCACTTTACAACCGGTCCGTTCAGATCCTGCTTGCAGATGTTCTCCAGGATGTAGTCCACGCCCTTCTCCTTCCGGATCTTAACCAGCTCTACGGCCACTTCATCTTCCGGATTCTCATAGTAGATGGCAGCTGCGCAGCCCAGAGCGATGTTCTTCGGGTTTACGCCTACCTTCAGGGCGATGCTGATGGGTCCGATGAAACGATCTTCCGGTCCCAACTTCCGGATCGGGTCGCGGGCGATACGTGTCAGTATGTCAATGATGGCTCTATCGGTATATTTTGCCTTTGCGCGCTTGGAGAATGCCAGCTGGCTCTCCTCATTGATGCCCATACCCTTTACCAGCGCCTCGTTGATCTCGGCATATACGCCGTCCAGGATCGGCTCGATCTCCGGATCATTTGCGCTCTCTGCCACATAGGTCAGACCCTTCAGTCTTCCCAGATATGCTACAGTTGCTACGCTGGTGTTATTGGTATAAATCTTCTGTTTCAGCAGATTGCCGAACTCCGGTACGAACTCGATGTACTCCAGAGTCGGAAGCTCGCCGCGGATGCGATCCTTATCTACCGGCAGGTAACGCAGATCCTGTACCCAGGTATCCATGGGATTCACCAGCTTGCTGGGATCCGGAGCGCCTGTACCGGTACACATAACTACAGACTCGCTGACGCCGGTGTTCTCCTCGAATACCTTCTTCTCATCCTCAGTCAGGTTCTCCAGGATGCCGTTCTTCAGGTCGGTAGCCGGGTCGATCCAGTTCTCGCAGGTTACGATGTTGCTGGTATGTACCTTTCCTGCCGCGATAACCTTCTTAAACGCCTCAGCCAGGGTAGCTCCTACTGCCTTCATGTTCTTTCCGCCGCAGGCTGTGAAGATGAAGTCCGCGTCTGCCCAGCACTCAGCCAGCTTGTCGGTATCCTTTGTGGAATATGCCTTTACATTCTTTACGATGGTGTTCTTGGACTCAGCGCCCAGTACATGGATCTCGTACTGTCCCTGCTTGTTCAGTTCCTCCACCATGGCGTCTGTGGCATCAAAGAATGTGATGTTCACATGGTTTGCTGTCAGAAGCTCTGTTACGAATCCTCTACCGATTCTTCCTGCTCCCATTACGATTGCGTTCATAATTTTCTCCTCCTTATATATAACAGACTCTTTTGAGTGTGTTCACGTTTTTTATAAGCTTTCTCTGTAAATCTCGATAACCTCTTCCTTGGTCAGGGGCTTATACGCGGTGGCAAGCTGTGCCGCTGCCTTCCCGGCCATGGCCTCGAAATAGGTCTCGTCGATGCCGAAGTCTGCCAGATGCTCACTGATACCCAGGGTCCGGTAGAACTTCTTCAGGCGCTCGATGCCCTCTTTTGCCACTGCGAACTTGTCCTCGCTCTCCGGCACCTTCCAGATGGTAACTGCCAGCTCGTAGAACTTGTCCACGGTCTCCTCGCTCAGCACATGCTCCATCCAGTGGGGAGTCAGAATGGCCAGTCCCACGCCGTGGGTCATATTGTATACCGCGCTGAGCTGATGCTCAATGGGGTGAACGCTCCACTGAATCATATGTCCCAGCTTCAGGGTATCGTTGATGGCCCAGCTGCTGGCCCACATGATATTGGCGCGGGCCTCGTAATCATCCGGGGTGTCCAGGGCCTTCTTACCGAATTCCACGCATACCCGCAGGATGCTCTCCGCAAAATAGTCCTGGAGCTTTGCCTCGCTTTTGGCGAAGTAGGACTCCATGGCATGGGACATGATATCCGCCACGCCGGAGGCCGTCTGGAACGCGTTTACGGTAAAGGTATAGGTGGGATCCAGGATGCTCACCTTGGGGCGGAGCACCGGATTTCGGGTACCCAGCTTGTCGTTGGTCTCCTCATTGGTGATCACCGCGATGTGATCCATCTCACTTCCGGTGGCCGCGATGGTCAGTACGGTGAGGATGGGAAGGGCCTTCTCCATGCGTTCCGGATGAATGACCAGATCCCAGGGGTCTCCGTCGTAGCAGTTGCCTGCCGCTACCACCTTACTGCAGTCGATGACGCTGCCGCCGCCGATGGCCAGCACTGCATCCACGCCGTGCTCCCTGCACAGGGCCACGCCCCGCCGTACGGTCTTAATGGTGGGGTTGGACTCCACGCCGGACAACTCAAAGAGCTCCACGCCGGCTTCCTTTGCAATGGCGCCGACGGTGTCATAGATGCCGCTGCGCTTGATGCTTCCGCCGCCGTATACCAGCAGGACTCTCTTTCCGTAAGCCGGAAGCTCATGCTTCAGCTGTTCGATCTGGCCCCGTCCGAAATAGACTCTTGTGGGAATATAAAATTCAAAATTATCCATTACGCTTTCTCCTGTGACCGGAACCAGTCTTCATGCTCCTGCAGGAAGTGCATGATTCCGTCTTCATTGTTGGTCTTCTCCGTCACATAATCGGCTTCCTTCTGAACCCGCTCCGTGGCGTTCTTCATGGCCACCGCCACGCCGGCCGCCCGCAGCATCTCCAGATCGTTGTCATTGTCGCCGAAAGCCATGACATTCTCCAGGCTATCGCCGAACTGCTTCACATAGGCTTCGATTCCCTTGGCCTTGGATACGGTCTTATGGCACAGGTCAATGATGTCCTTTTCGGACTGTACGAACCGGATGGTCTCCGGCAGCTTCAGTCCGGCCACCAGCTTTTTGACCTCTTCCATCCGCTCCGGCGCGAAGACCAGCGTCACTCTGGGAGCTGTTTTGTACTCCTGTTCAAAGGGAGACACCATCTCCGGGTAATGATTCAGTTCCTTGATCCCTCTGGCTCTCTCCGTGTCATAGACCGCAAAGAACCGGCCGGGATTGTGGAAGGTCACATTGATGTAGGGATAGGGCCGGAAAAGCTCCAGCAGATACTTCATCTCATCCAGGGATACCATATCCATCTCGGTCATTTCCCCGGTGGCCCCGTCGTGGATATCCGCGCCGTTATTGGCCACATACAGGTCGCAGGCCTCATAGAGCCCGTTTTCCTTCGCGATGGGCTTCAGGGAACTGATGGCCCGTCCGGAAGCAAATCCGAAACGGATACCGGTCTTTTCCCGAAGCTGGCGGATATAGGCCGCCTGGGCTTCGGAGATACGCTTCTGGTCATTCAGAAGCGTACCGTCCAAATCACAGATAATATACTTGATTTTCTTCATAGTTTACTTTCCTGCGCAGCCGCAAATTCCGATGTAATGCTTAATCTTGTTCTTGAAGCCCTCTGCCAGCAGCGGGTACAGCTGATATACCGCATTGCCGCTGAGATCCCGGTTTACCAGGTTCTCGATGGCTGCGCGCTTCAGGTCGTTGGAAAGATTCAGCTTATTGATTCCTTCTTTGGCACATCTCGCCAGGTTCTCGTCCCCGCTTCCGCTTCCTCCATGAAGTACCAGGGGAACGGGAACCGCGTCCCGCAGCTCGTGCAGAAGCTCGAAGCGGATCTTCGGAACCCCTTTGTACGCACCGTGAGCCGTACCGATGGCTACTGCCAGGGCGTCCACGCCTGTCTGCTCCACAAATGCCGCCGCTTCCTTCACATCGGTCAGCGCCTGATTACCGTCTACCGCGTAGTTATCGCCCATGCCCACATGGCCCAGCTCACCCTCTACGGTCAGGCCCAGGGCATGGCAGATGTCTACCATTTCCTTTACCTGCTTCACATTTTCCTCAAAGGGAAGGGTGGAACGGTCGATCATGATATTGGTAAAACCCGAGCGAACGCCCAGCAGACACTGCTCAAAGGTCTTTCCATGGTCCAGATTCAGACAGATCTGCTGGCTGGAACGACGGGCCATCTCCGCTGCGATGGGGCCGAAGAATTCCATATCCGGATTCGCCGTCGGTGTCATGTTCAGAATCAGCGGAGAATTCATCTCCTCAGCTGCCTCGATGGCTGCGCGGACATTGTGATCATGATCCACATTGGTGGCCGGTACGGCATAGCCCTCTGCCTTTGCTTTTGTCAGTATCTCATTTAATGTTACCAGCATGCCCTTTTCCTCCTTAATACTGAATGATCACGCGATATGCGCCCGGCTTCAGAGCCGCCGCGAATGCCTCTTTGCCCTGCTTGAAGGGGAATCTGGCGTCGATGACCTCTTCCATATCGATCAGATGGTAGGTAATCAGCTTGGTGGCGATATCATTGTCCTCAATGGTGGGATTCAGGGTTCCGATGAACTCAATCTCACGGCTGTGCATCATACCGAAGTCCACGCCGATGGGCGTCTTGCTGTCCTGGGAGGAGTAAGCAATCAGACGTCCGTAGGGCGCCAGGGACTGGATGGCACTGTTCCATACGGCCGCGCTGGGAATGGTATTTACAACCACGTCCGCGCCCAGGCCGTCGGTCAGCTTCTTCACTTCTTCACACAAATCCTGTGTGCCGGGGTCAATAACCACATGGGCGCCGCTGTCCAGGGCTTTCTGCTTTCTGGTGGGATCCATCTCGCTGACGATGACGCGGGCTCCGCGCATCAGAGCAAGCTTCAGGTGGAAATAACCCATAATACCCATACCGATAATCACGACTGTATCGCCCAGCTTGATTCTGGCTTTGTTGATGCTGTGTACACAGCAGGCCAGGGGTTCGGTCAGCGCCGCGTGATCCAGATCCGCGTCATCGGCAATCTTGATCACCTGCCATGCGGGCACGCTTAAGTATTCGCAGAGACCGCCGCCCTGGATATAGCCGTCAAACTTAACTCTCTGGGGCTCCCTGGACTTATTGATGCACTGGGTTCCTCTTCCGGTCCGATCCAGCTCGCACTGGTTGCAGTACGCGGATGTGAGGATGACCTTGTCGCCTTCCTTTACACCTACCACGCCGTCGCCGCATTTTTCCACGATACCGGACACCTCATGGCCGCCCAGAAACGGGAACTGTCTTGCTCTGGTTCCCAGATATACCCTTCGATCCAGAGTGCAAAGGGAACAAGCCTTGATTTTTACCAGCACCTCGTAAGCTCTCACATCCGGTTTCTCCAGCTCCACGAACTCCAGAGAATTCTGCTCCGGAATAATCAGTGCTCTTGCCTTTTCCATAGTTATTCCCTCCTATTATAATATATATCGATCAGTCTTTTCCGCCTCCTACCGGAATGGTAATGGCTGACAGATAAGACGCATGATCGGAAATCAGGTAGCATACCACGTCTGCCACCTCGGACAGATGACCCGGTCTTCCAAGAGGAATGGAGGTCTTGTAGTTCTTGAAAAACTGCTCCGGCTTCACGTCGGTTCCCATACCGCGGCCGTAAGCCTGTGCCCGGTACTTCTCGTCGTTATTAGCCGGGGTTCTGTCCAGGATGCCCGGCGCGATGCCAAGCACGCGGATACCGAACTTGCCCAGCTCCTTGCCCCAGGACTGTGTAAAGCTGTGTACCGCAGCCTTGGTAGCAGCGTAGCAGCTGTGTCCCACGGAACCGCGGAGACCTGCCTCGGAGGACATATTCACGATGACTCCGGAATGCTTTTCCAGCATGACTCTGGTAACGGCCTGCGCCACCAGGAAGGTTCCCTTCTCGTTGATGCCCACCAGGAAGTCGAAGTCGTCCTCGCTGAGCTCGTACTGGGGACACTCTTTATAGTAGTCTACCAGGATTCTTGGACGGGTCACGCCTGCGTTATTTACCAGGGCGTCGATGGTGCCGAACTTCTCGACTACCTGTGCCACTGCCGCCTCTACCTCTGCCTTCTTCCGGATATCCAGCTTCACATACATGGTGTTCTCATCCAGTGCTTCCGGCTTCAGATCTGCCATATCGAAAATCGCTACCTTTGCGCCACAGCTCTTCAGGTCTGCTGTGATAGCCTCGCCGATTCCCATGGAACCGCCGGTGACAATGACTACTTTTCCTGTTAAATCAATCCACTTGTTGTCCATTGTTCCTATCCTTTCTTTTCCTAGCTTTTTGACAGCTCATTCGAGCGTTTTTCTGATCGTATTTCTCGGCGGCAGATGCTCTGCCCTATTTCTCTCGTACGACCGTATTATACTGCTGCTTCTGGTGAATTGCAAGTCCAAATTTGCATTTTTACCGATTTTCTTTTCTGTTTTTTGCATTTTCCATTCGTTTTACTTGCATTTATCCAATTATATTTTTGCTTATTTGCAAGTTTTTCCCGTTTTTTCGCAAATTTCCATTGACTTTTCCGGGAACTTCGACTACTCTATTAAATAGATACATTTCCCATGAAATAAACACCTGCATTTTTGCAGATTTTATCTGGAATTTTGATAGAAAAGAGGAACCTGCTTTGAAGAAAACGAATGCCAACCAGCGCCAGGCCGCTATCCTGGAGCTGCTTTCCAAAAACGGAGCCATGAAGACGACAGATCTGGCGGAGCACTTTCAGGTGTCCCGGGAGACCATGCGTCTGGATCTTCTGGAGCTTACCAATCAGGGACTGGTGAAAAAGTGGTTCGGCGGAGTCATCTGTACGCCGCCGGAGACTCCCGACAGTCCTGGCATCATCGAAACCACCGTCATCGACGAGCGCATGACCCGTATGCCTGAAGAGAAGACAAGCATCTGCCGAAAGGCCCTGGAGCTCATCCCGGAGCACGCCACCATTTTTCTGGACTGCGGCAGCACGAACCTTTACCTGGCCCAGCAGCTCCGTTCTCTGTCCGGCTATACCATCATCAGCACTTCCCTTCAGATCATCAATACCCTCTGCGGAAGCGCCAACAAGTTAATCATCTGCGGCGGCGTCATCGACACCTCCATCCTGTCCGTCTGCGGCACCCCTGCCCTGGATTTTCTCCGGCAGCTCCGCACCGACGCGGCCATCTTCGGAAGCTCCGGCTTCAAGGCCAACAGCGGCCCCACCGGACTGGCCTCCGATTACAGCAGCATAAAAAAAATAGCCCTGCAGAATACCCTGACCAGCATCGTGCTGGCCGACCACACCAAGGCTACTTATTCTTCTCCCGTCCAGTTTGCCGACTGGTCCGAGATCGATTACCTGGTAACCGATCCCGCCATGGATCCCCAGGCTCTGGAGCGGCTGGGGGATCATACGAAAGTCATTTTTGCATAAACTTTTCCATGAAAGGCAGGGAGCCGGATGCGTTTGCATCCGGCTCCCTGCCTTTCGCTCTGTCTTTATTTTTTCAAAAGCGTATTTACATTTTCTTTCCGGCGCAGTCCCTCCAGAAGCTCCCGCACCAGGGCGGTTTCTCCCTTCAGCACCGGGTCGGTGTCCATGGTTCTGAGCACCGCTTCGCAGTCCAGTTCCTCCCGGATTTCCCCGTAATACAGAGCTGCTGCCGCTACCAGGGCGATCTCCCGGGTCTCGTCGCCGTCTGCTGCAGCCAGGCGAAGGGGCGTCAGCATCCGTTCCTTCAGGCCCAGCTTCCGCTCCGCCTGTCTGGCGTTCCGGTAGATGGTGTCGTAGATATCTCGGTTCCGGAACTTGGCGATGGCGTTCTTCGTGAACTCCAGCTGCACCTCATAGGGCACGCCGTATTCCTTTCCGATGATCCGGCTGACCACCGGAAGCAGATCCTCCATAAGTCCCGCGATCTCCGGGTCGTTGGCTGCCTCGCCGTAGACCTCATAGCCTTTATAGTCTCCCAGATAGGCCACCACGGCGCTCATGAAGTTATAGGTATAGATCTTTCTCTGTATCAGGCCCGGGAAATTCTCCTCCCAGGGCATGTGCTCCAGATGAGCCTTCAGGCCCGGTACCTTCCCGTCCACGGGAAGCTCCGGATAATCCTGGCTGATCAAGTCCAGCTTCTCGGCCTCGGGCTTCAGAGTGGTGCAGAAAATCACGCCTTCGCTGATGACCGCGTCCACACCTGCCTCCACCAGAGGTCTTTTCACATTGACGCCGTTCTCACAGCAGAATACCGTAAGCTTCTCGGTTCCTTTTTCCGCCCTTTTCCCGGCCGCTTCCTTCAGAAGTTCCGCAAGCTCGCCCACATGGCTGGCAAAGACGCTGACAAAAACCACATCCGCCTCCGTCAGGGCTTCCACCGCTTCCTCTTCATCGGTCACCCAGGCTGTGTAATCCCGGATAATCTGCGGCTCCCGTTTTCCTCCAAAATAGGATACGGTATATTCTTTCTCCTTTCGGAGCTGTTCCACCAGGGCCCGGTCCTTATCCAGGAATGTGACGGCATAGCCATTTTCCCGGACGATGGGTGCGATAAACCCCCTGCCGGTCTGTCCGGCTCCGATGATCACTGCTTTTTTCATACCATCAGCCCTTGCTCTTTCCACCGGATACGGGAATGGTGATTCCGGTAATATAAGCGGCATGGTCGGAAATCAGATAGCAGATCAGGTCTGCCACCTCAGACAGATGGCCCGGTCTTCCCAGCGGAATGGAGGTCTTGTAGTTCTGGAAGAACTTCTCCGGCTTGGTGTCCACCGGCCAGCCTCTTCCGTAGGCCTGAGCCCGGTACTTCTCGTCGTTATTGGCCGGCGTCCGGTCCAGAATATCAGGTGCTACGCCCACCACGCGGATGCCG
This sequence comes from Anaerosacchariphilus hominis, assembly GCF_014290175.1. GTDB lineage: Bacteria > Bacillota > Clostridia > Lachnospirales > Lachnospiraceae > Laedolimicola > Laedolimicola hominis. The sequence goes on from NZ_JACOOR010000006.1 coordinate 212,728, forward strand.
AAGGGTCCCAGCTCCTTTGCCCAGGAAAGGGTGAAGCCGTGGATGGCCGCCTTAGTGGCGGAATAGCAGCTGTGTCCCCGGGAGCCCATCAGACCCGCGCAGGAGGACATGTTGATGATGACGCCGGATTTTTGCTCGAAAAGCTTCCGGGCCACGGTCTGGGCCATTATGTAGGTTCCCTTCTCGTTGACGCCCACCATAAAGTCAAAATCTGCGTCGCTCAGCTCATACTGGGGGCATTCCTTATAGTAGTCCACCAGGATTCTCGGACGGGTTACTCCTGCGTTATTAATCAGGGCGTCCACATGACCGAACTTTTTCTCCACCTGATCCACTGCCGCTTCCACGGCCGTCCGGTCGCAGATATTCAGCTTGATAAACAGCGTATCCTCATCCTCCTGATAATCTTTAGGCTCCGCCATATCGAAGATGGCTACCTTTGCGCCGCAGCCCTTCAGATCCGCTACGATGGCTTCGCCGATACCCATGGCTCCACCGGTGACGATGGCCACCTTGCCGGAAAGATCAATCCATTTTTCACTCATTTTTTCTTCTCCTCTTATCCCTTACCGGGAATGTTCCTATTCTTATTTTATCTGTTTGCTCCCTATGCTCTTATACGATACCCAGGAAGGACAGCAGCAGCGCCGCTACGATCAGGAATACCAGAATTCTCACATACTTGGGACCCGCCTTCTTAATATAGAAGTAAACGCCGAATACCACCAGCAACGGAAGTACGTTGGGGAAAATTGCGTTCAGCTTATCCTGCAGATACACAGCCTCGCCGGTCACGTCCGTCCAGGATACCACAGTTTTCAGCTTCACATAGGTGGAGGACAGGGCGCCCATCATAAAGAGACCCATGACGCTTGCCACATTAATCAGCTTGGTCAGCGCGCCGGACTGGAGAATGCTCACCACAGACTTCCGTCCCAGAGAATAGCCCTTGCTCACCAGGAAGTAAGCGAAAAGGGAAATACACACGCCCCAAATCAGCAGCGGAGCCACGCCTGCGATCCACGCGCCTGCGGATGCCAGCGGGATAAACATGGATAACAGAAGCGGTCTTAGCATACCGTGGTTTACTGAATCACCGATACCTGCCAGGGGTCCCATCAGACCTACCTTCAGGTTCGTAATCAGCTCCGAGGAAGCATCCAGCTCTTCCTTGCTTGCGCCTTCTTTTAAACGGGTAGCCCGCTCCTCCTCCAGGGCGCAGGAGATACCGAAGATCATGGAGCCCCAGGTAGCCTCGGAATTATAGAACATCAGGTGACGCTTCAGGGCTTCCTTATACTCCTCAGGATTGTCGTGATACAGCTTATTCAGCACCGGATCCATACCGAAGGAAAATGCCGGAGCAGTCAGACGCTCGAAACCGGAGGAAACCTCTGCACAGAGATAATATTTCGCCCAGCCTTTGATGATATCTTTCTTTGATACTAATTTATCTGCCATTGTTAAAACCCTCCTTCTTCGTCATCGTCAAATCCAAGCGTGCCCTTTTCTTCGTCGGCCTGCATATAGTTGCCCTGGAGAAGCGCGATACAGATTGCGAATACTGCTACGCCGATGGTGTTGATTCCGCTGTATGCCACCAGTGCGAAACCAATGATAAAGAACGGAAGCAGACGCTTTTTGCCGATTACCATAATGGTGACTGCAAAACCCAGTGCTGGAAGCAGGCCGCCTGCCACGCTCAGTCCGTTGGTTGCCCATGCGGGAATGGCGTTCAGGAAAGCGGTCACCGCATCCACGCCGAATGCCAGCGCCAGAGTAGCCGGAATCACACGAAGCGGAACAGAACAGAATAAGGGGTACCAGAACTCTGCTCGACGCATTTTCTTGATATTATTTTCCTCTACTGCCTTGTCTGCCAAATGAATGAAGTAGGAATGATAGGTTCTCTTCAGGTTATCCAACAGTACGCCCAGAAGACCAATCGGAACCGCGATGGTTACCGCAATCTCCGGTGACAGATTTGCCTGCAGCGCCAGGGGAATGGCGATACAGGCTGCCAGCGCCTCGTCGGAAGGAAGCGTTCCGCCGGGTGCGATGGCGCCCAGATAAATCATCTGGAGAGACGCGCCGATAATCATGGCGTTGGGAAGATCTCCCATAATCAGTCCGATGGGAACCGCAAGCACCATCGGCTAACGCAGAAGATGCAGCGTTCCATACCACAGTTTACATTGTCCAATCCAATACAAAATGCCAAACGTTAATGCTAAGCCTATACTCATAACCCTTTCTCCTTCTTAATGTTTACTCCTTGGTGTGCTCACGCACCATTTTCACCGCGTCGTCCAGTGTAATCACCGCATCCCGCGGGGTCATCTGCAGTGTGATCTCCACTCCCTTGCCCTGCATGTCCAGAAGCTTTTCCACTTCTTCCTCATTCAGGGACAGCTCCTTAGAAATCATCACCTTATCCGTGCCGTTCCCCAGGCCTCCCAGCTGAAGCTTTTCCAGCGGAAATCCCAGATCGTACGCTCTCTTGACACTCTCCACAGATTTGAAAAGAATCAGCATCTTTTCATTTCCGAACACGCCCTTCTGGAACGCCGCCACCGCCTTCTCCACGGAACGGATGGCCACCTTTACGCCCTGGGGCTTCGCCATCAGGAATACCTGGGCTAAAAATTTGTCTGCTGCCAGCTGATCGTCCACGATCAGAATCGCGTCCGCTGACACCTGCTTCAGCCAGGCGGTTACCACCTGTCCGTGCATCAGTCTGAAATCCACTCTCACCAATCTGATATCCGGCATCTTATTCACCTCCTCCCCACACATCGTCTTCTGTTTCTTCTATTTCTTCCGCCGGTTCGAGAATTCCTTCCCGAGCCGTACTCAGAATCGCATCTGCCAGCTGCGCTGTATCGCCGCTGTCCTCTCTTGCTCCCGCCAGCTCCAGCAGCATGGGCAGGTTCATACCGCAGACCACCTTCAGTTCATATCGCTGTCTGAGCATCAGAGCCACGTTGCAGGGGGTTCCGCCGTAAAGGTCGGTCAGGACAATGGCCTTTCCACCTGCCCGGGTCACAGCTGCCTCCGCCTGCGCCAGATATTCCTCGATGCCCATGCCCGGCATCAGGGACACTGCCTCTGTCCGTTCCAGCTTTCCGACAATCATTTCCGCACTGGCAATCAGTTCTTTTCCAAACTGTCCATGATTCATGATAATCACCGGTATCATGTTCTCTTTTATGCTCCTTTCCACATTTTTCTCCCTCAAGTTGTATTTTTCCTCAACTTGTGACTTTATACTACCTCATAATGTGTAAATTTGCAACTATATATTGTATTTTTGCACATTTACACAATTCTATCCCCGTTCTTTTGTGCATTTTTACTCATTCAGCTTTTCATTTTGGGGATTTGCACTTCCTATTTCCTCGTTACAATGTGTAAATTTCCAATTTCTATTTGACATCCGCCTCAAATTCAAATAAACTATAGGTAAGTATGACGATACATCAGAAAGAGAGATTCCATGAAGAAATTAACTGCCACAGAACGGCAAATGCAGATTCTGCAGCTACTGAATAAAAACGGAGCCATGAAGACTCTGGATCTGGCCAATTACTTCCATGTATCCCGGGAAACCATGCGGCGGGATCTGATGACCCTGACGGAACAGGGTCTCATTGACAAATGGTTTGGCGGCGTCATCTGTTCCGACCATCTGAGCCAGCACCCCTTCCTCTACGAGGATATGAAGACCTGGTTCCAGAACAGCCTCAAGGATTCCCCTGCTTCCTCCAAAAAGGAACTGGCTGTCCCTGCTGCTTCCGCTAAAACGGAGGAGAACGACAGTTCTTCCCTGAAGACGCAGATCGCCCGGAAGGCCCTGTCCCTTATTTCCCCCGGATCCACCATTTTCCTGGACAACGGGGAAATTTCCCTGTGTCTGGCGAAGCTGCTCTCCAGGCTCTCCGGATACACGATTATTACCGCTTCTATTCCGGTGGTAAATATCTGTATGGCTACCCAGAACCGGGTCATCATCTGCGGAGGCGTCGTGGCGCCCCAGGTACAGGCCTCTGCCGGAACCTCCGCCGCAGACTTTTTAAATCAGCTGAATATGGACGCGGCTGTCTTTGAAAGCGAAGGCTTCCAGGCCGGCAGCGGCCCCACCAGCAGTGACCTGGACTACAGCCAGGTCCAGAAGGCCGCCCTGCGGAACGCAAGACTGCGGATCGTCCTGGCTGAAAGCAGCAAGGCAGGCTACTCTTCCCTGACCCAGTTTGCCTCCTGGCAGGACATCGACTGTCTGGTCACAGACTCCTGCCTGGATCCTGCTTTCCGGAACAAATACGCAGACTCCATGCACATTGTTTTTGCAGATCCCCTTTAAGATTTCTATTTCCAAAAAGGAGCGTGAAAATCGCCTGATTTTCACGCTCCTTTTTATACCTCGCTGTCCCTTCGCTCCTGCTCCTGGATTTCTTTTTTCTTTTTCGTCATAAGCCCGCCGATTCGGCCGGTCTCCTTGGCGGACAGGGACTTCCAGCCATCCTCCAGGACCTTATCGAGGAGCCCCAGCTCCCCGGCGATCTCATATTTCAGCTGTTCCTCCGGCTCCAGATGGTTCAGATCCGGCTTTTTCTTTTTTGACATAAAAAGACCATACCCCTTTCATAACTGTTCAGTACCTGACCAGTTATCTTATTTTTAAAAGGAGTATGGCCATTTTCTCATGCCTTATTCGCTTTTTATACGCTTTTACATTCCTTTTCTTCCGCAGCACTGCTTATACTTCTTGCCGCTTCCGCAGGGGCAGGGATCATTGGGATATACCTTGGCTGCCTCGCGCTTCTTGGGCGCTGCGGCCAGGGTGGTGTCCTTATTGGTTCCCGTTACCTTGGCTACCTGCTCACGCTCGGCCTTCTCTTCCACGCGGACGTGAAGCAGAATCCGGACAGTCTCCTCCTGGATGCTGGCTGTCATGGCGGAGAACATCTCGTAGCCGCTGAGCTTGTACTCTACCAGCGGATCCCGCTGGGCGAAGGCCTGCAGGCCGATGCCCTGACGGAGCTGCTCCATATCGTCGATGTGATCCATCCACTTGCGGTCGATGACTTTCAGAAGGAATACACGCTCAAGCTCTCTGAGCATCTCCGGATTCGGGAACTCTGCCTCCTTCAGCTCGTAGAGCTTCACTGCTTCTTCCTTCAGCATGTGCTTCAGCTCTGCCTTATTCTTCTTATCGGCAATGCGCTCCGGCGTAATAGTCTGCAGCGGAATGGTGCGAAGCAGGGACTCGTTCAATCCCAGAAGATCCCACTCAGACTTATCCTGGTCGTCGCCAATCAGGCTGTCGATGACATTCTCTACCGTATCGGTGAGCATCTTGTAGATGGCGTCGCGCATGCTTTCGCCGTTCAGTACCCGGCGGCGCTCCGCGTAGATGATCTCACGCTGCTCGTTCATGACCTGGTCATACTCCAGCAGGTTCTTACGGATACCGAAGTTGTTGCTCTCTATCTTCTTCTGAGCCTTTTCGATGGCATCGGAAAGCATCTTATGCTCGATCTGTTCATTCTCCGGCACACCCAGGGCGTTAAACACGCTCATCAGACGCTCAGAACCGAAAAGGCGCATCAGATCGTCCTCCAGAGAGATGTAGAATCGGGATTCTCCCGGGTCTCCCTGACGGCCGGAACGTCCGCGTAACTGATTGTCGATACGGCGGGACTCATGGCGCTCGGTACCGATGATCTTCAGTCCTCCCGCCGCCTTGGCGTCATCGTCCAGCTTGATATCGGTACCACGGCCTGCCATATTGGTAGCGATGGTAACCGCACCGTGCTGTCCGGCCAGGGCTACGATCTCCGCCTCGCGCTCATGGAACTTGGCGTTCAGGACTTCATGCTGGATACCCTTCTTGCGGAGCAGTCCGCTCAGGTACTCGGAGGTCTCGATGGTAATGGTACCCACCAGAACCGGCTGTCCCTTGGCATGGGCCCGCTCGATCTCCTCTACCACTGCATGGAACTTCTCTTTCTTGGTCTTGTAAACGGCATCGTCCAGATCCTTACGAATCACCGGACGGTTGGTGGGGATCTCGATAACGTCCATGCCGTAGATCTCCCGGAACTCTTTTTCCTCGGTCAGCGCCGTACCGGTCATACCGGCTTTCTTGTCATATTTGTTAAAGAAGTTCTGGAAGGTGATATTTGCCAGAGTCTTGCTCTCTCTCTTGACCTTCACATGCTCCTTTGCCTCAATGGCCTGATGAAGTCCGTCGGAATAACGGCGGCCCGGCATGATACGTCCGGTAAATTCATCGACGATCAGGACCTGATCATCCTTTACCACATAATCCTGGTCGCGGAACATCAGATAGTTGGCTCTCAGGGCCAGAATCATATTATGCTGGATCTCCAGATTCTCCGGATCCGCCAGATTCTCGATGTGGAAATAATCCTCTACCCGCTTCACGCCATCGGCGGTCAGGTTCACGATCTTGTCTTTTTCATTGACGATAAACTCGCCGGTCTCCTCGATCTCCTCGCCCATGATAGCGTTCATTTTGCTGAATTCGCCGCTGGCCTCTCCGCGCTTCATGGTCTTCGCCAGGGCGTCGCAGATCTCGTAGAGCTTCGTGGACTTGCCGCTCTGTCCGGAGATAATCAGCGGGGTACGGGCCTCGTCGATGAGGATGGAGTCGATCTCATCAATGATGGCGTAATGCAGGTCTCTCTGTACCAGCTGTTCTTTATAGATGACCATGTTGTCACGCAGGTAGTCGAAACCAAGCTCGTTATTGGTCACATAGGTAATATCGCAGTTGTATGCGGCGCGGCGCTCGTCGCCGGTGCTGCTGTTCAGTACCACGCCCACGGTCAGGCCCAGGGCCTCATGGACCTTGCCCATCCACTCGGCGTCACGGTGCGCCAGATAGTCGTTGACCGTCACGATATGGACGCCCTTGCCTTCCAGTGCGTTCAGGTATGCGGGAAGGGTAGACACCAGGGTCTTACCTTCACCGGTCTTCATCTCGGCGATACGTCCCTGATGGAGGATAATACCACCGATGAGCTGTACCCGGTAATGTTCCATGCCAAGCACACGCTTCGCTGCCTCGCGGACTGCCGCAAAGGCCTCTACCAGCAAATCATCCAGAGTCTCTCCATTTGCCAGACGCTGTCTGAATTCTTTCGTTTTTCCCTTCAGTTCTTCATCGGAAAGCTTCTGCATCTCAGGACGCAGGGCCTCGATCTTGTCCACCAGCGGATAGATCAGCTTCAGCTCCCGTTCACTGTGAGTACCAAACATTTTTGTAAATAAATTCATCTGCTAACTCCAATCTTAAGTTTCTGATATTTCAGACAATACTCTGTTTAACATTTTAACACTACACGGGCGATTATTCAAGGAAAGATTGTAAAAGAGCGCCCGTTTCAGGGCGCTCCGCTCTTATTTACAGAATGTCAATATGCTCTCCTGCCAGAGCCTTATTCATGCTGCGCACCGCGCAGAATTTGCCGCACATGCTGCAGGTATCGCTGTGGTCATCCTCCGGAAGTCTGTCATCCCGGATGGCCTTTGCAGTCTCCGGATCCAGGGCGCAGGCAAACTGGGCGTCCCAGTCCAGAACTTTCCGGGCATCCGCCATCTTATCATCGATATCGCGGGCCCTTGGAATTCCCTTGGCGATATCCGCCGCATGGGCCGCGATCTTGGACGCGATAATGCCCTGCTTTACATCCTCCAGGTTGGGCAGCGCCAGGTGCTCCGCCGGCGTCACATAACACAGGAAAGCGGCTCCGTTCATGGCCGCCACGGCTCCGCCGATGGCTGCTGTGATGTGATCGTAGCCCGGCGCGATATCCGTCACCAGCGGTCCCAGTACATAGAAGGGCGCGCCCATACAGAGCGTCTTCTGCACTTCCATATTGGCCGCAATCTGGTCAAGCGGCACATGCCCCGGGCCCTCTACCATGACCTGTACATTATGAGCCCAGGCCCGCTTGGTCAGCTCGCCCAGACGCACCAGCTCCTCGATCTGGCATACGTCCGTGGCGTCCGCCAGGCATCCCGGTCTGCAGGCGTCTCCCAATGAAATCGTCACATCATATTCCTCACAGATATCCAGGATTTCATCAAAATACTCGTAAAACGGATTTTCTTCCCCGGTCATACTCATCCAGGCAAATACCAGACTGCCGCCCCGGCTTACAATATTCATCTTTCTCTTATGCTTTTTGATCTGCTCGATGGTCTTCCGGGTAATGCCGCAATGCAGGGTCACGAAATCCACGCCGTCCTGAGCGTGAAGCCGGATCACATCCAGAAAGTCCTTCGCGGTCAGCGTATCCAGATCCCGCTGATAGTGAATCACACTGTCGTACACCGGCACGGTTCCAATCATAACCGGACATTCCTTTACCAGCTTCTGCCGGAAGGGCTGGGTATTGCCGTGGCTGGACAGATCCATGATGGATTCCGCTCCCATCCTAACGGCGCTCATCACCTTTTCCATCTCCACGTCATAATTTTTCACATCTCTGGACACCCCCAGATTGACGTTAATCTTAGTGCGCAGCATGCTGCCCACGCCCTCCGCGTCCAGGCAGGTGTGGTTCTTGTTGGCGCAGATGGCCACCTTTCCCTCCGCAACCAGCTTTCTTAAATCTTCCTCCTGCATGTGCTCCTTTGCCGCTACAGTCTTCATCTGCGGGGTAATGATTCCTTTCCGTGCCGCATCCATCTGTGTTGTGTAGTTTTCCATAAGCATCTCCTTTTGTTTTTTTATTATCTTCAGCTTTCGCTTACTTTCCTTCTGTGCTTCGGTAAAAATACCGCTCCACCGCGTCAAACAATCTCATATGGAAGGTTCCGATTCCTCCTGACGTCTTCCGGCTTTCCCTGTCCGCCCACTCCGCGCAGCTTCTCCAGAGTGCGCCCGCCGTCCGGGCTGCCTCCCAGGGATCCGCCTCTGCTCCGCACAGCAGCGCGCAAAGGGCTGACAGCATACAGCCTCCGCCGGTAATCCGGGACAATCTCGCGTCGCCGCCGGTCAGGACTTCTGCCCTGCCGCCCTCCGCCACCACATCTCTTGGCCCGCTCACCAGAACCGCACACTGATATGCCTCCGTCAGCTTTCTGGCCAGATCTGTCTGTTCTTCCACGCTCTCCGTCACACCGCTCTCCACGCCGCCGGAGGCTCCATTCCAGATATGCAGCAATGCTTTCGCCTCTTCCTGATTGCAGCGGATCAGTGCCATACGCACGGAATGCGTCAGCTTTTCCAGCTCCCGCAGGCGAAAGGCGCTGGCTCCGGCCCCCACTGGATCCAAAACCACCGGGATTCCAAGCTCATTGGCCCGTTCTCCGGAAATGACACAGGCCCGCATTTTCTCTGCATCCGGGACTCCGGTGTTCAGAAGCACCGCCTGACAAATAGCCGTAATCTCCGCCGCCTCTGCCGGTTCCTGGGCCATAATCGCGCTGCCCCCTGCTGCCAACAGGATATTGGCCACATCCTGCATGGTGACCGGATTGGTCAGGCAATGCACCCGCGGGCGGATACGGTTCATCTGCGCTAGTATGTTATCGAAAAGACAGCTCATTTACCACACCGCCCTTTTCCAATACCGTGATCAGGATATAGGCCAGGATACTTCCCGCCACCGTGGAAATCAGGAACGGAATGATATAAACGAACAGGCCTGCCGGTTCCGCTCCCATCAGGAATTTGGCCACCGGCCAGGCCGCCAGACCGCCCAGGACACCCGTACCAAAGGCCTCTCCCACACAGGTCAGCTTCAGATTTTTCGTCCCCGCAAAAACAAGTCCGCACACAAGCGCTCCAACCATGCTGCCCGGGAAGGCCATCAGGCTGCCCAGTCCCAGAAGATTTCTCAGGAGGCTTGCGCAAAAAGCAATTCCCGCGCTCCAGGCCGGCCCCATCAGGACTGCCGCCAGGATATTGACCATATGCTGCACCGGCGCGCATTTGCTGCCTGCCACCGGAAAACTCAGCATGCTTCCCACTACCGCAAGCGCCGTCAGGACGCCTGCCATCGCTACTTTTTTCGTCAGATTTCTATTTTTTCTGTCCATATCCTTCTCCTTTTGGGATTTCTGTTTGAAATCATGCCGCCTGGAATTTCCTATAAAGTAAAAAAGGGAACTCCCGCAGGTGTTCTCCTCTAAAAAATAAGAAAGTGCGCAGGCACTTCCTTCTCCAGGCATCTCCCTACGTTGGCATTATCCAAATCAGGTTGTGGGTCGAGACTCTCAATTCTCCTCTCAGCCGACTCCAGCCAGCTCCCCATATCCGGTTTATTCTGTTGATGTTCTGATTATAAAACAGAGCTGTGCGTTTTGCAAGGAAATTTTAAGCAACGGATATTTCCCGGCCGAAAGAAATGATAAGATTCTTTATTACGACTGTTCGAATTTTTCTGCAAGACCAGTATATTTACAAAATGAGAGCCATTCAGAAAAAGGGCAAAGGAAAAGAGTAGATTACTATAATTCGTGACAAGGGCAAAAAGGGACTGCGCCTTCCGCGCAGTCCCTCAAAAATCCTGTTTTACTGTTCCGGCTCAATGAGTCCGTAGGTATTGCCCTTTCTCTTGTAAACCACGTTGATCTGCTCGGTCTCCGCATTTACAAATACATAGAAGCTGTGGCCCAGCAGCTCCATCTGCACGCATGCGTCCTCGGGATACATGGGCTTCATGTCGAACTGCTTGGTACGGATGATGCGAACCTCCTCATCCTCTGCCTCTTTGTCGATAAACTCCTGACGGAAGCTTCCGGCTCCCTGCTCCCGCTGTACGATCTTGTTCTTGTACTTGCGGAGCTGACGCTCGATGACCTCCTCCACCAGATCGATGGATACATACATATCGTTGCTTACCTGCTCGGAACGGATGACGGTTCCCTTCACAGGAATGGTTACCTCAATCTTCTGTCTTTCTTTTTCGACACTTAAAGTAACATGTACTTCCGTGTCCGGAGTAAAATAGCGCTCTAACTTTCCGAGCTTGTCCGTGATGGCTGAACGGAGCCCCTCTGTCACATCGATATTTTTGCCGCTGATTACATAACGCATAAAATCAACTCCTTTACGGGTATTTCGAGATCTCTCTCTAACGCAAGTATACCACATTTCGGTACGGGATACAACCGCCAAAAAGATCTAAGGCGCTTCCGATGGTCACATCCAGTCGGCCCTTTCCGAGAGTGCGAAGCGCCTCCACGTCCTCCATGCTGCCCACGCCGCCCGCATAAGTAATGGGGATTCCGGCCCAGTCGCCAAGCATGGCGGCCAGCTCTCTTTCGATGCCGGAGGCCTTGCCCTCCACGTCCACGGCGTGGATTAAAAATTCACTGCATTTCCCGGATAATTCATCCAGAAGGCCGGGCGTCACCTGCACATCCGTAAACTTCTGCCAACGGTCGGTGACGATGTAATACGCGCCGTCCCTTTTCCGGCAGCTTAAGTCCAGTACCAGGCGGTCCCGACCTACGGCAGACAGCATCTTTTCCAGATTCTCATACTGGATCTGTCCGTTTTTGAATACGTAGGAGGTCACGATAACCTGACTGGCTCCGGCGTCCAGATACTCCGCCGCGTTCTCCGGATGGATGCCGCCGCCGATCTGCAGGCCGCCCGGATAAGCCCGAAGAGCTGCCAGAGCCTGTGCCTTTGTAGCCTCGTAATAGGGCGAGTCCACACCGTTCAGCAGGATCACATGGCCGCCTTTCAGGCCATCCTCCTGATAGAGCTGTGCATACCAGGCTGCATCCTGCCGGGACACAAAATTCTCTCTGGCGAAATCATGTTCATCGTTCAGACTGCCTCCCACGATCTGTTTGACCTGGCCGTTATGGATATCGATACATGGACGAAAACGCATCTTCCGTTCCTCCCTATTCTTACGTTTTTTGTTATTATAGTGGATTCTTTTTTCTTTTGTCAAATCACCGAATCCGACATACTTTTGTGCCATTTTGTGCAATCATTCTCTCTTCATTTCGTTATATAATAAATGTACAAGATTTTTTCGTGTTTTCTTTATTCTTTGTCTATTTTTTACAAAGGAGGAGTTTGAATGGCATTAAACAGAGAGCAAAAGTTAAAAGCGTACAAAGATATGCTGTTAATTCGCCAGTTTGAAAGCAAGTTGCCGGTGCTCATAGCCGAGGGCCACGCCTGGGGAGAGGCGCACCAGTATATCGGTCAGGAGGCCGTTGCTGTAGGCGTATCCTCTGCACTGACAAAAGAAGATTCTGTAACCAGCACCCACCGGGGACACGGACATCTGATTGCCAAGGGCGGAGAAGTAAAATATATGTTTGCCGAGCTGGCAGGTAAGGCTACCGGCTACTGCAAGGGCAAAGGCGGTTCCATGCATATCACCTCCCTGGAGCATGGCATCTATGGTGCCAATGGCATGGTCGGACAGGGTGTCTGCATCGCGCTGGGTGTGGCTTTTGCCAATAAATATAAAAAGGATCATACGGTAACAGTTGCTTACTTTGGCGACGGTGCTGCCAATGAGGGTACTATCCATGAATGTATGAACCTGGCATCCATCCTGAAACTACCGATTATCTTCCTCTGTGAAAATAATAAATACGCCATTACCACAGACGCAGATTACGCTACCAGCGTCAAAGACATTTCCGTCCGCGCCGCAGGCTACAATATGCCTGGCGTCACTGTAGACGGTATGGATATTGAAGCTGTCCATGCAGCGACCCTGGAGGCTGTAAACCGGGCAAGAGCCGGCGAAGGCCCGACTCTCATTGAGGCAAAATGCTATCGTTTCTTTGATCATTTCAACAGCTATCCTAAGATTTGCCCCTTCCGCTATCGCAAGGAGGAAGAGATCGAAGAATGGAAGAAACGGGATCCCATCCCTGCCTTTGAGCAGAAGCTTCTGGCAGAGGGCGTTGCCCAGGAGGAGCTGGACTCCATTATCACGGATGTAGACAAAGAAATTGAGGAAGGCGTACAGTTCATGATCGATTCACCTTACCCGGATATGTCCGAGGCTTATACCGATATGTACACAGACAAGCACTACACTATGCCGATCAGGGGGTGGTAATATGGCAAAGAAGAAACGTATTTCACAGGCCATCAGCGAAGCGATCATGGAAGAAATGATCCGCGATGAAAACGTAGTAATGATTGGAGAAGATGTGGAGTCCGGCATGAATGGAAATTCCATCGGGCTTTTGGATAAATTTGGAAAAGACCGTGTCATCAATACTCCCATTTCCGAGGCCGCATACACCGGTATGGCCATTGGCGCTGCCATGAAGGGTATGCGTCCGGTTATTGAATATTGTATCAACACCCTGCAATATGTCAGCATGGAAATGCTGGTTAATCAAGCCGTCAAGCTACGCTACATGACCGGCGGCCAGGTCAGCGTTCCCATGGTAGCCATCGTCAATATGTCCGGCGCGGGTATCAGCTGTGCTGCCCAACATTCAGACAGCACCTGGGCCCAGCTGATTCACATGGGTATGAAGGTCATCGTTCCCTCCGGTCCGATTGACGCCAAAGGGCTTATGAAGGCCGCCATACGCGACAATGACCCGGTTGTTATCTATCTGCCGGCACTGGCGTTGGGCGTGGCTGAGGAGCTTCCGGAAGACGAATATCTCATTCCTCTGGGTAAGGGGTCTGTAAAGAAGGAAGGTACTGATCTGACCATCGTGGCCGTGGGACATATGGTTCCCGAAGCAATGAAAGTCGCAAAGATGTACGAAGCGAAAGGCATCTCCATTGAGGTCATTGATCCGCGAACCCTCTATCCGCTGGATATCAACCTGATTCTGGACTCTGTCCGAAAGACCGGCAAAGTAATTGTAACTGATGACGGATACCGTTTCTGCAGCTGGTCCTCTGAGGTAGCAGCCACCATTTCCGAGCAAGCCTTTGACAACCTGAAGGCTCCTGTAAAACGGATTACCCGTCCTGTAAACTTTGTTCCCTACAGCCGTCCGCTGGAATGGACCACCTTCCCGTACACAGGACAGCTTCTGGAAGGCGTCGCACAACTTACCGGCGTAAAACCAGATCTATAAATCCGACTCATATTCTATACAGTGACAGGAGGGTGTGTTATTATGAAGATAGGCATTAAATTACCCCAGGAAGGCATGGCAATGACAAGCGGCGAGATTTCCGAATGGAAGGTCGCTGTAGGCGATACCATCACCGAAGGACAGGAAATCGCCGATATCGAAGCCGGAAAGACTGCATTTCCATTGGTAAGTCCCTTTTCAGGCAAGGTTGTGGAGCTCTGCGTGGAAGAAGGAGACACTGCCATGGTCGGCGATGTGGTGCTAAAGCTGGAAAGCCAGGATTAATTTTCCAGACGCTTAAGGGGGAGCCGGGATGACTCCCCCTGTTTTTCTTTTCTATTCCGGGAGGTCCATTTATGAACTACAGAAATCTTTCTGAATCCATTCACATACAGCTTTTTTCCCGGAAAACCGGACTAACTGCACCTGATTTTCCCTGTATCCGGCTTTTCTATACGCAGCAAGGCTCTCTAAAAATCCGGCTGAATCGGGAAACCGTTTACGTTGACCGGGGACAACTTTTGCTCTTTAATGAAAAGGATTTTGAGGTACTTTATTTGGAACGGGACACACAGGTTCTGACTCTTTTTATTGGTCTTGATTATTTTCAGCAGCACACCTTCAATACCATCTGGCGGGAGGCCTTCTTCAGTGAATTCATTCTCTGGATTTTTGATAGCCGGCTACGCAGCTTCTCTCATGCCCTTTACCGTGCCACGCCGGAAAATAACCTGGCAGATCTGATGAATGCCCTCCATGATGAATTTACCTCTTCCGCTCTCTGCGCACGGAATGCCAGTGACTGCTATGTTCTTCTAATCTTTATCCGGTTGGCCCGGGAATATGCCGGGGAATATGGCAAGACAGCCTGGAATAAGCACCTGGAATATGGCCGCCTGATTCACTATCTCAATGATAATTACCGAACGGCCACACTGGAGGATACCGCTGCGTATTTTCATTTCAGCCCGGCCTACATCAGCAAATTTTTGAAAAAAACCACCGGGAAAAGCTTTATTGAATACATCCAGCAGCAACGAATCGACGCCGCCATGCATGTACTCCGTAATTCTGATATGCCGGTCAACTCTATTGCCCGTCAGGTTGGCTACCAGAATATAAGCTATTTTTACCGGACCTTTGAAAAATACAATCACTGTACGCCGCTGGAATATCGGAAACAAATGCGGAAAACCGAACCATAGATTTTCTTAATTCAGCTCTGCAATTCTGGACACCCCCACATAAATCTCCGAAATCTTATACCAGGTCCGGTAATCCACCACCCCGGTCTGGGGCAGGCCGAAGATGGACTGGAAGATCCGCACGCTCTCGGCGGTGGCCGGGCCGTAGATGCCGTCCTCGGAGATGATTGGAATGGCCGGGTAGTTCCGGGCGATGCGGTTCAGCTGCTCCTGCAGCTGCAGTACCTTCTGGCCGGAGGCTCCGTTGGTCAGCTCGTAACCGGGCCAGGAATAGGGCACGCCGGAGATCTCCTCTGCCGTATTGATATACATGGAATCCCCGTAATAGTTCCGCAAAATCTCGATGGCTGTATAGCCCTGCTCCCCCAGGGACTGGCTCCCCCACTGGCTCATCCAGTTGGGACAGCTGACCCGGCGCCCATCGCAGTACTGGGTCAGAATGGGCTGCTTCACATTGGGTCGGGACAAATAATCCGCGAACAGCTCATCGACGATCAGGGAGATATTTTCAAAAATATTGCGGTTGCGAATCCATTTGTGATCGAAGGCCGTAGAGGAAGTGATGGTGAAATCATAGCCCTTGTTTCTATACCATTCGGTATACACCCGGTTCAGTGTAAAGGACATAATCGCCAGCACATTGGCCCGGATGGCCGCGTCAGTCCAGGTGGCGTAGATTTCGCTGCAGGCCACATTTTTGATGTAATCCCGATAGCGGACCCAGTAGTCGGAAGCCGAACTGTCCGAGGGCGCGCCGTCGTGAACGATGACGTACTCCGGCACCACCACACGGCTCAGGACGATCTCCCCACTCTCGCCCACCGGCTTGATCTCCGCTTCGGCGATCTTCGGCGGATAATTCCCGAACAGGGTATGAGCTCCGATGACATAGCGCTCATACTCTTCTCCCTGCCGGGGCTGCATCCGAATCTCCTGAATGGCCGTCACCTCCGGCAGAATCTCCGTTCCCGCAATCTCTACCGGCCCGTAGCCCGGCGCGGTCACTGACAGGGTATATTCCGAGTAGGGCTGGGGCTCGCTTGGCTCCACACTGTACTCCAGAGGCGGCGCGGCCAGCTCCACTTCGTCGGTCTGCCCGGAGCTGTTCGTAGTCAGCTCCTCCATGGTCCGCTCCGGCTCCCCCGTATAAGAAATCGTCACCTTCGCCCCCGGAATGGGCTCCGCGCCCCGGGCGGAGGTAATATGAATCTGTAGCTTTCCGTAGTCCGGCAGATCGGACTGCATGGCTTTTATTGGAATTCTTTGCATGATCGCATCCTGTATGATTTATTGCTACAGTATATGCGAAGAGGCGTAAAAAAACCCGGGCAGACAAAAAAATTTGTCTGCCCGGGCTCTATACTCCTTTTTTCTATCCTGCGTAGGGCAGGGACTCGAAGAGTTCATTTTCATCTATGCCGCCCACAGTGCCGGTGTAATAGCCTTCTTCGTCCAGGTCCACCGGGAAGCTGCCCGGGGTGCCGTCCTGTTTTTCAAAGCAGAAGACGCCCTCCTCGGAGTAACCGGTGGGGATGATGACATCTCCCGGCTTCAGCTCGGTGTTTCCTCCCTCGATGCGGCAGGGGATGGAGCTTTTCACTGTCAGCGTGGGCCTGTAGCCATCGGGCGTACCCAGGAATTCGTAGAGACTGCTTTCCGTGGTGAAACGGCCGTTTTCGATGGCATAGGTTCTGGTTCCGCCATAGGTTCCCAGCACATCTATCTTGGAAGTAATGGGGAAGCCGTCCCGCGGATCGGAAGGCAGCGCGCCCAGGGCTCCGTCCCGGGTGTCGGTCTGGGTGATGCCGTTTTCATCGATTTTCACCAGATAAACAATATGATAGTCATTATAGCTATAGGTATCCGCCATCACATAGATTCCGTCCTCCTGCTGCACCTCATAGACCCCAGTCACGCCCAGGCACTCGTCCAGCTTCAGAGTCTCGTCTCCATACACGGCATTGACCGCAAGGATTTCCTCGTCGTCGGGATAAGCCTGCTCCGTGGTCACCGTAAACGCTTTTCCGTTGAGCTCCGTCGGCACGTCGATGGCCAGGGACGTTATGCTGCCTGATTTCTCATCCGCAGAGTCTTCGCTTTCCCCTGTCGTCTCAGCCGGCTTTGCCGTATCTTCATCCTTTGCGCCACATCCGGCCAGTGTAACTGCCGCCAACAGAACTGCACATAATAAAAAATGGTTCTTTTTCATTTTACCTGTTCCTCCTGTCTGTCATTTCTACCTGTGGCTTTATTATAGATTCCGTACTTTGCTTTTTATTTAAGAGTTTATTAAGTTTATTTGATAAACCGGTCGATGGCTGCTGTCAGCTCCTCGATGGCTTCGTGATCACCGCTCTCAACAGCGTCCACCATGCAGTGCTCGATATGATCCTTCAGGATCACCTTCGCCGTATTATTAATGGCCGCTTTCACGGCGGACAGCTGCACCAGCACCTCGCTGCAGTCCCGGCCGTCCTCCACCATCCGCTTGATGGATTCCATATGGCCGATGGCTCTGGACAGGCGGTTCAGCACAGCCTTGGTATTCTGATGAGTATGGGTATGCCCGTGACTATGGCTATGCTCATGGCTGTGTCCGTCGGTGTGACTGTGCTCCTCATGGGTATGGGTGTGCTCATAGACGGTTCCGTCTGGTGCTACGTGTGTATGGGTATGGGTATGTTCACTCATATTTTCGCTCTCTTTCGCAACGCTGCCATTACTTTTCATGACAGCATCTACTTTCTTTTATTTTCATTCGGATTATATCATATCCTATACTGCAAATGCAATCCGGCCCACGGGGATGTTTTTTCCGGATTTTCCGAATCCTGTTATCCCAGCCGCTTCCGCAGCTCTTCCTCCCGCTTTCCTGCGTTCAGGAGCCCTTCTGCTTCCGCGAATAGCTCCGGCAGCTCCTCCTGAAGCACCTTTTTGCACACCGGCTGCTCCCGGAGGCCGGTCAGGAAAATCACCAGCTCCTGTTTCTCCCCGAAGGTTTTCCGGATAAATCCGGCGCCGTTTTTCATGGCCGCTGCCAGCAGCTCTTCCTGCTGCAGAGCCAGTTCCCTTTCCTGACAGCTTCTTTCTGAAAACGCGTCCGCCGCTCCGGTGAGCCGCGCCTTTTTCCGGCAGGAGCCTATCACCTCAAAGAGCTGCTGCTCCTGTTCTTCCTCCCCGGCCCCCAGAAGTCCGTTCTCTTTTCGCACCGCCAGACTCTTCCGGCGGCTTTCCAGCCGTTCTTCGATGAGCGCCGTCATCTGCTCCGCGGAATAACCCAGCGTTCCCTGGCCCAGGCCGTCTGTGAAGAATCTGAGGCTGTCCGCCAGCTTCTTCTGCCCCGCGTAAGTCATGCCCATGGTGTAAATGCGCTGCAGCAGAAGCCATACGATACACAGACGTTCATCAAAGGGCAGTGCCGGAAGCTCTGCCCGCTCCGGTATGGTTCCCTCCAGAATCTGCTCCGGAGCCAGCTCCTTTTTCCATTTTTCATAGAGGCGGTAGTAAAAGGTGAACTCCGCCGCCGTATCCTCATCCTGTAGATACTGACTGAACAGAACTTCCTCCACGCCCAGCTCCAGTTCCTCCATGGTCAGCAATATCTCCGACAAATCTTCCCAGGCCCGTCCGGTCACGAAGCCCTTTTCTCCAGGCTCCATCACATAGAAGCGCTCCGGCCGCAGCTCCAGGAAGGAAAGCACCGCCGGATGCAGCCCCCGCTCGATGGCATAGGTCTTCCAGATGCCGAAATCCGGCTCCACATTCATGTACCGCACCCGGTCCAGAGTCACTGTGTCGAACTCCCGCACGGAACGGTTGTAGGCCGGCGGGTTGCCTGCTGCCACGATAATCCATCCCTCGGGAAGCACATGGCTTCCGAAGGTCTTATACTGAAGGAACTGCAGCATGGCAGGCATCAGTGTCTCCGATACGCAGTTGATTTCGTCCAGAAATAAGATGCCGTCGGTACAGCCGGTTTTCTCTATCTGCTCGTAAACCGATGCGATGATTTCACTCATGGTATAGGAGGTCACCGTATAGGTTTTCCCCGCAAACTCTTTCTCATTCAACACTGGCAGGCCAATGGCGCTCTGGCGGGTGTGATGGGTCATGGTATAGGCCACCAGGCCGATGGAACACTCCCGGGCTATCTGCTCCATAATAGCAGTTTTGCCGATACCCGGCGGACCGATAAGCAGCACCGGGCGCTGACGGGGCACCGGGATCCGGAAGGTCCCGGCTGCGGTTCTAGCCGTATAAGCCCGGACCGTTTTCTTGATTTCATCTTTTGCTTCCTGTATATTCATGTCTTTCTCTCCTCCAGTACCAGACGGTGTACCCAGTCCGGCATATCAATGGCGTCAAAATGACCGTTCAGCATCACGAACCAGACCTGATAATCCGGTTCCCGCTTCGGATACCAGCCGCAGCCGTCCGTAAAGTACAGAATTCCCTGCAAATCCCGCAGCTCACCCTGCTGCCGCAGCTCCTCGATCCGCGCAAAAGCCGGACGAAAATCGGTGCCGCCCCCGCCCCGGATCTCCAGGTGCTCCAGATATTTTTCGAATTCTTCTCGGCTGTGAATACAGTCGTCCCGCTGGATCTGATTGTCGCACTGGATCAGGTGCAGGCAGAAGCTTCGGAAGAACAGGCGCTCCTGCTCCAAAATTCCCCGTGTTTCCTCCAGGAAGACACGTACCAACTCCTTTTCGCAGGATCCGGAGGTATCGATGACAATGACCAGGTCGGCGATTTTCCGTTCCTCGCTGTATTCCAGCGGTTCTATCAGCGGCATATTTCCATACATTTCCAGTCCGTAAGTGTACCAGGAATACTGAAACTCGTCCAGATTCAGGCGGCTGTCCTCCCGATAGGAGGACAGGCCTCTTAAAATACTCCGATAATCGCCCCGCTGACCGGCTGCAGGGACGAGACGCTGGATTCGGTTCCGTTTGGCCGTTCCGGCCTTTCGCTTCCGGCGGGGATTGCCGCTTCGAAGCAGCTTCTCACCCTGCCCCTGCCAGAAAGCCTTTTCCCGCTCATCAGGCTTCTGTCCCCAGAGGCTGTGGTCGTCTACCGGGGGCTTTTCCGGGATAGCTTTTCCCCAAAGCTCCTCCGTCAGCGCCCAGGCCTTTTCGTCGCAGTCAGACTCCCAGGCTTTTCTCTCCTTTGGTTCCACACGCCAGGCCTCGAAGGGGTGACCCAGAAGGCAGTGGCTGAGCATGTGCAGCAGCTCCCGGCAGAGGAAATCGCTGTCTTTTAGAAAATCTGACCGAATCCGGGACGGGGAGAGATAAAAGACGCGGCCGTCGGTCCGGAAGCCCTCTTTGTCTCCACCCTCCCCTTGCTCCCTATTCTCCATTATTTTCACTTCTGTCACAACCTGTTCCGGCTGCTTCTGTTCCTCTATCCGGAACCTCACTGCGCCCAGCACCGGTGCGAGACCGTGGAACTGCTGATAAAGCTTCAGCTTTGCCAGATCGAGGATTTCGTATTCTGTTGTATACTGACTGGCCTGATTTTCCATGCCCCGCTCCGCTTCCTTTCGCCTTTCTTCTTGTCTATTATTTTAACACGATGACGCAGATTTATAAAGAACCCTTCATTTATAAAAAAGAATGTAACATGGTATTTCCTATAGAGCAAAAAAATATCTGTATCATTTTCCTCGGAAAATGATACAGATATTTTTAATTTCTTATGAAAACTACAGCTCGCAGTTCTTCACAGTTCTCGGGAACGGAATCACGTCGCGGATGTTGCCCATGCCGGTCAGGTACATGACGCAGCGCTCGAAGCCCAGACCGAAACCAGAATGACGGACGGAACCGTATTTCCGCAGATCCAGGTAGAAGCCGTAGTCCTCTTCCTTCAGGCCCAGTTCCTGCATACGGCCGGTGAGCTTGCCTAAGTCGTCCTCTCTCTGGCTTCCGCCGATGATCTCGCCGATGCCCGGTACCAGGCAGTCCATAGCCGCTACGGTCTTGCCGTCCTCGTTCAGCTTCATGTAGAAGGCCTTGATGTCCTTCGGATAGTCGGTGACGAAGATCGGGCGCTTGAATACCTGCTCGGTCAGGTAACGCTCATGCTCGGTCTGCAGGTCGCAGCCCCAGCTTACCTTGTAATCAAAGTTGTCGTTGTTCTTCTCCAGAATCTCGATGGCTTCTGTGTAGGTCACATGTCCGAACTCAGAGTTCAGGACACCGTGGAGTCTCTCCAGAAGTCCTTTGTCCACAAACTGATTGAAGAAGTTCATCTCCTCCGGAGCATTCTCCAGCACGTAGCTGATGACATATTTCAGCATGGCCTCGGCCACTTCCATATTATCCTCCAGATCCGCAAATGCCATCTCCGGCTCGATCATCCAGAACTCTGCCGCATGACGGGTGGTATTGGAATTCTCTGCGCGGAAGGTGGGTCCGAAGGTGTAGATGTCACGGAAGGCCATGGCGTATGTCTCGCCATTCAGCTGTCCGCTTACAGTCAAGTTCGTCTCTTTTCCGAAGAAGTCCTGGCTGTAATCTATCTTGCCGTCCTCGGTCTTCGGTATGTTATTCAGATCCATGGTGGTTACCTGAAACATCTCGCCTGCGCCCTCGCAGTCGCTGCCGGTGATCAGCGGCGTGTGTACATATACAAAGCCTTTCTCCTGGAAGAACTGATGGATTGCGTAGGCGATCAGGGAGCGTACCCGGAATACAGCCTGGAAGGTATTGGTTCTGGCACGCAGATGGGGAATGGTTCTCAGGTACTCGAAGGAGTGTCGCTTCTTCTGCAGCGGATAATCCGGCGCGGAATCACCCTCTACAGTAACCTCTGCGGCCTGAATCTCAAAGGGCTGCTTTGCCTCCGGTGTAGCAATCAGAGTTCCCTTTACTATGACGGCTGCTCCCACATTCAGCTTGGAAACCTCTTTAAAATTCCCCATGTTATCATGGTATACGATCTGCAGTGTCTGGAAACAGCTTCCGTCTCCCATGACCAGGAAGCCGAAGGCCTTGGATCCACGGTTACTGCGGACCCAGCCTGCTACAGTGATTTCTTTGTCCAGATAGCTTTCGGTATTGCGATATAACTCTTTTACGGTAATACACTTCATATTGTCTGTCCCTGTCCTTTTTTACTTCTTTTTCTTATGCTTTCGGCATTTGCTCTCCCGTATGCCGATTCAGATTACAGTATAGCGCATTTTCTCCGGGTCTGCAAGACGGGAATCTCAAAGAATCCGTCCCTTTTCCATAAAAAAGAATGTGCCGTTGGCACATTCTCGCGCCGAGGCGCGGTTGCCTTGACAACCATCTACCACTGCGCCGAGTGCGCATCCCCCCGGAGGTTTTTTTGCTCTATAGGAAGCAAGACTTTCGTGCTTTAACGTGATACTGTATTTCCTATAGAGTAAGAAAGAATCCTGCCTTGCAGGATTCTCCGCCTGCGGCAGGTCGCCTAAGCGACATACTACTTCTCCGCCGCAGTGCGATAATATTTTTTATGCAATAGGGAATTCCATAGGAATTTCCTATTGCATAAAAACACCCTGCAAATCTGTTCCGATCTGCAGGGTATGGCTTTTTTCTTTTTTGGTCTGACTAACGGGTAGTCTGGTTTGTGGTGCCGTTCGTCATATCGTCTACCACATTTTCGGTGCCGTCCACCACGTCGTCCACGCCGTTCATAATGCCGTCTCCCACATCTTCCACCGCGTCGCCTGCGCCGTCTACGGCGTCATCCACAATGTTGCCGCCATTGACTTTGTCATTGTTTATGGTGCCGTTGGTGGTTCCATTGGTGGTATCGTTGCCGTTATTGTCGGTGGTATTTTCGGTGTTCGGCGTGTTACCGGTGCCGCCGTTGTTATCGGAATTGCCACAGGCGGTCACGGACAGTACCATGACAAGGAGCAGCAAACCTGCTGTGTATTTTCTGAGCTTTTTCATAATATGAATTCTCCTTTCTGCCGTCTCTGACGGGTTCTGTTGGTCTATCCACATTATGAGCTGTTCCGAACTTTTTTATGCACAGGGAACTGTTGTTTTTTCCACTTTGTTCTACTGAAAAAGCAACGCAGTCTTTTTTCGGACTGCATTGCTTTCAGGGTTTAACTTCTCTTCTGGAATTCGGTGCGGCATTTGGGGCAGGTTACGATGATTTTACCTTTGCCCTTGGGGACGCGGATTTTCTGGCCACAGGATGGGCACTTGTAGATGTGATGGGTTTTGCGGTCGGCCATGTCCCGCTTCCAGGTGTTCCACTTGTATTTCAGCTTGTTCTGCCAGGTCAGGAATTTCTGGTTCTCAGCGTAGCGGCGGTTGTAGTCTCGGGAAAACATGCGGTAATAACAGTAAGCGAGGATCGCCAGCACCAGGCAGACCAGGATGTTGCTGTGTATGAAGATATTCAGGATTACCAGGATCAGACATACTGCAGTTAAAAAACGGGATAGTTGGTCGGCGCCGTAGCGGCCTTGCATGAAACGCCTAAATTTTTCTCGCATAGTAAACTCCTTTTAAGACGGACGCTCTGCAAGGTTCAAAAATCATGTGTGCGGATGTTTCACGGGCACCCTGATTTTCTGAACCCCTCAGAGCTGATTTTTAAGATTAAGATTATGACAGCTCGAAGGCTCCGGTGTAGAGCTGATAATACTTGCCCTTCTGGGCGATCAGCTCCTCGTGGTTGCCACGCTCGATGATGCGTCCCTGCTCCAGAACCATGATCACGTCGGAGTTCTGAACTGTGGAAAGCCTATGGGCGATGACGAATACGGTTCTGCCCTGCATCAGGCTGTCCATGCCTCGCTGGACGATTGATTCGGTTCGGGTGTCGATGCTCGATGTAGCCTCATCCAGGATCAGGACGGGCGGGTCGGCGATAGCTGCCCGGGCGATGGTCAAAAGCTGACGCTGGCCCTGGGACAGGTTGCCGCCGTCGCCGGTGAGCATGGTATCGTAGCCCTGGGGCAGATGCCTGATGAAGCTGTCAGCTCCGGCAAGCATGGCTGCGCCTTTAACTTCACTGTCAGTGGCGTCCAGTTTGCCGTAGCGGATGTTATCGGCTACGGTGCCGGTGAACAGGTGGCTGTCCTGGAGTACCATGCCTAAGGACCGGCGCAGATCCTGCTTTTTGATCTTGTTGATGTTAATGCCATCGTAGCGGATCTTGCCGTCCTGGATGTCGTAAAAGCGGTTGATTAGGTTCGTGATGGTGGTTTTTCCGGCTCCGGTGGCTCCTACGAAGGCTACCTTCTGGCCGGGCTTCGCGTAAAGCCTGATGTCGTGGAGGACGGTTTTGTCCGGAGTGTAGCCGAAGTCTACGCCGTCCATGACTACGTCGCCCTTCAGCTCGGTGTAGGTGACGGTGCCGTCGTGATGGGGATGCTTCCAGGCCCAGGTGCCGGTACGCTCCGGAACCTCTACCAATTCACCGTC
This sequence comes from Anaerosacchariphilus hominis, assembly GCF_014290175.1. Classification (GTDB taxonomy): domain Bacteria; phylum Bacillota; class Clostridia; order Lachnospirales; family Lachnospiraceae; genus Laedolimicola; species Laedolimicola hominis. Next base: position 237,425 of record NZ_JACOOR010000006.1, read on the forward strand.
CTCGTAGCGGGCGTTGACCAGGGTGACATAGCCGTGATCCTCTTCGGAGGGCTCATCCATCAGATCGAAGATTCGCTCCGCGCCTGCCAGCGCCATGATGATGGAATTGAACTGCTGGGCGATCTGGGTGATGGGCTGGTTAAAGCTCCGGGTAAGCTGCAGGAAGGACGCAAGGCCGCCCAGGGTCAGGCCGCCGATCCCGCCGATGGCAAGCAGGGATCCCAGAATGGTTGTCAGAACGTAGTTGATGTTTCCGATATTTCCCATGATGGGCATCAGCACGTTAGCGTATATATTGGCATTGCTGGCGCTGTCGAAGAGCTTGTCATTCAGCTCCTTGAATTTTTCTTTGGCTTCTTCTTCGTGGCAGAAGACTTTGACTACCTTCTGGCCGTCCATCATTTCTTCGATGTAGCCGTTGACTTTACCGAGATCCTGCTGCTGGGCCATAAAGTAACGGCCGGACTGTCCGCCGATTTTCTTAATGACCTGTGTCATGACGAATACCATGACTACGATCATCAGGGTCAGGATCGGGCTTAAGTACAGCATGGACGCGAAGACACTAACGATGGTAATGGCAGAGGACAGCAGCTGCGGGATGCTCTGGCTGATCATCTGGCGCAGGGTGTCGGTATCGTTGGTATAGATACTCATCAGATCGCCGTGGGTATGGGTGTCAAAGAACGGAATGGACAGGGTCTCCATGTGGTCGAACAGGCCGTCTCTCACTTTTTTCAGGCTGCCCTCGGAAATCTGAATCATCAGGCGGTTGTACAGATAGTTGGAAAGTACGCCCACCAGGTAAATAACTGCCATGGTGGCAAGAGCTTTGAACAACGGGGCGAAGTCCGGCGCTGAGCTTCCAAGTAACGGTGTAATATAGTCGTCGATCAGGGACTGCAGGAATAAGCTGCCGTATACGTTGGCCAGGACGCCGACTACGATGCCGATGATGACCAGTACGCACTGGATCGGATAACCTTTTACAATGATGTCGAAGATCCGCTTCAGAGTCTTCATGGGATTTTTGGCTTTTGGTCCGTTTTTCATACCTCTGGGGCCTCCGGGACCGCCGGGTCTTTTATTGTTGCTCATTCTGCGTCACCTCCTTCGTTGTCTGTGGGTTTTTGCTGGGATTCGTATACTTCCCGATAGATGGCGTTTGTTTTCAGTAGTTCTTCGTGGGTGCCGATGCCGTTGATCTCTCCGTCGTCCAGCACGATAATCTTATCGGAATCCTGCACGGAAGAGATTCTCTGGGCAATGATGAGCTTGGTGGTATCCGGGATTTCTTCCCGGAAGGCCTTCCGGATCATGGCGTCGGTATGGGTATCCACGGCACTGGTGGAATCGTCCAGAATCAGAATTTTCGGCTTCTTTAACAGGGCTCTGGCGATGCAGAGACGCTGCTTCTGGCCGCCTGAGACGTTGCTGCCGCCCTGCTCGATCCAGGTATCGTATTTGTCCGGGAACCGCTGGATGAATTCATCGGCGCAGGCCAGCTTGCTGACGCGCACCAGTTCTTCGTCGGAGGCATTTTTGTCGCCCCAGCGCAGGTTTTCCTTGATAGTTCCGGAGAACAGAACATTCTTCTGAAGTACCATGGACACCTGATTCCGCAGAGTATCCAGGTCGTAGTCCCGGACGTCGATGCCGCCTACCCGGACGCTTCCGCCGGTCACGTCGTACAGTCTCGGAATCAGCTGTACCAGGGTGGATTTTGCGCTTCCTGTACCGCCCAGAATGCCAACGGTCTCGCCGGATTTGATATCCAGGTTGATATGGTTCAGATTCAGGTTGCCCTCGTCGTTCCGGTAGCTGAAGGTCACGTCATCAAAGGTGATGGCGCCGTTCGGCACTTCCGTCACAGCCCGCTCCTTGTTGGTCAGATCACTGGACTCGTTCAGCACCTCGCAAATACGCTCTGCAGAAGACCTTGCCATGGTCAGCATAACTGCTACCATGGCGATGAACATCAGGCTCATCAGGATGTTCATGGTATAAGTAAAGAGACTCATGAGCTGGCCCGTGGTCATATCGCCTGCCACGATGGTCCTGGCGCCCAGCCAGGACACGGCGATGATACAGGCGTATACGGTAAACTGCATGGTGGGCATCATGGCCACCATCAGCTTTTGGGCACGGACAGCGCAGCGGTATACAGCCTCCGAAGCCTTGCCGAATTTCTTCTTTTCATGCTCCTCCCGGACGTAAGCCTTCACCACCCGGATACCGGTCAGGTTTTCCTGGATGTCGGCATTCAGATCATCGTACCGATCGAACATGTCGCGGAAATATTTTCCCACGCGGCCCATCAGGAATACGATTACGATCCCTAAGAATACCAGAGCTACCAGGTATACGCAGGACAGCTTCGCGTTGATGATAAAGGTCATGGTCATGGCCGTAATCAGCATGACCGGCGCGCGCATGAGCATACGCATCATCATCTGAAACGCATTCTGTACGTTGGTCACGTCAGTGGTCAGACGGGTAACCAGTCCCGCTGTAGAGAAATGGTCGATGTTGGAGAAGGAAAATTCCTGAATGTGATTGTACATTCCCTCTCTGACGTTTTTCGCGAAACCTGTGGACGCGATGGCTGCCTGCCTGGCAGCAAAAGCTCCGCAGAACAGGGACGCAAAGGATACCAGAAGCATCACCAGTCCCATTTTTACCACATAATTTATGTTGCCGGTCTCCAGGCCGTTATCGATGATCACCGCCATCAGCATGGGGATGATCATTTCGAATATGACCTCGAAGACGATGAAAATCGGCGCTGAAATGGCCGTCTTTTTGTACTCGCCTATGTAGGCTTTCAATGTCTTCAGCATGTGTGTCCTCCTTTTATGATTCTTTACATGTGCTGCTGTAACTTTTCCTCTTCCGGTTCATCCGGGAAATGATGCTCTTTCTTCGCCTGATTTTCAGCGTCTGTTCCATCCTTTATTCCATCATTTTCCGTCATGGTCGCCAGAATGCGGTCCAGAAGCTCCAGAAGCTTCGTCTGCTCCTCATCTGTCATACAGTCGTAGATCCGATCGTCCAGATCTCTGGCCCCCTCTCCCATATCCTCCATCACCTGATTACCTTTTTCGGTCACTTCGATAATGCGGAATCTGCCGTCATCCGGATTGCGCCTCCGGGTGATATAGCCTTTTTCCTCCAGCCGGTTCAGAATACCGGTGACGGTGGGATTCTTCAGTTGAAGCCAGTACTCGATCTCCCGCTGGTGAATCTCCTTGTCCGGATTGCATTTCAGATAGCAGAGTACCTCCATCTGCACGCCGGTCAGATTGTATTTCTGAAGATTTCTGTCCCACAACTCGCGGAATTTGTTGCTGATAATGCGGATCCGCTTGCTGATCGGGCTAGGTCCCCTCCTCATGGGTCGCTCCTCCTTCTGTCATTATAAAACTATGAGTAACCCGCCAGGGTCTCATGCAGGCACGGACTCTGACTCTTTGCCTGTGAAAATAAATAGGATGCTATATAGTTTCCTATATAGCATCCTATATGTTATTACTTCCTTCTCAAAATGTCAATGAAATAAATCTAAAAAAAGTGTGAACAGCCGCATCCGCGTCATGTTTCCTGTTCCAGTATACACAGATATTTTTCTCTCTGCTCCTCCGGAAGTTCCAGGATCTTGAGTGCCTCCTCAGCCGTTATATGCAGGTTTTTCATTATATTTTTTACATTTTGTAAAACTGCTGCATCACGGCCTTCTTCCCGACCCATCTCACGGCCTTCTTCCCGACCTATCTCACGGCCTTCTTCCCGGCCTATCTCACGGCCTTCTTCCCGGCCTATCTCACGGCCTTCTTCCCGGCCTATCTCACGGCCTTCTTCCCGGCCTATCTCACGGCCTTCTTCCCGGCCTATCTCACGGCCCTCTTCCAGACCTATTTCTCGTCCTTCTGCCCGGCCGGCTTCCATGCTTTCTTTCTTCAGGTACTCTCTCGCAGCTATCTCATCATATTCTGTCAGTATCATCCTACGCACCTCCATCGCGCTTTTTTCCAGGATATCCGACAATACTTCCTTCCGCAGGCACTTTCGGATGCTGAACTCGGTCGCTTCCTCCAGGGACCAGCCATCACCCATATACCGGCGTATCTCTCCGATGAAATACGCGTACTCTGCCAGCCTGTGGCATTTACGCATCAGTTCGCGGTTCCGGCCCGCATTGATATTCAGCACCAGCGCCTTACACTCCAGGCAGGGCTCCCCTTCTTCCCGCTCCGGCTTTTCAAAGCAGTCGGAAAGCTTCAGTTCCACCCGGTCCGGCATGTCTCTTGTTCCATTGTAAAACACCACGTACCTGGGAAACGGAAGCTTCACCTGCCGGATGGTCTCGGAAATCTTAACGTTCCGCTCCTTGAGGTACTGATCGTACAACTCGCAGAAATAGAAAAATCCCCGCAGCGGCATATTTTCATTCCAGGTACTCTGATGCTCGTACAGATTCAGGGTAATCCGAAGCATAAAGGACAGGTCGTTTTTCATGCTCAGATAAATCACATCGTCCAGTGTCGTGATCTCCAGCTCGTCCGGATCCTCGTAATCCGTGTCATTCACTGCGTTATACAGATCCAGCAGATCCTCTTTATCCTGGAAAATGAACCGGAACAGTCTGTCCTTATGCTGATGATGTACCTTCTTTTGTGTATTCCTTGCTTTTCTCTTTGGTCTGGTCGTGGAAGTATTTCGGTTTCTGCTCATGCTATGTTTCTCCTCTCATTATACATGTTAAACCAGACGTCTTCAACTATAGTCTTCGACACTCATAGGCAAAGTCCTCCCCTTTTTTACATACTTTTCCCTTATGCAGTTGTACTTTTTCGGAATCTCTTTTCGATTGAAAATATGATATTCTGAACTTTATCCTTTGTAGATACAGCAATCTGCTGTGTAAACGTAAAATGTCGATAGCGTACTGTTTTGTCATCCGCTATCGACATTATATTACCAATTTCTGCTTATTTTGTCAATCTTTGCTGTTTTTTATTTCCCTCTGGCCGTCAGCCACAGGAACTTGGTATTCGTCACCAGATACCGCTTGAAGAGCCGTTTCGGGTCCTGAAGCAGGCGGTAGAGCCACTCCAGGCTCAGCTTCTGCATCCACATGGGAGCCCGCTTAATATTCCCGGCAAAGTAGTCAAAGCCTGCTCCCACGCCGATCATCAGGCCCTGTACCCGACCCTGGTGGGCCGCCATCCATCGCTCCTGCTTGGGCGCTCCCAGACCTATCCAGACGAAGTCCGCTCCCGACGCATTGATCCGTTCCACTGCCTGGGCGTCCTCCTCCGGCGTCAGGGCACGGAAAGGCGGGGACTCCAGTCCCACGATGTTCAGACGCCACTGTTCCTTCAGCTTCTGTTCCAGCACCTTCAGGGTCTCCGGCGTGCTGCCGTAAAAATAATGACGGTAGCCACATTTCTCTGACCGGTCAAAGATCTCACGCATCAGATCCGGGCCGGTCACCCGATCCGCTCCGGCGAAGCCGCGCTTCCGGCACAGCACCGACAAGGGCTTCCCGTCCGGCAGGGCCAGGGCTCCGCCGTTCTGGATCTTCCGGTACTCCGCGTCCTCGTAGCTGGTCACCGTAGTGTGTACATTGGAAATGCAGATATAATTCCCGCTGAGCTCCCGCAGATGCTCCTGAATATACGCAAGGGCCGCCTTCATGTCGATGGCCGCGATCCGGACTCCCAGAATCGGGCAGGTGGGCACCTCGCTGACAGGCAATTCCCGGACAGTCCCTTCTTTTCTAGCTGCTTCTTTCATGGCCTTACGCTTCTTTTTTCTCTTCGTGATATTCCTTCTCGGTATTGACGCTCCAGATATTCTTCTTATCCGTTCTGCCGCTCAGGATATTGTCCACTGCCTCGAAGGAGGTGGCCATGGAGTGATCCATGTTATTGTAACGGTGCTGTCCGTTCCGTCCCACGCAGTACAGATTCTCAAAGGTATCCAGATACCGGATCAGTTCGTCGATCTGATCGTAGGTATCGAAGTAAGCCGGGTACGCTTTCTTTACCCGCTCTCTGTGGGAATCCAGCACGTCCTTCTCGCTGGTGATGACGCCCATCTTTACCAGCTCGGAGATACCGAACTTCACCCACTCCTCTTCGCTCATGTTCCAGTACTTGTCGCCCTCGCTGCAGAAGTACTCCAGACCGATCCATACCTTGTGATCCGGGTCAGATACCAGATAGGGAGACCAGTTATTGAACACCTGGATACGTCCCAGCTTCACACCCACATCCTGCACATAGATCCAGCAGTCGGGAACGATATTATTCAGAGTCTTCAGCTTTGTCTCATTCTTCAGATTCAGCTTATCCACCAGAAGTCCTACGGTCACGAAATCACGGTAGGGAAGTCCCGCCGCGATCCGGCCCATAGCCTCCGGCACGTCGTTCATGCCTGCCACCAGATCCTTCACCGGCATGGAGGAAATGAATACGTCGCCCTCGATGGTATGCTCCTCGCCGTCCTGGACATAGGACAGGCTCTGTACACGGCCGTCCGCAGTATGGAGCTTTGTGACTCTGCAGCCCTTTCGGATCTCTCCGCCCATCTTTTCCACCTCGGCTGCCGCAGTCTCCCACAGCTGGCCCGGGCCGTACTTCGGATAGTTGAACTCTTCGATCAGGGAAGTCTGTACCTGATGCTTGTCCTGCTTCTGGGGCAGCAGCTTCTGGAAGTTATCCTTCAGGATGCCCATGATGGACAGTCCCTTGGTACGCTGGGCGCCCCAGGAAGCGTCGATCTCGCTGGGATGACGTCCCCACAGCTTCTCGGTATAGCCCTCGAAAAACATGGAGTACAGCTTCTTACCGAAGCAGTTGATATAGAAGTTCTCCAGGGAGTCCTCCGGCTTCTTGGCCACGGCCGCCTTCAGGTAGCTGAAGCCTGCCACCATGGTGGTAGCGAAGCCCATGTTCCTGATGGTTCTGGCATTCATCTTTACCGGATAATCAAAAAACTTCTTCTGATAGTAGATCCGGGATACACGGTTACGTGTCAGCATGACCCGATCCTCTTTCTCCGGATCCGGTCCGCCCTCTGCCAGGGGAATGGTGCGTCCAAGCACCTTATCGTCATAGGAGGGAGACCCCTGCAGGGGCATGATCTCATCCCACCATGCGGTGACCCGATCGTCCTTGGAGAAGAACCGGTGTCCGCCGATATCCATACGGTTTCCATTATAACGGACCGTGCGGGAAATACCGCCGATCTCCTGGCTTTCCTCCAGAATCAGTACCTCGTACCCGTCTGATTTCTTCAATAATTCATACGCCGCCGTCACACCCGCCGGACCGGCGCCTATAATCACTGCTTTCTTCATGTAAAGCTCCTTTTTTCCGTTTATTCTCTTACTGTTCTCTATGCTCCGGACGCCCTTCCGGGCTGACTCCGCGCATATTTCTTATATTGTACACGATTTCAGCAAGAATGTCAAAAAATAGTGCCGGACAGCGCCGACACTATTTTTATTTGATGCTCTGATTTGATTCGCTTGTTTAATCAGCCATCTTCTTCCGCTTCCGGTACATGACGATCAGCAGGATTATTCTCCAATATTCCACAAAATTTTCTCTTCTTGAACCGCGGGCCTTCCGATGCTATACTTTGCTTAATACTAAAAAGAAACAGGGGAGGACAGCCATGTACTATTTCATCGTGAATCCCGGTTCCCGTTCCGGCGCCGGAAAGAATGTATGGCAGAAAGCGGAACAGATTCTGGAACAGGAAAATGTGGAATACCGGGTATACTTTACGGGCTACCGGTATCACGCCACCCGGATCGCCCGGGAGATCACATCCCGTACCGACGGGGAGCGCGTCATCCTGGTGGCTGTGGGCGGCGACGGCACCGTAAATGAGGTGCTGAACGGCATCACGGACTTTTCCCGGGTTCTCTTCGGCTATCTTCCCACGGGCTCCAGCAATGATTTCGCCCGCTGCCTGGGACTTCCCACCGACACGGAGACGGCTGTCCGGAATCTCCTGCATCCTTCCCGGTTCGACCGAATCGATCTGGGCCTGGCGGATTTCGGCGACCGGAAGCAGTACTTTGCCGTCAGCTGCGGCTGCGGCTTCGACGCGGCTGTCTGTCATGAAGCCCTGTCTTCCCGGATGAAGAAGCTGCTGAACCGCCTGCATCTGGGCAAGCTCACCTACGCGGGCATCGCCCTGAAGCAGCTGGTTTTGTCCAGGCCCGGCCCCGTGACCGTGATCACCGAGGGAGGACGTGCCAGGACTTTTTCCCGGGCTTATTTTGTCTCTGCCATGAACTGTCCCTGCGAGGGCGGCGGCCTGCGCCTGGCTCCCCGGGCGGACGCTCATGACGGACTGCTGGACATCTTTGTGGTGAACCGGCTGAACCGGTTCTTCATCTCCCTGATGCTGCCCACGGCCTACGCAGGGCTCCACACCATCTTTCCCGGCGTCCACCTGTACCGGGCCCGGGCTGCGGAGTTCAAAAGCGCATCCCGCCTGCCGGCCCACACGGACGGAGAAGCCTATTTTCTGGAAAATGCTGTGAAAATAAGCTGTGTTCCCCGGGCTCTGGCTCTGATTTCCGCGCCGGACACGCATAAATTCTGATAAATTTCTTAAAATATTGTGAACCTGATTGAACCTGAAAATACTTTATGCTATACTGCGATCCAGATCAGAAACCGACTGAAATCATGATGAAACATGAAATGAAACTTTTGTTATCGCATCGTTATTGCATAAAGAAAGAGGATGAAATCATGAAAGCATTTTTTCACAAATATAAACATTCTTTCGTGCTGCTCTACGCTTTCATTTACCTGCCCTGGTTTTTCTGGCTGGAGAGCAGAGCAAACCTGCCCTACCACGTGATTCACGTAGGACTGGATGATAAGATTCCCTTTGTGGAGTACTTCATCGTACCCTACCTGCTGTGGTTCGCCTATGTGGCCGCCGTATTCCTATGGCTCTTCTTCCGGGGAACGAAAAAGGCCTTTTATCAGTACTGTATCTTCCTGTTCACGGGAATGACGCTGTTCCTGATTATCTCCACCCTGTTCCCCAACGGACACCTGCTGCGGCCCACCAGCTTTGAGCGCCACAATATCTTCACCGTGGCGGTACAGCTGCTGTACCAGGCGGATACTCCCACAAATATCTTCCCGAGTATCCACGTTTTTAACTCCATCGCAGCCCACCGGGCTCTGTCCAACGACCCGAAGCTTGGACAAAACCGCCTGATCCGCGGCGGCTCCTTTGTCCTGATGATTTCCATCATCCTGGCCACCATGTTCCTGAAGCAGCATTCGGTCCTGGACGTGGCAGCCGGTATCCTGCTGGCTACCCTGATGGACCAGCTGGTCTACCGCACCGACTTCGCCTTCTCCAGAGAGCGGGTATCGAAGCGGAAGCGGGAGACGGTCATCTGAAGCGATATGAGCTGAAGCTATATGAGCATATAAACCATGAGCACATAAAACCGGCTGGCAGACCAGGGAGTCCTGGTTTGCCAGCCGGTTTTTCTAAGGGTTCTAATTCTTTATTCTTTTTCGTTCTCCTCCGCGCTGTAAATGGCCTTACAGATGGTGATTTTTCTCTCATGGATATTGTCGAACAGTTCCTTCAGGCCGTCCAGTCCGACACGGTGGCTGATGAGTGCCGCCGCTTCCAGCCTGCCGCTCTCCAGCATCTCCACGCTGTAGCTCCACTCGTTCAAAGGCAGTTCTTCATAATAGGAATTCCATACGCCGGAAAGGAGGATTTCCTTTCGCAGAATGGAACTGTGATTCTTCAACTCCAGGGTAGTGTCACAGTGTGGATTCCCCAGAAGCACGATTCTTCCGCCGGTCCGCACGCATTCCACCGCACTATTCAAACAGGAACCGGTGCCGGTGCCCTCGATGGCCACATCCACGCCCCGTCCTCCGGTCAGTTCAAGGATAGCTTTCACACCGTCGGTCTCCCGGCTGTTTATCACAGTAAAGCCCCGTCCCCGGGCGAACTCCACCTTGATTTCATCGATATCCACCAGGATCACCTTTTTGGCTCCGAAGATCTCCGCCCACCGGGCCGATAGGATTCCGATAGGTCCGGCTCCGAAGACCACCACCTGCTCACCGCCCGTCACCTGACCGCGCCGCACTGCATGTTGGGCCACACAGATGGGCTCCACCATACACAGCTCTTCCATGGATACCCGCTCATCTTTTGCCGGAACCAGGTTCCACCGGGAGGGAATCAAACAGTACTCCGCAAAACCTCCGTCGCACCGGGAGCCCAGATAATTGTAATGGCTGCACTGGCAGTACTTACCGGTTCTGCAGGCCTCGCATTTTCCGCAGGGAATCAGTGGAAAAACTGCTGCCTTTTTTCCAAGCAGGTCCTCATCCGCCGGGTTTCCCACCTCAACGATGGTTCCTGCAAATTCATGTCCGATGGTCAGCGGATATACATGAGCTCCCAGATCGTACACCCTGGGCAAATCGGAACCGCAGATTCCGCAGGCTCCTATTTTCATCAGTATCTCATCTCCTGTGGGAACCGGCTTCTTCACCTCTTCCAGTCTCAAATCGCCGATTCCATGGAGTCTCAGTGCTTTCATATTCTTTCCTTCTTTCTACCGGCCGGAACTGACTTCCTGGCCTATAAACTCTCCAGCGCGCCCCGTAACCGCCGATAGATCCGCTGATGGCCCGCTTCGTTTGGATGAAGCCCATCGGGACAGTACCGTTTCTGCATGCACTCCAGCTGGGGCTGTATTCCGCTCCGGGCATAAAGATCCACCACAGAAATCCCATAATACTCCGCTGTCTCCCGGATGGCCTGCACAAAGTCCTTCAGCCTCCGTCCGCCCCGCTCCTCCACATAACGGTGAAGTGGCGTCATGAATACCAGTTCTGCCTCCGGGTACCGCTCCAAAAGCTTCCGTATCAGCACATGACAGGCCCCATAAAAGGTGTAGGGTGTCCGATCGCTCATGGTTCCCAGAGGCGCATCCCCATGGCCGAAATCATTGGTTCCTCCGAATACCACGATCACATCCGCCTCCGGCTCCATCCCGTCCACCCGGGAAATGAAGTCCTGATCCCATAGAGGATTCTCCGGTAAATGCTGCCTCGCGATCCGGGTTCCGCCGATGCCGTAACCCCGGGCCTCCAGAAGACCACAGTTTTGTTTCAGAAGATTCCAGTAGGCGTCCTCCACGGAAGCGATTCCCACTCCCTCGGTAATACTGTCGCCCAGAAAATTGATTCGTTTCCCTTTCAGTTCCATCCTATATCCTCTATTCCTGTCCTCTGTTTTTCAGCCCTTCTGTACCGCTTCGCTCCGGTAAGCCAGCAGCCGCTGCATCACATCGTCCCTGCCCCGGCCGAAATGGTCATGAAGCTCGGAATACTCTTCGTAGAGCTTATTATATACTTCCACATTCTCCGGATTCGGGAAGAAGCGCCTCTCGGACTTGAGCCCGATATGTCTGGCCGCTTCCAGGATATCATCGTAGCCTCCGGTCTCTTTTCCAGCGGCCACCGCCGCGTAAGCCGCGCTGCCTCTGGCGCATCCGTACATTCCGCCGCAAATCCGCAAGGGAAGATTCAGCACATCTGCGTAGATCTGCATCAGAAGCATATTCTTCTGGCTGATACCGCCTGTGGCGTAGATAGCGTCAATATTTACCCCATGTTCCCGGTAATTTTCTACGATTTTTCTGGTGCTGAAGGCTGTGGCCTCCAATAATGCCCGGTAAATATGTTCCGCCTTTGTCTGAAGGGTCATACCCACCATCAAACCGGTTAAAGACGAATTCAACAGAATGCTCCGATTTCCGTTCCACCAGTCCAGGGCTACGATTCCCGTCTCCCCGGGCTTCAACTCCGCCGCCTTTTCTGACAGATATTGCTGGCTGTCCTTGCTTTCCTTCTCCGCCTCCTGGGCATAATCCTCCGGCATGCAGTTCTTCACCTGCCACTCGAACAGATCCCCCAGGGCGCTCTGTCCCGCTTCGTAGCTGAAGAATCCCGGATAAATGCCCCCATAGGACATTCCGAAGATTCCCGGAACCAGATGTTCCTCTTTACTCAATATCAGGTGGCAGCCGCTGGTTCCCAGAACCGACAGCATTATATTGGTCCGGTCGATTCCCGCTCCTGCCACTCCCGCAAATGAATCTATAACAAACGGCGCTACCGCACATCCTTCCGGCAGTCCGAACCGCCGGGCTGCGTCGCCGCATACCTTTCCTGCTTCTTCTCCCAGTCCTATCATGGGATAATTCAATTTTTCCGATACATAGTTGGCCAATTCCGGATGAAGCTCCTCGTAAAACTCCCTGTCCGGATACCCGGTCTTCCAGTTACAAAAGCCTTTGTAACCGGCCGCACAGATACTTTTCTGCAGCTTTCCGCAGAGAATGGCTGTAATCCAGTCTCCCGCTTCTATATAATAGTCTGCGGCCCGATATACCTCCGGCGCACAGTGCAATGTTTCCAGTACTTTACTGATGGGATACTCGCTGGTAATCCGATTCCCGTAATATCTGACCCATTTCTCGTCCCGACGCTTGATCACTTCGTTAATCTGATCCGCCTCTTTTCCCGGCGAATGATGCTTCCACAACTTCACATAAGCATGGGGGTTCGACGCGAACTCCGGCAGCGTGCACAAAGGTGTCAGATCTTTTTTTATCGGTAAATAGGTGGAGGAGGTGAAGGACGCCGCCACTCCGATGATGTCCTCCTGTCTGAGTCCCGACAGCTCCATTGCCTCCGGTACCGCATGCTCCAGGGCCTCCAGATAGTCCATGGGATGCTGCAGGGCGTAGTCCTTGCCCAGCTTCGTTCCGTCGGGAAGCTGCTCTGTCATGGTGTCATGGGGATAAACATACATGGCTGAAGCCTTCAGTTCCCCTGTCTTTACATTGATGATAACCGCTCTTGCGGATCCGGTTCCAAAATCGATGCCTATGGTATATTTCTCTCTTGTATTCTCGCTCATATGCGTTCCTCTTTTTCTGCAAACCTCTGCTGCCCTTCTTCTGCGGTCCGTTCCATACATTTCAGGAAAATCGGATACATGTGCCGTGTAATCAGAAAAGCGGTAAACGAAACTGCTATCAGAGTCAGTGGCGGAACCAGGTAGCAGGCTGTCACAGCCACTGCTATCGTCAGAATAAATGCTGCCGTTGACAAGAGATATTTAAAGGAAATACCCAGGGCATTTACAAAGCACTGGGCCGTGCTCTGCTCAAAAAATGCCAACAGGGGATAGATATAGATACCTGTAAAGCTGTACAGTACGCCGAACAGTACCAGAAAAAGTAACAGGGATCGGCTGGCGGTCAGATATTCCAGACCCCGGGTCTGACAGAGATGGTATACAACCATTCCCACATCCACAGCCAGAAATAAATATATCATTCCGATGAATACACCCTGCTTCAGATTCCCCGCGAAGGCTTTTTTATACAGCTTCCATGTGGACGGCCCGTCTCCGCCATCCTGTCTTCTCTTCAGTAGTACATAATAGACTGCTGTGGTAGACGCGCCTATGGTGACAACCGGCAGCGAAGTAATCAGCCACATGGTATTCAGGATAAATAAATCCGCCAGCAGTGAAAAGAAATCTCCCACTTTTTTTATTCCCAGTTTCTTCATAACTCCGCCGCCTTTCCGTCACACTTGGTTTATAGGATGTAATTTGATAGCTTTTCCGTTATTTTCGTTACGGTCTTCCTTCGTGGTCAGCCAGAATCTCTTCCACGTTTGCTCTCTGCTCTTCCAGTGCTGTCTTCGGATCCTCTGCATCGTAAAATACTGCGTCCATAAATGCGGTCAGATCCTCTACCACGTCGCCGGATGCCTCGATAAGGTAATCGGTTACGATGGTATCCAGATACTCATGCGCTCTTGCCCAGTCTGCGTCATTTGCAGCCTTTGCTTTCAGGAGCTCGGTATTCTTTACAGTGCCGGAGCATGCCAGGTAACCAGTGTTGTCGTCAAAGTAAGCGATACCGTCCTCTGAGGTATACAGCCACTGCATGAACTTCCATGCTGCGTCCTTGTGCTGAGAGCTCTCCAGCATTACCATGGTGTTTCCACCGTAGGGAACTGCGTAATGTACCTTTCCGTCGATCTCATGTCCCGGAATCTGTGCGATTTCCATGTTCACACCGGACTCCTCACATGCGGAGCGGATCTCATTCAGAGCGCCTACAGACTGTACCAGGAACGCGCACTCTCCGCCGGAGAACCAGCCCTTGATGGTGTTTGCGCCTTCAGTGGTGGGAGCCGGACGGAAGGTATCGTCCTTTACCATGCCCTGAAGCAGGTTAAACGCCTCTACTGCGCTGCCATTGTCCAGACAGTCAAGCTTCAGGCCGTCCTCAGAGAAGACCGGTCCGCCGTAGGTCTCAACCATCATCCAGAAGTACCAGATATCTCTGGGCTGTGAGAATCCGAAATCACTGTAGCCGCCGTCTTTTAACTTCTTACAGGTATCCGCCATCTCTTCCCATGTCTTCGGAACTTCCAGACCGGCCTTATCCAGAATATCGGTGTTCACGTACAGAACCGGTGTGGAGCATCCCATGGGAAGGGCGTTCAGCTTCTGTCCGTCCTCGCTCAGATAATCCGTATAGAAGCCCTCTACGAAGTCATCCAGAGTAACACCGCTCTCATCTGTCATATAGTCCAGCAGATTCGCGGTCACGTCGTCCTGGCTCAGAATAACGACCTGGCCGGAGCCCATCTGAAGCAGATCCGGTCCTGCGCCTGCCGCGATATCCGCAATGGTCTTCGCTACAGAATCGGTGTAGCCTCCCTGATAGGTTCCGATAACTTCTACTTCATCCTGGCTCTCGTTATACTTTGCGATCATCTGATCCAGAACTTCTCCGTTTTTGCCGGACATGGAATGCCAGAAGTTGACGGTTTCCTTTCCATCTGCTGTGGCCGTGGTGTCGGCTGTGGTGGTGTCTCCTGTGTCGGCTGTGGTGCCGCCTCCGCCGCACGCTGTCAGTCCCAGTGCCATGCTCAGTGACAGTGCGATTGCAAGACTCTTTTTCATTTTCATTTGAATCCTCCTTTTATTTTTTATATCTAGATCCGTCCCGCGGTTCTATTCTCTTAGTTATACAGTTACTTAATTCCTGAATAGGTAAAGGAATTGATGATAAACTTAGATGCAAAAATGTAAATCAGCACCAGCGGCATTACCAGGAACATATTTCCTGCCATGATGACATTCCAGTTGTTGTTGCCCTCCGCGTCCTTCAGGGCCGCGATTCCCACGGTCAGGGGTCGGACTGCGTCGGCTCTGGTCATCATCAGCGGCCAGAAGTAATCATTCCAGTGTCCCACGAAGCTCAGCAGCGCAATGGCTGAAATAGCCGGTTTAGACATGGGAAGCATGATTTTTCCCAGTATCTTCAGTTCGGAAGCATTATCCAGACGGGCTGCCTCCAGCAGCTCATCCGGCACCTGCATGAAATACTGCCTCAGCAGGAAGATTCCGAAGGCGTTGGTCATGTGAGGAAGAATCTGGGGAATCAGTGTATTCACGAGTCTCCAGTCTCCCATCATATAGTAAACAGGGAGGAATGTTACCTGTACAGGCATCATAAAGGCCACAAGTACCAGTCCGAAGAGGAAGCCTCTTCCCTTGAATTTAAACTTTGCGAAGGCGTAAGCTGCCGGAACCATCACCAGTGACTGCAAAATCACGATGGAGAAGATGATGATAATGGAGTTCTTCAGGTAGAGCCCGAAGGGAGCCATATTCCAGGCTGTCACAAAGTTCTGCCACTGCGGGCTGGCCGGTATAAAAGTAATCGGAGCCCGGCTGGATTCTGTCGCCGTCTGCAGGGAAATCGATATCATCCACAGAAAGGGAAATAAAAAGATAAGACAAATCAATATCTTTGCAATCACCCCAATAAAACCGGCAATCTTCTGTTTTTTCTTATACATACCTGCCTCCTTATTGGTAATGAACTTTCTTGGACAACAGTGCGAAATACAGAATGGTCAGGATTCCTACGATGATGAACAGAACCGTTCCTCCTGCAGCCGCACGGCCGATGTCGTATTTGGTGAATACCTGCTGGTACACGTAATATACCAGGGAGTTTGTGGAGTTATTGGGTCCGCCTGCGGTCATGACGCGGATGGTTTCAAATACCTTGAAGCTTCCGATAGTCATGATAATCAAGGTGAAGAACAGCTGCGGGGAAATCAGCGGAATGGTGATTTTCCGCAGGGTCGTCAGCTTGCTGGCGTCATCCAAGGCCGCCGCCTCGTAAATGCTGTCCGGTATGCTCTGCAGGGAGCCCATGATAATCACGGTGTAGTATCCGATGGCCTTCCACACTGCCACCAGGATGACCGACATCAGCGCCGTGGACGAGCTCTGAGTCCATTGGCACCGCTCCAGTCCCACCGCCACCAGGATTTCGTTCAGAAGACCGTTGTTCACGCCCATCATCTGAGCAAAGATCAGACCTACGGAAATCATGGAAATGATATGGGGCAGGAACATGGCCGCCTGGGTAAACTTGCTGAATTTATCCTTCTTTCTTCCCAGCCAGATGGCCAGAACCACTGCGCAGAGCATAATGAATACTACGGTCCATAAGGTGTAAATTCCTGTGTTCTTCAAAGATTTTACAAAATCCGTGGAGTGGAAAATCTTCACATAATTCTTCATGCCCACAAATTTTGTCTTGGCCGGATTCAGCTGGTTCACATCATAAAAGCTCCAGAAAACCATCTTAATGGCCGGATAAACCGTGAAGAGCATAATTCCGAGTATGGCCGGCGCTATCAGCAGATATGGCTTCAGAATCCGCATGATATGACGGCTCTTTTTATTCTTTCTGCCTTTTTCCATCACATCGCCCCTACTTTCCCCATATAGGTCTCATAGCCATCGTCCTGCTGCCTGATCCGCATCTCGTCCTTTCCGAAAATGTAGATCTTCTCCCTGGGAACATGGATCCAGACTGTCTCGTCCACTCCATGGGAATCGTCTCCTGACTTGACCACAAAGGTATCCTGCTGCTCGTTCCGGATAGTATACAGGGTCTCACTTCCCAGCATCTCCCGGGCTGCGATGGTGCCCTGCATCTTGAACCAGCCGTCTTCCTTCTCCTTGCTCATGATGGCCGCCTCCGGCCGGAATCCGAAACAGGAACCGTCCTCAAAGGCTTTTACGTTCATGGCCGGAGAACCGATGAATCTGGCAGTAAACAGATTATCCGGATCCTTGTACATGACGGAAGGAGAAGCCATCTGCTGGATCTTGCCCTGATTCATCAGTACAATAGTGTCCGCCATGCTCATGGCCTCCACCTGATCGTGAGTTACATATACGAAGGTGGTCTTCAGCTTCTTATGAAGCTCGATAAGCTCCACACGCATCTGCACTCTCAGTTTGGCATCCAGGTTCGACAGGGGCTCGTCCATCAGGAATACGGACGGGTTCTTTACGATGGCCCGGGCCAGTGCGATTCTCTGTCTCTGGCCTCCGGAAAGCGTTCCCGGCTTCCGATCCAGATATTCAGTCATGCCTACCTTCTCGCAGGCCTCTTTCACTCTGCGCTCCCGTTCTTCCTTGGGAATTTTCTGATTCTTCAGTCCGAATTCAATATTGTCCCGAACTGTCATAGTGGGATAGATGGCATAGTTCTGAAATACCATGGCTACTCCGCGCTTTCCCGGCTCAATATCTGTTACATCCTGATCTCCTACCAGTACCTCTCCGGAGGTCTGTGGTCCGATTCCCGCAATCATACGCAGCAGTGTGGTCTTTCCGCAGCCGGAAGGGCCTACCAGGACCGTAAAGGAACCATCCTCAATCTTCAGGTCCAGGTCCTTGATCACTACTGTTTTGTCAAATTGCTTTGTTACATTTTTAAATTCAATCGAAGCCATTATCACCTCTCCTTTCTCAAACATCCCTCTCTTATTTGTTCCTATAATTCTTCCACATACACGACTCCCTTCATCGCTTTCACGATGCCAAGAATTTCTCTGTGGGTATGACTCTTCTGCCCTTTCAGCGTCACAATGAAAGAAACGGTATGACTTGCGATAATTTCATCGTGTTCCATTTGTATATTGCTGGGTTCCATATCCTGGCCCCGTATGTACCGCAGGAAGTCTCCCAGCGGCGTCTTCTTGTTCAGCTCCACATACAGCTCCACTACACGGGTGCGGCTGTGCATCCGGTTGTCCAGGGTATGCAGGCTGTTCAGAATCAGGAAAATCATCAGGGTACTGGCGATGGCCACCTCGTAAAGTCCCAGACCCACAGCCAGTCCCATACAGGCTGAGGCCCAGAGACCCGCTGCCGTGGTCAGTCCCTTAATCTGATTTCTTGAAGTCACAACGATCGTTCCCGCTCCCAGAAAACCGATTCCACTGATGACCTGCGCTCCCATTCTGACCGGATCGCCTGTGCGGTACGCCTGATATACATACTGGTTGGTCATCGTTACGATACAGGCTCCCAGGCACACCAGCATATAGGTTCTCAGACCGGCGGGCCTGTTTTTCATTCCCCGCTCCAGTCCCAGCATTCCACCCAGTATAAAAGCTAAAAATCCTCTTATCACCAGTGACAGAGGTGTCAGCTCACGGATTTCCGTAAGCCCCGCTGTCCAGTATTCCATCTATCTCTTCCACCACCTGATCTGTCAGCTCCTCCAGCAGATCCAGATCCCACAGCATCTGCAGAATCGTATATCTGGCACGAATCTCCTTACAGTAAAGCAGTGTATTCCGAAGCATCTCCCTGTTTACCCCAATCTGGAATGGGAAACAGGGTGCTCCCAGCTCTGACATTCTGTGGATGATTTCTCTGGAGGTAGGAAGCTCATTTAAAAGCTCCAGAATGGTCTGCCAGGATTCTTCCATCTTATCAATGCGCTTCAGACGTCCTGTGGTCTCATTCTTCTGACTCTTTTTCTCCATCTCTATGACGCCCGGCGCAGCCGGACCGTAGGCCTCTTCTATCTTCTTACACCATTTATCAAAGTCGTAGGCCTTTGCCGCTTCGCGGGCCCGTTCAAAATCGACCTGAGGCAGCTTCCGCAGCCGCTCGGTCAGTCTCAGAATCAGGATGGTTCCCACTCCTACCTGATGGCCATGGGGTGCTGGTTTCTCTCCCTTCTGCTCAAAAATGGTCTCGAAGTAATGAGAAATATGATGCTCACAGCCGGAAGCCGGTCTGGAATTGCCTATCATGCTCATGGCCACACCGGTAAATACCAGGCCTTCCATGATATCTCCGATAACCTGCGGATTCCGATCCTTCACCTTGTCCGCATTCTCCAGAACGCCTCTGACGCAGTGGTCCACCATCTCCACGATGGTTTCGCAGTAATATTCATCATTAATTAGCTTTGACAGCTTCCAGTCACAGAGGCAGGTGAACTTGCCCATCAGGTCGCCCAGACCTGCGGAAATCAGGGAATAGGGCGCGTTCTTAAGAATCTCTGTGTCGCCGATAATGAATTCCGGTGTCCGTACCTCAAAGGTGGTCTTCAGATTGTCCACGGTCAGAGCAGAGATACTGGACGCAAAGCCGTCCATGGGCGCCGCCGTGGCGATGATTCCGTAGGGAAGTCCCATCTTGAAGCTGAAATAGCGACACATGTCGTTGATGGAACCGGTTCCCACACCGATGACCACATCCCGGTCTTCCTTAATATGAATCAGAATCTCTCCCAGCGTTCCCTCATCATAGGCTAGGTGATTGACCACATGGAAACATACATCCATTCCGGCGACTTCCAGCAGTTCTCTCGCTTTGTCGCCCGCTATCTTCTTCGTTACGCTGTCGCACACCAGGTAGACATTTTTCCATCCTCTGCTTTTTAAAAGCTCCGGCAGTTTTCCGATGGCATCTTTCTCTACAACAGCAGCCTTCAGGGCCGCTGTATGGGTGCGTCCGCAGGAACAGGAAAAGGTATGATTCAGACATTCCGGTAACGTCATAGCTGCATTTAATTCATGTAAGTCTGACATTTCTCATTCCTCCTACTCTATAATGTCGATACCTCTGAGAATCTTCATGGCAGGTCTGGGGTCATTGACGGTAATCAATGTGCTTCCCTTTGCGATGCTTTCCCGTACCTGCTCTTCTGTGTCTTCACACCAGCTCCATGGGTCGATTCCCTTCTTCACATATTCCGCGCAGAGCTCCTGGCTCAGATCCTTCAGCGGAATTCCCACAGCGTAATAATGCTGTTCTGTTTCTTCATCTGCATCCTCTACCATATAAAGTGGGAAACCCTGGGTCTTTACGCCGTATTTTTTATGGGCCAGGGTGGTGACTGCTCCGCTGAAGCTTGCGATGACGCAGCGCTCCAGGACTCCGTAATGATCCAGGGTCTGGATAGTCTTGTCCAGGGCCTCAGGCCGGTAGTCCTTCATCTCCACATTAAGTACCATCTTGGTATCCTGTACCAGCTCCAGCAGTTCCTCCAGTCTGGGGATGTACTGTCCTGCGTACTTTTCATTGAACTTGATTCCCGCATCCAGCTTCCGCAGATCTGCGTAGGAATAGGTCTCGATATTTCCGGTTCCATTGGTGGTACGCTCCAGCATCTCGTCATGATGCAGCACCAGCTGTCCGTCTGTGGTCAGATGTACGTCTGTCTCGATTCCGTCCAATCCGTACTCCACAGCCTTCCGGAATGATAACATGGTGTTCTCCGGATAGAGGGCACGCACGCCTCTGTGTCCCATAATGGAAATGTTTTCTCTGCTCTGATCCCAATACATTCTTTTTCCTCCCGTTTTTTAACTTCTTTATTTTATCTGTTTATATAATTTGTTTTTTTAAGCAACTTTATTAAACGTTTTTATTATAGTAGTTTATTATTTGTAATTTGTCAATATGTTTTTTCATATTTTTCACTTATTTTTCGTTATTTTTTTCACCTGTTTTGAAGTTATTTAGCTTTGTTTTCGTCATTTTATCTATTCTTACCCACTTTCTGGTGTTTTTGGGTATTATTCACAAGACTTATCTCCCATTTTTAGAGATTATTCTTGGAAATGCCTATTGCATAAAATTGGGAAATCTTATATGATTAATTAAATCACTTTTATAAAATGTGGAGGGGGAATTTAATATATGGAAAGGAAAAAGTCAACAGAAATGGAACTCAGAAAAATTAACCGCTCCAATATTTACCATGAGTTTATGTCTCATAACTCTCTGACAAAACAGGATCTGGTATTCAAACTGAATCTCAGTCTTCCTACTATTACAAAAAATATAGATGAACTACTGGCGGACAAGCTCATCGAGAAATCTGGTTCTCAGGGTAATACCGGAGGACGCCGGGCCACCACCTATTCCCTGATCCGGGATGCGCGGATCGCTCTTGGGATTGACGTTACCCGGAATCATATTACTATCGCCGCTCTGGATCTGACCGGAACCATTATTACTTTCCGACGCTACCGGCTGTCCTTTCAATCCACGGATCTGTATTTCCAGAGTGTAGGAAAGACCCTGGAAGCCTTTATCCGGGACAACCATCTGGATGAAAGCCGGATTCTGGGGGTCGGAATCGGGCTTCCCGCTCTGGTAGACGCAGATCGGAGACATGTATTTTTCAGCAAGATTCTTCCCATTCAGGAAAATATTTTGGAGGATTTCAAAAAATATATCCCCTATCGGGTAGATCTTTTTAACGACGCCAAGGCTGCCGCCTTTGCCGAGACCTGGGGAAATCCCAATTTTAAAAATATGTTTTATCTGATGCTAGCCAATAACATCGGTGGTTCCATCATCATCAATCATACTATCTACAGCGGAGACAATCAGGAGAGCAGCGAGGCCGGCCATATCCAGCTGGTTCCCGGCGGACGGCTCTGCTACTGCGGCCAGCGTGGCTGCGTGGACACCTACATCTCTGCCACGGTTCTCTCGGATTTAACCGACGGGAATCTGGAAGCCTTCTTCCAGGAGCTGCGGAACGGCGATCCGAAGCTTGTTGAAGAATGGAATACCTATCTGGATCACCTGGCAGCCACCGTAAACACAATCCACGTTCTTCTGGACTGCAATATCGTCCTGGGCGGCTATGTGGGCGAGTACATGGGGCCCTATATCGATGATCTGCAGGCGCGAGTGGTAAAACTCAGCACCTTCTGTGACAATGCGGACTTCCTAAAGCTCTGCTCCTACAAAAAAGAGGCCATTGCGGCAGGCGCGGCCATGCGGTTTATCGCGGATTTTACAGATTCGGTGTAATGCTCGGACAGGATACAAAACAAAAAAGGGACTGTCGCTTTATAGATGGTGATTCATCTATATTGCGATAGTCCCTTTCCTTAATACGCAGCTTTTCTTTATCTAACTCGTCTCGCCTCTCCATGGCGATGAAATTCCGCCGTGGATTTCTCGTAGAGAACGAGCACATACACTTTCTTGATATCATAGTATGTAAAATCAGCGCCTCGTTCGCCGCGGATCCGCGTGTACTGCCGCATCATTGCATACCGGTCTGTCTGTCACACTTTAGTTAAATCCCACAAACTTATTCGCAATCTTATAAGCTACCTCCGAAATCTTCCGGCCTGTTCTGCCCGGCAGGTTCATGGTGCGGCCCAGGACGCCCCATTTGAGCTCGTAGTAGGTCTTGGGGTCTTTCTTTTTCAGGTATTTCCAGAGCTCATACTTCTTTTCCAGGTTCTCCTCGGTGCCGGAACGGATGGCGATGATGGAGGATACCACCATGATGATCTCCAGATAATTCTTCATATAATGGCGCAGCTTCCGGTTGGGCACCTGGCGCACATCGGAGAGCTTATAGTCGTCGATCATGATACGGTTGACCTTCAACTGCTGGTCGATCCGGCCAATCATAACCTTTTCATTGACGGACTGATCGCTGCGGCCGATAAAATAACGGTAGAAATTCACATCCAGGTAATACAGATATTTTACGTGAGGCAGCGGGTGATATACAAAGATGTTATCCACATAGAAGGTGTGTTTCGGCAACTCCAGTCCACACTCCCGCAGCAGCTTGGTCCGGTAAATGACGGAGTGCATCAGGATATACTGGCCCTTGTGCAGGAATTTCACATCGTCCCAGGTAAAGACCTGATCCTGTGGAAAAGCGGAACGGTAGCTCATGACCTTCTTACGCTTGACTCCCTCTTTTTCATAGACGAAATTGCTGATCAGCATATCCACCATGGGCTTGGCCCCGGCCAGCTTTTCCAGGGTCTTTAAGATCTCCTTATAAGCGGAAATGGATACCCAGTCGTCGCTGTCCACCACCTTGAAATAAAGGCCGGTGGCATTGCGGAGACCTGCGTTCACTGCTTCGCCGTGGCCGCCGTTTTCCTGATGGACCGCCTTAACGATAGTCGGATATTTTTCCGCGTATTCGTCCGCAATGGCTGCGGTACCGTCCTTGGATCCGTCGTCCACAATGATAATCTCCACTTCCTCGCCGCCTGCCAGCAGAGAATGGATGCAGTTGCGCATATAGGCTTCGGAATTATAACAGGGAATTGCTATGGATAAAAGTTTCATACGTCCTCCTTTTTACACCAGAGAGCGGGCCAGTGCGATGGCCCTGGCTGCCATGGCGTCAATGTTGTAGTATTTGTACTCCGCAAGTCTGCCCAGAAGGTGGAAATCAGGCAGCTTCGCCGCCAGATCCGCATACTTTTGGTACAATGCGTTATTTTCCTCGTTCATGATGGCATAATAGGGAATCTCGCCCTCCGCGCCTGTGTAGGCAAAGGGATATTCCTTCACGATGGTAGTACTGTCGGCCTTCTGTCCGGTCAGATATTTGAACTCGGTAATGCGGGTGTAATCCTCGCTGACCGTGTAGTTCACCACGCTGTGGCCCTGATAATCGGGTCGGTCATAATGCTCGAAATCAAAGCGCAGGGTCCGATAGGGCAGCCGTCCGAAGCGGCAGTCAAAAAGCTCGTCCACCGGGCCGGTGTAAATGACTGTACCGGCAAACTCCTGACCGTCCAGCAGCACCTTTCCCTCATCCTCCGAAATGACCAGTACGTCCTTCGCGTTGGTATTGGTGCGGACCTCTATGTTCGGGTGATCCAGCATCTTTTCAAACATGGGTGTAAAGCCATGGAGCGGCATACCCTGATACTTGTCCCCGAAGTACCGATTATCATAAGAAATGACCACGGGGACGCGGCCTGTCACTGCCGGGTCGATCTCCTCCGGGGTCTGGCCCCACTGCTTCATGGTATAGCGCAGGAATACATTTTCATAGACAAAATCCGCGATGGCGCGCAGGTCCTGGTCCTGCTGCTCCCGGAGCTTCAGAATCGGCACCCGGGCGCCGAAGCCGAAGGTATCCACCAGCTTCTTTTCCAGAACGGCGGCCTTTTCCTCGCCGTAGACCATTTTCAGGGTATTTAGATTGAAGGGGACCGGCAGAAGCTTGTCGCCCACCCGGGCTACTACTTCATGTCCGAAGGCGTACCATTCGGTGAAACGGGACAGCCATTCGTAGACCTCCTCATTGCCGGTGTGGAAGATGTGCGGCCCGTACCAGTGTACCAGGATGCCATACTCGTCCTTCCCGTCGTAGCAGTTGCCGCCGATATGGTGTTTCTTTTCCAGTAACAGAACCTTTTTGCCCTGCTCCTCTGCCAGAACTCTGGCAGCGGCAGCGCCGGCGATTCCGGAACCGATGATGATGCAGTCGTACATAGTAATTTTTCTCCTCTAGTATCTATGCTTAAAATATTCCGTGTAAGCCGCGAAGGCCGCCGGAATCGAATACTTCTCTTCCATCTGCTGCTTTTCCACGAAGAACAGCTTTTCCGGGGAAGCTGCCTGTGCAGCTTCATCCGTCTGCCTGTCGGGAATCTCCGGCTCCTCCACCTTCACCACATAGCCTTCCATATGCCACTCGATATGGCTGAAGATATGCTTTGCAGCCGGAAGCTCCTGGATGCGGATGGGAGACAGTCCCTCGGACTTCACATAGTCCAGCACCTGATCCGGCTTCAAATGGCCTTCCAGATTCGGCAGCTCATATAAGCCCGCCAGAAGCCCTTTTGCGGGCCGTTTCCGAAGAGCGGCCTGATTGTCCGATACCAGCACCAGAACCGTCTTATCCTGGATTCTGCGGCTTTTGGGCGGTGTTTTCTTCGGAAGCTCTGTCTCCACGCCCTCCTGATGGGCCTGACACAACGCCGCCAGCGGACATTCGCCGCATCTGGGCGCGCCGTTTGGCACGCAGACGATGGCTCCCAGCTCGATCAGGGACTGGCTGAAGTCTCCGGCCCGGTCCGCCGGAATCACTGCTTTTATCTCCTGCTCGAAGCGCCGTTTTACAGACTGCTTCAGGATATCGTCGCAGCTTTTCTCAATGCGGGACAGAACCCTCAGCACATTGCCGTCCACGGCCGGATAGGGCAGGCCAAAGGCAATGGACGCGATAGCCCCCGCCGTGTAGCTTCCGATGCCGGGCAGCTCCAGAATCGCGTCGAAATCTGCCGGCATCTGGCCGTCGTACTCTGCCACCAGCTTCCGGGCGGCTTTTTGCATATTCCGAACCCGGTTATAATATCCAAGCCCCTCCCAGAGCTTCAGGATCACATCCTCGGGAGCCTCCGCCAGATCCCGGATACCGGGAAGCGCCGTCATAAAGCGCTCAAAATAAGGTTTTACGGCTTCCACTCTCGTCTGCTGCAGCATAATCTCCGATACCCAGACCCGGTAAGGGGTGGGCTGTTCCCGCCAGGGGAGAACCCGGGCATGGGCATCATACCAGGCCAGGAGCGGCTGCACAATTTCTTTCAAATCTTTATTCAAAGACACACCTCAATTTTTCTGTCTATCCTTAACTCATCCGGCTTCACCAGACAATCATAAGCCAGCACCTGTACCCCCGCCTTCGCCGCTCTCCGAAGCGCTTCTCCAAAGGCCGGATGCGTCCGGTCATTGGGCTCCAGCCGCGTGACGCCTTTCATCTGTATGACAAAACAGATATAAGCGTCATACCCGTTTTCCATGCAGCGCATCAACTCTTCGATATGCTTCACGCCCCGCTCCGTAGGCGCGTCCGGAAAACGGGCCACGCCGTCCTCCTCCAGAGTCACGCCCTTGACCTCCATAAAAGCTTTCCTGCCCTCATATTCCAGATAGAAGTCAAAACGGGAATTCCCGTACCTGCACTCAGGCTTTACATAAATGTCTTTGTAACCAAGTCCGCCCGCTTTCAACCATTCCTCTGCCACTTTATTCGGGGCCTGGGAATCTATATTCACCCACTGCTCTCCCTTTTTCACGGAAATCAGATCCAGGGCCGTCTTCCGGGCCGGGTTATCGGAGCGCTGCACATACAGCTCCGCGCCGGGAACCAGCAGTTCCTTGCAGCGCCCTGTATTTTTCACATGGCAGACTTCCTGCCGGCCCTTCTGCTCCACCTGGGCCACGAAGCGATTGGGCCGGGAGACGAAGCGGGCAGGTTCCATATGTTCATATTTCATGCTTGTCTTTTCCTTCTGACACTGTTGTTCCTGCCTGCCGCATCTGACCCTCCCGCTCCACAGCACAGCGCGGCTTAAACCAACAGCTGGTTCTATTCTAGCGGCATATTTTTAATATCCCATAGAATCTTTCTTAATATTTTGTAAATTAAAACCACGGCATTCTAGTGTACGCAGGCATACCCATTCTCCGCGTCAAAGCCCACAGCTGTCACCAGACTCCCGGTGAAATGGTCATACACCAGCACATTGATACCGTTCAGGGTTTTTAACGCACTTTCGCCGCTATACACGATGGACTGATTCCCGCCGCTGACCTTCACTTCCAGATCCGATGCCGCGAATTCCAGTACGCAGGATCCATCTGTTCCGCCAGCCAGCGCCCGGCCTCCGTCCACGCCGCCGATGAAGACGCCGCCCCGGGTCAGTACCTCCTGGGGCACGCCAAGCTCTGCCAGCACTTCCCCCACAGGCTGCTCTCCATTGTCATAAGCGCCGGTCAGACCGATCACATAAGTATAGGTTCCGTCATTTTCCGCCAGGCGCTGCAGGAAGTCATACCAGCCTTCCTCCTCGGTCAGCATCTGGTTTAAGTCCTTCTGCTTCCAGTCGGCCGCATTTTCCTCCCAGCTGGCATAAGCCTCATCGCCCCGGTGATCTGCCAGATCATAGTTCGATGCCAGCCATCCCGCCAGATACCGGCTCAGCTTCTCCGTTCCCCGGTAATTCAGATGGGATGCCTCTGCCATATCTGTCTTGGGATCCAGCCCCAGCTCCTCATACATCTGATTAAAGTCCAGAAACGGAATGCCCTCCTCCGCCGCGATTTCCCCGCAGCGGTTGAAGATTCTCTGCTCCTCCCCGATGATCCCCTGATAGGGTGAAATCATGAACACCAGCGGAATCTCCTCTTCTTTTGCCAGCGCAATGATCTTCCGCAGATACTCCTCGGACTTGGGCGCCAGGTCGCTGCTTTCTGTGACCCCGCTCATATCCGCCATGGAATCATAGGATTTGGTCACATACAGGGGATAATAGCCCTTGGAGGCCCTGCCATGGGGATCGCCCAGGTACGCTGCGAAATCCTCCCTGGAAAGCTCCGTATACCGGGAATGGTATACCGGATAACCCAGCAGATAGGGAATCAGGTTGTTCGGAGTGCTGACCCGGATATTTTCGATCTTTTCTTTCGAGAACTTCATACCGAAGGTATTGGTGACCGTCCTGGCCTCTTCGATGTAGTCCCGGCTCTCGATGGCCCGCACCAGCTCCACCACCATGACCTTGGGCCGCTGATACTTCAGGCTCTCTTTCATATAATAGTAGGTGTTCCAGAGGGGCTGCAGGCTGCCCGCCAAATCGTAGGAGGAGATGCCCTCCTGCTCCCAGAGCACCGCCGGGTTAATATCGGAATAGGTATGGCTGCTTCCGTAGAACATCACATCGATGGTCCCGGGCTCCTGCTCGTAAAAGAGCTCCATGGGAACGATACCGTCCTTCTGCTTCAGGCTGAATACATCGTTCAGCTTCCACAGAAGCCCCGCCGCCAGGGCCAGAAATACAACCGTACCAATGAGTTTCTTTTTCATGTAATTCTCCTAAAACTGGAAATAGATAAACTGCTGGGCGTCATATCCCGGACCGTAGATACCGAAAATGGCCACCGCTGCAATGAGCGCCAGCAGCACACTCCACCGGAACCAGAGATTCTGCTCCGCCAGAAACGCGTCCAGCTGCTGCTTTCTGAAATACCGTACCAGATCCGCCAAAAGCAGAACCAGAAGGCTCACGAACAGTACATTCATTTCCACGCGATCCAGGCCCAGACTGTAAAGTCCGCCATTGAACAGGTTCCAGAGATCCGGCTTTGTCAACATCCGGCGGATATAGCCAAAGGCATCGCTGAGACTATTGGCCCGGAAAAAGATCCATGCAAAAGCCGTCAGGCAGAAGGTCACCAGTACCTGGCCCAGCTTGTAGCTGAAACAGTCGGTCTTTGTATGCAGCTTTTCATTGATTCGATCTTTCACACCCCGCAGCTCATAACCAATGATCTGATAGAGACCGTGCAGACCGCCCCAGACCACGAAGCTCCAGCTGGCTCCGTGCCACAGGCCGCTGGCCAGAAAGGTTACCATCAGATTGAAATATCTGCGTCCTTTTCCGCAGCGGCTGCCGCCCAGGGGAATATAGAGGTAGTCCCGGAACCAGCTGCTTAAGGAAATGTGCCATCTGCGCCAGAACTCCCGCATGGAGCGGGAAAAATAGGGCGTCCGAAAGTTCTCGGTGATCCCGAAATCCAGCACCTTCGCCACGCCGAAGGCCATCATGGAATAGCTGGCGAAATCGCAGTAAATCTGAATCGTATAGGCGATGGCTCCCACGGTCAGTCCGAAGGTGCCATACATGTGATAGTTATCAAAGACCTGATTGGCCAGAATGGCGATCCGGTCCGCAATGACCATTTTCTGGAACAGTCCGAACAAAAGCAGGGTCAGTCCCCCCGCCACCCGCCCGAAATTCCAGAGGGCCTTTTCCGGAAGCTCCCGAATCTGCCGGAGCAGATTGCCGGAGCGCTCGATGGGGCCTGACAGAATCACCGGAAAGAAGGACACGAACAGGGCGTAGTTCAGAATGTTACGCTCTGCCTTTGTGTCGCCCCGGTAAATGTCCACCATGTAGCCCAGGGACTGGAAGGTATAGAAGGAGATTCCCACCGGCAGGCCAATGCTGAAAGGCTTATTCACGGGTCCCATTCCCGCCATTCCCAGCACCGTATTTACATTGCCCAGCAGAAAATCCAAATACTTCAGAAGTCCCAGTACCCCCAGGCTGCACAAAAAGGTCAGCCACATATAGAGTTTCTTCTTTTTGGGCTCCGCCCGCTCCACCAGAAGACCGCCGCCATAGGTGACCAGAGTGGAAAACAACAGAAAGACCACGTATTTCGGGCTTGCGCTCATGTAAAACGCATAGCTTGCCAAAAGAAGCCAGAGGCAGCGCAGTTTCTTCGGAATCATGAAATACACCAAAGCCGCCACCGGGAAAAAGATTGCAAATTGCAGCGAATTAAACAGCATTCGTTCTATAATCCTCCATCAGCTTTTCAAAGGCCGGCATGGAATCCAGAATCGTCTTCTCAGACACGCAGTAGGAGATCCGCACGTAGCCCGGGCAGCCGAAATCGTCGCTGGGAACCAGAAGCAGATCATACTTTTTTGCCCTCTCACAGAAGGCGTAAGCGTCCTCCTCCAGGGCTTTCATGAACAGATAAAAGGCTCCCTGGGGCTTTACACAGGTATAGCCCATGCGCTGCAGGCCCTCCACCAGGATATCCCGGTTCTTCTTATAAGCGGAAATATCTCCGGTATCGTCCACGCACTTTGCCACCACCTGCTGGAACAGGGAGGGCGCGCACACGAAGCCCAGTACCCGGGCTGCGCCTGCGATGGCCGGAGCCACATGCTCATGATCGGCGATGCGATCCGGAATCACGATATAGCCGATACGCTCTCCCGGCAGGGACAGGGACTTGCTGTAGGAATAGCAGACCAGCGTATCGTCATAATATTTTGTCAGATAGGGCACCTGGATGTCATCATACACGATCTCCCGGTAAGGCTCGTCGGTAATCAGATAAATGGGCGCTCCGTACTCTTCGGACTTTTTTTTCAGAATCGCGCAAAGATTCTTGATTGTTTCTTCAGAATATACAACTCCGGAGGGGTTGTTCGGAGTATTCACGATAACCACCTTGGTTTTCGGTGTAATGGCCCGCTCAAAGGCTTCCGCGTCGATCTGGAAATCCGGAAGTTTCGCCGGAATCACATTCAGGACGGCGCCTGCGCCCTCGACCCAGACACGATACTCCGGGAAGAACGGCGCGAAAGTGATAACTTCTTCACCTGGGTTCAACAGGGCTTTCAGACAGATATTTAAGGATGCGGCCGCTCCGCAGGTCATGAAGATATTCTCCATACGGAAGTTCTCGCCGAAGCGGCGGTTCAGGGACCCGGCAATGGCAGTACGCACCTTCGGGTCGCCCGGTGCCGGAGAATAAGCGTGGATCTTCTCAGGCGGCAGCTCCATCAGCTCCAAAATCGCCTGCTTCACGGATTCCGGCGCCGGGATGCTGGGATTGCCCAGGCTGAAATCATAGACCTTGTCCTCGCCGATCTCGGCCTTTCTCTTCAGGCCGTAGGAAAATATCTCTCTTATAACAGAGCTTTTACTGCCAAGCTCATAGCATTCCTGTGATATCATAATTTTATCCTCCTCTGCAGATCATTCTTTATTCTGTTATGATTCTGTCTGCATGATGAAAAGCGCGCCTGACGCACAGGCGCACGGCATACTTGATATTATTTTACTATCCGCAGAAAAAAAGTGCAAGGAAAATGCGCCGGTTCCCTTTGGAACTACGCAAAAAACGCCCCCGAAACCTGAATTTCTCCAGGCCCGGGGGCGTTCTAAGTTCAATCAAAGAATCTCGAACAATCAGATAAGGCTTATACCAGCTCCAGAAGTACTTCCATCGCTGCGTCGCCCTTACGCTGGCCGATCTTTACGATTCTGGTGTAACCACCGTTGCGGCTTGCGTACTTCGGTGCGATCTCGTCGAACAGCTTTGCTGTCAGGTCAACCTTCTTGGTGCTCTTCTTCTTTCCTGCAGCTTCGGTCGGAACCTCAGTTACAGTGTAGAGAACCTTCAGCATCTGACGTCTGGCATGCAGTCTGGACGGCTGATCCTTCT
This sequence comes from Anaerosacchariphilus hominis, assembly GCF_014290175.1. Taxonomy (GTDB): domain Bacteria; phylum Bacillota; class Clostridia; order Lachnospirales; family Lachnospiraceae; genus Laedolimicola; species Laedolimicola hominis. The sequence continues at coordinate 268,700 of NZ_JACOOR010000006.1, forward strand.
TGATAGTCTTCTCTACTTCGTCGTATACGGTAACCTTCTTGCCGTCTACCACTTCTTTTACGCGCTTTCCATCAGCGTCTTTACGCGGAACCTTAGCGGTAACAGTAACGGTATCGAAGTTGTCCTTCTCCTTTACTGCCAGTGCGATCAGTCCCTCAGCAATCTTGCGAACTTCCTTCGCCTTAGCCTCGGTAGTTACAATCTTGCCGTTCTCCAGAAGAGCGGTTACCTGATTTCTCAGGAGAGCCTTTCTCTGGCTGGATGTTCTGCTCAGTTTTCTATACTTTGCCATTTTTCTTTTCCTCCATCTGTGGAGCCACATCCCCATGCTTCTTCGGTCTTACTGGGGAGGACTTTCTTCCATAGTGTTTATGTGGGCGAGGAATTTTATTCCTCGCTCGGAATATCGGTACCTTCTCGAAGCCAGTTCGAGAAGTATCACCCAAGCGAAGATTACTCTTCGCTTGGGTTCAGCTGTAATCCCAGCTCTTTCAGTTTTGCAAGAACCTCTTCCAGGGACTTACGGCCCAGGTTACGAACCTTCATCATATCCTCCGGAGTTCTGTTGCAAAGCTCTTCTACTGTATTGATGCCTGCTCTCTTCAGGCAGTTGAAGGAACGAACGGAAAGCTCCAGCTCGTCGATGCTCATTTCAAGCACTTTTTCCTTCTCATTGTCCTCTTTCTCTACCATAACCTCTGCGGTCTTGGCATTCTCGGACAGGTCGATGAACAGGCTCAGATGCTCGCTCAGTACCTTTGCAGCAAGGCTGACAGCCTCATCCGGAACCAGGGTTCCGTTTGTATACACATCAAGTGTCAGCTTGTCATAGTCAGTTACCTGACCAACACGGGTATCCTGCACTGTCATGTTTACACGCTCAACGGGTGTATAGATAGAATCGATCGCAATCACTCCGATGGGAAGATCCGGATTCTTATTCTTATCTGCGCTCACGTAGCCTCTGCCCTTCGTAATCGTCAGCTCCATGTACAGCTTGCTGTCTGCGCCGCCGTTCAGATGAGCGATTACAAGCTCCGGGTTCAGAATCTCGATGTCGGGATCTGCCTGAATATCAGCTGCTGTGACTACGCCCTCGCCATCGAACTCGATGTAGGCGATTTTCGCTTCGTTGCTGTCGCTTGTATTCCGAATGGCCAGATTCTTGATGTTCATGATGATCTCAGTTACGTCTTCCTTTACTCCAGGAATGGAACTGAACTCATGCAGAACGCCTTCGATCTTCACCTGGCTGACTGCTGCACCCGGTAACGAAGAAAGCATGATTCTTCTCAGTGAATTGCCCAGTGTCGTACCATAGCCTCTCTCGAGCGGCTCAACCACAAATTTTCCATACTTCTTATCATTTGAAATCTCTGCAATCTCAATTTTCGGTTTATTAAACTCGAACACTAAAAGGCTCCTCCTTCACATTTTGTTTGGGTGTTATGCTGTCGATGTTATACTCAGATTACTTAGAATACAGCTCGACGATAAGCATCTCATCAACCGGTACATCAATGACTTCTCTGGACGGAAGCTCCTTAACGGTTCCCTTCAGAGCCTCAAGGTCAGCCTCAAGCCACTCCGGAACAAGTCTTCCTGCAGTTGCCTCTACGATATCCTTATATCTCTGAGAACCCTTGCACTTCTCTTTGATTTCGATCACGTCGCCAGCCTTTACCAGGTAGGACGGGATGTTTACCTGCTTGCCGTTTACCAGAACGTGCTTGTGATCTACGATCTGACGAGCCTCTCTTCTGGTTCTGGCCAGGCCCAGACGGAACACTACGTTGTCCAGTCTGCTCTCCAGTAAGATCATCAGATTCTCACCGGTCATGCCCTTCATCTTATCTGCTCTCTTGTAGTAGTTCAGGAACGGCTTCTCAAGTACGCCGTAGATGAATTTTGCTTTCTGCTTCTCACGAAGCTGAAGTCCGTACTCGGACATCTTTCTGTTTGCTCTCTTTAACTCTCTTGTGGACTTTTTATCAATTCCCAATACTGTCGGCTCCAGACCAAGGGAACGACATCTTTTTAAAACCGGAACACGATTGACTGCCATAACTTACGACCTCCTAAATTAGACTCTTCTACGCTTGGGCGGACGGCATCCGTTGTGAGGAACGGGTGTTACGTCACGAATACTGGTTACCTCCAGACCACATGCCTGAAGTGCACGGATTGCTGCCTCACGGCCTGAACCCGGTCCCTTAACCATAACGTCTACAGTCTTGAGTCCATGTACCAGAGCTGCCTTGGTTGCAGTCTCAGCTGCCATCTGTGCAGCATACGGAGTAGATTTTCTTGAACCTCTAAATCCCAGACCACCGGCACTTGCCCATGACAGAGCGTTTCCTTCGGTATCTGTCAGGGTAACGATTGTATTGTTAAAAGATGACTGAATATGTGCCTGTCCGCGTTCAACGTTTTTCTTTACGCGCTTTTTTGTCACTTTCTTTGTAACTTTCGCCATTTTAAACTAACCTACTTTCTTCATATCTTGCATTCGCTAAGTGCTCAATGCTTATTTCTTTTTGTTTGCTACTGTTCTCTTCGGACCCTTGCGAGTTCTTGCGTTGGTCTTTGTCTTCTGACCACGAACCGGCAGTCCCTTACGATGACGGATACCTCTGTAGCATCCGATCTCCTGCAGACGCTTGATGTTCATCGCGATCTCACGTCTTAAATCTCCCTCTACCATGTAGTCAGCGTCGATTACTTCGCTGATTCTCTTGACTTCCTCGTCAGTCAGGTCTCTTACACGGGTATCCGGATTTACCTTTGCTGCTTCCAGGATCTTGGTTGCGCTTACGCGGCCGATGCCGTATACATAAGTCAGACCAATCTCTACACGCTTTTCTCTTGGTAAGTCTACACCAGAAATACGAGCCATTTGATTATTCCTCCATTTAATAAAAAATTGGGTTCCGGGCGTTTTTTAATAGGTGCCCGATGACACTTTCCTAAATGGGATGCGGTGTTCGCATCCAGCCGGGTAAATACCCGACCTTTCAGATACTCTGCGGTACGCATTTCTCCGTTTTAAGCAATATCATTGTGAATAATCTCCTGCTCACAAATATATATGAAACGAGATTTATCACAATCTGCGGAATTAACCCTGGCGCTGCTTGTGCTTCGGATTCTCGCAAATTACTCTGATACTACCTTTTCTCTTGATGATTTTGCACTTCTCGCAAATGGGTTTTACAGATGATCTTACTTTCATCGTAAAAATCCTCCTTTCACATCTTTCGTTCTTCTTCACCGTTCCACGACTGGGTTTTGAAGTGGAAAAATGCCGAAAAACAAGGCGTTTCTTGTTCCCGATCTCACGAATCTTCCAAAACCCGTTTCCTAAAAACAGGCGCAGAATCCCCGTGGAGATCATACGTCTAGTATGATAACACACGGGGATTCAGATTGCAAGTATTTTTTTATTTATCTTACCGGTTTTTTCAGCATTTCCTGCTAAACCACTCTGGTTTCCCGAAGGCTCGGATAAGCTGCCTCGTCCTGCTTACAGAAGTCTGCCAGCTCGCTGCCTGTGGCGAACCATACGCCCTCGTGGGCGCACATGTATTCCAGGAACTCCCGGAGCATGGCGAAACGTCCCGGGCTTCCGGTGGACTGGGGATCCAGCTGCAGGTTATAGCAGAGGCGATGATTGTAGTGTCCTGTGAACTCGTCCTTCCAATTGGAAAGTACGTTGCTGTAGTTTGCCACACGTCCCTGTCCGAAGGGGAATGCGGGACGGTAGTTGAAAGCAAAATACGGCAGGTCAAAGTTCGCCCACTGCTGGGGAATCTGCAGGATTTTGTCGCCCTTTTCATTGGTCTTCATGAAATAAGGCCGGTCGTCGTCGTACAGGTCGCTGGAATAGGTCATACCGTACTCTCTGGCGATATCCAGCGTCTCCAGCATCAGATCGCCGATGGGGGCCCGAAAACCGGCCGGCTTCTTTCCGCAGGCGTCCTCGATGGCTTTCACAGCCTTACCGATGCGCTCCCGCTGCTCCTCTGCGTCTAAGAGACCGAAATTTTCATATTCATAGCCGTGGCAGGCGATCTCATGGCCTCTGTCTGCGATTTCTCTGATTTTTTCCGGATAGGTCTCCGCAGTCTTGCCCGGTACAAAGAACGTGGCCTTAATATGAAGCTCGTCCAGCAGACTTAAAAGTCTCGGAAGACCGTGGGTCATACCATACTGTCCCAGGGACAGGGTCTTGGGCATCTCTGCCGCTCTTTTATCGAGAGACAGCCAGAAGAACTCCGCAGCCAGATTGACCGAGATAAAAGCCGCGCATTGTTTGCCTTCCGGCAGTTTCATTTCCTGTGCGTACATCTTCTAGTCCTCCTTTCTCGGATGTGCCTTGCGCCAGTATTCAGCCACTTCACTTCCGGTAGCCACCCACACATCGTCGTGGGAGGTTACCTCCTTCAGCACTTCCTCAAGAACCAGATTCCGTCCCGGCGCTCCGGAGATCTGCGGATGCATCAAAAACGCGATGCAAAGTCCCATATCATAGTAACCGCGGAACTCCCGGATATCATTGTCCTGCACATTGCGATAGCAGCTGATACGGTCCAGTCCGGCGGGTTCAGCCGGGTAGACGCTGTAGGCCTGTGCCACATAGTCGTCCAACTCCCATTTGGAGGGAATCTCCACCAGATTAGTTTCCTTGCCATCCAGTACGGTATAATAGGGAATATCGTCGCCGCGCATGGAGCTGGAATACAGGAATCCCAGATCATTTAGCAGATAGGGCGTACGCACATGCCAATCTCCGGAGGGGGTTCGGAAGCCCTTCGGCTCCTTTCCCGTGATATCCTTGATGACTTTCTGGGTCTTCTTCAGAATCTCCAGCTGCTCCTCCACAGTCTTCTCCACGAAACGCTCATGGGTGTAACCGTGATTTCCTATCTCATGTCCCGCTGCGTCGATACGGCGGATTACATCCGGGTTATGCTCTGCCACATAACCCGGTACGAAAAAGGTTGCTTTTACATGATACTTATCCAATAAATCCAGAATCATGTCCACACAGCGGTTCGGACCGTACTGTCCGATGGAACGGGCGCGGATCAGCTTCTCCGTGTTCGGTTCATCGGAAGACATGTTCTGCCAGATGATATCGCCGTCCAGGTCGAACGTGAACATTGCCGCGCTCTTTTTGCCCTCCGGCCATAATGATTGACTCATTTTTTAACCTCTTTTCTTCTACTGTCTGCCCATCTCTGCAGAATCTATTCTGTCACATTTCCGGGCGTTTTTTCCTGTCCATATTTCTTTACAGAGAGTTTATGTAATACAAATACGACTGCGGTCAGAATCACTGCAGCTACGGCCAGCATAATCGGGCTGGTATCCATACCTGCCAGAATGAACATGACGCCGCAGATAACCGCTACGGTCACTGCATAAGGCATCTGGGTCTCAAAATGATCCACATGGTCGCAGCTTGCTCCGATGGATGCAAGAACCGTGGTATCGGAAATCGGGGAGCAGTGGTCTCCGAAGAGTCCGCCGCCTACGATAGCTGCAGATACCAGCGGCAGGGACGCGCCCATATCGATAGCTACCGGAAGTCCCAGCGGCATCAGTACGCCCATGGTTCCCCAGGAAGTACCTGTCGCAAAGGACATGATAGCGCCCAAAATGAACATAACCAGCGGCAGCATGCTCGGTGCCAGGAAGCCGGAGGAAATCTCGATGAGATAGCCTGCGGTATTCAGCGTGCCTGTTACGCTGGACAGGGACCATGCCAGAACCAGAACGATGCACATAAACATGGCATTGGCGCAGCCTTTGGTGTAGATGGTGACACATTCGGTAAAGGTGTACAGCTTGTCCTTCAGGCACATGATAATCAATACAATGGTAGCTGCGAAGAATGCGGAAGCGATACCGGTACGCAGGTCGCTGCCCGCTACTCTTTCATGCAGAAAGTCCTTGGAGAACAGGAATGCAAACAAAACTACTAAAAGGGTAATCAACGGAATTACCATGGTGCTGACTTTTCCCTCTTTCTCGTTGTCGCTGCCGCTCTTGTTCTCACTTCTCATGGGAACGCCGCCGTCGCGAAGGGTCTTGCCGGTCTTCATGGATCTATTCTGGGCCTTCAGCATGGGGCCGTAATCCCACTGGGTAAATGCCAGGAGACCTGCCATGAACAGAGTCAGAATTGCGTAATAGTTAAACGGAATGGCCTGCATGAACACATCCATACCGGAAACCTCGGTGATGGCCGCATTATCAAGCTCCGCCTGAATCAGGGAAATGGTAGTTACACCCCAGCCGATAATCGGAATCATGGAGCAGATGGGAGAGGTGGTGCAGTCCAGGATATAAGCGAACTTCTCTCTGGATACACGCAGCTTCTCAGCAAGCGCCTCGAAGATCGGTCCTACAATCAGGGAGTTTCCTGAATCGGTGAACCATACAAACAGACCTCCCAGCCAGATGCCGGTCTCGCATTTTGCTCTGGTATTGACCTTCTTGGTTACCATGGATGTAAAGGCTCCGGCTCCGCCAGAAGAGGTCAGCAGGGCAATGAAACCGGAGATAATGGTCATCATAAATAAAGCCTGCATATTGGACGGCTCAGATAATGCCGCGAAAATGTGGGTGTGCGTCATTTCCAGAAAGCCCGCGATCGGGTTCCAGCCACAGATAATGGTGGAGCCTACGAAAACGGAAATGACAAGAGACACCACAATGTTTTTGGTTATCATCGCAAGGGCAATTGCCAGCACTGCGGGGATAATCGATAAGATACCGTATTCCATACTAATCCTCCTCGTTGGTTACAGGTTTACATAACTATCCATTCCTGTACCCTGTATTTTTATAATCAGGTAATCTGCTTTCCACGGGTATCTATCCTTCCGCAGGAAACCGATCCCATAATTATCTTCATAAGTCCACATGACTTTCATTGGTAAAAGGGTGATACTGCGCAGGGATATGCCTGAGCCCCAGCCGCACGCACAGCTCCGCATAGGCCACCGCGATAAAGGCCGGATCCAGCACCTTCACCGGATACTTCCGCTCCAACTCGTCGCCATAGCCTGCCATGCCAAGACATCCTAAGATGACGCCGTCGGCCTGGTATTTCTCCACTGCCTCCCTGCAGACCATTTCCAGATGCTCTTTGGTGGCATTGGGGTTCACCCGCATTTTCTCTGCAGGGATATCCAGGGCCAGTACGGCCTGCATTTTCTCCCGGGCGATGCAGTTTCGCATCATACGCCGGTAGGTCCGGGGAATATTCCATCCGGCTCCCGTCACGACCACGAAGCGGCTGCACAGGGTCTGGGCCACCGACAGGGTGACCTCCCCGGGCGCGATCACGGGAATCTTTACATTTTCCCGGAGAGCCTCCAGTCCCACATCGCTGAAGCAGTAGATCACGATGGCATCATAGCCGTCTTTCTCTGCCTGAATGGCCATCTTAACCAGCTCCGGCGCTGCGAAGGCCTCGTCTGTGTGACAGTCCAGTTCATCGGGGCCCTTTTTAATGCAGTCCACCGAGATCTCTACTCCCGATGAGACTGCCGCTGACAGCATGCGCTCCCGGTCATCCATAACCGGTCGCTGCATAGCTTTATCTGTCATTAATACTTTAATTTTCATAGGAAAACAGCCCCCTGCTTAGCGCTCCAGGCTGTTCAGCCACTGACGGCCCACCTCGATCTGGCGGCGTACCTCGGACGGAGCAGTTCCACCGAAGGATACCCGGGCATTTACACAGGTCTTGATGCTGATATCGCCCAGCAGCTCCTTAGTCACGCGCTTGTCGATGGCCTGCAGATCCTCGTCTGTCAGATCCTCGAAATCGCATCCCTTGTTCTCGCATGCCTTTACCATATGTCCTACGATAGAATGTGCCTCACGGAAGGGGATACCCTGCTTTGCGAAATGCTCCGCGATATCGGTGGCGTTCAGGAAACCCTTGCCCAGCTGTTTCTCAATCTGATCCATACGGAACTCGGTCTTATCCAGCATCTTGGCGAAGATGTCGATGGTGGCCTTCCAGGTGTCGATGGCGTCGAAGAGACTCTCCTTGTCCTCCTGGAAGTCCTTATTGTATGCCAGGGCAGTTCCCTTCATAACGGTCAGAAGCTGCATCAGATCGCCATATACACGGCCTACCTTACCGCGGATCAGCTCTGCCATATCCGGGTTCTTCTTCTGGGGCATAATGCTGCTTCCGGTGCAGAAGCTGTCATCAATGGCGATATAGGAAAACTCAGAAGAATTCCACCAGGCGAACTCCTCGGCCCAGCGGGACAGGTGCATCATAGAGATGGAAGCGTCGCTTAAGAACTCCAGGCTGTAGTCCCGATCGCTGACTGCGTCCATGGCGTTCTCTGTGGGAGCTGTAAAGTGCAGCAGCTCACTGGTCAGATGACGATCGATGGGCATGGTGGTTCCGGCCAGGGCGCAGGCGCCAAGGGGATTATAGTTGAGACGTTCCAGAGTATCGCTCAGACGCTCGATATCTCTCTTAAACATCTGGAAATAAGCCATGAATACAAAGCCGATGGTGATAGGCTGCGCGTGCTGCAGATGGGTGAAACCTACAGTTATCTGGTCTGCGTACTTCTCAGCCTTCTCCAGGATCACGCTCTCCAGATAGCACAGGCTGTTCAGAATCTCATAAACTTCTTTTCGCAGGTAGAGACGGGTATCCACCTGGCACTGGTCGTTACGGCTTCTGGATGTGTGCAGCTTCTTGCCCACATCTCCGATGCGCTCGATGAGCCGGCTCTCGATACCCATATGGATATCCTCGTCCTCTACGGTAAATACGATCTTGCCCTCCGCGATATCCTTGCGGATGGCCTCCAGACCTGCGATGATCTGATCCTTTTCCTCATTGGACACGATACCCTGCTTACCCAGCATGGTCACATGGGCAATACTGCCGTTGATGTCCTCGTTGTACATTCTCTGATCAAAAAAAATAGATGCATTGTATTTTTTTACAATATCATCCATATCTTTTTCAAATCTTCCGCCCCACAAACTTGCCATTTGTAATTACTCCTTTTATTCACTTGTATTTTTGTTTGAAAATGATGTTGTAACTGAATAATTATACGTGATGCGCGTATATTCGTCAAGTAGACACGGGCCATAAAAAAGAATGTGCCGTTGGCACATTCTCGCGCACTCGGCGCAGTGGTAGATGGTTGCCTTGGCAACCATCTACCACTGCGCCGAGTGCGCATTTTTGCAAGCTCTGCTTGCTTTTATGGAATAGGGAATTCTATCGGAATTTCCTATTCCATAAAAAGAGAGCAGGCGAACCGGGAAGCATACTGCATTCCGGTTCGCCTGTT
>NZ_JACOOR010000007.1 GCF_014290175.1 Anaerosacchariphilus hominis
GATATCCCATTCGAAAGAAGTAAGACCCCTTGAAGACGACAAGGTAGATAGGGCAGAGGTGGAAGTGTGGTAACACATGGAGCTGACTGTTACTAATAGGTCGAGGGCTTGACCAAGAGCGGAGAGAGCGGTCAGACGGAACAGATGCGGAGAAGAGGAGTGCTGGCACTCCGAAGCAAAGCAGATGTGACGGCTGAGCATTCGCGGAGCGAAGGCACGAAGAAGCGCGCAAGCGGTTCTGAGTGACTGGTCTCGTGCGAGTAAAGAAAGCAAAATCTTCGCGAAGCGTCATAGGATAGAAAATGTCTAAAAGATATGCAGTATATAGTTTTGAAGGTACAAAAAATTACCTGAACACTTGACATACGTTGGGTGATCAGGTATTATGGTATCTGAATTAAATATTCCTCGATAGCTCAGTGGTAGAGCGTTCGGCTGTTAACCGAAATGTCGTAGGTTCGAGCCCTACTCGGGGAGCTTAAAAACCCTGTAAGCGTTGCTTACAGGTTTTTTTGTGGGTGCAATTTGTGTGAAAAGAAAAATAGTCCTCCCGTTTTTTGATATGCTCTCCGGGAGGACTTGTATTTTGTTATTTTACTGTACCTGCTCCCAGGGCTGCAGAGGAGCCAGGAAACCTGCCTCCTGGAGCTTTTGCTGGATCATATCCAGGCGTTCCGGGGTATCGGCGGCCACCAGATGATAGTGATAGCCGGAGGTGGCGTTGCTTAAGACACTGGAGCGGCTATTTTTCAGAGTTTCCATAAACTCATATACATCCTGGCGGGAACGGATATCCATATCGGCCGAAATCCGGCCGTAGAGCCGGTGGCTGATGCTGATATTCTTGATGTGGCCGCCACAGTCCACGATAAGGTTCATCTCATCGGCAGTTTGCGCCGGCGTGTGGCAGACTTTGAACTCACGGGCGCTGCCATTGTCCTGCTGGAGGACATAGCCCCGGGTGGTAGACAGAATACCGGGGGTGGAGACCCGTATCACGGCCATATCCTGCACGATCACCTGACGGCTTACCCCGAAGTGTGCGGCTAATTCTTTGGCGGCCACAGGGGCGTCAGCCTTTTTCAAAAGTTGTAAAATCTCTGTTCTGCGCTGTGCGGTTGTCATGATACAGAAGTACTCCTCTCTATAGGGTTTCTGTATTCCATTGTAACACCTGGCTGGACAGGTGGCAAGACAGAGCAGAAATATAATAAAAATGTGAAAAATGTAGTTTATGGGGGTGGGATATGATATAATGAGCGCAAGCGAGTCAACATACTCGTATGATTGACGAGCGGCGAATGTTGATTATGAATCGAAGATTCATAATCTAATGTCGTCAGACGACAGAATTTCACAAAGACACAGGAGAGAAAGAGCATGAAAATCGTAGTATTAGACGGTTACACGGAGAATCCCGGAGATTTAAGCTGGGGAGAACTGGAGAAGCTGGGAGAGTTCACAGTTTATGACAGAACCTCTCTGACAGACGAGAACGAGGCCATAGAGCGCATTGGCGATGCGGAGATCGTGATTACCAATAAGACTCCGATTACAAAGAAAGTGCTGGACAGCTGTCCGGGCATTAAATATATCGGCGTGCTGGCCACAGGCTACAATGTGGTGGACTACGCCTGCGCAGGAGAGAAAGGCATTCCGGTCACCAATGTACCGGGCTACGGAACAGACACAGTAGCTCAGTTCGCCTTTGGATTGCTGTTGGAGATTTGCCACCATGTGGCTCATCATTCCCAGGCAGTGCATGAGGGGCGCTGGGAGAACTGCCCGGACTTCTGCTTCTGCGATTATCCGCAGATCGAGCTGGCCGGAAAGACCATGGGAATCATTGGTTTCGGCAGAATCGGCCAGAAGGTGGGAACCATTGCAAAGGCTTTTGGCATGAAGGTATTGGCTCATTCTCCTCACGAGCATGAGAGCGGAAAAGCCATCGGAACCTATGTAGATCTGGATACGTTGCTCAGAGAATCCGACGTAATTTCCCTGCACTGCCCCTTATTCCCGGCTACAGAGGGTATCATCAATAAAGAAACTATCGGAAAGATGAAGGACGGCGTCATCATCCTGAACAACAGCCGCGGCCCGCTGGTGGTGGAGCAGGATCTGGCTGACGCCCTGAACAGCGGCAAAGTGCTGGCTGCAGGTGTAGACGTGGTAAGCTCCGAGCCCATCCACGGGGACAATCCTCTTCTGGACGCGAAGAACTGCTTTATTACGCCCCATATCGCCTGGGCCACCAAGGAAGCCCGCCAGCGTATCATGGACTGCACCCTGAAGAATCTGCAGGCATTTCTGGACGGAGAACCGGTGAATGTGGTAAACGGGTAGGAAAATAAAAGCTTCAGATGCTCATCGGCTGTGCGTATAAAATTTCGCACAGCCGGTTCTTTGACTGAATGGGCAGAGCGGACAACCCGCTGGTCCTCCGGAGAGAGCCAAAAAACTTGAAAAAAGAAGAAAAAACCCTTGCAAATCCCGATAAACTATGATAATATAATCGGGCACGGCAAAAGAACCGAGCTAACGCCCATCCAAAGGGGCAGACAAATAAGGCTCCTTGGTCAAGCGGTTAAGACATCGCCCTTTCACGGCGGTAACACGGGTTCGATTCCCGTAGGAGTCATTTATATCTTGACGGAATAGATTCGTTGTGATATACTATGATAGTTGATGGCGACATAGCCAAGTGGTAAGGCGTGGGTCTGCAACACCCTGATCACCAGTTCAAATCTGGTTGTCGCCTCTAAAAAGAACTGATTTTTCAAAATGAAAAATCAGTTCTTTTTTTCTGTTATTTCCCCCAAAGCACCTTAAAAAACAGCACCGTCAGCACAAACAGAATAATGGGCCGCACGATGCGGGAGCCGTTCTTTACCACCATGCCGGATCCCAGGTAGTTGCCTGCGATGCAGCAGGCGGCGGCCGGGAGGCCCAGGGCGAAGAAGACTTTACCGTTCAGAAGAAAGACGGTGAGGGCGCCGATATTGGAAGCTAGGTTCACGGCCTTGGTGTTGGCGGAGGCCGTCAGCAGGTCGATGCGGGCCAGGCCCGTGTACAGCAGAATCAGGAAGGTGCCGGTGCCGGGGCCGTAGAAGCCGTCGTACATACCTACGAGAAAGGAGGCCGGCATGGAGACCAAAAAGGTATTCCCCCGTGACAGAGGTTCTTTTTCGTGGCTGTTCAGCTCCTTTTTCCGAAGCACGTAATAGGCCACGATGGGAAGCACCGGAAGAAGCATGTAGCGGATCAGTTGATCGCTGGCCAGCAGAGCCAGATTTGATCCCAGGCTGGAGCCGATGAGGGAGCAGAGAACGCAGGCGCCGGCCAGTGGCAGATCCATGTAGCGGAAGAGCCGGACGGCGGAAATGGTGGTTCCGATGGAGGAGGACAGCTTATTGGTGGCCAGGGCCGTATGGGGAGGCAGACCGGCAAAGAGATAGGCAGGCAGGGAGATCAGGCCGCCGCCTCCGCCGATGGAGTCCACGAATCCGGCCAGGAAAACCAGGGGACAGAGATACTGCTGTCATTTTACCGAACGCGGAAGCGGCTGTCAAATACAAAAAGTCTTTGTCCTGGGCTGTGGGACGTAGTATAATAAGAAAAAACGGACGGGGAGAAGGAACGGTATGGGATATGATATTGTGACAATGGGGCCTCTGCTCTGTGAAATCATGCGGAAAGAGCTGGATAAGCCGCTGGATCGACCGGCGGACTTTACGGGACCCTATCCCAGCGGGGATACGGCCATCATGCTGAATGCGGCGGCCAGACTGGGGGCCAGGTGCGCCATGATCGGCGTGGTGGGAGATGACGGCTTCGGAAGATGTGTGACAGATCGGCTGAAGGAGAACGGCGTGGACTGCTCCATGATCCGGGTACACCCGGAGGCGGCCACGGGAACAGCCTTTGTGTGCTATTATTCGGACGGAAGCAGGAACTTTCTGTTCCATGTACACCATGCGGCACCGGGCATGCTGGAGCCGGAGGATGTGAAGCCGGAGAAGCTGGCGGGAAGTAAATGGCTTCATGTGAGCGGCTTTACCATGTCGGTGAATCAGGCCAGCGCAGAGGCGATCTATAAAATGGTAGAGACGGCGTCGCCGGAGTCAAAGGTCTGCTTTGACCCGAATATCCGGCCTGAGGCTCTGAGCGAGGAAGAGATTCGGAAGCTTTGTATGCCGGTGATCCGGCGGGCAGACATCATTTTCCCCAGCAAGTCCGAGGCGGCTATGCTGACCGGCTGTGCCACAGACGAGGAAGGCTGCAGAAGCTGGGCGGCAGATGGAAAAATCGTAGTGCTGAAAAATGGCGATCAGGGCTGTCGGATCTACAGCGGGACGGAAGCCTTCGACGTGCCGGGCTTTTCTGTGGAAGAGGTGGATCCTACGGGAGCCGGAGATACTTTCTGCGGAGCTTTCCTGACAGGGCTGACGGAGGGAATGAGCCTGGAGGACTGCGGCCGCTTCGCCAACGCAGCGGGAGCCATGTCCGTGCGGAAGCAGGGACCCATGGAGGGAGCGCCCTCCCGGGCAGAGCTGGAGGCATTTTTACAGGAACAGACAAATACGTAATATAAAATAAGGAGATGACTATGAAATTCAAGGAGCAATATCTTCAGGGGAAGATTCCCTTTGAGGAGATCGATAAATACATTGAGGACTGGGGAAACAGTGACGAGACCTGCACCCTGCGGGAGTATCTGGGACTGAACGCGGAGGAAGAGGACGTGTGGATCTCGGACAGCGACGAGGCACTGCAGGAGCTGCTGGATCAGCAGAAAAAGCAGACCGTTTGTGTGTACACCGGAACGGCCTGGTAATACAGACAAAAAGACAGATGGAGGATTGAAAAATGGAAAGCAGAATACAGAAGACATTGGAGAATCACGCAAAGGGATATAACTGTGCCCAGGCAGTAGCCTGCGCTTACTGCGATCTGGTAGGAATGGACGAGCAAAGCGTATTCCGTGCCACAGAGGCCTTTGGTCTCGGTATGGGCGGCATGCAGGCCACCTGTGGAGCCGTGTCGGGCGCGGTGCTGCTGGCCGGACTGAAGAGCAGCTGCGGCGATCTGGAGGCACCCGTGAGCAAGGGAAAGACCTACCAGATATCCAAAAAGATCGTGGAGGGCTTTCAGAAAAAGAACGGTTCCACAGTCTGTAAGGATTTGAAGGGCGTAGAGACCGGAGAGAGACTGCGCTCCTGTGACGGCTGTATCGAGGACGCAGCTGCGCTGGTGGAGCAGATTTTATTTGCGGAAGAATAAAGCTTCCGGCTGAAAGAGGAGAGAATATGACAGAGATCCGCCTGGCAAGGACAGCACCGGGAGAAGATCCGTCTACGGCAGCCAGAAGGCTGCTTACGTCTGCGCTTGAAACAGAATATGGGATTCCGGCGTCCGCTTTTCAGGTGGAAAAGGATGAAAAAGGGAAGCCCTATCTGGCCGGATACTCTCATATCCATATCAGCATTTCCCACAGCGGCCCTTACATCGCCTGCGCCTTTGGGGAGAGACCGGTGGGTGTGGACGTGGAAATGTGGAAAACACACCCGAAATGGCGGCGGATCGTGGATAAACTGCATTCCCGGGAGCGAGAAGAACTGCTTCAGAGCTGCGGTGGTGTGATTTCCGGGGATACAGAAGAACCGGTGAGAGAGTTCTGCGGTCTCTGGGTACGAAAAGAAAGCTTTTTGAAAGCCATCGGGGAAGGCCTGCGGGTGCCTCTGGATCTCTTTGACACCACCGGGGAATGGGTAGAGCAGGAGCTTTCGCCGGAGCGGTGGAGGCTCTGGCAGTACGAGCCGGAGGAAGGCTGCAGTCTGGCAGTCTGTATGGTCGGAGACGATGGGACGGAGCCGCATTTGCAGCTGGATCTTTTTTCCGGAGTCTGATAGAATGGGGACAGAGTGAGGAGGATATGATGAAAAAAGGCAGAAAAAAGAAAAAAAGAGGAATGTCCATGCCGCTGATTCTGGCCATGGGCGTTTGCGTGATTGTATTGGCGGTAAGTATCTGGCAGCTTTCGAGTATCTTCCTGGAGTATAAGGCAGGAACCGATGAGTATGAGAAGCTGCAGGATACTTTTGCGCCGGAGGAGCCGTCAGAAGTGAACGAAGACGATGGGGAAAAGGACGACGGTACGGCGACTGAGGACACAGATGGGGAGGAGACCGTAAAGCGAGTGGCGGTCAGCGAGCTTCAGGCCCAGAATCCCGATACTGTGGGCTGGATCCAGATTCCCGGAACCGGGATCAGCTATCCGCTGATGCATACCGGGGATGATTCCTATTATCTGAACCATACTTTCAGCAAAAAGGTGAACAGCGCAGGAAGCATCTTTATGGAGACCCTGAATAATCCGGATTTTTCAGATCTGCACACGATCATTTACGGTCATAATATGAAAAATGGTTCCATGTTCGCGGGACTGAAGGAGTATCGTTCAGCGTCCTACATGGTGACCCACCCGAATATCTATGTGGATCTGGCGGACGGAACCCATGCATATCAGGTGTTTTCCGTCTATGAGGCGGATGCCGACAGCGACAGCTATACCATCGGCTTCGCACCGGATGAGCAGTATGAGACATTTTTGAGCACCATCAAGTCCCGCTCCCAGTATGACACAGGCGTGGAGGTGACGAAGGAGGATTCCATCATTACCCTGTCCACCTGTACCAGGAATGGGGAGAAGCGGTTTGTGGTGCATGCGAAGAAGCTGTATTGAGCATAGGGGGAGGTTTCTATGGCAGTTCCAGGGGATAAGGTCAGACTTTTGAAGCAATATGTAGAGGAAAGCAGTTCTATCGTCTTTTTCGGCGGCGCAGGCGTGTCCACTGAGAGCGGCATCCCGGACTTCCGGAGCGTGGACGGTCTCTATCATCAGCAGTGGAAATATCCGCCGGAGACCATCATCAGCCACAGCTTCTTCCTGCGGGATCCGGAGGAGTTCTACCGGTTTTACCGGAAGAAACTGCTCTGCCCGGAGGCGAAGCCCAATGCGGCCCACAAGAAGCTGGCGGAACTGGAGGCGGCAGGAAAGCTGAAGGCTGTGGTAACCCAGAATATCGACGGACTTCACCAGATGGCCGGAAGTAAACAGGTCTATGAGCTGCATGGCTCGGTGCACCGGAATTATTGCCAGAAGTGCGGAAGGTTCTATGATATGGAGTATATGCTGCATTCTGAGGGAGTGCCCCGGTGCGAGTGTGGCGGTGTTATCAAGCCGGATGTGGTGCTCTACGAGGAGGGCTTGGACGACGCGACCATCCGCGGCGCGGTGCGGGCTATCTCTCAGGCGGATATGTTGATCATCGGCGGTACATCACTGGCGGTGTATCCGGCAGCAGGACTGATAGATTATTTTACCGGAAAGCATCTGGTTGTCATCAATCGGGACGCGACGCCCCGGGATGCCAGCGCAGATCTGCTGATCCAGGGCAATATTGGAGAGGTTTTAAGTGGAATATAAGGTAGGAGATATCGTAAAATTAAAAAAAGCGCACCCCTGCGGAAGCTCCGAGTGGGAGATCTTAAGGGTAGGCGCGGATTTTCGTCTGAAATGTATGGGCTGCGGACATCAGATTATGATTGCCAGACGGCTGGTGGAGAAGAATACACGGGGCTTACGGAGTCCGGAGGCATAAGAGCTATCCGGAAAATTCCTTCAGATGGGATTCTGTTTCAGGTTTGCATGGAAAATAAGGAAAAATGCACGGGATTATGTTTTTGAGCATAATTCTGTGCATTTTTTATTAGAAATAATTTGCATGGAAGAGAGGGCGGCCATGAACAGTGTGGCAACAGGAAAATTTACTGTCGAAATGCAAAAATCAGGTAAAAAAGTATGGAAATCTGCTTCCCGGTGTACTATAATTTCCCTGTAAAGTTAGTTTGCATTAACTAACTGGAGAAATACGCATAATTGGGAGGGAGTCATGTTTCTTACCATCAACAATATCAAAAAATCCTTTGGCTCCGGTGACAGTCGGGTGGATGTGCTGAAAGGTATCAACCTGTCCATGGAGCGGGGCGAATTCTGCGTGCTGCTGGGGCCTTCCGGTTCCGGCAAATCTACGCTCCTGAATATTATCGGCGGAATCGACGCGGCCGATGAGGGCGATATCTGCATCGAGGGCGAGCGGATGGCCGACATGAAAGAGAAGAAGCTGACGGCCTACCGCCGAAAGCACTTAGGATACATTTTCCAGATGTACAACCTGATTCCGAACCTGACCGTCCGGGAAAATATCGAGGTGGGCGCGTATCTGAGTGACAAGCCTCTGGACGTGGACGAGCTGCTCCACACCCTGGGTCTCTACGACCATCGGAAGAAGCTGCCGAACCAGCTTTCCGGCGGACAGCAGCAGCGTACCGCCATCGGACGGGCCATTGTGAAGAACCCGGATATCCTGCTCTGCGACGAGCCCACCGGAGCCCTGGACTATCAGACCTCCAAGGACATCCTGAAACTCATCGAGACCGTCAACCAGAAGTACGGCAACACCGTCATCATGGTCACCCACAACGACGCCATCAAGGACATGGCGGACCGGGTGGTGCGGCTGCGCGACGGCATGATCCGCAAGGATTACCGGAACGAGCATAAGATTCCGGCCGAGGATCTGGAATGGTAGGAGGCGTGGTATGAAAAATCCGCTGCGGAAGCGCTTGTTGCGCGAGCTGAAAAGTGAATTTGGAAAATATCTGGTGATTTTCCTTCTGCTGGCCGGAACCATCAGCCTGGTATCGGGCTTTCTGGTGGCGGACGGTAGCATGATCATTGCCTATAACGAAGGTTTTGAAAAATACAAGATCGAGGACGGTAACTTCCGTCTGGGCGAGAAGGCCAATAAAGCCCAGCTGAAGGCCATTCAGGAGCTGGGCGTCACGGTTTACGATCTGTTTTACGCCGAGGAGCCCCTGACCAATGGCAGTACTCTCCGGATCTATCCGAATCGGGATCAGGTAGATCTGGTCTGCCTGATGGATGGCGAGATGCCCACGGGTACGGACGAGATCGCCATCGACCGCATGTATGCGGATAATAACGGCCTGACTATTGGCGACAAGCTGGAGAGCGGCGCCCGTTCCTGGATTGTCACCGGCCTGGTGGCGCTGCCCGATTACAGTTGTCTTTTTTCAGACAATAACGACAGTATGTTTGACGCGGTGAAGTTCGGCGTGGCCATCGTGACGCCGGAGATGTTCGCGAATTTCGGCAAGGATGAGCTGTATTGGAACTATGCCTGGAAATACGACGTGCCGCCGGAGGAGGGCGAGCCTGAGCAGGATGCCGCTGAGGATCTGATGCAGGGCATCCTAAATGAGGCCGAGCTGGAGAATTTCGTTCCCACCTATCAGAACCAGGCCATTCAGTTTACCGGCGACGATATGGGAAGCGACCAGGCCATGATGGTCATCCTTTTGTATATTGTTATATTGATCATGGCTTTCGTTTTCGGAATCACCACCAGCAGCACCATTTCCAGGGAGGCCAATGTAATCGGTACCCTGCGGGCTTCCGGTTATACGAAAAACGAACTGATTCGGCATTATATGACCATGCCCACGGTAGTGACACTGATCAGCGCCCTCATCGGCAATATCCTGGGTTATACCTCCCTGAAGGAGGTCTGCGCCGGGATGTATTACGGCAGCTACAGCCTGCCCACCTACGTGACCGTCTGGAATGCGGAGGCCTTTGTGGAGACCACGGTGGTGCCGGTGATTCTGATGATGGCGGTCAATTACCTGGTGCTTCGGCGGAAGCTGGGCCTGTCGCCCCTGAAGTTCCTGCGGCGGGATTTGAGCCGTCGGAAGCAGAAGCATGCCATGCCGCTAAGCCCCCACATTCCGTTCTTTACCCGGTTTCGTTTAAGGGTCATTTTCCAGAATGCCGGTAACTACCTGATACTCTTTATCGGAATCCTTTTCGCCAATATGCTGCTAATGTTCGGCCTGGCCCTTCCGGCGGTGTTGGACCACTACCAGGCGGAGATCGAGCAGAACCTGCTCTGCAATTACCAGTACATTCTGCAGGTGCCCTATGACGCCATGAATGAGGATAAGAAGCTGGAGAGTATGATTTCCATGCTGTATTTCCGGAACGAGGTGGAGACCGACAATGAGGACGCCGAGAAGTTCACGGCATACGCCCTGAATACGCCGGATAAACCCTATATGAAGGAGAGTGTAACACTCTACGGCCTGCAGGACGACAGCCGGTATATCCCCCTTGATTTTCGGGATGAGGGCGTGTATATCTCCTCGGCTTACGCGGAAAAGTATCTGCTGGAGCCCGGGGATGAGATTACTCTGTACGAGGAGTATGGTACTGACACCTATACCTTCCGGGTGGATGGCATCTACCACTACGAGGGCGGTTTGACCATTTTCATGGCTCAGAAGGAGCTGAACACCTTATTTGACCTGGGGAATGACTATTTCAGCGGTTATCTGTCCGATACGGAAATCACGGATATCGACGGGAAATACATCGGCTCTGTCATCGACGCGGAGGCCCTGACCAAGATATCCAGGCAGCTGACCGTGTCCATGGGAAGTATGATGGGGCTGGTCAATGGATTTGCCATGCTGATGTTCATGGTGCTGGTCTATCTGCTGTCGAAGATTATCATCGAAAAGAATGCCCAGTCCATTTCCATGACAAAGATTCTGGGCTATTCCAACGGGGAAATCAGCGGACTCTACATTATGTCAACCACGATGGTAGTAATCCTGTTTCTGCTCATCAGCCTGCCCATTGAATATGAAGTGATGGTGGTGCTGTTCCGCATGATGATGCTGCAGAGCATCAGCGGCTGGATTACCTTTTATATCGGGCCGGAGATTTATGTGGAAATGTTTGTAATGGGCTTTGTAACTTACCTGGCGGTGGCTCTTCTGGAATACCGGAAGATCCGGCATGTGCCCATGGACGCGGCCCTGAAGAATGTGGAGTAACTGGCAATGATTCAGGAGTGCGAAATCCCATCGGCGAAGCCGATTTTCGTGGATTTTGCATCGTGCAGTTATGAGGAGAGTGAGAGTATGAACGGAAAGAAATTGCTGAAAGAAAAGCTGGGACTGCTGCTGATCCTGCTGGTAGTGATAGCGGTGGGAGCGGCAGTCAGCTTTGGGATAAAAAAAGGAAAAACGAAGGACGACAGTGCGGCGGTTTCAGCGGGTACATCGGCGGAGGCTGTTTCCGGAACCGATTCGGAAGATATCTATGAGAATCAGGATTCTTCGGCGGAAAAGGATAAGACAGAAACGGTTTACATAAAATCGGACGCCGAGGGAAACACAAAAGAGATTACCGTGGAAACAGTGCTGAAACATCCGTCTGACGGCTCGGATATTCAGGATCAGAGTAATCTGAAGGACATCCGCAATACCAAGGGTGACGAAGAATATACGAAGGGCTCCGACGGAAACCTCATCTGGGAGAACCACGGCGAGGACATTTCCTATAAGGGAACCAGTGATGCAGAGCTGCCGGTCAGGGTAAAAGTCAGCTACTATCTGGACGGCGAACAGATCAGTCCCAGGAAGCTGGCCGGAAAGAGCGGTCAGGTGAAGATACGTTTTGACTATGAAAATTCGGCCACCGAGACCGTGACGGTAAAGAACAAAGCCTACCAGGTACAGACGCCATTCTTGGTTATATCGGCGCTGGCGTTGCCCTCGGACACCTTCTCCAATATCCAGGTGGAAAACGGCAGGCTGATGCAGATGGACGACCAGAACATGGTCATCGGCTATGCCATGCCCGGCCTGGCGGACAGTCTGCAGCTGTCCGGCTATGAGGTAACCGAGGATATGGACATTCCCGAATACGTGGAAGTGACCGCGGACGCGAAGGACTTTGAGCTGGAATTTACCGCAAGCATCATCACACCGGGGCTTTTGGAGGATCTGGATACGGACGACCTGAAGGATGCAGACGACTTCGCAGATGGCATGGACGACCTGAAGGATGGTGTGGACGATCTGGACGAGGGCGTGGGAGAGCTCTATGACGGACTCAAGGAATTTTACGGCTATCTGGACGAGTATACCAGCGGGGTGACGGCTCTCCGGGACGCCATGAACCAGGTGCGTGACGGCGCAGGACAGCTGACGGTGAATAGCAAAGGACTGAACGATGGTGCGGCGGCTCTGCAAAGCGGGCTGGAGCAGCTGAACGCCGGATTGAAGGAAGCTTCCGAAGAAGGTGAAAGTGAGAGCTCCCAGGAAGTCCTTGTGTCGATTCTGGGGAAGCTGAACGGTCTGACGGATGAGCAGAAGGAGGCATTGGCTGCTGCAGGAATTTCGGAGGAAGAGCTGAGTGCGTTGAGCGGCTATGCGCAGTCACTGGCAGCAGTACAGCCCACGGTGGAGGCTCTGGCCGCAGGCAGCAAGCAGCTGACCACCGGCCTGACAGCCTACACCACAGGAGTCAGCCAGCTCTATGCAGGCACAGAAAAAGTCGTGGAGGGCGGCACCACCCTTTGTACCGCGGGCGGCGAGCTCTACGACGCCTTCGGGGAAGCCCTGGACGGTGTCAGAGAGCTGCGTGACGGCGTCCGAGACTTTAAGAAGGACGGTATCGACGAACTCACCAGGCTGGGAGGCTCCGACTTCCGCAACGTTATTAACCGCCTGCGGGCAGTGAAAGAAGCCGACGACGGCTACGACAACTTCGCGGGGCTAGCCGAGGGCAAGACCGGAACGGTGCGGTTTATCGTGGAGACCGAGGAGATCAAGAAATAGCATTCAGGATATAAAGTGCAGAAATGCAATTTTATTTCAAAGCCTCAAGGTAAGTCTCAGTAAGAGACCCGGTAAGCGGGACTCCCAGCTCCGGCAGTACCGCATCCAACGCCTTCATCACGGCCTCCAGCTTCTCGGCCCGGGCATTCTCGCCCATGTGTCCAATCCGGATTACCTGACCCTCCAGCACATCAAAAGAACCGGCCAGCATAATGTTAAACTGTTCCCGCACCGCCGTCAGAATCGCCGCAGCAGTTGTCTCCCTGGGTACATCAAAGACAGACACCGTATTGGAATATCCCTTCCGTGTATGCAGCTTCAGCCCGCAGGAAGTCAGCGCCGTCCGCACCGCACCGGCGATCTTCGCATGCCGCTCCAGGATGGTCGTATCTGCCTTGATATTCTCAAAGGCAGCCCGCAGTCCCCGGATATCGCTGATGGGCATGGTATACGGAAACCACTGCTTCTCAAAATACCCATCAAAGGTCATTAAATTCGCATAGAAAGAAGCAATGGGGGTATTCCGTTCCTTCATAGCCGTCCATGCAGTCGGACTCACGGTCACAAAGGTCAGTCCCGGAGGGGCGGAAACCACTTTCTGGGAACCGCCGCAGAGCAGATCGATCTGATAATCATCCACCCGGACTTCCTCGCCAAACATGGCTGAGACAGAATCCACGACGGTCAGAATGCCATAGGATTTCAGCAGCGGACAGATCCGCGCGATGTCATTGAGCACGCCGCTGGGAGTGTCGCAGTGAACCACCGTGGCGTATTTGAAGTTATGATCCTTTTCCAGATAAGCCGCCAGCGCATCCACATCCACAGCCTCCAGATAATCCACGGTATACAGTACCGGATCTCCGCCGTACATCTTCACAAAGTCCGCAAAGCCCTTGCCGAACACGCCATTGTCGATGACCAGTACCCGGTCGCCCGGCTCGGTGAGACCGGCGCAGGCTGCTTCCAGCCCCAGGATACCCTCGCCGCCCAGAATCAACGCCTCATTTTTAGTATGAAGCAGAGCGCTGATGAGCTCACAGGTTTCCTTATAGAACGTATAAAAGTCCGGATCCAGATCCGGATTGGTGCAGGGCAGGCTTCTGACTGCCAATACATTTTCCCGGACCTGTGTAGGCCCGGGCGTCATAATTTCATACATGTAAAAATCTCCTTTGAATAAGTAAAACGAATTACAGTCTCTTCTGAATGGTAACTCTCAGACGCTCCGCAATCGGAATGACGATGATCGCCGCCACGCCGATCTGTACCAGGTTACCGGGAATGGAGGTCGCCGGAGCCACCCAGTTACCGTAGATAAAGCCTTCAGCGATGTAGTAGCCTACCACTTTAATCACGCATGCAACGGCGATAGCCAGTGCGTTCCAGCCGTAGCCGTGATGCTTGTCGGTGATGGCGCCTACGGTAAAGCCCATGAAACCGACGATGACGAAGGTGAACGGGGCCCAGAGATACCAGCCGGACAGCAGGTCAAAAAGTCCCATTCCGAAGGCGCCTGCCAGAGTACCGGTGCGGCGTCCGAAGATGATGGCCGCCAGGAACAGCGGTACATTTCCCAGGTGAATCAGTCCGCCGTTGGCCGCGATGGGCAGGCGAAGGTTTACAAACGCAGTGAAAATATAGGTGAGCGCAATGAGCATTGCGTCGATAACCAGTTCCTTTGTGGTAATGCCGCTCTTCTTTGCGGCAGTAGCTTCTGTATTCAGCATAGATAAATTCCTCATCTTTCCCAGCAGTTTTGTAGGTAATAGGCGGATGTGCACAGTCCGCTGCGCTCTGCTGTTGTTAGATGCTACTATAAAGGCGGACTGGCTATTTTGAAATAGCCAGTTTTTGAAAAAATGACCAAGCCAGTATAAAAACTACTAAAACACATAGAAAAACCATGAAATAAGAAGCGTAAAAGAATGGCGCAATAAGGTTCAATGTCCGTTTTAATAATCCTCCTCGATCACCTGCACCTCCAGATAATCAAACTCAATCTGATCAATAAAACTATCCTGATAAAACCGCACTTTCGCCGTCCGTTTAAAATCCGCAATGCAGGATTCCAGCCAAATCGGCTTGCTCAGATCAAACTGATGGCAGATCTCATCCAGCGCGTTAAAGATTTTATGGGTCCGTGTTTCATCGGAAAAATCCTCAACCACTGTATCCCTCAGCATACGATTACTCTTAAACTCCCTGGCCCAGATTCGCATAAAAAACCTCCCGTTTCCAAAATCATTTCTATAATAAAGAAACTTTATATCAAAGTGATAAAACAATACTTAGAGTATAAGTGCAGCTCTTCCATTTGTCAAAGAAAGAATGTATGGAAAAATCCATGAAAATCCAGAAAAAGTCCTTGCTTTGCCGTCGAAATTATGTTATAGTATTACCTCGTGATATATTATTAAATTCCTTGTTTCCCCCGTAGAGAGGAAGCCAGAGACCAAAAGGAGGTAAAGCATGAACAAGTATGAATTAGCATTAGTTGTGAATGCAAAGGCAGAGGATGACGTCAGAACTGCTACCGTAGAGAAAGCGAAAGAGTATATCGCTCGTTACGGCGGTGTAGTGACAGAGGTGGAAGATTGGGGCAAGAAGCGTCTTGCTTACGATATCCAGCACATGAGAGAAGCGTACTACTACTTCATTCAGTTTGACGCTGACGCAACCTGCCCTGCAGAGGTGGAAAAGCACGTTCGTATCATGGAGAATGTCATCCGCTATCTGTGTGTTCGCAAAGACGCATAGAGACAAGGTTTTTAACCGAAAAAGTGGAGGATTGTTGGTATGAATAAAGTAATTTTAATGGGACGTTTAACCCGTGACCCGGATGTACGTTACTCTCAGGGAGAGAGCGCTACAGCAGTGGCGAGATATACACTGGCAGTAGATCGCAGATTCAGAAGAGACGGAGATGCAAGCGCTGATTTCATCGGCTGCGTGGCATTCGGACGTCAGGCTGAGTTCGCGGAGAAGTATCTGCGTCAGGGCACGAAGATTGCGATTACCGGACGTATCCAGACCGGCAGTTATACAAATCGTGAGGGACAGAAGGTCTATACCACAGACGTGGTCGTAGAGGAGCAGGAGTTCGCAGAGAGCAAGGCGGCAGCAGGCGAGCATGCAGGCGGCTTCCAGTCTCAGCAGAATCAGGCAAATCCCTTCCAGTCCGCACCGACTCCTTCCGCAGCAGCGGGAGACGGCTTTATGAACATCCCGGATGGTATCGACGAAGAATTACCGTTTAACTAACAATCATGGAACAGTGAAGAGTATAAAAGGAGGTAAAAGCCATGGCTTACACAAAATCCGATAGAGGCGACGCTCCGATGAGACGGAGAGGCATGGGACGCAGAAGAAAGAAAGTCTGCGTATTCTGTGGAAAAGAGAACAACGAGATTAACTACAAGGATGTAGCGAAATTAAAGAGATACGTGTCTGAGAGAGGAAAAATCCTTCCCAGAAGAATCACAGGAAACTGTGCAAAGCACCAGAGAGCTCTGACTGTAGCTATCAAGAGAGCACGTCACATTTCCCTGATGCCGTACGTAATGGACTAATTCATTTACGGAAATCAGACCCCGCAGTCGTAATGGCTGCGGGGTTTTGTTATGAAAGAGGAAAATTATGATTCAAAAGAAAAAACTGAATCAGTTTTATATAGAGCAATATGAGCGGGCAGGCCGCAAAAAGCCGAAAAAGCCCGTAAAGGAAGCGGGCATGCAGGCCAGAATCGCAAAGATTCAGAAGACCCTGCGCAGCGCCAGATCGGGACAGATCAACATCCGTACCCTGGAAGAGCTGCACCGGCAGCTAAAGAACACGGCTTCCTATGCCTACCGCAGAAACAAAGAGGATTTGATACAGGCCCTCAATGAGGAAATGCTGCCCAGGCTGCTGGAGCTGGATCTGGGCATGCTGCTGGCCGAGCAGAAGGACGGTATCAATGGGGAATTCCTGGCCTGGGCCCGGAGAACCATGCCCTGCGCCATCTGCCAGGAGCCTTTGTTTACCCTGTATCCCAAGTTCCGCCGTTATAAGGTGACGAACAAGATCCTGGAGCTGGTTCCGGCCCGGCCGGAGATGGAGTTTTTGGAGGTGCGGGAGCTGCACCGGCATTTTATTCTGCACATCGGCCCCACCAACAGCGGTAAGACCTTCCGTTCCCTGGAGCGACTGAAGAAAGCAGAGTGCGGCGTCTATCTGGGCCCATTACGTCTGCTGGCCCTGGAGGTTTATGAACAGATGAAGCGGGCGGGCATTCCCTGTACCATGCGGACAGGACAGGAGTGCATCGAGGAAGCCGGCAGCCGAATCATGTCCTCCACCATCGAGATGGCAGATTTTGATGAAAATTATGACATTGCGGTCATCGACGAGGCCCAGCTGGTGGCGGATACGGATCGTGGCCACTCCTGGACCAAGGCGGTGCTGGGACTGCGGGCAAAGGAGATCCATATCTGTATGAGTCCTGCAGCGGAGGAAGTCATTTGTCATCTTATCGGTCTGTGCCGGGATGACTATGAGATTCGCCGTTACGAGAGAAAAACTGAGCTGATTTGCGAGGATACGCCCTTTATATTCCCGGACGACGTGCAGGAGGGAGACGCCCTCATCGCTTTTTCCAAGAAGTCTGTACTGGATATTTCGGGACGGCTGGAAGAAGCGGGCGTCAAGTCCAGCGTCATCTACGGCAGTCTGCCCCCGGAGATCCGCCGCCGCCAGACCCGCCTGTTCAACCAGAAAAAGACCAAGGTGGCCGTGGCCACAGACGCCATCGGTATGGGCCTGAATCTGCCGGTGCGGCGTATCATCTTCATGCAGACAGACAAGTTCGACGGCGTCAGCCGCCGACCCTTAAAGATTCCCGAAGTGAAGCAGATCGCAGGCCGGGCCGGACGCTTCGGCATCTATGATAAGGGTTATGTGAACGCCCCGGGCGAGCGGGAGCTGGCCTTCATCCGGGAACTGTACCAGGCGGAGGAAGAGCCCCTGACCCAGGTAAACCTGGGATTCCCCCAGATCCTGCTGGATATCGACGCGCCTCTGGACGAGCTCATGAAGATCTGGTACTCCGTTACCCCCTCAGAGCCCTTTGTAAAGGAAAATATCGACGAGGCCCTGTATCTTTATGAGCAGGCGAAAAGATACCGGAACCAGATCGACGGCTTTGAGAATAAGCATCTGGTCTACAAAATGATCACTTGTCCCATCGACATCAAGGATCGCAGAGTAGTATCCCTGTGGCTCAATTACTGCAGAACCTACACAGCGGACGTGTGCCTGGAAAAGCCGGAGTTCTACCGGGATCGGAAGGGCGGTATCATGCAGTATGAGACCTATTACAAGCAGCTGGACCTGTACTACCAGTTCTCCCACCGCATGCAGAAGGAAGTGGACGAGGAATGGCTGGCCGCCCAGCGGGAAAAGACTGAGATGCGGATTATGAACTACCTGGCCAAAGGAAAACAGAATTACATCGCACGCTGCAAATACTGTGGAAAGCTCCTGCCCCTGGGCACGCCCTTCCAGGTATGCGACGACTGTTATGGGAAGCGCTGAGAGGCGCTTCCTTTCTCTTTCTTTGTGCGGCAAAAGCTTTCTTTTGCTGTTCTTGTAAAGTGACAGTCAGTTGTGCTATAATAGAAATATTAAGTAGCAGACAAAGATGAAAAAGAATAATAGAGGGGACAAAAATGAAAAGAAAGGTTCAGTTAAAGGGCCGCCTGAAGCGCTATGTTCAGTGGCCCATTCTGATGAGCATTCTGCTGCTGATCATGAATCTCTGCATGTATGCCGTGTCCGTAAAGGCCGGTATTCTGATGAGCGCCTTTGTGCTGCTGTACATGGGGATCGTGATCGTGCTGTACGTGCAGAACCGGAGCCAGATCTACGGAGAGCTGGTGTCTTTCGCCACCCAGTACGGACAGGTACAGAGGAAGCTTCTGAAGGAGCTTGCCATACCCTATGCGCTGCTGGACGAGGACGGCAAGGTTCTCTGGGCGAATACGGCTTTTTTTGTGGCCTGCGGCAAGGGCAAAAAAAATCTGCGGAAGTCCATTACCCACTTTTTCCCGGAATTCACCCTGGATTTACTGCCGGAGGATGATTTCGAAGACACCCGGGTGGTGCGGTTCTCTTCCGAGGAAAAGGACTACCGGGCGGATGTGCGCCGGGTTTACCTGGATCACATCATGGAGGACAATACTTTCCTGGACGTGGAAGAGGACGACGGCTATCTGATCGCGGTTTATCTCTTTGACGAGACAGAGATGAACCATTATATCCGCAGGATTAAGGAACAGCGTCTGGTAGCAGGCCTTCTGTATCTGGACAATTACGACGAAGCCCTGGACACGGTGGAGGAAGTCCGCCGTTCCCTGTTGGTGGCCCTGGTAGATCGGAAGATTAATAAGTATTTTGCCTCCTTTGGAGGTATCGTGAAGAATATCGAGAAGGATAAGTACTTTATCGCCATCCAGGAAAAGGATCTGCCCATCATGCGGGAGAATAAGTTTGAGATTCTTCAGGACGTTAAGACCGTCAATATCGGCAATGAAATGGCGGTTACTTTGAGCATGGGCTTTGGCTGCGCGGGAAAAACCTTTGCGGAAAATTATGAGTTTGCCCGGATCGCCATTGATCTGGCCCTGGCCCGCGGCGGCGATCAGGTGGTTATCCGGGAGGGCGAGAAGATCTCTTATTTTGGCGGAAAGACCCAGCAGGTAGAGAAAACCACAAGGGTCAAGGCCCGGGTAAAGGCCCACGCTCTCCGGGAGTTTATCGAGAGCCGGGATAAGGTGATGGTAATGGGACACCGCCAGACGGACGCGGATTCCTTCGGTGCGGCCATCGGTATCTACCGGGCAGCCAAGGTGCTGGGCAAGCGTGCTTATGTGGTAATGAATGAGGTGACCACCTCAGTGCGGCCTATGAAGGCCTGCTTTGAGGATAATCCGGTCTACGAGTCGGACATGTTCCTGAGCAGCGAGCAGGCCATTGAGATGATTGACCGGAATACGGTACTGGTGGTGGTGGATACGAACCGTCCCAGCTATACGGAGTGTCCGGAGCTTCTGTCCCGGACGCCCACCATCGTGGTACTGGATCATCATCGGCAGACCAATGAGCAGATCGAGAACGCAGTGCTCTCTTATATCGAGCCCTACGCGTCTTCTGCCTGCGAAATGGTAGCGGAGATTTTGCAGTATTTTGACGAAGGACTAAAGATTAAAGCGGTGGAGGCGGACTGTCTCTACGGCGGTATCATCATTGACACGAATAATTTTACCAGCAAGACGGGAGTGCGTACCTTCGAGGCCGCGGCGTTCCTGCGCCGGTGCGGAGCGGACGTAACCCGTGTCCGCAAGATGTTCCGGAATGATATGAGCGAGTACAAGGCCAGAGCCGAGGCGGTGCGCCACGCGGAGCTGTATCACGGCTTTGCCATCGCCGTCTGCCCCAATGAAAGTCTGGAAAGCCCCACCATCGTGGGAGCCCAGGCAGCCAACGAGCTTCTGGACATCAACGGGGTCCGGGCTTCTGTGGTGTTGACCGATTACCAGCATAAGACCTATGTGAGCGCCCGTTCCATCGACGAGGTGAACGTACAGCTCCTGGCGGAGCGCATGGGTGGCGGCGGCCACCTGAATATGGCCGGAGCCCAGCTGGACTGCGGTGTGGAAGAGGCCATGGAGATTGTAAAGCACACCATTGACAAGCTGCATGAGGAAGGAGAATTTTAACATGAAAGTAATTCTGATTGAAGATGTAAAGTCCCTGGGTAAAAAGGGACAGTTAGTAGATGTAAACGACGGATACGCAAGAAACTTCATCCTGGCAAAGAGGCTGGGACTGGAAGCTACTCCCAAGAACCTGAACGATCTGAAGCTGAAAAAGGCCAACGACGAGAAGGTGGCAAAGGAGATCTATGAGGAGGCAAAGGCCTTCGGCGAGCGCCTGAAGGAGATGGAGGTTAACGTAACCATCAAGACTGGAGAAGGCGGCAAGATCTTCGGCTCCGTATCCTCCAAAGAGATCGCGGAGGCAGCGAAGGCACAGCTTGGCATTGAGCTGGATAAGAAAAAAATGGTGCTTCCCAGCCCCATCAAGACTCTGGGTACCACCCTGGTTCCCATTAAGCTGCATCCCAAGGTAACCTCCGAACTGAAAGTCAACGTAAGAGAAGCATAAGAGAGCTGTAAGATGGAAGAAGCAATCATCAAACGAGTGATGCCTCACAATATCGAGGCGGAGCAGTCTGTCATCGGCTCCATGATCATGGACCGGGAGGCAGTGCTGGTGGCGTCGGAGCTTCTGACTGGGGAGGATTTCTACCAGAGGCAGTACGGCGTAGTCTTTGACGCCATGGTAGATCTGTTCAGCCGGGACGAGCCGGTGGATCTGGTGACCCTGCAGAATGAGCTGCGGTCCCGGGATGTGCCGGAGGAGGTCAGCAGCATGGAGTTCGTCCGGGAGATTCTGGAGCGGGTCCCCACCTCTGCTAATGTAAAATATTATGCCAATATCGTGGCGGAGAAGTCCACTCTCCGGAAGCTGATCCGCCTGAATGACGAGATCAATAACCTGTGCTATGCCGGAACCGAGCCGCTGGAAAATGTGCTCGATCAAACGGAAAAGAAGGTTTTCGATCTGGTACAGCGCCGGAACGCCGGAGACTTCGTGCCCATCAAGCAGGTGGTTCTGAACGCCATTGAGAAGATCGAAGCGGCCTCCCGTACCAAGGGAAATGTCACAGGTATCGCCACCGGATTTAAGGATCTGGACTATCAGACCTCAGGCTTTCAGCCATCGGATCTGATTCTGATCGCGGCCCGTCCCTCCATGGGAAAGACCGCCTTTGTACTGAATATCGCCCAGTATATGGCTTTCCGCAGTGGAGAGACCGTAGCCATTTTCAGCCTGGAGATGTCCAAGGAGCAGCTGGTGAACCGACTTCTGTCCATGGAGTCCGGCGTAGATGCCCAGAAGCTTCGAAACGGTAATCTGTCCGATACGGACTGGGAGCGCCTGGTGGAGGGCGCCGAGGGCGTGGCCCGGTCGAACCTGATCATCGACGATACGCCTGGTATCACCCTGGCGGAGCTCCGAAGCAAGTGCCGGAAGTACAAGCTGGAGAATAAGCTGGGAATCATCATGATCGACTACCTGCAGCTCATGTCCGGTGGCGGACGATCCTCCGATTCCAGACAGCAGGAGATCTCCGACATCTCGAGAGGCCTGAAGAGTCTGGCCCGTGAGCTGAACGTGCCGGTGGTGGCCCTGTCCCAGCTGAGCCGTGCGGTGGAGCAGCGTCCCGATCACCGGCCCATGCTTTCGGATCTGCGTGAGTCGGGAGCTATCGAGCAGGATGCGGATATGGTTATGTTCCTGTACCGCGATTCCTATTATAATAAGGATACAGAGCTGAAGAACCTGGCGGAGGTCATTGTGGCCAAGCAGAGAAATGGCCCCATCGGCACCATCAATCTGCTGTGGATGCCCGAGTACACCACCTTTAAGAACTTTAAGCCGGGTCCACCGGTATAAAAGACATAAAATATAGGAAAAATCCGGACCGATTCCGTAGGGAACAGATGTATAACGGCTGAAAAACAAAAATATTTTGGAAATCATACAATATAACAAAATAATTTTAAAACGAATGACAAAATCACCGGAGCAACAGAAAAAGATACTTGAAAGCCCCGGAGCCTCTGTGCTAAGATATAGAAAATCGCGCAGGAGTTAAAAGTGAAATGTCGACGGAGACAACCAGATACAGGTTGTCTCCGTTTTTTTACTCTACAGGAAACCACTGCGGCGGAGAGGCAGTAGAGCGCGTGAGGAGGATGAGGTTATGATTGATATGATTACCAATGTAAACGGTGCGGTCAACAACGTGGTGTGGGGCTGGCCGGCATTGATTTTGCTGGGCTTTACGGGAGTGCTGATGACTTCCATGACGGGCTTCTTCCAGCTGTCCCATCTGGGCCACTGGCTGAAGAATACCATCGGCTCCATTTTCAGTGATAAGAATATCACGAAGCACACGGAGGATCGGAGTATTTCTCAGTTCCAATCCCTGTGTACGGCCCTGGCAGCCACCGTGGGTACCGGCAATATCGTGGGCGTGGCGGGAGCCATCGCCGTAGGCGGCCCTGGCGCGGTGTTCTGGATGTGGCTCATCGCTTTCTTCGGTATGATGACCAACTACTCCGAGAACGTGCTGGGTATCCTGTACCGCCAGAAAAACGGCAAGGGCGAGTGGGCCGGAGGCGCCATGTACTATCTGCGGGACGGCCTGGGCGCTAAGAAGGGCTGTAAGAAGCTGGGCACCGTGCTGGCAGTTCTCTTTTCCTGTTTCTGCCTGCTGGCCTCCTTCGGTATCGGCAATATGAGCCAGGTAAACTCCATGGTAAGTAATGTATACACGGCTTTCGGTATTCCGAAGCTGGCCACCGGCATCTTTCTCTTCGCAGCGGTGGCGCTGGTGGTCATCGGCGGCCTGAAGCGTATCGCGGCCATCACAGAGAAAATCGTTCCTTTTATGGTGTTGCTGTATCTGCTGGGGACTTTAGTCATCATTGGCATGAACATTTCTACGATTCCGGCTGTGTTCGTATCGATTTTCAAGGGCGCTTTCGCCATGAAGTCCGTGGGCGGCGGCATCGTGGGATCCGGTATCGCCCTGGCCATGAAAATGGGTATGAAGCGAGGCGTATTTTCCAACGAGGCGGGCCTAGGATCTTCTGTTATGGTACATTCCAGCTCCAATGTGAAAGAGCCGGTGCGCCAGGGCATGTGGGGCATCTTTGAAGTGTTCGCGGACACTATCGTGGTCTGCACCCTGACGGCGCTGACCATTCTCAGCTCCGGCGCGGTGGATCTGGCCACCGGACAGCTGACCGGCCAGGCGGCTGCCATCGAGTCCAGCTCCCTGGTGAGCTATGCCTTCGGCAATCATTTCGGCTTTCTGGGATCCGCCTTTGTGGCCGTCGCGATTCTGCTGTTCGCCTACTCCACCGTACTGGGCTGGAGCCATTACGGCGCGACGGCCTGCGAGTACCTGTTCGGCACCGGAGCTACGAAAATCTATCGGATGATCTTCGCGATTATTGTGTTGGCTGGTTCCGTAATGAAAGCACAGCTGGCCTGGGATATCTCCGATACCTTCAACGGCCTGATGATGCTTCCGAACCTGATAGGCGTGGTGACCCTGTCGCCCATAGTCATGCGCTGTACAAAGAATTATGTGGCCCGGAACCTGCACGGCGAAAAGGTGGAACCCATGCTGTCCATGTTCCCGGACATTCAGAAGATGCAGGAGGCGGCATTGAAGGAAGAGCTGAGAGAGGAAGCAGATGCGGCGGCTATCGCCTATGGAGCTTCTGATTCCGTGGCAAAAGATTAAGAATTTTTCAAATATGGAATTGCATTGATATGGAATTTCCAAAATATGGTTGAAATTTTCCCGAAACCTGTTATACTGTTGAATATGGAAAAATATTACATTTCCACAGAGCAAACCCACAGAAGGACAGGAGGAGAGTTTCATGAGCGAAGTACGTTATATGATATCTGATGCGGCGAAGCTGGTGGACGTGGAAGCACATGTGCTGCGCTACTGGGAAGAGGAACTGAAGCTTCCCATCGGGCGCAATGAAATGAGCCACCGTTACTATACGGAGGAAAATATTCGGTTATTCCGGCATATCAAGGAACTGAAGGATCGGGGCGTGCAGTTGAAAGCTATCAAACTGCTGCTTCCGGATTTGGAAAAGGGGGATACGGAGATCACCCATCTGGTGGCCCGGGTGGAGGGCCTGCCTGCGGAGGAAGGCGAGGAACATGCCCGGGAAGAGAAGATGCAGCAGTTCCAGTGCATCATGAGCCGCCTGATTTCCGAGGCCCTGGAGGACCACACGGAGAAGATGGGCTGCGAGATCGGAACCCAGGTCAGCAGCCAGGTTATTAAGGAGATGGACTACCTGCTCCGCATGAAGGAGGAGCGGGAGGACGAGCGTTTCCGCCGTCTGGACGAGACTATCCGGAATTCTCAGAAAAACCGCAGGGAAAAGGCGACCCTTGCAAAAGAAGAAAAGAAAAAATGGAGCTTTTTCGGACAGAAAAAAGGACAGGTCTTTTGACCTGTCCCTTTTCGTTCTGCTTTTGTCAGATATCAGACAGATTACTCTGCGCTGATAGCTCCGTGCGGGCACTCAGCCTCGCAGGTACCGCAATCCAGACATGCGTCTGCATCGATCACGTACTTGCCATCTCCCTCGCTGATAGCCTCAGCCGGACAGACAGCTGCGCAAGCGCCACAATCCTGACAATCATCACCGATTACATAAGCCATAGTGTAAATCCTCCTTTTATTATCCTACAGACCACAGGCCTGCAGGTGATATATGTTGTTAATATCGCCATGGCGATATCCATGTACAGGTGTATTTTATAATAAATATTCGGAATATACAAGTGAAAAATCTATAAACACGGGATTGTATGCAAAACTGTACAAAAAAATCCTTGCAAAGCACTCGGAATTCGATTATAATATTTCTGCTATACAGGAATAATACCGACAAGAGCGGTAAAGATATTCATAATCATAAGGAGGAACATAAAATGGCACAGGTAAATAAAGATATGCTCATCGCAGATGTACTGAAGACAGACGAGAACATGGCAGGAATCCTGATGCGCGAAGGCATGCACTGCGTAGGATGTCCGGCACATCAGATGGAGTCCCTGGGCGAAGCAGCCATGGTTCACGGCATCGATCCGGACACCCTGGTAGCAAGACTGAACGCTTTCCTTGCAGCCAGCCAGGCATAGTTTTTTATTATTATTAGTTCAACATGAAACAGCCAGGTTCCGACGCCGCTTCCGCGACCGTCCGGAACCGTCCCGAAAGGAGCACCGCAGCGAAGCTGCCGGTGCTCCTCTCTTTTTTATGGAATAGGAAATTCCGATAGAATTCCCTGTTCCATAAAAGCAAGCAGAGCTTGCAAAGATGCGCACTCGGCGCAGTGGTAGATGGTTGCCAAGGCAACCGCGCCTCGGCGCGAGAATGTGCCATTGGCACATTCTTTTTTATAATCGGCCACAGCCAGCCCGACACATGCGTTCCCCATAAAATTACAAAAATCACCTAAAAGGTATTGAAACTATATAAAAGAAGTATTATACTATAAAAAGTTTTTAAGAAAGTTTATCGATTTTTTAGAAATAAAGCAGAAAGACACACCCATTATGGAATACACAAGAGAAGCCGCCCTGACCCGGCTGCTGAAAAGCTATCAAACCTATTATGATATCCACATGTCAGACGACGAGACTCCCATCACAGCCCGCTGTGATTTTTTTGAGCATTCTGAGAAATATGTGCTTTCCCAAAAAGCCGAGCTCTGGTCCGCCGACAATGAGGAATACCTCTATCTGGTGGATATTCCCCATCTGACCCTGGAGCTATATGAGAAGTGGCGCGACCACATCCAGGGAGACGGCATGAGCCGGATTCAGGTGGGCCCGGGCCACATGGCTTCCTATATTACAGCAGTCTTCGTCTGCGATACCTGCGACGAGGATGCCAGAAAGGCATTGAAGAAATGCCGCATTTACAAAAGTTTTCATTTTTCACTGCACGGCTGGATGGACCACCATACAGCAGTAGTCCAACTGTCCACGGGACAGATTGATGCCAACGCGGGCGGACGCCATACAGCGAAAATTTTGAAAAAAATCCTATATGCAAAGAAAAAGAAAGGGAGTATGTAACAATGAATTCACTGGTACTTCTTCTCATCTGCGTTGCAATCCTGATTGTAGGCTATATCTGCTACGGCGGATGGCTGTGCAAGCAGTGGGGCGTAGGTGACAGCAAAACTGAGACACCGGCTCACACCATGGAGGACGGTGTAGACTACGTTCCGGCAAAAGCTCCGGTTCTGATGGGACATCATTTTTCCTCTATCGCAGGCGCAGGCCCGATTACCGGACCCATCGGCGCAGCGATGTTCGGCTGGCTGCCGGTAACCCTTTGGGTTCTGGTTGGCGGTATCTTCTTCGGAGGCGTCCATGACTTTGGCGCTCTGTTCGCATCCGTTCGTAACAAGGGACAGTCCATCGGCGAGATTATTTCTTCTAACATGAGCAAGCGCGCAAAGCAGCTGTTCATCATCTTCTCCTACCTGACCCTGATTCTGGTGGTGGCAGCCTTTGCTTCGATTGTAGCGTCTACCTTCGGCGCTGTATACGATGAGAGCGGCGCTCTGAATCTGGCAGCATCCGAGACTCCGGCTACCGTAGCCATGATCTCCATGCTGTTTATCGCCATTGCTATTGTATTTGGCTTCTGTGTATACCGCCGGAATATGCCCATGGGTATCGCTTCCGTAGTCGGCGTACTGGCTATCGTTCTGATCATGGCAGTGGGTATGAATTTCCATCCGATTTACCTGTCCACCAAGACATGGATGTGGATCGTGGGTATCTATATCGCCATCGCTTCTGTAACGCCGGTATGGATCCTGCTTCAGCCCCGTGACTACCTGAGCTCCTTCCTGCTTTACGCAATGCTGATCGTGGCGTTCTTCGGTGTCGTTGTGGCGCATCCCACCTTCGACAGCACCTTCCCGGCAGTGACAAGCTTCGCTGTAGACAACGGAAATGGTGTGCAGTATATGTTCCCGGTTCTGTTCACTACGGTTGCCTGCGGCGCGATTTCCGGTTTCCATTCTCTGGTGTCCTCCGGAACTACCTCCAAGCAGCTGGACAGAGAAAAAGACGCAAAGCCCATCGCCTACGGCGGAATGCTTCTGGAGTGTGTGCTTGCAATCCTGACCCTGTGCGCCATCGGCTATGCTTACAAGTGGAACGCGACTCATCCGGATGCGGCTCTGACCGGAGCTACCGCGATCTTCGGCGGTGGTATTGCTCACATGATCGACGACGTGATTCCGGGAAGCTACAGCATCCTGAATTCCCTTCTGGTACTGACCTACTCCGCATTTTGTCTGACCTCTCTGGATACAGCGACCCGTCTGGCACGTTTCATGTTCCAGGAGTTCTGGCTTGAGCCGGGCGAGACCGCCAAAGACGTAAAAGAGGGCTGGAAGAAGGTTATGGTAAATCCCTACTTCGCCACCATCCTGACGGTAGTTCTGGGCATCCTGCTTGGCATGACAGGCTACGCAAAGATCTGGGGTCTGTTCGGAGCAGCAAACCAGCTGCTGGCAGGCATTGGCCTTCTGGCTGTGGCTACCTGGCTTGGCAACGTAGGCAAGAACAATAAGATGTTCCTGATCCCGATGGCCTTCATGATTGTCGTAACCATCTGCTCTCTGTGCCTGACGGTAAAGAACCAGATCGGCATGATTGCGGCAGGCGGCGCGGACTGGGGTCCCTGGGCGCAGACCATCTTTGGTATCCTTCTGATTGCCCTGGCTATTGTCTTGGTAATCGAGGGCGTTCAGACATTGAAGAACCCGAAGAAGGCAGCGTAAGCTGTTGCAATAAGAAAAAAGATATTTTAGGAAATTCCAATAGAATTTTCTTTGGAGGTTGGCCTGACAGATCAAAAAACGGTTCCCCAATATGGGGAACCGTTTGTATTCTTAAGTTTACAGC
Source organism: Anaerosacchariphilus hominis (assembly GCF_014290175.1). GTDB lineage: Bacteria > Bacillota > Clostridia > Lachnospirales > Lachnospiraceae > Laedolimicola > Laedolimicola hominis. Next base: position 28,423 of record NZ_JACOOR010000007.1, read on the forward strand.
CCGGCCAGCTTCTGCAGGGCCTCGTCGGCGATCATGAGTTCTTCGTGCTCCTCCAGGTAGGCTTCACCGGCAGAGGAATACTTCTCGCTGTTGCCGTACTCGGAGAGGATATTGGAGAACTTGTTGAACTCCTCGGGTGTGTGGGAACTCTTGCGGATCACCAGGCAGTAGTCGCCGTCCCGGGACAGGCGGTACAGGGAATTGAAGCCGTGGTAGCAGCCCTTCAGTACGTGGGCGGCATGGATGACCGTATCCAGATCCGGGAAGGAGTAGATGCGGCTGATATCCAGCTCGTTGGCCAGGGTGACAGCCTTCTTGGGCTCCGCGTCGTGGGCCGCACTTTCCTTCAGCTGACGGTCGATGAGCTTGCGGAACATATCCAGCACATTGTCCGCGCCTTCGGGAAGGATGCCGTTCAGATCGTTCACGTCCTCCGGGGTATTGTCTCCGCCGGGGGCGAATTTGGCGAAGCGGGTGTCCAGCTCCTCCGGATCCTCCACCTTCGTGATGATGAGTACGATACACTCATTGGGAAGGGGAATGGCCTCGATCATCAGGGGAATATTGTCCGCTTCAAAACCGAACTCGATGGCTGCCTGCTGCATCATATCCCGAAACAGTTCCTTGGCCTTTTCTGTACCGTAAGCCAGCTCACTCAGCTTGATCTGGCGGTTCGCCAGGTCATCCCGGGTCAGGGTACAGCGTATCTGATTGTCATTCAGTTTTTCTATCTTCATAATCCTCACATCCAAATCTATCTGAAAATCAACAGGTTTTACTGTTTCTCTTCTATTATATACATTTTTGAAAGTATATACAATACGGAATCCAAAGTCAAGCCCTGAAAAATGGCAATTTTTTATGAATAAACAATAAAGAAAGTATGAAATTTCCGGAAGGGACGCATATTGCGGCGAAAAGCCGCATACAATAAAAGAAGGAAGGCCGTTCGGCACAGAGTTCAGGTTACATTCTCGAATATATTTTACAGAAAGGAGGCAAAAAGCAAAATAAGTCCCCGTGTAAGCCGGGCTGATTCTCAGATTCCCGCACCAATTCGGTGCAGTTCCATGATGTAAGAAAAAACTACGCGGACGGCATTTCCGACCATAATATATCACGCACTCCTTTTGGAGACGGAGGCTGCGGCCCAGACAAATGCGGTGAGGACCCCTCCGAGCCGGACAGGGCAGGACGGGCCGCGGAAGTCTCCGTAAAAAAGGGGTGACGGACAGGAAAAATTCTGTTATGATAGGGGGAACAGGAGGTTTCTGCTATGGCGACGAGAAGACGAAAGAAAAGAAGAAGATCACAGGCAAACAGAAGACTTGCGTCGGTACTTGCGGCGGCAGTGCTGGTCGTAGTGGCGCTGATCGGCGTGCTGGCCAGTTATCTGATTGAGAAATACACTCCTTCCAAGGAACGGATGAGCTGGAACGAGTATTATTCCGTGGACTCGGAGGACGAGGCGGCCGTCATTTTGAACGACAAGCTTACGGACATCAAGGCCCGGGTCATCGACGGGGAGGTCTATGTGACCACCGATACCCTTTACGATTATCTGAATTCCCGTTTCTACTGGGACGCGAAGGAGAATTTGCTTTTGTACACCACTCCCACGGAGCTGATCACAGCCCAGGTGGGAAGCAATACCTACACGGTGGCGAAGCAGTCCTACACCGAGGATTACGCGCCGGTGAAGGCGGACGGTGAGACGGCTTATGTGGCTCTGAAATATATCCAGAAGTATACGGGCGTGCAGTATGAGCTGCTGACCGGCGATGTGAACCGGGTAAATATCATTACAGACTTTGGCGCAAAGGATACCGTAAAAGCAAAGAAAAAGGGACAGGTCCGTTACCGGGCCGGTATCAAGAGCCCCATCCTGACTGATGTGGCCAAGGGCGATACCCTGTACGTGCTGGAGGAGAGCGAGGACATCGGCGACTGGACCAAGGTGCGTACTGCCGACGGACTGATCGGCTATATCCGTAATAAATGTCTGGGCGAGAAGGGGCAGGAGACCATCGAGTCCAATTACGAGGAGCCGGAGTACACCAGTATTTCCAAGGACTACACCATCAATATGGCATGGCATCAGGTGACCAATCAGGACGCCAATAACACCGTGCTGGAGACCATCGCGAAGACTAAGGGACTGACCACCATTTCTCCCACCTGGTTCTTCCTGAAAGACGACGACGGCAATATCGAGTCCCTGGCGAATTCGACTTATGTAAACTACTGCCACCAGAATAACATCGAGGTATGGGGTCTGGTGGAAGATATCACTTATAAAGACACCATTACCGATTATGAAATTCTGTCCAGAACCTCATCCCGTCAGAGACTGGTGACGAACCTGATTGCCAAGGCCATTGAGTACAAACTGGACGGAATCAATGTGGACTTTGAGTACATCAAGGACGAGACGGCCAAGGCCTATGTGGAGTTTATCCGGGAGCTGTCCGTTATGTGCCGTCTAAACGGCATCGTCCTTTCTGTGGACAACTACCGTCCCGCCGACCACAATAAGTACTACAACCGCAAGGAGCAGGGCATCGTGGCGGACTATGTGATCATTATGGGCTATGACGAGCACTACGCAGGTTCCGAGGAGGCCGGAAGTGTGGCCAGCCTGAGCTGGGTGAAGGAAGGAATCGAGGAGACTCTGAAGGAGGTTCCGGCGGAGAAGGTCATCAATGCGGTTCCCTTCTATACCAGACTATGGGAGGAGCGGCCCAAGACTGAGGAGGAGCTGGCCCTGGAGTCCGATACGGACACGTCCAATCCGGTGGTGGTGACCAGCAAGGCTTACGGTATGGACAGCATCGACAAGATCCTGGCGGCCAAAGGCGCGTCCAAGACCTGGGACGAGGAATCCGGCCAGTATTATGCGGAGTACACCGCAGATGGCAAGACCTATAAGGTATGGCTGGAGGAGGAAGAGTCCATCGCCAAGAAGGCAGAGCTGATGAAGCAGTACAATCTGGCAGGTATCTCCGCATGGAAGCTGGGCTTCGAGCGGTCCGATATCTGGGATATCATTCTTCGTTATGTAAACTAAAAAGAGCATAAAAAACTCCGGGCTGTGAGAAGTGTTACAGAACATTTCACAGGCCCGGAGTTTTGATATTGCGATATTTGAAGAAATTATGCAGAAGTTCCTGCGGAATCCCCGCTCTGAGGCTTCCGGATGCCGTGGAGGGTGGCTTCCCCCACCAGGGAGGCCAGCTTCTCAAAGGGAAGTGGAATTTCCTCCCGCAGCCAGGAAATATAGACTGCTGTGACGCCGGAAATAAAATACTCGGCGTAGAGCCGGAGTTCAGGGGCGGGCATGTCGATCTGGGACTTGTAGATCTCTGTAATGAGCCGAATCATAGTGCGCTTCAGCTGGGACCAGAAGAACAGCTCCGGATTTTCTTTGGACAGGTATCGGTACAGGTCGATATCCGGCTCAATGAGCTGATTCAGACAGTGAAACAGCAGATCCGTGTCAAAGGGATTCTTAAAGAACCGGTGCCGCTCCAGGATAAGGATCAGATCATCCAGTTTCCGACGGCTGGCGTCCTGGCTTACATCCTCCAGGGATTCATAGTGCAAATAAAAGGTCTTCCGGGCGATGTTGGCCCGGGAGGCTACTTCGGAAATCGTGATTTTAGAACCGCGTTTTTCCATAATCAGAGCAAGATAAGCCTCCACGATGGCTTCTCTTGTTTTTTCTACTCGTTTATCCATGAATAAATACCCACTTTATCTACATTTGTGAATTAATTCTCGAAACGGTCAACACTGGTCATTGACCGTTAATTTTTTTCTATTATAATATATATTTCAGGTAAAGATCAATGAAATAATCTAAGGATATTTCTGAGGAGGAAATGATTTCTATGAAGAAGGTAATGGAGATTTTCAAAAGAGATCTCTGCCGGTTGAGGAAAACACCGGCGGCTATCATCGTAGCCGTGGGCATGTGTATTATTCCGGCGCTGTACGCCTGGTTTAATATCGCGGCAAACCGGGATCCTTACGGAAACACAGCAAATATCAAGGTGGCTGTGGCAAATAACGACGTGGGGGCAGAGAACAAAAAGAGAACCTTGGACGCAGGCCGGCAGATTCTGGACCAGATGGAAGAAAACGACGACCTGGGCTGGGTATTCACGGACGAGGAGGATGCGGTAAACGGCGTAAAATCAGGAAAATACTACGCCGCCATCGTAATACCGGAGACCTTCAGTGCAGATTTGCTGCAGATAGAAGACGGAACCCTCGGAAGTCCGGAGATTAAATATTATGTAAACGAGAAACGGAACGCGGTAGCGCCCAAGATCACAAACACGGGTTCCACCACCGTTCAGAATAAGATCGAGGAAGAGTTCTACAAGGTGGCTTCCGAGGCCATCGCCGAGGAGCTTCAGAGCGTGGGCGGCAGCCTGGCGGACGATCTGGAGACCACCAATGATAATATTCTGAGCATGATCGCCGACGCCCGCAAGAACTTCCAGGACTATCAGACCGTGCTGGCAAATGTGGAATCCACCATCGCCAAGAGCAGTGCCCAGATCGCCCACACCCAGACCACTCTGGATCAGGCCATCTCCGCAGCCAACTCCGGCAGCAAGTCCTTCAAGGAAGCCAAGGAGTTGATTAAGAGCAGCCGGAAAAATGTCCGAGCTTTCGGAGCGACCTTCGACCAGAGCATGAGCGACGGAGAGACGCTGCTGACAGATATTCAGACCACGGCCAGCAAGAATCTGGGTGGTCTGGAGACCACGGCCCAGCAGATGAATACGCTGATGGGGGCGTTAAAGAGGACTGCGGAGAGTATTAAGACGGACAGCAGTAATTCCATTCAGGCTTTGGATGATACGATTGCGGCATTTAAGGCGAAGCTGCAAAATCTTCAGAGTCAGCCGACTCCGGATCAGGCAACGCTTTATCAGATACAGGAAGTTATCAAACAGCTTACAGAATCCAAAACCGCCCTTGAAGGCCTGCAAAAGCAGAACGGGGATGTTTTAACCCAGATCGAGGAAATGCAGGGAAGCACCGGAACCCTGAATCATATCATGACTGATATGAGCACCACCCGGAAGGACTCCGAAAAGCTGCTGGCCCAGGGAAAGACCACTCTGCGGGATTTGAGAAGCGGCCTGAACCAGAATCTGATGCCGGGTCTCAGCTCCTCACTGGATACGGTGTCCGGTCTCACAGGCGATATGAAGACCACCCTGAAGGATGTGGCAGCCACTGCAGACCAGATGAAGGGCCTTCTGAATGAACTGGACGCCAGCCTGACCTCCGGTTCCGAGGCCCTGAAGCAGACAGGAAATTCCCTGTCCCTGGTGGATGAGCGTCTGGCCGGCCTTCAGAGCGATCTGGAGACCCTGCGGGCTTCCGATGCTTACCAGGAGATTCTGGATCTGCAGGATATCAATCCGGACGCGGTTTCCAAATTTATGACCTCTCCCATCCAGCTGAACAGCACCACCTTCTATGAGATGGAGGACTATGGCTCCGGCATGACGCCCTTCTATACGAATCTGGCCCTCTGGGTAGGCGGCATGGTGCTCATCGCCATCATGAAACAGGAAGTGGACGAGGACGAGAAGGTGAAGAAGTTTACCCTCCGTCAGGCTTACTTCGGACGGCAGATGATTTTCATCCTCCTGTCTGTGATTCAGTCCCTGATCGTGTGTCTGGGCGACCTGTATCTTCTGAAGGTACAGTGTGTCCACCCGGGTCTCTTTATCCTGACCGGCGTGGTGGCGGGCTTCGTATACCTGAATCTGATTTACGCTATTACGGCAGCCTTTAAGCATATCGGCCGGGCTATCTTCGTGTTCCTGGTTATCATCCAGATTCCGGGATCCACAGGAACCTTCCCGGTGGAGATGATGGGCGGCTTCTATCAGGCCATCTACCGTCTGATGCCCTTTACCTACAGTAACGGAGCCATGCGTGAGGCCATCGGAGGCCTGTATTACAATACCTATCTGAAGGATATGGGGATTCTGGCAGCCTACCTGCTTCTGGCCCTGCTCATCGGACTGGTGTTAAGACCGATGCTGCTGAATCTGAACGCCATGTTTGACCGGAAGCTGAAAGAGGCAGATTTGATCATTTATGAAGAGAATAACAAGACCGACGACTGCCCGCCGGAGCTGATCGCGGCGGCTCTGCGGAGAGATCCCCAGATGCGGGAGGAGTTCCGGGAGCGCGCGGAGCGGTTTGAAAAGACCTATAAACGGCGGAAGCGGATCGGTTTCCTGCTGATGGCAGTGGTGCCGCTGATTTTCCTGATTCTGATGTTCAGCGTGGAATCCAAGCTGATTTATCTGGTACTGTGGATCGCGACCCTCATCGGCCTGTCCCTCTACCTGATCTGGCTGGAATATCACCATGAGCGCATGCAGAAGCAGCTGCAGCTGGACGGGCTCTCCGAGAGTGAGCTTCTGGCGGCTATGAAGGAGGAAAGAGCATGAGAAACATCCTGCAGATTTTTTTAAGAGATGTAAAGAAAATATCACATAATACGATTGCTCTGATTATCATGATCGGTATTCTGGTGGTTCCCACCCTGTATGCCTGGTTCAATATCGGCGGCAGCTGGGATCCTTATGAGAATACTTCGGACATCAAGATCGCGGTGGCCAGCGACGACGCCGGATACCAGGGAGACCTGCTGGCAGTGGATATTAACCTGGGCGACCGGATTCTCACCTACTTCCATGAGAACGACGACATGGACTGGGTATTTACCGACAGTGAGGAGGCCGTCGAGGGCACTAAGGCGGGACGCTACTATGCGGCCATCGTGGTTCCGGAGACCTTCAGCCACGATATGATGACCCTGTTTTCCGTCAACGAAGAGCTGGTAAACCCGGAGCTTCAGTATTATTCCAATGATAAAAAGAATGCCATCGCTTCCATCGTAACCGAGAAGAAGGGCGACGCGGTCAAGGGCGAGGTCAGCGAGAAGTTCGTAAAGGCCATTTCCCAGGCAGCTCTGGAGGCCATGAAAACCGTGGTGAATATGGCAGACGAGGCGGACCAGTCCGACCTGGTAGACAACCTGCTGGTGAATCTGGACGACATTTCTTCCGATCTGACAGCGGCAGCAGGAACCGTGAGGGCCTTTGAAAATATGTCCTCCGCAGCCAACGGCATGCTGTCCACCACATCCACCTTCCTGCAGGATACCAAGGGACGCTTTGACGGCGACCTGGATTCCCTGAAGGAGGTCAAGGGAACCGTCAAGGATGTGAAGAGCGCCATGGAGGGCACCACAGACAACCTGAACGCCGCGCTGAAGTCCAGCACGGCACTGTATACCCAGATGTCCCAGGTGGTCAAAAACGCCATTTCCACAGTGGCCAACTCCGAGGACCTGAAGAATGAGCTGGCTACCCTGAAAGCCACGTCTGCACAGCTGGTAGCGGGATATGAGATAGCCGTAAATCAGATTGGCAATATTGTAAATGACGAATCGAATAAGGATATCGTAGAGTCAGCGCAGCTGAATACGCTTTATGTGGATCTGTGTACGATGCTGCAGTATGCCAAGGTATTGCAGCAGGGCCTGACCCAGGTGGAGCAGGATCTGGCAACCATGGCCACCGACGCGGCCACTGCCCAGGCGGAGATCGACAAACTGGTTTCCCAGGCAGCCCAGAATGCAGCCTCCGTCCAGAAGGACTACGAGGATAACGTAAAAAAGGATCTGGATGATCTGTCCAAGTCCGTATCCAAGACCCATTCCAAGGTATCCACCCTGATGGATTCCGTGGACGCCGGTATCGACGGCGTTACCGGACTGGCGGACGGCGCACAGTCCGACCTGACCAGGCTTCAGAAGACTCTGACCGACTCCGGGGACCTGCTGGAGCGGGCGGCAGCGGATCTGACCGACCTGGCGGATCGTCTCCGGGACGAAAAGGGCCGGGACAGCCTGGATACCATCGATTCCCTGCTGGACGAGGATCTGGACGTGGTGGGAACCTTCATGTCCACACCGGTGGAACTGACCACCGAGCACGTCTATGAGGTGGAGAACTACGGCTCCGCCATGGCTCCCTTCTACACCACCCTGGCCATCTGGGTAGGCGGCGTCGTCATGGCGGCCATGCTGAAGGCAGGCGTAAAGAAGAAAGAGCTGGAAGGCCTGACCAATGTAAAAGAGCATCAGAAGTATCTGGGAAGATACCTGCTGTTCCTGATTCTGGGACTGCTCCAGACCACCCTGATCTGCCTGGGAGACCTGTATTTCCTGGGTATCCAGTGCAAGAGCCCCCTGCTCTTCCTGCTGGCTGGCTGGGTGAGCAGCATCGTCTATGTGAATATTATTTATACCCTGTGCGTTTCCTTCGGAGACATCGGAAAGGCCGTCAGCGTCATTCTGATGGTACTGCAGGTGGCCGGTACGGGCGGAAACTTCCCCATCGAGCTGGCACCAGCTTTCTTCCGGAAGCTGTACAGCGCCCTGCCCTTCGTCTACAGCATGAACGCCATGCGGGAGACCATCGCGGGCTTTTACGGAAACTACTACTGGGAGCAGCTGGGCACCCTGCTTCTCTACCTGATCCCGTCCCTGCTGGTGGGCCTGCTTCTCAGGAAGCCCATCATCAAGTGGAACGAGCATTTCGAGGAAAATCTGGAAAGCACTCATATGATGTAAAAATATGCTTATACCGCAAAGAATCCGTCATATACTTTAGCAATAAAGATATGGCGGATTTTTATGAGAGTATGGAAAAGAAAACTGCAGGAGGCTGCCGCCGGGGGCAGCGCCCTGAAGGACCTGCTGGCCGGCCGAGAACGGAGGGCGGGACTTCTAATGGCGGCCCTGGTGCTGACGGCGGCGGTGCTCTTCGGGCACAGCGGGAGAATGCGGGAGGCGGCGTCTTCCGGGGTGAAGAGCAGGAATCCGGCCACGGTGATCATCGACGCGGGTCACGGAGGCGACGACCCGGGCAAGATCGGTGTGGACGGAGTCCGGGAAAAGGAACTGAATCTGGCTATGGCCCTGCGTCTCCGGGAGCTTCTGGAGCAGCAGGATCTGGATGTGGTCATGACCCGGGAGGATAACGAAGGCCTCTACGACCGGAACGTTGCCAATAAAAAGGCCCAGGATATGCGGAACCGCTGCGCTATGATCAATCAGGAGCAGCCGGCCTGCGTGGTGAGCATCCACCAGAACAGCTACCACGCGGAATCCGTCCACGGGGCCCAGGTTTTCTATTATAAGACCTCCAGAGAGAGCCGGAAGCTGGCGGAGATCCTTCAAAAGGAGCTGGTCCGGGTGGTGGAGCCGGAGAACCACCGGAAGGCCAAGGCCAACGACACCTATTACCTGCTGAAAAAGACGGAGGTGCCGGTGGTGATCGTGGAATGCGGGTTCTTAAGCAACTGGGAGGAGTGCGCGAAGCTGCAGGATGAAGTGTATCAGGAAAAACTCATGTGGGCGGTCCATCTGGGAGTTCTTAAATATCTGAATGAGCGCTGAATTCGTTGCCTTTCCTGTAAAAAAATGATATGATATGAAAAAATACAAATTTAACATAACAGGAGGAAAAAAGATGATAGCACTGGGATGTGATCATGGCGGCTATGAGCTGATGCAGGAGGTAATCGCATATCTGGAGAAGGAAGGACTGGAGTACAAGAATTTCGGTACCTTCAGCACAGACGCGGTGGACTATCCGGACTACGGCCATGCAGTGGCAAAGGCGATTCTGAGCGGAGAGTGTGAGAAGGGTATCCTGATCTGCGGAACCGGCATCGGTATCTCCATTTCCGCCAACAGATACAAGGGAATCCGCGCGGCACTGTGCAGCGACTGCTTCAGCGCAGAGGCCACCAGACTCCATAACGACGCGAACATTCTGGCTATGGGCGCCCGCGTACTGGGACCGGGACTGGCAGTGAAGATCGTAGATACCTTCCTGCACACCGAGTTCTCCAATGGAGAGCGTCATATCAGACGAATCGAGAAGATCGAAGAATTATAAGGAGGAACAGAAGAATGTCAAAAGTAGTAGTAATGGACCATCCGCTGATTCAGCACAAGATCGGAGTGATCCGCAAGAAGGAAACAGGAACCCGTGAGTTCCGCGATATGATCAGCGAGATCGGCGTCCTGATTACCTACGAGGCTACCAAGGATCTGAAGCTGCAGGACGTGGAGATCGAGACTCCCATCTGCAAGACCACCGTAAAGGAACTGGCAGGAAAGAAGCTGGCAGTCATCCCGATTCTGCGTGCGGGTCTGGGCATGGTAGAAGGCGTTCTGGCCATGATCCCCTCTGCAAAGGTGGGCCATATCGGTTTGTACAGAAATGAAGAGACCCTGGAGCCCATCGAGTATTACTGCAAGATCCCCAAGGACTGTGACGAGAGAGATGTTTTCGTGGTAGACCCCATGCTGGCTACCGGCGGATCCGCCATCGCGGCGATTCAGATGCTGAAGAACCGCGGCGTGAAGAATATGCGCTTCCTGTGTATTATTGCAGCGCCGGAAGGTGTAAAGAAGCTCCAGGAGGCTCATCCGGATGTGGATATCTACATCGGAGCTCTGGATGATCATCTGAATGAGAACGGCTACATCGTACCGGGACTGGGCGACGCGGGAGACCGTATCTTCGGAACCAAATAAGGAGAACTGTATGAGCGGTAAGAGACAGGACTATATCAGCTGGGATGAATATTTTATGGGCGTGGCTCTGTTGTCCGGTATGCGTTCCAAGGATCCGAATACGCAGGTGGGGGCCTGTATCGTGAGTCAGGACAATAAGATTCTGTCCATGGGCTACAACGGATTTCCCAAGGGATGCGAGGACGATGAGTTTCCCTGGGAGCGGGACGGGGACGCCAATGAGACCAAATACCCCTTCGTGACCCATGCGGAGCTGAACGCTATTCTGAACTACCGGGGCGGAAGCCTGGAGGGGGCGAAGATCTACGTGGCCCTCTTTCCCTGTAATGAATGTGCGAAAGCTATCATTCAGGCAGGATTGAAGACGGTGGTTTACGCCTGCGACAAATACGCGGACACGGCGGCCACCCTGGCCTCCAAGCGCATGTTCCGGGCAGCGGGCGTGGAGCTGGTAGAGTACCTGCATACCGGGCGAGAGATTACCCTGGAGGTGTAAGCCGGCCGGGGATAAAAGGGAGAAGGAAACTAAATATGAAAATCCGTTTAAGAGAAAACATGTTTTCAGACAGAGAGCAGCTGTTTCTGGAGGATGGGGAGCTGAAGGCCTATCTGTTCCGGTTTGAATCCGGCGTATGCGGAATCAAGCTGGAGAACAGCCTGGGCTATATTACCGTGCTGCCCTACCAGGGACAGATGGTGTGGGACGCCGTATTCCGCGGCCGTTCCCTGAAGATGCAGAATTCCTGCCATTTTCCCAGATTCCGTAAGGAGTTCCGGGATACCTACGGCTGCTATGTGATGCACTGCGGTATTCTCCGCATGGGCTGCCCATCGGAGCAGGATACCCATCCCCATCACGGGGAGCTTCCCTATGTGACCTATGACGAGGCGGCTATTGTATCCGGCACCGACGAGAAGGGACGCTATCTGGCGGTGACAGGACTCTATGAGTACAATAAGGCCTTTGGCGATCACTACGCGGCCAGACCCATGACGAAGCTGTATGCGGGCTCTTCCCTGCTGGATATCATTCTGGAGGTGGAGAACCTGGGAAGCGCGCCCATGGATATCATGTATCAGTGCCACATTAATAACGCGGTGGAGGAGGGGGCGAAGATTTATCAGACCCTTCCCTGGGATGCGGATCATATGGTGGCCCGTACCAGTGTGCCCCAGTACAGCGAGGTGAACCCGAAGTTCCTGGAACTGCTGGATCGGGTAGAGAAGGACGTAAAAGCCACACGGGTGATCACAGAGGACGACCTCTACGATCCGGAAGTGGTCATGTTCCTGCGGAATCCCATCCGGGATGAGAAGGGCTATGTCCACTATTTGTACCGTCATCTGGACGGAACCGCAGATTATACCACCTATAAAGCGGATGTGCTGACCTGCGGCGTGCGCTGGATCGTACATCATAAGGACTGGAACGCCATGGGAATGGCCCTTCCGGGCACAGCGGAGCCGGAAGGATATCTGGCGGAAAAGGAAAAGGGCAATGTGCGGAAGCTGCCCGGCGGACAGGTATTCCGTTCCGTGATCACGGCGGGAAGCCTGACGGCTGAGGAAGCGGAAGAAAAGCAGCAGCTCATCGAAAAAATTATGGGGGAGAATAACTGACATGGAAAGACTGGATAAGATTTTTAAGAACAAAAAACCGATCATCGGCATGGTACATCTGCGGCCCCTGCCGGGATCCCCGCTCTATGATCCGACCACCATGGGCATGGAGAAGATCCTGGAGACGGCCCGGGAAGAGGCGAAGATGCTGGAGGCAGCGGGCGTGGACGGCGTACAGGTGGAGAATATGTGGGATATCCCCTATCTCCAGGGAGAGAAGATTGGTCCGGAGACCGTGGCAGCCCTTGCCCTGGGTGTCCATGAGGTGAAAAAGGTGGTATCCATTCCGGTGGGCGCCGAGTGTCACATGAACGGAGCGGACAAGGCTCTGGCCTGCGCGGTGGCAGGAGGAGCCAGCTGGGTGCGCGTCTTTGAGTGGTGTAATGCTTTTATCTCCCAGTCCGGCTATATCGAGGCCATCGGCGCAGAGCTGGCCAGAATGCGGAGCCATCTGAAGGCCGAGGAGATCGCGTTCCTCTGCGACGTGAACGTAAAGCACGGCAGCCATTTTATCATCCACGACAGAAGTGTGGAGGAGCAGGCCATGGACATCGAGGCCCAGGACGGAGACGCGGTCATCGTCACCGGCTTTGACACCGGCATGCCGCCCAGTGTGGAAAAGGTACAGGAGTGCAAGAAGAAGGTGGGCCTGCCCATTCTGCTGGGAAGCGGACTGACCACAGAGAATGCCGCGGAGCTTTTAGGCTGCGCCGACGGCGCCATCGTGGGAAGCTACTTCAAGGAAGGAGGAAACTGGAAGAACCCGGTGGATCCCAAACGGACCAGAGCGTTTATGCAGGAAGTGGAGCGTCTGCGGAAAGAGCTGTAAGGCGCATAAAAAGAGGCGGAAGCGGAAGGCTTAATAGTGACAAGTAACTATTTTGTCGCAGAGAACGGTGTGACCCGAAGGTCACGCCGTTTTTCTGTGTTCATAGGTTGTTTGCGTGATGATAGGCTCGGAAATAACGGGAATATCTACATCGTCCACGAAGTTGAAGAAAATCTTCACTTTCTGCTTGCGCTTGCCGCTGGATTTGTCCGGGGCATAGACGATGATTTTCTTGATATACTCGTTCACGATGGTCTGTGTCAGCTCCTCCACATCCACATATTTCTGTGTCAGGGCGATAAAGGCATCCAGACCGTCGTTCATTTCTTCCCGCTGTTCCACCCATTCTTCGATAACTTCAATTTCGAGCTTTAACCGTTCCTGCTCCGCTTCATAGTCCGCAGACATCTTTCTGTATCTGTCCTGATTGAGATTTCCAAGAACATAGTCCTCGTACAGCCGGGCGATGATGACATCCAGATCGGCAAGGCGTTTCTTTGCCTGTTCCAGCTTCTTTTTGTCATCCCGGATGCTGCGCTCCTGGTCAGTCCTGCGGCATTGCAGCCATTCCTCCTGAAAACCGTCCACATCGCTTCGGATATACTCATTGACTGCCCGGATGCGTTCCAGAACGATTTCACGAAGCACATCTTCCCGGATATAGTGGGCAGTACAAGTACCACGGTTGCTCTTGTAGTTGTTGCAGACGTAGTGATCCTGCTTGCCCTCAAAGCTTTTGCTTGTGGCAAAGTGGAGCTTGCCGCCGCAATCGGCACAAAACAGAAGCCCGGAGAACAATCCCTGCCGTTCCGCTTTTGCGGGGCGGCGTTTGTTTTTCCTCAGTTCCTGCACCCTGTCAAACTGTGCCTGAGATACAATCGCTTCCTGTGTGTCCGGCAGATAAAACATATTCTCCGGCTCATTGGGAATCCGCTTTTTCAGCTTGTAGGACTTGGAATAAGTCTTGAAGTTGCAGGTACAGCCTGTGTACTCCTGCCGTTCCAAAATCCCTGCAATGGACTGGTTGCCCCAGTGGTACGGTCTTTCCGGCATCGGCTTTTTCTTTCGCTTGGCATAGAGTGCCTTTGCGGTCATAATCTGCTTTTCTTCCAGAATCCTTGCAATCTGCTCCGGGCCTTTGCCGTCAATGCAAAGGTCGAAGATGAGCTTGACTACCGGAGCCGCTTCTTCATCCAGAATCCAGTGATCCTTGTCCTCCGGGTCACAGCGGTATCCGTAGGGCGGTTTGCCCATGTGCTTCCCACTGGTTCCTCTCTGCCGCAAACTGACACGGACTTTCTTGCTGGTATCACGGGGATACCACTCGTTGAACAGATTACGGATTGCGGCGAAGCCCTCGCTGTCTCCCCGGTTGCTGTCTACGCCATCATTTATAGCGATAAAGCGGACATCATAACTCGGAAAGATAATATCCGTATATTGTCCAACAGTCAGATAGTCACGACCAAAGCGGCTGAGGTCTTTGACCAGCCAGCAGCCCACAAGCCCCTGCTTGACAAGCTCAAAGCCTTCCTGCACACCGGGACGATTGAAGTTCGTCCCCGTATAGCCGTCATCCACCAGAATTTTCAGGTTTGTATACCCGTGGTCACGGGCATATCGGGTTAAATACTCTCTCTGATTTGCGATACTGTTACTCTCGCCTTCCTGGGCATCCTCGTTGCTCAGACGGCAATAGAGAATGGTAATTTTCTGCTGATCCAACATAATATCCTCCTTCGGTGGTTGGTCAGCCGACAGTACCGTTGTGCATATTGGAATTATATCATGCTTTTGTGTCGCAGTCATTAACAAATCACCCCCTTGTCAGAAAAAATGAGCCGTTTTACCTTGTCGGTAAGTGGCTCATTTCCATCACACTCCGTTTCAATCACATACCATGTGTTTCCGATCTTGCACTCAATGGTTTTGCAGAAAGAGGACTGTGCCGCTTCCCAACGCTTGCGGCATTCTTCCAGAAAATCAATAGGCGGCTCAAAAATCGGATCGAAGCAGGAGCAAATATCAATATAGCCGATGGCATCGTTGATTTCTTCCATCGGGGCATCTTCCATAATCATCTTGTTAATTTCATCTACGGTTTTCTTCATAGGCAAATAGTTCCTTTCTTAAATTTCCATGTCCTGTCCACGATTGCGGGCAGGGTGTTTGTGTTCATACAGTTCCTTTCCCCTGGCGAGGATGGCATTGATAAAAGCCCAGACCTTTTCAGATGCAATCTCAATCGCATCCAGGAAAGGCTGGGCTTTTTGTTTCAGCTCCTCATAGTCTTTGTTCAGTTTTTCAAAACGGTCTTTCCATATCTTTGCGTTTTTATCTGCCTGCTCGAATTTCTGCTTGTATTTCAGCTTCTCAGACTTTTCCGCAAAGCTGCTGACCGCATAATCCTTTAGCGTGCGGCACTCATCCGCCGTCATGGTAACATTTCCCGTAATGGGATTTTTCTTGCCCATCGACTCAATCTCATGTGCAGTCATAGCAACAGACTTAGCAGCCTGAGTTTCCTTTTTCAGAGCTTCCAGTTTCTTTTTCTGCTTCTCCGTGGCAGCTTTGGCATCCGCTAAGCTCTGCTCGGCCTGTGCCACCTGTCCGGTCACAGCTTCCAAACGCTGCTGTTCGGCCTGTACCTTGAACTGTGTCACCGTCAGATGTTCTTCGGTGCTGCCACATTCTCCACGCTCTACATCGGTATAACCAGCGTTTCGCATGAAATTGAAAAAGTCATCCTGCAGCACACTGTAGGACGACTTCAAAATCTTTTTCCCTTTTGCGTTCAACATAGGATTTCCGTTTTCATCAAGAACGGGTTTGGATTCCCACTTCTTACTGCGGCTGACCTGTGTGATCGTTTCCTTTACCGTTCCCCGGAGGGATTCATCCTTGCATCGCTTCGACCACAGGATTTGTTTCTCCACCACCGGGATATAAACCACATGAAGGTGATAGTGGTACACATCCTCACCCAGAGCTTCCGACATTGCCCGGTTGCGCTCGTCGGCATGCATTACAGCGGAGAGGATATACTGCTCACCGCCCACGATCTCCACGGCGGCTTTATAGGCATCGGCATAAAACTGTTTTGCAAACTCATAGCCGCCGTGGTTGTAGAAATAAGCGGAGTTCACATCGAAAACCAACTCGCCATATTTGACGGCATCCGGTTTCAGCCCTCTGGTGGAGATGATCTTGTCCTGCTCCATCTGCTCAAACATTTTTACATAATCGTCAGTGGGAGACTTGAAGTGAACATTCAGCGCAGTACGTTCCGGCACGATGTCCACATTGGAATAACGGTCTTTTTCACGCTCATTGTGTTCCTGTACTTTTGTCACATCATCCGGAGTTTCCAAGTCCTGATTTCTGGCTAAGGTACGATCAATTCCATCATTTCTTGCCATAGATTTTTGTCCTTTCTTTAAGATTTGCAGACAGCGGAGGGCTGAGGAACGGCACTTTTTCAAAGTGTAATAACCCACTATTACACTTTCATCCATGCTGGCTACAAAGTGCCGTGGGCTCTCCGAGGGCTCTCCCGAGGGGGAATGCGGTCACTGCGGTGACCTCTGCTGACCAAGGCAAAATGTCTGCGCCTTTTACCTTGGTCAGCCCGTCTGCATGAAGCTGTTCTGCGGAACATTTCTTGCAGACGATGGCAGCGAAAACCGTATCTTTCACTGCCTGTCCATGGGCAGCACTGCGGTGCGCCTATGGGGACGGGAGATGCGGAGGGCTGTTGCCGGGGTATCACTTCTCCCGTCTTTTCTGCCATACGATGTCGTAACCAAGCACAGCGGCAAGCTCCAATACTTCCTTGTATCGTATACTTTCCCGCTGTAATTTTGCGGACAGGTTGGAAACGCTGTCGCTCCATCCGTACTCGTCCGAGAGCAGGTCAACAACTTCCTGCATGGTCATCCCGGCACGGATGATCTGTGCCTTTATTTCGTTGCGTATATTCATATTGATAAAATCCTCCATAATTCAGTTCATGTGTCGGTGCAACCTCTGCGCTCCAAGGTGGAGTGGATGCACCGAACAGTGAAAAATCTGCAATCTCCGAAATCCGTTCAGAATTTCGCTTGTGATGTCCTGTCCATATATGACCATATCCCACTTTGCCGTTTTGTGTGGTTTGGTCTGGAACAGTGAAAACACCCATTGTTCCGTGAACAGGGTACACGGTTCAGAGAAGCACGATTTCGTGAAATAGTTTCGTCCTGCGGTCAAAAACTTTGCTGTTTCCATTACCATTGATTTTTAATGCCCGAAAACAGGTCAGCTTTGAAAGCTGCTGTTTCCTATAACGGAAGAAAACAGGGGTAAATGCTGCGTACATACGTACAGAGCATGACTGGCAAAATCAATCCCGCCAGTCCTCCGGTACGTACGTACACGGCGAAACATCGTAAAATCCATTTATATGAGGTCTTGCCACAGCTTCCACGCCCATAAAGCCCCACACCCGCCGTCCGGCAGAGTTGGTGATGTTGTTGCAATGCTCCAGATTGAATCTCCCGGCATTGGCAATCATGGCATCGCTGAAGCTACGGGCTTTCAGCGGTGCAAGGGAGTTTTCCTCACACCACATCCGGTAGATTTCATAGAAATCCTTAGAGCTGATGGAAGCATCCGCTTTCAATCGGATGTATCCCTCCGACTCCATGAAATCAAAGATATTGTTGTTGTCACGCTTGACCGCTTCCCGGTTTTTCCGGATACGGTCACTCTCCGTAAACTTAAAGTTGTTGGCAACAAGCCGCTGTAAGCCTTCAAATGCCCACAGGAAGATACCCTCGGCTTCAGCTTTCATCTTCTCTGCAAGGTCAGGATCATCGGCTCTGTCCATGGGCTTTTCTTTGGTGGTCAGCACAAGCTGTCTGCGGTAAAAACCATCGCTGCGATCATATAGGGCTTGCAGATCACCATTGCTGAATGCCAGCAACCGGGCAAACATCCAGCCCTGATAACTCTGCTTGCCCTTGCGTTCCAAGTCCATTTTGCCCTGTGCAGTCACGATGGATTTTACATAGTTGGTCTGACGCAGAGCTTCCATCCGCATATCATCATCCACGCACAGCAGGATGTGTTCCAGATCGGCACGGGCAAAACGGTTTTCAGAAATCTTCCCGATGCTGCCGTCTTTCATATTCGTGCCGAAGATGGTGGACAGCACCGCACCGATTTGAGATTTACCCTCGCCACCGTTGCCTTTAATCACCATCATGCGCTGCCCCTTGTTGGAGGGAATCAGGCAATAGCCGATAAACTCCTGCAAAGTTGGAATGTCCTCGGCGTAAAGCAACCCATCCAGAAAGTTCAGCCAGATCACCGGTGCAGGAGCATCGGGATTATAGCCGACAGGCAGACGGCTTCGCACGATAGCCGGTCTGCCTTCGGTGAAAGTGCCGTTCAAGAGCAGCGTACCGTTGGCAACATGGATGCGATCCTGCTCCGGAGGGAAGTCAGACACCTGCGCTTCCAGTTTCAGCACTTCCAGAATGTTGGTGATCTTCCGTGGGATGTTGTTCACGGCACAAAATTTCAGCTTGTCGTAAATCTCCCCACGCAGAGGAAGGTCATCCGTCACTCGACCATCGGGCGTGAAAAAAGCTCCGTTTGCGAAGATGATTCTGCGCTCATGCAGAAATTCTTCACAAAACAGAGCTTCGTTGATGTTCTGCCCGTCAAACCAGACAGGAAAATTCATATTAGGCGTTTTCCGGTTCTTCGCCACGGTGCGCCACCTCCTTTTTCTTTCGTGCGGTATACTCTTGCAGAAAAGCAATTTTGTCGTCCTGCATCAGCTTGTCCACCAATGCCACCCGTTCTTCCAGATCACCCACCGTCAGCACATCTGCCATATATTCGATATAGCAGTGCATCTGGCAGGCTTCCACAAAACGGTCATCCAGAGCATCTTCCGGTGTCTTGGGTGCGTATCGTATTTTCCAATCTTCCAGCAGATGCAGATAATCCGTCAGCACCCGGAAACACAGCATTTCATTCTCCCGGAACTGACGGATATAGGGACGCTTTGGCTTGACCATAGCTGCGGCAGTGGGCGGTTTCGGGTCAAGCCCGAAGTCCGCAGCCAGCTTTTGCGCTGCTTCATAACTGCTCAGATCGAACAGTCTTGCCACAAGGTCGATTACATCCCCCTTGGCTCCGCAGCCGAAGCAGAAGAAATAATCCTCGTTCAGCTTCAAGCTCGGATGCCTGTCGTTGTGGAACGGGCAGCAAGCCATACCATTGCGGTTGACATTCAGCCCGTAGTGTTTTGCGGCTTGCTTTACGCTGATTGCCGCCTTGATGATTTCATAGATTGTCATAGAAAAACCTCCGTTCATAGTATTTAGAAAGCACGAAACACCCGCCGTGATTGGCAGGGGTTTGGCTCCTTCTACTATGGTTATGCCGGATTTTTCAAAAAACAGGCTAATCGGAGGACAACCCCGTTTCAAAAAACAGGACAACTTATGGATAGATGTAGATTTCTTTACATTAGCATGATAGAATTAAGAAAATGAAAAAACAGGACAGGAGGGGCAAGCATGAACCAAGAACTGATGACATTGGATTTTTGGCAGGATACGGTCATATATGAGGGAAAAACACTTCCTGTCGGCGCTCTTGCCTGTGATGCGCTGAATGTCCCTGCGGATACCATCGCAAAGATGAACGAGCAATGCGAGAAAATCAATCTGCTGCTTGGAATATTAAACGCCGGACAGGATGCTTCTGCACTCTGTCCTATTGCAACGGAAGCTGCTCTGACGATGCTTGATATTCTCAGTCAAACACCGCCGTTCTCCTATATGAATATCTCAAAGCACAGAGAACGGATTGAAAAAGTCTTTACTGTGGACAATGCGCTGAAATATGTGGAGTTTGCCATAAAAGCCGCAACCAATTCTTTGCAATTTGAAGAAATCCAGAACTTTGCCGATGCGATGAT
Source organism: Anaerosacchariphilus hominis (assembly GCF_014290175.1). GTDB lineage: Bacteria > Bacillota > Clostridia > Lachnospirales > Lachnospiraceae > Laedolimicola > Laedolimicola hominis. Next base: position 48,505 of record NZ_JACOOR010000007.1, read on the forward strand.
GCTCCAACGCTATACCGCAGTTTTCGGGCATCTGGCATACTCCCTTGGGGAATACCAAACGGCCATGCTTGATTTTGCAGAAAAATCAGACGGCAATGAAGCAGAACGCACCGCAGAGGGTTTTGCAAAAATGTTCGGCGACTATTTTCCGCCGGAGTTCTCTATCACGGAGGGCAATGCCTGGATGTCTACTTTGAATAATTCCGTTCAGTATATATCGGTCATCCGTCCCGGCGAAAAAGTTGCGAAGCTGGTCAAGCGGATGCACTATGTATCCTTTGTAGGGATGTTCCGGTCTGATCTTTTTGAGGGCTTATGTGTTGGTCATGCCCCGAAAAAATGCAAAATCTGCGGCAAGTGGTTCCTCACCACCAACGCAAGGCACACCAAATACTGCGGCGGCTATGCACCGGGGGACAAGCTGCACCGCACTTGCCGACAGATCGGCAACCTGAAAGGCAGAGAACAACGGGAGCTTGCGGACGATCATCCGGTGAAACAGATTTATGAGAAACGGCTGAACACCATAAACCGCTATGTGAAGCGTGGTACTCTGGACGCTGATCTTGCAGAGGTTATGAAAAAGCTGGCAAAGGATAAAATGCTTCGAGCGCTGAGCAATGTCGCCTATGCCAAAGGTGATTACGAAAAAGAGATGGGACAGGCTGCTTTGAAGAAAGAAGCAAAATTACGGACGAAATGAGGAATATGTAATGGCACAGAAATATGATTTAACTGATATTGGGAATGCGCTTAGCCGGGTTATGGACAATCCTATGACCAAAATAATCCGTTCTGGCTCTATTGGTGTGTTGGGCGTAGTAAACCCAGTTGCGGGAATTGTAGGCGGAATAGGAAATGATCTTCTATCTGAATACAATACCTTCAAACTCGGCCATCTACTGAACGGTCTTGCATCTGGCTTTAATCTCGAAAGAAGATTGAACGAGCTTTACAACTATGTAAACTCCAGCCCGGAAAAGGCTATTATCGTAGCCAATCTGTTCAAACAAACCGTAAATGCAGAATGCCCAAAGGTTTGCGTTATTTATGGTCTAATTCTTGCAAACCATTTAGAAACACTTACAGAATTCACGCACGAAGAATTGATTGTCTGTAAAGCTTTGGAAAACGCTACGGATTATGATCTGAAGAATTTCAAAGAAATAATGGAGAACTATCTTAAGCCAACATCAAATGGAAGAAGAATTGTATTTCCAAAAGACTTTGCAGATATTGCTGCTTTCACCACCACATGCGATTGGTGTGTATATAATAGAATCTTTGTTTCTCGCACAGCAGAGTGGGGTGAAATGGAAGAAGGCATTTTGGATATGAGCACGTACTATTACGAGGCAAATCCTGCATCTGTTCTTCTGGATAATATAAATGCTGCAAGACAAACTTGGAATTATGGTTAATTATTCCCGCTGATTACTTAGAAGGGAGGTGCGCTATGCTAAATGATTTTTCGTGGAACATGACCGGATACATACCGAAGCACCAAGTTAATCCACACGGTGACGGCATCATCCCCTATGTGGCAGAGCGCATCTTCCAACTGGAACCGGAACCGCCAGCGGTGGACAGTCTGAATGAATATATCCTGTCTGCTTTGCGGGAAAAGAATTTGCTATATTTTTCGTTCTTTCTGCACCACTACGAAACGCAGCTCAACAAGCGCATCAAAGGCTTTCTCAGTGTGGACGGCGGCAATCTGTACGACACAGACCGATTTATCGATATAAAGATCTCCTGCCGGGAGCAAATGCTCCAAAAGCTGATGGACTATGATCCTGCCAAGGGTGCGGAGTATGCTACATACATCTATCCGTTCATCTGGGATTCTATGCTCCGTTTCCGCATGGGCGAAGAAAAATGGTCGGTATCCTCTCTGACCAATTACAAAATGGTGCGATCAATGGCGTGGCTGTACCATAACACCAAAGATGCGGTCAACCAGTTTTCCAAGAAGTATAACTGCGACCTTGCTCTTGCGGAAGAATATCTGAAAGTTGTCCGTGGAATCCGCAACCAGCAGCCGTTCTATATAACGGACGAGGACGGCGAGGAAACAGGCGAGGATATAGCCCTTGACGATAGCTGGAACTATACCGACATCCTCTGGAACGGCATACAAGCAGAAAAGGTACAGCGGGCATTTGAGAAGCTGAATTACCGGGAACAGACCTTGCTCGAAAAACGGTTAGCAATCTGTATGACCTGCGGGCGAGTTGGCTCATGGAAGAACCGCCCCACTTTTGAAGAATTGGCGATTATGTTTGAGGGCAGCACAGCCAGCGGTGCAGAGCGAGCCTACCGGAAAGCGGTGGACAAACTGACAGAACTGCTGGTTGCCGAAGGTGCGCTCCATGCTGTCCGGCTGAAACAGAAAACCAAAACCAAGCGCAAAAAGAAAATCGCCGCCGCAATCTACGAATATCAAGCAGACTGCGACGGCGAATGGGGCGAAATTTCAGTTGATTTTGAGAACGGCACAGCAGAGATTATCCGACTTGCTGATTGGGATACAATTAAAACGAACTGGTTTGCCAAGGAGGCGATCCGGTATATTTTATCATTGTCGCCTGATGCTCTTACAAAATATATGCTCGTCCCCCTTGAGCCGCCACTTATATCTTGAATCCTTACAACCACTGTAAGTGGTATTTGCTGTGTTCCCATGCTATCATTTTATTACAAATGATAGGAGGTATTCACATGAAACCCATTTTGAATATTGAAAATTTAACAAAAATCTATGGCAATGTGCCAAGTCAAACAAAGGCACTGAATGGGATCACCTTCCAGGTGATGCCGGGAGAGTTTCTCGGCATTATGGGAAGCAGCGGTTCCGGTAAATCCACACTGCTCAATTGTATTGCGACTGTGATTCAACCCACAGGTGGAAGCATTCAGGTGGAAGGCGATACTCTGCAATCCCTCAAGGGAAAGGCTCTTGCAGAGTACCGTGGCAAAAAAGTTGGTTATCTATTCCAGAACTTTGAATTGCTGGACAACCTGACTGGCAGGGAAAACATCCTGCTCCCGACTTCCTTGCATGGGGTATCCGAAGCAGAAAGCAGCCAGCGGCTGAAGCAGTTGGCTGACTATCTGGAAATCACTGATGTTCTGGATAAGTTTCCGTCCAAGATGTCCGGCGGCCAGCGTCAGCGTGTTGCGGCAGCAAGGGCTCTGATCTTACATCCCCAAATGATCCTTGCCGATGAACCGACGGGTGCGCTGGATTCTAAGAACGCAAGAAGTCTTATGGAGAAGCTGTCCGGCCTGAATCGTGACGAACAAGCTACGATCCTGATGGTAACCCATGATTCCAATGCCGCCAGCTTTTGCAAGCGCATTCTGTTCATCCAGGACGGCGTGATCTTTCATGAGCTTCGGCGTGGAGACGAAAGCCAGCAGGAGTTCTACGGGCGCATCCTGAAGGTGATGGCGCAACTGGGAGGGGGCAGCGCAAATGTTCTCTAATCTCATTCTTCGGAACAGCCACCGCAGCCGAAAGGAAAACGGTCTGTTTTTCAGCTCCCTGGTGATTTCTATTGTTGCCTTTTACATGATTCTTTCCATCTCCACTCAAGATGTGATGCTCTTTTTGCAGAAAATGGAGAGTGACGCAGTTGACAAACTCCTGCTTCTGATTCCTGCGTTTTATGGGATGACCCTCGGTATTCTGTTCTTTTTGATCTATTTTGCCTGCAAGTATCAGTTCGAGCGCAGACGGCATGAGTTTGGTGTTTATCTAATGTTGGGGATGCGTAGAAGTAAACTGTTTGGTATGCTTCTGGCGGAAGATTTCCTGACCAGTATTCTTGCCATGCTCATAGGCTTACCTGTGGCTGTGGTGCTTTCAGAAATTGTCAGTCTTGTCACCGCCAAGCTGGTAGGCATGGGGATCATCGGTCATCAGTTTTCTTTATCCTGGTCTGCAATTGAATGGACGCTGGCAGGATTTCTGGCAATTAAGCTGACGGCACTTCTGATTTTGAGTGGACGAATCAGCCGCCAGGAGATCGGTACTTTGCTATCCCAGCCAACGAACCGCCCCAAAAAGCAAATGCCATCTGTTATCTATGGACTGGCTGCTATATGCGGAAGTGTGATGTTGGCAGTGGCTTACTACATGGCGATTCAGGGAATTGCATGGACAAAGGTAAGTATGATGGGACTGACTTTGCTGTTGGGCATAGTTGGTACGATGCTGCTTTTCTATGGGATGCGTGCGCTGATTGCTTTGATTGTTAAGAAAGGAAAAGGAAATAAGCAGCTTCATGTATTTACCTTCCGGCAGATTCAGGAGAATGTTATTCATCAGTCAACCTCCATGGCCATCAGCTCCCTGCTGATTCTGGCGGCGCTGTGTTGTTTTGGTGCGGGCGTAGGAATTGCAGGAACGAATAGCCTGTCTTCTGGCCATGTAATCGACTATACTTTTGAAGATCATACTGCAGAAGATTCATCGCAGGTTCTTCCGAATATAAAGGCAGCCCTGAAAGAAAACGGTTTGGAAAATCAATTTTCAGAGCTTTTTGAAATGAGGGTTGGGCGTATTCGCACCACAGAAGATTATGATAATGCCTACAGCATGGACGCTGTTATGGACTCTCTTCGGAGCCTGCCCCAGTCGGAAGACCGGGATGTCCTTCTGAACAATCTTGGTTATGCCACATACCCATATTTGATTTGTTTATCGGACTATAATCGTTTGTTGGAATTGTCCGGCAAACCGGCTCTCCAATTAGGCGAAAAGGAGGCCGCTGTCTATATTGATACAGAGTTTACTACGGTAAGTCGTACCGCAATGCTGAACCAAGTATTGGCCGGACAGCCCAAGGTGGAACTGGATGGTAGTCCGATTCATCTTACAGGAGAGGTTCAGTCTGTGAATTTGGTCACGGACCGTTCTATAACCTTGTCCTTTGCATTGATTCTTCCGGATGAAGCATTCCTATATTATAGCCAGGGAATGTATGATACCTATGTCAATGCGGTGCTCAGTGAGCAGGCTCTGGATGGAAATAGCCTTATGACTGCATATTTGGATTTGAACGAGAAGCTGGACGAAACTGGCATTGAATATGAAAGCTATCTTCAGAATATAGGTCGTCAGCTTTTCTACACCATAGCATCCAGTTATATTACCCTCTATCTTGCGATTGTTTTCCTGGTAGTTGCCAACACCATCGTGGGTGTTCAGTTCCTGATGAGTCAGCAGAAAACCGGGCGCAGATACCAGACCCTGATCCGCCTGGGAGCTACTTACGAAACCCTTTGCCAGTCTGCTGGAAAGCAAATTACCTGGTTTATGGGACTTCCTGTATTGGTTGCGGCTGTCAGCAGTCTGTTTGGAGTCAGGGCGTTATTTACAGGGATACTCTCGTCCCGAACCCGTGGGACAGTGTCTGAAATGCTGCTTGTATCTGCTGCTATGATTTTACTACTTTGCGTGATAGAATATATTTATATGAGAGTGGTCAAGCGCTCCAGTGATCGGTATTTGCTGACACTGATGCAGCCGCAGAGAGAAGAATAATTTGGAAGGAGGTGCTGTCATGAAAAGAATTGCTGTTGTGGAAGATGAAGTCTATATGCGGGAAGAACTCTGCGATATGCTCCAAAAGGACGGCTATCTTGTGGAGGCAATTACCGAGTTTGAAGATGCCGCTCGGCTCTTGGCAGCCCTCCGCCCTGACCTTGTGATCTTAGACCTGAACTTGCCGGAGATCAGTGGCTTTCAAATCTGCCAGGAGCTAAAGAATAAAACTGCTATCCCCGTCCTGGTGCTGACTTCCAGAGATCAGGTAAAGGATGAACTGCAAGCGTTCCAGTTGGGTGCCGATGAATATTTGACGAAGCCGTGCAGAAAAGATCGACTTCTTGCCAGGGTATCCAATATTCTCAAAAGGTATGAAGGCCGTACCAATCTCATAGAGGGACCAGATTTCCTGTTAGACCAGCAGACCTACACGCTTTATATTCATAATACCTCTGTGGTGCTTCCAAAAAATCAGGGAAAACTGTTGGTCGCTCTTTTGTCCGGCGGCGATGCTCTGGTCACGACGGAGCAGCTTTGCATGGCACTATGGGGAACCACGGAATACATAGATGAAAATGCCTTGCAGGTTAACCTAACCCGGCTGAAAAAAACGATGTCCGCCCTTGAAATGAAGCAGCGAATCGTTGCAGTTCGAGGAATGGGCTACCGTTTGGAAGCGGAGGTGTCTCTATGAAGCAGCTTTGGCACATGATAGAACGGTACTACCCCTGGCTTCTGTTGCTGCTGGGCGTGGATTGCTTTTGCGCTGTCATTCTTTGGATTTCTGACATTCAGGTATTTCAAACCTTGATCGGGTTAGTAGTTCTGACGAGCATCCTTTTGTTTTCAGCGATTCTGTTTGTACTAAACAAGAGGGAGAACACCCACATGGAACTGTTCCGAGATTTCCTCAGTGATCCTACCATCTGCAATGAAGAACGGCTGCTCAGTGCCATTAGTCAGAAAGAAGGAGAATCTGTCCGATTTTTGGCTTCGGTTTTACGGGAATACAAAAACGAGAGTAACAATATGGCGGATGCCCTACGGGACTATGAAGAATACGTGGAGGGCTGGGCACATGAAGCGAAAACGCCCCTATCGTTGCTGACCATGCTCTTGGATAACCGGAACGATGAAATCTCTCCTTCCCTGCAAGCAAAGCTGGATTATGTCCGCAGTCAGCTTCAGGAGGATGTCACGCAGATGCTGTACTATGCCCGGTTGAAGAGCAGTACAAAGGATTACCGATTTGAGGATGTCAATTTGAATGACTGCTTGGGTGAAGTTCTGGAGGACTATGCCCCACTTCTTGAAGAGAAGCATTTTGTCATTCTCAACAAACTGCAATCTGAAACAGTCTATACAGACCGTAGAGGACTTCAGTTTATGTTGGGACAAATCGTTAGCAATGCCATCAAATATAGCAGCGATAGTCCCATGCTTACAATTTCCGTGATACATTCGGAGACTGCAGATATCCTTTCTGTTGAAGATAACGGCATTGGCGTAAAAAAATATAATCTGCCGTACATTTTTCAAAAGGGCTTTACCGGGGATTCTACTGACAGCAGAAAGAAGGCTACCGGTATGGGACTTTACCTGGTTAAGAAGATGGCCGACGATCTAAATCTTCATCTGGAAGCAGCTTCCCAGTGGGGAAAGAGCTTCAAGATTGTCATCTTCTTTCCTAAATTGAGATCCAACGGAGGGAAATAATATAAACAGAAAAACGCCCGCAGGATTTTCTCCTGCGGGCAGCGTGTTGTCAGCTATCCCAAGGCTTGTATTCTGTTACAGTTTTCAAATAGGTTTCGGGATCGCCGTTCAAGATAAGGTCTGCATACTCCAAAGGAGCGTTGTAGATCAAATAATCCAGCTCTGACCGCTGATACATATTGTCAGCAATCTCGTTCTCAACGACGATAGTGTCAATCGCAATCATACTGCCGTCGCTGAATTTCACTTCCACACAGCAATTATCCATATTGTAGGCACAAGATATTAAGGTTTTCATGGTATGTCCTCCATAATTCGTAATATAAAGCGAAAATCCCGTCTGACTTTCTGTTAGAAATCAGACGGGATTTGTCCGTATGCACCCCGGAAACCGTCAGCTAACAGTTGATAAGTAAATTAGTTCCTTATCACTGTTAAGCCAAGTATTTCCGCTTCTTTTTTTATGCACAAGTGCCAAACTTGGAATTCCAAACGAAAAAGGGTGGATTTCCAAGCTCAAAACGATTATAATGAGATTAGAGAAGGAAAGGGGGAAGTATTTTATGGAAAATGAAACGAAAAAGCAAAAGATTCTGCTGACTGGCGGAAAAGGCTTCTTTGCATCCAGGCTGGCGGGCTACTATCGGGATAGGTATGAGTTCGCGGTGCTGGGAAAAGAGGATCTGGATATCACTGATGAAAAAGCGGTGCTGGACTGCGTGGGCAGTTTCCAGCCGGACATCATCGTCCACACAGGCGCAGTGGCAGTGACCAACTTCTGCAATGAGCATCCGGACATTGCTCACCGCATCAATGTGGAGGGCAGCGTGAACATGGCCCGGGCAGCGCAGCAAAACAAGAGTAAGCTGGTGTTTCTGAGTTCCGAGCAGGTTTTCAATGGCAATACCAACGGCGGTCCCTTTAAGGAAGAGGACGCGGCAGTGCCCAATACGGTTTACGGGGAAAATAAGCTGGAGGCCGAGGGACTTCTGAAGGATATGCTGGAAGAACTGTGGACAGTGCGGTTTACCTGGATGTTCGGCCTTCCGGAGTACGGGAAAAGAATGTCCAACGGTATTCTGTGGGACACGATTACGAAACTTATGCGCCAGGAGAAGATTGTGGCGTCCCGCCACGAGTTCCGTGGTATGGGATATATTCAGGAGACCGTGGAGAACTTTCAGAAGCTATTTGAGAGTCCTTTCGGAACCTATCACATGGGAGCCACGAACAATCACAGCCGCTATGAGATCGTAGAGCATATCCTGGAGCTTCTGGGAATGGGAGACAGACTGCCGGAACTTCTGGAGGAGGATACGGTACATTATCTGGAGCATAACCGGGATGTACGCCTGGATACCGCAAAGGCCCGGGAGGCCGGCATGGTATGGACGGATACCTGGGACGCAGTGGAAAAATGCCTGAAAGATTTCGGCGTGATCCGATAGGAGGGAAAAATGGAAAAAGAACAGATAGAGAAGCGGATAAGGGAGCTGCAGGAAGAGTACAGAGAGCTGGTTCTGGACAGCTTCAGCGCTGAAGCCGCTTGGAAGATAGGCTGCCGGATTCGGGAAAAGGCTCTGCAAAACGGATATCAGATAGCGGCATCGGTAACGCTGAACAGAAAGCGCCTTTTTTACATGGCGGTGGAGGAGACTACACCTATCAATGAGCGTTGGATTCATCGTAAGGAGAATACCGTCTATACCTTTTTTAAAAGCTCCTATGAGATGTCCCTCTATATGAAACTGAAGGAGGACCGCATCGAGCCCAGATATGGCCTGAAGGACGGGGACTATGCCGCGGCAGGCGGCTGCGTTCCGGTGATAGTGAAAAACGTGGGCTTTGTCGGCACCGTGGCTGTTTCCGGCCTGACAGAGGAAGAAGACCACAATCTGGTGGTGGAGACTTTGAAGGAGTATCAGCGGGGACTGCTTTAGAAGCAGTTCCCGGTTGAATAAAAAAGACGTCTCCCGTAGGGGAGACGTCCGATGTACCTTGATAATTAAATATTGACCCCTTGTTCTTTTAAGAAGGAAAGCACACGCTCCTGGGGCTGAATGGAATTCTGGGCACCCAGAGTCATAGCGGACAGAGCGCCGCAGGCACTTCCGATCTGCAGACAGGTCTTCATGTCGTAGCCGTTTGCCAGGCCGTAGGCCAGACCGCCGTGGAAGGAATCGCCGGCAGCGGTGGTATCCACAGCCTTGATGGAGAAGGCCGGAAGGCTGAGAGCTTCATCCTTATTGGCATAGAAAGCGCCCTTCTCACCCATGGTGATGCAAAGGTTCTTTACGCCGCGGGAGAAAAACCACTCGGCGGTTTTCGTCTTCCACTCTTCGATGGGCATCTCGGAACGGAGAATTCCGGTGTAGGCTTCACTCTCGGTCTCGTTGGGGGTGATAAAGTCCACCAGCGGGAAGATTTCATCCGGGAGAGAAATCGCCGGAGCCGGATTCAGGATGGTGATGGCACCCGCTTCTTTGGCAAGTTTCAGACCATACATGGCAGCGTCCAGATTGATTTCCGTCTGGGTAATGAAAACGGCAGCGTCGGCGATAACGTCCTTTCCGGCGTCGATCATTTCTTTGGTAATTTTGTGGTTGGCGCCCGGAGCGTAAACCAGCATGTTGTCTCCGTTGGGATCTACATAGATGGAAGCGCAGCCGGTACGATTCGTATCGGATACGTGGATGCGGTCGCAGTCGATGCCCTTGGACTTCAGGGCCTCCAGAACCGCGCCGCCCTGCATGTCGTTGCCCACCTGGCCGATCATGGCTGTGGGAACGCCCATCTGGGCCGCCTGAACTGCCTGGTTCGCGCCCTTGCCGCCGCCGAACATGTCTACGGAGAAACCTACGACGGTCTCGCCTTTAGCGGGAAGCCGCTCGGCGGATGCGGTGATATCATAGTTGATGCTTCCGAGAACTACAATGTTTTTGCTCATAATATCAGGATCCTTTCTGAAAATAATAGAATATGGTAATGTGTAGTAGAAATTGGGAAATCCAACTTCAAATTCAACATTCCTCTAACCTGAAGTATATAATAGAAAGTACAAAAAATCAAATGGAAAATGGAAATGTATACAATAAAAGTCGAAAAAAAGAAAGTGCGAATTGTACAAAATAGCCCAAAAACAGTATTGACAAGCTAAAAGTGTTGTGATACTATACATTTGTCACTTGGAAATGCAGTTGTGAAAAGCACAAATACCGAAAAAGGAAGGTTGGAAATCCAAACTTCTGAATCGGGAAAGTGGACAGGCATTTTCAAAATAGCAAAACTATAGATTTCAGGGAGGAAACAGACATGAAAAAGAAAGCACTGGCAGCACTGCTCGCATGTGCGATGACCGCTGGCCTTCTGGCTGGATGCGGAAGCAAGGAAGCAGCACCGGCTGAGACCACAACCACAGAGACCACAGAGGCTACGGACGATGCAGCAGCTAAGGAAGAGGCTCCGGCAGCTGAGGAGACCGCAGCAACCACAGAAGTTGTTAAGTATAACGACATCAAGGATGAGCTCGGCGGAATTCCGGCAGCAGCAAAAGATATGAAGTTCAACATCGGCTTCTGCGGTAAGGCTTTCGAGAACGAGTTCTGGAGAATGGAGAAGGAAGGTTCCGAGGCAGCAGCAAAGGCACTGCAGGAACTGGGACTTGATGTAACCGTTACTGCTCAGGCAGCAAGCGGTGAGAGTGATGTTCAGGGACAGGAAACCGTTATGAAGGCCATGAGCAACGGCGATTATGACGCTATCATGGTAGCTCCGATTTCCGATTCTAACCTGACAGCAGCTATCGAGGCAGCTCAGGAAAAGGGTATTCCGATGTCCTACTGCAACGATAAAGACGCAAACGTAGACCTTCCGTCCGTTGTAGCTGACCATAAGGATACAGCAGAACTGGCAGCTAAGTGGATCGCTGAGAAGATTGGCGAAGAGGGACAGGTAGCAGTTGTACAGGGTCTTCCGACCGCTGAGGCAGCTCGTCTTCGTACCGATTGCTTCGTAGATTACATGACAGCTAACTATCCGAACATCGAAGTAGTAGCACAGCAGAACGCTGACTGGGATCGTACAAAGGCAAAAGACGTTGCAACTACTATCCTGAAGGCTAACCCGGATGTAAAGGCTATCTACGCTAACAACGACACCATGGCTATGGGTGTTCTGGAAGCTGTTAAAGAGCTGAACCTGCTTGGCAAGGTATTAGTAGTTGGTACAGACGGAACCACTGAGGCTCTTGAGTCCATCAAGGCTGGCGAGCTTTCCGCAACCATCAACGATTTCCCGTACTATCAGTCTCAGGTAGTTGTTGAGATGCTGGTTCGTACACTGGCTGGACAGGAAGTTCCGAAGTACATCTACTCTCCGCACGCTGTTGTTGATGCAGACAACTGTAACCAGAGTAACGAAGAGATTCTTGGATGGACCGGATTCACACTGGCAGAGTAATAAATAAAATCGCCCTGTGGTAACAGGGAGAAGATATCATGCAAAAGGTAATGGGGCTGTTCGCAATATCGTCTGATTTTTGCAGCAGTCCCATTCCATATAAACATGGTTGGAAGATTGGAGAAAGGTAGCAGGTTTATGGAAAAATATATCGAGTTTCAGAATATCACAAAAGTTTTTCCAGGCCAGAAAGCGCTGGACAATGTTTCGTTTTCTGTCAGAGAAGGTGAGATTCACGCTCTGCTGGGCGAAAACGGCGCCGGAAAATCGACATTGCTGAATATTCTGCATGGAATGTTTCCGGCTACAGAAGGCAAGGTCTTTATCGAGGGAAAAGAAGTAAAGTTTAAGAGCGCGCTGGATGCCATTGATTTCGGTATCGCAAAGGTGCATCAGGAGATTAATGTTATTCCGGAGCTTACCGTAGCTCAGAATATGATGCTGGGCGGAGAGCCCAGAAAAGGTGTCCTTCTGGACAAGAAAAAAATGGAACAGGAAACACAGGCACTGCTGGACAAGCTGGGATGTGATTTCCGGGCGGATGAAAAAGTAGGCGGTCTGTCTGCAGGTAAGAAGCAGATGATTCAGATCGCGAAGGCTCTTTATATGAACGCGAAGGTTATCTCCTTCGACGAGCCCACATCCTCCTTAAGTAACGCTGAAGTCAAGACTCTGTTCGGGATCATCCGTGATCTGAAGAAGCAGGGCATAACGATTTTATATATCAGCCACAAGATGGATGAGATTTTTGAGATTTGCGACAGAGCCAGCATCCTGCGAGACGGATGTTATATCACCACTCTGGATCTGAAAGAGACCACAGAGGAAGTGCTGGTTCAGAACATGGTAGGACGTGACGTCTCCATGTTTGCCCAGAGACTGAAACCCTCCTGCGCGGATAAGAATACCACCGTGCTGAAGGTAGAGCATCTGAGCGGCCCCGCCGGATTCGATGATATCAGCTTTGAGCTGCATAAGGGAGAGATCCTGGGATTCTTCGGACTGGTAGGAGCCATGAGAACCGAGGTTATGAGAGCTATCTTCGGAGCAGACCCCACCTATGGCGGAGAGGTTTATTATAAGGGAGAAGCGCTTCCCCATAACCGTACCCCCCACACAGTAGTAGAAAAAGGTATCGGACTGGTATCCGAGAACCGTAAGGAAGAGGGCTTTGTCAAGAACTTTGACAATGCGGATAATATTGCGCTGGCAAGCCTGAAAAAGTATATGAAGGGCTTCTTTGTAAACCGGAAGATGAAAGAGGAGAATTCCGTAAAGGTCGGCGAAACCGTAGGACTGACTCCCAACGATCCGGAGTTCCTGACCATGAGCCTTTCCGGTGGAAACGCCCAGAAGGTTATTCTGGCAAAGTGGCTGTCCACAGACGCAGACATCCTGATCATGGACGAGCCCACAAAGGGTATCGATATCGGCGCGAAAGCAGAGATTTACAAGCTGATGGAGGATATCGTAGCATCCGGAAAGTCCATCATCATGGTATCTTCCGAGATGACAGAGGTCGTGGGTATGAGCGACCGAATGCTGATTATGCGTGAAGGAAAGCTGGTTGGTGAACTGGAGCGCGAAGAATTTGAGGAAGAGCGCATTATTACTTATGCAGTAGGAGGTAGCCAGTCATGAAAAAGTTATTAAAAAATAATTTCCGAGAAGTCAGTGTTATCATTGCAATCGCGATTATGTTCGTGATATTCGGAGCGCTGAATTCAGTCTATTTACAGCCCACCAATATCATTGATATTCTGGATCAGGCAACCATTTACGGACTGATGGGTCTGGGCATCATGCTTCCCATCATCACAGGTGGAATTGATATTTCCGTAGGCTCCGTCCTGGCTATGTCCGGATGTATCGTGGCGAAGCTGGCAGTAGCCGGTGTAAACCCGATTCTCTGCATGATTGTAGGACTTCTGGTAGGTTTCGCAGCCGGTGGTGTCAACGGACTCCTGATTTCCAAGATGAAGCTTCAGCCGTTCATCGCTACCATGGGTACACAGTCCGCATTCCGTGGACTTGCTTACATCATCACCGAGGGATATCCGGTACTGGGTGTTCCCGATTCCTACAGAGGAATTCTGAACCTGAAGCTGGTGGGAGATATCCGTATTTCCGTTCTGGTATTCCTGATTTGGGCAGTGATTATCTATGTTCTGTTAAAGAAGACCCGTCTTGGTACCTACATTTACGCAGTAGGTGGTAACGTAGAGGCAGCAAGACTTTCCGGTGTACGTGTAGAGCTGGTAACTACACTGGCTTACGCCATCGGTATGCTGGGAACTGCTCTGGCAGGCCTGGTACAGATCGCCAAGCTGGGAACCGGAGACCCGACCACAGGTAACGGATGGGAAATGAACGCCATCGCAGCAGCAGCCATCGGCGGAACCAGTATGGCAGGCGGCCGTGGTAATCCCTGGGGAACCGTACTGGGAGCTATCCTTTTCTCAGGACTGAAGGTAGGACTGGTAGTTATGAACGTAAATACATACTGGCAGTACGTTGCTACAGGTCTGGTAATCATTGTGGCGGCTTACGTGGAGATTTTCCAGAGTATGATCGCCTCCAAAAAGAAGAAAAAAGCATAAGACAACAAAAGCAGGGGCGTCTCAGATTGGGATGCCCCTTATTTTGTAGGAAGATAGGTGGATATATGAGAACGAAACAGATGGTGCGCAGACGGGACCGGATACTGGAGCTGCTGACCCAGTCAGAGAATGAAATATCAGTGAGAAAGCTCCTGGAGGAGCTGCAGGTCTCGGATGAAACCCTCCGCAAGGACCTGGTGGAAATGGAAAGACAGGGGACAATATTAAGAAAGCACGGCCGAATTCTGCTGGCCGATGTGTCGGCAGACGATCCCTTAAGCATCCGTTCCATGCAGAACCGGGGCACCAAGGAGCGCATCGCCAGAGAGGTGCTGAATCATATCTCCTACAGCGACGAGTGCATTGGTCTGGATGTGGGAAGTACCGTCTGGTATGTGGCAAAGCTTCTGGCTGAGGATCGAACGAAGATCGCCATTACCAATTCGTTGGAGATATCCACGCTGTATGGACAGAATAATAACAATAATATCTACTGTACCGGCGGAATGCTGCGAAGCGTGGATAAAGGATTCTATGGCTACTGGGCCTGCGATAATTTAAGAAAAGTAAATATGGGCGTGGCTGTTCTGGGTACGCCGGGCATCATGGGAAGAAAAGGGCTGGGAGCCATCTCCTATGATGATAAGGAGCTCAAGCAGATCTATGTAAAGAACAGCCAGAAAACCATCGCTGTCTTTGACAGCACCAAGTGTAACTGTACCTGTCTCATCGACGGCGCGGAATGGGAGGACATCGACATTGTAATCTCCGATACGGCCATGAGCGAAGAGGACAGAGACAAGATAGGAAGCAGGACGAGACTGATTCTGGTGTAAAAGTGCGCCGGGAATCAGAGAAAGGAGATATTTTTATGGAAAACTTTATTAACCTTGTAAAACAGATTCCCGTGACAGAGCGCATCGAGAGACTGAAGGAGCAGACCCTCACAGAGCCCCGGTATCTGACTGTGGAGCAGGCCCGGATCATCACCCGCGTATATAAGGAATACAGTGAAGAATCTGTGGCCATGAAGCGGGCGAGAGCCCTGAAGGCAGCTGCGGAGGAGCTGGAGCTTCGCATCGACGAGGGAGAACTGATTGTGGGAAACCGGTCCAGGGAATCCTGCGGCGGCGTGGTGTTCCCCGAGGGCGGTATCAAGTGGCTGGAGAATGAGATCGACATTCTGGAGACCAGACCCCAGGATAAGTTCCATGTGCGCCCGGAGGATCGGGAGTACTTTTTCAGGGAGCTGGTGCCCTTCTGGGAGGGCATGACCCTGGAGGACAATGTGGCTGCGGCCCTTCCGGCTGAGATCAAGGGCTGCGAGGTGGTAGGAAAGCTGAATCAGAAGGATCACGCCCAGGGCCATATCTGTCCCAATGTGCAGGAATGGCTGGAAAAGGGACCGGCAGGCCTGCTGGCGGAAGCCAGAGAAAAGCTGGCAGCCGCGACCGAGGAGAAAAAAGAGTTCTATCGTAGCACAGAGCTGGTTCTGGAGGGAGCCATCCGATTTATGGAACGTTACGCAGAACTGGCGGAGCAGCTGGCTGAGAGCTGTCCGGTGGAAAAAGCAGAAGAAAAAGAAAACTACTTAAAGATCGCGGAGGTGTGCCGGAATCTGTCCCGGAAGCCTGCAGAGTCCTTCCGTGAGGCCGTACAGGGCATGTGGTTCCTGATCGTGTTGTTGCAGCTGGAGTCCAACGCTTCTTCCTTCACCCCGGGACGGGCGGATCAGTATCTCTATCCCTATTACCGGAAGGATCTGGATGAGGGACGAATGACCCTGGAAGAAGCCCAGGAGATTCTGGACGCGGCCTTTATTAAATTCAATCAGATCGTATATATGAGAAATACCGACGGCGCGGCCTTTTTCGCGGGTTTCCCCATCGGCTTCAATATCGCTGTGGGCGGACAGAGGGCGGACGGCAGCGACGCGGTCAATGAGCTGAGCCATCTGATTCTTCACGCGGAGGAACATGTACGGATGCGCCAGCCAAACCTGTCGGCCCGGGTACATAAGAATTCCCCCCACAGCTATTTGAAGCATGTGGCGGAGGTTATCAGCCTGGGTACGGGTATGCCCCAGCTCTTCAATGACGAAGCGGTGGTACCGGCCCTGGAAAAGGCGGGCTATTCCCATGAAGACGCCATGAATTACGCTATCGTAGGCTGTGTGGAACTGAGTGTGCCGGGCAAAGCCCTGGGTTTCAGCGACGCAGGCATGTTTAATCTGGTAAAGGCCCTGGAGCTGACTCTGAACGACGGCGTCTGCATGCAGAGCGGAAAGCAGATTGGCCTGAAACTGGGTACTCTGGAGGATTTTCAGAGCTTTGAGGAGCTGGAAGAAGCCTATAAAAAGCAGATTTATTATTTTACGGAGCAGATGGAGCAGGGCCTGCAGATCGTCGAGGCCATGCACAAAAAGTACATGGTATCGCCCATGCTGTCCTGCGTCATCGACGACTGCATGAAACAGGGCCTGGATGTAACCGCAGGCGGCGCAGTCTATAATAAATCCGGCATTCAGCTGATTCAGGTGGCCAATGTGGCGGACAGCCTGGCGGCCCTGAAGGAGCTGGTCTACGACAAAAAAGAGATTACAGCCAAAGAGCTGTTATACCAGCTTCGGAATAATTATCCCGACGAGAAGGTGCGTCAGATCATGCTGACCCATGCGCCCAAATACGGCAACGATGTGGAGTGGGTAGACAATATGGGTGAAAAATGGGTGGAATGCTTCAAGGAGAAGATCGAAACCTATAAAAACTACCGTGGAGGCAATTACACCATCGGCCTCTATACCGTATCGGCCCATGTGCCCATGGGCATCAAGGTGGCTGCTACGCCCGACGGACGCCGCAGCGGCGAACCTCTGGCGGACGGCGGATTGAGCGCCGTATACGGCCGGGACAGAAAGGGCCCCACAGCGCTTCTGCGTTCCGTATCCCGGATCAACAGCGGCAACGCGGCCAACGGCTCCCTGCTGAATATGAAGTTCGCGCCGCAGATGTTTGCGGACGACGAGGGCATCGAGAAGTTCTGCGGTATTATCCGGGGCTTTATCGAATTGAAGATCAATCACGTCCAGTTCAATGTGGTGAATAAGGAAGATCTGATCGCTGCAAAGAAGAATCCGGAGAACTACCGGCATCTGCTGGTTCGTGTGGCCGGTTATACGGCCAATTACGTGGATCTGGCGGAGAAGCTGCAGGATGAAATCATAGCCCGGACAGAGTACGGAGGAAATGCGTAAAATGACAGGTGAAATCTTTGATATCAAGCATTTTGCGGTCCACGACGGACCGGGAATAAGGACCACTATTTTTCTGAAGGGCTGTCCCCTTCACTGCGTCTGGTGCCATAACCCGGAGGGTATGCGCCGGGGAAAGGATCTCTGGGTAAAGCGGGAGGCCTGCATCCATTGCGAAACCTGTATCCACACCTGCCCGAAACAGGCGCTGCGAATGAAGGACGGAGAGGTTTCCATCGACCGGAGCCTCTGTGACTTCTGTAACAAATGTGTAGAAAAATGTCCGGCACGAGCCATGCAGCGCATCGACCGGCAGGCGGAGGTGAAGGAGCTGGTGGATCTGGTGACCCGGGAGGAGATCTTCACCCGGGTATCCGGGGGCGGCGTGACCATTTCCGGAGGTGAGCCCCTGTATCAGCCGGAGTTCTTAAAAGAGCTTCTGCAGGGGATGAAGCAGGCGGGAGTTCCCACCTGTATCGAGACCAGCATGTTTGCGAAACAGGAGGTGCTGGAGAGCATCGCTCCCTATGTGGATCAGTTCCTGGTGGACATCAAGATCCTGGACGAGGAGACCCACAAAAAGTATACAGGTGTGTCAAATCAGCAGATCTTGAGCAACTTCCGTTACCTGGCGGGTCTCGGAAAGCCCATTCTGGTGCGGATACCGTTGATTCCGGGCATTACCGCCACGGAAGAGAACCTGCGGGCCATCCGGGCTTTTGTGGACAGCGTGAATCCGGAGATTCCGATAGAAGTACTGAACTTTAACTCCTTTGCGGGAAGCAAGTACCGGTTCCTGGATCAGAAGTATTTCAACGACGAACTGCGTGCCTTCCCCAGGGAAGAGCTGGAGCAGCTTCGAAGCTGCGTGGAGGAATAAGATATGAATCCTGTGTTTTTGTCAGAATTGCAAGAAAAGATAAACGGGCTGGAGCCGGAGAAAAAGACCGGAATCCGCCTGCTGGTGTGGGTCAATGAAAAGGACGAGTACCGGACTCTGGATTTCCAGCTTCCGGTGAAGGAACTTCTGGAGCAGGAATACGGCCTGTACCGGAACTATCTGCTGGCCATGATGAATAACCTGCTGGTGTCCTTCGGCGGGGCGAAGCTTGTCATTTATCATGAGAAGGAGGACGGCCTGGACGATCTGATTCAGGACGCCATTTCCGAGTTCCATGCGGAGGCGCCCCGGAATGATCGTACCGGCTATGGCGTTTACCTGAATTATATTAACCGTATGAACACCTTCCTGGGACTGGGACGGTTCTTTTTCGAGGTACATCCCCTGGAGGAGTATCCGCGCCTTTTGCCGGAAAAAGAATACCGGATCTATATTCCCGGGGATGAGCAGCAGGAAAAAGAGCTTCTGCGAAGAAGCGCAAGGGAGCTTTCCGGTACCTGCATCTGTTCTCTGGATGTGGGCGGCAATTCCATTAAGGGCGCTGTGGTGAAGGACGGCAGAATCGCGGTGCTTAAGGAGTACTGCTGGTATCCCACCGGCTGCAAGGTGGCAGAGGAGATGAACGATCCCATGATCCTGATGGTGCGATTCTTAAGCGCCTGTACGGGACTTCTGGAGCGGGACGGGGATCTGGAAGGGGCCCGGGCGGCCCTGGAGAAGACCGTGCCTTACGGAGAGCTTCTGAAGGCCACAGAGGCCCTGGAGGCGGAGGGCATCGTCACGGAAGGACGTTTTGATTCCGTGGTAGCCGGCTTCCCGGATATTGTGGTACATAATAAGATCGCCGGAGGGGAGTCCTTCAAGCATCAGGGACTGAAGAATAACCCGGATACGGACTATGAGATCGAGTTCTTCCGTACGTCAGATCTGGACGAGATGCTGGCTCCCTACGCGAAAGCGGGCGCGCCTGTGGTAGTCCTGAACGACGGCAACGCGGCTTCCTATATTACCAGCGTGGAGCAGGCATTCGCGGAGGAAAGCATTCTGGATGAGAACGGTCTTTTTGCCAATACCATCGGAACGGAGATGGGCACGGGCTTTATCTCCCGGGGCGGAACCATCCAGCATATTCCCCTGGAGGGCTTCCAGCATGTGATTGACCTGGGGAATGAGGAATACAAGCGTTACCCGGCTTCAGATATCCGCAGTGTGAACAGCACCAATACGGGTATCCCTGGCGTGGTACAGAAATACATTTCTCAGATGGGACTGTTCCGCATGGCCATTACCTGGATGTACGAGCACCAGGATCCCATGTTTGAGGAGCTCCAGGAAAAGGGCCTGTTGTCATTTGACCGGGAGAGTGATAAAATGACAGCAGTACTGGAACCGAAGGATCGGAGAGGGGAGCTGACCCGCTTTCTGGTATCCCTGCTGGAGCAGCGGCATCCGGCGGTGGTTTACGCATATGAGACCATGGGAAAGGCCATGGGTATCCTGATTGATCAGGATCGGCTGATTTTCCCGGAGATAGCGCCTGTACGTCTGCTGAGCGGCGGCATCATCGCGGATAACCGCGCCTGTGAGCTGCTGCGGAAGGGACTGAAGGAATATAATTCCGGCTATGAAGTGATTCGACTGGATGAGGAGACCATGTATTCTCCCCTTCTGAAGAGCATGAAGCCGGAAGAGAGAAACTTTAATGTGGCGATCGGAAGCGCGTATATCGGAAACCGCTTTCTGATTCAGTAAAAAGAGGAGAGTACGACTATGGAAAAGAAACTGATTCTGGGAGGATCCGCATCCTGCTTTGACCTGTTTAACCTGGAGCGGCAGTTTAAGGAGATGGAGCAGGCGCCTGTGGACTTTATTCACTTTGATATTGTGGATGGAAGATTTAATCAGTGTATCATCCTGGGAACCCCTACCCTGCAGGCCATGCGGCCCCATACGGAGCTTCCTATCGAGGTACATATGGCAGTATATGAGCCAGAGCTTTATATTAAGCAGTTTGTGGACGCGGGCGCGGATATCATTACCATTCACCCGGAAGGAACTAAGGATGTGATGGCAGCTTTCGATCTGATCCGCAGTCTGGGCGCGAAGCCGGCCCTGGCCTTCCGCAGCGAGACCGCTCCCACTGAGGATCTGCTTCCGGCCATGGAGCAGGCAGAGTACATCATCAAGCTGACAGTAAACCCGGGATTCTCCGGACAGCAGATTCAGCCGGCAGCCTTTGAGAAGATGAAGGCCCTGCGGGATATGATGGACGCTCACGGCATCGGAACCCCCATCGCCGCGGACGGGAATGTGAACGTAAAGACCATTCCCACACTGGTGGAGTATGGAGCGGATATGCTCATCGGAGGTACCTCCGGACTCTTCCTGAAGGGAAAGACCGTCAAGGAATGCGCGGAGGCAATGCTTGCCGCCATGAAAATAGATTAAACAAAACAGAAGAGACAGAAGATGCACGAAAGAGTGCAGGGAGGTTAAGAAATGGCAGGAAAAATTACACCGTCTATGATGTGCGCGCCACTGGATAAGATCGGCTGCTATGTTAAGGCATTTGAGGAGAATCAGGTGGAATATCTTCATATCGATGTGATGGACGGACAGTTCGTACCGAATCTGATGCTGGGAACTGCATACATCAGCAGTCTGAGAAAGATCACATCCATTCCCCTGGATATTCATCTGATGATTGTGAATCCGGAGTCCAAGCTGGACTGGTTTGATATTCAGCCGGGTGAGTATGTGTCTATTCACTACGAGTCCACACCCCATGTACAGAGAGCGCTGCAGACCATCAAGAGCAAGGGCGGCAAGACCATGGTAGCCCTGAATCCGGGCACACCCATCGAGGTACTGCGCTATCTGCTTCCGGATCTGGACGGCGTCCTGCTTATGACAGTAAATCCGGGCTTTGCGGGACAGAAGCTGATTCCCCAGGGACTGGACAAGATCCGCGACACCAGAAAGTTCCTGGACGATATGGGGTATCCCCAGATTGAGATCGAAGTGGACGGAAATGTAAGCTGGGAGAATATCCCGAAGATGGCGGCGGCAGGTACGGATCTGTATGTGGCAGGAACCTCCAGCCTGTTCAATGATAAAGTACCGGTAGAAGAAAGTGTAAAGAGATTCCGCAGCCTGATTTAGGCCCCGGGATAACACATCAGGCCCTGAGAACTGCGGTCTGCTTCAGATAAGGGGCCAGCAGCTCTTCGGAGCTGTCGCTGTCGGTGATGAGCAGATCGATGTCTGACAGAGGACAGACCACCGAGAGAAACTGAAGATTGAATTTATGACTGTCAGCCAGCAGAATGTGGTTTCTGCTGGCTGTAAGCATCGCCTGCTTTATCTTCATCTGGGAATAGCCGATGACGCTGACGCCCGCCTCCGGGGAGACTCCGTTGGCGCCTATGATACAGTGATCGGCCCGGATGGCAGCGAGCTCCTGCTCAGCGGCAGGGCCCGAGGTGGCGGCCAGATTCCGGCTGCATTCGCCGCCAATGAGAAAGAGATGAATATGAGGCGTATCCAGCAGCTCCGCGGCTGCCAGGATGGAATTTGTATAGACCGTGACCCCCAGAGAGGGGTCTTTTTTAATCTGACGGAGCAGATAAAGACAGGTGGAGGAGTCGTCCACCAGCAGGGCATCGCCGGGATGGATCTGCCGGACGGCCGCTTTGGCGATAGCCAGTTTCGCAGCGGCATTCCGATAGAGATTCTGGCGGATATCACCCTTGTAGAGACTCTCTCCGGCCCGCTCCGCTCCACCATGAACGCGCCGCACCAGTCCCTGATCGGACAGAAGGCGGAGATCCAGACGGATGGTCATCTCTGATACGTGAAGCTCACGGCTCAGCTCAGACACCAGTACCCGGCCCTTCTGATCCAGTTTTTCGAGAATGTATGCGACGCGTTCTTTCTGCATAAATGTATTCGGTTCCTTATATGGGATTTAGTCGGTTCCCTCTACGATGCGGATTCCTTTGCTGGTACCCATGCGGACTGCGCCTGCTTCGATCATGGCGTCGCAGATGGCACGGTTGTTAATGCCCGTAGAAGCCTTTACAGACATCTTATCACCTACGACAGATTTCATCAAGCGGATATCTTCCACTGTGGCGCCGCCGGAACCGAAACCGGTGGAGGTCTTTACGAAGTCTGCGTTTGCCTTCAGGGCCAGCTCGCAGGCCTTTACCTTTTCCTCGTCAGTGAGGGCGCTGGTCTCGATGATGACTTTGACGCCTGCCTTGGGATGGGCTGCGTTTACCACGGCCAGGATATCCTCATAGACATAATCGTAGTTTTTGTCCTTCAGAGCGCCGATGTTGATGACCATATCCACCTCATCGGCTCCGTTTGCCACCGCTTCCTTTGCCTCCTCGGCCTTAATATGGGTGGTGTTTGCGCCCAGAGGGAAGCCGATGACGCAGCAGGTCTTCACGCCGCTGTCTTTGAGCTGCTCATGAACGTAGGCCACATGGCAGGGATTGATGCAGACGCTGGCGAAATGATACTGCTTGGCCTCATCGCAGAAACGCTTTACCGTCTCCCGGGTGGTCTCGGGCTTCAGGACGGTGTGATCCATGTATTTTGCGTATTCGGGGTTGTAAGATTGACTCATGATTTGTTTCCTCCTGTTTGATAAAATTTAGATGTTTCAGCTAAGTGCTGTAACGTTTCAGGTGTCATCTGCGGTACGCTGTCCATCTGATAAGACAGGCCGCAGGAGCGGAATTTGCTGCTTCCGTACTGATGGAAGGGAAGCAGAGTGCGTTCCCGGATTCCCAGGGCATCCAGAAAGTCCGCGATGGCCCGGAGGGCTTCCGGTGTATCGTTGAAGCCGGGGATCACAGGCGTCCGTACATGGATATGGGCGTCGGTGGCCGAGAGCTTTTTCAGATTCTCTGAAATCTGCTCATTGGAACGGCCGGTGCGGGCCTTATGTACCTCCGGATCCAGGTGCTTGATATCATAGAGATACAGGTCGACAAGTCCCTGAAGCTCTGCGAAGGTCTCCCAGGGAACCAGTCCTGTAGTCTCCACGGCGGTGGAAATCCGGGCTTCTTTACAGAGAGTCAGAAGCTCCTTTGCGAAGTCCTTCTGAAGCAGGGGCTCTCCGCCCGAGAGGGTGACGCCTCCGCCGCTTCTCTCATAGAAGGGCAAATCCCGCTCTATCACCCGAAAGACCTCTTCCGGGGCCATGGGCGTTCCCTTTACCACCAGAGCGCCTGCAGGGCAGGCCGCAGCCAGCCGGAGAGCATCGTCTCCGGTGCAGGAGCCGAAGTCGAAGATGGGGCCGTCCGGGGCGGCTTTTACCTGTCCCTCCTTTGCCGCAGCCGCGCAGGAAAAGCAGCGGATACAGCGGGACTGGAGATGGAAGAGCCGGGGGACAGAGCCCCAGGATTCCGGATTGGCGCACCAGGCACAGCGCAAGGGGCATTCCTTCAGAAATACGGTGGTACGGATGCCGGGGCCGTCATGGATGGAGTAGCGCTGAATATCAAAAATCATTCCCTTTGTCATAACTTCCTCCTAGGCTGCGCCGTGCTCGGTACGGCTGATGATCTCGTCCTGGATGTCCTTATCCAGCTCCACGAAAAAGGCGCTGTAGCCGGCTACCCGGACTACCAGGCTCCGGTATTTGTCCGGATGCTTCTGGGCTGCGATGAGCTTCTCCCGGGTCAGAATGTTGAACTGGATGTGCATGCCGCCCAGCGAAAAATAAGTACGGATGAGATCGGTGAGTTTCTGCTGATCCTCCGGTGTTTTCAGAATAGAGGGCAGGAACTTCATGTTAAAATTGACGCCGTTGATGGCAAGGGTATGGGGCAGCTTTGCCACAGACCGGGCCGCTGCGGTGGGGCCGTGGGTGTCCATGCTGTGCTTGGGCGAGATGCCGCCGTCGCCCAGAGGCGTTCCGGCCAGTCTGCCGCTGGGAAGGGCGCAGACCTGACGGCCCAGAGGCGTATTGGAGGACAGGCAGAAGAGTCCCGGGCGGAAGGTGCCGCCGCGGACAGTAGCTTTGTCCCGGACGCAGTCACAGTAAAGCTTTGCGACCCAGACGGCCATATGGTCTGCAGCGTCCACATCGTTGCCGTATTTGGGTACCTGATTCAGAAAACGCTGCCGGAGAATCTCTTTATCCTTGAAATCGGTCCGCATGGCCTCCATGACCTCTTCGGCGGAGACACTGTGGGTCTCGTAAATCATATGCCGGATGACATTCAGGGAATCGGCCACGTCCGCGGTGCCTACGCCATTGATGCCAATGTGGTTATATTTAGCTCCGCCCCGGGTGCAGTCCCGTCCGTTTTCCAGACAGCCGTCCAGTAAAAGGGAGGAGAAGATATGGGGACAGTAGTCGCCGATGAGCTTTTCGGTACAGTTCAGGGAGCAGACCATCAGATTCACAAAGTAGGTGACCTGGGTGCGGAATGCTTCCTGTACCTCCTCAAAGGTCTTAAAATCTGTGAGATATCCGGTCTTGGGCCCCATCTGCATGCCGGACATCTGGCATACACCGTTAAAGAGGGCCAGCTCCAGGCACTTGGCCAGATTAAACATCCCGGCGTTGGTGCTGCCCATGGTATTGCCGTAGCCGGTGGGCTCTACACAGCCTACGATGGCATAGTCCAGGGCCTCCTCCCGGGTCAGGCCGTCCCGCATGAGGGCGTCGATGATCTGGTCGTCGTTGAAGAAGGGCATCTTTCCGCCCTCCTTGTGAACCAGGATCTGGATGACACGGTTTACATAAGCATCCGGATTCTTGGAGGAAAGCCGGATACTGGTATTGGGCTCCGAGTTAAAGACAGCCTCCTCGGCCTCCAGGCACAGGTAGGTCATATCGCAGACCGCGTCGTTGCCCTGGGGATCGAGACCGCCCAGCACCAGGTTATTGGCGGTGGAAAAGCCGCCGTTATTGCGGACGCTGGAATAGGTTCCGGCCTTGATGATATCACTGTGCTTCACCCAGAGACATTCCAGGATCTCCCCGGCCTCGTCCCGGGAGAGGACGCCGTCGGCCAGATCCTTTTCGTAATAGGGCCGCAGAATCTGATCCACCCGTCCATCGGAGATGGAGGAACCATTCTGGCCGCAGTAGTCGATGAGGATCACGAACCAGAAGGACTGGACCGCCTCAAAATAAGTCCGGGCGGGCTGGTAGGGCACCCGGTCACAGTTGGCAGCGATCAGGGAAAGCTCTTTCTTCCTTCGCTCGTCGGTACAGTCGGCCGCCATGGAGCGGGCCAGCTCCGCGTAGCGCTTCTGGAAGGCCTTCACGCCGTCGATGCAGATGAGGGCTGCCTGGTAGAACTGCATTTTCTCCGCGTAGTCCGGGTCACAGTAGTCCAGTTCTTTCAGATAGCGGGCTGCTTTTTCTTCGATGGAGACGAAGCCCTCCTGGAGGATCCGGCGCACATTGGGCAGATAATGTCCGTGTCCGCTGCGGGTCCGGCTTAAGGGATTGAACACCCGGTAGGGGGAGTCCAGGATCCGGAGAAGCTCCGGACTGAAATAATGAACCGCCCGTTCTCCCGCGCAGCGGGTCTTCCAGTAAGGGAAGATATCATCCAGCAGAAACCGTTTATCTTCTTCCGAGATCTGAAGGGTATCCACCTTGCGGACGGGCATCAGATCCAGTTCTTTTTCATCAAAAAGGCCGAACTCCGGAAAGACCGGGGCGCAGCGGGGCTTTGCGGCGTGATTGCCCACAATCAGCTCCTCCTGATCGATAAAAATAGTCATGTGCTCCAGCAGATGGCGCAGAGCCTTGGCCCGCCGGAGAATATAGGGTTCGCCCTCGGTGGACTGATAGCTTTCGGTCACCAGCCGGGCCCGCTCCACGCAGATCTCGGGAACCACGGCCCGCATGCGGGCATTCAGAAATTCCGTCCGCTCCTGGCGGGTGATGCCTTCAGGAAACAGCAGTTTTTTCATAATCAAATCTCCCCTTTATTCTTTAAATCCTGTTTTAAGCATAACAAAGCGGGCGAAATTTACAACTGCCCCTGGAAAAGAAAATCTCCGGAATCTGAAAAAAACGAAAAAATTTCCCGTATTTTTTTCGAATGAAAATTGTATGAAATTAGTTACGAAAATCCGGGGGTTCAGGAGGACGCGTTTTTCACCAGGGTAAGGGAATCGTGTTCCACGAACTCCTTTTCCGCGGAGCGTCGGTTGTAGTAGGTCCGCTTATAGGTGTCCGGATCCGGCAGCAGCAGGAATTCCGAGGGAGTGCAGCCGGTGATTTCCTTGAAGACCCGGTTGAAAGTGCGGATGTTATTGAAACCGCAGTTCAGGGCGATGTCCGTGAACTTCTTTTCCGTGTGGCGGAGCAGATAGGCCGCCTGCTCCACCCGCACCAGGTTCAGGTAAGTCACGTAGTTGATGCCCATGAGCTTTTTGAAGGTCTTGGAAAAGTGACTGGCGCTGAAGTTCATGCGTCCGGCGGCGTACTCCAGAGAGATATTCTCAGCGTAGTGGACGTCGATGTATTCCAGCAGATCCTGAAGATCGTCCAGCATCCGCTCCCGCCTGCCGTCGGGCAGCTGATCGGCGCCGACCCGGGGATGGTTCCGCTTCAGCAGAGACCAGAAGGTCTGCAGGGAGGAGGAAACCACTTCCTTATAATAAGGCGCTTTCTGAGTAAGCTCCCGGGAAATGGTGTCCATGAGCAGGGGCAGCATTTCCGCCAGTCCGTACTGACCAAGAAGCTCTGCGGGAACCAGGGGATGGATGAAGCCCGGGTTCTGGAACAGGGGGCTTACGATGGACGGGTCGAAAATCAGAAAATCCATAGAATTGTCCATGCCGTGGGAATCGCAGTAGTGGATGACGCCGCTCTCGCAGATGGCCAGATCCCCGGCGTGGGCCGTAAATGCGTGGTCGGTGATATGCAGGGTACAGCTGCCGGAGCGGATATAGATGAGCTCGATCTCCCGGTGCCAGTGGGCGAGAAAGCCCACATTTTCGTAGCTGGAATGCCATACCATAAAATCCGAATCGTAGCTGCGCACCTCATGGAAAGCCTTCATAATGAAAAACAGCCCCCTTTCACCTGCTGTTGGAAGTAATAAATAAAAAAAGAATCCTTAATTAAAGAAAGTATATCAATTAGCACAAAAAATGTCCATATAAGAAGATAATTTTACGTGCATTTTTCTGAAATGTGTTGTATAATAAATTCATCGGAAATCAGAAGAAGAGGAAGTTCTGATTTTTAAGAAATAATGTAAATATGGAGGGCATCAAAGTGGCAAAAAGCAGATTAATTGGAGATTACCCTGTAATCGGTATCAGACCTACCATCGACGGCAGAAGAGGCGTGCTGAAGGTACGTGAGAACGCAGAAGAGCAGACCATGAACATGGCGAAGGCGGCAGCGAAACTGTTCGAGGAAAACCTTCGTTATTCCAATGGCGAGCCGGTAAAGGTAGTCATCTCTGACACCACCATCGCACGCGTGGGCGAGGCTGCCGCATGTGCAGACCAGTTCCGTAAGGCAGGCGTAGACATTACCCTGACCGTTACCCCCATCTGGTGCTACGGCGCAGAGACCATGGATACCGATCCGCTGACCATCAAGGGCGTATGGGGATTCAATGGTACCGAGCTTCCGGGAGCCGTATATCTGGCATCCGTTCTGGCTACCCATTCCCAGAAGGGACTTCCGGCATTCGGAATCTATGGACATGAGGTACAGGACAAGGATCAGGCAAATGAGATTCCGGAAGATGTAAAAGAGAAGCTGCTCCGTTTCGGACGTGCCGCAGTGGCAGCAGCTACCATGAGAGGAAAGTCCTACCTGCAGATCGGTTCCATCTGTATGGGTATCGGCGGATCCATCATGGACCCGAACTTTGTAGAAGAGTACCTGGGTATGCGTGTGGAGTCTGTGGATGAGGTAGAGATCATCCGTCGTATGACCGAGGGTATCTATGATGAGGAAGAGTATCAGAAGGCCCTGAAGTGGACCAAGGAAAAGTGTAAGGAAGGCTTCGACAAGAATCCGGACTTCATCCAGAAGACCAGAGAGCAGAAGGATGCTGACTGGGAGTTTACCGTAAAGATGATGTGTATCATCAAGGACCTGATGAACGGTAATAAGAACCTGCCGAAGGGCTGCGAGGAAGAGATGGTTGGCCACAATGCGCTGGCTGCAGGATTCCAGGGACAGAGACAGTGGACAGACTTCTATCCGAACTGCGACTTCCCGGAGGCACTGCTGAACACCACCTTCGACTGGAACGGAGCAAGAGAGCCGTACATCCTGGCTACCGAGAACGATATCCTGAACGGCCTGGGCATGATGTTCATGAAGCTTCTGACCGGACGTGCTCAGATGTTCGCGGATGTTCGTACATACTGGAGCGGAGACGCTGTAAAGAGAGTAACCGGCTATGATATCGAGGGTAAGGCAAAGGATGCAGACGGATTTATCCATCTGATCAACTCCGGCGCATGCTGTCTGGACGCTTCCGGTAAGGCTACCGACGAGAGCGGCAACGCAGTGATGAAGGAGTGGTGGAATGTCACCGAGGCAGATCAGGAAGCGATCCTGAACGCTACCACCTGGAACGCAGCGGACAACGGATACTTCCGTGGCGGCGGATTCTCCTCCCGTTTCGTCACCGAGGCAGAGATGCCGGCTACCATGATTCGTCTGAATCTGGTGAAGGGTCTGGGACCGGTTCTGCAGATCGCAGAGGGCTGGACTGTAAACCTGCCGGAAGAGGTAACCGATACTCTGTGGAAGAGAACCGACTACACATGGCCCTGCACATGGTTCACACCGCGGTGCACAGGTGAGGGCGCATTCAAGAGCGCATACGATATGATGAATAACTGGGGCGCAAACCACGGCGCTATCAGCTACGGCCACATCGGCGCAGACCTGATTACCCTTTGCTCCATCCTTCGTATTCCGGTTTGTATGCACAATGTTCCGGAAGAGAAGATCTTCCGTCCGTCCGCATGGAACTCCTTCGGTATGGATAAAGAGGGACAGGATTTCCGCGCATGCAAGGCTTATGGTCCTCTGTACAAGACTATTCGCTAAGCGGGCGGCTATCTGAGAAATATTATCAGAATTTGATTCAGAATCCCATTCAGGGCCTGCGGTTTACCGCAGGCCCTGGTTTTGTCCAGTCTTTTCAGTTGCGTTTTTTTTAAGAAAAGGGTATGATAAGAACGATATGAAAACACAGCCGCAGGCTGTCACTCTGAATACACTCTGAACAAAAGGAGGAAACGATTATGTCATTTGTTACATCAGAAAAAATGCTTTTGGACGCCCAGAAGGGCGGTTATGCCGTAGGCGCGTTCAATGTGGAGAATATGGAAATGGTCATGGCGGTCATCGCTGCAGCCGAGGAGCTTCGGGCACCGGTCATGATGCAGACCACCCCGTCCACCATCAAGTACGCGGGACTGGACATGTATCTGGCAAATGTGAAGGCGGCAGCGGAGCGGGCCAGTGTTCCCGTATGCCTGCACCTGGATCATGGCGACAGCTTTGATTTGGCGATGCGTGCGTTACGAACAGGCTATACGTCTATTATGATCGATGGCTCCCATAACGTCTTTGAGGAGAACATCGCGGTGACCAAGGCTGTGGCGGACGCTTGCAGACCCTCCGGAATCCCGGTGGAGGCAGAGTTGGGCAAGGTCGGCGGCAAAGAGGATGATCTGGACGGCGGCGAGGGCAATGGTTACACAGATCCGCTGGAGGCGAAGGAATTCGTGGAGCGTACCGGCGTGACGTCTTTGGCCGTGGCCATCGGAACAGCTCACGGTGTATACAAGGGTGTGCCGAAGCTGGATCTGGATCGGCTGGCTGAGATCCGTAAGGTCGTGGATATCCCCTTGGTACTGCACGGTGCCAGCGGACTTTCCGAGGAAGCAGTGGTGGAGAGTATCAAGCGTGGTATCTGCAAGGTGAATTTTGCGACGGAGCTTCGTATCGCTTACACCGATGGCACGAAGGAATTCCTGGCGGCGAACCCGGATGCCTTTGACCCGAAGAAATACGGTAAGGTAGCCATGGAGCATGTGAAGGAGATCGTAAAGACCCGTATGACCATGTGCGGCTGCGTGGGCAAAGCATAAGGAAAACAGACAGGCAGGGAGCGGAAAAAGGTGCCGTTCCCTGCGTATTCTCTGAAATCAGAAATAGAAATTAGAGATATAAACAGGAGACATAGAAGTGAAGAATCCGGCAAACCAGACAGACCGCAGGCGGCAGCACCTGATATTTATCGGCCTGTTTCTTTTATTACAGATAATTTTTATATGGAGGAGCTTTTACGGCTTCAATACGGCGGATGAGATGTATTTTATTGGCTGCTCCGAGCGTATTTTCCGGGGAGAAAAGATCCTCATTGACGAGTGGAACCCCACCCAGCAGCTCTGTTCCTTTCTGCTGCATCCCATTTACTGCCTGATTCGGACGGCTCTGGGCTCTACGGAAGGTATTGTCATGGCCAGCCGGTTCGTCTATCTGGTGTATTCCGGTGTGCTGACCCTGTTCTTTTACCTGCGGTTTCAGAGACGGGGCTATGCCGCCTTCGGCCCGGCTCTGCTCTTTGCCATCTTCGCGCCCTTTAGTATCTGCGCCATGTCCTATAACTCTATCGAGTTCGGCATCCTTCCGGTGCTGCTGGCGGTGCTGTCGGCCAGGATGGAGCATTCCGTGCCGGAGTACATTCTCTGCGGCGTCCTCATGGCCGTGGTGGTGCTGGCGAACCCCTTTGCCCTGCTCATGTACGGGTCTTATGGCCTGATTTGCCTGGGAGCCACCCTACGCGGAAGAAAAAGGGGAGTGGAGCCGGAAGGGGCCCTGCAGTTTAGAAACTTCCTGTGGATGACCCTGGGCGCAGGTATCGTCCTGGTGCTGTTTCTGGCCTTTATCTTCCAGCGGGGAACCCTGCCGGAGATGCTGGCCAATGTGCCCCATATCGTGGGGGATTCGGAGCATCAGGAGGGGTATCTCTATAAGACCTGGCGGTACTTCCATCTATGTTTTAAGAATTATAAATGGATGTTTGTGGGACTGGCTCTCGTTTATGGAGCCACCTGGCTTGATAAAAAGCGGTATGCTCACAGCCTGATTTATATGCTCCTGGCCTCGGTCTGTGTGATTCCCTATCTGATTTACTATGGCTTTATCTTCGAGCATATCACCGTGAACTATCAGATGCTGCCCCTGGCTTTCTGGTGCCTGGAGGCGTATCTGGTGACGGAAAAGAAGGATCGGCGGCTGTTCTGCTGGTGGTTTGTTCCGGCAGTGCTTTTTACCATGATCGTCCAGTATGCCACCAACACAGGTATCGTGACCCTGAGCGTGGCCTACGGCATGTGCTCCTGTGTGGGGCTGATCTTCGTGGCGGACTGGGTGCAGGAAGAAAAGCAGAGGTGGCAGCACGCGCAGCAGGAAACTGGTAATAGCGCAGCGGGAACAGAACGGGCTGCAGGACGATGGAAGGCGGCGGCGTTCTGTGTGGCGGGTGTGCTTCTGGTGCAGTTTGCGGGGACCTTTTTCCTGCGGATGACCTACGACTGGGGCGACGAGCGAACCTGGTCCCTGACGGCACAGATGAAGCGCGGTCCCCTGAAGGGCGTCCATACCACACCGGAGATGGCGGACTGGTACGGAAAGGTGCTGGACGAGCTGGATATGCTGGAGCTCACAAAGGAGGATGAGATCATGGTGGTGGGCGTGGCCCCCTGGATCTATCTCTACACGGACGCAGGCTGCGGCAACTACTCTACCTGGCAGGTCCATGAAAAGAGCACTCAGCTCTATGATTACTATGCCCTGCACCCGGACAAGTTCCCGGATGTGGTCTATATGGCCCACTGGGCGGAGGAGTTCTTAAGCTGCGAGCTGGCGAACCAGTTCCTGGAGAAGGATTACCGGGTGGTCTACGCGGGCACGGGAACCGTGCTGATGTCCCCGGAGCGGGCGGACGCCTGGGAAGCGGGACGCGTTACCGGAAGCTGAGCGCAGTATTTTAGAAAAAATTAATACTTTTTACAATAGTTTCTTTTCAGGATTTTTTCGGATATGATATAATAAGCTTATGAAACTTCGTACAAAACTGATTATTACATTTCTGATACTGATTCTGGGGCCGGTGATGTTCACAGCACTGGCCTTTTTTGGAATCAGCCGGTATCAGATGAAAACTATTAAAAAATTATACGGTGTGGAGAGCGCTTCCTACGAGACTCTTTCCAATACGCCGGCCATGCTGAACAGGATTACAAAGGAGACCTACACAGGCATGGAGAAAAAGGCGGAGAGCGATCCGGAGGCCTTTGAGGATGACAGTTATCTGCAGTCTGTGAACCTGGAGCTGGAAGCCCGGTATTCCTATCTGGTGATTCGTATCGGGGACGCTTATACCTATGTGGGAAGCGACGATGCCACCCGGCAGGAGCTGCTGGATGCCCTGCCGGACTACGGCACCCATGATTCCAAACAGGATGTGGGAACCTATGTGGGAGGCGATCTGCAGGCTCTGGTGAAGCAGATGGATTTTGAACTGTCCGACGGAACCGAGGCCAGCGCTTTTATCGTTACGTCCATCAGCAGTATGCTGCCCGAGGTGGAGTCCATGTTTGTGGACAGCGTGCTGGTACTGGTGCTGATTCTGATTTTTACCAGCCTGATTCTGACTGCCTGGATCTACAAGAGCATCGTTACACCCATCCATCATCTGCAGGTGGCTACGAAAAAGATCACCGACGGTAATCTGGACTTTGAGATGCCTGTGGGAGGGGACGACGAGATCGGAGAGCTGTGTACGGACTTTGAGGAGATGCGTCGTAGATTGAAGGAGTCTGCGGAGGAGAAGCTGGAGTCTGAGCGCCGGAACAAGGAGCTTATCAGCAATATTTCCCATGACCTGAAGACCCCCATCACGGCGGTCAAAGGCTACGTGGAGGGCATTATGGACGGCGTGGCCGACACGCCGGAGAAGCAGGAAAAGTATATCCGTACGATTTACAATAAAGCCAACGACATGGAGCGGCTCATCAACGAGCTGACCTTCTACTCCAAGATCGATACGAACCGGATTCCCTATACCTTTGAGAAGATCAATGTGAACGCCTATTTTGCGGACTGCGTGGAGGAACTTTCCCTGGAGCTGGAGGAGCAGAATATCGAGCTGGCGTACTTTAACTATGTGGACGAGGATGTACAGGTGATTGCTGATGCGGAGCAGATCAAGCGCGTTATCAATAATATCATAAGCAATTCCATCAAGTATATCGACAAGCCCAAGGGCTACATTAATATCCGGGTCAAGGATGTGGGAGACTTCATCCAGGTGGAGATCGAGGATAACGGCAAGGGCATTGCCACCAAGGATCTGCCCCTGATCTTCAACCGGTTCTACCGGACGGACGCGTCCCGGAATTCGTCCAAGGGCGGAAGCGGCATCGGTCTGTCCATCGTAAAGAAGATCATTGAGGATCACGGCGGCAAGGTCTGGGCCACAAGCAAGGAACATACGGGAACAGTCATGTACTTTGTTCTCAGAAAATATCAGGAGGTACCGGTGACATGAGTAAAATACTAATCGTAGAGGATGAGGAAGCCATCGCAGATCTGGAGAAGGATTATCTGGAGCTCAGCGGATTTGAAGTGGAGATAGCCGGAGACGGCACGGTGGGCCTGAAGAAAGCCCTGGAGGAGGACTTCCAGCTGGTGATTCTGGATTTGATGCTTCCGGGTATCGATGGCTTTGAGATCTGCCGTCAGATCCGGGAGAATAAAAATATCCCCATCATCATGGTATCGGCAAAGAAGGATGATATCGACAAGATTCGTGGCCTGGGTCTGGGCGCGGATGATTATATGACGAAGCCCTTCAGCCCCAGCGAGCTGGTGGCCCGGGTGAAGGCGCATCTGAACCGTTACGAGCGGCTGGTCAGCAGCAATGTGAAGGAGAACAGCATTATCGAGATCCGGGGTATCAAGATCGACAAGACCGCCCGCCGGGTGTGGGTGAACGGAGAGGAGAAGAACTTCACTTCCAGGGAGTTTGATCTGCTGTCCTTCCTGGCGGAGAACCCGAACCACGTATTCACCAAGGAGGAGCTGTTCCGGAAGATCTGGGATATGGATTCCGTGGGCGATATCGCCACAGTAACCGTGCATATTAAAAAGATCCGGGAAAAGATCGAAACGAACTCCGCGAAGCCCCAGTATATTGAGACTATATGGGGTGTCGGCTATCGGTTCAAAGTTTAAAGGAATGAACACCCCATACAGTCCTGCTCCGCAGGATAAAAAAGCCTTCAGGAATTCATGTGGATTCCCGAAGGCTTTTACGATCTTACAAAGATACGATTTTACAAAGAGACTTTGGAGCGCAGAGCCTTATACCTGCGGATGTTCCTCCTGATATTTATTCAGCAGGGCCTGGATCCGGTCATAGGGATTCAACAGATCGCTGATGGAGACGTCGTGGTTCAGGGTGTCCACCAGAAGGGCGATATACTTGCTCATATCGCAGCTTACATAGTAGGGACGGCTTAAGAGCTCCGGTGTCTGGTATACCAGATTTGTGGTCAGAAGCTTGGTCAGGCAGCCTTCCTCGTAGGCCTTGTCGAAGAGCTCCAGGCCGTTGGTGAAGAGACCGAAGGTGGAGAAGACGAAGATGCGGTTCGCGCCGCGCTTCTTCAGCTCCCGGATGACCTCGATCATGCTCTCGCCGGAGGAAATCATATCGTCCACCACGATCATGTCCTTGCCCTCGATGTCCGTACCCAGGAACTCATGGGCAATGATAGGATTCCGGCCGTTCACCACGCGGGTGAAATCCCGGCGCTTGTAGAACATACCCATATCCAGGCCCAGAACGTTGGCCAGATAGACGGCCCGGGACATGCCGCCCTCGTCGGGGCTGATGACCAGCATGTGCTGGCTGTCGATCTGCAGATCCGGGGTACTGTTCAGCAGGCCCTTGACCAGCTGGTAAGCCGGGGTCACGGTTTCAAAACCGTGGAGCGGGATGGCGTTCTGTACACGGGGGTCGTGGGCCTCAAAGGTCAGAATATTCTCTACACCCATATTCACCAGCTCCTGCAGGGCCAGAGCACAGTCCAGGGACTCCCGGGAGCTGCGCTTGTGCTGACGGCTCTCGTAGAGATAGGGCATGATAACTGTGATACGGCGGGCTTTGCCGCCGATGGCAGCGATGACACGCTTCAGATCCTGAAAATGGTCGTCGGGAGACATGTGGTTTGTGTAGTTGTAGAGCTTGTAGGTGAGGCTGTAGTTGCAGACGTCCACCATCAGATACAGATCGTTTCCGCGGACAGAATCGTCGATGGTTCCCTTGGCCTCGCCGGAACCGAAACGGGGCGTATGGGCAGGAATCAGATAGGAATCGCGCTCATAGCCGGTAAAGGCGATGTTTTCTTTGTGCTCCAGTTCGTTGGTGTGACGCCATTCTACCAGATAGTCGTTGACCTTCTGGCCCAACTCCTCACAGCTTTTGAGGGGAATCAGGCCCAGGGAGCCCACTGGAATAGTTTCGAGAACACGCTGGCTGCGTTGCAGTATCATGATAGTTACCTCCGTGATTTATGAGTTGTTATAAAGTTTTTTCTTGATTCGGATATCGCTTCCGGGCAGCTGCCGGATGGTATAGCAGCTGATGATGCGGGACAGGGTCCGCTCGGAATAGATGCTTCTCAGGGCCTCCATATCCAGATTCGAGGAAATCAGCGTGGACTTCCTGCGGAGAATCCGCTCGTTGATACAGAGGAAGAACTGGGACACCGTAAAGGAATTGGAAAGCTCCGTACCCAGATCGTCGATGATCAGCAGATCACAGTCGAAAAGATAGGGGTAGGTCTGCTGTACATTCCGATCGTTCCGGTCGCCTCCGAAGGCTGCTTTGGAAAGCAGGTCGAAGAGCTGGAAGGCTGTCAGATAAACGACCGAATGGCAGCTGTCCATGAGCTCTTTGGCGATGCAGTTGGAAAGAAAGGTCTTTCCGGTGCCTACGGCTCCCAGGAGAAGCAGGTTCTGAAACTCCCGGTCGAAGTTCTCGATAAAGAGCCGGGCTTCGATGACATTGCGCCGCATCAGATCCCGGTCACTGCCATCATACCAGTTATAAGAGAAAGTGTCAAAGTTTTCCTGCTTTAAAACCTCCTTCAGGTTTGATTGATGATAAAGCAGGTCGATCTCCGCCTGGAGAAAGCAGTGGCACTTCTTTTCTTCGATATAACCGGTGTCGTGACAGTCGGGGCACACATAGCGGGGCTCCAGGGAAGCTTCCGTGAGGTCGTGGGCGGCCAGAAGGGCTGCCCTTTGAGCCTGCAGTCCGGAAAGTTCTGCTTCAGCCTCCTGCCGGGCGCTGCCGCCCTCCACTGCAGCCCGTACCTTCCGGGCCTGGCAGGCTGTGATCTCCGCTTCCAGGGGTGAAAGCTCCGGAATCTCCCGGTGGATCTGTCCGAGGCGTTCCTCCAGCTCCCGCCGGCTGTCCGCCTGACGGGCCGCGTACATCCGCATAATCGAGTCGTATTGTGTATTCATCAGGGACATAGACGCTTATCCTCCGCTTACTGGTTGATGAGCTGTTTCTCCAGCTCCTTGTAGTCGTATTCCCGCTCCTGGAAGTTGTGGAAACGGTTCGGAGCGGAGGCACGGCGGGGAGCCGTCTGGGTCTCGGTCTTTGCCTGGCTGCGCTGCTTCTCCAGCTGTTTCTGTTCCAGATACTTCTGATCCAGGGACTTCAGCTGCTCCGGGGAAGTGATCTGCTTCTCCCGCCAGCCGGTGAGAATCTTGTCCGCGTAGGGGAAACTGGGCTGGTGGATGGTGCTGATGGTACGGCTGCAGGCCTCGGTGATCAGCTCCATGGAAAAACCGTATTCCTTCAGCCATTTTTTCATAAAAGCGATCT
Organism: Anaerosacchariphilus hominis; assembly: GCF_014290175.1. GTDB lineage: Bacteria > Bacillota > Clostridia > Lachnospirales > Lachnospiraceae > Laedolimicola > Laedolimicola hominis. Next base: position 85,925 of record NZ_JACOOR010000007.1, read on the forward strand.
CCGCCTCCACTGGGTTCCGTCCCGAGATACCGAAGGCCTTCAGAATTCGAAAATAAGCCCGGTTATAAAGGGTGGTCTGCTCCTTGGCCTGGGCCACGGAGGTATAACCGTCCTCATGCCAGCCACGGGCAGTGGCTTCTATGTAATGGATGCTCTGGTGACCGCCGGATACGCAGTACTCCACCAGATACTCAATGAGGGCGGCGCTGAAGCCGTAGAGCTCATGGAGATCCAGGATCTTGCCTACCTCCACAGGGGTCAGGGTTTTGCCCAGATACTGCTCGCAGATAAAGAGAAGCTGCTGGGCCTCCTGCTGGGGAAGGGGATCGAACTGCCGAGCCACCGGGCCGGAGCTCTGCGGAGCCGGTGCAGCAGATCCAGAAACGGATGTCTCCGAATCCGAAGCCTGCGAACCTGGGGCCTTTGCAGCCTGTGCGCTGCTTCCATCCTCCCCGTCCAGCATCCGGATCCCGGTGAGATTCCGGGAGGAGTCGTACTCCAGGCGCAGCAGGCGCATCTTCTCCCAGTACTTCAGGGCCCGCTGTACGTCGCTTTCCGTATTCTCGAACTTATCGGCAATGAGAGTCACGGAAAGCTCCTGGGGGTCTGATTTCAGACAGCGCAGAAGATACAGATAAATTTTAACATATTCGCCGTTGGCTTCCGGCATATATTTGTCCAGAAACAGATTCGGAACCAGCGTATGCCCGCTGTCTCCGTCTCCGCATAAGATAAATCCGCTCATAATTCAGATACCTCTCCAAGTGCCTTTATTGTAGCATAGTTTCCCATAAAAGAGAACAGGCTTTTTTTAACAGAGGCACCGGGGGAATGTGCATAGAGCAAAATGTGGATAATGTGGATAACTTTGTGGAGAAATATTATTTGCAACCAGATCGGAAGTGGGATATCTGTAAAAAACCCGATAAAAAGGCGATAAATGAAAAAACCGGGAGCGAAAGGCGTAATACCTTATGTCAACGGGTTGTCCACAAAAAAATCCACATGCTTTGCGGGGATAAAAGGTGCAAAAGCATGTGGATAATGTGGATAACTACTGTGAAAGCAGCTCTTCGCCAATGTTTATCACGTCTCCGGCTCCCATGGTTATACACAGGTCGCCGTGGATACAATGTTCCAATAAAAATTTCTCAATTTCGCCGAAGGACGGGAAATAGTGGACGTCCGTACCCAGAGCTTTCAGTTCCTGCTCCAGATTCCGGGAGCTGATTCCCAGAGTGTCGGTCTCCCGGGCTGCGTAGATATCGGCCAGGACCACATGATCCGCCAGGGAAAGAGCCTTCGCGAACTCCGGCAGAAAGGCCTTCGTCCGGGTGTAGGTATGGGGCTGGAACACGCACCAGATCTCCCGGTGGGGATAATGCCGGGCCGCCTGGAGAGTGGCGCGGATCTCCGTGGGATGATGGGCGTAGTCGTCGATGATGGTAAAGCCGTTCTTTTCGCCCTTGTACTGGAAGCGGCGGTCCGTGCCGGTGAAGGTCAGAAGACCCTTCCGGATGATCTCCGGGGCGATGTCCATATGCTCCGCCAGGGCGATGGCTGCCAGGGCGTTGAAGATATTATGCTCGCCGGGCACGCCCAGACGGTATTCTTCCGCCGGAACGCCCTTCCGGATCAGACGGAAGGAAGCATGGGCCAGTTCGTCGTAGGTGATTTCACCGGCCCGGTAGTCCGCGTCTTCGGAGGAGCCGAAGGTCGTCACCGGACAGCTGACGCCGGAGGCGATCTCCCGCCAGTTCTCGATATCGCTGTTCAGGATCAGCAGGCCGTCCTCCGGCAGCAGTCCCGCGAACCGATGGAAGGAGTGACGGATATCCGCCAGATCCTTGAAGAAGTCCATGTGATCCTCTTCGATATTCAGAATGATTCCCACGGTGGGGAAGAAATGCAGAAAGCTGTTGGTGTACTCGCAGGCCTCTGTCAGGAAGGTGTCGGAACCGCCCACCCGGATATTGCCGCCGATGGCCGGAAGAATACCGCCCACGGAAATGGTGGGATCCGTGTCCGCAGCCAGCAGGATGGAAGAGATCATGGAAGTGGTCGTGGTCTTTCCGTGGGTGCCGGATACGGCGATGGCCTTTTTATAATTCCGCATGAGCTGACCCAGAAGCTCGGCCCGGGACAGCATGGGAAGATTACGCACCTGAGCCCCTGCAAACTCCGGATTGTCCGGGTGAATGGCGGCCGTGTAGACCACCACGGCGCAATCGTCAGGGATATTCTCTGCCTTCTGTCCGATGCAGATGCGGGCGCCCAGCTTTTCCAGATGCTCCGTCAGCTCGGAAGGGTGACTGTCAGATCCGGATACGGCGAAGCCCTCTTTTAAGAGAATCTCGGCCAGACCGCTCATACTGATACCGCCGATACCGATGAAGTGAACGGGAACCGGCTGGTGAAAATGAAGTTGATACATATCATACACATCCTTGTCATGTTATAGGTATTTCCAGTAGTTAGCATTTGTATTTAGTATAGCATTACTATAGGATAAGAAACAAGTCTATCTTTCGGAATGGGAAAATATAAATAATTAACAAGAAAATAACACGGGTTTAATACAAGATGGACAAAACGACAAAAACGAGATAAAAAAACTGTCGCAAAATGTTTAAAATAATTTCATAAAATCCTAAAAAAATGTTCACTATTTACAAAAGGTATGCTATAATACACTGGAAGGCAGTTACAAATACGGGGGGATTCCCCAGTTTTGCCAGAGCCGGATAATGTGACACAAGGAAAAACACAACAAGAGGTGATTGGGTGATTAAGAAAGAAATGATAGCCATGCTTTTGGCTGGCGGCCAGGGAAGCCGTCTCGGAGTTTTGACCGCGAAAGTAGCAAAACCGGCCGTGTCTTTCGGAGGAAAGTACCGGATAATTGATTTCCCATTGAGCAACTGTATCAATTCAGGAGTAGATACAGTAGGCGTGCTGACACAGTATCAGCCCCTGCGTCTGAATACCCATATCGGAATCGGTATGCCCTGGGATTTGGACCGGAATGTAGGCGGTGTAACCGTACTGCCGCCCTATGAAAAGAGTACGAACAGCGAGTGGTATACAGGAACTGCGAATGCTATTTACCAGAATCTGGATTATATTGACACGTATAATCCGGACTATGTTCTGATCCTTTCCGGAGACCACATTTACAAGATGGATTATGAGGTAATGCTGGATTTCCATAAAGAAAATAATGCCGATGTGACTATCGCGGTAATGCCTGTTCCCATGGAAGAGGCAAGCCGTTTCGGAATCATGATCACCGATGAGAATAACCAGATTACAGAGTTTGAGGAGAAGCCGGAGCATCCCAGAAGCAACCTCGCTTCCATGGGTATCTATATCTTCAGCTGGCCGATCCTGCGGAACGCGCTGATCCAGCTGTCGAACCAGCAGAACTGCGACTTCGGAAAGCATATCATCCCCTACTGCCGGGACAATGGCAACCGTCTTTTCGCCTTTGAGTTTAACGGCTACTGGAAGGACGTGGGAACCCTGGGCTCCTACTGGGAAGCGAATATGGAGCTCATCGACGTGATTCCGGAGTTTAACCTTTACGAGGAATTCTGGAAGATTTACACCAAGAGCGACGCGGTTCCGCCCCAGTATATCTCGGCGGATTCCCGGATCGAGCGGAGTATCATCACCGGCGGATCGGAGATCTACGGAGACGTGTATAATTCCGTCATCGGTTCCGGCGTTACCATCGGAAAGGGAACGGTGGTTCGGGACTCTATTATCATGAAGAATACCACCATCGGTGAGAACTGTATCATCGAGAAAGCCATCATAGCAGAGGAGGCAGAGATCTCAGACGGCGTGGTGATGGGCATCGGCGAGGATGTGCCGAATAAGGTACAGCCCAGGATCTATTCTTTCGGTCTGGTGACCGTGGGAGAGAATTCTTACATACCGCCCAATGTAAAGATTGGAAAGAACACCGCTATTTCCGGCGATACCACGCCGGATGACTATAGAGAGGGCGTTCTGGAAAGCGGAGAGACACTGATAAAGGCAGGTGACAGGTAATGAGAGCGATTGGAATCGTACTGGCAGGCGGCAATAATCACAGAATGAAGGAACTTTCCAATAAGCGTGCGGTGGCGGCGATGCCGGTGGCAGGCAGCTATCGGAGCATCGACTTCGCGCTCAGCAATATGTCCAACTCCCACATCCAGAGAGTGGCAGTGCTGACACAGTACAACGCGCGATCCCTGAACGAGCACCTGAATTCCTCCAAGTGGTGGGATTTCGGAAGAAAGCAGGGCGGCCTGTATATTTTTACGCCGACCATCACGGCGGACAACAGCTCCTGGTATCGGGGCACGGCAGATTCGATCTATCAGAATCTGGACTGGTTAAAGAAGAGTCATGAACCATACGTTATCATCGCGTCCGGCGACGCGGTATACAAGATGGATTATAATAAGGTGCTGGAGTACCATATCGACAAGAAGGCAGACATTACCGTGGTCTGCAAGGATATGCCGGCCGGGACGGATGTTTCCAGATTCGGTGTGGTGAAGACCGATGAAGAGGATCGGATCGTGGATTTCGAAGAGAAGCCCATGGGCGCCGATGGAACCACCATTTCCTGCGGTATCTATGTGATCCGCAGAAGACAGCTCATCGAGCTCATCGAGAAATGCGCCCAGGAAGACAGATATGACTTCGTGCGCGACATCCTGATCCGTTATAAGAATCTGAAGAGAATCTTTGCTTATCGCACCACCGATTACTGGAGCAGTATCGCGTCGGTAGATTCTTATTATCAGACCAACATGGACTTCCTGAAAGCGGACGTCCGCAAGTATTTCTTTAAGACCTACCCGGAGGTATATTCCAAGGTGCTGGATCTTCCTTCAGCCAAGTACAATCCAGGCGCAGATGTGAAGAATTCCCTGGTGTCCAGCGGCTGTATTATCAACGGCACCGTGGAGAATTCCGTCTTATTCAAGAAAGTGTTCGTGGGGAATAACTGTGTGATTAAGAACTCCATTATTCTCAACGAAGTGTATATCGGCGACAATACTTACATTGAAAACTGCATCGTTGAAAGTCGCGATACAATTCGTGCTAACTCCCGTTACATTGGAGAGCATGGGGTGAAGATAGTCGTCGAAAAAAATGAGCGTTACGTTCTGTAGCGGCGGCCCACGCAGAGCACTACTAAGAGAAACTGGCCCGGACGGGTCAGAAGAAAGGGGCAGGAAGTATGCAGATTACAGATGTACGCGTACGGAAGGTGTCAAAAGAAGGTAAAATGAAGGCTGTCGTATCCATCACCATTGATGATGAATTTGTAGTTCATGATATCAAGGTGATCGAGGGCGAAAAGGGGCTGTTTATCGCAATGCCCAGCAGAAAAGCGTCTGACGAAGAGTATCGGGATATTGCGCATCCGATTAATTCCGGAACCAGAGATGCCATCCAGTCGATCATTCTGGACAAGTACGAGGCAGCTTTGATAGAGGGCGAAGAAGAGGCGTAAGCACGGAGAAAGCCATAAGCAGGAGTGCAGCAGAGTAACAAAATTGGGGGAAAAGGCGTTGTTCGGAAGGACAGCGCCTTTTTGTGTCCTCCGGGCAGAATGTATTTGCTTTCCGGCCTCTTGCAAAACGGCCCGAACTCCTGTACTATAATGAAAAGTGGTTACAAATAGTGAACAGATATAACAGGAAAAGGAGTAAAGGCATGTATTTGATAGCAGGTCTGGGGAATCCCACCAGACAGTACGAGCATACAAGACATAATATCGGTTTCGACGCCATCACATATCTGGCGGATCGGTATCATATAATGATGAATACAAAGAAGTTTCAGGGAATCTGCGGAAGCGGCGTCATTGAGGGGCAGAAGGTACTGCTGCTGAAGCCGCAGACCTATATGAATCTCAGCGGAAACAGCGTGGGGGAGGCGGCGAACTTTTACAAGCTGGATCCGACCACGGAGGTCATTGTCATCTACGATGATATTGCGTTGGATCCGGGCTTTATCCGGGTACGGAAAAAGGGAAGCGCAGGCGGACACAATGGCATCAAGGACATCATCGCCCATCTGGGAACCCAGGAGTTTCAGCGGATCCGCATCGGCGTAGGTGAGAAACCAAAGGATTACGATTTGGCGGATTATGTGCTGGGCCGTTTTACGGCGGAGGATCGGAAAAAGGTGGAGGAGGCCATGGAGCAGGCGGCGGACGCGGTGAGCCTTATGGTGCAGGAGCGGACGGACGAGGCCATGAACCTCTATAATAAGAAGAAGCAGGATACGCAGGAGTAAAGGATCATGAAAGCTTTTGTGGAGCCTTTCCGGCAGCTGGGAATCTATGAGGAGCTGGCAGGAAAGCTGAAAAAGAACCGGGGCGTGCTGTGGCTGTCCGGCTGTGTGGATTCCCAGAAGATACACGGGGCCTACGCCCTGTGGCAGGGGTATTCCCGGCGGCTGCTCATTACCTACAGCGAGCAGAAGGCGAAGGAAATCTATGAGGACTGCCGGTATTTTGACCGGGAGGCGGTGCTGTATCAGGCAAAGGATTTCCTCTTTTTCCATGCGGATATTCAAGGCAATCTTCTGGTGCAGCAGAGAGTGCGTGCCCTGCAGGCCCTTTTGACGAAGCCGGAGGTGACGGTGATCACCACTTTTGACGGCCTCATGGATCGGCTGCGGCCCCTGAAGACCGTGGAGGATTCCATCCTGTGTATCGGCCGGGACAGCATCGTGCAGATGGACGCTCTGGCGGAAAAACTGGCCCGTCTGGGCTATGAGCGGGTGCTGCAGGTGGAAGGTCCGGGACAGTTTGCGGTCCGGGGCGGTATCGTGGATATCTATGCCCTGACGGAGGACGCGCCCTGGCGAATTGAGTTCTGGGACGATCAGGTGGATTCCATCCGGAGCTTTGATGTGGAGAGCCAGCGTTCCATGGAGAATCTGGAGGAAATCGTGATCTATCCGGCGGCGGAGCCGGTGCCCGGGGAAAAGGAAGAGGCAGTGAGCTTCCTGGACTATTTTGACCCGGAAAAGACCCTGTTTTTCCTGGATGAGCCCGTGCGGCTGCTGGAAAAGGGGCGCACAGTGGAACAGGAGTTCCGGGAGAGCATGGCGAACCGGGCGGAGCGGGGCGAGACCCTGCCCGAGGAAGCCCGTCTGCTCTATGGAAGCAGCGAGATCACAGCCCGGCTGAACCGCCGGAACTGCGTGGGCTTAAGCCTCATGGAGCAGAAGGCCCAGGAGTGGGAGGTGACGGGACGCTATCCCATCGACGCCCGTTCCGTTAATCCCTACAACAGCAGCTTTGAGACCCTGGTAAAGGATCTGAAGCGCTGGAAGCGGGAAAAGTATGGAATCATTCTCATGTGTGCTTCAGGAACCCGGGCGAAGCGCCTGGCAGCGGATCTGCAGGAAGAGGAGCTGAACAGTTTCTATAGCGAGGATCCGGAGCGGGTGGTGAAGCCCACGGAGATCATGGTGGTTCACGGAAGCCTCCACCGGGGCTACGAGTATCCCATGATCCGGTTTGCGGTGCTGTCTGAGACGGATATCTTCGGACGGGAAAAGAAAAAGCGCAGGAAGCAGAAAACTTATGAGGGCCAGAAGATCCAGAGTTTTTCGGATCTGAAACCCGGAGATTATGTGGTCCATGAGAATCACGGCCTGGGCATCTACCGGGGTATTGAGAAGGTAGAAGTAGACAAGGTCATGAAGGATTACATCAAGATCGAGTACGCCAAGGGCGGAAATCTCTACATTCTGGCCACCCAGCTGGAAATGATTCAGAAGTATGCCGGATCCGACGCGAAAAAGCCCAAGCTGAACCGGCTGGGCGGCAGCGAATGGACCAGAACCAAGTCAAAAGTCCGGGGAGCGGTCCAGGAGGTGGCGAAGGATCTGGTGAAGCTCTACGCGGCCCGGCAGGAAAAGGACGGCTACGTGTACGGGCCGGATACGGTCTGGCAGACGGAGTTCGAGGAGCTCTTTCCCTTTGAGGAGACGGAGGATCAGCAGCTGGCCATCGAGGCTGCCAAGCGGGACATGGAGAGCACGAAGATCATGGATCGGTTGATCTGCGGAGACGTGGGTTACGGAAAGACCGAGATCGCTATCCGGTCCGCATTCAAGGCAGTCCAGGAGAATAAGCAGGTGGTTTATCTGGTGCCCACTACCATTCTGGCCCAGCAGCATTACAATACCTTTGTCCAGCGGATGAAGGACTTTCCGGTGCGGATCGATCTCATGTCCCGGTTTCGGACTCCGGCGGAGATCAAAAAGACCGTGACGGATCTGAAGAAGGGCTTTGTGGATATTGTCATCGGAACCCACCGCGTATTGTCATCGGATGTGGAATTCAAGGACCTGGGTCTTCTGATCATTGACGAAGAGCAGCGTTTTGGCGTGGCCCATAAAGAAAAGATCAAGAAGCTGAAAGAGAACGTGGATGTACTGACCCTGACGGCTACGCCCATTCCACGTACCCTGCATATGAGCCTCATCGGTATCCGGGATATGAGCGTACTGGAGGAAGCGCCCCAGGATCGGCTTCCCATTCAGACCTATGTGATGGAATACGACAGCGAGATGGTCCGGGCGGCCATCAGCCGGGAGCTGGCCCGGGGCGGCCAGGTCTATTACGTTTATAACCGGGTCAATAACATTGCGGAGGTGGCGGCCCAGGTGGCGGATCTGGTGCCTGAGGCCAATGTGGCCTACGCCCACGGGCAGATGCGGGAGCATGAGCTGGAACGGATCATGTTCGACTTCATTTCAGGGGAAATCGACGTGCTGGTGTCCACCACCATCATCGAGACGGGCCTGGACATCTCCAACGCCAATACCATGATTATCCACGACGCGGACAATCTGGGCCTGTCCCAGCTCTATCAGCTGCGGGGACGGGTGGGCCGTTCCAACCGGACCTCCTACGCCTTTCTCATGTACCGGCGGGATAAGCTTCTGAAGGAAGTGGCCGAAAAGCGCCTGGGGGCCATCCGGGAGTTTACGGAGCTGGGCAGCGGCTTCAAGATCGCCATGCGGGATCTGGAGATCCGGGGCGCGGGCAATCTGCTGGGGGAGCAGCAGCACGGACACATGCAGGCGGTGGGGTACGACCTGTACTGTAAGATGCTGAACGAGGCCGTAAAAAAAGAAAAAGGAACGGAAACGGAAGAAGAGGAGTTCCAGACTCTGGTGGATATGGATATCGACGCCTATATTCCGGCGTCCTACATCCGAAGCGAGAGCCAGAAGCTGGATATCTATAAGCGGATAGCGGGAATTGAGACCTTTGAGGAAAGTGAAGACATGCAGGATGAGCTGTTGGATCGGTTCGGCGATCTGCCGAAGCCGGTGCAGAACCTTCTGGAAGTGGCGTGCCTGAAGATCCGGGCCCACAGCGTCTATGTGCGCGAGATCGTGGAGAAGCCTGATGAGATACGCCTGCTTCTCTATGAGAAGGCACGGCTTAATCCGGCTGCCTTTCCGGCTTTCCTGGAGCGCTTCGGCGGACGGATGAAGTTTACCATCGGCGATAAACCGGGTCTGTTTTACCGGCGGCAGAAGAACAGCCGGGGAGAAGAGGACGACGCCGTGAAGCTGGTGCGCGACATTTTGGATGCCATGCGGGAACTGCGGGAGGACAGAGATGAACCATAACTATCAGCGAAAAATAGAAAGTACAGGAGAAAAAAGACGGGAAACATGGGGGGTGATCCTGGCGGTGCCGATCCTGGCCGCGCTGCTGCTCACAGGCTGCGAGGGAAGCGAAAAAGCGGGAGTCCCGGCGGCTCTGAAGGAGGAGAGCGGTACGGTGACGGCTACCCTGGGAGAAGAGCCCATTTACGTGGAGGAAGCGCAGTTTTATATGCGGATGCTCCAGGAACAGTGGGAGTATGAGCTCTACGACGATTTCGGGGCGGATATGTGGCAGCAGGAGGCCGGCGAGAACGGTGAGACCCTGGAAGAGGTACTGAAAAGCAATGTGCTGGACACCCTGACGGAACTGCATCTGCTCTGCGCCCATGCGGAAGAATACGGGGTGACCCTGACAGAGGAGGAACAGGAAGCCATCCGGGAGCGGGCGGCAAACTTTATGAAAACGAATACCGAGGAGGTGCTTCGGGAGGCAGGAGCCGACGCGGAAACGGTGGAACGCTATCTGACCCGGAATGAGCTGGCCTCCAGGACGGCCAAGGCCATTCAGGACGCCTTTGAACCGGGACTGACAGAGGAGGACGCCCGGGTGGGCAGGCTGACCTACGCCCTTTTTTCCGTCACCGGAACCTATGACGCGGAGGGCAACCATACCGCCTTTACGGAGGAAGAGATCGCACAGATTCAGAAGGACGCGGAAGCCTTTGCGGCCAGAGCCCGGGAGCTGGGAGATATCACTGCCGCGGGCGGGGAACTGAACCATACGGTGATCGACGTGTATTTCGGCGACGACACCAACGGCGGCGCCCACCCGCAGGTGGCAGAGGCGGCCCGCGCCCTGAAGCCGGGCGACGTATCGGACGTAATCCACACGGAGGACGGCTGGTATGTGGTGCAGCATGTGACCGATTACGATGAGGAGGCCACACAGGAGAATCTGGAGGCTCTGACAGAGGAAGCCAGGCAGCAGCACCTTTTGGAGCTGGAGGACGCCTGGGAGAAGGAGACGCCCCTCACCCTGGAAGAGAGCGTCTGGGAGACTGTTCAGGTAAAAGGGTCGGAAGAATAACCCCTGAAAATAAAAATGAAAAGTTTGTGACGGGGCTAAGAAAACCTTGCCCGGCAGGAAAAAAGCGGCTATAATAAACGAAGAGTACTCTGCGGCGGTATCTGGAGAACGCAGGGAAGAAAGGACTTACGGAAATGATGAAAAAAGCAATGGCAGTTCTGGTATCCGGCTTGACGCTGGCAGTGGGCGTGGCAGGATGCGGAAACGGCAATACAGTGGATGGCACAAAGACTGTGGCAGTGCTGGACGAGACCACGGAAGTACCCCTGGGAGAGTTCAACCTGATGCTGCGTTATCTGCAGGCGCAGATGGAGAGTAACTACGGAGCCATGATGGGTATGACGAACATCTACTCCCAGGATCTTACAGGCAGCGGAACCATATACGGCGAGACCGCCAAGGAGACCCTGATGGATCAGTTTAAAGAAATGTACGTGCTGGAGGCGGAGGCTTCCAACTACGGCGTGGAGCTTACCGACGAGGAGAAGAGCGCTATCTCCGACGCGGCGGATCAGTTCTTAAGCGACAATTCCGCTTCTGTAAAGAAGGAACTGGGCGTGGACAAGGCCATGACCGAGCATCTTCTGACCCTGATGACTATCCAGAATAAGATGTACGGGCCCCTGACCGAAGACGTGGATACGGAGGTATCCGACGAGGAAGCGGCTCAGAAGCGCATCGCCTATGTATTTATGTCCACAGCCGGAACCGAGCAGGACGAGGACGGCAATACCATCGACCTGACCGACGGGGAAAAGGCAGCGAAGAAGCAGGAGCTTCAGGATATTCTGGACGCTGCAAAAGAGGACGGTGACCTGAAGGCAGCCGTGGACGCGGCCAATGAGGGCCGGGATGAGAACTCCCAGCTGACCGCCAGCGAGGCGACCTACGGAGCGGACAGTACCTCTCCTGCAGAGGAGGTACGGACAGCGGCGGACGCCCTGGCGGACGGAGAGTTCGCGGAGATCATCGAGGCAGACAGCGGTTACTACGCAGTACAGATGATCAGTACCTTCGACGAGGAGGCCACAGCCACAAAAAAGGATTCTATCGTAAACGAGAGAAAGAACACCCTGTATCAGGAGAACTGTGCGGCACTGGAGGAGCAGCATGCTTTCGATGTGAAGGACGATGTGCTGGCAGAACTGACCTTCGACCGCAGATACATAGTAAATACCGACAGTACGGAGGAGTAATTCATGATGGGAAGAGAGAGACTGGAAAAGAATCTCGCGGACCAGATGAAAGAGGCTCAGCTGAAGCTGGGATATGAAGAGGAGACCATGAGGCTTTATTACCCTGTGGCCTCCTTGAATCTTTTACTGGGAACAGACTGCGAAAAGGCAGGCGAGATGAAGGAGACGCTGGAAAAGCTGTTCGCGGAGCCGGAAAGCAGGCTCGGGAAGCTGGAGTTTGCGGTGCGGGCAGGCCGTATTGAGATCAGCGTGCCCCCGGAGGGAGCCCGGTACGTCCATGAGCACATGGGAGACGTGGCGTTTTTGCAGGAGATCGTGAGTCTGTTCAGCGATCCCCACGGAAAGAGTGTGGAGGATGTGAAGCAGGTATTCGGAAAGTTCGGCGCTTATGTGTGCGAGCAGATGCCGGAGGGCTCCGACTTTGACCAGGTACTCTACTTCGAGGATCCGTCGGTGGACGAGTACTATTACTGTGTGAAAGAGGAAATGGGGCATCTCATTTATCACCGGTTTTTGAAAGAAGATTACAGAATGATGTGAAAATACATGGGAGAAGAAGTTGAACGGATTAACCTATATACTCACGTGGTTGGACGATCATTTTATGCTGGTGTTCATCGGCTGTCTGGAGCTGCTTCGGATGCTCCGGCTGCAGGCGGAGCGCCGCCGGGAGGAGCGGATGACTCCCATGGAGCGGGCAGAGGCAGAGGAGGTGAAGCTCTTTCAGTATCTGTCCATTTTGGGGATAGAGGCCAGCCTGGGCTGGCAGACCGACGAGATCGGGAAACAGGTGGCAGAGCACTGCGGGAACCTGAAATCGGAGGAGTACAAAAGGGTCAGCACACTGCTTGAGAAAACCGTATATGGAGGCCTGTCTCTGGAGCCTTACGAGGAGCGTACGGTGGAAAGCTTTCTGGAGAAGCTGCGCGAAGAGGGAAGAAACGGGGACCTGAGAACGAAACTCAGACTGCGTTATTCGTGTCTGAAAAGAAAAAAGGCAGAAAATCCGGCAGAAAAAGCTATAAAATGGTTGATTATTTTAAAAAGACTGTTATAATGCTGGTGTAGGTTATATGAAATTGAATAAGAAGCAGCTGGTGCCGTTTAAAAAAGCGGAGAATAGGGAAGCAGGTGAAAGACCTGCGCGATCTCGTCACTGTAAGCAGGAGCAGCTTATCTTAATGCCACTGAGCCATCGGGAAGGCGATAAGCAGCACTTATACTGTAAGCCAGGAGACCTGCCAGACTGCGGCGCATGGAATTTTAGAATCAGAATTCCGGATCACGAGGATTGATAGTGCCAAATGGGGATATACACAGCTGTCTGAATGGAGAGGATTCTTTCCGGAGCCGGACAGGTGTGATAAGATGACAGACAATCCGACGATCCAGACGATCGTCGGATTTTTTTGTTTGATTCCTTCTGCTCTTATATTTTTCATTTAACTTAAAATATTTTTCGGGAGGAAAAGAAAGATGAAAAAGAAACTGGTAACACTTTTATGCGTAACCACTCTGACAGCATCCATGCTGGCAGGCTGCGGCAGCAAGGCTGAGACGCCGGCTGCAGACACTACTACTACGGAAGAGACCACAGACGCTGCAGAGGAGACTGCAGACGACGCGGACGCAGATCAGGCTGCAGCTGACAACGTAGCAGCCCTGATTGACAAGATCTATGTTCAGGAGAGAACAGAGACCACAGACGCTGACTGTAAGGCAGCCAAGGAAGCATGGGACGCTCTGACAGACGCTCAGAAGGAGCTGGTAGAGGGCGAGAACGCTGACCCGGATTACTTCGGACGCGACACCGGAGACGCTTCCAAGGATGATCCGAGAAACCAGGACGAGATCGGCGAGAACGAGCTGCTGGTAGTAAGCTTTGGTACTTCCTTCAATGACAGCCGTGTAGCTGATATCAAGGGTATCGAGGACGCTCTGGCAGAGGCAAATCCGGACTGGTCCGTAAGACGTGCCTTTACCGCGCAGATCATCATCAACCATATCCAGGCCCGCGACAGCGAGGCAATTGACAACATGGATCAGGCTCTGGATCGCGCAGTTGCCAACGGCGTAAAGAATCTGGTAGTACAGCCGACCCATCTGATGCACGGCGCTGAGTACGACGAGCTGATGGAGGCGGTAGACGCATACAAGGATAAATTTGAGTCTGTAAAGGTAGCTGAGCCGCTTCTGGGCGAGGTTGGAGCAGACGCTTCCGCAGTCAACGCTGACAAGAAGGCTGTTGCCGAGGCTATTACTGCTGAGGCTGTAAAGACGGCTGGTTTCGATACTCTGGACGCAGCAAAGGAAGATGGCGTGGCATTTGTATTCATGGGTCATGGTACCTCCCATACCGCAAAGGTTTCCTACAGCCAGATGCAGGCACAGATGAAGGACCTGGGATATGAGAACGTATTTATCGGAACCGTAGAGGGCGAGCCGGAAGATACTGCATGTGAGAATGTGATCAACGCAGTAGCAGAGGCCGGTTACACCAAGGTTGTGCTTCGTCCGCTGATGGTAGTTGCAGGCGACCACGCAAACAACGATATGGCAGGCGACGATGATGATTCCTGGAAGAGCATGTTCAACGCATCCGGCAAGTTCGAGAGCGTAGACTGCCAGATCGCAGGTCTGGGCGAGATCGAGGCAATTCAGAATCTCTATGTAGCTCATACCGCAGAGGCTATGAAATAAGTAAGGATAAAGGACAAGAAAAGAAATGAAGAAGAAAATCATCGCGTTAATGGGAATGGCAGTCTTAAGCTGTACACTGGTTATGGGCTGCGGCAGTAAGACAGAGACACCGGCGGCAGAGACCACCACAGAAGCGGAAAGCTCTGATGAGGTGGCTGCCGAGACAGAGGAGACTGCAGAACCGGAAGAGACTGCAGGCACCACCCTGGAGGACGGCGTTTACACCGCGGACTTTAATACCGACAGCAGCATGTTCCATGTAAATGAGTTTTACGAAGGAAAAGGAACTCTGACCGTAGAAAACGGACAGATGACCATCCATGTGGTCATGCCTTCCACGAATATTGTAAATCTGTACGAAGGTCTGGCAGAGGACGCCCAGAAGGATGGCGCAGAGCTTCTGCAGCCCACCGTAGAGACCGTAGATTTCGGCGATGGTACAGAGCCGGAGGAGGCCAATGCCTTTGACGTACCGGTACCGGCACTGGGCGAGGAGTTTGATCTGGCGTTGATCGGAACCAAGGGCGTATGGTATGACCATAAGGTCAGCGTATCCAATCCGGAGCTTCTTCAGGACTGAGAATTTAGTATCGTATAGAGCACTTGTGGCTATGTGCGTAAAGAAATGATTCAGGGGGCTGTTGTAGAATGTGCAGAACGTTTTGCGGCAGCCCTCTTGTTCCTATAACAGAAAATACCGATGGCAGGATTCTGATTTGAATAAAAAGGAGTAAGACAATGACAATCGATGAATTACAGCTGGCAGACGGCAATTATACGGTAGAGGTAACTCTGGAGGGCGGCAGTGGCCGGGCGACCATAGAATCTCCCACAGGATTGTGCGTAGAAGACGGACAGGCGACAGCAGAGATTGTATGGAGCAGTAATCATTACGACTATATGATCGTAGGCGGCGAGAAGTATCTTCCGGTGAGCACCGATGAGCATTCGGTGTTTGAGATTCCGGTGGAAGTGTTTGATGAGGGGATGGATGTGATCGGCGATACCACAGCCATGAGCACGCCCCATGAGGTGGAGTATACACTGACCTTTGCATCGGATTCTATCAAAGGAGAGAACGGCGGCGCGGCAGACAAATCAGGTTTGTCCACAGTGGCGGCAGGCATTGTGATTGTGGCAGTAGCGGCAGCCATTGCAGCAACTGTGATTCGGAAAAAGAGGAATACAAAAGCATGAAAAAGAAACTGACGGCACTTGTGCTGTGCCTGGCAATGAGTCTGGGTCTTGTGGCCTGCGGGGCGGGCGGATCCGCCCGGGAAGAAAACAGTACGGATATCAGCAAGGAGCTGACCTACACAGACAGTACGAAGCTTCTATACGCGCAGAAATTTACCATTGACAATTATGAGGGCGGCTACGCGCTGGTAACCATTGCGGATGACGGACGTTTTCTGGTGGTTCCGGAAGGGAAAGAAGCGCCGGCAGATCTGGCGAAGGACATCACCGTTTTGCAGCAGCCCATTCAGAATATATATCTGGTAGCTTCGGCGGTCATGGACATGTTTGTGTCCCTGGACGCTTTGGACAGCATCCGGTTCAGCGGAACCAGGGCAGAGGGATGGTACATCGACGAGGCGAAGGCAGCCATGGAGAACGGCGATATCCTCTATGCAGGCAAATATTCCGCGCCGGATTATGAACAGATTCTGGCGGAGAACTGTGGTCTGGCCATCGAGAATACCATGATTTCCCATACGCCGGAGGTACAGGAACAGCTGGGGAAATTTGGGATCCCTGTGCTTGTGGATCATTCCAGCTATGAGCCGAACCCTCTGGGACGGACCGAATGGGTGAAGCTCTATGGTCTTCTGACCGGCCATGAGGAAGAGGCAGAGGCAGCCTTTGCGAAGGAGGCGGACGCATTTGAGGCCATCGGCGGGGAAGAAGCCACCGGCAAAACCGTGGCGTTCTTCTATATTACCAGCAATGGCGAGGCCAACGTGCGGAAAACGGCGGATTATCTGCCGAAAATGATCGAGCTGGCCGGAGGTACTTATATCTTCCCGGATCTGGGAGACGAGGATGACGCCACGTCCACCATGTCCATGCAGATGGAAGAGTTCTATGCAGGGGCGAAGGACGCAGATTATATCATTTACAACAGTACCATCGAAGGACAGCTTTCCTCTGTGGAGGATCTGCTGGCCAAGAGCCCGCTGTTGCAGAAATTCAAAGCGGTACAGGAGGGGCATGTGTACTGTACCACCAAGAATCTGTATCAGTCCACCATGGAACTGGGAACCATTACCTCGGATATCCACCGGATGCTGGTGGGGGACGACGCGGATCTGACTTATCTGTATAAGTTGAATTAGCTGACAGTGACAGAAGGGAACGAGAACTATGAGGAACATAACTGGCGGCAGAAATGCCCGAAAGAAAGGAAGATACTGGGCGGCATTTCTGGTGCTGGCGGTACTGGTGCTGATTTTTATGGTCTTAAGCATCTGCATCGGAACCGTGAATATTCCCGTTTCGGAGATTCCAGGAATATTGGGAAAGAACGGAAGCGACGATACCTACACGGATATCGTCATGGGCATCCGTTTCCCCCGGGCGGCTGCAGCAGGTATCCTGGGCGGCGGTCTGGCCCTGTCCGGGTATCTCTTACAGACCTTTTTCCATAACCCCATCGCAGGCCCCTTTACCCTGGGTATTTCCTCCGGCGCGAAGCTGGTGGTGGCCCTGGTCATGGTGGCGTCCCTGGGAAATGCCCTGCGCTTAAGCTCCTGGGTGATGATTGTGGCGGCCTTTGTGGGAGCCATGATCTGCATGGGCTTCGTGATTCTCATGTCGAAGGTGATGGATCAGATGTCCATGCTCATCGTCAGCGGCGTCATGATTGGCTATATCTGTTCGGCGATAACGGATTTTGTGGTGACCTTCGCGGATGATGCGGACATTGTAAATCTGCACAACTGGTCGAAGGGAAGCTTTTCCGGCATGACCTGGGACAATGTACTGATTATGGCCATTGTGGTCGGCATCACCGCTATCTGTGTCTTTCTCATGTCCAAGCCTATCAGCGCCTATCAGATGGGAGAAGCCTACGCCAAAAATATGGGGCTGAATGTGCAGGTATTCTGGATTCTGCTGGTGCTGTTATCAAGCGTTCTGTCGGCCTGTGTGACGGCCTTTGCTGGGCCTGTGTCTTTCGTGGGAATCGCGGTGCCTCATCTGGTGAAGAACCTGTTCGGGACGGCGAAGCCGATCCTGATGATACCGGCCTGCTTTCTGGGCGGCGCGGCCTTCTGCCTCTTCTGCGATCTGCTGGCCCGGACCATGTTCGCTCCCACAGAGCTGTCTATCAGTACGGTGACAGCGGTATTTGGCGCGCCAGTGGTCATCTATATTATGATTCACAGAAAGAAGGAGAGGACGGAGTAGACTTATGGACAGACCTGGGGAATATTATTTCTATACGGAAGGACTGACCGTGGGTTACCATGGCGTCCCTCTGATTAAAGATATCAAAATCAGCCTGAAAAAGGGTGAGATACTGACCCTCATCGGTCCCAATGGCGCGGGAAAGACCACGATTCTGAAAAGTATCATAAGACAGCTGGCCCCCTTGGGCGGCGTGGCAGTGCTGGACGGCAGGGCCATGGGCGACTTAAGCGGAAAAGAACTGTCCCGGAAGCTTTCTGTGGTGCTCACCGAGCGCATCCATCCGGAAATGATGACTTGCCGGGATGTGGTTTCCACAGGCCGTTATCCCTATACAGGCAAATTTGGCGTGCTGTCGGAGGAGGACTGGGCTGTGGTGGATGAGGCCATGGATCTGGTGCATATCCATGAACTGGCGGATCGGGATTATACGAAGACCAGCGATGGACAGAAGCAGCGGGTCATGTTGGCCAGAGCTCTTTGTCAGCAGCCGGATATCATCGTGCTGGACGAGCCCACTTCTTTTCTGGATATCCGTTATAAACTGGAATTTCTTTCCATTCTTCAGAATATGTCACGGACACGGAATCTGTCTGTCATCATGTCATTGCATGAGCTTGACCTGGCAGGCCGTATTTCCGATAAGATCGCCTGCGTCCGGGGAGATAAGGTGGATCGGTTTGGCACGCCTGAGGAGATCTTTACCGAAGGATATATCCCGAAGCTGTACGGCATGACGGTGGGAACCTACGATGAACTCACCGGAGATCTGGAGCTTCCGGCCGTGGAGGGGGAACCGAAAGTCTTTGTCATCGCCGGGAACGGCACAAGCACGGCAGTGTTCCGCAGACTCCAGCGGGAGCGGATCCCCTTTGCAGCGGGGATCCTGTGGGAAAATGATCTGGATTATCCGTCGGCCAGGGCCCTGGCTGTGCGGACTGTCAGCGTACCGGCCTTTCAGCAGATCAGCCCCGGGGCTCTGGAAGAGGCGAAAGGGCTCATAGACAGCTGCGACAGCGTACTCTGTCCCTTGGAGCCTTTGGAAACGGAAGCCGGGACGGGAATGGCTGCGGGGCTTTCGGAGCTTCTGGCCTATGCCCGGAGCAGTGGGAAAATCAGAACGGAACTCCCATAAATTACATGCGACATTTTGATCCGGAACAGTTGAAAATGAGGGGGAAGGGTGTTATAGTTAGTAGGAAAACGACTAGAAGAGAGAACCCCGCATGACAAACAGATACGAGGAGCAAAAGAGGAGTAGAAAATGAGAGGGAAGAAAGTTACAGCGCTGATGCTTTCACTTATCATGACAGCATCACTGCTTGGGGGCTGCGGTTCCAGAGCAAAGGTAACGGAGGATATGATTCCGTCGGTCACAGACCTGCGAGCGGACGGAGAGGCAGAGGCAGAGGCCAGCGTCATGGGACTGAGCATGAACAAGTCCTATGTGGCAGAGCTCATCAGACTGGACGGAGACAATACCGAGATGGCCTCCGTGGACGCAAAGGAAGTGCCGGTAGTACTGAAGGCCACATCCATTGCCAAGGACCTGAAGGTCAAGATCGTAAACAAGCGAAACGACAAGGTCATCATCGGAACTGCCTTTGAGGTGACGGTGACGGATTCCGCAAAGAATAAGAAAAACTACAAGGACGACGATAAGGACGGTATTATCTATATTAAGTCCATGGAGCCGGGCAAGTGTACAATTTCCATGAAAGCCTCCGGTTCCTACAGCGCTCCGGCGGACATTACAGCCACGGTCAAGGCGAAGATTGATTATAAGGCCATCGATGTCACCGACGAGATTAAAAAAGAGAGTGAAATCAACGCAGCCAAAGAGGATGCGAATACCAATGGAAACAGTGGAGCGGGAAGCGCAGAGAAGCTTTCCGACACCGTAGAATATGTTGAGAGCTCCAAGACAGAGGTTACCGAGGAGGTTAAGACCCAGAAGGTGGACAGTTGGGGACAGAAGGTTTACGCCAAGCAGCAGACCGATGATTTCGGAACCCCCGTGTATGAGAAGATTAAGTCTGAGCCGGACAAATATCATGTGGATAAGGACGGCGACGGCAAGTGCGACCGCTGTGGAGCCACCATTAAAAAAGAGGAACCGGGCCACAGCCACAGCTATACGAAAAAGGTCGTGATCACAGAGCCCACCTGTACCACAGAGGGTGCTTATGAGATGCAGTGCCCCGAGGACGGCGCCAAGGGTGAGACCGGAACCATTCCGGCCCTGGGCCATGAAGATGAGAACAGCGACGGTATCTGTGATCGCTGCGGAGCGTCCGTCGGCGCCACACCGGTAGAGCCGACTCCGGCTCCGGAAGAGCTGACTGGAGAGGGAGCCGCAGTGGTGGTGCGTGGACTGATGCTTCTGGCAGCCGCACCCACCGAGAAAATCGTATACGACGAGACCAGCCGTCCCATCTACGACACCAAGAGCGACCCGGTCTACGAGGTGACCAAGAAGGTCACAGGATACAAGTATACAGGCTGGCAGACCATCGACGGAGCTACCTATTACTTCGATAAGAACGGCAATAAAGTCACCGGATCCCAGGTCATTCAGGGTATCCAGTACACATTCAGCGGCGACGGTGTCCGCTCCGGCACCATCGGTATCGATGTATCCAAGTTCCAGAGCAGCATCAACTGGAAGAAGGTCAAGAACGCAGGCATTAACTTTGCCATCATCCGCTGCGGATACCGTGGATACGGTTCCGGCGTCCTGGTGGAGGATCCCATGTTCGCGTCCCATATCTCAGGCGCGAAGGCAGCAGGCTTACGGGTAGGCGTTTATTTCTTCAGCCAGGCCATCTCTGAGGCAGAGGCCGTTGAGGAAGCAAGTATGGCCGTGAAGCTGGCCCGTCGCTATGGTATCAACATGCCCATCGCCATCGACAGCGAGTATGCCGCAGGCGGTCGTGGCCGTGCCGACGGACTCTCCAAATCCGAGCGGACCAAGATCACTATCGCCTTCTGCAACACCGTAGCGAACTCCGGCTATACCCCCATGGTATACGCCAGCAAGTCCTGGTTCGGAGAGCACTTAAGCGTCTCATCCTTCCCGGGTAGCTACCGTATCTGGGTAGCCCATTACGCTGCCAAATGCGGCTACAGCGGCCGCTACGATATCTGGCAGAACACCTCCAGGGGTTCCGTGGACGGCGTCAAGGGCAACGTAGACATGAATATCAGTTCCATCTAAGTACATACAAAGAGCTCTGCAGCCGTTTATGACTGCAGAGCTCTTGTCCCTTTTATGTAATAGGAAATTCCGTTGGAATTTCCTATTACATAAAAGGCACTTCGTGCCAGTATGCGCACTCGCGCGATAAGGAAGTTTGTCGCAAGCGACCGCGCTCGGCGCGAGAATGTGCAAGGCACATTCTTTTTTATAAAGAATAGGAATAGGTCTTCCGGGCAACCCCCAGCTCCTCGTTGGCCGGGATCACATGCACCATCACAGGAGAATCTTCCTGAGAGATTACCACATTTCCCCCATCGCAGTTCTCATTCCTGACCGGATCCAGCCAAACGCCCATGTGTCGTAACTGATTGCACACAGCCTCCCGGATCCGTATCCCATGTTCCCCGATTCCTCCGGTAAACACCAGATGATCGAGACCGCCCAGCTCCGCAAAATAAGCCCCGATATGCCGTACGATGCCATTACAGAATATATCGATGGCCAGTTTCGCCCGCTCATTTCCCGCATCAGCCGCTTCCTGCACGTCCCGCATATCATTGCTGACGCCCGAGATGCCTAAAAGGCCGCCCTTTTTCGTCAGCCCATCCAACACTTCGTCCAGAGACAGACCTTCTTTCTGAAGGAAAGGCACGATAAAGGGATCAATATCCCCGCAGCGGTTGGACTGAATCACGCCCACCTGCAGGGAGATACCGAAGCTGGTATCCACGCTCTTTCCGTCGTTGATAGCGCAGAGAGATCCGCTGCCGCCCAAATGGCAGGAGATAGCTTTCCCCGTGGAGCCATAGAGCTCTGTCAGCGTCTCTGCCACATAGCTGTGAGAAGCTCCGTGATAGCCCAGACGCTGGATGCCGTACTTCTCATACCACTCCCAGGGAATGCCGTAGATCCGCCGTTCCGGGGGAATGGTCTGATGGAAAGCCGTCTCGAAGGCTCCCACCAGCATGGCGTCGGGCGTCAGCTTCTGAAACTGCCGGATGGCCTCCAGATAAGGCTTATTGTGGGCCGGAGCCACCACCATATAGTCCTCCATGCCCTGAAGCACCTCCGGGGTCAGCTCGTGGATGCCGTAGTGATCCCTGGACAACACCGTCTTGAAGCCGATGCGCTCCAGTTCCGCCAGATCCGACAGCAGGCCCCGATCCGGGTCGAGAATCTGGTCGAGAAACAGCTGAATGCCCTCTGTATATGTGGGAACAGACAGCCCTTCCTGAAAGATCCGATAGTCCCCTGGGCCGGAGTAATGGAAGATGGCGGAATCCGTACCGACCCGCTCCACCTTGCCCTCGGCCAGAACCAGCTCCTCGGGCATGTCAAACAGCTTGAATTTCAGTGACGTGCTCCCTGCGTTACAGACTAAAATTTTCATGTAAAACCTCCTGAAATAAATTGTTCGTTAAAAAATACACAATAATGTTAAAAAATTATCAATAAGATCTTGCAAAAAGAAAACCCACCTGTTATTTTATTAGTATAGCAAAAACAAAAACGATACACAATAAAAAGAGCAGCCGGGAAACGCAAAGCAGCCGTTGGGGGCAGAGAAGACAGCAATGCGGACCCTGGTGGAATCAGGAGGAAGATACAATGATCAAAATGGCATTTTTCGACGCAAAACCCTATGAGGTAGAAGCATTTAAAAAGTGGAGCACCGATGATATTCAGATTCGTTACATGGAGCATAAGCTGAATGCCCAGACCGTAGATTCTGCCAAGGGCTGCGATGTGGTGTGCGCGTTTGTAAACGATACCATCGATGGGGAGGTTCTGGAGGAGCTTCAGAAGCTGGGTGTAAAGCTGGTGGCCATGCGCTGCGCCGGATACAACAACCTGGACCTGAAGGCTCTGGGCGATCTGAAGGCAGTCCGCGTACCGGCTTACTCTCCCCACGCGGTGGCAGAGCACGCCATGGCCCTTCTGCTGACCCTGAACCGGAAGACCCACAAGGCCTACAACCGGACCCGTGAGTTTAATTTCAGCCTGAACGGACTGACCGGCGTGGATCTGTACGGAAAGACTGTGGGCGTGGTAGGTACCGGACGGATCGGAAGAATGTTCATCGATATCTGCCGGGGATTCGGTATGAAGGTCATCGCCTACGATATGTACCCGGCGGAGGGCATCGACTACGTGGATCTGGATACCCTGTTCCGAGAGAGCGATTTCATCTCCCTGCACTGCCCGCTGACAGACGAGACCCATCATCTGGTAGACGAGAAGCGCTTCGCCATCATGAAGGACAGCGCCATCCTCATCAATACCTCCCGCGGCGCCCTGGTGGACAGCGTGGCTCTGGTGGAAGCCCTCTGGAACAAGCAGCTCCGGGCAGTGGGCCTGGACGTGTACGAGGAGGAGGCCAACTACTTCTTCGAAGATTGTTCCGGTGAAATCATCGATGACGCCACCCTGCAGCTTCTGGTGTCCATGCCCAACGTACTGCTGACCTCCCATCAGGCCTTCCTGACGGAAGAGGCCCTGTCCAATATCGCCGAGACCACCCTGAACAATGTAAAGGAGTTCATGCTGAACGGCAATCTGGTAAACGAAATCAAATAATATGCAGAAACTGTACAGGAAATTTTGAAAAGACCTTGTTCTTTTATGAAAATCGATCTATAATGCAAAAAGACAATAAAACAGACGGGAGCTTGTATACAGGCTGAGAGGAAGGTGTGACCTTCGACCGAGAACCTGATTTGGATAATGCCAACGTAGGGATACCTGAGCAAAAAAGGAAAAACGGAAAGCTACCAAATCGGCGGCTTTCCTTTTTGTTTTACTGCGAAAAATTATGGGACAGGAGAAGAAGGCATGGTAAAAGTAAACGGAACAGAGCTTAATATCGCCGGAAAAACCGTGGCGGAATATCTGGCCGGAACCAATTACGATCCGAAGCGGATCGCAGTGGAGCGAAATGGCGATATTGTGCCAAAGGCACAGTATGAGACAGTGGTGCTGGCGGACGGCGACAGCGTGGAAGTGGTCAGCTTTGTGGGAGGCGGCTGAGATGATACCGACAAAGGAAGAATGGTACCGGGCCCTGGCAGACCGGCATGGGGAAGCCTTCCAGAAAAGGGCAGAGCACACGACCGTGGCCATCTGCGGCCTGGGAGGCTTAGGCTCCAATATCAGTATCTGCCTGGCAAGAGCCGGCGTGGGAAAGCTGATACTGATTGATTTTGACCGGGTGGATATCTCGAATCTTCACCGGCAGCAGTACAAGGCAAGCCAGCTGGGTCTTCCGAAGACGGAGGCGCTGGCGGCAAATCTGAAAGAAATCGCGCCCTATATCGAGCTGGAACTCCATACGATCCGCATTACGGAGGACAATATAGGAGAGCTTCTTACGGATGCGGACCTGATCTGCGAGGCCTTTGACAATCCGGAGTGCAAAGCAATGCTGGTCAATGCAGTGCTGGAGAAATTTCCGGAGAAATATCTATTGTCTGGCTCCGGTATGGCCGGTATGGACAGCGTGAACCGAATACAGACCCGGCGGGTTACGAAGCGGTTTTATCTCTGTGGGGACGGCGTCAGCGATGTGAAGGAGTGCGGTACGCTGGTTTCCAGCCGGGTCATGACCTGCGCAGCCCACGAGGCCCATATGGTGATACGGATTCTGGCGGGAGAGCCGGAGCCATAGAAGAGTATAAAAAGCGAAATTTAAGAGAAAGAAGGTATACATATGAACAACGATACATGGACGCTGGGGGGACATGAATTCCATTCCCGTTTTATTCTGGGATCCGGAAAATATTCCCTGAACTTAATCGAGGCTGCGGTAAAGGACGCAGGAGCAGAGATCATCACACTGGCGGTACGCAGAGCGAACACCAGAGAGCATGAGAATATCCTGGATTATATTCCGGACCATGTGACACTGCTTCCCAATACCAGCGGCGCGAGAACTGCGGAAGAAGCAGTCCGTATCGCGCGGCTGGCCAGAGAGCTTGGCTGCGGCGATTTCGTAAAGGTGGAGATTATGCGGGATTCCAAGTATCTTCTGCCGGACAATCAGGAGACCATTAGAGCCACCGAGATTCTGGCGAAGGAGGGCTTCGTGGTCATGCCCTATATGTATCCGGACCTGAATGTGGCAAGAGATCTGGTGAACGCAGGAGCGGCTTCCGTTATGCCGTTGGCGTCTCCCATTGGATCCAATAAGGGACTGGCCACAAAAGAATTTATCCAGATCCTGATTGATGAAATCGATTTGCCGATTATCGTGGACGCCGGTATCGGAAAGCCCTCTCAGGCCTGCGAGGCCATGGAGATGGGAGCTGCGGCGATTATGGCCAATACGGCGCTGGCCACAGCAGGCAATCTGCCGCTTATGGCTTCCGCTTTCAAGGACGCCATAGAGGCCGGACGAAACGCGTATCTGGCAGGGCTTGGAAGAGTGCTGACCAGGGGCGCGGCAGCCTCCGATCCGCTGACCGGATTTCTGCGGGATTGAGAGGTGTGAGCACATGGAAAATCAGTTCTTTGTAGACTCGGAATATCTTTCCGAAAAAGCGCTGGAGAAGAAGCATAAGCTGGAGACGGATCCCTCATCCAGAACCAATCATATGGAATATATGCCGGGCATGGAACAGATCGACTCGGACATCTGTGAGAAGGTCATGTCCCAGGTGGCGTCCTATGATTATCAAACGTACACAGAGAAGGATGTAAAGGCAGCTCTGGAGCACCGTACCTGCTCCGTGGAGGATTTTAAGGCTTTGTTATCTCCGGCGGCGGAACCCTTCCTGGAGCAGATGGCAGAGCGGGCCAGATGGGAGACCAGTAAGCACTTCGGCAATACGGTGTATCTGTTTACGCCCCTTTATATCGCCAATTATTGTGAAAATTACTGTGTATACTGTGGCTTCAACTGCTATAACCACATTAACCGCATGAAGCTCAATATGGAGCAGATCGAGAAAGAAATGAAGGTTATCGCCGACAGCGGTATGGAGGAGATCCTGATTCTGACCGGTGAGAGTCGTGGTAAGAGCGGCGTCGATTATATCGGCGAGGCCTGTAAGCTGGCAAAGAAGTATTTCCGGATGGTGGGGCTGGAGATTTATCCGGTCAATTCCGATGAATACCGGTATCTTCATGAATGCGGCGCGGACTATGTGACGGTATTTCAGGAGACCTATGATACGGATAAGTATGAAACGCTGCATCTGATGGGGCACAAGCGTGTATGGCCCTACCGGTTCAACGCCCAGGAGCGGGCGCTGATGGGCGGCATGCGCGGCGTGGGCTTTTCGGCGCTTCTGGGGCTGTCGGATTTCCACAAGGACGCGCTGGCAAGCGCGCTGCATGTCTATTATCTGCAGCGGAAATATCCCCATGCGGAAATGTCCCTGTCCTGTCCGAGACTGCGTCCGATTATCAACAACGATAAGATCAATCCGCTGGACGTCCATGAAAAGCAGCTGTGCCAGATTATCTGCGCATACCGGATCTTTTTGCCCTACGTGGGGATCACCGTGTCCTCAAGGGAGAGCGCGTCCTTCCGGAACGGGATCGTGAAGATTGCGGCGACGAAGGTGTCTGCAGGCGTATCCACCGGTATCGGGGATCATGAGAGTAAATACAGTGGCAAGGACGACGGAACAGAGACCGGCGACGAGCAGTTTGAGATCAACGACGGGCGGAGCTTTGAGACCATGTATGAGGATATCACGGAGGAAGGACTTCAGCCGGTGCTGAATGATTATGTGTATGTCTAATGTGTTAGTGATTACAAACCGTAAGCTTTGCAAAGAGGATTTTTTCGGGCGTATAGAAGCGCTGGCTGCGGCGGGACCCAAGGGTATTATTCTGCGGGAAAAGGATTTGCCGGAGGCGGAATATCTGGAACTGGCGCGTCAGACGGCAGAAATCTGCGACAGATATCGGACGCCCTGTGTTCTGCATAGCTTTCCGGGGATAGCCCTGGAGCTGGGGGTAAAGCGGCTCCACCTGCCGCTGCCTATCCTGAGGAACTTATCCCCGGATGAGCGGGCGTATTTTACCGTGCTGGGCGCGTCCTGTCATTCCGCGGAGGACGCCCGGGAGGCGGAAACTTTGGGATGTACCTATATCACTGCGGGGCACGTATTTGATACAGACTGCAAAAAAGGACTGCCCGGGCGGGGACTGGAGTTTTTGAAACAGGTGTGTGAAAGCGTGAAGACACCTGTGTACGCCATCGGTGGAATCGCTCCAGAGAATTATAAAGAGGTGATGGCTGCGGGGGCGACAGGCGTGTGCGTCATGAGCGGCGCTATGGTATGTGAAGCGCCGGGACACTATCTGTCAGCCTTTTCAGAAAAGACAGAACAGGCAGCGAACACACAGAAGGGGATAAGATAGAATGAAATTTAAGAAAGAGATGCTGCTGCTCTATGCGGTGACGGACCGGCACTGGACCGGCGGACAGACGCTGGAAGAGCAGATTGAGGAAGCTCTGGCGGGAGGCGTGACGATCCTGCAGCTGCGGGAAAAGAATCTTCCGGAAGAGGAATTTCTGCAGGAAGCTATCCGGGTAAAGGAAATCTGTCATCGCCACGGCGTCCCGCTGATTATCAACGATAACGTGGAGGTAGCCCTGAAAAGCGGCGCGGACGGTGTCCACGTGGGGATCGAGGACGCTCCGGTCAGCGAGATTCGCGCCCGGGTTCCGGCGGACTTTATCATCGGGGCCACCTGTAAGACGGTAGAGCAGGCGAAGAAGGCAGAGCAGGCAGGCGCGGACTATATGGGCGTAGGAGCCGTATTTCCATCGCCGACCAAGACAACGGCCATTCGGATTACCAGGGAGCAGCTCTATGAAATCTGTACCTCCGTACAGATTCCGGCGGTGGCCATCGGCGGTATCACTGCAGAGAACATCACAGAGATCCGGGGCGGCGGCATGGCCGGAGCGGCTGTGGTTTCCGCTATCTTCGGAGCGGCGGATATTCCCAAAGCAGCGGGAGAGCTGAAGAAAAAGGTAAAAGAGATAGTAACGGGCGCATAAAGCCCGTGAAAGCGGCAGACCGGGGGCACCACTCTCTGTCGCGATAGAAAAATAATGCGAAAACAAAGGAAAAGAGGAAAACACAAATGAGAACAGCATTATCAATCGCAGGCAGCGATTCCTGCGGAGGCGCCGGCATTCAGGCAGATCTGAAGACTATGACCATGAATGGAGTGTACGCGATGACAGCGGTTACCGCACTGACAGCGCAGAACACCACCGGCGTAAGAGCAATCCAGGAGGCAACTCCGGAATTTTTGGGACAGCAGATTGACGCGGTATTCGAGGATATTTTCCCGGACGCGGTCAAAATCGGAATGGTATCCGCAAGCGAACTGATTCGTGTCATTGCAAAGAAGCTGCGTGATTACGAGGCAAAGCATATCGTGGTGGATCCGGTCATGGTAGCTACCAGCGGCTCGGTGCTTCTGAAGACAGATGCAGTGGAGACACTGGAAAAGGAGCTGCTGCCTCTGGCAGAGGTGGTGACGCCCAATATTCCGGAGGCGGAGATTCTGTCCGGCATGGCTATTAAAACCAAAGAAGATATGCTGGCGGCGGCAGAGAAAATCAGTAAAACCTATGGCTGCGCCGTCTTATTAAAGGGCGGGCACAGTATCAATGACGCCAACGACTATCTCTATGCAAATGGGGAAGGCCACTGGTTCGAGGGCAAGCGCATCGACAATCCCAATACCCATGGAACCGGCTGTACCCTTTCCAGCGCGATTGCTTCCAATCTGGCCAAGGGCTATGAACTTCCGGAAGCGGTAAAGCGGGCGAAGGATTATATCTCCGGCGCGCTGGGAGCCATGCTGGATCTTGGCAAGGGATCCGGCCCTATGAAGCATGCCTTTGATCTGACGGGTGAATTTGCGAAGGAGGTGCGGTAAGATGACAGAAAAGCGTACTTCTGTATTTGAAAACGGTCTTATCTGGTTCGGAGCCGGAGTCTCGATTGCGGAGATTCTGACAGGAACTTATCTTGCAGATCTGGGCTTCGGAAAAGGTCTGCTGGCTATTATCGTAGGCCACATCATCGGCTGCACCATGCTGTTCTTATCCGGTCTCATCGGCGGAAAGGTGCGAAGAAGCGCCATGGAAACGGCAAAGATGAGCTTTGGAAGCAAGGGCGGACTGCTTTTTTCCGCACTGAATGTGATTCAGCTGGTGGGCTGGACGGCTATTATGATTTATGACGGAGCCCTGGCGGCGGACGGTATCCTGGGCGTGGGCAACTGGGTCTGGTGTCTGCTGATTGGCGGCCTGATTATCGTGTGGATTCTCATCGGCATTGAGAACCTGGGCAAGGTAAATACGGTGGCCATGGCGGCGCTCTTTATTCTGACCATTCTGTTAAGCTTTGTAATCTTCGGCCACGGCGGCGCGGCCGTCACAGGAGGAGAAGGCATGACCTTTGGCGCAGCCGTAGAGCTTTCCGTAGCCATGCCGCTGTCCTGGCTGCCTCTGATCAGCGATTATACCAGAGAGGCGGAAAAACCGGTGCAGGCGACAGCGGTCAGCGCAGTCGTTTACGGCCTGGTAAGCTGCTGGATGTATGTGATTGGTATGGGAGCCGCGATTTTTACCGGAGAGTCGGATATTGCGCAGATTATGGTAAAGGCCGGGCTGGGGATCGCAGGCCTTCTGATCATTGTATTCTCCACCGTGACCACCACCTTCCTGGATGCGTACTCCGCAGGCATTTCCAGCGAGTCTCTGGGAGAGAAGATCCATGGAAAATGGGTAGCAGTTGTGGTGACTGTGATCGGTATTGCAGGAGCCATCCTGTTCCCCATGGACGATATCACGGACTTCCTGTATTTCATCGGATCTGTTTTTGCGCCGATGATTGCCATTCAGATTGCGGATTTCTTTATCCTGAAAAAGTCAGAGAGCAAAAGAGCCTTCGAGTGGAAGACGCTGGTAGTGTGGCTTCTGGGCTTTGTCATTTACCGGTGGCTGATGAATGTGGACATGGTCGTAGGCAATACTCTGCCGGATATGGTGGTTACCATTGCGCTCTACGTGGTTGCAGAGAAGCTGGCGGGAGAGAAGAGGTAGGCGTTACATAAAAGAATGGAAAGAGGGGCAACACCTGATAAAAAGCGGAATCGGAGAAAGGAATCTTCGATTCCGCTTTTTATTTGCCTGTCAGCATGGTAGAATAAAACAAAATGCGCGAAGGAAGCAAAAGAGAAGACAGGAGGAAGAAACATCATGTCGCAGAAAAAAGCAGAAAATTACTTGGAGCAGAAAGGGTTCTTAGATCACGTAATCCGTCTGGAGGCATCTACGGCCACCGTGGCGGAGGCAGCGGACGCATTGGGTGTGGAGCCGGGCATGATAGCCAAGACCATGTCCTTTCTGCTGGATGACCAGCCGATACTGATACTGACGGAAGGAACGGCCAGAGTAGAGAATCGAAAATACAAGGATACTTTTCATATAAAAGCGAAAATGATTCCCTTTGAAGAGGTGGAGCAATGGATCGGCCATGCGCCGGGCGGGGTCTGTCCCTTCGGCATCAACGATGGTGTGAAGGTCTATCTGGATGAGAGCCTGCGCCGCTTCGAGACCGTGTATCCGGCAGCAGGGGACGCTCACAGCGCGGTGAGGCTTACCATTCCGGAACTGGAAGAGGTGGCGGGAGCCGTTGGGTGGGTAGACGTCTGCAAGGAACTTCAGTAACGATATTTGTCCCTATTATCATGAACTGTAAATCTGCGGGATAAAATTCTGCTTTTCTGTAGTAAACCTGAAAAAGAAGCGTTTATATAAGTAAAGGGAAGAGAAGGAGGATTATCCTATGAAAAAAAGACTTAGTCTGTTACTGATAACAGCCGCCGCAGCCACATTTCTGACAGCCTGCGCCAGAAGCGCGCAGACTCAGGACACCGTCGGAGCCGAGCCCCAGGTACAGACCGGCGATGCAGTGTCTGAGGAGGAGAGCACAGATGGTTCCGGTGACGCAGCCACACTGCCCGATCTCACGGAATCCCGCCCGGTGGCTTATGCGCCCTGTGTCCGGGTGAACGGCGTCATTTACCAGGATACCGGGTTCTTAAGCAGCATGGTTGGCTGCGGTAATATGGACGGAAAGATTACCACTTCAGTGGAAAGCACCCAGCTGCCTGTCAAAGACGATGAAGCCAATTTCGGAAAAGGGTATGGCTACCAGTTCGGCGCGGACGACACCCTGCTTGTGTACTGGGACGACGAACCCCATATCTTCCGGAATGTGGATTCTGTGGACACGTCGATCCCGGCGGAGGTACTGCATTTTACGGCTGAGGTAAAGGAAGTAAACGAGGGGAATCTTCTGGTGACCTACATCGCTGTGGCCGACGGCTTTCAGGAAATGTCCGCAGGCGACTATGTGGTTTCCGCAGATAATCTGATGGACGAGGTACAGACCGGCGACACCGTGGAGATCTGGTTTAGCGGTTACATCCAGGAGACCGACCCGGCTCAGATCGGACTGGCATACCGGATTGAAAAAGTGAATGAAAAATAGAAAAGTCGTCAAAATGTCGATGATACACAAAGAAAAGTCGTCAAACAGAAATAGAAAATGTAGTGAAACTTGCGGAAACAGGGTAAGCGTGATAAACTGGTAAAAACGATACAAGGTGAGATAGAAAATGAATGTAATGTCCATTGATACGTTAATTGAACAGGTATCAGCCATTTGCAAAAAGAATCATGTGCAGCATCTGGAGCTTTTCGGTTCCTTTGCGACGGGGACGGCGACGCCGACCAGCGATATTGATTTTGTGGTATATGGCTGCAAAGATATTTCCCGGCTGGAAGCGGATCTGGAGCAGATAGAAACCCTTCGGAAAATCGATGTGTTTGATTATGACAGCATTCGAAATCCTTACTTGCTGGAGGATATAAAAAAATATGGAAAACAAATATATTAACCGGTATCATACGTTTTGTAAAAGTCTGGAGAACCTAAAGAAGAGCCAGACTGCAGATCCCCATGCAGATTTTGTTCTGGAGGGTACGGTGTTGAATTTCAGCCTGACCTTTGATATCGCCTGGAAGGTTCTGAAGGACATTCTGGTGAAGAAGCTGGAGATTCTGGATTTTGCCATCGGTTCCCCCAGAGAAACCCTGCAGCAGGCATTTACCAATGGCCTGATAGATGATGATCGGTGGATGCAGATGCTAAAGACCCGGAACTATCTGGCCCATGATTACGACGGAACCTTTGCGGAAAAGAAATTTCAGGATATCATAGAGATTTACTGCCCTTTGTTTGAAAAGATGAAGCAGCAGGTAAAAAAATATTATGATGAAATGTAGAATTTAGAAGGTAATGTATAGAAAAAGTCAGCCATTCTCAGGCTGACTTTTTCTATAGGAAATCTATTTTTATGGAATTTCTGCGCATCGCGAAGTGCGTTTCTATGAACGAAGTGAATAGGAACGGCCGAATTCCGCGGAAGTCCGGTGGGAAATGGAAAGCACGGTACGGTTCTTGGAAACGCGGCGCAGGGCCCGCAGCACATGCTGCTCGGTTTCCGCATCCAGATTGGCTGTGATCTCATCAAGCAGCAGAAGCTCCGGATCGGAGGCGGCCGCCCGGGCGATGGACAGGAGCTGCCACTGGCCCTGGGAGAAAAGCTCCGGAGAGCAGGGAGTGTCATATCCCAGATCCAGCCGGGATATGGTATCGGCCAGCTCCGTCAGTTCCGCGACCTTTTGAACGGCATCGTCTGAGATGGACGGGTCGAACAGCGTAATCTGCTCACGCACGGTTCCGGGAACCGGATGGAAGGACTGCTCCACGTAGCCGAAGAGCTTTCGTCTGGCATCCTCGGGAATGGAATCCGCCGGGACGCCGTGGATCAGCATCTGCCCGGAATCGGGACGGTACAGGCCCAGAAGAAGTTTGAAAACGGTACTTTTTCCGACTCCAGTGCGGCCAAGCAGGGTGAGCTGGTCGCCGGATTCCACAGTCAAATTCAGATGGCTCAGAACCAGCTTGTCATCGTCGTAAGAGAAGGTGACGTCGCGGAATTCCACGAAGGGGGCGTCCGAAGGAGTCTGCGTGCCAGCACAGGAATCCATTGTTCCGGAC
Source organism: Anaerosacchariphilus hominis (assembly GCF_014290175.1). GTDB lineage: Bacteria > Bacillota > Clostridia > Lachnospirales > Lachnospiraceae > Laedolimicola > Laedolimicola hominis. The sequence continues at coordinate 119,273 of NZ_JACOOR010000007.1, forward strand.
TCAGCAAAAGCGCCAGAATCGGGAGTAGTCGATGGGGACGGTTCTTTCTCCTGCAGCCCGAAAAACTCCTGAATCCGGTGAATGCCCGCCACCGCCGACTGAATAGTCTGAATCTCCATGCCCAGACTCTCCACCGGAGAGAAGATCTGGGAAATATAGTTCATGACTGCCACAGCCGTTCCGGCGGACATGCCGAACAAGGTCAGCGCCCGGGGATTTCCTGAAGCAGACAGGAGCATGACCAGAGCCACCACCACGGCGTTCAGAATCAGAATCACCGGCGAATAGACCGCATCGTAAAAGTTCGTCCGTTCCATGGCCCGGTAGCTGTCGCCGATATAGCGGTCGTATTGCTGCTCCATGTAGCGCTCCTTGCCCAGAGTATGGATGGTGCGGATGTTGTGCAGGGTCTCCGGTACGTGGGCGGAGGCACGGCTCACAGCCTTCCGGTTCTCGATCTGGGCGGAGAGCATGTTTTTCTGTACATGGCGTGTAAAGAAAAATAACAGGGGCAGCAGGAGCAGGAAAATCAGCGCCAGGCCCTTGTTCCGAAACCAGATGAGCGTCAGGATACTTAAGATTTTGCAGGCGTCCGCGAACATACTGATGATGCCGGAAGTGAACAGATTCTCCACCGTATCCACATCGCCCACAAAGCGGGACACCACGGCGCCGGGCTCCTGGCGGTTCAGTTCTTCCGCGGAAAGCCGCACGAATTTGGCCATCAGGCGGCTCCGGAGTGAGTGGGTGATCTGCTGTCCGCAGATGGTTAGCAGCCCCTCGCGGGCGGATTCCAGCAGTCCGGTCAGGGCCAGCATGGCAAAATAGAGCAGAACCAGGAACAAAGAAGGCATGGTTCCCAGAGTCAGGGTATCGATAATGCGTCCCAGCACCAGGGGCGGCACCAGGGCCGTCAGTACGGCTCCACAGACCGAGAGCAGGATGCAAAAGACAAGAAGCCGGTGCTGTGCCAGGGTGGAGGGGATGATCTGGCGGACGGAGGTGGTTTCGTTAGGGTTATTTGTATGTCGCATACTCCGGCACCGTTTCTTTCACTTCTTCGTGGCTTCCCATGACCGCCTGCCCATCCTTCAGCCAGATCACCTGCTCCATTTCCGGAAAAAGATACAGACGATGGAAAATCAGCAGCACCACCGAATCCGCTGCGTAAGTCTTCAGATTTTCAAAAATTTTCCGCTCGGTGTTTCGGTCCAGCGCGGAAAAGGGGTCGTCCAGAATCAGCAGAGGCTTTTTATGGCAGAGAGTACGCGCCAGCGCCAGCCGCTGGGCCTGGCCGCCTGACAGTCGGACGCCGCCATTTCCCACAAGAGTATGGATGCCCTCCGGCATTTTCTTAATTTCCTCATCCAGGCATACCAGCCGCAGGTACTTCCAGGCGTCACCTTTATCGCCCATGAGTACATTATGTTCAATGGTATCGTTAAAAAGCTCCGGATCGTGTCCCAGGTAGCCGATCTCCCCGAGCCGCGTCCGCTCATCCATTTCCGAAAGCTCCCGGTCTCCCAGACGGATACAGCCCTCATAGGGATATTCGCAGAGAAAGGCCCTGCCGAGAGAAGACTTTCCACAGGCCACCGGGCCGGTGACGCCGATGAACTGTCCCGGTTTGGCATCAAATGAGACCTGAGAAAAGAGCGTTTCATTTCCCGGATAGGCGAAGCCAAGTCCCTGCACGGTAAGGCTGGCAGGTGCGCCCGTCTCCGGTGTGCCCGGAGTCTCCGGCGCGTACATGAGGGGTCTGATCCGCTGCCAGGAGACCTGGGCCTTATGTACGGCGTTGAAGAGCTTGGCTGCGCTGGAGGACTTCACCGCAAGCCTGGTAAAGCAGGAGACAAAGGTGGTGAAGGCCGCGATATCCCAGGCCGTCCAGCCCTGGCCCAGTACATTGCGCCCGCCGAAATACAGGATGAAGACCAATGCCGCCATGGAAATAATCCGGTAAATGGGTGGCAGGGAGGCGTTCCATATATTGGCCCGGACAGCGGAGCGCTCGTAGGCGGATAGGTTCTCTTCGTAGGCGGCGGAGCGTTCCTGTTCACAGCCGAAGACCCGGTAGGTGACGGCGTTGGTGGCCCGGTCAAGGGTGGCGGCGCTTAGAACTCCCGACTGTTCCTTGAAAGCTGCACCGGTCCGCTGCACGATGCCTTTCATTTTCTCGGCGATTGCATAAGAAACCGGCGGGAAAATCATGCTGATGAGAGCCAGCCGCCAGTCGTAGAAGAGCAGCATGGCCGCATAGGCCAGCAAGGCCACGCCCGTATCGAAGATTTCCGTGGTAAACTTCCGCATGCACTCGGCGCAGTCATCCACGTCCAGGATGGCCTTGGTCATTACATTTCCGGCTCCCTCCTCTGAGAGCGTCCGGCGGCTCTTCTGGACCAGACTGCCGTAGAGGATATGCTTCATCCGCCGGTTCACATTGTTGGCGAAGCGGCGCACGTAAAATCGTTTGATATATCGGGAGAACTGCACCACGCCGATGGCGCACACATAGGCTAGCACCAGGGCCAGCATATCGGAAAAGAACCGGTCCCCGTTCAGAATATCGATGAGACAGGCCGCCATTTCGCCCTCAAACCAGGGTCCGGCCAGCAGTCCCAGATTGTAAATGAGGCCCGACAGGGTGACGGCCAGCAGAACCTTCCATTCCGTCTGAAAGTAACACAGCACCCGGTCAGAGCGGAAACGTTTTTTCATATTCATGGCTTTCCGCCCCTTTCTCTGCATGAATCCTCCGGGTTAGGTTTTCGAAATCCGCCTGCCGTTCCCGTTTGGATTTCCGGTAGAGCATATCTAAAGTAGAGCAGAAGGCCGTTCGTTCTGCCTCCGGCAGATCCTCAAGGAGCCATTCATAAAAAAAGGTCTCGATCTCCGCCTTGGAGTTCTTTAGATGCTCCGCCTTTTCCGTGGCGTACAGCAGCCGGCTGCGCCCATCCGCAGGGTTGGGCCTGCGAACCAGATAGCCCTTTTCTTCCAGCCGGGCCGCCCGTCTGGCCGCCGCGCCCTTGTCGATCTGCAGCGCCTCCCGCACCGCCGTCTGGGTAATCCCCGGTCGATGCCGCACCAGATGGATAAAGTCAAACTCGGCCGTGCCGATGCCCTCCTCCTTCATGGTCTGTACGGTGAACTTGCTGACCTCTCTGGCGATCTTTGTGATTTTTCTCTGGGTATGGTCCATGGGTAAATCCTCTCCGGTATCTGAAAATAAAAACCTGATTTTAAAATAGTTGTAGATACATCTAAATGGATGGTAGTACAACTAAATTATGAAGTCAAGGGAAAATTTGGAATAGTATAAAATCCCTCCATTTACAGATACTACTTCCAGAAACGGATAGTGCAGTAAATGGAGGAATATTTATGAAAGCTACAGGAATCGTGCGGCGGATCGATGATCTGGGGAGAGTGGTGATTCCCAAGGAGATACGCAGGACTCTCCGCATCCGCGAGGGAGATCCGCTGGAGATTTTTACGGACCGGGAGGGAGAAATTATTCTGAAGAAATATTCCCTTATCGGAGAACTGGGAACCTTTGCGAAGGAGTATGCGGACAGTCTGGGACAGGTATCGGGTATGATGGTGTGTATCGCTGACCGGGACGCGGTCATCGCGGCTGCAGGCGGCGCGAAGAAGGAGTATATGGGGAAGCCCATCAGTCCGGGGCTGGAGCGGCTGATTCAGGAGCGTGAAAATCAGCAGGCAGATACGGACGGGAAAAACTATGTGCAGATCATCGCGGATGAGACGGAGGAAATTTACAGTGAAACCATCTGTCCCATCATTGCCCAGGGGGACGCCATCGGCGCCGTGGTGCTCTTTGCCCGGGAACCCGGAGTGAAGATGGGGGAGACGGAGATGAAGCTGGCTTTGGCAGCGGCTAACTTTCTGGGTCGTCAAATGGAGCAGTAGGAGGTAAAAACTTCCGGAAGAAAAAGAAGATTTCGTGGTTATAACCACATACAGAAACGAAAAGAAGATTTATACTGACCCTGGGCTTAAGAAAAAAGCGAAAAGCGATTTCCGGCGGCCCGGGGTTCTATTTTTACTCAGACCATTTTATGAATGAAACTTCATGTTTTACAGAAAATAAAAGGAGGAGCTTTTTATGGATACGAAAATGTTTTGCTTTCAATGTGAACAGACCGCCGGATGCAGAGGTTGTACCGGAAATGCGGGAGTCTGCGGCAAGACCGCAGATGTGGCGGATCTGCAGGATAAGCTGACGGGAGCCCTGATCGGGATGGCCCGGGCTGCAAAGGGAAAGCGGACAGAAAACTCGGATCAGCTGATTCTCGAGGGCCTGTTTACCGCCGTGACCAATGTAAACTTTTATGATAAGACGGTTCAGGAACTGACAGATCGGGTTCACGGGGAGACTGCCCGGCTGGGAAGCGCCGTGCAGGACTATAATATGAAACATCTCTGGGACGCCCAGGAAGATATTCGTTCCCTGAAAGCCCTGCTTCTCTTCGGCATCCGCGGCATGGCGGCCTACACTTACCACGCGGCTGTGCTGGGCTACCGCAGCGAGGAGGTCCAGAGCTTTTTCTACCGGGCTCTGATCGCCCTGGGAAATGATAGTCTGGACAGGAACGACCTGCTTCCACTGGTCATGGAAACCGGAAAGGTGAACCTGACCTGTATGGAGCTGCTGGATAAGGCAAATACAGAGACTTTCGGCACACCGGTTCCCACGGAGGTTTCCCTGACTGTGGAAAAAGGCCCCTTTATCGTAATTACCGGTCATGAGCTCTATGACCTGAAGCTGTTGCTGGAACAGACGGCGGGAAAGGGCATCAACATCTATACCCATGGCGAGATGCTTCCGGCCCATGCTTATCCGGAGCTGAAGAAATATCCCCACCTGAAGGGCAATTTTGGAACCGCATGGCAGAACCAGCAAAAGGAATTCGCGGACATTCCCGCGCCAATCCTCTACACCACAAACTGTCTGATGCCGGTGAAAGACAGCTACCGGGATCGGGTATTTACCACGGAAGTGGTTTCCTATCCGGAAATGGTGCATATCGGCGGGGACAAGGACTTTACGCCGGTCATTGAGAAGGCCCTGGAGCTGGGAGGCTATGAGAGCGATCAGCACTTCACGGGAATCAACGGCGGCCATCAGGTGATGACAGGTTTTGGCCATGGTACGGTGCTTGGCGTGGCGGATAAGATCATCGATGGCGTGAAGAGCGGAGCCATCCGCCATTTTTTCCTGGTGGGCGGCTGCGACGGCGCGCGTCCGGGCCGGAACTACTACACGGATTTCGTGAAGCAGACGCCGAAGGATACCCTGATTCTGACCCTGGCCTGCGGAAAATACCGGTTCAACGATCTGGATCTGGGCACCATTGACGGCCTGCCCCGGATTCTGGACATGGGTCAGTGCAATGATGCCTACAGTGCCATCCGTGTGGCGGTGGCCCTGGCAGATGCCTTCGGCTGTGGCGTCAACGACCTGCCCCTGTCCATGGTTCTGTCCTGGTACGAGCAGAAGGCGGTCTGCATCCTGCTGACCCTTCTGCATCTGGGTATCAGAGACATCCGCCTGGGCCCGACCCTGCCGGCCTTCGTATCCCCGAATGTGCTGCAGTATCTGGTAGAACAATTCGGAATCAAGCCCATTACCACACCGGAAGAGGATTTAAAGGCGATTCTGGGAGAGTAAAAGGATTCCTTCGGAAATAAATTGACGGAAAGAAGCTTCCCGATTAAAATAGAAGCAGTAAAAGAAAGGGAGGCGGATACCATGTACTATGTACCCGAAGGAACCCGGGAGTGCGGCTTCTATGAATGTAAAAAATGCGGCAACCGTTTTTTATCCCTGCAGACCATGCAGCGGATCCCATGCCCGGACTGCGCGATGGATATCGATTATGAGATCGGGCCGGACGAATCCATGGAGGATGTGACGGATACGGCGGAGCTCATCGAGAAGCTGGAGGGCGAGGAAGAGATCGAAAAAATGGACGGACTCTTAAGCCTAGCAGTCATCGGCGGCGATTGCGAGTGGATCTAGTGAAAAATTGCACAAAAAATAGAATTGAAAATTTGCAAAACTGACGAAAAAAGCAAGGAGCGACAAAAACTCCTTGCTTTTCTTTGTCAGAAGGACTATGATAGAAACATAAGAACTGGAAACGTTTCCAATGAAACGTTTCCAAAACGGATTCCAACAAGGAATTCAACCATGAACGGGAGGAAATCATTATGAACAAGAAACTCTTAGCCCTGACACTGAGCGGCGCTCTGGCAGCTTCCATGCTGGCAGGCTGCGGCGGATCTTCCAACGGAGGAGACACGTCTACATCTACAGACACGAAGGCAGATACCACAGAAGCAAGCGGAGCAGAAGGCTCTGTATACTATCTGAATTTTAAACCGGAGCAGGATCAGCAGTGGCAGGATCTGGCAAAGGCTTATACCGAGGAGACCGGCGTACCGGTAACCGTTGTGACAGCGGCATCCGGTAACTATGAGACCACTTTGATGAGTGAGATGGGCAAGAGCGGCGCTCCGACCCTGTTCCAGGTAAACGGACCGGTGGGTCTGGCGAACTGGAAGGATTACTGCTATGACCTGGCAGGATCCGATATCTACGGACAGCTGACCAGCGATAACTACGCGCTGAAGGAAGATGACACCGTATACGGCATCGCATATGTAATCGAGTCCTACGGACTGATTGTAAATAAGACACTGCTGGAGAAGGCAGGTTACACTATCGACGATATCCAGTCCTTCGCGGATCTGAAAAATGTAGCCGAGGATATCACAGCACGCTCCTCTGAGCTTGGCTTTGCGGCATTTACCTCTGCAGGTATGGACGGCTCCTCTGACTGGAGATTCAAGACCCATCTGGCAAACCTGCCGATTTACTTTGAGTATCAGACCGATGGTATCAGCAGCACAGACGCCATCAAGGGAACCTACCTGGACAACTACCGCGATATGTGGGATCTGTACATCAACAACAGCACCTGCGATCCGAAGGAGCTTTCCGCTAAGACCGGCGACGACTCCAGAAACGAGTTCCTGGCAGGCGACGCAGTCTTCTTCCAGAATGGTTCCTGGGAGTACGCGAACCTGACAGGCGACGGCGGTTATACCGATGACGACCTGGCTATGATTCCGATTTATATCGGCGTTGGCGACGAGGCAAATCAGGGTCTCTGCACCGGTACAGAGAACTATTGGTGTGTGAACAACCAGGCAGACGAGGCAGATATCCAGGCAACTCTGGACTTCATGAACTGGTGTGTAACCTCTGAGCTGGGAACCAAGACTATGGCTGATGAGATGGGCTTCGTTATTCCGTTCAAGGGCGCGCAGGAATCCAAGAACCTGTTTGTAAAGCAGGACGCAGAGTACACCGCAGAAGGCAAGACTCCGGTATCCTGGAACTTCACCACCATGCCCTCTGAGGAGTGGAAGAACGGCGTAGGCCAGGCTCTGACCGCATACGCAGCAGACCAGACCGACGCAAACTGGGCAGGCGTTGTATCCGCATTCGTTGACGGATGGGCAACTGAGTACCAGATGGCAAACGGCCAGTAAAAGAAAGAGACTATTTTAAGGGGCGGGCAGTTCATACTTGCCTGCCCCTTTTCTACTCAATTTTAACTCAGAAAGGAGTGCAGAATCATGGAAAAAGCGATCAAACGTTGGTCGCCCCTTTTTGTACTGCCCACGCTTCTGGCTTTTACGATTGGATTTATCATTCCCTTCTTTGAGGGACTGTATCTGTCCTTCTGCCAGTTCACGACAGTAAAAAACGCGAAATTTACAGGCTTTGGAAATTATAAAAAAATCTTTTCCGACCTTACATTTTTAAGCTCCTTTAAGTTTACGGTGCTCTTCGCGGTGGCCTCCATTGTGCTGATTAACGTCATTGCCTTTGCACTGGCGCTGCTTCTGACACGGAAGCTTAAGGGTACCAATATTTTCCGTACGATCTTCTTTATGCCGAACCTGATCGGCGGTATCGTGCTGGGATATATCTGGCAGATTCTGATCAACTGTGTGCTTTCCATCGTAGGACAGCCGCTTTTGGCATTGAACAGCTCCGCAGGCTACTGGGGACTGATTATTCTCATGTGCTGGCAGCAGATTGGTTACATGATGATCATCTATATCGCGGGACTGCAGAATGTCTCCGATGACCTGCTGGAGGCAGCTCAGATCGACGGAGCGACGCCCTGGCAGACTTTATGGAAGGTGAAGCTTCCTATGGTTATGCCGTCCATTACCATCTGTGTATTCCTGACACTGACCAACTCCTTCAAGCTCTTTGACCAGAACCTGGCACTGACCGGAGGAGATCCGAACCATATGACAGAGATGCTGGCGCTGAATATCTATCAGACCTTCTACGCAAGGGCAGGCGCCCAGTGGAAGGGTCTCGGCCAGGCCAAGGCCGTACTGTTCTGCCTGCTGGTTATCGTAATTTCCGTGCTCCAGCTGCGGGCTACACGTAAGAGGGAGGTGCAGCAGTAAGATGAGAAAGAAAAAACAGATACAGGATACCGTCATGGTAGTGTTCCTGAGCATTCTGGCGCTGTTGTACGTCTATCCGATCGTCATGATTCTCTTTAACTCTGTAAAGAGGGAGACGGCGATTACCACCTCCGGCGCGTTCACCCTGCCGACGGCGGACACCTTCGCAGGTCTGGCGAACTACGCCAACGCGATTGCCTCCAAGGGCTTTTTACAGAGCTTAGGCTACAGCCTTCTGATTACCATCACCTCTGTGGCGGCGATTCTTATCTGCTGCTCCATGTGCGCCTGGTACATCACTCGGGTAAAGGGAAAGCTGTCAAAGATTCTGTATTACCTGTTTGTATTTTCCATGGTCGTACCCTTCCAGATGGTGATGTTCACCCTGTCCCAGACAGCGGATTCCTTAAACCTTAACAAGCCCTGGAATATCTGGATTATCTACCTGGGCTTCGGAGCGGGCCTGGCAGTTTTCATGTTCGCGGGCTTTATGAAATCCATTCCCCTGGAAGTAGAGGAAGCGTCCATGATCGACGGCTGCAATCCGCTGCAGACCTTCTTCCTGATTGTACTTCCCATGCTGAAGCCGACCCTGGTATCCGTAGGAATCCTGGAGGCCATGTGGGTATGGAACGATTACCTTCTGCCGACCCTGGTACTGGATATTAAGAATTATAAGACCATTCCTATGTTGATCCAGTATTTCCGCGGAAGTTATGGTAAAGTAGAGATGGGCCCCATGATGGCAAGTATTATGTTAACTGTAATACCCATTGTTATCGTATATCTGCTGGGCCAGAAACACATTATCAAAGGAGTGGCTGCGGGAGCAGTTAAGGGATAAACATACAGATGACAATCAAAGACATTGCGAAGGAGTCCGGATACGCGGTGGGTACGGTGTCCCGTGTGCTCAATAATCATCCGGATGTATCGGAAAAAGCGCGAAAGACCATTATGGCGGTGGTGGAAAAGCACCATTTTAAATTAAACAGCAACGCCAAGCACCTGAAGCAGCAGGCCAGCAGCGGAATCGCGATTATCGTAAAGGGTTCCCAGAATATGCTGTTTGCTTCCATCGTGGAGCGGCTGCAGCGGCTTATGAGCGAGAAAAAGTATGCTTCCTTCATCTACTATATCGGTGAGGAGGAAAACGAGGTGGAGCGGGCCGAAAGGGTATGTCTGGAGCGGCATCCCTTGGGGATTCTCTTTCTGGGAAGCGACCTGGAGTTCTTTAAAGAGCGGTTTGACCGGCTGGAGATTCCCTGCGTGCTGGTTACCAACTCGGCGGCGGAGCTGGGCTTTGACAATCTCTCCAGTGTCAGTACAGACGACGAGTCAGGCGCGCAGGCAGCGGTGGAACATCTTTTGAAGCTGGGCCACCGGAACATCGGTATCCTGGGCGGTTATATGGAAAAGTCCCATGCGGCCCATACTCGATATAAGGGCTGCGAAAAGGCCTTCGCGGAGCAGGGCATGAAGCTGGAGCCCGGTCGGCAGTATCGGTCGGCGTTCTTTTCCATGGAGGAGGGCTATCACGCCATGGAGCAGCTGTTTGAGCAGATGCCGGATCTGACGGCGGTATTTGCCATGGCAGACGTGCTGGCAGTGGGCGCTATCCGCGCCGTCCGGGACCGGGGACTGCGGGTTCCGGAGGACGTTTCCGTGATGGGCTTTGATGGAATTGAACTGGGAAATTATCTTTCTCCGCGGCTCACTACGGTGCGCCAGGCCAGAGAAAGGATAGCTGACCGGAGCCTGGAAATTCTGCTCTCGGATATTGCGGGAGAGCGTCCGGCGGTGCATGAGCTTCTTCCCTTTGATATCGTGGAGGGAGAGAGCGCGGCGAAAATCGCCCGTTAAGACGGAACAGAAGATAAGATGGGTAACGGTGAAGATATGGAATAATTACGGTGTACGCTTCAGGCGGACACGGTAAGGAGGAAGAAAAATGGCAGATATTACATTTAAGCATGTGGTGAAAACCTATGACAATAAAAATACAGTGGTTCCGGATTTGAATCTGGAAATTCATGACAAGGAATTTATCGTGCTGGTCGGTCCGTCTGGCTGCGGAAAGTCCACGACTCTCCGCATGATTGCGGGTCTGGAGGAGATCAGTGAAGGCGACCTGTACATCGGCGATAGAAGAGTGAACGATGTGGCGCCCAAGGATCGGGATATCGCGATGGTATTCCAGAGCTATGCCCTGTATCCCCATATGACCGTATACAAAAATATGTCCTTTGCCCTGGAGCTTCACGGCACGCCCAAGGACGAGATCGACAAAAAGGTGCGCGAGGCAGCCGAGATTCTGGGTCTGACGGAGTATCTGGACCGGAAGCCCAAGGCGTTGTCCGGCGGACAGAGACAGCGTGTGGCACTGGGCCGCGCCATGGTGCGGAACCCTGCGGTATTTCTTCTTGATGAGCCCCTGTCCAACCTGGACGCCAAGCTCCGTACCGAGATGAGAAGCCAGATTGCCGCGTTACATAAGCGCCTGCAGACCACTTTCGTATATGTAACCCACGATCAGACCGAGGCTATGACCATGGGCGACCGTATCGTAGTCATGAAGGACGGTATTATCCAGCAGGTAGACACGCCCCAGAACCTGTACAATTATCCCTGCAACAAATTTGTGGCAGGCTTTATCGGTTCTCCCCAGATGAATTTTGTGAACGTGAAGGTGGAGAAGGATACCGCCGGAACCGTACTGGTATTTGGTGATTACCGGATTCCGGTGAACAAGCCGGAGCTGGAGGCTTATGTGGGCAAAGAGGTTATCATGGGCATCCGCCCGGAGGACATTCATGCGGAGGAATCCTTCCTGGCTATCTCCGACGCTTCCAATATTGAGGCGAAGGTAGACCTGGCGGAAATGATGGGATCTGAGATTTATCTGTATTTGACCTGCTTCGGACAGAAGCTGGTAGCCAGAGTGCCGTCCCGCACCGGAATCCGCGCGGAGGATGTGGCGAAGCTGGCTCTGGATGTGAACAAAATTCATGTCTTTGACGCGGAGACAGAAGCCATCATTTGTCATTAGGATTAAAAATCAGACAGTCAGGAGGAAAATCACGATGACGAAATATACCGTTTTATTGAACAGCATTGAAAAAATAAAAGACTTTGTAAATACCATTACCCGCTATCCCTATGATTTTGATCTGGTGTCGGGACGCTATACCATTGACGCCAAATCCATTATGGGTATCTTTTCCCTGGATTTGACTCACCCGCTGGATCTCTGCGCCTATACGGACGGAGATGAAAAACTTCAGGAGGATCTGAAACCCTATCTTGTGGAAGAAGGAGCGTGATGGCCGGTGAGAAGCAGTGGAGTTTTGATGCACCTCTCTTCCCTTTCGAGTCCCTACGGAATCGGCAGCATGGGAAAACCGGCGAGGGATTTCATTGATTTCCTGAAGGCGGCAGGTCAGGGCTACTGGCAGCTGCTTCCCATCTGTCCCACCAGCTACGGGGATTCTCCCTACCAGTCTTTTTCTACCTATGCGGGCAATCCTTACTTTATCGATCTGGAGCTGCTTGAGGCAGACGGACTTCTGGAATGGCAGGAGTATGGAGAGGTGGATTGGGAGAGCGCGCCGGATAGGGTCAATTATGGAGCCCTGTACGAGAAACGGTACCCGATTCTGCGTAAGGCCGCAGAGCGGTTCCTTACGCGGATTCCTTCGGATTATCCGGAATTCTGTGCGAACAATGATTACTGGCTGGGAGATTACGCCCGGTTTATGGCCATGAAGCACGCCCATGGGGGAGCGTCCTGGCAGGATTGGGAAACCCTTTCGACAGAGGAAATCGAGCTTCGGTATGCGGAGGAGATCCGTTTCTGGAAGGTGCTTCAGTACCTGTTCTTCCGGCAGTGGGAGGAACTTCGCACTTATGCCAATGAGCAGGGCGTCCGCCTGATTGGTGATCTGCCCATCTATGTGTCCCTGGACAGCGTGGATGTGTGGGCACATCCGGAGCTATTCCAACTGGACGAGAACCGGAACCCGAGGGAAGTGGCCGGCTGTCCGCCGGACGGCTTTTCCACAGACGGACAGCTCTGGGGAAATCCTCTATTTGACTGGGGATATATGGAAAAGAACGATTATGACTGGTGGGTCAGACGGATTCAGTATCTCTGCAAGGTCTACGATATCCTGCGGATCGATCATTTCCGGGGCTTTGATTCCTACTATGCGATTCCCTATGGAAACACAACCGCCCGGGGCGGGCGTTGGAAGCAGGGACCGGGAATCGCGCTGTTCCGGGCAGTGGAGGAACAGATTGGAACACAACAGATCATTGCGGAGAATCTGGGTTATCTGACCGAGTCAGTCCATCAGCTCCTGAAGGACAGCGGCTTTCCGGGAATGAAGGTACTGGAATTTGCCTTCGACAGTCGGGACGGAGGCGGCAGCGTCTATCTGCCGGAGAATTATCCGGAGCATTGTGTGGCCTATGTGGGAACTCATGACAACGACACAGCCCTGGGCTGGATGAAGACGGCCCCGGCGGAGGATGTGGCCTACGCCAGGGAATATCTCCATGAGACAGAGGATGAGGCGGCAGCCCGGGCTATGCTCACTGCCATCTGGAACAGCCGGGCAGAGCTTGCTATCGTACAGGCGCAGGATATCCTGGGACTGGGAAGCGAAGCCCGCATGAACACGCCATCCACCGTAGGCGAAAACTGGCGCTGGAGAGCGAAAGAGGGAAGCTTTACGTCAGAGCTGGCTGCAGAACTTCGGGAAAAAATGGAAGCCTGTGGACGGCTGGAAAAATAAAAAAATACAGATGATACGGATGAAAAAACAGGACATGGCAAATGCTGTGTCCTGTTTTTATTTACAAAAGATAGACGAAATTTGCCTGTGCAAATAGAAAAAGAGGTGTCGCAACTAGCCTGTTTTCGACTATTTGCAACACCTCTTCTAAGAGGACTACATCGAGATCCATCCAAAGGCGTTCGCCACGGAGCTGAGCAGGATAATGACTGCGAAGACCGGGCCGAGATACTGGATCATCATGCGGAAAATCTTCTTTCTCTTAAAAGACTGTTCCCCGTGGAGCACCTCGTCCTCGATACCCTTTACCCCGATGACTCTGGACACCAGGAGGCAGGTGGCAATCGCCGCGATGGGCATCATCACGGAGTTAGTCAGGAAATCAAAGAAATCCAGGAACTGCATGCCGATGATTTCCACAGCTGCCAGAGGACCGTAGCCTAAGGAGGACAGGGTTCCGAGGGCAAGCATGATAATGCCGATCATGACGGTCGCTTTCTTTCTGCCCCAGCCCAGCTCGTCCTCGAAGGTAGACACGGCGCTTTCAGTCAGGGCGATGGAACTGGTCATGGCTGCGAAGAGCACCAGCAGGAAGAACAGAATCCCCACGACTGTTCCCATGCCCATACTGTCAAAGACCTTGGGAATGGTGATAAACATCAGAGCCGGTCCGGCCTGGAGCGTATCCGGGTCGCCGCCGGAGAAGGCGAATACAGCCGGAATAATCATCAGGCCCGCCATAATGGCGATGGCCGTATCGAAAATCTCCACATTTTTCGTGGATTCTTCAATCGAAACATCTTTCTTCATATAAGAGCCGAAGGTCACCAGAATACCCATGGCGATGGACAGAGAATAGAACATCTGCCCCATGGCCGCCACCACGGTCATCCAGGAAAAATTCTCCGGATTTGGTACCAGGAAATACTTCACGCCAGCCAGAGCCCCGGGCCGGGTCACGGAATAAACCGCGATAACGACAGACAGCACCACCAGAATGGGCATCATGATCTTGGATACCCGCTCAATTCCATTGCGGACGCCTGCGTAGATAATCAGCAGGGTACACAGAGAAAATACGATGAAGCAAAGCTCGGTGGAGACGCCATTGGAAATAAAGGCGGAAAAATAACCGTCCGTGGCCAGGGCATGTCCGTGCCCGGTGAGATATTCCACCAGGTACTTGATTACCCAGCCGCCGATGACAGAATAGTAAGGAACGATCAGAATCGGAATAATCGCGTTGATCCAGCCGCCGAAGGACAGCCATTTGGATTTGCCAAAAGTGTGATAAGCGCCCACGGGACTTTTCTTGGTCATACGGCCGATGGCGGTCTCCGCCACGATCATGGTATAACCGAAGGTCAGGGCCAGAATGATGTAGACCAGAAGAAAAATGCCGCCGCCGTATTTGGCCGCCAGATACGGGAAGCGCCAGATATTACCCAGGCCCACCGAAGCGCCTGCAGCGGACAGGACAAATCCCAGTTTTCCCGAAAAAGAGCTTCTTTTGTGATTGTGTGAATTCATTGATAAATCCCCCATTTATTGATATGACATATAAACATAAGTATACCATAGAAGGGCTGAGAAAACAATAAAAGAACCGCCGCCCGCGAAAGATGGCAGTAAACGCGGGCGGCGGTGGTCTGTATCAGACAGGTATGTGGATCAGTCTTTTTTCAAAAGCTCCTTGCCGGAGATACCCGGCTCGGTCATCTGTACCGGATTCAGGATCTGGTCCAGTTCGGCTTCCGTCATCAGCTTTTCTTTCAGAATCAGCTCCCGGACGGAGTCACCGGATTTCATGGCTCGCTTGGCGATATCCGCGGCCTTCTGGTAGCCCACATGGGGGCAGATGGCAGTAATGATTCCCACGCTGTTCTCCACCAGATACCGGCAGCGCTCCTCATTGGCGGTGATGCCGGTGACGCAGTTGTCCACGAAGGTCCGTACCGCATAGGCCAGGGTGTCGATGGACTGGAACAGGCAGTAGAAAATGATGGGCTCAAAGGCGTTCAGCTCCAGCTGTCCGGCCTCGGCGGCCATGGTGATGGTCATGTCGTTGCCAATAATATTGAATGCCACCTGATTTACCACTTCAGGGATAACCGGGTTTACCTTGCCCGGCATGATGGAAGAACCATTCTGCTTTGCCGGAAGGTTAATCTCATGGAAGCCTGCTCGGGGACCGGAGGACATGAGCCGCAGGTCATTGGCGATCTTGGACAGGGTCACGGCGCAGGCCTTGATGGAACCGGATACGGATACGAAGGGATCCAGGTTCTGGGTGGAATCAATCAGGTCGAAGGCCTGGATAAAGTCCATGCCGGAGACCTCGGACAGATTCGGCACGATGCGTTTCAGATAAGCCTCGTCCGCGTTGATGCCGGTGCCGATGGCAGTGCCGCCCATGTTCAGGGAGCGCATTTCATCCATGGCGATATCCATGCGGCGGATATCACGCATGACAGCCACGGCGTAGGCCTTAAATTCCTGGCCCAGGCGGATGGGAACCGCGTCCTGCATCTGGGTACGGCCCATTTTAATCACATGGTCAAACTCCTCCGCCTTGGCAGAAAATGCGGCATGGAGACGCAGAAGCTCCTTCTTCAGGTTCTGCAGCAGCCGCAGAGAAGTCATCTTGCCTGCGGTGGGAATAACGTCGTTGGTGGACTGGCCGCAGTTCACATGGTCGTTGGGGTGTACGATGGAGTAATCGCCCTTCTGGCCGCCCAGAAGCTCAATGGCACGATTGGCGATGACTTCGTTTGCATTCATATTGATGGAGGTTCCCGCGCCGCCCTGGATGGGGTCCACGATGAAATCCTCGTGATGCTGTCCGGCCAGAATCTCGTCGCAGGCCTTTACGATTGCGTCGGCGATCTTCTTGTCCAGCAGGTTAATCTCGCAGTTTGTGATGGCAGCGGCCTTTTTAATGTAGGCCAGACTGTTGATGATCTCCGGATGCATATTCAGCCCGGTGATATGGAAATTCTCTGCAGCACGCAGGGACTGTACGCCGTAATAGACGTCTTCCGGCACATCCTTTGCGCCGATGGAATCTTTTTCTACTCTGTATTCAGCTTTTTCACTCATGTCTTTTCTCCTCCGTCGGAAATCTGTTTGCGCGCTGTCTGATTTCCTGTTGAGTTTATTATAGTCAACTGTTATAATATAATCAAATACATATATTTTTATAATTTATATAATTTTAAAACTATAATGCGGATAAGAAAGGAGAAAATTCATGTTTCGGGGAATGGAATATGTTTATACAGTTTATCAGGAAAAAAGCATCTCCCGGGCGGCGGAGCGCCTGTGCATTTCCCAGCCCTCCTTGAGCGCCAATATCAAACGGATCGAAGCAAAGGTGGGATACCCCCTCTTTGATCGGAGTACAAAACCCCTCTCCCTGACGGAATGTGGAGAAAAATATATTCGCTCTGTGGAAAAGATTATGACAGTGGAGAGGGAGTTCTCCGATTATGTGAACGACTGGGGAGAGCTGAAGACGGGAAGCCTGGTGCTGGGAGGCAGCAGTCTCTACGCTTCCTGGGTGCTGCCGGGACTCATCGGAGCTTTTTCCATCCGCTACCCCGGCGTTCGGGTGGAACTGGTGGAGGAGAGTACCGCGGAGCTGGCCAGACTGCTGCAGCAGGGCCGTATTGACATGATGCTGGACAACTGCCAGCTGGATCCGAAGCTCTTCGATCATACGGTATACCGGGAAGAGACCCTGTTCCTGGCCGTGCCCAGACAGTTCCCGTCCGTAAAAAAAGCAGCAATCCACATCCTATCCAAAGAACAGATCGAAACCGGGCACTGGAAAGACGATGAGCTCTGCCCGGTTCCCCTGACTTTGTTCGCAAAGGAACCGTTCGTCATGCTGAAACCGGAGAATGACACCAGAAAAAGAGCCGAAGAAATCCTCCGGCAGGCCGGAATCACCCCGGAGATCACCCTGGAGTTGGATCAGCAGCTGACCTCCTACCACGTAGCCTGCTCCGGCCTGGGAATCGCCTTCGTCAGTGATACTCTTATCCGCGAAGTCCCCGCCCGCAGCGACGTGGTCTACTTTAAACTCCCTGCGCCCCGCAGCTGCCGTCCCTTAAGTTTTTCCTGGAAAACCGGCCGCTACCGCACAAGAGCCATGCAGGAATTCCTGAACCTCACCATGGCATAATCAGATAACCTCCAGCAGATCCCACCCTCCGATACAAATCAAAAACGTAAATCACGGCCGGTGGAAGCTTTTTTCCACCGGCCGTGTTCACAACCTGGATTCTATGCAATTTATTTCCCCTGACTCATCTGATCCAGCAGCCCCGTCTTAATCCGAAACAGCTTATCAGACAGATCCACATAAACCTGATGGGGATTCGTCAGTCTCCGTGTCTCGTCCCACAGTGTCTCCTGCTCCCGCTTACAGTATTCCCGGATATCCATCACACTGGGAGAAGTATAGATACACGCTCCATTCTTAAATACCGGAACCAGAAGTTCCCGCACATGGTAAGTGCCGCCTTTCAGAGTAGTCTTCTTCCAGGTCTCCACCGAATCAAAGATCAGCAGATCCTTATCGGAATCAAAGGACTCATCTGCCAGGGAAATCAGATCCGCCCGGATCTTACCTGTCTCATTATCATAGAGACGGAACACCGTCTTATTGCCCGGGTTTGTGATCTTCTCAGAATTCTCGGAAAGCTTAATCTTCGGAATAAACTCCCCATTCTCATCCTGTACTGCTGCCAGCTTGTACACGCCGCCGAATGCCGGGCAGTCGCTGGAGGTGATCATATTCGTACCCACGCCCCAGGAAGTGATGGCAGCGCCCTGATCCTTCAGGCTGGTGATCAGATACTCGTCCAGATCACTGGAAGCGGAGATAACTGCGTCTTCAAAACCGGCTTTGTCCAGCATCTTGCGGGCCTGTTTGGACATATAAGCCAGGTCGCCGCTGTCCAGGCGGATGCCGTAGAAGGTCAGCGGAATACCGGCCTCGCGCATTTCCTTGAATACACGGATAGCATTGGGCACACCGGATTTCAGGGTATCATAAGTATCCACCAGCAGAATGCATGCATTGGGATACAGCTCAGAATACTTCTTGAATGCGGTATACTCGTCCGGAAAACTCATGATCCAGCTGTGGGCATGGGTACCCTTTACCGGAACATCGAAGAGCTGGCCGGTCAGTACATTGGAGGTACCGATGCAGCCGCCGATCATGGCGGCGCGGGCGCCGTAGATACCGGCGTCAGGACCCTGGGCCCGGCGCAGGCCGAACTCCATGATACCGTCGCCCTTGGCCGCGTACACCACACGGGCCGTCTTGGTGGCGATCAGGCTCTGATGGTTGATGATATTCAGGATAGCGGTCTCCACCAGCTGCGCCTCCATGATAGGCGCGATGACCTTTACCAGAGGCTCTCTGGGGAATACGACAGTTCCCTCGGGAATGGCGTAAATATCACCGGAGAAATGAAAATTACTCAGATAATCCAGAAAATCCTCGTCGAATAAGTTCAGGCTCCTTAAATAGTCCACATCCTTCTGATCAAAGGTCAGATTCTTGATGTAATCCACTACCTGGTCGAGACCTGCCGCAATGGCGAAGCCATTTCCGGAAGGATTCTTTCTATAAAAAGCATCGAAAATAACAGTTTCATTGGTGTGGTTCTTGAAATAGCCCTGCATCATGGTGAGCTCATAGAGATCTGTCAGCAGAGTCAGCTTCATTGTACTCATAATAATTTCTGCGCTCCTTCGCACTCACAGACAGCGTCGATTCCCTCCCTGATCCGACAGCTGTCTTGACATTAGATGCTACAAAGATAGCACATTTAAAAAAAAATAACAAGATCCTCTTCCATTTTTCATAGAAATAATGTATGATGAATAGAATTCATAATAACAGCGAAAGCATATCGGCATCAGAATGCGGGTTCTACCGTGTTCTGGTGCTGTTTCCGTATATGGGGAGTTAGTAACAGGCAACGGCCGTCGGAACAGAAGGGGGAAGCAGGATGACAGAATTTCTGGTAAAAACATTTGTAAAGGATTATGAGCATACGGAGGAAGCAACGGTGAGGACGGCCTATGGCGTACTGGCCAGCATGGTGGGAATCCTCTGCAATCTGCTCCTGTTCGGGGGCAAGCTCTTGGTGGGGCTGCTGCTTCGCAGTGTGTCTGTCATGGCGGACGCTTTTAATAATCTGTCCGATGCCGCTTCGTCAGTCATAGGTTTCATCGGCGTAAAGATGGCGGAAAAACCGGCGGATCGGGAGCATCCCTTCGGCCATGGGCGGCTGGAGTATATTGCGGCCCTGATCGTGTCTTTCCTGGTTATCGAAGTGGGATTTACCTTCTTTAAAAATGCCATCGCAAAAATCCGTACGCCGGAGGATTTAAGCTTCAGCCTGCTTTCCATGTTGATTCTGCTGGCCTCCGTGGCTGTGAAGCTGTGGCTCAGCTTTTTTAATAAAAATCTGGGGAATCGGGTGAATTCCACAGTTATGCAGGCCACGGCCGCGGACGCACTGGGAGATGTGGTGACTACATTGGCTACTATGGGTTCTATTTTGTTCTTCCGCTTTACGGGGATCAATATCGATGGCTATGTGGGTCTGGTGGTCTCTCTGCTTGTCATGTGGGCGGGCGTGGGGATCGCGAGGGATACCCTGGAACCGCTCATCGGACAGTCGGTGGATCCGAAGCTGTACCGGGAGATCACGGACTTTGTGGAGGGCTATGATGGCATCCTGGGAAGTCATGACCTGATTGTCCATAATTACGGTCCCACCCGGAGCCTGGCTTCCATCCACGCCGAGGTCCCCAATAACGTGGATATCGAGACTTCCCATGAAATCATCGACCGCATTGAGCGGGACGCGGTGAAGAAGCTGGGAATCTTCCTGGTCATTCACATGGATCCGGTGGAGACCGAGGATAAACGGGTGGCGGATCTGAAGAGCCGGGTACTGGCAGCCATCCGGGAACTGGATCCCAGCCTGACCCTCCACGACTTCCGGATAGTGGACGGAGAGCAGCAGATTAACCTGATCTTTGACGTGGTCGTTCCATTCACCTACGGAGAACAGGAGCGTCCGAAGCTTCGCAGCGCCATCGAAGAAAGAGTCCGCGCCCTGGACGAACGGTTCCATTGCGTCATCACCTTTGATAACGCGTTCGTGGCGGAGGACTGACCTTCCGCCTGCCTCGTTCCCTGCCCGATTCTGGCAGCCCGAAAGATGCGTCCCCTATTTAAACTAAAAAACAAGCTAAAAAATTTGAAAAAAATGAAAAAAACACTTGCAATCTGTAAAATACTATGATATTATAACATTCGTCGCTAAGACATAGGGCTATCGCCAAACGGTAAGGCAACGGACTCTGACTCCGTCATTTCAAGGTTCGAATCCTTGTAGCCCTGTTGGGGAATCTTGTGAAAGGTTCCCTTTTTTGTTATGCAAAGCTTGAAGTGGTAAAAAAACAGCGCTGATGTATTTGGAAGATTATTCCCAAGCATCAGCGCTGTTTTAAGTAGAAACTTTTTGGATATCGTTGATAATCTGCTGGATATAAAGTAATCAGGCGGTTTTCCGTACGCCGTCTATGCGGCGGCTGATCACAGCGCCGATGACACCTGCAGCTGCCAGAAATACGCCTGCCAGGAACAGGGGATGCAGGGCGACGGTTCCGTACAGAGTGGAAGCAATATTGGCGATGATAACGCCTGCGAAAATGATCAGGTAAAACAGATTATGGATGGTTAACATCTTTTTCATAAACAAACACCTCTCTTTACTTTGCAGTATAGGAGGTGTTTGTTAGGTTTCGGGCAGATTCCGGTAAAGCTTTTGTAAAGTCCGGGAAAAGATTTATCGACCCAGAATCAGGGCGAAGTAGCCCCAGTCCCAGAGGGGATCCTCAAAGCTGTTTTCCAGATATTCCAGGATATCTTCTTCGTTGTATCCGGTCATGCGGTTCAGGATAACCAGATAGTTCCGGACTGCTTCGTAGGAAAGCGGCGCTTCCCGGTTTCCGAGCCATACCAGAAAGAGGCTGTGGCGGATGACCGCATAGGTCAGGGAGATCCATTCCAGATGGAGCAGCAGAGTCTCAAGGTCCGGGTGGCTGCCGGGAAGCAGGAGGCCGGAGTAGAGCTCATTCTCCAGATAGGCGTACAGGAGCGGCCGCCAGGTGGTAAAGTCTTTTTGAAAGCCGGCCCACTGTCCGGAAAGCACCACCGGGTCATAGCCTTCCGACAGGGCTTCTGCCCGGGCAATTACCGGATCCAGATAAGTGGGGTACAGGCCTTCCTTCCGGTAATTCACGGCCAGATCCTGCAAAAGCTCATTGCACTCCTCCAGAGTATCCAGGGGCGGCAGTTCGATATCCGCCATGGCCCGGCGAAGCTGCGTCCGGGAAGCAGGAGCAAAATATTCGGTGACGCGGGTATCCTCCGGAGAGTCTGCCCGGTTCAGCTCCTGAAGAATATAGGAAAGCTCCAAAAGGGCCTCTTCCAAAGGCCGCTGCGCCTGGCGGCTGTCCTCCAGAAGCCGGATGCTTTCAGAGCGTAGCCGGAACAGGATCCGGATGCGCTCCGAGGACAGGTCCGACTGTGCAGGCTCCGGGAAAGTAAGAGTTCCCAGCTTCTGCCAGAGATCCACCACCGCCGGACAGGCGGCCATCAGAGAAGCTTCTTCATGGGTGCGGAACCGAAGAAATTCTCTGGGAAAGTCCTGACAGGTGGCTGAAAGAACAGTGTCGCCGTAAGCGCGTACCAGTTTACATAACTTGTTTCTGCTCAGGAAGGGACATTTGTGATCCGGTGTCAGTCCTATGACCCGTTCGCCGTCCTTTCGGATGGTATAGGCATTCAGATTCTTTTTCTGTACCTCCACATCCTCCGGCGGCGCCAGCTTCTTCCAGTGCCGGGCCGTGTCGTCGTCCACAGAGATCTTCCATTCCTGGCAGCAGGTGATGGGGCAGTCCCCGGCGATGCAGGTAAAGGTATCATAATAATCCGGTTGGAGTCGATTCATAAAAACTCTCCTTTTCTAGCTGATTCTCTCTGAACACCAGTGTAACACCTTTTCCCGGACGGGCAAAGAGAATTTTACAGAAGTGCGGAAGTACGATAGATAAACCAAAAAGAATCATATATACTTGGAAATGAAATAAAAGGGAAAAAGAGGAACACACCGGCGGAGGCGGCGAGGGAAGCTTCCACACACGGACGCCGGAGCTGCAGCTGTCCGAGCTGGTGAAGAACGGCATTACTACAGTGGTCGGTCTGCTGGGAACAGACGGGATCACCAGAAGCGTGGAGAATCTCTACGCAAAGACAAGAGCCCTCTGTGAGGAAGGCGTCAGCGCTTATATGCTCACCGGAGCCTACGGATACCCCGGCCTGTCGTCTGTCCTACGTTATCTTATTTCCGAAACTCTTCAAAAGCTTCCACAATCTTCTGCATATCCTCCGCTGTAAACCGTTCGTCACAGCTCACAGACATAATATGAGAGTAAACATATTTTGCTCCCGGATATGCTTCCACATCCACAAAAGGCGGCACCGGCCAATACACCTTCGGCGGAATCTGCCTCTCGGCCAGATGCTTCATCAGCGCCTCCCGATTTTCCGTCAGAAACGGGAAAAACATGGGGCACACATCTTCCGGAAGCTCCGGGAACACCGGCCGCGCTCCCGGTTTCTCCGGCAAATGCTCCAGCAGATACCGGTAATTCTCCCGTCGTCTCTCGATAGCTTCCTTCATGGGAAAATGCGAAATCGTTTCCCAGGATCTGGGATCCCCTTCCTGTATATCAAAGATCTCCCGCAGCATAAATTCTGCCTTCCAGAAAGCGTCCGCTCCGCGACACTGATTGAGTGGGCCGGCGTCAACGGTATCGCTTCTATCCAGAATATCGAGAAGGCAGACCAGATCGTACCGTTGATTCTGCAGAGAGGACTGAATCCATTCCTGGCATCCATCTTTATCGCAGGTATCGTAGCGGCAGGTATGTCTACCATCGACGGTATCCTGGTAACGACCACCGGTGCGGTTACCCGTGATATCTATCAGAAGATCATCAACAAGAATGCCACAGACGAGAGCGTTATGAAGCTGTCTAAGGTAGTAACTGTTCTCATCGGTATCATCGTTATCTGCTTCGGCGTATTCCAGCCGGGCAGCATCTTCGAGATTAACCTGTTCGCATTCTCCGGAATGGCGATTTTCGTAGTGCCGATTCTGTTCGGTATCTATTGGAAGAAAGCAACCGCGAAGGGAGCCGTCGCAGCGGTGGTGGCAGGCCTTATTACTCTGCTGCTCTTCACCCTGAATCCGTCTGAGAAGGCGCTGGCTATGGGCTTCCATGCACTGTTCCCGACCACCATCGTTGCTTCTATTGTAATGATTGTCGTAAGTAAGCTTACAAAAACTCCGCCGCAGGAGACCATCGATCGTCATTTCGCGGCATAAAAATCAGGAGGCGTATTTAACATGTATCTTGCAAAAATGACTACAGCACAGGCAAAAGAAGCCTTTGAAAAAGATCCGATTATTGTGATTCCCGTGGGAAGCACGGAGCAGCATGGAACACAGGGAGCTCTGGGGACCGACTTTATGGTTCCGTCCTATCTGGCAGACCATGTGGAGGATGTGGACAATGTAATCGTAGCCCCCACGGTACCCTACGGCGTATGTGCCAGCGTAGACTGGTGGAGCCTGGTGGCTCAGCTGGGACAGGAGGCACTGGATGTGGCAGTAGCATATATCCGGGAGTTCCTGGAAGAAATGAAGCAGATGAAACTGTAACAGACATTTGAAAAAGGGGGTTGTCCGCCCCCCTTTTCTTATGTTATACTCACAGCGGATAGGGGAAACCCGGAAGATAAAAATAAAATTCAGGAGGTGAATTTCATGGACAGTTGCGATAGTACGGGACGAAGTAGAAAGTACGGTGCGAATATGGCAGGCAAAAATGTGCAGCTGTGTGTGAAGATTCCCTTGCGAATTTGGAAATGGCTGGTAACTATTCAGGACAGCCCGAAGCACAAGCTGCTGAGGGCGTATGACAGTGATTTGGGAGTGCAAAATCCCATCGGCGAAGCCGATTTTCATGGATTTTGCTATTGTAACTGTGAAGGTACTGAACAGTTACAATAGCTGCATGCTTTTGCGTGTCATGGCTGGCTTATATTGGCGTTTGATTCACACCGTATTCAGAAAGGTCCGGACTTCACAGCGTGTAACTGTTGAGTCTGCTTTGGAGAAATCTGAAGCGGTGTTTTTTGCTGGCATTTTTCGGAAAATTCCGGTGGAAGGTTCTGAAAAATGCGGCTCAAATGGAGGTAGGCTATGACAAAGTATGTAGAGGAACTGATTGCGATTATCCGGGGAAATCTGTCCCGTGAGGAGCTGATTGACCGGCTCTTCGATTACCATGATAATGATATTGCGGAAGCCCTGGAGCTTCTGACGGCGGAAGAAAGAAAACGTCTGTATTCGGCTCTGGGCGCGGAGCGGGTGGCGGAAATTTTCGCTTATCTGGATGACGGCGATATTTATCTGAGGGAGCTGTCCTTAAAACAGCAGGCAAAGGTCATTTCCGAGATGGATTCCGACGACGCGGTGGATATCCTGGAGGAAATGGACGACGACAGTAAATGTAAAATTCTGGGAATGCTGGACAAAGAGGCCAGCGAGGATGTAAAGCTGCTGCTGTCCTACGATGAAGATGAGATCGGTAGTTATATGACTACCAATTTCATTCTGATTCACAATGACCTGACCGTTCGGGAGGCCATGCGGGAGCTGGTGCGTCAGGCCGGGGAAAATGACAATATTTCCACAATCTATGTGGTGGATCAGCAGGAGCAGTACTATGGAGCCATCGAGCTGCAGGATCTGATCATTGCCAGGGAGCATATTGAGCTGGAGGACTTAATCAGCCGTTCTTATCCCTACGTTATGGATCATGAGAAGATCAGCGAGTGCATCGAGAAGATCAAAGACTATGCTGAGGATTCCATTCCGGTGCTGCTGGAGGATCGGAGCATCGGCGGTATCATCACAGCCCAGGATATTGTAGAGGTCGTGGACGACGAGATGGGCGACGACTACGCGAAGCTGGCTGGTCTGACCGCCGAGGAGGATCTGAACGAGACCACGGGCGAGAGTATCCGTAAAAGACTGCCCTGGCTGGTGATTCTGCTGTTCTTAGGTATGGTGGTATCCGCGGTAGTGGGCGTCTTTGAATCCGTGGTGGCGGTGCTTCCCATCGTCATGTGCTTCCAGTCCCTGATTCTGGATATGGCCGGCAATGTGGGAACCCAGTCTCTGGCGGTGACTATCCGTGTGCTGATGGACGAGAACCTGACCACAGGCCAGAAGGTGAAGCTCATGCTCAAAGAAATGAAGATCGGTTTCTTCAATGGCGTGATCCTGGCAGTCATGGCGCTGGTATTCCTGGGAGCGTATATCCACCTGTTTAAGGGCTTTGACTTGGGCTATTCCCTGATGATTTCCGCCTGCGTGGGCGTGTCCCTGGTGGGTGCCATGGTGGTGTCCAGTCTGGTAGGAACCCTGACTCCTATCTTTTTTAAGAAGGTGGGCGTGGATCCGGCAGTAGCTTCCGGCCCGCTGATCACCACCATCAACGATCTGGTGGCCATCGTGGTATATTACGGCCTGGTGGCGGTGGTGCTGATTGATATGTTTCATCTGGCATAAAAGAAAGACATATTATTGAAGGCCCGGGATGTGGAGCAGTAAGGAGGAAAAATGCAGAAGAAAAAGGTATTGTTGCTGGCGACAGGCGGGACCATTGCCTGCACCCATTCGCAGGAAGGCCTGGCTCCGGGATTGAGTGGAGCAGGAATCCTGAAGCTGCTGCCGGAATTGCAGGAAGACTTTACGATTGAAAGCCGGGATATTCTGAACCTGGACAGCTCCAATATCCAGCCGGAGGAATGGCAGTTTATGGCGGAACGGGTGACGGAGGCTTTGCCGGATTACGATGGGATTATTATTACACATGGAACGGATACCATGGCGTATACGGCTTCCGCCCTCAGCTATATGCTGCAGAATCTGTCGAAGCCGGTGGTGCTGACCGGGGCGCAGATCCCTATCGGACAGATGTTTACGGACGCCAAGCGGAACCTGCAGACGGCCTTCGCGGCGGTGAACGCAGGCCTGAGCGGGGTGATGGTGGCCTTTGACGATAAGATTATGGGCGGCTGCAGAGCCGTAAAAGTAAGAACGATGGGCTTTGACGCCTTTGAGAGTATTTCTGCGCCCTACATCGGAAAAATCTATGCGGACGGCGTACACCTGGAGCACAGCCGGGCGGGAGAAGAGGCGGCGGCCCCCTTTGAGCTGAAAAATAAGCTCTGTACGGATGTGTTTCTGCTGAAGCTGATTCCGGGCACGAAGCCGGAGATTTTTGACAGTCTGCTGGCTCTGGGGTATCGCGGCATCGTCATCGAAGCCTTTGGCGCAGGCGGCACCCATTTTGAACGGCGGAACCTCCTTCCCAAGCTGAAAAAGCTGACGGATCATGGGGTCAGTATCGCGGTGTGCAGCCAGTGCCTCTATGAGAAGAGCGATCTGTCCCTCTATGAGGTGGGCCGCAAGCTTCTGGACTGCGGCGTTATTCCGGGCCGGGATATGACCACGGAAGCCATTGTGACGAAAATGATGTGGGCGCTGGGACAGACAGAGGACCCGGCGGAGGTAAAGGAAATCTTTGCGCGGAATTACTGCGGGGAAGTGTCATAAGCCTGCAGAACAACAGAATATAAGAAAATAAAAGAGCGTATCAATCAGGGCAAGCTGGAAAAAGAACAGTAAAACACTTGCCCTTCCTACGATTTCGTGGTAGGATAGCCACATAGGAAATTTTAGAAAATGATAGAGGTGCGGGGCTTCAGGAGTATCGGTTGACATAAGGTCGGAACCAGTCAGCCGGGAAAGGGAAGACCGCCGAAGGGATTCATCCGTTCCGAAGGATGAGTTTCTGGGCTGCCGCAGAATATGCGTCAGACTGTCACAGGACTGTGGAGAGCTATCATAGGTCGAAGGGAAAGTTCAGACCGTGAGTACAGTCGGGAAGTATGTGCTCACGGTCTTTTTTTCGACTGTTTTCGAGGGAAGGAGATTTTAAAAATGGATTATGTACCTGCGATGTATGCTACCTTCTGGGCGCTGGTGCCGCCTGTAGTAGCGATTGTTCTGGCTCTGATTACCAAGGAGGTGTATTCCTCGCTGTTCCTGGGTATCCTGGTGGGAGGCCTGTTCTACTCGGGCTTCAGCTTCGAGGGAACTGTGCTTCACATCTTTGAGGATGGAATCGTAGGCGTTCTGTCTGACAGCTATAATGTGGGAATTCTGGTGTTTCTGGTGATCCTGGGAGCCATCGTGTCCCTGATGAACCGGGCCGGAGGCTCGGCGGCCTTCGGACGGTGGGCCAGCGAGCACATCAAGACCCGCACCGGCGCACAGCTGGCGACCGTAGCCCTGGGCGTGCTGATTTTTATCGATGATTATTTTAACTGTCTGACCGTAGGAAGTGTGATGCGTCCCGTGACCGACAAGCACAATATTTCCCGTGCCAAGCTGGCGTACCTCATCGATGCCACGGCGGCTCCGGTCTGTATCATTGCCCCCATTTCATCCTGGGCGGCGGCTGTGACCGGCTTCGTGGAGGGAGAGGACGGACTGGCTCTCTTTGTCAGTGCCATTCCCTACAACTTTTATGCGATTCTGACCATTATTATGATGATTACGATTGCGATTCTGAATATCGACTTCGGTTCCATGAAGGTTCATGAGGACAACGCGAAGAAAGGCGATCTGTTTACCACTCCGGATCGGCCCTATGGCAATGCGGACGCCCTGGACAATGTGGGAAATGGTTCCGTGAAGGATCTGCTGATCCCGATCTTTTCTCTGATTGTCTGCTGTGTCATCGGTATGATTTACACCGGCGGCTTCTTCGACGGAGCGGACTTCGTGACTGCTTTCTCCAACAGCGACGCCTCCATCGGTCTGGCCATCGGAAGCGCCTTCGCTCTGGTGATTACCATTCTGCTGTATGTGAGCCGCAAGGTTCTTGACTTCAAGGAGTGCATGAACTGCATCCCCGAGGGCTTCAAGGCCATGGTTCCGGCTATCATGATTCTGACCTTCGCCTGGACCCTGAAGGCCATGACAGACAGCCTGGGCGCTGCGGAGTTCGTGGCAAATATGATCAAGAGCAGTTCTCAGGGCATGGTCGCTCTGCTTCCGGCTATCATTTTCCTGGTTGGATGCTTCCTGGCTTTTGCCACCGGAACCTCCTGGGGAACCTTCGGTATCCTGATTCCGATTGTAGTAGACGCGTTCCAGACCACCCATCCGGCGTTGATGACCGTGGCTATTTCTGCCTGCATGGCAGGCGCTGTCTGCGGCGATCACTGCTCCCCCATTTCCGACACCACCATCATGGCGTCTGCGGGAGCCCAGTGTAATCATGTGAATCATGTATCCACCCAGCTGCCCTACGCGGTGAGTGTGGCGGTGATCTCGTTTATCACCTACATTGTGGCCGGATTTACCCAGTCCGCGCTGATTTCCCTGCCGGTGGGTATCGTGCTGCTGCAGGCGTACCTGTTTATGATGAAGAAGCTTGCAAAATAAGTGAAAGTCATGGAAAAAAAGACTGCTCTTTCCGCAAATGAGGCATGGAAAGCCCTTTTGGAGCGATACCCCATCGAGGAAACCGTAAGGAAACAGGGCGTGTACCGGATTACAGCGGACCAGATCCGGGAATACCGGGAGCCCAGACTTATGGCCAAGTGGGATAGCTCCGACGCCCTGCCGGAGGCCCTTCGGAAGCGGAAGCTGAATCTGCTGCCGGACAGTCGGACGTCCTATGTGATGGGAGACTTCCTGCTGTATGAACCGATCCCGGAGCTTCGGGAGCATGTGTTACGGATGACCCATGTAGAGATGCCGGAGTATGAATCCATCGATGTGAACAACATCAGTTCTGAGGCCAATGCCATCCATGTCCTGACCCTGTCGGGGATCCTGGATGATTTTCTGGGAGACGGACCAAGCGCAGCCACCTTCAACGGACGCATGGGTACGGGAGTTTTTGATTTCCGGGTAAATACGGTACGGGGCGCCGCCCGGGAGATTCATGTGGAGAATGCCCAGTGCGAGATCGACGGCGGTTTTGAGAATGCCCGGTCAGTGGTCATCATGGAGGCTAAAAATGTAGTACATTCGGATTTCCATGTGCGGCAGCTCTATTATCCATACCGGCTGTGGCGAACCCGGGTGAAGAAGCCCATCCGGCTGGTCTTTTCTGTGTATTCTAATATGATTTATCGGCTGTTTGAGTACCGGTTTGCGGATCCGGAGGATTATTCGTCCATTGAGCTGGTGCAGGCGAAGAATTATTCCCTGCAGGATACGCGGATTAGCCTCAGGGAGCTGCGGGAGGTACGGGAGAGGACGGCTATCCGGACGGATGATGATATGGATGCTACGTCGGTTCCGTTTATCCAGGCCAACTCCATGGAACGGATCATTTCCCTGCTGGAGAATCTGTACGGCAATCCCATGACGCCGGGGCAGATTGCGGAGTTGATGGATTTTGACCCGCGGCAGTCGGATTATTATTACAACGCTGGGCGGTATCTGGGGCTCTTTGAGAAGAAAAACGCGGACGGTCAGGTACTGGTGGGGTTGACCGGGCTGGGCGAGAAGGTCTTCCGGATGAATTATAAACCCCGGCAGCTGAAGCTGGTGGAGCTGATGCTGGAGCATCGGATTTTCGCGGAATTCTTTGACGCAGGGGCGGAGACGGGCCGGTATCCGGATAAGAAGGTTATCGGCCAGCGGATGCGGGAACTGCATGTGTGCAACGAGGGGCAGATCGCCCGGCGGGCCAGTTCCGTGGAACGGTGGCTGGAGTGGATTTTTAATCTGACCAGGTTATAAGAAAGAAAAAGGGATTTGGCAGTTACGCCAAATCCCTTTCCAATTTCCGGATATTCTGAACTTTTCCGATGACGACGATGATATCCTCCGACTGCAGCTTATAGTCGGGGGAGAGCTCGATGATGGTATTCTGATCGTGCTCAATGGCAATGATATTCAGGCCGTATTTTTTACGGATATTAATTTCCTGGATGGTTTTTCCTTTGATAAAGCTGCTGACCGGTACCTGTTGGATCTCGATATCATTGTCCAGGAAAATGAAATCTAGGAAGTTTCCGGACAGGAGTTTCTTGCCCAGACGGATGGCCATATCCCGCTCCGGATAGACCACCTCCGCGCCGATTTTCTCCAGAACAGCGCCCTGATCCTGACTGGTGGCCTTGGAAATCACATGGGGCACACCCAGAGAAACCACGTTCAGGGTGGTCAGGATACTGGTATCGATACGGCTTCCAATGCAGACGATAACGGTATCGCAGTTCTGGATTCCCACCTCTGACAGGGTAGCCTTGGAGAGGTTGTCACAGACAAAGGCGTATTCGGTGTGCTGCCGCATGGCCTTGACCTTTTCTTCATTCTGATCGACGACAATGACCTCTTTTCCGGCCTCTGCCAGAGTGATGGCAAGGGCAGTTCCGAAACGACCCAGGCCGATGATTCCAAAGGTAGAATTTGCATTTTTCTTCATTTTTTTCGCTTCCTCGTTTCTGTAATGATAGCAGGCAAAAGGGCCTGATAAAATATATGATGTCAACCAATGGTGATGGATTCTTCCGTGTACCGGGCGTTCTGCTCGGGCCGCTCAATCCACATGGTGATAATCGTAAATGCGCCCAGTCTTCCGATAAACATCAGGAAAATCAGAATCAGCTTGCTGGCTGCATGCAGATCGGCCGTGATTCCCGTGGACAGTCCTGCGGTGCCGAAGGCGGATACAACCTCGAAAAGCAGCTGTCTCATTTCAAAGGAAGGCTCCAGGAGACAGAGCAGAAAGGTTCCGATGAGAACGACGCTGAGGGACAACTGGGTAATCAGAAAGGCCCGGGAGGTATTTTCCGGTGAAATGCTCCGGTGAAAGGCTCCCATGTGCCGTTTATTCAGGGCGCTCCGCATGGCTTGCATCAGGATAAAGAAGGTGCTGGTCTTGATACCGCCTCCGGTGGATCCGGGGGACGCGCCGATAAACATCAGCAGAATCATCACAAAGAGCCCCGCATTGGAAAAATCATTTATAGGGTAAGTGGCAAAGCCGGCAGTCCGGGGGGTGACGCTGTTGAAAAACGCGCCAATCCAGGGCATATGCTCCGTAAAACGAAAGACCAGGGTACCTGCAATCAGAAGCGTCAGGGTGGTGCTTATGACCACCTTAGAGTGGAGGGTCAGCTTCCGGAAGGAACGGTTTCTCAGGACGTCCAGAATCACCAGGAAGCCCAGGCCGCCGAAGATAATCAGACCGCCGGTAACCAGGTTCAGCAGGATATCGTTCTGGTAAGGAATGAGGCTCTGGCCACCGCCCAGAATGTCGAAGCCGGCATTATTAAAGGAAGAAACGGAATGAAAGATACTGATTCCAAGCGCCTTCAGGGGCGAATAGTCCCGGACAAAGACCGGAAAGCTCAGAAGCGCGCCCACTGTTTCGAAAATTAAGGTGGTAAGTAAGATAGCCTTTAACAGCCGGACGATACCCCTGAAGTTGTCCACATTGAGGGCTTCCTTTAAAAGAAGCCGGCTCTTAAAGCCTACCCGCTGTCTGGCAGCCAGCATAAGGCCCGCGCCCATGGAGGTGAAGCCCAGGCCACCGGTCTGGATAAGCAGCGCCAGAACCACCCGGCCGAAGACCGTATAGGTATCGCCGGGGTCTACGGTCACCAGGCCTGTGACACAGGTGGCGCTGGTGGCGGTAAAAAGCGCGTCCAGAAAGCTGGTATGGACGCCGGGGCGTAAGGATATCGGTAGCATGAGAAAACAGGCTCCGGTCAGGATAATCAGGAAAAAGCCCGCGGCAATCAGTCTTGCGGGCGGCTGGTTTTTAATAAAGCGCAAAATATGTTTCATAGGATCTCCCTTGATTTTTTAACGACATGTCTCTATTATACGAGGATTTTTCCAAAGGGACAAGGGATTCCGAGGAAATTAAGAATATTTTAGAAACTTATAAAAAGCTTCAACACTAACAATCAACAGAGTTGACATGTTAACGTAATAACGTATAAAATAAGGTTGTAAAATTATACAGAGGCTATCCATTACAAAATGCAGGTGATGTCATGAAAATAACGTATATCAACCACAGCGGTTTTTTGGTTGAATCCGGTGACTGCTACTATATTTTTGACTATTACAGGGGCGAATTACCCTTTCTCGACAGAAAAAAAGAGGTGATTGTCTTTTGCAGTCACTTCCATGAGGATCATTTTAATCCCAAAATCTTTGAAATGCTTGACCATATGGGGATGACGTATCAGGCGGTTTTGGCGAAAGATATACGCAGCAGGAATCACCTGTCGAATATAAAAATCACATACGCTTATCACGATCAGAGCTATGAACTGGATCATGGTCCCCGGGTCGATACATTACTTTCTAATGATAGTGGCGTCGCATTTATCGTTCAAACGAAAGAAGGAACGATTTACCATGCCGGCGACTTAAACGACTGGTATTGGGAGGGAGAGCCGGAAGCAGATAACCGGCGGCTCACTGCGGCGTATCGAGCGGAAATCAGAAAAATTAAGGGCATGCACTTTGACGCGGCATTCGTTCCCCTTGATCCAAGGCAGGAAGCCCACTATGCCGATGGGATCCTGTACTTCCTGGAAAACGTAGATTGCAATGCGGTTTTTCCCATGCATTATTGGGAGGACGCCAGTGTAATAAAGCGGTTTATCACAGAATATCCGCAATATAAATCACGTATAAAAAACACAGAATGTGCAAAGGGAGAAGTGCTATGAAATTTAAGATGATTCACGAAAACTATAATGTATCCGATCTGGATCGTTCCATAAAATTCTACAACGAAGCTCTCGATCTGCGCGAAGTGAGACGAAAGACGACCAATGATTTTATCATTGTATATCTGAGCAATGAGGTAAGTGATTTTGAACTGGAGCTTACCTGGCTGAAAGAGCATCCGCAGCCCTATAATCTGGGAGAATGTGAATTTCACCTGGCATTCCGGGCGGACGATTACGAAGCGGCGCACAAAAAGCATAAAGAGATGGGCTGCATTTGCTTCGAAAATGAAAAGATGGGGATCTATTTTATCGAAGATCCGGATGGCTACTGGCTTGAAATTGTGCCGTAAAGCTTTCTTTTATGAAACCGTTGCAATTTTACGCAGCGGTTTTTATATCGTATTTTATTTAAATGGAGCAAGTTTTAAACTTTATTTTGAAGGAAATGGCACTTGCACCTCCTACAAAACCATGTTATGATTTAGCGGTGAAGAATAGCGGAACAAACGTTAGCAAAGGCTAACCTTTGAAAACAGGAGGACAGTCAAATGTCAATTTTGGTAACAGGCGGTGCAGGCTTTATCGGAAGCCACACCTGCGTAGAGTTATTGAATGCAGGCTATGACGTAGTTGTTGTAGATAACCTGTATAATGCCAGCAAGAAAGCTCTGGATCGTGTGGAGCAGATTACAGGAAAGAAAGTTACCTTTTATGAGGCGGATATTCTGGATCGGGATGCGCTGAACGCCATCTTTGATAAGGAGCAGATCGATTCCGTCATCCATTTCGCAGGCTATAAGGCCGTGGGCGAGTCGGTACGCAAGCCCATCGAGTATTACTATAATAATATCACCGGAACCCTGATTCTTTGCGATGCCATGCGGAATCATGGCGTGAAGAACATTGTATTCAGTTCTTCTGCTACCGTATACGGCGATCCGGCATTTATTCCCATTACCGAGGAATGCCCCAAGGGTAAGATTACCAATCCCTATGGACAGACCAAGGGTATGCTGGAGCAGGTGCTGACGGATATCTTTGTATCCGATCCGGAGTGGAAGGTGGTGTTGCTTCGTTACTTTAACCCCATCGGAGCCCACAAGAGCGGCCTCATCGGCGAGGATCCGAAGGGCATCCCGAATAACCTGGTTCCCTATGTGGCGCAGGTAGCCATCGGCAAACTGAAGTGTCTGGGCGTCTTCGGAAATGATTACGATACCCCGGACGGAACCGGTGTGCGGGATTATATCCATGTGGTAGACCTGGCGAAGGGTCATGTGGCAGCCATTAAAAAGGTAGAGGACACAGAGCCCGGCGTCCTGATTTACAACCTGGGTACCGGAAAGGGCTACAGCGTTCTGGATGTGGTCCATGCCTTTGAGAAGGCCTGCGGCAAAGAGATTCCCTATGAGATCAAGCCCCGCCGGGCAGGCGATATTGCCACCTGTTACGCAGATCCCACCAAGGCAAAAAATGAGCTGGGCTGGGTAGCGGAGTACGGCATTGAGGAAATGTGTGAGGATTCCTGGAGATGGCAGACCATGAACCCGAACGGTTATGCAGATAATTAATTCGGAATAAAGAGACTGATTCGGGGATACTGCTGCCTTTGGGCGGCAGTGTCCCTTTTTTTATGGAACAGGAAATTCCGATAGAATTCCCTATTCCATAAAAGCAAGCAGAGCTTGCAAAGATGCGCACTCGGCGCAGTGGTAGATGGTTGCCAAGGCAACCGCGCCTCGGCGCGAGAATGCGCCAACGGCACATTCTTTTTTACGTGTGCATGGAGCCGGAGCCACAACGGTGTCTGTCCGGCTCAGGCCGGACGGAAAGGCCGATGCAGCGGTAACAGAAGAACATACAGAGGGAGAGAAAATATGAGAAAAGGATTTGACAATGACAAATATCTGGCCATGCAGTCAGAGCACATTCGGGAGCGTATCGCCAAGTTTGACAATAAGCTGTATCTGGAATTCGGCGGAAAGCTCTACGACGATTACCATGCGTCCCGGGTTCTGCCGGGCTTTGAGCCGGACAGCAAGCTGCGGATGCTGATGCAGCTGGCGGATCAGGTGGAGATCGTCATCGTAATCAGCGCGGAGGATATCGAAAAAAATAAGGTGCGCGGCGATCTGGGAATCACCTACGATTCCGATCTGCTTCGTCTGAAGGCTATCTTCGAGTCTAAGAACCTCTATGTGGGCAGCGTCTGCATTACTCATTTTGCAGGCCAGTACAGCGCCCAGATGTTCCAGAGCCGACTGGAAAAAATGGGTGTAAAGGTATATCGCCACTACCTGATTCCGGGTTACCCGAATAACATTCCGCTCATTGTAAGCGAACAGGGCTACGGCCACAATGAGTACATCGAGACAACCAAGCCCCTGGTGGTGGTGACAGCTCCCGGACCGGGAAGCGGAAAGATGGCCACCTGCCTGTCCCAGCTCTATCATGAGCACAAACGGGGCGTCCGGGCAGGCTACGCCAAGTACGAGACCTTCCCCATCTGGAATCTGCCCCTGAGTCATCCGGTGAACCTGGCTTACGAGGCTGCCACCGCAGATCTGAACGACGTGAACATGATCGATCCGTACCATTTGGAAGCCTACGGCGAGACCACGGTAAACTATAACCGGGACGTGGAGATTTTCCCGGTACTGCGGGCCATGTTCATGGAGATTTACGGCGACTGCCCCTATAAGTCTCCCACCGACATGGGCGTCAATATGGCCGGCAAATGCATCGTGGATGATGAGGCCTGCCGCGAAGCGTCCGGACAGGAGATTATCCGCCGTTATTACCAGACTCTGGTTAATATTGCCAGGGGCAAATCGAAAGAGGAAGAGGCTTATAAGATCGAGCTTCTGATGAACAATGCAGGCGTGACGGTCAAAGACCGCAAGGTGGTACCCGCAGCCCTGACCCGGGCTGAGGCGACCGGCCATACCGCAGCAGCCATGGAGCTGCCCGACGGCACCCTGATCACCGGTAAGACCAGCGAGCTTCTGGGAGCCTGCTCCGCTCTGCTTATCAAGGCTCTGAAGCATCTGGCAGGCATCGACGAAGATGTGCTTCTGATTACACCCAATGTCATCAGGCCTATCCAGAAACTGAAGGTAGATTACCTGGGCAGCCGGAACCCTCGTCTCCACATGGAAGAGGTGCTCATCGCTCTGTCCTCCAGCTCTGAGAGCAACCCCCTGGCTGATCTGGCCCTGCGCCAGCTCCCGAATCTCCGTGGCAGCCAGGTCCACACATCCCGCATGCTGAGTGCGGCCGATGAGAAGATCTTCCAGAAACTGGGTGTAATGCTGACTTCTGAGGCGAAATAGGGACGGGTTTGTAAAAATCAGACGAAAACAGGAGACAAAAATCATGGAAGAGCAACAGACCCCACACAAGCGCCGGGTGCGCTACAAGGGCAAATATCCCAAAAAATTCGAGGAAAAATATAAAGAACTCCAACCGGAAAAATATCAGGATACGGTGGAACATGTTATCCGGAAGGGGAACACCCCCGCCGGCATGCACATCTCCATCATGGTGGATGAAATTCTGGATTTTCTGAAAATCCAGCCGGGCGAGACAGGCTTTGATGCCACTCTGGGCTACGGCGGCCATACCAAGGCCATGATGCAGTGCCTGCAGGGCCGGGGCCACATGTACGCCACCGACGTGGATCCGGAGGAGTCGGCCAAGACCGGAAAGCGGCTGGCAGAGCAGGGCTTTGGAGAGGATATTCTGACCATTAAGCTGCAGAACTTTTGTACCATCGACGAGATTGCGAAAGAGGTGGGCGGCTTTGATTTTGTATTGGCGGATTTGGGAGTCTCTTCCATGCAGATCGATAACCCGAAGCGGGGATTCTCCTTCAAGGTGGACGGCCCGCTGGATCTGCGCCTGAACCAGCAGAAGGGCATCAGCGCCGCGGAACGGCTGGATACCATCGGACGGGAGGAGCTGGCAGGTATGCTCTATGAGAATTCCGACGAGCCCTACTGCGAGGAGCTTGCGAAGGCTATCATCGATGAAATCCGCCGGGGTAATCGTGTGGATACTACCACGAAACTCAGGCAAATCATTGAGAAGACTTTGGATTTCCTGCCGGAAAAGGAGAAAAAGGAAACAGTGAAAAAGACCTGTCAGAGGGTATTCCAGGCCCTTCGCATTGATGTGAATCAGGAGTTTGAGGTGCTCTATGAGTTCATGGAGAAGCTGCCGGGGGCCCTGAAGCCGGGCGGACGGGCGGCCATCCTGACATTCCACTCCGGCGAGGATAAGCTGGTGAAGGCGGCCATGAAGGAAGGGTACCGTTCGGGAGTCTACAGCAGCTATTCCAAAGATGTGGTGCGTCCCTCCGCAGAGGAATGTGTGCGGAATCCGCGGGCCCGCTCCACGAAGATGCGCTGGGCCATTCGGGCGGAAGGATAACTCTGACAAAACATATCTACTATAGGGGTTATAGGTGTTGAAGAAACCGGCAGAAGTTGCTATACTGGGAAAAGTAGAACAGTAGCCGTCAGGCATTGCCTGAGAGACTGATGTTTTGTCTGTAAGATATAAGAAAATGGAGGATTTTGCAATGAAAATCGCAGTAACCTACGACAATGGCAATGTATTTCAGCATTTCGGAAAGACCGAGTCTTTCAAGGTATATGAGGTAGAGGACAACCGGGTAGTAAAAAGTGAAATCATCGGCTCCAACGGAACCGGCCACGGGGCCCTGGCGGGCCTGCTGGCAGAGCAGGGCATTGACGTGCTGATCTGCGGCGGTATCGGCGGCGGAGCCCAGGCTGCCCTGGCGGAGGCGGGCGTGGAGCTCTGCTCCGGCGCGGAGGGCGACACAGATGCTGCAGTAGAAGCTTACCTGAAGGGTGAACTTACCAGCGCAGGCGCCACCTGTGACCATCACGATCATGAAGAGGGACATTCCTGCGGCGATCATGAGGATGGCGGTTGCGGCGGTTCCTGCGGAGGTGGCTGCGGCGAGCCCCAGATTACCGGACGCAATGTGGGAAAGACCTGCAGAACCCATTACAAGGGAACCTTCAACGACGGCACTCAGTTCGACTCCTCCTACGATCGGGGCGAGCCCCTGGAGTTCATCTGCGGCGCAGGCCAGATGATCCGCGGTTTTGATGCGGCAGTGGCAGATATGGAGGTTGGCCAGGTGGTGGAGATTCACCTGATGCCCGAGGAGGCTTACGGCATGCCGAATCCGGATGCCATTTTCACACTGGAGCTCACCCAGCTTCCGGGTTCCGAGGAGCTGCAGGTGGGTCAGGGCGTATATCTGACCAATCAGTTTGGACAGCCCTTCCCGGTAAAGGTAACTGCCAAGGATGAAAAGACCATCACCTTTGATGCCAACCATGAGATGGCAGGCAAAGAGCTGAACTTCAAAATCGAGCTGGTGGAGGTAAAATAGTTCCGCTTAAAACTTTACAATAGCACTTTACGGTTGACAAGACACCTGTAAAGTGCTATTTTTATGCAAACAGTATTCGTGAGATACAGAAAGAACTGCGTGGAAAGAAGGAAACAGACGATGGAAATTATGCCGCATCTGAAGCTTCCGGTGGACTTGGGCATCCGGTACGCGATTCTGCCGGGGGATCCGGCCAGGGTGGATCGGATTGCGAAGTTTCTGGAGTCCCCCCGGGAGCTGGCTTTTAACCGGGAGTATAAAAGCGTTGGGGGAAGCTACAAGGGAGTTCCGATATTGGCTCTGTCCACGGGCATCGGCGGCCCGTCCACAGGCATCGCGGTGGAAGAGCTGGCACGCATGGGTGTGAAGGCGGCCATCCGGATTGGAAGCTGCGGAGCTCTGCAGAAAAATATACATCTGGGGGATTTGATTCTGGTACAGGGAGCCGTCAGGGATGAGGGAACCTCAAAGACCTATCTGGATCCCATCTACCCGGCGGTACCGGATTATGAGCTGCTGGCCGCCTGCGTGGAAGCGGCCCGGGAAAAGAAGTTTTCGGCCCATGTGGGACTGGCTCGCAGCCATGACAGCTTTTACACCGACCGGGAGGACGAAATCGATGCCTACTGGTCCGGTCAGGGCATATTGGGCGCAGATATGGAGACGGCTGCCCTCTTCGTGATCGGAAGACTCCGGGGTATGAAAACCGCTTCCATTCTGAATACCGTGGTGGAATATGAGGAAAACCTGGAAGAGAATATCAACAGCTATTCCGATGGCGCGTCCCTGACCATGCGGGGGGAGGAGCATGAGATTCTCACGGCGCTGGAAGCATGCTGTAAGATAGAACAGGCGGAATAGGTACTGCCTGTCACATAAAAAATGGAGGATAAGTGTTATGAAAAACGTATTTAAGACAAAACTTTCAACGGCAAGCCTGGTGTTGATCCCGGCCTGCATCGGTATCAATTATCTGGGAAAATTATTCGCGTCTGTGCTGAAGCTTCCCCTGTGGCTGGATTCCATCGGAACCTGCATCGGAGGAGCCCTGGGCGGCCCCGTCATCGGCGGGATCTGCGGCGCGGCCAATAACCTGATCTACGGCTTCACCACCGGAGATTCCATTACCCTGGTTTACGCGCTGACCAGCCTGGGCATCGGTATTGCTGTGGGCATCATGGCCAGACTGGGCCGCATGGAGAAGCTGGGCGGAGCTCTGCTGACTGCCGTGGTAGCCGGACTTGTGGCAGTCTGCATTTCCACGCCGCTGAACGTGCTGTTCTGGGGCGGTACCACCGGAAATGTGTGGGGCGACGCATTATTTGCGGCTACCCAGGCGGGCGGTATGCCGGTGGCACTGGGCTCCCTGCTTGACGAGGTAGTTGTGGATGTGCCGGATAAGATCATTACCATTCTGGTGGTATTTGCGATTCTGAAGGGACTTCCGAAGAAGCTGACAGCCCTGTACGATGTGAACGACAGCATTGAAAGCCTGGACTAGAGCAGCCGGGAAGATTCTGAAATATGGAGAGATAAGATGAAAAGCATGAGCCTGTATGTGGATCTGGATACCTGGCTGACCCGTATGCACCCCTTTACGAAGCTGTGCTACATCGCCACGGCCATTGCAGCCTCCCTGATAGGGGGAAAGCTGTGGGTATTCGGAGTTTTCATCGGAATCAGTCTCGGAATGCTGGTCAGCGGAAAAATCATCAAAAAGGTTTTTCCGCTGATTGCGTTTTCCTTTACGATTCTGATCACGATTTTCCTGATCCACGGATTATTCAATCACGAGAACGTGACCCTTTTGTTTGCGGCCGGGCCGCTTCGGTTTTACCGGGAAGGGATGCTGTACGCCCTGCGGATCAGCTGCAATGTGCTGAACATGCTGCTGGCCTTCGCGGTGTTTGTGTTGACCACCCGGCCTGCGGAGCTGGTGGAGGATCTGGAGCAGATTGGATTTTCTCCGAAGATTGGTTATGTGATTAGTTCGGTCTTTCAGATTGTACCCCAGATGAGCGGCACCATGAATACGATTCTGGATGCCCAGCGCAGCAGGGGAATGGAGACTGAGGGCAGCCTTCTGACCCGGGCAAAATCATTTCTGCCGCTGATTTCTCCGGTGGTTATGAGCTCCCTGACCAATACCAGGGAGCGGGCCATCGCCTTGGAGATCCGCGGTTTTGAGGCGGGAGAGAAAAAAACCTATCTGCGGGACAGCAGCATGAAGACAGTAGATCGGGCGCTCTGCGTCTGCATGGTGGTATTGCTGGCTGCGGCGGTGGCTGTGAGGGTGATGTTATGAGTTATATCAGTGTGGAGCATTTAAAATACCGTTATCCGAATACGGAGAGGCTGGCTCTGAATGATCTGAACTTTGAGATAGAAAAGGGCGAATTCATCGGCATTGCGGGGGAGAATGGTTCGGGAAGAAGTACCCTCTGTCAGGCTTTTATCGGCCTGGTTCCGGGCTTTTTCAAAGGCGCCTACGGAGGCAGGGTCCTGATTGACGGGACAGAGGCCGGAAAGACGCCTGTATCCCGGATGTGCCGGAAGGTGGGACTGGTATTCCAGAATCCTTTTAACCAGCTGTCCGGTGCCAAGGAGACAGTTTTCGAGGAGATTGCCTTCGGTCTGCAGAACTTCGGAGTACCCCGGGAGGAAATGACCGAGCGGGTGAATGAGGTTCTTGGCCTTTTGGATATCGAAGCCTGCCGGGATCAGAATCCCTTTGACCTGTCGGGAGGACAGATGCAGCGGGTGGCGCTGGCGGGCATCCTGGCCATGAAGCCGGATGTGATCGTTCTGGACGAGCCCACCTCCCAGCTGGATCCGGCCGGAAGCGAAGAAGTTTTTGCGGCGGTAGACAGGATGACAGAGGCCGGAATCACCATTATTATGGTGGAACAGAAGCTGGAAAAGCTGGCGGAATACTGCGATCGGATCCTGCTTTTGCACGAGGGAAGGCAAATCGCTTTCGATACGCCGGAACGGATCTTTTCCCGCCCGGATCTGGAAGACTACGGTGTGAAGCCGCCGATCTGCACGCGCCTTTGCAGGGCCCTTGGAGTGAAGCGGGCGGATGGCTGCTATCCGGCGTCCCATGAGGAGGTCCGGAAACTGAAGACACAGTTCCCGGAAGAGAGCCTTTTCCAGAAAAAATGTGTGCCGGACGGGAAAACGAAGGGTCAGGAAGCCTGCGGAGGAGAGGTCTTTCAGATCGGACACCTGAACTTCCGGTATCAAGAGGGAACGCCGGTGCTCCGGGATGTGACACTCAGCCTGGACAGCCGCTCCACGGCCATCGTGGGTCAGAACGGTGCGGGAAAGACGACGCTGGTGAAGCTACTGAAGGGTCTTTTGAAGCCCGTGGGCGGTTCTATCTGGTACGGCGGAGAGGATATGGCAGGAAAGACTGTGGCCATGCTGGCCGGAGAAGTGGGCTATGTGTTCCAGAACCCTGACGATCAGATTTTCAAGTACCATGTGCTGGACGAGGTTATGTTCGGACCGCTGAATATCGGAATGAAAAAGGAAGAAGCGGAGCGACA
The DNA here is from genome assembly GCF_014290175.1 of Anaerosacchariphilus hominis. GTDB lineage: Bacteria > Bacillota > Clostridia > Lachnospirales > Lachnospiraceae > Laedolimicola > Laedolimicola hominis. Next base: position 161,528 of record NZ_JACOOR010000007.1, read on the forward strand.
TGCCAGGGAAGCGCTGAAGGAAGTGGGCCTGGAGAACCTGGCAGCGGAGAATCCCTATGATCTGGAGCTGTCCGAGCGGAAGCTGGTGGCCATCGCTTCGGTGCTGGCTATGGATACCAGGGTGCTGATTCTGGACGAACCCACCATTGCCCAGGACTGGAAGGGCAGACAAATCATCGGAGGCATCATTCAGAGACTGGAGAAGCAGGGCAGGACCGTAGTGGCCATTCTTCATGATATGGATTTCGTGTCGGAGTATTTCCGGCGGGTAATTGTGATGGCCCGGGGACAGGTGCTGGCTGACGGTACCAGGGAAGCGGTATTCAGCCGGAAAGAGGTTCTGGAAAAGGCCCGGATCGAGGAACCGTCATTGATGAAGCTCTGCAAAATGCTGGGCTATGAAAAGGCTTATTTTCAGCTGAAGGAAGGAGAAGAAGTATGAGAAAGATACTGGTTGTGATAGATATGCAGAAGGACTTTGTCGACGGTAGTCTGGGAACGCCGGAGGCAGCAGGCATCGTGGACGCGGTGGTAAATGAGATCGGAGAGTATGCGCCGGAGAACATATACGCCACCAGGGATACCCATCCGGAGAACTATCTGGAGACCCAGGAGGGCAGAATGCTTCCGGTGGTTCACTGCGTAAAGGGAACCCCGGGATGGGAAATCAATGAAAAGGTGGCAGCAGCCCTGCAGGGTGCGGAAGTGATTGACAAACCCACCTTCGGCTCCCGAATTCTGGCGGAGAAGCTGGCGGCCCTGGCGGAGAAAGAGAAGATCCAGGTGACCCTGGTGGGTCTCTGTACCGATATCTGCGTGGTATCCAACGCACTGCTGATCAAGGCCTATCTGCCGGAGATCCAGGTGCGGGTGAAAGCAGACTGCTGCGCGGGCGTGACGCCGGCCAGCCATGAAGCGGCCCTGACCACCATGAAAATGTGTCAGATAGAGGTTTTATAAAATACATGCGGGAAAACCGGGCGTGGCTTTTGAGGCCGCGCCCTTATATTTTTCAGGGAAAACATGGAAATGCGTTTGCCGGTGGCAGGAACGGAAAGAGTGTGCTACAATCTATATAATATAGAAAAAAAGGAGAAGGGCCAGATGCAGGAAATCAAATGCCCCAACTGCGGAGAGATCTTCGCGGTGGACGAATCCGGCTACGCGCAGATCGTGCAGCAGGTGCGGGACAAAGAATTTGAAAAAGAGCTGAAGCGCCGGGAAGGAGAACTGGCGGAGAAACGGGAGAGCGAGCTGCGTCTTCTGAAGCTGGAGCAGAGCCGGGAGTATGAGCGAGATCTGTCCCGGAAGGAGCAGGAGCTTCAGGAGAAGGCGCATACCATTGCGGAGCTTCGCGCACAGCTCTCCGGTACAGAGACGGAGAAAAAACTGGCTGTGGCCGAGATAGTCAGCAAGAAGGATCGAGAACTGTCGGAAAAAAATACGGAGATTACTACGCTGAAAAGCCAGCTGGCCGGTAAGGACACGGAGCGGGAACTCCAGGAGCAGGCCCTTCAGAAGCAGTATGAAGAAAAGCTGAAAATGAAGGATGAGCAGATCGAGTATTATAAGGATTTCAAGGCCCGGCAGTCTACGAAAATGATCGGCGAGAGTCTGGAACAGCATTGCCTGAATCAGTTCAACGCCCTGCGGATGACAGCCTTTCCCAATGCTTATTTTGAAAAGGATAATGACGCCCGCACAGGCAGCAAAGGCGACTTTATCTTCCGGGAATCCGCTGACGGCGTAGAATTTATTTCCATCATGTTTGAGATGAAAAACGAGATGGATGAGACGGCCACCAAGCATAAAAATGAGGACTTTTTAAAGGAGCTGGACAAGGACCGCCGGGAGAAGAAGTGCGAGTACGCAGTGTTGGTTTCCCTTCTGGAGATCGACAATGAGCTGTACAACAACGGTATTGTGGACGTGTCCTACCGTTATGAAAAAATGTATGTGATCCGTCCCCAGTTCTTCATTCCCATGATTACCCTGCTTCGGAACGCGGCCCTGAACTCCCTTCAGTACCGGCAGGAACTGGAGCTGGCCCGCCATCAGCAGGTGGACATTCTGCGGTTCGAGGAGAACATGAACACCTTCAAGGAGGGTTTTGCCCGAAACTACCGTATTGCCAGTGACAAATTTAAGACGGCCATCGACGAGATTGACAAGACCATTACCCATCTGCAGAAGACCAAGGAGGCTCTGCTTTCCTCAGAAAATAATCTGCGCCTGGCCAATAATAAAGCCGAGGATCTGAGCATCAAGCGCCTGACAAAGAACGCGCCCGCAGTGAAGGCCATGTTTGAGAAACTGAAAAAGGGAGAAACATAAAGCAAAACGAAAAGCCCGGCGGACGCTACATGGTCTGCCGGGCTTTGCTGCTGCTTAATCATTTTAATGATATGGAAACGGATTACAGATTCTTAGAACTGTCTGCGGAATCCTGCAGAAACTTCTTGATGGCGGAAAAGCTTTCCTCGCTGATATCGTGCTCCATCCGGCAGGCGTCTTCCACAGCCACCTCCTGGGAAACGCCCAGACTGATAAGCCAGTTGGAAATGACAGAATGGCGCTCGTAGATGGTGGCAGCCAGCTTCAGGCCTTCCTTGGTCAGGGAAAGATAGCCCTCGTCGGATACAACCACGTAATTTTTCTGGCGCAGATTTTTCATGGCTACGCTGACGCTGGGCTTGGAATAACCAAGCTCTGTGGCCACATCGATGGAACGAACCTGCGGCTTCTGTTTGCTTAGGATAAGGATAGTCTCCAGATAATCTTCCACAGACTCCTCGGACTTATGTCTCTGATAATTCATATATAGATATTCTCCTTTTCGCACGATTCAAGCTTATTATATAAAAGTTTAACATTTTAGCGGAAGAAAGGCAAGCGTTTAATATGGCGGCAAAAGATAGGATTTATCAAGAAAAAGCTTGACACACACGGCTCCGGCGTGCTATGATATCAGGGCGAATGGAAGTAGGCTTTTTTTTTATGCCTAAAAAACGACAGACAAGATATGCCGGCATGCGTATCGAAGCTGTCCAGCAAGTAAAAAATAAGCGGAGGTGGAAGTCGTGCGCGTAAAGATCACATTGGCATGTACGGAGTGCAAACAGCGTAACTACAACATGACAAAAGAGAAAAAGAATCATCCGGACCGGATGGAGACGAACAAGTACTGCAGATTCTGCAGAAAGCACACACTGCACAAAGAAACAAAATAAGATGCAGGAAAGGATAGTGGAACGATGAGCGAAGCAGCAGAGAAGGCCACTAAGAACACCGATAAACCTCAGAAAAAGAGCTGGTTCAAGGGTCTGAAGGCGGAGTACAGGAAGATTGTATGGCCGGACAGAAAGACCATTGTAAGACAGACGGTAGCCGTAGTGCTGACGTCCCTTGCCCTGGGAGTTGTAATCAAGCTTCTGGACATCATTCTGTCTTACGGAATCGATATGCTGATTAGTTTATAGGAGTGAGAAAATGGCAGAGGCAAACTGGTATGTAGTTCATACCTATTCCGGATACGAGAACAAGGTTAAGGCCAACATTGAGAAAACAATTGAAAACAGACACCTGGAGGAGCAGATTCTCGAAGTGAGAGTTCCGCTGCAGGACGTGGTTGAGATGAAGAACGGAGCCAGAAAGCAGGTTCAGAAGAAGATGTTTCCGGGCTATGTTCTGATTAACATGGTGATGAATGACGACACCTGGTACGTTGTGCGCAATACCCGTGGTGTGACCGGCTTTGTCGGACCGGGATCGAAACCGGTTCCTCTGACAGAGGCAGAGATGCGACCGCTCGGAATTCAGTCTGAAAACGTCGTAGTTGATTTCAAAGAAGGAGACACAGTTACGGTTACAGGCGGCGTATGGGCCGACACTGTGGGTGTGATTCAGTCCATGAATCAGGCAAAGCAGTGCGTAATCATTAACGTGGAACTGTTCGGCAGAGAGACGCCGGTAGAAATCAGTTTCTCAGAGATTAAGAAGATGTAACAGCTCGGACGGAAGAGAGACTTCTGACCGACACACACAAAGCATGTGGGAGGGAGAAACCCAAATGCCCGCAATTACCACAAGGAGGTGCCTAAAATGGCAAAGAAAGTAACAGGTTATATTAAATTGCAGATTCCTGCTGGAAAGGCAACACCGGCTCCGCCCGTTGGTCCGGCTCTTGGACAGCACGGTGTGAACATCGTAGAGTTCACCAAGCAGTTCAATGCAAGAACCGCAGATCAGGACGGAATGATTATTCCGGTTGTTATTACAGTTTACGCAGACAGATCTTTCAGCTTCATCACAAAGACTCCGCCTGCAGCAGTACTGCTGAAGAAGGCTTGCAAGATTCAGTCCGGTTCCGGAGTTCCGAACAAGACTAAGGTTGCTACCATCAGCAAGGCTGAGCTTCAGAAGATCGCAGAGCTCAAGATGCCGGACCTGAATGCAGCGAACATTGATTCCGCGATGAGCATGATCGCCGGAACTGCTCGCAGCATGGGTATCGTTGTTGAGGACTAATCGAAACTGTTATAACAAAAGTCAGACGTGGGAGGGAAAACCCTGAATCCCGCAATTACCACCAGGAGGTTATTTAATATGAAACATGGAAAGAAGTATGTTGAGGCTTCTAAGCTCTACGACAAACAGACTCAGTATGATAGAGATGAGGCAGTAGCTATCGTAAAGAAGCTTGCTACCGCAAAATTTGATGAGACCATCGAGGCTCACATCCGTACAGGTTGTGACGGACGTCATGCAGATCAGCAGATCCGTGGCGCTGTTGTACTTCCGCACGGAACCGGTAAGACTGCACGTGTGCTGGTATTCGCTAAGAACGCAAAGGCTGACGAGGCACAGGCAGCAGGCGCAGATTTCGTTGGAGCAGAGGAACTGATTCCGAAGATCCAGAACGAAGGATGGCTTGATTTCGACGTAGTAGTAGCTACCCCGGACATGATGGGCGTTGTAGGACGTCTGGGACGTGTACTTGGACCCAAGGGTCTGATGCCGAACCCGAAGGCCGGAACTGTAACTATGGACGTTACCAAGGCTATCCAGGAGATCAAAGCTGGTAAGATTGAGTATCGACTGGACAAGACTAACATTATCCACGTGCCGATTGGAAAGGCTTCCTTCACAGAGGAGCAGTTAGCGGACAACTTCCAGACGCTGATCGATGCAATCAATAAGGTTAAGCCGGCAGCTGTAAAGGGCCAGTACCTGAAGAGCGTAACCATCGCTCCGACCATGGGACCGGGCGTAAGACTGAACACAGCAAAGCTTGGTTAATCAAAAATATTGGTTGACATTCATAAAAAGATGTGCTATGCTTTCATAGCATGTAACACGACCCGAAGACAGCAGGTGCCGCAAGGCATAAGTTGAATACGCCTGCCGAGGACGATATGCATTCACTTTGAATGATTTTTCGAAACCTCTCTGTCTTCATGGACAGAGAGGTTTTTATGTAACAGGGAATTCCGGCGGAATCCCCTGCCACATAAAAATTCGATCGCACTGCGGCGGAGCGGAATGATGTCGCTTAGGTGACCCGCCGCAGGCGGAGAATTCTGCAAGCAGGATTCTTTCGTATATCGGGTTGGTGAACACATAGACTAATAAGGAGGTACACCACTCATGGCAAAAATCGAGCTGAAGAAACCGGTTGTAGAAGAGATTTCCGCAAATATCGAAGGTGCTCAGTCCGTTGTTCTTGTTCAGTACTGCGGTCTGACCGTAGAGCAGGACACAAGACTTCGTAAAGAGCTCAGAGATAACGGAATCGTCTACAAGGTTTACAAGAATACGATGATGAACTTCGCATTCAAGGGAACAGATTGTGAGAGCCTGGCTCCGCAGCTGGAGGGCCCGAACGCAATTGCTATCTCCAAGACAGATGCAACTGCTCCGGCACGTATCCTTGCAAAGTTCGGCAAAGAGGCACCGGCTCTTGAGATCAAGGGCGGTATCGTAGAGGGAACTTACTACGACGCAACTGGCATGGCTGAGATCGCAAAGGTTCCGTCCAGAGAAGAGCTTCTTGGCAAGCTGCTTGGCAGCATCCAGTCCCCGATTACAAACATGGCACGCGTTCTCAATCAGATCGCAGAGGCCAAGGCAGAGGCATAAGGTTCGCCTTACGGGACAAACATTGCGCATAAGCGCATAATATCAAAAAAACGAATTTTAAAATCAAAAATCAGGAGGAAAATAAAATGGCAAAGTTAACTACCGCTGAGTTTATCGACGCTATCAAAGAGTTATCCGTATTAGAGCTGAACGAGCTGGTAAAGGCTTGTGAGGAAGAGTTTGGTGTATCTGCAGCAGCAGGTGTTGTTGTAGCAGCAGCAGGTGCTGGCGAGGCAGCAGCTGAGGAGAAGGATTCCTTCGACGTAGAGCTGACAAGCGCTGGAGATTCCAAGGTTAAGGTTATCAAGGTTGTTCGTGAGGTAACTGGTCTGGGTCTGAAGGAAGCTAAGGACCTGGTAGACGGCGCACCGAAGGTACTGAAAGAGGGCGTTTCCAAGGCAGAGGCTGACGAGCTGAAGGCTAAGCTTGAGGAGCAGGGAGCTACTGTAACCCTGAAATAAGTTTAAATGAACTTATGGAGCCGGGCAGATTGATTCTGCCCGGCTTCTTTTAAAAAATCATTTGTAAATAAAAAATCATTTGAAAACCACAATTCAGCAATTTCCTGAAATTTCATTTTTAATTTCCCAGAATTTAAAAAAATCGAAAAAAGAATACTTGACTTTTAAAGGCTCTTATGATATCATGTAGGATGCACTATTGTGGTGAGCTAGGCTCTGAATTCATTTTGCATTTTGTGCAAAATCACGAAATAGTAGCTAACTTCCATATTAAATAAGGGGTGAACGTCAATGGAAAAGAACAGAATACGTCCGGTCTCAACCGGTAAGAACTTCAGAATGAGCTATTCCAGACAGAAAGAAGTCCTGGAAATGCCGAACCTCATTGAGGTCCAGAAGGATTCCTATGATTGGTTCCTTCGGGAAGGTCTTCGAGAAGTGTTCGATGACATCTCTCCCATCGCCGATTACAGCGGACATCTGAGTCTGGATTTTGTAGACTTCACGCTCTGCACCGGTGAGGATGATCTCAAATACACCATCGAAGAATGCAAGGAAAGAGATGCGACCTACGCAGCTCCCCTGAAGGTAAAAGTACGTCTTTATAATAAAGAGACAGATGAAATTAATGAACACGAGATTTTCATGGGTGACCTGCCGCTGATGACGGAGACAGGTACATTCGTGATCAACGGCGCAGAACGTGTTATCGTCAGCCAGCTCGTACGTTCCCCTGGAATTTACTATGCGATTGATCATGATAAATTAGGAAAAGGCCTTTACTCCTGTACAGTTATCCCGAACCGTGGCGCATGGCTGGAGTATGAGACAGATTCCAACGATGTATTTTATGTACGTGTAGACCGTACCAGAAAGGTGCCCGTTACCGTTCTGATTCGTGCCCTGGGTTACGGAACGAACCCGGAGATTATCGATCTGTTCGGCGAGGAGCCGAAGATCCTGGCGACCTTGGCAAAGGATACCGCGGAGAGCTATCAGGAAGGCCTTCTGGAGCTGTATAAGAAGATCCGTCCGGGCGAGCCGCTGGCAGTGGAGAGCGCTGAGAGCCTGATCATGAGCATGTTCTTCGATCCCAGAAGATATGATCTGGCAAAGGTAGGCCGTTATAAGTTCAATAAGAAGCTGATGCTCCGTAACCGTATCACCGGCCATGTGCTGGCTGAGGATGTGGTAGATACCCAGACCGGCGAGATCATTGCAGAGGCAGGCACCGAGGTAACCCGCGAGCTGGCTGATGAGATCCAGAATGCGGCAGTTCCCTTCGTAATGATCCGGACTGAGGAGCGCGATGTTCGTGTAATCTCCAGTATGATGGTAGATCTGCGTCACTACGTGGATGTGGATCCGGAGGAGCTTGGTGTTACAGAATTAGTATATTATCCGGCTCTGGAAAAGATACTGGAAGAAAATGAAAGCATCGAAGATATCAAAGAGGCTGTGAAGCGTGATATCCACGAGCTGATTCCGAAGCATATTACCAAGGAAGACATCATTGCTTCCATTAACTATAACCTGCACCTGGAGTACGGTATCGGTAATGAGGACGATATCGACCATCTGGGCAACCGTCGTATCCGTGCGGTAGGCGAGCTGCTTCAGAACCAGTACCGTATCGGTCTTTCAAGAATGGAGCGTACCGTTCGGGAGCGTATGACTACCCAGGATCAGGATAACATTACACCGCAGTCCCTGATTAATATCAAGCCGGTAACTGCAGCCGTGAAGGAGTTCTTCGGATCTTCCCAGCTGTCTCAGTTCATGGATCAGAACAACCCGCTGGGCGAGCTGACGCACAAGCGTCGTCTGTCCGCACTGGGACCGGGCGGTCTGTCCAGAGATCGTGCGGGATTCGAGGTACGAGACGTACATTACTCCCATTACGGAAGAATGTGCCCCATTGAGACCCCTGAGGGACCGAACATCGGTCTGATTAACTCTCTGGCATCCTATGCGAGAATTAACGAGTATGGTTTCATCGAGACACCGTACCGGAAGATTGATAAAGAGGATCCGAAGAATCCGCGTGTCACAGACGAAGTAGTCTACATGACCGCTGATGAAGAGGATAACTACCATGTAGCACAGGCAAATGAGCCTCTGGATGAAGAAGGACACTTCGTTCATAAGAATGTATCCGGTCGTTACCGTGAGGAGACCCAGGAGTACGAGCGTTCCATGTTCGATTACATGGACGTGTCTCCGCGAATGGTATTCTCCGTGGCTACCGCGCTGATTCCGTTCCTGCAGAACGACGACGCGAACCGTGCGCTGATGGGATCCAACATGCAGCGTCAGGCCGTACCGCTTCTGACCACAGAGGCACCGGTAGTCGGAACGGGAATCGAAGTAAAGACCGCAGTGGACTCCGGTGTGTGCGTAGTCGCAAAACATGCCGGCGTGGTAGAGCGTTCCGTATCCAATGAGATCGTAATCAAGTGTGAGGACGGCACCAGAGATACTTATCGCCTGACCAAGTTCTCACGAAGCAACCAGAGCAACTGCTACAACCAGAGACCCATCGTATTCAAAGGCGACAAGGTAGAAAAAGGAACTGTCATCGCAGACGGACCTTCCACATCCGGCGGAGAGCTGGCGCTGGGTAAGAACCCGCTGATCGGCTTCATGACCTGGGAAGGCTATAACTACGAGGACGCTGTTCTTCTTAGCGAGCGTTTGGTTGAGGATGATGTATATACCTCCATTCATATCGAGGAGTATGAGGCAGAGGCCCGTGATACCAAACTGGGACCGGAAGAGATCACAAGAGACGTTCCGGGTGTGGGCGACGACGCTCTGAAAGATCTGGACGAGCGGGGAATTATCCGTATCGGAGCAGAGGTTCGTGCCGGTGATATCCTGGTAGGTAAGGTAACTCCCAAGGGAGAGACTGAGCTGACCGCAGAGGAGAGACTGCTGAGAGCCATCTTCGGTGAGAAGGCCCGCGAGGTCCGTGACACTTCTCTGAAGGTGCCCCACGGCGAGTATGGTATTGTGGTAGACGCCAAGGTATTTACCAGAGAGAACGGCGATGAGCTGTCTCCGGGAGTAAATCAGGCGGTTCGTATTTATATTGCTCAGAAGCGTAAGATTTCCGTAGGTGACAAGATGGCAGGCCGTCACGGAAATAAGGGTGTCGTTTCCCGTGTACTTCCGGTAGAGGATATGCCCTTCCTGCCCAACGGCCGTCCCCTGGATATCGTTCTGAACCCCCTGGGCGTACCTTCCCGTATGAATATCGGACAGGTGCTGGAGATTCATCTGAGTCTGGCAGCGAAAGCTCTGGGATTCAATGTATCCACTCCGGTATTCTCCGGCGCGAACGAGAGCGATATCATGGATACCCTGGATCTGGCAAATGATTATGTGAACCTGCCTTTCGACGACGCAGAGGCTGCGGAGTGGAAGGAAAAGGGCGAGGAAACTACCGCGGACGGAAAGCCCTGGAACGGCGAGACCTTCACCGGTATCCACGGCGAGGAGCTGCTTCCCGAGGTTCTTCAGTATCTGGACGAGAACCGTGAGCATAGAAAGCTCTGGAAGGGTGTTCCCATTTCCAGAGACGGTAAGGTGCGGCTGCGTGACGGACGTACAGGCGAGTATTTTGACGGCGCCGTAACCATCGGTCACATGCACTACCTGAAGCTGCATCACCTGGTAGATGATAAGATTCATGCCCGTTCTACCGGACCGTACTCCCTGGTTACCCAGCAGCCGTTGGGTGGTAAGGCACAGTTCGGTGGACAGCGTTTCGGAGAGATGGAGGTGTGGGCTCTGGAGGCCTACGGCGCATCTTACACCCTGCAGGAGATCCTGACCATGAAGTCCGACGACGTTATCGGTCGTGTAAAGACTTACGAGGCTATTATCAAGGGTGATAATATCCCGAAACCGGGTATTCCCGAGTCATTCAAGGTACTTTTAAAAGAGCTTCAGTCCCTGGGTCTGGACGTGAGGGTACTGCGCGATGACAATACAGAAGTAGAGATTATGGAAACCAGCGACTACAACGGAGACGTGGATCTGCGTTCCATCATTGAGGGCGACCGCCGGTTCAAGGATGACGAGGATTCCTATGGCGACTACGGCTTCAGCAAGCAGGAGTTCGACGGTGAGGAACTGGTAGATGTACAGGAAGATCCGGATGATTCCGACGAGAGCTTTTCGGACTTCGATGGAGATTTTGAAGAAGAATAAGGAAGGGAGTGCCATTCATGCCAGAAACAACGAATCAGGCTGTATATCAGCCGATGACTTTCGACGCGATTCGTATCGGACTTGCGTCCCCGGAGAAGATCCGGGAGTGGTCAAGAGGCGAGGTGAAGAAGCCTGAAACCATCAATTACAGAACCCTGAAACCGGAAAAAGACGGCTTATTCTGTGAAAGAATCTTCGGACCCAGCAAGGACTGGGAGTGCCACTGCGGAAAGTACAAAAAGATTCGCTATAAAGGTGTAGTCTGCGACCGTTGTGGAGTAGAGGTTACAAAGTCAAATGTCCGCCGTGAGCGTATGGGCCACATCGAGTTGGCCGCTCCGGTGTCTCATATCTGGTACTTTAAGGGCATCCCCAGCCGGATGGGACTGATCCTGGATTTGTCTCCCCGTACACTGGAGAAGGTTCTGTACTTCGCATCCTACATTGTGCTGGACGCAGGCGATACCGAGCTTCAGTATAAGCAGGTACTGTCTGAAAAAGAGTATCAGGATATGCGTGAGAAGTATGGCAATCGTTTCCGGGTAGGCATGGGAGCAGAGTCCATCAAAGAGCTGCTGCAGGCCATCGATCTGGAGAAGGAGTCCGTAGAACTGAAAGCAGGCCTGAAGGATGCCAGCGGCCAGAAGCGTGCCCGTATCATCAAGCGTTTGGAGGTCGTAGAGGCCTTCCGTGAGTCCGGAAACAAACCGGAATGGATGATTCTGGATGCGGTTCCGGTTATTCCGCCCGATCTGCGTCCCATGGTACAGCTGGATGGAGGACGTTTCGCTACCTCCGACCTGAACGATCTGTATCGTAGAATTATCAACAGAAATAACCGACTGACCCGTCTTCTTGAGCTGGGTGCGCCGGATATCATCGTCCGCAACGAGAAGCGTATGCTGCAGGAGGCTGTAGACGCGCTGATCGATAACGGACGCCGTGGCCGTCCCGTAACCGGTCCGGGTAACAGAGCCCTGAAGTCTCTGTCTGACATGCTGAAAGGTAAGTCCGGACGTTTCCGTCAGAACCTGCTGGGTAAGCGTGTTGACTATTCCGGACGTTCCGTTATCGTCGTAGGTCCGGAGCTGAAGATTTACCAGTGCGGTCTTCCGAAGGAGATGGCTATCGAGCTGTTCAAGCCCTTCGTTATGAAGGAGCTGGTACAGAACGGTACCGCACATAATATTAAGAGCGCGAAGAAAATGGTAGAGCGCCAGGTACAGCCTGAAGTATGGGATGTACTGGAAGACGTGATCAAAGAGCATCCGGTTATGCTGAACCGTGCTCCTACACTGCATCGTCTTGGTATTCAGGCCTTCGAGCCGATTCTGGTAGAAGGTAAGGCTATCAAGCTGCATCCGCTGGTTTGTACCGCATTCAACGCAGACTTCGACGGAGACCAGATGGCAGTACATCTTCCCCTGTCCGTAGAGGCGCAGGCGGAGTGCCGTTTCCTGCTGCTCTCCCCGAACAACCTGCTGAAGCCGTCTGATGGCGGCCCCGTAGCCGTACCGTCTCAGGATATGGTTCTGGGTATCTACTACCTGACACAGGAGCGTCCGGGTATCGAAGGCGAAGGCAAGTTCTTTAAGAACCTGAACGAAGCCATCCTGGCTTATGAGAATAAAGTGATCCGTCTGCAGTCCAGAATTAAGGTTCGTGTAACCCGAAACCTGGCTGACGGAACCGAGATGACAGGTATCGTAGAGTCTACCCTGGGACGTTTCCTCTTCAATGAGATTCTGCCGCAGGATCTGGGCTTCGTAGACCGTACCATCCCGGGTAATGAGTTGGTACTGGAAGTAGACTTCCACGTAGGTAAGAAGGGCCTGAAGCAGATTCTGGAGAAGGTCATCAATACCCACGGAGCCACCAGAACCGCAGAGGTGCTGGATGACATCAAGGCCATGGGATACAAGTATTCCACCCGTGCGGCCATGACCGTATCCATTTCCGACATGACCGTGCCGCCTGAGAAGCCGGAGCTGATTCAGAAGGCACAGGATACCGTAGATAAGATTACACGGAACTATAAGCGTGGTCTGATTACGGAAGAAGAGCGTTATAAAGAGGTTGTTGAGACCTGGAAGGATACGGACGCGATCCTGACTAAGGCATTGCTGGACGGCCTGGATCGTTACAACAACATCTACATGATGGCCGATTCCGGAGCCCGTGGTTCCGATAAGCAGATCAAGCAGCTTGCAGGTATGCGAGGACTGATGGCCGATACCACCGGTCACACCATCGAGCTTCCTATCAAGTCTAACTTCCGTGAGGGTCTGGACGTTCTGGAGTACTTCATGTCAGCCCATGGAGCACGAAAGGGTATGTCCGATACCGCTCTGCGTACCGCAGACTCCGGTTATCTGACCCGTCGAATGGTAGACGTATCTCAGGATCTGATTGTCCGTGAGGTTGACTGCTGCGAAGGCAAGGGTGAGATCCCGGGCATGGTAGTAAAGGCCTTCATGGATGGCAAGGAAGAGATCGAGAGCCTGCAGGATCGTATCACCGGACGTTTCGCGTGCGAGACTGTATACGATAAGGACGGCAACGTACTGGTTAAGGCAAATCATATGATTACCCCGAGACGTGCAGCCGCTATTATAAAAAAAGGCGTAGATAAGGACGGCAATCCCATTGACAGCCTGAAGATCCGTACGATTCTGACCTGTAAATCCCACATCGGTGTATGTGCGAAGTGCTACGGCGCGAACATGGCAACCGGTGAGGCTGTACAGGTGGGTGAGGCAGTCGGTATCATTGCAGCGCAGTCTATCGGTGAGCCGGGTACACAGCTGACCATGAGAACCTTCCACAGCGGCGGTGTCGCAGGTGGAGATATCACACAGGGTCTTCCCCGTGTCGAGGAGCTTTTCGAGGCCAGAAAGCCGAAGGGACTTGCGATTATTACAGAGATTGCCGGAACCGTTACCATTCTGGATACCAAGAAGAAGCGCGAGATTCAGGTGACAGGCGAGGATGGAGAGTCCAAGATATACCTGATTCCTTACGGTTCCCGTATCAAGGTTCAGGACGGCCAGGTACTGGAGGCCGGCGATGAGCTGACAGAAGGTAGTGTAAACCCCCATGACATTCTGAAGATCAAGGGTGTACGTGCCGTACAGGATTACATGATCCGTGAAGTTCAGCGTGTATATCGTCTGCAGGGTGTAGAAATCGCCGATAAGCATATCGAGATGCTGGTACACCAGATGCTGAAGAAGATTCGCATCGAGGACAACGGAGATTCTGATTTCCTGCCGGGTACCTTAGTAGATATTCTGGAGTACGAGGATGCCAATGAGCGTCTGCTCGCAGAGGGCAAGCAGCCCGCAGAAGGCAAGCAGATTATGCTTGGTATCACCAAAGCATCTCTGGCTACAAATTCCTTCCTGTCCGCAGCATCCTTCCAGGAGACCACCAAGGTTCTGACCGAAGCTGCTATCAAGGGTAAAGTTGACCCGCTGATCGGTCTGAAGGAGAACGTACTGATCGGTAAGCTGATTCCTGCCGGAACCGGTATGAAGCGTTATCAGAACGTAAGACTGGATACCGATATGGAAGAGGAGAACGAACTGGACTTCGATGAGGAGCTGGATCTGGATGAAGAACTGGATGTGAACGAGGAGACCGATGAGAGTGCTGAGGAGACAGCCCTGGAGACAGAGGATGCCGAGGCAGAGGAGCCGGTTGAGGAGTAATCCGTAACAGAATCCGCATAGCATTTATAAAATAGAACTGCCGTTTCACAGAGATGTGGAACGGCAGTTTTTTATGGAATAGGAAATTCCGATAGAATTCCCTATTCCATAAAAGCAAGCAGAGCTTGCAAAGATGCGCACTCGGCGCAGTGGTAGATGGTTGCTGAAGCAACCGCGCCTCGGCGCGAGAATGTGCCAATGGCACATTCTTTCTTGTGGAATAGGAGAAATTTAGTTGACACTTACTTCTCCGGCCAGAATCTTCTGATAATCCTCGTAATTCTTCTGAAGGAGTTCCGGCGTGTTCAGCTCGTAGGGACATTTCTCCATACACTGTCCGCAGTGGAGACAGTCTTCGATTTTTTTCATATTCGCCTGCCAGGTTTCATTGAGCCAGGAGGCGGAAGGCGCCCGGCGCACCATCAGGGACATGCGGGCGCAGTTGTTGATGAGGATGCCGGCAGGACAGGGCATGCAGTAACCGCATCCCCGGCAGAATTCCCCGTTCAGTTCCTGCTTCTCTTTTTCGATAAAGGCGGAAATCTCCGCGTCCAGAGCGGGCGGTTCATCCATGTAGGAGAGCCATTCCTCCAGCTCTGTCATCTTCTGAATTCCCCAGATGGGAAGCACATTGTCAAACTGGGACATAAAGGCAAATGCGGCCCG
Organism: Anaerosacchariphilus hominis; assembly: GCF_014290175.1. Lineage (GTDB taxonomy): Bacteria > Bacillota > Clostridia > Lachnospirales > Lachnospiraceae > Laedolimicola > Laedolimicola hominis. The sequence goes on from NZ_JACOOR010000007.1 coordinate 176,718, forward strand.
GGAGTTATTGATGAGGCCTCCGGCCAGGCCTTTCATGGCGATAAAGCCCATGTGATGCTCCTCACAGAGCTTCACCAGCTCCAGCTCTTTTTCGGAAGAAAGGTAGCTTAAGGGATACTGGAGCGTCTCGTACAGGCCGGACTCGATACATTCTCTGGCCACGCCCAGCTTGTGGGCGGTGACGCCGATGTGGCGGATCTTTCCGGCAGCTTTGGCCTCCAGCATACACTCATACATGCCGGTGCCGTCGCCGGGGCGGTAGCACTGATCCACACAATGGAACTGGTAGATATCCAGATGATCGGTTTTCAGAAGCGTTAAAGAGGTCTCCAGCTGTTCCCGGAAGACCTCCGGGGTGCGTCCCATGGTCTTGCTGGCCAGATAGATCTGATCCCGCATTCCCTCAAAGGCATGGCCAAGCTTTTCCTCGCTGTCGCTGTAGGCCCGGGCCGTGTCGAAGAAGCGCATGCCTCCCTCATAGGCCCTGCGGAGAATGGAGGTGGCAGTCTCCAGATCCACGCGCTGGATGGGAAGGGCGCCAAAGGCATTCTGGGGAACCGTGATGCCGGTAGTTCCTAAAGTAATGGTTTTCATAGACAGTCTCCTTATCTTGTAATACCTGTTAAGTAATTGAGAAATCTTCTCAGATTCTGTTTGGATAGTTCTATTCTAGTACGGGGGAGAAAAATCTTCAAGAAAAACCTGATTTCAGAAAAAGCTGTACCTTCCGGCCGGAATCTGTGTATAATAAAAGACAGAAATAAGAGGAAAGAAGAAGGGAGCCGGCAATATGGTGAAGGTGGATCTGATCACCGGATTTCTGGGTTCGGGCAAAACCACATTTATCCGAACCTACGCTTCGTGGCTGATCAAGCAGGGATATCATATCGGAATTCTGGAAAATGATTTTGGGGCGGTGAATGTGGACATGATGCTGCTTCAGGATCTGGAGGGAGACCGGTGCGAACTGGAGATGGTCTCCGGCGGCTGCGATAGGGACTGCCACAGACGGCGGTTCAAGACCAAGCTCATTGCCATGGGCATGAGCGGCTACGACCGGGTGCTGGTGGAGCCCTCGGGCATCTTTGACGTGGACGAGTTCTTTGACGTGCTCCATGAGGAGCCGCTGGATCGCTGGTATGAGATCGGCAATGTGCTGGCCGTCGTGGACGCAAAGCTGGAGCCGAAGCTCTCCGTGGAGGCGGACTATCTGTTGGCCACGGAGGTGGCGGACGCCGGAATAGTCCTTCTCAGCAGAACCCAGGAGTCTTCCCAAGAGCAGATCCGGGAGACCAAGGCCCATCTGAACCGGGCCCTGGAGCAGGTAGGCTGCAGCAGAAGGCTGAAGGATATGGAGATTCTGGAAAAGAACTGGGCAGAGCTGTCAGATGGGGATTTTCAGCAGCTCTTGTCCTGCGGTTATGTGCCCTCGGACTATGAAAAGGCGGATATGGAAGAGGATCAGATCTTCGATTCCCTGTTTTTCATGCACCTGTGTCTGCCTGTGGACGAGCTGAAGCGGAGAGTGGAGGCAGTATTTCGGGATCCGGCCTGCGGTTCCCCCTTTCGGATCAAGGGCTTTATGCAGGTGGATGGGGACGGCTGGATCGAACTGAACGCCACCCGGCATGAGACAGTGATCCGCCCCATTTCCCGGGGCCAGGAGATTCTGATTGTCATCGGAGAACGGCTCTGTAAAGGGGCTGTGAAAGCTTATTTCCCGGAAGCGGGAGTATAAAAGGAGAAGGAGAACACTATGGCTGACTATGTAATGGCATTGGATGCGGGAACCACAAGCAACCGCTGTATTCTGTTTAACAAAAAGGGAGAGATCTGTAGTCTGGCTCAGCGGGAATTTAAACAGTATTTTCCCAAACCGGGCTGGGTGGAGCACGACGCGGATGAGATATGGGCCAGCATGCTGGGAGTAGCTGTGGAGGCCATGAACCGGATCGGAGCTTCCGCGGAACAGATCGCCGGAATCGGCATCACGAACCAGAGAGAGACGGCTATCGTCTGGGACAGGACCACCGGAGACCCCATCTATCACGCCATTGTGTGGCAGTGCCGCCGTACTTCAGAGTACTGTGATTCCCTGAAGGAAAAAGGGCTGACAGAGAAGTTCCGGGAAAAGACGGGACTGGTTATCGACGCATATTTTTCCGGTACCAAAATCAAATGGATCCTGGATCACGTTCCGGGAGCCCGGGAAAAGGCGGAGCGGGGCGAGCTTCTCTTCGGAACCGTGGAGACCTGGCTTATCTGGAAGCTGACTAAGGGAGCGGTTCATGTGACGGACTACTCCAATGCCTCCCGGACCATGCTCTTTAACATCAACACCCTGGAATGGGATCCGGAGATTTTGGAGGAGCTTCAGATTCCGAGGGTTATGCTGCCGGAGGTAAAGCCCTCCAGCTGCATCTATGGCGAGACGGATCCTTCCTTTCTGGGCGGAGCGATTCCATTGGCGGGAGCCGCAGGCGATCAGCAGGCAGCGCTGTTCGGCCAGACCTGTTTCCGACCGGGGGAAGCCAAAAATACATACGGAACCGGCTGTTTCATGCTGATGAATACCGGCGAGAAGCCCGTATTTTCCAGGCATGGTCTGGTAACCACCATCGCCTGGGGACTGGATAGTAAGGTGACTTACGCCCTGGAGGGGTCGATTTTCGTGGCCGGAGCAGCGATCCAGTGGCTGCGGGACGAGATGCATCTAATCGAATCCTCGGAGGATTCCGAGTACATGGCCATGAAGGTAAAGGATACCAACGGCTGCTATGTGGTTCCGGCATTTACGGGATTGGGCGCGCCCTACTGGGACCAGTACGCCCGGGGCACCATCGTGGGCATCACCCGGGGAGTGAACAAGTACCATATTATCCGGGCCACCCTGGAATCCCTGGCTTATCAGGTCCATGACGTACTGGTGGCCATGGAGGCAGACTCCGGTATTCGGCTGGAGGCTCTGAAGGTGGACGGCGGCGCCAGCGCCAATAACTTCCTGATGCAGACCCAGGCTGACATCATTGACGCGCCGGTGAACCGCCCCTGCTGTGTGGAAACTACGGCCATGGGAGCCGCTTATCTGGCAGGCTTGGCCACAGGCTACTGGTCCGGCGTCGACGAGGTCCGGAAAAACTGGGCCAGCGACCGGATTTTTGAGCCGGCCATCGGCGAAAAGGCCCGTCAGGAGAAGCTAAAGGGCTGGAAGAAGGCAGTGAAGTATGCCTACGGATGGGCGAAGGAAGAATAAATGGAAAAATCAGACAATAAAAATGATAGAAAACATTTGATAAAAAATTGACAAAGTATTCGATAAACTATATAATTAAATCTACTGAGAGACAGGAGAATTCAAAAGCTTCCAAAAGCTTAAAAAGGAGGAAAAGAGGGAATGCAGGAATTTGATGTAATAGTAATTGGAGGCGGCCCGGCGGGCTATAACTGCGCGGAGTACGCGGCGCACCATGGAAAAAAGGTGCTGCTGGTGGAAAAGAAGAGCCTGGGGGGAACCTGCCTGAATGTGGGATGTATCCCGACAAAAACCTTTCTCTACGCGGGGAAAATGTACCATTACGCGTCGGGAGCCGGAGAAGCGTACGGCGTAACGGCGGAGGGCGCGGTTCATGTGGATCAGGCTGCAGTAGTGGCAAAAAAAGACGAGGTTGTGAAAATGCTGGTGCAGGGCGTAGGCAGTGCCCTTCGCCGTAAGAAGGTAAAGGTAGTAAACGGAACAGCAAAGCTTGGCAAAGTGGAAGAAAAACCGGCGGTATTTGTAGAAGACGAGACCTACACAGCGGAGGATTTGATTCTGGCCACGGGTTCCACTCCGTCAGTGCCGCCCATTGAAGGCGTAAAAGAAGGTATGGCGGACGGAACGGTCATGACCAGCGACGAGATCCTGGATATGAAGGAGATCCCGAAGAAGCTTCTGGTTGTGGGCGGTGGAGTCATCGGCTTTGAGATGGCGGCTTATTTTCAGGAGGTTGGAGCGAAGGTAACCGTGATCGAGATGCTGGATAAGGTCCTGGGCGGCAATGATCGGGAGGTCAGCGAACTGCTTCAGAAAGAGCTGGAGAAAAAGGGCGTGACCTTCCATCTGTCCTCCGGAGTGAAAAAGCTGGCGGGAGGAGTCGTGACTTATGAAAAGGACGGAAAGCTTCAGCTGGCAGCCTATGATAAGGCTCTGATGTGCGTGGGCCGTCGGGCCAACAGCCAGATCGAGGGCCTGGAGAAGCTGGGCGTACAGACCGAGCGGGGAGCCATCGTGACAGATGAGCACATGCAGACCAACGTGCCGCATGTCTATGCCATCGGCGATGTGAACGGCAAAGTCATGCTGGCCCATGTGGGCTACCGGGAAGGTGAAGTGGCCGTGAACCACATCCTGGGGGAGGACGACGCCATGAGCTATGATGCGATCAGCGGCGTGGTTTACACCAGTCCGGAGGCGGCCTTTGTAGGTTTGTCCGAGGAGCAGGCGAAGGCGTCAGGCCGGAACTATGAGGTGAAAAAGGTATCCATCAATTTCAGCGGACGCCATGTGGCGGAGAACGGCTTAAGCAATGGTATCTGCAAGCTGATTGTGGACAGGGACAAAAAAACGCTTATCGGGGCGGCGCTGATGTCATCTTACGCGTCAGAGTATATCTATGCGCTGGCGCTGATGATTGACCTGAAGCTTCCGCTGAGACAGATTCGACGGACAATTTTCCCGCATCCCACGGTATGCGAGATTATCAGGGAAGCACTTATGGATTAAAGATACGACGGAATGAATGATGGGAACGGAAATGACAGCCTGGCACACGGGCAATGCGGGAATCGTAATACAGGTTTATAATATAGAAGGAAAAAGCAGTGCAGCCATCGGCTTCGACGTGTTCGCGAAGCAGCCCGGCGGAATTTACCCTGACACGCCGGAGGCGATCCGGCAGGAACTTCTGCGGGATATCCGGGAAAAGAAGCTGGAAACGCTGGTATTTACCCATGAGCACGCAGATCATTTCTGCCCGGAGGACGTGGCGGAGGCCCTGAAAATGAATCCGGATCTCCGCATCATTTCCACGGAGGAGACCATTCGGCGGATCCGGGCGCTGGAGCCGGAGGCGGGACGCCTTACGGCTGTGGAGGCGTCTGAACAGAAATACCGGATCGTGACCCTGCCGGGTATGCGACTGACCCTGTTCAACAGTATCCACATGGGCGACCGGTTTGCGGATATCCAGAACCTGGTCTGCCTTCTGGAGGCAGGTGGAAAGCAGCTGATGCTGCCCGGCGACGCCAGACCCGCAAAGTTTTTATATGAAAGGGCGGCAGCCTGGTCGCAGAAGATGGACTGGCTGATTGGCCCATTTCCACTGATGGGTCTGCCCTCCTCCCGGAGGCTGATAGCCCGGTATCTGGAATTGGGCCAGGTGCTGGCGGTTCATCTGCCCCGTCCCGATAAGGACACGGAGGGCTGGCGGAAAAACGCGCAGCATATCTGCGAGACGGCGGGCGACGGCCTGCCGGTACCGGTGTTCGGTGACGAGCCCGGAAAGCGCTACGAACTCTGAAAAATACCCAAAAAAGTCCCGAAAATCCAACGGATTTTTACAGAAAACCCCCTTGACACAGGGGGCTTTTCTTATTATACTAATCTAGTGTGCGCGAAAAGCATATGGTATTTTTGCGCGCCTGAAACAGTCGAATTACCGACACAGCAGCCTGACAGGGCCGGCAACATTGCCTGCCACTCATCACAGGAGGTGAAAGGAATGCCAACATTCAACCAGTTAGTTAGAAAAGGACGTCAGACAACTGTAAAGAAGTCTACAGCGCCCGCCCTTCAGAAAGGATTTAACTCTCTGAAGAAGAAAGCAACTGATACAGCCGCACCGCAGAAGCGTGGCGTTTGTACCGCAGTAAAGACCGCTACCCCGAAGAAACCGAACTCTGCTCTTCGTAAGATCGCCAGAGTACGTCTTTCCAACGGTATCGAGGTAACAAGCTACATCCCCGGAGAAGGACATAACCTTCAGGAGCATAGCGTTGTTATGATCCGTGGCGGTAGAGTAAAGGACCTGCCCGGTACCAGATATCACATCATCCGTGGTACCCTGGATACAGCAGGAGTTGCAAAGAGAAGACAGGCACGTTCCAAGTACGGTGCCAAGAGACCGAAAGACGCAAAGAAATAATTAAACGTATTTCAGCCGTCATCTGGTTTTGTAACAACGGTGTATCACAAACAGAACTATTCGTTGGATAGACAATTGTCTATATTGCCGGAATGAAATATCGTCCCTTAGGCTGCGGGTCGTATATAGATTTGCCGTGCACGACACAAGTAGAAAGACACATGTGAGTACCTGAGAATTAAGAGTGAATCTTACTGAATCACGGATTCGGTAAGCATGTATTAAGGAGGGAAGTATTGTGGCACGTAAAGGACATACTCAGAAAAGAGATGTATTAGCGGATCCGCTGTACAACAACAAGGTAGTCACCAAGCTTATCAACAACATCATGCTGGATGGTAAGAAGGGCGTGGCTCAGAAAATTGTTTACGGAGCATTCGAGAGAGTAGAGGCTAAGACAGAAAAGCCGGCTCTGGAAGTATTCGAAGAGGCAATGAACAACATCATGCCGCTTCTCGAGGTAAAGGCAAGACGTGTCGGCGGAGCGACCTACCAGGTTCCCATCGAGGTTCGCGCTGATCGTCGTCAGGCTCTGGCTCTGCGCTGGATGACTATGTTCTCCCGTAAGCGCGGTGAGAAGACCATGGAAGAGCGTCTGGCAAATGAGATTATGGATGCAGCAAACAACACAGGCGCATCTGTAAAGAGAAAAGAGGACATGCACAAGATGGCAGAGGCAAACAAGGCGTTTGCTCACTATCGTTTCTAATTATTTGAGGAGGAAAATCCCGTGGCTGGAAGAGAATATCCATTGGAGAGAACCAGAAATATCGGAATCATGGCTCATATCGATGCTGGTAAGACCACACTGACTGAGCGTATTCTGTATTACACTGGTGTAAACTATAAGATCGGTGATACTCATGAAGGTACTGCTACCATGGACTGGATGGAGCAGGAGCAGGAGCGTGGTATCACCATCACTTCCGCTGCTACAACCTGTCACTGGACGCTGCAGGAGCACTGCAAGCCGAAGCCGGGCGCATTAGAGAACCGTATCAATATCATTGATACCCCGGGTCACGTAGACTTTACGGTTGAGGTAGAGCGTTCCCTTCGTGTACTGGACGGCGCTGTCGGCGTGTTCTGTGCGAAGGGTGGTGTAGAGCCGCAGTCTGAGAACGTATGGCGTCAGGCTGATACCTACAATGTTCCCCGTATGGCATTCATCAACAAGATGGATATCCTGGGAGCAGATTTCTACAATGCAGTAGATATGATTAAGACCAGACTTGGCAAGAATGCCATCTGTCTGCAGCTTCCGATTGGTAAGGAAGACGAGTTCAAGGGAATCATCGACCTGTTCGAGATGCAGGCCTACATCTACAACGATGAGAAGGGTGAGGACATCTCCATCACAGAGATTCCGGAGGACATGAAGGACGAAGCAGAGCTCTATCACCAGGAGCTGATCGAGAAGATCTGCGAGCTGGATGACGACCTGATGATGCAGTACCTTGAGGACGAGGGAGCATCTATCGCGGTTGAGGATCTGAAGAGAGTTCTTCGTAAAGCAACCTGTGAGTGTACAGCTGTTCCGGTTTGCTGCGGTACCGCATACAGAAATAAGGGAGTTCAGAAGCTTCTGGACGCTATTATCGAGTACATGCCGGCTCCGACAGACATCCCGTCTATCAAGGGAACTGATATGGATGGCAACGAAGTAGAGCGTCACTCCTCTGATGACGAGCCGTTCGCTGCGCTTGCATTCAAGATCATGGCTGACCCGTTCGTAGGAAAGCTTGCATTCTTCCGTGTATACTCAGGAACCATGAATTCTGGTTCTTATGTATATAACTCTACAAAGCAGAAGAAGGAGCGTGTAGGACGTATCCTTCAGATGCACGCAAACAAGAGAGCAGAGCTGGACAAGGTATATTCCGGTGACATCGCTGCAGCAGTTGGATTCAAGTTCACCACAACCGGTGATACCATCTGTGACGAGCAGCATCCGGTAATTCTGGAGTCCATGGAGTTCCCGGAGCCGGTTATCGAGCTGGCTATCGAGCCGAAGACCAAAGCAGGTCAGGGCAAGATGGGCGAGGCTCTTGCAAAGCTGGCAGAGGAGGACCCGACTTTCCGTGCGCATACCGATCAGGAGACCGGTCAGACTATCATCGCGGGAATGGGAGAGCTGCATCTGGAAATCATCGTAGACCGTCTGCTGCGTGAGTTCAAGGTAGAGGCTAACGTAGGCGCACCGCAGGTAGCTTACAAGGAGACCTTCACCAAGGCTGTTGATGTAGACAGCAAGTATGCTAAGCAGTCCGGTGGACGTGGACAGTACGGACACTGTAAAGTCCGCTTTGAGCCGATGGACGCCAACGGAGAAGAGCTGTTTAAGTTCGAGTCTCAGGTTGTCGGTGGTGCGATTCCGAAGGAGTATATCCCGGCAGTCGGCGAAGGTATCGAAGAGGCTGCACAGTCCGGTATTCTGGGAGGCTTCCCGGTACTGGGTGTTCATGCTACCGTATACGATGGATCTTACCATGAGGTCGACTCCAGTGAGATGGCATTCCATATCGCTGGTTCCATGGCTTTCAAGGAGGCTATGCAGAAGGGTAATCCGGTACTGCTTGAGCCGATTATGAAGGTTGAGGTTACTACTCCGGAGGAGTACATGGGCGATGTTATCGGTGATATTAACAGCCGTCGTGGACGTATCGAGGGTATGGATGATATCGGCGGCGGTAAGATGATCCGCGGATATGTACCGCTTGCAGAGATGTTCGGTTACTCCACAGACCTGCGTTCCAAGACTCAGGGTCGTGGTAACTACTCCATGTTCTTCGAGAAGTACGAGCAGGTACCGAAGAATATCCAGGAGAAAGTACTCGCTGCTAAGAAATAATTATAAAAATAACTGCAATCCGGTATTTTTAGCCGGATTGCGGTAAAGAAATAAGCAAAATTCCTAAATTTTGCTTGAAAAATAAGGCTCTATGAAATATAATCAGAAGTAGCCGAGTTTTAATATCGAAACAGCAAAAAATCAACTTTTACCCTCAGGGTGAATGAATTCAAGGAGGACAATCAAAATGGCTAAAGCTAAATTTGACAGAACAAAACCGCATTGTAATATCGGTACCATCGGTCACGTAGACCATGGTAAAACTACTCTGACTGCAGCTATCACAAAGGTTCTGGCAGCTCGTGTTGCTGGTAACACAGCTACAGACTTCGAGAACATCGACAAGGCTCCGGAAGAGAGAGAGCGTGGAATTACCATCTCTACCGCACACGTTGAGTATGAGACAGAGAAGAGACACTACGCACACGTTGACTGCCCGGGCCATGCTGACTATGTAAAGAACATGATCACTGGTGCAGCACAGATGGACGGCGCTATCCTGGTAGTAGCAGCTACCGATGGTGTTATGGCTCAGACTAAGGAGCACATCCTTCTGTCCCGTCAGGTAGGCGTTCCCTACATCGTAGTATTCATGAACAAGTGCGACATGGTAGACGATGAGGAGCTGCTTGAGCTGGTAGACATGGAGATCCGTGAGCTGCTGAACGAGTATGAGTTCCCGGGAGATGACACTCCGATCATCCAGGGTTCCGCTCTGAAGGCTCTTGAGGATCCGATGGGACCGTGGGGAGACAAGGTTATGGAGCTGATGGACGCAGTTGATAGCTGGATTCCGGATCCGAAGCGTGCTACAGACCAGCCGTTCCTGATGCCGGTCGAGGACGTATTCACCATCACAGGTCGTGGTACCGTTGCTACCGGCCGTGTTGAGCGTGGTGTTCTGCATCTGAATGAGGAAGTTGAGATCGTTGGTATTAAGGAAGAGACTCGTAAGACCGTTGTAACCGGTATCGAGATGTTCCGTAAGCTGCTTGACGAGGCTCAGGCTGGTGACAACATCGGAGCTCTGCTTCGTGGTGTTCAGAGAACCGAGATCGAAAGAGGTCAGGTTATCGTTAAGCCGGGCAGCATCACCTGCCATACAAAGTTCACCGCTCAGGTTTACGTTCTGACAAAGGACGAGGGTGGCCGTCATACACCGTTCTTCAACAACTACAGACCGCAGTTCTACTTCCGTACAACTGACGTTACTGGCGTTTGCAACCTGCCGGCTGGTACAGAGATGTGCATGCCTGGTGACAACGTAGAGATGACCATCGAGCTGATCCACCCGATCGCTATGGAGCAGGGTCTTACATTCGCTATCCGTGAGGGTGGCCGTACAGTAGGATCTGGACGTGTTGCTACTATCATCGAGTAATCACAATTTATGCAGTAAAATCAAGGCTTCTGGGGAATTCCCCGGAAGCCTTTTTTTCGGTTACAAATGTGTAATTTTCTTGTCGTGGTTCTAGTTTGGTTCTAAAAATTCGTACTTTCTATTTTCAATGGATGTAATCTTCTATCGGAACATTGAATAATCGCAGGGTATCTTCCAGCCACATCTCATATTCTTCCTTATCCAAGAGGCCATCCGCAAGCTGCTGGTTGACTTTGTTCCAGTCAGGAATAAAGGTGGCGATCTGGGCGTTGGGAATGTCCAGAGCCAGGTGCGCCATGAGCTGGTTATCTTTCTGAGAGTAAGTCGTATTTCCTTTTATATGTAAGCCTCTGCGATCCAGGTCAATCAGAATGGCAAGAAAATCGGCAAAGGTTCGGACAGGCACAGTTCTGGGAGTAGAAATCTTTACACCCAACAGCTCATTCATCGAGATTTTTAATATATCACAAAACTTCTGTATTGTTTCCACAGGCGGCTCACTGTAGCCATTTTCATAATTGGAATATGAGGAATTGGTCAGCTCTAGCCGGGTGGCCATTTCTCGCTGGTTGATTCCGGCGTTCATCCGGGCCTGTTTCATTTTCTTTCCTACTTCTAAATATTCTCCTAAACGCATGATTTTATCCTCCTTGATACTAATTTAGCACAATGAGATACAGAAATCAATGTAAAAGATACAAGAATTTTAATAAATCATGTTGACAAATCAAAAAACTTGTATTAAATTAGAAATACAAGAAATTATGTAACAATACAAGGAATAAAAGAGGAGGAGTGAATTATGGGGACAAACTATATGATGACCGCGGACGAAGTAGCTGCGGAACTGGGGATTTCCAAGGGTCATGCTTATAAAATGATCCGGCAGATGAACGAGGAACTGGAAAAAGCCGGGTTCATCGTTGTAGCAGGTAAGATTCCGAGGGCTTTTTGGGAAAAGAAGTTTTTCGGATATCAGACGTCAGCGTAAGGAGGGATGGATATGCCAGCATATAAGGATGAAAAGCAAAATACCTGGTATTGTCTGTTTTATTACAGAGATTGGCAGGGAAACAAGAAGAAAAAGCAAAAAAGGGGGTTCCGAACAAAGAAAGAGGCTCTTGAGTGGGAAAACAACTATAAGTTAACGGCCAATGCAAACATGGATATGACGATGGGAGCGTTCGTGGAGATTTATTTCCGGGATAAAAAGGGAGAATTGAAAGAGAGGTCAGTAAAAAATAAACGATATATGATAGAAGCGCATATTCTTCCGTATTTTAAGGACAGACCCATGAACAGCATTACCCCGTCAGATATTATCCAATGGCAGAATGAAATGCGGACAAAGGGGTTTGCTCAGACCTATCTTCGTATGATACAGAATCAGATCACAGCGCTGTTCAATCATGCGAGCAATATTTACGGCCTGGGGAACAATCCCTGTAAAAAAGTAAAGAAGATGGGAAAGGCGGATGCGGACAAATTGGATTTTTGGACAAAAGATGAATACGACAAATTTATCAGCGGAATGGAGGAAGGGGACAGATATTACACAATTTTCGAGGTACTGTTCTGGACAGGCTGCCGGGAGGGAGAAATGCTGGCCCTGACAAAATCAGATATTGACTTTGCAAGGAATCAAATCAGTATTAGTAAAACCTATTACCGTGCGGAGGGACGGGATATTATTACGACGCCGAAAACGGAGCAGTCGGCAAGAGTCATTGATATTCCACAGTTTTTAACACAGGAGTTGAAAGATTATGTGGATAAACTCTATGGAATATCGGACAACGAGAGGATATTTCCCATCGTGCCGGAGGCGGTGCAGCATAAGCTGAAACGGGAGTGTGAGAAAAGCGGAGTAAAGAAAATCCGCGTACACGATCTCCGTCACAGCCACGTGGCTTATCTGATTCATCAGGGAGTAGAGCCCTTGATTATCAAAGAACGCCTGGGCCACAGGGACATCAAAATGACCCTGAATACCTACGGCCACCTGTATCCGAACCAACAGAGGAAGGTAGCGGATATGTTGAACAACCAAAAAGAAAAGAGCCTCAGCAGTGGCAACGGTAGAGGCACAAGATAACAGGAACACTCTGCTATTTCGATGTAAATACAACATCAGTATAGCAGAGTGTTTTATATATGATAAATAGAAAATGAGGTTTGTTCACAGAGAAACGAGAGCGTGACACGCTCCCGTAAAAGACAACCAGGACGGAAGTCACAGGGCGAGGACGGGAGTTTGAAGCTGCTCCGGGAGAGGCTTTAGAAGCCCTCGGCGTTTGAGAGCGAAATACACCCATCGCACAAACTTCGTTTATGCTCTGTGTATTTCGCCCTTGCAGGGGGCTTAGCTGCCGAAAGGCAGAGAGTTTGTAAACAGGCGCCGGAGCGCCTACTCACAAAGAAAGATGGTGTTGCTTATAGCGAGAAATTCATTTATTCAGTTATCGAAGTTGCCAAACGTAAAGGGCAGGATTAACTATATCGCCAATCCTGCCAGACAGGAAAATCTCTATGCCGTGTATGAAACTACGGAGCGGAAATTCTGGTCAGAACTGGCAAAATGTAATCAGGAAGAGTTCCGGAAGAGTGGAGCAGACGGCCAGTGTATTGAAGCCAGGGAATTGATTATTGCCTTGCCAGAGAGTTTTACGGAGTATTATCCCCGCCGCTATGTATTAGCGTTATTTACAGACCATTTTAAAGAACGGTACGGGGTAGAGTGCATTGCAGCACTGCACCACAATAAGCGAAAGACCAACTACCACATCCATCTGATTTTCTCGGAACGGAAGAAGCTGGAGAAGCCTATTATAAAGGTGGCTTCCAGAAACATGTTCTATGATGAACGAGGCGTCCATGTCAGGACGAAGAAAGAGATACTAGACGAGTATGGGGAGATAAGGCCGGGCTGCAGCGTCATAAAGAAGGGAGAGGTTTACGAAAAAAAGCTATTTGAAGCTAAGAACAGCTGGTTTAAAACGGCGGCTTTCCTGGATGAAGTGAAGCATTCTTACACAGAACTGATCAATCAGGAAGTGCCGGACGAGAAGCAGAAGCTGCAGGTATTCGAGCATGGCAGCTTGTATCTGCCTACTAAGAAAATTGGAAAGAACAATCCCAAGGCCGAGGAGATAGCAAAGGACAATGAAATGCGGAAGGAGTGGAATGCTACGGTGGATCAGGCATTGGTCAGCGGAGCGGCAGAGGAGCAGATCCGGGAGATAAAACGGGAGTGTATTTCGGAAGAGATAAAAGCGAGTATCAATAGGAGAGGAAAAAGGCCAGAGCTGTTTTGGCTGTATCTTTTCGAGGCAGTTTCCAAGCTGAAAGAGCTGATTGAGAAGGTAAGGGAAAGAGTAGCGGAGGCGAAAGAAGAAAGACTGGAGTTTCCGGTAAGAAGCCCGCTTGCAGCCAAATATCAACAGCTTAAAAAAATAAAGGATGAATTAGATAGTTGTAATGGTATTATTTTAAAGAATGAGCGGGAAATCAAAAAAGCTGAAGAAAACCTATCTCATTTAACGGGAGTGTTTCATAGAAAAGAAAGAGGTACGGTGCAAAGGTGGAAAGATGCATTGGAACGAGAAAGTATCAGCATGAAACAGAGACTTTCAAGGATAGTTCAAGAGTATGGCTATGAAACAGTCCAGGAGTTTATGCAAGAATACCAGAAAGCTCGGAATGAATACAAAGCGTATAGGGATGCAGTAGAAGAATGGAAGGAGAGGACAGAAGCGAAAGGGTTTATGGATATGCAGATCCGGGAAGCAAAGAAAAGGACGGAGGCCAAGGAAGAATACAGAGGTTATCATAGCAGTAGCAGAGGAGCCAGATAGTGAAGAATCCCTCAGGAGAGTGTCCTGGGGGATTTCATTCTGTTTGGGAATCCAGTAAAACGGAATAATCAACTTCGAAGATTTTAGCAAAATAGGTTAATTCAATATCCGTGACAAACCGTTTCCGGGCTTCAATTCTCTGGATAGCATTCTTGTCCAAATCTAAGCCAAGAAGCTGCAAAGCGTCAGCCAGTTCTCGTTGAGACCAGCCTTTTTCTATACGAAGATTACGGATAGCAATACCAGAGAGGTTATTCATGTTGTCGATTTTGTTCTTATACATAGCTCACCTTTTGACAATTACTAAATGTCATTTACTTTTCTTATAGTGTATGATAGGATTGCTATACAAATGACATTTACTAAGTGTCAAAGATAAGTTTAAGCGAGGTAAATATAGAAATGGATAGTGAATTAAAACTGACAACAGAGGTCTATCTGCTTTGGCAGACCCTTGATTCTTTACCGGAAAATGAGCAGCGATTCATTCGATTGATTATTGGATATGGTGCTAGTGGCCTGATTTCAGATGATGATTATAGTTTTCTGTTACAATACCTGATGGCGAAGGATAAGAAAATATATGAGCTTCAAAAACTAAAAGAATAGAATATTTGTTCTAAAAATCTTTCTGTTTCGTGAGATTATCTTGATGATATGTGCTAAAAATGTTATACTGATTCCAACCGATAACAAAAGAGAAAATGTTAGGAGAGATACTATGTCGGTATGTTATGATAAATTATGGAAAATTCTAATAGATAGGAAAATGAATAGAACTGAATTAAAAGATATGGCAGGAATTAGTTTTAATGTTCTGGCAAAGATGGGAAAAGGAGAAGCAGTTTCTCTTGAAAGTTTACACAAGATATGCAAGTCGTTGAATTGTGACATAGGAGATGTAATGGAATTTGCAAATGATGAACGGTAAGTGAATATGCTTAAAAAATAGTTTGAAGGAGGATATGTTGTGCAAAGACCATTAACATGTGTAGAAATATGTGCAGGAGCAGGAGGTCAGGCTTTAGGTCTTGCGATGGCTGGATTTGTCCATGTTGCACTTGTTGAATATGAAGCAGATTATTGTAATACATTGAAAATGAATCGGCCGGAATGGAATGTAATATGTGGGGATGTCCGTGAATTTAATGGAAGGCCATATCGGGGAGTAGATTTGTTAGCTGGAGGAGTTCCATGCCCGCCCTTTTCTATTGCAGGAAAGCAATTAGGAAAAGATGATGAAAGAGATTTGTTTCCGGA
This sequence comes from Anaerosacchariphilus hominis, assembly GCF_014290175.1. Lineage (GTDB taxonomy): Bacteria > Bacillota > Clostridia > Lachnospirales > Lachnospiraceae > Laedolimicola > Laedolimicola hominis. The sequence goes on from NZ_JACOOR010000007.1 coordinate 192,246, forward strand.
AGCAATACGGTTAATTAGAGAAATGAGACCAAGAGCTGTTATGTTGGAAAATGTGAGGGGATTTTTAGATAAAAGTTTTGCAGATTATAGGAAATACATATTAAAATCAATCGAAAACCTTGGATATGATGCGCAAATTAAATTGTTAAATGCATCGGATTTTGGAGTTCCACAGTTGAGGCCGAGAGTTGTGATAGTTGCAATTCGAAAAGATGAAAATATTTCATTTTCGTATCCAGAGGCGAATCCAGGCGGAGCGCCTACTGTTGGAGAGGTATTATATGATTTAATGGCGGAAAATAGATGGGAAGGAGCAAAAACTTGGGCTCAGAATGCCAATAAAATTGCGCCAACATTAGTTGGTGGCTCCAAAAAACATGGAGGACCGGATTTAGGACCGGTTAGAGCAAGAAATGCATGGGCCGAATTAGGTGTGGATGGAAAAGGTGTTGCAAATGAGGCACCTGAGATGAACTTTGAAGGTATGCCGCGTTTGACAAGCAGAATGTTGGCTAGAATACAAGGTTTTCCGGATACGTGGACTTTTGGAAAAAAGAAAACAGCAGCATGTCGAATGATAGGAAATGCCTTTCCGCCACCAGTAGCGCAGGCAGTGGGAGAAAAGATAAAGGAGTGTTTAGAATATGAATGCATTAATAGCGAATGCGAGATTTCATTTTCACGAGCGGTTGTTTGAAACAAATACATTAACTTTAACAAATGCAGGAGTAGTATCAAATGCAGATACCAGTAGCAGAGGATCAAAAGCGATAGCCAAAAAAATTGTAGAAATTTTAGTAGATGAGCATCATCACACAGCGAATATTGTTGATAAAATTTCTGGTCAGACACTTGGAAAACAGTTTGAATTGCTAACAATGGAGTTTTTGCAAGAAACGTTTCCGTATCTGCAAAATCTTCGACCAGGCCAGTGGTCTATATTACAGCTCGGAAATAACAACAGACTTAAAACAAGTGACTTTGAACAGTATGAACATTTAGCTTATTTGAGTGCATTAACAGCGGAAAATGCACAGTTAGCTGCGGCACTTGGAAATGATTATCTTGTTGCACCGGATGTAGTAATATATCGTAATCTTTGTGATGATGAGGAAATTAATAAGGAGCAGTGCATAGTAGACGATAATACAGGAAAAATGGCAGATATTAGAAAAGCAAATGGTGGAAAACCATTACTTCATGCCAGTGTATCGGCAAAGTTTACTATGAGAAGCGATAGGGCTCAGAATAGCCGTACAGAAGCATTAAATTTAATTCGTAATAGAAAAGGACATCTGCCACATATTGTTGTGGTAACAGCGGAACCTATGCCGAACAGATTGGCATCATTGGCACTTGGAACAGGTGATATTGACTGCGTGTATCACTTTGCGCTTTATGAATTGATTCGTGCGGTGAAAGAAGTAGGTTCGGAAGATGCTATTGAAACTCTGGAGACATTAGTACAAGGAAAAAGGCTGAAAGATATATCAGACTTACCTTTAGATTTGGCAGTTTAGAGGAAATAGGATAGAATTGCAAATGAAAAGTGTTTTTGTAATATTAGGAAACGGATTTACGATAGATTTTTTGCATAAATATAATGATTTCTTAAAGAATAAAGGAAAAAAGGATATACATATAGATGTTCAAAATTTGTTTCGATATGGAGAAGTAATTGGAACGCCATGGGATTCAAGACCAAGTTTTTTATCTTATAAGGTATGTCCTGCGTTATGGACTTTAGGTGCGCGCCCACATAGTAGCGTGGAGGAAAGTAATGCGCTAATAGAAGAAATCATTTCTTGTGCAAATATGTTTTTTGACTTTATTAATGATCCAGATCAAAAAGCAAAAAGATTGAGTATGATAAATTCAAATGATGATAGAATATACTTGCGTGCTTATTGTGAATTAATAGTTTATTTAAGACAATTATTTTCGTGGTATGATTCATTGATAGATAATACTTTGCTTCAAGAATTTGCCTTAACATATACAGATTGGGGCTGGCTTTCATTTTTGAGAGAGTTAGATTTAAAAGAATATAAGAAAATTATTTTTGTATCATATAATTATGATGTGTGGCTAGAAAGAATATTAGAAGTGCTGGGAATGAAATATGGAGTATATGGTTTTACAAATAACAATGATACGGTTATAGAAATAATAAAACCGCATGGTTCTATCAGTTTTGTACCTAAAAATCATAATGATATGTATGATATAAATTATAATATAGATGTAGATGGATTGAAGATAGACGAATTAACGTTGCAATATGATTCTCTAACAAAATATTCAACAGGAGCAATTATTCCGCCAGCGGGAGATTCTGCAAGATTAAAAATCACTTCATCTTGGGCAGATACTATTCGCAAGGAAGCAATAAAAAAGGCAAAAGAATTATCAAATGAAAATGAGAGCATGGTGATAATGTGTGGAATTTCATATTGGCATGTTGATAGAAGAGAAATTGATGAATTATTGATTAACCTTAATTCGGATACAGAATTTACATTTATTAATCCTGTTCCACCGAGAGATTTAAACGCTGTATTAAGTAGTATTTTTAAAAATTATGTATTGCAGACATCATCAGACAATATAGGAGGAATTATAAATGGCTAAATTCTTTGAAAGAAATTCGACGAAGCTTACAATATCGGAGTTTTATGATAACTATACATTGAAAAAATATAATTTTGATGCAAGTTATCAACGTAAAAGTAATGTGTGGGTTGAAGATAAAAAATCTTTTTTAATAGATTCTATAATGAAGAATTATCCTGTTCCAGCTATATTTATGCGGCCAATTGTGGATGAAAATGGAAAAACAAAATATGATATAGTAGATGGAAAGCAAAGACTTCAAGCAATCATTAGTTTTATAGAGGGAAAAATACCATTGACAACATATTTTGCTGAGGATGGTTTCTTGGACGAAGATAATCGACATCTAGCAGAAAATATTGCTGGAAAAAGTTTTGAAGATATAAAAAATGAAAAAATAAACGGAGATTATATCAAACAATTTTGGACATATGCATTGCAAATTGAGTATCTGTATGAGAATGATTTAGAATTGGTTTCATCTGTATTTGATCGTTTAAATAGGAATGGAGAACCCCTTAATCCCCAAGAACTAAGGAATGCAAAGTATTCAACGACACCGTTATTGAAATTAGTAAAAAAATTATCTGAAATGTCTTTTCTGAAGGATAAATTTGAACGATTAAAAATAGAGCGTATGGAAGACGAAGAATTTATTTCTGAATTGTTATTTTTGGTTTTAAATAAAAAACCGTTAGATTCAACACCAAGTACACTTGATGCACAGTATGAAAAATATAAAGATAATAAAACTGTACTTGCTGAAGGAGAAAAAGAATTTAATAAGATCATAGAATTTATGGAAGAGTTACAATTGGATTATGAAAATAATAAGAGGCTGTGTTGGACAACACATTTATATACATTATTTTCATTGGGGTGGTATTGTATAAATAACGGGGTAGAGGTTGGAAAGATAAAGACTCCGGTAAAAGAATTTTATTGTGAGTATTTTTCAAAAAGTACAAAATACAATGGCCATTTAAAAGAATATAAAGATGCAGCTTCAAGTAGAACACGTTCTGCAAGTCAGAAAAATAATAGAATGAATGCATTGCTTAAATATTGTAAAGTTGAAGTTAAGAAGTCGGTATAGTTGTTGGTTCTAATATGGTTCTAAAAATTTTAAAAACCACAAATATTACACGAAAACCTGAATAATACGAACCAACAAAGCAAGTAAAATCAATCCCAAACAAATAGATTCCTTCTCAAAAGCACCGTGAGGGTGGCCGTACAGTAGGATCTGGACGTGTTGCTTCTATCATCGAGTAATCTCTAATTGTAGAGCCAAATAAAGAGTGAATCTTTCCACAACCCTTGAGAAATCAAGGGTTGTGTTTTTTTATACATCAAAAAGGAATAACGAACAAATGAAAAAGCCACCTACCCCAATTTGATGGTAAATGGCTTAGTGGCTCTAAAATGGCTCTAATTTTTTTTGCTATCGCTCTTTTTTTCTTGAAATTGCTTCTCCAAATACTCGTTTCGCAGCTTCAATCTGGTGACGGTATCCAGCTCCTGATAGGTTTTCCTGGTTACCGGGAATGGAGAGTAGTCGGAGACTTTCTGCTTTTTCCAGATGTCAAACATTTCCTTGGGCGTGAAGTAGGATTCATAACTTTCACGGCTCTCGTTTAAGGAAGCAAGAAATTGGCACATATCAGCATTATATGGGTAGTCTTTCTCATTCCCGTAAAACTTGATACTTGCATACCAGCGGTTTCCCTCGGTTTCTCGGTCATTAAAGAGTTTATCGTTGATTTCTAATTCATATCGAAGTTCCCGTACCTCATTCATTTCCAGAAGAAAATTGACAATATCCCCCATAGAGGCCAGAGAAATCTCATTATCTGAAATACCAAAGAGCCAATCCAGAGATACATGGTACTGCTTGGCGATAGCATAGAGTACCTCATTGGAGGGAGATACTGTACCATTTTCATAACTGGACAGGGTTGACTGCTTAATTCCCAGATTCTTGCAGAAGTCATTCTGGTTTAAATGCAGACGTTTACGGAGCTGTTTAATTCTCTCGGCTATCTGAATTGTATTTTCCATACGGACACCTCTTTCAAACTGGATTTCTTATAGTATAGCATTTTCAATAAATATTGACAATAACAATAAATATAAAAAATATAAATATTTATTATTGACATAAATGATATGCAATGATAAAATATCATTGACACTAATAAATAACAAAAACAATGATAAGAAAGGGGAGATTGAATGAAAGAAAATTATTTACTGACTGCCGGGGATGTGGCAGAAGTATTGGGGATTTCCAAAGGCCATGCGTATAAGCTCATAAGAGAGTTGAACGAGGAATTGAAGGCCAGTGGTTACCTGATTGTTGCCGGGAAGATTCCCAGGGCATTTTTTGAAACGAAATTTTACGGTTATAGTCAGACAGCATGAAAGGGGGAATACGATGTCAGTTTCAAAGGATGAAAAGACCGGAAAATGGACAGTGCAATGTTATTACGAAAACTGGAAAGGGGAGAAGAAGCATAAGAAAAAGCGAGGTTTTACTACGAAAAAGGAAGCTCTGGAGTGGGAAAGAGACTTTTTGAGAAGCACATCTGCGGATCTGGAAATGACGTTGGGAGCTTTCGTGGATATATATTTTCGAGATAAGGCGGGAGAACTCAAAGATCGTACAATTAAAAATAAGCGTTATATGATAGAAGTCCACATTCTACCATATTTTGCGAATAAGCGTATGAGTGAGATTACACCAGCGGACATTATTCAGTGGCAGAACGAAATCAGAGCGAAGGGATATGCAGCGACCTACCTTCGTATGGTACAGAACCAGCTCACAGCGTTGTTTACACATGCGAGTAATATCTATAACCTGAAAAATAATCCCTGCAAAAAGGTTAAGAAAATGGGAAAGGCGGATGCAGATAAATTGAGCTTTTGGACAAAAGCGGAGTATGACACATTTATAAAAAGGATAGATCCGGACAGTCGGTATTATGTGATTTTTGAAATACTCTTCTGGACAGGATGTAGAGAGGGAGAAATGCTGGCGCTTACAAAGGATGATATTGATTTTGAAAATAACCAGATCAGCATCACAAAGACCTATTACAGAACAGGTGGAAAGGACGTTATTACAACACCAAAGACAGAGCAGTCGGTCAGAGTGATTCATATCCCGGAGTTCCTGAAAAAGGAAATTGAATCTTATGTAAACCGATGTTACGGATTGAAAAATGATGAAAGACTGTTCCCGATTGTGGCAGAAGCAGTACAACACAAGTTGAAACGGGAATATGAAAAAGCAGGATTGAAGCCGATTCGGGTGCATGATTTTCGTCATAGTCACGTGGCCTACCTTATCAATCAGGGGGTACAGCCTCTGATTATCAAGGAACGTCTGGGACACACAGATATTAAAATCACAATGAACACCTATGGCCACTTATACCCGAACCAGCAAAAGAATGTGGCCAACATGCTGGAAGCGGCAAGAAATGAAAATGTCCCTGTCGATTGACAAGGACATTTCCCTACAAAGGCAGAGCCTATGTAACTATATCTCGCAAATATAGTATAACAAAAGCTCTGCTGAAACTCAATGGAATGTTTTAGTGGAGGATGTAAATGGAAGAAAAAAGAGAGAAAAATTATCGTTTAATCAATATGAATGATGTGGAGGCCAGAAAGGTAGACTGGCTGTGGTATCCCTATATTCCTTATGGAAAAGTGTCGATTGTGCAGGGCGATCCGGGAGAGGGAAAAACAACATTTATCCTGCGGCTGGCGGCGCTGCTCACAAAGGGAGAACCGCTTCCGGGGGAGGAGGGACAGAATCCCAGGGAACCTATCAACGTGATATATCAGAACGCAGAGGACGGCCTGGAAGACACCATAAAGCCCCGCCTGCTGGAGGCAGGAGCTGACTGCAGCCGGGTGATGGTTATAGACGAAAGCCTTAAGAGCCTGACCATGACGGATGAAAGGCTGGTCAGGGCGATTAAAGAAACAGGGGCGAAAATGGTAGTCTTAGATCCGATACAGGCCTATCTGGGGGCTAACGTGGATATGCACCGGGCAAATGAGATCCGGGCGGTTCTGAAACGGCTGGCAAGGATAGCCGAAGAATGCGACTGCGCTATTATCCTTATCGGTCACATGAACAAGGCCAGCGGCAGCAAATCTACTTACCGGGGGCTTGGTTCGATAGATTTTCAGGCAATGGCCCGGAGTGCGTTGGTGGTTGGCCGGGTAAAGAACGATCCGACCTTGCGTGTAATCGCCCATGACAAGAGCAGCCTTGCACCGGAGGGAGCTTCGATTGCGTTCCGGCTGGACAAGGAGAATGGCTTTTGCTGGGAAGGTCCCTGTGATATCACGGTGGATGAGCTGCTTTCCGGGACGAGTAAAGGAGAGAAAACAAAGGACGCAAAATCTTTTTTGTTGGAGATTCTGGCGGATGGTCAGAAATCCTGCAATGAAATCATGGACGCAGCAAAGGAGAAAGGTATCAAAAAGAAAACACTCTGGAACGCCAAAAAGGAATTGAATATTGATAGCGTAAAGGTTGGAAGTCAGTGGTACTGGATGCTGTAGCCGGGGAAGATGGCAAGATTCCCTTTTCTATAGACAGGGTGATCTTGCTATCTTGAACGGAAGAAGCAGAAAAGCCCCCGGCAGGGCGCAACAGCAGCTTTTGATGGACACTTGTGTCTGTCAAAAGTGCTTTTGCGTTACTTTCGACGAAAGTAACAAAGCCTGCGCCGTTTCCGGCGCTTATAAGACAGATAAAAGGAGAGATACCTATTGGAGAGAACAATCAGCGGAATGATGGGGAAAGGCTCGGTCAACCACAACACGAGAGCATTTAGCGCGAAGAATGTGGACAGAGAGCGGAGTGTCAACAACGTGAAATTTTGCCATAAGAGTATCAAAAAAGTATACCATGAACTTTTCGACGAAGCCCTGGAACGGTACAACGCAAAGCAGAAACGGAGTGATAGAAAGATAGACAGCTATTATGAGAAAATCCGGCAGAGCAAGCAGGAAAAGTTGTTCCATGAGGTCATTTTTCAGATTGGAAATAAGGACGATACCAATGTGAAAAGCGAGGAGGGGCAGCTTGCAAAGGAAATTTTGGTAGATTTCATGCAGGATTTTCAGGAGCGGAATCCCAACCTTTATGTATTTTCGGCACACCTGCACATGAACGAGGAGACGCCGCATGTCCACATAGATTTCGTTCCCTTTATCCGTAATAGCAAGCGTGGCCTTGACACCAGAGTATCGCTGAAAGGCGCACTGGCGGAGCAGGGATTCCGTGGTGGGACACGGGGCGATACAGAGTGGAACCAGTGGATAGAATCAGAGAAGCAGGAGCTTGCTCTGGTCATGGAGCAGTACGGAGTGCGGTGGAAACAGCTCGGAACTCATAACAAGCATTTATCGGTACTGAATTATGAAAAACAGGAACGGGAGAAAGAATTATGGGAGCTGCAGCAGACGATTACGTCGAGCAGGGAAGACCTGCTGGACATCTATGATAGGCAGGACGAAGCAAGAGAACGGATAGAACGTACACGTGAAAGAAAGGAGCGATTAGAGGATGAAATAGACGAGCTATTTGCTACCAGTGAAGAACTTCATTCCGATACAGAAGCATTAAAGGAAACCAGAAATCAGTTGCTGTCAGACAATGAGGAATTGGAGAAACAGCAGAAGAAGTTGCAACGGGAACTGGATAAAATGGTGGAATCGAAAGAGATCATGGAACAAAATATTCATGCTTATGATGAAGAATTGCGGTGGCAGCTTCCGGATCCGGGAGCCTTAATGAGCGCCAAGGCCTATCGGGACAAGAAGGCGTTGCCGCTGCTGGAAAAACTGAAAGAGCTGGTAAAGAACCTGACGATCAAAAGTGTACAGCTTGCAGAGACGGTAAAAAGGCTGACAGACCGGGTAGATACGCTGGAATCACAGGTAAGTTATCTACGGGAGAAAACCAGAGATCAGCGGGACAGAATCGAGGAGCTGGAGGAGAAAGAAATAAATTTCGAATATTTGAAAGATTACCTCGGTAAAAGTGAGGTGGAGGGGATTGTGGAATACGCAAGGTCAAAAGAGCAGGCCGACAGAGAAAAGGAACGTTACTATGGAAGAGACAGATAGCGAGGAAGCGGGAGTATGACAGATATGGAAAAGAAAGTCCTGATGAGGATATGTACTAAAATTGTGGCGGAAACAGAACTTTATGTGACAGATCCGGAAATGCAGAACCTGATAGACTGGGTTTGCGTGTCGGGGCAAATAAAGGAGAATAACAATAGAATCCGGGAACTGACCGGGGAATATAAGCAGATAGAATCGGGCTGCAGGGAGGGGGTGAGAGAGAAGCTGGAACGTATGAAAGAGGTCTGTAGGGAACGGGATAATCTATTTGAACAGCAGAATGATTTAAAAGAGCGGCAGCGGCGGATAGAAAAAGCGTTGTAATAATGAATGCAGGGGCGTGGCAGTATATGCTGCGCCTTATAGCTGACAATGTATTTGCTGTTTGACAGTAGAGGAGGAGACAGGTAAAATAGTACATAAAACTGAATAGTTTGAGCTGAATTTTATTTTTTACCCATATACTAAAGTTTAATAGAGTATATAGTGAAGCAGTATGCGACTAATAAATCTTTTGGTTTATCGGTACAATGTAGGTATCATAGACCAGAGGAGAGGTGTATATTGCTTGCGTGTAGAAGAGTATATTCCATTGAGAATAACAGAGTTATGCGAAAAACGAGGATATACCAAGTATCGCCTATCTCAACTTACAGACATGTCACAAACAGCGTTAGCAAATATTATAAACCAGAAGAGTATACCAACTGTTGTGACACTAGAGAGAATCTGTGAAGCATTCGGCATTACATTAGCGCAGTTCTTTGTCGAAGATGGCGGCAGATTAAATCTGACAGAAGAGCAAAACGAGATACTTGAAATATGGGATGGCTTGGAGACAAAGGAACGGGAAATATTCCTATCCTTTATCAGAAGCCTAAAGAAGTAAGGACAGTTCAACTAGGATTGAGCTGTTCTTTTTTGTATGAGAGGAGAGAACGGGCGCAAAGGAAAAATAAGCAGGAGGATAGACAAATGGAAAAAGAATTAGAATTAACAATAGAAGGATATCTGCTTTGGCAGACCCTTGATTCCTTACCGGAAAATGAACAGCGATTCATTCGATTGATTATTGGATATGGTGCCAGTGGCTTGATTTCAGATGATGATTATAGTTTTCTGTTGCAATACCTGATGGCGAAGGATAAGGAGTTGTATGAGGCCAGGGAGAAGATTAAGAGGCTTTCATAAAGGACGGTTTTGTAGTAGAATAGAGGTGTACAAATCGGAATTTGAAAGGATGATGATATGATGGATAAATTAAAAAAGAACATGGTTTTCTACCTACTGTTGCTGATAGATTTTTATATCGTTCCTTGGTTTATAAAAAACACAGGAAGTGCAATGATTGTTATGTTAGTAATTATTCCTCTAATATGTTTAATAACCTCTGTTTTTTATGGGATTAGGAATGGTTTTAACTTCTGGTATATTTTGATTGTAGCAATAATGTTTGCGCCATCTATATTTATATTTTATAACTCAAGTGCATGGGTTTATGTAGTTGGATATACTGTTATTGCATTATTGGGAAATTTAATAGCATTGCCATTAAGAAAAAGATAACTTCCAGTTTGTAGAAACATTGGTTGTTAATTGTATAAACATGGTGCCAGCACCATGTGACGAGAACTAACACGGAAAAATCATCTGCTGTGAGAGTGGCTCTATTTTGGCTCTAAAAATTTCAAAAACGCCTGAAAACAAGGTGTAAAAATAAATAATACGAAGAAAAATATATAGGAAAATCAATGAAAAACACGTTGATTTAAAAAGGCAAGACTCGTGAGGGTGGCCGTACAGTAGGATCTGGACGTGTTGCTACAATCGTCGAGTAATCTACGCGAAAGCAATGAGATAAGCGCCGAATAGGCGATGAAAAACAGCCCTTTGTGCTTGCACAAAAGGGCTGTTTTTTATTGAATATGCGGGCATTTAACGAATGCCCGCGACCGAGGAAATGCATGGCATTTTCGAGGTTTGGCGCTTGTCTGAATCAAGGCTTCTGGGGATTTCCCCGGAAGCCTTTTTTATGTCTGTATGTGTGAAAATAGAGCTGAGCAGTGCCAAAACGGTGCCAAAAATCAAAATTCCGGTGCTTTTATAGAACCAAAATAGAACCACGGGTGGTATTTTACCAGCCTTTGATCTGTTTGATTTGCTCTGCCCGTTCCGGATCTCGGTGATATTGAAGCTTGAGTTGTATGGTGTCTACGACTTCTTTTCTGGCCTCGTCGTCGAGTTGATAAAAAGATGTAAGTAGATTATCTACGTCCGGCATACTGTTTTTTCCGAAAAGATACATCAGCGGGAACATAGAATTCTTCAGATATGTTTTTACACGGCTGCCATCCAGGGCTCCGTTCAGTCCGTCCGGCAGTGTCGGATAGATTTCTTCTTCCTTAATCGTTCTGGAGAAGGGAGGCAGAATGAATGGCAGATTACAAGTATATGATGAATGCCGAAGATGTAGCAAGGGAGCTAAACTGTTCAAAATCTCATGCCTACAAGCTGGTCAGGAGAATGAATGCTGAGCTGGCACAGCAAGGATATCTTACCATAGCAGGTAAGATTCTGAGAGCATACTGGGCAGGAGTGGAATGCTACGGTGGCTCAGGCATTGGTCAGCGGAGCGGCAGAGGAGCAGATCCGGGAGATAAAGCCGGAGTGTATTTCGGAAGAGATAAAAGCGAGTATCAATAGGAGAGGAAAAAGGCCAGAGCTGTTTTGGCTGTATCTTTTCGAGGCAGTTTCCAAGCTGAAAGAGCTGATTGAGAAGGTAAGGGAAAGAGTAGCGGAGGCGAAAGAAGAAAGACTGGAGTTTCCGGTAAGAAGCCCGCTTGCAGCCAAATATCAACAGCTTGAATCAATCCAAAGAAAGCTGGATGATCAGAACGAAGCCATTTTCAACAGGGAGCTTGAACTGGGACGGGTAAGGAATGAACTGGCCTGTGCGACAGGGATATTTAAGAGGAAAGAGCGGAAAGATCTGCAGGAGCAAGTGGATTCATTGAAACAGCAGGTAGCAAGCATGAAACGCTGGCTATCTGGGATTGTACGGGAGCATGGATATGAAACAGTCCAGGAGTTTATGCAGGAATATCAGGCGGCCAGAAAAGAGTATAAAGCATATAGGGCTGCGGTGGAAGAATGGAGGAGGCGGACAGAAGCGAAAGGGTTTATGGATATGCAGCTCCGGGAAGCAAAGAAAAGAACGGAGGAGAGAGAAGAATACAGAGGTTATCGTAGTAGTGGCAGAGGAGCCAGATAGTGAAGAATCCCTCAGGAGAGTGTCCTGGGGGGATTTTATTCTGCCTGGAAATTCAGTAAAACGGAATAATCAACTTCGAAGATTTTAGCAAAATAGGTTAATTCAATATCCGTGACAAACCGCTTCCGGGCTTCAATTCTCTGGATAGCATTCTTGTCCAAATCCAGGCCAAGAAGCTGCAAAGCGTCAGCCAGTTCTCGTTGAGACCAGCCTTTTTCTATACGAAGATTACGGATAGCAATACCAGAGAGGTTATTCATGTTGTCGATTTTGTTCTTATACATAGCTCACCTTTTGACAATTACTAAATGTCATTTACTTTTCTTATAGTGTATGATAGGATTGCTATACAAATGACATTTACTGAGTGCCAAAAATAAGTTTAAGCGAGGCAAATATAGAAATGGATAGTGAATTAAAACTGACAACAGAGGTCTATCTGCTTTGGCAGACTCTTGATTCTTTACCGGAAAATGAGCAGCGATTCATTCGTTTGATTATTGGATATGGTGCCAGTGGCCTGATTTCGGGTGATGATTATAGTTTTCTGTTGCAATACCTGATGGCGAAGGATAAGGAGTTGTATGAGGCCAGGGAGAAGATTAAGAGGCTTTCATAAAGGACGGTTTTGTAGTAGAATAGGGGTGTACAAATTGGAAGTTACAGAAGGAGAGTTTATGAATATGATGTTTGATTTATTTGATTTGATTTTTCCAGTTATGTTTTTACTGATATTTGGGATGATCCTATTTACCTTTATAAGTGGAATAAGAACTTGGAATAAAAATAATAATTCTCCCCGTTTAACGGTGGAAGCCAGGGTGGCTGCCAAGCGACAGAATACGACACATCACAACGAGCCGGTTGGAGGAGACACTTCAGGAACTCACGGGTATCATACTACCACCAGCACCTCTTATTATGTTACTTTTGAGGTGGAAAGCGGTGATCGGATGGAATTTTCTGTATATGGAAAAGAGTATGGAATGCTGGCAGAAGGAGACGAAGGAAAGCTGACATTCCAGGGAAGTCGTTATCTGGGATTCGAGAGGGCTATTGAAAAATAGAAGTAGAATTTCAAGTTTGTAGAATTAAGAAAATTGGTAGTTGACAAGGAGTTTTGATAGCGTGAAAAAAATATTTCTTAAAATTGTGATAGGGGTTGTTCTTGTTTGTATTTTATTTGTTTGTTTTCTTTATACGAACAATGAGATCGGCGTGACTTCATCTAAGCTGGAGGCAGATATTCGTTCGTCGCAGAAGATTAAGGATGATTGGACGGTCGATGGAAGCGTTTCCAGCACGATGGCTGCATATATTTCTTACCCTCAGGATTTGAGTGACCATTCTTTTTCCGTCTATGTCAACCGCCCTGGTCTTTCCTTTGGATACTTTTTCCGTGGGGGTGGAAACCTTTCGGGGGTTCAAAGAGGAATTGCCGAGTACACCGTAGAAGGATATAATGAGCGAGCATTTATTTCTATGAATCAGCAACAGGTAACACAGCTTGAAATAGATGACGGCAACACAATTCAAGTGCTTGACATTGACAGCAATAAACCTTTTGCGATTGTTTTGCCTATAAATGCGGGAACCATTACATTCTATGATGTGAATGGCAATACTGTGGAATACTGGAACAATTCTCTTTGACAACTTCCAGTTTGCCGAAATATCTTTCTAACTTTCCCTATTTTACAGGCTTTTCAGCCTGTGCATTAGTGAAATGATATGTATTTTCCCTTATTTTTGCCCTTATGAGATAATCGTAAGGGAAATAAGGGAAAGTTTTATTTAGTCATTGCCTGCCACTTTATCAAGTAACCTTGCAGATTCCCGCTTGGCTTTTCTTGTAGAGTGTGCATAGACATTCATGGTGGTACTGACATCTGAGTGCCCTAACAGTTCCTGCACATCCTTTGGTGCTGCTCCATTTGCCAGAAGGTTGCTTGTGTAGGTGTGTCGCAGCTGGTGAAAATGAAATCCTTCAAATCCATCCAGTTTCTGAGCAATCTTCCTGCAAACAATTCCTAACGTGCTTGGCAGTTCCAGACTTCCATCCGGTCTTAAGCAGACAAAGGATATTTCCTTATAATCCTCTGGAACATTCTCTGTTCCGTCCAGATGATAGAACTCATAGTAAACTCTGTTTTTGTCTTTTACTTCTCTGTAGTAGTTTTTGTGGTAAAGTTCTCCGTACTGCATTCGGTTTTTAAGCTGTTCCTTTCGGGCATTGCGAAGAATCTCTGCCAGCGTATCTCCAAAATCAACAATCCTTACCTTTTTTCGTTTGGTTGGTCCGATGATATTCTTGTGCCTTGAACCATCATATCGGATACTGCGTCTGATTGTAAGGCACTGTTCTTCAAGATTTACATCCTGCCATGCCAGACCACAGGCTTCACCGATACGAAGTCCTGCATAATAAGCTATCTGGATTGGAAGTATTGCCGGTGGATTGTAATCCTGTAGAAATTCAATCAGTCTTTCATAATCCTCTCGTGGAATTGGCTGTATATCGCCATCCATGTCATCATCGGAAAACAGGTTAACCTCATCCGTCTGGTATTTCAGCTTAATATACTGCATCGGATTGAAAGTGATATATTGCTTTGGTGATACTGCAAATCGGAATGACTGCTGTAATACTGCCGAGAAAGAACGAATGTAATCTTTGCTATAACCTTTTCTTTCTGAACCATCTGGATAAGTGCCACCAAAGGAAAGCAGATTGAAGAAGGCTTGTAAATGCTCAGATGTTACATTTTTCAACTTTCTCTCTGAAATTGGATGCTTCTTGATGTGGGTAATAGCACCGAGGTAATTCTGGACTGTCCCATTACTGAGAGTACCGGTCTTTAATTCTTCCTCTGCCCATATATCAAGTAATTCTCCAACTGTAATATTTTCCGACTTTGCAATGAATTTCTTGCTTTCGTAATCGTCCATTGCCTGACGGAGCAGTTTTTCCGTTTCACTTTTGCTTTCTGTTCCAGCGTATTCTTTCTGAACCAGATTTCCGCTTGCATCTTCTACATAGAAGCGGTAGTACCATTTCTTTCCTTTTTTTCTTACAGATCCTTTTGCCATAATCGTGTGTCTCCTTTCGATATCAGACAATCGGAACTGATGAAATGCTTCTTGCGTGTAGGCATCTTATGGACAAGTCCATAAGCCAATTCGCCGCTCGTCAAATCTGTAAACAGCCTGACTCGCTCGTGCTCATTGTATCATAACTCCGGTTGTCGTTCTATACCGAATCGGAATCCTCATACGAAACTTCTGATAAAAGATTTTCAAGCCTTTGTTCTGCCATTTCCGGTTTCTTGGAATAGAGCCTTACAATATCTGCCATGTCATTAAAAGCATTAACAGTATGGGTGATCTCCCGGAGAAACATAATCTCGTTATATTCATCATTCGATTCAAACCCCATTACCTTTGCAATATCCGATTCATTCGTGCTGCCCTTGTAATTCTTGCAGGCAAACTGGAATGATTCCAGAAACAGGTTATATTGCTTTAACATTAACAGCAGTAAATCTTTTGAAAAAGCATCTTCCTTTTTATTAAGGTCGAAAGGTAACTGTTTGAGAATATCGCCCATTGCATCACGAATCTGTAATTCTTTCTTATCCGTAATATCGGTTTCGTATTCATCGGTTTCCCCCTTGAGCCATTCAATAGATACATGAAGTGCTTCCGAAAGACCTTCCAGCACCATCTTTTTGGTATTGTCAATCGAACCATTCTCATAACGCAGGATTGTGGAAGCGGTAACTCCCATCTTCTCTGCAACATAAGGCTGTGTCAGATTTAATTCCAGACGACGCTGTTTTGCCCTGCTGCCTATCAGCTTGCGTAGTTCTTTATCTTTCATGCTGATTGCCTCCTTTTTCGGTATGTATGAATTATAGCATGTACCTTACATAATTGCAATATGCAATTTAATGATTACTTTTAAAATTTCATAACGCTTGACAACGCAATATAAAACCGCTATACTAACAGCACAACAAAAATTGCATAATGCAATTTAACAGGAGGTGACAAGATGACGGAAAGAAAGATTGCATTATCCATCGAGGAAGCAGCCGACTATACAGGAATTGGAAGAAACACTTTGAGAAAGCTGGTTGAATGGAAGAAGCTTCCGGTATTAAAAGTCGGAAGAAAAGTCCTTATTAAAACTGACATTCTGGAAAAGTTCATGGAAGCCAACGAGGGGCGAGATCTGAGGGATAAAGGAAATGTAAAAGCTGTCACAAGAAATGTGGCAACTTAAAAAGGCGGCTTCCTACGAAACCGCCAAAGGTTCTATCAGACCGAAGCCATGATATACCTACACGCAAGAGGATTATACCATGTGCTTCTCCTGATATGCAACCGGGAACTGTTGTTTACCGGAAAAAGAAAGGATGAAGACGATATGGCGAAATCAACAAAGACTTATGAAGAAAGAATACGTGCATTAGAGAAAAAGGAACAGGAAAGCATTGAAGCTACAAAAAAGCTCATAGCACAGCGGAAGGAACTGGAAAAGAGAAAGAAAGTGGAAGAAAGTAAAAAACGAACCCACAGGCTCTGTCAGATTGGAGGAGCGGTGGAATCAGTTCTTGGCTGTCCGATTGAGGAGGAAGATTTACCAAAGTTGATAGGCTTCTTAAAAAGGCAGGAAACAAACGGGAAGTTTTTCTCAAAAGCGATGCAGAAAGAATTAGTTACAGACATGGAGGAAGTGTAATGGCGGAGGGAGTGGGTTTTCCATTCCCTTCATTGCCTTTGAATGAAGGGCGCACTTATGGACAACCAGAGGTCGTCCTTATAAGTTTGCCACAAGTGGCAACCGGTCTGCGCTTACGCTTGCCGGGCTCGTTCCGTCGGCGGGGCTTTCAGCCAGACCTGCTCATGCCGCAGGGGACACTCTTGCGCAGAGGGCGTTCCGACAGCTTCACTCCTGCCAAACCAGAAGAAGATGCTGTCGGAAATCAATGCCGGATACGGCAGAAAGGGGGAATCATAACATGGCGATATTTCATTTTACAGTAAAGATTGTCGGACGCAGTAAAGGAAAATCTGTCATATCCGCATCTGCATATCTTAACGGAGATGTGATGAAGAATGAGGAAACAGGCAGGATCAGCTACTATACTTCCAAAAAGGAAGTCGTCTACACCAGTCTGATGATGTGCGAAAATGCACCTCCTGAATGGCTGCATGTACCGGAAGAAAATATAAAAAGGTTTCAACTGTCTATCCGTTATAAAAGAGCGGATGATAAAGATGCCGCACTGGAAAAGTTTAAAATCACATTTCAGAAACAGCGGCTATGGAATGAGGTATTGAAGATAGAAAAAAATGCAGATGCACAGCTTGGACGCTCATTTGAATTTTCCCTGCCGAAAGAATGGAGCAGACAGGAACAGATTGATTATACAACGGAATATATTCAAAAGACTTTCGTGGATAAGGGAATGTGTGCCGACTGGAGCATACACGATAAGAATGATGGAAACCCGCATGTGCATTTACTTGTAACCATGCGACCGTTCAATCCAGACCATTCATGGGGCAGCAAAGAAGTTAAGGAATGGGATTTTGTCAGAGATACTGACGGAAATATCGTAGTTGATGAATCCCACCCGGACTGGTGGCAGGATAAGAAAAATCCTGACCGGCATGGAATCCGTATTCCGGTACTTGATGAAAACGGAGTACAGAAAGTCGGGGCAAGAAACCGAAAACAATGGAAACGGGTTCTGACCGATGCTACCGGCTGGAATAATCCAAAGAATTGTGAGTTATGGCGAAGCGAATGGGCTAGGATGTGTAACCGGCATTTATCCATAGACAATCAGATTGACCACCGCTCTTATGAAAGACAGGGCAAATTAAAAGTCCCTACGATTCATGAGGGTGCGGATGCAAGAAAGATTGAGGAAAAATATCTCACCGGACAGATAAGGAAAGGTTCATGGAAGGTTGAGGAAAACCAGATGATTAAAAAAACAAAATGCACTGCTGCAAAAGGTAATTGCAACCTTTGGTAAGGTATCCGGTGCATTGTCTATGTGGAGGGAGTGTTTGAATGACATTAGAAGAAAGCAAAGAAGTAATTCCCATGATGGAAGCAATGATTACACAGATAGAGGGACAACAGAATATCATGGCAGAGATGCTTCAGGAGATACAGGAAAAGGACGAGAAGCTGATGTGCTTTCAGGAGCAGGAAGAACGATTGCAGCAATTAGAGAAAGAATTATCAGAGCTGCTTCAAATCTTGCCGGATACAGAAGAACTGCTGATGCTTCTGGAAGAAAAGGCAGACCAGATACAGCGACTTACAGACGAGAATCAGCAATGGCAGGAATTAGCACAGAAATTAAACAGCGAGAACCGGCTATTGCAGAAACAGAACAGCGAATTGCTGACATTGAACAGCAGATAGAGAAAGCGAGGGATATAGATGATAGAATACGAAAACTCAAAGAGCAACGATCAACTGGAAGAATTGCTACTGCTGACGGAGCAGATGCAGGAAGAACTCGACCAGAAAGACCGGACTATCGAGGAACTGAAAGTGCAGCTCGACGAATCGCTGACCTTGAACGAGAGGTTAAACAGCGAGAACAGAGCAGGGAACATTCAAGCCTTAAAGAACGACTTGAGGAAAACAAAAGAATTATTGCAGAGCGAGAAAAAGAAAACGCACACCGCCCAAGCCATGATAGAGGAATGTCGAGATAAGCAGAGACAGGCAGAACATGAACGGGATTATGCACTCTCCCATCAGAAAAAAGTAGAGATACCGGTTGAAAAGCCGGTGCTCTATCAAAAGTGCGGGAATTGTAAACAGACAGCTTATCTGAAAGCTAAGGAAAGGTATGATACACAGAGAGAAAAACTGGCAGGCAGATATAAAGCAAAAACAGCTATATATGAAGCATTGATGTTTCTGCTGATATGGTATTCCGTATCAACTACTCTTTTTCAGATGATACGGTCAAAAATATTTATTTCTGATTGCGTGGTATTCTTTGATACAATCGCCACTTTTATACAGAACATTGCAGGATTGACTATACTGGCAGGGAAGAATGTGGCACAAGTTAGCAATGGAATATCCAATCCTGTCGTTGCCGGAATTATATACTGGATGATAAGAATACTGATTTCCGGTGGATGTCTGGTGGGTGTGGGAATACTTTTGGCATTCATCGAAATAAAGATTGTAGGTCTATATAAGAAATACTGTTGGGACAGTATTACCATAATGGTAATACTTATAAGCATGGCAACAGCTATCTACTTTGGGAAGTGGATAAAGACAACATTGCCAATCAATCTGCTATTTCTTTTATTATTCGTGCAACTGGTATATGTTGGAATCAGGTGGTATGTAAGGGGATGGCGAGAAACAAGGGGATATCATTAAAACAAAAATACCGATATTTTATTGGTACTATATGTCTTTATTTTCGTGCTAATATATATTATCATATTAGCACGAGGAGTGTAAGCATGGAACTGGAAATAGAGCATTTAAGCAAGCAGTTCAAAGACAAAACAGCAGTAAATGATATCAATCTGCAAAGGCGGGCGGGGCTGTCAACGGCGGCGCGTATGGCGCCGTTCATCTTGACCGTTGACTGGCTCGGCTGGCTTTGCTATTGCCTTGTAGTAAATACAAATAGAAATGATTGCTGTAATCACTTCCGTGACCCAAAACGCA
This sequence comes from Anaerosacchariphilus hominis, assembly GCF_014290175.1. Lineage (GTDB taxonomy): Bacteria > Bacillota > Clostridia > Lachnospirales > Lachnospiraceae > Laedolimicola > Laedolimicola hominis. The sequence goes on from NZ_JACOOR010000007.1 coordinate 212,021, forward strand.
TTCCAGACGCCAACGGCCCCGAAAAACCTGCTGAGTAAAAACGCGGCCGGGATGATGACTACTACATACCGGCAAAGGGAAATCAGTAATGAAGGAGTGCCTTTTCCAAGTCCCTCCAATGCGCCGGAAGATGTAACGGAAACCGCAGAAACGATAAACCCAGCACCGATGATACGCAGAGCCGTTTCCCCGGCTTGAATCGTCGCTTCTGTGTGGGTAAACAGCCCCATAAGCTGGCCGGGGATCAGAAGGCATATCACTGTTCCAAGTACCATAATGATACCGCTCATGCACAAGACAATCTTATAAATCTGACTGACCCTTTTGTTCTCGCCCGCGCCGTAGTTATAGCCGATCAGGGGGCGCATCCCCTGCACAATGCCATTCGCCGGCAGATAGATGAAAGTCTGTAATTTGTAATAGATTCCCAAAACCAAAATATACACTTCGGAAAATGCTACTAAAATAGCATTGAGCGCCGAAATCAAAAGAGACGGAAGTGCAAGATTCAAGGTGGCAGGAATGCCGATTGAATATAGCTTCAATACCATTCCTTTGCCGGGCAGAATGTACTGCCTGCGAATATGTACGCGGATTGGCCGCACAAAATAAACGACCAGATAAATTGCCAGCGTCAGAGTTTGCCCGATACCGGTTGCCAGCGCAGCGCCTTCGATTCCCATTGCCGGGAATAAGCCATAGCCAAAAATCAGAACGGGGTCTAAGACAATGTTTGTGATGCACCCGCACATCAGGCTTATCATGGTTGTTTTCATGTTTCCTACTGCCTGGAATATTTTCTCGAATGTTACACCAACAATGATAATCAATGTAAAAGCGAACGCAACAACAGAATAGCGGACGCCAAGTTCAATCACTGTCTCGGATGAAGTGAACATTCCTAAAAAAGCCGGCATCATTGCGATACAGCAGACTGTCATGACAACGCCATGAATCACGGCAAGCACAAGTCCCTGCGTTGCAGCCTGATCCGCTTTCCTGTTATCTCTAGCGCCCAGATAGAAGGCGATGACTGCGTTGATTCCAACGCCAAATCCAATTCCGACAGCATTGATGAAATTTTGAACCGGGTAAACCAGTGATAACGCCGTCATAGCTTCCTCGCTAATCTGTGCGACGAAAAAGCTGTCGATAATGTTGTATAGAGAATTAACCAGCATGGATAAAACCATAGGCAGGGTCATGGATAAAATCAGCGGTAATACCGGTTTTTCTTTCATAAAAGTTTCATTCATTCGTGATTGCCTCCGGTGTTTCTTTTCTTGTCATAAAACAGATCGGATCTTTTCGGAAGCCAAAGGGTTCATAAAACTGTTCAGCCTCTTCCGTGATCAGCATTCCCAGCAGGGAACGGTATGTGTCTTCTGCCGTAATCGCCTTTAGGAGAGAGGCGCCCACACCCCTGTGCCGGAAATCTGCATCCACAACAACATCACAAATATAATACTGGGTGGCATAGTCTGTTATCACTCTTGCAAATCCGATTTGTTTTCCGTCGGCGGTATAGGCTCCATAGCAGATAGAGTGTTTCCATGACTCCATAATTGCTTCTTTCTTTCTGTTGCATGCCCATACGGTCTGTGATAGAAGGCGAAGTACGGTTTCTGTTTGCAGAGCATCTAGCCCTTTTTTAATATGTATTTCCATATCGTCTCTCCTTTTCCTGTTCTTACTGTGTTTTTGTACCGCTGCAAAGCGTTTCTTTTTTTCTGCCTGCTCGGAAGATCAGAAGCGCCAGAACGAATGTTGCCGTTTCTGTGACAGGGAAGGACAGCCAGATCCCTGTAATCTTCAGGAGTTTTTCCAGCCCCCACATGAATGAAATGAGCAGCAGAAACTGACGCAGTAGCTGGATCAGCATACTTGGAAAGACCTGTTCTGTTGCCTGAAGATAGGTGGAGATCATGGTAGACCATCCGCAGAACAGGTAGCTGACCGCCATAATCCGCATAGCGGATATTCCAAAGGAACGCATGGATTCCGACGCCGTAAATAATCCCAAAAGCTGCGCCGGAAAGAGGATGACGGTCAATGTTCCCAGTATCATCATACCGGAGACCAAAGCGGTTCCGTAGCGGAAAGCAGAGTGCAGCCTATCTCTGTTTCCCGCACCGTAGTTAAACCGCATAATAGGAAGACAGCCCTGGATCAGCCCGTTGACCGTCATGACAATCAACTGCTGCACCTTAAAATACGCACCGAAGAAAGCGATTGCCGTATCGGAATAGGCGACCAGAAAAAAGTTTACAAAAGTCACCATAAAAGAACTAAGGGCATTCATAATAAAAGACGGCAGTCCAAGGGTGAAAATACGGCCAATCAGCCACTTTTGCAAATGAAATCCTTTGATCTTTATCCGCACTTTCTGCTTTTTGCCCAGCAGCAAGGCAAATGCCAAAATCATGGATAACAAATAGCCCGCAACAGTAGCCACCGCAGCGCCACGGATTCCCATAGCCGGAAAAACACCAATACCAAAAATTAGGAGTGGGTCGAATACAAAATTAACGACCACTCCTGCAATCTGGAAGCACATGGGAGCAACCATGTTCCCGGTAGCCTGTATCATCTTCTGGATTGCGATATGCGCCATGTTAGGAATTTGCATGAACGAACATACGCTCATATAGGCCATACTCAACTGATAAATTTCTTCATTATTGGTGAATGCTCCAAAGTAGGGTTTCATAATCAGTAATGACAGAAGATTGAGCAAAGCACCAATTCCAAAGGCCAGTAACAATCCATGTGTGACGGTGGTATTTGCCTCATCCTGCTTTTTCTCCCCAAGATACCCTGCAATCAGTACATTCACGCCGACACCGATCCAGATAGACGCCGCATTCATCAGTGTTGTAATCGGGAATGACAGAGAAACAGCCGTTAGTGCATTCTCACTCAACCGCGCTATAAACGCACTGTCTATCAGATTATAGGAATATTGCAGGAACATGGAGATTAGCGGCGGTATCGACATTTGCCAAATGAGCCTTCCAACAGGAGCAACCGCCATTTTATTATTGGTCTGCATACTTTCCCTCCTCTCCACAAATTGTCCGGCGCAAAAAAATTGCGCCGGACAGCGGGACATTAAATCCGAACAATATAGTTTTGTTTGCGTGCAGCGGGATGACCGGCTTCCTGGGCCGGATAACCCAATGCAATCGCCCCGACGCCACGCAAGGTTTCCGGTAGCTTCCACTCCCGCAGGAGAGCCTTGCCGCTTTCACTGTCAAAAATCTCACGTTCCCGATGTACCCATACGGTTCCCAGGCCAAGGGCATGGGCAGCGAGCATCATATTTTCAAGGACGCAGCTTCCGTCCTCAACAAAGGTGTTTGCGGAGCCATCTGCCAAAACCAGGATCACGACAGGTGCGCCATAATAAGGGTCTGTGTTGCTCCCCATCACTTCTGCGTTTAGTTTTGCAATCTCCTTCCTATATTTTGGGTCCGTAATTGCAATGATGGTTGGAGATTGATGTCCTCCGCCGGTAGGAGCGTAAGTCCCTGCTTCCAGTACAGCGTCCAAAGCCTCGGAGGGGACAAACTCTGATTTATAAGCCCTTACACTGCGGCGCGTCTTGATCAGAGATAAGAAGTTGTTTTCCATAAAAAATCATCCTCCATTCTGTCAACATTTCCGAGATGCAGGCAACAAAAAAGCCACACAACTATCACTAGACAGTTGTGTGGCAAAAAGATGACCGAATCCGGAAAAGTCCACTCAAATTTTACGGTTATTATTATAGCGAACTTTCAGGAGACCGTCAAGCATCAATCATTACGGAATTGTGGAGGCTGTCTATTGCTTTTTTGTGTTACTTTATGGCACATGAGCATCATTTGAAGGTATTAACCGTCCAAACGAAGATGGCACGGTTACAGAATTAGACGGCTTGGCAGCTATCAAGTACAAACAAGATTTATATAAAACATCCGCTGGTGAAGTGACCCCGGATAGGATTAAATCGGCTTTGGAAACTTATCAAAGCTGCGTTCGAGAATATGGGCCAGTCGAGGAAGAGGGCCTTCCTCTGGCTGTAAATATTGAAAAAATCGTCCCGATCCGTCCCTTGCTGAAAGGTCTGTCCGAAGCGTTTGCTGATCCATTAACAGGCATTGGTGCTGATTTAATGGATATTGACCCGAATGACATTGACGGAGCCTATTATGAAAAGTGCGCAGAAGATTTACAGGATGTCATGCGAAATGAGCAAAGAGAAGACGAAACCGCACAGCAGAAAGCTCTTGAAAAATATTCAGAACTTGATACGCCTTTTTATCTTCATTCTGGAATTTCTAAAGATGCATTTGATTATATTGAGTTTTATATTTTGTTCCTTGCTATTTTGTGCGTGGCAACCGCAGCTCCTACTTTTGCCGGAGAATATCAAACGGGCGGTGACAGCATCCTGCGAACTACCAAATACGGGCGTAACCAATTAGCAATTACAAAAATTCTGGCGGCATTTACACTTTTCGTTGTTACTTTCCTTGTCGGGATCACGGTACACATTCTGATTTTAGATGCAGCGTTCGGGACGGATTGCTTAAAAACATCGTTTCAGATGCTATACTCTATCATTAACCTGCCAAACATCAATCTGGGGCAGTTGCAGATAATTCTCGCAGCAGCGGGCTTGATTTCTGTATTAGCAACGGTTAGCTGTACGTTGTTACTGTCTGCAAAATGTAAAGACACATTGACAGTTTTGCTGATCTCTATTGTAGTTCTTCTCATGCCGCTTTTTGCTTATGTGCGATGGGAGCAACATGGCTCTCTACCATACTTCCATTTGCTGGAATTGGTATGCAGAACAATTTCCTTTATCAGCTTGCAAATTTCAATTATCTGAATATCGGTGGAATGAGTTTCTGGACACCGCATGTTATTTTGATTTCGGCAGGAATTGAATTATTTGTGTTTACATTCTTGGCGATTCATTCCTATTGCAGACATCAGGTAGCATAAAAGAAGTTCAAAATAGAATGAATTGATTATCTGTCGCACGACGGCAAAAGAAAAAAAGCCGTCGTACAGCAGACATATTTTCACGCGCTTATGAAACGGCGGCTTTGATTTTCAGAGCCGCCGTTTCTTTGCGTTTACACAAACCTATAATGAATCTTCCGGAAATATTGTGGTTAATAGCGATTTAAACTGTTGTATTTGTTTAAAAATTAAAAAATGTCTAATGAGTCTTCCGCATCTACCCACATCTGCAAATTTCCATCAAGATATAATTTCGCATATTCAAGAGGTTCATCAATGGCGAGTGCGTTTAATGCACAGTCTGATCCTGGTGTGGTTTTTAAGTTCTTTTCAGCTTCCCAACAGTCAATGCGGAGCATATAGCCAACAGAGGTGTAAACATCAATACTGTTGCGCTTGGGAGTGTATTCTGCAAATATTGTTCTCATCGTATCAAATCTCCTTATCGTTAAATCAATCATTTGTTGCAAAAATCAGAAGCATTTCAATCAGTTCACCATGCCACTTTTATTTTGTGTTATACTGTTTTATATAATTTTCTTGCCCTTGTTTTTGCCCTTATTAGAGTTCGTAAACACTGGTGGGACGATATAACACAAGGGAAACAATAAGGGAAAGCTCACCTGCGATAAACTTTGTGTTTTCAAGGGATTGAGAGATATTTGATAATAAAATATAACAGTTACTAAATTCCTTGGAATATATGAAATCTCAATTCCAGTTTGAGGAGGGACTTTACATGAAAAGGAGTATATCAAAGATTATCGGTTTGACAATGTTGATTATAGCTATTGTATTTATAATGTTTGCATTGAATCATCCAGAAAAGAGTTTCCCTTGGAGTAATACAATTACTTGGTTACTGTATGGTGTATATTTTCTTGTGACAGTAGTGCTGCTTATTGCTCCTAAGATAAAGAAGTGAAAAATTCCAGCTTTTAAAAGAAAAAATCAGAAATTTGGCGAAGGAGTGTGAATGGATGAAAAAGAAAATGATTCTATCAATAGCGTTTCTGATCAGTTTATTACCAATGTTATTTAACCAATATGGTGGATTAAAAGGTGTACAGGAAATTACCGGCTTGATAAATCTGCTCAATCCTATTGGAATGGTGTCTGTCATTTTGTTTGTTTTAGGAGTATGGTTTCCCTTCAAGAAGCGAGGTATTAGTAAAGGTTTAGGCGCATTAGGCACGATTGGGATCGTGGTCTCCGAAATATATAAATTTCTCACCTGGCATACATTGACTGTCACCGGTGAAGTCAGTTTACAGAATAGCATTCGATTAGCATTCCCCGAGTTTTACATAGGATTGACCATTTCTTTGGTAATGGTGATTGCTTATTTTGTGATTGACAAGTAAACTTGGCATAAAGATAACTTCCAGTTTTTGAAACTGAGAAATCGGAATTTACTTTTACTTAGACATACAAACTGTTGACAGTAAAACTCCTATATAGTATTATTTGATAAAATACTATATAGGAGTTTTTGTGTGAAAATGAATGGCGGATTTCTTGTTACCAAAATAAAACAACTTGGAGATCGAATCTTTGAGAAGATTCTCAGCGAAAAGAATATTGATGCGTTTAACGGAGCCCAAGGGCGTATTCTTTATGTACTGTGGCAGGAAGATGGAATCTCAATCAGGTCACTCTCGATTAAATGTGGATTAGCGATAACTTCTCTTACTACGATGCTGGAAAGAATGGAAAATCAAGGGCTGATAAGACGTGTTCAGTCTGAAGCGGACAAAAGGAAAACACTCCTGTTTCTGACTGAAAAAGCACATGCCTTAAAGGACAAATACGATTCTGTATCTGATAAAATGGGCAGTATTTACTACAAAGGTTTTTCGGAGGAAGAAATTACCCAGTTTGAGGAATGCCTCGACCGTATCAGAAAGAATCTTGAGGAGTGGCAGAAATCATGAGTATTTGTATCAAAGATCAGATTCAAAACATGAATATCGTCATCGGATGTACAGTGGGGTGTGCATATTGCTATGCCCGCAATAATGTGAAACGCTGGCATATGATTGATGACTTTGCTGACCCTGAATTCTTTCCGGGTAAGCTCAAGATGATGGAAAAGAAACGTCCGCAGAACTTTCTTCTTACCGGCATGAGCGATCTTTCCGGCTGGAAGTCAGAATGGAGAGACGAGGTATTTGAAAAAATCCGTGAAAATCCACAGCATCAGTTCCTGTTCCTTACAAAGCGACCAGATCTGCTGGATTTTGATACAGATTTGGAAAACGCATGGTTTGGTGTTACGGTGACGAGAAAAGCAGAACTGTGGCGTATTGACGCACTACGGGAAAATGTCAGAGCAAAACACTATCATGTTACCTTTGAGCCGCTATTCGACAATCCAGGTTCAGTTGATCTTTCCGGGATCAACTGGATCGTTGTCGGCACCATGACTGGAGTTCAGAGCAGGAAGGTTCATACGGAGCCGGAGTGGGCATGGTCTCTGACAGATCAGGCGCATATGCTTGACATTCCGGTATTTATGAAGGAAGATCTTGTCCCTATCATAGGGAATGAAAATATGATTCAGGAAATGCCGGATGAATTCAATAAAGTGTTGGAGGTACAGAGTTTATGGCAGAAGTAATAAATGGAATCCTCATTAATGAGGCGGAAACAAAGAACATCATGACCAAGTCCAGTCTGCCTGTAGGCGGTTACTCGGTCAATCCATATGTAGGCTGTACACACGCCTGCAAGTATTACTATGCTTCTTTTATGAAGCGCTTTACCGGACACAAGGAGGAATGGGGCACTTTCCTTGATGTGAAGCATTGGCCGGAAATTAAGAATCCGAAGAAATATGCCGGACAGCGGGTGGTCATCGGTTCTGTGACAGATGGCTACAATCCACAGGAGGAGCAATTCGGGAATACCAGAAAACTTCTGGAGCAGCTGATCGGCAGTGACGCAGATATTCTGATCTGCACAAAGTCGGATCTTGTGGTACGAGATATTGATCTGCTGAAGAAGCTTGGACGAGTAACCGTTTCATGGTCGATCAACACACTAGATGAAAATTTCAAGAACGATATGGACTCTGCTTCTAGCATTGAGCGCCGTATCGCTGCTATGAAGCAGGTATATGAAGCAGGTATCCGTACAGTCTGTTTCGTATCTCCGGTATTCCCCGGTATCACGAATTTTGAAGCAATCTTTGAGCGGGTAAAGGATCAGTGCGATCTGTTCTGGCTCGAAAATCTTAATCTTCGAGGCGGTTTCAAAAAGACAATTATGGATTATATCGCCGGAAAATATCCTGATCTTGTACCACTTTACGACGAGATCTATAACAAGCATAACCGCAGCTACTTTGAAGCACTTGAAGTAAAAGCTGAGGAAATGGCTAAGAAGTATGATTGTCCCTTTGTGGATAATGAAATGCCTTATGGCAGAGTCCCGCAGGGACATCCGGTGATCGTAGATTATTTCTATCATGAGGAAATCCGAGGGACAGAGAATACAGGAAAAAGAAATCGTTAATCTAAACGAAAATTAAACTGATGATGGTGGTGAGATTTATTTATCGCCATTTGAAATCGAGAAGTTCTTGTTTGAAAAATAGAGAAATTGTAAAATTGAAGAAAAAAGAAATGCACAGTTCTTAGCTTATCGGGAGCTGTGCATTTTTGTAAATAAATACTTTTAATTAGCCGATTACGGCGTCCTCTGCTGTAAAATGTTCCAGAGAATTTTCTTTTACCTGAATGCAGATATAAGTAATTCCGGAAATATCGGATGCAAAAAACTGACGCTTTGCAGCAGGTGCGATTTTTAGCCAGTCTCCAGTTGAAAGGCTGATTTCTTCTCCATCAATTATGGCTTTGCCGTTACCTGAAAGAATTCCATAGATTTCTTCATTTTCTTTATGAGAATGAACAAATGGGACATTTGCTCCTGCAGGTAGTTCGTTTAAACTGATTTCTGCACCTGTTAAAGACAACTTTTCATGCAGTTCAATTCGGTTTTCCTTTCCAATAGTTGTTTTTGTGTAATTTGTCATAATAATACCTCCATAGTTGATTTGTAGTTTCTGGTTGCTTGGTATTAGTATAGTGTGAGACACATACAAAAACAAGTACGCACCTTTTTGTAACTGTACACTCAAAATTGAATGTGTTACAATAGACTCGGAGGTGAGAATTATGCGAGCAAAAGAAGAATTACCGGAATGCCCAGTTGCAACAGCGGTATCTCTCATCGGAGGAAAATGGAAACTGCTGATTTTGCGTAACTTGAAAGAGCGCCCATGGAGATTCAATGAGCTACAACGAAGTATAGATGGTATTTCACAAAAGGTTTTGACAGATAGTTTAAGATAAATGATGAGTGATGGACTGGCATATCGCCACGATTACCATGAGCAGCCACCGAGAGTCGAATACGGATTAACGGAACTCGGAACAAAAATGCTTCCAATTGTTAATTCACTTGCTGACTTTGGTAACTACTATAAATCACTTATTGAACAGAATTAAGTACGTTAGTATTTGAAAAGCTCGAACAATCGGAATTTGAAAGGAGTGTTTTCAATGGCAAGCAAGAAAGTCGAAATGTATGCTAAAAAACGATATGAATTAGATGAAATCAAAAATAAAATCAAAGAAGAATTTGATAAACGTAAGTTCTCCGATGTGGAATTCAAAGACGAAATTATACGTGAATTGGGAGACACCAAAACACTACTATTAATTTTTGAAAACTGGTTTTTACGAACAAGAAGTTATGCCAGTTTAGTAATTATGTTATCCGAGTATCAGGGGTATCAGAGTGCAGATATTATTGCCACTGGTGGTAAAGAAGCTTTCTTTTCTTTTGGTGCAGAAGGTGACTTTGCAAAGTTTGGAGAAGATGCTTTGAAGAATTTAGGCTTTCAAGGAAAAGTTAGATAAATTCAAGTTTACAGAACTGAATCAAAAGAGCTCGAAGGAGCTCTTTTTCCTTTTTTATAATAGTATCATTATGGTATAATAGAGACATTAAAATCGGAATTTATCAGAAAATGAGGAATAGTTGAAATGGAGGCGCTATAATAACATGAAGATTGAAGGGAACCAGAAAGAACTGGATGCAATGGTAGAATTTCATAAGGGAAACCGTGTCGAGGGGCTGAGACTGCAAGAAGAATTTGCAGCGGAATTTCGTAAGGAGTATAAAGACAAAGCTCACTGTCCTTGCCTGAAAGCCTGTCGTTATCACGGAAACTGTAAGGAATGTGTAGCAATCCACAGAGCGCATCAGGAACATGTTCCTAATTGTATGCGACCATTGATTAATAAAAAATTGAAATTGATGTCAGAATTAACAGAGCATACCTTGGCAAATGAAATAGAAGCTCCACATGAGATTTTAAGAAAATAGGCAAGTCAAATTCCAATTTGTCGGGAAGTTGCAGAGAGCGTAAAATCGGAATATTGCTGCTATCAATATTTGAAAAATTGTGCTGATTTAACAGAAGTTTTTATAGGAGACACGAATGTGATAACAGAAATAATTTTTTCGGATTATTATAGAACATTTTTATTGTGTATATTATCTATTGGGGTTGTTTTTTTATGCGAAATGCAAGTATAAGAAAAAAAGTACTTGCATTAGCAGGATACGAATTTATTGTATTTTTACTTTTTCTTTGGATATTTATTGTATGCATAATTTTTACTGAATTTGATTATGAATCAATAATAGCTATTGTGCAATGGGAATTAAAGTGGATACTTTATTTTACAATAAGTATAATATTGCAGTTTGCAATGTACTATTTTTTCTGGAAAAAAAGTAAAATATTAAAGATAGTGACTTTACTATTTAGTCTTATTATTGTTATTGTCCCATTGCATGTATTTGATTTTACTTGAAATAACAAAATAAAAAAATGAAATCCGACAAATGCAAACTATAAAACAAATAGAGCAAACATAATCAGTTTATTTATATGCGTAATATTGTACAGACTTATGTGTATTGTATGAAAGAACGATAAAATTCAAGTTTGACGGAGTAATGGATATGAAAATCAGAGAAGTGAATGAAAATAAAAAGCAGTTTATATCATTATTGCTATTAGCTGATGAACAGGAGAGCATGGTTGATCGCTATCTTGAAAAAGGTAATATGTATGTACTTGAAGATGGTAATGTAAAAGCTGAATGTGTTGTCACCGATGAAGGTAACGAAATACTTGAAATCAAGAATATCGCAGTCGATCCGGAAAATCAAGGAAAGGGCTATGGGAAAGCACTAATTGATTTTCTTGCCAGTAAATATGCAGATGAATATTCTGTTTTGCAAGTTGGAACAGGTGACAGTCCGTTGACCGTACCATTTTATGAAAAATGCGGATTTGTCCGTTCTCATAATATTCCGAATTTCTTTACGGACAATTATGACCACCCAATTTATGAGTGTGGTGTACAGTTAAGAGATATGGTATATTTGCAAAGATGTTTATAACTTTCAGTCTGTAAGTGTAATCAGCCCCTTTCCGGTGCCAAAACGGTGCCAAAATTTGTTTTTACTGCTTAACCTCTTTCTTTGCCCGTATAGATAACAAGTTCACTTTTTATACCATTCAGCTCAATGATATTTTCAGAATCCGATGTATCAAACCGATCTGTCGGTTGTCCATTTTTCTTATAAAAAATGTTTGTTCCAATTCCTTTTGTAACTGCTGTAAATACACTGTTTTCAGGAATATGGATTCTTGATGTTGCTGATATCTGGTTGATATCAACTTCACCATTTAATGAATTGCATAATACTTCCATGTCAAGATTACAGTTTATTTCGACTGTACCAGAAACATCATCTAAGGTAACGTGCGATGTCTTTACATCTAGCTCGATACTGTCACATTTAAGGGAGTGAATTTCCACAGTTTCCGTATTAACAGCACATTCAATCTGACCAATATATGGAGAAGGAATCTGTACAAAGATGCTGACAGCCTCTTTAGCAGTTGCTTCCGTAACGCCATTCATCCGTTTTACATCTACATCAATTCGCTTTCTGATGTCATCTATTTTGATTTTAAAATCATTCTGTAGTGTGGGGAGCGTATCAGATACCAGACGGATCCGAATTTTCTCACCTTTGTATCCGCATAATACGAATCGCTTTGCTCCACCGAATTTCATATCATAGCGCTTGGGTTCATCAATATCATATTCTGTTACACTTTCAAAGAGATGCTCTGAATTCTTTTGAGATGCTTTTTCATTAGAAAGCAATTCATCAATAGAAATATCAAACAATGATGAAATTGACTTAATATTTTCAAGGTCGGGAATACCGGTGTCTGTTTCCCATTTTGTGACAGCCTGTCTTGATACACCAAGCTTTTCTGCTAATTGTTCCTGTGACATACTTGCTTGTTTGCGTAAGGATTTTAACTTTTCTGCAAATGTCATGTTCTGTGACCTCCTCTGTAAATGATAGTACTTATAACAATTTAATTCATCATAAAGCAATGGTGATGATTAATTTTAGTATAGAAAAGAGTAATTTTTACTACAAGCAAGCAGGGATTGCATTTCAACTATTTCTGCTACTTTGCGTGGCATTTCCGATTTTTCTATGATTTCATGGTAAATATATATTAACACACTCTTTATAATGTCAGGACATATGTTTTTCATATGGAGAAAAATCTTATGAAAAAACTACTATTATTTTGTGTTATACTATTTTATATGATTTTCTTGGTTTCTGTTGTCGCTACGGTCGGCGCAAAGCGGACATCCATCGGATGTCCTGCACCCTTGTATTTGCCCTTATCAGAGTTTGTAAACACTGACGGGACAATATAACACAAGGGAAACAATAAGGAAAAGCTTACCTGCGACCAATCCAGTGTTTTCAATGGTTTGCGGAGAACTTGATAACAAAATATAACAGTTAAATTTCTTAAAACGGGTGAAATCTCAATCGAAATTTGACAAAGGAGTGTGATTATATGGGTAAAGCGATTTTGGCAGCAATCGTTACATTGATTGTTGGTTATTTATAGCAATTCAACTTTTTAATGCAGCAGCGGTGAATTGCATATCGCAAAGATGCCGTTTGAATGTTGCACTAATTTCTTGACTTGCGATAAAATTTGCGATAAACGATTTTTGGAAGGAATATAATCATGTCGAAAGATGAATATTTGATCACAGATCCACCCCTTAAAGCGCTGACTGTTTTTGCGATGCCGATGATCCTTGGCAGCTTTTTTCAACAAGTATACAATATGGCCGATTCCATAATAGTTGGTCAATTTGTTGGCTCCTCGGCACTTGCGGCTGTTGGTGCTTGTGCTGCACTGACCAATGTTTTTATTTGTGTGGCGCTTGGTGCTGGTGTGGGCGCAGGTGTGCTTGTAAGCCGCTATTTTGGTGCAAAAAATTATGGTAAAATGAAAACCATTGTGTCAACGTCCCTGATCAGCTTTCTGATCTTAAGCGTTGTCCTTGGTGTCTTTGGCTTTTGCTTTTCTCATTTCATGATGAGCGGATTACAGACCCCTGCCGATATATTGGAAGAAGCAGTATTGTATCTGCGTGTCTACTTTGTGGGTTTCCCGTTTCTATTCATGTACAACATTCTTTCCACCATGTTCACTTCCATCGGTGAATCCAAAATTCCGTTGGGACTGCTGATATTCTCATCTATCCTGAATATTTTTATGGATCTCTGGATGGTGGCTGGTCTTGGTCTGGGGGTGTTTGGTGTAGCCCTTGCGACCTTGATCGCACAAGGAATTTCTGCCGTGTTTTCGTTTTTGCTCTTTCTGTCTCGGATGCGGCAATACAAGAGCTCCTTTAGCAGGTTCGACCGGCAGGAGCTGTATTCCATGCTTCGCATTGCGGTACCATCGGTTTTGCAGCAGTCCACAGTGTCTATCGGTATGATGATCGTGCAGGCAGTGGTAAATCCCTTCGGCACACAGGCACTTGCCGGGTATGCGGCAACGATGCGGGTAGAAAATGTTTTTTCGCTGATCTTCGTATCCATCGGCAATGCAGTTTCGCCGTTTGTATCCCAGAATCTTGGCGCAAAGAAAATTGAGCGTATCAAAAAAGGCTACCATGTTGCACTGGTGCTGGATCTGTGCTTTGCAGTTCTTGCTTTCGTGGTCATTGAAACACTGCACACACAGATTTCCTCGTTGTTCTTGGGAAAAGACGGAACCGCGTTGGCCTATCAGGTGTCCGGTGATTATATGAGATGGCTTGGTTACTTTTTCATCTTCATGGGCATCAAGATGGCAACCGATGGCGTTCTTCGCGGACTTGGAATCATGCGGCCGTTTCTTATTGCAAATATGGTAAACCTTGCAATCCGCTTGTCTGTTGCTTTGATTTGTGCACCGCGTTTTGGCATTGCTTTTGTTTGGCTTGCAGTCCCGGCAGGTTGGCTTGCAAACTTCCTTATTTCCTATGCGGCGCTCAGAAGATCGTGGCCAGAGGATAAAGCAGCGGTATCTCAATGATTTCATGCAGTGGAGAGGTGCTTTGTTCTGACGGGTTTCACTTACAGAGAATGTGACGCGAGAAAAATTCGCCGGTGTTCCGTGTGATGATAAAAATAGACCCCGGCAAGTGATATGTACCCCCAATACTGGACACTCAGTATTGGGGGGTATTTTTATGAAATACAGTTATGAGTACAAAAAGCAATGCGTGGAATTGTATTGACAAGGGAAATGGCCAGAAATACCAGTGCAAATGGTTGGACGGAGATAACGAGTAAAGGCAACCAGCCTAAGGATTAAGCCACCTTGCCCAAACGGAATAAAAATCCCCAGTAGCTGCAACTACTGGGGATTTTGTTGCCCTTACGGACTACTCACTACTTTTTGCCTATGCATATAATAGCATATATGCTAGACAATTTCAAGTGTTCCCTTTTTTAACTTTTGACAAACGATATTAAAAAAGAATTAAGTTTTTGGTTAAAAAATAGTATGGTATAATGAATCCAACATAAAAAAGATAGATGAGCGAAAGAAATATAACGAAAACGCTATTTGTAAAGCATATGGAAAAGGAATGATGCTTATGCCAATCCCGTTTGTTCTGGGAGGAATCATAGATATTCAGTATTAGGGAATTGGGTGTTTAATTGCATGGGTAATATGGTTTATTATGTTTATCCTATTGCTTATGGACAGACAGAAAAGAGAAAGCTTGTAGTAGAATAGGGGTGTGCAAATCGGAATTTGTGGAACTGGAAACTTGGATTATATGAGGAGAGGTGAATAGAGGATGTTTGATCCAATGAGTATTATAGTTCCAATCGTGTTTATTATTGTGATTGGTATTATTATTTTTTCTTTGGGACAGGGATTTGTTACGTGGAATAAGAATAATCAGTCACCCAAATTAACTGTGTCAGCTATTATTGTTGCGAAGAGAGAAAACATTACACATCATCAATATGCAAATGCAGGTGATGTGAGTGGAGCACATGGATTCTATACTACAACAAATACGATGTATTATGTGACATTTCAGATGGAAAGCGGAGATAGAATGGAGTTTCAGGTGTCTGGAATAGAATATGGAATGCTTGCAGAAGGAGATACAGGGGAACTGACTTTTCAAGGAACGAGATATTTGGCGTTTGAACGGTAACTTCTTGTTTGAAAAATTGAGAAAACGTAATATTGAACAAAAAAGAAATGCACAGTTCTTAGCTTATCGTGAACTGTGCATTTTTGTAAATAAATACTTTTAATTAGCCGATTACAGCATCCTCTGCTGTAAAATGTTCCAGAGAATTTTCTTTTACCTGAATGCAGATATAAGTAATTCCAGAAATATCGGATGCAAAAAACTGACGCTTTGCAGCAGGTGCGATTTTTAGCCAGTCTCCAGTTGAAAGACTGATTTCTTCTCCATCAATTATTGCTTTGCCGTTACCTGAAAGAATTCCATAGATTTCTTCGTTTTCTTTATGAGAATGAATAAATGGGACATTTGCTCCTGCAGGTAGTTCGTTTAAACTGATTTCTGCACCTGTTAAAGACAACTTTTCATGCAGCTCAATTCGGTTTTCCTTTCCAATAGTTGTTTTTGTGTAATTTACCATGATAATACCTCCATAGTTAATTTGTAGTTTCCGATTGCTTGGTATTAGTATAGTGTAAGGCACATACAAAAACAAGTACGCACCTTTTTGTAACTGTACACTCAAAAATGAATGTGTTACAATAGACTCGGAGGTGAGAATTATGCGAACAAAAGAAGAATTGCCGGAATGCCCAGTTGCAACAGCAGTATCTCTTATCGGAGGAAAATGGAAACTGCTGATTTTGCGTAACTTGAAAGAGCGCCCATGGAGATTCAATGAGCTACAACGAAGTATAGATGGTATTTCACAAAAGGTTTTGACAGATAGTTTAAGACAAATGATGAGTGATGGGCTGGCATATCGCCACGATTACCATGAGCAGCCACCGAGAGTTGAATACGGCTTAACGGAACTCGGAACAAAAATGCTTCCAATTGTTAATTCACTTGCTGACTTTGGTAACTACTATAAATCAATTATTGAACAGAATTAAGGACGTTAGTATTTGAAAAGCTTGAATAATTTAAGTTTGTAGATGTGATTAGTATGGGCAACTTGTTAATCAGGTAAAATTATGCTAAGCTAAAAATAAATATTGGAACTTATTTTATATAAAGGGGTCAATACTGAATATGAAATATCATTTACCGGATCGAATAGTAGAGGAACTGTGTTCTTTTGCGCAAAAGTATGCTGTTACGAAAATCGTACTGTTTGGCTCCCGCGCACGGGGTACGAGCACAGAAAGAAGCGATGTCGATATCGCAGTATACGGTGGAGATTTTGATAGCTTTTATTGGGATGTAAAGGAAAATATACATTCGCTCCTGATGATTGATGTGGTACAGGCGGATGTATCAATTTCCAATGAATTAAAAAAAGAAATAGAGAAGGATGGCGTAGTGATTTATGAAAAAGCTTGATAACTTCATAAACTGTCTGGCGGTATTAGCAAATGCTGATTTTAAGTTGGCGGAAACAAATGATATATATCGAACAGGAATTATTGGACAATTTAATCTTACTTTTGAACTTGCAAGGAAAGCCTTACAGGAAATTATGAGAATGCATGGCATAGAAGAAGCTTCGACCGGATCGCCGCGTGAAATTCTGCAACTTGCTTATAAAATAGGATTTATCAGTGATTCGGAAGTATAGCTGCTTATGCTAAAAAAGAGAAATACTTCTGTCCATATATACAATGAAGATGAAGTGGACGAAATGATTCTGTTGATACGTGATAGTTTTATTCCTGCTTTTACCGCTCTTAAAGATACGTTGGTGAAGAAGCTGGATGAAGCGGAAAGTAGCTGGATGTAAGAGGCTATCACAGGAAAGAAAACTGATGAAGAGTATTGCGTTGAGTAAAGAAATGTTTGGTCTGCCGGAAAAAGAGGAACGTGTAGCTACACATTTCATTCGATAAAATGAAAGTGATATTGATAAATTCTCAGGACCGGTTTTGCAGTAAAATAGAGACTTATAGGACAAAACGTGTTGATAGAAAGTACTGTGAGCTCTTGAAAATAAAGGGTTTGCAGGCATTTAATCTTTCTTAAAATTAGAACCATGGAGGGAAGGTTAAATGAATCAAGTAAATTGTCCTATTTGTGGTAAAAAATGTGTTAAATCAGGAAAGACAAAAGCCGGTTCGCAACGTTGGTTTTGTAAGGGCTGCAAAACAT
>NZ_JACOOR010000008.1 GCF_014290175.1 Anaerosacchariphilus hominis
GAGCGGCTACTGAAAGCAGAAAGAGCGCTGCTTAAGTTAATTAGAGAACGAACACTCTTTACATACCTTGATGAAGAATTGAAAGATGATTTTTCAGCACCATTTACGAATAATCGAATTGAAGGTGGCGTTAATTCGAGACTCAGAGAAATGCTGAGAAACCATAGAGGTTTGTCGATTGAAAGAAGAATAAAAGCGGTTTACTGGTGGTGCTACATGCACTCGCCAGAACCACTTCCATTATCTGAAATCGTAAAAGTGATGCCCACAGAGCAGAGCATAGCAGCTATATATCAGAGGATGAATGAGAAGAACCGATTGGAAAAAAAATAAATAATGTATAAAAAAAAAGCCCGTAAATACAGGCTTTTCCAGTGGAAGTAATGGGGCTCGAACCCATGACCTCTCGCGTGTGAGGCGAACGCTCATCCCAGCTGAGCTATACTTCCGTATTTATAAAATGTTTGTTCCATGGACCTGAAGGGATTCGAACCCTCGACCTCTGCGTTGCGAACGCAGCGCTCTCCCAACTGAGCTACAAGCCCCTGGTCAAATTTATCTGACTGTTTTATTGTAGCACGTTCGTTAAAAAATGCAAGAAAAAAACAAAAGAAAAAAGAGTTCTTCTTCAAGAACTCTTTTTTAAAACGTCGGCGTGACAGGATTTGAACCTGCGACCTCTACGTCCCGAACGTAGCGCTCTACCAAGCTGAGCCACACGCCGTTTTACTAACTCGCCGTCAGCAAGGTTTATATTATCATAAAAGAAGGAGTTTGTCCAGTAGAAAATTAAAAAAATGCAAAGTTTTTTCGCTAAACCAAAAACAGAGGAAGCTGTCGCTGAAACAGCTCCCCGTGGAATTATGGTTTGTGATCTCAGGAATGGAAAAGATGACTGATTCGCAGATAAAAGTCCGGATTCTTTAACAGAATGGAATTCGTCTCATTGGAGAAGATCAGGAGCAGTCCCCGGCTAACGGTGAGAAGCAGACCAAAGAGCACGATGATGTACAGAATCCGGGCGGAACGTGTTCCATCGTAGTGAATCTGGCTCAGAATCAGGAAGAAGGCTGTGAGGCTCATGACCAGGCTCAAATCGCACACGTAGCGAATGTGAATGCCTCCAAGCAGAAAGTCCAGATAACCGAGTATCAGAAGGGCAGGAATCAGGAGCAGAAGGATGGGTTTCTGAAGATTCCGAGAATTTTGACTGACGGCCTTCTTTTGGTAAAGCAGGCAGGGAGCCAGAAAAATACCCAGGTTCAGAGGCATTTGGAAGAGACCGACACTGTATTCCTGATAGAGGTAATTTCCGAAGTCCACGCATTTTTCAGTGGTGAAGCGCAGGAACGGGAAAAACTCGAGAGATACAAAGGGCTCCGCAAAGTAGTGATACAGCATGGAAGAAAGATGATGAAGGCTAAAGCTTATCTGATTGTAGCGAATATCACTTTCGGTCAACTGGTAGGAGGTTCCGAATTCAAAGAAGGAACCGAAGCGCAGATAATTGTAATACATGATGGCTGCAGCGCCCAGAACTACAGGAATCAGGAAGGGCAGTGCGCTTTCCAGGAAACGTTCCCTGGGGGAGCGCTGCCGATCAAAGAGAAGCTGAAGAAAGAGGGGAGCTGCAAAGGCCATGGCCAGCAGAACCGAATTCGGTCTGGACAGTACCAGCATCACCACGGACAGCCCGCAGAGGAAAAAGAGCAGACTTCGTTTCCGGGCAGTGGAGGCGGAGACGGCAAAGGAGGCCAGAACCGTAAAGGCAGCCAGCCATCCGGCTGCAGCCAGAAGAGGCAGATAGTAAAAGCTGGAGGCGGAAGCCTGCAGCATCCAGAGGAAGCTTCCGCCTGTGACGGCCAGCTCTCCGGTAAGGAACAGAAGCAGGTTCACCCGGGGCCGGAAGAGCTTCAGAAGCCCCTGAACGGCCAGAAAGAGAGCCAGAAGGGCAAAGACTGCCAGAACTCCGCCCGCAAATTCCGTGGTGGGCAGCATGCCGGTGAGCAGGTAGACGGGATAATAAACCATAAAGAGCGGAGCCAGTCCGAAGTAGGAGTAGTATTTTCCGTTATAGTAGGCCCGATCCCAGTGGCAGGTAATCTCCTTTTTATCCCGCTCACCCTTGTCGTAGGGATTGTCCAGGGCTTCCAGTTCCGGGTTCACATCCAGATCCAGTTCGAGCTGGCCCTTTTCAAAGGCGTCCAGCTGCTGCATATAGGCGTCAACCACCATTTCCGGAGAACGGATTTCCTCCAGAGTCGGATAGGGACGGAGCAGGGCGTGGGAGCTGTCACTTCCGTAAAAGACGCCGCCGGAAATCAGCAGGCACAGCAGAAGCACAGCCAGATTCAGAAGACGATGGCTGCGCCGGGCAGGCTGATAGTCCGTCTCGTAGAGACGGAAGCGGAACACCAGGAAGAGCGCAGTCAGAACCAATGTCAGGAGAAGAACGCGCAGCCCATTGATGGAGAGGGGCTGACGGGCATTCAGAGTCACGGAGAGCAGGAAAACCGGCTCCGTCAGAGTGTCTGTAAAGGTGATACGCAGACGGGAAAGAGTTCCGCGGCTGTCAATACGGGCGGTGAAGGTATTCTCCGTGCCGCCGGGATTCACCTGGAAAGAGGCGGCACCCACGGTCTTTACAGCGCTGGCTTCATCGCAGATGCCGATATTGCCGGAAAGCACGGCGGCGGGGCCGGAGGTACGGACTGTGACGCTGCGGACAGGGACGGAGAGATTCTGAAAGGAAACAGAAGGGTTCTCGGGCAGAAGGGCCAGGGCTTCCCCGTTCCAGCCGTCCAGGGTACTGAGATCCAGGGTGGTTTCGGGATAATCAGAAGAAACCTGCTGAAAATAGCGGAACTGAAAGACGCCGACTTCCAGAAGCAGGGAAAGAACCAGACCGGTGATCACAAAGAGGAAAGCGGATGCGGGAAGGGAAAGCTGCCGCATCCGGGCGGTTAATTTTTTGAGATTCGTAACGTTCATAAAGGAAGATCCTTTCTATAAAAAATTTCTAAAAAATATTTATAAAATATGAGATATAAAAGTGATAGAAAAAAAGCGTTTCTACTCTGATAATAACAGAGGCATGGTACTTTGACAAGGATAAGGAATTGACAAATTGACTGAAAACTTTTATGATAAAGATAAGATGAAGAAGCAAAGAGGAGGTTTTGTATATGGATCATTTTATCATTGCAATCACAAGAACCTGCGGAAGCGGAGCGACTTCTATCGGAAGAATTCTTGCAAAGAATCTGGGCGTGGAGCTTTACGATCGGAATATCCTGCGGCTGGCCTCGGACGATAGCGGAATCAGCGAGGAACTGTTCGCCAGAGCAGACGAGGATCAGAAGCAGAGCCTGCTGTTCCGGGCTTCTCAGAAGGTATATACAGGCGGTCTGATTCCTCCGGAGAAAGAGGATTTTACTTCCAATAATAACCTGTTCAATTATCAGGCAAAGGTACTCCGGGAACTGGCGGACGAGTCCAGCTATGTGGTCATCGGCCGGGCGGCGGACTATGTGCTCCGGGATAAGCCGGATCTGGTTCGTGTATACATCTACGCATCCAGAGAAAAGTGCATCCAGAAGGAGATGAACCGCCAGAAGATCGACTGGAAGGCGGCGGATCGGTTTATCTCCAAGACAGATAAGTACCGTCGGGATTATTACCGTTATTTTACCGGTCAGGAGTGGGAGAATATGCAGAACTACGATTTGTGTATCAATACCACCCAGATGACCTATGAGCAGGCTGCGAAGGCCATTCAGGACTTTGCGGAAAATATGCTGAGTGCAAAACAGTAAACAGAAACAGTAGAGATAAGAGGGGGGATCTCGGTGACTGTCTCTGCAGGGAACTGCGTGAGAGGTTCGGAGATCCCCTTGTTTTTGGAATGAATCATGTAGTAAGAGAACACAAAAGAGAAAGGGAGACGGAATGGCTCTGAAACGGGAATTTACCTTTCTATCGGGGGACGGAGCGACCCAAATCCATGGCATAGAATGGAAACCGGAGTCCGGTAAGATCTGCGGAATTCTGCAGATCTTTCACGGCATGGTGGAATATATCGAGCGTTATGAGGACTTTGCCGAATTTCTGACCGAAAAGGGCTTTCTGGTGGTAGGAAACGATCACCTGGGACACGGAAAATCCGTAAAAACCAAGGAAGAGTACGGATTTTTCGCAGAGAAAGACGGCAATAAAATCGTGCTGGGAGACCTGCACAGGCTGTATTGGAAGACGGCGAAAAAGTATCCGGGCGTGCCCTATTATATTCTGGGACACAGCATGGGATCTTTTTTACTGCGTCAATATCTGTTCCGCTACGGCAAGGAGCTGGACGGAGCTATCATCATGGGAACGGGAACCCAGCCGGAAGGAGTGCTGAAGCTGGGGAGAGCCCTGTGTTCCGTGATTGGTCGATTCCGGGGCTGGCACTATCGGAGCCGGCTGGTGGATAGCATGGCCTTCGGAGGGTATAATAAACATTTCAAGCCGGCCCGGACAGAACGGGACTGGCTGACCAAGGATGGGACGGTTGTGGACGCCTATCTGGCGGATGAACGCTGTACCTTCCGGTTTACGGTAAACGGCTATTATAATCTGTTTACCAGTATTCAGGAGGCATGCCGGGAAGAGAATATGAAGCGGATGCCCAAAGATCTGCCGGTTCTTTTTGTATCCGGAGCGGAGGATCCCGTGGGAAACTTCGGAAAGGGCGTGGAGCAGGCGCGAAAGGCCTTCCAGGCAGCAGGAATGGAGGATGTGACCTGGATTCTCTATGAGAATGACAGACACGAAATATTAAATGAGACAGACCGTGACACGGTCTATCGGGATCTGTACGCATGGCTGTATGTGCGGCTGGCGGATCCCCGGCGTAAAACAGGAGGAAATTAAAATGAAAAAGTGTAACAGATGGATTTCTTTATGCCTGGCTCTGGTTCTGACCCTGAGCTTCGGAATGACCGCTCTGGCTGCGGGCGATGAAAAGCCGATTCTGGCCCTGGGCGCGGATCTGAGCTCCGAACAGAAGGCCACCGTATTAAAGCTTCTGGAGATCGACGGGAACGATCTGGCAGATTATGATGTGATTACCGTAACCAATCAGGAGGAGCATCAGTATCTGGATGCTTATCTGAGCTCCAGTGTTATCGGAACAAAAGCTCTTTCTTCCGTACTGATTCGTCCGGCAGAGGAGGGCGCAGGCCTGAATGTATCTACTTATAATATCAGTTACTGCACCATCGACATGTACACCAACGCGCTTTTAACCGCAGGTCTGGAGGATGCGGATGTGTATGTGGCAGGTCCCTCGAATATTTCCGGAACCTCCGCCCTTATCGGAGCGGTTAAAGGCTACGCGGAAATGAATGGCAGCAAGGTGGATGAGCAGGCGCTGGAGACAGCGGTCAATGAGCTGGTGGTAACCGGAGAACTGGGAGACAGCCTGGGAGATTCCGAGACTGCTTCTGATATGATCGCTTATATCAAGCAGCAGATCATTGAGCAGGGCGTCAGCAGCGACGCGGACATCGAGACCATCATCCGGAACGCCATGAAGGAGTTCAATATCAATCTGACTGACGAGCAGGTAAAGCAGCTGGTTGAACTGATGAATAAAATCAGCAAGCTGGATATCGATGTGGACGCCCTTTCCAGGCAGGCAGGACAGCTCTATGACAAGCTGAAGGGAATGGGACTGAATCTGGATAATATCGATACCGAGAAGGTAGGAAACTTTATTACCCGCTTTTTTGATTCAATTATGAATTTGGTGAATAAGCTGATTGGATAAAATGCGGCATGGGGGAGCGGCAGTTTATGTATAAGGTATTGCTGGTGGATGATGAGGCGCTGATTCGCGAGGCGATCAGTGAAAATATCCGTTGGGAGGACATGGGCTTTCAGCTGATGGCCAGCTGCGAGAACGGAAGGGAGGCCATGGATGTGATCCGGCAGAATATGCCGGATCTGGTCCTGACCGATATTTGTATGCCTTATGTGGACGGCATCGAGCTGGCCCGGTATGTGTATGAGAACTGTCCGGATACAAGAACCATCATTATCAGCGGCTATGATGAGTTCGAGTACGCCAAGCAGGCGGTGCGCTATCAGGTGATGGAATATATCCTGAAGCCCATCACACCCGCGGAGCTTACGGAGATTCTTGTAAGGGCCCGGGAGCGGCTGGATGAGATCCACGCGAAGAAGCAGACCCTGCGGAAGCTGAAGGGCGCCTATCAGGTGAACCGGCCTCTTCTGCGGGGACGTTTTCTGAACAGTCTTCTGCGGGGGGATGAGAACCCGGAGAGTCTGCAGGAAAAGATGGAGGAGCTGGAGATCTCCCTTCCGGGGACTGTGTTCAATACGGCTGTGCTGGAGGGGGATGATCTGACACCGTTCCTGCAGCAGTATACGGGCGTCCGGGAGGAACTGGCCCGTTTTTCCATCTATAATATTACTCAGGAGCTGATCGAGCAGAAGCAGCAGGGCGTGGTATTCCAGAATATGGGCGGCCAGACTGTGATTATTTTTTACGGGGAGACCCGGGAGGAGCTGGAGGAACGGGAGAACAGGGCCCTGGCTGAGGTCCGGGAAACCGTAAAGGAGCTGCTTCATATCGAGACCTCCGTGGGTCTGGGAACAGAGACCACAGATCTGAATAAACTGTACCATTCCTGTGAGAAGGCGAAGGCGGCCCTGGAGTTGAAGTGGCTGCTGGGCGGTTCCCAGGTGATCCGTCCCGGCATGCTGGACGCCCGGAGAAGCACGTCGGTGGACGTGGCCCACTGGGCGGATCGGGTGCTTTTCTGCGTGAAGGGCGGCGATGAAGGAGAGATTGATAAGACCGTGAGGGCCTTTGCCCAGGAACTGCGGGAAATGCGGATCAACCGGAACCGGGCGATCATCTATATGCAGAATCTGCTGCTGACAGTGGTGAATACGGCGGATTTGACCGAGGAGCAGGAGACGGAGATCCTGAAGGACGAAAGGAAGCTGATGAACCGGCTTTATACCTATGAACGGCTCCGGGATATGTCCACGGACATCATTGCCATCTGCTGCAGTATCGCCCGGCTTTTGAACGAGCAGAAGGACAGCTACGGCAAGAAGCAGGCCATGAAGGCCCTGGAATATATCGATCAGAACTATATGAATTCCGATGTGAACCTGAATTCCGTCTGCAGCCATCTGGCCATGAGTACCAGCTATTTCAGTACCATGTTCAAAACCCACACGGGCGAGACCTTTATCGAGGCCCTGACCCGGAAGCGGATGGAGAAGGCCCGGTATCTGCTGGAGCATACCTCCAAGCGGGCCTATGAGGTGGCTGAGGAGGTGGGATTTGCGGATCCCCATTATTTCAGCGTGTCCTTTAAGAAGGCCACAGGGCAGACGCCCACAGAATATGCCAAGGAGAAGCGCAGGAAATGAGAAAAAGTATTCTGACGCGGTTTCGCAGCATCCGGACGTCCATGATCGTATCCTTTGCCACGCTGATCATTTTCGCGCTGCTGACCTTTTTAGTGCTCTCTCTGCGCTATACGGAGAGCACGGTTCTGGAGAATTCCACCGAGTACACCTCCCAGCTCATCGGGCAGGTGAACAATGATATCGATTCCTATATTAATTATATGGAGAATCTTTCCTTCATCGTGGCCAACAACACGGATGTGAGAGATTATCTGTTTGCGGAAAATCTGACAGAGCAGCGGAAAAACCAGCTGCAGGAGCGGATTACGGCTTTGTTTGAAAATGTGAAGGACACCCGCGGGGATATTACGAATATCGCTGTGATACCCCAGACCCGGGAGCCTCTGATCAATAACGGTGTGGAGCGGCTGAATCCCTATGTGGACGTGAAGGAGCTGTCCTGGTATCAGGAGGCCCTGAAGGCCCGGGGGGAAGCCGCTATTTCCTCATCCCATGTGCAGAACGCGGTGCAGGAGCATTACGACTGGGTGGTAACCCTGAGCCGTTATATCTCCAACCGGGTGACGCCGGAGATCGGCGGTGTCTTTTTCGTGGACCTGAATTATAATGCTATCCAGGATCTGTGCGAGCGGATCAGCCTGGGAAATAAGGGGTACATTTATATTCTGGATCAGAGCGGAGCCATCGTGTACCATCCCCAGCAGCAGCTGATCTACAGCGGTATGAAGCAGGAGCTGCTTTCAGAGGTCATGGAGACGGAGGAGTCTTCCTTTCTGACGGAGGACGGAAAGCTGTATACCATATCACGGTCAGAAGCCACCGGATGGACTGTGGTGGGCGTGTCCTATGTGAGCGAGCTGATGGCGGGGGCGGATTCCGCCAGACTGGTCTATGCCCTGACGGCTCTGGTGCTTTTCGCGGCGGCTCTGGCCCTGGCTTATCTGCTGTCCCGGGAGATCACCAAGCCAATTCAGCGGCTGCAGGGCTCCATGAAGGAAGTGGAGAGGGGTAACTTTGACAATGCGGCCATCCAGGTGTGGGACGACAATGAGATCGGATCCTTAAGCCGCAGCTTTAACATCATGACGGAAGAGATTCAGAAGCTGATGAAGCAGAGTGAACGGGAGCAGCGGGCTAAGCGGAAGTATGAACTGCGGGTCCTCCAGTCCCAGATCAGTCCCCATTTCCTGTATAATACCCTGGATTCCATCATCTGGATGGCGGAGTGGGGCAAGAATCAGGAGGTGGTGACCATGACCTCCTCCCTGGCCCGGCTGTTGCGGCGTACCATCAGCAACGAGCAGGAGCTGGTGACCATCGCTGAGGAGATCGACTGTACGGAGGCTTATCTGACCATTCAGAAAATGCGTTATAAGGACAAGCTGGAATATGAGATCGAGCTGGAGGACGGAATCGGCCGGGAGAAGATCGTGAAGCTGGTGCTGCAGCCTCTGGTGGAGAATGCGATTTATCACGGAATCAAGTACAAGGAAGGCCGGGGGCTGATTCAGATCCGGGTATTCTGCCAGGATGACTGCATCGTTCTCCAGGTGGAGGACGACGGAAAGGGCATGGATGAGGAGACTCTTGCCCATATCTTTGAGCAGCACATTCGGGATACCCGCTCCAACGGCGTGGGCGTCAACAATGTAAACGAGCGAATCCGTCTCTTTTACGGAGCGGAGTATGGCTTAAGCTTCAAGAGCGAGCCGGAAAAGGGAACCACAGCGACCATCTGGATTCCGCTGGGAAAGGACGGGGAGAATCATGATAATGAGTAAGAAAAAGACCCGTTTCTGCCTGGCGGCTGCAGCAGGACTGCTGCTTCTGGGCGGCGGAATTCTTTATGCCAAAAAGGAGAGTGACGCGGTGCGGGTGCAGAATATCGTGCTGATTCAGAAGGCCCTGGACGATACAGACTTCTGGACCTCCGTATACCAAGGGGGCCGGATGGCCGCCGTGGAATACAACGCCAACCTGACTGTGAAGGGGCCGGCCAACGAGCGCCAGGTGGTGGAGCAGAATCAGATGATTCTCGAGGCCATTGCGGCAAAGCCGGACGCCATTGTCCTGTGTCCCTGCAGCAGCGAGGAGACTATGCCTTATGCGGAGGCCATTGAAAAGGCGGGTATCCGGCTGATCATAGCGGATTCCACCATGGATGAGGAGCTGGGAAGCGCTGTGGTGGCCACGGATAATTATGAAGCAGGTTATAAGCTGGGCAGTTATATGAAGCAGTTTGTAAAAGAGGACACACAGATCGGTATCGTGGGCCATGTGAAGGGAAGCTCCACGGCCACTGGCCGGGAGGCGGGCTTCCGGGCAGGTCTGGAGGAGAAGGCGTCCCAGGTGGCGGAGATCGTGTTCTGTAATTCCGATACGGACAAGGCTTATGCCCAGACCCTGGATCTTCTGGAACGGTATCCCGGTATGGATATGATCGTGGGACTGAATGAGTATTCCGCTGTGGGCGCGGCCCGGGCCGTGCGGAAGCTTGGCATCGAGGACGTGGTCTGCATGGGCGGCATCGACAGCTCCACAGAGCAGATTCAGTTTCTGGAGGCGGGCGTCTTTGAGGCCCTGGTGGTACAGAAACCTTTTAATATGGGATATCTGGCGGTGGAAGCGGCCGTGGAGACCGTAAAGGGCGAGCATGTGGAGAAAAATATCGATTCCGGCTCCGAACTGATTACCCGGGAGAATATGTACACGGAGGAGAACCAGAAGCTGCTTTTCCCGGTGACGAAATAAAGGCTTAGCAGGCCCGGCGCGTATGCGCGGGTTTGTTAAATCTTTATTTATGTTGGAATTCAGTAGATTTTTTCCCTATTTACGTTGATTTAAAGAAGATTTTCACCTTTTCCAAAAAGATTTTCTATTACTTTATTCATAGTTTGGACATATAATAGTCATAGATTGACAGAGCGGACAAGACTTAAGAGACGGTTGTTCCGTTCCTTTCGTCTCTTCTGAGGGGAGGGACCGGAGGAACAGTCAGAAGTTAGGAGGAAGGAAAGTGGAGAAGATAAAAGAAAATGCATTCGTCAAGAAGATTGGCTTTAACACATTGGTTCTGCTGTGTGTTATGGTGGTGCTGTACATACTGTTTGCCATTGCAACGCCGCTGATTAAGACAAATGCAAGCTTTGTAAGTTATTCTCGAATCGTAAGTGCTCTGAATTACGCTTACTTTTTAGGATTTCTTGCACTGGGTGTAACATTCGTAATTGCGACCGGAGGAATCGATTTCTCAATCGGACCGGTGATGTTCTGTTCGGCACTGATTTCAGGATATATGCTGACCCTGAAGGGTGTACCGCTTCTGGTATGTCTGCTGGTAAGCGTTCTGGTAGGAACCATCTTCGGTGTCATCAATGGTTTCCTGGTAGCTTACGCAGGACTGCCTTCCTTCATTACCTCCATGGCGAGCATGATGATTGCGAAGGGCGTCGGCTCTGTATTTACCAAGACACAGTCTGTCAGCTGGCCCCAGTCAGCAGATGCCAACGGCTGGTTCCGTAATCTGGTAAAGATGAAGATAAACGGTATAGATATTCCCACCGGTCTTATCTACCTGATTATCGGCGCGGTTATCTGCTCCATTATTTTAAATAAGACAAAAGCCGGAAGATACATTCTCTGTATCGGAAGCAACCGCGAGGCGGTTCGTCTGTCCGGTGTAAATACAAAGAAATGGGAAATGCTTGCCTACATCATCTGTGGCCTGCTGGCAGGACTTGCAGCTATCTTCTATGTAGGAGCATACACCACCGTTCAGCCGGGTCTGGGCGATACCTTCAACAACGAGGCAATCGCAGGCTGCGTAATGGGCGGTACCTCCATGACCGGTGGAGTGGCATCCATCGCCGGAACTCTGGTAGGAGTTCTGATTATAGCCCTTCTGCAGGAAGGAATCCTGGCTATGGGATTCCAGATCAATTATCAGTATATCATTACTGGTATCATCGTACTGGTGGTTGTTTACGCTGACCTTAGAAGCCGGCGCAGACGGAATTAATCGGAAGGGGGAAGCGAAAAATGGGTGACGTAATTTTAACCATGAAGGGAATTGACAAGTCGTTCCCCGGCGTACATGCGCTGGATCACGTAGACCTGGAGGTCCGTAAGGGAGAGGTTCACGCCCTGATGGGTGAGAACGGAGCCGGCAAGTCAACTCTGATGAAGGTTCTGACAGGTATTTACCATAAGGATGCGGGAACCATTACCTATGAGGGTAAGGAAGTAGAATTCACCAATCCGAGAGAGGCCCAGGATGCAGGTATCGTTATCGTGCACCAGGAGCTGAACATGATGGGTCATCTGACCGTAGCTCAGAACATTTTTATCGGCCGTGAGTACATGAATGGAAAGCTCATCGACGATAAGAAGATGAATGAAGAAGCAAAGAAGCTGTTTGATCAGCTTGGCATCAATATCGACCCGAAGGAGACCATGAGCCGCCTGACAGTCGGAAAGCAGCAGATGTGCGAGATTGCGAAGGCTATTTCCCACGAAGCGAAGGTTATTATCTTTGACGAGCCTTCAGCAGCGCTGACCGAGGCAGAGATCGAGGAGCTGTTCAAGATTATCCGCGACCTGCGCGACAAGCAGATGGGTATCGTATATATCTCACACCGTATGGACGAGATTAAGGTTATTACAGACCGTGTAACTGTCATGCGTGACGGCGGATATGTGGGAACCCTGATTACCAAGGATTCCACCAAGGACGACATTATCAACATGATGGTTGGCCGTGTTATCTATGAGGACCCGAAGACAGAAAGCCAGGTTGCGCCGGACGCGCCGGTGG
This sequence comes from Anaerosacchariphilus hominis, assembly GCF_014290175.1. GTDB lineage: Bacteria > Bacillota > Clostridia > Lachnospirales > Lachnospiraceae > Laedolimicola > Laedolimicola hominis. The sequence continues at coordinate 12,263 of NZ_JACOOR010000008.1, forward strand.
TTCTGAAGGTAGAGCACCTGAATGCGGGAAGAATGGTAAAGGATGTAAGCTTCGAGCTTCACAAGGGCGAAATCCTCGGCTTCTCCGGACTGATGGGCGCGGGCCGTACCGAGACAGCCAGAGCGCTGTTCGGAGCAGACCCCAAGGACAGCGGCGATATTTATGTCAATGGACAGAAGGTAGACATCAAGACTCCGCAGGACGCTGTTAAATGCGGTATCGGTTACCTTTCCGAGGACCGTAAGCGCTTCGGTATCGTAGTAGACAAGACAGTAGCTGAGAACTCCACCATGGCATCCATGGAGAACTTCATGAAGGGAATCTTCATTGATAAGAAGAAGGAGAAGGATACAGCGCAGGAATATGTAGAGGCCCTGAAGACCAAGACCCCCAGCGTGGATCAGCTGGTAGTCAACCTGTCCGGAGGAAACCAGCAGAAGGTGGTTATCGCCAAGTGGCTGGTAAGAAACTGCGACATCCTGATTTTCGACGAGCCTACCAGAGGTATCGACGTAGGCGCGAAGAGCGAGATTTATCACCTGATGAATGAACTGGTAGCGGAAGGAAAATCCATTATCATGATTTCTTCAGAGATGACAGAGATTCTGCGAATGAGTGACCGTATCGTAGTAATGTGTGAGGGAAGAAAGACCGGCGAGCTGGGAATCGAAGAAGCCACACAGGAGCGGATCATGCACGCGGCAACGCTTAGAAATTAGGAGGGAATAAGACAATGACAGACAAGAAAAACGGAAATGCTTTTACAAACAATCCGCTTGTGAGAGCGATTGGTTTACAGAAGATTGTCGTCGTGATTGTGCTGATTGCCCTGATAGCGTTCTTCAGCGCGGTAAGCCCCTCATTCCGGCAGTATTCTACACTGTTAAGTATCATGGATTATACATACTACCTGGCATTCCTTGGAATCGGTGTAACCTTCTGTCTGATTACAGGCGGTGTTGACCTTTCCATCGGAACCGGTATGTTCTGCTACGCGCTGATTGGCGGATACCTGATTACACGTCAGGGAATGCCGGTTATCGTAGGTATTCTGGTAACCCTGATTTGCGGTCTGATTATGGGTATCGTGAACGGGCTCATCGTTTCCAAGGGCGGACATGCTCCGTTCCTGGCGACCCTCTGTACCATGATGATCGCCAGAGGTCTGGGCGCTATCGCCACCGGCGGAGCCAGCGTAACCTGGCCGGGCGCTACCGCACCCAACGGCTGGACCAGAAGCCTGTTCAAGCTGACGGTAGGCGAGATAAAGCTTCCCCTGGGCTTCCTGTGGGTTATGATTCTGGCAGTGGTTATGAGCATCGTGCTCAATAAGACACGTACAGGACGTTACATCATCGCAATCGGAAGTAACAAAGAGGCAACCCGCCTGTCCGGTATCAACGTAGCAAAATATCAGACCATGGCGTATGTATTCTCCGGTATCTTCACAGGACTTGCAGCGCTGGCTTACAGCTCCGCGTTCCAGTCCATGGCACCCGGCGGCGGCGGTGGTGTAGAGCTGAACGCTATCGGCGGAGCTATCATCGGAGGAACCTCCATGAGCGGTGGAGCCGGAAGTATCTCCGGTACTATCCTGGGAGTATTCATTATGTCCGTACTCCAGACAGGACTTCCGCTTATCGGACTTCAGGCAAACTATCAGCAGATTATCATCGGACTGGTACTGATTGTAGCTGTTTACATCGACGTACTGAAGAATAAGAAGCTGGATAAATAAGGAAAATTCAAAACTATATAACGATGTGTACTGCGGCGAGCAGTTCATATAAAACAGAATCCAATAAGGAGAACTTAATAAAAGGAGGATTTTTACATGAAAAAGAAGGTATTGGCAGCAATTCTTGCAGCAACGATGGTAGTTGGACTGACCGCATGCGGCGGCTCCAAGGATGCCACCACAACCACAACTCCTGACGCGGCAACTGAGGAGACCACAGACGACGCAGCAGCTCCGGCAGCTGACGCAAGCGGAATGTCTTTCGAGATCGTTTCCAAGGGTCTGCAGCATCAGTACTGGCAGGCAGTTAAGAAGGGTGTTGAGCAGAAGGCTGCAGAGCTCGGAGTTACTGTTAACTTCGTAGGTCCGGACAGTGAGTCCAACATTTCCCAGCAGGTTCAGCAGCTTGAGAGTGCTCTGAACGCTAACCCGACAGCAGTTGGTCTGGCAGCTCTGGATACAGAGTCCGTTAAGGATCTGCTTCAGAAAGCAAAAGACAGCAACATTCCGGTAGTTGGATTTGACTCTGGTGTTCCGGGTGCTCCGGAAGGATCCGTACTTGCAAACTGCTCTACTGACAACTACGCAGCAGGCGCTCTGGCAGCAGAGAAGGTTTATGAGGCAGTTAAGGATCAGGTAGCTAACGCAACCGCTCCGGTTCGTGTTGGTGTAGTAGCTCAGGATGCTACTTCCGAGTCCGTTATCAACAGAGGTCTTGGCTTCATCGACAAGTTCGCTGAGCTGGCTAAGGCTGATGGCAAGACTGCTAACGTAGTTGGAAACGACAAGTACATCGCAGATTCCAAGGCTGAGAAGACCGATGGCGCTGACGTTGTTATCGACGTTCGTGTACCGGCAAGCGTTACCTCTGAGCTGTCTGCAGCAGATGCAACCGCTCTGATGAACGAGAAGGATACTATCGCAATCTACGGCTCCAACGAGCATTCCGCAAACGCTATCATCACCGCAAACGAGAACCTGAACAAGTGCGGCGTTGGCGAGGGCAAGATCGTTGCAGCAGGCTTTGACTCTGGCGCAGCTCAGATTCAGGCAGTTAAGGACGGCGTTCTTCTTGGTTCCATTACTCAGGCTCCGGTAGCTATGGGTGAGACCCTGGTTCAGCTTCTGTACGATGCAGCTACAGGCAATACCGCAGCAGTTAAGGATACCGATACAGGATGCCAGTGGTATACAGCAGAGAACTGCGGAGACGCAGAGATCGCTCAGAACCTGTACGAGTAATTCATAACCTTATCCAATCTGAAAATCAAATAGAAAACAGAGGGGCACACCGTTTGGTGTGCCTTTTCTGAAAGGAGCAGCTTATGTTAAAAGGAATTCCGAAAATTTTATCCCCTGAACTGTTAAAGGTACTCTGTGAAATGGGCCACAGCGACCGCATCGTCATTGCGGACGGCAACTTCCCGGCTGAATCCATGGGTAAGGACGCCATCGTGATCCGCTGCGACGGACATGGCGTACCGGAGCTTCTGGACGCCATTCTCCAGGTGATTCCACTGGATACCTACGTGGAGAAGCCCATGAACCTGATGGAAGTTATGCCGGGCGATCCGGTGAAGACCCCCATTTGGGATACTTATAAGGAGATTGTGGCAAAGCACGATGAGAGAGGCGCGGCCTGCGTGGGCAACATCGAGCGGTTCCAGTTTTACGAGGAGGCAAAGAAGGCGTACGCCATCATCGCCACCGGTGAGAGTGCGGTATACGCCAATGTTATGCTCCAGAAGGGCGTTGTCATTAACTAAATCGTGAAAAAACTGTGAAATATTCTTAATATTTTCGGTATTTTAGGGGATATGCCTTGCGGCATATCCCTTTTTAAGTTATACTTTACACCGTGTTAACAGAAAGAGACGGGGAAGTTATGAAAAAGTGGAAAAGATGTCTGCTGGTGTTGCTCTGCGCGGTTCTGACCCTGACTCCCGGAGCGGAAGCTCTGGCCTATGAGCAGGAAACGGTCATAGGAAAACGGCTGGAGTCGTTGATGCCGGAGCAGGCGGACTGTATGTTTGAGGACGGTGATGTGGTCGGTTTTATCGGAGACAGCATTACCCAGGTGGAATACACAGGAATCAGCTATCAGGAATTTATCTACAATTACTATATTACCAGACATCCGGACTGGAATCTGGAATTTCGGAATCTGGGAACCGCTTCCTATATGGCTTCTGACGCGGTGCGGCTGTACAGTAAAAGTGCCATCGTCACAGATAAGGCCATAGATGGAATCAACAAAGCGGTCATTATGTTTGGAATGAACGAGGCGCTTCATGACTGGGCAGCGGTCCGGTATATTCAGAGCGTCAATCAGCTGGTGACCATTCTGAATCAGAAGGGAATCAAAAATGAGGACATCATTCTGGTGGCGCCCACGCCCTTTGATCAGACCCGGAGCTCCAATTATACGGAGGATGGCGAGCAGATCGAGGATACGGATGACCGGCTGGCGGAATATACGGGAGAGCTGAAGATCCTGGCGGAGGAGCTTGGAACGTCTTTTATCGATCTGCATACCCCCATGCTGTGGATCAACAGCATTGTCCAGAGCAGGAATGCCGACGATACCCTGACAGTGACCGATAATGTGCATCCCAATGCCATGGGAAATGTCTTTGCGGGATTTTTCTTCCTGTATCAACAGGGAGCCGGAAAAGAAGTAACTTCAGTGGAGATTGGAGAGGATGATTCCATCGCGGCCCGAAATGCGAAGGTCAGCAGACTGAAGCGAAAAGGGGAGCGTTATGTGTCCTTCCGGTATCAGCCCTTCAGTCTTCCCATGGCGGTGTCCTATGAATTCAACGAGGCTACTCAGTATTTTGAAATCGTGGACGAGATCAGCTGGGAAAACCTGCAGATGGACGGGCTGCATGCGGATGTAAACTACAAGGTTTACATGAACCATCTGATGGTGGGCACCTTTACAGGAGAGGAGCTTCAGAAAGGCATCAATCTGACGAATCTGGATCTGAATCCGGGCCAGACAGCGGCCAAGCAGATCGAAGTATTGAATCAGAGCTGGCATACGAAATCCTCCGATTACCGGGCGGTGGTGCGGAAGGCCATGAAGCATGAGGCCACCCAGGAAGACGTGGACGAGGCCTATAACCAGTGGGTAGCCACCACGGAGGCCATCCGGGCCCAGATGTTTGATATCGCGGAGAATTATACCGAGCGGACAGTGATTGTGGAAGTAGTAAGTGAAGACTATCATGTCTTTATGGGACGGGAAGTATGGCAATGGCTGGTGGGAGCTGCAGCTTTCGTGGCGGCAGCGGGAACACTGGTCTTATGGAGAAAGCGGCGTAAGAGCCGGAAGAAAGAACAGGAGAATGAAGGATGAAAAAATTACTGGTAATGCTGTGTGTGGCAGGGCTGCTTACCGGGTGTGCCGTGAGCGGTGAAAAGAAAACGGATCAGAAGGATCAGAAACCGGCGGCAGAGGAGCAGAAGGAGCCTGTCGCTGAGGAGAAAACCAACGAGACGGAAGAAAAAGACGGAAAAGAGGCGGACAGCAAGGACTATCGGGAATATTTCCAGATCGAGGCAGACGGTATCGATTATCTTTCCGTGGACGATATCCAGATCCCGGAAGGATCTGCCATCGTGATGATTGGCAAGGATTCCGGCAGCGGCTTCTGGAAGCGGGTGAAAGCAGGAGCCGAGCAGGCGGTGACGGATCTGAACAGTGCTTTGGGCTATACCAGCGACGCAAAGGTGAAACTGACCTACGACGCGCCTTCGGGGGAGGATGTGTCCGAGCAGATCGATATTATTGACCAGATGCTGGACAAGAATCCGGACGCCATGATCATCGGCTTCGTGGATGTGAATTCCGGCAAGACCCAGCTGGAGCTGGCGGAGGCCAATGGCGTACCGGTGTTGACGGTAGATTCCGGCATTGAGAATTCTCTGATTGTAAGCAGTGTTCAGACGGATAATTACGCGGCAGGGGCAGAGGCGGCCAGAAAGATCTGCGAGGAGATCGGGGATGCAGGCCAGATCGCGCTGCTGGTGCACAGTTCTGAGACCGAGACAGGCATCGAGCGTGTGAAGGGATTCACCGAGGAGATCGAGGCAAATCATCCGGATGTGGAGATCGTAAGCACCGTATACCGGAACCAGGATGAGCGCAGTGTGGCGGATATCGTGGCCGCAGTCCGGGCGGAATATCCGGAGCTGAAGGCTTACTTCGGAACCAACGATACGGTGATGAAGGATCTGATCAGCGCATTATCGGTAAACGGCAGCGAGGAGGATACCCTTGTGGTGGCGGGCTTTGACGCCTCTGCCCGGCAGATAGACGCGGTGAAGAATGGAAAAGAGGCCGGGGTCATGGCTCAGGATCCATTCGGCATGGGATACGCAGCGGCAGTTTCCGCCTTCCGTTCTGTGGCGGAGCTGGACAATGCGCAGACTATCCATACGGGATATTACTGGATCACTTCCGGAGATCTGGAGGATCCGGAAACGGATATGCTGACCTATAAGTAAAGGAATAAAAGCAGAAAAGAATGGAAAAGCTTCTTCTGCGGCAGATTTTCAGCCGTGGAGGAAGCTTTTACTTGTAATCAGCGGGAGGGTATTATAAAATAATACAGCGAGAGAGTATGAAAAGAGGGATGTTATGAGTAAAATCAATCAGCAGGCTCTTTATGCAGACGAGACGGCGTCCTACCGGATTCCGTTGGAGCCGAAGGCCGGAGAGAGGGTAACTCTGCGGTTTCGGACTGCAAAAGACGATGTGGACAGGGTATTTTTTATCTGTGGCGAAGAGCGGAAGACCATGGAAAAGGTCTGTTCCAGAGGCCGGTTTGATTATTTTGAAATAGAGGAAGAGGCAGGAACTGAAACAAGCTATTATTTCTTTGAGATCCGTTCCGGGGAGGAGCGGATTTTTTATAATAAGCGAGGCGTGACCGATAATCTGCAGACCTGTTACGCGTTCAGTATCGTTCCGGGCTTTTTCACGCCGGACTGGGCCAAAGGCGCAGTCATGTATCAGATCTATGTGGATAGGTTCTGTAACGGAGATCCGTCCAACGATGTACAGACCGGGGAATACAGCTATATTCGCGAGCAGGTAGAGCAGGTGGCGGACTGGAATGAACCGCCCGAGGGCATGGATGTGCGCCGGTTTTACGGCGGTGATCTGCAGGGGATTCTGGATAAGCTGGACTATCTGCAGGAGCTGGGCGTGGAGGTCATCTATATGAATCCGATCTTCGTATCCCCCTCCAACCATAAATATGACTGTCAGGACTATGACTATATCGATCCCCATTATACCCTGATTAAAGAGGATGGCGGGGAGCTGCTTCCGCCCGGGGAGCTGGACAATAAAAAGGCTACAAAGTATATCAAACGGGTGGTCAGCAAGGAGAATCTGGAAGCCAGCAACGAGTTCTTTATCCATTTTGTGGAGGAGATTCATAAGCGAGGCATGCGGGTGCTGCTGGACGGCGTCTTTAATCACTGCGGTTCCTTTAACAAATGGCTGGATCGGGAACGGATCTACGAGGATGACAGCGACTACGAAAAGGGCGCCTATGTATCCGAGGACAGCCCTTACAGGAGCTTTTTCAAGTTTAATAATACCCATGAGTGGCCGTATAATCCCTATTACGACGGCTGGTGGGGACACGACACTCTGCCGAAGCTCAGCTATGAGACCTCAAAAGAGCTCTATGACTATATCATGGGAATTGCCCGGAAATGGGTGTCTCCGCCCTATAATGTGGACGGCTGGCGGCTGGACGTGGCGGCGGATCTGGGCCTGTCTGCGGAGTTCAACCACCGGTTCTGGAAGGATTTCCGGAAAAATGTAAAGGAGGCCAATCCGGAAGCTGTGATTTACGCGGAGCATTACGGAGACGCCACGGCCTGGCTGAAGGGTGACGAGTGGGATTCCATCATGAATTATGATACCTTTATGGAGCCGATTACCTGGTATCTGACCGGTATGGAGAAGCACAGCGACGGCTATGAACCGGATCTTCTGAATAATGCGGAGGCGCTTCTGGATACCCTGCGGGAAAAGTCCTGCGCCTTTTCCGGACAGTCCTTTCTGATCGCCATGAATCAGCTGTCCAACCATGATCATTCCCGGTTCCTGACCCGGACCAACCATCAGGTGGGCCGTGTGGATGAGCTGGGAAGCGAGGCGGCGGAGGAGGGCGTGTCCAAGGCGGTATTCCGGGAGGCAGTGGCTCTGATGATGACCTGGCACGGAGCGCCCACCATCTACTATGGCGATGAGGCGGGGGTATGCGGCTTTACGGATCCGGACAGCCGGAGGACCTATCCCTGGGGCCATGAGGATCAGGAACTGATTCGGTATCACAGGGAACTGAGCCGGATCCGGAAGGCGAATCCGGCCTGCAGGACAGGCTGCGGTACGCCGCTGTACGCCAAGGGCGGACATTTCGCTTTCGGCAGATTCCAGGATGAGAATTACGTGGTGACTGTAGTCAACAATACAAAAGAAGGAACCCGGCTGGAGCTCCCGGTCTGGCAGATCGAAGTGCCGGACGGCACGCTGCTGGAGCGGCAGATCCTGTCGGTGGAGGATGACTTCAGTCTGGTGAAGGCCCATTATCTGGTGGAGCATGGTGTGATGGACATCTTCATGCCGCCGTTTTCCGCAGCAGTACTGACGTATCAGGGATAATAAAAAGAATGGAGGAGTACACGTGATAGGCGAGATTCCCATGCGGATATTCGAGAGTGAAGTGAGAGACCGGAAGATCATAGCGGCCATGCTGGACGAGATTCCCATCGTGCATGTGGCGGCCCAGGACGGGGAATATCCCTATGTGGTGCCCTTGAGCTACGGCTATGAGATGACCGATGAAAAGCTGCTGGTCTACGTCCACGGAGCCAGAGAGGGACACAAGGTGGATGTGTGGCGGAAGAATCCCAAGGTGAGTCTGACCTTCAGTACCTTTTGCAATCATCCCAATGAAAAATATAAGGGTTCCCTCCATGACTATCGTTCCGTCATGGCAAATGGAATCATCCGCCCCGTGTACAGAGGGGAGCCGGGCGGAACCCATGGCCATGCGGTGCAGGCTTTAATGAACCATAACGGCCGGAAGCCGGGACAGTTCAGCGTCCGTCATTACGGCTTTATGGCCATGTTTGTGGTGGAGTGCGACTGGGCCCACGTGTCGGCAAAGACAGAGGTTCCGGTGGAGCGGCCGGAGGATATTCCATTCCCCACGCCGGAGGAGATACGGGCCGGCGCGGACAAGCCTTTTGACTATGCCTGTTATTTTAACCGGAAGCCCTATGGATATGAGGCGCTGCCGGGGCTGTTGGCGGCGGAGAGCCCGAAGGAGGAGCTGTGCCGGAGCGGGGAAACGGAGACCTGGCTTGCAGGGGTTCCGGGACAGGGGCTGCGGCTGCGGGTGAACTGGACAGGGGCTCCCGGCTTGGACTGCGATATTTCCGCGGTGCTGTTGAATGGCGAGGGGCAGGTGGCCCGCCGGTACGATATGGCCTTTTATAATCAGAGAAGAGATCGCTATCGGGCTGTGTACCATGAGGGAGACGATATCCTGAACCGGCCGGGGCAGGAAGCACTGCTGGTGGATGCGGACAGAATGCCGGAGGATTACCGTGAGGTGGTGGTTCTGGCCGGAGTCTATGACGCGGAGAACCGGGGGCAGTCCCTGGAGCAGGCAGGAACTTTTTATCTGACGGCGGAACTGGCAGAGAACGGAGAATTTCTGGGCAACTTCCGGGTGCCGATGGAAGCGGAAGCTGGAGCGCAGCCGGCCATGGCGCTGGCACGTCTGGTCCGCACGGAAGCAGGTTGGAATCTCTGCCGTGCGGGAGAGCCCTATGGAGACTGGCGGCTTACGGCCCTGATGGCCGAGTACGGATTGAAGCGCTGGAAGGAATAGGGGTAAGCCGGAATACAAAATAAAAAACAGGAGTTGACAAATCCCTATCATTGTGATAGCTTTATAAATAATTTAATGAACTAAACCGTTGAAGCGGAGATAACGATGTTCATGCGCGCCCAGAGAGTCCGGGGAGGTGGGAGCCGGATCGAAATGCAGGATATCAAATGGACCGCAGAGGGCGCAGGGAAAGGTTTCACCGGGAAACAGGAGGAAGCCGAGTATTCTGCGACGTAGGGCATACGTCAGTTGCCGGGAATATACAGGTATTCCGCAAAGCGCACGGGTCGTTCCGTGAAACAGGGTGGTACCGCGGGTGGTATAATTTTTGTAGAACTCGTCCCTGACAGATGTAGAAGTCTGTCAGGGATTTTTTTATGTAATAGGAAATTCCTATGGAATCCCCTATTACATAAAAAATATTATCGCACTCGGCGCAGTGGAAGATGGTTGCCAAGGCACATTCTTTTTAGAACAGGAGGAAAAAGTGATGTATCCAAGCCTTGAGGAAGTAAAGAACATAGCGTCGTCGGGAAAATACCGCAGAATCCCCGTAAGCCGTGAGCTATACGCAGACCGTTATACGCCGGTGGAGGTGCTTCAAACCTTACGGGGAGCCAGCCGCCACTGTTACCTGCTGGAGAGCGCCAGCCAGACGGAAAGCTGGGGGAGGTATTCCTTCCTGGGCTGTCATCCCACCCTGGAACTGAATCTGACGGACGGGGTGCTGACTCTCCGGCGGACAGCGGAGGCAGGGGCCCGGACAGGGGCAGAGGAGGCCGGAACGGGAAGAACAGCTGACGCAGACACATCGGAAACAATAGAAGTCCGAAAAGTCACTCACCCGGGTGAAGCCCTCCGGGAAATTCTGAAGGATTACAAAAGTCCGGTACTGGAAGGGCTTCCCCCATTTACCGGCGGCCTGGTGGGTTACTTCTCCTACGACTACATTAAATACAGTGAGCCGAAGCTGAATCTGACGGATGCGGAGCAGCAGGACTTCCGGGATATGGACTTGATGCTTTTCGACGAGGTCATTGCCTTCGACCATTATAAGCAGAAAATCTACCTGATTGCAGGTGTGCGAACGGAAAATATGGAGGAATCCTACCGGGAGGCGGAAGAAAAGCTTGCGAAGCTGGCAGAGCTTATCCGTACCGGACAGAAGCCGGAGTTCCGGCCGCTGACCCTGAAGTCTGAGATTCAGGCGAAGTTCCCGAAGGAACGCTACGGTCAGATGGTGGAGAAAGCGAAAGAGTATATCCGGGAAGGTGATATTTTCCAGGTGGTGTTGTCGAATCCCATGCGGGCCAGGGCCGAGGGCAGTCTCTTTGATACCTACAGGGTGCTGCGGGCCAGCAATCCTTCGCCCTATATGTTTTATTTCTCCAGCGACGATATCGAGATCGCCGGCGCGTCTCCGGAGACGCTGGTGAAGCTGGAGGATGGCCACTTGAGCACCTTCCCGTTGGCGGGCACCCGCCCCAGAGGCCGGACAAAGGAAGAGGATCGGGCGCTGGAGGAAGGGCTTTTGAAGGACGAAAAAGAACTGGCCGAGCACAATATGCTGGTGGATCTGGGAAGAAACGATATCGGAAAAATCAGTAAAATCGGAACGGTGCAGGTGGAAAAATATATGACGGTGGAACGGTTTTCCCACGTAATGCATCTGGGATCCACAGTCACCGGAACCATCCTGGACGATAAGGACGCCGTAGACGCGGTGGACGCCATTCTCCCGGCGGGAACCCTATCCGGAGCGCCAAAATTCCGGGCCTGCCAGATCATCCAGGAGCTGGAGCAGTCCAAGCGGGGCATTTACGGCGGGGCCATCGGTTATCTGGATTTCGCCGGAAACCTGGACATCTGCATCGCCATCCGGCTGGTCTACAAGAAAAATGGAGAAATCTGTATCCGCTCCGGTGCGGGCATTGTGGCGGACAGCATACCGGAGAAAGAATTCGAGGAGTGTTGTAACAAGGCCCGGGCTGTGGTGCAGGCCATCGAAAAGGCACAGGAGGGACTGGAATGATACTTTTAATCGACAATTACGACAGCTTTTCCTATAACCTCTACCAGCTGGTGGGCTCGGTGGAGCCGGACATCCGGGTCGTCAGAAATGACGAAGTCACTGTGGAGGAAATAGGAGACATGAAGCCGGAAGCGATTTTACTATCGCCCGGCCCCGGAAAGCCTGCGGACGCAGGGGTGTGCATCCCGGTTATCCGTTATTTTGCAGGCAGGATTCCCATCTTCGGAGTCTGCCTGGGGCATCAGGCCATTTGCGAGGCTTTCGGCGGAACCGTCTCCTACGCAAAAGAGCTGATGCACGGCAAAAAGAAGCTGATTCATAAGACAGGAGAAAGTCAGTTGTTTAAAGGACTGGACGATACCTTTCCGGCAGCCCGGTATCATTCCCTGGCGGCATTGGAGGACACCTTGCCCGGGGAGCTTCGGGTGACGGCCCGTTCCGGGGACGGAGAGATTATGGCAGTGGAACATACGAAATATCCCATTTTCGGCGTACAGTTTCATCCAGAATCGGTGATGACGCCAGATGGAAAACAGATGATAGAAAATTTTATGGAGGTAGTAAAATGATTAAGGAAGCGATTTTAAAACTGGCAAAGAAAGAAAATCTGACTTATGAAGAGGCAGAAGCAGTCATGAATGAGATCATGAGCGGCGAGGCGACGCCGGTGCAGATGTCCTCTTATCTGACGGCCCTGTCCCTGAAGGGTGAGACCATCGATGAAATTACGGCTTCGGCGGCTGGCATGCGGGCTCACTGTGTGAAGCTGCTTCACGACATGGATGTGCTGGAAATCGTGGGGACCGGCGGCGACGGCTCCAATTCTTTTAATATCTCCACCACGGCTTCCATGGTCATCGCGGCAGGCGGCGTCCCCGTAGCCAAGCACGGCAACCGGGCGGCTTCCTCCAAATCCGGCGCGGCGGACGTGCTGGAGGCCCTGGGCGTGAAAATTACCATTTCCCCGGAAAAGAGCGCAGAGCTTCTGAAGAAGATTAACATCTGCTTCCTGTTTGCCCAGAATTATCATATCGCCATGAAATATGTGGCTCCCATCCGCAAGGAGCTGGGTATCCGCACCGTATTCAACATTCTTGGACCCTTAAGCAACCCGGCGGGAGCCAATATGGAGCTGATGGGCGTCTTCGACGGCAGCCTGGTGGAGCCCCTGGCCCAGGTCATGGAAAATCTGGGCGTAACCAGGGGTATGGTGGTCTACGGACAGGATAAGCTGGACGAAATCTCCATGTGCGCGCCAACATCCGTCTGCGAAATCCGGGGCGGCAAGTTCATTTCCTGCGAAATCACACCGGAGCAGTTCGGCTATATCCGCTGTGAGAAGGATGCGCTGAAGGGCAGTACCCCACAGGAAAATGCGGAGATTACCAAGGCTATTTTAAATGGCACTGACAAAGGTCCCAAACGTCAGGCAGTCTGCCTGAACGCAGGCGCGGCCCTCTATATCGCAGGTAAGGCCGAGACCATGGAGCAGGGCGTGCGGATGGCCGAAGAGCTGATCGACAGCGGCGCAGCCCGAAAAAAACTGGAAGAGTTTGTAAAGGAAAGTAATGCGGAATGAATATTTTAGAGGAAATCGCGGGAAAGACAAGGGAACGAATCGAGGCGGAAAAGAGGCAGTGCTGTCCGGCGGAAATGCGGGTGCTGGCGGAAGAACGGCTTCGGACTGAGAAAAGCGGCGGAGCGGAGGTTTTGGCGGGCGCTGCAGGCGGACGCTTCTACCGGGCACTGGCGGCTCCGGGCATGTCCTATATCTGCGAGGTGAAAAAAGCGTCACCCTCCAAAGGGCTCATTGCTTCGGACTTCCCCTATCTGGAGATCGCGAAGGAATATGAGGCGGCAGGCGCGGCGGCCATCTCCTGCCTGACGGAACCCTTTTATTTTCAGGGGTCTGACCGGTATCTGAAAGAGATTACGGATACGGTAGGGATTCCGGTGCTGCGGAAAGACTTTACCGTGGACGAGTACATGATTTATCAGGCAAAGACATTGGGAGCATCGGCGGTATTGCTGATTTGCGCGATTCTCGACAAAGTGCAGCTTCGGGACTACCGGCAGTTGGCGGAAAGTCTGGGGCTGGACGCCCTGGTGGAGGCCCACGATGAAAGAGAAGTGGAAATGGCCCTGGATATGGGCGCAAAAATCGTTGGCGTCAATAACCGGGATCTGAAGACCTTTCAGGTGGATATGCAGAACAGTATCCGGCTTCGGAATCTGGCTCCCCGGGAAGTGCTTTTCGTATCTGAGAGCGGTATCAAAGGGCCGGAGGAAATCAGCATCTTGAGAGAGCATCAGATAGACGCAGTGCTGATTGGGGAGACGCTGATGCGGAGCGTGGATAAGAAAGCGGAGCTGGAACGGCTGAACGGAAGCCCGCTGAAGCGATAAAGGATAGGCAGTTTTCTGCGGAGCGCGCCGCAAGGAGTGAAAGAACATGACAAAAATCAAGATCTGCGGCCTGAAACGGCCCGAAGATATCCAGGCAGTGAATGAGGCAAAGCCAGACTTTGCGGGCTTCGTTATCGAAGTATCGAAGAGCCGACGGAATGTGAGCGCCGAACAGGTGCGGGAGCTGGTAAAAGGCCTGGCGGAACAGACAGAGGCTGTAGGCGTTTTCGTAAACGCGCCCCTGGAACTGGTGGCAGGACTTCTGAAGGACGGCACCCTGGCGCTGGCACAGCTTCACGGCGGCGAGGACGAGGCCTATATCCGGGAACTGCGGCAGATGACAGATAAGCCGTTGATCCAGGCTTTTTCCATCCGAACGAAAGCAGATATAGAACGGGCTTTACAGAGTACCGCAGACTACCTGCTTCTCGATCAGGGAGACGGCGGAACCGGCCGGTGCTTCGACTGGTCCCTGGTGCCGGAGCTTTCAAGGCCCTTTTTCCTGGCGGGCGGACTCAGCGTCGTAAATTTGTCCGAAGCCATTTCCCAGGTGAAGCCCTGGGCGGTGGATTTAAGCAGCAGCCTGGAGACGGATGGCGTAAAGGATCCGGCGAAGATACAGGCGGCGGTGGAAATGGTGCGAACACTGGAAACCGGTTCCCGGTAAAAGAGATAAAAGATAGAAACGATCAGACTGGGCGGAAAACGCGCAGCCAACATACAGGAGGAACAATATGTCAAAGGGAAGATTTGGAATCCACGGAGGCCAGTACATTCCGGAAACACTGATGAACGCAGTGATTGAGCTGGAAGAGGCCTATAATCACTATAAGGACGACCCGGAATTCAACCGGGAGCTCACCGAGCTTCTGAACGATTACGCAGGCCGTCCCTCCAGACTTTATTACGCGGAGCGTATGACCAGAGATCTGGGCGGCGCGAAGATCTATCTGAAGCGTGAAGATCTGAACCACACCGGGGCCCACAAAATCAACAATGTGCTGGGTCAGGTGCTGCTGGCGAAAAAGATGGGCAAGACCCGCGTCATTGCCGAGACCGGCGCAGGCCAGCACGGCGTAGCCACGGCCACCGCCGCGGCGCTCATGGACATGGAATGTGAGATTTTCATGGGAAAAGAGGATACGGAGCGGCAGGCACTGAACGTGTATCGGATGCGGCTGCTGGGCGCAAAGGTGCATGCGGTTACCAGCGGAACGGCCACCCTGAAAGACGCGGTTTCCGAGACCATGCGGGAGTGGACAAACCGGATCGCGGATACCCATTATGTGCTGGGGTCCGTCATGGGACCCCATCCGTTTCCGACGATCGTAAGAGACTTTCAGGCGGTTATTTCCAAGGAGATCAGGCAGCAGCTCATGGAAAAGGAAGGACGGCTGCCGGATGCGGTGCTGGCCTGCGTGGGCGGCGGCTCCAATGCCATCGGAAGCTTCTATCATTTCATCGGGAACCCGGAGGTGCAGCTGATTGGCTGCGAGGCAGCAGGACGGGGCGTGAATACGGCGGAGACGGCGGCAACTATTGCCACCGGACGCTTAGGGATCTTCCACGGTATGAAGTCCTATTTCTGCCAGGATGAATACGGACAGATCGCGCCGGTATACTCCATTTCCGCGGGCCTGGATTATCCGGGCGTGGGGCCGGAGCACGCACATCTCTACGATATGGGCCGGGCTCAGTATGTGCCGGTGACCGACGACGAGGCTGTGGATGCCTTCGAGTATCTGTCCCGGACCGAGGGTATTATCCCGGCCATTGAGAGCGCCCATGCGGTGGCCTATGCCAGAAAACTGGCACCGACCATGGGGAAGGATCAGATTATCGTCGTTACCATTTCAGGCCGGGGCGACAAGGACTGCGCCGCCATTGCCCGCTACAGAGGGGAGGATCTTCATGAGTAAGAGAGTCATGAATAAAAAAATTTCAGACGCATTTGCAAACGGAAAGGCATTTATCCCGTTTATCACCTGCGGCAACCCGTCGCTGGATATCACAGAACAGCTGGTGTACGCCTGCGAAGAAGCGGGAGCGGATTTAATCGAGCTGGGTATTCCGTTTTCAGATCCCACAGCCGAGGGTCCGGTGATTCAGGCGGCCAACATGCGTGCCCTGGCGGGCGGCGCGACCACGGACAGGATATTTGCCATGGTGGAACGGATCCGGCAAAAAACCGACATTCCCATGGTATTCATGACCTATGCCAACGTGGTATTTTCCTACGGAAAAGGCACGGAGGACTTTATTCGTAAGGCGGCGGAAATAGGAATGAACGGTCTGATTCTCCCGGATGTCCCCTTCGAGGAAAAGGAAGAATTTGACATCCCCTGCAAGAAGTATGGCCTCGACCTGATTTCCCTGATTGCCCCCACCTCCCATGAGCGTATCAAAATGATCGCGAAGGAGGCGAACGGATTCGTCTACTGCGTATCTTCTCTCGGTGTCACCGGAACCCGGACGGAAATCACCACAGATATCGGGGCCATGGTGAAGATGGTAAAAGAAGCCAAGGACGTCCCCTGCGCGGTAGGCTTCGGCATCTCCACACCGGAGCAGGCGAAGAATATGGCGGCTCAGTCCGACGGAGCCATCGTGGGATCCGCCATCGTCAAGCTCTGCGCGGCCTATGGCGCGGAGTGTGTGCCGAAGGTGAAGGAGTATGTGAAGAGTATGAAGGATGCGGTGCGGGAAAATTAACGGCTTCCGGGGTAGATCAACCTGTATAAATATGGTACAATACCAATGTTAGAAAGTTGTTTTCAGAAACGGAGGGAATCATTTATTATGGTAACATGGAAGAACCTGGATACACTGGAAAGTTATCAGGAACTGAAAAATACGGCGCGCGTGAACCTGAAAGAGGTTATGTCCGGTGAAAACGGAGCGGAGCGCGTGAAGAAATACAGCGTGCCCATGGCAGAGGGCATGGCATACAACTATGCGGCGAAGGCCGTGGATGATCAGGTGCTGGAGGCTCTGGCGAAGCTGGCGAAGGAAGCGCAGCTGACCGAGAAGTTCGCAGCTCTTTACAATGGAGAAGTCATCAATACCGGCGAGAAGCGCCTGGTACTGCATCACCTGACCCGCGGACAGCTGGGTGACAAGGTAGAGGCAGACGGCGTGGACAAGCGCGAGTTCTATCTGGAGCAGCAGAAGAAGGTGACAGAGTTTGCCAATAAGGTACACGCAGGCGAGATCACCAATGCAGCAGGAGAGAAGTTCACCACCGTGGTACAGATCGGTATCGGCGGAAGCGACCTGGGCCCCCGCGCCATGTATCTGGCCCTGGAGAACTGGGCGAAGAAGAATGGCACCTTCAAGATGGAAGCGAAGTTTATCAGCAATGTGGATCCGGACGACGCGGCAGCCGTTCTGGCCTCCATCGACGTGGCACATTCCCTGTTCGTACTGGTATCCAAGTCCGGCACCACGCTGGAGACCCTGACCAACGAGTCCTTCGTAAAGGACGCCCTGGAAAAGGCAGGCCTGGATCCCTCCAGACACATGCTGGCAGTCACCAGCGAGACTTCGCTGCTGGCAAAGAGCGACGACTATCTGGCAGCCTTCTTCATGGATGATTATATCGGCGGACGTTATTCCTCCACATCCCCAGTGGGCGGAGCCGTACTGTCCCTGGCCTTCGGACCGGAGGTGTTCGAACGCTTCCTGGCAGGCGCGGCCGCAGAGGACGAGCTGGCGAAGAAGGAAAATCTTCTGGAGAATCCGGCTATGCTGGATGCCCTCATCGGCGTATATGAGCGGAACGTGCTGGAGATGGGATGCACAGCCGTACTTCCCTACTCCCAGGCCCTGAACCGCTTCCCGGCCCATCTGCAGCAGGCAGATATGGAGTCCAACGGCAAGTCTGTAAACCGTTTTGGCGAGCCGGTAAACTATGTGACCGGACCGGTGCTTTTCGGCGAGCCGGGCACCAACGGGCAGCATTCCTTTTATCAGCTGCTTCATCAGGGAACGAATATCGTACCGCTGCAGTTTGTAGGCTTTAAGCAGAACCAGTGCGGCAGCGATGTGGTGATTCAGGGAAGCACCAGTCAGCAGAAGCTCTGCGCCAATGTGGCAGCCCAGATCATGGCTTTCGCATGCGGCAAAGAGGATGAGAACCAGAATAAGTATTTCGCAGGCGGCCGTCCCTCCAGTATCATCATCGGCGAGCAGCTGACTCCGGAGAGCCTGGGCGCGCTGCTGTCCCACTTTGAGAATAAGATCATGTTCCAGGGCTTCACATGGAATCTCAACAGCTTTGACCAGGAGGGCGTACAGCTGGGCAAGGTACTGGCAAAGCGGGTATTGGCTCATGAGACTGACGGGGCTCTGAAGGCATACAGCGATCTGCTGAATATCTAAATCAGGGGTTCGGAATAAGAAAAAGAAAGATCAAGGCTCTCATGTATGGAAAGGTTCTGTACATGGGAGCCTTTTGAATTTACAATTCTGTCTCCCCTGTGCTAAAATGCTGTTCATAAGGAGCCAAGGATACAACTATGGATATAAATCAGAAAAAGACAGTCACAACAGAATTTGGAGGCCCTCTGTACCGGAGTCTGAAGAAGTATGGGGATTCCGATTACTATGCCTTTCACATGCCGGGACACAAGCGGCAGCTGGGCCTGTTTGAGAATCCTTATCAGATCGATATCACGGAGATCGATGGCTTTGACGACCTGCATCATCCGGAGGCGGACGGGATCCTGGTCCGGGCGGAAGAACGGGCTGCAAAGGTATACGGGGCGGAGGAGACCCATTTTCTGGTCAATGGCAGTACGGCGGGCATTTTAAGTGCCGTATCCGGCTGTACCAGCCGGGGTGGAAAGATCCTGATGGCACGGAACTGTCATCGTTCGGTGTACCATGGAGTGGAGCTGCGGGCTCTGCATCCGGTGTATCTTTATCCACAACAGATCGAAAAGCTGGGGATAAACGGAGCGATTTTGCCGGAGAATGTGGAAAAAGCCCTGGAAAAGGAGAGAGACATTCAGGCGGTGATAATTACTTCGCCCACCTACGACGGAGTCTGCTCGGATGTGAGAAACATCGCTGAGATCTGCCACCGCTTTGAAAAGCCGCTGCTGGTGGACCAGGCTCACGGAGCCCATTTCCCCTTTTCGGAGTATTTTCCGGAGGACGCTCTTCGGGCGGGGGCAGACGTGGTCATCCACAGTGTTCATAAGACCCTGCCGTCTATGACCCAGACGGCGCTGCTTCATCTACAGGGAAGCCTGGCGAACCGGGAGCAGGTGCGCCGCTATCTGTCGGTCTATCAGAGCAGCAGCCCATCCTATGTATTGATGGCTTCCATCGACGCCTGCATGGAGCTGCTGGAGCAGGATGGAAAAGAACTGTTCGCGGAGCATGAGCGGGAGCTTCGGGTCTTCCGGGAGAGCTGCCGGGAGCTGAAGCTTCTGTATCTGGCAGGGACGGACAGCGAGAACGGAGGTAAATGGCAGGAGAAAAGGAAACAGACGGAATTCGGTCCGGGGGCGGATTTTGACCGGAGTAAGATCCTGATTTCTACAGGGAGAGCAGGAATCTCCGGCGGCAGGCTTTCGGAGCTTCTGCGGGAGCGCTATCATCTGCAGATGGAAATGAGCGGGCCGGACTATGTGGTGGCTATCGCGGGAATTGCAGATACAAAAGAAGGCTTCGATCGGCTCAGGGATGCACTGCTGGAGCTGGATCAGGAACTGGCGGAAGGACGGAAAATCATAGAAAAGACAGAAACGGAGAAGAGGAATTTCGGCGGCTATCGGCTGCCCGGGCTGCCTCTTCGGCTGGCGCCGGGAGAAGCCTGGGAGCGGGAGAGTACGCTTTGCGCCCTGGAGGACAGCGTGGATCGCACGGCAGGAACCTATGTCTATCTGTATCCGCCGGGCATACCGGTGCTGACGCCTGGCGAACAGGTGACCAGGGAGTTGACAGAGGAGCTTCGGGACTGGATGGAGCAGGGCTTCCAGGTACACGGACTGGAGAGTCATGGCGGAAGCCGGGCGCTGCTCAGGGTACTGCGGGAAGAGTAAGGAATAAAAGGAAAACAGAGATGGGAAAATTATTTTATGTAATAGGAAAAAGTTCCTCAGGGAAGGACACCATTTTCCAGAGACTGTTGAAGGAAGAAAGTCTGAAACTGCGGCCCCTGGTGCTGTATACCACCCGGCCCATGCGGGCGGGGGAGGAGCCCGGGGTGCAGTATCATTTTACCGATGAAGCGGGACTGAAGGCCTTGCAGGAGCAGGGGAAGGTCATCGAGCTGCGGGCTTACGATACGGTGTATGGTGTGTGGAAGTACTTCACAGCGGACACGGAAGCGACGGATCTGGAGAGCGGAGACTATCTGGGAATCGGCGTGCTGGAGTCCTACAAGGCCCTGCGGGATTACTACGGATCGGAACGGGTGGTTCCACTCTATATCGAGGTGGAGGATGGAGAACGGCTCCAGCGGGCCCTTAACCGGGAGCGCGCCCAGGAGAAACCCCGCTACGCGGAAATGTGCAGGCGGTTTCTGGCGGACAGCGAGGATTTTTCCGAGGAACATATCCGGGAAGCGGGCATCGAAAAGCGATTTTATAACCGGGATCTGGACGCCTGTATGGAAGAAATCATGGCCTGTATGAAAAATACTGTTTTTTAATGGAAATCTGTGATATACTAAAACGGAATGTGGAGAAAGGAGGGAGATTCTATGGCAGGTTTTAACGGAATCATCGGACATGAGCAGATCATCGAACATCTGCGGAACGCCATACAGCTGAAAAAAGTCTCCCATGCCTATATATTGGACGGGGAAGAGGGCGCAGGAAAGAAAATGCTGGCCGCCGCCTTCGCACAGACCCTGCAGTGCGAGGAGGGCGGAACGGAGCCCTGCGGGCACTGTCATTCCTGTAAGCAGGCGGAGAGCGGCAATCAGCCGGATATCATTTATGTGAGCCATGAGAAGCCGAATTCCATCGGCGTGGAGGAGATCCGGGAGCAGCTTTGCGGGGATATCCTCATCCGGCCCTACAGCAGTCCCTGGAAGATTTATATTGTGGACGAGGCGGAGAAGATGACGGTGCAGGCTCAGAATGCCCTGCTGAAGACCATCGAGGAGCCGCCGGCCTACGGCATCATTCTTTTGCTTACGACCAATGCGGATGCCTTTCTGCCGACCATTCTTTCCCGGTGCGTGACCCTGCGGCTGCGCCCGGTGCGCGATGCTCTGATTCGGGACTATCTGATGGAGCAGCTTCATGTGCCTGACTATCAGGCGGACGTGTGTACGGCTTTTGCCCGGGGCAATGTGGGACGGGCCAGGAAACTGGCGGAGTCGGAGCAGTTTACGGAGCTTAAAGATCATGTGGTACATCTGATGCGCCATATTGACGATATGGAGATCAGCGAGATTACCGACGCGGTCCGACGGGTTACCGAGTATAAGACGGAGATCGAAGATTATCTGGATCTGATCATGCTCTGGTATCGGGACGTGCTGCTGTTCAAGGCGACCCAGAAGATAGACGGTCTGGTATTTTCCGATGAGATCAATTATATCAGCGCCCGTGCGAAAAAGAGTTCCTACGAGGGACTGGAAACCATCATAAAAGCGCTGGAGAAAGCGAAAGTGCGTCTGAAAGCCAATGTCAACTTTGAGCTGACCATGGAGCTTCTTCTGCTTACGATAAAGGAGAATTAGAATGGAAAAGGTCATAGGAGTCAGATTCCGAAACGCCGGAAAGATTTACTTCTTTTCCCCGGGAAAGCTGTATATTCCCAAGGGGAAGCATGTTATCGTGGAGACGGCCCGGGGCGTGGAATACGGCTATGTGGTAGTGGGTACAAAAGAGGTGGATGATAAGAAGATCATTCAGCCCCTGAAGCCGGTACTGCGCATCGCCACACCGGAAGATGATACGAAGGAAGCGGCGAATCGGTTTAAGGAGAAAGAGGCCTTTCGGATTTGTCAGGAAAAGATCAAAAAGCACGGCCTGGAAATGAAGCTGATCCAGGCGGAATATACCTTTGACAATAATAAAGTCCTGTTTTATTTTACTGCGGACGGAAGAATCGACTTCCGGGATCTGGTAAAGGATCTGGCCAGCGTATTCCGTACCCGGATCGAATTGCGGCAGATCGGCGTCCGTGACGAGACAAAGATGCTGGGAGGCATCGGAATTTGCGGAAGAAGCCTGTGCTGCCATACCCATCTGTCCGAGTTTGTTCCTGTATCCATCAAGATGGCCAAGGAACAGAATCTGTCCCTGAATCCCACAAAGATTTCCGGTGTGTGCGGCAGACTCATGTGTTGTCTGAAACACGAGCAGGAGACCTACGAGGAACTGAACAGCCATCTTCCGGGTGTGGGCGACTATGTGACCACCGCGGATGGACTGAAGGGCGAGGTACAGAGCGTAAATGTGTTGCGCCAGAAGGTCAAGGTGGTGGTGACCGTGGATGGCGACGAGAAGGAGATCCGGGAGTATCCGGTGGAAGAGCTGAAGTTCCGTCCCCGGAAGCGGAAGGAGAAGGGCGACAAGGGAGGCGGCTCTGTGGAGAAGGAGCTGAAGAAGCTGGAGGCCCTGGAGAAGCAGGAGAGGAAATCAAAGCTGAATGACAACTAAACTGAAAGATGGAGAAAGGCTGGACGATCTGCAGCGAAACGGCTATCAGATCATTCAGAATCCGAATAAATTCTGTTTTGGCATGGACGCGGTGCTACTGTCCGGCTTTGCCCGGGTGAAAAAGGGAGAACGGGCGCTGGATCTGGGAACCGGCACGGGGATTATCCCCATTTTGCTCCGGGGAAAGACGCCGGGACGGGATTTTACCGGGCTGGAGATCCAGGAGGAGAGTGCGGATATGGCCAGACGCAGCGTGGAGCTGAATGGCCTGCAGGATTCGATTTCCATTGTACAGGGCGATATAAAGGAAGCGGCTTCTGTCTTTGGAGCGGCTTCTTTTGATGTGGTGACCTGCAATCCGCCCTACATGACGGGAAATCACGGACTGGTGAATCCGGATCTGCCAAAGGCCATTGCCCGCCATGAGGTGCTGTGTACCTTTGAAGACGTGGCGCGGGAGGCAGCGAAGATTCTGCGGTCGGGCGGCCGGTTTTATCTGGTTCACAGACCCTTCCGCCTGGCAGAAATTATAACCATGCTGGTGAGCTGCCGGCTGGAGCCCAAGCGGATGCAGCTGGTGTACCCTTACGTGGATCGGGAGCCCAATATGGTGCTTCTGGAGGCCAGCCGGGGCGGCCGTTCCCGGATGACGGTGGAGAAACCGCTCATCGTCTATAAGGAGCCCGGGGTCTATATGGATGAAATCTACGATATTTACGGATATTAGAACGAAGCAGGAGGACAGGCGGATGCAGGGAAGCTTATATTTGTGCGCCACCCCTATCGGGAATCTGGAGGATATCACCTTCCGGGTTCTGCGGGTATTAAAGGAAGTGGATCTGATCGCGGCGGAGGATACGCGGAACAGTATCCGGCTTCTGAATCATTTTGAAATTCATACGCCCATGACCAGCTATCATGAGTACAATAAGTTTGACAAGGGCCGGGAACTGGTGGAGAAGCTGCGGGAGGGAAAGAATATCGCCCTGATCACCGACGCGGGCATGCCGGGTATCTCTGATCCGGGAGAGGAGCTGGTGAAAATGTGCGCGGAGGCGGGAATCACCGTGACCGTTTTGCCGGGAGCTTGTGCCTGTGTGACAGCCTTGACGCTGTCGGGGCTGGGAACGAGACGTTTCGCCTTTGAAGCCTTTCTGCCTTCAGATAAAAAGGAACGGAAAGCCGTTCTGGAGGAGCTGAAGGAAGAGACCCGGACCATCGTTTTATACGAAGCGCCCCATCGGCTGGTGCGTACCCTTGAGGAGCTTCTGGAGACCCTGGGGAATCGGCGGCTGTCCGTGTGCCGGGAGTTGACGAAAAAGTATGAAACCGTGTTCCGGACTGACCTGGAGCAGGCCATCCGACATTATACGGCGGAGGAGCCCAGAGGGGAATGCGTGCTGGTGCTGGAGGGCCGGGATGTGAAGGAGCTGCAGCAGGAAAAGCAGGCGGAATGGGAGAAAATGACGCCTGCGGAGCATGTGGAGCTCTATGAAAAACAGGGAAATTCCAGAAAAGAAGCTATGCGGCTGGCGGCCCGGGATCGGGGCGTGTCCCGCCGGGATATCTACCAGGCGCTTTTGGAAACAGAATAAAGCAGAATAAAAGAAAAACCGGTAACCACGTATGTGGTCTGCCGGTTTTTTACGGACACTTAAATCAAGTTCGCCTTCTTTGCCAATTCTTCAATTGACTTTTTTGACACCATCTTGCCATGGAATTCAATGAGATCTTCTCTCTCTCCAGTGAAAATATCCGTCGGTGCATACTTTTTTAAAATAATTTTGTCATCTTCAACATAGATCTCAAGAGAATCGCGTTCTTCAATGCCGAATACTTTTCGTAATTCCATTGGAAGCGTGATACGTCCGAGTTCATCCAGTCTTCTGACAACTCCGGTGTTCTTCATTGCTTCTCCTCCTTATTTGATGGTAACACTTGATTCGACTATTATAGCAAATAATCCCATGGATTCCAATAGTAAATTTCACTGATTCCACAAAAACCTCGAAAGGAAATGTAAAAAATGTATGAAAAAAGGATAAAAAGGAAAATTAAAGAGGAAAATTTATACTGCATGGAAATATCTGAAAAATTGAGTAAATCGGGAAGAGGGAAAGGGGGACATACAGGCAGGGATCCGGGACATATATATACCAAAAAGGAAAAGGGGATAACCTATGCTGAACTATCTGTGGGCCCTGATGCTTCTGGTGGGGGTCCTGTACGGGGCTTTCCGGGGGCGGCTTCCGGATCTGACCGGGGCGGCTCTGGATTCGGCCAAGGAGGCAGTGACTCTGTGTATCACCATGACAGGTGTTCTGTCCCTGTGGGTGGGACTGATGGAGATCGCCCAGAAGAGCGGCATTATCCGGGGCGCGGCCAGGCTGCTGCAGCCCTTTATGGACTTTATGTTTCCGGAGCTTCCGAAGGAGCATAAGGCTCGGGAATATATGACCACGAATATCATCGCCAATATCTTCGGACTGGGCTGGGCGGCCACGCCTGCGGGACTGAAGGCTATGGAAGCCCTGCGGGATCTGGAGGAGGAGCGGAGAAAGCGTGGCGTTGGCCGGCCAAAGGGCACGGCCGGAAATGAGATGTGTACCTTTCTGGTACTGAACATCGCGTCCCTGCAGCTGATTCCCATTAATATCATTGCCTACCGGAGCCAGTACGGAAGTGAGAATCCGGCAGCGATTCTGGCTCCGTCCCTGGTGGCGACCCTGCTGAGCGCAGTGGCTGCGGTGCTGTTCTGCAAGAGCAGGAATATGGGGAGAAAAGGAGGCGGGCGATGATTCGGGTTCTCCTTTATCTGTCGGAAATCCTGGTGCCCTTTCTGATCTTTTATGTGGTGGCCCGGGGGCTGGAAGCCGGGCGGCCTGTCTATGAGGACTTTATCAAGGGGGCGGAGGAAGGCTTTCGTACGGTAATTAAAATTATGCCGACCCTGGTAGGCCTGATGACGGCGGTGGGAGTGCTGCGGGCCTCAGGCTTTCTGGAGTTTCTGGCGGAAATCCTCGCTCCGGTGACGAAGCTTTTGCATTTTCCGGCGGAGCTGGTTCCGCTGACGTTGGTGCGGATGTTTTCAGCCTCGGCAGCCACCGGGCTGGCCCTGGATCTCTTCAAGGAATATGGGACGGACTCTTATTTGGGTCTGGTGGCCTCGATTCTCATGGGGTGTACGGAGACAATTTTTTATACCATGAGTATTTATTTTATGACAGCCGGGGTGAAAAAGACCCGTTATACCCTGCCCGGCGCGCTGCTGGCCACTGCGGTGGGGATCGGAGTCAGTGTGTGGCTGGGCGGGCAGATGGCTCTGCCGGGGTGACAGTCCGGAGCTAATCCAGAGCGGTCCGGAAGGGGAGACAGGACCGGATGACGGAAAAAGGAGCGGGGCCTGTGCGGAGTAGGAAGCTGTGAAAGTCTTTCAGAGAAAATCGGCCGCCCAGGGCAGTTTCCGCTTCCTGCCGCAGCTTCAGGATCTCCAGAGCGCCCGCGTAGTACTTAAGGTAATTGGCGGGATCCTGTCGAATGGCCTGCCAGATCTCTGTAAGAGCAGCGGTATTTCGGATGCCATACCCCTCCCAGAAGCGGTTCAGCTCTTCCTGGCTCCAGCCATCCCAGTGGACGCCGATATCGGAACGGGCGTAAAGACCCAGCAGAAAAAAGGAGTGGGCGCCAAGAAGCTCTGCCAGATCCGGATCCAGCTTTGCGTAACCGTAAGAAAACCGTTCCGCGTATGCGGCCCAGCCCTCCACATACCCGCCGAAGTAAAAGAGACTGCGGACCGGATCCGGCTGGCAGGAAGCCTCAAAAACCGTCTGATACAGGTGGCCGGGAAAGCCCTCATGGGCCAGGGTGGTGAAGAGAGAGAGGCCCTGGCAGCCTGCGGCCGGATTAATGTAGATCACGTGGCTTTCCATGCGATCCAGAGGTGGAGTCAGGTAGAAGGCAGGGCTCAGCTGCTTCTGCAGGGAGGGGACCACGGTTTTGACCGTATAGGTCAGTTCATCGGCAAGGGCAGGAAAGTCCCCGGAGCAGGCTGACTGTAAATGCTCCAGAATCTGCTCCGGGGTCCGGGCAGAGCCCGGATCCAGTTCCCCGGACAGATCCGTTATCAGTTCCGGACGCCGGGCGGTGAGATCGGCCATGAGCCGGGCGTCCGAAAGAAGCTGATCTTCGATGAGACTTCGGATCTCCGGGATGGAACGCCCAGATCCGATGACAGAATCTACCAGAGCCTGGTAGTAAGCCCGCCCTTCCGGAAAATGGAAGAGGCCGCCCTCATTCCGGCCGGAATCTCGGAGCCGGGAAAAGCCCTGAAGCAGCAGTTCATAGGCAGGAAAGACATGATCGGTCAGAGCGTCCCGATTGGCCTCCTCCAGAGAAGCCCGTTCCTGATCTGAGAGAAAATCCGCCTCCGCAAGCCGCTCGGAAAAAGAAGTAAGCAGAAAATGCTGATCCTGGTTCTGCAAAAAGCTGCGGCAGCCCTCCATGACGCGGGAGGCAGTGTCGGAAGACATAAAGAGTCCGGCCTCCGCCTTCTGTTCCTGGTAGGTCAGCAGTGCTCTGTAATAAGCGTCCAGCTGGTTCAGCAGGGCAAGGTAGTCATCGATATCCTTCCTGCAGTAAAAGGCATATTCCGCCAGCAGCACCGGCAGCTGGGCCTGGACGCCAAGCAAGGGACTGCAGGGCTCCCCGTAAAAGGAAAAGGAGGACAGAGCCAATTCCCGGGGGAGCTGCGCATCCAGAATCTTCCAGGTGAGCCGGTTAGAGGAGGAGAGTGCATCCGGATCGAAGTCCGACAGCCGCTCCAGGGCGTTTTCCAGAACAGTGGCAGAAGAAAGGGAGCTGTATTCAGAATCTCTGGCGAAGGTGGCAGGAACCCGTGGGATACCAAAGGTCTCCGGGTCAGCCAGGGTATAGTGGAGATTCAGGGTGCTTTCCGTGATACAGGTGCGGAACAGGTCGTCGGTGTAGGCTTCAAAGACTTCATCGGCGGAAGACGTGTCCGATCCAGACAGACAGGAATGGGAGAGGAGAATCGCTGCAAAAAGAAGTGCAGAGAGTAACAGAAAAAAAGACAGGTGCTTACATAACAGTTTCATAGGGAACCACCGAAAGAGATCTTAAAGAAGTGTATGAAAAATTCACACAAAAAAGAAGCCCGCTCCCTCTGGAGCAGGCCCCTTATTTATTCCACTGTTCTGTTTGATTATGCCTCTGCGGTCTCGCCGTCAGCATCTTCATCCGCATCTACGGTAGAGTTGTGAACTTCGATGACGGTAGCAACGGTAGCTTCCGGGGAAGTGTGCAGGTCAATGGCAGGATTCTTGGCAATATCCAGATCCTTTACCTTCAGTGTCTCGCCCACCTTCATGTGACTGACATCTACTTTGATCCTGTCAACCAGATCTGCGGGCAGTGCCTTGTAGGTAATTTCCTGAAGCATCTGCTGTACCACACCGGCCTGTACGTCGTCCTGACCAAGCAGAATCACCTCAGCTACGGAATGAACCTTCTCATTGCTTACCAGTGCCTGGAAATCGATCTCCAGAAGCTGTCCTCTTAAGGAATCATAATCGATCTCCTTAATCAGCGCGTCGTAGGTCTCGCCTGCGACCTCCAGCATTACCTGGCTTCCTTTTCCTTCGGATCTTAAGATTTTCTCAGCGTCTGCCTTGGTAATCTGAAGAGGAATGGATTCCTTCATCTCGCGGCCGTAGATATTGCCGGTAACATAACCTTCACGTCTAAGTTTCTTGGCTTTCGTCAACATGTCTCTTTTTTCAGCTTTTAAAGTATTCATTTATCTTTTCCTCCAAAATCTGAATCGCTTAGCAGCCTTCCACTTTGTGTAACAAACAGGTATTGTTAAGTGGTTCTATATTCATTTACGGTGATTATTATAGCACTGATTTTTTAAAGTTAAAGAGTAAATTTCAACAAAAATAAGCATCGAAATTCGATAAAAAACTGAAAATTTTTAAAGGAATAAGAGAAGAAAAGTCGGCAGGCTTGACAAAAGGTTTTGGCCGTGTTACGCTTCTTTTATCTGAGCAAAATGCAAACGCGATGAAGAAAAGAGTAGGCTGTATGCGTCTTTTACAGAGAATTCCCGGTGGCTGAGAGGGATGGAGATAAAACGGCTGAAGATGGTTTCTGAGCGGCACGGATGAACGCGAAGGGATTTCTATATGGGAAATGGTTTTGCGATAAGCCGTGATGGGTGCGCCCGTTACAGCGTCAGGGTATGCAGGTACCCGCAGAGGCCGGATCCGCGAGGGTTCGGTGAACAGAAGTGGTAACACGGGAATCATCCCCGTCTTCTTTAAGATATAAGGAAGACGGGGTTTTTTTGCTCTATAGGAAACATGATACTATATGAAAGTGTAAAAGTTATGCTTCCTATAGAGCAAAACCCTCCGGGGGATCGCACTGCGGCGGAATGGAATTGTGTCGCTGGAGCGACCCGCCGCAGGCGGAGAATCCTGCAAAGCAGGATTCTTTCTTGATCTTTCGTTTGCAGAGAAAAGAGAGGTAAAAAATGGAAAAGAAAAAGTTTTACATGACCACGGCCATTGCCTACACATCCGGCAAGCCCCACATTGGAAACACCTATGAAATCGTACTGGCGGACGCCATCGCCCGTTTCCGGAGACTCCAGGGCTACGACGTATTCTTCCAGACCGGAACCGACGAGCACGGTCAGAAGATCGAGCTGAAGGCTGAGGAGGCAGGCGTTACTCCGAAGGAATTCGTGGACAATGTGTCCGGCGAGATTAAGCGCATCTGGGATCTGATGAATACTTCCTATGATAAATTCATCCGTACCACCGATGATTATCACGAGAAGCAGGTACAGAAGATCTTTAAGAAGCTGTATGACCAGGGCGATATCTACAAGGGCGCTTACGAGGGTATGTACTGTACTCCCTGCGAGTCCTTCTGGACCCAGTCCCAGCTGGTGGACGGCAAGTGTCCGGACTGCGGCCGCGAGGTGCAGCCGGCTAAGGAAGAGGCTTATTTCTTCCGTATGAGCAAATACGCTGACCGCCTGATTGACCATATCAATAAGCATCCGGAATTCATTCAGCCGGTTTCCAGAAAAAATGAGATGATGAATAACTTCCTGCTTCCGGGCCTGCAGGATCTCTGCGTATCCCGTACCTCCTTCAAATGGGGTATCCCGGTGGATTTCGACCCGAAGCATGTGGTATATGTATGGCTGGACGCGCTGACCAACTACATCACCGGCATCGGCTATGAGTGCGATGGAGAGTCCAGCGACCTGTTCAAGAAGGAGTGGCCGGCAGATCTGCATCTGATCGGCAAGGATATCATCCGTTTCCATACCATTTACTGGCCCATTTTCCTGATGGCACTGGATCTGCCGCTGCCGAAGCAGGTATTCGGTCATCCGTGGCTGCTGCAGGGCGACGGCAAAATGAGCAAGTCCAAGGGAAATGTGCTCTACGCGGACGATCTGGTAGATATGTTCGGCGTGGACGCGGTGCGTTACTTCGTGCTGCATGAGATGCCCTTCGACAACGACGGCGTGATCACCTGGGAGCTGATGGTGGAGCGTATGAACTCTGATCTGGCTAACACCCTGGGCAATCTGGTGAACCGTACCGTATCCATGTCCAACAAGTACTTTGACGGCGTGGTCAATAACACAGGCGTGCTGGAGCCGGTGGACCGGGAGCTTCGCGAGGCTGCTGTAAGCGCTGCAGAGAAGGCTTCTGCGAAAATGGACGATCTGCGCGTGGCAGACGCCATCACCGAGATCTTTAACCTGTTCAAGCGCTGCAACAAATACATCGACGAGACCATGCCCTGGGCCCTGGCCAAGGATGAGAGCAAGAAGGATCGCCTGGCGACCGTACTCTACAACCTAGTAGAAAGCATCAGCATCGGCGCAAGCCTTCTTGAGCCGTTCATGCCGGAGACTGCCGAGAAGATCCTGGCACAGTTGGGCGCGAGAAAGCGTTCCCTGGAGGTTATGAACATGTTCGGTCTGTATCAGTCCGGCAATAAGGTAACCGACAAGCCGGAGATCCTGTTCGCGCGTCTGGACGTGAAAGAGGTTCTGGAGAAGGTCGAGGCAAGGAAGGCTGCGGACGCGGCTGCAAAGGAAGAGCCGGAAGAGGCAAAAGAGGAAGCAGCTGATGTCATCGACATTGAGCCGAAGGCAGAGATTACCTTCGACGACTTCGCGAAGCTGCAGTTCCAGGTGGGCGAAATCATTGCCTGCGAGGCCGTGAAGAAGTCCAAGAAGCTTCTGTGCTCCCAGGTCCGTATCGGAAGCCAGGTAAAGCAGATCGTATCCGGCATTAAGTCTCATTACACACCGGAGGAAATGGTCGGCAAGAAGGTCATGGTAGTCGTGAACCTGAAGCCCGCCAAGCTGGCAGGCATCCTCTCCGAAGGAATGCTGCTGTGCGCCGAGGACGCAGAGGGAAACCTGTCCCTGATGACGCCGGAGAAGGATATGCCGGCAGGAGCAGAGATCTGCTAGAGGATAAAATTTCATAAAAGGGACGCTCAAAAAGCAGGAGCCCATCCTGACTGATACGCTTGCGTTTCCAATAACTCACACACGGCTGATTCGCTGCGGCTACCGCAAACTCACGCCCTTCGGGCGCTCAGACATGCTCTCGCCGCAGCTGCCAGTGTGTTCGCCTATCGGAAGCCGCGCTAACATCAGTCAGGATGGGCTCCTGCTTTTCGAGCTGGTTTTTTAAGAAATAAGTAGATTTCATCGATGACAGAACAGGAGAGTCCTTGCCCGGAATATGTTAGCTTGATTTTTGAGTGTTTCGCCTGCCGCGGATCAGCCGCGCGGGCGAAATGCCAAAAATCGGGCGTATGTTCCGGGCAAGGACTCTCCTGTTCGTACGTCGAAAGGCAGACTCAACGAAACTTCTCCACCTCAATCTGCCGCACCTGCTCCAGCAGAAACTTATAGCGCTTCTGCACCGAATAAATCTCATAAGTATAACAGTCGATCAGATCCGGATCGACCACCGATTCAAAATTTGCGTAGGCCGTGTCCAACGCATTCTTAGTAAGTGTCAGGTCTTCCATCAGCTGCCGTCTGGCCGAGAAACGTTCATACTCCTCCAGTGGCTCTTCTTTCTTAAAGAATCCCATAAAAACCCCCGTATCCGGAAAATATTTTATGATATGAGTATAGACAGGGTATCTGAAAAATATACGGGAAATAGCATATCCTGGATCCGGAAGCCATATATTTGAAAAAAAGAAACAGGCGGACATTATGAAAATCCTGAACTTTCTGCTTCGTATGGTATTTGGGGCTGTGGGAATAAAACTCATCAACGCGATACTGATTTCCCAGAATATTTCCATATTTGTAGGCCTGAATCTCCTGACCCTTTTGACAGTCGGAAGCCTTGGAATCAGCGGGCTCGGGCTGCTTTACGGGATTGCAGCCTTTGGAATTTTGTGAAAAATTTACAATAGACAGAAAAAACAGGAAACGCTATAATGCAGACATGATCGATCAGGTAACATTCTAAGAATCGGCGAAAGCCGGTTATCATTCAGGGTTGAATCAACCCACTATTTCCAACAGGAACACATAAAAGGAGGAGCAAATTTTTGCGTGCGCTGTGGCAAAACAGGGTGCGAAAGATAAGAATCCGGGTTCTGATGCTGGGAGCCGCCCTGGGAATCCAGCTGTCAGTCAGTCTTCTGACGGGACTTCTGTGTTACAGAGGAGGACTCAGATGAAAACAAAACAGATACTGGTTTGCGATCCGGATGAAAACTATCTGCTTCATTTTTTGAATTATGTAAACCAAAAGAAAAATCCACTTTTTGCAGCAAGGGGATTTCGTTCCCGGGAAGAGCTGGCGGCCAGCCGGGAGGCCGGAGAGGGGCAGAGCGTCATTTTGCTGTCGGAGCTTCTGGAACATGAGTTGGAGGAGAGCTTTTCCGGGAAAAATGTGATCCTTCTTGTGGAAGAACCCTGGCAGGAAAAGCAGGAAAAGGCCGTCTATAAGTATCAGTCCGGCCGGAAGCTTCTGAGCCAGCTGCTCAGTCTCTGCGCGGAGGAGGCGGAAGAAGAAAAACAGGTGGCCCTGCGCCCGGAACGGATGAAATGTATCGCCGTGTATTCTCCGGTGGGGAGATGCGGAAAGACGGACTTCGCTGTGACCCTTGGAAAAGAACTGTCCCGGAAAAAAAGAACCCTGTATCTGAATCTGGAGGCCTGTTCCGGGTTCGAGGTACTGTACGGGGACAGCGAACAGACTTTATCGGAGCTGCTATATTATCTGAATCAGGGCAAAGGAGCTTTTCCGGTGAAGCTAGAAAGCGTGATTCAGCGGATGGGGAACCTGGAATATATACCGCCCTTCCGGGTGCCGGGAGAACTGTGCCGTATCCCGGGAGAAGAGTGGAAAAAGCTTTTGGATACACTGGAACGGGAAAGCCGGTACGAGATTCTGATACTGGATCCGGACTGTGCCATGGACGGCCTTCCGGAGCTGCTGGAGCGATGCGAAGCCGTCTATATGCCGGTGAAGGAGGATGAAAGGGCGAAAGCAAAGATCCGGCAGTATGAGGAAACCCTGGAGGCTCTGGGGCTGGAACAGGTCAGGGAACGGGAAGAGAGATTCTGTTTTAAAAGTTATGAGGAACTGGAGACTGCGGCCAGAAACTGCGCCGGAAGGTGGTGTGGGGAATGAGACAGAATTCGGAAGAACTGCAAAGACAGATCCGGCAAAGGGTCCGGGAACGGATGGACTTGTCCCGGGAACTGACGGACGAAGAGGTACTGGAGCTGATCGATGAAGAGGTTTTAAAGGCAGGAAGGAACGAGCCCCTGTTTCTGGACGAGAAGCTGCGTCTCAGAAGAGAGGTTTTTCACTCCATGCGGGGACTGGACATGCTTCAGGAGCTCATAGAGGATCCGGAGATTACGGAGATTATGGTAAATGGAGCCAGCGATATCTTTATCGAGAAAGACGGAAGAATCCGACGCTGGGATCGGAAGTTTTCCTCCGGAGAACGGCTGGAGGATGTGGTACAGCAGATCGTAAGTCTCTGTAACCGCAGCGTGTCCCGGGCCAGTCCTGTGGCGGATGCCCGTCTGGCGGATGGATCCAGGGTAAATATCGTGCTGGAGCCCGCCGCGGTGAAAGGGCCGGTGATCACCATACGGAAGTTTCCCGGAACGCCGGTGGGAATGAGCCAGCTGCTGGCCTGGGAGTCTGTGACGGAGGAGGCCGCGGAATTCTTAAAGGCGGCGATCCGGGCCCGCTATAACATCTTTGTAAGCGGTGGAACCGGTTCCGGCAAGACGACGCTTTTGGGGGCACTGTCCGAATACATTCCCTCAGAGGAGCGGCTGATCACCATCGAAGACAATGCGGAGCTGCGGCTCATCGGAGTGGAGAATCTGGTGCGGCTGGAGGCCCGGGGAGCCAATGCGGAAGGCGAGCATGAGATCACCATCCGGGATCTGATCCGAACAGCCCTCCGAATGCGGCCGGATCGAATTATCGTGGGCGAGGTCCGTGGCGGAGAGACCCTGGATATGCTGCAGGCCATGAATACGGGTCATGACGGATCCTTAAGCACCGGCCATGCCAACAGCCCAGCCGATATGCTGAATCGGCTGGAGACCATGACCCTGATGGGAATGGAACTGCCTCTTCCGGCCATCCGGCGGCAGATCGCTTCGGCGGTGGATCTGATCGTCCACCTGGGGCGGCTGCGGGACGGAAGCAGAAGAGTACTGGAGATCGCGGAGGTGGACGGAATCCGGGACGGGGAAATCTGCCTGCATTCTTTGTTTTCCTTTGAGGAAGAAGAACAGGATACAGGTGGGAAAAACCGGGTGCGGGGAAGCTTAAGACGCCGGGGAGAGCTTTTACACCGGGAAAAGCTTCAGGCCGCGGGAACAGGAGGAACTTAGATGGATTACAGAAAGCTTCGGCTGGAACGAAACGAGATCATACGGTACGCCCTGGAAGCCGGGGCCCTCACCGGACTGGTGGGATTCTGTTTTTATAACAGTCTGGCTGCGCTGCTTCTCTATCCTCTGGTATTGCTTTTTTATCTGCGCTATAAAACGGAAACCCGGATTCGGCAGCGAAGGGAAGAACTGAAGCTTCAGTTCAAGGACGCGGTGCAGGCCATCGCAGCGGCCCTGCGGGCCGGATATTCTGTGGAAAATGCCGTGGCGGAAGCCGGGCGGGATCTGACCCGGATGTATTCCGAAAAGGCGGACATGGTACAGGAACTGGCGGCTATGCAGAGAAAGATGGAAGGAGGACAGACCATAGAGAGCGTCATGGAAAACTTTGGTGAGCGAAGCGGGATCGAAGAGGCGGAGACCTTTGCGGAAATTTTCGCGGTGGGAAAGAGGAACGGCGGCGATCTGATCGGTATCATGAATGATACGGCCAGGACCATCGCCCAGACCGTGGAGACAGAGCGGAGTGTGGCGGCGTCCCTTGGTTCCCGTAGATATGAGCAGCGGATCATGAATGCCATTCCCTTTGTCATGTTTCTCTATCTGCGGGTGGGCAGTCGGGGCTTTCTGGATCCCCTGTACGGGAATCTGACGGGGATACTGATTATGACCTTGTGCCTGGCGATCTATGTGGGAGCCTGGATGCTGGGGAAGAAGCTGCTGGGGATCGAGGTGTAGGGAGGAAGAGCTTGAAAGAACGATGGAGGAAATGGCAGGAAGCCCTGGGGAAACTGTGGGTGAAAAAAGCGGGAAAAAGCGCGGAACGGGAGAATATATCCCGCACCATGGAGCTGCTTTATCCGGAGGGCGACCGGGAGAAACAGGCGGAAAGCTATTGCCGGAAAAGATGGAAAGGAATGGCGCTGGTACTGGCAGCAGGTCTTTTACTGGCGGCGGTTCTGTGGCTTACTCAGAGCCAGAACGGAATCCTGGAGGATGGTTACCTGCTTCCCAGAAAGGAGCAGGCCTATGAACAGAAGATGGAACTGATCCCCGAGGAGGGAGAACCGGAGACCATCACCATTCAGGTGGCACCCCGGAAGCTGACGGACGGGGAATGCGAGAAGCTTCTGGAGGAGACGGTGAAGCAGATGGAAAAACGGATCCTGGGAGAGAATCGTTCTCTGGAAGAGGTGCGAAACGATCTTAATCTGGTACAGGAGATCGAAGGGACGCCGATAACGGTGGAGTGGGAGCTGGACAGTTATAAGGTTCTGAATCTGGACGGAAGTATCCGAAGGGAGGCGGTAAAGGAAGAGGGAAGCCTGGTGGAACTGACTGCCCGACTCCGGTGTGGGGATAAGGAGCAGATTTATCAGGCCAGGGCCCGGATTCTGCCGCCTATCCAGAGTCCCCTGGAACAATGGCAGGCGGAACGGGACGCCGCCGTGAAGGAAGCGGATACGAAAAGCGAGAAGGAGGATTATCAGGAACTGCCGGATCAGATAGGCGATAGAACGGTGAACTGGGCGGAAAAGAAATCCACAGCCGCCGGGGCAGTGCTGCTTCTTACACTGGTCTGCATTCCCTTCGTGTATACAGCGGGAGACCGGGAACTGAAAAAGAAGCTGAAGAACCGGGAACGTCAGCTACAGCAGGATTATGCGGGGATGGTGAGCAAGCTGCTGCTTCTCCTGAACGCAGGGGCTTCCGTGCGTATGGCATGGGAGCGGATGATACAGGATTACAGAAAGAAACGGGACAGAGGCCAGGGAGGACAGCGTTTTGTCTATGAGGAAATGATCCGGACAGGACGGGAGCTGCAAAACGGAATGTCGGAGGCCCGGGCTTACGAGCGCTTCGGACAGCGCTGTGGTCTGGTGTGCTATCTGAAGCTGGGCGCCCTTCTGGAGCAGAATCTGAAAAAGGGCAGCAAGGGACTGGGGGAGCTTTTGCAGGCGGAGGTTCTGGAGGCATTTGAGATGCGAAAGGATCTGGCCAGGGTTCGGGGAGAGGAAGCGTCGACCAAGCTTCTGTTTCCCATGATTCTCATGCTGCTTCTGGTGATGGTGTTTATCCTGGTTCCGGCGGGGATGTCCATGAGAATGTAAAGGCAAAAAGGAGGAATATGAAATGAAGGGAATCAAAAAAAGATGGACGGCGATCTGGAAGGATGAGAGAGGAATCGGAACCGTGGAAATGATTCTGATTCTGGTGGGAATATTAACCCCTTATCATTGAGTGGGTATAAGGTGTATAGAGTTAAAATATGTAGATAAACAGAACTGAATATACAGCGAGAGGTGAAAGTGTGTATGAGGTCAAAGGGAAAAACAGCAGATGGGATTGTAGTGCTCAGATATTATAATGTACTGTTTTACTTATTTTTTAGAGCTGAAGTAGATGATTTTAAGAGACAATGCTTAGTAAACAGAATCGATGCGGGGGAATCCATACGGATGAAGCAAATACAGGATTGGTGCGACTGTCACCAGATTCCATTTACAACTAGATTTATATATAGAAAGGATTTCCCAGTAAAAGCAAACCTGTGGAATCTATATTCATATTGTAGATTTAGGGCTGAACTGTTAATGTTACATTTGACAGGGTCTTAAATTAGTAATACTTTTTAATATGAAAAACATCTGAAAATAATTTGTTGAAAAATGTATTCAAAGCAGTAAAAGAATATTATAATGTGATTTAGAAATATTTTTGGAGGGCGGTATGGATACATTGAGATGGTTACATTTATCAGATGTACATTTTTCTGATGGTGAAAGTTATGAAATTAAGAGAATGAGAGACAGCATCATTGATAAAATGAAAGAAGTGTTCGAAAAAAATAAAGTGGATTTTGTTGTGCTTTCGGGAGATTTGGCGTATCAAGGTGGTGGATACGATGCAAATTTGAAAAAATTTATTGAATCTTTAGTAGATGTTTCTGGTGTAAGTATTGATGAATTGTTTATAGTGCCAGGA
The DNA here is from genome assembly GCF_014290175.1 of Anaerosacchariphilus hominis. Lineage (GTDB taxonomy): Bacteria > Bacillota > Clostridia > Lachnospirales > Lachnospiraceae > Laedolimicola > Laedolimicola hominis. The sequence continues at coordinate 49,932 of NZ_JACOOR010000008.1, forward strand.
AATCATGATTTAAAAAGAACCCAGATGAGAAGTGTTTTGTTAAATGGGATGAGAACAGAGCAGTTTAAATTCGAAAAAGAAACAATAGAACAGTTACAAAAAGATTTCAAAAAATATATGACGTTTTATAATAAAGTAAAGGGTGAAAACAGTAACTACATATATCGTCTCGTAAAAAAGGAAAAGTATAATATCTTTTTAATGAATACTGCATTTACAGCAGGAACAGATGAAGATGATGGAAAACTAATTTTGGAAATAGATTCATTTTATAATGAAATAAAGCAGCTTAAAGATCAAGAGAATTGTATTAACATAGCGATTGGCCATCATCCTATTTCGTGTTTTATGAATGGTATTCAGAAAAAGATATGGAATAATTTTAATGATTTTAATATTGATTTTTATTTGTGTGGTCATTTGCACAAGGGAGCATATGATTATGACTTAAGTGGAGGTAGGACAATTCCAACATATCAGTGTGGAAGCGGTAGAGTAGATAATTATGCAACAGTTACATTTATAATAGGCGAATTAGATATGGATACTAAAAAAGGAAAGTTAATATCCTATAAATGGCTCAAAGATGAAGAATGCTGGGCGATTGGAGGAATAGATGGTCGGAGAGCGGTTCCTGGTGAAATGGAAATTAATCTTGATAGGTTTAAACAGGATTCAAATGTATATGTAGAGGATGAAGATTTAGATGAAGATGAGTTTCGAAGATTTATGATGAAATTTCATGAGAAATTGAAGCATAGCGGAATGGAAGATATTAATATAGACCCGAAAGATGTATTTGAAAAATTTTCAAATATGAAATGTAATAAAAGTGTTGAGAAACAATATCATTCCTTATGCAGATATTTTCCTGTAATTGATGAGATTATGGAAAGTACACTTTTGACACAAATAGAACGTGAAAGTATTCCTAATATAGTCATTTCTGAATATAACAAAGTGTGGAAAAAGGCTATAGATGGAAATGAAATAATAGAACTAATTGTAGAAAATATATTTCAGATCTATAAAGATGAATTAAATTATTCTAATACAAAATTAAAGACATATTTTAAAATATTAGTATACTGGTCAATTTATGAATGTGATATTTTTAATGATTCAATTCAGGAGGAATAATGGACTATTTTAAAATTAATAAATATTCATCAATAGAAGAAAATATTTTGTATATTTCTAAGAATATTATTGAGCTGCTAAAGGGTAGCGAAAAAGAGTTTGGTAAGATAGTAGAGTTATATGAAAAAAAGTTCTTTACAGAAATGAGTGTAAATATTGAAACAAGTATTTACTTAGCGATACTTTTTCTTTTTGGGATAGGTAAAATTGACATTGAAAATAAAAAAATCAAATTGGTGGTGGAATGATATGATTTTGAAAGAACTTTATGTTATTTCATTAAAAGAAAAAGAGATTATTAGAAAATACGTATTTAATACGTCCGGATTGAATGTAATATTAGGTGTCGCAAAAAAAGATTCTAATGGTGTAGGAAAAACGGCAATGGTTGATGCTATTCGAATGCTGTTAGGAGCGAAAATGCCAGAGGATTTTCAACACAAAGAAGAACTGGCCCAAAGAGATATTTTATTAGTGCTAAAAATTGAAGTTAATGGTAAGGTACTATATTTGGCAAGGCAAATAATCGATGACGAGAATGGGTACATTTCCGAAAATGTAGCATTGGATTTAAAGGGATGGAATATGTATGATCTGGAAAGTTATCGTATAAAAGTACAAGATTATGTTTTTGGCAATTTAAATTACGAAGAGGCTCCCTCACTTCAGACAATACGAGAATATCTGATTCGAGATGAAAAGCAAGGGTTTAGTGATATTACCTTAAGTAAACGTAAGGCTATTAAGAACAGTCAATGTTTAGATTTTTTATCACTATTACCAATCTATTATGAGACGGAAATAAATAAGCTGAAAAATGAACAGGCTTCATTACAAACAGAAATTAAAATTATAAAAACATTAGCCAAAGACATTACTAAGTTAAAAAGTGACAAAATTAAATTAGAATCAGAAATAAATAGAATGAAAAATATGTTAGATTCTGTCAATGTAAGTGATAAGATTGATTATGATGAAGAAAAATATATTTTAGCAAAAAAAGAATTAAAAAAAGTAGAATCACAAATTTTTAAGAAAGAATACAGTAAAAAACAGTTCGAGCAAAATGTTGAGGGTTTGGAACAGCGACACCAAAAAATGTGTGAATTAGTAAATTTGCAGATATATTATGAGCAGATATTGAAATATTTTCCGGAAGAGTTGAAGAAAAACTATGAAGAGATGGAAATGTTTTTTTCTTATATGCTTGAAAATAGAGGGGATTATTTTAAAAATCGGATAGAAAAGCTTGAAGGAGAACTTGAAAAATTACAAAATGAAAAAAAAGGTTTGCAAAAAATAATTTCGGAGAGCACCAAAATATTTCAGAACACACAGCTAGTGGATGATATACATAATATTAATGAACAATTAAATGTAGAATACCAAAAACTAGCAGATATTAAAATGAAAATTGATAAGTATAATGAGATCAATAAATTGACAAAAGAATTAAATGCAAAAGGAAAGGAGATATTAGAAAAAACATTTGAATATGAGAAGGATTATAATCAGTACGAAGATAATATAATAAATATTGAAACCCATTTTAAAACATTGACTGAAACGGCTTATGATGAATCTGGTGATTTAACTTATAATTATGAGAATGATGTTAAAAAAAGCTCTGCTACGGGTAGAGTGAAAATTACATGTCAGATTGCAGATGAAAACTCACATGGACGTTTGTATATGAAAATTAATATGTTCGATTTAGCTCTTTTCTTGAATAGAATAGATTTAAATGCGGGATGTCAATTTCTTATACATGATGGTTCTTATTGTAAACCAAATCCAGACGCTAAAGCAAAAGTAATAAAATATGTAGATGAGTATTTAAAAAGAAAGGGTACAGGTCAATATTTTATTACAATAAACAAATCAGAACTAGATGAAAAGGATTTAGAATTTTTGAAGAGCCAAGGAACGGTTGTTGCTGAATTCGACAGGGAGTATAAAGATACACATAGATTCTTTGGTTTTAAATATTAAATATTATATCAAGGAAGTCAGTGCTTACAATTATGTAATCACTGACTTTAAAGTTTTTGTAGAGATTTTGGAGGAGCTTATATACTTGAAAGTAGAATAAAGTGGACAGTTAACATATGGCTGATGGGGAAGGAGGGGTATTTTTAAGAGAATGCCATAGATTTGTGATTTTGTAGCTGAAATTATAGTAGGAACTTAAAAGGCAATCATGCTTTATTTAGCAAAGTGTGATTGTCTTTTTGGTGTTTAAAAACAGGTGAAAATAAAGGAGGAATACAATGATTCGATTTATGAGTGATACAACTTATGCTGGAGTGGAGCAGGAAATGCAGCACATACCGGGATTTCGTCCAAGAAGAAGCGGAATGGTTATCAGTCACCTTTCTGGTTGTCTAGAAAATCAGCGCAGCCTGTGTGAAAGCCATGTGACCGATTGTGTCCCGTTTTATGAGCTTCTGGAGGTGTTGGCAGAGGAAGTGGCTGTCAGCACCTTTGTAAACCGCGTGTGTCGTCTGACAGGGAGAAGAAATCCGTGCTTTTTTCAAAACGGTCATAGAGAACGGTTTCTGGCTATGGGAGAGAAGTGCAGCAGAGCCATTGAAGAAGCAGCGACCTGTTCTGCGGTTTATCTTCTTTCCGCAGATCGATTTTTGTGGAGCAGAGCATTAGAGGTGATTGACCAGGAGGGAATTCATTTTGCCAGAATCCATATCCATGGTGTTGATTTGGATGGCTATGTCTTGTTTCATATGGCAAGGGACCTATATCAGGGAAGCAGGCATATCCGTTTATCAGAACTTATAGATCCAGATCTGGTCAGCGACCGGGCATTTGAATGGATTATGACGGCCTGTGTGATTCGTAGGCATGGAAGCAGATTTTTACGAGAGGAGGAAAGAAGGATTGACAGGAGCAGAATTGGACAGCAGCAGTGAAAAAACAACAGAGCGTTCTGTGCTTCGGCTTTTTAGCCCTTTGACAGCTATCATATATGCAAAGGATGACTGGATAGAGTTGGAGGAATGCAGTGAGGAGGTATTTCCAGCTGAGTTGTGCAGCTATGAGACGGAAATTCTGGAACAGATTGCAAAGGAGTGCCTTCCGGAAGAAGGAGACAGAGGACTGGCGGTTTATTTGGATATTCCAGAATTAGAAGAAAAGATTTATAGCATGAAGCCTACTGTGGAAGTCTGGCAGGGGGAATTGTGGGGAGTGCTGGAAGTAGAAAGCTATAACCAGCTTTCTGAAAGAGAGATTGAAGCAGTGAAGGAGTACTGGGAAGGGCAGGAAAGCGATGGATGGGGAGAGGGGTTTGAACAGAGGGAAATCAAAATTTCAGAGGGAGAACTGTATGTCAGTTTTTGGAACAGTGGAGATGAATTCTTTCTGGTTACAGAAGAAGGTTTGAAAGGAGAAGAGCAGGAACCTGACATTCAGAAAGGAGGGATTGTTTTTGGAGCATTATGATAGAGAATTTTATATCTTTCGATAGTTTAATACCATGGAAGGAGAGCTGTATTTTTTGAATAGTATGCAAGGAAGGTACTCGTCTGACGGCTTATGAGATGGAAAACGATATGAATAAGGTGTAGAGGAGAATAGAAAATGACTTATGAAGAGTTTTTGAGATTGACGAAAGAGAATTTAAAACGATTTTTTCCGGACTCTTTTCAGGAGAGAAAAGTGGAAATCAAGGAGGTGTTAAAGAATAACAATATCAAATTACAGGGAGTATATCTGTCAGGTAGTCCAAGCTACACCTCCATCCCGCTTTTATATCTGGAATCCTATTATCAGGAGCTTGAGAACGGAAAGAAGCTTGAAGATGTGTGGCGGACCATCGCTCGGGATTATCAGAAGTGTCAGGAAACGGCAATAACCATAGATGGCATTTCCAGTAAAGAATGGGATTATGAAACCATAAAGAAGGGGCTGACCGTCTATGTCCGAAATGCACAGGAAAATGTTGATTTTCTTGCAGATTGTCCTCATGAAATATGTGAGGATCTGGCACTGGTTTATGGATTTCATGTTTTGGTGGACGGAGAAAAGGACGGAAGTGCCATTATCAATTATGACAGGCTGAAGTGGCTGGGAGTCAGCGAGGAGCAATTAAAGCAGGATGCCTGGGAAAACATGAAGCAGAGCAATCCTCCTTGTTTTTTGGATTTACAGGATATGTTGGCAAAAATGTGTTTTGACGAATCGGGAGATGTAAAGGCCGGTAGTTTGGAACATTTAGAGGATGTGGATCCCAATGCAATGATGTATGTTTTGACGAATTCAAATCAGGTCAATGGGGCGGTTTATATGTGTGATGAAGAAGTAATGTCTCTTATTGCAGAAAAGCTGGGATCAGATTTAATCGTGATTCCGTCATCGATTCATGAAACGATTATTCTAAAAGAAACAGAGAATATGAGCGTAAGAGAACTGAATGCGATGGTAGAGGCAGTAAATGCGGAAGCCGTGGATCCACAGGAAAGGCTGGGGAATTTTGTTTACCGATTTGATAGGGAGGCCCAAAGACTGGAAAAAGCAGTAGAACAGGCAGAGGAGCTGGATTTTGAACCTGGGATGTCACCGGTATTTGCGTAGGACTCAGTTATATGTTTCATGAGTATTGTGGATGTTAGGAGGGATGCAGAATCAACAGTTTTATTTCATGGGTTGGCGGAAAGAAAGCACTCCGCAGCCTGATTTACACAATGTTTCCGGCAAACTTTGATCGTTACATTGAAGTGTTTGGCGGAGGTGGTTGGGTACTGTTTGGAAAACCACCAGATGACCGGTGTATGGAGGTTTATAATGACTATAACTCAAATCTGGCAAACCTGTTTTATTGTGTTAAGAACCGCACGGGGGCATTCCTTAAGGAACTCGGATTTCTTCCGTTAAACAGTAGGGATGAATTTACAGTAATCCGTAAATTTATTGAAAAGCAGGAACCGGATACCCGATTTTTAATTGAGGAGTTGGAACTTGCAGAGAAGTATTTGCTGCCGCCGGATTATGAGGAAGTGAAAAAAATCCTGCTGGAAAATGCAGAGGTAACTGATGTAAAACGGGCGGCTGCATTTTTTAAATTGATCCGGTACAGCTATGGAAGTGGTTGTACATCCTATAGTTGCCGTCCGTTTGATGTGCGGAACTGCTTTGACACCATTTGGCAGGCATCTCGCAGGCTGGCAGATACCGTAATAGAAAATAAAGACTTTGAGGCACTGATTCGGCAGTATGACCGGGATAGTGCCTTTTTTTATTGCGATCCGCCCTATTATGAGACGGAAGGTCATTATGCAGTGGTATTCCGAAAAGAGGATCACAAACGGCTCCGAGACACTCTGACAGGGAGCAGGGGGAAGTGGATGGTCAGCTACAATGACTGCGATTTCATCCGGGAACTGTATGCAGGATATTTTATTACAGCCGTTACGCGCATCAATAACCTGGCTCAGAGGTATGAGGAAGGTTGTGAGTTTCCAGAGGTCATTATTACCAATTATGATCCTGGTGAGAGGGAGCGGTTAAAACCAAGACAGCTGGATCTATTTGGAATGTGGGGAGATGGAGAAACGGATCATTACGAAATCCGGGAAGAAATCTGTCCGGAAAGAGAGGTGCTATGAGAACAGAAAACAAGAGAAAAACAATGGTGCAAAAAAAGGAAAACGGTGTCCTTTCTGTGCCTAGTGAACTGTTACTGACGGCTGGGATTCCGCTTGATTGTGATTTGATGATAGAAACAGTCCCCGGAGTGATTCTGATTGGTATTGAGGCTCCGGTACAGACGGTTTGCAAACCCTATCTGAAGGTGTTCGATGAGCTGGGGATTGAACCCAATGAAGTGGAGGCATTGATGGGAAAGGAGAAAAGGACCAGATGAGTAAACCGATGTATCGTTTAGTGGATGGAAAGGGACGTGTCTTGATTCCAAAATCTATGAGGGAAGCGGCAAAGCTGGAGTATGGGGATATTGTTTGTCTGGGAATGGCGGGTGGAAAAATTACAGTCCGGAAGGTAGAGGTTATCGAGGTGGGAGATCAGTCTCCGGAGGCAGTGGAGGCATATGTCCGTACTGCATTTCAGTTTATGCCAGATAGTCTCCGACTGGATCTGATCGGAGAACTGAGTAGACTGCTGCAGAAAAAGGAGGGGTAAGATCATGCAGGAATTCACAGAAAAGGATTGTATGCAGACAGAAAAGGAGATATCTATCCAGAACCGGGTGGTGGTTCTTCCCTCAAAGGTATTACCAGAGCATTACACGGGGCAGCTTTTTTTCTGTACGAATATCCAGAAAACAGAAAATCCCAGACATTCCATTGCCCATTTGGTTTCTTTATCTACTGGGGAGGCATGGCACTGCTGGAACAGGGATGTGGTTGGTGTGCTGCTACCAGAACTGTTGGGGGAAAAGGAACGGCTCCAGCTCTCCCAGATCCGTCCATTTGGGGCGCTGGATTTACATGGACATTCCCCAGAATATTCTGGATACAGTTTTCTGCCGGATGGACGCTATGCGTCAGGGGTATGGCTGGCAAATCCAGAGGAAGTATGGAGCTATGTAATGATGCAGAAGGACTACCAGTATCGGATTTTGATCTGCGACAGGGATGATTTTGCCGTACTGGAAATGTTAGAGGGAAGGATGATCTTTCCTGATGTGCAGAGTCTGGAACAGTTTCAACAGGCACAGAAGGACGGGGGGATGGAGATGATTTAGAAATGAGGGAAGGGAAATGAAGCAGATTCAGATTGAAAATGGAGTGATCCGGTATTATGGGAACCGGGTAGGTCGTGTGACGGAAGGATGTGCAGTAGTGGATCCCATGTTTCAGAATGAAGCATTAGAAAGCTTCCTGCGTAAGCAGAGGAATATCCAAAAAATTCAGTGGCAGGACGGGATCTACGACCGGTTGGCAAATAGTCAGGAAGATATGGAATCGGCAAAGGGGTTAAAAGATGTACGCATCTGGCAACTGAGAGGAGATGTGGATGTGCATATGAAGTTCCTTGCACTTTCCCAGATGGAGCAGCAATATGGCTCCCCCAAGCCGGATTTTTATATCAAAGTCTATGAAGGGGCATCTGACACCAATGACCTGGAAGAACTCTATGATAAATTCCGGTATCATCCGCCGTCCGGTTATACAGGTCATGGGCTATCCATTAGTGATGTGCTGGAACTCTATGATGAAACAGGGAGTTCCTTTTTTTATGTGGATCGCTATGACTTTAAGAGAATTGATTTTACAGAGTCGCAACCGGCGGAGGAATTCATACACACCATGCAGTTTTAGCAGGCAGTTTTGGCTGCCTGTTTGACTGAAATAGATCCAGAAAGGAACGGTTTATGAGCAGAAAAAAACAAAGGAGGAAGAATCAGTATGCCAGATTTAGACGTTCGGATTACATCTATGTATCCACCAGGAGTACAGGGCGGGATCAGAGCCTATGCATCCGCCACAATCGCCGGGTGTTTTGCCGTCCGGGGAATCAAAATCGTCGAGGGAGGTAAGGATGGGCTTTTTATGTCTATGCCCAGTCGGAAAACACAGGATGGATACAAGGATATCTGTTTTCCTGTGACGGAGGAATTCCGCAACGAGCTGAAACAAGCGGTATTGGGAGCGTATGGAGAGGCACTGTCCATGGCACAGGCATCTACCTTACAGACAGCACCCCCTCAAAATCCAGGGCAGAACATGGTCTGATTTAAGGGGTACAGAGAACAAAAACAGAAAATCAATGGAGGAGATCAAATGAAGAATATTAAAAGACAGCTGGTAAATTATCGAAATGCAATGGTTATGCATATGTGGAACGTAAAAAACAAGCTTCAGGATACATCTGGTGAGGGATATGTGGACACAGCCATTAAGATCCTGATCGCAGTTGTGCTGGGAGCACTGCTTCTGGCAGGTCTTTATGCACTGTTTAATGATACCGTACTTCCTACACTGGTACGCAGGGTGCAGGAAATGTTTGATTATAGCGGTTGATATGGAGATCAGGATATCGCTGCTTCAGGCAGTACAGGCAGTGTTTTTTTTCTCGCTGCTTATTGCGGTTTCTGCCTGGGATCTTCGGTACCGGATTATTCCGGACCGATTCCAGGCAGGGATTGCCCTGCTTTCCTTTCTGAACTTTGCACCCAGACAGCTGTTTGGAGCTTTAGGGGCAGTGCCATACCTCATAGTTGCATTATTTTGCAAGAGGGAAGGTGGAATTGGCGGCGGTGATATCAAGCTGGCAGGAGCAACCGGCTTGGTACTGGGACTTCCTGCAAGCCTGACTGCTTCCTGTTTAGGACTGACAGGATTTGTGATGTATGGTTGTATGGTCTGCCTGTGGAATCGGTTCAAGGGAAAACGAGATAAAGAAGCATTTCCTGTGGGACCGTTTCTGGCAGGAGGAGCGGCAGCCGTTTATTGTATGAGATTAGGAGGATGGATGATATGAAGAAGAAATTATGGATCATGGTTTGTGTTGCAGTGCCGCTTACAATGATTGCGGCCATCATATACCACAACAGAAAATAGGTAGACAGCAGTCAGTGGAACACTGGTTAAAAAGGAACCAAAATAAGGAAAAGAGTTGGAGGAGATGAAATGCGATTTTTGAAAAACAGGACTGTACTTGGTGTGCTTTGCATCGTGCTGTCTTTAATCATCTGCTTTGCAGTTACACCATTGTTTAATAAGGCTATGAGTGAAAAGACGGAAATTGTACGTGTAGTAAAACCAATTTCAGTGGGAGAAGAAATTACTTCTGACATGGTAAAGACCATAGAGGTTGGCAGTTATAACCTGCCAGATGATGTAGTAAAACATTCGGATACTGTGGTTGGGGCATTTGCATCTGCAGATTTGGCGCCAGGAGATTACATCCTGACATCCAAGATTGCAGAAGAGCCGGCGGCAGAAAATGCCTATCTCTATCATCTGACAGGAGAAAAGCAGGCAATCTCTGTTACGGTTAAGGCATTTGCCAATGGATTGTCCGGAAAGCTAAAGAGCGGCGATATTGTGTCAGTTATAGCTCCAGATTATAGAAAGCAGGGAAAAACGGTAATTCCTGCGGAGCTTCAGTATGTGGAGGTCATTGCTGTGACTGCAAACAGCGGATATGATGCAAATACGGGAGAAGAACTGGAAGATGGAGCGGATCGTGAGCTGCCTGGAACCGTTACCTTGCTGGTAACGCCAGAGCAGTCAATGGTTCTGGCAGAGCTGGAGGCAGATGGAAAACTGCATTTGTCTCTGGTGTATCGTGGGGATGAAAAGAGTGCAGGGCAGTTTTTGGAAGCGCAAAACCAGATATTAACGGAACTGTATCCTCCAGAAGATATGGAAGGAGAAGCGGAAGAAAACGAGGCGCCGGATCATTCTGATAAGGAGCCAGAGGAAACCAAAGCAGAGGAGCAGGAGGAGTCCGAACAGGGCGAAACAGAGGAAAGCGAGGTGGAGTAAGCCTTGAATTTTCTGAAAAACAGTATTTTCAGCAGGGGAGCCGGGGACAGCTCTCCTGACTGGGAACCGGAAAATGAGAATCAAATGCTGGCAGTCTGGGGAAGTCCTGGATCTGGTAAAACCACGACAGCAGTGAAGCTGGCGGCGCGCCTTGCCATGCAGAAGAAGGATGTGGCTCTCCTTCTGTGTGATATGAATACACCGATGCTTCCCTGTATCTGTCCTCCTGGAGACCTGGAAGAGGAGCATTCTCTGGGGAGTGTTCTGGCAGCAACCCATGTGTCGGAATCGTTGGTACGCCATAACTGTATTACTCATAAAAAAATACGCCATCTAACAATCCTTGGAATGAGGAAGGGGGAAAATGAATACACATATCCACCTTACGAGCGGACACAGGCAGAGGAATTACTGCAGTGTTTAAGAAAGATCGCTCCCTATATCATCGTTGATTGTGGAAGCTGTATTGCCAATGACATTCTTTCGGCCATTGCCTTGATGGAGGCGGATGCAGTGCTGCGGCTGGTAAACTGTGATCTGAAATCCATCAGTTATCTTTCCAGTCAGCTTCCGCTTCTTAAGGACAGTCAGTGGGATGCAGAAAAGCAGTATAAAGTGGCGAGCAATGTATATCCCAATGAGGCCAGCGAACACATTGAACGGGTGCTCGGCAATGTGGCATTCCAGATCCCTCATTCCGAGGAAGTAAAGGCACAGGTTCTGGAAGGGAACCTTCTGAAAGAACTGGTACTAAAGGACAGTAAGGGGTTTAGAAAAAACATGGAAGCAATCACAAAGGAGGTGTTCGGATGTTAGGGGAAAGACGCAGCAAAGCCGCGTTTTCTGCGGGTTTTCCCGAAGCTGTTCGGGAAGAAACACGACAGGATTCTGGACATCTTCCGGAGGAGATCATGGAAACGGAGGCTTCTTTGGATGGCTTGGATGGAGGGGAGGGGACAGAAGAAAACTTTCAAAATGATAGCCTGTCGGAACAGGCTTGTGAAGGACAGATGCATGGAAAGGAGGATATCTGGTCAGAAGAGGAGGATATAGAGGCTCCTTTGTGTACTCAAAAAACGGGAGGTCGTTCTCTCCGTACCCATGACCTGTTTTTTGCATCAGAGGATGAAGGGCGTGACTTTCAGTCCGTGCTGCAGGAGATACAGGCGTATCTTTCCAAAGAATACAGTAATCTGGTAACCGGAGATGGAAACGAAGAAATAAAAGCACAGATCCGCCGATTTGCCGGGAAGTATATTCAGGATAACCGTATACAAGTACCGGGAAAAACCACGGATGAGCTGATTGATGCGATTTATTCAGAAATGGCAGAGTTCGGTTTTCTCACAAAGTACATCTACGGGGAAGAAATCGAGGAGATCGATGTAAATGCCTGGGATGATGTGGAGGTCCAGTATTCTGGTGGAGTGACAGAAAAATTGAAAGAGCATTTTGAAAGCCCCGAACATGCCATCAATGTCATTCGGCGTATGTTGCATGTGTCTGGGATGGTGCTGGATGATGCGAGTCCAAGCGTTCTGGGACATTTAAGTAAAAATATCCGTATTGCTGTACTGAAGACACCTCTTGTTGATGAGGATGTCGGGGTGGCAGCCTCGATCCGAATTGTGAATCCCCAGAGCATGAAGAAACAGGACTTTATAAAGGGAGGAACGGCAACCAGTCAGATGCTGGATTTTTTATCGGAGTGCATCCGGTATGGAATCTCTGTGTGTGTGGCGGGAGCCACAAGCTCCGGAAAAACCACACTGTTAGGCTGGCTTCTGACCACAATTCCGGACGGTAAGCGTATTTACAGTATTGAGAATGGTTCAAGGGAGCTGGCGCTGGTACGCAGAAAGGATGGGAGGGTAGTCAATTCCGTGATTCATACCTTGACCCGTGACAGCGAGAATGAGAGGCAGAGAGTAGATCAGATTGCACTCCTTGATATGGCGCTACGCTTTAATCCGGACATTATTGTGGTAGGAGAAATGCGTGGACCAGAAGCGAATGCGGCACAGGAGGCTGCCAGAACCGGTGTTGCGGTTGTGACAACCATCCATTCCATGAGTTGTGAGGCAACTTACCGCCGCATGGTTTCCCTGTGTAAACGTGCTGTGGATATGAGTGATGAGACTTTGATGGGATTTGTAACGGAAGCCTATCCGATCATCGCTTTCTGCAAACAGCTGGAAAACAAGGAACGCCGTTTAATGGAAATCATGGAGTGTGAGATTCTGGCAGATGGAACCAGACGATACCGTCCACTGTTTCAATATCAGATTACGGAAAACAGGGTGGAGGATGGAAAGTTTGTAATTGTGGGGCACCATAGACAAATTAACCCAATCTCGGACAGTCTGGCAAGACGGCTGATGGAGAATGGAATGCCGCAGGAAACGCTGGCAGGACTTTTGAATGTAAAAAAGGATAGAGAGGAGGAGAATGAATGACGGCGATTCAGCTATTGGCGTGTGTGGGAATGATCGTGGGTGTATTTTTACTGCTGGGAATGAAGCCAGTGGAGTTTACGGACAGCCTGTTTGGATTTCTATTGAATCCAAAACGAAGTCTGCGGGAAGACATCAGGGAATCATCAGGAAGAAAAAAATCAGGGATTTTGCGCAGGGAACTGGAGGAAGCACAGAACATCCTTCAAATGACGGGCAGGGGGAACCGGTTTTCCATCATCTGCGCAGTTGCTCTGGCACTGTTTTGCGCTGGGGGATCCATTGCTATTTTGTTGGGGAATTTTTTCCTGGCTCCGGTGATGGCAGTGGGTTTTTTATTTCTACCATTCTGGTATGTGAAACTGACTGCCAATCATTATAAAAGGGATGTGTCTGCAGAACTGGAAACGGCGCTTTCGGTCATTACCACAGCATATCTGAGGACAGAAGATATTGTGACGGCGGTGGAGGAGAATATAGCATATTTAAATCCTCCAGTGTCCAGAGTATTTCAGGATTTTCTCATCCAGATTAAAATGGTAAATCCGGATGTTCAGGCCTCCCTTCGGATTTTGCGGGGAAGGATTGATAATGAGGTGTTTCGGGAGTGGTGCGATGCAGTTAGTGACTGCCAGCATGACCGGAGCTTAAAGACTACACTGCCGCCCATCGTATCAAAGCTGTCAGATATGCGGAATGTGAACGCAGAACTGGAATACATGATCGCAGAACCAAGAAAAGAGTTTATGATCATGGTTGTGTTTGTAGTAGGCAATATTCCTCTTATGTATCTACTGAATCAGGACTGGTATGATGTACTGATGCATACGGTACTGGGACAGTGTATTCTGGCTGCCACTGCGGCGGCTATTTTTATATCCGCTGGCTTTGTAGTGAAACTGACCCGTCCCATTGAATACAGGAGGTAGCTATGGAAGGCTTGTTATTTTTATTCGGGCTGTTTTTAGCTCTGGGACTTTTCTTTTTAACTGCGTCTGTTCTAAAGTTACCTACCATGGGTGCGGCGAAGGCCATGCTGGGTACGGTAAAACAGGAGCGGAAAGCGGCAAAGACATTGGAGACTTATTTTATGATCCTAGCAGTGCGACTGTCTGGTTTCATCCGGATGGATGCATATAAGAGAAGCAGGATGCAGAATGTGTTAAAAGCCAGTGGAATGAATATGACCCCGGAAGTGTATCAGGCGTATGCTCTGGTAAAATCAGGCGCAGTACTTTTGGGGGCGATTCCCTGCATGTTCCTTTTTCCGCTACTGGTTCCTGTCGTGGTTGTGCTGGCATTACTTCTTTACTTTAAGGAAAATCAGAAAGCGGATGAAACCTTAAAGGCAAAGCGGGAAGAGATAGAGGGGGATCTTCCGAGAATGGTGGCGACTATGGAACAGGAACTGAAAGCAAGCCGTAATGTGATCGGTATGTTGGAGCGGTTCAAGGGGAATGCGGGACCAGCGCTGACTGGAGAGTTAGATATTCTTCTGGCGGATATGCGTTCCTCCAATTATGAAGCGGCGCTGACACGATTTGAGGCAAGACTGAACTCGCCCATGCTGTCCGATGTGGTACGTGGATTGATTGGTGTCCTTCGAGGGGATGACAGCACAGTGTATTTTCAGATGCTGGCTCATGATTTTAAGCAGATCGAACTGCAGAGATTAAAAGCACAGGCACAGAAAATCCCTCCCAAGATCCGTGTTTTTTCCTTTGTCATGCTGGTATGTTTTCTGCTGACTTATTTGGCGATTATCTGCTATGTGGCATTGGAGAGCCTTGGAGGAATGTTTTAGACAGGAAGGAGGAGAGGATGAGGAGTCATCGTTTATGGAGAGCGCTGTCAGAAAGACGGGGCGAAGGATATGTGGATGTGATTGTGCTGGTTTTGTGTGCGGTCATGGTGCTTGCCCTTGCCATGCGTGTGCTTCCGGTTTTTATTCAGAAACAGCAGCTGGATACCTTCGCTACAGAACTGGTGCGTGAAGCAGAGGTAAGCGGGCGCGTAGGTGCAGAGACAAGCCGCCGTGCCGCTGTGCTGTCGGAAAAAACAGGGCTTCATCCGGACATTTTATGGTCCAGTCATGGAAGAATCCAGTTAAATGAAGAGGTTACCGTTATCCTGACGATGGATACAAATATCGGTCTGTTTGGCGAGTTTGCTTCTTTTCCGGTTACGCTTCGCGCACAGGCAGCTGGAAAATCAGAAGTTTACTGGAAATGAGGTGGAGGGATTGCGGAAACGGATGAAAGAGATACTGAGAGACAGGCGAGCCTCCTCATTTCCCATGACCATTGGGATTGTTCTTTCGCTGATTATTCTGATGTGTGGGATTAGTGAGTATTTCCGGCTTCAAGTCATTGCGGCAGGTGTGCGGGAAGCCGTGGAGGATGCTGTCATTTCCACAGTCAATGATAATTATGCAGGTGTGTATCATGGAGTCAGGGAGGGATATTCTGGCAGCTATGTTCCCTTTGGAGAGGGAAGCTGGGAAGAAGATCTGAATGAAGGGGACATTTATGATTATCTGGATGAAACCATAGGGACCCAATTGTCTGGCGGCAGACATGTAAAGTATGCGGATACTGGAACTGCAATGGAGTTTGCCATAGATAGCCTGCAAGTGACGCTTCGGAATGCACCTCTGGCCCCATCGGATCCAGCCCATGCGCAGCGGTTTGAGGCAGATGCCATTGTTAGACTGGAGGTTCCAGTTCGGTTTGGCGGCCGGATTCTTCCATCCATGTGGATCACATTGAAGGTACAGGCTGGATATACAGAGGTGTTCTAGGGAATGACCTGGACTTTGAGAGGATTGTATAGTATGTTGTGCATAACAAAACAGAAAACAGGATAAAGGAGGAGCAGAATCATGAAACTGACAGAGAAGATGAAAAAGAATCTGGCAATTTTGGGCGGCGTGCTCATAGGAATCGGCCTGATCGCTGCCATTGGAATGCAGTTTGGTCCGAAACCGTCCGGTGAAGATGTTCTGCCAGGAACAGGGGAGACGGAAACAGAATTGATTGTAGATCCTGGAGATTTTGAAAAGAAGGAAGAGGAAAGTAAAGTAGTATCCAGAGAAGAAGAGAGCCTTGTGATTCATCCAGGAATCGGAGAAAATCAGGAAACAGACACTCAGGCGGTGGACAGCCGGTCGCCACAGACTGATCAGACAACGCAGAGTATCCAACCAAAACCAGCTAAACCAGAACCGCCAAGCAAGGAGATCCTGACAGATCCAACACAAAAACCAGATGGTACAAAGCAGGATACCCCTCCGGTTCCCGTGGATCATGAAGCGGTAGAAAAACCGTCCGAACCGGTAGCAGATCCGGAACAGCCGCAGGCAGGAGATACTTCCGGGAACCAGATCTATGTTCCAGGATTCGGCTGGGTAGAAAACCATGGAGGAGGAGGCTCTGGAACTGCAGCAGAAGATATGTATGAAAACGGGAATAAGATTGGCATTATGGATTAAGACAGAAAGAAGAAGCACCACATCAATGTGGTGTTTTTTCTTTTCCCAGATACCAGGGAAGGAAACAAGGCTTCCTGTGGTTGGAAAGGAGGATACTTGAAACAGAAGAAATGTGTGTTTTTCATAGTCTCAATCGTACTGTCTTTGATACTCTCCATCCAGGTTTATGCAGTAGGGGACGGAAATCTTGATGGGGGCGGCGGAAGTATGGGACAGGGGACCAGTCAGAATTCCTGGTCACCGGGAAATGAAGGGGTGCGGGTTACTGTCATTCGGGCAGAGAGCCATGATCCGGTAACAAGACCGATTGACTTAACAAACAAGCATCCGAATATTGCCTACTCCTTTGGGAAAGTCAGTAAAATGTCTTATACCAGAGGAAGTGCTTTGATGATTGATACCAATCCATATGAGTATGTAAATCCGGCACAGTCTCTACCCAGAATCATCAGCTCGAAAAGCTTGGGGCAAGCCAATATTGAGCAGATCAAAAGCTATTTTACAGATGAACAGGTGGTGCGCAGCATTGCCGGACTAACCGGAATGGACTTTGATACACTGGTGGGAGGAGAGTACCGGCTTTTATTGGAGCCAATCAGTTTTCTAAAATTTCAGGGAACTCTGATTGCGGTCACGGCAACAGAGGCAGCACTCTATGATGAGATGTTAAGCGGAGGGCTTCGAGCTGTTCTTCCAACCGTGGCATTTCAGAACCTGCCGCTGTCCATGTTTTTGGAAACACCGGATCTGGGATATCCGGCCTGGGGAGGTCCGACATCGGGAGTCCGTTCCAACAGTGAAATAAAGAGTTCCTTGGGTCTTGGTATTGTACGGTTCCGGGATGTGCCTCCAGAAGAACCGGAAATCACGACCTATGATTATGAATATCGGACGAATACGGAAGTGATTACGGCAGTAGAGGTAAGCGGCGGGCAGAGTGATCCGGATCATCCGGTATCCGTAACATTTTCTGTAGGAGGAAGAAGCTATGAGGTAGGGGAGGTATATTATCCATCCGGCGACAGCCAGTTGGCTTGGATCCGTTGGACAACACCGGAAGAACCCCAGGCCATGACGATGACCGTCCGTGTGCGAGGTGGAGGAGGAACCAGTAAAGGGACTCTTCATATCAATGTCGTGGATCTGGATGAAAATCCACCGCCAGATCCCAATGCGGATGACCGGAATGACGGATTTACAAGGCCTGTGATTCCTTCTAATGCAGAAGTAACCTCCGCATCCTGGAGCGTGTGGAGACCATGGTGGCAGGAACATTGGGTATGGCACAGCGGAGATGAGGATGATGACGGGTACTGGTGTGACCATGGCTGGTGGGAGTTTGACCTGGATCGATACTCCGCAAGCCTGACTGCAGATATGAGAATTACAACCGATGAAAAGTCTCCTACCGCTACGGGAAGGACGATGAAATCCGGTTATGGATTCCAAGAGAAGGTAACGACACATGTCAGCACCAATCAGAGTTCTGCAGTGACATCTGCGCAGAATGCGGTGACTTATTTTCCGGAATTTCAGTATGAGAGGTTTTGGAGGCTTTTGGAACGGATGAATGGCGGCTATGATATGACCCATGAGTTTAAGAAAAATGGTTACAGTACCTATGAGAGGAGAACGCATTTTACACCAATTTGGTATCCGGATGGAAGTTATACGCCATATACTTGGCTGCTGGATTGCTGGACACCGGCTGGAATGCTCTCCATGAATCTGAATGATTCTATTATCATTGATGGGAACTTGTGGAGTGACTGGCATATCGCACCACAGAAACCAGAGTAGGAGGAAGTATGTCATATCAACAGACGGAGAAACCAAGGGGATTTTTGTATCATTACACAACCCGTGACCATTTGGAAGATATTCTGAGGGATGGCAGGATACGAAGGATGGGTGATAAGGAATGCTGGTTTTGTACATCTTTAGAGGATACACTGGAATTAATGCAAAAGACGGTGATGATGGAAGGGAAGCCTTACTATGGAGTTGGAGGAGTATTAAGGTATTATCCTGTATTTGTTCCGGAATCCTATGTGATTTTGAGATTGCAGCCACGTTTTCAAAATGGGGAATGGGTTCGGTGGAATCAGGAACTTCCACTAGATGCACCTACTTCTTTGCAGGAGGAGGCAAAGCGGTTTAGCAGTTTAAAAGTTGGCTTTCGGGGAGATCTAAAGTTTCAGGAACATCCGGATATTATCGAATTGGCTCCTCTTCTTGAAAGACAGCAAAGAATGGGGCTGAAACTCACACAATCTTAGTAGAAAGGAAAAATAAATGAGAACAAAGAAAATTTCAGCAGTTATGTGCATGGTATTCGTACTGGTAGTTTTGTTCTGCGTTCCGGTATATGCATCGGGCGATGTAGCCGGTGCGATTGAGGGAACTTGGCAGACGGCATCCCAACAGATTAAAACAGTTGTCGATCATGTTGTATTTCCCGCTATAGATTTGATCCTTGCCGTGTTCTTTTTTGGAAAACTGGGAACGGCATACTTTGATTATCGGAAGCACGGACAGTTTGAATGGGCAGCACCTGCAATTCTGTTTGCCTGTCTGGTATTTACCCTAACTGCACCGCTTTATATCTGGCAGATTCTTGGAATTTAGGAGGTATATCATGGGATGTTGGGGAATTACTGCGTTTGAGTCCGATGCTGGACTGGATGCCATCAGTCTCATACGGAAACATCTTCCGGAACAAGGGGATGTAGAACTCCGGCAGATGCTTGCCTGGCTGAAGGCAGATTCTTGGAATGCCCCTCCGGAAGTGTCAGAAGGGGTGTCTCATACAAGCCCAATGGCAGTGGCAGAACTAATTGTAAAATTCCAGGAGAAGGATTTTTCTGCACTGGATGGAATCAGGGGGGATAAGAAGTTTTCCTCCCTGTCTTCTTTTACAGCATCGAAAGAATCCCTTCAGTGGGTAAGGGAATATCTGTCGGAAACTCTTTTTTACAGCCGTAAATGTGCAAAAGAGCAGGAGAAGTCGGGAGTTTTGTGGTGCGGCTGGTTTCAGGAACGGGATTGGAAGCACTGGCAGGCGCATATGGAAAAACTGATTGGAAGGATGGATGAACTGCTTACAAGAGAGGGAGAAACAGTTGCATTATGGACAGGAAGCGTTTGCCAGAAGGTGGAACCGGGAAAAATGGCAGGAAAGAAAGAAGGGGAAGAACGTGAGAACCCACATAGGTCGGAGGAGGAAAGCATGACATTTTTTGAAAGGGAACTAAAAAAAATGTTTGGAACGGGAGCGAGCTTTTCAGAACCAAGGTTTGTTGGGAATTGTTGTTATGGAAGGCTGACGGATCAGATCCGTGTCAAAATCAACTTTCAGACAGGCATGGTTGCGGATCATTATGACCGATTGAAAGTGACCCTTTTGAATCGGAATGAAGGAATGATCGACAGCATGGTTGTGAAATTTAGAGATGTGTGGGGCCTGAAAAACACGACGAACCCTAATTTTCGTGATGGGGTAAATCCCCACATTTGGTCCTATGGAAAAGAGACCAGCTGGTATGTATATCAGCCCGGGAAAGAAGATTATAAAGTACTCAGCGAGGCGATAAAGACTTATTTGGAAGTGTTTCAAGAACCGGAGGAAGCTATGCAAATGGGACAGAAGATGTGTTAAGGGGAGGTGGTTAAAACTTGTTTATCTGGGATTTTGTTGCAGATACGGTTCTGGGACAGATCATTGACTGGCTGTATGGTCAGATTGTTGGATTTCTGGGAGATTTTTTCATGCAGATGGGAAGCATGGGGGCTGAACTGTTTGAAATGAGCTGGGTGCAGTCTGTCGTGCTTCTTTTTTCTTATCTGGCATGGGCACTTTATGTGACGGGAATCGTAGTGGCAGCCTTTGAATGTGGAATTGAATATCAGAATGGCAGGGGCAGCATACGCGACACGGCACTGAACGTAATCAAGGGATTCCTGGCAGCCAGCCTGTTTACTACTGTTCCAGTGGAACTGTATAAACTCAGTGTTTCCCTTCAGGGAAGTTTTACAGCTGGTATTACAGGATTGGGAGAAGATATTGGGACAGTTGCGGCAGGGATTGTGCAGTCTCTTCAGGATGCCGCCACCTGGCAGGAGGCTGCCGCATCAGGTGTTTTTGGTGGAATCGGAATGATTAGTAGCCCGATTTTTATGATTTTTCTCCTGATTCTCATGGGTTATGCGGTAATCAAAGTGTTCTTTGCGAACTTAAAACGGGGCGGGATCCTGCTGATTCAGATTGCAGTAGGGAGCCTTTATTTATTCAGTGTGCCAAGGGGATATATTGATGGATTTGTTGGCTGGTGCAAGCAGGTAATCGGTCTGTGCCTGACCGCATTTTTACAGGCGACGGTCCTGATCGCAGGTCTGATGGTCGTTAAGGATCAGGCACTGCTTGGTCTGGGGCTTATGTTATCGGCAGGTGAGATTCCGCGGATTGCGGGGCAGTTTGGGTTGGAAACAGGAACCAAAGCAAATGTGATGGGAGCAGTCTATGCAGCGCAGGGAGCTATGAACCTAACAAGGACGGTTGTGCAAGTGGTTTCCAAGTAGAGAGGACGGTGAAGGATGGAACACAACAAACTGGTGTATATTGCATCTCCGTATTCTGGAGATGTTGAGCGGAATGTAGCATTTGCAAAGGCAGCCTGTCGTTATGCCATGAACCAGGGGGTTACGCCAATTGCCTCTCATCTGCTATATCCGCAGATGCTGGATGATGGAGTCCCAGAAGAGAGAAAGCTGGGAACAGATATGGGGCTTCGGATTTTGAAGGTTTGTGAGGAAATCTGGGCGTGTGGAAGTGAACTGTCTTCAGGAATGGAGCAGGAAATCCGTGCAGCAAGGCAGCTCCGGATTCCGCTTAGACGGGTCAGCGAACAGGAAATTGGATGGGAACTGTGTGAAGTACCGATACAAAAGGGAATGGAGATGGGCGGATGATGACACTGGGGAGCCTATTTGATGGGATTGGAGGATTCCCTCTGGCGGCAGTTCACTGTGGAGGTGTGCCGGTATGGGCCAGTGAGATAGAACCGTTTCCCATGAGGGTAACCAAACTCCGGTTTCCAGATATGATCCATGTAGGGGACATTACAAAACTGGATGGAGCAAAATTGCCGCCTGTGGATGTAATCTGTGGAGGCAGCCCCTGTCAGGATTTGTCAGTAGCCGGATTACGGAAAGGATTGGCAGGGGAGCGCTCCGGCCTGTTTATGGACCAGGTACGCATAGTAAAGGAGATGAGAGCAGAGGATGAAAGACGAGGGGTATCAGATGACTTTATTCGACCTCGATACCTCGTTTGGGAAAATGTCCCTGGAGCATTCAGCTCCGCAAATGGAGAAGATTTCCGGGCGGTCATCGAGGAGATTGTCCATATCAAGGACAGTACCTGTCATGTGCCTCGACCTGACACCGGGCGCTGGGAATCTGCTGGGGCTGCCATTTTGGGAGATCAATTCAGCTTGGCTTGGAGAGTCTTGGATGCTCAATACTGGGGAGTCGCCCAGCGCCGCCGTAGAATCTTCCTTGTCGCAGATTTTGGAGGACTCACCGCACCAAAGATATTATTTGAGCAGGAACGCCTGCTTAGGGATCCTGCGGAGGGCCAAGGTCAGGGGAAAGGAGTTACCACCGCAGCTGGAAACAGCTCTGCGGATTCAGGCGGGAGTAGAGTAGCAGAGGAAAAACAGGTGGATATTTTTGCGTTCCATATTAATCAGAGGGAAGAAACGATCAACCTCAACGGAATATCCGGAGCTTTGATGGCAACGACCAATATGCAGATGCAGACCTTTGTGGCAGAGGGGATGAGGAAGTTTGAAAGTGCAGAAAAAAAAGAAGAGTGTCTGTGCCTCAATGACCAAGGAGGAGAGCGTATGGATGTTTCGGTCGATATAACAGCAACCCTGCGGGCAGGGATGAGTGGTCATCCGCCTCTGGTGATGGGCATCCAGCAGGGGAGTGCTGGGACAGAGGAAATTCCGGATCCAGCTCTTACAGAGGAGGCAGAAACCGGCGGGAACAATCAGCAGATTCTGTTTGAGAATCACGGGATTGATGCCAGATATACAGGTCCGCATGAGGTGGCCCCTACCATGTCAGCCCGGTATGGAACAGGAGGAAACAATGTCCCACTGGTCTCAGATATGCCGGAGAGTTATTGTATTGCCGGAAATATCATTGATCGGGAAGTACAAAATGGAGGAAATGGTCTGGGATGCCAGCCGGATATTTCCTATACTCTTACTAGTGCAGACCGTCATGCAGTGTTCAGCCGCCAAAGAAGTGATGAATTTCTGCAAAATCGGGTAACAGCGACTCAGAGTGCCAGACAGCATAAGGATGCTACGGATTTGGTGTGTGAGCCGTATCAGAATACGGTAGGAACCATTGGATATACAGATCATAAGGGGATCAATAATCAATATGTCAGCGAAGATAAATGTATTGTTGAGAACCGGAAATTGATCCGGAGGCTGACGCCTTTGGAGTGTGAACGGTTGCAGGGTTTTCCGGATCACTGGACAGATATCCCTGGTGCCTCGGACAGTGCCCGTTACAAAGCTCTTGGAAATAGCGTAGCGATACCGTGTGTGGATTTTGTTCTCCGTGGTATCGCTTATTTTTTGCGGAAGATGAAGGAGGAGAAAGAACCATAAGATTGGTAGTTCTGCTTCCGTTTTCAGGCAATCTTTGTTGGGTATCGTCATAGCTATCTCATCTCTTTATGGATATACTTGGCTTGTAAAAACGAGGAAAGGAGAGTCAAATGGAAGAGCGTAAGAAAAATTTATGCGCCATGATTCCAGAATCCCTGCATAAGAAAGTGAGGGAAGAACAGGAAGAATGGGGAATCAAGCTGAACGAGTATATGGAACGGATTCTAAAAGACCACTTTGAGAAGGGAGAAAGAGAGATGGCAAACGGAATCAGGACACTGGCATTTCAGGTATCAGAGGAGTTTTTTCAGAGGTTAAAAAAATACCTCAAAAAGACAGGACAGAGCCAGAAAGAATTTGTGATCTGACTGATTGAAGATGTACTTTCGCAGGAAGAACATGTAGTATCTGGAGAGATGCAGGAGACAGAGGGAAAGGCAGAACTTGAGGAAACTGAATAAGAGGAAGGATCGAACATACCGCCGGCAGAGCTTCATCATGCCGGCGGTTATTATTTGGAGGTGATCGGTTGTATATTTATCCGGACCATTTGAAATCAAAAGCAACACTTTGGTTATGGCAGCTTCGGGACATTGGGATTCTTGGTATTTGCGGATTGGTCTCCATTTTAGTAGCTACGCAGGCGGGATTTATGTTCCCTTGTGTTCTGACAGGGGTATATGGATTTCTGACGATCCGATTTGAAGATACCAGCATTCTGGATTTTGTCCGGTATGCCTGTGCGTATTTTTTTATGCGTCAGCAATTTTTTGAGTGGAGGTATGAATGAGCAGGGAGAAAAGAAAAGCGAAAAAAGAGGCAGAGAAGCGCCTCTCCACACGGCAGTTCATTGGTGCAAAGGAGATTACAGACTACAGTCTGGTGACCTACGGACAGGGGGAGCTGGTGTATTTTATTGTAAAACCAACGAATATTTCTGTTTTGTCCGAATCTAGTGTCGGGGCAAGAATCTATGCTCTTATGACTGTGCTAAAAGGAGTGGCAGAGATTGAGATGCTGTGTCTAAACAGCAGGGAAAGCTTTGAAGACAACAAGCGGTTTCTGAAAAGTCAGATGGAGCAGGAAGAGAATCCAGTCATACGCCGTCTTTTGGAACAGGATCAGACCCATCTGGACCGGATTCAGGTGCAGATGGCGACAGCCCGTGAATTTCTGATTATGCTGCGGTTAAAAGATGAAAAGGAATCGGATATTTTTCCGTACCTTTCCAGGATTGAAAAATCCCTGAAGGAACAGAGTTTTTCTGTTAAACGGGCAGATAAAGAGGATATCAAACGTATCCTGGCTGTTTACTATGAGCAGAACGTGACCACAGAGAAGTTTGAAGACTTTGACGGGGAGCGGTGGATCATACCAGAGATTTAGAGTGAGGAGGAGATGACTTGAAAAAAGGAAGAACAGCAGTTGATGACAGGGAAGATAATGTGCGTATCCAGGAATTTCTGGATATGATCGCCCCGTCTGTCATTAAATTTGAAACAGATCATTTTATTTGTGGTAACACCTATCGTTGTGTCTGGGCACTGCGGGAGTACCCGACTGCTACGGAAGAGCAGGCAATTCTCTCCCATTTAGGGGAGAAAGACGGTGTAACCTTGCGGATCTATACTCGTCATGTGACACCCGTTGAGGAGCGGAAGATCATCAGCAATGCAGCCAACAAAAACCGGATGGATCGGAGCAATACCAGTGATTTACAGCAGACCGTTCTGGCTGAAAGTAATTTACAAGATGTAACTACCATCGTAGCCCAGATGCACCGCAACCGAGAACCCCTCCTCCATACGGCAGTATATCTGGAGTTGTGTGCCCATGATCTGGAGCATTTGAAGCTTCTTCAGACAGAAGTACTAACGGAACTGATCCGGTCAAAATTGAATGTAGACCGACTGATCCTCCGTCAGCAGCAGGGGTTCCGGTGTGTAATGCCAAGCGGTTATAACCTGTTTAAGGATCAGTTTGAGAGAGTGCTTCCGGCCAGCAGTGTGGCGAATCTGTATCCCTTTAACTATTCAGGAAAGACGGATCCTCACGGGTTCTATATTGGGAGAGATAAATTTGGGAGTAATGTACTGGTGGATTTTAACCGGAGAGCAGATGATAAGACGAATGCCAATATCCTGATTCTGGGAAACAGCGGACAGGGAAAAAGCTATCTGCTTAAATTGCTGCTGACGAATTTAAGGGAGTCCGGAATGCATATCTGCGCTCTGGATCCGGAAATGGAGTATGAAGATCTGACCAATAATCTGGGAGGGTGTTTTATCGACTTAATGAGCGGGGAGTTCATTATCAACCCTCTGGAACCGAAAACCTGGGACGAAGCGGGAAGCCCGGAGGATCTGGATGCACCTCAGACCTTTCGCATCCGATCCAGATTATCCCAGCATATCAGTTTCTTAAAGGACTTTTTCCGAAGCTACAAGGATTTTTCCGACAGGGAAATTGATGTGATTGAGATCATGCTGCAGAAGTTATATACCAGATGGGGGATTACAGACGAAAGTGATTTTGAATGCCTGGTTGCGGAGGATTACCCGGTTCTCTCCGATCTTTATGCGTTCATTGAGGAAGAATATCAGGGATTTGACGAAAACAGAAGACAGCTTTATACAGCAGAAATGCTTCAGAGTATTCTTCTTGGGCTGAATTCTATGTGTGTGGGAGCTGAGAGCAAGTTCTTTAATGGACATACCAATATCACCGATGATGGCTTCATTACTTTTGGGGTAAAAGGACTGTTACAGGCCAGCAGGAGCCTTAAAAATGCATTGCTTTTTAATGTGCTTTCGTTTATGAGCGATGTTCTTTTGACACAAGGCAATACGGCAGCCAGCCTGGATGAGTTTTATCTGTTCCTTTCCAACCTGACTGCAGTAGAGTATGTTAGAAATTTTATGAAGCGTGTGCGAAAAAAAGATTCTGCAGTTATCATAGCAAGCCAGAACCTAGAGGATTTTAATCTGGATGGCGTGAGAGAGTATACCAAGCCGCTGTTTTCCATCCCGACGCATCAGTTTCTGTTCAATGCGGGGAGCATTGATGCCAAGTTTTATACGGATACCCTGCAGCTGGAGGATAGTGAGTATAACCTGATCCGGTATCCACAAAGGGGAGTTTGCCTGTATAAATGTGGAAATGAGCGGTATAACTTAATGGTAAATGCCCCGGAACACAAAGCCAGACTGTTCGGAAAGGCAGGAGGACGTTAAAAGGGGAGACTATGAATGGAGTTAAAGGAGCAGAAATTTGGCATTGAGATTGAGATGACCGGCATTACCCGTGCGAAAGCGGCTGAGGTAACGGCAGAGTATTTTGGAACTAGAGTCAAATATCTGGGAACCTATTACGATACCTATGCAGCCATTGACACGGAGGGGCGGCAGTGGAAATTTATGAGCGATAGCAGTATTCACGCAGAACGGAAGGTAAATGGAAGCAGGGTAAATGCTGATGTGGAATACCGGACAGAGATGGTAAGTCCAATCTGCCGCTATGAAGACATTGTTACCATTCAGGAAATTATTCGGAAACTGAAAGAGCATGGTGCCCTGACAAACAAGAGCTGCGGAATCCATGTGCATATCAATGCAGAGCCGTTTGATGCCAGAACTCTCCGTAATATCACCAATATCATGGCATCCAAGGAAGACTTGATCTATAAAGCGCTTGGAGTGTCTGTGGAAAGGCAGCATCGTTGGTGTCAGCCGGTGGATACACGATTTTTGGATGAGTTAAACCGGAGAAAACCTAGAAGTATGGAAGCTGTAGAGCGGATCTGGTACAACGGAGAGAGCCGGAGGGATGCGCATTATGATGATAGCCGCTATCATTGTCTGAACCTTCATTCTGTTTTTCAGAAAGGAACTGTGGAATTTCGTCTGTTCAATGGGACGCTTCATGCAGGCAAGATTAAGGCCTATATCCAGTTTTGTCTGGCGATTGGCGCCCAAGCGCTGAATCAGTCCTGTGCCAGCAGAAGAAAAACTCAGACCAGCAATGAGAAGTATACATTCCGCACTTGGCTTTTACGGCTAGGATTAAATGGAGAAGAATTCGCCACAGCTCGTCAGCATCTGCTGGCAAATCTGCCGGGCTGTATTGCCTGGAAGGATCCGGCTCAGGCGGAAGCACAAAAGGAAAGAATGCGACAGAAGCGGGAGAAGGAATTGGCAGAACGGATCCAGAGACAGGAAATCATTCATCCAATTGAGGAATTAGAATCAGCTGGGGAAGCACAGGAATCCTCGGCTTTTTGTATGCGAATGTGACAGGAGGAAGCAAATTGAAAGGAAAACAAAGACTTTATATTGCCTATGGGAGCAATCTGAATCTGGAGCAGATGGCATTTCGTTGTCCGACTGCGAAGGTAGTAGGAAAGAGTGAGTTAAAAGATTATGAACTGTTATTTCGGGGAGGCCGCAGGGGAGCTGTGGCAACCGTAGAACCTAAAGCAGGGAGTACTGTGCCGGTGCTGATCTGGGAGATCCAAAACAGAGATGAGGCATCGCTGGATCTTTATGAAGGGTATCCCAATTTGTATGGGAAGCAGATGCTGGAGGTTGAACTGGATGGAAAAACTGTTCCGGCCATGGTTTATGTGATGACACCAGGGCATTCATTTGGAATTCCCTCTGACCATTATGCCAATGTAATCTGGCAAGGGTACGAAACGGCAGGGTTTGAAACCCAGTTTCTGGAGGACGCAATCGAACATGCTTATCAGCTTGTACAGAAACAGGAAAGAGAGGGATGCTTCTATCAGCAGAGCCTGTTTCATATGGGGGGCTATGATGGAATGAAATAAATCCTGATGCGTCAGATGAATATCTCGATAAAAAGTGTGGAAGGAGTGATTTTATGGCCGTCTCAGCTGCCGCTGTGACAGCAAAACTGGTAGCGCTTACCCTCTCTGACCGGAATGGGCGGACTGTGTTTTTTTCTGTTATTGCAGCATTAGTAACCCCTGTTATTTTAATTGTCACCATGATCCTGTGCACGCTTTCTGGGACTGCAGACCATAACATTTCTGCTGTCCAGAAGTCCTTTCATGGGGGGTATTTGTCCTCAAAGGTGCCAGCAGAGTATCGGATGTACATCGAAAATATGCAGGACAGTTTTGAAAAACTGGATGGGGTGTTAAATGAAATCAATGGTATGGCAGAAGCCGAAGAAGTAGATCCCTACCAGGTAAAAGCGATTTTTTATGCCCTGTTTTTTGGTAAGGAGCACCCTCGGATGGATGAGGGGGACTACCGGGCATTCGCAGATTGTTTTGTAGAGTATGAGGAGAGAGAGGATGAAGAGGGAGAAACCTATACGGTTGCAATTCCAATCCAAAGCCTGAATATGGTCTATGGAAATCTTGCTGCAGAATTAAACCAGGAGGTTTCTCTGGAAGATAAAACGAATGTACAGCGCATCTATATGCTGGCAAAATACGGTGTGAGTGTACCGGGTGGAAATGGTCTTCCTCCCGGACAGGCTATGGGAGATGGGAGTTTTTCCGCGCTGATGGCAGAGGCAACCCGTTATATTGGTTATCCCTATGTATGGGGCGGTAGTTCTCCAGATACCAGTTTCGACTGCAGTGGATATATCTGTTGGGTCTACACGAGATCCGGGGTGTATCATCTTTCTAGAACAACAGCTCAGGGGATTTATGACCAGTGTGCGATTGTGTCAAGAGAGGAAGCTAGACCCGGAGATCTGGTGTTTTTTACGGGAACTTATGCATCTGCAGGGGCGGTCAGCCATGTGGGGATTTATGTTGGAGGCTCTAGGATGCTGCATTGTGGTTCGCCTATTGGCTATGCGGACCTTACTTCTCCTTACTGGAACAGCCATCTGTATGCTTTTGGAAGGCTGGCAACTATTCCGGAATGAGACAGCTAAAAATGAAATTTGTGCAGATTTGCCTGGACAGTTTATGGATATGTGATATCGACTTTTAGAAAAAAGTTCGGTATTGTGTGTGGCTGAAAGGAGGGAAGTAACCGATGGATGAGATTATGGATCAGTTAAATCAGGTAATCGAAGAACGAGTTCTGGAGTTGAAGAGGAAAAGTGAAGAGGACAAGGTTCCCGCTTATTGCACAGAGACCAAGGAGCATGTCCTCCGCATGGATCGAATTCTCAATAGCCTTTCAGAGGATGACCGACAATGGTTGGACGACCAACTTATGGCTAAAATGGATATACCGGAACAGGAGCGTCTGAGGTATTATAAGGCAGGTCTTGCAGATGCCATTGAACTAATCCATTATTTAAGAACCTGATGAAACGAGATCGGGCGGCTGTGTGAGCAGCCGCCTGATTTGCTTTCTGAAAGAAAAAGGAGATTTGAAATGAGAAATACTACGATCAATGTCAGTTTTAACACAGAAAAATTGGATGCGTTAAAGTTCCATATGGAAAAAAGGGATACCGATCTTCAGGGGGAATTAAATGATACAGTACAGAAACTGTATGAAAAATATGTCCCACAGGCTACCCGTGAATATATTGATGACAAGGTGGCAAGAGAAATATCCGCCAGAGAACGTACCCGGAGAGCTGATCGGACTGCGAGACGGGAGGAGTCCCAGCTGGAAGAATCAGAAATCGTATGATAACCAGAAAAAAGGAAACGGAATCCCCAGTCATCCATGACATCCCCGTGTAGCCCCCTGTGTGCCCCTGTGTCGGGCTTTGGACAGCTAGGTGGCATCGTGGTACCCATACGAGGATTTTAAGCGGTGTTGGGCAAATGTGAGAGAAGGTTATGGAAACAGCAAGAACACGGGGGAATACGGGATTCTTGAGTGGTTGGCTGGGTCGAAACGTGTGCAGGTTAAAGGGGGTATGCTGCTTTTGGCAGCCCACCCCTGGAAAACACCGACCGGCAAAGCCGTTCGGAAAATCTGGTTTGAATACTTTTGGGGAAGGCGGTCGTAAGAATGGTGCTGGATTTTTGAAAGTGGCAGAATTTTGGAGGAAATGAGAGAGATTTTGTGAATACCAGGGTTAGGAGGAAACGATGGGAAGCGAACATACGAAAGTACGTGCGGGAATTTATGTCGAAAAGGAAATCTTAAACCAGGCAGATGGTCTGTTAGAGACAGCCAATGTGCGTTCCCGGAATGAATTTGTAGCAGAAGCGCTTAAATTCTATATAGGGTATCTTCTTGCAGGAAAAGCAGAAAATTATTTTTTGCAGTCGTTGGCTTCTGTGCTTACGGGAACCATTCAGGATAGTGAGAACCGTCTGGCCAGAATGGACTTTAAGATAGCAGTGGAATTGTCCAAGCTCTCACAGGTAATTGCCTACACTCATGATGTGGATGAAGAATCTTTAAACAGGCTGCACGCAAAATGTGTTGATGAAGTGAGGCGGATCAATGGAACTGTGAAGTTTGAAGATGCGTATCATTATCAAAAGCGGGATGTGTAGATATTGTTGGAAAAGAAAAGATGGAAAGAAAATTTATATGTACTTCCCTCTGGTTGTGTGATGAATTTTCAGAAGAGATAAAATATAGATTTGTCCTTTACGATGCAACAGCTCATCGATTATAATATATAAGAAACGAATCGAGGTGTAGAATTTTGAATGAGAGAGAACAAATCATTCAACTATGGTTCAAAATGTGGCTTACACAACAGGATCTTGGTATGGATGACATTTTTGCGGAAGACGTGATTTATACTGAAAGCTGGAGTCCAAAATATAATAACCGTCAAGTTGTAAAACATTGGTTTAATGAATGGAATACACGTGGCAAGGTGATGGAGTGGAAGATCAAGCAGTTCTTTCATAAAGATAACCAGACGGTTGTAGAGTGGTATTTTAAAAATGAAATGAATAATGGGAATATAGAGGAATTTGACGGAATGTCCTTGATTGTATGGACAGCAGATAATAAAATAAAATCATTAAAGGAGTTTGGATGTAACTTAAACAGTTATAATCCTTATGAGGATAGTGATACGCCTAAATTTAGAGATGAAAAGGCGAGTTGGTTTTAATTAGAAACAGAAAAATTATATGTGTTAATCTGGCCGAGGAGGCTTGATTATAAAAGTAAAGATAAAAACGCAACGTATGCAGTGATGCATACCAGAGCCGGTAGGTAGCCCGGCCGTCCTGCATATCAGGGTAAGTAACCTGCCCCTCCGGGTTGTCCATTCTTTGCTCATTTCAATCATTAAGGAGGGATTGCCATGAGTATAAGGACAGGCAAGCTGACAGTGTTTTTTGAGGAACCATTTTGGGTAGGTATTTTTGAGAGAGTTGAAAATGGGAAACTTTCCGTTTCCAAAGTAACATTTGGAACTGAACCAAAGGACTATGAGATTTGGGAGTTTGTGCTAAAGGAATATGATCGTTTGCGATTTAGTCCATCTGTGGAGGTTACTGAAAAGGAACTAACAAAAAACCCAAAGAAGCTCCAGCGTGAAATTCATAAACAAATGTTGGATAGGGGCGTTGGAACAAAATCTCAGCAAGCACTAAAGCTGCAGCAGGAACAAAGGAAACAGCAGCGTAAGTCTAAAAGCCGGGAAGACAAATTGGCAGAAGAGAAAAAAATGTTTGATTTAAAACAAAAAAAGAAAAAAGAGAAACATCGAGGACATTAAGAATGTAATGTATTCTTACACAAAATTTGGTTTGAGGTAAACGATGGCATCAAGCAAAAATTATTTACAATTTATTTTAGAGCAGCTGTCCGAGTTGGATGAAATTACATACCGTGCTATGATGGGAGAATTTATTATTTATTATCGTGGCAAGATTATAGGAGGTATTTATGATGACAGACTGCTTGTAAAACCTACAAAGTCAGCAATTGCCTATATGACAGATTCGGTATATGAAGTACCTTATGAGGGAGCAAAAGAGATGCTGCTGGTAGAGGAGGTTGATCAGAAAGAATTTTTGACAGGACTGTTCCACGCGATGTATGATGAACTGCCGCTGCCCAAATCCAAAAAGAAAAAATAGGTATTGTGAAGGGAAAACAAATAAATGGACAAGGCAATTTTGTATATACATGGTAAAGGTGGAAATCCGAAAGAGGCAGAGTATTATAAAGCGCTCTTTGAAGAATATGATGTAATTGGTTTTGACTATTCCTCACAGTCACCTTGGGAAGCGAAAAAAGAGTTTCCCGGATTGTTTGACAACCTATGCGGAACATATGAAACGGTAACAGTGATTGCGAACAGCATTGGTGCTTTCTTTGCTATGAGTGCTTTGGCAGACAGCAAAATAGAGAAGGCATACTTTATTTCTCCGGTTGTAGACATGGAAAGATTGATTCGGAATATGATGCAGTGGGCGAATGTGACCGAAGATGACTTGCAGAAACAGAAAGAAATCCCGACATCCTTTGGAGAAACACTTTCCTGGGCTTATCTTTGTTATGTGAGGGAGCATCCTGTTACCTGGACTGTTCCAACGCACATTCTGTATGGAGAAAAGGATAACCTGACATCGTATGAAACAATAGCTGAGTTTGCAGATAGAATCGGAGCAACACTTACAGTTATGGAAAACGGGGAGCACTGGTTTCATACGAAAGAGCAGATGGACTTTCTTTCTGACTGGATCAAGCAATGTACATGATATGTTCAAATGTTGAAACTATGTAACGGAAGAAGATGTGATAAAAAGTAAAAGGAGCCATGGTGTGTGATAAGCCATAGGTTCCTTTTTGCTTTCTAAAAAGGAGTAACATGGCAAAACTTATTTTTACTTCCCGATATTTAAAAGATGCAAAACCATCTCAGAAAGAAAATTATGTCCATTACATTGGAACGCGGAAAGGGGTAGAGAAAATTGATACAAGTAAAAAGCACCTCCCAGCAACGGTGAGTCAAAAGAAGTTAGTGCATCAGCTCCTGCAGGATTTTCCGGCGACAAAAGAAATGCTGGAGTATGAAGATTATCAAAGAAAACCAACAATCGAAAATGCCTCGGAATTTATTTCCTGTGCATTGGAACAAAATCTTGATATAGCAGCGACGCGAAAAAATTATGTGGATTATCTGGCGCATCGTCCCCGTGTAGAAAAGATTGGGGAGCATGGCCTGTTTACAGATGAGGGAGAACCGGTGGTTCTTGGACAGGTGCAGAATCAGGTGGCAGATCACAAGGGAATTGTGTGGACACATGTGATTTCCCTTCGGCGCGAGGACGCAGCCCGGTTAGGGTACGACAGTGCTGTTCAGTGGATGGCATTGCTGCGTTCCAAACGGGCAATGCTGTGTAAGCATATGAAAATTGACAGCGCCAATCTGAAATGGTACGCTGCATTTCATAATGAAAGCCATCATCCTCATGTTCATCTATTGGTGTACTCAGTAAAAGATGGAGAAGGGTATCTGACAAAGCAGTCGATTGAGGCCATGCGTTCTGAGCTGGCACATGATATTTTCCGTCAAGATTTTGCAAATATTTATGAGGAGCAGGCACAGTCTCGTATGGATTTAAAGGAACGGTCGGAAGTTGTAATGAAAACATGGATAGATGAAATACGGGCGGGGACGCTTAAGAGTTCGGAAATTGAAACCAGTATGATGCAGCTTTCTAAACGGCTGCAGAATACAGGCGGGAAAAAGGTTTATGGCTACCTGAAGAGAGATGTGAAGGATCTGGTTGATCATATCGTAGATGAGTTGGAGAAAGATGACCGGGTGTCTGCCCTGTACCGGGAATGGGGGCTATGGCAGGATGAGATTGTGAAGACCTACCGAAAACAGACGGAAGAATTACCGCCTTTATCAAAACAGCCTAAATTAAAAAGTATCAAAAATATGGTGATTGCAGAAGCATTGAGGCTTGGCAGTCATCATTTTTTGTTTGAAGAGAATGAAGATGGATACTCAGAACCAAAGGACGATTTTTTTATACAAGAACCAGATCCGGTAGCAGAGCTGACAGGGGAACTAGATTCGGACTATGCGGAGGAGGAACTCAAGCAAGAGCTTTTTCCTAATGGCAGAAAAGAAAAATCCAGTTCCAACTGGTGGACAGATGGATATATACAGGCTAGGAATTATTTGTATGGCAGCGATTCTACATTACAGGATTTTGAAAAGGCATATCAGAAGTTCCTTCAGGAAGCAGAGCAGGGGAATGGGTTTGCCATGCACGACCTTGGCCGGATGTTTGCGGATGGCTTGGGACGGGATGCGGATGTGGGGCTGGCACAGAAATGGTATGAGAAAGCATTGGAAGCATTTCTTGTAAGAGAAGAATCCGTAAAGAAAAAGGAGAAACCATATCTGCAATATCGTATTGGGAAAATGTATGCTTCTGGTTTGGGAGCAGAACAAAATTATGAAAAGGCGGCACACTGGTTTTCTCAGGCGGCTGCAATGGACCATAAGTATGCCCAGTATTCTCTGGCTGGGCTTTACCGACGGGGACGGGGGGTGGAGCAAAATGATATGCGGGCATTCTCTTTATACAGGAGTTCGGCAGAACAGGGAAATCCTTATGCCAGTCTGGAACTGGCAAAGATGTATCGGGATGGTCTTGGTACAGAGCCGGATCCCAAACTAGCAGAGAGAGGATTTCAGGATGCGTATTCCGGTTTCGTGATATTGGAAGAAAAAAGTCATGATGATAAACTGCAGTACCGAATTGGTCAGATGCTCCACACAGGAACGGGAACCGAAGCGGATGATAAGAGAGCAGCTGAATATTGGGAAAAGTCTGCCAAGCTTGGAAATACCAATGCTCAGTATGCACTCGGAAAACTCTGGCTGGAAACGGGAAGTGGAGACAGCGGCCAGGCAGTGGAATGGCTTACAAAAGCAGCAAATGCAGAGCACTCAGCTGCCCAGTATGTGTTGGGGAAATTATACCAGGATGGTGTGTATTTTAATAAAGATATGGATCAGGCCATGAAATGGTTCCGCTCTGCAGCAGAACTTGGAAATGAATATGCTGCATATCGGATGGGATGTTTGTTGCTTTTGGGGGAGGAAATACCGAAGGATGTGGAAGCGGCTGTGAAGTGGCTCAGTCTGTCAGCGGAAAAAGGAAATCCGTATGCGCAGTATCGGCTTGGAATGCTATATCTCAAGGGGGAAGAGTTTTCTCCCCAAGTGGAAGTGGCAATGAAATGGCTTCAACAGGCAGCGGAGCAGAAAAATGAATGGGCCTTTTATCAGTTAGGGAAGTTATATCTTTCAGGAGAACATGTAACGAAAAATGTGGAAACAGCAGTACATTACCTGGGACTATGTGCGGAAAAAGGAAACCAGTATGCTCAGTATGCGTTGGGAAAGTTATATCTCTGTGGCAGAGATGTTTCCCGTGATCGGGAAAAGGCAGTGGAATATCTGACAGCATCGGCAGAACAAGGAAATCTGTATGCCAGTTTTTTACTGGAACATCTGGATGCATATCAGGATCCGTCCTTGTTTCTGGCAGCAACCAGACTGCTTCATCATCTGGAAAAGCTGTTTTGCGAAGAAGTACAGAGACCAATGGAAATGAAGCGGTATCAGATTGACCGGAAACGACGCAGGAAACTGTCAGAGAAAAAGCAGGCTCAAGGACATCATAGGGATGATCAGGAGCCGGCACAAGGTATTTATTGACGAAGGAGGATGGCATGGGAGAATTTGTTTATTTTACGGAAGAACAGAAACAGAGGGCCAATGCGGTGGATCTGGAAGATTTTCTTTCCAGGCAGGGGGAAAAGCTGCTTCGTTCTGGAAGAGAAAAGCGCCTGGCCAGTGATCACAGTATTACAGTGAGGGGAAATCGATGGTATGATCACGCGACAGAAAAGGGAGGCTGTGCCATTGACTTTGTGCGGATGTTTTATAACCAGAGCTTTCCGGACGCAGTTACAATGCTGCTTAGCGGAGAACAGGGAGTTGCATACCAGGAAAGCGTGAATCAGCAACCAGAACCGAAAAAGCCATTCGTACTTCCAGAAGCGAACCAGACCATGCACCGTGCTTTTGCGTATCTGATAAAGACAAGGTGTGTGGATCCTAAAGTAGTATCTGTATTTGCAGGAAAACACATGATTTATGAAGATGTCAAATATCATAATGTTGTGTTTGTGGGTTTTGATTCAGATGGAATTCCACGCCATGCACATAAAAGGGGAACCTGTCAGAAGGGACAACCATTTAAGGGGAATGTAGAAGGATGCGATCCAAGGTACAGTTTTCGTTGGGTTGGGAAGAGCAATACCGTGTATGTATTTGAGGCACCGATTGATATGCTGTCTTTTATTTCCATGTATCAAAAGGGGTGGATGGATCATAGTTATGTGGCACTCTGTGGGGTGGCAGAACATGCGTTGATGCAGCTTTTGAATGATGCACCGCACATCTCCCAAATTGCTTTATGTCTGGATCATGATAAGGCGGGAATCCAGGCAAGGGAACGGATAAAGAAAAACCTGTCTGAGCGGGGATACCATATGATATTCTCGCTTTTTTCAAATCTTAAGGATTGGAATGAGGATCTTCAAGAACTGAAGAAGCCACCGCCGGAATATATGAACAGACAGCAGACAGTTATACAGATGATGTGAGAGGAGGGGAGTAGGATACAGGGAGTCATTATATTTATTTGTATAGGTTTGGGGATGTTCGCTGTAATCGGCAGTCTGGTAATGATATCAAATCATTATACCTTAAACGGAATTAAATCGAGAACGGTAGGAGACGGGCAGTATGGAACTGCACGGTTTGCAACGGAAAAGGAAATACGGGAAACGTATGCTCATGTACCATATGAACCGGAGCAATGGAGAGCAGGAAAGCGTCTACCAAAAGAGCAGGGGCTGGTAGTTGGATACAAAAAGAAAGGAAATTCCATCACAGCACTGGTAGACAGTGGAGATATTCACTGTCTCATGATCGGGGCAGCAGGAGTGGGTAAGACCGCAAACTTCTTATACCCCAATATCGAATATGCCTGTGCTTCTGGAATGAGTTTTCTCACCACAGACACGAAGGGCGATCTGTTTCGTAATTATGCAGGTATAGCCAAGGAATATTATGGCTATCGGATTTCCATTCTGGATTTACGAAATCCCACCCGTTCTGATGGCAACAATATCCTGACGCTGGTTAATAAATACATGGATGAGTATTTAAAGAATCCTGAAAATCTGGCAGCAAAGGCAAGAGCAGAGAAGTATGCAAAAATTACAGCTAAAACAATCATCTGCTCTGAAGGGGCTTCTGCCAGCAGTTATGGACAAAATGCTTTTTTCTATGATGCAGCAGAAGGTTTGCTGACTTCTGTGATTCTGTTGATTGCAGAGTATTGCCCGCCAGAGAAACGCCATATCATTTCTGTGTTCAAGCTGATTCAGGATCTTCTGGCGCCATCCCCCGTGAAGAACCGGAGCCTGTTCCAGTTACTTATGGATAAGCTACCACCTACTCACAAGGCGAAGTGGTTTGCAGGAGCAGCTTTAAATTCTGCGGATCAGGCAATGGCCTCTGTGCTATCCACAACCATGTCCAGATTGAATGCGTTTCTGGATTCTGAAATGGAACAGATCCTGTGCTTTGAGAGTACCTTGGACACGGAAACATTCTGTAGGGAAAAGTCAGCAATTTTTATTGTGCTGCCGGAAGAAGATAACACGAAGTATTTTATGGTATCCCTGTTTTTACAGCAGCTTTACCGGGAAATGTTGACGATTGCAGATGAACATGGAGGAAAGCTGCCCAACAGAGTCATGATGTTTGCGGATGAAATCGGAACCATACCGAAAATTGAATCCATGGAGATGATGTTTTCTGCAGGCCGTTCCAGACGGATCAGCATGGTTCCTATCATTCAGAGCTTTGCGCAGTTGGAAAAGAATTATGGAAAAGAAGGTTCCAGTATTATCATCGATAACTGCCAGGATATTTTGTTTGGAGGTTTTGCACCAAACTCAGAGAGCGCAGAAATCTTATCCAAAGCATTGGGAAACAGAACGGTGTTGTCTGGTTCTATATCCAAAGGAAAAAATGACCCCAGCCAGAGCCTGCAGATGATGAGCAGACCATTAATGGCGCCGGAGGAGTTAAAGACATTGCCAAAAGGGAATTTCATTCTTGCTAAGACGGGGGTATGCCCTATGAAAACAAGACTTCCTTTGTTTTTAAGATGGGGTATCCGGTTTGAGGAGGTTTATGAAGTCCCGGAACAGGCAGCAAGAGAAGTTGTATATGCTGACCGATTGGAATTGGAGGAGGAAATAGTAAGGCGGTCTGATTTTGATGAGGAAGATTTATGGAGGGGATCTGTTGAAAGCGGAAAGTTGGAGGAGGCTTCTTTTTTAGGAGGAAAGGCTCATGGAGAGACAGCGAAGGAAAAACAGCATAAGGCAGCTACTCGAAGACCACCTCTTAGAACCGATTAGCAGAGAGGAGAACAGATGGCTTATTTTTCTAAAATTTATTCTTCAGATCTGCCCCATCGGGCTAAAGCTGTGTATATGTATTTGAAAGACCGGAGTAATACAGACGGACAATGCTATCCTGCGATTGGTACTATCGCAAAGGAATTAAACCTATCACGGAGAACTGTAGAGCGGGCGATTCAGGATCTGGTAAAGGCTGGGCTTATAAAAAAGGAACAGAGGTGGCGTGAAAACGGAGGAAAAAGCAGTCTTTTATATACGCTGATAGACAGCAGCTAGAAGATACGCCACCAAGGGATCAGTTTGTTTTCTTGGTGGCATATGGGATATGGCAATATGACATATGAAGAGAAGGTATCACTTGAAGAAATATAATAATCAGAGAAAAAATTAGACAGTTATCTATAAAAAAGGAAGGTGGGTGTGAGGTTAATGCGTATCAATTTTTGGTGAATATAAAACAACTTAGGGTAAGAAAAATATTCCCGAATAAAACAATATGTGGTATAATAAAAAAAAATGCTATGTGAACAAAAAGGGTGCTGCGATGAAACAATATATTGGACAGCAATTTGCTGCTTTAAGATACGAAAAAAATATTTTGGTTGTTGAAGAAACTACATCTGCTGGTGGATGCGGCTCCTTCAACGCGGCTTCTTCATGTCCTGCGTCAGCCTGTCTTTATGACAGTGCGGCGTGGGGCTTTTTTATTGCCTGAAAGGAG
Organism: Anaerosacchariphilus hominis; assembly: GCF_014290175.1. Lineage (GTDB taxonomy): Bacteria > Bacillota > Clostridia > Lachnospirales > Lachnospiraceae > Laedolimicola > Laedolimicola hominis. The sequence goes on from NZ_JACOOR010000008.1 coordinate 89,296, forward strand.
TATGAGAACATGAGTCTGAAATATACCTGCCCCAGCTGTGGAACCCCCTTGGGTTATGAGGGATTGTGTTGGAAATGTAAGTGCGAGCAAGAACGGCAAGCTGCTCTTGCCTGGACGCCGGAACAAATCACGCAGAAACAGAAAAACCTGATCCAGAACATCCAGAAGCTGGCTGATATGGAGGACCCGGAGTTCACCGACTTTTGGCAGCTGCTTGGCTACCATGATGCCATCACCCCGGAGATTCAGCAGGTGGCACTGGCCGCAGAGGTGTTTTGGCCCTGTGAGCTCTACTACCACGCGCCAGAGGATGTGCGGGACGCTTTAGTTGCTGCCCTGCTAAAAGCAGAATACTCTCGGAATGCCGCCGACCTGATGAGTTGCCTTGCTATGCAAGGAGATGACAAGGCAATGGAGACTCTGCTGGAGCTGGAGCGAAATCCCCGGCCCTGGCGCAAGGGTCTCTATGTAGACTCATCCAGCTATGCGCAGATCGGAGGCTGGACCTTCGACAAGGAGGGCCAGAGAATCCAACTCAACTTCGACACCTGCTATCCTATGGTCAAGGGAACCACTGGCGAGAAATCTCCCATCCGCATTGGCCGAGCACGGGAGGACACCTGTCCCCACTGCGGCGGACACATGGTGGATATTTTGGTGCTGGATGGCCGGGATGAGCGGCTGAAATTCCTGGGGCTGGACGGCATCCTGACCGCCACCTGCTGCCCCAACTGTGTGGGATTTTTGAAAGGCCCCGCCTTCAACCGCTTTACTCTGGACGGCGGCGTGGAGGTCTTTCCCTCCGAACTCTTTGATGGTGCGGAGAAGACGAAGTGCTATGTTCGGCCCGAGGACTACAAGGCCCTCACTGAAAATCCCTTTGTGCTGGGCAAGACGCCGGTACCCTTGTTTTACGGCGCGGCCTGTCAGGATGTGAACACCATCGGCGGCTTTGCCAACTGGGTGCAGGACGCGGAATATACGACCTGTCCTCACTGCGGCAAGCCCATGAAGTATCTGGCCCAAATCCAGTGGGATACGGTGTTTGACTGTGCGGAGGGCACGCTCTATGTGGAGTTCTGCCCGGACTGCCATATCGTGTCCATGCAGCACCAGCAGACCTGAAAGGGAGAACGCCATGAAAAAGAGAACGGTTAAGGACTTTATTGCTCTGTACGCCCCGGAAGATGAGGAAAAGCTGGTACTGATTCAGGACGGTATCAGCGCGGATAAAACTTTTCTGGATACCTTCTGGGCGGCGCATACCCATGTCCTCGCAATGGCAGATGTCCAGACTGGACAGGTGATCTCCAGTCGATGCTACCTGAGCTGGCCGCTGACGGACAAGGAACGGGATGCCGGTGACTATTCCAAGCGGTTCGCCAAGGGCCAGATATACCGGATCAAAGCCCGCGGCTGGAAAGGTGATGCCCTCAGTGAACCCCAGTGGTATGTCACGGAAGTGTTGGAGGAAGGTGTGTCCTGTCCGGCACTGGAGGAAATCTGGGCGGAATATACAAAACCCATTCTTCTGAAAGATGAAGTGCTGGGAACCCTCACGCTGGATCGTGAGATGAGCACATTCGATGGGACCTGTAAGTGGATGGGAAAAGAAGTCCAGATCTCGTTGGATGTGGAGATTGAAAAGAAAGCGTCCTGGACCCGCGTCACCAATGTGATGAAAAAACTGCTGGCAGATCAGGAAGTCTGGGATAAATCTCTGCGAACTATGGCTGCCCAGAAACTCACTGCTCAGGCCAACGAATGGCTGGCCGACAATGACCAGACTGACCGAAACCCGGAGAAAGACCCCATCACCGAGGATGAGTTCGCCCGGCGCATCCTGCTCACCGAGTTTACAGTATCTCCTGGTGGGCGTTTTACCGTCTGGTATGAGGACGACGATATGTTCTGGGGCCATGTGGTCACTGTGGATGGGACACTGAAAAAAGGCCCTGTTGACGCTGATATACAGGGCTGACTACAACCGTTTATGGAAGGAGGTGCCCATTATGTGCGAGCACTGCCGAAACATTCAAATATGGAGAAAATTTGATGCCCCCAAGGACTACCTGGCCTGTATTGCTTATATTCAGCAGTTGGTGGGACAAGGCGAATTTGAACTGATAGCAGAGGACTCCACCTGCTCGCTGGAGAAGGTAAAGACTGAGGATGGATGGGCAGACGAAATTATGGCTCACATGATTAGGTGCAAGCACTGTGGCCAGATCTTCACCTGTGTGGTCAACACCTGGCGAGGCAGTGGACACTTCAAAAAAGGCAAGGGATAACACAGAAAAGGCGGTGAAACGATGAATCGGACAGAAGAAATAAAGCTGCTGGAGCAACTCGAACAGTGGAATAGCAAGGACGAGTATTCCCAGTGCATCCAGGCCATCGAAGCTATCCCGGAACAGGAGCGGGGCTATTTGCTGACCGTCAAGCTGAGTCGGGCTTACAGCAATCTGGCGGTTCTGGGAGATCATGGAGTGCATGGGACCGACGGTGAAGTGGACGAGGATCTCATCCGACACGCCATTGATCTGCTGGAGTCCGTCCGCACCCAGGGAGAGAACGACCCTTACTGGAACTCCCGGATGGGCTATTCCTGCCTGATGGCATACCGCTCCGCAGCCACCGCCTATGAATACGCAAAATGCTGGCTGGCCCTGGCCCCGGATGACCCAGCCGCCCAAAAGCTGGTTCGGGACTGCGAGGAATATCTGGAGGAGGAAAAAGCTCTGGAGCTGGATTTAAAAGAGCGGGAGGAAATCATCCGAAAGGAAACTCCCGATGATGTAAAGGGGGGTATCTGTAAATGAACAGTGGACAGATCACAGCATTTTTGCAAGAGCATTGGTACATTGCCTGGGTGCTCATCGGGGCCGTGATTTTAATTGGGGCGATCCGCAACTGGAACTGGCTCTGCGACCCCACTGGTACGCGGGATGCTCATCGACACAGCAGAGGATACCGGCGTGTGGTTTTCTTTCTGCTGGGTGTCCTCCTGATTGTGGTGAGTATCTGGGGATTTGTGCTGAAATTGAAATAGGAGGAGCAATCCCATGACCCAAGAAGAACAGATCCGACTCTATCGGCTGATGGAAAAACTCAACTGGTTTTTCCACCAAGAGATGCACTACCTGAATAGAGATATTGCGGAAAAGACCGCACGGGAGTGTTACCCGGAGATTCGGGATTTTACATACGATATTTTGTGGAATGACCTGCCCAAAGAGGTGCAAGAACAACTTGAAGCAGATTAACCCCCAATGACTTTGTACTGGCTCAGGAGGTGGAACTACAATGTCGATCACTGCTTATAAAATAGAAGCCGTCGGCCATGACCGAACCGGCGAAGACTATGGCTATGTAAATATCATGTACCGCTACGGCAACAAACAGCCCTGCCCCCGACCGGATCAGTGCGAAAAGATGGAAGTCATGTGGGCGAATGAGAGCGTCTATGGACCTCCTGCCCCCGGCAGCAAGGTGGGGGATTCTATACAGACATGGCTGATGGGCTCCTGGAACTGCGGCGTGTTTACCCACTGGGAGATCGCCCAGCGGCTGATGGATGCCTTCACTGGCCTGAAACTCAAGGAGCTGGAATGGTTCGAGAACCCCAGAGAAAAGACACTGAAAAACGGCAAACCCCGTGCGCGCCGGGCCAAGTGGCTGCCGGAGCGGGAGGCGGATTTGGTCTATCTCTACGCCGACCACTACATTGACGCCAGAAATCCGACTCCCGCAGAAACCGACTTTTTCACCGTCACAAGGATGGACGCCTGGGGCGTGAGCACCTGGTTTATGTGTACCCCACAGGCCGCTGAGAAGCTGATTGCCATGGATTACGACAATCTGGCCGTCAAGGAAACCACCATTGTGGGATAGGAGAAAACGAATGATGACTTTGGAACAACTGCCTCCCAAGGGCGTAAAGCGAGAACAGGCCATTTTGGAGCTGGGCAAGGATGAAGCAAACGGCGAACTGCTGTTCCAGCTTGTGAATACAGAAAAGGGCAAGTGCAAAACGGCTGCTCAGAAGGCCTTGGCGCAGCTGGAGTATGCCCCTGCTGCCCCACTGTGGGCCAAACTGGTCAAGGGCAAATGGATGGGCAGCAATATCATGTCAGATGCCTGCTCCGACTGTGTATCGGAGCAGATCGCCCCGGTTATTCTGAAGACTCTCTCCCAGCTGCTGGACGAGGGGGACACAAAGCCACTGGATATAGAACAACTGAACTTCTGTTTCCATTTGATGTTGGGGAAAGCCTCGCCTAAAATGCTGGAGGTCTACCGCTTCCTGGCGGAAAACACCCAGCGGATCGCCCAGCTGAAACGCACGCCTGTTTATTCTCGTGATGATTGTACCTCCTGGTGGATTACGGACGGGCTTCGCATTTGGGATGCCACACCCAAGGAAAAAGAGAAAATTCCCGCTGTAGTGCTGACCGCCGCCCTGATCCGCAACCCGGATGAGCGACTGCAAGCATTGGCTGATGAGCTGAATGAACGCTACGGCGGCAGCTGGCTGATGCCGGTCTTTATGAAGGCAATCATCACCCAGCCCAAGGAGCAGGTGTATGAGACCTATTCGCCCCTTCTGGATACGCCGCAAAAAGGCTATTTGTTCCATGCGCTGGGAATGCTCCATTACCGCTGTTATCCGGAAGGCTGGACCTATGAACGCCTGGGCCCGGATGGAATGATCGCTCTGATTTTTTGGGGTTATTATAGCTATGGAACCTATGACACAAGGTTTATGATTGAACGCTATGTGGATCTGGATGAGCGGTGGTTCTTTGATCTGGCTAAAGACCCAGAAGGACGCAAACCTACGGTGACATGGCAGACTTACAACCGGGGCGGTGTTCTGTATGGAAGCTACGACGAAATGTTCATCAGTCTGCTGCCCCGCAAGGTGGAAAACCCGGAACTGAAGCGCATTCTACGGGACTACTTCCGTATTCGCAGCGAAAAAGTGAGAGTGGAAGAAAGTATTACTGTTTACAAAGACGCTGCTGAGCGGTTCGGAGATGAATAATAATTGAAACAACAACGAAAGCAGGTGTCTTATGTACCAAATTGCATATATTGGCCGCTGGGAGACTCTCCCGGAAACGGCTGCCGCCATCTGTGATCATGACACTCCCAAGCTGGAGGCGCTGCTCCAAGACGGTCTGGATTTAGATGTTCCCATCCAACTCAGCGAATACATCAAGCTAATGCCATTGGAAATCGCGGTTTTTCGGAATGATGTGCCCATGATTCACTTCCTACTGGAGCATGGAGCTGATTCCGGTCTGGCAGAGGAACAGCCCTTGCTGCTCACCGCTGTCCGCTGTTGTGGGTCAGAGGTGGTGGCGCTCTTTGCTGGACAGGCCGCAAAACTCAGCCCGAAGCAGAAAGAGCGGGCCTTCCAGGAAGTGCGCTGGGGCAAGCGCCCGGAGAATATCCAGGTGCTGGAGCAAGCCGGGATCACAGTGGACAAGTTTGGCGGCGAGGCATTCCGGGCCGCTGTGTCCGAAGGTAATACCAAACTTGCCCGACTGCTTCTGGAAAAAGGGGCAGACATCAATTACCACAAGCCGGACATGGTGTTTCCGAACGCCTCCACCGCTGTCACTGAAGCTGTCCGACACAAAAATCTCCCCATGGTGCGTTGGCTCATTGAGCAAGGAGCCGACATCACCATTGCTGACAAATACGGCGACCGGCCTTACACCGTGGCGGTGCAGAACAAAAATCAGGAGCTGGCCGACTACTTAAAAGCCTTGGAACCGGAGGAATGGCACAACGAACAGGAAAAGGTCCGGCAGCTCATGCCCTATAAGCTGCCCGCCAAGCTGGTGGAATATCTAAAAACCGGCCCCCTGCGGCTGGAGTTCCAGGAGCAGGAATGGGTGAAATGGGCGGAGCTGTACGCCTACATGGATGTGCAGGAGATGACCTGGAAACGAAAAAAGCTGCTCTCCCTCATGGCGGCCATGGATAATTACAGCGACTACCTGCTGCTGTGGAGCCCCAGGGACAAAAAGCTGTGGTATCTGGACATCGAGCATGAGGAATTCCACCCTCTGGCCAAATGGGACGACTTCATCGCAGACCCAGGCCGGTATCTGAACGGGATGATCGAGGGTGAGTTTGAGGAATAAGGAGCAAACCGATGACAGAAGAAAACAGAACTTACATCACCCATCTCAAAGCTGCCTGCATTGAGGGGTAAGGAGGATACCATGATGAAACTGAATTGTAAACGCATTGATTTACCATATACGCCCGGCGAGGAGATCTTCACCTTTCCCGAGGAATCGGGACTTCCCTTTCTTTTCGATGTAGAGGAAGAACTGACTGCTGATCCTGCCGCTATGGATGCGGTGGGAGAAATGCTGGATGAGGCGGAGAAACTGGCGGAAAAGGCCAAAGCCGCTATCAAAGGGGCGCTGGCGGACGAGGACAGCTGCTACCATAGCGTTGTGACATTTTTCATGGAGTTCCACCGGGACGAGGTAGGCCCTGATATTGCGGCGGATCTTTTTCCAGGAACCGACCTGGCCAAGCTGTCCTTTACTGAGATGGTGGACTTTTTGCGGCTCAAACGGTTTGGCAGCCTGGTGGATAGCGAGATGAACCAGCAAGTTTTCATTCTGGATCTGTCCTTCAATCCGGAAATCACCGACGAACTGATGGTGGTCTACTTTGATTTGAAGAAGGAGATTTTCTGTATCACACATGAGAGCTGAGGAACGAAAAAGAGAAAAATATCTGCCCACACTTCTGATCCAGCAGATCCGCCTGCAATGGTATAAAGACTGTCGGGGCGGAAACGCCGCCGCACAACGAAACCAGTATCCCAGAGCGATGCGGCTGCCTAAAGACTTCTTCTCTTACTATTCCTTTGGCCTGCCTACACACTTTGTATCTATCTTACAGAGGCCCGATGGATTTCAGATCGATAAGGACTGTCGCAGGCTAATGGAATGGAAGCCTAATAGCACAATGCGGCTTCACCCTTTTGAACTGATTCAGCTGGAGTCCGGAATCCAGGTGCGTTACCGCTATGATTGGCATATTGGTGCGATGCCGGAGCGATATACCTATGATAAGACCGGGCAAAAACAGCCTCTCAATGAGCTGGCACTGGATTTGATTCCTGGTGATTATGGTCGGGCTGTCTGCAATGGGCGGTTCCGAGACTGGGACACCGGGATCTGGTATTATGTGCTGGACATTTTGAATGTGATGCCGCTTGCAGAACCCACCGACTCATTGACCAGTTTTATGGACAGAGAACCGAATAAGATATATACCCAGATCGACCGGCTGTGGTGACGAAAGACAGGAGGATACTACCATGACGAAAGAACGCATCCCTATCTCTGGCGATCTGGGCAGCAAGGTTAAGCAGCTGATGGAGTACGCCGGATGGTACGAAGGCCGCAGTGTGGATATTTCCATTGCGGAGAAGTATTACGCCGATCATGGCGTCCCGATGATGAAGACCACCCAACGATTTTACCGCAAGTATTTCGGCCTGTGCTGCGAGTGGTACTTGGCGCAGAAAAAGCTGAAATGGGCGGCTGACTTTGAGTTTGCTTTGTTCCCTTACCTGGTCAACGAGATCAAAAACCATTTGGAAGAAGCCTATTTCCGGGATATGTCCGGCTGTGAGCTGGCGGAAATCGAACAGGCTGCCGGTCAGAAGTGCCAGCCCATCGGTCACATCGGCTACTACTACCCGGCAGAGGTTTGGATCTCGGAGTACGGGAAACTGTATGCGAAATATGAGTATCAGGACGAGATTGAGTGCTTTCCTGATGTGTTTGCCCTGATCGAACGGGAACTGCGGCAGTGCAACTTTGATTCCGCTGCCATGAAAACAGTTGAGGCACTGGATGGAAAGGTATGACGAAACAATAAGGAGAAAATGTTATGAACATGAAAGAAAAACTGGAGTCGTTGGGCAAAAACAGCATTGTGTTGAAAATTGCTAAGAAAGAAAAATATAAGCTGGGCGCCACCCGCTTCGGTGGGAAGCCGGATGTGCCCCCGGACTTCGTTTGGCCTACTTATGAGGGCGAGAGCTATGACCATGTGGTGAAGGATCGTCCCCTCACTTTCCTGGCACAGTTCAACTGTGAGGAGCTGGCCCAGTTTGACAAAGAGCATCTTCTGCCCGATCACGGCCTGCTCTCCTTCTTCTATGAAACGGATACCCAGTGCTGGGGCTATGACCCCAAGGACAAGGGCTGCGCCCGCGTCTATTGGTTTGAGGATCTTTCGGCACTGTCCGCTGCAAACTTTCCTGTTGATATGGAGGAAGATTTCAAATTTCCTATGGTCAAGATCAAGATGGACGCAAAATACTCCTATCCTTCCTGGCAGGACTTCCATGAGGTGTTCCCGGATGAGAAGGATGACGAGGCTTTCAACGATGCATGGGAGGAACTGACCGGCGAGGACCCAGAGGACCCGGATGACCGCTCCCAGCTGCTGGGCTGGCCCTATGTGATCTAGAACAGCATGTTTGCCGAATGTGATTTGGTTAACCAAGGATACTATCTGGGCAATGGCTGGGTTAAGATTCCAAAGGAGGTTCGTCAGCGGGCGGAAGAAACGGCCCGTGACCGCTGGATGCTGCTGTTCCAGCTGGATATCGTGGAGTATGGCGACTTCGAGCTGATGTTCGGAAACTGCGGGCACATCTATTTCTACATCACCAAAGAGGACCTGGCAGCCCGCCGCTTTGATCGGATATGGCTGGTCCTCCAGTGCTACTAAAAACATGAAACAGGACTTTACTATTTGGCGCAATCAAATATTACAGAATCCGCGGGACATTTTACCGCTGAAATTCGGAATATCGCAGGATGAGGTCATAGAAATCTTCGGGAATCCTGATGCCGTTTCCACCATGAAAAGCGATGGGAAACCTTTGATCCTCAAATACCATGACATTGAACTGCATTTCGATAGAAAGGCTCCTCATGGGCTCTACTTGATTTACAGCGACGATGAGATTGAACTGAGCATCACAGCCGAGCACGAAGAAACGCTGCAACCAATCACCAACACAGAGCCGGTGGACAACGAATTTTTCCTTCGGGATGGAGCCGTCTATTTCTCTGGCCTATATGAAAACGGCTTGTTGAAGGGTGTTGCGCCCAAAGACTTCTGCTGCTGGCGTTACTGGGGCAAATCCTCTACGGCCTGCTTTCTCGGCGGGATTCGCCTGCGTGGAGCAGTCCCGGCATCGTTTCGGGTGTTAAACTATGCCTACGCGATTGACAAAGCAGCCGTCTACACCACCAGCGGGAGAATTCCAGATGTAGATCTGGCAGCCTTCCAGGTATTAGACAATGGCCAGAACGATTCAGGTGCGCCCCAGGGATATGCAAAGGACAGCCGGCAGGTCTACTTTCATAACGGGGACGGCAGGGTGAAAATCATCAAGGGCGCGGAAGTTTCCTCTTTCCGCTCGTTGGGCGATACCTATTTTGCCAGGGATGAGAAACGGATCTATGCCTACGGCAAACAGCTTCCAAAGGCAGAGCTGACTTCCTGGGAACTACTTGGGCACTGGTATTCCCGCGATGCCAAGCGGGTGTATTACCTCAACCGGGAGATCAAGGGGGCGGATCGGGACAGTTTCACAGTCTGCACTCCTATGGATGCGGCTCCGCTTGCCGATCATCTGGCCCGCGACAAAGACCATTTTTACCAGAACGATGAGATGATAGACGAAACACTGTGGCTGGAAAGGCTGCACGAGATAACCTAAAAACCGTAAACGGAGGAAAACGACAATGGACTATTTGAAAATACTGCATGAAAACCCTGATTTGGCAGAGGAATTTGATTCGCTGTTCGACTTCTTCCTGCTGGATGAGTTATCCCCGCGGGATGACGCGGAAGGCCGATGCACCTTTTCAATGCCCGGCATGGCGTTTGCCAGAGATGGCTCCGGCGGAGAATACCACCTGTTGGAAGATGGCTCCATTGGATATTACAGCAGCGAAGGTGAGGCAGGCCGTCTGGCCGAGAGCATGGACGCTCTCTTTTCCCTGATTGTGAGCTGTATCTGCTGGCACGACTGCTGTGACGCAAAGCAGTATGTAGATTCCAAAACACTGGAGGAATATGGGCAGAGACAGCGTAACACAAACTTGGAAGATATGGATAGCTTGCGGCGGGTGTCTGATGCGCTCGGTATCCCTACCGGTGAGCCGCTGGCTCCGGTTCTGGAGCGGTTCCGCAAAGCAACCCAGCGTGAGCCCGTGTATCAGTGTATATTCCACGAGGACGACGGAAGCTTGACCGAATCATACGGTTTGATGTTTGAATGAGAAAGGAGGAATCACGATGAAAACATTTGATCCGAATTATAAACTGCTGGACGAGATGTATCAGGACGATTACTATCCTGCTTTTCTGGTAGACAAGGTAAAGGACGAGCTTCAGAAGGTCATCGACCTGTTGGAAGGCGGCGAAACCGATACCGAAGTGGTGCAGGAAACGCTGGACGAGGCGGTCTGCGGCATCAATGATCTCCAGGAGGAGTTTGACGAGAACGACAGCGAGATCGAAACGGTGGCACGGGAATGTATCGCGGCAACCGTGGCCTACATTCTGGAGTGGTTTGGCATCCCCATTGACACCGAGGAGGCCATCCGGGAAAGGGATTGGTGAAAACGATGTCCATTGAAAAAATGTTTGGCGAACTGGATAAGATCGACATTCTGGCAGAAACCAAAACCGGAGAAGTTCTAATGGTTTTGGTCTGCAATGGCTTTATTGACGGCTCCCCGGAAACGCAGAAGGCCCTGCTGGACAAGATGGAGGGCTATCTGAACCACACCCAGAGCGAGGAATTTCAAAAGGAATATGGGGATCGGCCCGTAATTCTGCGTGTGACCCTTGGCCGGGAGCCGGATGAGCACATCCTGGCCCTGCTCAGCAAGTGCCCTGCTTGGGCAGAGGACTATGGCGTAGAGCTGGAAATAGAAATTGGAGGAAAACAGGTTCGCATTGTAGAGAGCTGACCGATGCTTAAACCGAATCAACAGGAGGAAACCACTATGCCGACTACCGAATGGCTAAATAAATACGAATCAATCAAGGATAAACTGGTCTGCAAAACGGACCTGGACGCTCATTTCACAGAAAAAGTGATTGGGAACATGGGCGTGAATGTGCTGGACATTGGTGCCGTCCACTTCCCTACCGGGACGATCTTCGCCTGCGATCCTCTGGTGGAGCTGGAGGATACACCGCCCTTAATCCAGACGATCCCCGCCGGGACTTATCCCGTAAAGATCTGCGTGGTGCCCAGTGAAAAATACGGCGACCGCTACGCCTGTGTCAAGGTGGAGGTCAGTCGGGAGAAGCCTGTCCGCTATGAGTTGGGTATGACGGGCAAAGAAGATCTGGACGAGGGACTGGATGAGGACGATTATTTTGGCTTTGGCGTAGACGCCGGGATGGGCTGCGTTGCGGACATCCAGACCCAGGCGGCTTTCAAGACATACTGGGCTAAGCGGCTGGAGGAAGCCCCGGACATTGACCCCTACAACGACCTGTTCTGCGACTTACTGGAGGAAAACGCCCAAGCCTACCCCAAATATCAGGGGGACTGCGGCGACTGGCTCAACTGGACAGTGCCGGACACGGACTGCAACCTGCCCATCTTCTCCTCCGGCTGGGGTGATGGTTACTATCCCGTCTACTTCGGCTACGACGCCAAGGGCGAAGTCTGCGCCGTGTATGTGCGCTTCATCGACATTGAAGCCAGCTACAAGGAGCAGGAATAAGGAGGCGCACTATGGAATTACCGAAACGGGCGCGGACAGTGAACTGGGAGAGCGGTGTCCTGACCTTAGATGGGGAAAAGCAATTTGAAGTCCCGGAGCTGACCGCAGAGATCATGGAGCAACTGGCCGGTTACACCCTGGTGGGCTTTCATGTGAAAGGCTATCCGGTGACCGATGAACTGCTTGCCCCCTTTGCCGGGCATAAAAGCATGGCCAACTTCGGCGTGGAGGACGGTGCGCTCACCGACGCCTGCTTTCCCGTTTTTTCTGCTATGCCCAAGCTGCGCTATCTGCTGTTGGACGGCAACGCCGCCATTCACGGCAGCGGCCTGTCCTCCTTGCAAGGCTGCAAGCTGGACCTTTTGACCCTTAACCGGACCGGGCTGGATGATGCCGGTCTGCTCCAGGCGGCTTCCATCCCCAAGCTCTCCCACATCCAGATCGACCATACCGCCGTTACCTATGAGGGCCTGTTGGCCAGCGCCGGCAACAACCGCATTGAGCCGGTATCCCATGTGCAATTCACCAAGAAGCAGATGGAACACTTCTCCCAGCTCCAACGGGAAAAGGCCAAAAAGCCCGTCCAACTGGATGGGCAGGCGGCGGAAGAATGTCGCAGAATCTTGTCCGCTTTCTTTGCCGAGATGACAGAATGGGAGAAATACATGGAGCAGGCTGGGTTTGAAGATGCTGATGCTGTGCCCCGCGTGCTGGCAATTTGGGAGAAGTATGTGAGCGAAAAGCCCCGTCCGGGCTATCGACCTCTGGGCCTCTCATACAGCGCCCAGGGCACCTACAACGGGGAAGAATTCCTTGACGCAGAGCAGATTACCAAAAACAAGCTCTACATTTACACCAGAGAGAAAAACACCGGCTTTGACCGTCGTTTCCTCATGAAGCGCGTGGGCGAGGGCTGGATGATCGATGCGGTGCAGGAGCGGCTGGACGGCTGGCAGCGAACAGGATTGTGAGGCATCACATGGCTTGGGAATATGAAACCTTTGGCTCGGACGGTCAATGCAAATTGTTCGGTGTGAACATCTTTGACTACGACTGGCAACCCACTGGGAAGCGAGTAAAAGTCCAAGACCCGATCTATCACCAAAACCATACCTTCGAGGTCTGGCAGGTAGAGATTGACGGGCAGATCCACCGCTTTGCTGCTGGAGAGTTCTCCAACTGCGTATGGGGATTTTATTTAGAGAAAGACGGATGAAAGGAGTGTGTGGGCGCATGAGCCGAATTGTTGATGAACCCTACTTTACATATAGTGCCTACAGCGCCCTCGCCACCGGCATCCAGGTGAAATGCCCCAAGTGCCACGGCGCAGGTGTGGTGACAGCGGATGATGACAACGCCTATTTCCGATGCCTGAGCTGCGGTCATCAGGAAATCTGTGACTGGACGATTTACCGCTATGATGTTCATAACCAATGCAAAAACTGCGGCAGGTACTACCGAGTGGATATTGAAGATACAGCAAAACAGCACTTTTCCGTTCTCCATGTGGCCTGTCCCTATTGCGGGGCAATCATGTCGGGAGAAGTCCATAAAACAGCGGAGGCTTTCTCCTACATTGCTGATATTCAGAACGGACGAGAACCCTATTTTGGCCTGGAACTTTGGTTTTTGACCTCCTTCCAGGGTAAGCCAGTCTGGGCCCTCAACCGGGAGCACCTTGCCTATCTGATCGACTATCTCAGTGCCGATTTGCGGGAAAAGCCGCCGGGAAGAGCGAAAAAGACCCAGGCCGATCATCTTCCAACCTTTATGAAAACCGCAAAGAATCGGGAGCGGATCGTGAAGCTGCTGAAGAAAATGTAGGAGAAATGAGAATGGAACAGAAAGTAATTTACAACGGCCAAATTCTTACTCTGACTCACTTTTGGGCAACGGGAGAGCCTTGCCTGTGGATCACCGACCCACAGCAGATCGGGATGCCTAAAATGGAGTTTGTGGGAGGCCACCCGGACGAATACTGCATTTTCCTGAAAAATCTGACAGAAACAGAACTGTCACAGATCACATCTCTGGACGGTGCTCCACTGGATTTGAAAGAAGAACTAAGCGACATCGAATGAGGAGAACACTATGAAAGACCTTTGCCAATACGGAAACCGGCCAGAGGACGAATGGGAAATCTTGCCCTGGATACCTGATCTGCGCCCGCCCTTCAAAATTTGGGTGAAACCAGAGCAGATCGCGCCATTCTTTCTCATTCCCCACCACCCCTATGCGATCTCCCTTCTGCTAAAGATCAGCGACGGATTCCGGACAGAGGAATTCCGACGACTGGGACTGATCGGCAGCAGCAAGGACTGGGAACAGCTTGTCCGGGGCGTGATCCAGGAGTTCGAGGAAAGTAACAGCGGCGTGGATCTGTTTCACTTCGACTCCGACGAGGATGTGTTCTGCGTGTACTCCCAGTACATCGACGATTTGATGCTGCTGTCCAAAATGATCCGGGCGGCCTGTGATGATGTAAAAGCGATGCGGACTTATCTGGGTATAGGTGAGGTGGAACATGAGAAATAAGGAGCAGGAGTTTGCATGGCGAAAAGTAATAGAAGCCTGCATGGAGGATGTGAAAAATCACTTCGCTGACATCCAGCAGGCCATTGAGTTTGGTTGGTACATCCAGACGGACAACTACTTTGTGTCCTACATCTTTGCCACCGACTCGCAATTAGAGACGGCGCGGCGGAGCGGCCTGACGGAACAGATCAATTCCTATCACAGAGAGCAGCTGATAAAGCGTCATTACCCCATTGAGGGAATCAAGGACTGCACCTTTGCCTCCCAGGAGGAATGTGACCGGGAATTTGGCGGGAATTGGTATTACTATTTCAAATGATACGATGAGGGTATCGAGATGATTGAATATATCAAGCTCTTTTGGGAGGACGCACCGGAGGGAGAACCATTGGTGATCCTCTATGAAGTGGATACAGGAAATGAGCGGCTGGCTCTCCGCTCCATTGACATCTTTGCGGATGGCCGCACCCGCAATATCCCTGCTCTTTACGAAGGCGCTATCGAGATCACGCCGATCCCCACCGTGGATGAACTGAACGCCCATGTCTGGGGCGAGGAATTCCACGCCTGCGTCATAGAGAAAGCGGAATTTGAGGCTATCTGGGAAAGCCGATTTTATAGCGGAGCGTTTTGAAAAGCGAGGAATGACAATGGTTGAGATCAATCGCGTCTGGATCAATGTGGATACAGACACCAACAAAATCATACTATTCGGCCGCCCCCGTGTATCCATCCGTGTGGATGAGTACATTTGGAGTTTGATCGAAGAACATATCGTGAAGCCCCATAAGCTCATGCGCAGCGAAAAGCATAGGTATCTGCTGAAAATTTCGTTTCACCGATTTGATCCGGTGCGGCACCGATATTATCCGCTTTCCCCGTACAACGGGCCGCTTCGGGAAGGCGTCAAGCCGGACAGCGCAAACGGATGGTATCCCCGTGAGGACTTTGCAGACGCTGAGGAACGCGCCACCTGGTTCTCTCCTGATAAAATCTGGACAAACTGCGGAAACAAGGTTCTGGATGTCAATATTGATGCCGCCAATGTGAGCGCGAGCATCACCACCAGAGAATATGCTGACCTGCTGTTCGATGGAATCGGGTCAGCATTGGTGTTTAATTTCAAAAGGCTCAAGCGCGAGGAGTTTGATGCGTTGAAATCCGAGATCGACTGGAGCGTGGTAGAGAGTTTTCCCTTTCCCGCACCCTTTGAAGATCAGCAATACATTGGAGATGAAGGCAAAATTCATGTGTATTCCTGGGATGGCAGACAGGAAACGACTCTTGTAGGCCCCTATTCCGTGCGGGAATTGTATCTGGAACATTTCGGAGAATAGTTAGGAGGAATCTGATGAAACAGACAGATATTTATACCGAGGCTCTGTCTTGCCTGCGCCTAATTTTGTTGGCTGATCACCCTGAATTTGAAAACTGGATCGACTGGCTGGAGCGGGATATTGAGGACTGGACCCAGCGGCGGGAGGTCGCCCACCACCTTCGGGCATACGGAGGCATGGGTTCCTTCAACGACCTACCCAGTATGCGTGGAAATCATGACTATATTTTCGGCTTTCTCAAGTCAGTGTGCTATGCCTTCGGCCACCTTTATGGCAAACGAGAAGGAGTTTCTCCGGAGGCGTTGATGGAGGAATGCGTTCGCGGCATGGAGCAGGAAGATTATTATTGCCGCAAGGAACTGAACCAAGCCATTGCCCAGCACTTGATGCAGGGCGATTTGCAGGAAAATTGGGATAAGCTGTAGGAGGATAAATGATGGTTCAAGCGTGGCGCAAGGTGGATTTTGGCACCGGAACGGTCACCTTTCTGGATGACACACAAAAAGAAGATATACTGCAAGTGGAATATCCAAACGGATTTTTGTTGGATATGGGCTGGTATCAGGACAGATATATCATTCTTGTCATTCGGGATTTTGATTGGGTGCATCCGGTCAAGCAGTATGAAACGGCAGATAGGGATCAACTTCCTGCGCTGTTGACAGAGGCGGTTCGCAGTGTAGAACGGGCATCTCAGAATGACAAAGTGGAGAAATGGTGCAAAGAATCGTGAGGTAAGCGTATGGCAAAGGACATCAGGGAGTGCCTGCTGGAGCAGGCAAGAAAATTTCATCAGTGGCAGGAAATCACTTATCCCGGAAAAACCACCGAGGAGATTGGCGGTGTGTGGGAGGTTGATTACCCTGCGTGGAATGATATATTTGATGCCTTTTGCCATGTGTTGACCCAAATGAATGTAGAAATGGCAGACAGCGTCCTGATGGATGAGATGGTCTATTTAATTGCCAGGGACAACGAAGCGGAGGGATTTATACAGGAAACCACTTCCCATCCCCAATGGTTTGAGTGCCTCTGCCGCAGGGCCTCAGCCTCCAATGAGAGTGAGGCCAAGTGGCAGTTTGCCGCCTATCTGCCGGAATGCTCATGTAGTCAGAAAGTCAGGGACATAATTCTGGATTTCGCAAAGGACCCCAATGAATATGTGAGCCGTCGGGCGCTTTTGGCGATGCCCGCTCTGCGTCCTGACTGTGTGGAACAGTTCGCTCCGCTGTTTTGGGAGCGCAACTGTTACTCTCCTGAGCTTCAGGAATACCAGCGGATCGCCGTTCTGGTCTCACTGGATGCCATCCATTCCGACCTGCTTCCACAATACTTGGAACGGGCCAAGCAGGATGGTCGGAGCTATCTGCTGGAACACGCAAAAAGGATTGAAGGAGGACTTTCCATGAACGAAAAACTATTTCGCACCCAATTCAATCAAATGGAAAACACCGAGAAGCAGGCGCTGATGGAAAGCCTGGCTGCTCGTTATGATATGACCTTTCTCGGTCTACATACCTTTGACCGTTGGGGCCAGAGCTGCACCACCGGCATCTTCGAGAAAGATGGCCGGGAGTTCGTCTTTGTCCCCGGAGATACCGTCACCCTGGGCTGGGAGCAGTTTGCCGTGGGACTGAATCAGGAGAGCCGGGAGGAATTGGACTATCTGTTCCAGGAGTGGGAGATGGAACCGCAGAACCCGGAGGAGATGATCCGGGAAAGCATGGCTCCCGTTCGGCAGGCGGCCATTGGCCCCATGCTGGTGGGCCGGGAGTTGGAGGAACTCTGCTGGGAGCCAGTCAAGATAGATGATTCCAGACTGACCGCCCATCCTGACTGGCTGAAGGAGTTCCGGGATTTTGCCTGGAGTGACAGCAGCAGTCTTACCTTGCATCAGTCGGCTCGCATAGAACGGACAGAAGATGGATTTCAGACCTGGATTTATAACCGCACAGACTACAATGCGCTTCTTGCCAGGCTGGAAAAGCAGGGGCTTTCGCTGCCCACGGTGGACGAGTGGGCCTACCTGTGTGGCGGCGGATGTCGGACCCTGTTCCCATGGGGAGATGGGTTAGACTACTCCATGCATCTGCACTGGTTTGAGGACATGGATGAGGATGAGAACCGGCCCTATGACATGGAGGAACCCAACTTCTTCGGCCTGTCCATCGCCTACGATCCCTATATGCGGGAAGTGGTGCAGGCTGATAGGCTTACCACCTGCGGCGGCGATGGCGGATGTAATATCTGCGGTGGGCTGGGCCCATTTCTCGGTTTCCTGCCCTGTTCGCCCCACTGTAAGCCGGAAGTGCAGGAGGACAATGAACTAAACGGAGATTATGACTTTTATCGGCCTATCATTCGGCTGGAGAACTATGATTGACAATAGAAGCTTGATACAAAATAAAGAAAGAGAGGTGCCGACATGGGAGCATGGGGCATAAAAGCATTAGAGCGTGACGAAGGGCTGGATGTACTGGACATCCTTAAAAATGAATATGTACCGGAGCATCCGGTAATGGATCTGGGCGAGATGATCGAACTGATGAAAGAGGAGGTCATGCTGGGATCTGACTTCTCACAAATCGACTTCCTCTTTGACAATACTGCGATGGCTCTGGCGGAGCTGTATTTCCAATGGAAGGATAACGGCAAGCTGGACTACGATCATGAAGAAGCTATATGGGATAAAGTTACCGGTTTCACAGCATCCAAAGAAGCCCTTGCCTTCCTGCTGTGTCAGCTCACCGACATCAAAAACGAAGTGCCGGACGAGGACGGCATCCGTGAGATTGTGGATCTTTGGAAGAACGAGGACAGCGGTGAGATCGCTCCTGCATGGTTGGAACACTTGAATCAGCTCATTGAGCGACTGGCTTCAGAACAGGAGGCACGACAAATGTATATCAAAAAATACTGGGGCAACTTTATTGGCGGTTCCGATGACAGTCTGAACCTTGTGGCATTTTTAGAGGATCAGAAAAAGGAGGAGATCCCCCTCAGCGAGATTTTCGCCAAGATCGGTCTGGACAAGCAGAACTGGGACTTCCGCCAGACTGTGGAGTATCTGGAGTTCACCCACTCCAATGGCGTGGAGATGGACTTCCACTTCGCCATTGATGTGGTCACCGACCTGGCCGCCATCCTGCTGGAGTGCAGCGTCAGCGGCAGTGTGAACCTCCACGATCTGGACGAGTGCAACACCCCCGCCCGCCGTATCCGCATCACCGCCACGTTGGAGGAACACGAGGCCATGGACAAGGTCCTGGCGGACTTTGTCCAAGATCCTCTGTCCTATGACATCAGTGAGATGATGGGCGAGGATGAGATCACGGATATGGCTTATCAGGTGGAGATGCTGCGGAAAGAGCTGTACGAAGTCTCCGGCCGTAACCGGAACTACCATGTAAAGGCGGAAGATGTGAAACGTCTGCTTCCCGACTGGGAAGGTGCCGATGGCTGCATCGCCACCAACCGCATCACGGTGGAGGGCTGCAAGGTTGGCTACTGCTACCGGGAGGAGCCGGACGGCGGCTGGGACAGCGGCTGGCGCTTCACCGCTGGTGACGAGAGCGAGGCGTACATGGACGACCCCAACAACGCAGGGATCTACAAGCTGAATACGATCTGCAACGACGATTCCGACATCATTCCGCTGCTGCATATGCCCGCTCCCTGCGCCTTTGAGCGGGATGAGAATGGCGTGTTCCAGCAGATCAAAGACTGGAAACCGGATGAGGACGAGGAGGAGCCTGATATGGATATTTTGAAGCAGTGCCAGAAGTGGCATGAGGAGAGCAAACACCAGAAGATCATTGACGCGCTGGAGGCCATCCCCGCCGAGGAGCGTACCCCGGAAATCGATATGGAGCTGGCGCGAGCCTACAACAACCTGGCGGACCCCAGCGAGCCGGAGGGAAGAAAGCTGCTTCACAGGGCACTGGAATTGATGAAGTCCCACGAGGAGGAACTGGGAGACACTAATTCCTGGAATTTCCGCATGGGGTATGCCTATTATTATCTGGATCAGGAGGGCCGCGCTCTGCGGTATTTTGAAAAAGCTCTGGAACTGCATCCCGGTGATGATCCTAAGCTCAACACCAGACAGGACATTGAGGAACTGATCGACTGGTGCGGGAAGGGCATTTCCCTGCCGCAGTTCTCGGAGTGCTTCCGAGAGCGGACAGAGAACTGGTGGGAAACCTTTGCCGAAATGGAAGCAGAATTGCGCCAGATGATGGACGAGGACAAGGATCACACCCGTGGTGCGGAGATCGTGGCCCAAATGCAGGAAACCCTGAATCTGGTTTTTGATGAAATTTCCTTCGAAATGGGCTTCAATGGCGAAAAGCATGAGCTGATTCTCACCCCGGAGGGGGACAAGGTCAAGCTGTTTGAGCTGGTCTGCTTCCAGAAGCACGCCCCCAAAGAGGTGCTGGAGCACTGGAACATCCTGGTGGGCCGCCAGCCCATCCGAAACATCGGCCTGCGTACCGAGGATGGCTGGGACATCTCCGGGGAGGATGTGCAGATCTGGCTGGAGGAGCAGGGTGAAAACAGCTTCGCCATCTCCGCCTACTGCGAAAAGCTGCTGCCCATGCTCCGGGAGGAGGAAGGCCGGGCCTGGTGGATGCTCACCACCCTCACCGATCAGGTGCTGGGCGAGATCCCACACATGAGATACATAGACAACTTTGATGTGTTGGTGGAACCCAAGGCGGAGCCGTCCATTCTTATGTCCCAGCTTCCCGACGCTCTGAAGGAGCGGGGGCTGGAACTCTCCACCGATCCGGAAGCCTATCTGGAGAGCTACCTTGGCTACAAAATGGAACCCAACCAGGACCCGGACGCCGACTGGCGGCTGGATGTGATGGCCGGTTCCACCAACTGTGTGCCACTCATCAACGGCTATCTGAATGTCGACAATGACTTCATGGACGATCTCCACGCCGATGGCGCGGTGGCGGGCTTCTTCTGCTATCCCTTGGATACCCTGCGGGAGGAGGAAGGCAGTCAGAAGATCTTCGACTTCCGGGACAAGCTGGAGGAATTGTTCACCACCGGTGACGGACCGGAGGTTCTCACCCTTACCGGTGGGGCCACCGGCCTCTACTGCGGCTATGTGGACTTCATCGCCTGGGACATCCGAGAGGCACTGAACATGGCGAAAGAGTTCTTTGAAGGCACGGACATCCCATGGGCCATCTTCCACACCTTCCGCCGTGAAGCAGGTTCTGTGCCCCTAAAGCAACAAGATGATGGGCCAGAAACTGAGAATCAGGATGACGAGTTGGACGAGACGCTGACGGGCATGGACTATATTCCTTATACCCAACAAAACGCCGAAGCATTCTTCGCTCAGTTGGAGCAGTGGAACGATGAGGACGAGTACACCCGCTGTATTCAGGCATTGAATGCCATCCCGGAGGACTGGCGGAACTACCGCACCGCCTACGCCCTGGCGCGGGCACTGGAGAACTACGCCATCATCGGGAACCATGACGAGGGTACTTTGAAATCCAAGGGAGACAAAGCCCTCCTGAGGGCCATTGAGGTGCTGGAGTCTGTCCGGGAGGAAGGCCAGGACAAGTCAGAGTGGAATATGCGGATGGCCTACGGCTATCAGTATCTCTATGGGCAGGAGGAAAAGGCCATTCCCTACGCCCAGCGGTGGGCAGAGCTGGACCCGGAGGACGCAGATGCCCCGGCGGTGATTCAGGAGTGTAAGGAGGAGATCCGGAAACGCCAGCGCAGCCGGAACAAGAAGGCCAAATTCGTGCCCGGTGATACCCCCTTTGAGGATTTCGACCTCACCAACTTCTGGGATGATAATTGGTATGCACTGAAAGAATATATCAGTGAGCCGCCTTCCGATGAGCTGATCGCCAGTGTGGAGGAGGAGCTGGGCTACAAGCTGCCCGCCGCCTACATCTGGCTGATGAAGCAACACAACGGCGGCATTCCGGTGAATACCTGCTATCCCTGCGATGAGCCTACCTGTTGGGCAGAAGACCATGTGGCCATCACCGGCATTTTCGGCATCGGACGGGAAAAAAGCTACTCCCTCTGCGGGGAATTGGGCAGCCAGTTTATGATTGATGAGTGGGAGTATCCTGCCATCGGAGTGGCCATCTGCGACTGTCCCAGCGCCGGACACGATATGATCTTCCTGGACTACCGGGCTTGCGGCCCCCAGGGAGAGCCTGCGGTAGTCCATGTGGATCAGGAAAACGACTACAAGATTACCCATCTGGCAGACAGCTTTGAGGAATTTATCCGCGGACTGGAGCATGAATCCTTATATGATCTGGATGAAGATGTAGAGGATCTTAACGAAGATGATGACGCTGACGAGGAGGAAACTGACTGTAAAGGCTCCTTTGCCGGGTCTGTGCTCCTCTCCAAAGCAGAGTGGGACAAGGAGCAGTTGATCCGGGATCTGCGGGAAGAATGGGGCATCGTAGATGAGGAGCCGGATGATGGCGACGAAGATGATGAGAACAGTGATGACGCTGTGGTAATGCGGATCGGCAACATGATGCTGATTGCGACACTCTTCCACGGCCATATCCCCGACAATGAAGCGGAAATTAACGCTGAAAACAACTATATGTGGCCAGAAGCTATAGAAGCGGCCAAAGCGCACAAGGCCCATATCATGGTGGCTGTGTTGGGCGAGGAGGAAAAACTGCTGGAACGGGGTAAGCTGTTCACCAAGGCGCTGGCAGTGTGCTGCAAGCAGAAATACGCCACCGGCATATATACCAGCGGTGTGGTATTTGAGCCTCGTTTCTATGAGGGCCTTGCCGATATGATGAAAGAGGACGAACTACCCATCTTCAACTGGGTCTGGTTTGGCCTGTACCGGAGAGAGGGGGGCTTGAACGGCTACACCTACGGCATGGATGTGTTTGGCAAGGAAGAGATGGAGGTGCTAAACACCGACGCCGAGCCGGAGGAACTGCGGGACTTTTTGGCAAGCCTTGCCTCCTATGTGTTGGCGTGTGATGTGACGCTACAAGACGGCGAGACTATCGGTTTTTCTGCGGACGATAAGCACACCATCACCCGCAGCCCCGGTGTCTCTCTGCCAGAGGAACAGATGACCCTGAAGATTGGTTACGAGCCTATAAAGGGAGATCCGGAGGATGACAGCTGCGACCACTCAGACAATGATGACACGCAGGATGAGGAAGAATTCAGTAATCCCGAAGTCTACACTGAGGAGGAGATGGAGGCCGTCGAGGGGCACATCCAGCAGTATTTCGGTGAGATCGAGAATGTGTTCCACGAGCTGGTTTCTCCCGACATCCATGTGGACATCTGCATGGTGCCGCCCACTGAGGAGCGGGACTATTACACCCTGGTCACCATGGGTATGGGCGCTCACCGGATGAATGTGCCGGAGAAGCTGGCGGAATACAAGCTGGAGCGGGCGGAGTTGGCTATCGCCCTGCCTGCGGACTGGAAGCTGGATCAGGAGTCCATGAAAGACGAAAAGTGGTACTGGCCCATCCGCCTGCTGAAAGTGCTGGCTCGCCTGCCCATTGCCAGTGATACCTGGCTGGGCTTCGGCCATACCATGGACAATGAGGATGACTTTGCAAAAGATACAAAGCTGTGCGCCGCCATTCTGACCGGTCCCCAGGACACTGAAGATGGCAGCGAGGTCTGCATCCTGCCGAGCGGCGAGGAGGTCAACTTCTATCAGGTGCTTCCCCTCTACCGGGATGAATTGGAATATAAGATGGCCCATGACGCGGATGCCTTGCTGGACAAAATGGACGGCATCAGCTTTATGGTGGAGCCGGATCGCCAGGATGCCATCACCAGAGGCACCCTTTCTAACGATGATTTTGACGGCGAGATGGACGATGCCTCCTATCACCTTGAGAGCATTGAGGAGAAGGAACTGCCTATTGCCCCCATCAATGCCTACAACCACATGGCCATCTACTTGCGCTGGTGCATGGAGCACGACCTGATGGGCGAGGACTTCCTTAAAGAATACAGCGAAGTGGCCAAACAGGTCAAAGCCGACCCTGTCAGCGTGGATCTGCGGGAGTTTATCCGGGATGAGCTGGACGGCTGTCTGTTCTCTGTGCTATTCAATCAGCAAGGCCGTGCCTTTGCAGGCTACTACTACGGAGAGGGCGACAGTCCCTACTATCCTGCCGATGTTGACGACAACGCCCTCCGCTTCTTCGGCCCAGAGCGGTATCACTCCGATGAGTTCCAAGATGAAGCCTACCTGTTCATCTCCTTTGACGAGGACTACTATGAGGCTATGGCTCAAGTGATTGAGGAACGCTTCGCCAACTGGCAGGGACAGGACTTCGACGAGGATACGCTGGAGCCTTCCGAGGTGGCTCAGGCCATCATGGAGTATCTGGACTGCGAGTGTACCTATTTCCCATCCATGGCAGATGATGACCCCATCATGTCGGCATACAGCTACGCCCAGCGGCTGGGGGTACGGGAGGGCTTTGTTCCCGTGCTTATCCAGGCGGATGATGAAACGCTGTTGGAATGCCTGGTAATGAACGCCGACCCGGAGCATGATGCGGACTGCTATGAATTTGACCTCAAAACCGTGGAGGAGTACCGGAAGAAGATACTGACTGCCCCTGTAAAAGACGGCAAGGCGGTTCTGGAGGAATTGACCGGCCAGCGCAAGGAAGAAGCCGAGGATGACGATATGGACTGGGATGAGGAAGTCCTGGGCGAGATGGAGGGCGGAGAACCCAACGACCGCTTCGCAAACTATTGGAACGATGATACCGGAATGACATATCCGCTCATTCTGGCTAAAATTCCGGTAAAGAACCCCTGGGAGATATTCGCCTATCTGCCCTTTGGAAATTGGAATGAGTGTCCCGACACACCGGACCTGATGGCAGTGGCAAAATACTGGTTCGAGCAGCATGGTGCCATCCCTGCCGCCATGAGCCACGATGAATTGGAGTTTGAACTTTCAACTCCGATCTCCAAGGAAAGAGCTATGGAGGTGGCTGTGGAGCAATATGGCTTCTGCCCAGATCTGGATCAGAATGAGGATGGAAGCATTGGCTCCTTGGCAGATGTCTTGTGGCAATCCACCGTCTGGTATTTCTGGTGGGATTGATGGGAGGTTGTGACCATGAACGAATACCTAAAGCAATATATTGAACTACAAAAGCAGTTTCGGGAGACAGAAGGAAATCCAGACAGTGTCCGCGCTCTCTATACTTTTAAGGAGGAACTGGAGCAGAGTGAGGAGCAGCAGGCCAAGGAAGTGCTGGTGGATGTGTATGACCTCCTGGACTTTAAGAAGGACGCCTACGAACTGCTCTGCCAAATTGGAAATCGTTCCGACAAGAAGACCCTCAAGCGGCTGGGAGTCTTGAAGGACTATGCGGAAAACTGGGGCAATCATTACGCCATCCCCAAGCCCAAAACACCAGAGGAAAAGCAGAACGAGAAGGAGCGGCAGACCCGGCTGGGCCTACCCACCTTCCGGTATCATCCGAATCCGTTGGCAACCGGCGCTTTTGAGGAATCCGCAGACGGCGTTGTCTGTGACTGCTGCGGCAAGATGACCCATATTTTCTATACAAATCCGTTCTTTTCTGTGGAGGATATTGCATATCTGTGCCCAGAGTGCATCGCCAACGGCGAAGCGGCCCGGAAATATGATGGTAGTTTTCAAGATGATTTCTCTCTGGATGATGGTGTAGACGATCCGGAGAAGCTGGACGAGCTGATCCACCGCACTCCCGGCTATTCCGGCTGGCAGCAGGAATACTGGCGCGCTCACTGCGGCGACTATTGTGCCTTTTTGGGCTATGTGGGTGCCAGAGAACTGCGGGCGCTGGGCGTGCTGGAGGAGGTGCTGGACGACCCCATGTGGGACGATGAGCAGAAAGAAATGATTCGGGAATCCGTCAATGGCGGGCATCTGCAATGCTATCTGTTCCAGTGCCTCCACTGTGGAAAGCACCTGCTTTGGATGGATTTTGATTGAGGAGTTTTCAAAAGGTGGGATACAAGTGATGAACCCCAAAACACTGACCATTCAATTCAATGATGAACAACTGCCCATCCTTCCAGTGGAGCCGGAAGCCCACCTCTCCTTTGCCACTCATGCCGATGGAAATGAATTGGAATTAACGGGAAACCGGGCTGGGCTGCTCCTATTGGCGAAAGCCGCTCTGGGTATGGCAGAAACCATTCGTGAGGATGGATTTCACATCCATCTGGATGACCTGTATGGCATCAACGCCGAGGGAAAAAGCATCCTGATCCGAAAGGAGGAACAATCAAAACCATGATTGAAAAAACATTCCTCAACCCCGCCACAAATAAGCAGTGGCGGATTGAAATTGACGGACATACCATCCGAACCTGCTTGAATAGCGGGAAGGTCAAGGAGATTCTGTGCGACTCCGCCTTCCAGGTCAAGAGCAAGGCGGCCAGCGCCATGATGGGCCAGATGCGGAAAGGATTTGTCTATCAGAATCCGGACGCCGCCGTTGAAGAAGCGCGATGCCATCGGTTTGTCGGAAAGGATAGCAACGGTTTTATGCCCTTAGCTACCGCTCTCACACGGGATGACTTCTTCCTGACGAGGATGGCCGGAGATTTTGAGGACGAGATCCTTTATCACTTCGATGGCAACGGGGAGATTCTTGAAACGGTCTCTTTGGGTGCCAAGCGGATGACCTATGAGCAGGTTCTCTGCCCCAATGATACCCTGCTGCTGAACAACAGCTATCTTCTCCAGCAGTTCTCACTCCGCACCCATGAGGTCACGCCTTTTGCCAACAAGAAAAACAGAATGAAGACCATGCTGGATGCCAGCGGCGACCTGGCCCTGTGGTACACGGGCGAGGAGATCATCGTCTTTGACTTTGGCAGCAACACAGAGGTGTGGCGGGAAACGGTAAAATGCAAGAAGTCTAAGAATCCGAATTTTGCCTATTACTGCTTTGGGATGCTCTCTCCCCGGCAAAGCAAAGCGGCCTACCGTGTCACCGAGGGTGAGTATGTGCTGGTCGATCTGAAATCTGCCCAAAAAGTAGTGATTCCCAATGAGGGCTGGCATCCCTTCTTCTCCCCGGATGACCAGTGTTTCTCGGTGGGCGGTAAGTTCTATCTGACCCAGACCGGAGAGGAGATAGACAATCCTTTCCCGTTTTCTGTCCGGCAGGGGCTGAGTTTTTCAGACACCTGTATGGTGCGGACAAGGGGCAGCCTGATGGCTGTTCAGCAGGATCGTGGCAGTTCCCCCATAGAGCTGTGGGATATCGGCAGCGGCCAGCTGCTGGCCACTATTGATGACCCCTTTGTGGTGCGGCAGGTGAATTTTGCCTTTACTGGGAGCGGACTTGTTCTGCACACCGATTACGGGGCCATGAGCATCTATTCCTGCTCCCCAGACGGAGGATACCCCGGATTGCGCTCTGCTGGCGGGAGAGCTGGCGTCTAAACTGCTGGCAGCTCAGCGGGAGCAGAATCTCCAGGAACTGGCCGCCGAAATTGCCCCAGACTGGAACCTCCCCACCGAGGCGGTACAAAGCGGACTGGAAACGCTGCGTTCCCATCTGGAGCTGGTGCAGGGCGACGCTGCCCTGCTGTATGAAATGATATAGACAAAAAAGGAGAAAAACTTATGGGACTTGACATCTACGCCGGAACACTGACACGGTACTATTCTCACAACTGGAAAACCATCGTCCAACAGTGGGCGGAGGAAAACGGATATACTTTCAACCGCATCACCCCGGATGGAGAACCTGCTGACAACGAGGAGGAGCTGTCCCCGGCTGAGGTTCAGGAAACGGTGGAGAACTGGCGGGATCAGATTCTGGCAGCTATTTCCCAGCCGGACCAACCGCCCTACACCCCCTGGCCGGAGGACAATGAGAAGCCATATTACACCGACAAGCCGGATTGGGATGCGTTCGGCGCCATGCTGCTGGTGGCTGCCTGCCATACATATGAGGAACCGGTGCCACCTACTGTGGAGAAAGACTGGGACTTTGGGGAGCATCCCCTGATTGCCCGCCTTGCATCGGACGAGGAGCGGGTGTGGTCCCTGTTCAGTGGGGCTACCTGGTGGCTGCCTCTGGCGGATTCCTTCTTATTTCAGGCGCTTCTGCTCACCGATGATCAGGCGGTGATCGCCACTCTGGGCGGACTGCGGAAGGAACTGGAGAAGCTGAACCAGCTGGCGTGGCAGGCCGATGAGGATACCATCCTTGGCTGGGCCGACACTGAGGGATACCCGGTAGATGGAACCATAGACGCAGATGGACGGTACAGCAAGGCGGACATCCCGGAACACACCCCGTATGACACCCAATCCCTTGCCAAGTTTGCCTTCTCCATGTTCTGGCGAGCCATGCGGTTTGCCGAGGAACAGCAGGTGCCCATCCTGCTGGATTATTAAGGAGGAAACCAAATGAGCAATAAAGTTTTCCAGCAAAACCTGGACGACAAAAAAGGTCCCCAGCCCGGAGGCCCCTATCTCATTCAGATGCTGTTCAAAGAGCCGGTAGAAATGCCGGATAAAGAAAAAATGACTGCCGTAATGGAGAAGCACATCGGATCAACCGAGTGTTTCTGTTATGATAAGAAAATGGCCGGCTTTGCCGCACAGGAGCATATTGCAGAGTTCAAGGACGGAAAATGCCCGGTGCAGCTGATGGTGATGAAATGCGACAAGTTCAAGGGCAAAGGCTTTGATGCCTTCCTGATGAGCCAGATGTGGGATTGCCAGGAGGACCGGGAGCGGATCTTCCGGGAGTGCAAATATCAGGTGGTAGCCACCGATATGCTGGCTGCGGCGCTTCCGGCGCTGGAGCGTGCCAATCTGGATGCCGACTTTTTGGAGGCTCTGGCGGAGCTATACCCCACCTGTGAGGCATTCTATTTCCAGAACTGCGGCAAACTGTTTCTGGCGGAGGATGTGCGTTCTCACCAGATTGAAGGCTCGGATCGGTTCATCCGCTTTGGCGTCAATGTCCGCTTCTTTAACATTGAGGGCACCGAAGATATGCTCATCGACACGGTGGGCATGAGCACCCTGTTCCTGCCCGACCTCCAGTACCACTTCCACGACATGGACCCCAACTGGGTGGTAAACCACGCCTACAATGTGGCATCGTACATATTGGAGCATGATAACCCCATTCAGGATGGGGAAACCATAGACGGCGTGGCGAATGGCCAGATGTGCCGGGAGATTCAGTGGAAGTGCCAGTATGAGGACGCCCTGATCCAGCCGCCCAGAGGGGTGCTGGACATTAATATGGGAGAGTGTGCGTCTGGAATGCGTTAATATAAAATGATGCCATATAAAAAAGATAGTTGACATTATATCGTAAAATGACAGCTATCTTTTTTATATAAGGGTTTTGGTTAAGATTTTCGTTCTACAAACCACCGGCCTATATAAGCTCCCGTTAAATTTGTACTGCGTTCAAAAAAGAGATGGCTTTGCTTTCCGTTTACCAAAATTGTATAACAGTCGCCCTGACCTCCAGCTTTCCTTGCGACAGAGGGTTTCACATTCAAAATGCGGTCAATTGTATAAGGTGTTCCGTCTTCCCAGGTAAGTTCTTCTGGAAGCATCTTTCCGTCTGGAAGGAAGGCTGCTCTTACGTTTACATAAACTTTGCAGTCTGTCTGAACACCGATCATATAGTTCTACCTCCTTAAAAAGTTTTTTAACTTCTTCCAGTTCTTCCTCAAGTGTAGATGCATCGGAATGGAAAATGAGATGCGCTTCATCCTTTGTCCATCCGCATAGCAGATAATCACCGGTATGTGCTAGCTCAGAGGTATAGTAAAAATATTGCTGCTTATCTAATTGACAGCAGAAATAGACACACCGGGTAAGAGGGGAGAGGACAGGAGATGGAGTAATAAGCTGATAGATGATAGTTGTCCCATTGTTGCAAAGTTCTTTTCTAAGGGAAAAATCGTTTTCCGTATATGGACAAATATAATCAGACTCTTCCTGATACATGGCATGGAACAAGTCAAGGTATAGATCGGGGCCATTTTTTTCAAGATCCTGGCAAAATGATTTTGGGGAAAGATAGAAAAAATGGGGGTTCCATTTATGTTCTACATAGTATATATCGCGGATAGTATCTTCGTTCATCAGTAGTCCTCCTATTCAATTGTTTTCAGAAAATTCCCATGTGATACGATGGGAGACTCCAGTTTATAACCTTTACGTTTCATGACACGAAATTTAAAGTCCAGTAATTCTGCTGGTACATAAAGAGCTTTGGCTGCCTGAAAGAAAAACTGGTCTTCGTTTAATGCATTTAATACGCAGTCATCAGATAACAGCAGTTCGGCAGCAAAGAGATTTGCTTCATATTCCTGCCGATCTGTATCGTCAAATAGTGTAAATTCATGAAATGCAGCTGTTATGTTTGCATGAAGCACGGAATGAGCAATTTCATGAGCCAGTATGACCCGTTGAATCACTTCCGGCAAATCGCTGTTGATTGTGATATGTTTGATTCTGCGGTGCTGAACATAAAATCCTTTGCAGCACCCCTTATATCTTCCCATCGGTTTTAATACCACGATAATTTTCATTGCCTGTGCCAGACGGAATGGATCCGATTCACCATATTTTTTCTGGATCCGTCTGACTTCTTCAGATATGGATTGAATAGTCAAAACAGCTCCCTCCTTTCGGACTATATTACGGGAGAAGATTATTGTGGATTTTTCTTTTTGCCAAAGGTTTTTCTGGCTGCTTTTTTACAGTCATAGTATGCTTCGGCAACTGCCTGAAAATAAGCATCTTTTGCTTCTTCGCTTAGAGTGCCTCCTGCAAAAAGAGCTGTGTTCTCAGCCAGCATTTTTTGTAGATCCAATGCCTCTCTGGTTCCGCTTTTTTTTCTCATATCTTCTACATATTCCATGCGGTCTAAACCATAAGATGGATCCTCTATGTTATCGTTTTGCAGATACTCGGTTGATACCTCCAGTGCCTTTGCCAGCTTATAAAGCTGTGCCTGGTATGGTTTTCTTTCTCCTAATTCATAAGAAGTAATTGTTCGGATACCCATTCCGGCTTTTTCTGCTAATTGTTTCTGACTTAATCCAAGATTTCCACGTTGTTCTTTAACTTTAGCACCAAAAGATTTCATGTCAGACCTCCATTCGTTTTAGTGTGCGTAAACTTGCTAACTGTGCTATTGACAAGTGTGCATGTAGTTGCTAATATTTGAATTAGCAAGAATTAGCAAGTATCAGTGACTATATGCACATTATAATAGTGAGTGTGCAAGCTGTCAAGAATAAGTGTGCTAATAATTGCTAGAAAAAATTGGAAGAGGGTACAGAATATGAATCGGACAATCCTTCATAGTGATATGAACTGTTTTTATGCTTCTGTAGAAATGATGCTGAACCCAGAGCTACAGGGAAAAGCAGTAGCAGTGTGCGGGTCCACAGAAAACCGTCATGGAATTGTTCTTGCAAAATCAGAGAAAGCGAAACAAGCAGGAATAAAAACAGGGATGGTTAACTGGGAGGCAAAACGACTTTGTCCGGATTTGATTTTGGTTCCACCCCAGTATGAACAGTATTTAAAATATTCCAACATGGCAAGAGAGATTTATCAGGAATATACAGACCTGGTAGAGCCTTACGGAATGGACGAGTGCTTTTTGGATGTGACAGCAAGTCAGGTTCTTTATGGTTCTGGAAAAGAAATTGCAGACCAGATTCGCTGCAGGATGAAGAATGAACTGGGATTGACTGTTAGTATAGGAATTTCATTCAATAAAATATTTGCAAAACTGGGAAGTGATATGAAGAAGCCGGATGCCATAACTAGCATTGAAGAATCAGAATGGAAACAAAAGGTTTGGCCGCTTCGGGTATCGGAATTATTATTCTGTGGCCGCTCAACTACAAAGAAGCTGGAGCAAGTTGGAATTTATACGATAGGAGATCTGGCAGAAATGGATCATGATTATGTGAACCAGCTTCTTGGTAAAAATGGGCTGATGCTGTGGTCATATGCAAATGGTCTGGATGATAGTCCGGTAATGGAGAAGGACTTTGTGTCTCCGATGAAAAGTGTGGGGCATGGAATTACTTGTACAGCAGATCTTAAAACAGAAGAGGAGGTCTGGAAGGTTATTCTGGAATTATGCCAGGACATAGGACATCGATTAAGGATTCATGGATTGAAAGCACAGGGGGTTCAGATAGCGATTCGCAATCAGGAATTATTTACAAGGCAGTATCAAGGTCAACTTTCCCTTCCGACGATAGTGCCTTTGGAAATTGCAAAACTGGCGAGGGAACTATTTCAGAGAAATTATGATTGGAAGGAACCTGTGCGTTCGGTAACTGTTCGTGCAATCAACTTGGTATCAGCAAAAGAACCGGAGCAAATCTGTTTGTTTTCGGATCCAATCCGGCTTGAGAAAGAAGAAAAATTATTTCTGGCGATTGAGGAAACTCGGCGGCGATTTGGAAAAAGGGCTATCTATCCAGCGGCCTTGATGAAGGATCTGAAGATGCCGGAATATCGAGATCATGGTTTGATTATGCCGGGAGTTATGAACCGGTAAGATAGGAGGGGCTTATGGGACGGAAAAACTCATTGGCAAAAAACAGTATTCAGATGCTGTGTGTGATGCAGCATCTGGATGAACAAAATTTATATGAAAGGTCAAAATTGTTATTATCTATTTATCGAAATGTATGCTGGACGGCCTGTGACCGTGCTGCAATGCTTCGTGAAGAAGCAGAATATTGTTATGGTAGAGAACTGGAGGAGGGGCTTCTATATCTGAATGATTTTGCTCCTACTGTAGAGAGGGAAAAGTTTGAAGAAACAGTAAAAAGCCTGTTCCAGACCAAGTGGCTTGTGGAACTGGTAGACTCGGCCATGGTTAAAATGCGTGATTTTCCATATTCACCACAGCTTTATTTTGACATTGTGTTTAAGTGTTATTTAAGCCGGTTCCGATATACAGAGCCTGAATTACTGGAAACGCTTCGGATGGAAAGAAGCACATATTATGATAGAAAAAAGGAAGCAATTAAAATATTCGGTCTATCTCTTTGGGGGAGTGCTCTTCCTCAAATCAAACAGGCTTTGGAAGAACCGTTACTTTATGAATAGAGGAGAGGTGGTTTTATGAGCAACAAAAAGAAAATGGAAGTTTTGTATTTTGTTGAGCAATACATAAAAAGGTATGGATATCCGCCTACTGTACGGGATATCGGAAAAGGTTTAGGGTATCGTTCCCCATCAACTGTGCATGGTTATCTTCGGCAATTGAAGGAAGAACATCTGATTGAAAGTGACGGAAGCAAACCGAGAACGCTTCATATCAATTAAATAGTCCGACTAAAGTCCGACAAGAGTCCTACTGAAAGTCCGACTTCTCTCATGTTATAGTCAGTACACTGGATGGTCAGTGTGCTGAGCGAGAAGATCTCATACAGAAATGTATGGGGTCTTTTTTATAGTGTTTTGTGCGCTGCATCCAATTTCTAATTTGTTAAAAGCCAGCGGGATCCTCCCGTTGGCTTCTTTTTTTCTAAGGAGCAGCGTATGGAGAAAAGCTCTTGCTTGAGGATTGCCAGAAACCTATGTCGTAGTCCGCCACTTGTCCTTCGTTTTCACCACCCAACGAAAACTAAGGAGGACAGGAACATGGCAAAACCGTATAAGATACCGGATTTTAGAAAAATGTATCCGGAAGCCAGCGAGGAAGTAATCGCTGTATTGAGAACAAGTGAAAGAAAAATGCAGTATCAGGAATATGACTTAAAAAGAGCAAGAAATATCGTAGATCCTAAAACAGGAGAGAAAATGACCATTCCTAGCAGAGAGGATTCCTATGAACGCCTGCAGGAAATGGCTGTGCAATTTCCAGAAGAAAACAGAAGTGTGGAGGATCAGATTCTGAAAAAAATAGAGTGTGAACAGTTACATAAATTCCTTTTAGAACTCTCGAAAGAAGAACAGTGGTTGATTCAGGAACTCTATTTTGAGGAACGGACGGAACGGGAGGTAGCTTCGGTACTTGGATTGTCACAGAAGGCGATAAACAAACGGAGACAGAAGATTTTAGAGAAACTGAGAAAATTATTTTAATTATTTTTCTGTTTTTGGTTCTCAAACTTCTCTGCCAGCGTGGAAGGAAGTGAAGGGGACTGATTTCTCTTTCTGTTCTTTGGCAAAAACTGTGTGAAACAGTCATATCCGGCAATACAGATACCTTAGTTGTTCAGCCCAAAAGGAAAAGCACAAAGGAAAATCCGCCACGACCACCTGCAGATAGTCAGAGTGTCTGTCAATAAGATGACATCAAAGGTGCAGAGCGAAAAAAATTTGTCCTTAAAGCAGTTTTGGCAGACTGCCTGCAATGACCTGAACAGCCTATAATGATACTTCCGTCCAGTCACAGCCCCGCAAAACGGGAACACGCAATGAGGGCGGCTCGGAGAGACCCTCGGAGGGGAACAATCCCATGACAGCCTTAAGCCATGGCTGGTCAGTGTTGCCGCCCAAAGATATCGGTTGTAACAGGAATATCAGTATTTCCGATATCTGGTTCCGGGAAGTTGTGTCGAATAGGAACTTTTGAAAATGAAGAACAAGTGATTTTTAACAGAAACTATGGCGGCAGCTTTATATTTATCCAGCGGAAAAGGAAAGATAGATCAACTGGATAAGGCTGCCGCTATCCTTGTGTTCTAAATCACAAAATGATAAGGAGGAAGATGTATATGCGTGTCAAAGAATTTATGGAATTATATCCTGACAGCAATTTTCATTTTATGACATCGAAAGGATATTTATTTCTGAATTCTGACCAGGTAAAATCCATACTTTTGCAAGGGCAGAAAGAAGCAGCCAAGAAGGAGCTGGGAAAGGGAATCCGAGCGGATGAACTTTTGGCAGGCGAGGTCATCAGCGTAAGATGGAAAAAAGGCATTTGCCATATGATGGCAGAATTACATAGAGATAGAGACTTTTCATAAAGAGTAGGAACATTCGTAGTCCAGAGTAGATGGAAGGAGGGGAAGTGTTACGATAAAAAAAGGAGATATATATTATGCAGACCTGATGCCGGTAATAGGCTCTGAACAGGGGGGAATCCGGCCGGTTTTGATTATTCAGAATGATGTTGGTAATTGTTACAGTCCAACCGTCATTGTGGCAGCAATTACAAGTCGGCCTAATAAGCACTGGATACCTACACATATCGAATTGGGAAATCATGTAAGAGGACTCCATAATGATTCTGTTATTTTATTGGAGCAGGTAAGGACGATTGACCGGATAAGATTAAGAGGGTATGTAGGAAGTCTGAGTGGAGCCATGATGCGTAAAGTAGATGAGGCAATTCTCGTGAGTTTTGGTGTAACAGTACAGAGAAGAACATAAAGGGTGTTTGGAAAAGGAGCAGGAGGCAGGAATGGGTCAGGGAAAACGTGCGTGGATCTATTGTGCGATTGATGCACCGGAAGATAGAAATGGTGCATTAAAAAGTCAGTTTAAACAGCTGATTGATTATGGAGAGCAGATGGGATTTGAACTGGTTGGAAGTTCCAGTGATGTGGGGACAACTCCGCTTTGGAATCGAAATGGATTTCGTCATTTTATAGAAGCGGTCCAGAAAGAACAGGTAGATGTTCTTTTGATTGTAAACCGGGGCAGGCTGTCCAGATCATCCATGCAGCTCGCAAGATTTCAGATCCTTCAGGAAAGCTATGGTGTCGATGCATATTCGCCATTGGAAGGGAAAATTGAGTTTGGCAGTTAAAAAATAGGAGAGAAGATTTTATGAGAGCAGAAGAAAAGAATATGGTAGAACGGATCATGAACACAGAAACGATGGGATATGCCTATGAGTATCCATATGGTGGGGGAGCCAGAAAAGAATATATGTTGGCACTGACCCCGGAGAACTTGGCAAATTTTATCGGTGCGAGAGGATATGATGCTAAAAAAATAGTGATTACCGATGTGTTGGATCGCCTTATTGTGAATACCTGTATGGGGATGCTGGATATTTGTCCGGACCAGAAATTATGTGGGAGAATTATTAAGTATTTGGCGCCGATCCAGCTGGGAGAGAAGGAGGCTGGAGAGATTTTGGCGGTGGAACGCAATGTGGCAGATGAATATTTTGCTATGGAAGATGAAGCGGTTACGATGGCAGAATGCCAGATGTTATAGAGATTGTTGAGGAGGTAGAACGATCATGATTGGGATATTGATTGTTGCGGCAGTTGGAATTATTGGATTTTTGTTAACTGCAGGTATTGCATTTGGAATAGCAGGGAGTTATCAAATCGATTGACGTTGTTTATTGATAATGCTTCGTTTGAAAAGGAAAGATTGTTACATTGTGTGATAGCTATGAGAAGAGTAACACGGTATACTGTGTATAGCGTTAGAGGAAAGGAGTAAAGTAATATGGCAAGGTATATTGTGGATTCCCAGATAGATAATCACGAAAAATATTATTTCATTCGTGAGCAGGAGAGCCAGGATATAGTGTTACTGCCCTCCAAGTATCTAATGCATAAAAAAAGATCAAAATTGTCACCTAATACTATCAGAAGAAGTGCAGGAGCCATTTCATACTATCTGAATTATATAGATGAGACTGGCATCCAGTTAGATGATGTATGGGAGATGCCATATGATAAGCAGCAGGAACACTTTACAGACTATTTGATATGGTTACAGGCAGGATTGCATAGTGGAGATAGTTACAAAAAGAAACCATATAATGAGACCTGTAATGCGTATTTAAAAGAGGTGTTCCGATTTTATAGATTTTCTGGACAGCAGGATGAATCTATAAAGCAATTAAAAGTCCTCTCTGATATGAGAATTATTGTACATAATTCAGTGGGAGTAAAAAGGACATTATACCGGAATACATTTCATGGATATCTACAGGAAAAAGGACATATAGGGAAGACCATAGAGCAGGATAAGATCGTGATTTTATTAAAGGCATGTGCCAATTGTCGCGATCAAATCCTGCTTTTATTATTAGCAGAAACGGGATTTCGCATCGGGGAGCTTTTGGGAGTCCGGTATGCGACAGATATTGATTATGAGAGACACTTACTGTATGTCAATTTTAGAGAAGATAATGAAAATGGAGCCAGGGCTAAGAATGCAGAATACCGGAAGGCAAAAATCAGCGATGCCACCTTTGAAATTCTGCAGTTTTATATAGAGGAATATAAAGACCTTATTTTCCAGCAGGAGTACTTGATTATTAACATTTCGGGAGATTATGCTGGAAAACCGATGCAGGACTCAGGCGTCTATGCATTGATGGAACGGCTGCAGAAGAAGACTGGGATTAAAGTAACACCACATATGCTGCGGCATTATTTTGCAAATGCTCGCCGGAAGGCTGGATGGAAGTTGGAACTTATTAGTCAGGCACTTGGGCATCGAAATATAGAAACAACGATGAGATATTTAAATATATCGGATCAGGAGTTGATTGATGTCAGCGATGAATTTTATAGAAAACATCAGTCCATTTATGAAATCGACAAATTACTTTAGGGAAGGAGGAGAAGCATGTGCCTGCATTAAGATTATTGAATACGGAATCACAGGATAAAGCGGATTATCTTCATAACCAGTTGACAACGGATATAAATGTACCGAGTACATACTGGGAGTGTGCAGAGTCTTATCTAAAAGGTGTAGGAATATATGATGTTTTTCTTATAGAAGAACAGGATTTCCGTAATTATAAAATCTTTTTGCATGAAACGGGGAGCTTTACAAAGAAACAGGTGTTTGAGCGAACTGGATTCTTGAGAAATTTGCAGAAGGCACTTATCCGGAATGAGTATAAAGAATTGCTGGATGAAATTGAGCGGTGCAATACAGTGCAAGAACGCTTGAAAGGAAATGTTAGGAATTTTTTGATACGGCAGGGAATTCATCATGTAAGGGAAATTGATTATAGAACCAGAGAACTGTATGAAAGTGAGTTACGTAGGACAAAAACTTTCTCTAAAAGCCTTGAATATTTGAAGACATTGGATCGGATCAAACAGTTTGACATCCGAAAAGAAATGGAAACACTTTCTGGAAGAAACAAAGAACAGCTCAAGTATGAAGGGCAAGTGATTTTTCTTCCCTACATACCAGATCAGGACATAGGGTCAGATTTTGATTATATCCAGGATAAAAGCGAACTGGTATGGGATTTTAGCCAAAAGGCGTCAGAAAATTTAAAAAGGCAAATTTTTCAGATTTTATGCTATGCCTTGAGGAATATAAAAGACAGCAAGGATCGCAGAGTGCGTTATCTACTTCCTTTAAGGTGGATGTATGAGTTTTGCATAGAGGAAGGAATTGATGATATCGAGCGTCTTGAACTGGAGCAAATAAAGAAATTGGAAACAATTGTAGCCAGGAAAGTTGTAAATGTGAAGAACAGTATGCAGATTGTGGATAACAGTCGCAAAATACTATTTATGAGTGGAAAAGAAATTCACTGGTATGCAAATGTCTGGTATATGGAAAGGTTCAATTTTGCACCAGAGCGTGTAAACCCAAGTAATCCTGTTCAGCGACTCAGTTTTTACGAAGTGACGAATGAGAGAAACAGGGAATTGCTACAAGAGTATATGAAATATCAAGTAGGTATCAGTGATTTGGCACTAGGAAATATACGAAGTCAATTGTGTTACATTAAAAAATTTCTAGTTTACTTTAATACAATAGAATCCATATGTGAAATTACGGAAGAACAGATAGCAGAGTACTTCAAGCTCCTGCAGGAACAGGAAATTAAGGCAGAAACAGTAAACAGGCAGATATTTGATATTCACCGATTTTTTGCATACTTAAATGTTAAAGGACATATCAAGGGGCAAATTTTTGATCAAAACTATTACAGCCAGAAAGTCTACCCATATCACCATGATCGAAGTGTTCAAGAAGATGAGTATATGGAAATATTAAAAAAGCTAAAGTTTTTCCCAGAAGTACAAAGGCTTATTTTCCTAAATTTATGGGCAACAGGATTACGGATCAGTGAGGTATGTACATTAAAAGGAGACGCATATTATTGGGATGGAGAAGATGCATGGATTAAGGTTTATCAAATTAAAATGAAAGCGGAAAAAATGATACCAATTTCATTGGTGCTTTATCGAATTATGAAAATTTATATAAAAAAGCATCATATCAAATCCACTGATTTCCTTTTCAACTCAAAGGATGGTGGGGCATATAGGATTGGCACATTTGTTAAGGGATTCAAAGCAAGTTGTAAGAAGTATGGAATATATATTTCGGGCGAAACATTCAAAACGCATGATTACAGGCATACATTGGCAAGTAGTTTCTATGATGATGGAGTGTCCATTCAGACGATTCGGGATTACTTAGGGCATAACAATGAAAATATGACAAAGCAGTATATAGACTATATGCCTAAACGGATCGAACAGGCGAATATGGAATATTTCAATCAGACAGAAAATCTTCTTGCAACTGGGATTATTCCAAAGAAGCGGGGTGAAAAAACTGGAAAATAAGATACATATCTATGAATTAGACTGCTATAAGAATGCGACAGAAGAACAGAAAAAGAAAATGAGGGTCCGGAAAGAACGTTACTTCGACCTGGAAGGACTTCCATCAGAAGCAGTAAGAAAGCTCCTGGAAGATTTTGTATGGGAAAGGGGAAAGGAACTTGCTCCAAGTAGTTTGGCGTCCGAAATATTATATTTTAATAATATCCGGCATTTTCTTATAAAAAAGAATATTAAAACATTAAGATATGAGGATGAGAATAAGATTATTTTGCAGCTAAAGAGCTGGATGATGGAGCAGGGATATGCCCTTACAAGTAAGAAGTATCGAAGCGTTTATGAAATTGTAGCAACAGAAACACCTGGCATAGTAAAGCATATGAAGAAGATTCTGAGGTATTCTCAGAAGGATGAGGAGTACTTAGAACAGGATAGAGATGTGTGGGAATTGGATAAGTTTGAATTTCCTCTTCGCAGCAATCCGATAAAGAATGTAAAGACTATAAATTTTAAAGGAATCAGTCAAATAACAATCCGAAAAGAAGTTAAAACAGTAGTTTTTATGCATTTGAAATATATGGCAATAGGAAGTATTACGGCTGAAATGGTAGCGACTAAAAGGTTTTGCAGATATCTGGCATTAAGGTATCCCAAGATTAAATCATTACTAGATTTGACACGGGATATTATGGAAAACTATTTGACCTATCTTCAGACAGAGGCAAAAGAGAGGAAAAATTATCGCTCTGATTTATATGGCTTACGAAGAGTGATTGAAGATGTGGGAAATCATTATGATAGGCAAGATATCAAAAACCTATTTATAAGTACTGATTTTCCTAGCACACCAAGATATCTATTTAAGTTTTATTCGGATGAAACCGTAAAGAAGCTGAATGAAAACATTTTTCAGATGGATGAACAAATAGCGAGGGCATTAATCCTTCATCAGCTGCTGGGAACACGAATTTCGGATACGCTTACACTAAAAACGGACTGTTTGAGCATAAGAGAAAATCGATATTTTATACGAATCGAGCAGGTAAAATCAATCACATTTGAAAAAGCAATTAGTGATGAAATAGCACAGCTTATTATAAAGTCAATTGATTATACCGAGGAACATTATGGAAAGACAAAATATATTTTTGTAAAAAAAGAGGATCTATCGAGACCATTTCAGTATAGCATGCTTCAACATCGAGTCATGCAGATGATTAGGAAAAATGATATTCGGGATGAGAATGGAGAGCTGCTGAATTTTGGAACACATACATTCCGACATTGTTATGGGAAAAAGCTGACAGAGATGCATATCGACGACTGGATGATCGCAAGGCTTTTGGGCATAAAACATTACAAAGTGTACATCATTACCGAAAGATTGGGAACAAGATAATGGCGGATGAAACGAGGGCAGTCAGAGAGAAAATCGATATGATTTTAATGGATGTGGTAAAGGAGTGGGATGGATATGAAATATGATAAGATGATAGCCGTTAATAAAGCTGAGAGTGAACAGAAAATAAAAAAGGCGATTCGGGCAATAGATGATATGGGTGCCAGAGGACTGCCGATTTCTGTAACAGAATTGGTTCGTTGGACAGGTTTATCAAGAGGATTTTTTTATAAGAATGAGCAAGTCCGTCAGAAACTGGAGGAAGCTATTAAACAGCCACGGCGGATAGATGTACAGCAGTCATCTGAAGAAAGAAATGTTGCAGGTCATAATTTTCAAGAATTGAAGAAAGATTTTAACAGCTGTCAGTCAGAGAATCAAAGGTTAAAGGTTGAAAATGAGCAGCTTCTTCAAAAGTGCAGTATACTTCAAAAAGAGGTGGACACGCTGAAGAAACGGTTGGATCGAAAGGAAATTGCATTGTTAAAAAAACTATAAAGGTTGTGATTAAGGATGAAAGCAAATAAAATCATCGAAATGAGCCAGGAAAAAAGCAGGCAAAAAGTAAAACTGGCAATGGATGAAATTCAAAGAATGCGTAATGAGGGCGAAAGGATTACAGTTTCCGGATTATGCAAAAGAACAGGCTTATCTAACTCGTTTTTTTACAGAAATCCAAAAATCAAAGAAGAAGTACATAAAGCTGTTGATATTCAAAATCAAAGCTATAAAATGAACATAGACGAAGTGGAACTCCTTGATGAGTATAAGGAAAAATTGTTAGCTATGAGAATCGAAATTATAAAGTTGAAAGCAGAAAATCAAAAGCTAAAATCAGAGTTAGATTTTTTGCGAATACAACAGGAAGGTGTGAGTGATGTTAAATGAAGTATGATAAAATCGTAGGGCTCAAGAAACAGCAAGAAAAAGAGAATTTAGAAATTATTCAGAGAGAGATTGATGCGATGCTTCGAAGAAAGGAGCGGATATCAATTACTGCATTGGCAAAATATGCAGGGGTGGATAGGAGCTATTTTTATAGAAATTTGCAGGCCAAACAAATGGTAGAAGAGGCACAATTGAAGCAGGGAGAATGTTATAATCCTAAAAAGGCAATTTTTGATAGAGCAACTGAGGAAGTTAATAAACAGCTGAAAAGACAAATGATTTTATACAAGAGACGAATTAAAGAGCTAGAGCTGCAGATAGAATTACTAGAAGAGGAAAATCAGAAGTTGAAAGAAAGCAAATAGGTAATTTTACATAAAGTAAGAGAGCAGACTTTTGGACAAGAGGATATCCAAGAGCCTGCTTTTTTACTAAATTAAAAAGAAAAATAATTTACACATCGGAGTGATGTGAAAGATGTGAAAAGTATTTTCAAGCATTCCGGGGCAGGTACTGGATTTTATTGTGGTTCTGATTGCGCTGGTCCTGATCTTCAAAAAGCAGATGACCACCCTGGTCAATCAGATTTTTGACAAGATCACCAGCCAGAGCAAGCTGGTATGATATGTGGAAAAAGGGAGAAATCACAGTTTTCCTGAGCCTGGCGCTGGCAGTCTTTCTCATGGTATCGGAGGTCTGCCTCCGGTCGGCGGGCTATGCAGTGAGGCGAAGCGAGCTGGAAGAAGCGCTGGAGCTTACAGAATATTCGGTTCTGGCCGAGTACGAGCGGACCCTGCTGGAGCGGTTCGGCCTGTTTTATCTGGATCTGGGCTATGGAACGGGACAGGAGGATGTGGCGTATCTGGAGCAGCAGGCAGTCTTTTTCATGAAGCAGAATCTTCCGGCGGGCAGATTGCTGCGGCTGGAGACAGACGCCATGGCCCGGGCCACCGATGGAAGAGGGGCGAGCTGGTATGAGCAGGCCGTAGCCTGTATCAGGAACGGCACAGGGCTGGAGGCGCTGGAAGAAGGACTGGGAAAATGGCAGGATTATGGAAAGGAGGCGGCGGAAAAAAGTCTGGAATATGAAGAGGCAGACAGCCGGGAATCCAGCCGTCTGGAGGAGCTGCGCAGACAGCGGGAGGAAGAGGAACGGGAGGGAACGCCGGATCCCACGGCCCATACCATGGAGCTCCGACGGGGAAGCATCCTGCATCTGGTGGTGCAGGATACGGAGAAGCTGTCCGGAAAAAAGGCAGAACTGAGTTCAGCGCCCTCGGCGCGGAGCCTCAGCACCGGAGCGGGTTCCAGGGGGCGATATCCGGCCGGGGCCCAAAATGACCTGTATTTTCATGCCTATCTGCAAAAGTATTTTACCAATGCAGTGGACTTCCTGACGGAAGAAAAAGCAGTCGGGGTGTGGCTTGACTATCAGCTGGAATATGTCATTGGAGGAAAGGACAGCGACCTGGAGAATCTGGAAGCGGTCTGCGCCCGGCTGCTGGCAGTACGGGAGGGCATGAACTATGCCTGTTTGCTGTCGGACGGAGGAAAGCAGGCGGAATGTGAAGCATTGGCAGCGGCCCTGGTGGGCGTTACCCTGATTCCGGGTCTGGTGGAAGCGGTAAAACAGGTGCTGATGCTGGCCTGGGCCTTTGCGGAAAGCGTACTGGATGTGAGGATTCTGCTGAACGGAGATCGGACGGCTTTTGTGAAAACCGGTGATAACTGGCGGCTTTCTCTGACGGAGGCGCTGGAACTGGGGGAGCTCTCCGGGTACGATGGGGCGGAGGATCCGGAAGGAATGGACTATCAGGAGTATCTGGGAATCCTGCTTCTGATGACAGGCCGGGATGAAAAGAAGATGAGGGGCCTGGACGTGCTGGAGGGTGTAGTGCGAGAGACAGAAAAACGCAGCTTTCGCATGGACCTGTGTACGGATGGCTTCCGGTTCCGGACCGACTGGGTAAACGGACAGGAGCTGACGGCGGAAAGATGGTTCTGCTATGAATGGTAAAGGAAAAAGAAGGGAGGTGTACCGTGATGCTCTTTTGTGCGAAGGTGTGTCTGAATCCATATCATGCTCTCCAGGCAGTAGGCGGCCAGAGGACCGCCGTTCTAAAAAATTCTGAAATTTCTCTTTTCCCACCGGAGGATCAAAGAGCATCACGGTGCGCCTTCAGAAAGGAAAAGGAGAACTGGCGACGGGGAAGCATGACAGTGGAAGCGGCGCTGGTATTTCCGTTTTTCCTGATGTCTGTGGTGGCATTCCTGTATCTGTTTTTTCTGCTGGAACTGTATACGGAGACGGGACGCATGCTGACGGATCAG
The DNA here is from genome assembly GCF_014290175.1 of Anaerosacchariphilus hominis. GTDB lineage: Bacteria > Bacillota > Clostridia > Lachnospirales > Lachnospiraceae > Laedolimicola > Laedolimicola hominis. Next base: position 133,173 of record NZ_JACOOR010000008.1, read on the forward strand.
GCGAAGAATCAGGCGGTGACGGCATATCTGACGGGAGGCGGGACAGGAGACGGGATAGCGGATTCCCTTGTTTCAGCGGGGCTGAGCAGCCTTCCCGGGGTGAAATGCCGCTGGGACAGCGATACATCGATTCTGACGCTGCAGGCATCCCATCGGGTGCAGCTGCCGCCGGGACTGGGCTGGTTCCATCCGGTGGAAATTACACAGAAAAAAACGGTGCGGGGCTGGACGGGCTTTTCCGGGAGAAGGGGAAGCGGGGCCGGACAGATGGATCAGGTGGTGTATGTGACGGATTATGGTACGGTCTATCACAGGGAACTGGGCTGCCGTTATCTGCATGTATCGGTACGGCAGGAGAGCTTGGCACATACGGAAAGTCTGCGGAGCAATGATGGAAGCAGGTATTATCCCTGTGAGCGGTGCTGGAAGGAGGGCAGCAGTCTGGTATATCTGACGGAAGAAGGAAACCGGTATCATCAGAATCTGAACTGTCCGGGTCTCTCCCGGGGAATCCGAAGCGTTCTTTTGTCAGAAACTGTGCTTCCGCCCTGCTCTCTCTGCGGAGGTGGATAAGAGAATGACAGAAGGATGGATAAAAAGTGGCTGTGTACTGGTATTTCTGATCTGGAATGCCTGCACGGACTGGAAAAGAAAGGAAATTGACTTGAGAAGTGTGGGATTGTTCGCAGTTCTGGGCGTGGCTCTGAACCTGTGTTTCGGACTGCCGGACAGTACAGCAGGGACAGTGGAACTGATACTGGGCCCGGCGCTGGGACTTCTGGTGCTGACACTGGGGTTTGTGACCGCAGGAGGGATCGGTTTCGGAGACGGACTGGTGCTCTGTGTGACGGGGCTTTATCTGGGCGGAGCCGGGAATTTGCGGATGTTCCTTCATGGGACAGTGCTGTGCGCGGTGGTGCTGGGGACAGGCTGCGCTCTTGGAAAAGCCCGGTGGAAGGACTCTTTTCCGCTGATTCCCTTTCTGATGGCAGCTTATCTGGGAGGTCTGATATGGGACATGATAAACTGAAAAAATGGAAAAAGGGGAGCCTGACCATAGAGGCGGTCTATCTTCTGCCCTTTTTATTTCTGTGTATCTTTGTATTGTTGGTTCTGCTTTTATGCCTGCACGACCGCTGTACCCTGACGGCTGCAGCGGCGGAGCTGGCGGGAAAGGGAGAACAGCAAAAGTACAGGGCGGCGGAACGGCTGGAAAACGAACTCTATCTGGGCGGCGTGGAGGCTGCAAAAGAGCGGCTGATTCTGATGCAGCCCGAGGAGATCGAAGCCTCAGTGGGGAAAAATCAGGTCTGGATGTATTTTGAGATGAGTACACCGATGCTGGGTGGGATCCGTATGCAGGCGGAGGAGCAGGCGGCGCGCCGGAATCCCTGCGGCGAGATTCGGAGATTTCGGAAAGGGAAGGAGGCTGCGGGAGTATGAAAGCCCGGTATAAGCGGGAACTGAACCACAATTATCTGATTCTGGAGGAAGAAACGTATGAGGAAACCTATCAGGTGAAGATGTTGACGCGAAACCGGATTCCCGGCTTTCTGGAATGCCGGGTCAGCAGACTGGGAGAACGGGCGGACTTCAGCTATGATATCACCTCCCGACAGAGTCTGAGTCTGGTGCTGGAACGGAAGCGGATTTCAGCGGAGGAATTTCTGAATCTGCTCAAAAGCCTGGAGAGGGCTGCAGAGTCCTGTATGGAATACTTCCTGAACACAGAAAATCTGGTACTGGATCCGGACTATATTTATCTGGATCCAGACGGGTGGAACCCGGAGTACTGTTTCTTTCCGGGAGAGGAAGAGCCCATGGGGGAAAAGCTTCTGGGTCTGGCGGAATATCTGCTGGACCGGCTGAATCGACAGGAGCCGGAGGCGGTGACTATCGGATATGAATTTTACCGGATGGCAGGGGAAGAGAACGGTTCCCTGGAAGAGCTTCTGGAAAAGTGGAAGCATCTTCCGGAAAAAGAATCCCCGGAGGCCGGGAAAAAGCAGCCGGAAGGTCCGACGGATGGCGGGACCGTATTCCTTCGGCCGGAAAAGAAGAAGCTGATCCTGAAAAGTGAGGACGGAAACTGGCCGGACTGGCAGGTAGAGGGCGATACCTTCCTGATCGGGAAAAAGAAGGACGCCGTGGACGGCTGGCTGAAGTCCCGCGGTATCTCCCGAATCCACGGAAAGATTTCCCGGGAGGGCGACTGCTACTACCTCACAGATCTGAACTCCACCAACGGAACTTACCTGAACGGAGGACGCCTGGAGGTCAACGAAAAGGCCCGCCTCCGCCCCGGAGACTGCGTGGGCTTCGCAGATGTGCGGTATGTGGTGGAAGGGTAAAAGAAGCTTGTAAACAGTGCAAAAATCCGCTATACTGAAAGTGCAGAAAGGCGGTGGAAAGAGTGGAAGAAATGCAAGACAAAGAATTATTGATGATTTTGATTGACCAGTACACAAATTTGCAGCGTATCAAAAAAGCGAATGGTGAAACTGTAAATGAAGAACTGGAGTATCAAATCAGAGCTACAGCGGCAAAGCTGACCTCTGTGGGAATGAACCTGGAGGAACTGACCCTGTAGGGGGAGACAAAAGAATATGGTGATTACAAAAGATAAACAAGTTGAGAAGATACGAAGATGAGGATGCTGTACGGGAGAAAAATACAGCATTCTCATTTTCTTTCTATGAAATACAGAACAGGTTCACAAAAAGCGGGAATTATGTTATGCTAGAGAGCGAAATCAGGAGCTATAGAAAAAGAAAAGAGATGCAACATGATATTTGAAAGTCACGCACACTACGACGACGAAGCCTTTGACGGAGACCGGGAAGCGATCCTGGAGCAGTGTCAGAGGGATGGAATCGAATATATTGTAAATGTCAGCGCCAGCCTCAGCACGGTGAAAAGCACCCTGGCTCTGGTGGAGCGGTATCCGTTCATGTATGCGGCGGTGGGCGTTCACCCGGACGAGGTGGGCGAGCTGAACGAAGAAAACTTTGCCTGGCTGGAAGAACAGTGCCGGAATCTGAAGACGGTGGCCGTGGGTGAGATCGGACTGGACTACTATTGGGATAAGGAGAACCATGAGCTTCAGAAAAAGTGGTTCCGCAGACAGATGGAGCTGGCGAAGAAGCTGGGGCTTCCCATGATCGTACACAGCCGGGAGGCTGCTTCGGATACACTGGAGGAGATCAAAAAGGCCCAGGACGAGAGACTCCGGGGCGTGATTCACTGCTTTTCCTATTCGCCGGAACTGGCAGAGGAGTATCTGAAGCTGGGATATTATATTGGTATCGGCGGCGTGGTGACCTTCAGGAACGCGAAGAAGCTGAAGGAGGTCGTGAAGATGCTGCCTCTGGAACGGATTCTTCTGGAGACCGACTGCCCCTATCTGGCGCCGGAGCCCAACCGTGGCAAACGGAATTCGTCCCTGAACCTGCCCTATGTGGCGGCGGCCATTGGGGAGCTGAAGGGCGTGGACGCGGACGAGGTGATCTGGGTGACGAATCAGAATGCGAAAAGGATGTATTTTGAATAGCATACTTTATATAGAATACTTTATTTGAGGAGAACGATATGAGCAGACCCCTTCCCACCCTGGGAAATCCGAAAAATACCATCGAAGTGTTAAATAAATATAAGTTTGTCTTTCAGAAAAAGTTCGGCCAGAACTTTCTGATCGACGAACATGTTCTGGGGAAAATCATCCGTTCCGCGGAGATCACGGAAAATGATTTCGTTGTGGAGATTGGGCCGGGTATCGGAACCCTGACCCAGTATCTGGCGTCGTCGGCCAGAGAGGTGGCGGCCATCGAGATCGACGACGCATTGATTCCCATTCTGGAGGACACCTTAAGTGTCTACGACAATGTGACGGTCATTCATGAGGATGTATTGAAGGTAGACTTATGTAAACTGGCTCAGGAGAAGAACGACGGCCGTCCCATCAAGGTGGTGGCGAACCTTCCCTATTACATTACCACGCCGATTATCATGGGCCTTTTTGAAAATCATGTACCGGTGGAGAGTATCACTATCATGGTACAGAAGGAGGTGGCTGACCGGATGAAGACCGGTCCCGGTTCCAAGGACTATGGAGCCCTGTCTCTGGCGGTGCAGTATTACGCGAAACCGGAGCTGGTGGCCAATGTGCCGCCCAACTGCTTTATGCCGAGGCCCCGGGTGGGTTCGGCGGTGATTCGTCTGACGCGGCATGAGGCACCTCCGGTACAGGCGGCCGATGAGAAACTGATGTTTCAACTGATTCGTGCCTCCTTTAACCAGCGCAGAAAGACCCTGGTGAACGGACTGGGAAATGCGCCTGAGCTGCATATTTCAAAAGAAGTGACGACGGCGGTTCTGGAGGAAATGGGACTTCCGGCGACCATCCGGGGAGAAGCCCTGACGCTGGAGCAGTTTGCGGAGCTTTCCAATCGCATCGGAGAGAAAAGAGCCTGAAAAGCAGGTATGAATGAGACAAGTCCGGCATAGAATATGTTAGCAAACAGGAGAAAGGGAGGGGTTCTATGTCGGCCTATAAGAGGTTTGTCTCCTATATCTACGGATATGATCAGGGAGAAAAGAGAGAAAATACAGGATTTGTCAAGGTAAACGCCAGAGGCGGCGAGTGTAAAATCTGGGTTCATGTGAGAGGCTTTTATACCCATCATCAGAAACCGTACCGGGTGTACGCCTTCCGGCCCGCCCGGGAGCGGCTGGAGGGCCAGTATCTGGGAGAGCTGGAGAGCAGAAACGGGGCTCTGGAGTGGAACGGCGTGACGGATACGGATAGTCTGATGGGTGGCTTCAGTCTGGAGGAGAGCCGGGGCATCTACATACAGGGCGAAGACAAAATCTATGCGGCAGAGTGGGACGATTATCCGGTGGATGTGAACCGCTTTGTGTCCCGGGAGGAGTCTGCCAGGCAGGAGCGGATGGAAGCGCTTGAAGGAACGGATGTGGCGGATACCGTGGATACAGAAACAGATACTCGCACCGGGTATCCAGAATCACAGGAAACCCTCGGAGAAATCCGGGCGGCGGAGGTAGGGAAGGAATACGGAGCGGAGCAGGAAGCTTCCGGCCCGGCGGATGTGAGGGCCGGGCAGTGGCACTATCTGGAAGAGCATTTTCCGGTGATGCGGTATCAGGACGGAGCTGGAGGAACCATTTCCAGCATCCGCTTAGGCAACCGGGATCTATCGCGGATTCCCAGAGATAAGTGGGAGCTGGGCAATAACAGCTTTCTGCTTCACGGCTTTTACCAACACCGGCATTTACTGCTGCTGCGGCGGGAGACGCCGGAGGAGATCAGCTACTATCTGGGCGTGCCGGGGATCTACAATGAAAAGGAACAGATGCTGGCTTCCATGTTCGGCTTCCGGGAATTCCGGAGAATGAAGGAACCGGAGCAGCGGGAGGGCATCGGCGGATACTGGTGTCGGGAAGTGAAATAAAGGAACCGGGCTCGGGAAGACGGGCAGGAAGTAAAAAATGACGACAGATGAGAAATATATGAAAGAGGCCATACGGCAGGCAAAAAAAGCGGAAGCTCTGTTGGAGGTCCCCATCGGCTGCGTGATCGTCCAGAACGACAAAATTATAGCCCGGGGATACAACCGGAGAAATACGGATAAAAACACCCTTGCCCATGCGGAGCTGAACGCCATCCGCAAGGCCAGCAAAAAAACGGGCGACTGGAGGCTGGAGGACTGTACCATGTACATTACCCTGGAGCCCTGTCAGATGTGTGCCGGAGCCATCGTCCAGGCCCGGATGGGCCGGGTGGTCATCGGAGCCATGAATCCTAAGGCGGGCTGCGCCGGATCCATCCTGAATCTGTTGGAGATGTGTGAGTTCAACCATCAGGTGAATGTGGAGAGGGGGGTGCTGGAGGAAGAGTGCAGCGCTATGCTCAGTGAGTTCTTCAAAAAGCTCCGGAAAAATAAGGAAAGGTTAAAAAAAGCGGCCCGGGAGGCCGGAGAATCGCAGGAAAACGTTGACAAACAGAGCGATTAAAGCTATACTGAAAAAGATCGTCTGATCGACGATCTCAAATATGTCATAAAGCTTCCGCGCAGCCGGGGATTTAGCGGTTCCCTGTACCTGCAATCCGCTACAGCAGGGGTGATGTTCTGCCCCGGACTTTATGGACAGTATGCAGCCCCCTGTAAGCAGCACTGACGCCTGGGTCTTGCGCAACAGGAATCTGCGAACCGAGTCAGGTCAGGAATGAAGCAGCTCTAAGCAGAACCTTCTGTGTGCCGCGAGGTCGCCTGGGCCGAGCCGGCTGCAGGGGTAACGGTACTGTCCATGGTTCAAAGCAGAACGCGCGGATTTAAAAAAATAAAAGCAAAGGTTCTCATCACGGGTCAGCGATGGGAACCTTTTTTGCGGTGTGAGAACTTCTTATTTCTGCAGGCTTCTTAAATGAAGATAGACCGTGTTTTTGGAAATTCCCAGAAGCCCGGCGGTCTTGGATACGGAATCCTTCAGGTTAAAGATGCCTTTCTGGTATAAAAGGCTGATGATTTCCTTGTTCCGGTTGGTGGAAGAAATGGAGGAATCGTCCATAACCTGTTTTCGGGCCGCCAGAAGAGCGGATGAGATAAGCGCATCCACATCTTCAGAAAATTCTTCTGTAATCGGTGAATTCTCTTCCTTACCTGTATTGACGGCAACAATGCTGTTCATAAACGTGTCAATGGAGGCGTGAAGATGTAGGTTCATACAGAGGAGACCGATGACCCGTTTGTTTTCGCCGCGGATAGCGATGGTACAGGATTTTAGAGGGAGCCCCTCTTTATTGGTGGTATGATAGGAGATATAATCCTGAGCACCGTCCTTTTCAATGGAGGTGAGCATTTTCAGCGCGAGATCGGTGACCGGCGAACCGATTTTCCTTCCGGTATAATGACCGTTGGTGATGGCGATAACAGAATTATCCAGATCCTCCAGGCTGTGCAGAACCAGTTCGTAGCAGGGTCCCAGATAATCGGCCAGGCCCTCCACGAGACTTTTATAGGAATTCAGGATTTCACGATCGGTGGTAGTGAGCTTCATTTTTCGGGCTGCAGAACAGCTGTCCTTTCTAAAATTTATCTTATGGAAAGAATTATACCATATATTTTTCTGAAAAAGTGAACTTTTTCAATAAACTAAAATTTAATTCATTAAATAAAAAATTAACTATTTACATTATTTTTTTGCAATATTATAATAAAATAAAAAACGGAGGAAATGAAGATGAGTTTAAAGAAAGTTGCAACAGAGCAGGCTCCGGCAGCAATCGGACCTTATTCACAGGGAATCGTAACCGGAAATCTGGTATTTGTGTCCGGACAGCTTCCGATTGACCCGAAGACAGGGGCTTTCGCGGAGGGCGACGTCAAAGCGCTTACGACACAGTCAATGAAAAATATTTCAGCGATTCTTGAGCAGGCGGGAAGCAGCGTGGATAAAATTGTAAAGACGACGATCTTTGTGGCGGATCTGGCGGATTTTGCAGCAGTCAATGAGGCTTATGCGGCATTCTTCCCAGGAATTGCGCCGGCCCGCAGCTGCGTGCAGGTGGCAGCCATTCCGAAGGGCGCGCGGGTAGAGATCGAAGCCATCGCAGAGCTTTAAAACATAAGAATAAAGAGGGGTGCCTATGTACAGCGGAAAAAGCAGATGTCTGAAATGCGGGCATATATTTGAACAGGAGGACATTTTCGAAGGGTGTCCTTATTGTAAAACGGAAGATTTTGTGTCGAATATCACACCGCTCTATGAGCTTCCGGAGACGGATGGAAGCAGAGCGGACTATGAAAGACTGTTTGGAGGAAAAACCCTGGAGAGCTATCGGGAGATTCTTCCGTTTCGCAGAAAGGAAAAGCTGGTATCGCTCAATGAGGGAAATACAGCGCTGACAGAGCTCTCACGCCTGGGAGAAGAGCTGGGAATCGAGCTTTACGCAAAGGATGAGACAAGGAATCCCACCTGGGGTCATAAGGATCGTCTGAATGCGGTGCTGGTCAACAAGGCCCTGGAACAGAAAGCGCCCGGCGTCATTTACGCGTCCACGGGCAATAACGGAGCCTCCGGTGCAGCTTATGCGGCAAAGGCGGGGCTGCCCTGTATCGTTCTGACGGTAAAGGGTGTAAACCCCACGCTGGAGACCTTTATGCAGGCCTATGGAGCGTGCGTCATAGGCGCGCACAGTGCAGCGGAGAGATGGACGATTCTGAAGGAGTGCGTGGAGAAGTATCATTGGTATCCGGCCACAAACTATACGATTCCCATTGTAGGAAGCAATCCATGGGCCATCGACGGATATAAGGTGATCGCCCATGAACTGTACCAGCAGATGAAGACCCTTCCGGATAAGATCGTGGTTCCCATTTGTTACGGCGACGCCTTGTTCGGTATTATGAAGGGCTTTGAAGAGCTGAAGGAAATGGGCTTTGTGGACAAGGTTCCCCAGATGCTTTCTGTGGAAGATTATGGCCCCATTGCCCGGGCATTTTCCAGAAAGAGCGATATCATCGAGCCGGTGGAGGGTTGGGGAAGCGTGGCGTCCTCCATCTGTACGCCCTACGGAACCTACCATTCTCTGTATACCGTGAAGAAGTCCGGCGGTTCCGCCATCAGTCTGGATAATAATCAGCAGCTTCTGGACGCGCAGAAGGATTTGGCGAGAAAGGAAGGGCTGTATTGTGAATCTGCGTCGGCTGCGGCGCTGGCCGGGATAAGAAAATATATTGCCTCAGGACAGATTAAGCCCGGAGAAAAGGTAGTCATGCTGATTACGGCAGCGGGTGTCAAGGACACAAAGGTGACGGCTTCCTACATGGGCGAGATTCCGGAGATAGACGCGTCCCTGGAAAGCATGGAAAAAGTGTTGAAGGATGTATATGGTGTAAAGTTACAGTAAGAGAGGAGCGAGGGTTATGGAAAAAGAACCGAAGAAAAAACGAGAAATGAATTTCCTGGCAGCAGTATTGCTTTTTGCTATCGTATGCGCGGCGATCGCCATCCAGAAGGCGGTATTCGGCGGCGATATGGGCGCTATGTTCTTTATGCTCTGGGTAATTTTGATTCCGGTGGGTATGTTTTTTGGCTACAGTTCCCATGAGATGGAAGAGGTAGCACTGAAATTCACACAGAAAGCACTGGGCGCTGTCTTTATTCTGCTGGCTGCGGGCGCGCTGATTGGCTGCTGGATCGCTTCTGGTACGACACCGGCCATTATTTATTATGGTATTAAGCTGATTAATCCGAAGCTGTTTCTGGTGACAGCATTGCTTCTGTGCTCTGTGGTATCCTTGTTCTGCGGCACTTCCAGCGGTACGGTGGGTACGGCAGGAGTGGCGATGATGGGGATCGGAACCAGTATGGGAATTCCGGCACCGATTACAGCCGGAGCGGTTATCTGCGGAGCGTTCTTCGGAGATAAGATGTCTCCCATGTCAGATACGACGATTCTGGCATCCTCCATCAGCGAAGTAAATATCTTCAAGCATATCCGGCATATGATTTATGACCAGGTACCGGCATATCTGATATCGGTAGTGTTTTTCCTTGTCCTGGGTCTGCGCTATAACGGTGATGTAGCCTCTGCGTACAGCGCGCAGCTGATGGACGGTCTGCAGAGTAACTTCCGTCTGGGTCTGGTAGCTTTTATTCCCCTGATTATCACCGGCGTGCTTCTGGCTTTGAAGCAGTCAGCGCTTCTTTCCATTCTGGGAGGCGCAGTGTCCAGTATCCTGGTGGCTATTTTCTATCAGGGAATGGGGGTAGCGGATGCCTTTAATGTATTTTACAATGGATTTTCCATTGACACAGACATCGATGCTCTGGCTACTTTGTTGAACCGTGGTGGTATCGCCAGCATGTGGAGCTTGGCGGGAATTACCCTCTTTGGCTTTACTGTAGCCGGTATGCTGGATCACATGGGCGTTATCCAGAAGCTGGCAGAGGCCATGATGAAGTGTGTTCATACTCCGGTGGGAGTCAGCGTTATGACGATTGTGTTCGGTTTCCTGGGAAATGCTATCGCCTTCAGTCAGAATTTTGCCATCGTTATGACCGGTACGCTGATGGCTCCGGTTTATTCCAAGTATAACATGCAGCCGAAGAACTGCTCCAGAGACTTGGAGGCAGGAGGAACCTATGGCGCCATGTTTATTCCCTGGAATGCCAATGCAGTATTTGCGGTGGCGACTCTGGGTGTCGGCGTGACAGAATATCTGCCTTATATTCCGCTGTTGTATCTGACTCCGATTATTGTCATCCTGTATACCATCTTCCGTTTTAAACTGGATAAGATTTATGATGATGCGGGATACGTGGATGTAAGTGATAGACTGGCTGCGGATCCGGAAAGGCAGAAAGAGATTGCGTCATAAGAGATAAGATTGTAAGTGGTATAAAATAGAGAATATAAAAGCATTAGTGTATAAAACCAGCCATCCGTCTGTCGTTGCAAGACAGCTCCGGATGGCTGGTTTATGTGTGAAAAGAGGGATGATTCTGATTATTAATAAAAATAATAGCTGCCGAGGATGAAATTAACTCTTGCAAAATACCCGTAGGGGGTATATAATGAACGCGAAACGAGGAAAGAGTAAGAGGGGAACCGATGGAAAAAGATATGGAAAAGAACGAAGAAAGCATGCAGACAGAGAAAAAAGAATGTTGCTGCTGCAGTCATAAGACAAAGGAACGTACGGAAAAAGAATATAAGGATCTTCTGAACCGTCTGAGCCGTATCGAGGGTCAGGTCCGCGGCATCCGGAAGATGGTGGAGACCGACTGCTACTGTACCGATATTCTGGTGCAGGTATCCGCGGTAAATGCGGCGCTGAACAGTTTTAATAAGGTTCTGCTGGCCAACCATATCCGCACCTGCGTGGCGGAGGATATCCGGGAGGGTAAGGACGAGACCATAGACGAGTTAGTAACCGTATTACAGAAGCTGATGCGATAGCGGAAGGGATACGAAATGAGGAGGCATAGATTATGAAACAATACAACGTAACGGGCATGAGCTGTGCAGCCTGCAGCTCCCGCGTGGAAAAAGCGGTGAACAAAGTACCGGGCGTTACAGCCTGCTCGGTCAGCCTTTTAACCAACTCCATGGGAGTAGAAGGAACGGCGGATCCGTCCGCGATCATTGCGGCGGTGGAGGCGGCCGGATACGGTGCGTCCGAAAAAGGCGCGGAGAATAGCGGTGCGACAGCGACAGCTGCAGCCGACGACGATTTCCTGAAGGATACCGAGACCCCGAAGATTCGGAGAAGACTGATAGCGTCGCTGATCTTCCTGGCACCGCTCATGTACCTGTCCATGGGCCATATGATGTGGGGCTGGCCGGTACCGGGCTTTATGGAAGGAAATCACGTCGCCATGGGACTGGCCCAGCTTCTGCTGACCGTCATCGTCATGGTCATCAACCAGAAGTTTTTCATCAGTGGCTTCAAGGGTCTGATTCACGGCGCGCCCAATATGGATACGCTGGTGGCCCTGGGATCCGGCGCATCCTTCGGTTACAGCACCTATGCCCTGTTCGCCATGACGGTGGCACAGGTGAATATGGATATGGACGCTGTCATGTCCTATATGCATGAGTTCTATTTTGAGTCCGCAGCCATGATCCTGACGCTGATTACCGTGGGCAAGATGCTGGAGGCCCATTCCAAAGGCAAGACCACCGATGCCCTGAAGGGCCTGATGAAGCTGGCTCCGAAGACTGCGGTTCTAGTGCGGGACGGCGCGGAGGTTCAGGTTCCCATCGGACAGGTTCGAAAAGGCGACGTATTTGTGGTACGCCCGGGTGAAAATATACCCGTGGACGGTATTATTCTGGAAGGAAACAGTGCAGTAAATGAGTCTGCCCTGACCGGTGAGAGCATTCCCGTGGATAAAAATGTGGGCGATGCTGTATCCGCAGCGACCCTGAATCAGTCCGGGTTCATCCGCTGTGAAGCGATCCGTGTAGGCGAGGACACCACCCTGTCCCAGATTATCCAGATGGTCAGCGACGCGGCGGCGACAAAAGCGCCTATCGCAAAAATCGCGGACCGGGTATCCGGAGTATTTGTACCGGCCGTCATCAGCATTGCGGCTGTGACCATCGTCATCTGGCTGCTGGCCGGACAGAGCGTAGGCTTCGCCCTGGCCCGCGGTATCTCCGTACTGGTTATCAGCTGCCCCTGCGCCCTGGGACTGGCGACGCCCGTGGCTATCATGGTAGGAAATGGCATGGGTGCGAAAAATGGTATCATGTTCAAGACCGCCGCATCCCTGGAAGCCACCGGAAAGACTCAGATCGTAGCGTTGGATAAGACCGGAACCATCACAAGCGGCGAGCCGAAGACTACGGACATTCTTCCGGCAGAGGGCGTCCAGGAGGCGGAGCTTCTGAAGCTGGCCTACGCCCTGGAGAAAAAGAGCGAGCATCCGCTGGCAAGAGCCATCCTGGAGACCGGCAAAGAGCGCGGCGCGGACGATACCCTGGAGGTGGCGGACTTCCGGGCCGTACCGGGCGGAGGTCTGACCGGAAAGCTGGACGGCGCAGTCCTGACCGGCGGCAACCTGAAATACATCAGCGAGACTACAGAAGTCTCTGGCGAGATTCGCAGGCAGTCAGAAGCTCTGGCCGAGGACGGTAAGACCCCGCTGTTCTTTGCCAGGGATGGCGAGTTCATCGGAATCATTGCGGTAGCAGACGTGATCAAAGAGGACAGTCCCCAGGCTGTGCGCGAGCTGCAGGGCATGGGTATCCATGTAGTTATGTTAACCGGAGACAATGAGCGCACCGCCAAAGCCATTGGCCGTCAGGCGGGCGTGGACGAGGTCATCGCCGGAGTCCTGCCGGAGGGCAAGGAGAGTGTCATCCGGAACCTGAAAAAGAAGGGCAAGGTGGCCATGGTGGGCGACGGTATCAACGACGCTCCGGCCCTGACCCGGGCAGACATGGGTATCGCCATCGGAGCCGGTACGGATATCGCCATCGATGCAGCGGACGTGGTACTGATGAAGAGCCGTTTAAGCGATGTACCCGCGGCCATCCGTCTGAGTCGGGCCACCTTACGGAACATTCACGAGAACCTGTTCTGGGCATTCTTCTATAACGTCATCGGAATCCCGCTGGCGGCAGGCGTGTGGATTCCCTTATTCGGCTGGAAGCTGAACCCCATGTTCGGCGCTGCAGCCATGAGCCTTTCCAGCTTCTGTGTGGTAACAAACGCCCTGCGTCTGAACCTGTTCAAGATGCACGACGCGAGTAAAGATAAAAAAATCAAGGCGAAAGCCGATAACAAAAAGGAGGAAACAACCATGACAAAGACTATGAAAATCGAAGGTATGATGTGTGGACACTGCGAGGCTGCCGTAAAGAAGGCACTGGAGGCAGTGGCAGGCGTAGAGGCGGCAGAGGTAAGCCATGAGGCAGGAACTGCAGTGGTGACCCTGAACGCAGAGGTGGCCGACGATGTGCTGAAGAAGGCCGTTGAGGACAAAGATTACAAAGTAACCGGCATCCAGTAAAATACCCATATTCCGTCGAAAGTCAGACGCCCGCAGGCTTCGAGAGAGGTTTGCGGGCGTCCTGCTTGGCAGGATTCTTTCTTGTAAATTCATTGCCGCCCGGAACAGGGCGTGCTATAATGATAAATTATTGCAGGAAACAGAAAAAAGGAGTTATGAAAAATGGAGTATATCTATAAAACCAAAGGTACCTGTTCATCCAAAATCCGTCTGGACATCAACGACGGGGTAATCACCAACGTGGTCTACACCGGAGGCTGCGACGGCAACCTGAAGGCCATTCCCCGCCTGGTGGACGGCATGACCGTGGAGCAGATCGAGGAGAAATGCAAAGGTATCCACTGTGGCTTCAAGTCCACATCCTGCGCGGATCAGCTGGCCTGTGCAGCCCGGGAAGCCTACGAAGCAGAGCAGAAGCAGAAAGCATAAGACACAGACCGGTTATCGGACAGAAACTGGGGGAAGCGGTATGGTGGAAGAGAGAGTATCAGAAACAGTGACAGCGATCAAAGCAGTTCGGATTCGCCGGGCCACACCGGCAGACGCGGAAGCACTTCTTGGGATTTACGCGCCTTATGTGGAACATACAGTCATTACCTTTGAATATCTGGTCCCCACCGTGGAGGAGTTTCGGGAGCGGATCCGGCATACTCTGGAGAAATACCCCTATATCCTGGCGGAGCAGAGAGAGACCGGAGAGATCCTGGGATATGCCTATACAGGTCCCTTTAAGGAGCGGGCGGCCTACGACTGGGGCGTGGAAACTACTGTCTATGTGAAGCAGGACTGCAAGCGGGGCGGTATCGGGAAGAAGCTGTATACAGCCCTGGAGAAGGTATCCGCGGCCCAGCATATTCTGAATATGAACGCCTGCATCGGCTATCCGGTGGAGGAGGACGAGTATCTGACTCAGGACAGCGCTCATTTCCATGAGCATCTGGGCTACCGTCTGGTGGGAGAGTTTCACAGCTGCGGCTTCAAATTCGGCCGTTGGTATGATATGATCTGGATGGAAAAGCTTATCGGAGCCCATACAGCGGAGCCGGATCCGGTGATTCCCTTCCCGAAACTGGATGAAATGACGCTGCATGGGTGCGGAATGGAATAAGAGAACAGGAGATGTCATTTACCATGATCAGACAGGCAGACATACAGGAGCTGGCGGCCATCGAGGCCGTATACGCCCACGCGAGAAAGTTTATGGAGGAGACCGGGAACCCGAATCAGTGGGGAAAGCATCATCCGCCCCGGGAGACCCTGGAGAGCGCCATCGGGGCCCGGAAGCTCTATGTGCTGGAGGAGGACGGACAGATTCACGGATCCTTTTATTTTGCCCTGGAGGCGGAGCCGAATTATCAGAAGATCGACGACGGCGCCTGGCTGTCTGACGCGCCCTACGGGGTGATTCATATGGTGGCCAGCGACGGCACTGTACACGGATTCTTACAGAAGGTGGTGGCTTTCTGCGATAAAACCACGAAGCACCTTCGCATCGACACCCATGAGGATAATAAGGTGATGCAGCATGTAATTCTGAAAAATGGCTTTACCCGCTGCGGCATCATTTATCTGGTGACGGAGAATGGCGATCCCCGTATCGCCTACGAAAAACTGGGAGCATAGCAGACATGAAGCTTTTACTGACCGCTATCAACGCAAAATATATTCATTCCAATCTGGCAGTCTACAGCCTCCGGGCGGCCGCAGGGTCCATCCGGAAGCAGGTAGAGCTGGCGGAATTCACGATCAATCACAGAACGGAGGACATTCTGCGGGACATCTACCGCAGAAAGCCCGACGTTCTGTTCTTTTCCTGCTATATCTGGAATATGCTGTATGTGACGGAGCTGACCGCCGAGTGCAGAAAGGTCCTGCCGGAGGTGCCTATCTGGCTGGGCGGGCCGGAGGTATCCTACGACGCGGAGCAGTTCCTCAGGGAACATCCGGAGGTGGACGGGATCCTCTGCGGCGAAGGTGAGGAGAGCTTTCACAGGCTGGGAGAATGTTATGTAAACTGCAAAGCGGATGTGGAGCATCTGTCGAAGATACCGGGACTTGTGTTCCGAAAAAGTCTGACTGGCTGCTGGGAATCCGCAGAGGCGGAGCAGATTCAGACGAATCCCCCGGCTCCGCTGGTGGAGCTTTCCACCCTCCCATTCCCCTATGAGGCCCTGACGGACTTGGAGAATCGTATCATCTACTACGAGTCCAGCCGTGGTTGCCCCTTTTCCTGCAGCTACTGCCTCTCTTCCATAGATAAGAGCGTGCGGTTCCGGAACCTGGATCTGGTGCTGCCGGAGCTGCAGTTTTTCCTGGACCGGAGGGTACCCCAGGTGAAGTTCGTGGACCGCACTTTTAACTGCCGCAAGAGCCACGCTATGGCCATCTGGCAGTATCTGCTGGACCATGACAACGGCGTCACGAACTTTCATTTTGAGATAGCGGCGGATCTGCTGGACAGAGAGGAGCTGGAGCTTATCGCCCGGATGCGGCCGGGACTGATACAGCTGGAGATCGGCGTCCAGTCCACGAATCCCCGGACACTGGAAGCCATTTGCCGGAAAACGGATCTGCAGGAAATCCGGGAAGTGGTATCGAAGATCCACGGGGGAAAGAACATCCATCAGCATCTGGATCTGATTGCCGGCCTGCCCCACGAGAACTATGAGAGCTTCGGCCTCTCCTTTAACGACGTCTATGCCATGGAGCCGGATCAGCTTCAGCTGGGCTTCCTGAAGGTGCTGAAGGGGTCTCAGATGTACCGGGAGGCGGAACAGTACGGCATCGTCCGCCGGACGCTGCCGCCCTACGAGGTTTTACGGACGCCCTGGCTGCCCTTTTCCGATGTTTTGCGACTTAAAATGATTGAAGAAATGGTGGAGAACTATTATAATAGTCATCAATTCGATGAAACATTGAAGGAGCTGGTTCCGGCCTTTCCTTCTCCCTTTGCCTTTTTTGAGAAGCTGGCGGAGTTTTACGAAGGACGGCGGGAGGAGCAGCGCAAGCACTCCCGGGTGCAGCGGTATGAGCTGCTGTTGGCCTTTATCCGGGAGATGCTTCCGGAAAGGGAGTGGCATTACCGGCAGCTTCTGACCATCGACTACTATCTGCGGGAGCGGGCCAAGGCCAGACCGGCCTTCGCGCCGGATCAGACGATCTATAAGGAGAAGCTGGCGGAGCTTCTGCGGAGAACCGGAAAGCAGAACCATGCAGAGGCGGTGTCCGCTGAAGACGGACAGGTCCGGTATCTGGTGTTCGACTATGAGCACCGGGATCCCCTGAGCCACGCCGCAAAAGTGACTGAATATACCGAATAGACAGGTCGGAAAAAACGCAGGACGAGGAGAAGAAAACATATGATAGAAAGCTATATCGCGCTGGATCTGGAGACCACAGGCCTAAGCCCCTCGGAGGATCGGATCCTGGAAATCGGCGCGGTGAAGGTAAAGGATGGAACGATCTGTGACCGTTATGAGACCCTGGTGAACCCAGGTATGGCCATCAGTTCCCGGATCCGGGAGCTGACCGGCATCGATGACGCTATGGCGGCGGCAGGAAAGGGAACAAGGGCAGCAGTGACAGAGCTGGTGGAGTTCTGCGAGGATCTGCCCCTTCTGGGTCACAATATCCTGTTTGACTACAGCTTTGTGAAAAAGAATGCGGTGAATTTCGGCCTGCTCTTTGAAAAGGACGGGGTGGACACCCTGAAGATTGCCCGGACTTTGCTTCCGGATCTGGAACATAAGAATCTGACCTATCTCTGCGGATATTATCAGATCGCCCGGGAGCGGGCGCACCGGGCTTCTGACGACGCCTGCGCGGCCATGGAGCTTTACAGGCGGCTGGCGGCGGAGTTTCCGGACAGTCCGGCGGAGCTTTTCGCTCCGAAGCAGCTGGTGTATAAATGTAAAAAGCAGGGCCCTATTACCCCGGCGCAAAAAGGATACTTGAATGATCTGATAAAATATCATAAAATAACCTTAAGTGTGCAGATCGACACACTGACCAAGAACGAGGCATCACGCATCATAGATAGAATTATTTCCGAGCATGGGAGGATTGTAAGATGAACTGGTACGATAAAAAGAGCAGAAAAATCATTTCCACCATCATAATTGTCATCGTGGTTCTGGCAATGATACTGCCAATGCTGACTTACGCGTTATAAGAGCATCAGAAAGCAGAAACGGAGAAGAGGAGATATTATGAAAAGAAGACAGTGGTTTGCCGGACTGATTCTGGGGGCGGCTTTTCTCACCGGAAGCAGCACGGCATTTGCAGCAGGCAAAGCAGAGATTCATGCTGGAGTGTACGCGGACGGCATCGACCTGTCCGGTATGACGAGGGAGGAAGCGCTGACGGCGCTGGATACCTATGTGCAGGAAATGCAGGACGAAACCCTGACCCTGCATATCGGGGACAATGAGCTGACTCCGACCCTGGGAGAGCTGGGGCTGACCGGAACCAACGAGTCCGACATCGTGGAGGAGGCCATCGGCCTGGGTAAGACCGGCAATATCATCAAGCGCTATAAGGAGCGCAAGGATCTGGAGCATGAGAATAAGAATTATCAGCTGACCTGGGCCCTGGATACAGATCTGGTGACCGCTTACGTGAACGACACCTGTACCCAGTTTGATCAGGACGCGGTGGACGCCACCCTGAAAAGAAGCGGCAGCGGCTTTGAGGTGGTAGGCGGCCAGACCGGACTGGTACTGGATACGGCAGCTTCCATTACAAAGATCACAGACTTTGTGGAAAATGAGTGGGATCATACCAACGGCTCCATGGAGCTTCCGGTGGAAACGGATTATCCCAAGGGAACCGCGGAGGAACTGGGCAAGGTGAAGGACGTACTGGGTACTTTTACCACCAGCTATAATACATCCGGTGCGGCCCGGTGTAAGAATATTGCCACAGGAACGGCTCATATCAACGGTACAGTCTTGTATCCGGGCGATACTTTTTCCACCTATGAGACTGTCAGCCCCTTCTCTGAGGCCAATGGCTATGCGATGGCGGGCTCTTATCTGAACGGTAAGGTGGTAGACAGTCTGGGCGGCGGCATCTGCCAGGTATCAACTACCCTGTACAACGCAGTATTGCGGGCAGAGCTTGAGGTGGTAGAGCGCTCCAATCATTCCATGATTGTTACCTACGTGGATCCGGCGGACGACGCGGCCATCGCAGGTACCTATAAAGATTTCAAGTTCACCAATAACCTGGACGCTCCCATCTACATCGAGGGCGTGACCAGCGGAAAGCAGGTGACCTTTACCATTTACGGACAGGAGACCCGTCCGTCTAACCGTACCCTGAAGTTTGAGAGCGTGACCTTAAGTACCACAGATCCGGGTGTCCAGATCGTGGCGGACGCAGGTCAGCCCATCGGATACATCGTCCGTGAGAGTGCTCACAAGGGCGTGGTGGCAGAGCTCTACAAGCATGTTTATGTGAACGGGCAGGAAGAGAGCGTAACCAAGCTGAACAAGAGTACCTATAAGGCGACTCCGAGAACCATTACGGTAGGTATCGCAGGCGATCCGGACCTGTCCAACGAACTGCAGGCGGCCATTGCCACCCAGGACGAAGCTACCGTGAACGCCACCCTTGCGTCCTGCGTCGCCAGAATGCAGTAGAGGAGCCAAAGATAAAGGAGCGGACAGCATGAAGGTCGGAAAAGTCTCAGAGACGATTTTAAAGAGAAGTATATTCAAGCAGATTCATACCAGACGGGACGAGGTGCTTCTTGGAGCAGGCGTGGGCGAGGATTGCGCGGCCATGAAGCTGGCTCCCGGGGAGATATTCGTGATTTCCACCGATCCGATTACCGGAACGGTGAAGGATATTGGAACCCTGGCTATTCAGATTACGGCCAATGATCTGGCCAGCAGCGGCGCGGAGCCAGTGGGCGTCATGCTTACGGTGCTTCTGCCCGAGGAGATCGAGGAAGCGGATATTAAGCAGATGATGGGAGAAGTGGAAGCGACCTGCGCCCGTTTCCATATCCAGGTCATGGGCGGCCACACCGAGGTCACCCGAGCCGTGAACCAGCCGATTATCAGTGTTACCGGCGTGGGAAAGGTGCAGGAAGGGCATCTGGTGTCCACGGCAGGCGCGAAGCCGGGCCAGGATATTGTGGTGACCAAGTGGATCGGCGTGGAGGGAACCTCCATCATTGCCAAGGAAAAGGAAGAAGAGCTCAGGAAACGTTTCCCGGCTGCCTTCGTGGAGACGGCCAAGGGCTTTGACCAGTATATTTCCGTAGTAGAGGATTCCAGGATTGCGGTGAAGCACGGCGTCAGCGCCATGCATGACGTGACCGAGGGAGGCATCTACGGCGCGCTCTGGGAGGTGGCGGAGGCTTCCGATATTGGTCTGGAGATCGACCTGAAGGCCATCCCCATCCGGCAGGAGACCGTGGAGATCTGCGAGTGCTTCGAGCTGAATCCTTACTACCTGATTTCTAGTGGCTGCATGCTGATGGCGGCGGACCGGGGACATGATCTGGTGCGGGAGCTTGAAAAAGCCGGCATTCCGGCGGCGGTTATCGGAAAAGCCACCGACGGCAAGGCAAGACGTATCGTAAACGGCGGGGAAGAGAGTTTTCTGGAGCGGCCGAAGACCGACGAATTATATAAGATTTACGAGTAAGTTTCCGGGGTCTGCAGGCCCCGGCTGATAAAAATATCCTGATGGGAGGGCGAAAGCAATGAGAGAAAAGATTTTGACATTCATTGAGAAAAACAGCCGCGTGGATTTGGCGGATCTGGCAGTGATGCTGGGAGTAGAGGAGGCGGCGGTCGCCAATGAGATCGCGGATATGGAAAAGGAAGGCATCATCTGCGGTTATCATACCCTGATTGACTGGGATAAGACCAGCGAGGAGAAGCTGACAGCCCTGGTGGAGGTCAAGGTTACACCCCAGAGAGGCTTCGGTTTTGATAAGGTGGCAGAGCGTATCTATAATTACGCCGAGGTGGACAGCGTGTACCTGATCTCCGGCGGCTTTGACTTTATGGTCATGATCGAGGGCAAGACCATGCGGGATGTGGCACAGTTTGTATCCGATAAGCTGTCTCCGCTGGATTCAGTTCTCAGTACTGCCACACATTTCATATTGAAAAAATACAAAGACCATGGTTCAATTATGGCACATGAGAAAAAAGACGAAAGGATGCTGGTGACACCGTGAGAAACCCATTATCAGACAAAGCAGTTTCTATCCCCTGGTCCGGCATCCGTAAGTTCTTTGATGTGGTAAATGAGATGCCCGACGCCATTTCCCTGGGCGTGGGCGAGCCGGACTTCGATACCCCCTGGCATATCCGGGACGAGGGTATCTACACCCTGGAAAAGGGGCGTACCTTTTATACCTCCAACGCAGGCTTAAAGGAGCTGCGTGAGGAGATTGTGCGCTATCTGGAGCGCCGCATCCATGTGAGCTATGACCCGCTCCGGGAGGTGCTGATCACCGTGGGCGGCAGCGAGGGCATCGATATGGCCTTCCGCGCCATGCTGAATCCGGGCGACGAGGTGCTGATTCCCCAGCCAAGCTACGTGTCCTACGAGCCCTGCTGTGTGCTGGCAGACGGCGTGCCGGTGATCATCGAGCTGAAGGAGGAGAATGAGTTCCGACTGACCGCTCAGGAGCTGCGGGACGCCATCACCGATAAGACAAAGATTTTGGTGCTGCCCTTCCCGAATAACCCCACCGGCGCGATTATGACCCAGAAGGATCTGGAGGAGATTGCTGAGGTGATCATTGAGAAGGATCTGTATGTGCTGTCCGACGAGATCTATTCTGAGCTCAGCTATGCAGGAGATCATGTGTCCATCACCGGCATTCCGGGTATGCGGGAGCGTACCATTCTCATCAATGGTTTTTCCAAGGCCTATGCCATGACCGGCTGGAGACTGGGCTATGCCTGCGGACCGGCGGAGATCATCAGTCAGATGACGAAGCTTCACCAGTACGCTATCATGTGCGCGCCGACGAACAGCCAGTACGCGGCGGTGGAGGCCCTGAAGAACGGCGATGACGATGTGGCCGTGATGCGGGAGGCCTACGACCAGAGACGCCGTTTTCTGGTACATACCCTGCGGGAAATGGGACTGTCCTGCTTTGAGCCCTACGGCGCATTCTATATCTTCCCCAGCGTCAAGGAATTTGGCATGACCTCCGAGGAGTTCGCCACCCGGTTCCTGAAGGAGGAGAAGGTGGCCGTGGTTCCGGGAACTGCGTTCGGAGCCTGCGGCGAGGGATTCCTTCGAATCTCTTACGCGTATTCTCTGGAGGATCTGAAAGAAGCCACCAGCCGTCTGGCGCGCTTCGTGGAGAAGCTTCGGGCGGAAAAGGGAGCAAAATAATGGCGTTCAATATCGTACTTCTGGAGCCGGAGATTCCGGCCAATACAGGAAATATCGGAAGAACCTGCGTGGCCACCGGGACGCGTCTGCACCTTATCGAGCCCCTGGGCTTCCGGTTGAGTGAAAAGGATCTGAAGCGGGCGGGCATGGACTACTGGCCCCAGCTGGATGTGACGACTTATGTAAACTACGAGGACTTCCTGCGGAAGAACCCGGGAGCCCGGCCCTATATGGCTACCACCAAGGGGCCGAAGGTCTACACGGAGGCGCAGTTTGAGCCGGACTGCTATATCATGTTCGGCAAGGAGAGCGCCGGGATTCCCGAGGAGATTCTTCTGGAGAATCAGGAGCGGGCCATCCGGATTCCCATGCTGGGTGAGACCCGATCCCTGAACCTGTCCAATTCCGTGGCCATCGTGCTCTATGAGGCACTGCGCCAGAATGATTTCCCGGGCATGCGCATGGAGGGGCACCTGACGAAATACGACTGGAAATAAAGAGACTAAAAAAGGAACAGAGGCTATGAAACAGCATTCACTTCAAATGAAAATGGCATATCGGTTGGGAGCAGCCGCCCTTGCGCTTTCGCTTGGGTTTACTTCCTATGCCGTGCCGGATCAGAGCGATGTGGATGATATTCAGAATGAGATCGATAAGGCCCAGGACGAGATCGATAAGACTAAGAATGAGATCGACGCCACCCAGGATAAAAAGGATAAGCTGGAGCAGGCCAAAGGCCAGATGGAAAGCTATCTGAAGGATCTGAACAGGCAGTATTCCAGCCTGGAGGATCAGATCACGGAGCTGAATCAACAGATTCAGGACAAGAAGGCGGAGATCGAGCAGACCCAGGCGGAACTGGAGGAGGCGAAGGCCACCGAGGAGAAGCAGTATGCGGACATGAAGGCCCGCATTCAGTATATGTATGAGAATCCCCGGAGCTCCTTTGTGGAGATTCTTCTGGAGTCCGGCAGCTTCGCGGGAGCCCTGAACCGGGCAGACTATGCGGAGCGTATCACGGCCTATGATCGGGATATGCTGGAGTCCTACGCAGCCCACAAGGCAGAGATCCAGGAAAAGGAAGAGAAGCTGGAGGCTGAAAAGGCGGCCCTGGATGAAATGCAGGCTTCCCTGGAGAAGAAGCAGGGAGAGGTGTCTGCCCTGGCCAGCAGCACTTCCGGCAAGATCAGCCAGCATGTGAGCGATATCGCGGCAGCCCAGGCAGATCTGGACGGCAAGAGCAATACCCTGGCCAATCAGCAGGAAGTACTGAAGCAGCTGATCGCGGAAAAAAAGAAAATCGAGGCCCAGATCGAGGCGGCCAAGGCGGCTGAGATCATCGGCTCTCTGGGCGATGTGACCGGGGTGCGGACCACAGAGCTGGAGTACGTCCAGTACGGCGCGTACGGCGCAAGTGACGATGAGGTAAAGGCGCTGGCGACGCTGATTTACTGCGAGGCAGGCAATCAGGGAGCCGAGGGCCAGTTGGCCGTGGGCGCTGTGGTTATGAACCGGATCCGGGATCCCCGGTTTGCCCAGGGGGATATCATGAGCGTAATCCGCGCGCCGAAGCAGTTTTCTCCGGTTACCTCCGGCCGTTTTGACCTGATGCTGACCGATGGAGCGGATTCTGTCACAGAATCCTGCTATAATGCTGCCCGCCGTGCCATTGCGGGCGAGTCCAATGTGGGCAACCGTACCTTTTTCCGTACCTATGCCAATTACCCTGCCCTCAGCGGTCTGGTGATTGGCGCGCACATTTTTTCCTATACCTGGAATTATTCATCCTGACAAAGAAGTCAGCGTACAGAAGAAAACATCTGCTGTGCGTTGGCTTTTTATGTATTAGAAAATGTTAATAAAAGAAGCACATTTTCTAAAAAATTTTCAAAAACCATATAAAACCTATTGACAAAGTAGGATAATAAGGGTTATGATTGCAACAACGAAACGACGTGAACAGTCAAAAGGAGGATTATTATGAGAAATTTAAAATGGCTGAAAAAAGCAACCGCGTTATTGCTGACCATTGCACTGGCAGGAAGCCTGGCGGCATGCGGAAGCAAGGCAGATGAGACACCGGCTGCAGATACCGCACAGGAGGCAGAGGCTCCGGCGGCAGAGGAGACCACCGCAGACGCAGCAGAGGAGCCGGTAGCGGCAGAGATCGACAAAGACGCCTTTGACGCACTGATTGCAGACGGTATCGTAGCAGACGACGCTGACATCGCGGCAAGCCAGTGGGCTACCGCAGTAAAGGAAGCTGGCGTTCTCCGCGTAGGCGGAACCAGAACCTCTTTCCTGTTCAGCCAGCTGGATGAGACAGACAACGGCGTCCGCGGCTTCGACGCAGGACTGTATCAGCTGCTGGCACGCTACATCCTGGGCGATGAGAGCAAGTATGAGCTGACACAGGTAGATTCCAGCACCCGTGAGTCCGTTCTGACCAGCGGCCAGGTAGACGCAGTATTCGCTACCTACTCCATCACAGACGCACGTAAGGAAGTTATCTCCTTCGCGGGCCCCTACTACACATCCAAGCAGGCAGTCCTGGTAAAGGCAGGCAACACCGATATCACCGGCGTAGACGACCTGGCTGGAAAGATCGTAGCGACACAGTCCGGTTCCACAGGCCCGGACATTCTGGCTGAGTTTGCACCGGAAGCTACTGTTCAGGAGTTCGCAAACGACCAGGAAGCACGTACCGCTCTGGAGCAGGGCCGTGTGGACGCTTATGTAACAGACTACACACTGCTTCTGAACGCCATCGTGAAGAACCCGGGCGTTTATGAAATCGCAGGCGACACCTTCGGACCGGAGGACAACTACGGTATCGGACTTCCCCTGGATTCTGACGGCGTGGCATTTGTAAACGACTTCCTGAAGAAGATCGAGGACAATGGAACCTGGGCAGAGCTGTGGAAGATCAGCCTGGGCGACCGTACCGGTATCGAGACTGTACCGGAGGCTCCGGTTATCGAGTAATTCGAATCGAAGCGCGGTAACTGGTCAGGTACGGAACAGTTACAAAAATAAAGACAGGAAGAAGGACCTTCAGTAGTTTTGAAGGTCTTTTTCCGCAGGAGGAATCCATATGGGTATTCAGGAACTTCTTTCCCAATACGGAGACAAATACCTACAGGCGCTGTTCGTTACCTGGAAGCTGACGGCAGTGTCCTTTGTGCTTGCATTTCTGATAGGCATTCTCATTACCATCATGCGGGTATGTCCCGTGAAACCGCTGCGGTGGGTGGGAGATTTTTATGTGCAGATCTTCCGGAATATTCCGGGAGCGACCCTGCTGATTATGCTGGTCTACGCGCTGCCTTATCTGAATGTGGTGCTTTCTTATTACACCTGTGTGCTGACGGCCACATCCCTGATCCCGGCGGCGTTCTGCTCCGAGTATCTGATGGCCGGTATGAATACGGTGAGTATCGGACAGATCGAGGCGGCCCGGGCCCTGGGCATGTCCTTTGGCAAGATTCTGAAAAATGTAGTTATTCCCCAGGCCCTTCGTTCCAGCGTGCTTCCCATGACCAATCTTCTGGTGGCTACCATGCTGACGACGGCGCTGGCTTCCCAGGTGCCCATGAACCCCACGGATCTGACCGGTCTGGTATCCCATATCAATACCAGAGCCGTAGGAGGCGTGACGGCTTTCCTGATTTCCGCGGTGCTGTACTGCGCAACGGCCGTGGTGATCGGACAGATCGGCAACCTGATTGACCGGAAAGTGAGGATTTTGCGATGAATAACGGACAGACATCCATACGGGACGCACTCTACGAGGCGCCGGGCCCCAGGGCCCGCAGATGGATTGCCGCGGGAACTGCGGCGGTACTCCTGCTTCTGGCGGCGCTGATTTACGGCGTCATCCATCAGTTTGCCATCAACGGGCAGCTGGACGCCAGATACTGGTCCTTCTTCGCCCGGTATACCACCTGGCGGTTTATCGGAAATGGACTTGCAGGTACGTTGACCGCCGCCTTGACGGCAGGTGTGATCACATTTTTCGCGGGACTTTTGCTGATGTTGGGCAGAATCAGCGGAATCAGGCCGCTGGAATGGCTCTGCACCGCGCTCATTGAGTTCAGCCGGGGCGTGCCGACCCTGCTGTTTATCTATTTCTTCTTCCTGGTAGTTCCCCAGTTTGGCATCAAGCTGCAGCCGATCTGGAAGATTGCCATGCCGGTGGCCATCTCCGCAGCAGGCGTGGTGGCGGAGGTGCTTCGCTCAGGTGTCAATGCGGTGCCAAAGGGACAGACTGAGGCGGCCGTTTCTCTGGGAATGCAAAAGGGCAGCGTCTTTTTTAAGATCGTATTTCCCCAGGCTCTGCGGTATGTGGTTCCGGCGCTGATTTCCGAAGTGGTTATCGTGCTGAAGGATACCACCTTCGCTTATGTGGTGAACTACGCAGACCTGATGCAGAACGCGAAGGTGCTGATCAGCAATTACGACGCATTGCTTTCCGTCTATCTGGTGGTTGCAATTATCTACATTCTGATCAATTATATTTTAAATAAGCTCTCTGTGGCCGTGGCCAGAAGAGGCGAAACAGCAAAACCCGTAAGGAGCAGATAATATGGAACAGGTGGAAAAGAACGTAAACAATGTGGAAAATGTGCCGGTTATCGAGCTGCGGCATGTGGATAAACACTTCGGAGAGCTGCATGTCTTAAAGGACATCAATCTCTCTGTGAAAAAGGGCGAGGTTGTGGTAGTGATCGGTCCTTCCGGATCCGGTAAATCGACGCTGTGCCGGACCATCAACCGGTTGGAGACCATTGACTCCGGAGAAATCCTTATCGACGGCACGAAGATGCCCGAGGAAGGACGGAAGCTGGCAGGGCTCCGTTCCCAGATCGGCATGGTATTCCAGTCCTTTAACCTTTTTGCCCATAAGACCATTCTGGACAATGTGACCATCGCCCCCATGGACGTGCTGCATAAGTCGAAAAAGGAGGCCCGGGAGGAAGCCATGGAGCTTCTGAAACGGGTGGGCGTGGACAATCAGGCGGCCAAGGTGCCGGCCCAGCTCTCCGGCGGACAGCAGCAGCGTGTGGCCATCGCCCGGGCTCTGGCCATGCACCCCAAGGCCATTCTCTTTGACGAGCCCACCAGCGCCCTGGATCCGGAGATGATCGGTGAGGTGCTGGATGTTATGACCGGACTGGCAAAGGACGGTATGACCATGGTCATCGTCACCCATGAGATGAATTTCGCCAGACGGGTGGCGGATCGGGTGATTTTCATGGATGACGGAAGCATCATCGAAGAGGCAGCGCCGGAGGAATTCTTTGAGCATCCGAAGACCAGACGTGCTCAGGACTTCCTGAATTCGGTGAAGGCCCACTAGAAAAAACGAACATCTATGGAAAGCGACAGAAACAGGGAAAAGAGGAAATACAAATGTGTGAATTATTTGGCCTGTGCAGTGCCGAAAAAGTAAATTGCAATGAGATTCTGGGAACCTTCTTCAGTCATGGGGAGACCAATCCTGACGGCTGGGGACTGGCACTCTTTGACGGAAATTCCGCGAATATCGAGAAAGAGCCCATTTCCGCGGCGGAAAGCGTGTATCTGAAGCATCGCCTGACCGATGAGATTACCGAGGACGTGCTTCTAGCCCACATCCGAAAGGCCTCCAAAGGCGGTCTGGAGTATAAGAACTGCCATCCCTTCAAGAAACGGGACGCCTCCGGACGGCTGTGGACCCTGATCCATAACGGAACCATCTTTCAGAGCGAGCTGGTGGACGCTTACATCGGAAAGCAGCATGGCGGCACCGACAGCGAGCGGATCCTGTACTACCTGATGGATCAGGTGGACGCGGCTATAGCGAAAAAGGGCGGCGAGCTGACCGACAAAGAACGCTTCGACACCGTCAATCAGGTCATCCGCGACATTACCCCGGAAAATAAGGTGAACCTGCTGATCTATGACGGCGATTTATTCTACGCCCATACAAACTTTTATGAAACCCTGTTCCGTCTCCAGAAAGGCGACACCCTCATCGTGTCTACCAAGCCCCTGAGCGATGACCCGGCCTGGGAAAAAGTCCCCATGAGTACGCCGCTGGCCTACCGTAAAGGAAAGCTGGTCTTTGAGGCCGAGCAGCATCCCTATGAGTTTATCGACAAGGAGCCGAGGGACAGCGAGTACAATAAACCTTTGTAAAAAACGGAAGTAAAAACAAAAAATTGCTTGACAAACATATTCTAATCGTGTAAAATCATCACTGTTGTGACACATGAATATGTGAAAGCAATTAGCCCAGATAGCTCAGTTGGTAGAGCAGAGGACTGAAAATCCTCGTGTCACTGGTTCGATTCCGGTTCTGGGCACGCATTGAGCACTTGGCGAGGTTCTTTCGAGCCTGGTGACACGGTGTATCCTTATAATTTTTCATTTGCGGGTGTAGTTCAATGGTAGAACACCAGCCTTCCAAGCTGGATACGTGGGTTCGATTCCCATCACCCGCTTATTTTTATGTCTGAGTTTAAGAGATCCGGAACCTTCCGGGTCTTTTATTGTTCTAAAACCCTGATTGACGGAGCCTGCACATTGCAGTAAACTATTCGTAATTAGAAGAGTACAAGGAGGATGCAGCTATGGCAATTTCATATGGAAAAATGGTAATCATCGGCGCTGGCAAGGTGGGAAGCGCGATTTTGAATTCAGTTCTGCGGATGAATATCCTGGATGAGATCGTGGTGGTGAACCGCAATCAGAAGAAGGCCCTGGGCGAGGTGCTGGACGCCAGCCATACCACGGCGTTTGCCTATAGCGCCAACGCAAACATCCATGTGGGCGGCTACGAGGAGTGTGCGGACGCCCAGATCATCGTGGTGACCGCAGGCCCCAGCATCCAGCCGGGCAATTCCCGGGACCGCATGGTACTTCTGGAGAAAAATATAAACGTCATGAACGATATCATGGAGCAGATCACACGCTACACCCGGGAGGCCATCATCATTGTGGTGTCCAACCCGCTGGATATTCTGACCTACATTGCCCAGAAGAAGTTTGATTATCCGGCCAATAAGATCTTCGGCACCGGCACCCTGCTGGATACCGCCCGCTTCAATAAGATGCTGGGCGATCTCTGCGGCGTGGATGCCAAGAATGTGACCGGTTTCGTGCTGGGCGAGCACGGCTCTACCTCCTTCATTCCCTGGAATACGGTGAACATCGTGGGCGTGCCGTTTGCGGAATTTGAGAAACAGTTTGAATTAAAGGAAAAGCTGGACAAAGAGAAGCTGCTTCACGACACCAAGGTCATCGGCCTGGATATCGTAGAGCTGAAGGGCTATACCAGCTCCGGCGTGGCCTTAAGCGCATGCCGTCTGATCGGCAGCATTGTCCGCAACGAGAAATCCGTGGTGCCCGTCTCCACGGTTCTGTCAGGCCAGTACGGCCTGACCGGAGCAGCCATGAGCCTGCCCTGCGTCATTTCCAAGAACGGCATCGACCGGGTACTGGAGCTGCCCCTGGACGAGCAGGGAAAGAGCGATCTGCAGAAGTGCTATGAGCATCTGCGGACGGCCATCGAGAGTGTATACAGCGAATAATGAATCAAGATATACCGCCAGTCGCGAAAAGGACTGGCGGTAATTTGTCGGGGATGTAGTCGGGTAAAAATTGGGTAAATTCCTGTATACAATGTAGAAATTTATATACAGCGCGGAAGGGATATGTTATAATTTCCCTTGGTAACAAATCACAACAATAGAATAATATGCAAAATAGGTTTTCATGCGTCAAGTGTTCAGCGGATGGGGAGTTGCCGCCGAAACGAAAAGTTCGTCTTACGGTATGGAGACCGCACCCGTTGCAGCAATATAAGATTCATAAACAGCGTCTCATATTGTGAAGGGATATTTTCGTCATATGTTCTGTCACAGTCTGGAGGTGCTGTTTTTATGATGGATTATGAGAAAATCAAGGCCGGAGTCCAGCTTATGCTGGAGGGAATCGGCGAGGACGTAACAAGAGAAGGCTTATTGGAGACGCCGGATCGGATTGCGCGTATGTGCGCTGAGATCTACGGCGGTCTGTATGAGGATGCGTCGGTGCATCTGAAAAAACAATTCACAGTCGAGCGGAACGACATCGTAGTAGAGAAGGATATCACCTTCTATTCCGTGTGCGAACATCATTTACTCCCCTTTTACGGAAAAGCGCATATCGGGTATATACCGAACGGTAAGGTAGTAGGCTTAAGCAAGCTGGCCCGTACCGTAGATGTATTTGCCAGAAGACCTCAGATTCAGGAAAAGCTCACGTCCCAGATCGCGGACGCGCTGGAGGAAAGCCTGGCTCCTCAGGGCGTTATCGTTATGCTGGAGGCCGAGCACATGTGTATGACCATGCGCGGCATTAAAAAACCGGGCAGCAAGACCGTCACCATGGTGACTACCGGCTGCTTTGAGAACAATTTCGAGCTGCAGAACCGCTTTCTGAGCATGGTGCGCCAGTAATGAGCGGCATGGAGCGTGTAAACCGGATCTGGATCCACCCGGTCTATCAGGAGGCTTTGAGAAAGCTGACAACCTACGAGGCAGAGCGGGAATTCTGCCGCCATACGCCGGAGCATTTTCTGGATGTGGCACGCCTGACTTACCTGCTTGCCCTGGAAAATGGGGTGGCCGCCGATCGGGAAGTCATCTACGCGGCAGGGCTCCTGCACGATATGGGCAGATATCTTCAGTATGAAAATGGGACGCCCCACGATGAGGCAAGCGTGATGCTGGCCGGGCCCATTTTGCAGGACTGCGGTTTTTCAGAGGACGAGAGTGCCGAAGTATTGAACCTCATCGGAAGCCACCGGACCAAAAGCGACGCGGCCGATCTTCCGGGATTGTTCTACCGGGCGGATAAGCTGTCGCGAAACTGTTTTCTGTGTCCGGCCCAGGCAGACTGCAACTGGCCGGAGGAGAAGAAAAATCTGGAAATTAAAGTATAAGGTAAAAGGGGAAAAGGTATGAGAATCGGAACCAAAGAATTTGACGTAAAAAATAAAACCTATATCATGGGAATCCTGAATGTGACCCCGGATTCCTTTTCTGACGGCGGCAAATGGAACCACATGGACGCGGCTCTGGCCCATGCGGAGGAGATGATCCGCGAGGGCACCGCCATTCTGGATATCGGCGGCGAGTCTACCCGGCCCGGCCACCAGCAGATTACCGAGGAGGAGGAAATCGAGAGGGTAGCCCCGGTCATCGAGGCAGTGAAAGCCCGTTTTGACGTACCCGTATCCATCGACTCCTACAAGGCGAAGGTGGCGGCGGCAGCCATCGAAGCGGGAGCCGATCTGGTCAATGATATCTGGGGTCTCAAATACGACCCGGAGATGGCCGACCTCATCGCCCGCACCGGCGTAGCCTGCTGTCTGATGCACAATAAGAATAACACCGAGTATCAGGATTTCTACCCGGATATGCTGAAAGAGACCGAGGAGTGCGTAAAGCTGGCGAAGGAGGCGGGTATCGCTGACGATAAGATTATCCTTGACCCGGGCGTAGGATTTGGAAAAAATTATGAGCAGAATCTGGAGACCATTTTACATATGGAGCGATTCCATGAATTGGGATATCCCATGCTGCTTGGTACATCGCGTAAATCTGTGATCGGTCTGACCCTGGATCTGCCGGCGGATCAGAGAGTAGAGGGAACCCTTGTGACGACCGTGATGGCTGTGATGAAAAAGTACGCCTTTGTCCGGGTTCACGACATCAAAGAAAATCAGCGCACGATCCGGATGACCGAGGCGATTCTGAAAGCAGGAGAGAACTAAATGGATAAAATACAGATCAAAAATCTGGAAATATTTGCTAACCACGGCGTATTCCCGGAGGAAAATAAGCTGGGCCAGAAATTTGTCATTTCCGCAACCCTTTACACCTCCACCCGGAAGGCGGGGAAGACGGACGATTTGACTGCCTCCATTCATTACGGCGAGGTCAGCCAGTTCATTACAAAATTTGTTCAGGAGCACACCTGGAAATTGCTGGAAACGGTGGTGGAGCAGCTGGCAGAAGCTATGCTTCTGCAGATTCCCCATCTGGAAAAGGTGGAGCTGGAGATCAAAAAGCCCTGGGCTCCGGTGGGACTGCCCCTGGAGACTGTGTCTGTCTCCATTGAGCGGGGCTGGCATACCGCCTACATCGCCATGGGTTCTAATATGGGCGACAAAAAAGCTTATCTGGATATGGGCGTCCTGGGCATGCAGCTTACCAAGGGCTGCATCGTAGAAGCTGTGGCTGACTACCTGGCCACCGAGCCCTACGGCTACACGGAGCAGGACGAATTTCTGAACAGCGTCATGAAGATCCGAACCATTCTGCCGCCCCATGAGCTGCTCGATCGACTCCATGAGCTGGAGCAGGAGGCCAACCGGGTCCGCGTGATCCACTGGGGTCCCCGGACGCTGGATCTGGATATTTTATTGTACGATGATCTGATTCTTGACGATGAGGAGCTTCATATTCCCCATATCGAGATGCACAAGCGGGATTTCGTGCTGATTCCGTTGGCCCAGATTGCGCCCTGGGTGCGGCATCCGGTGTATAACCAGACGGTGCAGGAGCTGCTGGATAGATTAAAATAAGAAAAGCGGCGGCGGTTTTCACATAGACGGGATTACGGAAAAACAGTAAAAAATAAAAAGCAAGACAGGACTGTATCATGGAAATTCAGGATACGTCCTGTCTTGCTTTTTGCTATAAAGAAACGGAGGAGGAGGGATTTGAACCCTCGCGCCGGTGCTACCGACCTACTGGTGTTCGAAGCCAGACCCTTCAGCCACTTGGGTACTCCTCCATTGCTGAGAACCAGCGACTAACAGTATAATATATTTTCCGATGCATTTCAAGAGCGGGATTTCAAAATCGCCTGCCTGTGTTATGGTACAGAGGATCTGATTTATATAAAAGAAAACCATTTTGGTGCTTCACTACATTCTATAAGTGTAAGATAAAATTCTTATAAGTCGACTTAAAGAAGAAAGGTAAAAGGATAACCATTTATGAATGATCATGAAATCGAGCAGTTTATCCTTACATATGGCTGTGATATTCTGCGCTTTTGCCGGATGACTGCCGGCGGAAGCGAGGCAGGAGACGATCTGTATCAGGATACCATGCTGAAGCTGACTGAAAAAAAGCAGACATTACTGCTTGGTCCGCACACGAAAAGTTATGCCTTATCCACAGCCTTGTTTCTCTGGAAAAACAGCAGAAGAAAATACGCCGCCAGAAACCGCATACTTCCTATGGAAAGTGTGGAGGCGCTGGAAGATACCGGCTGGCAGTGTCCGGCTCAGGCCAGTGTCATTTCCCCGGAGCAGGAGCTTTTGCAGCAAAATGAACTGGAGACGGTACGAGGTGTTGTTGCCGCTTTGCCTGAGAAATATAAGCTGCCCGTTTACCTGTTTTATTCTGCCGATATGCGGATCTCCGAAATAGCGGAAATTCTGCACATTCCGGAGGGGACGGTAAAAACAAGGCTCAGAAAGGCGAAAAATTTATTAAAAGCCAGATTGGAGGCACTCGGTTATGAACGATGAGAGACTGGAGCAGCTTTTAAAGCAGGCCCTTATTCCTGAAATTAAGGAGGATGATTTGAAAATGAAGAGAAAGATAAGAAGTTCATCTGTAACTCATAAAACTGTTCCGAGAAGAACGATAAAAAATCGGAGGCACCTTCCGGCAGCAGTGGCTG
This sequence comes from Anaerosacchariphilus hominis, assembly GCF_014290175.1. Classification (GTDB taxonomy): domain Bacteria; phylum Bacillota; class Clostridia; order Lachnospirales; family Lachnospiraceae; genus Laedolimicola; species Laedolimicola hominis. The sequence continues at coordinate 166,815 of NZ_JACOOR010000008.1, forward strand.
TGGCAGCACTTCTCATAGCCTCATCTGTTACTGTCTTTGCTGCCTGGCACTATCTCTCTGCCAGGGACGTGGCAATGGCCAATGCGGACGAGCAGCTGGCTTCGCATTTTGAGCAGAGCAATTGGCTTTCAGAATATGAAACACAGCACTGCAGTGATTATGATATCACACTTCTGGGTGTGGTCTCCGGCAACGAAATCTCCGAACATTTATCCAAGGATGATCAGGGCAAGGTGGATGGAGACAGGACCTATATTGCGGTAGCTATCGCCTACGCAGACGGAAAGCCCATGCCGGATGTGCAGAGCGACAACTTCGAGCGCACACAATTTTTTGTATCCCCCTATATTCATGGCCTCAATCCGGAAAAATATAATGCCTATACCTTAAGCGGCGGTGTCACCTGCTTTGTCTCAGACGGGATCCAGTACCGGCTGGTGGAGACTGACAATGTGGAATACTTTGCGGACTACGGCATCTATGTGGGAGTGTCCGATGGCGATATGTATAATAATCAGGCATACATCTATGATACGGATACCGGTGAAATACTCAGGAGCGAGACCTATCAAGGGGTAAATGCCCTGTTTGACTTGCCGGTAAACACTGCAAAAGCAGATTCTGTAAAAGCTTCCGGAATTATTGCCGACATCAATGATTCGGAACCGAACGGAGGATATCTTTGGATATTATCGGAGGGCGACCGGTGGCTCAACAGCCTTACAACGGAAAATATAAATGAAAAAGCCAAACCGGTGGAAGACTCCAGAAAAACCGTTACCGCAGAGGAATTTATCTTTGAGGAATCCGGAGAAACATTGGCTGATGCGGATACGGCTGCTGCAATTATGAAAGAATATTTCCCGGACGGCGCCGGAATGAGTGTCATCATGGAAAAACATACGGCCGCCATGGACGATGCCTGGGTGGAGACCTATACGCTGAATCCGGACGGAACGATTACCTGTCTGAGATATGTTCCCAGATAGCGTCCTTTAAAAGTCATAAGAAACATGTTTTCTTTCCGGAAATGCTGTATAATGAATCCGGAGGTGAACAGGATGACAGAATTAACTGCTTATTATAAAAACCTGAAACGGCTGAAAAAACAAGCCATTCTCCTTTATCTCGGTCTGATTGCCGCGCTGATGGTTCTGGTGAGTCTCTTTCTGGGCGCACCGTTTCCTCATCGGGAGACAGTACTTTTCTTTACTTACCGGGTAAATGGCTGGTTTTTTGATAAAACCTGGATCATGTATCTGATCATTGCCCTTTCCGCTTTGCTTACATTCATAGCAGAGGGAGTCCAAAGCTACCGGAATGTCAATGCTTTCCGGGCGATTCTTTATCAGGACTGCGACAGCGAGAAGCTGCTCCGTCTGGCTGACGAGGGAATCCGGTATGTTCCCTATGAATTCTACAGGAGCCGCCGGAAAGCGGAACGGGTCTTCCGGCTACAGCTCTGTCTGTTTGAACGTTTTTATGTGGAAGCGCTTATGGCCTGCGGACAGCCGGATACGGCAGTACATTATCTGGAAAATGACTGGAAATCGCCCCGAAATTCCAATGTATACAAGTTCCTTTCCGCCAATGCCGGCTCCATTCTTGCCTACCAGGCCGGAGACGTGGGGCAATTTAAGCAGCTGTCCGCGCAGGGCGGAAAGCGTCTGCAGCAAAGCGTAACCTGCCTGGCCCGGCTGGACTGGCTGGAGGGACGTTTTTCAGAGGCCATGGAACGGCTGAAGGCCGCCAACCCAAGATTTCCTTATGAAAAAGTGCTGTTTGCCGGAATGCTGGCAGATTTCCTGAACCAGTCTGGCTGGAAAGAAGAGGCGCAGGAATATGAAGCATATGTCCTGAAACATGGCGGAACCCTGGGTGTGCGGCAGGCACTTTTAAAACCATAGCACAGGTCACTTCCTCCTTGTGAGAATTCCGAACTTATGCTACACTAAAGATAACTATCGCCAGGCAGTTGCCGTGGTGAACTGGAATAGAAAATATAATCATGGAGGCGTGCAATATGAAAAGAATTGGAATGCTGACCAGCGGTGGAGATTGCCAGGCACTGAACGCGACCATGCGTGGAATCGTAAAGGGTGTATGCAACGCACTGGACGAGGTAGAGCTTTACGGCTTTGAAGAAGGCTATAAGGGCCTGATTTACGGCAATTACCGGATGCTGACCCCGAGAGATTTTTCGGGAATCCTGACCAAGGGAGGAACCATTCTGGGAAGCTCCCGCCAGCCCTTTAAAATGATGCGGGTACCGGACGAGAACGGCCTGGATAAGGTGGAGGCCATGAAGCACACCTATCACAAGCTGCGTCTGGACTGCCTGGTGATCCTGGGAGGCAACGGAACCCAGAAGACCGCGAACCTTCTGCGGGAGGAGGGCCTGAATATCCTGCACATGCCGAAGACCATTGACAATGACATCTACGGCACGGACATGACCTTTGGCTTCCAGAGCGCGGTGGATATCGCTACCCAGTGTATCGACTGCATCCACACCACAGCGGCTTCCCACGGCCGTGTATTCATCGTGGAGGTCATGGGACATAAGGTAGGCCAGCTGACCCTGCACGCAGGTATCGCCGGAGGCGCGGATATCATCCTGATTCCGGAGATCCCGTACAATATCGACAGTATCTGTAAGGCCATCGAGGCCCGCAATAAGCAGAAAAAGGGCTTTACCATCTTGGCCGTAGCCGAGGGCGCGATCCCCAAGGAGAGGGCGGAGATGAGCAAAAAAGAGCTGAAGAAGTTCATGGAAAATTACAAGTATCCGGCCGTATCCTACGAGATCGCGGATCAGCTCACCCAGCGTCTGGGCACCGAGGTACGGGTCACTGTCCCGGGCCACACCCAGCGGGGCGGCAGTCCCTGTCCCTATGACCGGGTACTTTCCACCAGACTGGGCGCAGCGGCAGCCCAGGCCATTGTGGACGACGCCTACGGCTACATGATCGGCATCGTGAATGGCGAATGCAAGCGGATTCCGCTGGAAGAGTCCGCAGGCAAGCTGAAGTTTGTGGATCCGAACTCCTCGATCATATCCGAGGCGAAGATGATCGGCATCAGCTTCGGCGACTAAGTAATTAAAGGGGAAGAAACCAATGTCGTATATGGCCCTCTACCGGAAGTTCCGGCCCACGGAGTTTGGGGATGTCAAGGGACAGGATCACATTGTGACCACACTGAAAAATCAAATCATGGCAGAACGGATCGGACATGCCTATCTGTTCTGCGGAACAAGGGGTACCGGAAAGACCACCATTGCCAAGATCTTCGCCCGGGCGGTGAACTGTGAGCATCCGGTGGACGGGAATCCCTGCGGAACCTGCGCGGCCTGCCGCTCTATCGCGGCAGGCACTTCCATGAATGTGATAGAGATCGATGCCGCTTCCAATAATGGCGTGGACAATATCCGTCAGATACGGGAAGAGGTGGAGTATTCTCCCACGGAAGGCAAGTACAAGGTTTATATCATCGACGAGGTGCATATGCTTTCCATCGGAGCCTTCAACGCGCTTTTAAAGACCCTGGAGGAACCGCCCTCTTACGTGATCTTTATCCTGGCTACCACCGAGGCCCACAAGATTCCGGTGACCATCCTGTCACGTTGCCAGAGGTACGATTTCCGCCGGATCACGGCGGACACCATCACCGCCAGACTGCAGGAGCTGACGGAAAAAGAGGGCGTGCAGACTGAGGAAAAGGCCCTGCGCTATATCGCCAAGGCGGCGGACGGCTCCATGCGAGATGCCTTAAGCCTTCTGGATCAGTGCATCGCCTTTTACCTGAACCAGGAGCTGACCTACGATCATGTGCTGGACGTACTGGGAGCCGTGGATACGGAGGTCTACAGCAGGCTGCTGCGGCTGACCCTGGAGCGGAACCTGACCGGCGTCATGGGAGAGATCGAGGAACTGGTGGTACAGGGCCGGGAGCTGGGACAGTTCGTGACGGACTTCACCTGGTATCTCAGGAATCTGCTGCTCTTAAAGAGCTCCGAGAACATGGAAGACGTGGAAGAGGTGCTGGATGTATCCTCGGAGAATCTGAGGCGTCTGAAGGAAGAGGCGTTGCAGATCGAGACGGATACTCTGATGCGCTATATCCGGATCTTTTCCGAGCTGGGCGGCCAGATCCGCTATGCTTCCCAGAAACGGGTGCTGGTGGAGGTGGCTTTCATCAAGCTTTGCCGTCCGGCCATGGAAAACCGGGCGGACGTGATTCTGGACCGGATCCGGGTACTGGAGGAAGAGTTTGAGCAGAAACTGGGAGAACTGGCCTCGGGAGCTATTTCCTATGGGGGATGGCAGAACGGCGGCGAAGCCCCGGCGACCCAGGCAGAGCCACAGAAGCAGGAGCCCCAGGCCCCGACGCCCAAATCCCTGCCTGAGGACGTGCAGAATGTGGTGAAGAACTGGCACAACCTGCTGAACCGGCTCCATCCCCTTTTGCGGGTGTACTTAAAGGACGCCCGGTTAAAGGCCCTGGGGGACGGGCGGCTTGGTATCATAGCGGCCACGCCCACCGGGGAAGCTTTCCTGAACGAGGGAAAGCATCTTGCGGAGATACGGCAGGTGATCCTGCAGGAGACGGGAAAGGATATGGAGATTCAGGTGGCCTGCATGGAGAATGACCCCCACGGGGATGTGGGAGCTATCGATATCGAACAGGTCATTCATACAGACATAGAATATGAAGAGGAGTAAGGAGGATTTTTGAAATGGCAAAGAGAGGCGGATTTCCGGGAGGCATGGGCATGCCCGGCAATATGAATATGAACAATCTGATGAAGCAGGCACAGAAGATGCAGCGTCAGATGGAAGAGAACCAGAAGGCTCTGGAGGAGAAGGAGTATACAGCGGCAGCCGGAGGCGGAGCCGTAGAGGTAACCATGTCCGGTAAGAAGGAGATCACAAAGGTGACCATCGATCCGGACGCGGTAGATCCCGAGGATGTGGAGACCCTGGAGGATATGATTATGATCGCGGTTAATCAGGTACTGCGGCAGCAGGAAGAGGATTCCGCTTCCATGATGTCCGGACTGACCGGCGGTATGGGCGGAGGCTTTCCGTTCTAATGGATTATTACAGCAGTCAAATCAGTAAGCTGATCGAGCAGCTCTCATCTCTGCCGGGCATCGGCGGAAAGACGGCCCAGCGGCTGGCTTTCCATATCGTAAATATGCCCGTGGAGAAGGTGCAGGCCCTGTCGGATTCCATCATCAGCGCCAAGAAAAATGTCCGTTACTGTAAAGAATGCTTTACCATGACGGATCAGGAGCTGTGCCCCATTTGCGCCAACCCCAAGAGGGATCATAAGGTGATCATGGTGGTGGAGAACACCCGGGATCTGGCAGCCTACGAGAAGACCGGCAAGTACGACGGCGTCTACCATGTGCTCCATGGAGCCATTTCCCCCATGCTGGGCATCGGACCCTCCGATATCCGGCTGAAGGAGCTGATGACCCGGCTTCAGGGGGATGTGGAGGAGGTCATCATCGCCACGAACTCCAGCCTGGAGGGCGAGACCACAGCCATGTATATCAGCAAGCTCATCAAACCCACAGGAATCAAAGTCAGCCGGATCGCCAGCGGCGTGCCGGTGGGCGGAGATCTGGAATATATCGATGAAGTGACACTTCTGCGGGCCCTGGAGGGACGCGTAGAACTGTAAGGAAAAGCTTGACCTGAGGGGAAACAGTCGCTATACTACAAGAAGAAGCAAAAAACAAAACAATATAATAAAAGGTGGGACAAAAATGACGAATTTAGAACTCCAGAAGACGGCTAATGAAGTCCGCAAGGGCATCGTCACAGCCGTTCACAGCGCAAAGTCCGGTCATCCGGGCGGATCTCTGTCAGCAGCAGATGTATTTACCTATCTGTATTTTGAAGAGATGAACATCGATCCGAAGGATCCGAAGAAGGCAGACAGAGACCGTTTCGTACTGTCCAAGGGACATACGGCACCGGGTCTGTACGCTACCCTGGCAGAGCGCGGATATTTCCCGAAGGAGGATCTGACCAGTCTGCGTCAGATTGGATCACATCTTCAGGGACATCCCTGTATGCAGCACACACCGGGCATCGACATGTCCAGCGGATCTCTGGGACAGGGCATCTCCGCAGCAGTAGGTATGGCGCTTTCCGCTAAGGTATTTGGAGACAGCTATCGTGTATATACACTTCTTGGAGACGGTGAGATCCAGGAGGGCCAGGTATGGGAGGCTTCCATGTTCGCCAGCGCGAAGAAGCTGGACAACCTGTGCGTGATTGTGGACAATAACAACCTTCAGATCGACGGAACCATCGTAGAGGTAAACTCTCCGTACCCCATCGACGAGAAGTTCAAAGCATTTAACTTCCATGTAATCAACGTAGACGGTCATGATTTCGACCAGCTGAGAGCAGCGTTTGCGGAAGCAAAGACTGTAAAGGGACAGCCCACAGCCATTATCATGAAGACTGTAAAGGGTAAGGGCGTATCCTTCATGGAGAATAACGTTGCATGGCACGGCTCCGCACCGAACGACGAGCAGTACGCTATCGCAATGGCAGATTTAGAGAAGGCAGGTGAAGCATTATGTCAGAAGTAAAGAAGATCGCAACGAGAGAAAGCTACGGCAATGCTTTAAAAGAGCTTGGCGCAGAGAACCCGAACGTAATCGTACTGGATGCGGACCTTGCAGGAGCAACCAAGACAAGCGTATTTAAGAAAGCATATCCGGATCGTTTCTTTGACTGCGGTATTGCAGAGGGAAACATGGTAGGTATCGCAGCTGGCATCGCTACCACCGGAAAGATCCCCTTCTGCAGCACCTTCGCTATGTTTGCTGCAGGACGTGCCTTTGAGCAGATCCGTAACGCAGTGGGATATCCCCATCTGAACGTAAAGATCGGCGCTACCCACGCAGGAATCTCCGTAGGTGAGGATGGAGCTACCCATCAGTGTAACGAGGATATCGCTCTGATGCGTACTATCCCGGGCATGGTTATCATCAGCCCCTCCGACGACGTGGAGGCAAGAGCTGCAGTAAAGGCAGCGGCTGAGTATGTGGGACCGGTATATCTTCGTTTCGGAAGACTGGCAGTGCCGGTAATCAACGACGAGGCTACCTACAAGTTCGAGATCGGCAAGGGCGTTCTCTTAAGAGAGGGTACCGACCTGACCATCGTAGCTACCGGACTTTGCGTAAACAGCGCTCTGGAAGCAGCTGAGAAGCTGGCGGCAGAGGGCGTATCTGCAGAGGTGATCAATATTCACACCATCAAGCCGCTGGACGAGGAGATCATCCTGAACTCCGCAAAGAAGACCGGAAAGGTGGTAACCGTCGAGGAGCATTCTGTCATCGGCGGCCTGGGCAGCGCAGTATGCGACGCACTGAGCGAGAAGCTTCCGACTCTGACCAAGAAGATTGGTATCTACGATACCTACGGCGAGTCCGGCCCGGCAGTAAAGCTGCTTGAGAAGTACCGTATCGATGGAAACGGTGTATACGAGCAGATCAAAGAGTGGATGAAATAAAAAGCTTACATAAAGAGAAGGACGGGCGCGAAAGCGCTCGTCCTTCTCTTTTGGCTTTATTTCAAGGTGGAATAGGAAGGATTCGTCTGTATGGACGGCCTTCCGTCCTCCTCCAGAATCAGGGTGTGGAAGCCCCGATCCTGAATGGTGGCATAGTCGTGTCCGGCGTCGGCCCGGTAAGCGTAGAATACAATGAGGGGCTCTGTGCCGGTATTGATACAGCGGTGGGCGTAACCCCTGGCGGAATAAGCGGCCTCCGAGGGCTTCATGGGAAGGAGAGAGACCTCTCCGCCCTTCGTCTCAGTCAGCAGATAGCCTTCTCCGCTGAGGCAGTAATAGATCTCCGCCGTATCCGGGATCACATGGAAATGCCCCTTTGTCATATAGTATTCTTTCCCGATCTTCCCTGGATAGAGCCGGGTGATGCCAAAAGCCAGATCTCCGGGATGGGAGGGAGGAAGCATATCCTGTACCTCATAGATCAGGGGATCCTCCGTCTCCAGTATCGTTCGGGCCGCCTCCCGGTCGGAGAAAAAGTCCGGAAACTGGGAAAGATATCTGCGGGTCCAGACTTCAGGGTGTTCCTGGGGGTTTCCCATGGAAAGGTGAAAGCCCCGGGCCCAGTTCCATATATCTGCCATAGGATACCTCCTTTTAGAGAGCTTCTATGATTTTTACGCCTGCGCTTGCGCCCAGTCTGGAAGCGCCTGCTTCGATCATGGTAAGAGCGTCCTCCAGGGTACGGATGCCGCCGGAAGCCTTGACGCCCAGGCCGTCGCCTACAGTCTGACGCATGAGCGCCACATCATGGGCGGTGGCTCCGCCGGTGGAAAAGCCGGTGGAGGTCTTTACGAAATCAGCGCCCGCTTCCATGGAAGCCTGGCAGGCCTTTACCTTTTCTTCATCTGTCAGCAGACAGGTCTCGATAATCACTTTCAGCTTCGCACCGCCCTTTACGGCGTTCACAGCTTCAATGTCTTTTTTTACCCCATCCCAGTCGCCACTTTTAATAGCGCCCACATTGATGACCATATCGATTTCTTTCGCGCCTGCGGCAATGGCGTCCTTTGCCTCGGCTGCTTTAGAAGAAGAAAGACCTGCGCCCAGCGGGAAGCCGATGACGCTGCAGGGGGCGATATCCGTTCCGGCCAGCTCTGCGGCTACGGTGGGAATCCAGTAGGAATTTACGCATACGGAGGCAAAATGATAAGTTTTTGCCTCCTCGCAGATTTTTTTAATCTGCGGAAGTGATGCGTCCGGCTTTAAGAGCGTATGATCAATATAAGAGGCAAGCTGTTCTCTGGTAAGGTTTGTACGTTCCATAATAAGAACCTCCTTTAAATAGTGTTTGATAAGTGTGAAATGAAAATATTAAAAAACGATAACAAACAATCACATACAACAATCATATCACGGAGGACGTGGGGTGTCAATCGCGAAAAATATGTGCAATATTAACAAAACGAAAATAAATAACAAATACATATTGACAAATAGTACAACAGTGGTTATCATTTGAATTACAAACGATAATAAATAATAACAAAAAGCAACGAAAGCAGGAACAAAACATGAAAAGTGAGAACCGGAAGAAGGTACCGGCTTCACTATATAAACAATTTTTATAAGGAGGAAGAGTATGAAGAGGTTAGTAGCAATGTTATTGGTGGGCGTTATGTCATTGGGACTGGTTGCATGTGGCTCAAAGGGGGAGACCACAACCGACACACCGGCACAGGCTGAGACCACAGAAACCACAGATGACGCGGCAGCGGCAGAGACCACAGGGGACACCTACACCATCGGCGTCCTGATGAAGACACTTTCCAGTCCCTACTGGCAGTCCATGGCAGAAGGTCTGGAGAAGAGAGTGGCAGAGTTGGACAATGTCACCATTGAAATCTTCGGCGCTGAGTCTGAGGACGATCTGAGCGGACAGCTGAATCTGATGGAGAATATGATCACAAGCGGTAAGTACGACGCGCTCTGTGTAGCTCCGATTACCCCGACCAACCTGATTTCAGGAGTGGTAAAGGCAAACGAGGCGAATATCCCGGTGGTAGATATCGACGAGAAGTTTGACATGAACGCGCTGAACGAAGCAGGCGGCTATGTGGTGGGATATGCTACCTCTGACAACGTGGCAGTAGGAAAGATGGGCGCAGACGAGATCATGAAGAAGTATCCGGACGGCGCTGGCGTTTGTATCATTGAAGGTATCGCAGGCGCGACTTCCGGCGAGCTTCGCCGTGACGGCTGTAAGGACGCTCTGGAAGCGGCAGACGGCTACGAAGTACTGGATATCCAGCCGGGTGACTGGGACAGACAGACTGCTCTGGATGTGGCGACCAACATGATTAACAAGTACGGCGATAAGCTGAATGCTATCTTCACCGCAAATGACACCATGGCAAAAGGCGTTCTGCAGGCCATGATCAACACCGGACGCGAGGACATCTATCTGGTATCCACCGACGCTGATACCGAGGTTCAGAAGGGTATTAAGGACGGACAGCTCATTGCAGTTGTTCAGGATCCGGCCGGCATCGCACTTTCCTGCGTAGAGCAGGCAGTTGCGGCTCTGGAGAGCGGAAACTACGGTTCTGTAGACAATCAGCCGGAAGATACACTGATTCCTGCTACTGTATACACACAGGAGAACATCGACGAACTGCTGAATGCACAGTAAATAACAGAACGAAACAGAGAAAACATTTTCGGGGCTGCCGGTTTGCGGCAGCCCCGCTCTTAATCAAGCGGGCAATCGAGGTGGAAGAATGGGAACATTGGTGGAAATGAAAAACATCAGGAAGGAATTTCCGGGAGTCGTTGCCCTGGACAGCGTCTCTTTTGATGTGAAGGCAGGAGAGGTACACCTGCTTCTGGGTGAGAACGGAGCCGGAAAGTCCACGCTGATGAAAATATTAAGTGGAATCTATACGCCCACTCAGGGAACGATCGTGGTAAACGGAGAGGAATTCTCCGAACTGACGCCGAAGAAATCCAAGGAATTGGGAATCAGCATCATTTACCAGGAGCTGAGCGTGGTAAACGAGCTCTCTATAGCGGAGAACATGTTCGTAGGAAAGCTTCCGGTGAAGAAATGGCTGAATCTGATTCCTGTGGTGGATCGGGCGGCCTATATGAAAAAAGCGGAAGAAGCAGCCAGACGCGTGGGACTGAAAAAACCGGTCACCACCCTGGTGGAGGATCTGTCCATCTCGGAAAAGCAGATGGTAGAGATCGCGAAGGCCCTGGTGGAGGATTCAAAGCTTCTGGTCATGGATGAGCCCACCTCCTCCCTGACGGACGAGGAGACTCAGAATCTTCTGAAAATCATCCGGGAACTGCGGGAATCCGGCATCGGGATCGTATATATCTCCCATAAGATGAAGGAACTGCGGGAGATCGGCGACCGGGTCACCATCCTGAAGGATGGAACAACGGTGGCCACCAAGGATATGTCAGAGATTCACTCCGAAGACGAGATCATCTCCATGATGGTCGGCAGACAGCTCCAGAGAACCTTCTTTGGAGAAAAAGATGTGGTCTATGAGCCGGAGAATATCCTGTTCAAGGCAGAGGATATCCGGAGGAAAGACGGAAAGACAAAAGGGGTTTCCTTTGAACTGTACCGGGGCGAGGTGCTGGGTGTGGCCGGACTGGTAGGAGCCGGAAGAACCGAGCTGATGAACGTCATCTTCGCGGGGGAATCCTATGAAAGCGGAAAGATTTATCTGGATGGAAAAGAAATCAAGATAGGAACACCCTATACTTCCATCAAAAACGGAATTGCGATGATTACGGAGAACCGACGGGAGACAGGTATCTTCCCGAACTTCGGAATCAAGGAGAATCTGGTTCTGGTGAGCCGGCTCCTGCGTTCAAAATGGGGTGGTTTCTATGGAACAATACAGGGCAAACAGGAAGAACAGCTGGCAGAAAAAGAACGGGCGGAAATGCAGGTGAAATGCGCGTCCCTCTCTCAGCTGATTACGGAACTGTCAGGCGGAAATCAGCAGAAGGTCATCGTGGGAAAATGGATGGCCGCAAACGCGAAGATGATTATTTTCGACGAGCCCACCAAGGGTATCGATATCGGGACTAAGACCGAGATGTACCGCATTATGCGGACCTTGGCAGGCCAGGGCGTGGGCGTTATCATGATTTCATCGGAAATGCCGGAGCTGCTTGGTATCTGCGACAGAATTATGGTTATGAATCAGGGACAGAAAAAGGGAATACTGGACAAATCAGAAGTGACAGAAGAGCTGATCCTTCAGACTGCGACCATGTAATAAAGGAGAGAGAGTCTATGAAGATGAAAACAAATAGTTTCAAAAACTATTGGGAGAAATTTGGAACGCTGGCGATATTTGTGGTAATGTGGTGCGTATTCGCGGTGGTTGCGCCTGCCAGTTTCCATACAGCCGGAAACTTTATTCAGATCGTAACTCAGAGTGCGACCATCATGCTTCTGGCCTGCGGTGAGTTCTTCGCCATCCTGCTGGGAGGTATCGACCTTTCCATCGGCTCCATTGTGGCCTTCACCGGCATGGTGACAGCGAAGCTGATGGTGAACTTCGGAATGAATCCCTTCCTGGCGGTTCTGCTGGGCGCGGTCCTGGGCGGAGCTTTATGCGGCTTCATCAACGGTACGCTGATTAACCTGACCGGCGTGCATCCGTTTATTATCACCCTGGGTACCCAGTCCATTTTCCGGGCTCTGACCCTGATTATCTCCAATGCCCAGGCTACTTTTGGTATGCCGAAGATCTTCACCCAGATTTTCGGAGGCCTGTATCACGGCGTTCCCATGGCGGTAGTTATCGCACTGGTGGTGGCGGTCCTGTGTTGGTTTATCACCTCGAAGCTGACCTTTGGCCGAAATCTGTATGTCATGGGCGGCAACCGGGACGCAGCGTGGTTCTCCGGTATTAACGTAAAGCAGCATCTGCTGGCGGTACATACCATTTCCGGTCTGTGCGCCGGTATCTGCGGCGCCGTGATGGCGGCACGTCTGGGAGCGGCGGAGCCGAATACTTCTATCGGAGCGGAGACCGAGGCCATCGCATCAGCCATCATCGGCGGCACCAGCTTTTTCGGTGGAAAAGGTAAGATTCCCAATGTCATTGTGGGCGCTTTGATTCTGGGCCTGATCAGCAACGGACTGAACATGTGCAGTGTCCCCACATTCTATCAGAATCTGGCCACCGGTCTTCTGCTGATCGCGGCAGTGAGCCTGGATCACGTAGTATCAAGAAAATAACAGAGGGGGAAAATAAATATGGCACAGAAATTTGCGCCGTCCTTAATGGGCATGGATTTTATGAACGTACAGGAGCAGATCGAGGGACTGAATCCCTACGCGTACTATTATCATATTGATATCATTGACTGGCATTACGCGAAAAATATGTGCGTATCGCCCCAGTTCATCGGACAGCTGCGGCAAATCACAGACCTGCCTCTGGATGTACATATTATGGTAAAGGACATGGGCCTGGACATGATCGAGGCGGTCATCGACGCAGGCGCGGATATTGTGTCCCTTCCGGAGGAGGAACTGGGACAGAATGTATTCAAATACATTTCCTATATCAGGGAGCGGGGCAGAAAGGTCGGCATCGTCCTGGGACCCACAGCGACCCTGGAGGATACGAAGTACTATCTGGATCAGGTGGATTTGCTGACCTTCATGGGCGTAACCCCGGGCTTCGCGAAGCAGAAGCTCATCGAGCCGGTGCTGGATAAGATTCGTGAGGCACATCGGATCCGTGAGGAGAAGGGCTATACCTTTGAGACCCAGATCGACGGCGGCTGCAACCGCAGCACCATGAAGCGGGTCAGCGAAACTGGCGTGGATATTATTATCATGGGCTCCACCTGCCTGTTCAGCCATGACAAGGACACGGCAGTGGCCTGGAAAAAGATGCTTGCAGACTATGAGGAGTGGGTGAATGAGTAAAAAAGCGATAGGGATTGATATCGGCGGAACAAATTTCCGCATGGGTCTGGTGTCGGAGGACGGAAGCGTCGAGTACTTCTACAAGGCCTCCAGTCGGGAGATCTGCGACAATGGAGAAGCGGTGGAGCTGCTGGCAGATAAGATTGAGCTGTATATACAGGAGCATGGCATGCAGGGGCAGCTCTCTGCCATCGGCATCGGCTTTCCGTCGCCCATCGACGCGGCCAGAAAGGTGGTCTACAACTGTCCGAATCTGCAGAATTCCACCGGCGGCTTCGACGGGAGAAATGTGGTGCATTCCCTGCAGCAGAGATTGGGGATCCCCACCTTTATCAATAAGGATGCCTGCAACCTGCTCTGGTACGAGATTGAGATGCACAAGTGGAAGGGAAGCGGTATCACCATCGGCTTCTACTACGGAACCGGCATCGGAAACAGTGTCTATCTGGGCAATGGCTTCCTGGATGGAAAGCACGGCGTGGCCTGCGACGTGGGACATATTCCCTTCTATCTCAGCGATCGCTACTGCACCTGCGGAAACAGAGGCTGCGCGGAGTGCTACGCCAGCGGCAGAGTGCTGCGGGATATCTGGCAGGAGCACTGGCCGGAGGAGGAATTTACCGACATCTTCCGAAACCACAGCGACAGCAAGGTGATTCAGGAGTACCTGGAGGGTATGGCCATTCCCATGGCCACCGAGATCAATATCTTCGATCCCGATCGGATCGTGGTGGGCGGCGGCGTCATGGATATGAAGGATTTCCCGGAGAAAATGTTCTGGGATTATGTGTATGAATTCACACGGAAGCCCTTTCCGGGAACAGATTTTGCTATTGTACACGCAAGTAAGGAGCCGGGAGTCGGCGTAGCCGGATCTGCCCTTTACGCGTTTGAACAGCTGAGACTGAAAGGAAAGAACTGAGGAGGCGGCTATGGATAAGGAAAAAGAGAGACAATTAAAAAAAGGTTCCGCGGAGATTCGTCTGGAGACACTGAAGATGCTGAAATGGCGTGGATACGGCCATCTGGGCGGTGCCATGTCTATTGTGGAACTGCTTTCGGTACTTTATAACGACATTCTCCGCTACAAACCGGAGGTTCCGGCCTGGGAAGACCGGGATTATGTGGTGCTTTCCAAGGGACATTCCGGGCCCTCCCTTTATGCGGCCCTGGCTCTGCACGGCTTCTTTGACAAAGAACTTCTGTATACCCTGAACGAAGGGGGGACCTCCCTTCCCTCTCATCCAGACAGGCTACGGACGCCGGGCGTTGATGCTACTACAGGCTCTCTGGGACAGGGAACCTCCGTGGCGGCAGGTATCGGAATGGCACTCCGGAAGGAAGGGCGCAGCGGTCAGAAGGTCTATCTGATCGTGGGAGACGGTGAGCTGAACGAGGGACAGTGCTGGGAGGCCTTCCAGTTCCTGGCCCATCATAAGCTCCATGAGGTTATCGTGATCATTGACTATAACAAGCGTCAGCTGGATGGAAAGCTGACCGATATCATCACGCCCTTTGATTTTCATAAGAAGATGGAAAGCTTCGGTTTCCGGGTCTTCGATGCGGACGGCCGGGAGGAAAGCTCCATCGACGAGGCCCTGAAGGCGGCCGGACAGGTGACCGATTCCGCAGTCTGCGTACTGCTGGATACGGTGAAAGCCCAGGGAGTTCCCTATTATATAGAAAGAGAAGACAGCCATGCACCCAAGTTCGACGCGAAAGCCAAGGAAGAACTGGACAAAACCATCCAGGCACTGGAGCAGTACGTGGCAGAAGGAGGGCGGTAGTATGTGGAAACGGGCAGAACAGACAGGAAGCACGGAAATGCGCGGCGTTTTCGTGGAAACCCTGCAGGAAATGATGGATCAGAATAAAAAGGTAGTGGCCCTGGAGGCGGATCTGGGCGGAGCATCCGGATTCTCAAAGATTCAGAAGAGCCATCCGGATCAGTTCCTGAATGTGGGAATTGCGGAGGCTAATATGGTGGGAATCGCGGCGGGTATGTCCATGCGGGGCTTCGTACCCTTTATCCATACCTTTGCGCCCTTTGCTGTAAGGCGCGCCTGCGACCAGATCTTTCTGGAGGGCGCTTACGCAGGGAATACCATTAATATCTACGGTTCTGATCCGGGTGTCTGCGTGGCCCAGAACGGAGGAACCCATACCACCTTTGAGGATATGGCCATCATGCGGGCCATTCCCACGGTGGAGGTTTACGATCCGGCGGACGGCGTGCAGCTCCGGTGGCTGATTCACAGCCTGGAGCATAAAAAAGGCGTTCATTACATCCGGGCGGCCAGAAAGGGTATGCCGGATATCTATGCGGAGGGTTCTACCTTTGAAAGTGGCAAAGCCAATGTGCTCCGGGAAGGAAAGGATGTGCTTCTGGTGGCAGCCGGACTGGGCCTGAAGTTGGCCCTGGACGCAGCGGATCAGCTGGCGGAAGAGGGGGTCGAGGCAGCGGTTCTCGATATGTTTACAGTAGCGCCCTTTGACGTGGAGACCTTCCGGCAGCAGGCGGCGGGCAAGAAGCTTATCGTCACAGTGGAGAACCACAGTGTCACCAACGGACTGGGAAGCGCGGCGGCGGATATTCTGGCGGAGGACGGCAGCGGAATCCGGCTCAGAAAAGTAGGCATCGAGAACCGGTTTGGTCAGGTGGGCAGCCAGGATTTCCTGATGAAGGAATACGGCCTGACGGTGGAACATGTATACCAGATCGTGAAGACCAACTTGTAAAAAGCAGGGAATCGTGCTATGATGACAAAGATAACAGCACGAAAAACAAATATAAAAACTGCAAAAAATTTCAAGGGGGGGGGGGTGAACATGGCAGGAGGACAGAATCCCACTCAGTTATTTTCGGAGGAACGGAAGGAAGCGATCATCAAGCTGCTTCAGGCCCAGAATAAAATCGTGGTGCCGGAGCTGTGCGATTACTTTGGCGTGTCGGCGTCCACCATCCGGAACGATCTCAGACAGCTGGAAAAGGAAAAGCGTCTGACCCGTACCCACGGGGGAGCCATCGGCTCCACTAAGACGGGACTGGAGTATCTTCCGGAGAATAAGGAACGGATGATGGAGCAGAAGCGTGCCATAGCGGAAGCGGCGTTGGGACGCATCGAGAACGGAGACCGGATCGTGATCTTTACCGGAAGCACGGCATTTGAGTTGCTGCAGAGACTTCCCGAGCGAAAGAATCTGATGGTGATTATCAATGATATTACATTTGCGAACTGGCTGGAGCAGAATACGGATTTTGATATCTGGATTCTGGGCGGAGCCCTTCGGAATAGGTATCATTATACCACTTCGCCATTTCATAACGAGTTTCTGGATATGATCAATATTGACAAGGCCTTTATCACCTGCACGGGAATCACCGTGGACAAGGGAATTACCACGCCGGATCTGGATACGGCGCTGGTGATGAAGAATATCATCCACGCGTCCAATGAAAAGATTCTCATGTGCGACAGCAGTAAAATGGGCAGAGTCTCCTTTGCCCAGGTCATGGAGCTGAGTGAGGTAGACGAGCTGATCACAGACAGCGGCATCGAGCAGGAGGATCTGGAGGCTTTCCGCAATATCACCAGCGTGACACTGGCGTAGGCTGGAAACAGAATCAGGATCAAAACAGAATCAGCGTATCAGGCAGGGCGGAACCCCGGAAGGGATCCGCTCTGTTTTTGTCGAAAAAATTCCTGTTTTCTCCGACAGAATCCGCTAAATCATGCAGAGCCTCTGTGTTACCATGCAAAAAAGAGGGGGTGCCCTGCCCGGGGCGGACCCGATGCCCAGCGTATGGGCAGGCAGAGGAAAATGAGGTGAGAGTATGATTGAATTCGTTTACAGGGAAAATACCAGAGAGCCCGGACCGGAGCGAAAGGCAGATCTGCCGAAGAATGTGCGACAGGTGGGAGAGCTGGAAGAAAAACGCAGGATCTATATAGAAGATTATGTGGTGACCTATCTGAAGCATTTTGCGGAAGAAGAGAGCCTGAGCAGCAGAATTGCAGTGCTTCTGGGACAGACGGAGCGGGCGGATGGGATTCCCTGTCTCCTGATCCGGGGAGCGGCGGGAGTGAAAAGCCTGGAATACACAGACCGGGGGATTCCATTTACGGACGAGGCCTGGGCGGAAATCTACGGCGTCATGAAGGAGTACTTCGCGGATATGGATATCCTGGGCTGGTTCCTGTCCCTGCCCGGCTATCCGGTGGAACTGGGGCCGGAGGTGGAAAAGACCCATGTGAATTACTTCGGCGGAGTGGACAAGGTTCTGTTGGCGGCCGAGCCCACGGATGGGGAGGCGGATTTTTATGCCTATGAGAATGGCCGACTGACCCGACAGCGGGGCTATTACATCTTTTATGAACGGAACGGGAGCATGCAGCGCTATATGATTGAGACGGGAAAAGGCGAGAGCGTGGATCAGAAGGAAGACTTCGACGATCACGCCATCCGGAGCTTCCGGGCGCTGGTACAGGAGAAAAAAGAGCTGTCCGGCCAGAAACGGGTACTGACTTTCCTGTACGCGGCCAGCACTTTCCTGGTCATGGTGGTACTGGTTATCGGTATCACCCTGATCAATAACTATGAGAAAATGAAATGGTTGGAGACGACCCTGGGGGAGATCTCCCGTTCCCTGGAAAATCAGAGCGCCGGAGAGAGTTCGGATACCGCCCTGATGGCAGCTTATGCGGACGGTGGAAGCGCGGAGGAAAAGCCGGAAGAAGGAGATGGACAGGCTGAGGACGGGAATTCAGACGAGATTGCGGGAGAAAATGGGGAAGAGAAAGACAATGATGCGGGAACGGAAGCGGGAGAACCGGCGACCGGGACAGGAGAGACCGTAGAAGCTTCCGGCGAGTCTGCTGCCCGGGAGGAGACAAGCACAGAAGCGGACAGTACGGTTCCGGAAAGCTATGTGGTGCAGAAAGGCGACACTCTTCTGGAGATCAGCCGCAAAATCTACGGCCGGGACGACCGTATAGAAGCCATCTGCAGTCTGAACGGAATCCGGGACAGCGATCGGATCCTGGCGGGTCAAAAACTTTTGCTTCCCCAATAGTTTTATGCTATCATATAGAAAACTATAATACGGAAAACCGTACAAAAACCGTAATACAGAAGGATAAGGCAATGGCAAATATCATGCAGCTTCACCCTCCGAAGGGCCCGGAAGGAGATATGAAGGAATATAAACAGAAACTGATCCGTCATCGGGCGGGCCTTGGGGCCCGCTTCTTTGTGGTTCTGGCGGTGATTTTGGGTGTGTGCCTGGCGATTTATTTTTATCAGCGGAACCGAAGCTATACGGACTATGAGGTGTGCGTCACCGTGGAGCGCAGCGATACGGTGAACACCCAGTATGCTGAGTATAACGGAAAACTTCTGAAGTACAGCCGGGATGGCATCTCCTGCGTGGATGCCCAGAACAAGGCGGTCTGGAGTCAGACCTACACCATGCAGACGCCTATCGTGGATATCTGCCAGAATGAGGTGGTGGTGGCCAGCCAGCAGGGCAATGAGATCTATGTCTTTGACGGAAAGGGTCTGCAGACTCAGATTACCACCCTGCTTCCCATTCAGCAGGTGAGCGTTTCCGCCCAGGGCGTGACGGCGGTGCTTCTGAATGACAGCACCTATGCCTGGATCTATCTGTATGATAAAGAAGGAAATCAGCTGACAGAGGCCCGGTGCAGTCTCGAGGAGACGGGACAGCCCCTGTCCATCAGCCTGTCCTCAGACGGAACCAAGCTGGCTGTGTCTTATCTGCAGGTGCAGGAAGGAACTGCCGGAAGCTGCGTGGTATTCTATAACTTTGGTTCGGTAGGCAGTAACTTCGTGGACAAGATCGTGGCGTCCAAGGTATACAGCGACACGCTTATCCCGAAGGTGAAGTATCTGGGGAGCAGCCAGTGCGTGGCCATTTCCGGAGAGGGCATTATTTATTATGAAGGAGCCGAGATCCCGGAGGAGCAGCACACAGTAACGGTGGAAAAGGAGATCCGGAGTATCTTCTTCGGAGAAAACCGGGTGGGTCTGATCCTGGAGGGAGAAGGCGGAGACGCGGGTCGGTATCAGCTCCGGCTCTATGATATGAAGGGAAATTTGGTGCTGTCGGAGACGTCAGATCTGGATTATCGACAGGCGAAGCTTTCTGGAAAGTACCTGATCCTGTATGGTGCCAACGAATGCGAGATCTACAGTGACAGGGGCGTGCTGAAGTATACGGGAAGCTTTGACAGCGAAATCGCAGATATTTATAAGACCAAAGGACTGGAGCGTTATGTGCTGGTATTCTCAGATCGGACTGAAGAGATTAAGCTACAATAAGAGACGGAGGAGAAACAAGACATGAACTGGTTACTGCCGGTGATCCTGTTATTTTTATTACTATGCGCATGGGACGGACACAGAAAAGGGCTGATCCGCAAGTCGGTGGGCATCCTGTCCCTGGCGTTGACGCTGGTACTGACTGCGGTGCTGACGCCCATGGTGGCGGCAGTTCTGAAGGTGGAGAGCATTCTGGCTTTTCTGATTGTAATGATTCTGGTGGGGGTACTGGTACGGGGAATCGCGTTCTCCCTGGATCTGGTATCTGGTCTTCCGATTATCCATGGACTGAATAAGACGGCAGGTATGCTCTTTGGAGTGGCGGAAGGGCTGGTGGCTGTATGGGTATTCTTTTTCGCGGTGACTGTGCTTTCCTTTACCGAGACAGGAGGCATGCTTCTGCGCATGACACAGCAGAGCACCATCCTCTCCTGGCTGTACCGGAATAACCTTCTAAATCTGCTTCTAAAATAAATTCAAAAAAATTGAAAAAAGTTGTTGACAACTGTCGAACCGCGTGGTAAAGTATAGAAGCTGTCGCGAGAGACAGTGCTTCACTTCTCAAGTGAGTCCGGGAACTTCAAAAACTTCTTCAAAAAAAGTTAAAAAAGTTCTTGACAAGCGAGAATGAATGTGATAAGATAGTCAAGTCGCTTCGGTGAGGAACGACAAAGACGAATAAGCGAACCTTGATAACTGAACAGTGTAAAACCTTGAAAATTCTAAGAGAATGAATTCAAGAACAGTTCGATTCTTAGAAATAAGAACGAACACCTTTTAACAGTAATACGGGAAAGAA
>NZ_JACOOR010000009.1 GCF_014290175.1 Anaerosacchariphilus hominis
GAGGCAGATGACTCATTTCGAGTCATCTGCCTCCCCCCTATTTAGAACTGTCATTAACCGACAGCCCCTTTTTATAGACTATATAATATTTGGAATTTAGGTGGTTGCAGAAATATACTCAATTTCATTTTCTTGAAAATAAGCCATGGCTTCTTCAGGGATAGGATCGTTGCTGATGATTGCGGACGGCTGCTTGTTAGGAAATAATGCAATAGTAGATAATTTAGATAATTTTGTATTGTCTGCAAGTACATATGTTTTGTTGGCGCTCATGGCCATAGACTGTACTGCTTCAGCACGAGAAATATTTGAGTTTAAAAAACCTCTGGCGGGGCTGAATCCACTGAGTCCTACAAAAAATTTATCTACATATATCTGTGATACACACAGTTTTACCAGAGGTCCTACAACTACTTCTGCATCTGGATGGTAATCACCGCCAAGAAGGATAATATTTGTATTGTGTTCTGCAATATAGCGAGGAATGAAAGTAGAGTTTGTAATAATGGTAACATCTCGTTTTTTTTCGGCTACGATAGAAGCAAACAGCGCACAGGTTGAGCCAGACTCAACTAAAATAGTTTCTCCGTCGCTGACCAGTGAACATGCCTTGCGGGCGATTGCTTGTTTGGCTTCATAATTGAAAGCCATCCTATAATTGATATTGTCGGAAGATACACGGGAGGCATATCCATGCTGACGTTTTAAAAGTCCTTGGTTTTCCAGATATTCCAGATCTTTTCGGATAGTTGAAGGCGAAATATTAAATTGTTTTGCCAGTGTTGTAACGTCTAATCTTTCATGGGTTTCTAAGAGTTCAAGAATATTCAAATGTCTTTGTAACATAATATCACCTCAAATTATAGTTTTAAATCACTTTGAATAAAAGAGCGGATTTCTTTGTATCGTTGGTATTTTTCTGTGTAATAATTGGCTTTTGAATATGTTGGGGGTTTAATTTTATCAAGGGAGTTGCTGCTCTTGACAGCCTCTTCTATGTTGCCGAAATAATTCAATGAAATGGAAGAGACAGCAAATAGTCCAAAAAGGCCGGTATTTTTGTTGGAATTGATCCACAGAGGAGCTTCAAGAATATCGGCGCGTAATTGAAGCCAGTCCTCGAATTGGGCCCCGCCTCCTGAGGCAATTATGCGATTACTGGATATTCCGCAGTTCGACAGCAGTTCCATGTTTAACTTCATTTCGAATGCAACCCCCTCCATGACAGCCAAAAGCATGTCATGTGCTGTTGTTTTATCTTCCAGTCCCCAGAAACTACCGGATAAATAAGTGTGACAGAAAGGTGTTCCGGAACCATTGATAAATGGAAAAAATAAAACATCTGTCTGACGTGAAATAGCCATGTGGATATCATCTGCGCAAGCCTTGGCAGAAAAATTACCATGAGAAGAAAATAAAAGACTATATGCCCATGTCAGAGATTTGCCTCCGCTTGGGATCTGTGCATAAGTTAAGTAATTTGATGTGTTGAAATAAGGTTCACATTGAAATCCATATTGATAGGTATCATTGTTGATAATGGAGTCTGGAAGAATTATATTCAGACTATCAGAAGTACCCATACCATATACGGCTTCTCCGGGATACATTGCTCCAGCCCCGATTGTGGCAAAAGGCTGATCATGCCCACCGGCAATCAATTTTGGAACCATTTCAGTATTATATCGCTTGCAGAAATAAGAAGACATCATACCCGTAATGTCACCAGCCTCTCTTACGGGAGAAAATTTTTCTGCAGATACGCAGGCTGCTTCTAGGATTTCATATAATTGCTCTTGGGCATTGAAGTCCATCCAATTTGTAGTTACGGCAAATGATTTTGACATAAAGGGGGCCGCACCAAGACGAACCAGGATATAGTCAGCAACAAACAGGATGTGAGAGCTCTTCTTTAGAATCTCTTTCTGATTTTCCTGCATCCAGCAGAGCTTTCCCAGAGGAGAAACGGTACCTAGACGATGCCCTGTCTGTTGGTAAATAGACGATTCATCATACTTTTGGCACAGCTTTTGGAGCTGCGGTTTGGATCGGGTATCAAAGTACAGAATGCTGGGAGAAATGGAAATACCTTTTTGGTTAGTACAGACAAAAGTTTCACCAAAAGAGGTGGAGGTAATTGCTTCAATATTATGGAAGCGTGAGAAAAGTTTTAAAAGTTCACGATCGATAGCCTGAAAAATGACTTCACAGTCAATCATATTATCTGGAAGCTGTGCATTGTGTGGGAAAGCAGATTCCTCCAAAAGTACTCCCTGTGAATTAATGACTGCAATCTTGCACCTGGTTGTTCCAATATCAAT
This sequence comes from Anaerosacchariphilus hominis, assembly GCF_014290175.1. Classification (GTDB taxonomy): domain Bacteria; phylum Bacillota; class Clostridia; order Lachnospirales; family Lachnospiraceae; genus Laedolimicola; species Laedolimicola hominis. The sequence goes on from NZ_JACOOR010000009.1 coordinate 2,322, forward strand.
ACAAATAACGCTCATTTGAGAGTATCTCCTTTTTCAAATAAGATTTTTTGATAGAACAATTATAACTTTACAAGACTAATAAATCAATATTTACCTTAAAAATCGGCATGTTTCATATAAATATTTGCTTGATTTTGATAAATATGACTAAAATGCTTATTTGAGATAAAAAATATGCTCAAATGAGAAAAATATTATTGACAAATAAAATATTGGCGTGTATTATAAGGACAAGAATAACGGAGCTGGCCAGAACCGAAAGAAAACAAAACTGAAAGGAGAAGCAAAGTATTATGTTAGTACCTATGAAACCGCTTCTGGATGAAGCGCAAAAGAAGAAATACGCTGTGGGTGCTTTTAATGCAGGAACGGTGGAAACGATGGAGGCAATTATCGAAGCGGCTGAAGAAGTCAATACACCGGTTATTTTTAACCATGCGCAGTGTATAGAAGAGTTTGCACCCATTCGTGAAGTTGCTCCGAAGCTGATTTCCATTGCAAAGGCATCAAAAGTACCAGTTGCTGTGAATCTGGATCATGGTCTTGATTTTGAATATATTATGACTGCGATCCATTTGGGCTTTACTTCTGTCATGTCTGATTTTTCACTTCTGCCTTATGAAGAAAATGTAAAAAATGTAAAACGGGTTGTTGATATCTGTAAGGCATGTGGTATTTCTACGGAAGGTCTGCTTGGAGTTATGCCGAGCAATGTAGTTGGGCAGGAACAGAAAGTTCCGGAAGGAATGAAAGTAAGTGACTTTTATACCAAACCAGAGGAAGCAAAAGATTTTGTTGAAAGGACAGGTCTGGATGCTCTTGCAATTTCGTTTGGTACGGTGCATGGTCTCTATGTCGAAGATGTAGTGCTGGATATTGATTTGCTAAAAAAGATTCGCGAAAACGTAGACTGTAATCTCGTCATGCATGGAGGATCCGGTGTAGCCCCGGAACAGATTAAGAAAGCAATTGACAATGGTGTTAGTAAAATCAATTACTATACCTATATGTCCAATGCGGGTGTATCAGCAATGAGAGAAGTAATGGAAAAATCTACAGTTCCGCCTTATGTACATGAACTGGCTTACTACTCAAAGAATGCGATGAGAGAAAATGCAAAGAAGGCAATGCTTCTTTTCAATAATGGTTATAAACGCGAAAAATAAGATTAAAAAGTGTAAAAACGAAGAAGGGAAGGAGGATTTCTTATGAACAAGAAAATTTTGGGGTTAATGCTTGCTATGATTTTAGGTACTTCTGCCCTGGCGGGTTGTGGAAAGACGGAAGAAGCAAAAGAGGCTGAGGTTAAGACAGAAGAAACTAAGACAGAAGAAAAAGTAGAAAATACGGACGGCGAGTTACCTAAACTGATCTTTATTGCAGGTGATATGTCTAATGAATCGCAGGTGTTTGCGTCCAAGATGTTTACAGAACATGCAGAAGAGTATGGATTTGAAGTTTCTACCTTGGATGGGCGCGGGGATCCACAGATTCAGGCACAGGTTGTTGGTAATGCCGTTGCTCAGGGTGCGGATGTAATCTGTGTAAATCCGAATGATGCGAGTGGAATTGTTCCAAGCTTGGAAGCTGCAAAAAAAGCAGGTGTTATTGTTGGTGTATATGGCTCTGAGATTATGAGTGACACTCCTGAAAAGGCACGTGACTTTTATGTAACCCAGGATGATATCCAGGGAGGAAAACTCGCAATTGAAGCAATTCTTGAAAAGTATCCGTCTGGATGCAATGTAGTAGAAGTTGAAGGACAGGCTGGTCATGATGCAGCAATTAAGCGTCATACTGGCTTTACAGAAAATCTTGATGGTACAGGACTGAATCTTCTTGCATCTATGGCTCCGACACAATGGGCTACAGCAGAAGCGCTTTCTATTACAGAAGACATGATTGTAAAATATGGCGATGAGATTGATGCGATCTTTTGTCATTGGGATAACGGTGCAACTGGATGTATTGAAGCTTTAAAAGCTGCAAATATGGAAGATGTTGTTGTAATCGGTATTGATGGATGCCAGGCAGGCTACAATCAGGTGAAAGCTGGTGATCAGTATGCTACAATTAGTATTGATGCAGATAAACTGGTAAGAAGATGTATGGAAGTGGCACGTAAGGCTATTAATGGTGAAGAATATTCAGCAGAAAATCTGATTGCTTTTGATATGATTACGCAGAATAATATTGATGAATTTCCGGTTCCGGAATGGTAATATATAGAAGAAGGCTCGTATCGGCTTTGAGCCGATACGGGCTTTGTCTTTTTTATAGAGGACAGAATATTCCGGTTTTTTGAACAGAGGCGAAAGGAATGGATATAGATATGAGCGAAAAGGATTCCGTGTTTATTTTGCAGGTAGAAAATGTTTGTAAATCATTTCCTGGAGTTAAGGCACTTGATCATGTAACTATAGAAGTACAGCGCGGGGTCGTGCACGGAATAGTCGGTGAGAATGGTGCAGGAAAATCTACCCTGATGAAAATTCTGTCGGGGGTTTATACAAAGGATGAAGGAACGGTTATTTTTGATGGAGAGGTGATTGAGCGTACGACACCAATACAGTCTTTGAATCGCGGCCTCAGCATTATTTATCAGGAGTTAAATTTGGTAAATACGATGAGTGTGGGAGAAAACATTTTTTTGGGACGGTTTAAAGAGGCGAAGGGGATGCGTGGAACACATACAAAAGCGCAGAAACTTTTGGAACAGATTGGGTGTTCTATTGATACGCATACGATGGTTTCGGAACTTAGTGTTTCACAGAAACAGATGGTAGAGATTGCAAAAGCACTTTCTTTTAATTCAAAGTTGATTATTATGGATGAGCCCAGCAGTAGCCTTACAAATGATGAACTGAAAGGACTCTATAAGATTATTGGTGATTTGAAACAAATGGGGATTTCCATTATTTATATTAGCCATAAACTAGATGAGATTTTTGATCTTTGCGATATGGTAACGATTATGCGTGATGGTAATGTGATTGACAGTAAACCTATTACTGAATTGTCGCGCGAAGAGATGATTACTAAAATGGTAGGAAGAACTATAGAGAAGGAATATCCGGAACGCCCCTACTGCGTTGGTGCCCCCCTTCTGGAAGTGCGTAATCTAAATACCAGGAAACTACATAATATTAATTTTACTCTACATAAAGGAGAAATTCTAGGACTGGTTGGACTGGTAGGAGCGGGGCGTACAGAGATTATTCGTGCAATTTTTGGAGCAGATAAAGTAAAAGGGCAGGAGGTTCTGATTGATGGAAAATCCGTAAAGATCAAAGGCCCAAAGGATGCGATCAGAGTTGGAATGGCATTGGTGCCGGAAGACAGAAAGCAGCAGGGGCTGATCCTTTCGCAGAGTGTTGAGACGAATATTACAATGGCAGCACTGAAGGATCATGTAAAAGGTATTTTTCTGGATAAAACATCTCAAAAAAAGATTGCAGAAAAGCATGTTGCGTCTTTGGCTATTAAAACTCCTGGTATTAAATCCAGAGTAGTTAGTTTGTCAGGAGGAAATCAACAAAAATGCATTGTCGGAAGGTGGCTGGAAATACAACCGAAAATTCTAATCATGGATGAACCAACACGAGGAATTGATGTCGGAGCTAAGTACGAAATCTACCTTTTAATGAAAAAGATTGTAGAGGATGGAGGTTCCATTATTTTGATTTCTTCTGAATTAGCTGAGGTCCTGAGTATGAGTAATCGTATTCTTACTATTTGCGGTGGCAGAATATCTGGTGAGTTTAATCCTGAGGAAGTCAGCGTTAATTCTATTATGGAAAGAGTGCTGGGATAAGGAGGGATTATGGTGCAGAGTAAAGAAAATATAAAATTTCGGGGAACTGTAAGCAAAGTGATGAAATTCCTGAAAAGTTATCTTGTCATGGTTTCCATTGTACTTCTTGTTATTGTGACAATTCTGGTGGAACCTAAGTTTTTATCTATGCCAAATCTGATTAATATTATTCGTCAGTTTGGCCCTTTAAGCTTTTTTGCATTGGGAATGACCTTTGTAATAATGTGTGGTTTTATTGATTTGTCTATTTCCGGTATTATCTCACTGGTTGTTGTAACGACTTATTTACTGATTGAACCGTTAGGGCAGTGGGCTGCAATGCTTGTCGGAATCGTGGTTGGTATGGCTGCCGGTTACTTAAACAGCATTTTGATTATAACATGCGGGGCATTGACCAGTGCGAAAGCATTATTTATTACATATGGTATGAGTACAGTTTACGGAGCAATTGCATTGATTATTACGGCTGGAAAAACAGGGCATTTATCCTGGCTTCAGACAGATACGTCAGCATTTTCGCTGCTGGCGCAGGGAGGATTTGGAGAACTGCTGTCGTTCTCTTTTCTGCTCTTTATTGTGTGCCTGATTTTATTGTACATTTTTCAGTCGAAAACATATATGGGTCAGAGTATCTATCTGACAGGTGGAAACAAAGAAGCAGCGAGATTGTCAGGTATTTCTATTTATAAAAGTATTTCAACCATATATGTTATCTCAGGTTTAATGGCGGCTATTGGAGGAATTGTTCTTTTATCGCGTGTTACGACAGCATCTCCGGTTGTTGGAAAAGGGTATGATACAAATGCAGTTCTCTCTGTTGTTGTTGGAGGTACGCGTCTCAAAGGAGGACAGGGAAGCGTTATGCGAACAGTTATGGGAGTACTGTTGGTGACGTTACTGTCAAACTGTCTGAATTTGTTGGGCCTTACACCTTATATGCAGACTGTATTCCGTGGAGTAATTCTTGTGATTGCAATTTGGATTGATAATCGAAACGAGGAGGGAAATTAATGAGGGGTCAGAAAACAGTAAAACGTCTGGGATATCCAATATTAAAGCAGAAAGCCTTTCTTGCGACGGTTGCGATTCTCGTTATAATGATCTTTCCGAAGACGGGCTTTTATACAAGTTATAATTTAATAGAATTACTGAAGGCAGCTGCGGTGTTGGAAATTCTTGCATTTGGAGTTACACTTACGGTTATCTGTGGCGGCTGTGATCTTTCCATTGGAAGTACTATGAGTCTTTCAGGAATAATTGCGATTTTGCTGATGAGCCATGTCCCTATGTGGATAGCGATTCTGGCAGGTATTGCAAGTGGGGCAGTGATTGGTTTTATCAACGGTTTCTTCATTGTTCAGCAGAAAACAGAACCCTTTATTATTACTTTAGGAACCGGCATGGTAATCAAAGGCGTCTGTCAGCAGCTGACAGATGCAAAACCCATTGCGCCGGACAATCCAATGTTCGTTAAGTTGGCAAATGGACTTGCTTTTGGGTTCCTGCCGAATGTAATTCTTGTAACTATTATTTTAATGATTCTGTTTCATCTGCTTCTTCGCTACACAGCCTTTGGCCGGAATTGCTATGCGATAGGAGGCGGTTACGATGTTGCTTTATACTCAGGTATCAATGTAATCAAGACAAAATGGATGACTTATGTTATTTGTGGGATGACAGCTGCCGCTGGTGGAATTATGCTATCCTCACAACTTAATACGGGGTCTTCTATTTATGGAGATAACACAGCTCTGCTGGTTAATTGTGGCGTAGTTGTAGGTGGTACATCATTTGCAGGTGGCATTGGAGGCATACCTCAGACTGCTATTGGACTTCTCTTATTTTCTGTTTTGGAAAATGCAATGAACAGTCTGATGATAAGTCCTTATATTCAGCAGGCAACAAAAGGAGTTCTGATTGTGCTGATTATCTGGCTTGATTGTTATACCATAAAACGGAAAAATGAAGCAGTTTAGGAGGAAAGAAAATGAAAGAACAGAACTATTTGGATCATCTGGTAGGTGTATTTGGACAGCCTGTTTCAGAAAATCCAGGTGTTGTAATTCAGGATGCAGCTTTTGAGGCAATGGGGTTGGAACGTTGGCATTTTCTGACCCTGGATGTGGATAAGGATAAGTTGGAGGATGCAGTTCGTGGTTTGAAAGCCTTCAAAATGCGAGGAATTAACTGTACGATTCCGCATAAAATAGCAGTTATGAATTACCTTGATGAGATATCGGAAAGTGCAAAGTTAATTGGCGCGGTCAATATGATTGTAAATGAGAATGGACATTTATTTGGAGAAAATACAGATGGAAAAGGTTTTATGATGTCTCTGGAGTCCAATGGGATCTGTGTGGAAGGAAAAAAAGCAGTGATTATGGGAGCTGGTGGAGCTGCCCGTGCAATCACTGTCGAAATGAGCCTGGCAGGCATAGCTGATATAACAATTGTAAATCGAACATCGGATAGGGCATTGGGAGACGCTTTGGTTGATATTTTGAATAAGATTGGGAAAACAAGGGTTCATTATGTAGATTGGAATGGTACATATTCTGTTCCGGAGGATACAGATATTGTGATTAATGCTACATCTGTAGGTTTGTATCCTAATGTAAATGATATGCCGAATATTGATTTGGATTCCATCAAACAAAGCATGTTTGTTCAGGATGTAATTCCGAATCCAATACAGACAGCTTTTATAAAAGAAATGCGTCGAAGAGGAATTCCTTGTGCGACGGGCGCAGGCATGTTGATCAATCAGGCAGCTTTAAATATTGAAATGTGGACGGGAAGAAAACCTGATAAGCAGATAATGCTTAAGGCTCTGGAAAATGCTCTGGAGTAAAATGAAAGGGGCTGTCGGTTAATGACAGTTCTAAATAGGGGGAGGCAGATGACTCGAAATGAGTCATCTGCCTCCCCCTAAAATTTTACCTATAAAAAGAGAAAAAGGTGGCTAACGACAACCACCTTCGCTCCGTTACATTGTATAATGTAACTATGAATAGCAATAAATATTATAACGAATTTTTTGAATTAGGGCAACAAAAAATCAACTTCAACTTCTACGACTTGAGTTTACCTGATGACGATCCAGTCTTTACCCTTAAAAAAGTTATGGAGGAAATGGATTTTACAGCTTTATTAGCACAGTATTCAGGCAAGGGAAAACACGGGTTTAACCCAATCATGAAGTATGGAGTCCTTACATATGCAAACATGCGTGGCATTCGCGAGATAGACCGCATTGTGGAACTATATAAAAGAGATCTGGCATTCATCTGGCTCTCACAAGGAGAGCAGCCAAAAAGAGATGCCTTTTATGATTTTATAAACAAGAAACTTACACCGGAAATATTAGATGATCTGAATTATCAATTGTTACGACGCTTAAAAAAGGAAGGTCTGATCACATTAGAGGCGCTTTTTATCGATGGTACGAAGATAGAAGCCAATGCAAACCGTTACACTTTTGTTTGGCGTGGAACTTTGAACTATCATCTTGTGGGACTCCTTGACAACATAGATTCTCTTTATCGTAAATACAACGTACTGTTAGAAGATAATGGATATAACGAAAAATACGGATTGGGAAATGCAAGGATATTTATTATCGAAGGTATGGATAAAGTGCGTGCAGTGATTGAAAAGAATCGGAAGTGGAAACTCACAAAACACAAAAAACTGCCAAACAATACCATCATTGAAATTGACCACTGTTCTCCGTTGGATATATTAAAGTTGCAGAAAAATCTGATGACGATAGCAGAGGGCGAAGGAATCGGATTCGTTTACGGAAAAGGAAAGAAAAAATCCGAAATACAGCAGCTTTATGAAGAATTAGATGTTTGCGGCAGCAAACTTATGGAATATAAAGAGTGTTTTGAAGTCATGGGAAAAGAACGTAACAGTTATTCCAAGACAGACCTGGAAGCAACTTTCATGAGAATGAAAGATGATCATATGATGAATGGTCAGCTCAAACCAGCTTACAATGTTCAGATCGCAGTAGAGAATTACTTCATTGTTCATGCATATGTAAGTAACGACAGAACAGATTACAATACATTGATTCCGGTTGTCCAAAAACATATCCATGCTTTTGGAGAAGTGTTGAAAGAAGCTACTGCAGACAGTGGATATTGTAGTGAGAAAAATCTGCTGTTTTTAAAAGAGCATAACATAGAAAGTTATATCAAACTGCAGGATCACGAGCAGAGAAAGACGCATGCTTACAAAGAAAATATCGGGAAATATTATAACATGACAACTCAGATATTCGAAGACGAGCATTTTTATGTTTGTCATGATGGACGGGAACTGAGACATATCCGCACAGAAGAAAAAGAAATGGATGGTTATACACAAACCCTGGAAGTGTATGGATGCGCTGATTGCAGTGGCTGTAAACACAAAGCCCAATGTCTTTACAAATACAATCCCGAAAAAGATGCAGATAAAAATAAAGTCATGAAGATCAATGAACGCTGGGAAGCATTAAAAGAAAAATCTCACGCGAATATTCAGAGTGAAAAAAGTATCCTGAACCGTCAGATCCGGTCCATTCAAACAGAGGGGCACTTTGGAGACATCAAAGAGAATGATGACTTTCGACGATTTAATCATCGTACAGCCGATAAAGTATACAAAGAGTTCATGTTATATGCAATTGGCAGGAATATCAACAAATATCATCGTTTTCTTTGCAATGAAATACAGAAATTCGAGGGCAAAAAAGAAGAAAATGCAGCTTAAATAAAAGTCTGTTTGATTTTACATATCCCTTTGATTTTTTGCGCCAAAAAATAATAATCCATCTTAGAAATAGAGATACCCCGCGGAATATGCCAGTGCTGAGAAGCACGCATTTCCGCGGGGTATCTCTATTTCTCTTTAAAATTGGTAGAAATCGGCATTAGCCGATTTCCCCCCTGTGATTTTCTATAAAAACTCTGTCAAGTTCCTATACCAGATTTTTGATGATATCGAAACAGTCGAAGGTGGCGAAATAATCCTTCGGGGTCTCTGCCCGACGGATAAGTTTCGCGCTGCCGTCCTCCTTCAGCAGAATCTCGGCGGACTTCAGCTTGCCGTTGTAGTTATAACCCATGGCGAAGCCGTGAGCTCCGGTGTCATGAATTACCAGATAGTCGCCCATATCCACCTTGGGCAGCGGACGGTCGATGGCGAACTTATCGTTGTTCTCGCAAAGGGAGCCGGTCACATCGTACACATGGTCGCAGGGCTCATTTTCCTTGCCCAGAACAGTAATATGATGATAAGCGCCGTACATGGCCGGACGCATCAGGTTCACTGCACAGGCGTCTACGCCGATGTACTCCTTGTAGGTATGCTTCTCGTGAATGGCTTTGGTCACCAGACAACCATAGGGGCCCATCATGAAACGGCCAAGCTCCGTGTAGATAGCCACATCACCCATACCTGCCGGGACCATAACCTCCTCGTAAACTTTACGGACGCCTTCGCCGATGGCGCGGATATCGTTGGGCTCCTGTTCTGGGCGGTAGGGGATACCTACGCCGCCGGACAGATTGATGAAGCGGATATCCGCTCCGGTCTCCTTCTTCAGGCGGACAGCCAGCTCAAAGAGAACCTTTGCCAGCATGGGATAGTAATCGTTGGTAACGGTGTTGCTGGCCAGGAATGCATGGATACCAAAGTGTTTGGCGCCCTTCTGCCGCAATACCCGATAGGCGTCAAAAAGCTGCTCCTCGGTCATACCATACTTGGCATCGCCGGGGTTGTCCATGATATCGTTGCTGATCTGGAAGATTCCACCCGGGTTGAACCGGCAGCTGATGGTCTCGGGGATATAGCCCAGAGTCTTTTCCAGAAAATCGATATGGGTGTAATCGTCCAAATTGATGATGGCTCCGATCTTTGCTGCGTATGCGAACTCCTCGGCCGGAGTGTCGTTGGAGGAAAACATAATGTCGTCTCCCTTGACGCCGATCTCATGAGACAGCATCAGCTCTGTCATGGAAGAGCAGTCGCAGCCGCAGCCGTACTCCCGCAAAATATTAATCAGGAACGGGTTCGGCGTCGCCTTTACCGCAAAGTACTCCTTATAGCCTTTATTCCAGGCAAATGCCTCCTTCAGGGCCTTTGCGTTTTCCCTGATCCCCTTCTCGTCATAAAGATGGAAGGGAGTCGGATAGGTCTTTGTGATCTCCTGTATCTGTTCCAGTGTTACAAATGGTTCTTTTTTCATTGGTGACGCTCCTTTTTCTCGTTTCTTTCGTTTTATGCCTTTCGTTTATCGCGAAATCCGCGAATTCTGCCTTTTATCCTTGACTATTATAACCATATTTCTTATCATTTGTATAGCGAATAATTTTGATTATTATAATTTATTTTTTCGATTATAGGAGGAGTTATGGATACCCAGAATCTGAAAACCTTTCTGACCCTGGCCGGAGTCAAAAACTTCACACGGACTGCGGAACTCATGTACATTGCCCAGTCCACGGTAACGAACCGGATCGCGGAACTGGAAAAGGAAGTGGGGAAGCCACTTTTCATCCGCAATAAGAAAAATATTTCTCTCACCCGGGAGGGCCTGCTCTTTCAGGATTATGCCCGGCGTATCCTGGATCTGGAGGAACGCTCCATCCTGGAACTGAATTCCCCCGCCTTTTCCCGGACGGCTCTCCGTATCGGCACCACCAATACCATCTACGAATGCTTCCTGGCCCCCGCTCTGATTCGGCTTCTGAAGGAGGATACCGGTTACGCGGTCAACCTGACCATCAGTCACTCCGTCAGCCTTCTGAAGGATCTGCAGGACGGCCTTCTGGATCTGGTTTTCACCTACCAGCCCCTGCAGAAATCCGGCTTTCGCTGCCGCCTTTTCAAGACCGAGGAGCTGCTTTTAGTGACCTCCCCCTCCAATCCCCGCTGCCGGGACGCCGTGCGGAAGGAGGATCTTCCTTCTTTAAATTATCTGTTCTGTAACTTTGCTCTTCAGGAGGTGGGCCAGTTCATCCGGGAGCTGTTTCCGCCCTTTTATCAGTTTCCCTTCGAGATCGATAACAGTACCAAGCTCACTGACTACCTGCTGGCCGGTATCGGATACAGCTTTCTCCCCACAGGTCTGGTGCAGCCCCTCATCGAAGCAGGCAGCTTATGTGTGGTACGGCTGCTGGACTTCGGGGCCCCGCGGATCAACTGTTATGAGTGTTTTCCGGAGGGGAAGGAGCCGGTGCTGCTGCTCTGATTTTACAGCAGGCGGAACACAGCCATTCCGCCTGCCCTTTTTCTCAATTACATCCACAATTCGTTGTGCCGCTGTCAAAAGCCGGATTGAAAGCGTAAAAATTCTTGGAATTCAGTTTATCCTGCACAATCCGCAGGGCTTCACCGAAACGCTGGAAATGAGCGACTTCCCGGGCCCGCAGAAAACGGATAGCATCAGTCACATCCGGCGAATCCGCGCAGAGCCGCAGAATATTGTCGTAGGTGGTGCGGGCTTTTTGCTCTGCCGCCATATCTTCCGTCAAATCTGTAATCGGATCACCCACAGACTGGAACATGGCAGCCGTAAACGGCGTTCCCGAAGCCGCCTGAGGCCACAGAGCCAGGGTATGATCCACATAGTAGTCTTCAAAACCGGAGGTCTTCAGCTCCTCCATGGTCATATTCCTGGTCAGCTGGTGGACGATGGTGGCAATCATTTCAAAGTGCCCCAGTTCTTCGGTGCCAATGTCTGTTAAGACCGCGGCACACTCCTTATAGGGCATGGTATATCGCTGGGACAGATAGCGCATGGAGGCACCCAGCTCACCGTCCGGTCCGCCGTATTGCGTCAAAATCGCCTTTGCCAGCTTTGGATTCGTCTCCTTGATATGAATGGGATACTCCAACCGTTTTTCATAATTAAACATAAACTCTCATCCTCCCTTCTACTGCCATGGCCACGGCTGGTCTACCCAGTTCCAATAATCCTCTGGATGATGGACATGGGCAAGGGTCAACGGACCATATTTCTGCGAATACTCATGAAGGGCCTCCTGATATTTCCGGTTGTTTTCCCCAAAATAAGAGATAGCCCCCGTATCCTCCGGATGGGTATCCAGATAAAGGCTGGCATCCACGCAGGCAAAACCGGTGGTGAAAATGCGCCGCAGCAGCTGTTCTTTGGATAAACCGCTGCAGGAGCAGCCGCTTTCCGGACGGACCGGACCGGGACCGGAGGGCGGAGCCGTCGGCATGGGGCAGCTGTTGACATTCCGGGGCTGCGAGCAGGGCCTTACGGGCTGCTGACAGTTATTTCTTCCCATCATCTGCATCCACCCCGCTTTCCTGAAAATGGTTTATTTAATTCCGGAAAGATCGTCCCGCACTGCAGGGCTTTTTCCAGGTCGTAGGTCTGATCCCAGTATTGCCAGGGCACGTAGGCCATGGCTGGAGACAGGCCCCGCAGGGGATCCCGCATACAGGAGCAGCGCATGGAATTCTGGTTTCGATAATCAGCCATGAGAGATTCCTTTCCATAAAACTATTCCTGATATCTTATGAAAAAAACCAGAATAGGTTCGCCAACCGCAAAAAAGGGAGCGCAGTACGCTCCCCATCTCTCTCTATTGACTTCTACGCTTTCTCCACATACACGATCCCAAAAGCCCCAGGCCCGATATGGGTGCCGATGGCTGCGCCCAACTGGAGACGGCCGACCGTGGTGATTCCGTGCTTGGCAAGCTTCTCCTCGAACTGTCCGCAGTTTTCTGTTCCGCTGGTGAATACGGAATACCTGGGGAATTCCTCATCCAGCCGACGCTCATCCAGCCATTTAAGCATGGCGCTCATGGCCTTATTTTTTCCGATGGTCTTTCCGATGACGCCCACACCGCCTTCTTCGGTCAGGGTAATCAGGGGCTTCAAACGGGCCAGCTCTCCCAGCATGGCGGCTGCCTTTCCGATACGTCCGCCCTTTTGCAGAAATTCCAGCGTATCCATCATGGCAATCACATGAACCCGGGATCTGAACACTTCTGTGAGCGCAGCTACCTCCGCGGCGCTCCGTCCCTGATCCGCCAGCCCTTTGGCGTAATCCGCAAGCACCCGGATAACTCCGGTGGCCGTCAGGGAGTCGATAAGATGAATTCCCTCATAGTCCGCCATCTGTCTGGCCAGAACCGCGCTCTGATAGGTGCCGCTTAAAGCCGAGGATAAGAGAATCGCCACGATCTCGTCCCCGTCCTTCTTCGCCTGCTCAAACAGATCCAGGAAAACCTGGGGCGACGGCTGGGAGGTCTTCGGGAAGGTTTCTCCATTTACCAGCAGGTCGTAGAACTCATCCTTTGTCAGATCTACACCGTCCTCATACTCCTTCCCTTCCAGGCTGATGCCGATGGGCACAAATAAATATCCTTTTTCTTCTGCTTCCTCCTTCGTCAAATCCGAAGAAGAATCTACCAAAATCTTTATCATCCAATTACCTCTTCTGCCATATTTGCAATCAGGTCAAAGAGCTTTACGATCTCCTCTGAGCGCTCCCAGCCGATCCGATTCATCAGCTCGTCCACGAACTTCAGAATCCGCTCATGCTCCTGCTCATACACTTTTGCCTGCTCCATCCGGAATGTCACATAGATCTGCCGTTTATCCCTCTGGGAGCGCGTACGCGCAATCAGTCCTTTTTTCTCCAAGCTGTTCAGGGTTCGGTTCATCTGGGATTTCAGAATCTTCGTGACGCTGCACAGATCCGTGGCTGTCAGCTCCCTGGAACTGAGGCTCTTCTGATTCCGGTACAGGATTCCGCAAATCAGGAACTCATTATAGGGCAGTCCGGACACTACCCGTTCGTTATTGATCGCCAGGGACAGCTTCATCCAGCTCTTTAACACATTCTCTCTGTCATTTTCCATCCCCTGCTCCTCCTTCCTGCATATTCACATTCGTTCACAAAGCGAATAGTTCACATAGTATACTATTTTCGTCTGCATGTCAAGCAGATTATTCCCTATTCCAAAAAAAAAGAGCGTGAACACACTGTTCACGCCCTCTGTCGTTCTTCTCTTATTTTTTCACGAAAAACCGGTATCCCGTCTTTGCATGATAAGTCTCTCCTGCTTTCACAATGGGACTCTTAAAGTTCGCATGATGGCAGGCATCCGGAAAATACTGAGCCTCAAAGCAGACGGCGCTCCGTCTTTCATAGGTACGTCCGCCCTTTCCGCCTTTTTCATGATCCAGGAAATTCGCTGCGTACAGCTGGATACCCGGCTGATCGGTAAATACTTCCATACAGATACCGCTCCGGTCGGAAATCAGTTTTCCGCACAGCATGTACTTTCCGTCGTTCTTTAGCACATAATTATGATCATAACCTCCGGCCAGCTTCAGCGGCTCGTAATCCGCCTCAATCCGCTCGCCAATGGTATGCTCCGTCCGGAAATCCATGGGTGTATCCGTCACATCCCGGATCTCACCGGTAGGCACCAGCCCCGCGTCCGTCGGTGTAAAAGCGTCTGCGTCCAGCCACACCTTCTGCTCCAGCACGGAAGTCGAATCCTGTCCGTCCAGATTAAAATAAGAATGATTGGTGAGATTAAAAATGGTGTCCTGATCCGCCTTTCCCTCATATGCAATCTGCAGCTCATTGTCATCCGTCAAAGTGTAGGATACCGTGATATCCGCATTGCCCGGATAACCCTGATCGCCATCGGGACTGTGAAGGGAAAACTCTACCTTATTGTCATCGGCAATGATGCCCTTCCACATTCTGGTGAAGTACATATCCGGTCCGCTGTGCAGGTTATTCTCTCCGTTATTTTTCGCAAGGGGATAGTCCCTGCCGCCAATGGTAATCACTGCGCCTCCAATCCGATTGGCGCTCCGGCCCACCACAGCTCCCAGATCCGGCCCGTTGACCTCATAGCCCGCTGCGCTTTCATAGCCCCAGACCACATCCCGAAGCAGTCCGTCCTTATCCGGCACCTGAAGTTCCGCCAGCACCGCGCCCAGATTCAACACCGCGGCCTTCATACCTTTTCCGTTTTCCAATATGTATCTTTTTACCTTCTGTCCGTCCTTTACGGTTCCGAACTCTTCCACCCGAATACTCATTCTTTACCCCTTTTTACTCAGTCCTTTTTCGCTCCCTTTAAATACAGATACCAATATACGATGCCGATGGCCATTCCGCCCACCAGATTACCCAGGGTAACTGGCAGAAGATTTTTGGTCAGAGCCGCGCCCAGATTTACTGCTGCATCTCCTACCCAATAGATGGAATTACTGAAGATACCCACCATCAGATAATACATATTGGCAATACTGTGCTCGAAACCGGCCATAACAAAGATCATAATGGGAAAATAGAGTCCTGCGATCTTGCTGGCCACGGTCTTGCCCGCGAAAGACATCCACACGGCCAGACATACCATCATATTACATACGATACCGCGCAGGAACGCGTCCCCGAAGCTTAAGGCCACCTTGCCGGAAGCTACAGACATGACCACGTCCAGAAGTCCGCCGTCCAGCAGAGAAGGGCTGTGTCCGAAAGCCACCAGAAAAGCCAGAATGGTGGAACCCACAAAGTTACCAAGGTAAACGCAGACCCAGTTGCGCAGTACGCCGCCGAAGGTCACCTCACCTTCCAGAAGCGGGATCACAAGCAGGCAGTTTCCCGTAAACAGCTCGCTTCCCGCGATCAGCACCAGACCCAGACCGGCCGGGAACATACAGGCGCCAACCAGCTTGCCCAGGGCTCCGCCAATGGTGGCCGTGGCCATCTCATAGGCCACTCCGCCAATTCCGATGAAGATGCCGGCCATAATGCCCAGAATAAAAAGCTTCAGCGCCGGTGTGTTTACCTTTCCTTTTCCGATTTCCACGTAGTTTTTTGCGATTTCTGCAGGTGAATTCATGCAAAATCCCTCCTTGACATAGTTTATGTTATGTTTGTTAAAATTATAACGTTCTCTTCAGGGTGTGACCATCATACAAACTGTATGATCCTTTACTTTACATGCTCATGGGTAAACAGATGATCCTGGCAGTACTCGTAGTTTCCATTGCATTTGGAACAGTAACGGAATACCAGATCCTCCCCGTCTTTCTCTGTTCGGCCGCAGACCGCGCACTTATGGACGCTGGCCCGCTTCTCCCCCTGCTGCACACTCCGGCTGTAGACCTGTCTCCGGTGTACCTCCTTCGGGGAATACCGCCGCATATTTTTCATGCCGAAGAAGAAAATCAGAAAGTTGCCAAGGGATACCAGCGCCATGACCGCAAAGGCCGGATGCGGTATAATTCCCGCCTGAATCAACGCCAGTTTTGAAGTATAAGAAAGATATGGTGCTGCAAATCCCGCCAGAATCGTCACTCCGAAATAAATCGCGTTGATGATGCCCAGCCACTTCGCCTTGATGGGAATAATGAAGAACAGCAGAAACTGCATGTCCGGATAGGTAGCCGCAAAGGCGAAAAACAGCGAATAGTTCAGATAATAGGTGCCGAACATCGGTCCGATATTGGCTCCAAACACATAGCAGCTTAAGAAGGCTGCCACCACGTGAAGCAGCACTCCGGTCAACAGATACAGGTTAAACCGGAAGGCTCCCCACTGCATCTCCAGTACCTTTCCGATGGAATAATACAGGTACATGCTGATCAGAAAGAAAAACAGTCCCGATGACGGCGGGTAAATAATAAAGGTCACGATTCTCCAGATCTGGCCACGCATAATGGCCGTCGGATCCAGGGACAGATATCCTGTATAGAAATCAGGTGCCACCACACTGATCACATAACCCAGGGCATACAGAATGATCACGTAATACATCAGGTTGGAAATCGCGTAACGTCCGAACTTTTTCTCCAGCTTGTCAATCCAGTTCATAAAAATAAGTCATCCTTTCCTGCGGGAGACCTTACAGCTCCCGAAAAATGTCTGTGATACAACATTTCCGGGCCGCAGAAGCTCTCTTTTCTCTATAATTCTGCGAATCCCGGAAACATTTTCAGATGATTTTATTATAGGCACGGAACCCCTGTTTGTCAACCGGAGGCAGCCTCCGGAACTCTTTTTATCGTCCCGGAGAGCTCAGTTCCCGGGGGCGTCGCCCCAGAGGAATGCACACCTCGTCTCCCACCTGCAGGTTATAAATATTGATATAGGGGTTGGCCGAAAGGATCGCCCACAAAGGCACCCTGTAGCGGCGGCTTAAAAGGTAGAGGGTGTCCCCTTTTTTCACAGTATGCAGAAATCCATGACATTTTTCCATAAAAATCAACTCCATTTCTTCCTATCTATATACATTTACTGTATGCCCTCTGTAAAATCTTGTGTTTTATGCGCCTTTTTATTAAACTTTCCTTGAAATCTTTATAGTTTTTTTATTTGCTTTCAAAAATCTTGTGTCGTATAATGTACATTAGTGTCGATTAGAACCTTTTGCTCTTAACAGAAAAGGAGGAGGCGGAAGATTCCGCCGTGATTTTTATGAACCATTCATCTACATATACATTGGGAATCGATATCGGTTCCACTACAGTCAAAGTTGCTGTATTAAATGAGGAGCATCAGCTTCTCTTTTCTGACTATGAACGTCACTTTGCCAATATCCAGGAGACCCTGGCGTCTCTTCTGGAGAAAGCGGAAACCCGGCTTGGAGATCTGACCGTCTATCCCGCCATCACCGGTTCCGGCGGTCTGACTCTGGCGAACCACTTGGGCGTCCCCTTTATTCAGGAGGTCGTGGCTGTGGCTACGGCTTTGGAACAGACTGCGCCCCAGACTGACGTGGCCATAGAGCTGGGTGGCGAAGACGCAAAAATCATTTACTTTGAGGGTGGCAATGTGGAGCAGCGTATGAACGGCATCTGTGCCGGGGGCACCGGATCCTTCATTGACCAGATGGCTTCTCTTTTACAGACGGACGCCACCGGCCTGAATGAGTACGCAAAGAACTATCACTCTCTTTATACCATCGCGGCCCGCTGCGGTGTATTTGCCAAGTCCGATATTCAGCCGCTAATCAACGACGGCGCCACCAAGGAAGATCTGGCTGCATCCATTTTTCAGGCTGTGGTCAATCAGACCATCAGCGGTCTGGCCTGTGGAAAGCCCATCCGTGGACATGTGGCGTTCCTGGGCGGCCCGCTCCATTTCCTGTCCGAACTGAAAGCGGCCTTTATCCGCACCCTGAATCTGGACGACGAGCACATCATCGCCCCGGAGAATTCTCATCTGTTTGCCGCCATGGGTTCTGCCTTAAGCTGTGAGCAGAAGACAGGCGTGTCCTTAAATGACATGAAAAAGCGGTTACAGGCCCACATAAAATTGGATTTCGAGGTGGCTCGTATGGAGCCTCTTTTTGCCAACGAGCATGAGTACGCCAAGTTCCAGGAACGCCACAGCCGCCATGAGGTCATGCGTGGTGATTTCCAGGCCTATGAGGGCGACTGCTTCCTCGGAATCGACGCCGGAAGCACCACTACCAAGGCGGCTCTGGTAGGCAAGGATGGAGCTCTGCTCTATTCCTTCTACAGCAGTAACAACGGTAACCCCCTGGCGACTACCATCCGCGCCATCAAGGACATCTACCGGTTTCTTCCGAAGAACGCGCGCATCGCCCGTTCCTGCTCCACCGGCTACGGTGAAGCCCTGATTAAGGCGGCCCTGATGCTGGATGAAGGCGAAGTGGAGACCGTTTCCCATTACTACGCGGCAGAATTCTTCGATCCGAATGTAGACTGCATCCTGGACATCGGCGGTCAGGATATGAAGTGTATCCGGATCAAGAACCATACCGTAGACAGCGTACAGTTAAACGAGGCATGTTCCTCCGGCTGTGGTTCCTTCATCGAGACCTTTGCCAAGTCCCTGAACTACACAGTGGAGGATTTCGCCAAGGCTGCGCTTTTTGCCAAGCACCCCATTGACCTGGGAACACGCTGTACTGTCTTTATGAACTCCAAGGTCAAGCAGGCACAGAAAGAGGGCGCGGAGGTATCCGACATCTCCGCAGGCCTGGCTTACTCCGTTATCAAGAACGCGTTATTCAAGGTCATTAAGGTATCCGACGCTTCCGCTCTGGGGAAAAATATCGTGGTACAGGGCGGTACTTTCTATAACGACGCGGTTCTTCGAAGCTTTGAGAAAATCGCAGGCTGTGAGGCAGTCCGTCCCGATATCGCCGGCATCATGGGCGCTTTCGGTGCAGCTCTGATTGCGAGAGAGCGTTACAAAGACGGTATGGAGACCACCATGCTCTCCATTGACGAGATCAACAACCTGGAGTTCTCCACCTCCATGACCAAGTGTAACGGCTGTACCAATCACTGTCGTCTGACCATCAATAAATTCTCCGGCGGACGCCGTTATATCTCCGGCAACCGCTGCGAGCGGGGTATCGGAAAAGAAAAGAACAAAGACAATATTCCGAACCTGTATGAATATAAGAACAAGCGTCTCTTTGACTATGAGCCGCTGAGCGAGGAAGCGGCCGGGCGCGGAACCGTAGGTATCCCCCGCGTACTGAACTTCTATGAGAACTATCCTTTCTGGTTCACCTTCTTTACGAAGCTGGGCTACCGGGTCGTGCTCTCTCCTTCCTCTACACACAAGCTTTATGAAATGGGTATTGAGTCTATTCCCAGTGAGTCCGAGTGTTATCCGGCCAAGCTGGCCCACGGTCATGTGACCTGGCTCATCCGTCAGGGCCTGAAGTTCATCTTCTATCCCTGCGTACCCTATGAACGGACCGAGTTCAAGGATGCGGGCAACCACTACAACTGCCCCATCGTCACATCCTATGCGGAGAACATCAAGAATAACATCGACGAGCTCTCCGACAGTGATATTGATTTCTTTAATCCGTTCCTTTCCTTTGAAAATGAACAGATTCTGGAAAATGGACTTGTTACAGAATTCTCCAGGCACTGCGGTATCTCTGAGAGCGAGATCCGCGAGGCATCCAAAGCGGCCTGGGCGGAGATGGAACATACCCGGGAAGATATCATGCGAAAAGGCGAAGAAACTCTGGAATACATGCAGAAAACCGGACGCCGGGGCATCGTACTGGCCGGTCGGCCCTACCATGTGGATCCGGAGATCAACCATGGTATTCCGGAAATGATCAACTCTTACGGTCTGGCTGTACTGACAGAAGATTCCATCAGCCATCTTCATCCGGTGGAACGCCCGCTGTTCGTTATGGATCAGTGGATGTACCACTCCCGGATGTACGCGGCCGCAAGCTTCGTAAAGACCCGGAATGACCTGGATCTGATTCAGCTGAATTCCTTCGGCTGCGGTCTGGACGCTGTCACCACCGACGAGGTCAGCGACATTCTGACCAATTCGGGCAAGATCTATACCTGTCTGAAGATCGACGAGGTCAATAATCTGGGCGCTGCCCGGATCCGCATCCGCTCTCTCATCGCCGCCATCCGCGTGCGTGAGAACAAGGGTGAATGCCGGAGCATCGTCTCCTCCGCTTACGACCGCGTTATTTTCACCGAGGAAATGCGTAAGAACTACACGATTCTGTGTCCCCAGATGTCACCCATTCACTTTGACGTCATTGAGCCAGCCTTCCGCTCTGCAGGCTACAAGCTGGAGGTGCTGCCGGATTCTGACCGTGCCGCCATCGACATGGGCCTGAAATATGTAAATAACGATGCCTGCTATCCCTCCCTGGTGGTGGTAGGACAGATTATGACCGCTGTGCTATCCGGTAAATACGATACCGACAAACTGGCCGTCATCATCACCCAGACCGGAGGCGGCTGCCGTGCCACCAACTACATCTCCTTCATCCGCCGGGCCCTGGCCAAGGCCGGACAGGAGCAGATTCCGGTCGTCTCCCTGAACTTAAGCAGTCTGGAGGAGAACCCTGGCTTCAAAATTACAGCAGGTTTGGCTGTGAAGGGTCTCTACGGACTAGTCTTCGGCGATATCTTCATGCGGGTACTGTACCGGATGCGGCCCTACGAGAAGGAACCCGGAAGCGCAGACCGGCTCCATGCGAAATGGCTGAAGATCTGTCAGGACTTTGTCTCTCAAAAATTTGTAAGCCACCGGAAGTTTGTAAAAATCTGCCAGGGTATCATTCAGGAGTTCGATGCCCTGCCCATCCATGAGGATATGAAAAAACCCCGGGTCGGCGTAGTCGGTGAGATTCTGGTGAAGTTTTCTCCTTCCGCCAATAATCATCTGGTGGAGCTTCTGGAACACGAAGGCGCCGAGGCAGTCGTACCGGACTTGATGGACTTCCTGCTCTACTGCTTCAAAAACAGCGAGTTCAAGGCGGATCATCTGGGCAAGAAACGTTCCAGCGCCCGAATCGCCCGGGTCGGCATTCAGGCCATGGAATGGCTCCGAAAGCCCGCTGCCAACGCTTTCCGGGAAAGCGTTCATTTCAACGCGCCCGGCAATATCGACGAGATGGCTGATATGGCCTCCGACATCGTATCCGTGGGTAATCAGACCGGCGAGGGCTGGTTTCTGACTGCCGAAATGCTGGAGCTGATTCATGAGGATGTGCCGAACATCGTCTGCACCCAGCCCTTCGGCTGCCTGCCGAACCACGTGGTCGGCAAAGGCGTCATTAAAGAGCTGCGCCGCCGCTATCCCGCTTCCAATGTGGTAGCCATCGACTACGATCCCGGTGCCAGCGAAGTAAATCAGCTGAACCGGTTGAAACTGATGCTTTCCACTGCGAACAAACATCTGAAGGCCCATTCATAACAAGGCCCATCTTTCATTTCATACAAAAGAGCCGCGGGATTCCTGTAAAGGAGAATCCTGCGGCCTTTTATTTTTTCTGGAAATTTCCGGAACCTTATTCCCATTTAAACAAAATAACCCCGACGATGGCCACCGCCATCCCCACCATCTTCCGCCAGGAAAAATCCGCCTTTTCCACTCCAAAAAGCCCCAGCAGCTCAATCAGATAGGCCACTAAAAGCTGGGCTATGACAATGAGCATCACCGCCCTGGCGGGCCCCAGGGCGTCCATCCCTTTGATGACTGTAAAAGTGATAAAGGCACCGATGACCCCTCCCAGCAGAAAGTACTTCGGTGTCACCTGCAGAGCTGTCAGCGGATTCGTCCGATCTGCAGCCGCCCAGACCGCCAGACAGGTCAGAAGGGCCGTCAGCTGTACCCAGGCTGCCGATACCCAGACACTGCTGGCCTTGGTCACCTCCGTATTAAAAACTCCCTGAATACTCATCAGCGCGCCAGAAAGAAGCGCAATAAAAATTCCAGTCACAGTTTCACCGCTTTCTTTTCTTTTAGAAATCAGTGTTTCCGTGACTGGAATTTTTTATTCTTATTCTGTTTTTATTCTTATCCTGATTTTGCGACAATTATTCCTGGGTCTGAAGCTGCTGCATAACCTTCTGGGTCACCGCGTCCACTTCCGTATTCACGTCGTTCCCCTTCCAGATATTCGCAAAAGCAATCTCCATCTCGATCCAGTAATTGCTTAAATCCGTCAGCTTCGGTACCTCCACCGAATTCTCATACTGATCCAGCAGAACCGGCATCTGACTGTTCTCATAATCCACATTCAGGCATACGGGCATTTTATCTGACATAGGATACAGATCCTGTACCCGCTCACAGGTCAGATAGCGGGCAAACTCTTTGGACAACTCCCGCTCCTTCGAATAGGCATTCACCACTACAGAATTTGTGACAGAAAGACCCTTGGTAGCCAGGTCTCCGGTCAAATCCGGAACCTCCGCGATTCCGTAGAATCCCTCGCCTCCCTGTTCTGCCACTGCTGCGTCCAGCTTCGCGATGGCGTCGGTCTTTGCAATGGTGTAGACAGTTTTTCCGTCGATAAACTCCTGCAGCACACTATCTGTAGTAACCTCATCCGCATCAATGGCGAAAAAGGCATTCAGGCTCTGATAATACGCCAGGCAGTCCTTCACCTCCTGGGCATCCAGCTGTACCTGCGCCGGATCGTCCCCGGTCTCTCCGCCCAGATTCACATAGTTAGAGATAAAAAAGAAGTTTGAGAAAATATCCGCCACGTTCCATTTGAAGATATTTTCCACATTCTGCGTCTCCTCTGTGGCTTCGTAATTGTCCGCATAATCCAGAATCTCATCGATGGTATCCGGAGCGGAATCCACATAGTTGGTATTATACAGCAGGAAACAGGTTTCAAAATAAAAGGGATAAGCCATAAGCTTTCCGCCGCAGGTAGCCGCGTCGATGGCCTTCTGGGGGAAGTCCTTCTTCAATTCTCCTGCCGTAAAACTGTCATTTTCCACTGTCAGACCCGCAAGTCTGGCCTTGCCCAGAAGCTCGCTGGAAGTGATAAACAGATCCGGTCCTCCCAGATCGGAGATACTGGCTGTATTGATATGCTCAATATAGTCCACGGCTGTCACCAGCTGCAGGGTCACCTCTGCACCATACTCCTCCTCAAAAGCTGCCGCTGCTTCCACCAGATAGGCATTCAGCTTTTCATCCGTGTACCAGAGAGTCAGCTTCTTCCGTTCTGTCTCCTGTCCGGCTGCCGCAGCCTCCTGCTGCTTCCTGTGGTATGAAAATGCCACCTGTCCCATCTGCGCAAATACGAGCAGCACCACCAGAATGGCGATGGCTCTCCGGTAAATCGTATGTCTCATTTGTGTAAAATCCTAACCTTTCGTCAAAGCCCTCTCAAGCTTTTCAACCATTTCGTCTACATGGTCTTTAGTGATGACCAGAGGCGGAACCAGACGCAGTACATCGCTTCCGGCCGTAATCACGATCAGACCCTCATCCATAGATTTTAACACAACTTCTCCCACAGGTCTACCCTGGATTACCAGTCCCTGTATCAGTCCCTTGCCCCTGCGGGCTGCAATGCAGTCGTACTTATCCACCAGAGCATCCAGCTTCTCCTGCAGATAAGCACCAACCTCCTGTACATGCTCCACGATATGATCCTGCTCAAAAATATCCAGCACCTTGGATACTGCCGCACAGACAAAGGGGTTGCCGCCGTAGGTGGTGCCGTGATCTCCGGGCGCCAGGGAACCCAACGCTGTCTTTTCATCCAGCACAAAAGCACCCACCGGAACGCCGCAGCCCAGAGCCTTGGCACAGGTCATGATATTCGGCTTCACACCGTACTCCTGCCATGCAAATAAATGGCCGCTCCGACCCATTCCGCACTGGATCTCGTCCAGAATCAGAAGCGCGTCATGCTCCTCGCAGAGAGCCTTTACGCCCTTTAAGAACTCCTCTGTGGCCGGATAGATACCGCCCTCTCCCTGGATCGTCTCCAGAATCACCGCGCAGGTGCGCTCGTTAAACTGGGCCTTTACGCTCTCCAGATCGTTGTAATCCGCAAAACGGATGCCGCCGATGAGCGGGCGGAAGGGCGCCTGGTATTTCTCATTGCCGGTGACAGACAGGGCTCCCATACTCCGTCCGTGGAAGGAATGGTTCATGGCAATGATTTCATGATCATTTTTACCGTCTTTCAGCCAGGCATATTTACGGGCTGCCTTTAAAGCTCCCTCGATGGCCTCAGTTCCGCTGTTGGTAAAGAATACCCGGCTCATGCCGCTCATACGCACCAGCTTCTCTGCTGCCTCTGCTGCCGGCTCATTGTAATACAGATTGGAAGTATGCATCAGTTTATCAATCTGGCCTTTCAGCGCCTCGTCGTAGCCCGGATAATGATAGCCCAGGGCCTGTACCGCGATGCCTGCGGCGAAGTCCAGGTATTTATTGTCGTCTGTGTCGCAGAGATAGACGCCGTCGCCGTGATCCAGTACCACCTGGTAACGGTTGTAGGTATGAAGCACGTTTTCTTCCGCCTCTTTGATAATCGTCTCTTTATTTTCCATCATAATAGTTTTCCTCTCCTTCGCCCAGAATGGCTGTACCGATTCCCTTGTTGGTAAAGATTTCCAGAAGTAAGCAATGGGCGATACGTCCATCCAGGATATGCACTCTGGATACGCCGTTCTCGATGGCGTCGATGCAGTTATTCAGCTTCGGAAGCATGCCTCCGCCGATATTTCCGTTCGCAATCAGCTCTCTTGCTTCCTTTACATGCAGCTCGGAAATCAGGCTCTTCGGATCTTCCGGATCTCTCCGGACGCCCTCGATGTCCGTCAGGAACGCCAGTTTCTCCGCGTTCACAGCCCGGGCAATGGCGCAGGCCGCGTCATCAGCGTTAATGTTATAGGTATTGAAGTCTTTGTCCAGACCCACCGGGCATACGATGGGCAGGAAATCCTTCTCCAGCAGATCGTAGAGAATCTGAGGATCCACATCGGTGATCTCGCCCACGAAGCCGATGTCCTCCCCCTTGGAATATTTCTTCTCCACCTTCAGAAGACCGCCGTCCTTTCCGCTTAGGCTGACTGCTTTAACGCCCAGCCCCTCGACTAACTGCACCAGACTCTTTCCAACCTTACCAAGGACCATTTCCGCGATTTCCATGGTTTCTTTGTCCGTTACGCGAAGACCGTTGATGAACTTGGGCTCCATACCGACCTTGCTCACCCAGCGGCTGATCTCCTTACCGCCGCCGTGTACAATGATGGGCTTAAAGCCTACCAGCTTCAGAAGGGTGACGTCCTGAATGACGCTGCGCTTCAGCTCCTCATCCACCATGGCGCTTCCGCCGTATTTGACCACGATGATTTTCCGGTTAAAACGCTGAATATAAGGAAGGGCCTCAATGAGGACCTTGGCTTTCTCCAGGTAGGTATTCATTTCTTCTTCTCTGCTCATAATATTTTCTCCTCTGTATGTCCTGCGCCGCGCCCGGCGCTCACACATTTCCATTCTAAAACGCTTTTATTCTGCTTTTAGGAACGATAATCCGCGTTGATTTTCACATAATCATAGGTCAGGTCACAACCCCAGGCCGTGGCTGTGGCGTGGCCCATTTTCACGTCCGCAATTGCTGTTACTTCCGGCTCGGAGAGGATCTTCGTGGCCTCTTCCTCGCTGTAGTTCACTGCCACGCCATTTTCAATAATCTGGATCTTTCCGGCTGCGCTCTCGAAAAACAGCTCCACCTTCTCCGGGTCGAACTGGGCTCCGGAATAACCCATGGCGCATAAGATCCGGCCCCAGTTGGCGTCATGGCCGTAAATGGCTGCCTTCACCAGACTGGAGGTAACCACGGATTTGCTCAAAATCACAGCCTGCTCCTTGCTCTCGGCTCCCACGATTTTCACCTCGAAGAGTGCTGTCGCGCCCTCGCCGTCGCCTGCCATTTTCTTTGCAAGCCAGGTGTTGACGGTGTTCAGCGCCTTGGCAAATGCTTTGTAATCCTCATTTTCTTCCGTAATCTCCGGATTCTCTGCCATGCCGTTTGCCAGCACCAGCAGGGTGTCGTTGGTGGAAGTATCGCCGTCCACGGAAATCATATTGAAGGTGTCCTTTACGTCTGCGCTTACACATTTCTGCAGCATCTCTTTGGAAATGTTCGCGTCGGTGGTCACGAAGGCCAGCATGGTACACATATTCGGATGAATCATGCCGGAGCCCTTGCACATACCGCCTACGGTTACAGTCTTGCCGCCCAGTTCCACCTGGACCGCGATTTCTTTATTCACAGTATCCGTGGTCATAATGGCTTTGGAGGCTGCAGTTCCATGCTCCAGGGTGCTGCCCTTGGCTTCTTTTAAAAGGCTGATTCCCTTTTTCAGGCGATCCATGGGAAGCTGCATGCCGATGACGCCGGTGGACGCCACCAGAACGGCATTTTCCGGAACGCCGAGAACTTTGGCTGCCTCTTCCGCGGTCTCCTTACAGTAGCCCATGCCCTCCTCGCCGGTGCAGGCATTGGCGATGCCGGAGTTTACGATGACTGCCTGGGCGTAGGGAGACTCCTTTACAATCTTCTGATCCCATTTCACCGGGGCTGCCTTTACGATGTTGGTGGTGAAGGTGCCTGCCGCGTGACAGGGCTTTTCGCTGTATACCAGGGCCATGTCGGTCCTTCCCTGGTACTTGATGGCTGCCGCCGCTGCTGCTGCTTCAAAGCCCTTTGCCGCAGTGACGCCGCCCTTGATTTCTGTGATTTTCATAATACTCCTCCCTTTCCGTTGTGAAGTCTATTCGTTAAACGCTTCAATATTTTCTTTATTTAAGACAAAATCATAGTAGTTCAAATCCAGACGCTGCGTCCAGCCGATACGGTTCCAGAAGGCGTTGCCGATATCGTTCTGGGTAAAGGCAATCAGGGATACCTTGCTGATCTGTTCTTCTTTTAAGGCGTTCATAGCAAAGACTACCATAGCCTTGCCAATCCCCTTCATCCGGTAATCCCGGTGGACGCAGACATGGTAGAGACAGCCCCGGCGTCCGTCGTGGCCGCAGAGGATGCTGCCTACCACCTTGCCGTCCTCGATGGCTACCACACTGGTGGTGGGATTTCGTTTTAAAAATCGCTCCACGCCCACCCGGGAGTCGTCGATGCTCCGGATGGCAAAGCCTTTGATAGTCATCCAGAGGGCGTAGACACCGTCGTAATCGTCGATGGTCATTGTTCGGATAGTCATTTTCCTGTACCTCACCAAGTATTAAGGAAACACCTCACCAAGTGCTCATGATTAAGGAAACACCATGGTCACGGGAACATGGGAACGAGCTCCAGACCCTCGCTCTCCTTCAATCCGAACATCAGGTTCATGTTCTGGACGGCCTGGCCGGCTGCGCCCTTCACCAGGTTGTCCATGGCGCCCATCATAATCACACGCCTGGTTCTCGGATCGAGTTTGAAGTTCACATCCACATAGTTGCTGCCCTCCACCCATTTGGTCTGGGGGCATACGTCCTTGTCCAGTACCCGGACAAATTTCTCCTCTGCGTAATACTTATCGTAAGCAGCCTTCACTTCCTCATAGGAAACCTCTTTCTTCAGGGAGGCATAGGCTGTGATCAGGATCCCTCGGTTCATGGGCACCAGATGGGGTGTGAAATTGATCAGCACCGGCTGGCCTGCCGCGTAGGACAGCTGCTCCTCAATCTCAGGCGTATGACGATGATTTGCCACGCCGTAGGCCTTGATATTTTCATTGACCTCGCAGTACAGGTTGTCCACCTTCGCGCCTCTGCCCGCGCCGGAGGTTCCGGACTTGGCGTCGATGATAATGGTGTTCGGATCGATAAGCCCTTCCTTTAAAAGCGGATAGATGGAAAGGGTGCTGCAGGTGGGATAGCAGCCTGGATTGGCCACCAGCCGCGCCTTCTTTACCGCCTCCCGGTTGATCTCACAGAGTCCGTAGACAGCCTCCGGGATAAACTGGGACGTCGGGTGCTGGATCTTATACCATGCTTCATAGGTCGCCACGTCTTTTATCCGGAAATCCGCGCTTAAGTCTATAATTTTTACCTTAGAAAGAATCTCCTCATTGACCAGAGAGGCGCAGAGACCCTGGGGCGTCGCTGTAAAAATCACGTCTACCTGGTCTGCCAGCGCTTCCATATTATCGTCCATGCATTTGTCGTCTACAATCTGAAACATATTCTGATAGACTTCCGCATACTTCTTATCTATGTAGCTTCTGGAGCCGTACCATTTTATCTCTACATTCTTATGTCCCGTGAGAATACGGACCAGCTCGCCGCCTGCATATCCGGTTGCTCCGATAATTCCTGCCTTTATCATTCTGTTTTTCCTCTCTTTTCTGTTCAGTTCCTTTACGCTTCTAATGCTACGCGTTTGCCCTTATTTTAGACCTGTTTGGTCGGTATTTCAAGCACTTTTCCGTTTGTATGTATTTTTATACATTTGTTTTGCATATATTATCACTTTTATGCATATTATTCAAGCACTATTTTATTTTTATTCATATTTCTATGAATCTTTTTCTGAATTTTACCTTGCATATTATATAGAAATGATGTATATTAGTTTTCAGTGAACGCAAGTGGTATGCATAAACATTCATGCCGCATCAAAATCATAAAACACTCAGGAGGATATTTGAATATGAAAGACAAAGTAGTACTTGCCTATTCCGGCGGACTGGACACCACTGCCATTATTCCGTGGCTGAAGGAGCATTTTGATTACGACGTAGTTTGCTGCTGTATCGACTGCGGCCAGGGAAATGAGCTGGACGGACTGGACGAGCGTGCGAAGCTCTCCGGTGCTTCCAAGCTGTACATCGAGGATCTGGTAGACGATTTTGCTGAAAATTATATCATGCCCTGCGTAAAGGCTGACGCTGTCTACGAGAACAAGTATCTGCTGGGTACTTCCATGGCACGTCCGGCTATCGCCAAGAAACTGGTGGAGATCGCAAGAAAAGAGAACGCGGTCGCTATCTGCCACGGCGCTACCGGTAAGGGAAATGACCAGATTCGTTTTGAGCTGGGTATCAAGGCTCTGGCTCCGGACCTGAAGATCATCGCTCCCTGGAGAATGACCGATATCTGGACCATGCAGTCCCGTGAGGACGAGATCGCGTACTGCGAAAAGCACGGCATCCATCTTCCCTTCTCTACCGATTCCAGCTACAGCCGCGACCGGAACCTGTGGCACATCAGCCATGAGGGACTGGAGCTTGAGGATCCGGCCAACGAGCCGAACTACGACCATCTGCTGGTTCTGGGTACCACCCCGGAGAAGGCTCCGGACGAACCGGAATATGTAACCATGACTTTTGAAAAGGGCGTTCCCACATCTGTAAACGGAAAGCAGATGAAGGTGGCTGACGTGATCCGCACCCTGAATGCACTGGGCGGAAAGCACGGCATCGGCATCGTGGATATCGTTGAGAACCGTGTGGTAGGCATGAAGTCCCGTGGCGTATACGAGACACCGGGCGGAACTATCCTGATGGAGGCTCATCGTCAGCTGGAGGAGCTGGTTCTGGACCGCGCTACCATGGAGACCAAGAAGGATATGGCCAATAAGTTCTCTCAGATCGTATACGAAGGAAAATGGTTTACTCCGCTGCGTGAAGCCATCCAGGCTTTCATGGAGGTAACTCAGGAGTATGTAACCGGCGAAGTAAAGTTCAAGCTCTACAAGGGCAACATCATCAAAGCCGGCACTACTTCTCCCTACTCTCTGTACAATGAGTCTCTGGCATCTTTCACCACCGGCGACATGTACGACCACCACGACGCAGACGGATTCATCACCCTCTTCGGCCTGCCGCTGAAGGTTCGGGCTATGAAGCTGGCTGAGGTGGAGAAGAATAAGAACAATCACTAATTTCCACGAAAAAAAGGCCCCCGCGTCATCAGACGCGGGAGCCTTTTCTTTTTCTTTTTCTTACTGCTGCAGTCCGCTCACATAATCATCAATGGCTGTAGTGGTGATAGCCACATCGGAAGTATCCGGTTTATTGACGGTGTCGTAGATGGAGTAGCCCAGCCAACATACCAGCGCAAGAGCGATCACGCCTGCACATACCTTTATCAGAAACTTCCTACGCTTCTCCCTGGCCATGATCTGCTTACGGTTGGCTTTCTGCTCTTTATAACGATCTACTTTTTCCTGACTCATAGTTTTTATCCTCTCTGCCTCTGTAACTGCCCCGCTTCTTCTGTACCGGCAGAATTTTCGCGAAACAGTTCCATATTTATTTTATATTATATCATAGATTTGTGAAAAAGCCATGAAAAATTTCAGGATTTTAAACAGGATTTTCTGCTTATACGGCCACAATAACACCACCGTCGCTGGCGTAGAGGCTGCTGACTCCCGCCGTATCCAGGATCAGGAAATCCTTCACCTGAATCCGCTTCTGAATCTCCTCTTTCATGAACTCTGCCCGCTCCGGACAGTTACAGTGGGAAATAGCCACAATCTTCTCCTCGGGATGAATCACTTCCTCGGCCACATAATCCGCCATGCGCTTCAGGGCACGGTTCATACCCCGGGCCTGATCCTTTTGACAGATGGTTCCGATGGACGTGGCGCCCATCACCGGTTTAATGTTCAGGGCATTGGCTACAAAAGCCTTCAGGTTACTGAGACGGCCGTTTTTTCGGAGGGCCTCCAGGGATTCCAGCACAAAATATGTGTGCTGCTCCGCGATAAAGGCGTCCACCTTTGCCACGACCTCCTCAAAGGGAAGACCCGCTTTCTCATATTCCTCGATCTTCATGGCGATCAGTGTCTGTCCGACGGACGCGGAACAGGAATTAAACACATGGATATTCTTGGCTCCACGCTCCTCTTCATATAGTTTCTTTCCCAGCTCTGCACTGTTGTAAGAACCGCTCAGCTCTGCGGAAAGAGTCACCACATAGACGCGATCTGCTTCACAGGTATAGGCTTCCATATATCTCTGCGGAGAAGGACAGGAAGACTTGGGACAGTTGGGGCTGGCCGCTACTCTTCTCAAAAAGTCAGCCTGATCAAAGGTCTCGTCGTCCACAATCTGATACCCGTCGATGTCCAGAGTCAGCGGTACGCTTTCAAAATGCTCATCCTTTTTATAGCTTTTCGGCAGCTCACCGCAGCTGTCCACGATAATTTTATAACTCATAACGTTCCTCCGATATTTTTCATAACCACAAATCAGATTTTTTACATTCCCGAAATGTAGTTTTAAATACTACATAAGATAATAGCACAACGCCATGAGCTTTTCAATACCTTTTCCACTATTCCGTGAAAAATGCCTCCACCGTCCGCACCAGACTTTCCTGATCCGCCGTTCCCATCAGTTCCCGGCTGGAGTGCATGGCCAGCAGCGGTACGCCGATATCCACGGTTTTTACGGGAAGCAGCGCTGACGCAATGGATCCCAGGGTGCTTCCGCCTGCCACATCGGAACGATTGGCAAACTTCTGATAGGGAATCTTTCGGGCGTCGCAGATCTGCTGCAGGATTCCCACCGCCTCGCTGTCGGTGGCATAGGACTGGCTGCTGGACTCCTTGATACAGATGCCCCGGCCCAGCACATCCTGATTGGTAGGATCGCACTTTTCCGAATAATTGGGATGTACTGCGTGGCCCACATCCACCGAAAGCAGCATGCTGTCCGCATAGGTCTCCAGGAACTTTTCCCGTCCCCTTCCGAAAGCCAGCAGAATCCGTTCCATCACCGAGGGCAGCAGCATGGATCCCGCTCCCTGTTTGGTGCGGCTTCCGATCTCCTCATGGTCAAAGAGTACCGCCATATTGACGCCCTGTTCCCGTTCTCCCTCCAGGAGTCCCTGAATCACCGCCTGTACGCTGGTCAGGTTATCCAGACGTGGCGAGGAGATGAATTCCTCGGAGAGTCCCAGAAAATCGCCTGTATCCGTGTTATAGAGACCCAGCTCATACTCCAGGATATCCTCCTTATCCACCCGCAGCTTTTTCGCCAGGCAGTCCAGGAAAAAGTCCTGATCCGCCTCCTTCCCGGACAGATCCTGTAAGCCCAGAATGGGCAGCAGATCCTTCTGGCGGTTCAGCTCCACGCCCTTATTGACCTCCCGGTTCATGTGGATGGCCAGATTCGGAATCGTCAGGAAGGGCTTCCGGAAGTCCACCAGGCGCACCTCCGGATGAAAGACATCGTCGCTTCGCAGCACCACCCGTCCCGATACGGAAAGCGGCCGATCCAGCCAGGTATTCAGAATAGCTCCTCCGTAGACCTCCACATTCAGCTGACGATAGCCATTTTTCTCTATCTCAGGACGGGGCTTGATCCGAAGTCCCGGAAAGTCCGTATGGGCCGCCGCGATCCGAAAAGTATCTCCAAACATAAACTTCTTACCCAGCCGGAATGCCACCAGACTGGATCCATTATGCACCAGATAGTACTTTCCTCCGTTCTCCAGCCCCCAGTCCTGTCCCAGACTCAGTTTCTGAAAGCCTGCCGCTTTCAGCTGCCGCTCGGCCGCCGCCGCCACATGAAAGGGCGATGTTCCCTCATCCGTCAGCTGCAGCAGTTTCTCCGCGTATTTCATGGTATTCATTTGTCTTTATCCTCCTTTTTGCCCCTGGGGGCACGTACACACGCTCTTTTCTCCAGTATACAATGAATTGATTTCTATTTCAATTCCATGTATACTAAGAAAGAATTCTATTTTCTATTCCATTTTCCATAAGGAGGAGCTATGATTTCTTTTCAGATCGAAGACGTAAAGAATTTTATGAATAAACTGCTGCTGGGCGGCACCTTCGATGCCTTCCATGTGGTGGAGGGCAGCGTTATCACCTACAACACCTTCCATATCGACGGCCATCTGCACCCTGACTATTATAGTAAGGAGGAACAGGAAGCCCTGGGTCTTTCCACCCGTCGCTTTTCCCGATGGCAGGAGGTAAAACCCTTCTGTCTGGAGCTCATCAAAGGAAAACGGACGCCTCTGGGGTTTCACTTTACCTTTCAGCTTTCTCCTGAAAATACTGAGAAATTACTGAGCCAGACCGCCTCTCCCTTTTCTCCGGGGGATGTGAACGGTCTGGCCCTGAATATCCGCTATGAGGACGGGCATGTGATCTGCACCACCGCCCTGTCGCTGAATTTATTTACCATGGACAAATCCCTGGAGCACGCCTGGGATCAGATGGTACAGAAGTTCTTTCTAAAGCAGGATCTGGCCTTCCACCTGCTGTAACTGTTCTGTATTCTATCTGAGTCGTCCGCGTTTATCCCAGTACATCATGCAGCACGTCGTCCTCCAGAAAAGTATTCAGATTATAGAGAAAGACCACATCGGTAAAATCATACTGTTCCATCAGCTGATCCAGGCTGTCGTAATAATATCTGGGATCCACCAGCACGATTTCTTCAAAGTCGCCGGTCAGGAAGGGGACCAGGCAGTTGGCGTAGGAATCCTTTACCAGCAGAAGCTTCCGTCCCGTGGAAGCCATGGTACGGATCTCTGTCAGCGGATGGTTACCGTTTAAAAACATGCCGTATTTGTCTTTTGTATCCAGCTTCTCTGACGCGTACAGGGAAGCTGATTTTATCTGCTCCTGCACGTAGGTCACCACCAGCTCTTCCTCCTGTTCCGGCCAGTAGACCTCTATGGTATCATCGGGCACCTGATAGCCGCTTCGGGCGGAAAGGGTTCCCTGAAAGCTGTCCGTCACCGGATACAGCTGTTTTTCCATGGAATCCGCCCTGTTCTCCGCTCCCGGAAGCCCCATGACCTCCGCCATTTTTTCATAGGCGTACCCTGCCCCCCGGGTGGTCCAGTGGTGATCGCTCCAGTAATACAGGTACTCGTCCTTATGCTCCCGCAATGTCTCATACAGAGGGATCTCCATCACCGGCTCCTCCCGCTTTTCCAGATACCTTCCTATCTTTTCCAGCTGTTTTTCCTGATCTTCCACCGGCGCGTATGCCGGAAGTCCTTCCTTCTGGACGGAAGCTGCGTCGGGAACCAGCATCAGATAGCTTCTCACCCCAGGATAATGTCCGCTGAAGCTTCCGATGGCTTTCAGATTCTGCCGGGTTCCCGCCCGGATTCCGGAGGGCTCCTCAAAGAGCTGATCCTTTCCCAGATATACATCCCCTGATTTATTTTTCCCCAGAAGCCGGTCTGCCGCTGTCTGGAAACGAATCCACTGATCCCGGAAAGCGAACTGGTCCGTCTGATATTTCTCAAAATCCGTCATAAACCGGCCATCCATCAGTTCCGTCAGGCTGAAGACCGGCCTCTGCTCCAGCATCCGGTTCTCCGTATCGGAAAACTTCACGTCCTGATGAAGCAGATTGGCCAGGGTAAAGCCTCCCAGCAGGAGGACAAATCCCAGCCCCAGTATATTGTTCAGATAACGTCTGTCTCTCATGATAACTGCCTCATTTTCTAAAACCGGAAATACAGAAACGGGTTATAGGTGTCGTGGATCAGATAGGCCACAGCCAGCAAAAAAATCACCAGATAGCCTGTGACAGTCAGGACATCCCACCAGTCGCTTTCCTGCAGACGCCGCCACAGCGCTCCCGGCAATGGCGTGGAACCCAGGGCCGCCAGCAAAAATAAAACCGCGCCTGTGGTCAGATAATAGAGACTCGCTCCATCCACCACTCCCACGGCTCCCTGTCCCACCAGCAGTCCCAGATAGGTTCCTGCTGCCTGAAGATTTGGGCTGAAGAAAAAGACCCAGCCGATCATGACCAGCACCAGCGTATAAAAACGCCCCACCACCGGCAGCTTTCCCTTTTTCCCTTTCCCGAGCCGGTTCAGGACATATTTTTCCAGAATCAGCAAAAGCCCGTAATAAAGGCCCCAGACCACAAAGTTCCAGCTGGCCCCATGCCAGAGCCCCGTACAGGCCCAGACCACCAGCAGGTTAAAGATATGCCGCCCGGTGCTGACCCGGTTGCCGCCCAGGGGAATGTAAACATACTCCCGGAACCAGGAGCTTAAGGAAATATGCCACCGTCTCCAGAAGTCGGTGACGCTTGTCGCCCAGTAAGGATAACGGAAGTTTGGCTGAAACTCAAAGCCCAGCATTTTTCCCAAGCCGATAGCCATGTCCGAATAGCCGCTGAAATCAAAATAGATCTGGAAGGTATAGGCCAGCACCCCCAGCCAGGCGGAAAGCACTGACAGGGAAGACAGGGCCGTAATCTCCCGATACATCACGCCCAGATTATTGGCCAGAAGCACCTTTTTCCCCAGACCCACGACGAAATAGCGGACTCCCTCCCCGAACCGGGAACGAGACATTTCCCGGCTCTGAAGCTGGGCGTCCACGTCCGCGTACTGGACGATGGGCCCGGCCACCAGCTGGGGAAACATGGAGATATAGAGACCGAAGGAAATCAGATTTTTCTGGCTCTTTGCCTTTCCCCTGTACACATCCGCCAGATAGGAAATGGACTGGAAGGTGTAGAAGGAAAGTCCGATGGGAAGGCTTAAGGAAAGCGCCGGAAGCTTCACAGAAAGCAGCGCCTCCAGGTTCTGGGCCAGGAAACCATAGTATTTGAAAAAGCCCAGAATCAGCAGATCCACGGCCACGCCCAGGGCCAGACTGCCCTTTCCCCTTTTTCCCTTTTCCTGCTGCCTGGCGATATCCAGTCCCATCACATAATTCCACAGGATGCTGTACCCCATAAGCAGGCAGTATACCGGCTCTCCCCAGGCATAGAAGATCAGACTGGCCAGCAGAAGCACCAGATTCCGAAGCTTCCCCGGAGCCAGATAATAAACCGCCAGCACCGGCGGCAGAAATGCAAATAAAAAGACAATACTGCTGAAAACCATGATTACTTATGCTCCTAACTTCCTGTCCGTTCTGTCTGAAACAAGTCTTTTCGGTATGCCTTTTTGATATCGGAGACCCGATCCGAAACTGCGAACAGCACATAGCTGCCGTCTCTTCGAATGACACACCCGTTCAACAGCTGCACCTGCTCCGGGCCGTAGCCTTCAAAGTTTTTCACCTGAGTTTCCTTCCGGTTCCGGGCCGCCTCCAATACCTGTTCGGCCTGTTCCGGAGATGCACACTCCACCAGAAGCAGCTCCTCCACCGCCATATTGTCTGAGGCGGTATACAGGACCCAGTGGGCCAGTTCCCCTGCGTTCAGGTCATAGAACCGCCGGAGCATCCTGGCGTCTCCCTGCTTCATATCCGACAGATCCATGGCCTTCTCCACGTCTGCCTGCAATTTTCCAAAATCCACCTGCCGGGCCGTTCCCTTCACCACCAGCAGGCCGCCCGCTGCCAGAAGTACCAGAAGCAACAGCTTCGCTATCCTCAATATCCAGTCTTTCATAATCCCATCCTTCACAGGCCCGCTGCCTCCTCCATCTGTTCCAGCCAAAGGGGATAGGGCGCGCTTTTCAAATGCACCGCGTCCTTCTGATACCAGTCCGCATGATCCTGAAACATCTGGCTGTTGTCGATAAAGACCAGGTTCTGTTCCTCACACATGGACTCCAAAGCCCCGTTAAAAGCGTCCACCTGCGCCAAAAAGGGCTTTTTCTCCACGGCCTCCGGCAGCACCGGAAGGATGCTGTTTACATAAATGGGCAGCTTCGGCGCCTGCTCCCGAATCTCCTGAATCCGCGCCGTATAGCGGCTGATAAAAAGTCCGCTGTCGCCCCGGCAGTATTCCAGATCGTTTAAGCCAATGGACAAAAACATGACCTCCGGCGCAAGCTCCAGAGCCTTCTCTATCTCCGGCCCCGCCGTGTCCGTCCGCAGTCCCCGCAACGCTACGATGGAGGTGGAGTCCAGAATCTCATAATCCAGAAAGCCCGTGGCCACCGAATCTCCCACCAGCACCGCATTTCGGAAGCGTTCCTTTAAAGAACCCCTATCCAGCTTTGCCGGATCCTTTATCTGCTCCGCCTGCTCTTTTGCATTCAGCTTCTTTTCGATCTCCTTTACGTCCTCCTGCTCCTGTTCCCGGATCCAGCTCAGCGCCGGAAAGTCCTCTTCGCTCTTTTCCTGCTTCTGGCTTCGCCCCTCCCGGGCCAGCAGTACGCCCGCCAGGATCAGAAGCAGAATCACATACCAGGCCATCCGCGTGCCCTGTCGGATAGTCTGTCCCTTATCCCGTCCTTTATTCTGTCTCGATTTCTGTCTCATATTTCAAAAGCGCTCCTGTTTGATTAGACGATGGAGGGTTCCAAATAGTTTCATTTTTAATAAACTTATAACCAGAATTCCAGCAAATGTTCCGCTCCGTAAAACCACCGGGGATTCATCTGCTGCATTTTCTCATAGACATCCGTAAAGATCGTAAGAAAATGGTAAACCATGGACTGAGCAAACAACAGCAGAAATGCTCCGTACACCCGGTTCCAGGCTGCCGTCCCCGCCGTACTATGGGCGATTCCGCAGATAGCCGGAACCGCAGCCAGGAAGAAGAGCCAGGTGAAGTCCACCGTATACCGGGGAATCAGACCTCCGATCTGCAGATCCACACAGGCCAGCAGAAGGCCCAGAAGCAACAGAAGCCATGCCCAGCAGTAAGCGTCCTTCTGACCTATATACTTCTTAAACTGCCGGGGAATCAGGCTGATCCACAGAATCAGATTCAAAGCCATGATTCCCCCGAAGCCGCTTTCCACGATCGCCTGGCCATAAAACTGGCTTTTCACATCCACCTGTTCAAAATAGGGGAAGAGCCCAGTAATCACAGGCGGCTGGAACAGCATGGTAAAATAGCCGGGTATGATTCGTCCCAGTTTAAATTCCCGTTTGGTCATATTCTGGATAGTCAGATTATAGGCCGCTCCAAAGTCTGTCACACTTCCGAACCGGATCTGATTATAATACATCAGTCCGGCCGCCACCAGCACCACCGGCAGGAAAAAGGCCGCAAGATCCGGAAGCCTTTTCTCCTGAAGTACCTTTTTCTCCCGGAACGCCCTTCCAAACAGCGGAATAGCCAAAGCGCTCACCAGCACCAGCTGGGGACGGCACCCCGCCACCAGAGCGATAAGGAAGGACCCCAGTCCCATCCGCACCCGATTGCACCGCTCCCCCGAAAGGGCCTTCAGCCAGAATGCCAGTCCCCAGACAGCAAAAGCAAGTCCCAGTAGAATCGGCACATCATAGAAGACCGGATTCCGGAAAAACATCCAGACGCCGCTTCCGTTGGCAATCAGCAGCCCCAACAGCAGGTATACGGAAAAGGGCGTTCCCCGATACCATTTCTTTATGATTTCCCCCAGCAGGATAAAAACTCCCGCCATAAACAGACAGCCGGTGAACCAGACCACCGGAAGGGTGGACAGATCCTGCCCTGTCACCAGGTAATAGGGCAGAAAGAATACCAGCTCCGGCACGATACCGAAATACACGTAATACTTTCCTTCGTAGTAGGCTGTATCCCACAGATAACTACCGCCCTCGGTCTCCATCTGCATGCTCCGGGCCCGGTAGTCATAGGGATCCGGCATACTTTTCAGCCATTCCTCTGGCTCCACGTCCAGCCAGGGATGCCCCTCCGCCAGAGAATGGGCCAGCATCTGATACTGCCTGGTCTCTTGCTCCTCCCGATCCCGGGATACAGCCGGGAGATTCTGATTCTGCACCACCGCCGCTGCCGCGAATTCCAGGCAGAGAATCACAGCCACCAGAGCGTATCCTTTCCAGCCACAATCCACATACTTCTTTTTATGAATCCCCGACATGGGACGTAAAAGATAAGCTGCCAGCAGAAGCCCAAAAACTGCTGCCAGCCGTCCCGCCGAGAAGGAAAAGGGCACCGGCACATTTCCACTGATATCCTCGATCCGAATTACCTGTCCCTTGGTTCCATGAATCAGAATCATGGCTTCCGTTGTGGTTCCACTCAGATGTACCCGCATATATTCGCTTTTTTCCACACCTCTTACGATGGCCCGCTCCGTCAGACGGAAGTACTTTTCATTGGCTTCATCGTTTATTTTCACCTGCACCAGAACCGCGTCCTCCTCCGCAGAGGCCGGATTTTCCACTGTCATACGGATATGAAGGTTGTAAAGCTTCTGATTGATATTCAGAATCTCGATGGAGGCTGTCTCTTCTCCCTCTTCTGCCGTAATCCGGTAGAGATTATCCCCCAGAGGCTCCAACCCCTCGCCCATCAGACGTTCCTCCAGCAGTGTATGTTCTGTTCTCCATAGGTATGATTCCCAGTGCCGGATATTAAATACAAAAAACTCCAGAAATACTGCCAGGCATCCTGCCAGAACCGGAATCATCCAAAAAGCAGTTTTCCATTTCTTCCACTTACTCATGTTTTCTGTCTCCCCTGTAATATCTTCGCTATTATAACACATTCTCTCCCATCCGTTTATACTTTTTTAAGAAAGTTTATAAACTTTTGTTAGCACTCGATCGTTTAGAGTGCTAATTTTCTATTGACTTTTGAAATCCGACGCGTTACAATATTTATCAGTTACGAAACATACCAAAAGGAGTGAATGAAACATGGCAAATACACATGGAAGTCTTTCCATTAACAGTGAAAATATTTTCCCAATTATTAAAAAGTGGCTCTATTCGGACCACGATATCTTCTTCCGCGAGCTGATTTCCAATGGCTGCGACGCCATCACAAAGCTTCATAAGCTTTCCCTCATCGGCGAGTACACTTATCCGGAAGGCCATAAGGACAGCGTCCGCGTGATCGTAAATCCCGAGGAGAAGACCCTGAAGTTCATTGATACCGGACTTGGTATGACCGCAGAAGAAGTTGAGGAATACATCAACCAGATCGCCTTTTCCGGCGCGGCTGATTTTCTGGAGAAGTACAAGGATAAGGCAAACGACGACCAGATCATTGGCCATTTCGGACTGGGCTTCTACTCCGCGTTCATGGTAGCGGATGAGGTTCATATCGACACTCTTTCCTATAAAGACGGCGCGCAGGCTGTTCACTGGGAGTGCGACGGCGGCACCGAATACGACATGTCCGAGGGAACCCGCACTGAGATCGGTACGGAGATCACCCTGTTCCTGAACGAAGATTGCCTGGAGTTCGCCAACGAGTACCGTGCCCGTGAAGTCATCAGCAAGTACTGCTCCTTCATGCCGGTGGAAATTTTCCTGGAGAAGGCAAATGCAGAGCAGGAATACGAGACCATCGATGAATCCGAGCTGCGCGATGACGACGTGGTAGTGGAGCACATCCATGAGGATGCCAAGACGGAGGAGATCGAAAAAGAGGACGGCACCAAGGAGACCAAAGAGGTATCCCCGGCTCGGGATCGGGTCAAGATCAACAAGCGTCCCGTATCCTTAAGCGATATCCACCCGCTGTGGACCAAGCACCCCAATGAGTGCTCTGACGAGGAATACAAGGCCTTTTACCGCAAGGTGTTCCAGGATTACAAGGAGCCTCTGTTCTGGATTCACCTGAACATGGATTATCCCTTTAACCTGAAGGGTATCCTGTATTTCCCGAAGATCAATACGGAGTATGATTCCATCGAGGGAACCATCAAGCTGTACAACAACCAGGTATTTATCGCAGATAATATCAAGGAAGTCATTCCGGAATTTCTGATGCTCTTAAAGGGTGTCATCGACTGCCCGGATCTGCCGCTGAATGTATCCAGAAGCGCCCTGCAGAACGATGGCTTTGTAAAAAAGATTTCCGATTACATCTCCAAGAAGGTAGCGGACAAGCTCACCGGCATGTGCAAGACCGACCGGGAGACCTACGAAAAATACTGGGACGACATCAGCCCGTTTATCAAATACGGCTGCCTGAAGGATGAGAAGTTCTGTGATAAGATGAGGGATTACATCCTGTTCAAGGATCTGGACGGCAAGTATCAGACCCTGAAGGATCTGGTTCCGGAGGAAGAAGCCGCTGACGTAGACGTGGTAGAGAATCCGGAGGAGACCAAGGATGAAACTACTGAGGAGAAGGAGCCTGAGAAGACGACCATCTTCTATGTAACCGACGAGGTACAGCAGAGCCAGTATATTAACCTCTTCAGGGAGGAAGGCAAAACTGCCGTTATTCTGAAGCACAATATCGACACCCCGTTCATTTCCCATCTGGAAATGAAAAACGAGAAGATCAAGTTCCAGCGCATCGACGCAGACCTGACCGAGGACTTCGTGGAAACCACCGATGAGACGGAACTGAAGGAAACCACTGATTCCCTCACAGACATCTTCCGCAAGGCCCTGGGCAACGATAAGCTGGACGTGAAAGTGGAGAAAATGAAGAATGAGAACATTTCCTCCATGATTACCCTCTCCGAGGAAAGCCGCAGAATGCAGGATATGATGAAGATGTACAGCATGAACGGCATGGACATGGGCATGTTCGGCGGCGGAGAAACTCTGGTTCTGAACGCCAATAACAAGCTGGTTCAGTACATTCTGGAGCATAGGGACGGCGAAAATGTAAATCTGTTCTGTGAACAGCTCTACGACCTGGCCATGATCAGCCACCAGCCTCTGACACCGGAGAAAATGACCAAGTTCATCAGCCGAAGCAACGAGATCATGATGTTGCTGGCAAAATAGTTCACTGACCACATTCAAATAAACCCGGAGAAAGGCCCTGCAGGCATTGCCTGCAGGGCCTTTCTCTATGATACGGTACACGCTTCTTTTACCGCTCGTTATAATCATCCAGGAAATTATATTCCTCGTCATCCTTATGATAGCCGATGACCGTCCGCAGATTGATATTGTGGACGCTCTGGAAGATGTTGGACTCGATCACATCGCTGGTGGCCCGGAACTGCTTCATCAGCTCCTTCATCTCGTCCCGCTTGGAGCCCTTCTCGCCGCCGCAGGTGGCGCAGTTCTCAGTGAACCGGCAGGCGCACTGTATAAAATGAAGCTTATGGTAATCCCTCCAGGCCTTGATATCCTCCTCTTTGATCATATACATGGGACGGATCAACTCCATACCCTCAAAGTTCTTACTATGGAGCTTCGGCATCATAGTCTCGATCTTTCCGCTGTAAAGCATACCCATGAGAATGGTCTCAACCACGTCATCGAAATGGTGGCCCAGGGCGATCTTATTGCAGCCCAGTTCTTTGGCATGGGCGTAGAGATTTCCCCGGCGCATCCGGGCACACAAATAGCAGGGGTTCTTGTCCACCCCGGCCACGATATCAAAGATATCATTTTCAAATACGGTCAGAGGGATTCCCAGCACCTTGGCGTTGTCCTGAATAATCTTCCAGTTGTCCTCGTTATAGCCCGGATTCATCACCAGGAATACCAGCTCAAAGGGATACTTGCCGTGGCGCTGCAGCTCCTGCATCAGCTTGGCCATCAGCATGGAATCCTTGCCGCCGGAGATGCAGACCGCGATTTTGTCCCCCTCCTGAATCAGGTCATACTTCTGGATGGCCCGGGTAAAGTTTCGCCAGATGGGCTTCCGGAACTTTTTGATCAGGCTGCGCTCGATCTCCGCCGTCTTTTCCTTCCGTGCCTCTTCCTCCTGCACAAAGCCGCTCAGCTGCAGCCGCAGATAGGACCGGTAGCCGCCCTCCATATTCCAGGCGTCCCAGCCCTGGGCCTCCAGCATCCGCACATATTCCTGACTCCGTTCGCCTGTGTGGCACATGAGATAGACCGGCTTCTCCCTCGGAATCTCCGCCATGCGCTCTTCCAGTTCTTCCATGGGAATATTCACCGCACCCTCAAAGGTACCCCGCTGATATTCCGCTTCGGGACGGATATCCACCACGGTGATTTCTTTCGGATTCTTTTCCAACACTTCTTCTATGGTAATGGTGTTCATCACTTTCTCCTCAAAAAAGCCGTGGACGCAACCACGGCTTTTTTATCCTGATTTTTATGTTTCTTATTTATTTCTCTGCAGAAACTCCGGAATCACCAGGCCCTTCTCGGGAATCTTGCTCTCCGGCTGCTTCGGTACGTTCAGTCCCGGCATGGGTCTGAATACCGGCGGCTCCGTCGTATGTCCGGCTCCGCTCTCTGCATGTCCCGTGCTCTCGTAGGCGGGCTTCACCGCGGATGCGGAAGGCATCTTCGTGAATCCGTTGTTCTTCGGGAGTACCTTGGTGCTGCTCTTCTCATCCAGTCCTGTGGCAATAACTGTGATAGTCGCTTCGTCGGTGTATGTATCGTCATACATGGCACCGAAGATGATATTCGCGTTCTCGCCTGCCAGCTCCTGTACATAGCTTGCCGCGTCATTAGCATCCATCAGGGAGATATCTCCGGAAATATTGATGATGACATGGGAAGCACCCACAATATTCGTCTCCAGCAGTGGGCTGGCCACAGCCTGCTTCACAGCGTCCAGAGCCTTGTCGTCGCCCTTTCCGGAACCGATACCGATGTGGGCGATACCCTTGTCAGTCATGACGGTCTGTACATCCGCGAAGTCCAGATTAATCAGGGCCGGCAGGTTGATCAGGTCTGTGATACCCTGTACGGCCTGCTGCAGAACCTCGTCCGCTTTCTTCAGGGCATCCGGCATGCTTGTCCGGCGATCCACGATCTCCAGAAGCTTGTCATTGGGGATCACAATCAGAGTATCCACGCTCTCCTTCAGTTTCTGGATACCTGCCAGCGCATTACTCATACGCACCTTATTCTCAAAGCGGAAGGGCTTGGTCACCACGCCTACCGTCAGGATTCCCATATCCTTCGCCAGCTTCGCGATCACAGGCGCTCCGCCTGTACCGGTTCCGCCGCCCATACCACAGGTCACGAATACCATATCCGCTCCCTGGATAGCTTCCTTCAGTTCCTCTACGCTCTCCTCCGCAGCCTTCTCACCGATCTCAGGCTTTGCGCCTGCGCCCAGGCCCTTGGTCAGCTTTTC
This sequence comes from Anaerosacchariphilus hominis, assembly GCF_014290175.1. Taxonomy (GTDB): domain Bacteria; phylum Bacillota; class Clostridia; order Lachnospirales; family Lachnospiraceae; genus Laedolimicola; species Laedolimicola hominis. Next base: position 46,276 of record NZ_JACOOR010000009.1, read on the forward strand.
GCCGATCTGAATCGCCCGCTCTGCCTTACAGAGCTGCAGTGCCTGACGGTCTGTATTCACACCGATAAACTCCACGCCCGCGATCTGCTCGTCTATCATACGGTTTACCGCGTTATTACCGGCTCCGCCCACTCCGATCACGATAATTCTGGCTGCAGCCTCGGTATCATTCATCATAATTTCAAGCAAAACATTGCCCTCCTATTCCGACTTCCCATCTATTTTTATTTCTGTTTTTTCTTTTTTAACATTCTTTCTCTTTCTGTTTTATCCCTTTCCAAAGACTTTCTGCTCTTTCTCTGGTCTTAAGAAAGGCCGGGAAGCCCCGAATTTTCTCATACTATATATGATAACTTTTTTCCAGAAATTTATCAAGCCATAATTATAAGATTTCCAAATAAATTTTTCCTATTCCATTTTTCGGTCTATTCTGTTTTTTCAAAGCTGATGAACTTGGAATCGCTGGTGTAATTTTCCATCCGGAGGATTCCGGCCCGGCCCTCCAGATCCGGAAACAGCTCATGGAGACGTCCGATCTTGTCCTCCAGGGAACCGCCGGTGCCCAGAGCCACCCGCATCTCGCCGAAATACAGGGTCAGGGCCAGATTCTCGCCGAATTCGATGCGATCCGGACTCAGCTCATACTTTTTCACCAGCTGAGTGATATTCAGGATCCGATGGAAAATGGCGTCGTCCTCCACCGCCAGCTTCTGGTACAGGGTCAGAGCCGTGAACTTCAGGCCGGAGATACAGGGGATCCCCTCCTTCACATCTGCGGAACTCTCCACCACCACGCCATCCCGGTCAAAGTAAAAGTTCGATCCCATATAGGTCACATAACCAATGATGCTCTTTTCATAGACCCGGATCCGCACCTTGCCCGGACTCTTTAAGGAGATCTCCAGCTTGTCGATAAAGGGAAGTTCTTCCTGACCAAAATACTTATATTTCAGATAGAGATACAGGGAATTCTGGCTATACTTGTCCGTAATGACCCGATCCTCGATCTCCTGGGCGCTGTAAAAGCTGTTGCCCGTAACTTCCACATCCCGGATCCGGAACAGGGTCACCGCCAGAACGCCGGCCAGCAGCAGTACCAGAAGCAGTACCGCTGCCGCTATCAGTCCTTTTCGCTTTTCCCGTCTCTGTTTTTTCCTTTTCTGCTCTTTGAATTTTCCCATGCTGTTTCCTCTGTCAATTTTCCTGCATTCTAGTGTATCACAACTCCCAGCGCTTGCAAATCCCTGATGATGTTTTCATAGCCCCGCTCGATATAATGCTTCCCCCTGATCCGACTTTTTCCTTCCGCAGCCGCGGCTGCAATGCACAGGGCCGCTCCACCGCGAAGCTCCGAAGCCTCCAGTTCCGTTCCCCGGAGACTCCCTCCACGGATCCGGACTCTGCTGCCGCAGGCCTCTATCCGGGCGCCCATCTTCTGAAGCTCCCGAACCGCACCGAACCTGGCCTCAAAGACTGTCTCCTCCACCAGGCTTTCCCCCTCCGCTCTGCTAAGGGCCGCCAGAAGAGGCGACTGAAGATCCGTGGGAAAGCCCGGATAGGGCTCCGTCCGGACAAACAGGCCGCCTTTCGGCCTGCCTGGGCTTCGGATCCGCATTTCTCCTTCCCTCCCGCTTTTCTCCCGGCTCACGCCCATGGAGGCCAATACCTTTTCCACAGCTTCCAACTGCTCCATGGGCGCATTTTTAAGCACTACCTCTCCTCCCACGGCCGCTGCCAGAAAAAGATAGGTTCCGGCCACGATCCGGTCTGGCATCACCCGGAATTCCGTATCCTGAAATTGCTTTTTCCCGGAGTCCTTTCCTTTTATAACGATCCGGGGGCTTCCCTCTCCTGAAATCTCTGCTCCCTGGGCTCGCAGAAACCTGCACAGTTCCCGGATCTCCGGCTCCCGGGCCGCATTTTCCAGTACCGTTTCCCCTTCGGCGGCCACCGCCAGAAGAAGCACATTTTCCGTGGCCCCCACACTGGGGTAAAACAGCCGGATCCTGGCTCCTCTGGGTCTTTCACACCGGGCTCTCAGTCCCTGCTCTTCCTCCTGTATCTCCGCTCCCAGCTGCCGTAGGGCCAGAAGATGCAGATCCACCGGCCGTTTTCCGATGACACAGCCGCCGGGATAGGGCAGATAAGCTTCCCCGGTTCTGGCCAGAAGGCTTCCCAGCAGCAATACCGAGGCCCGCATGTTCTCCGCTCCCGGAGCCACCCCAGTTCCGGCTTTCACGATTCCGGCCCGGATCCACAGACTGTTCCCCTCCCACTTCACCTGACAGCCGAAGCCCTTCAGCAGCTCTCCCATGGCCGTCACGTCCGCGATCTCCGGACAGTCGTGCAGTACTGTAGTTCCCGGATTCAGAAGCGCCGCGGAAAGAATCGGAAGCACCGCGTTCTTGGATCCCTGGATCCGCACCTGACCGCACAGCTTCCTTCCTCCCTCTATTTCCAGACAATCCACTTTCGTTCCCTCCGCAGTCTCTGATCTATGTTTAATATATGCCGGACTGCGGTTATGGTTCCTGGCGGACATTCCGGGACACGCTTAAAGCCAGCCCCATTTCCGCCAGGAGGAATAAGACAGAGGTGCCGCCATAGCTCACAAAGGGCAGGGTGATGCCTGTATTGGGAATGGTATTGGTGACCACGGCAATGTTCAAAATCACCTGAATCACAATATGGCCCATGATACCCGCCGCCAGCAGACAGCCGGACAGATCCGGCACATGAAGCGCAATCATCAGAAGCCGCCAGACCAGAAGCAGAAACAGCCCAATCAGAAGCACTGCTCCCACCAGTCCAAATTCTTCGCAGACGATGGAAAAAATCATATCATTCTGGGCCTCGGGCACAAAGCCCAGCTTCTGCAGACTCGCCCCGTAGCCAGTGCCGAAAAGTCCGCCGGAACCGATGGCGTAGAGTCCCTGCATGGTCTGATAGCCCTTCTCATAGGCCTCCGGATTCCGCCAGATGGCCAGACGTTCCAGACGGTAGGATTCCACGCTTAAGAACACCCCCAGAAAACCGATTCCCAGGCCGCCCAGCAGAAGAAAATGGCCATAGCCCGGACTGGCCGTGAAGATCAGGCATACGGCGATTCCCATGATAATAATGGCTGTGCTCAGATTATTGGTTCCCACCAGTCCCACGATGGGCAGAATCCATACCATCACCAGAAACATCTGTTTCAGGGTGGTGATCTTTTTCATTCTTCCACTGATCACAAAGGACAGCAGTACAATGACCGCCAGCTTGGCGAACTCCGCCGGCTGAAAGGACAGGGGGCCCAGGGAAAGCCACCGTCTGGATCCATTGTACTCATCACCGAAAAAAAGCACCGCTGTGGACAGCAAAAGGGAAAACACATAGCCCGGTACGGCCAGCGCTTTCAGTCGGTGATAATCCATCCGCGAAACCACATACATGGCTGTGAGTCCCAGCGCTGTGGCCAAAAACTGCTTTTTCAGATAGTAGGCCTTATCCGCGAACTTCACCTGACCATTCCAGGCGCTGGTGCTGTATAACACAACAAGTCCGAATCCCACCAGAATCAGAACGACCAGCACCAGGCTGTAATCCAGAGGCTCCTGCCTCCGCGTCTTTTCCTTTCCGGTGGAATCCGGACCTGCCATATAACCTCCGTCCCGGGTCTGCCGACCCACTGCCAAATCTGTTTTCCGGCTTTCGCATCCCATGCTTCTGCCTGTTCAAACCTTCTCCCCGTTTTTACTCGGGAAGCGCACGGACGTAATCTTTAAACATCTTTCCTCTCTGCTCGTAATTATCAAACATGCCCCAGCTTGCGCAGGCCGGGGACAGAAGAACCGCGTCTCCGCTCTCTGCCTTGTCGGCACACACCTGCACCGCTTCTTCCAGGCTTTCGGTAAATACGATATTCCTAAAGCCATGTTTTCTTGCAGTCTCCGCGATCTGCTCCGCAGTCTGGCCCAGAAGCACCAGCCATTTCACCTTGTCACCAAAACATTCGATCCAGTCGTCGAAGGTCACATGCTTGTCGTAACCGCCGCCGATGACAATGGTGGGACGGTTCATGGCCTGAACCGCTTTGATGGACGCATCGGTATTCGTTCCCTTGGAATCGTTGTAGTAAGCCACACCCTTCTTCTCCGTCACGAACTCGATACGGTGTTCCACGGCGGTAAAGTGAATAACTGTCTCACGGATATAGGGGAACGGTACGCCCATAGCTGCCGTAATGGCTACCGCCGCCATCACATTCTCGTAGTTGTGGGTTCCCAGAAGCTTCAGCTCCTTCACATCGCAGATCTTTGTCCGGACGGACTCATCCGCATATACGATGGCCGTTCCGTCCATATATACGCCCTGTTCCAGTATATGTTCCCTGCTGAAATACAGAACCGAAGCCTTGCAGTTTTCGCCGAAACGTCTTGTCTCCTCGTCGTCATAGTTCAGAACGCAGGTATCCTCTTTGGTCTGATTTTCCGCTATCTTCTCTTTTGTCTCAATATAACACTTCATCGTATGATGACGATTCAGATGATCCGGCGTAATATTCAGGATGGCGCTGACCTTCGGATGAAAGTTCTCGATGGTCTCCAACTGGAAGCTGCTGATTTCCGCAGCGGTCACACTGTTCTCTGTCATCTTCAGGGCCTCCTGGGTGTAGGCGGTCCCGATATTGCCCACCACGAAAGCCTCCGGGTAATAGCTCTTGAAGATCTCGCCCACCAGTGTTGTGGTAGTGGTTTTTCCGTTGGTTCCGGTAATGGCCGCGATTCTGCCCTTACCGAAATGATAAGCCAGCTCCACCTCGCCCCAGATGGTTGCTCCATTTGCGCGAAGTTCCTCCACCAGCGGCAGATCCACCGGAACACCCGGACTTAAGACTACCAGTTCCGTCTCCTTCTTCATGCTTTTCGGAAAATCACCCAGCACGATGGCGCACCTGCTGCCCTCGGGCAGTCTGCCGCGCACCTCCGCCTCGGTCAGTTTCTCATTGCTGTCATAGAGGGTGGGAGCTGCTCCCGCCGCCTCCAGAAGCTTCACGGCTCCGACACCGCTGACGCCGCTGCCTATCACTACTATCTTTTTATCCATAATCATTTCCCATATCCTCCTTAAAGCGCCAGTAAGCCCACCAGACACAGCAGTGCCGTCACGATGGAAAATACAGCTACCACTCTGGTCTCGGACCAGCCACCCAGCTCAAAATGATGATGAATCGGCGCCATACGGAAGATACGCTTTCCGCCGCTTATCTTAAAGTAGGTAACCTGAATCATCACAGACAGAATCTCCACCCAGTAAATCAATGCCACAATCAGGATAAAAATCGGCATATCCATCATATAGGCCGTGGCCGCCACAAAGCCGCCCAGGGCCAGAGATCCGGTATCGCCCATGAACACGCTGGCCGGAAATACGTTAAAGAGCAGAAAGCCCATCAGGCTTCCCACCACCGCACAGGTAATCGGATGCAGGCCGCTGCCGGTTCCCACCGCAACCACCGTGAAGAATACGGCAATCAGTACGGTGACGCTGGAAGCCAGGCCGTCCAGGCCGTCGGTAAAGTTGGCTCCGTTGACCGTTCCGATAATAGCAAGGAACGCCACCGGGATGGCCAGCCAGCCCAGGTGCAGATAATGTCCCGGCCAGAAGGGAATCAGCATGGCCATATCCCCGCCGGTCATCTTATAATAATAAAACACAAATACGCCGGTCACCAGAAACTGGCCGAACATCTTCTGTCCGGGCGTCAGTCCCTCGGAACGATGCAGAATGATCTTGATATAATCATCCAGAAATCCGATGATACCAAAACCCACGGTCACGAAGAGAACCGGAATAATCTTCGGAAAATCTTTGGCATAGATCAGGGATGTGACAATAATGGCCGCCAGAATCATGACGCCGCCCATGGTGGGCGTACCTGTTTTCTTCAGATGACTCTTAGGTCCCTCCTCCCGCTCTGTCTGGCCGAATTTCATCCTGCGAAGCAGCGGGATCACAATGGGACCCAGGGCCGCGCTGATTGCAAATGAAATCAAAACCGGAAATATCAGTGTTTTCAAATCCATAACTTTTTACCTCTCTTTGTAATGATCCAGTACAGGCTTCAGCCTGCGCTGAACGCAATGGCTAATCTGCATTATAAGCCTTTTCATCCGTTTTTTCAATGCTAAGATTCACACCAAGATAAGGAAGAATATTCTCCAGGACGTCCCGGATCACCGGAGCCGCGATGGTGCCGCCATAATAGACTCCCTGGGGATTACAGATAATGCACATGGCCAGAACCTCCGGATCATCTGCCGGGGCAAAGCCCACAAAGGAGGAAATATAACGGCCCGTGCCCCGGGGCAGGGTCTGGGATGTGGCTGTCTTTCCGCCGATGCGATAGCCCTCGATATAGGCCCGTTTGCCGCCGCCCTCGCTCACCACCTTTTCCAGCAGATACCGCATGGTTTCCGAGGTCTGTTCCGAGACCACTCCCTGTTTTTCTCCGTAAGTGAATCGTTTCAGGCACTTTCCCTCAGGGCTTCGGATCTCCACCCCGAAATGGGGCGTCACCCGGACACCGCCATTTACGATGGCGCTGACTGTAGCTGCCATCTGCATGGGCGTGATCTGAAAAGACTGGCCAAAGGACATGGTGGCCAGCTCCACCGCTCCGATATTCTCCAGCTTATGCACGATGATATTTGCCTCTCCGGGCAGATCAATGCCGGTCTTTTCCATGAGCCCGAACTGCCGGAAATATCCGTAAAAGTCCTCCGCTCCCACCCTCTGGCCGATATCGATGAATACGGGATTGCAGGAGTTCTCGATGGCCTGTACAAAGGTCTCCGTCCCGTGCCCCCGGACCTTGTGACAGCGGATCCGCCGATCCTCCACGATCCGGAATCCCGGACAGCTGAAGGTATCCTGCAAGGTCACCACACCCTTTTCCAGGGCGGCTGCCGCGGTAACCACCTTGAAGATGGAACCGGGCTCATAGGTATCGTTGATACTCTGGTTCCGCCACATCTGATTGCGCAGATTCTGTATTTCCTCCCGGGAAAGTTCTGCACCACCCCGTCCCGTCCGTTCCAGATAATCGTCCAGATTATAAGGATCGTTCAAATCAAACTCCGGCACATTCACGCAGGCCTGGATTTCACCGGTTTTCGGATTCAACACCAGGACAGACACATACTCCGCCTGTTTTTCCTCCAGCACCCGCAGGGCTGCCTGCTGGGCATAGGTCTGGATATTATAATCCAGGCTCACCACCAGATCGTTTCCCGGTACCGGTTCAATCCGCTCCTCCCCCGCATCGGACAGCTCGATCCCCCTGGCGTCCGTCAGGGTCAGGATGGTGCCATTGCTTCCCTGCAGGTAACTGTCATACTTCACTTCCAGGCCGATGATCCCCTGGTTGTCGCTTCCGGTGAAGCCCAGCACCTTGGAAGCCAGACTACCGTAGGGATAATACCGCTTGAAGTCCTCGTCGATCTTGACCCCGGCCAGTTCCAGAGCTCGTATCCGATCCCCCGTTTCTTTGTCCACATTTGCCTTGATCCGCTCGATGGAGCTGTACTTCTCCACCCGCTTCCGCACAGTTTCCTCCGGAAGCTGAAGCTCTCTGCTTAAGGCCGCGATAACCTGCTCCGGATCCCGGATCTGACTATGAACCACTGACACGGTACAGACCGTCCGGTTGGAGGCCAGGGTCACCCCTTTCGCGTCCAGGATTCTGCCCCGGGCTGCCTTGATGCTCCGCTCCCGTTGATGCAGATCCTCCGCCAGTTCCTGATAATAGTCCGCCCGAAAGACCATCAGCCAAAACAGACGGGCCGACAGTCCCACCAGCATCAGGGAACAGATCCCGAACAGCAGAATCAGCTTTCTGCGGTTGTAGGTCCGGTTCTTCCGTTCTGATTTTACCATAAAAAAGCCCCATAACCGGTTTATTCTAACCTATTATGGGGCTTTCTGTTTTATTCTTCTGCGGATCCTCCGCCTCCCGGAAGGATGGGGCTTTCATAGCCGCCCAGGAAGCCGTCGTCCCCCTCGGCCTGAACCTCTTCCTCGGTGGGCATCTTCACGGTCTCGCCCGTGTTCGGATCCACCAGGGTTCCCTCCTCCGAAGGAGTGGTGTCCTCTTTTGCTTCTTCCTCTGCAGCCTGCTCTGCATCGGCCTGTTCCTGGGCCGCCTTCTCAGCCGCCACCTCATCCTGCATATCCGCCGGAATCTCCTCGGTGGCATAGATATTCAGATAAGGCATGGCCTCCTTCATGATATTCTTGAAGATCTCCTGGGCAAAGGCGCTGCTTGCCTGGGTCGTGGGGCTGTCCGCGTTGGGCTCGTCCACCACCACATAACAGACCACCTGGGGATTGTCCGCCGGAGCGAAACCGATGAAGGATACCAGATACTTTCTGGCAGAACGGGGAATTTTCTCCGCCGTTCCCGTCTTGCCTCCCATGGCGTAGCCGGCCACCCGGGCCTTCTTACCGGTGGGGTTATTGCCATTGGCGTCCGGCGAGCCGTACATGGTGTGATACAGGTACTGACGGATCAGGGCCGACGTCTTAACCGATACGGTCTGACGCACCAGAAGGGGATTTACCGTCTCCACCGTACCACCATCCGCGTCCAGAATCTTCTTCACCACATGGGGCTGATAATAGTAACCGCCGTTGATGGCAGAAGAAAAGGCCGACGCCACCTGAATCATGGTGGCGTTAAAGCCCTGTCCGAAGGAACTGGTAGCCAGCTCCATGGGGCCCATATTGTCCTTGGTAAATACGCTGGAAGCGTTATTGGCTTCACCCGGAAGATCAATATTTGTCTTCAGACCGAAATTGAAAATCTGCTGATACTTCAGGAAATTGTCATATCCCAGCATGGCGCCCATCTGCATCAGAGCGTCATTGCAGGAAAACATAAGCGAGCCCTCCAGGGAAATAATTCCGTGTCCGGTCTTCTTCGCACACTTGATCTTGGGCTGTCCCTGGACAACCACCTGTCCGCCGTCGCAGAGAAAGGTAGTGGAATCGCTGACCACGCCCAGCTCCAGGGCCGCCGCCACAGTCATAGGCTTCACGGTGGAACCCGGCTCATAGCCGTCGCTGATGCAGAAGTTCCGCCACATTTGGTTCTTTGCGTCTAGCTGCTCCTCCTCGGACATGGCGTCCACCTCTTCCTGGGTCAGATAGCCGTTGGCCACCAGATCGTGGGGATTATTCAAATCAAAGTTCACATCTCCGGCCATAGCCAGAATCTCCCCGTTCTGGGGATTCATCATCAGAACGCCGATGTTCTTGGCCGCGGGACCTTCGGTATTTTTATTCGTATAGTCCTCGACGAACTTATTGATATACTTTTCCGCAATCTCCTGAAGGGTGGCGTCAATGGTGGATACCACCGTATGGCCGTCCGTGGCCTTTTTCACCACGGTGGACTGCTCCAGGTCCTCGTTCAGATACTTGTAGCTGCGGCCGTTGGTGCCGTTCAGGGTACTGCTGTACTCCTCCTCGATACCGGTCTGGCCCTGATTGCCCGTAACCGTATAGCCGATCACATGACAGGCCAGGGAATTATACGGATACCGGCGGATATAGGAATCCTCGAACCAGACGCCCTTGATCCTGCTTCCGGCGGTCTTATCCGTCTGGAGTTCCCTGAACGCGGAGATCTCATCCTTGCTCAGCTGTTTTAGCAGGATCACATAGCTGCTGTCCTTCTTTTCGCTTAAGGTGGTCCGAAGCTCCGCTTCGTCCAGCTCAAAGCACTGGACCAGGGCCTGGATGGTGGGCTCCACACAATCCTTCTCCGCGTCCTCCTTGTCCTGGTTCTGCAGCAGCACCTTGGGATCCAGGATCAGATTATAGACCTTCTCACTGGTAGCCAGGATGGTGCCGTTCCGGTCCAGGATGTCGCCTCTCCGGTAGGGGAGCAAAGTGCTGTTCGTATCCTGCTGGGCCAATACCTTTTTGGTATACTTATCCCCATTGGTCTTATTGATATAGGCCAGCCTTACATTCACTCCAACTAAAGCAAGCACTATTATAAAAAATAACAGTGCCAGCTTGTTTCTCATTCGATTTACCAAAAGCGCCTGTCTGCGCGCCTTTCCTCTTTCTTGCTTGCTCAAATTACTCACCTGCTGATCGTGCCGAGCAGTCCCTTCAGACTTTTCTCATCTTCCGGAATGTCAGCGTACTGTTTTACATAGTCGCTCCCCTCACCATCATACAGGATCACCTGATCCTGATCCGCGTAAACCATGCCCAGTTCATTGATGGCAATATCCCGGATCTGCTCCAGATCCACGGAAGTCACCACCCGATTGTACTCGTCATCGTTTTCCGTCTTCAGCTCCGCCAGCTGGGACTCCAGGGCGGCAATGTTCTTCACCCGGGCGGTATTGTCCGCCTGCAGCTGCAGATAGCCCGTACAAATCCACAGGGCCAAGGCTGAGGCCGTTGCCAGAAACAGGGTATAGCCAATGCTCAGATGCTTTTCCTTCTTCGCCGGACGGTGAGCCGTGCGCGCACGCTCTGCTGTCCGGTTCCCGCGGCGTCTCTCCGGCCGCTCCTCTACCTGAAGCTTACGGACTGTGGCACCATCCACATAGCCTGTCTTTTTTCTGTCTGCAATTTTTCTTTTGTCCGTATCAATGCTTCTGATCTCTGCCATTTTACTATCGCTTCCTAAATTTTATCTCCACTCTAAGAAATCAGCTTCGCTCAAATACCCGAAGCTTCGCGCTCTTGGAACGCTTATTGTAAACCAGCTCCTCTTCTCCCGGAGCAATGGGCTTTCTGATAGGTGACCTGCCCTTCGGCTTTTTACCACACACACACACAGGAAAGTTGGAAGGGCAGGTACACGGGTTTTCATTGGTCTTGAATATGGTCTTTACGATCCGATCCTCCAGAGAATGGAAGGTAATCACACAGATCCGTCCTCCCGGATTCAGAAGATCGATCATATCGTCCAGCGAGTTCTTCAGAACCTCCAGTTCCCGGTTCAGCTCGATCCGGATGGCCTGGAAGGTTCTCTTGGCAGGATGTCCTCCCACGGCGCGGATCTTTGCCGGAATCGCTCCCCGGATGATCTCTGTCAGTTCTCCGGTGGTCTCAATGGGTTTCTTTTCTCTCGCAGCCGCGATATGCTTCGCAATATTTGCTGCGAACTTTTCTTCTCCATAATCCCGGATCACACGGTATAGCTCATGCTCCGTATAGCCGTTCACGATATCCCGGGCTGTCTTCGTCTGCCGCTGGTCCATACGCATGTCCAGAGGCGCGTCCACCCGGTAGGTGAAGCCCCGGTCCGCTGCGTCCAGCTGGTAGGAGGATACGCCCAGATCCAGCACGATGCCGTCCACATGGTCGATGCCCAGGGCTGCAAGCTCTCTTCGCATGTTGCAGTAATTGCTTCGCACGATGGTCACCCGCTCTCCGAACTCCTTCAGGCGTTCCCCGGCTGCCGCGATGGCGTCTGCGTCCTGATCGATGCCGATAAGTCTTCCCTTTTCGGAAAGTCTCTTACAGATCTCATAAGAATGGCCGCCGCCTCCAAGAGTTCCGTCCACATAGATGCCGTCGGGGCGGATATGCAGTTGTTCTATGGTCTCCTGCAAGAGGACCGATACGTGTGAAAATTCCATGCGCTTCTCCGGTTTTCTTTTCTCGACAGGACCTAGATATCCAGGCCCAGCTCCGTCAGCTGACCGGCGATCTCGTCCATATCGATCTCTTCGTAATTGTTATTCTCGTTCCACTTCTCCTCGCTCCAGATCTCGATACGATTCAGGAGTCCGGCCAGTACAACGTCCTTCTCGATACCGGCAAACTTCCGAAGGGTCGCCGGAATCAGTACTCTTCCCTGCTTATCAAACTCACAGGAAGTGGCGCCTGCGGTCAGAAAACGGACGAAAGAACGGGCGTTTTTATTGGTCATGGGCAGCTTTTTCAGCTTTTCCTCATAGTTTTCCCATTCTTTCATGGGAAATACAAAGAGGCAGCCATCCAATCCCCTCGTCACGATACATTCATCGCCGAGTTTCTCCCGGAATCTGGAGGGAATGATCAGCCTGCCCTTGGTGTCTACCGTATGGTTATATTCGCCTCGGAACATAGCGTCACCCCACTTTCGTCGAGCTCTGTGCCTCTGTCACCACTTTCCTGCACATCAGCTCCACCTTTCACCACTATTCACCACTTGTGGTATCATCATATCTTAATTTTTATTAAAAATCAAGCCCTTTTTCTGTGAACTTTGCACAAAAATAAGAACCTCCATATCTAGTATTTACATATTCTGCAAACACTAGATATGGAGGTTCTTAAATTCATGCCGGATCCCTTAAAAATCCGTCTTCATAATTTCTTAAGATAATGGCTTAGACTCTGGACAGATACTCGCCTGTACGTGTATCGATCTTGATCTTGTCGCCCTGCTCCACGAACAGCGGAACATATACAACTGCTCCGGTCTCTACGGTAGCCGGCTTGGTTGCGCCTGTGGCAGTATCACCCTTGAAGCCCGGCTCGGTATCCGTGATCTCCAGCTCTACGAAGAGAGGCGGCTCTACTGCAAATACGTTACCATTGTAGGAACATACCTTAACCATTTCATTCTCTTTTACAAACTTCAGGGAATCTCCGATATCGTCCTTGTTCAGAGCGATCTGATCGTAATTCTCTGTGTTCATGAAGTTATACAGATCTCCGTCGCTGTACAGATACTGCATCTCCACACGATCGATTCTTGCTGCCGGGAACTTCTCGGTAGGACGGAAGGTCTTCTCTACCACGCCGCCATTGATGATATTCTTAAGCTTGGTTCTTACGAAAGCCGCGCCCTTACCCGGCTTTACATGCTGGAACTCCATGATCTGATATACATTTCCCTCGATCTCAAGTGTTACACCGTTTCTAAAATCTCCTGCTGAAATCATTCTTAAATTTCCTCCTGATGTTTTAAACGCATGGTTTCTGCGCATATAGTTATAAGTTGTAACTGCCTGACACAATCACCTGCATTATATTCTATAATAAAACTTCTGCTTTTTCAAGCTTTTTTCTGCGTCTGTCCGCACTTCTGTAAAATTTCTATGAAATCCCCATCTGCTTTCCATAAGATTCCCATGGGAGCTCTATCCTATCTCGATAAGCTCCTTTGGTGAAGAAGTGAGATTCCGGACGCCGGTCTCCGTGAACACTACCATATCCTCGATGCGGACGCCGCCGAAACCGGGCACGTAAACTCCCGGCTCCACAGTCTCAATCATGCCCGGAAGAAGCACGGTGGTATCTCTCACAGACAGGGTAGGCCGCTCATGGATTTCCAGTCCTACGGAATGTCCCAGTGCATGTCCGAAGCAGGCGCCGTATCCGGCCTCCGCGATCACATCCCGGGCCAGTCGATCTCCCTCGATCCCGGTCATGCCGGGCTTCAATCCCGCAAGGGCTGTCTGCTGGGCCCGGAGCACCAGTTCGTAAAGCTCTTTCTGCCGCGGACTCGCCTTTCCGACGATCACAGTACGGGTCATGTCTGAACAGTAGCCCCGATACCGGCAGCCGAAATCCATGGTCACGAAATCACCCGGTTCCAGCTTTTTCTCCGTGGGAACCGCATGGGGAATGGCCGAATGATACCCCGATGCCACGATGGTATCGAAGCTGGTTCCCTCCGCCCCGTGATTTTTCATAAAATACTCCAGCTCCGCAGCCACCTGAAGCTCGGTGACTCCCGGCCGCAGGAAATCCAGGATATGGGAAAAGGCCAGATCACCGATGTGTTCCGCCTCTGCCAGAAGCCGAATCTCCTCCTCCGTCTTCACGGCCCGGAGCTTCGAGAGTTCCATTCCCAGAGACTTCCACTGTTCTGCCGGGAGTCCGCTTTTCTTCATCAGGCTCATTACCGTTCCGTAGAGCATGGCGCCTTCTTCAAAGCCCAAACGCCCGACTCCGTCCTCTTGCATCAGCTCCTTCAGTAGATCCCCGTAGCCGTACCCGGCGCTTATGGTGCGGACTCCATAGCCCTCCCCGGCCTCTTCCTCCGCCAGCAGGGTGTACCGGCTGTCCGTAAGGATCAGGCTGCGCTCCGCTGACAGATACAGATAGCTGTCCGTCCCGGTAAAGCCGCTGAGATAGCGGATATTTGCCGGAGATGCCGCCAACACTCCGTCTACCTTCTGTTTCTTCAGAAAACTCCTTACTTCTTCCTGCGTCATTTCTTATGCTTCCCTTCTTTCCATCCCCTTATTGCTGCTTTCTCCGATAAAAGAACAACACAATTTTCTCCAGATACCGTTTCAGCACGATCTGGATCTCCTCATGGGGATCCATGGGCTTCACCAGGATCGAGTACATCCCGGCCCGGTTCGCCCCCCACACGTCTGTGAACAGCTGATCCCCGATAAACAGGGTATTTTCCAGACGGGTTCCCATTTTTTCCATTCCCTCCAGATAGCCCTTCCGGGATGGCTTGTCCGCCTTGTATACAAAGGGAGTCTCCATGGCATCCGCAAAGGGCCGCACCCGGGGCTCTTTATTATTGGAAATCAGACAGGTAGCAAAGCCCAGTCCATGAAGCCGCCGAAAGAGCTCCACGCTCTGTTCGGTAGCGGGAGCTCCATGGGGAACCAGTGTATTGTCCACATCAAACAGGATGCCGCGATAGCCCCTGCGATACAGCTCTTCAAAATCGATTCCATAAGTGGAATCCTCATATTCTTTCGGGTAAAATGCCTGTAACAGCACGTATTTCTCCTCCTGTTATTTATCTAACATCTTCTTCAGTTCGCTTAGGAAAGTATTCACATCCTTAAACTCCCGGTACACGGAGGCAAAGCGCACGTAGGCCACGGAATCCAGATCCTTCAGCCGGTCCATGACCATCTCTCCGATGGCGGAGCTTGGGATCTCCCGCTCCTCCCTGCTGAAGATATCGCTCTCAATCGTGTCGATCATGGCATTGATATTCTTCAGGGGAACCGGCCGCTTATGGCAGGCTCTGAGCACACCATCCTCGATCTTGCTCCGATCGTAGGGCTCCCGGTTGTTATCCTTTTTTATTACAATCACAGGAATGGTTTCAATCTTTTCATAGGTGGTAAAACGTTTGCCGCAGGCATCGCAGAGACGACGGCGGCGGATAGAACTGTTGTCGTCGGCCGGTCTGGAGTCAATGACCCGGGTATTTTCCTGGCTGCAATAAGGACACTTCATAATATACCTCCGTTTTTTTGGCACTGACAGCCCGGTTCCCGGGCTGCCGGTACGCTTGAATTGTAAAAAGTATATTATATTTTTGTGTTTTCTGCAATGGATTCTCTCCAGATCGGGCCATTTCTTTCTGATTTTCTTTCTGATTTTCATCACTCCGCTTCCGCGGCCGGTGTGATCACGATATTTTCCGCTGTCACGCCGGTTTTTCGTTTTACAATATCCTCGATCTGGGCCCGGCCCGCGTCGTCCACATCGGCCATATTGACCACCACATCGGCCTTGCCGTCAGTGAGGCTCACCACCACGTCCTCGAAACCCTTGGCCTCCAGAAGCAGCTCCGCAGCCGCTTCCTTTTCCGCCAGATCCGTCAGCTCCACCATACTGTCGATGGCGCTCTGCTTCTGGGCGTCCGAGATATTGGCATTGTTAATGATATCCAGAAGAGTCTCTTTGTTTCTGGAGCGCAGCTGCTCCCGGCTGAGCTTTGCCTCTGCAGCAAAGCCTGTGCCCGGGGAGGTGCTGGCCATGACCGCTTCTCCCGGTTCCTCATTTTCCTCCACCTCCGCAGTTTCTCCTTCCGTTCCGTCCCCGTCCAGACTGGCAATATCCCCATCCTCGAACTGCAGCTCCTCCAGACCAGACTGGGCGTAGAGATCCTCCGCTGAGAGATCCGCAGCCGCCTCCGCGTCTGTCCCGCTCTCCGCCGTATCCGTCCCGGCTGCTTTTTTCACCGAGTCCAGTCTGGTTCCTGAATAATTCAGATAGCCTGCCACGGCAATCATGATTGCGAGAGCTGTAATAATCATCTGATTTTTTTTGAATATGTTTTTCACTTCGCACCCTCCATCTTCATTATTTTAATTTTATGTGCCTCTATGGGGAATAATGCCTCCACGGCTTCCAGAATCTCCTGACGAATTACCGGATTCCCGCCGCCCTCGGCAATAACCAGCACACCCTGTATCTGCGGCTCCAGCTCCTTTACCACATAGGGCACTTTACTGCCATCGCTCTCTTCCCGGTAAACGGTGGACTCCGACCAGCTCCTTTCCGTGGTCTCCCGGCTTCCGCCCGAGGCGTCCTCCTCCTGTACAGTCTGGCTGCTGCCCGGCTCATCCTTTTCCACCACCTGTTCTCCGGTGGTCTCCAGAGTAATCAGCACCCGGGTCCGGCCCACACCGGAAACCTGACTCAGGGCCTCGGAAAGCCGCTGTTCCAGCTGTTCCTCGTAAGACAGGCTTTCCCGGGTACTTCCTTCTGTTTCCGCTGTATTCGTCTCCTGCTGCCCGTCCTCCCCCTGGGAAGGATTTTCAGGGGACACCGGAATGGCAATGACCGCCAGCAGGACCCCGCAGAGCAGAATCACCGCCAGTTGTTCCTTATTCGGCTTTTTCAGCTTCTTCAGGTTCTCCCATTTCCACTTTGATTTCCGGGATTCCAAGCTCTTCTTCCTCCTCCATTTCTATCTCTGACTCCGACTCTGATTCAGATTCCGTCTCCAGTTCCTCCATTTTCTGTTCCAGGGCCTTTTCGGCTTCCTCCTGCCGCCTCTTAAAATCCCGGAGCTCCTGATCGCTGGTCATCTCCACATAAGTATCATCCAATACCCGGTTCAGTCCCATCGCAGAAAGAACCGGAGACAGCACCACGATCATCAATACGATTCCCATAAAAAAGCGCAGATATTTCCGCTGGCTCTCCTCCGGTAATACATGGAGTACCACATTCATTAGAAGGGTATAAAAAGCCACATCCCGGATCCAGCCATACAAAAACTCTTTCATCTGCCCGCCTCCTTCCCGGAGTTTTTCACAGTCCGCCCCGCACGGACACGGTTACCACCACAATGGCGATCACAAAGAGCACCAGCACTGTAAACACCAGCTGCAAAAGCAGGCAGATTCCTTCTCCGGCTCCCGCCACGCAGCCCACGATCCGTTTATCAGAGACCGGCTGAACCAGGGCTGCCGCACCTTTCAGGATCAACATCAGGACACCAAGCTTCACCAGGGGCGTCAGGCACAGCAGGACCAGGACCACCAGGGCCGCAGCTCCGATGCCGTTTTTGATGAGCACCGCGGATCCCAGCAGCAATTCGGTCACAGATCCCGCCGCGTTTCCGATACCCGGCAGGCTTTTGAATACCTGGCTGAAAGCTGTCTGCCGCACTGCGTCCACTGCCGGGCTAATGAGGCCCTGAATGGTATGAAAACCCACCACCACCGCCAGCAGGGACTTCAGGATCCAGCCCACGGCTTTTCCGGTCATCTCCGTCATCTGGGACAGATATTCTTCCTTTGTCATGTGATTGACAAATACCAGTATCAGATAAACCTGGATCAGAGTCAGAAGCCATTCCCGGATCAGCCATTCCAGCAGATAAATGAGTCCCAGTAGGAACTGATAAAAGACTAGGGCCGTGGTACTTCCGGCGGCCAGCGTTACCGCCAGACACCAGGCCGGAAGCAGGGCTTTCATGAATTCCAGAATCCCTGTGAGCACCTGCTCTGTCAGCTCCGTGGCCCCGGAAAATACCTGCATCAGGGTCAGAAATAATAACAGATAGGTGATTTCAAAGCCGGTTTCGCCCGCCTGCCGGTTCTGGAAGATATCCGTAAAGCCCGTGAGCAGGGCCGCCGCGATGCCCAGTACCAGAATGGACACCAGGATATATTTTTCCGTTCTCCAGTCTGTCCCGGCCTGTTGGAGCACCGCCCGCAAGAAACCGTCCAGGGTAAAGGGCCGTTCCCCGGAAATCAGCTCCAGCACCGTATCCCGGAACTGAAAGCTGCCGTTTAAGATGTCGTCCACAGCCCTTTGTACTTCCTGAAAATCCAGCTGTTCCCATACAAATGTATCCATGGCTACCCTCCCAGAAAGCCCTGCACCGTATCCAGCAGGGCGGTCACGATAGGCATGCTCACCGCCAGAATGGAAAGTCTGGCAAAGATCCCAATCTGCCCTGCCACCGCCGAATAGCCCGCGTCCCGGCAGATATCCCCGGCGAATTCTGAGATGCAGGTGATTCCGATGATTTTTAGCAGCACCCGGATATAGGAAGCCTGGATGGAAATGGAATTCTGGATGAGCCGGATACTTTCCACCACTGCTTCCAGCTTCTCCTGGGCCAGCATCAGAAGCAGGACACCTGTGGCCACGCTTAGGACCGCCGCGTATTCCGGTTTGGTCTCTTTCAGCTCCATGGCCAGAAAAACGCCTGTGATCCCAATTATCGCCGCCTGCAGCATGGTCCTCCCTCCTTTTCAGAGCGCAAATAGCTGCTTCATGGTATCAAACAGTTCAAAAATATAGGGCAGGATCCAGAACAGCACCAGTACCAGACCTGCCAGACTGGTGAGAAATGCCTGTTCCTCCCGGCCGCTGTGCTTCAGCACCTGGCTAATCACGGATACCAGGATTCCCACCGCCGCGATTTTAAATATGAGATTGACGCTCATATTCCCTCCCTGTCTCTCCGGGCTGTTTTCCCGAAAGTTTCTGTCTTTATATCAGTAATATCACCAGGAAGATGCCTCCGGCCACTCCCAGGCTCCGGTACAGCCGTTCCTTGCTTCCTCTGTCCTCCAGAGCCTCGGCGATTCCGCAATCCAGCTGCTCCAGATAAAGGTCGATGGCCGCCAGCTGCATCTCCCTATCCAGATATCCCAGTACCTCGCCCAGAGTCTTTAATCGTTCCCGATCCGCCCCGGTAAGCCGGGTCTGTCCCAGGCACTGGCAGATCTTCCGGTTCCAGATTTCGCCAAGCCCCGTTCCGTCCGCCTGTTCCAGTTCCCCGGCCACTTCCTCCAGAAACCCCTGAAAAGGCTCCGAAAGCCGCTGGGCAATGCGGACAAAGGCCTCCGGAAGGGGCGTCTTCGCGTAGCGGATCTCGCCCCGCAGCATGGCCGCCAGCCGCTTCAGGATCCGCAGTTCCTCGCATCTCTTTTTCAGATCCATGCTGAAGCTCACGCCGATTCCCGTGGAGGCCAGAAGAATAAGAAATGCTCCCGCCGTTTTCAGCACAGCACTCTCCCCTTTCCGTCCAGAATCCGCTCCACCACTCCGGGTGGGCCGCCCGCTTTCAGAATCACCAGCCGCTCAAAGACCCTGTCCTCCATCATGGACCGGAACAGTGGCTTGGCCAGCAGATCTTCCCGACTGCTTCCGTGGACGGTGGCCAGGATCCGGCAGCCGCAGTAAAGGGCTGTCTCCATGGCTTTCACGTCCTCGGGCCGCCCCAGTTCATCTACCGCCAGCACCTCCGGCGCCATGGAACGGACCAGCATCATCATTCCCTCCGCTTTGGGACAGGCGTCCAGGATGTCCGTCCGGATACCCAGATCGTTTTGGGGGATTCCCTGATAGCTGCCGCCGATCTCCGACCGCTCGTCCACGACGCCCACGGTGCAGCCCCGCAGGCCCAGGCAGCCGTCGGAGATCTGGCGGATCAGATCGCGCAGCAAGGTGGTCTTGCCACAGCGGGGCGGCGAGATAATCAGTGTATGGAAGGGGCCCTCCGGGCCATACAGCCAGGGCAGTACTCCGTCAGCACAGCCTTTTACCTGGTGGGATATCCGCAGGTTCAGGCTGGACAGGTGACGGATGTTCCGGACGCTCTCCCCTTCCGTGATGACTTTTCCGGCCACGCCCAGGCGGTGGCCGCCGGGCAGGGTCAGATAGCCCTGGCGTAGCTCGTCCTCATAAGCGTAAAGGGAATAGGTTCCAGCCAGCTCCAGTGTCTGCTGTACTTCCTGTTCGGTGACTGTCAGGCCCTTTGCCTGCTCTGTGGTACAGGCACCTGATTCGGTCAGGAAGGTTTCCCTGTTCCGGTAGTTAAGAATCAGTGGCTTTCCGGATCGGAGACGGATCTCCTGCAGGCGGGGGCTGTCGGCCAGGATGGGGGACAGAGCGGACCGCAGACGGGTGGGAAAGATGTTGGATAGCTGTTGGGGGGATTTTGGTTTCATGGTTTCACCTCTTGGGACAGTATATGTGGAGGTGTAGTGTGAAAGAACTTTGACAGATGAAAACGGACGAAAAATACCAAAACTACTGAGACTGTCCGTAAAAATAGAATCCTGCAACACGGTATTTCCTATAGAGCAAAGAAGCGGCAGGTCGCTTACGCTCCTGCCGCTTTTTTGTATCCTAATGTGTCTGTTTTATTTCATTTGCTCGGCTGCCACTTCGGCTACTTTGGTGATGGCTGCGTCGATGCCATCGGCATTTTTGCCGCCGGCCTGGGCCATGCCGGGACGTCCGCCGCCGCCTCCTCCTACGAGGCCTGCGATGGCTTTGATCAGGTTGCCTGCGTGTGCGCCCTTTTTCTGGGCTCCTTCGGTGGCTGTTGCCATGAGGCTTACTTTGCCATCGATGGCGCTGGCCAGGACAACTACGCCTTCGCCCAGCTTTTCCTTGAGCTGGTCGCCCAGGTCGCGGAGGCCGTTCATGTCTACGCCTTCCAGCTTGGCTGCCAGAACTTTGACTCCGTTAATCTCTTTTACCTGGTCCATGACGTCGCCCAGGGCGTCTTTGGCCGCCTTGCTCTTCAGGGCTTCGTTTTCACTGTGCAGCTCTTTGATCTCGGCCAGCAGGTGCTCGATCTTCTCGTTCAGGCCTGCCGGGGTGGTCTTGGCGGTCTTGGCTGCCTCCTGAAGCTGTGCCTCTACGTTCTTATAATAAGCAAATACACCATCGCCGGTCAGTGCCTCGATACGGCGCACACCTGCCGCGATGCCTGCCTCGGATACGATCTTGAAGACCATGATCTGGGAGGTATTGGCTACATGGGTACCACCGCAGAGCTCCTTGGAAAAATCGCCCATGGTTACCACACGTACCTTCTCTTCGTACTTCTCGCCGAACAGAGCCATCGCTCCGGTCTTCTTCGCTTCCTCGATATCCATAACGTCCGTCACAACCGGAAGTGCCGCCTGGATTTCCTGATTTACCAGAGCTTCTACTTTCGCGATCTCCTCCGGCGTCATAGCCTCGAAATGGGAGAAGTCGAAGCGGAGACGATCCGGTGTAACCAGAGAGCCCTTCTGCTCCACATGGCTGCCCAGTACCGTCTTCAGTGCTTTCTGAAGCAGATGGGTAGCGCTGTGGTTCTTGCAGGTGTCTGCATGCTTCTTGGCTGCTACTTCCAGGGTTACCTGATCGGATACCTTGAACATGCCCTTGGTTACGCGTCCCACATGGCCGATCTTGCCGCCGCGGAGCTTGATGGTATCCTGTACTTCAAACTCGCCGTTCTCAGAACGGATGACGCCTGTGTCACCCTCCTGGCCGCCCATGGTAGCGTAGAACGGGGTCTCTTTTACAAAAATGGTGCCGCTCTGGCCGTCTGTCAGAGCTTCGGTCAGTTCGCTCTCTGTGGTCAGGACTGTAATCTCAGACTCTGCGGTCAGGCTGTCATATCCCACGAATGTGGAGGTTACCTTCGGGTCGATCTGGTCATATACGGTGGCGTCCGCACCCATGTAGTTGGTCACTGCGCGGGCCTCTCTTGCCTTGACACGCTGCTCCTCCATGGCTGCCTTGAAGCCGTCCTCGTCTACGGACAGGCCCTTCTCCTCCAGGATTTCCTTGGTCAGGTCTACCGGGAATCCGTAGGTATCGTAAAGTTTGAAAGTATTCTCACCGGAAAGCACCTTCTCGCCCTTTGCTTCCATCTCTGCTTCCATGTCTGCCAGGATGCTTAAGCCCTGGTCAATGGTCTTGTTGAATTTCTCTTCCTCCTGGTCCAGAACCTTGAAGATAAACTCTCTCTTCTCGTCCAGCTCCGGATATCCGTCCTTGGATCCCTCGATAACGGTCTCGCTTAAGTGCGCCAGGAACTTGCCCTCGATACCCAGAAGACGTCCATGGCGGGCTGCCCGGCGGATCAGACGGCGCAGTACATAGCCCCGGCCCTCATTGGTGGGCATGATACCGTCGGAAATCATGAAGGTAGCGGAACGGATATGGTCGGTGATCAGACGGATGGATACATCCTTCTGTTCGTCCTTCTTGTATTCGGTGTGAGCCAGCTCGCAGACCTTATCCCGGAGCGCTCTTACGGTGTCCACGTCAAAGATGGAATCCACGTCCTGCACCACGCTTGCCAGACGCTCCAGACCCATACCGGTATCAATATTCTTCTGCTTCAGCTCGGTATAGTTGTTATGGCCGTCGTTATCAAACTGGGTAAATACGTTGTTCCAGATCTCCATGTAACGGTCGCAGTCGCAGCCTACGGTACAGCCCGGCTTGCCGCAGCCATACTTCTCGCCTCTGTCATAATAGACCTCGGAGCAGGGGCCGCAGGGGCCTGCGCCATGCTCCCAGAAGTTGTCCTCTTTTCCAAAACGGAAAATACGGTCTGCCGGGATGCCGATCTCTTTATTCCAGATATTAAATGCCTCGTCATCCTCAAGGTATACGGACGGATACAGACGCTCCTTGTCCAGTCCCACCACCTCGGTCAGGAACTCCCAGGTCCAGTGAATGGCCTCGTCCTTGAAGTAATCGCCGAAGGAGAAGTTACCCAGCATCTCAAAGAAGGTGCCGTGACGGGCGGTCTTTCCCACATTTTCAATATCGCCTGTACGGATACATTTCTGACAGGTGGTCACTCTGCGGCGGGGCGGAATCTCCGCGCCGGTGAAATACGGCTTCAGCGGAGCCATACCAGAGTTAATCAGCAGAAGACTGTTGTCATTATGAGGTACAAGAGAAAAGCTCTTCATTGCCAGATGTCCCTTGCTCTCAAAAAATTCCAAGAACATTCTTCGAAGTTCATTTACGCCATACTGTTTCATTTGTTCCCTCCTAAGCCCATATCTCGTTACACAGGCTCTCTCTATTCCATAATCTTTTTTATTATAAATTCTGGAATAGGGTTTGTCAATTACCAGCGCTTCATTTCCCGGATCAACTCTTCCTCGTAGTCGCCCAGGACCTCCTGCTGACGGCCGCCGTGGTAGAGATTGGTCTCTGCGCCGCGCTCACCATTTTCCTCAAACTCCCAGATGTGATAGGGGACGCCGCGGTAGGAGAAGTCAATGCTGCCAAGCCCGTCCTCCTCCGTGTATTCATATTCCCAGCCCTTTTCCTCCAGAAAGGCACGGACGCGGGAAAGATACTGTCTTTCTTCCATATTAATCAGCCTTTACCTTATGGTATGCCTTCTTGCCTTTGCGAAGCACCAGCGCTCCGTCGGCGTCCATATCGCTTGTAGTGAACTTCTGATACACGTCGGTTACCTTCACGTCGTTGACGGTGACGCCGCCCTGCTGTACCAGACGTCTTGCCTCGGAACGGGTGGGAGCCAGCTTTGTCTCCACCAGAAGAGTCAGGATATCCTTGCCCTCATCCAGGTCAGCCTTTGCGTAAGTGGTAGTCGGCATATCGTCGGTCTTGCCGCCGTTGGCGAACAGGGCTCTTGCAGCCTCCTGCGCTTTCTTAGCTTCTTCCTCACCGTGTACAATCTTGGTGATCTCGTATGCCAGAACCTCTTTCGCGTGATTGATTTCCGCGCCCTCCAGAGCTCCCAGGCGACGAACCTCGTCCATGGGCAGGAAGGTCAGAAGTCCCAGACACTCCTCTACCTTCACGTCCTCGATGTTTCTCCAGTACTGGTAGAACTCGTAGGGAGAGGTCTTCTCCGGGTCAAGCCATACAGCGCCCTTCATAGTCTTGCCCATCTTAATGCCCTCGCTGGTAGTCAGAAGCTTGAAGGTCAGGCCGTAAGCCGGTTTGTTCTCTTTTCTGCGGATCAGCTCCACGCCGCCAATGATGTTGGACCACTGGTCATTGCCGCCCAGCTCCATCTGGCAACCGTACATCTGGTTCAGCTTCAGGAAGTCATAGGACTGCATGATCATGTAGTTGAACTCGAAGAAGGTCAGTCCCTTCTCCATTCTCTGCTTGTAGCACTCTGCGGTCAGCATCCGGTTTACGGAGAAATGAGCTCCTACCTCGCGCAGGAAATCCACATAGTTCAGATCCAGCAGCCAGTCAGCGTTGTTGGCCAGAATCGCGTTGTCATTGTCGAAGTCAATGAAGCGGGACAGCTGGTTCTTGAAGCACTCTGCGTTGTGCTGGATGGTCTCTTTGGTCATAATCTTACGCATATCGGACTTACCGGAGGGGTCTCCTACCATGGTAGTTCCGCCGCCCAGAAGGGCGATGGGGCGATGTCCTGCCCGCTGCATGTGCATCATTGCCATGATGGTCAGGAAATGTCCTGCGGTCAGACTGTCTGCGGTGGCGTCAAAACCGATGTAAAAGGTTACTTTCTCTTTTCCGAGGAGCTCTCTTACCTCCTCCGGATGGGTACACTGCTCGATGAAGCCACGCTCCATGAGTACGTCATAAATGTTTTCTGCCATTGTTCTCTTCCTCCTGATTAGAAATTTACTCTGCTGTGCAACCCTGGCTTTTTTTCAAAGCCAGGGTTCACGGGCTTCGCCCTATGTTCGAGTCTCCATCCACATTTCCCATGCAAGCATGAAAAATGTACCTGTAGCCCGGAATGCACGGCTCATTGCTTACGTGCAAAAGAAACCCCCGTCCCGTAAAAGGACGAGGGCTACGCTCGTGTTACCACCTTTTTTCATAAACAGCTCGCGCTGCTTACCTCTTCAAGTGCCCGGTATCGACACTCTAGCACGTTAACGGGTGCGGGATTCCGTCGCAGCCTACTTCCTGCCCCGGAAAACGCTTCCGGAAATGGGTTCGGTGCGAAGCTCGGGGATGTATTCAAAATCAGGAGATACGCGCGCCTCTCATCGCCCGGCTGCTTTCTGTCCGCTCCCTCCGACTTCTACTTGTTCCCGTCAAAGCCTTTTGGTTTATGTGTAAATCTGGGTTCATTATAGGCAGGGAAACTGGTTTTGTCAAGCCTTTTTTCCGCTTTTTATCCAGCCTGGCAGATAATAGATCTGCTGCTTTCCCGTGGCTGTATTTTTCGTAATCTGCGCTTCGATTCGGAAGTATTCCCTGAGATTTTCCCGGGTCAGCACCTGCTCCGGTGTGCCGTAATCCACGATTTTCCCCTGATACATAAAGATGATCTTATCACAGTACAGGGCCGCCAGGTTCAGGTCATGGATAGATGAAAACACCGTCACATCCTGCCCCTTTAAGATATCCATAATCTGATACTGATAGCTCACGTCCAGATGGTTGGTGGGCTCATCCAGCACGATAAAGGCGCTCTCCTGCATCATCACCCGGGCCAGCAGTACCCGCTGCTTCTCGCCGCCGGACAGGCTCAAGTAGGAACGGTGCTCATAACCGGACAGTCCCACTTCCTTCAGACATTTTTCACAGAGCTTCTTATCCTCCGCCGAATCCCCCTGCAGGAATTTCTTCTTGGCGTACCGGCCAAACATGACCATGTCCCGCACCTCGAAGTCGAATTCCACATGATTCTCCTGAGCCATGACTGCCATTTCCCCGGCCATTTTTTTGAAGGAAAAATCCAGCACATCCTTTTCATTCAGAAAAACGGTACCCCGGCCCGGCTTGTAGGTCCGGTAGATATTTTTGAGGAGGGTGGATTTGCCGCAGCCGTTCGGTCCGACCAATCCTACGAACTCGCCGTCCTGTACCTCCAGGCAGATTTGTTCCAGAATGCTTTTTCCGCCTATCTGATAATCCAGATTTTTTACCTGTAAACTCATATTCTGCCTCCTCTACTTTTTTCCCATATTGCCCCGACGAATCAGATACAGGAAGAAGGGCGCGCCGAAAAAAGCCGCTACCACGCCGATGGGCAGTTCAGACGGAGCAATGATGGTACGTGAAATCAGATCGGTAAGCATCGTAAAGAGTCCGCCTCCCAGAATCGCCATGGGAATCAGCCGTCTGTGTCCGGATCCCACAAAGCTCCGCATGATATGGGGTACGACCAGCCCCACAAATCCGATCACGCCGCTGACCGATACGACAACGCCGGTCAGAATCGTGGAAGCCACAATGATAACCAGTTTCATTTTCCGGGTATCCACGCCCAGGGTCTCCGCCACGTCGTCGCCCAGAAGCAATACGTCCAGCTCCTTCGCGAACAGGAAAATGACCACGATTACCACAACGCCAACCACCACCACATATCTCAGCTTGCTCCAGGTGGCTCCGCTTAAGGATCCTACCATCCAATAGAGCGCCATCTTCGCCTTATCCGATCCCGTATTGATTCCATATACCATCAGATTGGTAAAGGCCGAGAACAGGGCGGAAGTCGCGATACCCGCCAGAACCAGCTGCGTCGAGGTAATCCGGCCATGGATCGACGCAATGCTGAGAGACAGACAGATGGAGACAGCCGCTCCCGCCGTAGCTCCAAAGATAACCGAATATCCGCCCATAAAGCTGAACCAGCCAAGCAGGATCGCGCAGACTGCCCCGGCAGAAGCTCCGGAGGAGATACCCAGCACATAGGGATCTGCCAGGGGATTCTTGGTCAGCGCCTGCATCAGAACGCCGCACAGCGCCAGTCCCGCGCCTACGATAAAGGCCATCAACACGCGGGGAAAACGGATATTCCAGATAATATTTTCTGTCTTGCCCTCCCAGGCAATCCGAAAGATATCCTTCCCGGAGATCTTATTTACAAGAATTTTTCCAATATCGCCTGCCGAGACGTTCACCGCACCGATGGTTACCGATATGGTCAATACCGCGGCAATCAGCAGCAATACCAGCAGCAGCGTCACAAGGAAGCGGCCTTTGCCCGATTTTACTGTTCCTTTCATAGATTCCTCCTTCAAGAACACAAATAGAATGAGCAAGAAAAACGGGGAGCTTTCACTCCCCTGTCTTTCCCCTGTTAGAATTTATCCGGATACAGCTGCTCGGCAATGGCCTTAACCGCGTTGGCGCTTCCTGCGCTTCCCTGCATATCGCTGCAGCATACGGAGTAGATTCTGCCTTCCTTTACGGCGCGCAGATCCTTGGTGAACTCATTGGTCTCCAGGAACTCCCGCTTCTCAGCCACATCGTCTCCGGTATACTCCAGAATCAGAATCACATCCGGATCACGCTCTACCACTTCCTCCCAGGAGGGCTTTGCCCAGCCTGCTTCAATATCATCGAAGATGGAGATACCGCCGGCCTTCTTGATGATATCGCCCGGCATACCCTGGCAAGCAGTAAACGGTACATCCTCTCCGGAATCATAAGCAAATACTTTTACCGGATTCTCATAGGCCTCATCGCCCAGAGCGTCCTGCACCTCCTGCAGGGTATCCTTCATAGCCTGTACCTTCTCAGCTGCCAGATCCTGCACCTTGAAGATCTCGCCCAGAGTTTCGTAGTCCTTATACAGATCCGCAAAGGTTGCGCTGTCTGTGCACACATACGGGAAATACATGGCGATACCATTCTCATCGCAGAAATCCTTATTGAAATTCTTATCGGAAAATGTGGAATCCCAGGCCATCAGGAAATCGCAGCCGGTTGCCAGCAGCTCTTCCTTGGACAGATTTGTCAGGCCTTCGCCCGGGTTCATCAGCTGGGGAACCTGATCGCGGGCCGGATACTCAGAAGCCGTACTCCAGCAGGAGCCCTTGGTATAGCCTGCCATCTGATCCTGCAGTCCCAGATCAAAGAAAAAGTCTGCCATCTGGTCACCGGAAGCTACCACAGCGGAGGGCATTTTGGTGATGGTATACTCTACGTTCTCGCCCAGTCCGGAACGCTCCAGGTTCAGGGTAATGGTAACCGGCTCATAATCGCTGTCTGCATCGACCGTCTCATCAGCTGCGTCGGTACTTTCTGCATCCTCTGTGGTCTCCTCCGCAGTGGTGGTTGTGGTATCCGCAGTCTTGGAACCACAGCCTGCCAGCATACCAGCCACAAGGCAGGTGCTTAACAATACGCTTACTACTCTCTTCTTCATGTTTCTTCTCCTTCGTTCTGTAAAATGATTCGTCCATAAATAGAATGTGCCATCGGCACGTTCTCGCGCCGAGGCGCGGTTGCTTCAGCAACCATCTGCCATTGCGCCGAGTGCGCATCTATGCAAGCTCTGCTTGCTTTTTATGGAATAAGGAATTCTAATAGAATTCCTTATTCCATAAAAAAAGCACCCTCTGATCTATCCAAATCAGAAGATGCACCCGTATTCGGCATCCGGACGCACTGCGCCCTTTATCTTTCGCAAATGTCATGGACCGTGACAGCAAAAGCAGAATAAGCAGGTCTTCTGGCTTGCGCTGGCCCTGTCTGTCTTCTTCCTTCCCACCCCGGATTCCAGTCTCTGCTGGTCTGGGCAGTGAAAGAAAACGGCCTTTCTTTCGCGCTTACAGCGGCGGCACCGCACGGGATTCCCACCCGTTTCTCTTTTCACCGATTCCACATTACGGTGGTCGGCACTTATTCCGTTAATTTTATAACATACTTCCCTTTTCCTGTCAAGTAGCTGCTTTCTATTTTTCATTTTTCATTAACAAAAAAGGTCTTCTTCAAAGAAGGTCTGGGTAAGTATGCTCAAAATCAACAACGGATAGGGAAAAGAGCTAAATCTAAACGTTTTTTCTTAAAATAAAAGGGTTGCAGTAGCGATTTTTAAATCGTTACTGCAACACATCCTTCATTAGTTATTTTTTATTTGCCCAAAAAGTAAGATACATTTGTGCTACCGATTCAAGCAATACAAATAATATATGTAAGATAATAAAGATACAAATAGATGTAATGTATTTTAAAGTTACAATCGGCAAAAGATTCTGCACGAGAGAAAGTGTAATAAGCCCTACTAAATATATAATCTCAATAATAACATTATAAGCTATGTTGGAAAGTAAAATCTGAAATAAGGATAATTGCTTTCCATTAACCGGCTTATATTGCTTTTTGTTTGACTCGGTTTCTTTTAAGTGTTGTATATTCTTGTTATCTGAAGATACTAAAATTGTAATTATCGCTACAGAAAAAGAAATTAAAATTGCTACGATATTTATTTGTGTACCTACAAATCCAGAAAAGGTCACCAAAACTTTTTCTGAATTACCGATATTGAAGCATATTGCTAATAATAATGCAGCCAAAGCAATCAACATTGGAACGAGGAATTTAGTAAAGACTTTTTTCCTTGAAATAAAATAATCTTTAAGTGGAACAAATATTATACTTTTCATTTTTTATTCCTCATTTCTTCTATAAACACCTGCGCTTTGTCAAAGAAATCAGCACTATTCACCTCATTTGTTATAACTTCAGACTGAACAGATAAATAATGTTTCATCTTCATAAGGTCTGTATCGACTTCAAATTGACCAGAAGCGTTTGTTCCCTTAACAGAAATTTTCTTTATTCTATTATTACTTTGTAAATCATCATAATATGCTTTAATAAGATTATCAGGAAACTTTTTGGCTCCTTTAGGTCGCTTGAGCCAAATTTCAACTTCATCATCTATATCATCACGATTTGCAAATTGCATAAAATCATCCTTTATATCCTCTTTGCTGACAGTTAATTTTAGAGCTGATGTTGTTCTGGCATTTTTCAATGAGGAAAGGAAATCGTCTCCTGGCATAATTTCGTGAGATAGCGTATAATGATACTTATCCTCACTATCTTCGTTATAATTTGCAAATTGTGTGTTGAGGTAGTCAATAATACAATTTATAGATATACCATAATGATTGCTCTCGTGAACCGCAAGAAAACGGTGCTGTCCTTTAGCAAGGCGAACACATAGATGCGTCTTTTCCTCATCACCATCTTGCTGACGCTTACGAGTCCCCAATTCAGTCATTGTATCTGTATCTATTTCATTTCGAACATGATTATATTTTGCGGACTTAAAAATAATATTGTAGTTTCCATTTTTTAAATCTGTATACGAGTCAAGCCACACAACCTTTTCTGAAGTTGTAATGTCCTTTTTCCTGTCGGTCAGATTCTTTGTTGTTATATATGACAGTAATTTTGAAAAGGAATCCACGATCTGCTGTATATCGTAAGTAGAAGAATCATCACTATCCTTCTGTTTTGAAATTGTAAGATAATAAAAGTAAATCGGAACTTTTTTCTTTGGTTCTTGACTACTCATTTTTATCTCGCCTCCCTTATAATACATCAGATAGCAGTTTCCAACTGTCACTTTTTATATCCTCAGAATATGTTTCTGTACAAATGCAAAGTTCGCCACTTTGCTTATCCTGCCGAACGATACCACCAAGCAGCTTATATTTTTCGGTGTAAGACTTTAGCACTCTAAACTCTTTGGCAGTATACTTATCAATATCCTCACTGTCACCCGTCTTAGTAAATCCGCCTTTTGTTTCTATTATCCAAATCTTACCATCAGTAGTTCCGATAATATAGTCAGGATAAAAAGACTTTTGCTTTCCAAAGTTATCCGTATAAACAATAGAGAAATATTCAATGCCCCTATCTCCATTCTTATAAAACCACTGAATTTTATTGCTGTTCTCACAATAGCGTTCAAAAAGTTTTTCAGGCAAGGAACGATTTTCTGCAGAAGATAGATATCCCTTGTATACGTTCTTCGAAAATTCAACTTGTGATTTTGCAGTTCCGTCATAGGTGAAAATCATTTCCAATGGAAAACCAAGTGGCTTTTCTGTTGTTTTCGGAATTGCCAATGTCAGTTGCAAAGCCTCATCTGCCATAGCATCACGAACATCCTCAACCAATAAACGTTCATTATTGATGATAAATGCATAAAGTTCCTTTGTTTCAATTTTTAGAATTTTAAAATCACATCGCAACCCATTAAGGAATAATTTACGCATAATAGTATTCGTACTATTGTAATCCAGGTTTACTTTATAGCCTATCTCTGCAACACAATGATGATATTCCTTACCGTGTTTATGTGTGTTCAATGGCTCGTGTATCGAGATATCGTTTAAGCCAGCTATATTTTCTTTTGATAAAGTATTCACAGAGCCCGACTTCGTATAGTCGATAATATCCGCAGCAAAGGAATAACCGTGTGCTTCCAATAGCGTTTTATTTTTAGCCGTATCGCCCGTGATGTGATATTTCTTTTCAAAATACTTGTATATTACTTTAAGGGATAGTTTTGCATCACGAGGATATGGAACATCGGTTTTATATTCGCTGATAAGTGTCAATGAGCGATACTCTGGCTTTAAAAACACCTTGTATGCATCGAGTGCCCCTTTTCCTAAATTCTGCTTTACACTTTCTGTGAACTTCTCATCTAAAGTATACAGATAACAGCTATCAAGCAAATCACTTTCATAATGCTTTGCTTCAGGCATACGGCGGATTCGCCCGATTGTCTGAATTTCAAAGACTTCACTCATGTTATCACGAAGCTTTACAAGAATTTGTGATCGAGGGCAATCCCAGCCTGTAGCCACAGCCTGTTTGATAATGACTGCGATAGGTTCTGTGTTTGGTTGTTCAATATCTTCAAGGTTTTGTTTCTTGTCTGAAAGCCATACGGCAAGCAAATTGTTCTCGTAAGTAATTCCTTTGCTTTCAAAATATTCTTCAACTCTGTCAAGAAGGGCATCTGACTTGTTCGGAATTTGCACAATAATAAGGGGATTAATTTCAGCATTTCGATTTAAATACTCTGAGTGCAATTCCCTCTGCTTGGTGATTGCCTTGTCAAGTAAATATGTAATTTGATCATCCACGCTGATATGCTGCTCAAAATTCTCATTAATAATAAGCAGTTTTTTGATTAATCCTTCCGAAATAACATCTTCTTCGGGAATATCGATTAAAATGGCGTTCTTATAATTTTTAGGCGTAGCAGAACAGCGGATTATTTTATCAGAGTGAAATAACTCAATAATATCATCCGCTTTGATTGTGTCGTTTTGGTGGGACTCATCAACAATAATTTTAAAGCACAAATCATTATCAAGAGCATTGCGTATGTGTTCGATAAAGTTTGTGCGCTCGCTGTCTTTTAAAGCATTGTTTCCTTTCTTAGTCAGCTTTTCCCAGTTAATAAAGCAAGCGTCGTTTTCTTCAAAACCAGCAGTCATAATATCTGAAAGCAATTTTGTTTGACTACCATGAATATACCGATCCATTTTTTCTTTACTTTGTTCCTCAAGGTTGCCTTTGCCGGGAGTAAGCCAAATAAACACCGTTTTATAATTACTTTTTAAATACTCATCCATAAAATGAGTGAGTATAATGGTCTTTCCGCTTCCCGTACAGCTTTTGAGAATAATATCTCTATTCGACTGTTCCATCGCTTCAGTTAAATCGGCGATAGCTTTTATCTGAAAATTTGCAAGGGTAATATCCATTTTTTAGCCCTCCAATTCTTTGTAATAGTAGTCAGGAATGATATTTACTGTGATTTTCCTATCTTTTATAGCTTGTGCTTGCTGGGCATCCATCAAAATATCGTTCCCTAAGTATAATTTCTGACATTTTGTATTGTTTTCAAGTTGAGAAATAAAATCGTCAAGTTCTTCTTCGGTCAGCACGATAGCAATTTCTGCATTACCCGTGAAATTCACACCGTTTTCAAGCTCGACAAGTTCACGGATATGCTTTAACAACTCGTCCGCATATTCGTAATACATACGGTCGGAAATGGGGACATAGTCAACTTTATAATATTTAAGGCTTGCGGGCATTGCTTCAAAAACTTTTCCTTTTTCTGTGGTATAACCTCGTATTACATTTGAAAGTCTTTGATATGTTTTTTCCCTGCATATATTATTTTGATTATTTGTGCAAAGTATAAATTGTCTATTTCCTTCATCTTCAATATTTTGAGATATTACAGCATGTCCTGTTGACCCTGAACCTGCGAAGAAATCAAGTACCGTTATGTCATCATCAGGATAAAGAGAGATAATTCTTTTTAACAAATCAATAGGTTTTTTGCCGTTGCCAAATTCAACATTACCTTCTTTTGTCAAATTATTGATCCTTGATGTATAGTCCCAATAAGTGCCTTGAAGATCTTTTTTATAAAGAGCCCCATCAATATTTTCACATATATCTCCTAGCCAAGCAAACAAACGACACTTATCTCCCTTGTAAAACTGTTCATAAAGACGGCCTTTGTTCTTACCCGTTTTAGGAATATATTCAATAGATACAATGTCATCAGATATTCCATATTGTTTTTTGGCATTTATAACTCTTGTTCTGATTGATGATTGAGCATCTTTAGCTTCAAAAATAAGTTGTCCGTATTTGTAATAAACTTCTTGTTCGCTGATATTTTTGTCAATCATAACTTGCCTTACGGATTTAACAGTTGCATTTTTCCGGCGAAAAAGTTTAATCTCATCTCCGTTACCATCAACTGTCGAGCCAATATATTCTTTTTCTCCACGATCAACTAAAACAGAAGTATAATGCCAATTCTTGCCTTCCGATTTATATTGCTCTACAACGGAATAGATTTCTCTGTACTCATAAGGACCATTGAATAGCGGTAGCGATGAATAGTTCTTCGCATAGACAAGTATGTATTCGCAGTTTTTCTTAAATTTTTTATCTTCTCCGCCACCAGATGCTCCTGCAATATTTTTCATATTGACACTGATAACATTCAAAAAATTTTCTTCGCCGAAAACAGAATCACACATTAAACGAAGCTGTGATAATTCAATATCACTTATCTGAATAAATATTACGCCCCTTTCAGTTAATAAAGTACGAGCAATTTCAAGTCTTTTCGACATAAAACTAATCCACTTTGAATGTCTGAATCCATCTTCCGAATCAACATAGCAATCGTCGTATATAAAATCCTTGTTTCCAGTATTGTATGGCGGATCTATATAAATAAGATCCATACTATTTTTATGTGTTTTTTGCAACAGTTTTAAAGAAGCAAGATTATCACCCTCGATAAGAAAATTCATTTGTCCGCCGTTGTCGATGAACAGCTCTTTCTCTTCGGTAAGTACCGGGGTATGGGTATCCAGCACCTCGTCAATTTCCTCACGGTGTTCCTCGAATACAAGTCCATATTTCTTGCCGTTTACATCTTTCTCCAAATCAGAAAGATAAGAAAGCAGGTTACCAGTATTCTCATCCTGTGGAGCTGAAGCAATAAAGGTTCGGATTTCTTTTATTTTATTCAGCAAGTCCTCACGCTTTTGTTTTGATATATTTGTACTCATTTTGTTTCTCCTAATGCTTTTACTCTTTCACAATTTCTAAATATCGGTCAAGGCGTTCGTTTACATACTCTGTAACAAGTAACACCATATCGTCTGCTTTGCCGTCACAATAAAATGCATCAAAAGCATCATAATAGCGTTTACGGTCAGTAAACTTCACATTGATTGCGGGATAGCCGTTACGGATAAGCTCAAGATTTAAAATCAATCGACCTGTTCTGCCGTTACCGTCTATAAAAGGGTGTATTCCTTCAAATTCGAGATGAAAACGGGCAATGCGTTCAATCGGATGCATTGTCTTTTTACGCTCTTCATTTTCGGCAAGTAACTCCGTCAATTTCGGCTCAATGAGAAATGGTTGTACCGGTTCGGTATATGCACCTGCAATTGTGACAGGAATACGGCGGTAAACTCCTTTATCTTCAGGTCTGTTCATTAGTACTAATGAATGAATCGCCTTGATTTCCGTATCTCTCAATCTTGCCTTATTTTGTGCAATATCTTCAATATAAAGGAATGCGTCACGGTGCCCGACAGCTTCAAGATGATCTTTCAAGGGTTTACGGTCTATCGTCATTCCTTCAAGCACCATAGCGGTCTCTTTCAAAGTAAGCGTGTTGCCTTCAATAGCGTTTGAATTATAAGTGAAGTCAACCATAAACTCATCACGCAAACGCTGTGTTTCGCCTGCAGTAAGCGGACGCATATCGTCAAGTTTAACTTTTTTAATATCAATTTCAGTTAGTATATCTGCAAATCTGCCGCGTTTTCTTTTGTTAGGCAATTTTCGTTTATCCAACGGTTTTTCTGTTTCTGCAGGTATCATATATAATTTTCCTTTGCGGATAACTCCGTCAATTTCACCTTTGGCACAAAGCAAACGAACACGACGGGTAGAGATACCCCATTTTTCCGCCGCCTGTGTAACTGTTAAATATTCCATCTTTCATACCTCCTGATTTGAGGGCTACTTATATAAATTTAGCATATCACATTATCGGAATAATTACAATGAATTTTAGAAAAATTCGACATGTATTTGCCGATAGCGGAGTGTTCGGCAGTTAGTATAACAAAATAGTCACGATGACAGACAATATTCTTTATCTTGACGAGCAGGGCTCCCCCTGCGACGATTACAGAGATATTCACGAAGCGATTGACGAAACGACGAAAATGCTTCTCTCCATGACAAAGGAGGAGCGTATCGAATGGTTTCGTGAAAGCAGGTATCCGTATCCCATCAACTT
The DNA here is from genome assembly GCF_014290175.1 of Anaerosacchariphilus hominis. GTDB lineage: Bacteria > Bacillota > Clostridia > Lachnospirales > Lachnospiraceae > Laedolimicola > Laedolimicola hominis. Next base: position 81,845 of record NZ_JACOOR010000009.1, read on the forward strand.
TGATATGGAAATCGGCAATACGGTCTACTCCGTATCCAGCCATTTCAAAAGCTCTACGAGGATAACGCAACTGGCAAAATCAGCGACGAGCAATTTGCCACAATGTCGGTGTCCCTTGAAAATGAGCAGAGCGAGTTAAAAGATCGTATCCCCATTTTGGAAGATGAGCTTGAAAATGCAAAAATTAAAACCGAAGGCTTACAAAGGTTCATTGACAAAGTAAAACAGGTTACTCGTCCCAACACCCTCACAGCCGAAGAAATGGAAGAATACTTCCAAGAGCACATCAGCAAAAAGCCTTTCTTAAAGGCAAAAACGGCATAGCCACAAGGCTACACCGTATTCACACAACAATATTTCATTGAGATACAAAAGCCTTTGGGGCACCTTCCTTACGGAGGGTACCCCAAATCCAGAAACTTTTCAGCAGTCGATAGGGGAATCGAACCCCTGTTTTCGCCGTGAGAGGGCGACGTCTTAACCGCTTGACCAATCGACCATCTTATAAACTTTTGTGCCGCTCGCTTGCGACTTGTTTAGTATATAATAAGGCCGGAAAAAATGCAAGCACTTTTTTCAATATTTTAAATTTCTTTTAATTGTTCATATATTTTCAACTTTTCAGATAATTTATGGTATCACCGTTCCATCGCCCTGAATGTTCACTCCAAAGGACAAATTCCGGAGGTTTTCATAAAAGGCCGACCGCTCTGACTCCGGCATCAGCCCCATCTGATTGGAGACGCTGACGCAGGGAAACACCCGCACGCCCACGCCCTCCTCCGACAGGGTCAGCTCCGCCATCATGGTCTCATAGGTGCGGTTGGCGAAAATGAAATTTCCCAGGCTGTAAAAAATGGGTTTTCCGTTATAGTACTCGATGCCCTGGAGCACATGGGGATGGGCCCCAATGACCGCATCCGCCCCGACGTCGATGTACTGGCGTGCCAGGGACTTCTGATAGTCCTCGGGCTCCGTATTCCGCTCGATGCCCCAGTGGACATAGACTACCACATAGTCGCACTGCTCCCTGGCAGCCCGGATCTCACTCAGAAGCCGGGTGGCGTCATAGGTGGTGAAGAGTCCGGAATTTCCCGAGGAAGCGTTCCAGGAATGCTCCGGGATCACCCGGGTGGCTCCCAGAAAGCCAATGGTTTTTCCGCCCGCTTCTATGGTCTTCAGAGCGCTGGCCTCATCCAGATTCTGTCCGGCTCCCACATGGAGAATCCTGTTCTGATCCAGCACTTCCAGAGTCTCCGTCAGGGGGCCCCGTCCGAAGTCCAGCATATGATTATTGGCCAGGGTTACGATGTCCACGCCCAGCTCCGGCAGAACGGAAACAAAGCCCGGATCCACCCGGAAGGTATATTCCTTGTCCTCCATGGCCTCACCGGTGGTGCCAAAGGGGAATTCCTCGTTCAGCATAAAGATATCTGCGTTCCGGGTCGTCTGCAAAAGTTCGTCGGAGGCCGCCGCCCCGATGCCCTGCTGTCGGTACTTGGTCTGCAGCACATCCGTCAGAAAGAGATCTCCCGCAAACAGTAGGGAAATCTCCGAATCCTGTGTCTGTTCCTCTTCCGCTGCCTCTTCCCCATCCTCCGTAGTCTCTTCCAAAGCCCCAGGCCCCTCCGCCGGAAGCTCCTCTGCCGGCTCTGCCACCGCCACCTGCGGAGGCTCCGCCGTACCTTCCACCCACTGTACGCTGTTCCACACGAAAAAGCGGTCGAGAAAAACCAGCATTCCTGCCAGTACCACTGCGATTCCGATGATTGTAAACAGCCTGCGGAAAAATCTTCCCATGGTCTCCTTCTCCTTTGCTGCCGTTCTTTTTCTGTTATCTTACCCTGTTTTCATAAAAAAGGCAACAGCCCTCCGGGAGGAAGGGCTGCTGCCGATTCTTAAGATTTTATGATTTCTTCGTTTTATTTCTCCAGCGGCGTACTGTATCCGATGTAATGATTCTGATACAGAATCTGGAAAAACTTCGTAAGTCTGGGAAGAAGCGGTTCCGCCTCCTCGCCGTAGCGCTCCTTTACCAGGAAGCTGATGTCGTAGATGGTCCGCTGGCCATCCATCTTCTGCCATACAAAGCTGCCGTATTCGTCCAGACTGATGTAGCTCACCTTGGGCCGTTTGAAAAACTTCTGTGCCAGCCAGTTATAGAAGCCCTTGTTCTGCACTTCTATCTCCACCTGCTTCTTTTCGTTCAGCTTCCAGTTGTAACCCGGCGCGCAAACCGGCACATAATCCAGATAATTCTTCTTTTTCTTCATTTATTTCTTCTTTCTGCCAATGGTAACCTTGAACAGGGTCGCAGTCAGCAGCGCAAAGAATACCAGACCGCCGATGTTGCTGTTGATCGGAGTACCGGATACAATGGTACCCAGGAACTCACCCAGGGAGCCGTCTGCCATGGGGATGATAGCAAATACTGCCAGCAGAATACCAATCAGACCCTCACCTGCGATCAGACCAGAGCAGTACAGCACGCCGTTATCGATCATGTCCTTCTTTGCCTTCTCGTCCATGTTCTTACGCTTCTCAAGGAAGAGACGAACCAGACCACCGATCATCATCGGGGTGCTCAGGTGAATCGGCAGATACAGACCTACGGCAAAGGGAAGTACCGGGATGCCAAGAACCTCAACCACGATACCGATGAACGCGCCTGCGAATACCAGGTTCCAGGGCAGGTTGCCGCCCATAACGCCTTCAACGATCATCTTCATCAGAGTTGCCTGGGGAGCCGGAAGCTCAGTGGAACCGTAGCCCCATGCCGCGTTCAGCAGGTACAGAATACCGCCGATGGCAATGGCAGACGCGATAACACCAATCAGCTCACCAATCTGCTGACGCCAGGGTGTCGCTCCTACGATGTATCCGGTCTTCAGGTCCTGAGAAGTATCGCCTGCAATGGCTGCTGTGATACAGATTACAGAGCCAATCGCAATGGCTGCTGTCATACCAGCCTGTCCAACCTGGCCGGTAGCCTTCAGAATCATAGCTGTTATAAGCAGGGTAGCAATGGTCATACCGGATACCGGGTTGTTGCTGCTTCCGATCAGACCTACCATACGGGAGGATACGGTTGCAAAGAAGAAACCGAAGATGACGATCAGGAACGCGCTGAACAGATTTACCGGTACGATCGGTACCAGCCAGATAATCAGAGCAAGCGCTACAATACCGATAACGATGAACTTCATGGAAAGATCCTTATCCGTACGCAGGTCGCTGCCGGTGCTGCCCTTGCCATAGCCCTTTATAGCGTCGCGGAAGGTGCTGATGATCAGCGGCAGGGACTTGATCAGGCTGATCACACCGCCTGCTGCTACGGCGCCTGCGCCGATATACTTGATATAGTTGCTCCAGATAGCAAAGGAACCGTCCACTGCGTACAGCTCAGCAACGCTTACCTCTGCCGGGAACAGGGTTACATTCTGACCGAACAGAACGATCAGCGGCATCAGCACGAACCAGCCCAGCACACCGCCTGCGAACAGATAGGAAGAAATCTTGGTTCCGCAGATATAGCCGACGCCAAGCAGAGCCGGAAGCACGTCGATGCCGACGCCGGATCCCTTGTAAGCCGGAATCTCATAATGCACCTCGCTGGGGAACAGCTTCAGGCCGTCTGTAACGAACTTGTAAACTGCAGCCAGGCCCAGGCCCTTAAATACGATACCGGCTTTTTCTCCGCCTTCCTCGCCTGCCAGAAGTACCTCGGCGCAGGCCTGTCCTTCCGGATAGGGAAGGGTACCGTGCTCCTGCACGATCAGAGCCTTACGAAGGGGAACCATGAACAGTACGCCCAGGCAGCCGCCGATCGCAGCGATGATCGCAATCTCAGGCAGAGACGGCGCGCTTGTACCCCACTCGCTGGCCCACAGGAACAGGGCCGGCATGGTGAAGATAGCGCCTGCAGCTACGGACTCACCGGCGGAACCGATGGTCTGTACCATATTGTTTTCCAGAACGGAATCCTTCTTCAGGATGACGCGGATGACACCCATGGAAATAACCGCTGCCGGAATGGATGCGGAAACTGTCATACCTACTCTCAGTCCCAGGTAAGCGTTTGCGCCGCCGAACAGAACAGCCAACAGAATACCGAGGATGACAGAGGTCGCCGTAAACTCCGGAAGAGACTTCTCAGCCGGAATATAAGGCTTAAAATTGTTATCACTCATAATTACTCTCCTTTTCTTCTCTTCCCGGCCCGTTTCTCCCGCCGGAACCTGGAAGGCAGTGATTTTGCTATTTTAGCACAATGATGCAGCCTTTCGCAATCCTTTCTTATCACTTTCTTAAGATTTCCACCATTTTCCGTAAGATATTCACCCTTTTTTCTTTTACCGCCCCTACATTTTACTTTTTATTCTTCCAATAACATCTCTTCCAGCTCCGCCACGCTTCCGGCGATGCGCTCCGCGCCGGCTTTCCGGAGTTCTTCCAGGCTTCCGTAACCGTACAGGGCGCCGATGCTGTGGATGCCGCTCTCGGCAGCGGCAGTCATGTCGTTTTCCCGATCGCCCACCATGACAGTGCCGGACAGTTCCGAAATCTGCTGCTGTTCCAGCATCTGACGGATGAGATCTGCCTTGGGAATGGAAAGGCCGTCCACCTTCTGACCCACGATATCATCGAAACGGCGGGTCAGGTCAAAGTGGTCAAGAATGTCCCGGGCGAAGTTCTCGCCCTTGGCAGTCACCACATAGACCCGGTGGCCCTTTTCCCGCAGCCGGTCCAGCATTCCCGGGATACCCGGATAGACCTGGTTTTCGTATTTACCCTGGCGGTCGTAGTACTCCCGGTAGTAGGCACAGCCCCGCTCGCTCTGCTCCTCTGTCAGCGTATAGTACTTTCCGAAGGATTCCATCAGGGGCGGCCCGATGAAGGGACGCAGCTTATTCAAATCCGGCTCCGGCACGCCCAGCTTCTCCAGGGCGTACTGTACTGCCTTTGTGATGCCCTCTTCGGAAGCTGTCAGGGTTCCGTCCAGGTCAAAGAATATATTCTGATAACGCATCGTTTCTTCCTCCTATACCCCGGCCATCAGGCCCTCGTCCTCGATGAGATCGCCGCCGTCGGCCGCCGTGGTGGCCAGATGATCGCAGCGTTCGTTCTGGGGATGGCCGTCGTGGCCCTTTACCCAGATAAACTGCACCTGATGGGGCTCCTTCGCCTTCAGCAGGCGCTTCCAGAGATCCACATTTTTCACCGGGCCGGAGCTGCCCTTCCAGTTCTTTTTCAGCCAGCTGTCCACCCAGTGCTTATTAAAAGCGTCCGTCACATATTTGGAATCGGAATACAGCTCCACCTGGCAGGGGCGGGTCAGGGCCTCCAGGCCCGTGATCACCGCCATCAGTTCCATGCGGTTATTGGTGGTTTTTTTGTAGCCCTGGCTGTATTCCCGCTCATGGAGCTGCCCCTTACTGTCCGTATAGTGCAGCACCACGCCGTAGCCTCCGGGGCCGTCCGGATTCCCCCGGGCCGCTCCGTCCGTATAGATTTTTACCAGCATACCTTCTCCTTAAATCAGGAAATATTTCGCCAGGAACAGCACTGCCAGGATATACATAACGATGCTGATCTTCTTTTCCTTTGCCTTACCGGTTACCACATTCAGCACCACATAGGAAATGACTCCCATGGAGATACCCTCGGAAATGCTGTAGAAGAACGGCATAGCTGCCATACAGATAAAGGCCGGGATACCCTCGCCGAAGTCGGTAAAATCGATCAGGCCCACCTGATTTACCATGTAGAAGCCTACCACAATCAGGGCCGGAGCCGTCGCAAAGGACGGAATCGCCAGAAAGATCGGAGACAGTAAAAGTGCCAACGCAAAGAGAACCGCGGTGGTCATGGCTGTCAGACCGGTTCTTCCACCCTCGGATACGCCGGATGCGCTCTCCACAAAGGTGGTGGTGGTAGAGGTTCCAAGAAGGGCTCCCACAGTCGTACCTACGGCGTCTGCCATCAGCGCGCCCTTGATATTCGGCAGCTTTCCGTCCTTATCCAGCATGTCCGCCTTGGAAGCTACTCCGATCAGGGTTCCCAGGGTATCGAACATATCCACAAACAGGAACGCGAATACGATAACGATAAACTGGCTGATCGGAATCGCCTTAAAGTCCAGCTTGCAGAAAATGGGTGCCAGGCTCGGAATGGAGATTCCGGCAGAAAAATCCGGGAGCAGGTTATAGAAGCCCAGCTCCGGGTTCGGCACATAGATACCTGCGAACTGGCAGATGATCCCCAGAATCCAGGTGGCCAGGATACCCCAGAGAATATTGCCCTTTACATTTTTGATAACCAGAATTGAAGTGATAAACACGCCTACGATGGCCAGAAATACAGTGATTCCCACATCGTTCATGGTGCCGCCCTCTACGGCATCCAGGGAAAAGAACTCCACCAGGGTAGCTCCACCCACCACGATCTTGGCATTCTGCAGACCGATGAAGGCGATAAAGAAGCCGATACCTACGGATACTGCCTTCTTCAGGTTCGCCGGAATAGAATTAAAAATGGCCTCACGGATATTGAACAGGGACAGCAGGATGAAAATAACGCCCTCCACGAATACAGCCGCCAGAGCCGCCTGCCAGAGATATCCCATGCCGATAACTACAGTGTACGCGAAGTACGCGTTCAGCCCCATACCCGGAGCCAGCGCGAACGGATAGTTGGCGAACAGCGCCATACATACGGTACCCACAACAGAAGCCAGGACTGTGGCTGTGAAAATCGCGCCCTGATCCATTCCCGTTGCACCAAGGACACTGGGATTTACTGCCAGGATATACGCCATGGTCATAAACGTGGTGATACCTGCCAGAATCTCTGTCTTCACTGTGGTATGATTTTCTTTCAGTTTAAACAACTTCTCTAACATTATTTCCCTCCTATAAGTTGTAGTGTAAACAGAACATGTATCCTAGTGTAGCATAGATACGGACGGAGGTAAACTGTTTTCTCTCTTTTCCCCGGCTTTGCGCCTTTGCGAGCGGCTAAAAAAGACCGGAATCTCCACTTTTCAGATTCCGGTCCTCCACATATTCCCACCTTTTCAGATAATAATACACACCAGCCCGCCGGTGCTTTCGTTGACGATCTTCTGCATGGTGTCCTGAAGCTTCTGCTGGCTTTCGTCGCCGATCTGGTAGATTTTGCTGCGGATGCCGTCCTCCACCAGTTCTTCCACGGATTTGCCGAAAATGTTCGTACTCCAGATCCCCTTTTCGCTTCCGCCGCTGTCCTTCAGATAGGTAATCAGATCCCGGGCCTGGGCCTCGCTTCCCAGGATGGGCGCGATCTCCGTCTCGATATTGGCACGGATCAGATGGATGCTGGGGGCTGTGGAGCGGATCTTTACCCCGAATTTATTGCCCTGATGGATCAGCTCCGGTTCCTCCAGGGTGATCTCCTCCTGATCCGGCAGCATCACCCCGTAGCCCTTCTGACGCACCGCCAACAGGGCTGTTTCTGCCTTGTCATATTCCTGTTTCTTTCGTGACAGCTCCCGAATCAGGCCAATCAGCTCATACTCCCCGGCGATCTCGCTGCCGGTCAATTCGCTTAACAGCTCATAATAATACTTTTCATCCAGCTCCAGCCGCACCTTCCCCACGCCGCAGTCCATCTGCACCGCTTCCAGCTTCATGCTGCGGATGAAAGAGCCTGAGGGCGTAAATTTTTCCTGCTGCAGATCCCGGATGGTATGCAGCTCCCCGGAAAGCCTCCGCAGCTGCTCCAGAATATCCTGCCGGATCCGGTGTTCCGCCGGAAGCATCTCCACCCACCGGGGCGCGTAAAATTCCAGCCGCACCAGCGGAAACTCATAGAGCATCTGGGTGAGAATCCGGGTCACATCCTCCTTTTTCAACTGCTCGCAGTTTACCGCCAGCACAGCCACCCCGTATTTTTCCTCCATGCGGGCTGCCTCTGAAGCCGCCGCTTCGCTGTAGGGCTTCTCGGAATTCAGCAGAATCAGGAAGGGTTTCCCCAGCTTTTTTAATTCCGCCACGGTCCGTTCCTCCGGCTCTATGTAGTTCTCCCGGGGAATCTCGCCGAAGGAACCGTCGCAGGTCACCACGATGCCGATGGTGGCGTGATCGGTGATCACTTTCTGGGTGCCCAGTTCCGCTGCCTGGGAAAAGGGAATCTCATGATCAAACCAGGGCGTCCTGACCATCCGCTCCACTCCGTCCTCGATGTGTCCCTCGCTTCCTGGCACCATGAAACCCACGCAGTCGATCATGCGGATCTTCACCTCCACGTCCCCGGAAATCCGCACAGAAGCAGCCTCCTTGGGAATGAACTTGGGCTCCGTGGTCATAATGGTTTTCCCGGCCGCCGACTGGGGCAGTTCGTCCCGGGCCCGGGTCCGGGCATGCTCATCCTCGATCCCCGGCAATACACACAGATCCATGAACCGTTTGATAAAGGTGGATTTTCCCGTGCGGACCGGCCCCACTACCCCCAGATAAATCTCCCCTCCCGTGCGGGTCTGGATGTCTTTATACAGATTATATTCCGGATTTTTGTCCATAAAAATACCCCTTCCACATATACTGCTAAAATATATGTCAGGGGTATTTTCTATATTACAGGGTTTTCTGTCATATTTTATCAGTTGTTTATTCTTCCTGCTCCAGGATACGAAAGGTCATCATTACATACAAAAGCGTGTCATAATCGTTCAAATCCAGCTGTACCAGTTCTTCGATCTTCTCCATCCGGTACAGAAAGGTGCTCCGGTGGATAAACAGCTTCTTGGCTGTCTGTACCGCATTCAGCTGGCTTTCCACATAGGTCTTCAGGGTATGATAATAATCTGTATGATGCTGCCGGTCATAGTCCTGCAGCCTTAAAATCCGCTCAGAGCACACCAGCCGCACCGGGAGCTCCCGGCTGGCCTGCTCCAGCACATAATCCAGGGCCACTTCGTCGAACCGGTAGATCCAGCGGTAGGGCTTTCTCCGGCACCCCACTTCCAAAGCCGTCACAGCCTGACGGTAATAGGCGTCCAGTTTCTTAAAGCCTGTGAACTCATTGCTGACACCGGCCTTCAGAAAGGTATCCTTCAGAAAATTCACCATTTTCTCCAGAACCTCTTCGGCCTCGCTCTCCATTAAGGTCAGATTCGCAAAAATCGCGATATTGTTTTCGTACTGGAAAGCACTGCTTCCACATTTTCCCAACATGCTTTCCATATGTTTGCAGATAAAACGGACAGTCATATTGGCCCAGTCCAGGGAATTCACCTTCAGGCTGACGCAGAAGTAACGGTGCTCCGCCTTCCAGCCGAACTCAGAAAACCATTTTTCCGCGCTCTTATTATCCCTGCCCGGATTCGACAGAATGTCGGACAGGATCCGATCCAGCCGGTGGCCAATCTCCACCTGGGAATCGATGAGCCGCGCCAGGGCACTTTGGATATACACCGACAGATATTCCAGCAAAGCTCCGTCGTAGGATTTGAACCGGCTTAAGCTCTCCACCATCATCACCTGATAGGTAAACTGATCATTTTCAAAGAGATTCACCCGCAGGGTCCTGGCTCCTGTGATATACTCCGGCAGGTAATAGGCCCCACGTTTCTTCCGTTGGTTCAGGATCCGTTTTCCGTTCTGATACTCGTCACTGGACTGGATAACCGAGTCCAGATCCACCAGACTGGCCAATTCCTCCCGGGTATCAATGACGCTGGAATAGCCGATGACAAAGTAGTCCGCAGAGCTGACGATAATGGGATTCAGGAAGAGACGGAAGCTCTCGTCCAGCAGTTCCTGGATACTGTCTGCCTTCTGGGCCAGATCCCGGATCTGCTTCTCCCAGCGGTCATAATAATCAAAAATCCGCTGAATCTCATTGAGCAGCGCAAAGGGCGATGGCTCGTCGATCAGCTGAAACACCTGACCGTCGTTCTCCGTATTCCGGGTCGGCACCTTGCCGATACAGAACAGCACCGTCCGCTCCGGCACCACCAGCATCTCCGCAGTCCCCGGCTTCTGGGTGTAAATATAGATCTTATCCGGCTGCATCTCATCCCCGTCCTCGTAAAATAATACCTGCTCCAGATGCAGTTCATTGGTCAGGGCCTTTTTATTCTGAAGTCCAAATTTAGACTTTAATTTATCTGCCAGTATGGCGGTGCTCAGCTTCATACGCAAAAATGCCTCCTTTTCGTACATAGTGTACGAAAAGGAGGCATAAATGTCAATGTCAATCTATTACAGATATTTTCTCTTTGCTGCCTCTACCACATGGCCTACCAGTACGGAAGTGGTTACGCTTCCTACGCCGCCCGGTACAGGAGTGATAGCGTCTACAATCGGCTCAACCTCAGCATAAGCCACATCGCCGCAAAGCTTGCCCTCTGCGTTTACGTTAATTCCCACGTCGATAACGGTCTGACCCGGAGCCACATAATCCTTGGTTACCACGCCTGCGCGGCCTGCTGCTACGATAAGGATATCAGCCTCGCGCGCTACGCTGGGCATATCTACAGTCCTGGTATGGCATACGGTTACGGTCGCGTTCTTCTTGATCAGCATCATGGCAGCCGGCTTTCCAACTACCAGAGAACGGCCGATGACTACAGCCTTCTTGCCGGTGCAGTCGATTCCGTAGTGATCCAGGATCTCCATACAAGCCTGAGGTGTACAGGGCGGGAAGCCTACTGCCTTGCCGGTAAATACGCCGGACATGGAACCGTCGGTCATACAGTCTACATCCTTCGCCGGATCAAGAGCGTTCTCGATCTCAGTCTGGTTCAAATGCTTCGGAAGGGGACGGAACAGCAGGACGCCGTGAATATTGTCGTCCTTATTTACCTTATCAACTGCTGCCAGAACCTGCTCCTGGGTAGCATCTGCCGGAAGCAGAATCTTCTCGCATGCTACGCCCAGAGTCTCACAACGCTTGGTTGCGCCTCTCTCGTAGGAGATGTCGCTCTCGTTCTCACCCACACGGATGATACCGAGGGTCGGGTTGATGCCCTTCTCCTTCAATGCTGCCACATCTGCTTTGATGCGCTCGTTCAGTGCTGCTGTTACTTCTTTTCCTAATAACTGCTTTGCCATTTTTTATTTCCTTCCTTTTATTTTATCTCAGTCTCGCTGTTACGCTTGCGAAAATATCGTCTGCGATCTTGGTGTACTTCTCAAGCATGGCGTCTGCTTTGGCGTTCAACTCTGCTGCGTACTCCTTGTCCGCCATGGACTTGGTGTTAATAAATACGTTCAGAGAAGCACCCTCCAGAGCCGCCTTACAGAAAGCTGCGCCTACGCCTGCGTCGCTGATAGCCAGGGCAGAACCCTTTGCAGCGAACTCTACAATGAGATCCAGTGCCTCGCAGCACTTCTCCATAATCTCCATCGGTACGGAGCAGGCATCCTTCAGAACGATGGCCATGACACGCGCCTTCTCTGCCTTCTCCTCCTCGGTCTCACGGGGCATACCGTAAGCCTTTGCCAGGGGCTCGAAAACCTCTGCGTCACGCTCGATCAGACGAAGGAAATCCTTCTGAAGAGCCGTCGCCTTCTCTTTCAGTGCATACATCTCTTCCTCTACGTCCGCGTACTTCTTCTTGCCGACTGTCAGGCTGCCTACCATGTTGCCCAGGGCAGTTCCCACTGCTCCTACCAGTGCGGATGCTCCGCCGCCGCCCGGAACGGGAGCCTTGGAAGCCAGCACTTCTACAAATTCATCACATCTGCTGGTTGAAAATCCCATATCGTTCTCCTTTATGTATCAAAATGATAGATTCATTATATCATTGTTTCCCTATGCGCACAAGTGGGAAGGACCATTCGGTCCTTCCCTTTGTGTCTATTTGTTTGGGTTTATAATGGGTAGCTGATTCTATAGAAACGCTGTTCAAGCGTTTCCTGCACCGGATTTGCGTCGTGAAGCGACAACTTCCTCTGCAAATCCGTGTGCATCCTGCAGAGCATCTAAGAAAATACGGATGCAATCAGGATTTTCTTAGAACAGGCCGCTGATCTTACCGGTCTCGTCTACGTCGATTCTCTCTGCAGCCGGTACCTTCGGCAGTCCGGGCATGGTCATGATTTCGCCGGTCAGAGCTACGATGAAGCCTGCGCCTGCGGAAATCTTCAGGTTACGAACGGTTACCTCGAAGTCCTTCGGAGCGCCCAGCTTGGTCTGGTCGTCGGTCAGGCTGTACTGTGTCTTAGCCACGCAGATCGGGCAGCTGCCAAAGCCCATAGCCTCAAGCTGTTTCGCCTGCTTCTGAGCATTTGCGGTCAGAACGACTCTCTTGCCGCCGTAAATCTTGGTTACGATAGCGTTCAGCTTATCCTCGATGGAGGTTCCCTCCAGCTCGTAGGAATATGTGAACTGGTCGTTGGGCTGCTCGCAGAGACGTACTACTTCTTCTGCCAGAGCTACGCCGCCTTCGCCGCCCTTAGCCCATACTTCAGACAGAACTACGTTTACACCCAGCTCCTTGCACTTCTTCTCTACCAGGTCAAGCTCTGCCTTGGTATCGGTCGGGAATGCGTTGATAGCAACCACGCAGGGAAGCTTGTATACGTTTGTGATATTGCTTACATGCTTCAGCAGGTTCGGAAGACCAGCCTCCAGAGCCTCCAGGTTCTCATTGTTCAGGTCTGCCTTCGGAACGCCGCCGTTGTACTTCAGAGCACGAACGGTTGCTACGATAACAACTGCGTTGGGCTTCAGGCCTGCCATACGGCACTTAATATCCAGGAACTTCTCAGCACCCAGGTCAGCGCCGAAGCCTGCCTCTGTGATGGTGTAATCAGCCAGATTCAGGCACATCTTGGTAGCGGTTACGGAGTTACAGCCGTGCGCGATGTTTGCGAAGGGTCCGCCGTGTACGATAGCCGGTACATGCTCCAGAGTCTGTACCAGATTCGGCTTCAGAGCGTCCTTCAGAAGAGCTGCCATAGCGCCCTGTGCGTTCAGATCGCCTGCGGTAACCGGCTTCTGCTCGGAAACCTTTCCGTATGTATATCCGATGATGATTCTTGCAAGTCTTTCCTTCAGGTCTGTGATATCCTTAGCCAGACACAGAACAGCCATGATCTCGGATGCTACGGTGATATCGTAGCCGTCCTCTCTCGGCATACCGTTGGTCTTTCCGCCAAGTCCGTCTACTACGTTACGCAGCTGACGGTCGTTCATATCTACGCATCTTCTCCAGGTAATCTTTCTCGGGTCGATGTTCAGAGCATTGCCCTGGAAGATATGGTTATCAATCATGGCTGCCAGCAGGTTGTTCGCTGCGCCGATAGCGTGGAAGTCACCGGTGAAGTGAAGGTTGATATCCTCCATGGGAACTACCTGTGCGTATCCGCCGCCTGCTGCTCCGCCCTTTACGCCGAATACCGGTCCCAGGGACGGCTCACGAAGAGCTACCATAACCTTCTTGCCAATCTTCTGCATACCGTCTGCCAGACCTACGGATGTGGTGGTCTTTCCTTCTCCTGCAGGAGTCGGGTTAATAGCGGTTACCAGAACCAGCTTGCCGTTCTCAGCCGGTTTTTCTTTCAGCAGATTGTAGTCAATTTTTGCTTTGTACTTTCCATACTGCTCCAGATATTTGTCATCGATACCTGCCTTGGCTGCGATGTCAGTAATCGGCAGCATCTCTGTTTCCTGTGCGATTTCAATGTCTGTTTTGAATCCCATTGTAAAACTTCTCCTTTCATATTACCGGCCCTTCCGCGGCTCGGTTTCTGTGGTTTTGTTTTGTAGATAATTTAACAATCGGTCTTGCATTCATTGCTTATCTACTATGTGACCTATTATAACGGCCGTTCCCGGAATCAGCAATCATACACTTTGTTCAATATTGATATTCTTTTCACGAATTCGTTTTTTCTTGTATTTTCATGAATTCTCACCATTTTGATCTGATTTTTCCGGCTCCCGTTTTCAATTCTTTTCTCATTTTCTCATTTATTTTCTCTCATTTATCCTACAATATGCAGAAACGGCTTTACGGGACAATTCCCGCAAAGCCGTTCTATTTACATATTTTTACCGGATTTTAACCGGACTCTTACGCTCTTACCAGCACCTGTTCCACTTCCGCAATATACAGAGTGTGATAATCCTTGTCCGGATACCATTTTTCGTCGCAGCTCTTATCGATAAAGCAGGCCGGATCGTAGTTCTGGGCATAGAGCTTTCTGCACACCAGCACCGTATTGGCCTCGCCGAAATAAGGCGTTCCCTCCGCATGCTCCACAGTCAGTCCGGCTTTCGCGATCTTATCCTCGTCCCGTCCGGACACAGTGCCCAGATAGCTTAAGGTCTTCCGATACTCCTCATCCAGTACAGACAGAGAAAAAGTCTCACCCGCATCCACGAATTCCTTGGTGTAGCGCTGGGGACGCAGCACGATATAGGCCACGTTCTTTCCCCACATGACGCCCAGGCCGCCCCAGGAAGCAGTCATGGTATTCACCTTGCCATCCTTTTCTGCTGTGACCAGAAGCCACTCCTTACCAATCATGTGAAATACGTTTTTATCCAGTTCTTCCGGTTTGATACTCTTCATATCCAGTTCTCCTGTTTTCCTGAAAATCTTTTCCTAGCGGATCCGCTCCGGGAAGCCCACCTTTTTCTGGACCTTCCGCAGGGTCTTGTTTGCGAAATACTGGGCTTTCTCAGCATTGTGCTTGATAACGCCGTCGATGTAGCCCTTGTCCCTGGACAGCTCGTCCACCCGGTCCTGCAGAGGCTTCAAAACAGAAATAACCGCCTCTCCCACAGCCGGTTTGAACTCGCCGTAGCCCTTACCGTCAAACTCCCGCTCCACCTCTTCCGGGGTCTTGCCGGTGCATGCGCAGTAAATACTGATCAGATTCTTGATACCGGGCTGCTCGTCGCGATAAAGGATCTGTCCCTCGGAATCGGTCACCGCACGCTTGAACTTCCGCATAATGGTATCCGGATCATCCATCAGGTAGATACTGCCGTTGGGGTTCTCATCTGACTTTGACATCTTCTTGGCCGGATCCTGCAGGCTCATAATCTTCGCGCCCACTTTTCCGATATAAGCCTCCGGCACGGTAAATACGTCGCCATAGATACCGTTGAAACGCTGGGCGATATCCCGGGTCAGTTCCAGATGCTGCATCTGATCGATGCCCACCGGAACCACGTCCGCCTGATAGAGCAGAATGTCCGCCGCCATCAGTACCGGATAGGTAAAGAGACCTGCATTGATATTGTCCGCATGTTTCGCCGCCTTGTCCTTGAACTGGGTCATGCGGTTCAGTTCGCCCATATAGGTGAAACAGTTCAGAATCCACGCCAGCTCCGCATGGCCGGACACATGGGACTGATAGTAGATGCAGTTTTTCTCCGGATCCAGCCCTGCCGCGATATACAGGGTCAGAAGAGCCCGGGCACGCTTACGAAGGGTGGCCGGATCCTGACGCACGGTAATGGAGTGCATATCCACTACGCTGTAAAAACACTCATATTCATCACTTAAAGTCACCCAGTTTTTCAGGGCTCCCAGATAGTTTCCCAGTGTCAGATTTCCAGTGGCCTGCATACCGCTGAACAGTACTTTTTTGTCTCCAAGCATTTCATTTCCTCCCGCTGTTTTTTGACAGCTTTTTATTTCTCATTTTTATAAATCTCACGCCAGATTCAGAAGGGCACAGGCCACTCTGAAGTAAATCAGCAGACTGCCGACATCCACGATAGTGGTAATCAGCGGTGCCGCCATGATAGCCGGATCCAGCTTCATCTTCTCCGCCAGCATGGGCAGTACGCAGCCAATAATCTTCGCCAGCACAATAGCCGCCACCAGGGACAGAACCACCGCCATGCTCAGCATGGGACGTCCCGGATACTGGAGCATCAGACGCACAAAGTTCGCCGCCGCCAGAACCAGGCCGCACAGCAGTCCCACCCGGAACTCTTTCCAGATGACACGCAGTACATCCTTCAGCTCAATCTCGCCCACGGCCATACCACGGATAACCATAGTACTGCTCTGGTTGCCGCAGTTTCCGCTGGTATCCATCAGCATGGGGACAAAGCTTAAGAGCAGCGGCAGCACCTGAATGGCATGCTCATAATCCATAAGCACCGTACCGCTTAGGATCGAAGTAAACATCAGAATCAGAAGCCAGGGCAGACGGTTCTTCGTAAGCTCCAGCACGCCGGTCTTCAGATAGGGCTTTTCCGAAGGAAACATGGCCGCCATCTTCTCAAAGTCCTCGGTGGCCTCCTGCTCCATGACTTCCACCGCGTCGTCGACGGTGACGATACCCACCAGCCGGTCCTCGTGATCCACCACCGGAAGACAGAGGAGATCGTATTTATTGAAGGTCTCTACCACATCCTCCCGATCCTCGGTGGTCACCGCGTAGATGATATTCTCATCCATGATATCCTTGATAACGGTGTCGTAGGGATTCATCAGCAGATCCTTCACTGTCACCACACCCTGCAGGCAGCGCTTGCTGTCCGTCACAAAGCAGGTGTAAATGGTCTCCTTATCCACGCCATTTTCCCGGATATACGCGAAAGCCTGCTCCACGGTCATATTCCGCTTCAGGCCGATATATTCCGCTGTCATGATGCTTCCGGCGCTGTTCTCCGGGTACTGTAAAAACTGGTTGATCAGATTCCTGGTCTGGGGCGTGGCGTTCTGAAGCACACGCTTGACCACGATGGCCGGAAGCTCCTCCAGCATATCCACCGCGTCGTCCACATACAGATCCTCTATGATCTTTCCCAGCTCATAGTCTGTGATGCTGTTGATAATATGCTCCTGATCTTCTACCTCCAGGAATGAAAATACGTCCGCCGCCAGTTCTTTGGGCAGCATCCGATATACCAGTACCTTCTTCTCCGGCTCCTGCTCTTCGATGAACTCCGCGATATCCACCTCGTTCATCTCCGACATCATCTCCCGAAGCTTTCGGAACTGCCGGCTCTCCAGGAGTTCGTCCAGTTCCTCCCGATCATAACTTCCTATTGCCATACCTGTATCCTCCCACGTCGCAAACGGGCATGACAAAAACTTCCCGGAGTAAAGCGCCTATGCTTCGAACCGAATGGAAGAGTCCATGCCCGTATGTATTCTATTCTTGTCCAAGCTATAACTTCGACTTCGCCCGTCCACGGACTCCTCACTTCCTTTTTTCCGCATAAATTTGACACCGCCCCATTACAAATGGACAGTATCCGCTTGTTTCATCATAGCACTTTACCCCCACTACCGTCAACGCAAAGATTTTTCACTTTTTCTTTGGAGCTAAATGTGCTAAAATCATACCAATAAGTATACGAATCCCCACGGAAAGCTCCTCCGGCTTCCGCTGATTCGATTCAGAAAGGATTTTATGATGGAAAAAATAACAAGTTTTACCATTAACCATTTACTTCTGCAGCCTGGCGTCTATGTATCCCGGAAGGATCCGGCCGGAAATGCTGTGATTACCACCTTTGACCTGAGGCTGACCAGCCCCAATGAGGAGCCTGTCATGAATACGGCGGAAATGCACACCATCGAGCATCTGGCCGCCACCTTCCTACGCAATCATAAAGAATACGGACCCAGGACCATCTACTTCGGACCCATGGGCTGCCGCACCGGCTTCTATCTGCTGCTGACCGGCGACTATGAATCCCGGGATATCGTTCCGCTCATGATCGAAATGTGGGAGTTCATCCGGGACTTTGAGGGCGATGTGCCCGGCGCCAGTCCCAAGGACTGCGGCAACTATCTGGATATGAACCTTCCCATGGCCAAGTACCTGGCAAAAAAGTATCTGGACCAGGTGCTCTACGATATCAAAGAAGAGCGGCTGATATACCCGAAGTAAGCGTATCTTTTGCAAGCTCTGCTTGTTTTTATGGAATAGGGAATTTCTTATTCCATAAAAAACGGACAGGCTGCCCGGCATATTCCGGCGTCTGTCCGTTTTCTTATCTCATTTTTTGAATCTTATTTTTTCGAGTCTGTCACAGTTCCGGGTTATAGCAGCTGCCGCAGCTCCTCATGGAGCTTTCCGTTGGTGGCCACGATTCCGCCCGGCTCCACCGGATTCACCTCCGCGCCGTCGTAGCGGGTAATCCGTCCTCCGGCTTCTGTGAGGATCAGCATGCCTGCTGCAAAGTCCCAGGGCTGCAGCCGGGCTTCAAAGTAACCGCCGATGCGTCCTGCCGCCGTATAAGCCAGATCCATGGCCGCGGATCCGGTCCTGCGGATATCCTCACATTTTTCAAAGACCCGCTGAAAGGCCGCGAAGTTCCGGGGCGCCAGTTCCTTCTGATAAGGCGCGGTTCCGATGGCAATGATGGTCTCGCTTAAGCTTCCCGCCTCCGCCACATGGATGGGACGGCCGTTCACAAAACTTCCCTTCCCCTTTTCTGCGTAAAAGATCTCCTCCCGGAAGGGATCATAGATAATCCCCATGAGAATTTCACCCCTGCTGTACAGGCCAAGTGACACGGTGCTGTGCTGATAATCATGGACCAGATTCGTGGTGCCGTCTATGGGATCCAGGATCCAGAAGGTATCTCCCTTCATGGCATGAAGCCCGTCCTCTTCTCCCAGAAACTCCACCTCAGGATACCGCTCATAAAGCTTCTCCTGCAGAAAGTTCTGAATATTTGTGTCCACCTGGGTCACGTAATCCGCCAGTCCCTTCACCTTTATATGGCCCGCCATGTCCCGGTTTTCCACGAAGCGTCTGGTCTCCCGGACCAGCCTCATCACTTCATTTATATCCACATTTCTTCCCATACTCATGTTCTCCCTTTCTCCTGCTTCCCATAGTCCCGCAGAATCTGATGGAACTGACTGCCGCACTTTTCAAGCTCCCCCAGAACCTCATCGATCTTCTTTTCCTCCCGGAACCAGTTCTTCCGGCTAATGCCCCGGGTCACCGTGGGACACACAAAAAACTCCGTCTCCGGATAAAGAATCTTATAATAAAGAAGGGCCCGTCTGGCATGTACCGCCTGAGGACAAAGGATGGCTTTTCGGATCCCAAGTCCCGCTTCATCGGTCACCCTGCGGGAGTAAATGGCGTTCTCGTAGGTAAAAGTAGCCTGATCCTCCCGGAGAATGGCCGCCTCCGGGACGCCGCTTTTCATCAGGATATCCCGCAGGTACTCCCACTCGGTCCGGCCCTCATAGCCGGGAATCCGGCAATGCCCCACAGGCTTGCTCCACCGGCCCGAAGGCAGCACCAGAGGCGCGTATCCCTCCCGGTAAAGCCCGGCCGCCGTCTCTGCGATAGCGCCCTGATCCCCGCCCGGGATGAAGATGATATCCGCCTGCTCCGGCTCGTTTTCCACAAAGATAAATTCTGTCATATCCTCGATAAAGCTGCTCTTCTTCATATAACGCTCCCGTTCTCTTCTGAACTGCTTCTGAGCTCCTTCTATCCGGCCAGCATACCGCTGTCGCGTACGGCCGCCACTGCCTCTTCGATCTCCGGCACCGGATGTACCAGCGCCATCCGCACATAGCCCTCTCCCAGGCTGCCGAAAGCGCTGCCCGGCGTCACGATCATGCCGGTCTTCTCCATCAGCTCCATGGTAAAGGCCACGCTGTCCGTATATCCCACAGGCAGGGGAGCCCACACAAACATAGTTCCCTGGCTGTCCGGAACCTGCCAGCCGATGCTTCGGAGGCCTCCGCACAGAGCATGATTTCTCCGCTCATACTCGGCGCACTGCTCCTTTACCGCATCCTGTGGTCCGGTCAGGGCCGCCACGGCCGCCTTCTGAATGGGCAGGAAGATACCGTAATCGATCTGGGAGCGGACCTTGGAAAATTCTTTAATAATCGCTTTATTTCCCACTGCAAAGGACATCCGCATACCTGTCATATTGTAGCTCTTGGACAGGGAATAGAACTCGATACCCACCTCTTTCGCTCCCGGATAGGACAGGAAGGACTTTCCCTCCCTTCCGTCGTAAATGATGTCGGAATAGGCGTTGTCATGGAGAATGATCACGTCATACTTTTTCGCGAAGGCGATCAGTTCCCCGTAGAAAGCGTCATCTGCCACGGAGCAGACCGGATTGGACGGATAGGACACGATCATGAACTTGGCCGCCCGGGCCGTTTCCTCGGGAATATCCTCAAACTTCGGCAGGAAATTATTCTTTTCATACAAAGGATAGGTCTCGATCTTTGCGCCGGTCAGCTGGGGCCCTAAGGAAAATACCGGATACCCCGGATTCGGAGCAAGCATGATGTCTCCGGGATCGCAGAGCGCCACAGCCACATGGGCCATACCCTCCTGGGATCCGTACAGAGTCATGATCTCATCCGCTTCCAGCCTTACCCCGAAGCGCTTCCGGTAGAAATCCTGCATGGCTTTTATGAGCTCCGGCCGGTCTGTGATGGCGTATTTGTAGTTCTCCGGATCCTTACAGGCCTCCACCATGGCGTCCATCACATGCTTCGGCGGCTGAAAGTCCGGTGTTCCGATGGAAAAGTTATAGACCTTTCTTCCCTCTTTCTCCAATTCATTCTTTTTATGGGCCAAGGCCGCAAAGATGCCCTCCTGAATCTCTTCCGCCCGTTTTGAAAACTTGAATTCCATTTTTGTTCCTCTCTGTATCACGACGCTGCATCCGGCGCCTTTTTCTTTTTGTACTCCTCATGAACCGGCTTTCAGCCGATCCGTATTATTTTAATACAATTTCTGCTTCAATTCAATTCTTTTCTTGCTTTTCCGGCGGCGGTCTGATAGAGTAAGATTGGTAACTGAATTTTATCAAATAAAAAGGAGATTTATCAAATGGCAGACAATAAATGCAGTACACCGGACTGCGGAGGAAACTGTGATTCCTGTAACGGAGATATCACCGTGACCCTGACTCTGGACAATGATGAAACCGTAGAGTGCGCGATTCTTACGATTTTCCCGGTAGACGGTCGGGACTATATCGCTCTGCTTCCCCTGGATGAAAATGGGGAAAATGAAGACGGCGAGGTTTATCTGTATCGTTATGACAACAGCACCGGATCTCCGGTTCTGGATAATATTGAGTCGGATGATGAGTATGAGGCTGTGGCAGATATGTTTGATCAGATGCTGGATGCGGCGGAGTACGATGAGCTGGTCGAGGCTGAGGAAGAGGACGAACCGCTGAATTAGATAAAGACGGACGAAACTCCCCTGCCATTTTCTTTCCATGTTCACCACGGCCTTGCGGCCTGACTGGTTCTCTCAGGAAAGAAAATGGCAGGGGAGTTTCTGATTATGTCGGTTTCCTCATGACCCTTTTGGGAGGCTGTTTAAAAAGTTTTATTCTTACATTAAAATATCATTTTCCAAAAGAAAATCTTTCTTTTTTTCGTAGTACTCCAGGACTTCGGGGTCGTGGATGCGGCTTACGGAAATTCCCAGGGCTTTGATGATGGTGACGGCCATGACGAAGCCGTAAGAGGGGGTTCTGTTTCCGGGGAGAAGGCTGATGTCGGCGTTGATGGCCAGGGGGGAGCTTGGTTTGTCAGAAATAGCTACGGTCTTTGCTCCCACCTTCCGGAAATGCTTCAGGATCTCCACGGTGTAGTTCGTATAGGGCTTGAAGCCCACGGCCAGCAGTACGTCCTCCGGCTTGGCTCCGGCAATCCGGTCGTAGATGTCGTCCACGCCCAGAGTCAGCAGGATCACGTTATCCATGTATTCCATCAGCAGATTGTGCATGTAGACTGCCATACAGTAGCTGGCCCGCAGTCCGATGATGTACACCCGCCGGGCGCTTTTGATGGCCTCCACCGCCAGTTCGAAGTTTTTATCCAGATCCTCCGTCATCATTTCCTGCAGAACCTGGGTGTTTTTTTCTACCTGCTCTTTTAAAATGCTGTTCCCCGACTCCTTCCAGTTCCGGTAAGCTTCAGACTCATGCTCCACCAGATTTTTCTGCAGATAGGTCTGGATCTCCCGCTGCAGGGCCGGAAACCCCGTATACCCCAGCTGGATGCAGAACCGGTGCACACTGGCCGGACTGACCTCCGCAGCCTGAGCCACTTCCTGGATGGACTGGAAGGGCAGCTGCATATATTCTTTTTTCAGATAATCCGCGATCTTCCGAAAGGTGCGGGTCAGTCCCGCGTACTGCCGGTCGATCTCTGTCAGAAAGTTCAGTTCCATTCTGCCTCTTCCTTCCATCAGCATTGTCGAGATTGTCACAGTTATTTTATCTTACTATACTTTTCCCAGTTTGTAAATCCGATCCACATTCCGGTACAGGATGTTCTCTGCAGACTGCTCTGCAAAGGACAGGGAGATATAGCCCCGATCCACCAGGGAATCCAGCGCCCATCCCAGGGCCTTTTTCATGTACACGGCTCCAAACCAGCTGTGCTCCGGGATTCCGGCTCCGTCGGTACCGAAGCAGACCTTATTCAGCGGTGCCAGTTCAAAAAGCTTCAGAAGCTTATCCTCCGCCGCGATGCTGGCATAGGGACAGAAGGATGAGATATCCGCGTACACATTTTCGTAGTGATTCAAAATCATGCCCAGCTCCTCCAGATAGGGATAGGCCCCGTGAATCAGCATCAGCTTGGTTTCCCGTATCTCCGGCAGATTCATGGCGTCGTATAAGAGGAAGGGATTTCCTTTGATCAGATTACAATCCGGGCTGTCTCCCAGTCCCGTGTGGATCTGCAAGGGGATATCCAGTTCGTGGCAGATCTGGCAGCCTACCAGGAAGGTATAGTCCCGCACGATCTTCTCCGCCTCCCCATCCGTCGGATCAGTCAGAAACCGTTCATATCCGGCCTTCACCCGGGCCTCCGGCAGGATCTTCACTTCCAGTCCCGTATAATAGGCAATCACGGACTTTAAGGCTGTCAGATGTTCTCGCTCCACCATTTTCTTCGTCCGCTGTATCAGCAGATCTGTGAATTCGGAAAAGGGCGTCCCTTCCTCCATGAGCTCATTGGCCACCCATTCCACCCGGTTGATGGAATGAATCTCCACGCCCTCGCAATCCTCATACATGCCCTGAATTTCCTCCGGCCGCAGATATTTGCTCCGGTCGTGCTTCTGTCCGATGGGGTAGCCGAAATCCACCAGGAACTTCCGGTATCCGGCGTCCTTCCACAGCTTCTGCATATAGCCGCTCCGGTCCTCCCGGATGAACTGATTCCGATACCGGATGACCTCACTGTCCGGCGTATCTGTTTCCATGCCGTACAGTCGTTTCAGCTCTCCCAGCATCATATGGTAATACAGGGTGTTCCGCATGTCCTCCGATGGTACCGGATACAGGCCGATGCAGAAGTTCCTTTCAAATTCCTTTGCCTCCCTTCCCGCCGGGAAGGGATGGCAATGATTATCCGTCACCGGATAATTGGTCAAATCCAATTTCACAGGTTATTCCTCCCTTTCTGTTACTGCTTAATTACCAGATCCGGCACCTGTGCGTACGCGCCGTCTGTAATTGTAAATACATATTCATCCTTGATGGGTACCCGGACATCATTGAAGCTGAAGGTACCGGACACACCCCGATAATCCTTTACATCCGCAATCCAGTCACGCATTTTTACCCGATCTCCGTCTGTGGCCTCGATGGCTTTCAACAGCAGATTCATGGCATCATAGGACTGGGTCACATAGGTATCCACCTGATTTCCGGTCTTTTCCTCGTAAGCGTCCTTCAGATATACATATTCCTCATCTGTATTCTCCAGTTCAAAGGAGTTCAGCATCAGGATTCCCTCCGCGTTGGCTCCTGCCAGATCCAGGAACTCCTGCTTGTACAGGGTATTGGTGGCGAATACCGGAACTTCAAAGTCCAGATTCTTCATCTGCTGCAGAATCTGCGCTGCGTCGGAGTACAGAGCCGCCACAAATACGGCTTCCGGCGCGCTCTCCTTCATCTTGGAAATCAGCGGGGTAAAGTCCTTGGTCTGACCTGCGATAAAGGTCTCATCCGCGGAAATGCTTCCGCCGTACTCTCCGATGCTGTCGGTGAACTGGGTATTCACACCTACACCCCAGTCATCGTTACTGTAGATAACTGCGATATTCTTATATCCGTAATTTTCCACGATCATCTTCGCTGTCAGCTCCGCCTCATAGGAGGAAGACAGCTGCATGGAAAAGATGTAATCTCCGATTTCCGTGAACTGGGGATTGGACGCCTGGGGAGAAATCATGGGGATTCCCTCCTCCTGGAAGACCGGAGCCGCCGCCATGGAGCAGGACGAGGTCTGGGAACCGACTACTCCGATGTAGCTTCCGTCCGCCACGATCTTATTGGCGATATTCAAAGCTTCCTTGGCATCCTTTTTATCATCAAAATAAGTGACTTCCACCTGTTTTCCGTTTACGCCGCCCTCGGCGTTTACCTTGTCAGTGAGAATATCCAGGGTATTCTGATAGGTCATGCCGTACTGGGCCGCGTCTCCGGTCAGGGGCGCGATCACTGCGATCTTATAGGTATCTCCGTCTGCCGCGCCTTCCGCGGAAGAGCTTCCGCAGCCTGTCATCGCTGCCGCAAGACATCCCATTGCCAAACAACCTGCCAACCATCTTCTTTTTTTCATAATCCTCGTTCCTTTCTCCTCGTAGTTTGTAAACGAAAAGACGCTTCTCCTTTTCGGGGAAACGTCTTCGTTTGCATCATCATAGCAGTCCTTTTTTCCCTTGTCAAGAGAAATTATAAATTTATTTCAAAAATAAAATTTTTATTTCATTTCACTTGACAAATCCTTTTTCATCTATTACTATGGGAAAAACATCAAAACGAAAGCAACGGCGCTGACAGGACTTTTCCGGTCGGCGCCGTTTCTGCTTTTATAGGAAGAAGGAGGCATATCGCTTATGTTTTTTCAACAGCTGGTCAATGGTATTACCATTGGAAGTACCTACGCTCTTGTGGCCATCGGCTACTCTCTGGTATTCGGTGTCCTGCAGCTCATTAACTTTGCCAACGGTTCCTTATATATGCTGGGCGGCTACCTGACCCTGGTCATGTATCTTTCCTTACACGGAAATATCGGAGCCGCGCTTCTTATCAGTCTGGTGGTTACCGGCTTCGCCGGTTTTCTCGTGGATTTCGTTGGCCTTCGGAAGCTCCGGGCTGACAACGCGCCCCGGATGGCCGGTCTTATCAGTACCTTAGGCATCAGCACTGTCATCGACAATGCCATCCAGATCTGGTTCGGCACTGAGACCAAAGCCTTTCCGAACTTTTTGGATTTCGGAAAATTCACCATCGGGAAAACGGTCATCTCCTGGACCCAGATTATTATTCTGACTGTGAGCCTGCTTCTGATGATCGTATTTTCTCTGATTGTATATAAGACCAAGGCCGGAAAGTCCATGCGGGCCGTGGCCCAGAATGTGAACGCGGCCAGGCTTATGGGCATCGACGTGAAGCTGGTCATCTCCGCCACATTTATCGTAAGCGCTATCCTGGCCTGCATCTCCGGCAGTCTGGTGGGTTCCTACTATCAGACCATTGACACCATGATGGGCTTCTCTGTGGGTATGAAGACCTTTGCCGCCGCGGTTCTGGGAGGCGTCGGTTCCCTTCCGGGCGCCATGCTGGGCGGGCTGATCGTGGGCGTGGTAGAGACCATCGGAGCCAGCTATATCAGCTCCGGCTACCGGGATGCCATTGCTTTTCTGATTCTGATACTGGTACTTCTGATTAAACCCAGCGGTATTCTGGGCAAGCAGAAGATCGAAAAAATGTAGGAGGTTCCTTATGAAAAAAACATCGAAATTATCAGCCTGTCTTTCCGGTTTTCTGAAATTCGCAGCCCTTCATCAGAAGCTTTTCATTCTGGGAGCCCTGACCCTCGCCATTCTGTTTCCCTTTCTGATCACAGACCGCTATGTAATGCGTCTGGCCGTGGTGGGCTTTATGTACGTGATGCTCTCTCTGGGACTTAACCTGGTCACAGGATACATGGGACAAATGTCCTTCGGTCACGCAGCTTTCTGGGGTATCGGCGCTTACACCGCCGCCCTTCTCACCAAGAATCTGGGCCTGGGCACCCTGCCTGCCTTTCTGGCCGCGGCCATCGTGGTGGGTATCTTCGGCTTCCTGCTGGGTCTTCCGGTGCTGAAGCTCAAAGGGTACTATCTGACCATCGTGACCATGGGCTTCTGCGAGATCGTCCGTCTGGTGGAGCTGAACTGGATGCCGGTCACCAACGGCCCCATGGGTATCTCGGGAATTCCCAAGTTTTCCTTCTTCGGAATCTCCTTTCATACCTACCGTTCCTTCTATTTCATCATCCTGATCCTGGTGATTCTGACAACCCTGCTGATCCGTCGGCTCATCCGTTCCCGCTTCGGCCTGGCCCTGAAGTCCATCCGGGACGACGACGTGGTGGCTGAGGCCATGGGCGTTCCCATCGTCCGCTACAAAATTCTGGCCTTCGTTATTTCTTCCATGATTGCCGGTGTGGCCGGAGCCTTTTACGCCCAGTACATTACCTATATCGACCCGACCTCCTTTACATACAACGCTTCCCAGGAAATGCTGGTGATGGTCATCTTCGGCGGCCTGGGCAGTATCCCCGGCAGCTTCCTGGGCGCTCTCGCCCTGACTATCCTGCCTGAGCTGCTCCGGGATCTGATGGAATACCGTATGCTCATCTACGGCGTGCTCATGGTGGTTATGATGCTGGTAAAACCGGACGGTATCCTGGGCAATGTAAACTTCGATTATTTGAAAGAACAGGCTGCTGCCAGAAAAAAGGAGGCTGTGAAATGAAGGTTTTAACTGTAAATCATGTGACCCAGCGCTTCGGCGGACTGACCGCCCTTTCCGATATTAACCTGGAAATCCGGGAGCACGAGATCGTAGGCGTCATCGGCCCCAACGGCGCCGGAAAAAGTACCCTCTTTAACGTCATTACCGGCATGTACGCGCCTACAGAGGGCGACGTCTATCTGGGCGAAACCTGTATCAGCGGCTGGAAGCCCTATGAGATCACGGCGGCAGGCCTGGGAAGAACCTTTCAGAATATCCGGCTTTTTCCCCGTATGACCGCTCTGGAAAATGTGATTCTCGGCATGCACTGCCGCCGTCAGACCACCCTTCCCCAGATCATATTTTCCACCCGCAGGAAAAAAGAAGAGGAGGAACGCTGCCGGAAAGAGGCTCTGCGTCTTCTGAGCATCGTAGGTCTGGAAGGAAAGGAACTGGCCATGCCCTCCAGTCTCCCCTACGGTGAACAGCGCCGTCTGGAAATCGCCCGGGCTCTGGCCACCCAGCCCCGGCTTCTGCTGCTGGACGAGCCGGCCGCCGGTATGAACGAAAATGAAACGGCCCAGCTTCTGGAGATCGTAAAATCCCTGAAGTCCATTGGCTGCGCCATCGTCCTCATCGAGCATGATATGAAATTCGTCATGAATGTGTGCGAGCGCCTTTACGTTCTGAATCACGGAGAACAGATCGCCGACGGCACACCGGAAGAAATCCGAAATAACCCGCTGGTAATCGAAGCTTATCTGGGATCGGAGGAATAAACTATGAGTCATTTGAAAATTGAACAGCTGAAAGTAAACTACGGCGGAATTCAGGCGCTGAAGGGCGTGGATCTGGAAGTAAGGGAAGGAGAAATCATCACCCTGGTGGGCGCCAACGGCGCCGGAAAAAGTACGCTGATGAATACCCTTATGGGTCTGGTGCGTCCGGCCCGGGGACATATTTATCTGGACGGCGAAGAAATCACCGGCCTGGATACCAAGAAAATCGTACAAAAAGGCATGGTGCTGTCTCCGGAAGGCCGCCAGGTTTTTCCGGAATTTTCCGTGAAGGATAATCTGATGATGGGGGCTTATCTCCGGAAGGAAAAGGATGCGGCCAAAGAACTGGATACGGTGCTTCAGATGTTTCCGATTCTGAAGGAACGTTTTTCCCAGACTGCCGGTACGCTCTCCGGCGGCGAGCAGCAGATGCTGGCCGTGGGACGGGCCATGATGGCGGATCCGAAGATCCTTTTACTGGACGAGCCTTCCCTTGGACTGGCTCCGCTGGTTATCAAGGAGATTTTTCAGATGATTCAGCGGATTCGCAATATGGGGGTTACGGTACTTCTGGTGGAGCAGAACGCGCGGATGTCGCTGAAGATTTCGGATCGGGCTTATGTGCTGGAGACGGGGCTGATTGTGGCTTCGGATACGGCGGAGCGGATCCTGAATTCGGAAGAAATACAGAAAGCTTATCTTGGTGGGTTATAAATAAGACAGACGAGCTGCCGGACGAGTGTCTATTCGTCCAGCAGCTCGTCCACGAACCGGGAGCGATCGGCTTTTTTTCCGTAGAGTTTTTTGACGGAAAAGACATAAAGGAGCTCTTTGGCCCGGGTCATGGCCACGTAGAAGAGGCGGCGTTCTTCTTCCATATCTTCTTCAAAGAGGACTCTCTTGTGAGGGGTGATGCCTTCGTTGGCGTCAATGAGAAAGACAATACGGTATTCCAGGCCTTTGCTGCTGTGCATGGTGGACAGGGATACTCCGTCGGTGTTCTGTTCCCGTTCTTTGGCCTGCCGCAGAAGCTCGGCGCGGATGGCTGTGATGCGGGCTTCCCATTCTTCCAGGCTCTTGAAGCCTGCTGCCAGTTCCCGCAGCTCGTCCAGGATCCCCAATAAATCTTCGGGCTTTCTGCCCTTGTAATCGGCGTATTCTTTCAGATATTCTTCGTAGCCGATGATATTGCGAATGTAGTGCAGGGCTCCGGTGGGGCTCAGCATACCGCACATTTTCAGATCTTTTTCCAGCTTTTCAATACGTTCGCAGACCCAGGGCTTGTCGTCATACCAGGTCAGGAGGGCTTCCCAGGACACCAGCTCGTCCTCCAGGCACTCCCGCCCCAGATACCGCCTGGGCCGGTTCATCACCTGCAGAAAATCGCTGCGCTTCACCATTCCCTTTTTCAGATCCCGTGCCATGTGCAGATAGGCAAAGACATCCTTTACGATCCAGTGATCATAGAGATTCGGCAATGTGTCCCGCATACGGAAGGGGATGCCCTCGGAGATTAGCTCCTCCACCAGCTTCCGGGGCTGGGTGTTAGTCCGGAACAGGATGGCCACATCCCTGTAGGAGCCGCCCTTTTCCCGGTAGGTTTTGATCTTGTCGATGACGCAGGCGTATTCCTCGTCCTGATCCCGGAACTGGTGATGCAGGATGGGCGGCCCCTGCTGATTCTTAGCCTGAATCTTCTTGGCGAAACGCTGCCTGTTGTGCTCGATGACCCGACAGGCTCCCTCCACAATCGGCTGACTGCAGCGATAATTCATATCCAGAAGCACTCTCTCTGCCTTCGGATAATCCTCCTCGAAATGAAGCATAATCTCCGGCTTCGCACCCCGGAACCGGTAGATGGACTGGTCGTCGTCTCCTACGATGAACAAATTATTCTCCGGAGCTGCAAGCATGCGGACAATATCGTACTGGAGCCGGTTGATATCCTGGAACTCGTCCACCAGAATATACCGGAACTTCCGCTGCCAGGCCCCCAGGATATCCTTCCGCTCCTTTAAAAGCTCGTAACAGTAAACCAGCATATCGTCAAAATCGATTTGATTGCTGCGGCGGAGCCGGTTATCGTATTCGTTGAAAATGGCTGTGAAGCTTTTGGTGTCGCAGGAGGCAGCCTTATACTCCTGCAGATTCATCCGGTCATTTTTCACCTTACTGATCTCGGCGGCGATGCTGCCGATGAGCTCCGCCTCGTCGTCGGGTTCCAGCTTCTGCTTATAGACTGCCTCCCGCAGGAACTGATACTTCTGCTCCTCCCGGAGAATATTGTCGGCCCCATAACCGTAGGCCAGCTTCAGGATCTGAAAAAAGACCGCATGGAACGTGCCGAAGGAAACCGCCGTACTGCTGCTGTTCGTCAGCTTCAGATACCGCTCCTTCATCTCCCTCGCCGCCGCTTTTGTAAAGGTAATAACCAGAATCTCTCCGGGATGGATGTGACAGACTTCCGTCAGATACCGGACCCGCCAGGTAAGCACCATGGTTTTCCCTGAGCCGGGGCCGGCCAAGACCAGCATGGGGCCGTCCCGATGGGTGACGGCCTTCTGCTGTACTTCAGATAATTGCTTCAAACTTTATGCCTCCAGCTTTGCGATGGCTGCGCGCACACGCTTCAGAGTCTCTTCCTTGCCGATGACCTCCATGAGCTCTGTGGCTCCGCAGGGCGTCATCTGCTTTCCGGATACGGCGATACGGATGGGCCACAGCACATAGCCGTTCTTGCAGCCCTTCTCCTCCACATACTTCAGAAGGCGGGCATAGAGTCCGTCGTTGCTGTAATCCTCCTGCTCCTCCAGAATCGGAAGCAGCTCCTTTAATACCTCCAGGGAAGACTCCACAGAGGTCTTCATCTTCTTATGGGCGTAGATGGCGCTGTCATACTCCGGAACCGCCTCAAAGAAATCTACCATCTCCTCGATCTCCGGGAACACCTCGATACGTGTCTTTACCATGGCCGCGATCTTCTTCAGATCGTAGTCCCCGGTAATGACCTTCTTCAGGTGGGGCAGAGCCATCTCATAAAACTTGTCAAAGTCCATGGCTTTGATATACTCGCCATTCATCCATTTCAGTTTTGTATAGTCAAAGACAGAAGGAGCCTTGCTGATATGATGATAATCAAAGGTCTTTACCAGCTCTTCCAGGCTGTAGATCTCCCGATCTTCCTCCGGGCTCCAGCCAAGAAGGGCCACAAAGTTAATAATGGCCTCCGGCAGAAAGCCCTGCTCCAGCAGATCCTCAAAGGAGGAATGGCCGCAGCGCTTGGACAGCTTCTTATGCTCCTCATCAGTAATCAACGGACAATGAACATACACCGGTACCTCCCAGCCGAATGCCTCATAGAGACGGTTATACTTGGGAGATGAAGAAAGGTACTCGTTTCCGCGGACCACATGGGTGATGCCCATGAGATGGTCGTCTACCACATTCGCGAAGTTATAGGTGGGATATCCGTCGGACTTGATCAGAATCATATCGTCCAGCTCCGCGTTATCCACCGTGATATCGCCGTAAATATCGTCATGGAAGGTGGTGGTTCCGGTAGTCGGATTATTCTGGCGGATGACGTAGGGCGCGCCTGCTGCCAGCTTCGCCTCTACCTCTTCTTTGGACAGATGCAGGCAATGCTTGTCATAGACTACGATCTCTTTTCCGGCCACCTCGGTCTTCAGGGATTCCAGACGCTCCTTGTCACAGAAGCAGTAATAAGCCTCGCCCTTCTCAATCAGCTTCTTGGCATACTCCAGATAGATGCCTGCCTTCTGGCGCTCACTCTGTACATAGGGTCCTACACCGCCATCCTTATCGGGTCCCTCGTCATGTACCAGACCTGCCTTCGCCATGGTGCGGTAAATGATATCCACTGCGCCCTCCACATAGCGCTCCTGATCGGTATCCTCGATACGGAGCAGGAAGTCTCCTCCCTCATGCTTCGCGATCAGATAGGCGTACAGTGCGGTTCTTAAGTTTCCCACGTGCATTCTTCCTGTGGGGCTCGGTGCAAATCTTGTTCTTACTTTACTCATCTTTACTCACTCCTGTAATTTATCAAAAATTCCTCTGAATTTTCTGTTCTGACATGAAATGCCGCTCTGGAAATTATATACCAAAGAAGCCCCTTTTACAAGCTGTCAAGGTCTATTATTTTTTTTATTTTCCGGGAGGACGCATAGAAAAAATGCTGCGGGAAATCTTGTAAGTATCACAAGTACACAGGAGGTCCCAACATCATGGCACTGAACAAAGTAGAAATCTGCGGCGTAAATACAGCAAAGCTTCCCCTCCTGACCGCCCAGGAACAGGACGCCCTCTGGGAGCGTATGGAGCATGGCGACCGGGAGGCCCGGGAACTCTATATCAAAGGAAATCTGAGGCTGGTCCTAAGCGTCATCAAACGTTTTTCTTCCACCAGTGAGAATGCCGACGACCTGTTCCAGATCGGCTGTATCGGACTCATGAAAGCCATCGATAACTTTGACCGTTCCCTGGGTGTCAAGTTTTCCACCTACGCCGTCCCCATGATCATCGGAGAAATCCGGCGCTACCTCCGGGACAATAACGCCATCCGTGTCAGCCGCTCCCTGCGGGACACCGCCTACAAGGCTATTTACACCCGGGAATGTCTCATCCGCCAAAATTCCCGGGAGCCCTCCCTCAGCGAAATTGCTGAGGAAATCGGCCTGCCGGATGAAGAGATTCTCTTTGCCCTGGACGCCATCCAAAGTCCGGTCAGCCTCTACGAGCCGGTCTACAGTGAGGGCGGCGACACCCTGTATGTAATGGACCAGATCAGCGACCGTAAAAATAAAGAAGATCTCTGGGTTGAAGAACTTTCTTTAAATGAAGCCATGAAGCGGCTGCCGGAACGGGAAAACTATATCATCCGCCTGCGGTTCTTCCAGGGGAAGACCCAGATGGAGGTGGCCGACGAAATCGGCATCTCCCAGGCCCAGGTCAGCCGTCTGGAAAAGAACGCCCTGAAAAATATGCGGAACTATCTGAAGTTAAACTAAGCCCATGTCCGGCTTCACTCGTACTTCATAATCTCTTTTTTCAGCCGCCGGATGATCTTTTTCTCCAGTCTGGAGATATAGGACTGGGAGATGCCCAAAAGGTCCGCCACTTCCTTCTGGGTCATTTCCCGTCCCATGGGATCCTTCAGGCCGAATCTCAGCTCCACGATGGTTCGCTCCCGCTCAGACAGAGTCTCGATGGCCTTATCCAGAAGCTTCCGCTCCATCTCCGTCTCGATATCCCGATAAATCACATCCTCGTCCGTTCCCAGAATATCCGACAACAGCAGTTCATTTCCGTCCCAGTCCACGTTCAGAGGCTCGTCGATGGAGACCTCCATGCGGGTCTTATTATTCCGGCGCAGATACATGAGGATCTCATTTTCGATACAGCGGGAAGCGTAGGTGGCCAGCTTGATATTTTTTCCGCTGTTAAAGGTATTGATGGCCTTGATAAGACCGATGGTTCCGATGGAAATCAGATCCTCCACGCCCACGCCCGTATTGTCAAAACGCTTGGCTATGTACACCACCAGCCGCAGATTATGCTCAATGAGCAGGGCTCTGGCTTCGCTGCTACCCGCCGTCCCCAGCCTTCCGATGGCCGCCGCCTCTTCCTCCTGGTTCAGAGGCGCCGGAAGTACTTCCGCGCCACCGATATAATGGAGCTCCTTTTGACGGCTCCTAAACAGCGTGGAAAAATCGGGAATCAATTTTAACTGTACCTGGTTTGGAATCGCCACTTTAATCAGCATGGTTTTCATTTCCTCCTTACCCTCCGGGTCTGTCCCTGTGGGCCAGCTCCGAATGTAATATCATCTCATATTCATTTCCGGAAGAAAGTGGTTCTTTTGTAATCCCAATCAGAGGACGTTCTCTGTGCTCTTCTCTGTCTGCCAGTCGGACGCTCATGGAATCTGCCCGGAATACCGGCAGAAGTCCCGTCGGCTTTCCCACGCTGTGATAGGGAACGGGCCGAAGCAGCACCGTTTCCCCTCCCCAGAGCCGTTCTCCGGCCGCCTGTTCCAGAATATGCACCGCCTCCCCGGTCACCGGATCCTGAAGCTGATTGCCCGTATCCAGAAGTCCCCGAAGCTCCAGCGTATTCCCGTGAAAACCCAGAGTTACCTGACAGATACTCTGTTGTCCTGTCCTGACCCGCAGGATTCCCTTCAGTCCCAGCTTCAGGATTCCATAGGAAACGAGGCTGAAAAACAGAAAGGGAAATACGGGAACCTCCACCGCCTCCTGCAGCCACCGGAACACGCCTCCCAGCAGAAAGCTCACAAAATACAGAAGAAACAGGGCTTTTCCAAACAGGCTCCGGCCGGGAATCCGCAGACCGCATCGGATCATCAGACTGCTGAGACCCAGATAAAAAACCAGGGCTCCGAAGAATCTGACGATCCAGGGTATCCCTTTTCCGGGAAACAGATACAGCAGACAGAGCCCCAGACTCCCCACGCAGGCTCCCGTAAGCCGCCGAAGCCTCCCGCTTCCCAGCTTCAGACTTCGGTTCACCAGGGTCAGCACCAGATAATCCGTCAGCAGATTCTCCAGAAAGAACACATCTATGTACACCGTACGATACACAGTCCACCTTCTTTCTGTCCCTTATTATAGAGAAGGCCTTCTGCGAAATATGTCAGATTCAGGAGCCGTTCTTCCTGTTTTTTCCCCGGTTTTTCGACATTTTTCCTTCCATTTTCCTCCTGCGCCCGGCGCCAAGCCGGAAAAGAAGCGAAAAAAAGGATCCTGAGAAGTACTCTCAGAATCCTCTTAAAATAATTTTTATAAAGTTGTTATACCGTCTTTTCACCCTCACCCCAGGAGCTGAACAGCAGCAGACACAGGGGAATGAAAATCACGCTGTCAAAATGGAAAAACCGGTAGGTGGGACCGCACAGCAACAGCATGGTTCCGTAGCTGTAGGCCAGCACCGGCAGGGCCAGAGTCATGGCCTTCCATCCCTTTCCCTTTTTCGCAAAAACGAACAGGGTGCAGAGAATCAGTACCAGCAGGTGGGTTCCATTGTAGGAAAACAGGTAATCCAAGGGACTGTTCAGCATCCACTCGTCGAAGTCGTTCAGGGCCTCCCGAAGCCCCTCCCGGCTCTCCACATAGCCGAAGTTCCAGTCATTTTCCCGGATCTGATACTCCAGATCCGTATGCCATTCCTTGGTTCCACGCACATCCCATACCATACGGGTCACCTGATACAGGGCCTGCAGGGACATGCCCGGCGCGTTCCGCACCGTATCGGCCGTCAGTTTCAGAAATTCCCCGGGATCCGTATCGGAAATCACCGCGTTGGCGTTGGTGACGAACTTTAAGGAGTTATAATTGCCCGTCTCGTAGATCTTCCACCGCTTTTCCGGGCCGATCTGGGCCAGGAAGTCCGCGGCCTCCGGGCTTAAACTCTCCGGGGCCATCTCATGGATATTGCAGAGAATGGTCATGGGCACGCCCACAGTCTCCACGTAGGTCTGCTCCGGGCGGCTGGCTCCCACCAGATCATAGACCGGATGCTCGATGAGCCACATACCTGCCAGCATCAGAACCAGCGACAGGGCGCATTCCTTCCGGATCTCCTTAAAAAACAGCACCGCCAGAATCAGCAGAGGAATGGTATAAAGAATACCATTGTGCCGCACCAGGGAAATGGAAATCAGCACCAGGATAAACACCGTCAGATTCCGCTTTTTCTTCAGCCACTGTCCGCCGCTCTTGAAAATCTGGATCAGATAGACCGTAAAGAGAATCATAAACAGGGTCAGGGCGCTGTCCTTCCACATGAACAGCAGAATCCGATGGGTCTGGGGATTCGCCACCAGAAAAATCTCCGTGAGCACCAGGGACCAGACCGGAAACCGCCATTTTGCCATGGTGTATAAGAGATAACCGCACAGGACACTGTACAGAAACAGCTGCATAAATACGGCAAAGCCGTAATGATTCACGATTTTGGAAAATAAGGCAATGATCAGCGTATGGAACACCGGATGCCAGGTGTCATACTGATGGTTCTGAATCTGCCACCACTGATCCAGATTATCCCAGTCAAAGGACCCCGGAAAATAAGCATAGAAATACACCATCATCCAGGCAAAGACCAGCAAAAAGCCGATACCGAACCACAGAAGGCAGCGCTTCTTTTCTGTCCCGGGCGTCTCAGCCCCCTGGCTCTCCGGAAGCGCCCGGCCGGAAAACCGGCAGGCGCCCCACCGGAGTCCCAGATAAACGGGAATCAGCATCAGAAGGGCCGCCAGAATCTTCACTTTCCAATATTTTGTATCCATGGGAACCGCCCGCATCATCTGGGGAATCAGCCACAGTCCCAGTACCACATAGGCCGTCACCACGGCCAGCAGAATCCGAAGCATAACCCGCGTGCCCCGGCTCTGTCCCTTCAGCCACTCTCCGGCTGCCCTGTTCTGGCTAAACATTCTCGATCTGCCAGTCTATGGGCTCCAGCCCATTTCTTACCAGAAATTCATTGGTCTGACTGAAGGGCCTGCTTCCGAAAAAGCCCCGGTAAGCGGACAGCGGGCTGGGATGGGGCGCCTTCAGAATCAGATGCTTCGGGTTATTCAGCATCTGGGCCTTTTTCTGGGCCGGACTGCCCCAGAGGATGAATACGATGGGACGATCCTGCTCATTTAAGATGCGGATGGCTGCGTCGGTGAACTGCTCCCAGCCCATGCCCCGGTGGGAATTGGCCTGGTGAGCCCGGACGGTCAGTACTGTGTTCAGCATCAGCACGCCCTGTTTCGCCCATTTGGTCAGATAACCGTTATTGGGGATATAGCAGCCCAGATCGTCGTGAAGCTCCTGATAAATATTCACCAGGGAAGGGGGAATCTCCACATCCGGCTTCACGGAAAAACACAGACCATGGGCCTGTCCGTCATTGTGGTAGGGATCCTGTCCCAGAATCACCACCTTTACCTCATGGAGCGGGGTCAGATGAAAAGCATTGAAAATATCGTCCGCAGGCGGGAAAATCTGCCGCGTGGCGTATTCGTTTTTTACGAACTCAAAAAGATCCGCGTAATAGGGCTTGCTGAATTCCGGTTTCAGCGGCGCAAGCCAGTCATTTTGAATCATTGCCATGATAGGTGTTGTCTCCTGTATCAATATGTATGTTATCGTCCTGTCCTTTACAGACGGACCGACACGCCGCGGCCTCTCAGATATTTCTTCAGGTCGCAGATTTCCAGCTCTTTATAGTGGAAAAGGGAAGCTGCCAGTACGGCATCCGCCTTTCCCTGGGTCAGGGCGTCATAGAAATGCTCTTTTGTTCCGGCTCCACCGGAGGCGATAACCGGAATGGACACATTCTCCGCTATGGTCCGGGTCAGATCCAGATCGTAACCGTTCTTGGTGCCGTCGCAGTCCATACTGGTCAGCAGGATCTCCCCTGCGCCCAGCCTGTCGGCCTTCATGGCCCACTCCACCGCGTCGATGCCCATATCTACCCGGCCTCCGTTTTTATAGATATTCCAGCCGCCGTCGGGCCGCCGCTTGGCATCGATGGCCACCACCACGCACTGGCTGCCGAACTTGTCCGCCGCTTCGCTGATGAGCTCCGGCCGCATGATGGCCGCGCTGTTCACGGAGATTTTGTCCGCGCCCTCCCGGAGCAGTGCCTTGAAGTCATCGACGGTACGGATGCCGCCGCCCACGGTAAAGGGAATAAATACCTTTTCCGCCACCCGGCGCACCATGTCCACCACCGTATTTCTGGCGTCGGAGGAGGCTGTGATATCCAGGAATACCAGCTCGTCCGCGCCCGCCGCGTCATAGGCCGCCGCGATCTCCACCGGGTCGCCCGCGTCCCTTAAGTTTACGAAATTAACGCCCTTTACCACGCGTCCCGCGTGTACGTCCAGGCAGGGAATGATTCGTTTTGTAAACATGTCTAACCCTCCAGCTTCGCAAAGTTTTCCAGTATCTTCAGGCCCACACGACTGCTCTTCTCCGGATGGAACTGGCAGGCAAACACATTGCCCTGCTCCACAGAAGCGTCGATGGTCACGCCATACTCGGTGGTCGCCTTCACGATCTGCGGGTCCTCCGCTTTCAGGTAATAGGAATGGACGAAATACACGTAAGACTCCTCCGGAAGTCCTTGGAACAGCCGTCCCTCATGCTGCAAATGCAGGGAGTTCCAGCCGATATGGGGCACCTTCAAACCATCCTTGTCCGGGATTCGCAGGATCTCGCCCTTCAGGATCCCCAGGCCCTCTACGCCCGGTGCCTCGTCGCTTCGCTCAAACAAAAGCTGCAATCCCAGACAGATCCCCAGAAAGGGCTTTCCCATCTGTGCCAGCTCCCGAATCACACTGACCAGGCCATAACCTTTTAACTTCTCCATGGCATCTCCGAAATTCCCCACGCCCGGAAGAATCACCTTATCCGCCGCAAGAAGCTCCTCCCGCTCCCGGGTCACCAGAACCTCCTCGCCCAGGGCCTGGAGAGCCTTTTCCACGCTTTTCAGGTTACCGGCGTCGTAATCGATTATCGCTATCATTGATTGTCATCTCCTATCGTTGCCGCTGTTACTGTAATTAAATTCTTGGCTATTACACAAAGCGCCTCGAATGTGTACCGTTAAATAATATCACACTTGAGACGCCTTGTCGACTTTTATCTAATCCATAAAAAAAGAGCTATACATCTCTGCATAACTCTCTGCTTGTATCTTCAAAACTATATACTGCATATCTCTTTAGACATTTTCTATCCTATGACGCTTCGCGAAGAGTTGCGACTTCTTTCATTTACGAAAGCGGTCATTCGGAATCCGCTTCGCTTCTTCCTCATGTCCTTTGCTTCGCAAATGTCCA
>NZ_JACOOR010000010.1 GCF_014290175.1 Anaerosacchariphilus hominis
AATTTCAATCCGGTCTGTGGATAATTTGCAGGCGATCTGGTAAGGCCCATATCCCTCCAGCGTGAGGGAGAATATACGGCGTACCACTTCGGCAGCTTCCTCATCTACCAGCCAATGCTCCCGTTTTTCGTCCCATAAGTAGCCGTAAATCACAGTGCCGGTCAGGTGCTTGCCACTCATGCCTTTTGACTTAAACACAGAGCGGATTTTCCGGCTGGTATCACGGGCGTAAAATTCATTCATAATGTTACGGAAGGGCGTAAAATCGTCATCGCCTTTCAGACTGTCCACACCGTCGTTGATGGCAATCAGACGAACGCCTCGCTGCCGCAAAACCTCCATAACTTGACCGACCTTCAGATAGTCGCGTCCTAACCGGCTCATGTCCTTGATGACGATTGCCTCTACACGCCCTGCCTCCACTTCCTCCATCATCGCCAAAAATCCGGGGCGGTCAAAACGGGTGCCTGAGATACCATCATCGGTAAAGTGCGTAGGGTTGGGCAGCCCATTCCGGCGGGCAAAATCCTCTAACATCTGTTTTTGGTTGGATATGGAGTTGCTCTCGCCCTGTAACTCATCGTCCCGGCTCAGGCGCTCGTACAGTGGGGTAATTTTTTCATTTCTCATGGCTGTACCTCCTGAAACAAAAATGCTCTAAGTGATTGCTTCACTAACCATGACAAAATCATGATTAAGAAGTCACTTAGAGCATATATCACCCGCCGCCATCTTGAATTTGCGGTACTGCTTGACGGCGAAGTGGTCCGGCTCCCGTTCCTCCAGTTGAGAAAAGAGCAGATCCACCGGGCTTTGATAAGTCTCGTCATCTTCTCTGGCCTCACTGGCATTGATAAGGTCCAGAAGTGTGA
Organism: Anaerosacchariphilus hominis; assembly: GCF_014290175.1. Lineage (GTDB taxonomy): Bacteria > Bacillota > Clostridia > Lachnospirales > Lachnospiraceae > Laedolimicola > Laedolimicola hominis. Next base: position 873 of record NZ_JACOOR010000010.1, read on the forward strand.
TGAAGTTCTTTTCTTCCTCCGTGGCCTCGTACCAGATGTAGCCGATCAGTGCGGAATAATAGAGGCGTTCCGCTTTGACCCAGAAATCTTCCGAAGATTTTTCGCCTTCGCCCTTCGTGTTCATAATCAGGGCATTCACCAGCTTTAAGATATCCTTCTCCGACCGAATGTAGGCCAGCGGGTTGTATTTCATGGATTTTCGGAAGTTTATCAGGTTGAGGCACTTGATACGGTATTTCTTCCGTTCCAGGAAAGTGCCGATCTCCGGCAGCAAGGTCCCTTTCGGATCGGTGCAGACATAGGACGAATGGGCTTGCAGCAGCGACGGCTTACAGAAGAACCGCGTCTTGCCGCTGCCGGAACCGCCGATCACCAGAATGTTTTTGTTTCTGGCGTACTTCGGCTGCTTTGGGCGGCTCGCCATTGTGATCCGCTCCGTCTGCGTCATGGGGATGTTCTGGAAAAAGTCCTTGTCCATGTAGGGAGCGATATCTGTCGCCGTACCCCATGAAGCGTTTTGTCAAGTGCTTTTTTGAGTTATTGACGCAAATTATCGTGAAAGTGCGAAAGTGCAAAGTGCAAAGGGTCTGCGTTTTGCACTTTCAGCTTGCGGGTTCGGGTGGCTGCTTCTTCTTGATGAAGTTGTACCATTGACCGCCGACACGCCTTGCGCCTAAAATACCGCCCATGTCGCGCTTGGCGTTCTGTACCGTCCTTTCGGATATTCCGGCTTCGGCTGCGGCTTTTACAATGTCCTCGCTGGCAAGCTCTTTTCCGTCTGCAAGCAGGTCAAGTATCAGCCTTTCGGCCTGTTCGGTCTTGGTGGCGGTGTTCCCGCCCGCGCCGGACAGCAGCTCGTCGGCGGTGATGTCGTATTCGCCTATCCATGAAAAGCCCGTTTCCGGGTCAAGGCAAAAGGCAACGGGCTTGCCCTCCGGCGCAAGGGAAGATTTGTCATGGACGATAACGCGCACATTCGGTTCTCGCTTCACGCGCCCGATTAGCAGGACGCTCCTTGCTGCGGCGCGGAAGTCGATAGAACCTAAGCCCCGGTATGCGCTCTGCCCTCCGGCAGCTTTGTTGAGATGTCCGATAAGGATAACGGCGCACCCGGTACGCTCGGCAACATCGGCAAGGCGGCGGAACATGGGGCGCACTTCGTTTGCCCGGTTCATGTCGGTCTTTTCGCCCATGTACGCCTGTATGGGGTCAAGGATAATCAGCCGCGCCCCGTTCTGCGTGATTGCCTTTTCTATGCGCTCATCGGACAGGGTAAGCTCCCGCTTGGCTTCATCAATCACAAGCACCCGGTCAAGGTCTGCGGTGGCTTCTATCAAGCGTGGCTTGACGGTATCGCCCAGCCCGTCCTCGGCGGTCTGGTAAATTACTTGGAATGGCGGCAATGGCTTCATTCCCGGCAGCGTTCCCCCGGTGGTGCAGGCGGCGGCAAGGCGTAGGGCAAAAGTGGTCTTGCCCTCGCCGGGATTGCCCTGCACAATGGTTACTTTCCCAAAGGGGATATACGGCTCCCATAGCCATTCAACGGTCTGTGTGTCAACCTCGCTCATGCGGATAATCTCAACGGTTTCTTCCTGCGGCGGCTCTTTCAAGCCGTAAATCGCTTCCCGGATATACTTCCCGTCTGTGATTTCCGCCCGGTGCTGCAACACCTCGTTCCAATCCTTGAAAAGAGGGATAAGCCGGTGGACGATGTAGCCCTCCGGCATGAGCTTCACAAGGCGGCTGCAAGCGTCGTTTCCGGCTTCGTCGCTGTCAAGGCAGAGGTAAACCGTCTGAATGTCTGGACGGTCAGAGAGAAAGCGTAAGAGGGCTTTTTCTCCCACGCCGCCCAGTGACAAATAGCTTTGCTTCTGCCAGCCCTTTTTGAACAGGCAGAGGAAAGATAACAGGTCAATCGGGGCTTCAAAGACAAATAACCGCTCGCCCGCGCCCCGATAGGAGAAATTAAAGGCTTTGTCGCTGCCTTTCACATCAAGCCGGAAGTTCCCGGCTGTGCCGCGCTGGTGGGCGTATCTCGGTATGCCGCTTTCATCTCTGCCGACGAATACGGCGTTGTGGTGGGCGGCTTCCTCGTAAATATCCCCGCTGGCAAAGAAAAAGCCCGTCACATCTTCATCAATGCGGCGGGCTGCTGTGAGGTAGTTCCTCGCTATGCGGTTGTCGGGGCTACGGGGCGGCAGTCGGAAGTCAGAAATGGGCGCGGGGCTTGGTCTGTCCGGCGGTGGGGCTGCGCCTTTTTCTCCTGTCAGCAATTCTATGGCTTCGGTAAAACTCTTTCCGAAAAACTCCATGACAAAATCAATGGGTGCGCCGCCTTTGCACTGGCTGTGTCTGTACCATTTGTTTCCCCGGATAGTCAGGCTATCGTGCCGTTTCCAACGATATTCCTGTCCGGCGCGGGTAAGCTGCTCGCCCTGTGATTGCAGGAAAGAAACAAGGTCTGTTTGGTTGGCGCGGTCTATTTGCTCTTGGGTGTAATACATAAAATTTCAACTCCTTTCAGCGGTCTATATCATGCCGCTTGGTGCGGTTCTGTGTCTGCTCCGGCTGCTCGGCTTTCAGCGCAATATCCACGCATTTGCGTATCTTCTGAAGCTCGGCAACCTCGGCGCGGGCAGCTTTCAGTTTGGTGTAGTCGGTATCTCTCTGTGTCTTAATGTCAGAGTATTCCTGTTCCCATTCCGCAATAGGCAAGGTCTTTGTTCCTTTCGGCAGATTTGCATGGAGATAGCGGCTTGCTGCGTTCCATAGTGTCAGCTCGGCGCGGTGGGCTTCCTCGTACTTGTCGCGCTTGTTTGTCCAGCCGTTTTGCAGCTTTTTCAGCTCATCGTGAATGGGCTTGTACTCTGTATAGTTCTTCCCGTATTCAATTAGCTTTTGCAGCTTCTTCATGCGTTCCTCGGCGGTTTTCATTCCCTCCCGGATTGAATAGGCTTTATCACTGACAGAGGAAAGAGAAGCGTCCAGCTCATCAAGATTAGAGATACCATGCTCGGAAAGATAGTTGACCGCTGCCGCTATGGTTTTCAGTTCATCGGCTGTGTGCTGTTGTTGCCAACGCTGCGAATACTTCCGGCTCTTTTCTCTCTGAACGCTCAAATACTTCATCAACAGATTTGCGAGGTTGGGAGATTGCGGCGGCTGTTCTGGGGCGGTTTCCCGCGCTTTGAACAGGTCGGCAATCCACTCTTTGAGCTTTCCAATCTGCGCCCGGATTTCCCGGATAAGGCGGTTTGCCTTTTGGATATTTCGGTTCAGTTCGCCTTTCTCGGTGGCGATACCTTTCTTCTCCATTTGGCAAGCAGCCACGCCCATGTGGACGGTGGGTATCTCGTCTATACCGCGCTCTGCGTTGCTGCGGTGGTCGATGCGCTCCGGGCTTCCGTTCCTCTCCAAAAAGTCGTTGGTAAAGTCAGCCCATGCCTTGCGCCACAAGAAGGTGTTGTCCTTGTCGTTCCAGCCTGTAAGGTCAATTTTGTGCGTCTTGTATCTGCCGCTTGCAAGCCGTATGCGCTCGCCGTTTTCGTCAAGGTCATATTCCTTTTTGGATTTCGCTGCCCATGTGCCGCGCTCGTCAAGGGGGCGCATGGTAAGCATGATGTGACAATGGGGGTTGCCGCTGTCGGTGTCGTGAATGGCATAATCAACGCACATTCCTCTGGAAACAAATTGAGAGGAACAGTATTCCCGGACAAGCCGGATCTGTTCCTCTCTGGATAATTCTATGGGGAGCGCCGCGTCAATCTCTCTGGCAAGCTGGGCGTTCCCGGCTTTCTCGTAAAGCTCCACGCTGTTCCACAAGGCTGAACGGTCAGAGAATGAGGGCGGGGCATGGGGCGGCAGCATGATTTCTGTATGGACAACGCCGCCTTTGCGGGTGTAGTCATGGGTCATTCCGTCCCACTCGTTTGTGAGCTTTTCGCCGCTTCGGTAGGCGGCTGCGGCAACGGCTGATTTGCCTTTTCCTCGGCTCACAATGCCGATGTTCCAATGGTAAATGGCTATGGGTATCACCTCCCGGATAGGATAATAAAACCCGCAAAAATGGTACAGACGCCAAAGGCGGGTGTACCGTTTTTGTGGGTGTGCAGGGATAGCCGCGAAGCGGCGCAAGGGGTGCAGCCCCTTGTTGCGGCAAAGCCGCCATATCGGAGCGCGGGGTAAAATCCCTGTGCGGAGATAAGCCCTCGGCAGAGCGCACACGCCCGTTAGGGTGTATAAGTGCGCCCTTTGTTCCAAAGGGATTTATTCGGCGTTCCCGCTTTCGGCTCGTTTTTTCAAAAACTCCCGCGCTGGCTCACTGGTTAGGGCAAGCCGGAGAAGCGCGGCGGCTTCCTCGTCAGTCATGTTCTTTGCTTCCGGCACAATGCTTTCAAAGACTGCGCCCCGGACGATAAGGCGGTGGCTGCGCGTTCTGCGTTCTTCTTTGGATAGCTTCTGACGCAACATCTTTTCCCGGTTCTCAAACTGCCGGATTTTCTTCTTTCCGTCCTCAATCTCGGCTTGCAGCTCCTCGCGGGTTTTCTCTCTCGGTTTCGTCATGGCTGGTCGCTCCTTTCTGCCTGTCGGCGTAGAAAAAGGACAGTCGATTTCTCGGCTGCCCTTTTGGGTGGGTATTAAGTTTTATTGTGTGCTGTTTTATCTTACCCTTATTGTTTTGACACTTTACTTAAACGGGATATTTCATCATCATTATTCAATAATCGTGTTGATAGCAGACTGTACCGCTTTATATCTCCCCTCATTTGAGTGTGCCGCTAAACAGGTAATTAAATATGCTTTTCCATCTTTTTCATACAGAACAACAATGTTATAGGAAGATGCCATTGTTCCTGTTTTCATTCCTTTAACATTTGCATTATAGTACGGTGAATTTTCATCTAAAAATTCATTTGTATTTTTCCATGTAAATTCACCTTGCGGAGTTTGAATTGAAAATTCGCTTTTTCCAATACATTCTTTAACAAAATCGTAGTTAAGGAGCTTCAACGCTACGCGGTTAATGTCATCTAAATGAGAGTCAGCTTGCATAGACGCGCCACTTGGGTCATTATATAAATTTGTTTTGGAATAGCCTGCTTCGATTAAATACTCACTAAGTTCTGTCATGAAATAATCTATATATTCCGTTGCTGTATAACCTTCGCCTAATTCGTTTTTAGCGATATGATATGCCAACGCATAGGCTGCGTCATTTCCGGAAGGAACAAGCATAGCCTCCATGATTTGTTTAACTGTGTATTCCCCAGCATACAGATTTGCTAAAGATGAACCCGCCGGAACAAGTTCTAATACCTCTTGATTTACTTCAACAATATCTTCCAAATCTACTTTTCCCAAAGCATAATCAATGGCAAATAGTTTTGCCAAACTTGCTACTGTGGGAAGTTGGCTATCGCCCTCGTAAAATAAATATTCCTCCTGTTCAATATCATAAACAGAAAATGAAAGAGCGTCCTGCGGAATGTTAAGCTCGTTCGTACTTAGTTGAAAATCAATTTTTTTATAGATGTCCTTTAAGAAATCAAAACGATAAATCCCTGTTTTGTGTAGCCCAATTACTGCAACAAATGCTATAAACAACACTGTTACAAAAGCTATTATCTTTTTACATTTTCTATGCTTCTTCATATTTTTTCTCCCACGAATTTATATCTGCCATTCTGTGCCTTTAAGAAAAGTATAGCACAAGAATATGAACAAATCCACATTATTTCAACAAGTTTGTAGTGCTGTTTTCTCTGGCATATCGCCGCGTTGCTTCCCGTCGTTCCTCGCTGTATGGGGCAGTCAGACGGAAAGAGAAACGCCCTTTCTCAATATCAAACTCCATGCAGCCCGTTTCCGGGTCTGTGTCCGTCTGCTGGCAATTCGCCGGATAACGGCGGCTGTATGCAAGCAGCCGCTTCTTTAAGGCGGTGTTGTGGGTGCGGATATGGATAAGGGGGTCTTTCTCGTCAAACCAAATATCGGTGGTCTTTTCCTGCTTCGTAAGCCCTGTTCTCATAAACTCTCCTTTCTGTGCCCCTGTTACGCAGTAGGGGCATTTTTCGGGTGTTTTTCCCGGCTCTTGACTTGGGGAAAATGAGGATTTTCAAATAGAAATCGCCCGGACAGGGAATGGTTCGTCAGGGCGGCTGTTATCGCAAGATTTCTGTTTTTTCCGGCTCTTGACCGTCAGACGCGGATAAACGCGTACTGTCGGCAAGCACCAGTTTGAGCAGCTTGTCGCGGAATGTTTCTGTGCTGCTGTGATTGAAAAATAACTCCGCAACAATGGTCTGCCCGTTCCTCTGGGTCGTGATGATATTGTCGGGGGTCTGTTCTGCCATAGGCGGCTCCTTTCTCCGGGTGCAAAAGAGGGATTTCCCGTAACTCGGAAAATCCCTCTTGGTTGACGGTTATTCTGTTTTACTGTGTGGGCTGTGCGGCGGCTGCCTGCGCCTTTTTCTTCGCCCGGTATTCCCGCGCCTTGATACGGTCATACTCCCGCTGCTTTTCAAGGTTTCGCGCCCGGTACTCCCTTGAATACTGCCGGTGGTATGCGCGGCTCTTTTCCTTTTGGCTTCTTCGATTTCCTCCCGCATTTGCCGGATTTCCTGCTCGGTCGGTTCCGCAAGCTGTGTCACTTCATTCTCAAACTTGCCGATATAATTGAAATATATGCTGATGTGCTGGATTGCGTATCTCGCCCTTTTCTGGTCGCGCTCATACACTTCAATCCTGCTGATAAACTCGTTGAGAATGGCGGGTGTAAGGTCGGTAAAGGCAGCATGGCGTTCCGTCAGCTTCAAAAACTTCTGCGCCCGTCCTCCCGCGTTCTCATAAGCGGACAGCTGCTCTTGGAGCGTGGCAAGCTCCGCTTTCAACACATAGTATTCTTCCGAATACTTCTGCGACATCTGCTCATAACGATCTTGCGGGATCGTGCCGAGGGCGTTGTCCTCGTAGAGCTTGTTCAGCACCTTGTCAATCTGTTCAAGGCGCGTCGTGATTTGCGGGATACGCTTCTGCTGCTTTTTGGTCTGGTCGGTCTGCTGCATGGCAAGGTTCTTTTTCACTAAGGCTTCAAACTCTGCCCGGTTGCTGATAGAATAGTCCTCGATTTTCTTCAGCACTTCCGCGACGGTCTGCATGAGCAAGTCCGCGTCCATGATGTGCGGGGAGCTGCACTTGGGATTTTTTGCTTTTCCCTTGTGGTACTCGCTGCAATAGGCAACGTGCCGCTTGCTGCCGTATCTGTAATCTATTCGGATGTGCATTTTTGCGCCGCAGTCCTTACAGAAAAGTAAGCCCGACAAAGGGTGGATTTCCCCGTCCCCGTTGGGGCGTCTGACGGGTGCGTTTTCCAAAATCCGCTGTACGGTTTCAAAATCGCTGCGGCTGATAATCGGCTCATGCACATTTTCTGTGATGTGCCACTGGCTCCGGTCTACATAGTGGTTATGTTTATCCCGGAAATGCTTTGTAGTCTTGAAGTTGACTACATCGCCGCAATACTCCTGCCGTGTGAGGATATTGGTCAAGGTGGCTTTGTTCCACTTGCAGCGGCTATCCTCGTTGAGCGTCTTGTTTTTACAGGTTCCCCGCCCCCGGTCTTTCATATAGAAAGTGGGGGTAGGGATTTGCTCGTTTTTCAGATGCACGGCGATTTGGTTGCGGTTCTTCCCACCGATAAACAGACGGAAAATCAAACGGACAACCTCGGCGGCTTCCTCGTCGATTATCCAAAAATCCTTGTTGTCCGGGTCTTTGACATAACCGTAAGGGGCTTCGGTGACAATCGGCTTTCCACTCATGCCTTTGGTCTTAATGCCCGTTTTCACTTTCTTGCTGATGTCCTTTGCGTACCACTCCGACATGATATTGATAAAGGGCGCAAACTCCAGCGTGTCGGGTTTCTCGCTGTCAATGCCGTTGTTGACCGCGATAAAGCGCACATTGTTCCGTCTGAATATCTCCATCGCGTTGCCGACTTGGAGATAGTCGCGCCCCCAGCGGGTAAGGTCTTTCATAATGCAGACACCGATTTTCCCGTTTTCTACATCGTCCATCATGCGGGAGTAGGCAGAACGGTCAAAAAACCTGCCGCTTTCGTCATCGTCGATGTAGTGCCGGATATTGGTTAGGTGCTGCCCTCTGGCATAGTTCTCCAAAAATATTTTTTGGTTCTGTATGCTGTTGCTCTCGCCGCCGTCCCTGTCCTCGTCGCCCACGGAAAGGCGGGAGTAAAGGGCTGTAATTTTGCTATAATCAGTCATGTGCATAACCTCCTGTGCGTCCATGTATGTGTCATTTACACTTAAAATTATGCACTCCAGCGGGCAGAACCATACTCGATCCCGTGGCGATACTTCTTAGCGTTCTTGCCTTTCAGGTAGACCGTCATGCGAAGGACCACTGCACCGGTTATGCCGATCAGAAGGTCCGTGGGATGGAAACTGAGCCACGGGGAGGAAAATGCTGCCGTGAAGCCGTCTCCGATGGAGAGCAGCTTGCCGGAGAGGTCAGCGCCGGGCGCAAGCCGGAAAGCCTGTGCCAGCTTATCGAAGGGATACATAAACAGAAGATACGGAAGGTTCAGCAAAAACAGTTTTTTCATGTTCATCTCTGCACGCTCCGATCTTTGACCTTTACTTTCTCCCGGTCAATGGTGCGGTGTTCCGTTTTCTCCGCCGCTTGTTCCTTCGCCTGGGTTAGCCGCTCCCGGATGGAGGGCTTTTCCTCACGGCTCATTTTCCGGCTGGCAAACTCCTGAAACGCCGCTGTGATGGCATCCGCGTCCCGGCTTTTGAAAAAGACCAGGTAACGAGGCTGCTCTGCGGCGGTGTCTTTCTTCAAGGCAAAATCCACATGGTATTTCTTCGCCACACGGGAGAAAGCCTTGATATTCTTGTCACTGATCTCGATATTGGCAAGACCGGCGTTCTGGCTGGCAAGCTGTTTAAGGCTCTGCCTGCCGCGGTAGATTTTGGGCTTCTGGCTTTTCTGGATTTCCTCCAGGAACTTTTTGACGGCCTTTTCAAAGACCTGCTCGCTTAGTTTGGCTCCGTCAACAATGAGCGTCACGGCACCTCGCGTTACTTCCTCCTGCATTTAGCCTCGCCCCCTTTGCCCGTCCCCGTACATATCATGCTGCACCAGGGAAGAATAGTAGCTGTTGATGGTGGTCGGGGCGTTATACAGCGCCGCCAGAAGATATTTCTTGATATTGCGGACATAGGTGGTGTTGTCCTTCATGCAGTCCATAACATACTGAACATGGGAACTGTCCAGCTTCATAAACCGGGACTTTACCACCTCCGCCGGATAATCATCTCCGGCAATGCGGATGATTTTGCGAGCAGAACACACGGTATCCACGATCAGGTCAACGATCTCGTCAAGCTGCTCACGGTCGATATGGCTGTCCTGCACCAGATAGCTGTACTCGATGTTATCCAAAATCACTTCACGATAACATTCTCTGGCTCCCATCCGATCCGTTCCCATCCTTGCCTCTGCGGGGGTGGGGGGATTTGATTGGATAGGATTTGATATCTCCATACTTGATAAATCAGTCTTTGTTTGATTAGTATTTAATTGTGCGGGGTTTTCCGTACACGGTTCCGCCGTATCCGGGACACCCATATCCGGGTTTTCCGTATATGGCTTTGCCGTACCCGGTAAAGGCGTACCTGGGCTTGACGGCGGCTCGCACTGAGGCATTTCGTAAATGACATACTCGGTATCCGTGATCTTGCCTTTTTCATCCCGAAGCTGTGTGCGCCGGATATACCCGTGGGTTTCCAGCTCCTTCAACGCCGCACCGATGCTGTCCACACCTTCCCGGCAGATCGCCGCAAGACCTCTGGTGGTGTAATTCCACTCGTCAGGGAGTGACAGCATCATGGACAGCAGCCCCTTGGATTTCAAGGTCAGCGTCCGATCTTTCAAGTGATGGTTCGACATGACCGTATAATCACGGGTCTTTTCAATACGAAAAACAGCCATCTTCGCACCTCCTTCCTGTGAAAATAAAAAGTGTTGATTTTGAGCGGTTTATCTGTCTGTATGCCTCCATAGCCTTCCGCATGGGAAAACATCCACGCCCTGTTCAGAACGCAAGCCACTGAGGAAGAAACAGAAGATATCCCACTGATTTTGATACAGTTTGGGGCGGCTGCCTCTCACGGTCTTTATGGTCATAGTGGAGATCGCCGGAAAGCACCTTCGCATGGTTACGGATTTTGATATGTCCCTTTTCCTGATTTTCCAAAGCCTTGCTGTATCCGGTGTCGGTCAGGAACAGGCGCATTTTCTCACCCTTCCAGCCAACAGGCGAGTCATGGGTAAGAACATCAAAGACGATCATGTGTCTGGTTGCCGGGTCGAAACGCTCCAAAGCCATAATGTCATGGCCGGATAACTTCTGCGCCCCGGATCGTTGCCTGGCTTCTGCCAGCATTTCCCCGATGGTGCGGGCCTTCTCCGGCAGACGATATTCGGTCTGCACCTTGCGGATCAAATCCATACACTCCTGATCCGACAGAGGACGGAGCTTCTCCAGAAGGCTTTCCGCCGTTTCTTTCGTCGCCGGGTTCGGCGCATAGCGCCATGTCATGTAAATCTCATTCAGGGCGGCGTTCTGATTGGTACTTTCAATCTGAAACACCATCCTCATTTCTGCTTCTGTCAGTTTCATTGCCAGCCTCCTTCAAAATGGGTATAAAAAAACGCCATAGGTTTTTTGAGCCTACGGCGTTTCTTGCGATATTCACAATTCCAAACTTTCCAGCCACTCGTCAAAAGATTTCTTGGAGACGCGGATCGCATTTCCTATGCGGACGATCCTGAACTCCTCCTGCTTGACGAGCTGATATGCGGTTGTGCGGCCAATGTTGAGCATGGCTGCAATCTGTTCCACGGTATATGTGCGCGGTTCCGGCAGTGACTTTTTCTCTTTCTTGTCCATAGTAACCTCCATGTATTTGCTTTGTCATTTTGACTAAGGGAGTGAAGAATGGCAGTAGCAATCGGCTTTGGCGGGGTGTCCTCTTGCTAAGAATTTGCTAATAGGACCACCCAACGGACACATAAAACTGCGTCAGAATAGGTGTTTTGCACCATAAAGTTCGTTTACTACAAGTCATTCTGCGTAAGGGATGATATTGGAAGTTACATCCGAACCGTGTATCACATGGTAAGCCATACTCCTAAGCACTAGTTGAGGGTTCGATTCCCCCTGGGAACGTGCATTTTTTGCAGCAATGATCGTAAAAGCTCATTGCTGCTTTTTCTTTTTTCCGATGCTCATGAGCACCGAGAGAACACTTAAACGCAAATATCGAGCACCGAAATTTCTTAACGGGCACCAATGCAATAATTCAATCCTGGCACCGAACGGAGATAACTACAGCGTAGGATAAGGATTGGGGTGTCAATGAATGTAAATATGGTTTTCTTGCCTGAACAAAACAGGCCTGACGGATCTATCCGCTCAGATTAGATTAAGAATCTATTCTGGGCGGATTTTTTTCGTTACAGATATTTTGGAGGAGGATAGCTTATGGATCAAAAAACGGATGTAAGAGATCCGGATGAAAAAGTTGTTGAGATTGAAATGGAACGGTTAAGAGCATTTCCAAATCATACAAGCTGAAGCTTAGTGGTGGAGACATCAAAGCGGTCCAGGGCGATTCCGGACATGCACAGGCGGACATGGTGACAGAGGTATATGGCCATATCATTGACGAGGACAGGCGAAAGAATGCACAGAGAATGGAGGATGCGTTTTATAACAGGGAAAATCTTAATCCGGAGATGGCGGCATTGCTGACGAGTCTGGCGAAGAGCTTGAAAGCTGAATAAAAATATAATAATGGAAATAAAACAGAGTCTACTGGCATTAGGAAAAATCCAGATGTGGGTGGGCTTTTTTTGATGGAAAATAATGTAGTCCTTGAAAGTATGATTATATGTGAATTTGAAACAAAACAATAGAATTGTGCTATACTATTGTTTAACAAAAAACTTATTGATATAGTTCATATTATTTAGGAGGATAAACAATCATGTGTACAGCAGCAACCTATAAGACAAAAGATTTTTACTTTGGACGAACCCTCGATTATGAATTCTCTTACGGTGATCAGATAGTAATTACACCACGTAACTATTCATTTCATTTCCGTCATGTTGGCGATATGAAAAATCATTATGCAATTATTGGAATGGCTCATGTTGCGGAGAATTATCCTTTATATTATGATGCGATGAATGAAAAAGGAGTGGCAATGGCAGGTCTGAATTTTGTCGGAAATGCTGTTTATTCCGAGGTTCAACCAGATATGGAAAATATTGCACAGTTTGAATTTATTCCATGGATTTTAAGTCAGTGTGCTTCTTTAGCAGAAGTTCGTAAGCTTCTTAATCGAATTAATATTGTTAATACTCCTTTCAGCGAGCAATTGCCATTAGCACAATTACATTGGATTATCGCTGATGAAAATGAATCAATTACTGTAGAGTCTATGTCAGATGGTCTACATATTTACGATAATCCTGTAGGAGTGCTTACGAATAATCCGCCATTTCCACAGCAGATGTTTCAATTAAATAATTATATGTATTTATCCCCAAAGCAACCCAAAAACACTTTTGGAGGAAATTTGGCTCTTGATGCATATAGTAGAGGTATGGGAGGTTTAGGTCTTCCGGGAGATCTTTCATCTTCTTCTCGTTTTGTGCGTGTGGCTTTTACAAAAGTAAATGCAATTTCAGGTGAATCTGAGGAAGAAAGTGTTAGTCAGTTCTTTCACATTCTTGGATCTGTGGATCAGCAACGTGGATGTTGCGAAGTGACTGATGGAAAATATGAAATCACATTGTATACATCTTGTTGTAATGTTATTAAAGGTATCTATTATTATAATACTTATGAAAATCATCAGATCAGTGCGGTAGATATGCATGCAGAGAATCTGGAAAGTAATAAATTGATTTGTTATCCAGTAATTCAAGGGGAACGAATCAATTATCAAAATAAATAGTATTTTGAATATAGAGCTGACGTAGAAAGAAGAGGTGGAATACATATGAAGCAAGATACCTTAGAAGGAAAAGCAAAAACAAAAAATGGAATAAAACGATTGTGCTTTTCCATAATCTGTATTTTTCTTGAAGTGATTTTTATTATTACTATCGTAACGCGCTTGAATGAATATGCAGAAATCATAAATTTATTTACCAGAATTTTAAGTGGAATCTTAGTTTTGAGATTGTATGCGTCAGATAAGACATCTTCTATGAAAATGCCTTGGGTCATTTTAATTCTGATTTTCCCAATTATGGGTGTAGGCCTGTATTTATTGATTGGCTTAAATGGTGGCACGCATAAAATGCGTGAGCGATATGCAGAAATTGATAGCAAATTGTTACCAATGCTTCCAGACAATCAGGAGTGTTTAAGCAGAATAAAAGAAAAGATTCCGAAAGCAGGAAATATTGCAAGTTACATACAAAGAAATTCGTGGTATCCAATCTATCAGAATACGGATATCAAGTATTTTGATGAAGCAGTGAAGGGATTAGAGGCACAGCTTGAAGAACTTGCGAAAGCACAAAAGTTTATCTTCATGGAATATCATGCGATAGAAGATGCTGAAGCTTGGCATAAGATTCAAGATGTTCTGGAAGAGAGAGTAAAAGCCGGTGTGGAAGTCAGGGTATTCTATGATGATATGGGGTCTATAGGTTTTATTAACATAGATTTTGTAAAAAAGATGGAGAGTATAGGAATTCATTGTCGTGTATTCAATCCATTTGTGCCAGGCTTAAATCTATTTTTGAACAATCGTGATCACAGAAAAATAACAGTAATTGATGGAAAAGTTGGATTTACAGGTGGATATAATCTTGCAAATGAATACTTTAATTATACGCATCCGTATGGGCAGTGGAAAGATACCGGTATTCGTTTAGAAGGAGATGCTGTTCAGTCGCTTACAGTGACATTTTTAGAAATGTGGAATGCTGTTAGTGAAAAAGCTACGAATGATACTGATTTTAGTAAATACATTATTCATTACGATTATAAAGCACAGCAAGCAGGTTTTGTTCAGCCTTATGCAGACAATCCTATGGATAATGAGCAGGTCGGAGAAGAAGTTTATATCAGTATGATAAATAAGGCCGAAAATTACTGTTGGTTTATGACACCATATCTAATTATAACAGACGAAATGACACATGCGTTATGTCTGGCTGCTAAGCGAGGGGTAGACGTAAGAATTATCACACCAGGAATTCCTGATAAAAAATTCATTTATAATATAACTCGCTCTTTTTATCATGGATTGGTTAAACATGGAGTGCGAGTTTATGAATGGACACCAGGATTTTGCCATGCGAAAATGAGTATAGTGGATGACTGTATGGCAACCTGTGGAACAATCAATCTGGATTATAGAAGCTTATATCATCATTTTGAAAACGGCTGTTTTATGGCAGATTGTCAGGCAGTTGTGGAAATTAAAAATGATCTGATAAGAACGATGGGAGAATGTCGTGATGTAACAGATCAATATTGTACTGGGCGCAGTGCATATTTGCGACTGGGACAATTATTTATGAGATTATTTGCTGGATTGTTATAAGAATTTAGTGAAACGACCTTTCAAAAAATAGTTGATTTTGAGAGGTCGTTTTTGTTATGTCTGATTGCCGGTACAGGAAATTTACATGGATAAAATTAATTCTGTTGAGGTAAAATTGAGGTTGACTTTGTATTGTATAGACATAAGATGAAAAAAAGTCAGGTGATGTGCGATGGGAAAACGTAAGATATGTAAAATTGTTTTTGTTATACTGTCAATTTTTTTATGTGTGGCTTTTTATGAATTATTTGGAATCTGTATTGCATATAAAAAACAGCCGGAAGTGTCTAATACCATCAAAAAAGAAACACAAAATAATTCGTGGAACGAACGCAGCGAGAATATGGAACGAGCAGTGATCATAGAAAAAAATCCAGAAGCACTTTTACAAAGAGTGCGTTTGATCCGAAATGCAAAAGAAGACATTATTCTTTCTACTTTTGCATTTCAATCAGATGAAAGTGGAAAATTGATCTTAGGAGCACTGCATGATGCGGCAGACAGAGGTGTGCATGTTCGTCTGTTAGTAGATGGAATGGAGAGCTGGGTTGATATGGAAGGCAATCCGTATTTCTATGGATTATCTTCCCATGAGAATGTTGAAATTAAACTGTATAATAAGGCCAATCCGTTGAAACCATGGAAGATGATGGGGAGAATGCATGATAAATATTTGATTGCAGATGGTAAGACATATATTCTTGGTGGAAGAAATACATACAATTATTTTCTGGGTGATTTTCTGGGACATAAGAACTATGACAGAGATGTGTTAGTGGTTTGTGATGAACCTGAGAAAGAAAATTCAGTTAACCAGTTGTTAGAGTATTTTGAAACGATATGGGAACAAGAAGACAGTGGTTATTTTCATAACAATAAAAAACTGGCAAATAGAAAATCTGTAAAGAACGCAGTTTTAGAGCTGCAGAACGGCTATCAGAAATATTTTGAAGAGAATAAGGAAAGAATCTGCGAGACCGATTATACGGACGAAACTTTTGAGACAGAAAAGATTACATTAGTGTCAAATCCTATCCACACAGGTCCCAAGGAACCAGTAGTCTGGTATCAACTGGGAGAACTAATGAAAAATGCAAAAGAGCGCGTGAAAATTCATACACCATATATTATCTGCAATGATATGATGTATAATACATGGAAAGAGATTGCGGAGAGAGTTCCGGATTTTTCTATCATGACCAATTCGGTTGCCAACAATGGAAATCCGTTTGGTTCTGCTGATTATGCGAGAAACAGAAACAGAATTTTAAATACAGGAATTGATATCTGGGAGTATGAAGGCGGCTATTCTTACCACGGAAAAAGCATCCTGATTGATGATGATCTATCCGTAATCGGTTCCTTTAAC
The DNA here is from genome assembly GCF_014290175.1 of Anaerosacchariphilus hominis. Taxonomy (GTDB): domain Bacteria; phylum Bacillota; class Clostridia; order Lachnospirales; family Lachnospiraceae; genus Laedolimicola; species Laedolimicola hominis. The sequence goes on from NZ_JACOOR010000010.1 coordinate 16,899, forward strand.
ATGGATATGAGAAGCACGTATCTGGATACGGAACTGATGCTTGTAATACGTAGCAAAGAGATTAATAAACAGTTGGAAGAAGGCATGATGGAATATGAAAGAGTGTCCCGACAGGTATTGGAAGATGGAACCTATCGTGATCCGTATCATGTAGAGCCAATTGAATTGACAAAGAAGCGTCAGAGAAACGTACTTTTGGTACAGCATCTGCTTGGATGGGCAAGATATCTGTTCTGATAAAGGAGGAAGAAGATCGTGTTTCAAATATTAATTGTAGAAGATGATAAAGAATTAAGCCAGCTATTCCAAAAAGTGCTTGAGAAGAATGGATATCAGGTCAAAAGTGCATCGGATGGAGCACTGGCATTAGAAATATTGGATAAAGAGTATATTGATCTGATCATTTCCGATATTATGATGCCGGTTATGGATGGTTATGAACTGGTGTCGGAACTCCGTTCAGCAGGATATCAGATACCGGTACTTATGATCACTGCGAAAGGTTCCTTTGATGATATGCGCCAGGGATTTCTTTCGGGAAGTGACGATTATATGGTAAAACCGGTAAATGTGAATGAAATGGTTTTAAGAGTCGGAGCACTGCTTCGCCGTGCACAGATACTGAATGAACACAAAATTGTGATCGGTTCAACAGAGTTTGATTATGATGCAATGACGGTTACAACTGATAAGGAAAGTCTTGTTTTGCCTAAAAAAGAATTCCTGCTTTTATATAAGCTTGCAGCTTCGTCAGGCAGAATATTTACAAAACAACAGTTGATGGATGAAGTATGGGGATACGAGACGGAGGCAGACCCACATACGATAGAGGTACATATAGGAAGAATCAGGGAGCGTTTGAAAGATAACCCTGATTTTGAAATCGTAACAATGCGTGGAATTGGATACAAGGTGGTGAAAAAATAATGGAACAAAAGAAAGAAAAAGAATTGCGGATCCGATCCTGTCTGACTGGTGCAATCTGGCTGGCACTTGTATTTTCAACAGTCATATCTGCGTTATTATTTGCTTTTTTGAATCATTTTTTTAATCTGCCTGGTAGCATACCTGTGCTTGGCTGGCTTTTGATTTTTAATACATTGATTGCAGGGCTGATTACTTCCTTTATCAATGCAAGGTTGCTGGAACCAATTACCAGACTCAGTAAAGCAATGAAGGAAGTTTCGCAGGGAGATTTTGAACAGCACTTGGAAACGAACAGCCGTATCGCAGAGGTTGGAGAATCTTACCAGAGTTTTAATGTGATGACAAAAGAGCTTCGTGCAACAGAAGTACTGCAGATGGATTTTGTCTCCAATGTTTCTCATGAGTTTAAGACCCCGATCAATGCCATTGAAGGGTATACAATGCTTCTTCAGGGAGAAGAACTGTCTCAGGAGCAAGAGGAATATGTAGAAAAAATCCTGTTTAATACCCAAAGGCTTTCCGGATTGGTTGGAAATATTTTGCTGTTATCCAAGTTAGAGAATCAGAACATACCAATGAAAAAAACAGAATATCGTTTGGATGAACAGATCCGTCAGGCATTTCTTTCCCTGGAGACAAAATGGACAGAAAAAGAAATTGGTTTCCAGGTAGAGCTGGAGGAAGTTAAATATACTGGGAATGAAGGACTTTTTATGCATATATGGATGAATCTTTTAGATAATGCGATTAAGTTCAGTCCTGCAAAGGGGACAATTATGATGTTTCTGAAGCAGGAAAAGGATTCTGTAATGTTTATTCTGGAAGATGAAGGACCGGGAATAGAGGATGATGTGAAAACCAGAATATTTGATAAATTTTATCAGGCAGACGGTTCTCACAAAGCAGAAGGAAATGGTCTCGGCCTTGCACTTGTGAAACGGATCGTAGATAGTGCTGGCGGGACAATCAAGGCAGAAAACCGGGAATATGGTGGATGCAGATTTGTTGTAGAGCTTCCAATACAGAAAGATGAGGCCATATAAGTTTAAGAAAAACAGATAGAGGAGGAATTACATGACATTTTATCAGGAATTGCAGTTAAATCAGGCAGGTTCTAAAAATCTGTTGAAAAAGAGTGAAACAGTGAAAGAAAAATCATATCATATACTGGTATATTTGGTAAAGATAGCTGTTACAATGGCATTTTGTTTTTTATTTGTTACTATTTTCAGTATCTTATTTGGAAATGAGAATAGTATTGTGGGTGTAGTAGTTTTATTATGCCTTATGGTATTTCGGAATGCGGATCTGGGGATCCACACCGGACAATCTACGATGCTTTTGGCTTTGTTCTTTGTAATTATGACTGTATGTCCGCATTTAGCAAACCAGCTTTCACCGGTACTTGGAATGCTGTTAAACATTGCTGCACTGGCAGTGCTGATTCTGTTCGGATGTCATAACCCATTCATGTTTAACCAATCCACATTGGTTCTTGGTTATCTGTTATTGTATGGATATGATGTAACAGGAAAAAGTTATCAGATGCGATTAACCGGAATGGCATTAGGTGCAGCACTTACCTGCTTCGTATTTTATCGAAATCATAAAAACAGAACGTATAAAAGAAATTTGAATGATTTGGTACAGGAATTTGATATATCTTCTTCCAGAACAAAGTGGCAGTTATGTCAGATCATATGCATACCGGCAGTACTCTGCATTGCGGAACTCTGCAATATGCCACGGGCAATGTGGGCTGGAATTGCGGCAATGTCAGCAATCTTACCATTTATGGAGGACATGCAATACAGAGTCCGCAAAAGGATTGTCGGAAATATTGCAGGTGTAATATGCTTTACAGTACTATATTTTCTGCTTCCGTCATCCATCTATACATACATAGGAATCCTTGGCGGAATTGGTGTAGGACTTTCTGCAAAATATGGCTGGCAGGCAGTATTTAACACATTTGGTGCTTTGGCCATTGCTACAGAGAGTTATGGACTAAAAGGAGCAGTTGGTCTTAGAGTGATTCAGAATGTTTTTGGCGTTGTATTTGCATTAATATTTTGTTCTATGTTTTATTGGCTTATGTCGAAAAAAAAGGAAACAGTGGTAACCGTGGCTGCAAAATAACGTGGGTTAGAAAGAAAAAAGGTTAATCCGGAGATGGCAGCTTTGCTGACGAGTCTGGCAAAGAGTATAAAGATGTAAGGGAAAATGTAAGATCTGTTGGCTTTGGGAAGAATCCTAAGGGTGACAGATCTTTTTTTATGTTTTATTCTGCTTTGGATATACTAACCATAGTGCTAGTGAAAGAAATGATGTCACAATCCGAAGTCTATGTGTTTGAAATGGATAAAATGATACAAGGATTTGTAGGACTAAATGATGAATATATCGAAGGTATTTTTGTCTTTGATGAAATGCAGTCATGTGGCATAGGTAAACTTTTATTCATCTGCAATCTCCGTCATAATAAAAATATCTCCATTATTTCAAAAGAGAATGCTGGAGATATTTAGCCTTGCTTATTCTTCATCTCGAATCTGAAGCCGAGGAAAGCATTCTCTCTCAAATGTTTCCTGCCCGGAAATGCTGTCGCTGATCTGAATATAAAACTTCTCGTTGCTTCTCTGAGCAACAAAGTCGATTTCCTTTTGATAGAGCTTGCCGACATAAACATTATATGAAAATAGATCATACGCTCTGTTTTTTGCAATATTTTATCTTGCGAATTTATCATTGTAACGAATATGCATATCTTCCCAATCCATGAACAATACGTAAAATACTTTCCCGTATTGCGGGCTCTCTACAATTCTTCCATGATCAAGAACAGAAAAATAAGTTCCGTCAGCTTTCCGAAGATGAAAGTGAATATAGTCATTTTCATTGCCGTTGTCAATCTGTTCCCAGATACTTGATTCTATCTGTTGCTGTTCATCTTCCCGAATCAAGTTGCGAAAACTTTTCTTAGTAAGTCGGAATAGTTCATCTATATCTTTATACCCAGACATATGAAGAAATTCATCATTTGCAAAAATTAGTTCATCATCTTCTTTGTCAGCTCTGTATATGATGAATGCACCTGGAAGATGTTCAGAGATATCCTTGAATGCGAATCCAAGCTGTTTGCGGGCACCTGACCGAAGACCTTCCCTGTAGGCCATACATCCATTTTTACCATGAAGCTTTATCTCATAAAGAGCTGCATCTGCGCAGCGCATGAGCTGTGAACAATTGGATGCAAAAGTTGGATATTCTGCATATCCTAGAGAAATATAAAATGCATGTTCCTTACCATGGTATGAGAATGATTTAGGAAGTTTGGTGAATTGCTGCAGCTGTACATCTGCTTCTTTAAAGGTACAATTTGGTAAAATAATACAGAATTCGTCACCGCCGTTTCTTCCAAGTAATGCATCGGATGGGAAAAAAGCCTTCATGCTGTCTGCAAGATTTTTTAATGCCCTGTCTCCGTAATTATGTCCATAGATATCATTAATAAACTTGAAATCATCGATATCAAAGAGCGCGGCCACAAAATGTGCATTTGGATTTTTTTGAATCATTTTTTCTGCAAATTCATCAAATCCATAGCGGTTATAAATTTTTGTAAGAGAATCTGTGCGTGCCAGTATCTGAAACTTTTTCTTATGTTCACTTGCTACTAACCATACTCTGGTAAGAACTGACAGAAGAAGGCTTATTGTAAGAAACAATCCGCCGATGATTATCAGTAGTGTGTTATTTCTCCATCCACTTTTAGGAGTTACTTCAAATTTCCAGTTTTCATCTCCTATTGTAAATGTATAAGAAACAGGATGATTTATTTGCCCATCTGATTGATAAATCACTTTATAAGTATCACTCCATGGAGCGTCTGTTTTTGAAATTTTGCATTCGTATCCAAAATCTGAAAGTGCACTGATTGAATCTGAAAAAATATCCGGAACACGCAGGATAACAATAGTAAATCCCCAGAAATACTCATGTCCGTTTTTATCTTTCAGGTATATGGGATTGCGGACTGCAATTCCATATTCTCCCTGTTTTAATTTGAAGGGGCCCTGCGTAATGATTGTATGGTTGTCTCTTGCGTAACAGGAAATTTTTCCGCGGTCTTTATCATGGATCAAATCAATCTTACCTGCCTCATTTCCATTAGCCGGATAAATATCTGTAACAACACCATTAGGAGCGAGCTGTACACTTTCAATAGAATCAGACATAAGATTTCCGGCAATTGTTTCAAACTGATGGATTTCGCCATTTTCACTTATTAAGATTTGCTTCAAGGTATCTGTGATCTCAATTCCATTTGTAATTTCATTCTTTATTCGTTCGCCATAGTTGGCTACGTTTAATTGTGCTGTTATGTGTCTCTGCTCTTTTTCGTGGGTGTCTGTTTTGTATACAATCAAACTAACAAGGCATATGCCCAGTAAAAAAGTGATAAGAGGCACAAGTGTTTTCTTTTTCACTTGGTTCACCTCATTTTGTCCATGGGAATTATTATAATAAATCATTATATCACAGAAGTTGAAAAACAGAATAAGTTTTATGGAAAAAACGAACTGTGCAAAATCTTTATACGTTGTCATTAGAATGCCCCTTTTTTGGTGTATTAACTATAATAACGATTAGGGCAGACGATTTTGGACACCACAATCGAAAAAAATTAAATATATTAAATTCCGTTACATAAAAATGTGCAGATGCACATAAAATGGGAAGATTGCTAATACCTTCGCCAGTGAGCGCCAGATGACTTATACCAATAAAACTATCTCCAACCATATTGACCATCTGGCAGATGCCTTTTTGATTTCCAAAGCAAGCCGATACGATATTAAAGGAAGAAAGTATATCGGTGCAAATCTGAAATACTACTTTACTGATCTGGGACTGAAAAATGCACGTCTGAATTTCAGACAGCAGGAGCCTACTCATATCATGGAGAACATTGTTTATAACGAGCTGCTGATCCGTGGCTACAATGTTGATGTGGGTGTCGTGGATATCTTCGATAAGGATAAAGAGGGCAAGCGTGTTCGTAAGCAGCTGGAGGTTGACTTTGTGGTGAATCAAGGCAACCAGAGGTATTACATTCAGGTTGCTTATGACATGATTTCGGAAGAAAAGCAGACTCAGGAGTTTAATTCTCTGCGTAATATCCCAGACTCTTTTAAGAAGATTGTCATTGTAAATGGCAGTAAGAAGCCTTGGAGAAATGATGAAGGTTTTGTCATCATGGGAATGAAGTATTTCTTGCTGAATGCGAATAGTCTGGATTTTTAAGTCGATTCTCGGATTCTGAGCGTGATTCTGAGTCTATTGGGTGGTATTCTCACTATCGAAATGTGGGAATTGATGACCAGAAACCCTGTGGAGCACGCTACACTGCCGAAGGAAAAGCACAAGACCAGGGACATATGGACAGCAGAAGTGCTCCAGAAGGCTCTGGAAGCCTGTGACGATGATATTCTTCGTCTGGCTATCAACCTTGCCTTCTCCTGTTCCCTGCAAATGAGCGAGCTTCTGAGGCTTACCTGGAACTGTATTGACATTTCCCCCACCAGTATTGAACTTGGTCAGGCAAGCATCTTCGTTGAAAAAGAGTTGCAGAGAGTAAATCACGAAGCGATGGCAGATCTGGACGGTAAGGACATCATGTTCAAGTTCCCGCCGACTTTCGCCAGTACGCATACCGCATTGGTTCTCAAAACTCCTAAAGAAGGATGTTCTTCGTGTATTTCCGGATCTGAGGGAAAGCAACAAGACGGTTCTTGTATTGAAGAAGCCCAAGACGGCTACCAGTACACGAAAGTTCTTCCTTCCGAAGACGGTAGCAGAGATGCTGGTCGAATGGAAAAGAGATCAGGACTTCACGAAAGAAGCTCTGGGCAGTGAATACGCAGATTCCGATCTTGTCATGGCCAATAGCTTGGGTATGCCGACGGAGCAGTCGCACATCACAGCTCTTTTTGCTGCGCTCATTGAAAAGAATGATCTGCCGAAGGTTGTTTTCCACAGTCTTCGCCATTCCAGTATCACTTATAAATTGAAGTTGAACGGCGGCGATATCAAATCGGTTCAGGGCGCTTCCGGTCATGCACAAGCCCAGATGGTTACGGAGCAGTATTCGCACATTCTGGACGATGACCGTAAGAACAACGCAGCACTGTTTGAAAGAGCCTTTTACAGCGGCAAGGGAGTCGAGAGCGTTGAGGCACCGGCAGAGCCGGAAGACACGGGACCAGTTACCCTGCTGGCGTAGATCCTGAGCTTCTGGCAAAGATCCTCAGCAATCCGGAGATGGTTGCACCGCTGATGAGCCTGGCCAAAAGCCTAAATTAAAAGAAGGGCCGGAGATCAATCCGGTCCTTCACTTACATAGAGAGTATTGTAAACTTGGATTTCATTCGAACCGTGGATGCAATGCTCTCTTTTTTATCATCTTCCCCAGCAAATACTTTTCGGGGATTTGGATGAAAACATGTTTCGATTTTCAGTTCGATTGCGATTGGATTTTCACACTCAAAACTGCTAAAAATGGCGGTAGACGAAAATTGTTCTTCTTCCCCTTTTCTCCATGTACCAGCTGCTTTTGAAACTGGAATTACAGCTCGCTTCCGTTGGTCTCGATCACATGCTTGTACCAGTAGAAGCTGTCCTTTCTGTATCGGTCATAGGTGCCGTTTCCGTAGTCATCTGCATCCACATAGACAAAGCCATAGCGCTTCGTCATCTCGGATGTGGTGGAGCTTACCAGATCGATCCAGCCCCAGTAGGTGACGCCAAATACATCCACGCCGTCCTTGATGGCCTCCTTAATCTGCTTTAAATGGGCGTGCACGAACTCGATACGTCCCTGATCGTGAATCTGGTGGTTTTCGTTTATATCCTCATACATACCGATTCCGAACTCCGATACGAAGATAGGAAGTCCATAACGGGTATAGAGTTGATTCAAAGCAATCCGTAGGCCAACCGGATCGATGGCCCAACCCCAGTCTGTCATTTTCAGATAAGGATTATTCCGGCTCATATCCGGAAGCAGACCGGTAAACTTCATAGGCTCTCCCTGATATTCTGAAATATTGGACATGTAATAGCTGAAGGATAAGAAATCCACCTTTCCATTCTTCAGAGTTTCGATATCCTCCGGGGAATAATTTCTCTTGATGTTTTTCTGTTCAAAATACCGTTCCAAATAATAGGGTATCGTCCCCATGCATTGAATGTCATAGAAGTAATAATTGAGATTCATATCAAACATCTGCTGTAGGGTATCTTCCGGCTTTACGGTCTTAGGATAGTACACATGCTTCCATACCATATTCCCCACCAGAACTTCAGGTGCTATCTCATGTGCTAGAATTACTGCCTTTGCACTGGCCAGAAGCATATTATGAATGACCTCAAAGGTAAGCTGCTCTTCATTCAGTCCCTTTAAGGAGTGATCCGGCATAGCTCCCGAACAGGTAGAAAGACTTTGAAGACTCATATTAATCTCATTAAAGGTCAGCCAGTATTTTACTTTCTTATGATATCTTTCCACAATGACGCGAACATATTTTTCAAACAGCGAAATAGTTTCTCTTGATTCAAAACCATTCAACTTTTCGCAGATCGCCAACGGAAAATCATAATGAAGCATGGTAACTAACGGCTCAATCCCGTATTTATGGCACTCATCAAAAACTTTATCATAAAAGGCCAACCCCTCCTCATTAGGTTTCTCTTCAAATCCCGTCGGGAAAATTCGGGACCAGGAGATAGACATACGGAATACTGAAAAACCCATTTCCGCCATTAACGCAATATCTTCTTTATAGCGATGATAAAAATCATTTCCCCATCTTTTTGGAAATATATAGGTATCTTCATTTGCTTTCGCATCCTGCAAAGACGCATAGGTCTGTGCAAAAGTAGCCTCATCTGCCCGCCGTTCATTAGGCGCTACATATCTTAAAAAATCTGTATTTGCCAGACCTCTGCCGCCCTCATTATATGCGCCCTCGATCTGATTGGCTGCAGTCGCTCCTCCCCAGAGGAATCCTTTTTTGAAACTTCTTTCACCCACGTTACTTTTCCTCCTTTTTCATATTTTTTAAGCACTGATACAAGGTAGAAATCATATACTGTTCACTTTCGACAGTCATCAGCGTATCCTGTGCATGAGAAAACAACACGGTCATAGAAATAGACTCTCCTGCTGCTTCATTCTGAAGCACAGAAGTCTGTGCCTTATGCGCCTCTATTAATTCTACGGAAGCCTGCTTTAAAAGCTCCTCTACTCCATCCAGATCCTGCACGGTCAGTTTGGTTCCCGCTTTCCGAATGTAATCCCGGGCATCTCCCGCATGCATGATTACATTCATGGCTACCTGAACTAATTTTTCGTTATCCATCGGTTTCCTCTTTTCTTTTTATATTTTACGCTTCCTGCTCATTCTCCAACTCCTGTTTTTCATAGGCCTTAAAAAACGGAAGGTAGATAAAATAGGTCAATACAAACAGTACTGCCCATAGAATGATGCCACGGAAATCGCTGTTTACCATAAAGGTAGAAATGGGCTGCGGCAGGAAGTTCATCATCATGGCAACCGCCGGAATGGACACCAACCCGAGCTTGAATACGATATAAGTAATCGTCGGCACAATAAAGGATACTGCCATATAGCCCAGCATCATAACCGGATTCAACACGACCGGAAGACCATACATAACCGGCTCGTTGATATTGAAAATAGAAGAAGCGATGGCCGCCTTTCCGATGGTACTAATTTTCTTTGATTTGGAACGAATCATCAGAATATTCAACGGAAGCGTACAGCCCAATCCACCCAGGCAGCACCATCCCATAAATACCAGTTCATCGGTTGCAATGTAAACCGGAGACTGACCAGCCGCCACTGCTGCCGCATTTGCCGCGATATTGGTCAGGTACAGTGCACATACGATGGGCCAGATGGTCCATGCAGACAATCCGCAACAATAGCACAATGCCATAATCATATAAAGAAGCAGGAATCCCAGATAGGTATTTCCGATATTGGCAAGAGGACGGAACACCACTTCCATCAGGGAAAACAGATCCACTGCCTGACCGATAAAGATACATGCCAGAATCAGCACGAAAATAATCAGAATGGATTCAAACCAAACCACTACTACCGTAGGAAGAGAACTGTCCTTTTTAAACAGGCCATGCTTAAAATAAGTAGAAAACAGCCAGCCCACTAACAGCCCCACCACCATCGCCACTGTCATGCCGCTGGTTCCCACATAACCAGCATTTACCACCAGATTTCCATCCACATACTGAGGATTTGCCAGCGCGATGAGTGCGGACACGGACGCAAAGCCCGTTATCATTTTCTGTTTCTGAAGCTTCTTGCTTTCCATGATCGTATATGGAATCAGGAATGCCATAAAAATAGAAATCAGGCCAAAGGAAAAAGAATTAATCAGACTCAGATCCGGCAGCCAGGAAACAAAGTTCCGAAAGGTATTAAACAGACTTGCCAGAGAGCCTACCATAATCATAGGTAAGATAATCGTAAAACACACCTGAAGGGCGTGCATATACGGATTCTGCATAAACTTCTGCATCTTCTGTGAGAACGGCCCCTCCAGCCAGTCCTGTAATTTCGAGTAAAATTTCATTTGTAATCCCCCCTTCTAAATCAGACTTTTTGCTGTTTCAAAACACTTTGCTCCATCCAGCGTGGAAAATGCGTAATTGTCAATGAGCGCGTATTTTTTCCCGTGCTCCTGGCAAGTCTCGCTGATCATTTCCTCATTGCACTTCATCTGAGGCGCTGCCAGTACCACATCAAAATCATCGATGACCTCGGACAGCTCTGTATAGCTGTAGGCCTCCGTTTCCACGTCATATCCCTGGGCTTTCCCTGCTTTTCCTGTGCGCGCTGCAATCATGCCACTGGAAACACCGTTTCCACAGATAAACAAAATCCTCATTGTAAAACCTCCCATTACATTATTCGTCTTCAGCTGATGTACTTATTATCGCTTATCTATCTCTTTCTGTCCATCTTCCGACTTTCCTACCCCTTAGGAAAAAGAAGGATAGCTCTTTCTCCCTACACCTTTTATAATAAAATAAACTAGGAGGAGTATCAAAATGAACAATTCAGAAAAAATTCTTTCAATTTTAAAACAATCCGATACACCTGTTTCTTCCCGACAATTAAGTACTATGCTCTCTGTTTCTGACCGCTCTGTGCGTAACTATATCAGGGAGCTCCGAAACAATGGCGAACAGATCACCGCCAATGAAAACGGCTATCTCTGGCTTGGAGCAAAAAATCAGAGTCCCTCTGAGTCAAAGCCGCAAACTCTATTTGCGTTCTCCACCCCGGAAGAACGTATCAATTATCTTATTGAGAAATTGATTCTGAGCAACTCTGGCATGGATTTATACGATCTGGCCGATTCCATTTATATCAGCTATTCTACTATCGAGAAAGATATGATCCGGGTAAAAAAGAAGCTTGCTCTTTTCAATCTGAGCATCCGCCGTCATAACGGCGTGATCGAAATTATTGGTGATGAACGGCATAAACGGGCGCTCTTTTCCCATTACCTCACCTCAAATCCTACTTCCACCATGGAGCTGACCTTTGAATCTCTCTGCAAGCTTCTGAACATCTCCCCTGATACTCTTCGTGAAATCGTCTGGGAAGCCTTGCAGATAAACAACCTGTACGCATCCGATTATGCCTTCAAAAGCATCATTATTCATGTGATTATCAATATGGCCCGCATCAAAATCAGCGAATATCTTCTGGAAAAGCCGCTCTATGACAACGTGGCCATTCACACCGCGGAATATCTGGCAGCCCGACAGATTTTCGAACAGACATCCCGACTCTGCCCGATGGATTTCAACGAAAATGAACTGCAGCAACTGGCATTCATTATTATGACCAAGACCAGTTCTCTCGATATTCAGAATGTGATCGACATCCCTCAAATCGTGGATGAGCATATTATTCAGTTTGTCTGCGATATTATTAAAAAGGTGAAAGCGCTCTACTACATCGATCTGTATGATTCGGATTTTATTAATTTTTTCACCATTCATCTATCTAACGCGCTGTTCAGGTGTATGCACAATGTTTCTGTCCGGACGCCGCTGTCCGATGAGATTTTTATTCAGAACCCACTGATTTATGAGATCGCTGTTTTCATTACACAGGAAATCAGAACTACCTTTGGATATGAATTGAATAAAGATGAAATCACCTTTGTATCTCTCCATGTGGGCGCTGTTCTGGGGAAAAAAATGGATGAACATCCTGAAATTAAAGCCGTTCTTGTAGTAAATAATTATTATAACTATTATAATGAGCACTCCCTGGAAGCCATTAATCAGAAGTTATCCGGAAAGTGTAAGATTGTGGAAATCACTAATACCCTGTCCGATATTAATCCGGTTTACTATGATCTAATTATCGATGCCTCTAATTCGATGTCTCTCCAGGACGGGTTAAAAATCGTCCGAACCCACACCATCATTACAGACAGTGATTTCCAGAAAATCCAGTCTGTCTGTAACGACCTTCTGAGCGAAAAGAAACAGAAGCTGTTCCGGGATAAATTAATGAGTTTTATGGATCCGCGGCTCTTTGAAAAGAATCATTATGAAACTTCCGTGGAACACATGATACGTTACATGGCGGACAAACTGGTTGCCTTGGGCGTCGCTCCCCCGGCTTTTACCGCCTCGGTTCTGGAACGGGAAGCTATTACCCCCACCAGCTTCGACAATCGGGTGGCAATTCCCCATTCTATCGTATGCTCCACAGAAAAAAACATCGGCTTCGTGATCGTCAATGACAAACCGATCCACTGGGGAACCTTTGACGTGCAGATTATTATGATGATCGGTGTGAATCATCAGCAGCGTATGGACTTTAAGTATGTATATTCCAATCTGCTGGAACATTTTGAAAACAGCACAACAGTAGAAAAACTGATCCGGGCCAGGGATTATCACGAATTTATTGATATTTTAACTCGACGAACAAATTAAAATGAGTTATGCTATGACATGGGGAGGGATAGCAGTGACTTCTTTTTTCATTTCTTACACCGTGATCGGTTTTCTTTTTTACAGCATCTTTTATTCCTGCAGGAGCGTGAATTCGGAGTTTTCGTATCCGCCTGCTCTTGTGTGGGGATGCTACGCGGTTATCCGACTTCTGCCATTCTTACTTTTGCGGGGAAACCAGGGGTATCTGACTCTGGCTCTGATGGATCTTCCGATCTTTCTTTTGTTCAGTCTTTTTCTTGGAAAATTTTATGGATCGAGGCTCAAGTCCTATGGACAGATGCACTATATTTTTACGCCTTTTCTGAGCCTTTGTCTGGGATACGGAAAGGTTCTGCTCCTGTTCCATAATCTGATCTTACTGCTGATTATCATGCTCCTGGTTCGGGAACTGAAGAATCGGAAGTATTCTCTTTTTGTATTCTATCCCGCATGGGCCACTCTTCAGGCTGCCTTGATTCTGCTTCTCTATGCTATCCGCGAGGAACACCAGACCTTCCGGCAGCTGGCCTCTGTGGATTCTTTTCCCGTGATTCTGGTTCTGGGCCTGTTTCTGCTGGAAATCGCTCTGACACTGTATGTTATCTGCCACCGATACCAGATGGCGACGCCTCGGAAGCTTCTTCCCGATCCTGCGGACTCCGGCTTCATCCTTGGTTCGGATTCAGGATTTTTTCCACAGATACAGCTTGAAAAACGAGATCTTATCTCCATTCTGCTTTTGACTCTTGTGGCCTTTTTACTACTTGCTCTCCTTACATTTTTCTAGCGAAAAGGCAGATCTGATAATTTCATCCGTCTTTTTGAAGATAGAAAAACTACCCATTCGGATGGTGTCCTCTTTTCATTCCTCTGCTACACTATGGTTAGACTATGACAAGGCTTGCGGAGGGATGACCATGACTTCCTTTTATATTTCCTATACCGTGCTCGGCTTTATTTTCTATTGCGTTTTCTACTTTCGCAGGAACGGGGATAGTGACTTTTCTTACCCAGTTTCTCTGGTATGGGTTTGCTATTTGCTTCTCCGGGTTCTGCCTTTCTTTTTTCTGCAGGAGAACCGGTTCAACTATCTGGTTCTGGCTCTGATGGATCTTCCTGTCTTTCTTTTGCTGGGCTTTCTTCTGGGTCGGATCTATGGAGCCCGGTTGAAATCCTATGGGCAGATGCACTATCTGTTCACGCCCTTTCTGAGTCTTTGTCTCGGCTACGGAAAAGCCCTGCTCCTGCTCTGCAATCTGGTACTCCTGTTTATTCTTCTGATTCTGATCCAGGAACTGAAAAACCAGAAGTACTCCCTGTTTTTCTTTTATCCCGCGTGGATAATCCTGCAGGCGGGCGCTATCCTGCTCCTGTACGCAGTACGCGAACAGCACCAGACATTTCAGCAGCTGATCTCTGTAGATTCAATCCCCATGACTCTGAGTCTGGGACTGTTTCTTCTTGGATCCGCTTTGGTTCTTTTTATTCTTTCCTGCAGGTATCAGACAAATTTACCGGAAGCTTTGTTGCATAAAATCCCTTCGGACTTTGTCGGTTCCACTGCGGAATCCGGTTGTGTACGGGATGATTTTCCACAGGTGCATATCCGGAAACAGGATATTGTCCACATTCTGCTCCTTACTGTCCTGACTTTTACCCTCCTGTCCTTCCGGCTCGGCTCCCACCAGGCTCCTGCCTCCGGCTGCATCCTGTCTTCTGAAATGGGTACCGATGAAATCACGCTTACCTTTGAGAAGTCTGTCTCGATTTCCCGTGTGTACGTATTTCTCGGGTATGAGTCCAAACGGGATTTTACATTTTTTTCCAAAGCCAACAAGACAGACGCTGTCACTTCCTCTCAGGAAACACTCACCTCCCCATTTGCCTGGAATTCCGTGGATATCGGGCAGTCTCTCACAGAGCTTCGCCTCCGCTCCGAAGAGGATGAGGCCCAGCTTCTGGAGCTGATTCTTCTGGATTCCGATGGCCATCTGGTTCTGCCCGCCAATGCGGCTCAGTACCCGGAACTTTTTGATGAGCAGGCACTCTGGCCCGGCACTCCCACTTTCTACGAGCAAACCATGTTCGACGAAGTCTATCACGGTCGAACCGCCTATGAATTCCTTCACGGACTTCCCATCTATGAAAACACACATCCGCCCCTGGGGAAAATCCTCATTTCCGGCGGCATCGCCCTGTTCGGCATGAATCCCTTCGGCTGGCGCATCGTCAACGTACTCTGCGGCACCCTGATGATTCCTTTTGCCTATCTCTGGGGGCTGCGGCTCACAGGACGGCGGCGTTTCGGGCTGTTTTCCGCCATTCTTATGATGACAGGCTTTCAGCACTTTACCCTGTCGCGTATTGCTACCATCGATATCACGGTGGCCGTCTTTCTCCTGGCCGCTTTCTACTTTCAATACTGCTTTATCAGCACGGAAAAACGGCGTTATCTTCCACTCTGCGGCCTGGCTCTGGCCTGTGCGTTATCTACCAAATGGACCGGCGCTTATGCGGCTCTGGGTATCGCCCTGGTATTTTTTCTCTGGTTTTTTGAAAAGTATCTTCCCCTGCGAAAGCAGGCCGGAATCCGAAAACAGGTTTTGCAGCTGACACTGATCTGCATGGTTTCCTTTCTTGTGATTCCGGCAGTTATTTACACCCTGTCCTATCTTCCCTTTACGCGGGTTTATCCGGAGCAGAACCTGCTGCAGCATGTGATTTCCAATGGCCAGCTGATGCTCCGCTATCATGCCCACACGGTATTTGAACATCCGTATGCTTCTGAATGGTATGACTGGATCCTTGATCGGGTTCCTCTTCTGGATTCCTATACGGTTCTTCCTGACGGACGGCTGTCCATCGTGAAAACCTTTTTAAATCCGCTCATCGCCTGGGGCGGCATTCTGGCGCTTCTTTTCTGTATCCTGCGCTGGCGCTACAGAAGAGATCGGCAGGCACGCACGCTGGTTTTATTTTACCTGTCCATGCTTCTGCCCTGGCTTTTCATTCACCGGACAGTATTTATCTATCAATATTTCGGCGCAGCTCTGATTCTGATTTTCTGTATCACCTACGGAATCAGCCGTCTGAAGCGTCACCAGACCCGGGTGCTGGTTCTGACCGGCGCTCTCAGCCTTGCTCTTTTTGCCCTGTTCTACCCGGTACTGTCCGGACTGCCGGTCTCCGGAACCTATGTGCGTCAGCTGGCCTGGCTGCCCCGCTGGTAGGAGGTGTGAAAACACATGAATATTTTTACAGGCTTAAAAAAAGAACAAAACGCCTCTATCCGGCTGATTCTCTGCATCGGACTCTGCCTCCGGATCTTTTACCTGTTGTATACTCCCTGCGGAATCCGTTCCAATGACTTCTGGGAGATCCGCTCCGATTCCTGGGGACACGCGGCCTATATTCTGAATCTGTTAGAGGGGCACCTGCCCCGCACCAATACGGTTCAGTTTTATCAGCAGCCCTTTTACTATCTGCTCTCCGCCGGACTGGCCAGGATCTCACTGCTTCTTATGCCAGGACTGAGTGCTTACCGGCTGGTGAGCTTCGGCCAGATCGTATCCTGTACCGCCTCCTGTATCACTCTCTTCTTAGTGAAAAAGCTGGGAGAAACCCTAAGGCTTTCCATGGCCGGGCTACAGATTCTGCTGCTTTATGTGGCCTTCACCCCGGTTTTTATTCTGAACTCCGGCAGTGTCACACCGGACGCCCTGACCACCTGCTTTCTCACCGCTGAGTTTCTGGTTACCCTGCTCTGGAAGCAGAGGCCCTGCCGGAAATACCTGTTCGCCCTGGCCTTTCTCTACGGCTTCGGCATCATGACTAAGATATCCTGCGCCACGATAGTTCCTTTTACTGCTCTCGTCTTTCTTCAGAAGCTGTTCCAGGAAAAGGACTGCCGACGGCGTCTCTGCTTGCTTAAGGATTATCTGCTTTTTGGCTGTATCAGTCTCCCGTTGGGGCTTTGGTATGCCCTGCGAAACTGGCTGCTTTTCCGCCAGCCTCTGACCTATGTGCCGGATCTGGGAAAGACTTCTTATCTGTATCGGGGCGATCATTCCCTGGTATCCCGTCTTTTTTATGTGGATATCCGAAATCTGTTTTCCGGCCCCTATGCCGTCGTTGCTGACGATTACAACGTACCGGTGTATTTTCTGAAAAGCTCCCTGTTTGGAGAGTTTCACTTCTCTGTTCCGGGACTGATTCCGGCGATGTTGCTCTGGTCCGCTCTTCTGCTGGCCCTTCTCTTTGTGGCGGCGCTGCTTTGGAATCTTCGTAATCCTTCCGGACGTTTTAGAAAAGAGCTTCTTCTGATGACCTTCTTATTCTACGGAAGTATTCTTTTCTTTAACATAAAGTACCCATACGGCTGCAGCATGGATTACCGCTACATGGGCTTTTTCTCAGTCCTCGGTGGCTGTCTTTTCGGAACTTACGCAGACGAACGCTGGAAGAAAGGAGGTGCTTATGGATTTGCCATCGTCCGGCTGCCCTTCCTGCTCTACGCCGTATGCAGCTTTTTGATGTACACCTTCGCGGCCTGGTGCTGACGTTCCGGCTGCGAATCGTAAAATCTATCATCATAAAAAGGAGTGACTTTTAGTATGAAAGCAAAAACACGTAAAACCATTTCCTATGTACTGGCTTCTGCTCTGATTCTGGGCGGAACCTTCTGTACACTCTCCGCAAAAGGACTTTCCGCCCAGGCGGCAGGTACCACTTACCGGGTACTGTCCGGTGGAGATGTGAACCATCCTTATGGCTCTTCCTCCGGGCTGGATCTGCTGGTAGAGGCTCCCTGTGAGGAACTGACCGGTATTCTGGTAAACGGACAGGCTTTGGATCCGTCTCTCTATTCTACTGCGGCTGCGTCCAATTCTTCCAAACCGGCGAAATCAGACACGGCAGCACCGAGTCAGGAACCGTCGGCAACTACAGTGGCACCTGTAGAGACTACTCCGGCACCACCTGCTACTTCCGGGGCGCCCGCTACCTCAATGCCAACTAGCTATTCTATCACGGACTCTGAGCGTCCTATCGCCCAGGAATCCTTCCTCCAGTCCTTCTGCACCGCTCTGAAGAATGCTTTCACCGGAATCACCGCTGAGGCGGCTTCTTCCCGCTGCACCAAGGTTCACATCAAGGCGGATTATCTGAATTCCATGCCCAATGGCACCCACACAGTGACCCTTACCTATGTGAACGGCCAGGCTGTCACCACCTTCTCCATCTCCGACAGCCCCGTTGTGGCACAGGACG
This sequence comes from Anaerosacchariphilus hominis, assembly GCF_014290175.1. GTDB lineage: Bacteria > Bacillota > Clostridia > Lachnospirales > Lachnospiraceae > Laedolimicola > Laedolimicola hominis. The sequence goes on from NZ_JACOOR010000010.1 coordinate 35,167, forward strand.
CAGTTCCGAAGACTGGCGTGGCACAGTATTCTGAGATTTTCGGTATCCTCGCTATCGCTGCCGGATTGGCTGTGATCTACTTTGAGAGAAAACGGAGAATCCATGCAGAATAAACGAGTTCATCCTGAAAAATTATTTCATATTCCAAAAGAGAAGGACGGCTTTTTCCGCCGTCCTTCTCAAAAAAACCGGATACTCCGAAACATCAGCATCCTGGCCCTGTCGGTCTGCCTTGCTCTGTTTTTCTATGCTCATTTTCAGGAACAGTCCTCCCGGACTGCAGCAGCGACAGAATATCAGAAGCTTCAGGAAGAGAAGTCCGTCTCCAGTGCGGCGTCTTTCCCAGATCTGACAGATCTGGCTCCCCTGGCGAAGACAGGTGACACAAATAGGACAGAGGCGGCAGATGAAACAGCCGAGACTTCGGATTCGCCCTCCATTCTTCCGATCTACCAGGCTCTCTATGAACAGAACCCGGATCTCATCGGCTGGCTCCGGATCCCGGATACGATTATCGATTATCCTGTCATGCAGACGCCTCTGGATGAAACCTATTACCTGAGCCGGGACTTTGAAAAGCGGGACAGCACTTCCGGCTGTCTGATTCTGGATACCGCCTCCCAGGCCGGAATCGGAACAGCAGCTCAGGATTACCGGAATGGCATCGCCCCATCCACCAATCTCATCATCCACGGCCACACCATGAAGTCCGGCGAAATGTTCGGCAGACTGAAAAAATATGCCGATGAAACTTATGGGAAAGCTCATCGGCTGCTGTATTTTGATTCTCTTTATGAGCAGCGGGAATACGAACTCATCGCTGTCTTTTACTCCCAGGTCTATCGTTCCACCGATCCGGTCTTCAAATATTACGATTTCTTTCGGGCCTCTACCCAGGAGGAATTTGATAACTGGTATCAGAATATCAAGGCCCTGTCTCTCTATGATACCGGTGTAAGCGCACAGTTTGGCGATGAATTTCTGACCCTATCCTGTTGCTCTTATCATATGGCAGATGGCCGCTTCGTGGTGGTGGCACGGCGTGTTACCTGACTGTACCGGAATGTCTCATCCTGCATCGATCCCGGTGATATTCCCTACAGGTATCCGCGTCCGATCTTCCAGAATCACCACTCGTTCCTGCTCTTTAACCTTACGGATTCTTCCAGTACGGCTCACATAAGCCCCTCCGCTTTTCCGCTCATCGGGCACAAACCATGTGAACGTGCTGCTCTTTCCCTCTTTACTCCGGCGCTCTGCCAGGTGCAGTCTTTCCTCCAGCTCTTCCAGCATATTTTCGTCCAAATCCATTTCCCGCTCTGTCACTCTCCCGGTCTCCCGAATGGCCGCCTCGTGGCCGGTCAGGGCCGCAAAAGGCGAAAACTGAGCCGCCCTATCCGCCAGCGGCATATGGGGATGTACGGAAGACTGGTGATGGGGCAGATCGATGATATCGTCATAGGCGTGTGTGACTTTCATGCACGATGTCCTCCTATCTGACTGTTTCTGCTTCGGGCTGTGGCCCCCTCCTGCAGGTTCGAACCTTTCAAGATGGCGTTTTTCCCATACTTTTTCTTAATGTCCAGCATGGCCTGCTGAAGCTTTTTCTCCTTCGCCCTCTCTTCTTCCCTGCGTTCCTCTTCCCGCCTTTTCGCCTCATAATCGGTAAAGAGGTCTAACTGCTCATAGATCTGTTTCCTCTTCACAGTCTCTTCCCGCGCCAGATGATTCACCGTGACTGTCACCCGCCGAATCAGCAACGCCGGATTCACCAGACGACGGTACAGAGTCATGACTGCTTCTGTCAATTCTCCCGAGGATGAAGTGGGTGTCTTCAGATTTTCCGTGCCATGGGCGTGCCTCGGAACCTGTCTGCCATAGCGATCTGTCGTGATTTCTCCCCGGTACTGTTTTCTCCGGACCGGATCGGACAGATTCTCTATGTCATAGCCGATGGTCAGCACTATCTGATCGGTCACCAGTCCTTTATCTACCAGATCCAGGGCCAGTAAATCCGTCATTTCCCGTACGACCATGGCAGCTTTTTCATATTCATAGGGACACTGCAGCACCTGGCCGGACACAATACTGTTATTCTCCGGCTCATAGGCCCGAATCTCCGGAATGGTGCAGGGTTCCCAGCCCCAGGCGTGATCGATCAGAAGCTCCGCATTGATGCCGAACATTTTATACAGGAGCTCCTCATTATAGTAATCCGAGTTCTTTCCCAGCGAACAGCGAGCGATATCGCCCATGGTATACAGCCCCTGGGCTTCCAGCTTCCGGGCATATCCCCGGCCTACCCGCCAGAAGTCCGTCAGCGGCCGATGGCCCCAGAGCTTTTCCCGATAAGACCTTTCATCCAGCTCTGCAATCCGGATTCCATCCGCATCCGGCTCCACATGTTTAGCCATAATATCCATGGCCACCTTACAGAGATACAGATTCGTCCCCACTCCGGCCGTGGCCGTGATGCCAGTCTCCCGATAGACTGCCTGAATCATCTCCGCCGCCAGCTCACGGGGCGTCCTGCCATAAGTATTCAGATAACTGCTCACGTCCATGAACACCTCATCAATGGAATAGACATGCATATCCTCCGGTGCGATATACCGCAGATATACTTGATAAATCCGGGTACTGTATTCCATATAATGGGCCATCCGCGGCGCCGCCGTAATATAAGTAAGCTCCTGCTCCGGGTGCTTTTTCAGCTCTTCCGCGTCGTAGGACTCTCCTGTGAAGCTCCTGCCCGGTGCCTGCCGCCTGCGTTCTGCATTCACCTCTTTTACCCGCTGTACTACTTCAAAAAGTCTGGGGCGTCCCGGAATCCCATAAGCCTTCAGTGCAGGGGAAACAGCCAGGCAGATGGTTTTCTCCGTCCGGCTCCGATCCGCCACCACCAGATTCGTCGTCATGGGATCCAGTCCACGCTCCCGGCACTCCACAGAGGCGTAGAAGGACTTTAAATCAATCGCCAGATAGCAATGTTCTTTTTCCAAGGTCTACAGCCTCCCGTTCAAATCCTTTTCTTATAACCTATTATACCCCCGGTGCGCCGTCTTTTCAAGAACAAATGTTCGTTTTTTTAAATTAAAATCAGGCCCGATTTTTCTGATTTTTCTGCCCCACCTGCCAGAACGCAACTGCACTGGCTGCCGCCACATTCAGAGAATCCACTCCGTGGGACATGGGAATCTTTACAGTATAGTCACAGTCCGCAATGGTAGCTGCCGCCAGACCATCCCCCTCTGTGCCCAGAATCAGCGCCAGCTTTTCTTCCTCCATCAAATGCGGATCATCGATGCTGACGGAGTCATCCTTCAGAGCCAGCGCCGCCGTACGAAATCCCATTTTTCTCAGTATGTCCATTCCACCGTCCGGCCATTCCTCTTTTTCAAAAAAGGTCCAGGGAATTTGAAACACGGTTCCCATGCTGACCCGGACAGCCCTGCGGTAAAGGGGGTTGCTGCAGTCAAAGGTCAATAGCACCGCATCCATATGGAGGGCCGCCGCAGAACGGAAAATGGCTCCCACATTGGTGGGATTCACTACATTTTCCAGAATAGCGATACGCTTTGCGTCCCTGATCACTTCTTCTACAGAGGGCAGCGGCTTTCGGTACATGGCGCAGAGCATTCCCCTCGTCAGTTTAAAACCTGTAATCTGCGCCAACACCTCCATTTCCGCTGTGTATACCGGAATCTCTCCCAGGCGCTCCAGGATTTCTCTTGCCTCCCCTTCTATCTGCCGCTTCTCCACCAGGCAGGACACCGGCTGAAAGCCTGCGTCCAGCGCACGCTCGATAACCCGGGGACTCTCGGCAATGAACATTCCCTCTGCCGGATTGGCCCGGTTCACCAGCTGGTTTTCACTGGTCCGGGCATACACATCCAGCTCCGGAGCCTGAAAATCTGTAATTTCTATGCTTTTTAACATATTCGTTTCCTTTTCTTTTTTCTGCCGTGGAAATTCTTTTTTTGCTCCCATCTGTTATCCACATTTTCGCCATAGCAAGGAACTTTTTTCAACATTACCAGAAGGATTTCCACAGCCTTTTTCTTTTATTATAGCAGATATTATAGCAGAAACGGTGGGAGTTTGATATACTGAGAGCAGAATAGTAACTGTACAAAGGAGGGCCTTTCCTATGAAATTACTGATCAAACAGCGCGTCTTTTCCTGGTCTGACACTTACGACATTTATGACGAAAATGAAACTGTCCGCTACTTTGTAAAAGCGGAATTTCTATCCCTGGGCCACCGGCTCCACGTCTATGACACCAATCACAACGAAATCGGTCTCATCAAACAGAAGCTCCTCTCCATGCTTCCCGCCTTTGACATCGAGCTCAATGGCCAGACCGTGGGCCGTATCCAGAAGAAGTTTTCCTTTCTGAAGCCCAAATATGAAATTGATTGCAACGGCTGGCGCGTGGAAGGCGATTTTCTCGGCTGGAACTACGACGTCTACGACAGCTGCTGCCCCGTCATCCACATCACCAAGGAGTTCTTCCACTGGGGTGACACCTACGTCATCGACTTCACCAATCCGGCGGACGAGCTGATGGGAATGATGCTGGTGATCGCCATTGATGCAGCGAATTGTACGGATGGAAATTAATCCACTCTCTCCAAAATGACCAATAAAAAAGAATGTGCCGTTGGCACATTCTCACGCCGAGGCGCGGTTGCTTTGGCAACCATCTACCACTGCGCTGAGTGCGCATCCCCACGGAGGGTTTTTTGCTCTATAGGAAGCATAACTTTCGTGCTTTAACGTGACACGGTATTTCCTATAGAGCAAAAAAACCCGGGGAATCTGACATCCCCGGGATTTCTTATAGTCCAAAGCTCTGAAACAATCTTACCTTAGAATAGTTTTAGTATAGTTTATTTGGAATATTTTATCAATTATATATTTTCTATTACAGGCATTTCTTTTATATAAAAATGCTCCCCTATCCACCCGGATAAGGAAGCACCTCAACTCTGAAATCCTGTTCTGTTTTAGCTGTGAAAAATCACTTCGCCCTGCATCCAGACCACACCCTTGAATCGACGGCCTACGGCAGGTTCACCCAAAAGATCTTCCCGGTTAATGCAGACCTCAAATACCAGGTCATGACTTTCGATGGTCAGGATGTAAATCCATTCTCCGGTGCAGCTGTTCTCCACCAGTCTGCACTCCAGAATCTCTCCAAGCACATTATAATGATCACACTCCACACCATAAGGCATGAAATACGTGGAAACGATCGAGAATACGTCCTCGTTGGCGATTCGTCTGGAAATCATGGAATAGGTATCCATATCCTCCAGCGTCAAATTTTCGATGGCCTCCTCATCCCCCTCGCGGGCAGCCTTCAAAAGCTTTGTTCTCTGCAGAATCGCCTCTTTATTCTCCTCATCTGTCAGATTCTTCGCTACCGGAAGCAGAATCCTTCCGTCTGTGGACAGGCCCGCAAATCTCAGTGTCACAGTGCAGGAAGACAACTGATTCAGACGGCGCTCACTGAGAAAATCCGCCACATTCTGCACATAGAAAATGATGGTCACGCCCATGGCCAGATCATCGCAGACTCCCGCATAGGACTCCTTCTCCGCATGGCGCTCGATGGTGATATTATCATAGAACTTTTCCTGCGTTCCCTGAAAATAAGGAAAATAATAATCTCTCTGATATTCTCCTTTTTCATCGTACTCTCCCCGGAGCATCAGACCCATTCCCGGCGCAAATTCCTTCTTCCGCTCGGAAAATTCATGGCCATTATAATTCCCGGAAGTTTTTTCACTCTGATAGCTCTCCTCTGTTAAATGCAGAAGCTGACTCAGCTCCTCTTTTGTTTGGATACGGCTAAAGCCAACCGCTCTTAAATATTCATGCACTGTATTCACCTCCTTCGGGATCAATTATCCACATCTCCACAAAGTTATCCACTTTTGTGGACAACTTATGGAAATTGTGGATAGATTATTTTGACTGCTTTACGCTATATGGAATTATTACCGAATCTCTTTCATACCGCCCATGTACGGCTGCAGCGCCTCCGGAATACGAACGCTTCCGTCTGCCTGCAGATTATTCTCCAGGAACGCGATCAGCATACGCGGCGGAGCAACTACGGTATTATTTAATGTATGCGCGAAATACTTGCCCTTTTCCCCGTTGATACGGATTTTCAGACGGCGTGCCTGCGCGTCGCCCAGATTGGAGCAGCTTCCTACCTCGAAGTACTTCTTCTGACGGGGAGACCATGCTTCCACGTCCACAGACTTCACCTTCAGGTCAGCCAGGTCGCCGGAGCAGCACTCCAGAGTACGAACCGGAATATCCATGGAACGGAACAAGTCAACGGTATTCTGCCACAGACGATCAAACCACATCTTGCTGTCCTCGGGCTCGCAGACTACGATCATTTCCTGCTTCTCAAACTGGTGGATCCGGTATACGCCTCTCTCCTCCAGGCCGTGTGCGCCCTTCTCCTTACGGAAGCAGGGTGAATAGCTGGTCAGGGTCTTCGGCAGCTCATCCTTCTGAAGAATGCTGTCGATGAACTTACCGATCATGGAATGCTCGCTGGTTCCGATCAGATACAGGTCCTCGCCCTCGATCTTATACATCATGGCGTCCATCTCTGCGAAGCTCATAACGCCGGTAACCACATTGCTGCGGATCATGAAAGGCGGTACGCAGTAAGTGAAGCCTCTGTTAATCATGAAGTCACGGGCATAAGCCAGTACTGCGGAATGCAGTCTCGCGATATCGCCCATCAGATAATAGAAACCATTTCCGGCTACCTTTCTCGCGCTGTCCAGGTCGATGCCGTTAAAACGCTCCATAATCTCCGTATGGTACGGAATCTCAAAATCCGGAACCACCGGCTCGCCGTAACGCTGAACTTCTACGTTCTCGCTGTCGTCTTTACCGATCGGTACACTCGGATCAATGATGTTCGGAATGGTCATCATATCCTTTAGGATCTTCTCATCCAGCTCCTTCTCTTTCTCGGAAAGCTCTGCCAGACGATCTGCCTCTGCGGCTACCTGCTTCTTAACCTCTTCTGCCTCTTCCTTCTTGCCCTGACCCATCAGCGCGCCGATCTGCTTAGAAAGCTTGTTACGCTCTGCACGAAGATTATCTGCCTCCTGCTGTGCGGCTCTCTTCTGGGCATCCAGCTCAATGACTTCGTCCACCAGGCCCAGCTTCTGGTCCTGGAATTTATTACGAATGTTCTGTTTTACGATTTCCGGGTTTTCTCTTACAAATTTTATATCCAGCATGATTTTTCTCCTTTACTGCTTTCGATACTTTAACTGATTAATGCTCACTTTATCATATAATACTCTGAACTATTTTTCAAGACTGGCTTTTTGCTTTATCCAGCGCCTGCTGTTCCTCTTCGGAAAGAAGGATCTCGCTCTCTCCGTTCTTAATCTCCTTAATGTAGGAATATCCTCCCTCATTTCCGTAAACAGAGTTCAGTAGGAACCCATTATTTCCCTGATCCAGCAATGCCAGTGCATAACTCAAATCTCCGCTCATTTCCCGGAATGCGTTATACTTTACCATTCCCATTTTCTGATAGGTAATCTTCTGGTTTTTACGAAGACCAATGATATCTTCCCGAAGCATCTGATTCATCTGGTCTACCTTCTCAGTTTTCTCAATGCAGGACAGAATGGTATCCTCCAGACTCTCCGCATCCTTTCCTCTCATGTAGCGATCCAGCTTTCGATGAAGCTTTTTCAGTTTACATAACGTCACAATCGCAAGAATGAAAAGAATCAGGATCAGCACCAGCATTCCTGCCAGGATATAAACTGTATCAATTCCCGTTGCCTGATACACGTATTCCAAAATCGGACTCATTTTCTATTCCTCCTCTGTCTGTTCTTCTATTTTGTAATCATTTCAATGATTCGTTCCAAATCATCGCTGGAATAATACTCGATCTCGATTTTTCCTTTTCCTTTTGCTTTCTGCTTGATGGATACCTTGGTTCCCATGACCGCCTTCATTTTTTCTTCCAGGTCGGTGTAAATAAAGTCCTGAACGACGTTGTCCTGCTTTTTTGTCTTTTTACCTTCCTGGATCTGCTTTACCAGCTTCTCCACTTCCCGCACGCTCAGTTTTTCATCAAAAACTCTTGTGGCTGTGGCTGCCTGCAGATCCGGATCTTCGATTCCCAACAGAGCCCGGGCATGTCCGGTGGTAAGCATATCATCGATCACCATCTGCTGTACTCTCTCATCCAACTTCAACAGACGCATGGAGTTGGTAACCGCCGCACGGCTCTTGGATACCCGCTCCGCCACTTCATCCTGTTTCAGATTGAACTCATTCAACAGGCGCTTGTAAGCCATGGCTTCTTCTATGGGGTTCAGGTTCTCTCTTTGAATATTCTCGATCAGGGAGATCTCCATGATTTCCAGATCAGTATATTTTTTTATAATAACCGGGACTTCTTTCAGACCGGCTATCTTTGCGGCCCTCCATCGACGTTCGCCGGCAATGATCTCATAAAAGCCATTTTTCTCCTGTACTACCAGCGGCTGTATGATACCGAACTGTTTGATAGAATCCGCCAACTCCATGAGGGAATCTTCATCGAACTGTTTTCTGGGCTGATCTTTGTTTGGTCCTACCTTGGAGATTTTTACTTTCATCTCCACCGGTTTCTCCACGACTTTCTCAACTACTTTTTCTACAACTTTTGCTTTCTCCTGTGGCACCGCTTTTATGGTCTCCGGAATCAGACTGTCCAATCCTTTTCCAAGACCGCCTTTTCTTGCAGCCATTTTATGAATCCTCCCTGTTTATTACTTCATCAGCCAGTGCCCGATAGCTCTCTGCCCCTGCGGATTTGGAATCATATATGGTGATCGGATATCCATGACTGGGGGCTTCGGCCAGACGGACATTTCGCGGTATGATGGTGCTGTATACCCTCTGTTTTACATTGGCACGAACATTTTCTACTACCTGAAGGGAAAGGTTTGTACGGGCGTCGTACATAGTGAATACAATACCTTCGATATCCAGATAGGGGTTCAGGCGCTCCCGTACCAGGTTGATGGTATGTATCAGCTGGCTCAGGCCTTCCAACGCATAGTATTCGCACTGAATGGGAACCAGGACTGTGTCTGCTGTGGTCATGGCATTGATGGTCAGCAGATTCAGGGATGGGGGACAATCGATTAGGATGAAGTCGTATCTGTCCCGTATTTTTTCTACTGCTTTTTTGATGATGAATTCTTTTTCTGCGATGCCTATCAGTTCGATCTCTGCGGCCGCCAGATCTACGTTGGAGGCTATCAGGTGGAGGTTTTCAAATTCGGTGTATTCGATACAATCGTGGATATCGGTTTCGCCAAGAATTAGATCGTATACGGTGTTTTCTACCTGATTTTTTTCTACTCCTACGCCGCTGGTGGCGTTGCCCTGGGGATCGAGGTCTATGAGCAGAACTTTTTTACCTTTTTCGGCAAGGGCCGCTGATAGGTTAATAGCAGTGGTGGTTTTGCCTACTCCACCTTTTTGGTTTGCTACTGCTATGATTCTTCCCATGGTTGGTGTCTCCTTTTTTATATGGGATGTTTCACGTGAAACATTTTGATCGTGTTGATATTTATTATAGCATAGGATTTATTTGATTGCTATATGAAGTGGCGGGATTTTTATTAATATATCGTTAATTTTGATGGGAGCGATTGGATGGCAAAATAAGCACATATAATCTTTTACTATACTACCTGCCTCAAAAGAAGCTGGGGTGTACTTCTACATCCCAGCTTCTTTTAATGTTTCACGTGAAACATCTCACTTCCATTCATTACACTATCCCATTTCGTCCATCTTATATTTTCCCTGGTACTAATGCAAGGGCTCCTTCGTAGGCATCCCCGCCTTCCGCGGATACCGCTTCGCCGTACTCTTTACCTTCTCAATCTCCAAAAGACACCGATACATATCCGTTCCCGGCAGCACAAATTCCTTCATTTCCCGAACAGTACCACCCAGGATCTCCACCGCTCTTCCGGCTGCTTCGATCTCCTCCTGAATCTTTCCGGATTTATAAGGTACAAAAGCACCACCCACCTTCACAAAAGGCAGACAATACTCTGAAAGGGATGCCAGATTCGCCACCGCCCGGGAAACACAACAATCAAACTGTTCCCTATACTCCGCCTTCTTTGCAAACTCCTCCGCCCGGCCATGAACTGCTTCTACATGCTCCAGTCCCAGAGCGTTCACCACTTCCTGTAGAAACTTCACTCGCTTATTCAGAGAATCCAAAAGCGTCACTTTCAGTTGCGGGAATACAATCTTCAACGGAACTCCCGGGAATCCCGCTCCGGTTCCCACATCGATCCACCGCTCTCCCTCTATGGGAATACGCAGATCCTTAATCATCACACTGTCAATAAAATGCTTCTGTACGACCTCCTCAAACTCTGTGATGGCCGTCAGATTCATCACTTCATTCTTTGCGATGAGCATTTCATAATACTGTTCAAACTGAGCTGTCTGCTTATCACTGAGTTCTATCTGAATCTTAGAAAACTCTGTTTTAATATACCCTCTTCTATCCATTCTCAAATCCTTTTACCACTTCTATCAAATCAACAATACTTTTATCCCAATTTCTGTTCCAACTTCTATCCCACATTCTGATCTCGCCGTGAGCTCATCAGGAACTTCTCTTTTGCTCCAACCATACCAGCAGCACGGAAATATCCGCCGGAGACACGCCTGAGATTCTGGACGCCTGTCCGATAGATATCGGATGAACTGCCTTTAACTTCTGTCTTGCTTCCGTCCGGAGGCTGGGCACCTCATCATAGTCAAGCCCCTCCGGAAGCTTCTTATTCTCCAGCTTTTTAAACTGCTCCACCTGCTTTTTCTGCCGCTGAATATAACCGTCATACTTCAGGCGGATATTCACCTGCTCCGCCACGCCCCGCAACAGCTCCGGACGTTTCGGATCCAAAGACGCCACGATCTCGTAGCTCAGCTCCGGACGCTTGATCAGCTCCGCCAGAGAGATTCCCGAATTCAAAGGAGTACTCTCGTATTCACTCAAAAGCTCCTGCACCTCGTCAGAAGTTCCCAGAAAAACCTTTTCTACTCTCTGAATTTCTTTCTCGATCTGTCGCTCCTTCTCCAGCAGACCCTGATATCTTTCTTCGGAGATCAGTCCTATCTCATAACCGATCTTCGTCAGACGCAGATCCGCATTATCCTGCCGTAAAAGCAGACGATATTCGGCACGGGACGTCATCATTCGATAGGGCTCACGGTTCTCCTTAGTCACCAGATCATCGATCAGAACTCCGATATAGGCCTGGGAACGATCCAGCACCAGCGGCTCCTTCTTCAGCACACTGCGCCCCGCGTTGATTCCTGCGATAAGTCCCTGGGCCGCCGCCTCCTCATAACCGGAGCTGCCATTGAACTGTCCTCCACTGAACAAACCATGAATTTTTCGAAACTCCAAACTGGGATACAGCTGCCGGGCATCGATACAGTCATACTCGATAGCGTAAGCATTTCTTACAATCTTCACATGTTCCAGTCCTGCCACCGAAGAGTACATGGCATGCTGCACGTCTTCCGGCAGAGAGCTGGACATGCCGCCCACATACATTTCGTTCGTATACAGTCCCTCCGGCTCAATAAACACCTGATGTCGGTTCTTATCCGCAAATCGAACCACCTTATCCTCAATAGATGGGCAATAACGGGGCCCCGTTCCCTCGATCATACCGGAATACAGGGGCGAACGATCCAGATTATCCCGGATAATCTTATGGGTTTCCTCATTGGTATAGGTCAGCCAGCAGGAAATCTGTGGCTTCTGAATCTCCTCCGGATCTGTAGTAAAGGAAAAGGGCACAATCCGTTCATCTCCAAATTGTTCCTGCATCTTACTGAAATCTACAGATCGTTTATCAATCCGGGCCGGAGTTCCTGTCTTAAAACGGTACATCTGAATTCCCAGACTTTTCAGGGAGTCCGTCAGATGGGTCGCTGCCTGCAGCCCGTTGGGGCCTGTGTAATTGCTGATATCCCCGTAGATACATCTGGCCCGGAGATAAGTACCGGTACAAAGCACCACTGCTTCAGATTCATAGACAGCTCCTGAAGTGGTCTTTACACCCTTTACCACTCCATCCTCTGCCAGAATCTCCGCCACCTCAGCCTGCACGATGGACAGATGATCCGTATTCTCCAGTACCCGCCGCATACTGCGGCTGTATTCTGCCTTGTCCGCCTGAGCCCGCAAAGAATGTACCGCCGGTCCCTTGGACACATTCAGCATTTTCGACTGAATAAAGGTTCGATCAATATTTTTTCCCATCTCACCGCCCAGGGCATCCACTTCCCGGACCAGATGGCCCTTGGAACTACCTCCGATATTCGGATTACAGGGCATCAGCGCAATACTGTCCACGCTCACCGTAAAGATAATGGTTTCCAGTCCCATCCTTGCACAGGCAAGGGCGGCTTCACAGCCGGCGTGTCCGGCACCCACCACAACTACCTGACACTTCTCATGATACACGTTCTTCATATACGTCACCTATTACTTATTTTCCCATACAGAATTTTCCAAATATTTCTTTTGCCAAATCGTCACCTATCTCTTCTCCTATGATAAAGCCCAGAGACAGATAGGCATCTTTCAAATCAATGGTAAAGAAATCCTCCGGCATTCCGCTCTCGATGCTTTCCATCACCATCTTAAGGCTTCCGGCCGCATCTGCCAGAGCCTGCTTCTGTCGAAGGTTTGTAATCAGTACTTCATCATTAAAATCCACTTCCCCATGGAAAAAGAGACTCCGGATTTTCTCTTCCAGTTCCCGGATTCCCTCTCCTTCCTTTGCGGAAATTACCAGCACCGGATGCATGGTTTTCTCTTCCATGGACTCCGGGGTAATCACCGGTTCCAGATCGGATTTATTCAAAAGCACCAACGCTTTCTTTCCCTCCAGAAGCTTCAGAATCTCCTCGTCGCTGTCATCCAGCGGCCGGGAGCTGTCTGCTACATAGAGGATCAAATCTGCGTCCTCTGCCTGCTTTCTGGCCCGATCCACTCCAATCTGCTCCACCACATCCTCGGTGGAACGGATCCCTGCCGTGTCCAGAAGCTGCAGAGAAATCTCTCCCAGCTGAAGCTGCTCCTCCAGCACATCCCGGGTGGTTCCGGCGATTTCTGTGACAATAGCCCGCTCTTCACCCAGAAGCACGTTCAAAAGAGAGGATTTACCTGCGTTGGGCTTACCCAGAATCACAGTCTTAATACCTTCCTTCAGCATCCTTCCACTGTCCGCACTCTTCAGAAGCTCTTCCACTTCTTTCTGGATATCCTTCACCTTTTTCAGAAGCTCTTCCCTGTAACCATCCAGGCTGATATGCTCCGGATCGTCCAGAGCCGCTTCCACAAAGGCCATCTCATACAGAATTTTTTCGCGCAATCTTCCAATCTTCTCGCGCACTGTACCCTTCAGCTGTGCCAGGGAAGACCTGAGAGCCATCTCATTTTTCGACTGAATCAGATCCATGACCGCCTCTGCCTGGGACAGATCTATCCGTCCGTTCAGAAAAGCCCGTTTGGTAAACTCCCCCGGTTCTGCGGCTCTGGCGCCATTCTTAAGAACCGTTTCCAGAATCTTCTGCATCACCAAACGGCCTCCATGACAGTCGATCTCCGCCGTATCCTCCGCCGTATAGCTGTGGGGACCCCTCATGAACATCACCAGTACCTCATCCAGCACCTGGTCTCCATCCACAGCCATACCATAATGAACCGTGTATCCGGACTGTTCCCTCATGACTTTCTTCTCATTTTTCGGCCGAAATACTTTTTCCAGTACTGCAAAGGCCTCCGGGCCGCTGATTCGGATAATTCCGATTCCGGCGCTCCCCATGGCCGTTGCAGCTGCCGCAATGGTATCTGTATGAATCATCTTTTCTGATCTCCGTTTATTTACTTCCGTTTAGAGAAAAAGGAACGCCTTAGCGTTCCTTTTTCTTATTATTATAATTACGGTTATAACGTCCTCTGTTATTACGGTTACCATAGTTGTCCAGCTTTACGCCTTCCTTTAAGGTAACCACCACCCGGCGGTAAGGCTCCTCTCCCTCGCTGTGGGTGCACACAAACTTGTCATTCTGCAGGGCGGAATGAATCACTCTTCTCTCATAAGGATTCATGGGCTCCAGAGATACCGGCTTTCTGGTTCTCTTTACCTTCTGCGCAATATTCTTCGCCAGATTCTCCAGCGTCGCCTTTCTACGCTCACGGTAATTCTCAGTATCCACCTTTACACGGATATAATCTTCGGTGCTTTTATTCACCACCAGGCTGGAAAGATACTGGAGAGAATCCAGAGTCTGACCTCTCTTGCCGATCAGAACGCCCATATCACCGCCATCCAGCGTGATATTCATCTCTCTATCCTGGGGATTCTGCGTGATCTTAATCTCCACCTTCATCTCCATGGCTTCAAATACATCCTGAAGGAACTTCTCCACCTGTGTGGTATCCACCGGTTCTGCCGGGGCTGCAGGCTTCTCTGCCTTCGGCTCTGCTTCCTTTACGGGAGCCGGCTTCTTTTCCTCTTTCCGTACCGGCTTTTCCGGCTTCGGCTGTCTGGGTGCTTCACTCTTCGGCGCCGCAGGCTTCTCAGCCTTTGCCACATTCTTCGGAGCTGCTTCTTTTTCCCTTTTCGGCTGCTCCTTCTTCTCCGGTTCAGAAGTCTTCTGAGACTTCTCATTGACACGCTCCAGGAGCTTCTCCATCTCCCTGTCGGCCTTCAGCTTCGCCTCTACCTCTTCCTCAGACTTCTGATGAGCCCGGATCACAGCTTTTCTGCCTCCGATTCCAAGAAAACCAGAGCTGGGCTGCATAATCACTTCATAAGCTACCTTATCTCTTGTGGTTCCAAGCTGAATGGCTGCTTCGAGAACCGCATCTTCTATTGTTTTTGCAGAAACCTCAATACTTTCCATATGGACCCCCCGTTACTTATTTCTTTGTCTTTTCATTATACTGCTCTACCATTCTGGCCTTAGCAGCAAGACTTCCCGGCTTCGCCTCGGTATTCTTATAGAACTCTGTAGAATCCTTGATCTGCTTTGCACGCTCTTCCGGAGTCATTTCGTGCTTTTTGGTATTTACGGTCTTCGCGCTGGTTCTTGCCACATTGTTCAATTTTTCCGGCGGAAGTCCGTCCTTTTCCCGTTTCCGGTTATATTTTTCAATATTCTTCTTAATCTCTTCGTCAATATCCATCTTGGACAGATATTTGTTAATTACCAACTGTTGAACCGTACGAACCACGCCGCTCATAACCCAGTACAAGCCCACACCTACGGGAAGGACCGCACAGAAGTATACGGACATCAGCGGCATGAAGTTGTTCATAGCCTTCATGGACTGCATCATCTCGTTATTGGAGTCGTCGCCATTTGCGTTGGCTGCTGCCTGGGGCATCAGACGAACGCTTATCCACTGGGTCAGACCTGCCAGTACCGGAATCGCGATAGCCGCGATCAGAAACAGATAGTTATGCTCGCCCAGATACTGCTTTGCGCTGTACCAGGGGGAATTGGCGATATTCAGTCCTAAAAAGTTATTAAAACCGTCCAGGGTATTCCGCGCGCTATCAATGACAGAGCTCAGATCCGGGAATGCGGCTGCTACACTGTCCCACTCTGCGGTAGATGCCTTATTCAGTACGTCGATGATGGTATTCTCGGTAAATCCCTGTTTTTTGAACTGGGTCGCACTCTTCAGGCCCATGATAATGTCCTGGGCACCCTTGCTGTTCATCAGCTCCGTAACCAGCGGATAGTAAGCCATCTTTACCTTATCCACATAAGCCGGAATTGCGTATACCACCCGGTATACGGCCAACAATACCGGCAGCTGAATCAGCATCGGCAGGCAGCTTCCTGTCTGAGATGTACCATATTTTGCGTATACAGCCTTCATCTCATCCTGCATCTTCATCATGGATACCTGATCCTGTTTGCCCTTATACTTCTTCTGAATAGCCTGAATCTCCGGATTCATCCGAACAGACATCCTGGAAAACTTCTGCTGCTTATAGGTAAGCGGAATCATCAGAGTGTACACAACGATAGTAAATAAAATAATAGCCAGTCCCACGTTGGGCTGTCCCATGGAATACAGCAGATCAAAGATTTTCTCAATCAGCCAGCCAAGAATCGCCGCGAACTGACTTAAAATCGGTGTCGTATTCCGGGTTAATAACAAACCTGTCAATGAATTAATCCTCCTTTATTAGGGTACAGGATCATATCCACCACTGGAAAACGGGTTGCATCTTAAAATTCTCCAGGCGGCAAGAATGCTTCCTTTGACTGCTCCATGCTTCTGAATGGCCTCCAGGCCATACTGGGAACAGCTGGGATAATAAGGACACTTTGTTCGTTTCATCGGCGATAGATATTTCTGATAAAATTGAATCAGTCTGATCAATAATATTTTCATTCTTCTTTTAAAACTCCCTGAAGCTTTCCCAAGTGAAGCAACGCGCTTTCGATCTCGCTCATACTCCGATCCTTCGCGCTGATCCTTGCGATGACTACCATGTCCAAACCACTATTGAACATGTCTTCATGTAGTCTGTAACTTTCCCGAATCAATCTGGTGATTCTGTGCCGCACAATGCTGTTTCCAACCTTCTTGCTGACAGAAACACCGAGACGATTCTTTTCCAGACCGTTCTCCTTCACATAAAGTACCAGATAACGGTTGGCACGGGACTTTCCTTCCTTATATAAAAGCTGAAAATCCCGGTTTTTTTTCAAAGATTCTGAATGCGGATACTTCATACGCTCTCCAAACAAAAAACGTAAAGAGAAAAAAAGGCCACATATATGCGGCCTATGCGGATAATTTCTTTCTTCCCTTTAATCTTCTGGCAGCTAATACCTTTCTTCCGCCAGGAGTGCTCATTCTAGCTCTAAATCCGTGAACCTTTGCTCTGGATCTTTTCTTCGGTTGAAATGTCATCTTCATGGTGCCTACACCTCCTATCTATAAAACATCATTCTAATTATATTCATAAAATCCCTTAAAGTCAAGCAATTTGGCGCTAAAATTCATTTTCTTCCCGGATTTTATACATCTTGTGCCTGAAAAATAGTTATCCACAACATGTGGATAAAATGTGGATAATAAGTGGACAACTTCCTTTTTTTATCCCATTGTTTCCACATTCCGGGCTGGAAATTTAATTCTTTTCTTGATCCCCGTCTGAATTTGGTATATTATTGAATATAGGATAAATTGCCTATTTTGGGCACTGAGGAGATAAATATGAATCTGATAGAAGAAAAATGGACCGAGATTCTCGAGCACGTCCGAAAGGAACATGAACTTTCGGATGTTTCTTTTGAGACCTGGCTCCTTCCGCTGAAGGTACACAGCACCGACGATCACGTCGTAAAAATTATTGTTCCCATGGGAGAGCAGATGATTACCTATCTGAACTCCAAGTTTAAGACGCCTATTTTTGTGGCCATCGCCGAATTTACAGGCGAAAAGTACGATGTGGAATTCATAACGGAAAAGGACGCCCAGGAGCAGAAGGCTGCTTCAGCAAAGGCTGCGGCTCCCGTCGCGGATCGTCCGGTGATTAGTCCGGATTTTGAAAAGTCCAATATCAATCCGAAGTTTACCTTCGACACCTTCGTGGTCGGCAGTAATAACAAGTTCGCCCACGCAGCTTCACTGGCTGTGGCCGAGACGCCCGGCAAGGTCTATAATCCGCTGTTCCTGCACGGAGGCGTGGGACTGGGAAAAACCCATCTGATGCACGCCATTGCCAATTACATCTTAAAAGAAAACCCGAATATGAAGGTACTCTACGTCACCAGTGAATACTTCACCAACGAGCTGATCGAGACCCTGCGAATGGGCGATCCCTCCGGTATGACCCGCTTCCGCGAGAAATATCGGAACATTGACGTACTGCTCATCGACGACGTTCAGTTTATTATAGGAAAGGAAAGTACTCAGGAGGAGTTCTTCCATACTTTCAATGCCCTTCATACAGCCAATAAACAGATCATTATCTCCAGTGACCGTCCTCCCAAGGATATCGAGACTCTGGAGGAGCGTCTCCGCACCCGGTTTGAGTGCGGCCTGATCGCCGATGTATCCTCCCCGGACTTTGAAACCCGTATGGCCATTCTTCGCAAAAAAGAGGAACTGGAGGGTTATCACATCGACGACGATATCATTACCTATATCGCTACGAATATCAAGTCCAACATCCGTGAGCTGGAAGGCGCTTTCAACCGTCTGATCGCCCTTTCCACCCTGGAAAAGCGTCCCATTGATATGCTTCTGGCTGAGGAAGCCATCAAGGATATCATTTCTCCGGGCGAGAGCCGGAAGGTGACGCCGGAGCTGATCATTGAGATCGTAGCGGAACATTTTCATATCAGTCCTTCTGATATTTACAGCAATAAGCGTACCGCCAATATCGCCTATCCCCGCCAGGTAGCCATGTATCTGTGCAAGGATAACGGCACCACCTTAAAGAAAATCGGCGAGATCATGGGCGGCCGGGATCACACCACCGTCATGCACGGCGTGGAGAAGATTGAAAAAGAACTACAGAACAATGATTCCACCATCCGTACCATCGGAACCATCCGCAAGAAGATTAACCCCAATTAACCGTTCCCTGGGCTTGGAATTATTTATCAACATTCTCATGTGGACAACCATGTTGATCCTGTGGGGAAAACTTTTCATCTGAAAAGACCATGTGTATAACCTGCCCGGTTGACCGCCGGTTATACCCTGCTTTTTCACATAGTTATCCTTTTCAGAACCCCTTGATTTCTGGGGCTTCAGACCACTTATCAACATATTCACAGCCCCTACTACGGTTACGACGGATTCTTTTATATATTTATTTACAGCGCCCTCCGGGGAACGACGAAAGGAGTTATACACATTATGAAGTTTGTCTGCAAGAAATCAGACCTTGTAAAAGGTGTCAATATTGTTCTGAAAGCAGTTCCTTCCAAGACGACCATGTCCATTCTGGAATGTATTCTGATTGATGCGTCCACAGGGCAGATCAAGATGACAGCCAATGATATGGAACTGGGAATCGAAACCGTCATCGAGGGAAACATTCTGGAAAAAGGTATTGTAGCCATTGATGCCAAGATCTTTTCCGAGATCGTACGGAAGCTTCCGGATAATGACGTAACCATTGAGACAGATGCTTCGTTTAAAACTAAAATCACCTGTGAGAAGGCGAAGTTTGACATTTCCGGAAAATCCGGTGAGGATTTTTCCTATCTGCCCTATATTGAAAAGAATGAGTATATTTCTCTGTCCCAGTTTAACCTGAAGGAAGTAATCAAGCAGACCATTTTCTCCGTTTCCGATAATGAAAACAACAAAATCATGACCGGCGAACTTTTTGAGATTAACGGCGAGAACCTGAAGGTGGTTTCTCTGGACGGACACCGGGTATCCATCCGGAATCTGAAACTGAAGGAAAGTTACGATCCCAGAAAGGTGATCGTACCGGGAAAGACCCTGGTGGAGGTCAGCAAAATCCTTTCCGGCGAGATGGAGGACGAGGTCCGCATTTTCTTCACGAAAAATCATATCGTATTTGAGTTTGACGAGACCGTTGTGGTATCCCGTCTGATCGAGGGCGAGTATTTCCGCATCGAGCAGATGCTTTCCACTGATTATGAGACGAAGGTAAAGGTGAATAAGAAGGAGCTTCTGAACTGTATCGACCGCGCGACCCTGTTAATTCGTGAGAGCGATAAGAAGCCCATCATTATCCAGATCGGTGATGGGGAGATGCGACTGAAGCTGACCTCCGGTGTGGGTTCCATGAATGAGGAGATCGTCATCGAAAAAGAGGGCAAGGACATTCTGATCGGCTTCAATCCCAAGTTCCTGATCGATGCCCTGCGCGTCATCGACGACGAGATGGTGACCCTGTATCTGGTAAATCCCAAGGCGCCCTGCTTTATCCGGGACGATCAGGAATCCTATATCTATCTGATCCTTCCGGTGAACTTCAGCAGCGCTTCTGTATAAAGTCTGTAGTAAGGACAAAGGAGACATTATGGAATCTATCGAAGTAGCAATTCGGGATGAATTTATCCGCCTGGGTCAGGCCATGAAGCTGGCCGGGATCCTTTCCCTGGGCTCGGATATCAAGTACGAGATCGTGGACGGCAAGGTAAAGGTAAACGGCGAAGTGGAGGAGCGCAGAGGGCGCAAGCTTCACAGGGGAGACGTCTTTACCTATCAGGGACAGGATTATAAAATCGTATGATCATCGAATCCATGGAACTGAAGAATTTCCGGAACTACCGGGAGTTAAAGCTTCAGTTTGATGCAAAGACTAATATTTTCTACGGCGACAATGCCCAGGGGAAAACGAATATTCTGGAGGCTGTGTATTTAAGCGGCACCACCAAGTCCCATAAGGGCAGCCGGGATCGGGATATGATTTATTTCGGGGAAGAGGAAGGTCATCTTCGGACCTTTGTAAAGAAGGGTGAGATCGAATATCAGATCGATATTCATCTGAAGAAGAATAAGACCAAGGGTATCGCTATTAATGGCGTGCCAATCCGCAAGGCCAGCGAACTCTTTGGCATTGCGAATTTTGTATTTTTCTCTCCGGAGGATTTAAGTATTATCAAACAGGGTCCGGGCGAACGGCGTCGGTTTCTGGATATGGAATTATGTCAACTGGATAAGGTGTATCTTCACCATCTGGTTGGTTATAACCGTATTGTGACCCAGCGTAACAAGCTCTTAAAAGATCTGAGCTTCCGCCCGGATCTGATCGAAACGCTGGATATATGGGATCTGCAGATGGCGGAATATGGAAAAAAGCTCATTGAAAGCCGGGAGGCATTTATCCGATCCCTTGGAACGATCATTCAGGGGATTCATCAGAAGCTTTCCGGAGGCAAAGAGGAACTGGTACTTTCCTACGAGAAAAATGTGGGAGCCGAGGAGCTTTACAATGCCATCTGTAAAAGCAGAGAGAGGGATATCCGCATGAAGACGTCAAATGTGGGTCCCCACCGGGACGATCTGATGTTTTCTGTCGGAGGCGTGGATATTCGGAAATTCGGTTCCCAGGGACAGCAGCGGACTGCGGCTTTATCCTTGAAATTATCGGAGATCGAGCTGGTCAAACAGGTGATTCACGACACACCGGTCTTACTTCTGGACGATGTGTTGTCTGAACTGGATCACAACCGGCAAAACTATTTATTAAACAGCATTCATGATATTCAGACTATGATTACCTGTACGGGTCTGGATGAGTTTGTAAATCACAGGTTTTCGATCAACAAGGTGTTCCGTGTGATCGAGGGCGCTGTATACAGTGAAAATTAGCAACGATTCAGCAATAGGAGGATTGGAAATGAGCGCAGAATACGGAGCAGATCAAATCCAGATTTTGGAAGGACTGGAAGCGGTCCGAAAGAGACCTGGCATGTACATTGGAAGTACTTCCTCCCGCGGACTTCATCATCTGGTTTATGAGATTGTAGACAATTCTGTCGATGAGGCCCTGGCAGGCTTCTGCAAAAATATCGATGTGACGATTCAGAAGGATAATTCCATCACGGTTATCGACGATGGACGTGGTATTCCGGTGGGAATCAATCACAAGGCCGGCATTCCGGCGGTAGAGGTGGTCTTTACCGTGCTTCATGCAGGCGGAAAGTTCGGCGGTGGAGGATACAAGGTGTCCGGAGGTCTGCACGGCGTAGGAGCATCCGTAGTCAATGCTCTTTCCGAGTGGCTGGAGGTTCGGATCTATAACGAGGGAAAGATCTATTTCCAGCGGTATCAGAGAGGCCATGCGGTGGAGCCGCTGAAGGTGATCGGCGAGTGTGAGCCGGAGAAAACAGGTACTCAGGTAAGTTTTTTGCCGGATAAGGAGATCTTTGAGGAGACCGTTTACGATTATGATACCCTGAAGATTCGTCTGCGGGAAATGGCCTTCCTGACCAAGGGACTGAACATCATTCTCAGGGATGACCGTCAGGAGCCCCAGTACAAGAAGGAGTTCTGTTATGAAGGCGGTATCAAGGAGTTCGTAAGCTATCTGAACCGCTCCAAAACAGCTCTTTACGAGCAGATTATTTACTGTGAGGGTATGGTAAATGACGTCTTTGTAGAGGTGGCGCTGCAGCATAATGATTCCTATACCGAGAATTGCTACAGCTTCGTCAATAATATCAACACTCCGGAGGGTGGAACCCACCTGACCGGTTTCAAAAACGCGCTGACCAAGACCTTTAACGATTACGCGCGGAAAAATAAGCTTTTGAAGGACAGCGAGCCCAGTCTGAACGGCGATGACATCCGGGAGGGTCTGACTGCCATCATCAGTATTAAGATCGGCGAGCCCCAGTTCGAGGGCCAGACCAAACAGAAGCTGGGCAACAGCGAAGCCCGTGGAGCCGTGGATAATGTGGTTTCCGAGCAGCTGATGATCTTCCTGGAGCAGAATCCTACAGTAGCCAAGGTGATTCTGGAGAAGTCCATCCTGGCTCAGCGTGCCCGCGAAGCAGCCAGAAAGGCGAGAGATCTGACCCGAAGAAAGACGGCTCTCGACGGTATGGCCCTGCCCGGAAAGCTGGCAGACTGCTCCGATAAGAATCCGGAGAACTGTGAGATCTACATCGTAGAGGGAGACTCCGCAGGCGGATCCGCAAAGACCGCCAGATCCCGCGCGACCCAGGCCATTCTGCCCCTCCGAGGCAAAATCCTGAATGTAGAAAAAGCCCGCCTGGATAAGATTTATGCCAATGCCGAGATCAAGGCCATGATTACTGCCTTTGGTACCGGTATCCATGAGGACTTTGATATTACCAAGCTTCGTTATCACAAGATTATTTTGATGACTGATGCCGATGTGGACGGCGCTCATATCAGTACGCTTCTTCTTACTTTTATTTATCGGTTTATGCCGGATCTGATCAAAGAGGGTTATGTCTATCTGGCACAGCCGCCCCTTTTCAAGCTGGAGCGGAATAAAAAAGTATGGTACGCCTACAGTGACGAGCAGCTGGCTGACATTCTGAATGAGGTCGGCCGCGATCAGAATAACAAGATCCAGCGTTATAAAGGTCTGGGCGAGATGGACGCGGAGCAGCTCTGGGAGACCACCATGGATCCGGAAAAGCGTATCCTGCGGCGTGTGACCATGGAAGACGCGGATTCCGCCGAGATCGATCTGACCTTTAATACACTGATGGGAGATAAGGTGGAGCCCAGACGTGAATTTATCGAGACAAACGCGAAATTCGTGAAAAATTTAGACATTTAACAGTTCAGCCATGGCGCGGCTGAACCTACGAACCTATAAAAAGGGAGAATAGAAAATGGAAGACAATATCTTTGACAAAGTCCATGACGTGGATTTGAAAAAGACCATGGAAGATTGTTATATCGATTATGCCATGAGCGTTATCGCAGCCCGTGCCCTTCCGGATGTCCGGGACGGCCTGAAGCCGGTACAGCGGCGTGTGCTCTATTCTATGATCGAGCTGAATAACGGACCGGATAAGCCCCACAGAAAGTGCGCGCGTATCGTCGGCGATACCATGGGTAAATATCACCCCCACGGCGACAGTTCCATCTATGGAGCTCTGGTCAATATGGCCCAGGACTGGTCCACCCGTTATCCGCTGGTAGACGGTCACGGTAACTTCGGTTCCGTGGACGGCGACGGCGCGGCGGCCATGCGATATACAGAGGCCCGCTTAAGCAAGATTTCCATGGAAATGCTGGCGGATATCAATAAAAATACCGTAGATTTCGTACCGAACTTTGATGAGACCGAGAAGGAGCCCTCTGTGCTGCCCTCCCGTTTTCCGAATCTTTTGGTGAACGGTACCACAGGTATCGCGGTCGGTATGGCGACGAATATTCCCCCCCATAACCTGCGCGAGGTCATTAAGGCTGTGGTAAAGCTCATCGATAATCGGATCGAGGAGGATCGTGACACCACCATCGAAGAAATTTTAAAGATTGTCAAGGGACCGGATTTTCCCACAGGAGCGGAGATTCTGGGAACCCGAGGTATCGAGGAGGCCTACCGGACAGGACGGGGCAAGATCCGCGTGCGTGCCGTGACGAATATCGAGACCATGAGCAACGGCAAGAGCCGTATTGTGGTTACCGAACTTCCTTATATGGTCAATAAGGCCCGGCTCATTGAGAAAATCGCGGAGCTGGTAAAAGAAAAACGCATCGACGGTATCACCTACATCGGCGACGAGTCCAGCCGCGAGGGCATGCGGATCAACATCGAGCTCCGCAAGGACGCCAACGCCAATGTGATCCTGAATCAGCTCTACAAGCATACCCAGCTGCAGGATACCTACGGCGTGATCATGCTGGCGCTGGTGGGCAAAGAGCCGAAAGTCCTGAATCTCCTGGATATGCTGAAGTATTACCTGCTTCACCAGGAGGACGTGGTTACCCGTCGTACCAAATACGATCTGAATAAGGCCGAGGAGCGTGCCCATATCTTAAAGGGCCTGCTCATCGCCCTGGACAATATCGACGAAGTCATCCAGATCATCCGCGGATCTCAGTCCACGCCGGAGGCAAAGCAGAAGCTCATGGAGCGCTTCGGTCTGGACGATGTACAGGCCCAGGCCATCGTAGACATGCGTCTGCGTACACTGACCGGTCTGGAACGGGAGAAGCTGGAGGCAGAGTACAAAGCGCTGATGGAGCAGATCGATTACTTAAAGGGCATTTTGGCAGATGAGAAGAAGCTGCTGGGTGTCATCAAAGAGGAGATCACAGTAATTGCTGACAAATACGGCGACGATCGCCGGACCAGCATCGGCTTTGACGAATTTGATCTGTCTATGGAAGACCTGATTCCCGAGGAGGATGTGGTTATTACCATGACAAACCTTGGTTACATCAAGCGTATGACCACCGACAACTTTAAGAGTCAGAACCGCGGCGGCAAGGGTATTAAGGGTATGCAGACTATCAATGAGGATTACATTGAGGATCTGATGATGACCACCACCCACCATTACATTATGTTCTTTACGAATACCGGTAAGGTGTACCGGCTGAAGGGCTACGAGATTCCCGAGGCCAGCAGAACCTCCCGTGGAACAGCCATTATCAATCTGCTGTCCCTGCAGCCGGGCGAGAAGATTACGGCGGTGATTCCGATCAAAGAATACGAAGAGGGCAAATACCTCTTTATGGCCACCAAGAATGGTCTGGTAAAGAAAACAGCCATTCAGGAGTACGCAAATGTGAAAAAATCCGGACTGGTAGCCATCAATCTACGGGAGAACGATGAGCTGATCGAAGTGAAGTACACGGATAACGAGCAGGATGCATTTCTGATTACCAAGTATGGCATGTGTATCCGTTTTAAGGAGACCGATGTCCGTGCTACCGGCCGTGCGTCCATGGGAGTCATCGGTATGAGCCTGGCCGATCAGGATGAGATTGTGGCCATGCAGGTACGCAATCAGGGCGAATATTTGCTGGTAGTCTCTGAAAAGGGACTGGGCAAGCGCACAGGCATGGATGAGTTTACCGTACAGAACCGCGGCGGCAAGGGCGTGAAGTGCTACAAGATCACCGACAAGACAGGCAATGTGGTGGGAGCCAAGGCGGTCAATGAGGACAATGAGGTTATGCTCATCACCACCGAAGGTATCATTATCCGGATTCCCTGTAACGGCATTTCCATCATGGGTCGTATCACTTCCGGTGTGAAGCTGATGAACGTGGATTCTGAAAACGTATCTGTGGCAAGTATCGCCAAGGTGCGGGAGCAGATGAATAAAGAGGAGTCTGCAGAGGAAGAAGAAATCTGATGTGCAAGTCTGAGACTGTTTGGCAGTCCCAGACTTGAATAAAACATCGAAAATCGATAAAAATATATTGAAAAACAATAAAAAGAGTGGTAAGATACAGGTATCCGAAAGGGATAGCTGTATTTTACCGCTTTTTCTTTTTCAAAATATTACAATTACAGGAGGTATCTATGAAAGTGACAAGATTTACAAAGGGAGTATTGGATTTCATGTTTTACGCAGGAATTTTGATCGTCCTGAGCCTGCCGGTTTCCCTGAAAATTCTGGGTGACTATTTTCCGGAATACAGACAATTCTATGTCGTACTGTTTTTTTTCCTGTTTTTGTCCGGTATCTTTGCGCTTCTGATTATCCGGGAACTGCGGTGTATGTTCCGGACGGTGCTTGCGGGAGATTGTTTTGTAGAGCATAATGTGACCAGCTTAAAAAGAATGGCAGTATACAGTTTTTGCATTGCGGCGCTTACATTGATTCGCCTGATACTTGCGACGACTCCGGCGGCGGTGGTGGAGATTCTGGTATTTTTGATTGCCGGTCTGTTCAGCCGGGTACTGGCTGATGTTTTCGCTCAGGCAGTTACTTATAAGCTGGAAAATGATTTCACGATATAGGAGGAATGGAAATGGCAATTCGTATCAATCTGGACGTGATGATGGCCAGACGGAAAATCGGTCTCACGGAGCTGTCCCGGGAGGTGGATGTGACCATGGCCAATTTGTCCATTTTAAAAAATAACAAGGCAAAGGCGGTACGATTTTCGACCCTGAACGCCATATGTAAGGCGCTGGACTGTCAGCCCGGTGACATTCTCGAATACGTCCCGGACGGTGACGGAGCGGAGATCAGTGAGGAGGGGATCTAGCATGAAGCTATGGGAAAAGCGGAAGAACTTCAGCCATCTACAATTACTGGTGGGATTTTCACTTTTTTATGTATTTTGTCTGTATGATAATTTTTCAGGCGTACTGTATCTGGTATTTTTAGCAGGAATGCTTTTGATGGATTGCTTTCTCATGAAGCAGGCCGGGCGATCGATCAAAAAAGGGTCAAAGCTCTATATGCTGGCCATTCTGCTTCTGGGCGTGTCCACCTTCCTGACCGGTAATCTCATTATCATCTGGTGCAATAAACTGGCCGTCTGGATACTGTTCGGTATTTTGCTTCTGCATGACGGCTATGAGGATCAAAACTGGACGGTGTTCCGCTATGTGGGAAGTCTATGGGATCTGGCCATGACGGCCCTGGCCCATCTTTTCTCCGTGTTTCCGGAGTTAGCCAAAAGTCGGAGAGCGCGAAAGGCAGAGGCCGGAGCCGGAAAAAAGAAACCGGGTGAAAAAACGATGTATATCATTCTGGGAATTCTGGTGGGCGTAACCCTGCTTTGTCTGATTCTGCCGCTTTTAATTTCTGCAGACGCAGTCTTCGATCAGCTGCTGGGAGGCGCGTTCGACTGGGTAGTTCAGGCGGTCAGTCATATCATCCTTCCAACGAAGCTGGTGTGGCCGATGCTGATGTTTCTCTGGGGGATGATGTTTTTCTTTGCTATCTACAGCGCTATAAAGAACCGAAAGCCCCAGGCGGAAGAAAAGGATCTCCGCACCCAGGAGCCGGTTCTGGCGATCACAGCGCTGGCGGTTATCGGTGTGGTCTATCTGCTGTTCTGCATGGTTCAGATTTCCTACCTGTTCACCGGTGGTTTTACCCTTCCGGCGGAATACTCCTACGCAGGCTTTGCCAGACAGGGTTTCTTTCAGCTCCTTTTTGTCAGCGCGCTGAATCTTTTGCTGGTGCTGGTGACCTTAAGCTTTTTCCGGGAAAATAGGGCGTTGAAAATTATGCTGGCCTTTCTTTCTGTCTGTACCTATATCATGATTATTTCCTCGGCCTGCCGGATGTTTCTCTACATTCAGGCATACCAGCTGACCCGCCTCCGGGTACTGGTGCTGTTTGCGCTGCTGGTGCTGGCAGTGTTGTTTGCGGGAGTGATCCGGAATATTTTTCAGGAAAGATTTCCGTTGTTCCGGTACAGCGTGGCGGTAGTAACGGTGCTGTATCTCGTCCTTTCCTTCAGCCACATGGACGCCTGGATTGCCGCCTATAATATCGCCCACGATCAGACCAGCTATCTTTACGAGCTGTCCACAGACGCGTCGGGCCCGATGCTGAAGGCCGCAAAGGAAGGAACGGCGGAGGCGGAGATGACGAGAGCGTATTTTTCCATGAATGAGTATCGGCAGGAGGAGCATACGGGGATCCGAAAATTCAACGTGTCGGAGTTTCTGTTTAAGCTGCGGTGTAAAGAATACTTCCGCGGGGATACCGGCGCGCCGGCGGAATAAAATCTGGCGGTTCGGCAGAGACCGCGCCGCCGGAACTTTAGGATGACAAATGAAGTGCTTTATATTATAATTACATTGAGTTCGTATACCTTTTCTGAATAATGCGAATTCAATGTAATTTTTTTGATCGGAGACTTTATGCAAAATAAATTGTTACGGGTGGCAGACGGTGTGGTACTCTGGCTGTCCATCCTGCTGTTCGGGTTTCTGACGGCGGCCAGCATGTTAAGCACCACTTATTTTACGGCAGATTCTTCCTATGGGGAGCGGCCGGAATACCGCCTGGATTTTATCCCGCTGAATCTGCTGGTTCTGGCGGTTATTCTGGGAATTTTATATCTATTATCAAAAAAACAGATATTTGAGAAAATTTCAGTGAGGGCCCTGGCGGCTGTGGCAATTCTGTTCGTGATCGGCATGAGCGTTCTCTGGATTCAGGTGAGCCACACCTATCCGGAGGCCGATCAGAAGGCGGTTTCCTGGGTGTCTTATCTGATGACCCAGAATAATTTTCTTTTTTTTGAGCATGGAAAATACATGCAGATCTATCCGAACCAGCTGGGTCTGGCGGCTATTCTGGAGGCTTTGTACCGTCTGACCGGCGGGGAAAACTGGAAAGCCTTTATGTATCTGACCGCCCTGGCAAATGGAGTTGTGGTTTATCTGCTTTACCGGATTACGGATCAGCTTTACCAGGATCAAAAGGCGGAGCGTCTGGTGCTGCTGGCGTCCATGGGCTGTATCCAGATTATCTTATACAGCACCTTCCTCTACGGAATTATGCTGGGACTGGCCTTCGCGCTTGGGGCCTTTTACGCGCTGCTTCTTTTTCTGGATCATGGAAAGTGGCGTTATGCGGTAAGTGCCGGAATTTTGATGGGAATTTCGGTTCTGGTGAAGAATAATTACAGTATCTTTCTGGTGGCGCTGGTGATTCTGCTTTTGTATGACGCGGTAAAAAAGAGTGGGGGCGGGATCAGAAAAGCCGGAAAGAGTCTGGCTGCCATCCTGATTTTGATCGGTCTGACTGCGCTTTTGAGCAGAAGTCTGACGGCCTTTTACGAGCATCGCTCCGGCCTTACGATCGAAAGCGGTATGCCCAAATCCCTTTGGGTGGCCATGGGCATGCAGGAGGGGGAGCGGGCCGAGGGCTGGTATAATGAGTTTAATTTCAATACTTATGTAAACTCAGGCTGCGATCCGGCGGCCAGTGACGCTATGGCCAGAGAGGCCATTGGGGAGTCGCTGCAGCAGTTTCAAAAGGATCCGGCTTACGCCGCCCGGTTTTATCTGAAAAAGACCCTGTCCCAGTGGAACGAGCCCACTTATGAGGCCCTCTGGGTCAACCAGTTTCACAACGGCGATTTTTCCACCATTGTGCAGAGCGTCTATACGGGTAAGCTGTATCAGGCGCTGCATGAGTACATGAATCTGTTTCAACTGCTGGTATTCACAGCGGTGTTCGCGGGACTGCTGATCGGCAGAAAGGGGGAGAAACGGTGGCAGCTCACAGAACTGTTCCTGCCGATGGTGATCCTGGGGGGATTTTTCTTCCACACCATCTGGGAGGCTAAATCCCAGTATATTTTCCCTTATTTCGTATGTATGCTTCCGGGCGCGGCCGCAGGGCTTAGCGGTGTGCTGGGAAAATGGAGCCCTGAAAACACGGGCAAATAGATGAAATACCCTACGGGTATCCCTGGATGCCCTGAAAACACGGGCAAATAGATGAAAGGTTTCAACACGATTATGAAAAAATACTTTTCGCAGAAAACATGCGTCATTTCCGCCCTCCTGACGATCCCGTCTACGGCCCTCCTGTGCTGGATGGTCATGGGCGTTCTCTACCGGCGGATGCCGGAGTACACAGAGCTCGTCACCGGCTACACCACCTGGACCGCCTATTATAAACAGGGCGACATGACACTGGCTAATTTATTTATCGGCGGGCTGCTGGGCTTCTTTCTACTGTATGCAGTGGTTCTGACCCTGCTCTCTAAGAAATGGAGCTGGCTTTGCGGCAGCTTTGATCGGACGGGGGAATATACGGCGAAGCAGCGGGAAAGCTATGCCTGGTTTGAGGACGCCTGCTTTCTGGTCATCTTTTCGCAGTTTACCCTTGCTATTTTTTGTCGTGCCCTGATCGAAGAAATTTTCGGGATGCAGCCGTGGCTGGAGAAACTTTTCCCCATATTCCAGTGTATAACTCTGATCGTTGTGGGTATCTTTCTGTTTTTCAACCACAGATGTGGAAAAGATCCGCAAAAACAGGAATGGGCGGCGCATCAGAGAAAAAGCTGGGTGGAACGTATGCAGTGGTTTTTACCGATTGCGTTCGTACTCTTTCGTATTTTTGAATATATCCGGGGCGGAGAAGTCATAGAGCTTTACAGGGGAAGGAACATGACGGTGGTATCCAATGTGGCCTTCTGGCTTGCGATTGGATACAATGGGCGTTTATTCCATAAATGTAAAGAGAATCTACGTCCGACTATTTCTATTATGTCATTTCTCTCCCTGGCAGTCTTCGCCTCCTGGACCCTGCCAAACGGAACCATTTCCGGCACTCCGCTGGAGATGTACCACTACGGTGAGATTGCGGAGCCTCTGCATGAGCTTCTGAACTACGGCGTCGTGCCCTACATCGACACCATGCCCATCCACGGCGTCTGCGATTATTTCCAGGCGGCGGTAGGAAAGCTTCTGTTCGACGGAACCTACGCGTCCATCGAACCGGCCATGATTGTGGGCTGCGTTCTCATCGCCATGGCGACTGCGGCGGTATTCTACTACTTTATCGACAATAAGCTGCTGGGGCTTCTCTGCGTGCTGTTGTTTTCTCTGTTCGGAGATAAATATTATTACGTGCGATGGGCCTTCGCACTGCCCTTTATTCTGATCGTATTTTCGAAAAAAATGCGGAAGAATTTCCCCATGCAGCTCTGGAGCTGGACCTTTATATCCATTCTGTCCATCGCCTGGAACTCGTCTATCGGCGGAGCCTGCGCCCTGGCGACCCTGCCCATGATTCTCTGGGAATGCTTCCATGAGAAGGGCTGGAAAATATTCTTCCGCCTGAATGAAAAAGAAATTCGGAAAAAGATTCTGCCCTGGTACATCCCGCTTCTGATCCTGGGAATTTGCTTTATTCCCATGTTTTTCGCAATTCTTCGTTATATCGTGGAAAATTCAGCGGCCATTCTGGAGACCACCGGCGATATTCTGAAGGAGGAGCTGGTAAGCCCGTATGTCTGGTACGCCACCTTCGGTCCCGGTTTCTCTCTGCTGGCAGCCCTGATTTTTCCGGCAGATAAAGAGGGTGGGGAAAAGAAACTGGCCTGGTATGCCTTAAGTTTTCTGATTATTTTCAATCTTGTGATCGTACGCTATACCTTTGTACGGACCCAGTTTGGTGAGCGAGGCATTATCGCAACCACCATTTGCAGTCTGTTTCTGGTATTGCTGATTTTTCTGCCCTCTCTGGAGAAACGGTTTTCCCTGTGGACAGCGGGCATGATGGCGTGTCTGTTTCTGGCCACTATCCTGACTAAGGGCAGCAACCTGCTGACCATGCCTGCGAAGGTCTTTGAGCGGGATACGATCAGCGACGACTATATTTACGCCACCGTGGAGGAGACCGGCATCCCGGGTCTCGGAGACATCTACATTACGGAAGCGCAGAAGGAAGAGCTGATGAATCTGAATATCCTGGTCAATGATCTCTGCAAGGACAAGAAGGTCGTGGACATGACCAATCAGCTGTCCCATTACAACATCCTGAATAAGGAAAACCTGATGCCCTTCAGCAGCACCTACAACACCAACAACAAGGTGATGCAGATCCGGGCCATCGAAGTGCTGGAGGAAAAACAGCCGGAAATCCTCATTGTGGCTCCGGCCTGGCAGCATGATTCCGGATCCTTAAGCACCCGGAATTATTACATGTACCAGTATATCCAGAAGCATTATACGCCCTGCAGGTACAAGAACATTATTTTTCTGACCAATGACGACGAGGTGCGGGCCCGGTTTGAGCCGGCTTACGAGGAGTTTGGAAAGCTTCAGCACATCGAGGATCTGAAGATGCTTCCGAAGGCATGGGGAAACGAGTACCTGAAGGAAGAAGAGACCGAACCCCTGAACGTGGAGTGGAGTCTTTTGGACACCAACGCCACAGAGCTGGGCGACGATCACTATACACTGAACGCCGAGGAAAACTATTTCCTCTATGCTTTTCCGAAAAATCAGGACGGATCCGAGATTCCCTTCCTGCGGATTACAGTAAGAGATGAGAGCGGATCCACAGAGTCCCTGAAATTCCAGGGGGTGGTCTACTTCATGGATGAGGGAAAAGGTGTGAAAGAGGCACACCGCTTCATCTTCGACGGAAGCGAAGGCAGCTTCCTGATTCCGCTGACCACCAGCCCCTACTGGAGCTATTCCGAGCAGATTCAGTCCATGATGCTGGACTTTATCAGTGGAAGCCTGGAGGGAAAGCAGGTGTCCATTGAGACGGAGTTTGAGACACAGAAGCCGTTGGAAGAGCAGATGAAATAATAGGAAACAAAAGTAGTTGTTATAGAATCATGTAGGACAATCGAGTGGGTCGCATAAGCGGCCAGAGAGAAGGTAACACTTATGAAACGAATCATGTTAATGGTATTGTACAATCTGCCCTTCGTCCCCTACTGGTGGTGGCAGCTCTGCCATTTCGCGAAGCACACGGACGATATCCCGGAGCCGGAGAAATACGCATTGCTGAAGAAAATCACGATCCATGCCAATAAGGGCGGCCGGGTTAAAATTAACGTTCACGGTAAGGAACACATTCCCACCGATCAAAGTTTTGTGTTTTTCCCAAACCACCAGGGACTTTTCGACGTGCTGGCCATCATTGAAGCCTGCGACGTGCCCTTTTCGGTGGTTGCAAAAAAAGAAGTGAAGGACGTTCCCTTCCTGAAGCAGGTATTCATGATCATGAAAGCGAAAATTATGGATCGTGAGGATGTACGCCAGTCCCTGCAGGTAATTCTCGATGTAACCCAGGAGGTCAAAAACGGCCGCAATTATCTGATTTTCCCGGAAGGAACCCGATCCAAACGGGGTAACCAGGTGGGTGAGTTTAAGGGCGGCAGCTTCAAATGCGCCGTCAAAGCCAAGGCGCCCATTGTCCCGGTGGCGCTCCTGAACGCTTTTGAACCCTTCGATCGGAACAGCATTGCCCCGGTGACCGTCCAGGTGCATTTTCTGGAGCCGATTCCTTACGAGACCTACCAGGGCATGAAGACGACAGAGATCGCCGAAATCGTAAAAACGCGGATCGAAGAAACCATTGCGGAGTACGAAAAATAAATTTAAAAGGAGGTCATATCTATGAGCGAGGCATACGAGAAATTACAGAACTGTCTGAAATGCATCCGTGAAAAAACGGATTTCCGGCCGGAGATGGCATTGATTCTGGGCTCCGGTCTGGGGGATTACGCAGAAAGCATCGATATCCGGGCGGAGGTCAGCTATCATGATATCGAGGGCTTCCCGGTGTCCACTGTACCCGGACACAAGGGCCGCTTTGTCTTCGGCTACGTGAAGCAGGTTCCGGTGATCGTGATGCAGGGCCGCGTCCATTATTACGAGGGCTACGCCATGGAGGACGTGGTGCTTCCCACCCGCCTGATGGGTATGCTGGGCGCCAAAAAGCTGCTGGTTACCAACGCCGCAGGCGGCATTAACTTTGATTTCGCGCCGGGAGATTTTATGCTGATCACCGATCACATTTCCACCATGGTACCCAATCCGCTGCTCGGAGCCAATCTGGGTGAGCTGGGCCCTCGTTTCCCGGATATGAGCGAGGTCTACAGCCGCCGCATGGGTACAATCGTGAAAGCGGAAGCAGAGAAGCTTGGCATTTCTCTGAAAGAGGGCGTCTATCTTCAACTGACCGGTCCATCCTACGAGACGCCTGCCGAGATCCGCATGTTCCGAAATCTGGGCGCGGACGCCGTCGGCATGAGCACTGTCTGCGAGACAATCGCCGCCCGTCATATGGGGATGGAGATCTGCGGTATCTCCTGCATCACCAATCTGGCGGCAGGCATGTCTGTGAAAGCCTTGAACCACGCAGAGGTTCAGGAGACCGCGGACCGGGTGGCGAAGCAGTTTAAAGAGCTGGTGACGGCAGTAGTGGGTCAAATATGACGAAAATAGCATTAACAGCCTGTTCCAACGGGCTGGAAGCCCGGAAAAACCCAACCGTAGACGCTCTCTGCGACTATCTTAGCAGCCTTGGTCTTACTCCGGTCTTAAGCCCCTGCCTTTACGAAAAAGATCCGGTTCATACCTCGGTATTCAGTGGCACAGCCGAAGAACGGGCCGAAGCTCTGATGAACTTTTATCGTGATCCGGAAGTGAAAGCCATCTTCGATCTTTCCGGCGGTGATATGGCCAATGAAATTTTACCCCATCTGGATTTTGAAACAATCGCAGAAAGCAGTGCAGTTTTCTGGGGTTACAGCGACCTGACTACGATTCTGAATGCCATTTACGCGAAGACCGGAAAGTCCTCGGTTCTTTATCAGGCCCGCAATCTGGTCTCCGAGGCCGGAGCCTTTCGCCGTGCCGCTTTCGAAAATACTATATTACAGAAAAAATCTGATTTGTTTCAAATTTTCTGTAAATACGTGCAGCAGGGTCAAATCCAGTCCCCACTCACCGGCACCGTTGTCGGTGGCAACATCCGCTGCTTCCTGAAGCTGGCCGGAACCGAATACTGGCCTGATATGCAGGATAAAATTTTCCTGCTGGAAGCCTGGAGCGGCACTGTCCCGAAGATGGTCACCTACTTAAGCCAGCTCCAGCAGCTGGGAGTATTTCGCCAGGTTAAAGCCGTGCTCCTTGGAACCTTCACTGAGATGGAGCAGAAAGCCTGCGCTCCTACTATTGAAGAACTGGTCCGCCATTATGCAGGCCCGGATCTCCCGATTCTGAAAACCCGGGAGGTGGGTCACGACAAGGACGCGCTGGCCGTCCGCATCGGCGGCAGATTTACGATCGGGGGTTGACAACCCCCGATCAAAAATGCTATGGTAAAATCAACTTATACGACTGACGGAAGTGGAGTTTACCACAGGGAGTATAAGGGTTCGAGAGCCGACCGTCTGGGCAGATTATGCTTGGGATGGATCGGTCCTTCTTTATTTTCAGACAAAATACAGGCATCATAATCGGTCACTCTTAAGCTTTTCATAGGTTAAAAACCCATTTTCACAGGAGGAAAAAAAAATGGACATGATTTCACTGGCACAGGAGCTTCAGGAAAATTCTTATCCCGGCAGAGGCATTATTCTTGGCCGTTCCGAGGACGGAACCAAGGCCGTGGCAGCTTACTTCATTATGGGAAGAAGCGAGAACAGCCGTAACCGTATCTTCGTGGAGGACGGCGAGGGCATCCGTACCCAGGCCTTCGATCCTTCCAAGCTGACCGACCCGAGCCTGATTATCTATGCACCGGTCCGTGTACTGGGCCATAAAACCATCGTTACCAACGGAGACCAGACCGATACCATTTACGAGGGAATGGAAAAGGGGCTGACCTTTGAGCAGTCCTTACGCTCCCGTGAGTTCGAGCCGGATGCGCCCAACTATACCCCGCGGATCTCCGGCGTCATGGAGATCGAGAACGGAACCTACAGCTACTCCCTGTCCATCTTAAAGAGCAACAACGGTGACCCCTCATGCTGCAACCGCTACACCTTCTCCTATGAGAACTGCGCGGCAGGCGAGGGCCATTTCATCCACACCTACATGCACGACGGCAATCCGCTCCCCAGCTTCGAGGGCGAACCCAAGCTGGCCGCCATTCCCAACGACATGGAGAAGCTTACGAATATGCTCTGGAACAACCTGAATCCGGACAACAAGGTATCCCTGTTCGTACGTTACATTGACATTGCCACCGGCAAATACGAAACCGTCATCAAGAATAAAAATCAGGAGGACTAAGGAAATGAAAGAACTGGAACTGAAATATGGCTGTAACCCGAATCAGAAACCGTCCCGTATTTATGTGTCAGACGGATCCGAGCTTCCTATCACGGTTCTTTCCGGCCGTCCCGGTTACATCAACTTTTTGGATGCCTTTAATGGATGGCAGCTGGTGAAAGAGCTGAAAGAGGCCACCGGCCTTCCGGCAGCCACCTCCTTCAAGCATGTATCCCCGGCAGGAGCCGCAGTGGGTCTGCCCCTTGACGATACTCTGAAGAAAATCTACTGGGTAGACGACATGGGAGACCTGTCCCCACTGGCCTGCGCTTACGCCAGAGCCAGAGGCGCGGATCGGATGTCCTCTTTCGGTGATTTCATCGCCCTGTCCGATGTCTGCGACAAGGACACCGCTTCTATCATCAAGCGTGAGGTATCCGACGGCGTTATCGCTCCGGGCTTCACTGACGAGGCGCTGGAGATCCTGAAGCAGAAGAAAAAGGGTAATTATGTAGTCATCCAGATGGATACTGATTACAAGCCCGCTCCCCTGGAACACAAGGAAGTTTACGGCGTCACCTTTGAGCAGGGCCGTCAGGAACTTCCCATCAACGACGAACTCATTTCCCATATCGTGACGAAAAATAAAGATCTTCCGGAGAATGCCAAGCGCGACATGAAGATTGCCCTGATTACCCTGAAATACACCCAGTCCAACTCCGTCTGCTTCGTTAAGGACGGACAGGCCATCGGCGTGGGCGCAGGACAGCAGTCCCGCGTACACTGTACCCGTCTGGCAGGCCAGAAGGCCGACAACTGGTTCCTGCGTCAGAGCCCCAAGGTATTGAGTCTCCAGTTCGTGGACGGCATCGGCCGCGCCGACCGTGACAACGCCATCGACGTGTACATCGGCAACGAGTACATGGATGTGCTGGCAGACGGTGCCTGGGAACGCGTCTTCAAAGTGAAGCCGGAAGTATTCACCGAGGAAGAAAAGAAAGCATGGCTGGCCCAGATGACAGATGTGACCGTAGGCAGCGACGCCTTCTTCCCCTTCAGCGATAACATTGAGCGAGCGAAGAAGAGCGGCGTGAAATACATCGCCGAGCCGGGCGGATCCGTCCGGGACGACCTGGTTATCGAGACCTGCGATAAGTATGATATGGTAATGGCATTTACCGGAATCCGTCTGTTCCACCACTAATTTCAGAAAAATACACAAGTGAGAAGCGCCTCCGACTTCAAATGAAGCCGGGGGCATTTTTACGGGCGAAAACAGCCACAGGAAAAAATATGGAAATTCGGTATTACTAAAAAAATGTTTAAAACTATTGAATTTTTCGGGCGACTGTGTATAATGTAAAATGATTTTGCAATTTTAAATAAAAAGTTTAGTATTAGCAAACAGGAGGTGCGCCGTGGACATCGGCAAGAAATTAAAGGAGCTTCGATTGCAAAAGGAGCTGACTCTGGAGGATCTGGCCTCCCGCAGCGAGCTGACCAAAGGTTTTTTATCACAGGTGGAGCGGAACCTGACTGCGCCGAGTATCGCCACCCTGGAGGATATTCTGGAGGCTCTGGGAACCAATCTGTCCGAATTCTTCCATGAGGAGCCGGAAAAGCAGATTGTATTTTCTACAGAGGAGTTTTTTGTGGATGAGCAGCCGGACTACTGCATCGAGTGGGTGATTCCCAATGCCCAGAAGAACGAGATGGAGCCCATTCTCCTGACCCTTCATCCGGGAAAACGGAGTCAGGAAATGCAGGCCTACGACGGAGAAGAATTCGGCTATGTGCTGAAGGGCAGCGTTACCCTGGTCTGTGGCAGCAAGAAATACAAAATAAAGGCCCGGGAGACCTTCTATCTGGACGGAACCGAAAGCCATTATTTATACAATCATGGGAAGAGCGACGCCAAAGTACTTTGGATCACCACGCCGCCCATGTTCTAGGAGGAGATGTGTAATGGAACGAAAGAAACTGATTAGCTTTCGAAATATCGTGAAAAGCTTCGACGGTCAGGTCATCCTGAAGGGAGTCAATCTGGATATTTATGAAAAAGAATTTGTTACTCTGCTTGGCCCCAGCGGCTGCGGAAAGACCACCCTGCTTCGGATCCTGGGCGGCTTTCTGGACGCGGACGAGGGCAGCGTTATCTTCGACGGGGAGGAAATCAGCGCGAAGCCACCCTATGAGCGGGAGCTGAACACCGTATTTCAGAAGTACGCCCTGTTTCCACACTTAAGCGTCTATGAAAATATCGCCTTCGGACTGAAGATCAAGAAAATGAGTAAGGACATCATCGATCAGAAAGTCATGAAGATGTTGAAGCTCATCGGTCTGGAGGGCTACGAAAATAAAAATACCACCCTGTTGTCCGGCGGACAGCAGCAGCGTGTGGCCATCGCCCGGGCCCTGGTCAATGAGCCGAAGGTGCTGCTTCTGGACGAACCGCTGGCGGCTCTGGATCTGAAGCTCCGCAAAGAGATGCAGTACGAGCTGAAGCGAATCCAGCAGGAGGTCGGCATCACTTTTATCTTCGTTACCCACGATCAGGAGGAAGCCCTGACCATGTCCGATAAAATCGTGGTCATGAACGGCGGCGAGATCCAGCAGGTGGGAACTCCGGAGGAGATCTACAACGAGCCGACCAACCGCTTTGTAGCCAATTTTATCGGTGAGAGCAACATCATTCCGGGCGTCATGCTGGAGGATTATAAGGTTCGCTTCGACGATATTACCTTTGACTGTGTGGACTTCGGCTTTAAGCCGAATGAGCCGGTGGAAGTGGTTATCCGTCCCGAGGATATCGACATCGTGAATGTAAAAGACGGCAAAATGACCGGAGAGGTCTTAAGCGTGCTGTTCAAGGGCGTACACTACGAGATCATCGTGGAGACCGTACCCGGAACCAGCGTTACGGTCAATATGCACGTCATCAGTAACCAGGACGTGACCAGCGCCGATGGAAAAGAGAAGATGAGCGCCAGCAACTTCTACGTGGATGTGGAGGATGTGAAGTCCCTGGATGACAAGGAGGTTATCGCTCTTTCCAACGCCCAGGCATGGAATCCGGAGACCGATGAGTACATCTCCATCCATAAGGTGGAATACGATGTGAAGGAAGAGCTGGGCGAGTATCCGGTGCGCTTCACGGCAGCGGGCGGTACCACCATCGAGCGTACCATTTACGTGGTAAATCAGCCCTTCGTAAAAAATGAGAAGGCAAATGAGGCAGTCATGGCCTTCAACTTCGCCAGAACCGTAGACGAGATCCAGGAATCCCAGGCTCTGGATACGGATATCAAGACCTGGGCCAATGCCCAGGGCTGGAAGCTGAGCGACGAAAACCAGAGCGTGGACGTCAGCGTAGATTACGATTTCGATCCGGAGAACATCAAAGAGGGCAGCTACCCGATTACCTTCTGGACCACCGGACGGGAGTTCAAGATTCACACCACCGATTACACGGAAGTCGGTCAGGAGGTCGGCCTGACATTCTTCCCGGAGGATATTCATGTTATGGAGAGGATGCTGTACTAAATGAAGAAATTTTCACAGCTTGCAGTCCCGTACATTGTATGGGCGGCACTGATGCTGGTACTGCCGATGCTTCTGATTGCGATGTATTCTTTTACAGAGCAGGGCAACAGCATTGTGTCCTTTAAATTTACCCTGGATCATTACGTCAAGTTTTTTACCGACCCGGATTTTCTGATAATCCTCTGGCGTTCGATCTGGATTGCAATCAAGACGACGGTTATCTGTCTGCTTCTGGGCTATCCCATTGCCTATTACATCGCCCGGAGCAGTGAGCGGGCACAGAACATTTTGGTGCTCTGTATCACCATTCCCATGTGGATCAACATGCTGGTGCGTACCTACGCCTGGATCGGTCTTTTAAGCGAGGGCGGTCTGGTATCCCGT
The DNA here is from genome assembly GCF_014290175.1 of Anaerosacchariphilus hominis. GTDB lineage: Bacteria > Bacillota > Clostridia > Lachnospirales > Lachnospiraceae > Laedolimicola > Laedolimicola hominis. Next base: position 75,337 of record NZ_JACOOR010000010.1, read on the forward strand.
ATCCTGGGAATTTTTGGCCTGGGCAATATGAGTCTTTTGTATACACAGGGGGCGGTGCTTCTGGGTATGGTTTATAACTTCCTGCCCTTTATGGTGCTGCAGATCAATACCTCTCTCTGCAAAATGGATCAGTCTCTCCTGGAAGCCAGCGCAGATCTGGGTGCCAACCGGGTGCAGACCTTCCGGCGGGTAACCCTGCCCCTGTCCCTGCCCGGTGTTATCAACGGCATTACCCTGGTATTCCTGCCGGCAGTCAGCTCCTTCTTTATCCCGAAGCTTCTGGGCGGCGGCCAGTATTTCCTCATCGGAAATCTCATTGAGAACCAGTTTATCACCGTAGGCGAGTGGAACTTCGGAAGCTCCATTTCTATGATTATGGCTGTGATTATGATGCTCATGATGATGGCGGTGCGTAAAGTGGAGAAACACAACCGCGGCGGAAAGGAGGAAGAGTAATCCGATGAAAAAAGGAAAGCGTACCTTTGGGAAGATCCTGATGATTCTGGCGATTGCCTTCTTCTATCTTCCGATCCTGTATATGGTGATTTTCTCCTTCAATGACGGAAAATCCCTGACCGCCTTCACCGGCTTTTCTCTGCGCTGGTATAAGCACATGCTGGAATCCCGGGAAATGATGGAGGCTCTGTATACCACCTTTACGGTGGCAATCATCGCGACCCTGATTTCCACGGTCGTGGGAACCATTGCGGCCATCGGCCTCAGTAAGTCGAAAAAAATCGTCCGGGACGTGATGAATCAGGTCAACAATTTCCCGATGATGAACCCGGAGATCGTGACTGCCATCGGCTTCATGCTGCTGTTCATCACCTTTAAAATCGAAAAGGGCTATGCCACCATGCTGCTGGCCCATATTGCGTTCTGTATCCCTTATGTGATGCTGTCCGTCATGCCAAAGATCAAATCGTTGGATCCGAATCTGGCCAATGCGGCTATGGATCTGGGAGCGACGCCCTGGCAGGCTCTGACCAAGGTCATCGTGCCGGAGATCACACCAGGCATCTTTTCCGGAGCGCTGATTGCTTTTACCATGTCCGTGGATGACTTTATCATTTCCTATTTCGTCACCGGCGGCGGAGTTAAGAACTTAAGCATCGTGGTCTACACCATGAGTAAGCGTATCAACCCTAGCATCAACGCCATATCTACGCTGGTGGTAGTAATCATTACGATAGTACTGGTCCTGATCAATGTGGTTCCCATGCTGATGGCCAAGCGGGAGAAAAAGGACGAGGTAGGACGGAAGAGCTTTGTGCTTCCGGGCTGCGCACTGGCCGCTGTCATTGTACTGTTCTGTCTGGTGAAATTCGGCGCGTCCAATCAGGAACTGCCCTATGCGGGTCAGACCCTGTCCATCTATATGCCAGGCGAGTACATGGGTGAAAATGTGGTGCCTGATTTCGAAAAGGAAACAGGAGCCACCGTCAGCATCGAGTACTTTGATTCCAACGAGCAAATGTACATTAAGGTAGCCAATCAGGAAAGCTATGATCTGCTGATCCCCAGCGACTACATGATTCAGCGTATCATGGACGAGGGATACCTGCAGAAGCTGAATCCGGATCTCCTGACCTGTATGGATGAACTGACTGACGCGGTCAAGAATCCTTCCTATGATCCGGAAAATGAGTATTCTGTGTCTTATTTCTGGGGCACGGTAGGCATTGTCTACGATAAAACGAAGGTAAGCCTGGAGGATCTGGAGCGGGAGGGCTTCAATATCTTTAAGGATACCAAATATCGTGGAGATATTTATCTCTACGATTCCGAGCGCGATTCTTTCATGATGGCTCTGAAGGCTCTGGGATATTCTATGAACACGGAAAATGAGGATGAGCTCCAGGATGCCTATAACTGGCTGGTAGAGTGCGTCCAGACCATGAAGCCGGAGATCGTCACCGACGAGATCATCGACAATATGGCTCAGGGCAGAAAGGCCCTCGGCTTATGCTACTCCGGCGATGCGGCGTACATCATGTCTGAAAATGAGAATATGGGCTACTACTTGCCCGAAGGCGGCACCAACCTCTGGTACGACTCCATGGTCATTCCCGCCAATGCAAAAAATGTGGAGCTGGCCCATGAGTTTATTAACTTTATAAGCTCCTATGATTATGCTTACGATAACTCCAGCTACGTAGGTTATACGTCTCCGAACCAGGAGGTTATCGACGAACTGTCCGGAGAGGGTGGCGACTACGAGGAGATCAATGCCTACCTGCCTCGCACCGACAATCCGAAAGACGAGGTCTTCGTATTCAATGACGATACCCGTAAAGTAATCGGCAACCTCTGGAGCAAGGTAAAGATTGCAGCCAGCAACGCAAATTAAAAACACATCTATTTATAAGAGAGGGTTCCATCCGACTTGAAAGGATGGAACCCTTTTGTTATATGTTAAAACCAGATTCATTATTATGGAGAAGGAAAGAAAGTCATTTTTTCAGTATATAATATATAAGAAAAGAATCAGGCAAAATTATGTAACAAAAACGTAAAAACAGGTTGACAAACAGAACCCCATCAAGTATAATAACCTATGCGTCGAACCTGACGTGAAGTGAATATCGCAGGAAATGAACTTCAGGAGAAATACTCAAGAGGCTGAAGAGGCGCCCCTGCTAAGGGTGTAGGTCGGTAATCCCGGCGCGAGGGTTCAAATCCCTCTTTCTCCGTTTCTTATCAAAAAGAAATTAAAACTTCTTCAAAAAAGTTGTTGACAAACACCTTTTGGTATGGTAAGATAAACAAGTTCCGCTTGAGAGAGCGGATGCATTCTTCTTAAAGAACTTCAAAAACTTCTTCAAAAAAAGTTAAAAAAGTTCTTGACAAGCGAGAATGAATGTGATAAGATAGTCAAGTCGCTTCGGTGAGGAGCGACAAAGACGAATAAGCGAACCTTGATAACTGAACAGTGTAAAACCTTGAAAATTCTAAGAGAATGAATTCAAGAACAGTTCGATTCTTAGAAATAAGAACGAACACCTTTTAACAGTAATACGGGAAAGAAA
>NZ_JACOOR010000011.1 GCF_014290175.1 Anaerosacchariphilus hominis
CCAGAGGTGGAACAGGTCACTGCCTGACCTGTCCCGCCGGGACGGTTCTCTTAAAAACACCATATAGATTTTTTGTACGCCGCCGCCCGCCATCGAGCAGAGTTTTACACCTAATTGGGTATAAAACAGCTTATGGCGGGCGGCGGCGTTGCCCTGATCGGCATGACCCTTGTACCACTGCTTTCCGGCCTGTTCGGATAATGACGGAGGGATAACCTATGCAAAGCATACTCGACAAGCTGGCGGAGTGGCTCAAAGAGCTGCTCATCAGCGGGATACTCGGTAACCTGTCGGGGATGTTTGACACGGTAAATACCAAAGTGGGCGAGATCGCCGGGGAGGTTGGCATGACGCCGTCGGCATGGAACGGCGGCGTTTTCAACCTCATCCGGTCTCTGTCTGAAACAGTCATTATCCCCATAGCCGGTATCATTTTAACCTTTGTGATGTGCTACGAGCTCATTCAGCTTGTGATCGAGAAGAACAACCTGCATGATGTAGACACATGGATTTTCTTCAAGTGGATATTCAAAACCTTTGTGGCCGTGTTCTTAGTCACCAACACCTGGAATATCGTTATGGCGATCTTTGATGTGGCCCAGAACGTGGTAAGCCAGAGCGGCGGTATCATTAGCGGCTCTACCAGCATTGACCTCTCCACCGCCATCCCTGATATGGAGGCTCAGCTTGAGGCTATGGACTTAGGGCCTCTTTTAGGGCTGTGGTTCCAGAGCATGGTGGTGGGGCTCACCATGAATATCCTCTCCATCTGTATCTTCCTGGTGGTCTATGGCCGTATGATCGAGATTTATCTTGTAACCTCCGTGGGGCCTATCCCCTTTGCTACCATGAGCAACCGGGAATGGTCCAGCGTGGGGCAGAACTACTTAAAGTCTCTGATTGCTTTAGGTTTCCAGGCGTTTCTCATTATGATATGCGTTGGCATTTATGCGGTCCTCATCCAGGAGATTTCCACCGCCGACAACATATCCGCTGCCATCTGGGGCTGCATGGGATACACGGTCCTCTTATGCTTTACCCTCTTTAAGACCGGCAGCATGGCAAAGGGCATTTTCAGCGCCCATTAAAGGAGGTGTATGCTGATTGGCTTATGTGACCGTACCGAAAGACCTTTCCAAAATCAAAACAAAGGTATTTTTCGGCCTGACAAAAAGGCAGCTTATCTGCTTTACCCCGGCGGTGCTTTTAGGAGTGCCGCTTTTCTTTTTACTCAAAGAGTCTGCCGGGAACTCCACGGCGACCCTTTGCATGATGATGGTTATGCTGCCGTTCTTTCTGCTTGCCATGTATGAGAAAAACGGACAGCCTTTAGAGGTGATCTTAAAGCAGATGATCGAAACAAAATTCATCCGCCCAAAGAACCGCCCCTATCAGACCAACAACTTCTACGAGGCCCTGGCAAGGCAGCGTGATCTGGAAATGGAGGTGAAACGGATTGTCCAGAACAGAAAAAACGGCGGGAAAGGTAAAACTCACCGCCAGAGAGAAAAAGGCCGTGGATAAGGCCATCCGGCAGGCTAAGGGGGACGGAAAGCCCCATACTGCCCAGGACAGTATCCCTTTTGAGGTGATATACCCGGACGGTATCTGCAAGCTGCCGGGCAAATCCTATTCCAAAAGCCTTGCTTTTGACGATATAAATTACCAGCTCGCCCAGGCGGATGATAAGACAGCCACCTTTGAAAACCTGTGCGATCTGTATAACTACTTTGACGCTTCCGTGGGAGTGCAGCTCTCCCTTATCAGCCAGTATGTAGGCCGGGAGGAATTTGAACGCTCCATCGAGATCAGCGACCAGGGGGACAGCTTTGACAGTATCCGAAAGGAATATGCCCTCATGTTAAAGAACCAGCTCTCCCGTGGGAACAACGGTCTGGTGAAACGCAAATATCTGACACTCACCATCGAGGCGGAGGACTTAAAGGTAGCCAGGGCAAGGCTCTCCCGGATTGAGACGGATGTACTCAATCTCTTTAAGGTGATCGGTGCAGCCGCAAAACCTTTGAACGGCAAAGAACGCCTGCAGGTCCTCCACGGCCTCATGCACCCGGACGGGGAGCCGTTCTCTTTTGAATGGGACTGGCTTCCTAAGACCGGTCTCTCTGTCAAGGATTATATCGCCCCGTCCTCATTCCAGTTTGGAAACACAAGGATGTTCCGCATGGGGAAGAAACTGGGTGCGGTCTCTTTCCTGCAAATCCTGGCACCGGAACTCAATGACCGTATGCTGGCAGATTTCATGGAGGCACAGGACGGCCTCATGGTGACGCTGCATATTCGCAGTATCGACCACAACGAGGCCATCAAGACCATCAAGAGGAAGATCACCGATCTGGACGCCATGAAGATCGCAGAACAGAAAAAAGCGGTCCGGGCAGGTTATGACATGGATATAATCCCCTCCGACCTTGCCACTTATGGAGGTGAGGCAAAAAATCTCCTCCGTGATTTGCAGAGCAGAAATGAAAGGATGTTCCTGCTCACATTCCTGGTGGTGAACCTTGCGGATACCAGACAGAAACTTGAAAACAATGTGTTCCAGTCGGCAGGCGTGGCTCAGAAATATAACTGTGCCCTGACCCGCCTTGATTTCTGCCAGGAGCAGGGGCTTATGTCCTCTCTCCCTTTGGGACTGAACCAGGTAAATATCAAGCGGAGCCTCACCACTTCCAGCACCGCCATCTTCGTACCGTTCACCACCCAGGAACTTTTCCAGGGCGGCGAGGCGTTGTACTATGGGCTCAACGCTCTTTCCGGCAACATGATTATGGCGGACCGAAAGCAGCTTAAAAATCCCAACGGCCTTATCTTAGGTACACCGGGCAGCGGCAAGTCCTTCTCCGCTAAGAGGGAGATTACCAATGTATTCCTGGTGGCAAGTAAGAAAGATACTATCATCATCTGTGACCCGGAGGCAGAATACGCTCCCCTGGTGAACCGCCTGGGCGGGCAGGTGGTGAAGATTTCCCCTACCAGCAAAGACTATGTGAACCCTATGGATTTGAACCTGAACTACTCCGAGGATGAAAGCCCCCTGGCCTTAAAGAGTGACTTCATCCTTTCCCTCTGCGAACTGATCGTGGGAGGCAAGGATGGATTGCAGCCCATTGAAAAGACCATCATTGACCGGGCTGTTACCACCGTGTACCGTGGGTATCTGGCTGACCCCAGACCGGAAAATATGCCTGTCCTCGGCAATCTCTATGAGGAAATCCAGAGACAGCCGGAGCTGGAGGCTGCCCGTATCGCCGCCGCCCTGGAGCTCTATGTGACAGGCAGCCTTAACATTTTCAACCACCGCACCAATGTGGATATTCAGAACCGCCTTGTGTGCTTTGACATTAAGGAACTGGGGAAACAGCTTAAAAAGCTGGGTATGCTCATCATCCAGGACCAGGTCTGGGGCAGAGTCACCGAAAACCGGGAACTGCACGCCAACACCTGGTTCTACTGCGACGAGTTCCATCTGCTCTTAAAGGAGGAACAGACCGCCGCCTACTCCGTGGAGATCTGGAAACGCTTTCGTAAATGGGGCGGTATCCCCACGGGTATCACCCAGAACATTAAGGATTTGCTAGCAAGCCGTGAGATCGAGAACATTTTTGAGAACTCGGACTTTGTGTATATGTTAAACCAGGCAGCCGGCGACCGGGAAATCCTTGCAAAGAAACTGGGTATCTCCCCGCAGCAGCTCTCCTATGTGACCCATTCGGGACCCGGCGAGGGGCTGATCTTCTATGGAAACGTGATCTTACCTTTCGTGGACCGGTTCCCGCAGGATACGGAGCTGTACCGCATTATGACGACAAAGCCGGAGGAAGTAATTGACCCATAACTCATGCTATGATTTATAAATGAAAGGTGGTATAATATTTTATAAATTGGAGGTGGCAGAATGACTGTTGAAAATTGGATTGAATTATTAGTCCCTATAATAGGAATAGTGGTTGCGGCGGTATCCGCAGGATTGACATACTATTTTGCTAAGAAACAACAAATTGCAGCAGACGAAAGCCGCCTCAAAGAGAAATACTATTTGAATTACATTGAAGCTGTCAGCAATATTGTAGTTTCCGATAACTCGGAAAGTGCACGAGATCAGTTGGCAGACGCCCAAAACCAACTTCTTTTGATTGGAAGTGCCGAAGTAGTAAGTGATCTGATGATTTTTCATGACTATGTTAAGCCATCAAATTCTAAAAATTTTGTATCCGAAAAGCATGATAAGCTTTTGACAAATTTGTTAAAGAGCATGAGAAAAGATTTGTATAAGAGCAAAAAAGTCAATGAAGATTATCCCTTAATCCATTTAACAGGGAAATCACCTAAAAGATAATAATCTTTTGAGTAAGCGTTGCTGAAAATTCAGTAGCGCTTTTCTTATGCCCAAAATTAGGAGGTGAAACTATATCTACAAACAAATTAACCCATTTAAGCCTGTTCTCCGGTATCGGCGGCCTGGACCTAGCGGCGGAGGCTGCCGGCTTTGAAACCGTCTGCCAGTGTGAATGGGCGGATTATCCCTACGCCGTTTTAGAAAAGCACTGGCCGGACGTTCCAAAATTCAGGGATATAACGACTTTGACAAAGGAGGCATTTTTTGAAAAAACAGGACTTGAAACCGTCACGGTCATCTCCGGGGGCTTTCCCTGCCAGCCTTTCTCCACCGCAGGAAAACAGAAAGGCTTTGAGGATGAACGCTACTTATGGCCGGAGATGTGCCGGGTTATTACAGAACTTAAGCCCCGTTTCGTGCTTGGGGAAAATGTTGCTGGCTTCATCAATATGGGGCTCGACAAAACGATCTTTGACCTGGCAAAAGCGGGATACGCTGTTCTCCCATTCGTATTTCCGGCTTGCGGTGTCGGCGCATGGCATGAGCGCCAGCGAACTTTTATCATCGCGGCTGATGTTTCCTACGCCCCTTGCCTCCGACAAGGGAACCGTAAAGGACGCCCAAAGCCTGGATGTGTACCTGTCGGACAATGGGATTTTCCGCAAGAAGAACAAAAGCGGGGCAATCTGGAGCCTGCCCCTGTCGGCTGCGGTGTTCTACCTGACGCCGGTAGCCTCGGACGGGTTCCGCTCTACCCTGAAACCATCTGCCTACGACCCGAAAAAGAAGAACGGGAACCTGGCAGCCCAGGTGATCTTCCAGGAAAATCCCCTCTCGGACAAGGCGGCCTTAAACCCGGACTGGGTGGAATGGCTTATGGGCTTCCCGAAAGGATGGACGGAGCTGTCCTCTGGGACAGGGAGCCGGAGGGAGTGCCCCGCATAACGGAGCAGACCAAAGACCGGGCACTCCGCTTAAAGACCCTGGGGAATGCGGTCTGCCCTCCCCAGGCGTATCCGATCTTTCACTTTATGGCGGAGATACTGACCGGCAGGTGTAAAGAACATTGTATCTGGGAGGTGATGGAACATGAAACAGTATAAGCCCCGTGACAAGGTGACCCAGAAGATCACCCGTGAGGGTGCAGTCGAAGAAAACCAGACCACGGGCAAAAGCGAAAATATCAGCGGCAAAGAAAAGGAGGCGGATTTTTCCGGGAGGCTTCATTTTACCGAGGAAGATCGTGCCATGCCGGAACTGGACCGCTATATCCGCAAAGCGGAACAGGCGGCAGATAAAGCAGAGGCAGCCAGGGAGCGTATCCCAAAGAAGAAAAAGCTGACTCGTGAACGACTCTATGATGAGGCAAAAAGCAAAGGCAAAACGAAACTCCGGTTTAAGGAAGTGGAAAAGCCCATGTCGGAAGTCGAAAAGACAAACCCTGTTTCCCGTCCGGCTTCCCTGGCAGGCCGCATGATAACCGGCAAAGCCCACGGCAAAATCCATGAAGTGGAAAAAGAAAATTCCGGTGTGGAGGCTGGGCATAGTATCGAGCGGACCGGTGAGCGTGCTCTTTCCAAAAGTTCCGGCATGGCAAAGACCGCTCTCCGCAACCACCGTCTGAAACCCTACCGGGAGGCTGCCAAAGCGGAACGGGCACTCCATAAAGCCAATGTGAATTTCCAGTATCACAAGGCCCTGTCGGAGAACCCAAGCCTTTCCTCCAACCCGCTCTCCCGGTTCCTGCAGAAACAGAAGATCAAACATAATTACACTAAGGATGTGAAAAACGCTGGCAAAGCAGCCGGAAAAACCGGGCAGGCGGCAGACGCCGCTACAAAGAAAACCGCCCAGGCCGGAGAAAAAGGAGCCCGTTTTATTGCAAGGCATTGGAAAGGGGCGCTCCTGGTTCTGGCGATCGGGCTTCTTATCCTGGTCCTGGCCGGCGGCATTTCCTCCTGCACCAATATGGTGATCGGCGGCCTGGGTGCTGTCACCGCCACCTCTTACCCATCAGAAGAACAGGATATGAAAGAGGTGGAGGCGGCTTACACCGCTATGGAACAGGATTTACAGTATGAGCTTGATAACTATGAAAGCCTGAACCCAGGATATGACGAGTACCGTTTTGATCTGGACGGTATCCACCATGACCCTCACGAACTGGCGGCTTATCTTTCCGCTTACTTTGGCGGGGCCTACACCCCGGCGTCTGCACAAGGGCAACTCCAAACAGTTTTTGAACTGCAGTATGAGCTTACCGAAACGGAAACGGAGGAAATCCGCTACCGCACCGAAACAAGGATGGACACCTGGACGGATGAGGATGGAAATACCCATACCGATACTTACGAGGTGGAAGTCCCCTATACCTACTACATTATGACCGTGACCTTAAAAAACCACGGCCTTTTTCATGTAGCAGAGGAAACCCTCACCGCAGAGCAGCTTGAACTCTACCAGGCTTACCGGGACACCAGCGGAAATATGCCCCTGCTTTTTGGCGGCGGTTCTTTCGACACCAGCCCCTCCACCGATCTAAGCGGCGTGGAGTTTGTAAACGGCACCCGTCCGGGCAATCAGGAAATCATTGATCTGGCAAAAGCCCAGGTGGGAAATGTAGGCGGACAGCCTTACTGGTCCTGGTATGGATTTGACAGCCGTGTGGAATGGTGTGCCTGTTTTGTTTCCTGGTGTATCAACCAGGCAGGATACAGCGAGCCGAGGTTCGCTGCCTGTGCCTCCCAGGGCGTTCCCTGGTTCAAGGAACACGGGCAATGGGCGGCTGGAAACTACACGGATGTAGCCCCCGGTGATGTGATCTTCTTCGACTGGGATGGCGGCGGTTCCGACCATGTAGGTCTTGTGATCGGAACAGACGGGACCAATGTTTATACCGTGGAGGGCAACAGCGGCGACGCCTGCAAGATCAAGAGTTACCCTCTTAACAGCCAGTATATCCACGGCTACGGTCTGATGAACTGGTAACAAATTTCAGAAAGGATGATATTTTATGGCGACGATTGAGAAATACAGAAGTGAGATTGAAAAGGCGAAAGCCAAGATCGGCGAACTGCAGAAAAAGGTTCGTGACCTGGAGCAGAAGATCGCCGAGGAAGAAAACCTGGAGATTGTCCGCATGGTTAAGGCAGTCAAGATGGACCGTGGAGAGCTGTCTGCTTTCCTGAAAGCCTATGCAAGCGGTGAGATCACCCTGCCGGAGGGGGATTACTCCGGGGATACGGAGGAAACCGAAGATGAAGAATAAGAGATTTTTCAGGAAGTTCCTGGTACTGGCAGCCGTTATGTTCTCCATGACGGCTTTTTCTGTGACCGCCTACGCCGGAGGTGGAGAGGCGGTAGAACCCCCGCCTGCAGAAACACCCCCGCCGCAAACGGAAACCACACCGGAGCCCGTCCCTCTCACCCCGGAGGGCAATCTGTCCCTGGTAGATGATATAGAGTCGGCTGGCAGTGAGGATAAACAGTTTATCACCGTTACCAGCAAAAGCGGCAATACCTTTTACATTATCATTGACCGGGCGGCGGATGGAAAAAATACGGTCCACTTTTTGAACCAGGTGGATGAGGCGGACCTGCTGGCTCTCACCGAGGGCAAAGAACCGCAGACACAACCGGCAGTCTGCACCTGTGCAGAAAAATGCGAGGCCAGCAGCGTGAAGATGGACTGTGAAGTCTGCAAGAATGACCGTTCCGGCTGTGTAGGCAAGGAACCGGCAGCCGAAGAACCTAAGGAGGAACCCAAAGAAAAAGGAGGGCTTAATCCTGCCCTCATCCTCCTGCCCCTGCTTCTGATCGGCGGAGGCGGTGCGTTCTATTACTTCAAGTTCATAAAGGATAAGTCCTCCACCAAAGGGAACGATGATCTGGGGGAATATGACTTTGAGGATGAATATGAGGATACCGAGGTTGAGTATCTGGACGACACACCAAAGGAGGATGAAAGCGTATGAAACTGATTATCGCTGAAAAACCCAGTGTAGCGGCGGCTTATGCCGCTGCCCTGGGTGCAAAGAATAAGAAAGACGGATACCTGGAGGGGAACGGTTGTCTGGTGACCTGGTGTATCGGGCACCTGGTATCCCTTGCAGAGGCCGGAGCCTATGAGGAACGCTATAAGAAATGGAACTATGAGGACCTGCCTATCCTGCCGGAAGTCTGGCAGCATGTGGTATCCCCCGGAAAGGAAAAGCAGTTTTCCATCGTAAAGTCCCTGATGGAGCGCCCGGACGTGACGGAGCTGGTGAACGGCTGTGACGCCGGGCGTGAGGGAGAACTGATCTTCCGTCTGGCGGTGGAAATGGCCGGCTGCACAAAACCTGTCTGGCGGCTCTGGATTTCCTCTATGGAGGATACGGCTATCCGGGAGGGCTTTTCCCACCTGGAGCCGGGCAGCCGCTATGAACCGCTGTACCATTCGGCCCTGTGCCGTTCTAAGGCGGACTGGCTGATCGGTATTAACGCCACCCGTCTTTTTTCGGTCCTCTACCATAAAACCCTGAATGTGGGACGGGTACAGACACCTACCCTGGCAATGCTGGCAGAGCGTGACGGAAAGATTATGCTCTTTCAGAAAAAGAAATACTACCATGTACGCCTTTCCCTTAATGGCCTGGAGGCAGTAAGCGACAGGGTGGACGAAAAAGAAAAAGCGGTATCCATGCAGACGGCTTGCCAGAACGGGCAGGCCGTTTGTGTTTCCCTGGAACGGGAGAAAAAGACGGTAAAACCGCCAAAACTTTATGACCTCACCACCTTACAGAGAGAGGCCAACCGCCTCTTTGGGTTTACCGCCAAAGAGACCCTGGACTACGCCCAGGCGCTCTATGAGAAAAAGCTGCTGACCTATCCGAGGACGGACAGCCGGTATCTCACCGGGGATATGGCGGAGACTGTTTCTGCGGTTGCCAGACTGGCTGCAGGGCTGCCCCTGTTTTCCGCCGTTGGTGGATTTACTCCTGATGTGGCGGCGGTGATCTCCGATAAGGATGTATCCGACCACCACGCCATCATCCCTACTTTGGAGCTGGCAAAGCAGGAGGTATCCTTACTCCCTGCCGGGGAGCGGAACCTGTTTATCCTGGTCTGCTGCAAACTTCTTTGTGCATTGGCAGCACCCCATGTATATGAGACCGTTTCGGCGGTGTTCACCTGTGGGGAGCATACCTTTACTGCCAAAGGCAAAGAAGTTGTTTCTCAGGGATGGAAAGAGATCGAACGGCTATTCCGTTCCTCTCTGAAAGAGAAACCAGAGGATGATCTGGAAGATGTGGCAACTCTCCCGGCACTCTCCCAGGGGCAGATATTCGACCATGTGGCCGCCACGATAACGGAGCATTTCACCACGCCGCCCAAACCTTATACGGATGTGATATTTTGTGAGCGTAAGGAGTGGATAGGAATTGAAGAAAGGAGTTCAGCATGAGAAGAAAAAAAGATAAAAGCAATGGCATTACTGCTTTGTATGAAAGACTGTCTCGTGATGATGATAATGCTGGAGAGAGTAACAGTATCGTTCATCAAAAGCAAATGCTTGAAGATTATGCTATAAAACATGGCTTTACGAATCTTGTTCATTTTACCGATGATGGTTGGAGTGGAGCGACCTTTGACAGACCTTCATGGAACAGACTTGTTGAAGGTGTTAAAAACGGAGAAATCACTGCCTGTATCTGCAAGGATATGTCCAGAATCGGCAGAGATCATCTGCAAGTAGGTTTTTTCACTGACATTCTGTTTAGAGAAAAGGAAGTTCGATTTATAGCAATCAATAATGGTATTGACAGTGACCGTCAAGAAACCAGTGAGTTTGCCCCTTTTCTGAATATCATGAATGAGTGGTTTGTCAGGGACACAAGTAAGAAAATTAAAGCTGTACTGAAATCCAGAGGTTCTTCCGGCAACGCTCATACAAGTAATATCCCACCATACGGCTATTTGAAAGACCCCGAAAACCCCGACCATTGGATTATTGATGAAGAAGCTGCTGAAGTAGTCCGCAGAATTTATCGCATGACTATTGAGGGAAAAGGACCTTATCAGATAGCAAGAGAACTTTCAGAAGAAAAAATAGAAAGACCGTCTTATTATCTTGGAAAAAAGGGACTTGGAAATCATGCAAGCAACTATGACAAAGAAAATCCGTATATGTGGCGAGGAAATCAGGTTACTACTCTGATTGCCCGACCAGAGTATATCGGAAAGACTGTCAACTTCAGGACATTCAAAAATTCCTATAAGGACAAAAAGACGAAAAGGGCAGACAAGGAAGATTGGGTGGTTTTTGATGATACACAAGAGCCTATTGTCGATGAAGAAACATGGCTGCTTGCTCAAAAGTTAAGACAGAATGTAAGAAAAGCAGATCCTATGGGCGAGCCTAATGTTCTGACCGGAAAGATTTACTGTGCTGATTGTGGTGCGCCGATGTATAATCACAGGCAGCGGAAAGGGCGAGAAAGAATATACTATACTGCCAAAGGCGAAAAAAGGACAAGTTATTCCAATCCGGCAGATTGTTATGAATGTTCCACTTATAATCTTGCTTATCAGAAGTATGATCGTCACTGTACTTGCCACCATATTTCAACAAAAGCACTTAAAAGCATCATTCTGAAAACCATACAGGAGACTTGCCATTATGTTTCTTTGAATGAGCAGGAGTTTGTCTATTCTCTGCAAGAAGAATCGGCGATGAAAGATATTGCTGTTTCTGAAACTGTAAAAAACCGCATTGAAAGAAATCAGAAGCGAGTTCACGAACTGGATATGCTTATCAGGAAAATCTATGAAGATAATGTGATTGGAAGATTGCCGGACAGACTTTTTCAGAGTATGCTTACTGATTATGAAAATGAGCAGAACGAGCTGAACAAGATTATTGAGACTGACACCGCTGATATGCAACGGATTATAGGCGGTCAAAATAATGTGGAGCGTTTTCTAAAGCTGGTCAAAAAGTATGAGAACATTACAGAACTTACTCCTGCCATGATAAATGAATTTATCGACAAAATTCTGGTTCACGAGCCACAAGGAAAAGGTGCAGACCGCACCACAGAGGTGGAGATATATCTTAACTATGTCGGGCAATTTCAAGTACCTGTGGAGCAGCATGAACCAACCGAGGAAGAAAGGATTGCTGCTGAAAAAGAGGCGGAACGACTTCGCAGAAAACGAGAATCCAATCGTAAGTATATGAAAAAGATTCGTGAGAAATCAAAAGAATTTGCGGAGCATGAGCGTATAGCAGAAGAAAAAAGCTCTGATAGCAATGTGTGTGTTGAACAGAACGCCACAAGCAAATCAAATCGGCAAAAAGTGAAAGGAGAAAAAATAGCATGACAGAATTGAAACCACGAATCCATGATGAAAGCAATGGTCTGGACTATGTTCTTGTGGGCGATTACTATGTGCCGGACTTGAAGCTGCCGGAGGAACACCGCCCTATCGGTATGTGGGGCAGACTGCACAGGACATATTTGGAGCAGTACCGCCCTGCAAGGTTATCTGCCCTCTGTTTATCCGGCGAACTGCATACTTACCTTGCTGACCTGAACGAACAGGCAGCGGAAAGGTGCAGCCTTATCATTGAGCAGATGAAACAAGCCGAGGGTGTGACCGAAACCATGAAAGCAGATAATCAGATGTTGTGGGTACAGTCCATAAACTCTATCCGTAACCGAGCCGAAGAAATCATCAGACAGGAAATGATTTACTGCTGATTTTATCAAGTCCAAAACCAACAATTTTATATCGTCAACGAAGCGACAGGTATTTCCTTATGAAGTGTCTGTCGCTTTTCATTTATCAAACTTTAAGGAGGAAAACACAATGAAGATGAACCGGAATGAAATGGAAGCCCTTTATGCCTTTGGCTGTCCGAACCTGAAAGCAACTGTCGAGCGTTTGCGTATGGTGGCTGCCCTTGCACCCGATCCGGTGGCGAAGAAGCTGTTTTATATGCTTTCCGTCAAGCTGAGTGCTGAGGGTGTTGAAAGGTGGTATCGTTGCTTTTACCGCAGGCTGAGGGTGTTGAAAAACCGTAGGGAGGGCTGCTATGACGAGACTGACAAAGATTGAGAAAGAAACAATCGTTCTCTTTAATGAGGGCGAGGACAAGGCAAATATCTACACCCACAACGCCGGATTGAAAAAGAGGTTGGCTGCTTTTGCTAAGAAGTACCCTGACCTTTGCCGACTGGAAAAATCCAATGTTCAAGGCGGTGTTTCTTATGAGCTGGCAAAGTCCCGTCTGTCTATCCGTTTCCTGCCGCCTTACAGTGAGGAACGCAGACAGAAAGCCAGTGAATATGCGAAAAAGCATGGGCTGAACAGCCAGCAGGGATAATGTGATAATCAGGGCTGATATGCGGTTAAAATGTCAGGTGCAGACCTGATGTTTTGACCGTTGCCTATCGCCTGTGAGGAAAGTATCGGGGACTATGGATTTTGCGGAAATGTGCGTTATAGGTAAGTAAAAAACTACTTGATAGAGCGTGAATTGAATTGTTCATATCGGTATGATATAATTTACTGAAATGAAGCAAGAAGGTGGACTTTTGTATGAAAAAATTTTTGAAAATATTGCTAATCATTGTAGGAATAGTTTTTTTGATTTTTGCAGCGCTGATATGTATTGGACTGTTTGTTGATTATGATGACCATATTGAAAATGGTCGTTATACTTATGTTCCGGAAGATGACAATAAAGACAATGCATATGTCGAATTCAATTTGAGTGATTACGATAAAAAGGATTCTGAACTCATATATTATAGTTCTGTCGAAGAAGCTATTTTGAATTCTCCTTTGAATGCTGAAAATGAAGAATTTTCTGTTCCAGAAGATTTTCTTAATCATGTTGATGAAATATTGCATATATGGAATGGCAAACAGTATGATACTATTTTCTATCGGGCAGGAAGCGATAACGATCCCGTTCAAGGTTTTGTGATGGCACGCTGCAAAAAACAGGTGGAGGAAGCAAGTGTACAATATGCGTTTGTAAATGCTACACCAGCTACCACTACACCAGATACCACTTATGGGGGAGACTTCAAAAAATTTATCCATTTATCTTTAACAATAAGTGATATTCAACAAGACTTAAATCCAAATTATCCGGATACCAGATTCGTTTTTGGCTATGCACATGATAAAGAAATTTACTCATTAGAAGTAGAAGGTCAAAAGCCAGATGGGATTATAGAATATGAAGAATATGGTAGAACGATGTATATGTGGTATTATAACGATTTGAAAAGCAATAAAAGAGGCGATTGTCTGAGCTACTCAGTAGATGTGCCAGAGTAATTTTTCAAATTGGCTAATCTGCCACAACTGAATATGACCGTCAAGGTCAGATGAAGAAACCGATGTATTGAGCGTAAAGCGATCATGCGTCGGTTTTTCTTATTTCATGAGCTGACAGAATTCCGACTGTATATCACCCGTGAGGAAAGTATCGGGGACTATGGATTTTGCATAAATGCGCGTTACAAGGCTTGAACAGGAACTCTGCACACAAATTTTTTCTTCCATTCGTTAAGTTGATGAAGTATAATGAAAAATAAGATAAAGTTAATTCTTGGAGGTGTTATTCATGTTTGGTTTTAAGAAAAATGAAAAGCCAACGCTCATTATTGAAGCAAAAGATCTAATGGAAATTATCAAGTCTGATTATGATAATGATATGGCTTTTACTCTTATTGAGTTTTCCTATAATGAGAAAAAATATGTGATGGGTTCCTGTGTTTTACCTGCTAACGCAGAGGAATGTAAAGAAAATATATCTTTTATATTTCAAGACAGAGTTTTTGAAAGTTTTGAGGAATTTCAAACTGCTATTATTATAGATAATAAAAACATCTTACAATTAGAAAAACCCCTTGAAATTTTAAGAGCAGGAATTATTGATAATGAGCCTATGCTGAAAACGCCATGGGGAGATAAAAGATTAGCTGATAAAGCTGTTAATAAATAGCGTGTCGCTTTGAAAGGAGTACAAATTTATGGCATTATTGATGTTTAGAACTTTTGGAGTGATTATAGTATCATTTATAGTCTTAATTATGTATGTTTTGCATAGAAAGAAAAATGGGAAGTTTATAAAACGAAAGGCTGTCAATGAAGAAGAAAAAATAAAATATCAAAAATGGGAAAAAATAATCAATGTGATGGCAGTTGTTGGGTTATTGATTCTCGGTATATTTATAACTGTTCCTTGTTGCTTGGATATACCTTATTTACTATCTAACAATTTAGTTGAAGTTACCGGAGAAGTTACACAAGGTGCAATGTCAGGAGAAAACTCTAATAGTGAAAGAAGAATACATATTAGAGATGAGAAAACTGGAGAAGAACATTCATTAAAATATTGGGGAACAGGTAGCGATTTAGGAGATAAGATAACTGTAAGGTATTTACCACACACAGAATATGGGTATGTAGTTGAATAGAATAAAAATAAATATCCTATTTTGTTTTGGGAAATTTGTAGATTACCTGTAATCTGCCACAACTGAATATGACCGTCAAGGTCAGATAAAGAAACCGATGTATTGAGCGTAAAGCGATCATGCGTCGGTTTTTCTTATTTCATGAGCTGACAGAATTCCGACTGTATATCGCCTGTGAGGAAAGTATCGGGGACTATGGATTTTGCAGAATTGTGCGTTACAAGGCTTGAACAGGAACTCTGTACACAAAATTTTTTCTTCCATTCTTTAAGTTGATGAAGTATAATGAGATATGAAAAAGTGAGGTTTTAAATACTCGAATTTAAACAATCATTTTTATATAGCTGGAACTATGGAGGGCAAAAAATGAATGATTTTTTACGAATGTGTTTGAATATAATTACACAAATAGGCCCCTATTTAGTTGTACTTCTTCTTTTGAAATATCTTATAAATCTTCAACAAAAGAGAGCTAAAGAACGAGAGGAAGAACAGAAAAAGGGAATAATTAGAACGCATTATACAATAAAAACAGAGAAAACATTGACTATTATATTTGTTTTTGGAATTTTATTTACAGGAGGTTGTACTGTAGCAAGTGCTATCCAACAGGATGATATATTTCCTCCCTTGGTATTTGGCATTGCATTTGTTGTGTTTTTTATAGGCTCATTGAATATGATTATGTGGAAACTGGAAGTGGATGAAGATGAAATCACATGGCGTTCAACTTTTGGCAGAAAGAGAACTTTTCACTTTGAAGATATTACCTATTGCGAGAGAAGGAAAGGTTCTATGCGTGTATATGTAAATGGAGAAAAATTATTTACCATTGATAGTAATATTGACAAAGAAGAATTTATGGAGGACATAAAAAGAAGAAGAATCCCTGTAAAATCTTACTGGGCAAATCAGCATAAGAAAAATCGTAAATGACATAGATTTTATAACAGTACGATGTTAGACAACTGAATATGACCGTAAAGGAAGATGAAATATGAAAAAAGAGTTGAAACAAATATTGCTTATATGTTTATTTTTAATTATTGGTTGTGTACTTGGTTATTTTGTAGCACTTAATCAAATGAATCAACTTAGTGACCCTGAGTACATTGCGTTTTGGACAAGTCAAAATATGTCTGTTCCTGAACCATTAGGATTTACAAGAAGTATTCTTTCTTTTGGATTGCTTTTTGCTGGAATACCAACAGGTTTGATTTTTTATAGTGGTTTAGTTAAGAAATGGCTAACTCCTATCGCACCTAAAATTATAATTGGATTTGTTACTTTCCCGATTTATACACTTGCTGGAGTAATCGGTTCAATTCCTTTTATCATCTATAAAGGAATTTTTCTATTCAAAAATAATAGATGTAAATGACAACGAGCTTTTCAAGAGTAGGGTGTTTATCAACTACTTTTTAAGGCAACCACGCAAGGACGATCAGCTACATAGTTGGTCGTTTTTGTTTATCCATTTGCAGATTATCCGTAATCTGCCACAACTGAATATGAACGTTAAGGTCAGATGAAGAAACCGATGTATTGAGCGTAAAGCGATCATGCGTCGGTTTTTCTTTTTGCAAAATAGTCCGGTGGACTGTTTTGTAAAACCGAAGGAACTGACGGAGCTTGGGACGGGGCGAAGTCAGTTTGTTCGGGCGGGAGTACGGAGGGTGCAACCCTTTGTGCATGGGTACAGGGAATGCAATATCCCTGTGCAGGTCAAGGGCGGCAGCCTTGCCCAGTTAAGTGGCGTTTCGCCACTTAGTACTGGGTATTACTTGACGCAGAAAGCCGCAAGGAATCAGCTTCGCTGCCCTTCTCCCCTGTCGGGGAAATCAAAAAGAAAAGGAGGAACTCATGTGAAATTAACAAGACACAATGGACGAGCCGGAAAGAATGGCGTTTATAATCCGAAGCACAATGACCGCAGTTTTGACATTGCCAACAGCGAACACATTGACGAAGAACGAGCCAAACAAAATCTCTATTGGGACTGTTACAATGGCTTCCGCAATTTCAAAAATCCCGAAAAGGAAAATGAGCTGTCTGCCACTTTTGAAGATGTGGAACAGCTTTTTTATCGTCAGCGGTATCGTGATTTTGTGACCGGACAGAACGAAAGAAATGTGAAGAACCGACACCCTGAAAGAAATAAGGAAACCGGAGATTTACTCAAAAGCAAAAAGACCTGTCCAGAGGAAACGGTCTATCAGATTGGAACGCTTGATAATCATGTTCCACCGGAATTGCTCATTGAGATCGTCACAGAATTTATGGAAATCGTAAATGAGCGTTTCGGTTCTCATGTCCATATCCTGAATTGGGCTCTGCACTTGGATGAAAGTACCCCTCATATTCACGAGCGTCATGTGTTCGACTGTGAAAATCAATATGGGGAGATTGCCCCACAACAGGAAAAGGCTTTGGAAGCACTGGGGTTTGAACTGCCGGAACCGGAGAAGCCTGTCGGAAGAAAAAATAACCGCAAGATGACTTTCGATTCAGCTTGCCGAGTGCTGCTGTTTGATGTGGCGAAAAAGCATGGCTTACAACTGGAAGAAGAACCGGAATATGGTGGTCGTGCATATCTGGAAAAACAGGACTATATTCTTTTCAAGCAAAAGGAGCAACTGGCAGCACAGGAGCAAAAGCTGGAAGAACTCACGATGAAGATTGAGGATGTGGAAGCTCTGGTGGACGAGGTTGCCGATATTGCCTATGACAAGGCGGTTGAGGTCGTTGCTGATACTGTGAAACTGGAAACGCACAAGGAGGATATTAAGCTGGTGGAGCAGTCTAAGGCATGGGTTCTCTCCCCTGAGCGTAAGGCTTCAAAGAAAGAAATCGAGTATGCAACGAAACGATTGGATGGCGTGATTGCCAGAATCACAAACGCTATGAAATCAACCATTCAGAAAATTCAAACCACGCTGATGAAACCGGAGGTCAAAAAAGCCGGAACGGAGCAAATCAAGAAGAAAGCCAAAAGTTCCATTATAGAGCAGTTGAGCCGAAAAAAGAAAGAAATGGCAGAGCGTGAAGTCAGCCGGACACTTCCGGCGAAAAGCAAAAAACAGGATATGGAACTCTAAAGCACTTGCTGTTTTCACTTTGAAAATGACAGGTGCTTTTGCTTTAGGAAGCAAGAAAATATCTTCCATTCTTTAGGTTGATGAAGTATAATGATAGTAAGAAATTTTTTGTAATGACCTTAATCCAATAAGTGATTTTGCAATTATCAAGTAAAGGATGTAATTATATGAAGAAAGTACTGTTGCTTTTCAGTGTGATTATTATACTCGGTTTAACAGGCTGCTCTAACAAATATTTCAATGACTGGTTTAGCTCTGAACAAAATGAAACGGATAAGATGTGTCAACAAATTATCGAGGCATGTAAGCAACAGGATTCAGAGAAACTCAAATCTCTATTTTCCGAAGAAAGCAAAAAGAACATTGAGAATTTAGACACTGAAATCTCTGCTTTTTTCGATTATATTGAGGGCAGTATCCAAAGTTTTGAGGGCGATTGTGCATCATCAAGTGAAAGCAACTATGGTAAAAGGAAAACGGAATTGGATGGTATGTATCTCATATTGACAGAGAAGGAACGGTATTGTATGAATTTTTATATGTATAGTGAGGATGATGAAAATGCCCAAAATGTGGGGATATATAAAATTGAAATTGCATTAGAGAGCGAAGTGGCTGAGGATAATTTTATATGGGATAATCCCCCAAACGGTATTTTTGTTGGAGGACAAAATTGATTTTTGTTATGAGAGAACATTAAAGTATAAATTTCGGATGGTATAAGAAAAACTGACTACAATTAAATCTTCACAGCTTTACTAAGCAAGAGATCCGAATGATATGCTCCCTTCATGATGACAGTTTGTTTTTTCACTGTCTCTCATAAAGGGAGCATATCAGAAAAGGTCTCCTGCTTTTTTTCCCAAAAACTGAATATGGAACTCTAAGGCACTTGCTGTTTTCGTTTTGAAAATGACAGGTGCTTTTGCTTTAGGGAGCAAGAAAATATCTTCCATTCTTTAGGTTGATGAAGTATAATGTAAGCAACAAACTTGAAGTTTAAGGGAATGATATTATGGATTTTGCTATATTTAGATTGTTTATAAGAGTTTCATTATTTGTTATAGCTTTAATTGCTTGCATTATCTATCTAATTAAAAAAAGAAAACTTATCTATTCGATATTTTTTGATAAAGAAGCGATAAAAAAAGAATATACTGGAAAAAATGATATAATATTTCTTCGATTGGCTAATACCATTCTTGTTATAGTAGCTATTCTTTTAATCTTATATTTGAAAGATTTTGTTTTAGATATGCCTTACATCATAAACAAACAGTATAGTTATGCAGAAGGATATGTAACTGAACAATCTCATGGTGGTGCAGATATATCTTCTGAAAGAAGAAGTATTTTTCTATATGATAAAGTTAAAGATGATGAAATCGAAATCACAGTATTTTCAAGGTATGTTGATAAAAATACTTATTTAAAGGTACAATATCTTCCGCATACGAAATATGGTGCTATTGTAGAAAATAAATAATTCATTCTAAAAAGAAAAATCCCAGTTTGTATAACTGGCAACCCAACCACAATTAAATCTTCACAGCTTTGCTAAGCAGGAAATCTGAAAAGGTCTCCTGCTTTTTTGCACCTAAAATTAAATATGGAACTTTAAGGCACTTGCTATTTTCGTTTTGAAAATGACAGGTGC
This sequence comes from Anaerosacchariphilus hominis, assembly GCF_014290175.1. Classification (GTDB taxonomy): domain Bacteria; phylum Bacillota; class Clostridia; order Lachnospirales; family Lachnospiraceae; genus Laedolimicola; species Laedolimicola hominis. Next base: position 19,594 of record NZ_JACOOR010000011.1, read on the forward strand.
TTTTTTCGTTTCAGGAAAGGAGTCACATGAATGTATTTGAAATTGTAAAAGAAAATGTTACTGCCCGACAAGCCGCAGAAGCCTATGGCTTGAAAGTGGGTCGCACAGGTATGGCGTGCTGTCCGTTTCACTCGGATATGTCCCCCAGTATGAAGCTGGATGAACGCTATTACTGTTTTGGCTGCGGAGCAACCGGAGACGCTGTTGATCTCACAGCGAAGCTATTCGGTATCGGGCTGAGGGAAGCTGCTGTCAAACTTGCTGAAGATTTTGGTCTTAACTATGACAGCCGACAAAAGCCCAGTGTCCGCCCTCGTATTCGTGAGCCGACACCGGAGCAGAAATATCAAAAAGAAGAAAATCATTGCTACAAGGTGCTGACGGATTATTTTCATCTTCTTAGAGAATGGGAAAAGAAATACGCTCCTAAACAGCCGGATGAGGAATGGAATCCTCTGTTTGCAGAAGCACTGTATAAGAAGAACTATATCGAATATCTGCTTGATATTCTTCTGTATGGTTCATTGGAGGAACGAAAAGCACTTGTGGCAGAACAGAGAAAGGAGGTGTTGAAACTTGAACAACGAATTGCAGAACTGTCAGCAGACAGAACCATGCACAGTAGAAGAAATCCGAAACAGCTTAGAGCAGAGCGAGAAAGGTAAGGTTTATAATACTGCCGCAAATTATAAGCGTGTTCTGCAATATGACCCACTTTTGAAAGGAGCTATCCGAAAAAATCTTCTGACCGAAAGAATCGACATTGTGAAGCCCCTCGGTTGGTATCGTGACAGCCCGACATTGACGGATGTGGATGTGAAATATCTGCTCCTATATTTTGAAGAAAACTATGGATTGACCGTAGAAAAGAAAATCATAGACGCAGTTGCGGTTATTGCCAACGAAAACCGTTACCACCCTGTCTGCGATTTTCTCAATGCCCTACACTGGGACGGAACGGAACGCATACGCTTCTGTCTGCACCGCTTTCTCGGTTCTGATACAGATGATTACACCTATGAAGCATTGAAGTTGTTTCTGTTGGGTGCTATCTCACGAGCCTTTAAGCCGGGGTGCAAATTTGAGGTAATGCTCTGTCTTGTAGGCGGTCAGGGAGCCGGAAAGTCCTCTTTCTTCCGTTTGCTTGCGGTCAATGATGATTGGTTCTCTGATGACTTGAAGAAGCTGGATGATGAAAATGTGTACCGCAAAATGCAGGGGCATTGGATTATTGAAATGTCGGAAATGATTGCAACCGCCAACGCTAAGAGCATTGAAGAAATCAAGTCCTTTCTGAGCCGCCAAAAGGAAACCTATAAGATACCCTATGAAACACATCCGGCAGACAGAAAACGACAATGTGTGTTTGGAGGTTCTTCCAATACCCTTGACTTTCTTCCCCTCGACCGAACAGGCAACCGCCGCTTCGTTCCGGTTATGGTCTATCCTGAAAGGGCTGAGGTTCATATTTTGGCAGATGAACAGGCTTCAAGAGAGTATATCAATCAGATGTGGGCAGAAGCTATGGAGATTTACAGAAGCGGAAATTTCCGTCTGAGATTCAGTCCGGCTATGAACGCTTATCTGAAAGCCCACCAAAAGGACTTTATGCCGGAGGACACAAAGGCAGGACAGATTTTAGACTATTTGGAACGCTATTCCGGCAGCATGGTCTGTTCCAAACAGCTTTATAAGGAAGCACTGGGGCATGATTATGACGAACCGAAACAATGGGAACTGCGAGAGATCAACGACATTATGAATAACGCTGTCACAGGCTGGAGGGCGTTCAGCAATCCTAGGTATTTTCCAGAGCCTTACCGCAGACAAAAAGGCTGGGAGCGTATCAGGAACGACAACGAGCCTGACAACAGCATGGATGGTTTTCAAGAAATCCCGACAGAGGAAATGGAACAGTTAGGGCTTCCGGAAGAATGGTTGAAGCAAAAATAAAAGCTCGTTGTCGCTTCGGTTGTCGAGCCGGTTGTCGGTCTGGTTGTCGGGCAAAAATCCCGAAAGCCTTGATATTGCGGCACTTTTCCCTCTCTGACAACCATGACAACCAATATTATAAAGAAAAAGGAAATAGTAAAAAGATAGTATCGCCCGATAAAGAAAAAAGGTTTTCTGATGTCCGTTGTCGGAACTTCGTTGTCAGACCTTTCCTTGTCGGGCTTTTTTCATTCAAGGAGGAATATCGTATGACAAATATTGTGAACAGTACACTACCCACCCCAAATAACCATTCGGAGAAAAACAAACCGGATGGAGTTTTTGTGATTAAGCAAGGCAAAACAAATTATAAAGTCAAAGTGTTTTTTGACCATAGTAGCGGTTTGACTGCTGAGGACAGATTGAAACGCATTATTCAGGCAGAAGCAGAGAGAGAATCTGCGTAAGTAATATAAAAAATATCCACGCACCCCCTTGACAAAAGCTTTCAGAGGATACCCTGCTGTCTGCTATGGAGCACGCAGGAACAGAGGATATGCCGGATGATGTGGAGCGGAAAGGGCTTGGCACACCTGCCACCAGGGCCTCCATCATTGAAAAGCTGGTGTCCTCCGGTTTTGTGGAGCGTAAGGGCAAGAACCTTATCCCTACCAGGAACGGTATCAATCTGGTAACGGTCCTCCCGGAAGTCCTGACCTCGCCCCAACTCACCGCTGACTGGGAGAATAAGCTGTCCTTAGTGGCAAAGGGAGAACTTTCCCCGGAAACATTCATGGAGGGGATTGAAAGCATGGCAAAAGAACTGATCGCCCGCTACTCCCATATCTCCGAGGACAAGCAAAAGCTGTTTGCCCCGCAGAAAGAGTCTGTGGGTGTCTGTCCCCGCTGCGGCCAGCCAGTCTTTGAGGGAAAGAAGAATTTTTACTGCGGAGACCGGGGCTGCGGCTTTGTTCTGTGGAAGAATGACCGTTTCTGGACTTCCCGCAGAAAAGAGCTGACAAAGAAGATGGCCGCCGATCTGCTCTCTAAAGGGAAAACCAAAGTCAAGGGGCTCTATTCCGAAAAGAAAGATACCACCTATGACGCGGTTATCGTGATGGAGGATACAGGCGGGAAGTATATCAACTTTAAGACCGAGTTCACCAAAGGGAAAGGAGGCCGCTAATGCAGGATAATTCCTCTGATTATATTTTCAAGGCGTATATCACCAACACGGCTGCCTATGACAGCGGAGAACGTGACAATGCCGGAACCTGGCTCTATTTCCCGGCAAATGCAGAGGAAATCACCGCTGCCTTTACAGAGATTGGACTGCCGATCTCTGCCACGCCGGATATGTATTTCTTTGATGATTATGTCTCGAATGTACCAGGGCTTAGGCTGGCTCTCCCCATGTACGCCCATGTGGATGATCTGGCAATGCTGGCACAGGAACTTTCCGATCTGCCCGACCATGAATTTAACAAGCTGATGGCCGTCCAGGAAACACCCCTGCGGCTGACGGACTTTGAGCAGTTCAAAGAGTATCCCCACAACTTTGATTATTTCATCCTCATTCCGGGGATGAACAGTGATGAGGCTCTGGGACGCTACCAGCTCTATGAGAGCGGCATGGTAGAAATGCCGGAGGTGTGGAAAGCCGGCATTGACCCGGAGGCTTTCGGTCGCAAAGTCCGGGAACAGGACAACGGATATTTCACGGATAAGGGGTATGTCCTCTTATCCGGGGATGAATGGGAGCGGGAAAAACCTACGGTGAAACAGGACAAGGAGGTCAAACCCTCCGTCAAGGATTTTTTGAAACAGGCAAAGAAAGAATGTGCCGCCCGTGAGGTGCTGCCGCCAAAAGCAGACAAACACGGGCCGGAACTGTAAGGAGGTGCAATTATATGGGATACAGCCATGACAGCGAATTTCCGTTTGCAGCATTTATCACCAACTTGGGAAAATACAATGAGGGCGAGCTTGTGGGGGAATGGGTAAAGTTCCCTACTACCCCGGAAAAGCTGCAGGAAGTATTTGAGCGTATCGGTATTGGCTCTGCGGATGATTTCGGCAATCCCTATGAGGAATGGTTCATCACGGACTATGACTGTTATGTAGATGGACTCTATAACCTCTTAGGGGAATACGAGAACCTAGACGAACTCAACTACCTGGCTTCCAAACTGGAGGAACTGGGCGAGTCGGAATATGAACACTTCCAGGCAGCTATGGAGATCAGCGACTACACCGGCAGCTTAAAAGACCTTATCAACCTGACTGACAATCTGGATAAATATGATGTGTACCCCGGCATTGACGACTACGACGATCTGGGCCGGTATTACATTGACGAGCTGGGAACCATGCAGGTGCCGGAGTACCTGCAGAACTATATCGACTATGAGGCATACGGGCGTGATATTGCCCTGGGAGACACGGGAGCTTTCACCGATTACGGTTATGTGTATGACAATCAGAGCCGCTTTGAGGAATATTATGACGGAGACCGTGAGAATATCCCGGAGGAATACCGCGTGATGGTCTCCCCGGAGGAAGTGGAAGAACTGGAACCTGACCTTGACCGCCTGGATGTATCAACGGAACTTGCCCTCGATCTGGATTTACATTTCCGGGGATACAGTGCCAATTATGAACAGGCATTTCCAAAAGAGCAGGTACAGAGGGAGGCGATCGCTGACGCCCTCCTTGACGGGAACACTTCCCTTATCAAAACCGGACTTCTCAATATGAGCCGGGAAATGGACCTTAGAGAAGAAACCTCTCCGCTGATCGGACGGCTCACCGATTATGAAAAGGAATATGGTATCAACACCTACACCGTATATCAGCTAAAAGAGGTAGAGGAACTTCACCCATACCACTTTGAGGGCAGCGAGTATCTGGAGGCTGCCGGGCTTTCTATTGACCGGGCGAACTATGAGGCGGTCTACGCTGCCCCGTTCACCCCTAGAGAGAACCTGGAAAGCATTTATACCGATCTCAATATCCACCGCCCGGATAACTTCCGGGGACATAGTCTTTCTGTGTCGGACGTGGTAGTCTTGCAGGAATATGGGAAAGAGACCGCCCATTTCTGTGACCGTTTTGGATACAAGGAAGTTCCGGAGTTTTTGGAACAGCAGCCAGAAAAGGCAGAGCCGGATATGGGGCAGATCACCTTTTATACAGCGGAGTGTATGGAGTTTCCCTCTTTAGGAGAATACCATAACAACCTGACCCTGCAGGAGGCGGTCGCCGCATACCAGGCAATCCCGGCAAATCGGCTTCACGGCATAAAAGGTATCGGCTTCACCCTGGAGGATGGCAGCATATACAGCGGTATGGAGTATCCTCTGGTACGGGGAAACCGGATTGACTTGGACAACTTGTGCCTGGTGGAACACTTCAAAGAAAGTCCACTTGTGCAGGAGGCAGTAATTGATCTGGTGAGAGCCCTCCCTGATCTAACCGTGGATGATCGGGAGAATTTTCTGCTTATGCTGACAGACCCAAAGAACCATCTGAAAAATGCAGAGGTTCAGGTGGAGGACGATTACGGTATGATTGACGGTATCATTAACAACGGAGAACGGTCAAAGGATAAGGAGCCGGGAATGGATAAGCCCTCTGTCCTGGGGCAGCTCTCTCAGGCCAAAAAGGAATGTGCCGAGCGAAAGCCCCCGGAGCTCGGCAAGCCCGGAAAGGATGAGCCGGAACTATGAGCCGAAGTAAAAAGTGGAAACAGGAATGGAGCTTCTTTCTTGGGGAGAACGGCAGGCGGCAGTACAACAAGATCTGCAGAAAATGTATCCATAGCTGCAAGCAGAGTTTCCGGGCTGGAATTGTTGCCTGTCCTCTCTACCAGACAGATAGGGCAAAAAAGAGGCGGGAAAAAGGTTGAAAACAGAGGATTTTATCAGCTCTGCAAGGCTCAAAATACATAGGCAATAGGATTTGTCCTCTGCCTCCCTACGGGGCAAAATGATAGGAAAAAGTGTCGATTTTCGCCACTTTTCCAGACACAAAAATGGAGTACAGTTACCGCTTGTGTGGTGGTAGCTGTACTCCCCATTTTTTATGCTCTTATTCTCTTTTATCCAGGTAGGAAAGAATGGATGGATGTTCGCAGTCGTAGGCGCTGTGGGAATGTGTATAACTGGCTGTATCATGGAACTGTGGGAAACGGCGTTTGCAGGATGTGGGAAAGCCCCGGCTTTTCCATGTACTGTGAATGCGTTTTCCATCGGTGTAATGGTCTGTTATGCACATTTCCACGGTGCAGAATTATTCGTTATTATCGGTATCCTCACCATCTTCTTCCTCAATCAGAGCAGGGGCAGCCTCTATGATAGAAGTAAGGAGGTTATGGAAATCTGCGGCCTTCATGCTGGTAACAACCAGGGCACCTGTCTGTTCTTCCAGGGCCTTTCTCGCAATTCCGGCTACTTCACCGCCTCTGCGGGCAACTCTGCGGCTTTCTTCAAATCCCGCAGGATGAACAGCGGCAGAAATATCTTTTGTGGAAGTTTCCGCAAGCATATTTAAGACAAGCTCTGTGGTGCTCATGTTATCACGGAGATTTTCTTTTTTCAAACCTTTCAAGGCTTTATATTGACGGGTAGACATACCCGCCCAGGCTTTGGTAATCTCATCCGTCAGGATGGCAAATTCTTTTCCCTCCTGTACGCCACGCTTCTGCCATTCGTCTGTAAGCTCTTTGCGGACACGGATAGTCAGGAGTCTTTGATTGATCCAGTCTTCATCATATCCCTTTTTCAGATATGTAGCAAAAGCGCGGTCAATGGCCTTCTCCGGGTCAATGGTTTCCTCGATACGCTCGCTGCCGACTTTCGCAAGCCATGCTTTCAGCGGTTCAACCTTGGGAGAAGTAACAGACTGGATGATACGGAAAATCCCCTCCATTGTTGCGGCATTTGTCCGATATTTCTTTCCATCACTTGCTACCATTGAAGTTAGGGTACAAATTGTACCCCACCTTGCGTCAAGCTCAGAGTCACGGGAACGCATTTTTTTGATGTATTGTTTTGGGTCTGCACTATCGGTCAAGACAGCGATAACATCGGTAACAGAGAAATACCATTCCTCCTGCTCGGCATTCCAGGCAGTGCGGATTTGTCTATCTTCAAACATTTGGATTGAATTATTTTTTTCGCTCATTATTTTGCCCTCCCGTTTTAATGTCTATTCCATTTCAGGTAGGGTACAATTTGTACCCCACCTGAAAAAATTACTTTTGTAAATTATATCATGTATGCTTTTGTGTTTCAATGAACGCTTACCCTCGTTCCTTGTTCTTCTCCCGTTCTTCCTTTTGTGGTGCAGATAAGAACTGGTCCACATTCCGCTTGATGGTATCCAGTTCCTTTACCTGAACTTTGATTTTCTGATAAGTTCCATACTCCTGCTGTTTCTCTGCGGTGAGGGAGTCCATCTCTTTTTTCAAGGCAGTAATATCTGGCAACTTTTGAACGCCCATCTGTTTGAGGGCTTTGGCAGCACTCTCAAAGAGGATGATCTGGCTTTCCTGTCCTCTCAGAAATTTTTCCTTGTCGGAAGATTTCCTGTACTGCTCATAGACTGGCCTGTGTTCCCGGTAGGCGGAAACGTGCTTTATCAGCAGGCCGATCTCGCCTATCCGTTGTTCCTTTGCCTTGATGGAGGACAGGAGCCGGTCCTGTTCCGTCATCACTTCATCAACCTTACCCTGTAACTGCTCATAGTGGGTAATGCCGTGTTCCGTGAGGAAATTGAATGTACGGGCTGCCTCCTTTAGATTGTTGATCTTCGCCCAATGTGCAAAGCCACCACTTTCCTGGGCTTTGAGATTGTTCTGTATATCAATGAGCAGGCTGATCTTCTGACTGCCTAACTTCGGCTGCTTGGATGGGCGGAGGCCTCCGGCAATCCTGGAGGAAACGGCTTCCTCCGTGTAATCTACGCCCAGGGTTTTCAGACGGGTAAACCGTTCCTGTCCCGTGGCTTTGCAGGAAATGTACTTACCCCGCTTGATCTCGTATCCCTCTGCCTCCAGCCTTTTCAGCAGTTCCTCAAAATCAGATACCTGGGGAATGAGCCGGTCAATGACTGTTTTCAATTTCGCCTTATAGCTGGTTCCCGCTTTCTCTGTGGTATGTTCAATGTAGCGCTTCCCTTTGTCCTGTCCCGGCACGATCACGGACAGACCATATTCCTTGCATAGCCGGTCGCTGGTGCGGCGGATGAAATGATAGCTCTGCTTGTTGGAGTGGTACTTCCGATAATCCACAAAACTGACAGAGTTAAAAATGATGTGATTATGAATATGCCCCTTGTCTATGTGGGTCGTGAGGACAAATTCATACTTGCCGCCCAACACTTCATTTGCCAGCTTCATGCCGATTTCATGGGCCTGTTTCGGCGTGACCTCCCCAGGAGAAAATGCCTGTATCAGGTGGCGACCCAGGTTGGTGCCCTTGTCTATGGCATGGCGGCGTGTCCAGGAAAATTCTATGTCGGCGGTTTCTGCGGAACACCCAAAGGAGGACACCAGGAGGGTTTCATCCGTTTTCCCAGGATTGCAGATATAGGCTATGGCCTTATTCAGCGTTGTTTTGATAGGATGTGTCTTTGTAACTGCCATATCTCATCCTGCCTTTCCCTGATCTCCTGAATGTCCGCCGCATAGGCGGAACCTCCCGCATTGAGCCGCTTTGCGATCTGGTTGATGTTCCTGCTGATGGCTGACAGGATTTTATTCATCTCCTTTATGTCCGTGGTGTCAGTGTAGATGATATATCCGTCAATCGCCATCTTCCGCAGATAAGCCCCATACCGTTGTGTGGGGAGCAGTTTCATCTTTTCATCTATCAGCCCTTTTTCCTCGGCTGTCACCCAAAACTTCATCTGAATATTTCTCTTTCGGTTCGCCATCGGTTTCCTCCGTTCTTCTAAGGGTTTGGGATTATCCCAACAAGCATTTTTCATTTTCGGGCAAAGGACCTGAAAATTAGAAAAATCGCAAACGGGTACTCGTTTGCTGTGCTTGCTGTTCTTTAGTTCTTCGTACTTAGGTAATCCCGAAAACCTCCGTTTGGCTACCGAAAATGCAAAGAAAAAGCGCTACAAACTTCATTCGTTCATAGCGTTTCTCATTCTCTGTCCAGTTGTGTCAGGAGCATGGTTACTCCCCTTTTTCTCTGGCATCCAACACGGCTTGTACGGTGGCAATGATAATTCCGATTTCCCGATCGGTCAATTCATCTGCCAGAGCGTCAAGCTGTCGGCGCAACGTAGTTTTCCCATATGTCGTATCCCCAAAAAGAAATTGATCCACGGAGATATGATAGCGGGACATGAGCTCAAAAAAGATTTGGAGGCTCGGATGTTGTCCCTTATTCTCAATATTGGCGAGATAGCGGGGAGAAAGATACATCTCATCACCTACTTTGTTACGAGACTCCTTCTGTCCTGTCCTCGCCGCCTTAATTGCTGACCCATAGGGGCCAAAGTCGATTTTTTCTACAGGTCTTTTTGCCATATTCATTCACCCGATTACATTTTACAGTTCCTTTTTCTCATTGAATATGTCTACACAATTCCCAACATAAGCCAAAATAATTCATGATTTCGGCTTGATATTCTTGACATGACAAGGTATAATCATATGAATGGCAAGAAAAAACCATTTGCTTATCAAATACAATAGCACAAACAAGAAAAATTATGAAATTACAAGGAGAGGATTACTACCATGTTAAGACCGAAAGAAGTTGTTCAGTTATGGGTAGATGCATTCAATAACCATGATGTGGAAGCAATTACAGCTCTTTATCATGAAAATGCGACAAATCACCAAGTAGCGAATGAGCCAGTAGTAGGCATTGAAGCAATCCGTACCATGTTTACAGCCGAATTTTCAACAGCGGATATGACAGCTATCGTAGAAAATATTTTTGAGGATGGGCAATGGGCAATCCTTGAATGGCGTGATCCATTGGGGTTACGGGGATGTGGCTTTTTTCAGGTGGTGAACGGAAAGATTTTATTCCAACGAGGCTATTGGGATAAACTCTCATTTTTGAAACAGCACAATCTTCCAATAGAGTAAATATGACATTTTAGTAGGAGAAAATATGGAATACCGGACATTGGAAAACATAGATTCCATTTGTATATACGAAGCGTTTACACAGGCATTTTCTGATTATCAGGTTTCAGTTGATATGTCTTTTAAATCCTTTGAGACAATGTTGAAAAGAAATGGATTTATGCCTGCGGTTTCAGTTGGAGCCTTTGTAGATAAAACGCTTGTCGCTTTTATCTTGAATGGAGTGAGAGAGTGGGATAATGAAAAAACAGTCTATGACCTCGGAACAGGAGTTATCCCTGATTTTCGCAGAACAGGAATCATGGGGGAATTATTGAATCTGGTCAGTGCTATATGTATAAAAAATAAAATCAGAGTGTATCAGCTGGAAGTGATTCAGGATAATGAGAAGGCGCTTACTTTATATAAAAAGCAGGGATTTCAAGTTGACAGAGTATTGAATTGTTACCAACTGACAGGTGGGATAAAAGAACCAGGCATATATAAAGCGTGGAAACTGGAACATCCAGAAAAAATACAAGAAGCTCAATGGACAATAGTCAAGGATTTTTGGACGTATCCACCTTCATGGCAAAACGCAAAAGATGCTGTATGCGCAATCGCCAGATCCTTTTCTTATACGATTGTTAAATTTGACGGAAACCTGATCGGCTATGGTATTGTGGACAAAATAAAAGGAGATATTGTGCAGTTAGCGGTACATCCTCAATATCGCAGAATGGGAGTTGCCACAGAGATTTTGTTGGATTTATCGAAACAAACAAAGAGTTTAGAGATGAAAGTAATAAACGTGGATGAGCGAGATCAGGCATTAAACATATTTTTGAAGAAAATGAAGTTTCGTGTATTTGTTAAACAATATGAAATGAGAAAATATTTTTCTGTTTAGGATATTGCATAGATGAAGAAGCTGACTTTAAGGGCGGTTGTCAGTGAAGGGGCAGGCATGAGATATAATAAAACAATAATGTTAAGTAATGGTGTGGAATGTTGTTTGAGGAATGGAACAGAAAGTGATGGTCAGCTTGTATTGGATAATTTCAATCTGACACATAGCGAAACCGATTATTTGCTTACATATCCAGATGAAAACAGTTTTAATGCCGAACAGGAAAGCCAGTTCCTGAAAGAAAAGGCTGAGAGTGAAAGGGAGATTGAACTGATTGCCATAGTTGACGGTGTCATTACAGGAACAGCAGGAATCGAGGCAATCGGTACAAAGTATAAGGTACGGCATCGGGCAGAATTTGGCATCAGCGTTGCGAAAAAATATTGGGGGCTTGGAATTGGTAAGGCTTTGCTGGCTTCATGTATCGAATGTGCTAAAGCAGCGGGCTATAGCCAGCTTGAACTTAATGTGGTTGCTGAAAACGAAAGAGCCGTTTCTATGTATGAACAGGCTGGATTTGTCGAGTTTGGAAGAAATCCCAAAGGATTTTGCTCCCGCATAGCCGGATTTCAGGAGGTCATTTCTATGAGATTAGAATTGTGATGATTGAAAGATTTATTTCATGCTTGCTTTTCGGGTGCGGATGTGTTATAATCATGATATTTCCAAAAAGGAGTTAAAAAATATGCGGCAGGGTATTCTTAAATAAAACTATAACCAAATAGTGGGAACAAAAAACTTTGGGATGTCCTTTGGAACAAGGGCTTGGTTTTTTGTGCCTATTTAAGAATACTTTTGCCTTATATATTGACATAGCAAGACAAGTGACAAGCGTCTGTTGGCGTATGTCTTTTATGTGTATGTCCAAAGATTAAATCCCCAGCGGTAAGAGTATTTTGCTGCTGGGGATTTTTATGCCTTTTTTTGGCTGTGAATGGAGGATGACACATGAAAATAATCAATATTGGCATTCTTGCACACGTTGATGCAGGAAAAACAACACTGACAGAAAGCCTGCTGTATACAAGCGGGGCAATCATAGAACCGGGCAGTGTAGATAAAGGCACAACAAGAACGGATTCTATGGCTTTGGAACGTCAAAGGGGAATTACCATTCAGGCTGCCGTTACGTCTTTTCACTGGAAAGAGTACAAAGTGAATCTTGTAGATACACCGGGACACATGGATTTTTTGACAGAAGTGTACCGTTCTTTATCAGTTCTGGACGGAGCGATTTTAGTAGTGTCTGCAAAAGATGGCGTACAGGCACAGACCAGAGTGCTGTTCCATGCGCTGAGGAAGATGAAGATACCAACCATTATTTTTATCAATAAAATCGATCAGGAAGGCTTTGTTCCTGCACAGACTTATCAAAATATCAGAGAAAAATTGACAGAAGATATGATGGTTATGCAGGAAGTTCATTTATTTTCAGAACTAACACTTTCCGACGTTGCGGATTTTGAAAAGTGGGATGCTGTGATTGCCGGGAATGATGATCTTTTAGAAAAATATCTTTCAGGAGCGCCTTTGACATTGCGGGAACTTCAGGAAGAAATAAAGCGAAGGGTACAGCAGGGAACTTTTTTTCCGGTATATCATGGAAGCGCAAAAGAGAATATCGGGACAAAAGAATTGCTTGATGTAATCACAGATATTTTTTCATCGAAAACGGATAACTGTCAATCGGAACTGTGCGGGTACGTTTTTAAAATTGAATATACCGAGCAGAAAAAACGACGGTGCTATGTAAGGCTGTATAGTGGTACGCTTTGCTTACGGGAAACGATTTTTTTGCAAAAAAAGGAAAAGATTAAGATTACAGAGATGTCAATTCCATTTAAGGGAGAAATTGTCCAGACAGATACTGCTGATTCCGGGGAGATTGTTATTTTGTCTGACAACACATTAAAGTTAAATGATATTCTGGGAGACGAAAAACTGTTGCCACGCAAGGCATGGACGGATAATCCCCTGCCGCTTCTTAGGACAACGATAGAGCCAGCCAAAGCAGAGCAAAGGGAAGTGTTGCTGGATGCCCTTACAGAGATTGCGGATACTGATCCGCTTCTGCGCTTTGTGATTGATCCTGTCACTCATGAAATCATTCTTTCCTTTTTGGGGAAAGTACAGTTAGAAGTTGTTTGTTCTTTATTGAATGAAAAATATTGCATCGAGGCAGAGGTAAAAGAGCCTACGGTCATTTATCTGGAAAGACCACGAAAAGAGGAGCATTATACAATTCATATTGAAGTGCCGCCAAATCCCTTTTGGGCGTCGATTGGTCTGGCAGTCACTCCCCTTCCTGCTGGGAGCGGAACAGAATATGAAAGCAAGGTGTCACTTGGTTATTTAAACCAAAGTTTTCAAAACGCAGTTATGGAAGGGATTCAGTATGGATTGGAGCAGGGAGTGTATGGATGGGAGGTGACAGATTGCAGGATCTGTTTTGAATACGGAATTTATTACAGCCCAGTCAGTACTCCGTCAGATTTCCGCTTTCTTGCGCCCATTGTGCTGGAACTGGCATTAAAAAAAGCAGGAACACAGGTTTTAGAACCCTATCTTTCTTTTACCCTGTTTGCACCGCAGGAATATCTTTCACGGGCTTATCATGATGCTGTGAAATACGATGCGGTAATTGAAACAACTTCAATAAAAAATAATGAAGCGATCTTAACTGGAGAAATACCGGCAAGACGGATTGGGGAATACAAAAGCGATCTGAATTTCTACACAAATGGAAGAAGTGTTTGCCTGACGGAATTGAAAGGGTATCAGGAAACTTCAGGGGAACCTGCAGTACAGCCCCGCCGCCCCAATAGCCGGCTGGATAAGGTTCGTCATATGTTTCAGAAGATCATGTAAGGTCTTGCGCAATGCAAGCGTTCATTGCTGGCTATTGCGGAATATCATTGATAGAATCAGTAGCAGAGAGGAGGAACTATTTTGAACAAGGAACAGACAGATATTACAACAGGAAAGCAAATACGTCATCTGCGGACACAATCGGGAATGACACAAGAGGAATTAGCCGGGGAATTAAATGTTACCCGGCAGGCGCTATCGAATTGGGAGAGGGATGTCAATGAACCCGATATAAATACGTTGAAAAAAATCTGCTTTCTTTTTGGAGTCCACATGGATGATCTTGCGAAGGAGGTAATCATAAAAATGGAAACAAATATGGAAAAAACAAAACGACCGTTTAATAAGTATGATATAGCAATCGGATTATTTTACGCAGTTGGTATCTTTATCGGCATTGGTATTTTCTTTGTGGGTGGTCTGATGACAATGTCCGGTACAGGCTGGGGAGCGTCACTATTTGGAGGTTTTTGCTTTGCCCTTGTATTCGGTTTAATATGCCATGCTATTATTACATTAAAACGACATGATTAAAATGAAAAAAGCTGCTTGCGGTTAATAAAAAAACCGTTGTGTGGGCAGCAAAATTTTAATGCAATAAAGAAAAAGCCAAACGGCGGTTTTGACAAAATCAAAGCCGCTGTTTCTTTTTATCTTCTCAAGAAATGACGCGGTACCACTGGTAAAAGCGGCGGCTATAGGAGGAAGCCGCCATGAGCTATAAACCATATCAACAAATTCTTACATTCTTTGACTTATCAAAAAAAGCCCGACTACCACCGGGGATGTTTCTACCCCTGAATATGAACTTTTAAATCATCTAAATACTGCTGTTAATTCCTTTGCGTCTGTCTGCGTCTTGCAGTCAGGCGCTTTTTTCTGTTTATTCGGGACTTCGCAAAATAGCAGGGCCTTTTATAAAATTTTTCTCCGATCTTGGTTGCCAAATTGCGGTTTCCATGATTACCCCTGCGAAAGGGAGGAGAACTATCACCCGCCTTTGCGGCTGCGAAGGGAGGTGAGAAAATGAAAAACTCCTATGAGCAGCGTGTTCAAAATCAGTTTGGCGGTTTTTGTACCAGGGTTTTGAAGAACGAGGCCAACCGTATTCTGAATGAATACGCAAGGCAGCGTGACCGCGAGAAATCTCTGGATGAACTATCGCCGGACGAGCTGGCACAGGCCGCCTCCTATGACAAGTATTTTCAGGACGAATATGTCTTTGAAGTGCTTGGGCAGAAAGTGTTTGTGGTCGGTGATCTGCTGGCAGAGGCTCTGTCACAGTTGCCGGAGGACAAGCGGGATGTAATCCTGCTGTCCTACTTCCTGGGAATGACGGACCGTGAAATAAGCGAACAGCTTAATGTGGTTCGTCAGGCTATCAGTAAACGGCGCAGCGGTATCCTCAAAGAACTGCGTGAGTATTTGGAAAAGGAGGGATTTGAATGGCCCGAAACATAAGAGAGCCCATACCGCTGCCAGTGATCCTGGCAGCCTCAGAGGGTGACGAGAGAGCCTTAAATGCTGTACTCAATCATTACAAGGGCTATATTCGTTTCCTCGCCATGAGACCTATGAAAGATGAATATGGCAACGAACACCTCTATGTGGACGAAGATATGAGGCTTCGCCTGGAGGCTAAACTGCTGTATAGCATTGTAACAGGTTTCAAGGTTCTGCCGGTCTAAGGTACATATTACAGGCGTGTTTTGTCCTCTCTTTCCTCGCCTGGTATTTGAACCGGATCGGAGCCATAAATGCACCTTGACAAAGAAAGTCCGGACGATAACTCCGTGACAGCATAGGACAGGCAGATACATTCTCTTTCGGTGGAGCCATCTGGCAGGTGCGCCATGACCTTTTTAAGCGAGCGATCAATACCATGCCACAAAACAGCTTTGGCAGGCTGTGGGCCATGATACCCAAAGAGGACAATGATACTCCCTTACAGCCATCAGTTCGAGCGTTGATAGCGTCGCAAGCAATGGGTAGGGCCGGATGAGAACCATGCGGGGGTGAAATTCCCGTGGAGCCATGCTAATGGCCGTCTGTTTTGTCCTTTTTAATATGGATAAATCGAAAACTTTTTATTAGCAGCTGACAATTCATATAAAGCGCGGCATAATGATGATAGAAGTTATGTTTTGTATGATTGATCGGCTGCTGAAAGGAGGACATTATGAACCAGGCCGAAAATCGTACACCTGGCAATGTCCCCGAACAGAGAACTTACAAGGTTGAAGATATAGCCGTGATGTTAAATATCGGCCGTACTTCTGCATATAACCTTGTGAAAGAGGGACATTTCAAAACCGTTCGAGTTGGTAATGCCATACGAATTTCCAAAAAATCATTTGACGAATGGTTAGACGCTCAGGCGTTCTAACGGACAAAGAAAGGAAGATCGATCATGGCATCCATCATCAAACGAAAAAAAGCATATTCTGTTGTTTACAACTACATAGACGAAAATGGAGAAACGAAACAAAAGTGGGAAACCTGGCATACCCATAAAGAGGCTCTAAAACGGAAAGCGGAGGTTGAGAACCAGATCAACACCGGTACTTTTCTTCCTCCCAACAATCAGAAAGTATCTGATTTTCTGTATGATTTTGTTTCCACCTATGGGGCAAAACAATGGGGCGTGTCCATGTATGACAGTCAAACCGCCCTGATCGCCAACTACATCAATCCGATTATCGGTGATATGGAGGTTCAGGCAATTACTCCCCGTGTGGTAGATAAATACATTCAGACTCTCCAAAAGACCCCTCCTGTTTGTAAGAGGAACCGAAAACCGAAAACAGAGTTTATTTCCAATCAGAACATTGAGAAGATCATCAAACTTCTCCGCTGTGCCTTTAAGCAGGCTGTCCGCTGGGAGCTGATTGCAAAAAATCCCTTTGAGAATACCGTATTACCGAAAACAGAGTACAAGAAACGTGACATCTGGGACGCCGATACCATCCGTATCGCTCTGGACCAGTGTACTGACAGCAAATTGTATGTTGCTATGAACCTTGCATTTGCGTGTTCTTTGCGGATGGGAGAAATTCTTGGTCTGACCTGGAAGAATGTCCACATTGAGGATGAAAACATAGCGGCGGATAATGCCTATGTTTACATTGAGGCAGAGCTGATAAGGGCTTCCAAACAGGCGATTGAAATGATAGGAGAAAAAGATATTTTCCATATCTTCACTCCGCTTATGCCTAACACCAGCACACGGCTGATCTTGAAAAAACCGAAAACAAAATCAAGTGAGAGAAAAGTCTGGCTGCCGAAAACCGTTGCTTATATCCTCCGTGAATGGAAAAAAGCACAGGATGAGCTAAAGAGCTTCCTCGGTGAGGAATACCAAGATTATGATTTAGTGGTTGCCCTGCCTAATGGCAGGCCATGTGAGAACCGGATTATTGAGAAAGAATTTTCTCTGCTGAAAGAAAAAGCCGGATTGCCTAATGTGGTGTTCCACTCTCTCAGACATTCCAGCACTACTTATAAGCTGAAACTCAACCACGGCGATCTGAAAGCCACCCAGGGGGACACGGGCCACGCTGAAATTGATATGATTACAAAAGTGTACGCCCACATCCTCGACGAGGACCGTAAGATCAATGCCCAGAAGTTTGAGAGTGCCTTTTATGCTAATCCTGATCTGCGGAATGTAAAGCCTCCCCAGGAGCCGGAACAGCCTCAAGCACAAACCTTAGACCTGGCGGCATTGGTGGAACAGCTCCAAAAATCCCCGGAGCTTGCAAGCACCCTGGCAGCATTGCTTACCGCTCAAAAGGCTGGCTAAAATCTCAAATTAGCAAGAAGTCCATTTTTCTTAGCAAGCTCTCCATTTTAGTTCGTTTCCAATTAGCAAAAAATTCATTGTAACGCATAAACAAAAAAGTAACCCTCCAACCCTGGTAGATGGTTTTAACAAAAGGCTGCGGCTGAACAAAAAAAGCTGCAAACCCTTATGAATAAAGGCTTGCAGCGTTGTTCGCTGGCGTCCATGAGAGGATTTGAACCTCCGACCCCACGCTTAGGAGGCGTGTGCTCTATCCAGCTGAGCTACATGGACATTTATCAAAATATTAAGTTTTATGCAAGATTTAGACTCGAACCATCTACCGCTTAGGAGGCGTGTGCTCTATCCAGCTGAGCTACTGAGACATTTATAAGTTTTATGCAATTTTCAAGGCTCGAAGGAATCGAACAATCTGCCGCTTAGGAGGCGTGTGCTCTATCCAGCTGAGCTACTGAGACATTTATAAGTTTTATGCAATTTTCAAGGCTCGAAGGAATCGAACAATCTGCCGCTTAGGAGGCGCTTGTTATATCCATTTAACTATGGGAACAAATGCCGTATTTTCGGGCTTTTTCAGCCTTTTCGGTCACGGCGACCAACTTTATGAACTCAATCACTTTCGTGATGAATCATCTGATTTCTTATTTCGACATTTCTATATGCCATTGTTCAAATCGGACTCTTTGTTACCACCTTTTTAAGTTCCACGGCTTTAACTATGGTTACTTCTTAGGAGGCGTGTGCTCTATCCAGCTGACTTACAGAAACTTAAGAGTCAGTCTTGACTGACTTCACTTAAAGAGTGTACCATAAAATAAGAAAACAGACAAGGAGAAATAACATGGAACGCGAGATAGATATGAATGAGGTGTCTGACGGGAGACTGTACGGGCCTAGGGATATGGTGAAGGCGGACTGTGGTGGCTGCGCGGGGTGCTCTCAGTGCTGTGAGAGCATGGGAAGTACGATTATCTTGGATCCCTATGATGTGTGGCGGCTGACCAGGGGGCTGGGAGTGAGCTTTGAGGCGCTTTTGCAGGACAAGCTGGAGCTGAATCTGGTGGAGGGCGTGATTTTGCCGAATATGAAGACTTCGGGAGAGCAGGAGCGCTGCGGCTTCCTGAACGAAGAGGGACGCTGCAGCATCCATGGGCTGCGGCCGGGTTTCTGCCGGATCTTTCCGCTGGGACGGTTCTATGAGAACCACAGTTTTCAGTATTTTCTGCAGGTGCATGAATGTCCCAAAGAGCCGAAGCTGAAGGTGAAAGTGCAGAAATGGATCGACACGCCGGATTTGAAGCGCAACGAGAAGTTTATTATAGACTGGCATTATTTTCTGAAAGAAATCACCGCCCGGCTGGAAGCAGCGGACGGTGAGAATTATCAGAAGCAGGTGGACCTGTATATTCTGAAAAGCTTTTATCAGAAGCCCTGGGAAAAAGACAGGGACTTTTATGAGCAGTTTGAGGAGCGGCTGGGCGAGGCCCGGAGCCTGTTTCTTGCTCTATAGGAAATGGTGTGTCACATTAAAGCGCGAAAGTCATGCTTCCTATAGAGCAAAAAACCCTCCGGGGGGATGCGCACTCGGCGCAGTGGTAGATGGTTGCCAAGGCAACCGCGCCTCGGCGCGAGAATGTGCCAACGGCACATTCTTTCTTACT
Organism: Anaerosacchariphilus hominis; assembly: GCF_014290175.1. GTDB lineage: Bacteria > Bacillota > Clostridia > Lachnospirales > Lachnospiraceae > Laedolimicola > Laedolimicola hominis. The sequence continues at coordinate 38,859 of NZ_JACOOR010000011.1, forward strand.
TAGGCCCTTATGAAAATCAAGAGAACTTACCGTTTCTTTGGCGTCCGGCGATACCTGGTATCCGGGCGCTTTTTTCGGAAGGGCCAGGAGAACCGGCGTCTGCGGCTGCTGCGTCTTCTTCTGAGTCCCGGAACCGGAAGGTTCACGGAGAACTGGAAGGTATTCATCAGATGCCGGATGAGCCGGTACAGCAGGAAGAGCAACAGGGCGATTCCCGCCACAATCAGGATCAGGCGTACATTGATCTTGATGAAATGCTTCTGCTGAATGGGCTCCGTCCCGGAAGAAGCGTCGGTTTCTGCAGAGGCGCTGTCGGAAGTATCCTCCGAGGAGTCCTCAGCTCCGGTTTCTTTGTCAAAGGCAAAGTCCTGCAGGTTGTCCTTGGTGAGCTCGATGGAGGCAGTTCCCACGGGCTCTCCATGATAGGTGTAGGAGAGGGTGGCGATCACATCCGAATCCGTATCCTCGTCCTGGAAAGACAGCTCCGGTGATGCGTCCGAGAAGGATGCATCATTGGGAAGCACAACCGCGTCATCGGAATTGATCTGAATCAGCGGCTTGGACTGGCCGAAGATGGCACTTCCGATGTAGGAGGTTCCGGAACCCGCTACGGAAAAGTTCGTTTCATTTTCAGAGACATTGTAGCGGGTGAAGTTTTCGGAAGCATAGTCCAGAAGCAGGGCCGTGTCGGTGAACAGCGGAACGCCCTTTTCTCCGGTGGACTGGGTCCGCATAGTGACCACGATAAGGGTCATGCCGCCTCGCTGGGCCACGGTAACCAGTGTACCCTTGGCCACGCTGGTATTGCCGGTCTTGCCTGCGATGACCGTATCATCCAGGTAGGTGGTGACGCCTCGGTAGGGCGCGATCATGTAATGATGATTGGTCATGTAGGTGATCTCATCACGCTTATTGGTGGGCGGCATCTGGTATTTGGCCGTACCGGAGATCCGGAGAAAATCTGGATTCTGGATGGCGGCCCTGGTAATCAGGGCCATATCGTGGGCACTTGTATAATGGTTGTCGTCGTGAAGACCATTGGCATTGGAAAAATGGGTATTGGTGCAGCCCAGCTCCTCCGCCTTCTGATTCATCATTTCCGCGAAGGAGTTGATGGAACCGGCCACATGCTCCGCCAGGCCGTTGGCGCACTCGTTGGCGGATTCCAGCATCAGGGCGTAGAGGGACTGCTCCACAGTGAGCTGCTCGTCCTCGGTGGTGTAGATGCTGCTGCTCCCCGCGTCGATGGAGTGGGTCGCATTATAAGAATAGGTAACCACCTCGTCCAGAGAGCAGTTCTCCAGGGTGATCAGAGCCGTCAGGATCTTTGTGATACTGGCAGGATAATTCTTCATATCCATATCCTTATTATAAAGGATGGCTCCGCTGGATGCTTCCATGACAATGGCGGATTCCGCGTAGATCTGCGGGCCCTGGGGCCAGCCGTCGATGGCATTGGAATCAATATCCTTATTATAAGCAGCCTGACGCTCTGCTTCGATTTGTTCAGCGGCAGCTTTCTCCGCGGCGATCTGGGCAGCCGTCTTTCTTGTGGTCTTTTTAGCGTCTGCGGAGATGGGACTGAAACAGAGGGATCCCACCAGGGAAAGGGTCAGAAGACCCGTGAAAAACCGAAATCTATGTGAAAATTTCATATTAAAAGCACTCCTGCAATAAAATTGTAACATTTTGATTCTAAGTATAGGCTATTTCCGGCAAGGACGCAAGGGCTTCAACGAAAAGTTTAACGTTCCTTAAGAAAAAAGTGGGAAAAATCAGGCCGCCAAGGTTGACAAAGCCCGCAAAAACGGGGTATACTGGCTAATAGCAACGAAACATAAAGAAAACGCATTGACGAAGAGAGTAGAAAAGCGCCAAAAGGCACAGCGAACCGGGGAGGGTGGAAGCCCGGTGCGAGTAGGACTTTTTGAAAATCACTTCCGAGCTCCGGGCTGAAGAATCGTGTATAGAGAAGCAGGATTTTTAGGTACCGGCGGCGCTCCTCCGTTACGGGAGACACATGTGATAGCATGTTGTAATTAGGTGGTTTCACAGAAGCGATCGGCTTTTGTCCTGTTACAGGACGAAAGCCTTTTTTTTCGCGGAAGGCATAAGTCAGGCCGGAATACTTGTATTCCGATCTGACGCCGCCCGCGAATCTGGAATTCTGTGAAGCAGAATTTCAGATATTTCAAAAGGAGGAAAAATCATGTACAACAAAGTATCAACCGACCTGAATTTCGTCGGCCGTGAGAAAGAGATTGAAAAGTTCTGGGATGAGAATCACATTTTCGAGAAGAGCATGGACACCCGCAAGGAAGGCGAGACCTACACCTTCTACGACGGACCGCCCACCGCCAACGGTAAGCCCCACATCGGCCATGTGCTGACTCGTGTTATCAAGGATATGATCCCCAGATACCGCACCATGAAGGGCTACATGGTACCGAGAAAGGCCGGATGGGATACCCACGGACTTCCGGTAGAGCTGGAGGTCGAGAAGATGCTGGGCCTGGACGGTAAGGAGCAGATCGAGCAGTACGGTCTGGACCCGTTCATCCGCAAATGTAAAGAGAGCGTCTGGAAATACAAGGGCATGTGGGAGGATTTCTCCGGCACCGTAGGTTTCTGGGCTGACATGGAGCATCCGTTTGTCACATACGATGACAACTACATCGAGTCCGAGTGGTGGGCGCTGAAGGAGATCTGGAAGAAGGGCCTGCTGTACAAGGGCTTCAAGATCGTTCCCTACTGCCCGCGCTGTGGTACCCCCCTTTCCAGCCATGAGGTAGCCCAGGGCTACAAGCAGGTGAAGGAGCGCTCCGCCATCGTCCGCTTCAAGGTAAAGGATGAGGACGCGTACTTCCTGGCATGGACTACCACCCCCTGGACCCTGCCATCCAACGTGGGTTTGTGTATGAACCCCAGCGACACCTACGTAAAGGTCAAGGCAGCAGACGGCTACACCTACTACCTGGCGGAGGCACTGGCAGACAAGGTGCTGGGTGGTCTCGCAGAGGAAGGAAAGCCCGCTTACGTGGTTCTGGAAAAATATGTCGGAAAAGATCTGGAGTACAAGGAGTACGAGCCCCTATTCGCATGTGCCGGAGAGGCAGCAGCAAAGCAGCATAAGAAGGGCTTCTATGTAACCGTAGATAATTATGTAAGCATGTCCGATGGTACCGGTATCGTTCATATCGCGCCGGCTTTCGGTGAGGACGACGGACGTGTGGGCCGCAACTACGACCTGCCCTTCGTACAGTTCGTGGACGGCAAGGGTAACATGACCGCCGAGACGCCGTATGCAGGTATGTTTGTAAAGAAGGCTGATCCCGAAGTCCTGAAGGATCTGGACGCAGAGGGCAAGCTTTTCGACGCGCCCAAGTTCGAGCATGATTATCCGTTCTGCTGGCGCTGCGACACACCGCTTATCTACTACGCGCGTGAGTCCTGGTTCATCAAAATGACCGCGGTAAAGGATGACCTGATCCGCAATAACAATACCATCAACTGGATCCCGGAGAGCATCGGTAAGGGACGTTTCGGCGACTGGCTGGAGAACATTCAGGACTGGGGCGTAAGCCGTAACCGTTACTGGGGAACTCCGCTGAACATCTGGGAGTGTGAAGGCTGCGGACACCAGGAGTCCATCGGAAGCCGCGAGGAGCTCTATGAGATGAGTGGCGACGAGAACGCGAAGACCGTGGAGTTCCACCGTCCGTACATTGACCAGATCACCATGAAATGCCCCTGCTGTGGCAAGACCATGCGCCGCGTACCGGAGGTACTGGACTGCTGGTTCGACTCCGGAGCGATGCCCTTCGCGCAGCATCATTACCCGTTTGAAAATCAGGAGCTGTTCCATCAGCAGTTCCCGGCACAGTTTATCTCCGAGGCCGTAGATCAGACCCGAGGCTGGTTCTACTCCCTGCTGGCAGAGTCCACTCTTCTGTTCAACAAGGCTCCTTACGAGAACGTCATCGTTCTGGGCCATGTACAGGATGAGAACGGCCAGAAGATGAGTAAGTCCAAGGGAAATGCGGTAGATCCCTTTGACGCGCTGGATAAATACGGCGCAGACGCTATCCGCTGGTATTTCTACATCAACAGCGCGCCCTGGCTGCCCAACCGTTTCCACGGAAAGGCCGTACAGGAAGGACAGCGTAAATTCATGGGTACCCTTTGGAACACCTATGCGTTCTTCGTGCTGTACGCGAACATTGACGAATTTGACGCAACCAAGTACGAGCTGAATTACGATTCCCTGAGCGTCATGGATAAATGGCTTCTGTCCAAGCTGAACACCGTAGTGGGCGAGGTAGATGATAACCTGAATAACTACCGGATCCCGGAGGCAGCAAGAGCCCTTCAGGAGTTCGTGGACGATATGTCCAACTGGTATGTACGCCGCAGCCGTGAGCGTTTCTGGGCAAAGGGCATGGAGCAGGATAAGATCAATGCTTATATGACCCTGTATACCTCCCTGGTAACCATTTCCAAGGCAGCAGCGCCCATGGTACCCTTCATGACAGAAGAAATTTACCAGAATCTGGTAAGAAGCATCGACAAGGACGCTCCCGAGAGCATCCATCTGTGCGACTTCCCGACTGTAAACAAGGCATGGATCAACGAAGAGCTGGAGCGCGATATGGACGAGGTTCTGAAGATCGTTGTGATGGGCCGTGCGTGCCGTAACACCGCGAACATCAAGAACCGTCAGCCCATTGCCCAGATGTATGTAAAGGCTCCCTACAAGCTGGCTGAGTACTACTGCGAGATCATCGAGGACGAGCTGAATGTGAAAAAGGTAGACTTTACCGACGACGTCCGCGCATTTACCACCTACAGCTTCAAACCGCAGCTGAAGACCGTAGGACCCAAGTACGGCAAGTTCCTGAACGGCATCCGCCAGCACCTGTCTGAGGTGGACGGCAATACCGCCATGGACGAGCTGAAGGAGAAGGGAAGCCTCACATTTGACGTAAACGGTACAAGTGTGGTATTATCTGAAGAGGATCTGCTGATTGACATGGCGCAGACCGAAGGCTTTGTATCTGACGGTGACAATACCATCACCGTAGTGCTGGACACCAAGCTCACACCGGAACTGATCGAGGAGGGCTTTGTTCGCGAGATCATCAGTAAGGTACAGACCATGCGTAAAGAGGCAGATTTCCAGGTAACCGACAAGATTGTGATTTCCTGCAAGGGCAATGAGAAGATCGAAGAGCTCATTAAGGCAAATCAGGAGCAGATCAAGTCCGAGGTTCTGGCTGTGGATGTGAAGTTCGACGAGGCCAATGGCTACGTGAAGGATTGGAGTATCAACGGTGAGAAGGTTACCATGGGCGTAGAGCGCGCGTAAAACGCGCGCTTACGCGCACCGATACGGTAAACGAGGAGGACATTATTATGAGTAAAAGACCCTTTGACAAGGATCTCTTCAAAAGAAGCGTAGTTTACAACGTGAAAACTCTGTACCGGACATCAATCGAAGAGGCAACGCAGCATCAGATTTTTCATGCGGTAGCACTGGCTACCAAGGATGCGATCATCGACGCATGGATCGCGACCCAGGAGCAGATGAAAAAGCAGGATCCGAAGATCGTGTATTACATGTCCATGGAATTTCTGATGGGCCGTGCGCTTGGTAATAATCTGATTAACCTGACCTATTATGATGAAGTAAAGGAAGCCCTGGAGGAGCTTGGCTGTGATCTGAACGTGATTGAGGATCAGGAGCCGGACGCAGCTCTGGGAAATGGCGGTCTGGGAAGACTGGCAGCCTGCTTCCTGGATTCTCTGGCAACCCTGGGCTATGCGGCATACGGTTGCGGTATTCGTTACCGCTACGGTATGTTTAAGCAGAAAATTGAGAACGGCTATCAGAAAGAGATTCCGGATGACTGGCTTTCCGATGGCAATCCCTTTGAGCTTCGTCGTCCCGAGTACGCGAAGATCGTCAAGTTCGGCGGTTATGTGGACGTAGAGGTGGATCAGAACGGCAAGAGCCATTTCATTCAGAAGGGATACCAGGCCGTACGGGCGATTCCCTGCGACCTTCCGGTGGTAGGCTATGGCAACAACGTAGTAAACACCCTCCGTATCTGGGATGCGGAGGCTATGAACACCTTCCGTCTGGATGCCTTTGACAAGGGCGATTATCAGCAGGCTGTGGAGGAAGAGAACCTGGCGAAGCTGCTGGTAGAGGTTCTGTACCCCAACGATAACCATATGGCAGGCAAGGAGCTGCGTCTGAAGCAGCAGTATTTCTTTATCTCCGCCAGCGTACAGGAGGCCATTGCCCGTTATAAGAGAAATCATGAGGATATCCGCAAGTTCTACGAGAAGGCGGCATTCCAGCTGAACGATACCCATCCCACCGTGGCAGTGGCAGAGCTGATGCGTATCCTGATTGATGAGGAAGGCCTGGAGTGGGATGAAGCATGGGAGGTAACCACCAAGACCTGTGCGTACACCAACCATACCATCATGGCAGAGGCTCTGGAGAAATGGCCCATCGAGCTGTTTTCCCGTCTGCTTCCCCGTGTATACCAGATTATCGAGGAGATCAACCGCCGTTTCGTGATGGAAATCCAGAACAAATATCCGGGCGATCAGGAGAAGATCCGTAAGATGGCTATCATCTATGACGGACAGGTAAAGATGGCTCATCTTGCCATCGCAGCAGGACACTCCGTAAACGGCGTGGCGAGACTGCATACCGAGATCCTGAAAAAGCAGGAGCTGAGAGATTTTTATCAGATGATGCCGGAGAAGTTCAACAACAAGACCAACGGTATCACCCAGCGTCGTTTTCTTCTTCACGGCAATCCGCTGCTGGCTCAGTGGGTGACCGATCACATCGGCGACGAGTGGATCACCGATCTGTCCCAGATCAGCAAGCTGAAGATCTACGCAGACGATGAGAAGGCGCAGCAGGAGTTCATGAACATCAAGTATCAGAACAAGGTGCGTCTGGCAAAATACATTCAGGAGCACAACGGTATTACCGTAGATCCCCGCTCCATCTTTGACGTACAGGTTAAGAGACTGCATGAGTACAAGCGTCAGCTTCTGAATATTCTGCATGTGATGTATCTGTACAACAAGATCAAAGAGCATCCGGATATGGAATTCTATCCGAGAACCTTTATCTTTGGCGCTAAGGCAGCTGCAGGCTACCGCCGCGCGAAGCTGACCATTAAGCTCATCAACTCCGTGGCAGACGTGATCAACAACGACGCGTCCATTAACGGCAAGCTGAAGGTGGTATTTATCGAGGATTACCGTGTCTCCAACGCGGAGCTGATCTTCGCGGCGGCAGATGTATCCGAGCAGATTTCCACCGCCAGCAAGGAGGCGTCCGGTACTGGTAACATGAAGTTCATGCTGAACGGAGCCCTGACCATCGGAACCATGGACGGCGCAAATGTGGAGATGGTAGAAGAGATGGGCGAGGAAAATGCCTTTATCTTCGGCCTGAGCGCAGACGAGGTTATCAATTATGAGCAGCATGGCGGCTACAACCCCATGGATATCTTCAACAGCGATCAGGATATCCGTCACGTGCTGATGCAGCTCATCAACGGATACTACGCACCTCAGGATCCGGAAATGTTCCGCGATCTGTACGATTCCCTGTTGAACACCAATAACAGCGACCGTGCAGACACCTACTTCATCCTGAAGGATTTCCGCTCCTACGCAGAAACCCATGCCAAGATCGAGTCTGTATACCGGGACGAGAAGCAGTGGGCGAAGAAGGCTCTCTGGAACACCGCATGCAGCGGCAAGTTCTCTTCTGACAGAACCATTCAGGAGTACGTGGACGATATCTGGCATCTGGACAAGATGACGGTGACTCTTCCGAAAGAGGATACAGAAGTCAGCGGCAAGAAGGCTGCAAAATAAAATGTAAATTACGAAAGGACAGACGTTTTCGGACGCCTGTCCTTTTTTGCTCTATAGGAAATACCGTGTTACGTTAAAGTGCGAAAGCTATGATTCCTATAGAGCAAAAAGCCCCTCCGGGGGATCGCACTGCGGCGGAATGGAATGATGTCGCTAAGGCGACCCGCCGCAGGCGGAGAATCCTGCAGAGCAGGATTCTATTTTGCGATCGGTCTGTTGCAAAATGGAGTGAAATCGTGTATGGTTAAGAAAAAGGGGGTCAGGCTTATGTATTATGAACATCAGAAACCTTACCATATCGGATTTATCAATGAAGCCGGGGCGCGCTACGCCATCTTGCCGGGCGATCCGGGACGGGTGGAAAAAATCGCCTCCCATCTGGAACATCCGCGGTTTGTGTCCCAGAACCGGGAATACACCACCTGGGTGGGTGAGCTCGAGGGCGAGCCGGTTCTCGTTATGTCAACTGGAATGGGAGGCCCGTCCGCAGCCATCGGCGTGGAGGAACTGCATCAGGTGGGCGTGCATACGGTACTGCGTATCGGCACCTGCGGCGGCATGGCCCTGCCGGTAAAGGGCGGCGATCTGGTGGTAGCCACCGGGGCCATCCGCATGGAGGGAACCTCCAAGGAATACGTGCCCATCGAGTTTCCGGCAGTGGCGAACCTGGATGTGACCAATGCGCTGGTAAACAGCGCGAAGGAACTGGGACATCCGTATCATGCGGGCGTGGTCCAGTGCAAGGATTCCTTCTACGGACAGCACAGCCCGGAGCGGATGCCGGCGGGCTACGAGCTTCTGAATAAATGGGATGCCTGGTTGAAGGCCGGAGCTCTGGCTTCCGAGATGGAAAGCTCGGCCGTATTCATCGTGTCCCAGATTCTGGGCATGCGGGCAGGCTGTGTGTTGAACGTGCTCTGGAATCAGGAGCGGGCGAAGAACGGAATGGAAGATATAGAAACTCACGATATGACTGCGGCCATTCAGGTCAGCATCGAAGCCATTCGGAAATTAATTCGAGAGGAAAGAGATGAAACATGAAATGAGTATTCTGGATTGTGCCGGAACGGCGGAGTAAAAGTGGGAGAAAAAGAGAAGCAGGCTTTCGGTCTGTTTCTTTTTTTTGATACATACGCTATAGAATGAGAGAAAAAATAAAAACAGGGATGGCCCTTTTGATTATTTTACTTTTGCTCCCCTATGTGGCCGCCGTGTTCCGGACCGGAAGTATGACCGGCACCGAGAAACAGGAAGAGATCACGGAGCTGGAACGGTGCGTGGCGGAAGTCCTTCCCACGGAAATGCCGGTGACCTACGAGCTGGAGGCCCTGAAAGCCCAGGCGGTGATCGTCCGCACCAATCTGCTCTGCGCGGCCATGGAGTATTACGGAACCGAAAGCCGGGAGGAGGCTGCCGGACAGATCCGGGAAACGGATCTGGAAATCTTGGGCTTTTCCTATTACACGCCCATTCAGGAGGAAAAGCTCTGGGGCTACGAAAACTGGGAACGTTATCGGGAAAAATGCGAAAAGGCAGCGGAAGCTACCGACAGTCAGGTGATGATCGCCGGGGAAAAGCTGCTGGAGCTTCCCTACCATGCAGTCAGCGCGGGAAAGACCCGGGACGGCTCGGTGCTGGGAGCAGCCTATCAGTGGCTGGAGTCCGCGGACTGCCCGGAGGATGTGGAAGCCCCGGAGTATCTGCATATCCGGGAATGGGAGCCGGGAGAACTGCCTGCCGACACGGAGATTCTGGAGCGGGACAGGGCCGGGTATGTGACAGGGGTAGCTGCGGACGGCATCTCTCTGGGCGGGGAAGAATTCCGGGCCCGGTATGGGCTGGAATCCAGCTGTTTTTCTCTGGAACGTACTGACGAAAAGGTCCGTATTGTTACGAAAGGATGCGGACACGGACTTGGCCTCAGCATGTATCAGGCCAATCGTTTTGCCAATGAGGGATGGAAGTATTCGGAAATCCTGTCTTATTTTTATAAAAATGCCGTGTGTATAAGCTTCTCGGAAAGTGGCTATGCTAGAGATAGCAAGAGCAATACCGCAGCGGAGGCTGTCGGTGTGTAAAAACAGACAGAGGTGAAGCGTATGGCAGTAAAAAGAAAGAAGAAGAGCGGCTTCGGGGTGAGCAGAAGCACCACCGTGGCGCTGGGACTGTGTTTTCTGGCAGTAGTGACCATGATTGGCATGTATACGGTGGGAAGGACCGAGGAACAGCAGAAACAGCTGGAGCAGCAGGTGTCCGAAGCGGAGCAGGCTGTGAAGGCCCGGGAAGAACAACTGGCCCGGGAGCGCAGGCAGGCAGAGGAACGGCAGGCGGCTGCGGCTGCAGCGTCCAGGGATCAGGCGGATAAGGCCGGAAAGACCAAGGACGGGCCGGAGCTGGAAAGTGAGTATGAGAGCGAGACAGCAGATCTGCCGGTGACAGAGGATGAGACTGTGCTCTTGCAGGAGACGGCGGGGGAAGCTCTGGCACAGACGGAGCCTACTCTTTCCTTTTCCGGGGAGCAGGGCAGCCTTCTCTGGCCGGTGGCAGGCACCATTCTCCTGGATTACAGTATGGACAAGACCATTTATTTTCCCACACTGGACCAGTACAAATGTAATCCGGCCCTGGTGATTCAGGGAAATGCCGGCCAGAGCGTGCTGAGTGCGGCGGACGGAAAGGTGACCGGACTGGAGACACTGGAGGAGACAGGCCTGACGATGACCATGGATATCGGCAATGGCTATGAGCTGATTTACGGCCAGCTTCAGGACGCGGCCGTGCAGGAGGGAAGCTATGTGAAGGCAGGAGAGCTGCTGGGATATCTGGCGGAGCCCAGCCGGTATTATAGCAAAGAGGGCTGCAGCCTGTATTTTGAAGTAAAGAAAGACGGAACCAGCGTAGATCCTAAGACGCTGCTTCCGTAACCGGATTCTGATCGGAGTTGATAAGCCGTTCCTTCTGGGAGCGGCTTAATTTTTTGATGGCGCATTCCCGCTTCATGGCCTCTTCCTTTGTGTCAAAGGTCTCGTAGTAGGCCAGGGTCACAGGCAAATGAGCACGGGTGTATTTGGCGCCGCGGCCGGCATTGTGGTCGGCCAGGCGCTTTTCCAGATCGTTGGTCCAACCGGTGTAGAGCGAACTGTCGCCGCACCGGAGAATATAGGTATAGTTCATAAGGCACTCCAGAGGTTCCGGGAATAAGGACAGAAAAAGGCTCCCTCCTTTACAGGGAACGGTCGTCGGAACCAGTTCCATTATAAAGGAAAGAGCCTGAAGAGTAAAGAAACAGTTCTGCTTTACAGACCGATGGGCATCCGGGCCACAAACACATACATCATGATAAAGTGGCAGATGCTTCCGCCCATGACGAATAGATGGAAGATCTCATGGGAGCCGAAGTACTTATGCCGGGCGTTGAAGAGAGGAAGCTTCAGGGCGTAAATAATACCGCCCACAGTGTAAATGATGCCGCCTGCCAGCAGCCAGCCAAAGGCCGCGGGAGACAGGGCGTTCAGAATCTGGGTGAAGGCCAGCACGCAGACCCAGCCCATGGTGATATAGAGCACGGAGGAGAACCACTTGGGGCAGGTGATCCAGAAGAGCTTCAGGATAATGCCTGCGATGGCGATACTCCAGACGATGGCACAGAGGGTATAGCCCACCTTGCCGCCCAGGACGATCATGCACACGGGCGTATAGGAACCGGCGATGAGGACGAAGATCATGCAGTGGTCAATCTTGCGCAGAATCCGGTTGGTACGCTCGGAAAGGTTCAGGGTGTGGTAGGTGGCGCTGGCCCCGTACAGGAGAATCATGCTCACAATAAAGATGCTCAGGGAAATCAGATGGATTTTGTCCGGATTGCTGGCGGCCCGGATCAGGAGCGGCGTAGCTGCAAAGGCTGCCATCAGCATTCCGATAAAATGAGTGATCGCACTTCCCGGATCTTTGATTTCAAATGTCATAAAAATAACCCCTTTCGTTCTATGAAATAACGTGGTTTATAATAATTCTATATGTAGTATTAAATACTATGTATAACTATATTCATATTATAAACAAAAAAGAACAAAAGTCAAGGGGGATTTCAAAGGCCGGAATTCAGAATTTTTATCATCTGAATTCCAGCCTGGGATGTCGGGGTATGAAGTTGTCCGGAAAGTCAGCGGGGAAGCAGATCACTGATCTGCTGATCACCGAAGGTCTTCTTCCAGGCGCTTCGGAAGTCAGCCATGGATTCCGTGGTGGAGGGATGGGCGATGAGCATATCGAACATCTCCGGGGTGATGGTCACAGCCTGACAGCCGATGACGGCCAGACGCTCCAGCTGATCCACCGTGCGGAAGCTGGCTCCCAGTACCTTGCAGTTCAGTCCCGCCTGGCGAAAGGCCTGCAGCATGTGCTCGATACAGCGGATGCCGTCAGCACCGATATTGTCAATGTGGCTCACATAGGGGGCCACATAGTCGGCTCCTGCCTGGGCGGCCACCAGGGCCTGCATCATGGAGTGAACCACGGTTACCAGAACAGGGATACCGGCTTCCTTGCAGAGGCGCACAGCCTGATAGCCCTCTTTGACAGCCGGGATTTTCACGATAAAATGGTTGCCGAAATAGTCGTGCAGGGCGCTGGCCTGCTGAAACATTTCTTCGGCGGTTTCTCCGGTCACCTGGAAAAAGATTTTCAGGTTCTTCTCTTCCACATAGTCCCGGTATTCGGACATGAGCTCCGTAACCGGGCGCTTTGCCTTGGTGAGAATCTTCGGATTGGTGGTGAAGCCGCTGATGGGGTAGTAGGCGGCTACCTTTTTGACAGCGTCCAGATCTGCGATATCTACATAGAATTCCATACTTATTCAAGCTCCTTCCATTTTACGATTACTTTTCCCTGGCGGGACCAGATGCGGTCGGCCAGCTCGGTGATGGACAGCTCCGCGGCGGTGGGGATGATCATGGGGAGAGACCTCCTTTCTGAAAATGGGGTATAGGATGATTGTAGCACAGAATTGGGGAAAATGCAGTAGGGTAGTGAAGGCTATAAGGCATGCCAGCTCGATTCCGCCGCTGTGCGGCTGCATCTCGCTGACGGGCTGGCGCCCTATAAAAGCATAAAAAAATGGCCCAGAGTGAGCAAGCTCCCTCTGAACCATTTCCTTATGCTTTGCATGCCCGGAAGGTAGTGGGCTATAAGGCATGCCCGCTCGATTCCGCCGCTGTGCGGCTGCATCTCGCTGACGGGCTGGCGCCCTATAAAAGCATAAAAAAATGGCCCAGAGTGAGCAAGCTCCCTCTGAACCATTTCCTTATGCTTTGCATGCCCGGAAGGTAGTGGGCTATAAGGCATGCCCGCTCGATTCCGCCGCTGTGCGGCTGCATCTCGCTGACGGGCTGGCGCCCTATAAAAGCATAAAAAATGGCCCAGAGTGAGCAAGCTCCCTCTGAACCATTTCCTTATGCTTTTGCATGCCTTATAGCTTAACCAAAGTATCTCTTTAACAGACCCTCGAATGCTTTGCCATGACGAGCCTCGTCGCGGGCCATCTCGTGTACGGTGTCATGAATAGCGTCCAGGTTTGCAGCCTTTGCGCGCTTTGCCAGGTCGAATTTGCCCTCGGTTGCGCCGTGCTCAGCTGCAACTCTCAGCTCCAGATTCTTCTTAGTGCTGGGGGTAACGACCTCGCCCAGAAGCTCTGCAAATTTTGCAGCGTGCTCAGCCTCTTCGTAAGCTGCCTTCTCCCAGTAGAGACCGATTTCCGGATAACCCTCTCTGTGAGCCACACGAGCCATAGCCAGATACATACCTACCTCGGAGCATTCTCCGTTGAAGTTTGCGCGAAGGTCGTTCAGGATATCCTCGCTTACGCCCTGTGCTACGCCTACCTCATGTTCAGCTGCCCAGGTCAGGCCCTCAGCCTGCTCTTTGAACTTGGATGCAGGAACTCCACACTGGGGACATTTCTCCGGTGCTGTCTCGCCTTCCCAAACGTAACCACATACTGTACATACCCATGTTTTCATAATCTTGTTCTCCTTTTCTTTGAAATATTATTTATAATTGTTAGTTCTTTTTCTAAATCAGTAACAATTCCTGTTACTGATATTAATATAGCATGCTTTCCTGTTTTCGTCAAGGCTTAAATGAAAAATTTTTCAATTAAAGATTCCTTGCAGGGTAAGCGGGAAAGTATGAACCGGACGTTCTGTTAGTGCACTCTATTATTATAGAAGAAACGCTTAAGAAATATACTTTCCGGCGCATTCGGCGCAGAGCCCGTAGTACTGGGTGCTGTGTCCCTCGATGACGCCCGGAAACACCTGTCTGGCCTTTTCGTCGATGAAGGACTCATCGTCCATGTGGATATCAAAAAGGGCGTGACACTTTCTGCATATAAAATGAGAATGGGGCTCCACATGGGCGTCGAAGCGATCTGCTCCGTCCGTGGTGATTTTGATGATCTCGCCCAGATCGGTCAGCAGCGCAAGATTGCGGTAGACGGTTCCCAGACTGATATTCGGAAATTCCTCTTTTACATGCAGATAAACGGTATCTGCCGTGGGGTGGTCATACCGGGACAGCAGAAAACGCTTAATGGATTCTCTCTGACGGCTATATTTTAATGCTGGCATAAGACCCTCCTTATTCAATAATGATAACGGTTACTGTTTCTTATATTGTAGCAAAAAATCATTCATTGTCAATGGAAATTTTTATAAAACGCTATACATTAGAAGAATATCTCGATAAGGTTGACAAATAAGAATGACCCTGTTATAATTCAGTCATAAGTTTTAACAAATTCGTAACATTTGAAGGAAAGATAGCAGGAAAGACTGTTACCGAGATAAACTGGAGGAACGATAACATGCACAAGTTTGCAACGATATGTCTCGCAGGGGCGCTTTGCTTCAGCTTCAGCGGTATTCGCGTAGAGGCAAGCAGCCTGTCACTGGGAGCAGAGGAGGGAATCGCTTCCGTTATGACAGAAGCACAGGCGGTAGATCCGGAGGCCGATGAGAAGGTTCTGGAGGATATGACGCCGTCCGAGTTTGACGGAATCTGTATCGCGCAGGTAAACGACTACGTGAATGTAAGAAGTGAAGCCAGCGAGGACAGTGAGATCCTCGGCAAGCTGTATGACAAGTCAGCCGGTGTCGTAGAGGATGAGGTGGACGGATGGTACAAGATTACCTCCGGAAGCGTAACCGGATACGTGAAAGCTGAATATGTGGTGACCGGAGACGAGGCGGAGACTCTGGCAGAGGAAGTAGGCCAGAGAGTTGCCACCGTTACCACCCAGACTCTTCGAGTGAGAACCGAGGCAACCACAGACGCCAGTGTTCTGGGACTCATCGGAGAGGGCGAGGAGCTGACCGTTACCGATGAGAAGGACGGATTCGTCCAGGTATCCATCGAGGAAGGCGATGGCTGGGTATCCACCGATTATGTAGATTTGAGAACAGATTTCGTACAGGCTGAGTCCAAGGAAGAAGAGGCAGCACGTCTGGCGAAGGAGGCAGCAGCCAAAGAAGAAGGAAAGAAGAAGGCAAAGGCAGCGGCGGCCAAGTCCGAGAGTTCCGCAGGAAGCACTGTGGGAACCGGATCCGGAAGCAGCAGCGGCAATGCAGTAGTCAGCTACGCAAGCCAGTTTGTGGGTAATCCGTATGTATACGGCGGAACCAGCCTGACCAACGGAACGGACTGTTCTGGATTCGTCATGGGTGTATATTCCCACTTTGGTGTGGGCCTGCCCCATTCCTCCAGCGCCATGAGAAGCGCAGGATATGCGGTAAGCCTTTCCGAGGCACAGCCGGGCGACATCATCTGCTACAGTGGACATGTGGCTATCTACTGCGGAAATAACACCGTCGTACATGCCAGCACACCGGCTACGGGAATTAAGTACACATCTCCCGCAAATTATAAGAACGTCATCTGTGTAAGACGAATCTTCTAATCAGAATAGAACAGAAACGCAGCGGAGCAGGAGCGAGTATCCTGCTCCTTTTTTGTGCGTGCGTCTCGATGCGAGAATGGAATGGCGTAGGGAACCGGAAAAAGCCGGAGCGGGGAAAATGGGAGTATTCGCACAATACAGAATAATTATCAGACAGAAAGAAAAGGGGAAATGCGGCACAGAAAAGACTGGGCTGCATTTTGCACAAAGTTTCCAGATTGCTGGGAAAAAGTAAACAAATGCCTGTGGAAAAGTGAAAAAGATATCCACATATGATTCGACGGAAAATGCCTAAAAAACGAGTTATCAACCAAGTTATCCACATTATCCACATTTTTAGGTGTGCAAAACACTGGTTTACATAGTGTTTAAAAAAACGAGTGTTCTGTACAGATTGAATAAAACAGAAGAAAAACGGGAAAAGCGACAAAAGATCCTTGACTTTTTTACTGTCGAATTATAAGATCTATTATCAGAAAATACCGAAAATAATACCGGGAAAAAGAAAAAATCTGCGTACCCGAATCCGGGTACGCAGATAAATAAATCCACAGACAGGAGAACCTTTAGCGGACGGCGATGAGTTTGTAGATGGGATTGCCCTTGGAAGAGAACTTCTCTTCGTATTCGGTCATAATGTTTCCGGCATTCATGGAGGGATCGTGGTGCAGATCCCGGGAACAGCCCCTGAGCTTCCATCCGGCCTCCTCCACGCTTTCCAGGGAGAAGTCGAAGAGGGCCTCATTATCGGTCTTGAACTCCACCTGTCCTTCGGGAGCCAGCACCTGATTGTAGCGGCCCAGGAATTCAGTGGAGGTCAGGCGGCGTCTGGCGTGACGTGCCTTGGGCCAGGGATCGGAAAAATTCAGGTAGATCCGGTCCAGTTCCCCTTTGCCGAACATCTCCGGCAGCTCGGCGGCGTCCTCGCAGAGGAAGTACAGGTTCGGAAGGGGCTCCTCCTCCATCTTCTGCAGAGCCCGCAGCAGCACGCTGCTGTACCGCTCCATGCCCAGATAGTTGATCTGGGGATTCTGCTTTGCCAGTTCCATCAGGAACTGCCCTTTTCCCATGCCGATCTCTATATAAATAGGATGATCATTTCCAAACAGCTCCTGCCATTTCCCCTTTCGCTCTTTGGCGTCATGGATCACCAGGCTGCTGGCGGCGATGGCTTCTTCTGCTCCTTTGATATGCTTCAGTCTCAAAAAATAATTCCTCCTTTTCGGAAATTTATCTGTTCCGGAACCCGAAATCGCAGAAAAAGACAAAAAATCTGTTTCTCCGGATCCTGGAAAAACCCTGTAAATACGCGGCTTTTTCTACATTGTATACAAGTTCGAAAAAAAAATCAAGAAAAATGAAAAAAAGTGCTTGCATTTTCCTGGAGCATCGTATATAATAAATCTTGCGTTGAGGGACAGCCCAAAACGAACAAACAAAATAAGCGCGATTAGCTCAGCTGGCAGAGCACCTGACTCTTAATCAGGGTGTCCAGGGTTCGAACCCCTGATCGCGCACTCTAAAGTATCGGTTTTGCAGAACAACTGCGGGGTCGGTGCTTTTTTTGTTGTCAGAAAAAGGGCGGCGCTACGCCCCTTTTCCATAGATAGATTTGGACTTATAGGACAAAACGTTCTTGCAAATCATTGCCATAAATCATCATCTGTACATTTGCGGATGATCCTCTTTGTTTTTTCAATAGGTAGCGGAACAGTTTCTTTACTGAAATATTCGATGCGCACTACTTCCACAACCGTTTCATGGTTATCTTTTCCTGCCGGAACAAGTACTAAATCACCAATCTCAATAGTGTCATCGTCTGTCAGGTAATAGTAACTCTTATATCCCTCATGGAATACAACACTGCAGAAAATGTATTCAGACCGGCGACGTTTTATTGTAATGGATGGTAATTTTATAAGCCTTCATTTCGTTAGGAGTCTCAATTACATCAACCGGATTGCCTTCAATATGAGAGAAGAAATCTTCTGTGTTAAAGTTTTCCAACAGATTTTCAACTCCACCCTCAATCTCATATTTGCGGGAAATCTTGTAGCCAGTTCCGATATTTTGGATATACTCAAGAGATTCTGATTCTCTATCAATAATCAGATGTTCCGTGCAATCCCACGTGACGATTTCTCGTGTTATGCTTTCTGTTTTTGGCTCCGGCTGAATTTTCGTTATCCTGTGATAATCCAAAGTAATCCTGGTAATTGTGTCCGTCTTACGAAATGTATAACTGGAAAGCAGCGCCAAACGGCTAAGTGCTGAAATAAACCATGCACGATTCTCAGGCACCAGTATTTGAGCCGCGTCATAGGCCCAATGATTGAATAACTGCACGCCGCATTCTCGTTACTTCAGTGATGAGTTAGGCGTGCAAATTTTTGACCAAAAAGCAGAACTGATGTTTACTTTCTGTGCTACATATGGTAAGATATAAACATGGGAAAAGATATATTCACTATCAGAGAAAACACTCTTTCATATGGTCGAGGTTATGTGTACTTTTTGCAATATCATCTCGTCTGGTGTACGAAATACCGGAAAAAGGTGTTGACAGATGGCCTTGATACAGAATGCAGGGAAATGCTGCAAAAGCTGGCAGAGGAATACCGCTTTCAGATTCTGGCCATGGAGGTTATACCGGATCATATCCATTTGCTGGTGGATTGTAAACCACAGTTTTTTATTTCTGATATGATAAAAATCATGAAAGGAAATCTGGCAAGACAAATGTTTCTTGTACATCCGGAATTAAAGCA
>NZ_JACOOR010000012.1 GCF_014290175.1 Anaerosacchariphilus hominis
GAGCGGCTACTGAAAGCAGAAAGAGCGCTGCTTAAGTTAATTAGAGAACGAACACTCTTTACATACCTTGATGAAGAATTGAAAGATGATTTTTCAGCACCATTTACGAATAATCGAATGGAAGGTGGCGTTAATTCGAGACTCAGAGAAATGTTGAGAAACCATAGAGGTCTGTCGATTGAAAGAAGAATAAAAGCGGTTTACTGGTGGTGCTACATACACTCGCCAGAACCACTTCCATTATCTGAAATCGTAAAAGTGATGCCCACAGAGCAGAGCATAGCAGCTATATATCAGAGGATGAATGAGAAGAACCGATTGGAAAAGAGTCTCTCTATCTGGGGTGATGCAATTGTTTGGAGTGATTTGCATAAAATGGATAGAACGTTTGATGGCTGGGATTAGCCATCAACACGTTTTGTCCTATAACCCAAAATAGAGGTGTGCAACTGGAATTTGCAGGCATAAAAATAGATGTATAAGTGAAATCAAAGCTTATACATCTATTTTTATGCGATAAATTCGCAAAGAAGGGTGCTTTCTGTTTATATGATTGTGATTGGGTCATTGCCTTACCTTATAATAGGAAAAGAACCGTACATCCCCAAAATGAGGATGCAGGATGCTGTTATAAGGAGGAAGACACAATGGATTATGGCTATATCCGGGTTTCGACGATGGGCCAGAACGAAGATCGACAGCGGCTGGCGATGGAGCGGGCGGCCGTCCCCAAACGAAATATCTATATGGACAAACAGTCAGGCAAGGATTTTGACCGTCCGCAGTACAAAAGGCTGGTTCACAGGCTGAAAAGCGGCGACCTGCTTTATGTAGGAAGTATCGACCGTCTGGGCCGCAATTATGAGGAAATTCAACGCCAGTGGCGCATTCTGACCAAAGAGATTGGCATAGACATCTGCGTGCTGGATATGCCTCTGTTGGACACCCGCAACGGCAAGGAGCTGATGGGAACGTTTATCGCCGATCTGGTGCTGCAGATTTTATTCTTTGTGGCTCAGAGCGAGAGGGAAAACATCCGCAGACGGCAGGCCGAGGGGATAGCGGCAGCCAAAAAGCGGGGCGTGCGGTTCGGCAGGCCCAGGGCAGAAGTACCGGAAGATTTCGCCGCCATTGTACAGGAATGGAAAAAAGGCTGCATCACCATAGATAAAGCTCTGCAGAAAAGCCAAATCAGTAAATCGACCTTTTATAGACGTATAAAGATTTCATGATATAGTCTAAAGCATATAGGTTGGTATCAAATCGTACATGTTTTGACAAATTATTACTTATTAAAGTGTAACACGTTCCTATGTTGAAATCAAGAGAAAAAGAGCTTTTTCGAGCTGATATTTTGGCGATATTACTGTTTATATCCATTATTCCGCGAGATATTTTGACATATATACTAAAATCCCGGGTTATACCAGCGTGGAAATACGCAAAATACGTAATTGGGTTTGCGAAGCGAATGCTGCTATTTTTTGATTGAACCAGATTTTTGAGGGAATTCAAAATATGTAATTATAGAAAAGGGCGGTATTGCAAAAACATCAGATTTTGTTGCAGTTGGAATACCCGCTGTTGATGTTGTGAATATGTCTTTAAGGGCGATAATCTGATTTAATATTTCTATTGCATTTCAGGACTAAAATGTTTGCAATATTCAAAAAATACTGGGAGTGTGTGAAGTGAAGAAAAAAAATATTTATTTCTCTTGTTGTTTTTTTGATAGGAACGTGTCTTGCAGGTCTAATCGTATACAAAACAAATCTTCATGAAAAAGAAAATAAACTCACAATAACGCAATTGAATGCAACAACCTATGGTGAACGTATCAAACAGGAAATTTCTGATGGAATTGAGATTACTCATACGTTACAGCAACTGCTGATTGACGGAAATGGGACCATTAACAAATTTGATATGATTGCGAACAATTTAGTGAATGATTCTGTAGAAAGTATACAGCTTGCTCCAAATGGTGTTGTGACTGATATATATCCGGAAGAGGGAAACGAAGCAGGGAAGATTGCTCTGCTTAATGATAAGGAGCGAGGAAAAATATCCTGTTATGCAAGAGATAATCATATACTGATTACACAGGGACCATTCGAATTAAAACAGGGTGGAGAAGGAATTGCCGTTCGCAATCCGGTTTATTTGGAAGATGGAACGGGACAGGAATATTTCTGGGGATTTACGATTGTTATTCTGCGTGTTCAGGATGTTTTTTCAGGGTCGCTCAGTGCAGTATCAGAATTTGGATATGAGTATAGGCTTTCCAAAACAGTTGCTCCATGGGATGATACTTATGAAATCGTTTCTCAGTCAGATGATAAATTAACTTCTCCCATTTCTTATGGATTTACTATAGGTGAGGAAAAATGGAAATTTGAATTAATGCCGAAGGGAGGCTGGGAAAATAAAAAGTCTGTAATTCTGCTTGGAGGAATTCTTAGTGTTATCGTCCTGCTACTGACAGGTCTTACCTGTGTGATCCTTATATACAGAGAAAATAAGATTAAATTTCAAACTTTGGCGAATATGGATGCTCTGACTAATATTTATAATCGTTATGGTTTTGATACACTGGCAGATAGGATGATTGCAAAAAATCCAAGGAATCATTATATTGCTGCATTACTAGACGTAGATGATTTTAAACTTATCAATGATGTTTATGGACATACATACGGAGACCGTGCCTTAAAAAATCTGGCTGACAGCATGAAAAAGTTTTTTCCATCTGATGTATTGTTGGGACGAAATGGAGGAGATGAGTTCTGCGTCCTTATACCGAATTGTACTTATGAAGATGCAAAAGAAAAGTTAACGCAATTTACAAAGACACCGAAAACATTTTTGTGTAAAGGGGAAGAACATTCTTTTTATATTTCTCTCGGTTATGCGGAATATCCACGGAGTGGATCAAATCGTTCTCAACTCATGCGATGTGCAGATGCAGCACTTTATGAAATAAAACTACATGGAAAAAATGGATGTATGGCATATCGGGAAGGACTTCAATCAGGAGTCCGTAAACAACTGGGATTTGCGCTTAAAGATGTTTCAGAACATCTTCCGGGTGCATTTATTATTTATAAAGCGGATAAAAAAGATGATGAATTGTTTTACGCCAACCGTGAATTTCTTCATATGATAGGATACAAAAATTTGGATGAATTCTTTTCACATACAAAGAAAAGTTTTCGAAACCTGATCCGAGAGGATGAACAAAAACAGATGGAATCCAGCATCTGGAAACAGATTGACGGTGGCAATGAAAATGACTATATTTATTTTCATATGAGAAAAAGTGACGGTTCTTATATTTCTGTTCTTGACCATGGAAGAATTGTGGAGACACCTCAATATGGCAGGGTGTTTTATGTAATGTTTATAGATTGGGAAGATATACATATTCATTACAGTGATTTAATCATCTAGAATTAGATTGTTGGTGTTCTAGGTGGTATATTAATTGCCTGCCTGACTTCAAAAGAAGAAACTTGATTGTTCGTTAGCAGAGTATTTTACGATTGATGAGGGATTATGCGTTCAAATTATGAATATAGGTTCTTTTAATAATGAGCCAGCAACCATTGCTCTTATGGATCCTTATTTAGAACAAAATGGGTAGGGCTTATAATTACGAAGACGAAATTAGCGTGACGAGAGATGCATCTTGGGAAGTTTGGGGAGAACGTCAGTATAGAACATCTGATAATACAGCGAGACCTATTGGATATTCGCAGCACGTATCCAATGGAAAAGTATAGCGGAATTGTATAGATTCAATATGGTTCAAAAACACAAGGATAAAGACCAGGTGTATTTTGACCTGCAACAGGAAAATAGCCCTTTTGATATATTAATGGAAAGCTATTTAGACCTATATTCCAAATTATGTAACGATTTGGATGCTACTTATTATGAATGTTATACTCAATACTTATGATAAAAGTGCTTTTTATCTGCCACGGCACTCAAGTTTTATGATAATGCATACCCTCGCAGACTGGGGTAGAGTATGGCATAATAGGGCGGAAAGCCTTGGAATTACTACTGTTTCGACTACTAAGGCGCATGGTCGGATAAGCCAGAATAGTGGGAGAAATTGGAAATATTCCTTAGTAGTAACCTACTACTAAGCGATGGCAGATGTACAAGAGTTTGAACAGATAAAGCCACAATCTTTGGTAGTAAGACTACCGGGATTGTGGTTTTATCCGTTTATTAAAATATTTCTTTTTCAAAATTGATAAGAGCATTGGTTTTACATTCATCGGCCTTAGCGCAATAATTATTAGCACCATCTTTGGCATCAAAGTATTTTTTAATTATTTCTTGCTGAATAGGAATGGAAGGAACAGGGATGCGAATGGCACCAATTTCATCACTGTTAATATTACACTGACCTGCTGTCTGTCTACTTACAGCATCTATTTGCTTCCTTACTAATGGCAGCATAAATAGAATATTCACATACTCTGGGAGCACAAGGCTTGTATCAAATCTATATCTAATAAGATAAGAAGCATAAGTATAATCTCCATCTAGATTGAAGATCGCAGATTTGCCAACAAGCTCTTTGCTATTGGTACGATTGATTAGAAAATCCCCCTTTTTTAACAACCATTTATCTGGTTCATTAGCCGTTGTGGCACTACTTTTGGGTAAGTATTTTAGCTGACTACAATCTATTTCACCGTTTACAATGTTTGGCATTCTTAACATCGGAATCATGCCATCTTTTTGTGTTAAAGAAGCCTTTGAGGATAGGCCAAACAAAGATTCTTTCTGCAATTGTGATATTTCATAAGAAGGATATTTGAAGCTTTTATACACTTTTTCAAGTTTTCCTTCCTTGAGAATGTAAGCAACTTCCCACCTGTTCATATCAGAAAATGATATGGTCTGTATTAGATTTGCAATCTCTGTGGTCTTCGGAGGCTCATCTTTTAAGTTTGAAACGTCAGCTTGAATACTTAGCAATAAACCATCGCTGTAATCATTAGCCATTTTGATATTTTCTTCTGCTTCATTAAGCTTAGCATGATATGCGTCAAGAATTATCTGTTGGTCAGACACGTTAGGAACGGGGGCTTTTATAGCTGCTAGTTTTTCAAAATGCAATGTTTGTCTAACTGAACCAGTTGTCGAATCCTTGATAAGCTTATTGAAGAAATCACTTTTCATCATCAGCCACAAATATTCAGGTAGAATAGTATCCTTACAACTAAAAACAACATATGCAGGACTTATATAACTACCTTTCAAATTAGGTGTTTTTATTCCTATTGAACCTACATTAATTCGATATGGGTTGTAGGCTAACCAATTATCTTTTACAACATGGTACTTTTGTTTAATTTTGCTTCCTTTTTCAGTAGAACCATCAAACATACCGATTTTATTTGACACGCCTAATATGGTGAATTCTTTGGTAGGCTCATCAGATAGTTGTATTTTTTCTGTTTGATGAATTAAATGTTTTCCTAATTCCTCCACGGGATATTTTGAAAGTATCTTTGCAAAAAAGAACTGTTTCACATCCCATTGGGAAAATGAAGAAAAAGGAACAGTTGAAAGTAGTGCTGGTTTATTGCTCATTCAACACCACCTCCTGACTACCAATATACCTACAATATTTTCCGTCGGTATTCATGGCATAGATTATTTCATTGTTTAAAACTGGCCATAAATTATTCTGTATTCTATAAGCTGAGTATTCATCTACTAACTGCGGTAACTGATTTCCTTCAGATGCAGCACCAGTCGTTGTGATTCCAGCATCATCAATCTTTGCAATAGGAATATCATAATCAAACTTCTTCTTAACAACCGGTTTGGTCTCTTCATCAATCTGCTTATAAAGTTCCTTCAATTCTTTTTCAGCAGTTTTCTTATTTAGCCTATTGTCAGCTTGCTCTTTTTTGATTGTTGTTATTTCTGTCTCAACTGATGTTGTATTTTTCTTGTCCTTCTTTGCCTGCTTAAGCTTTGTCTGTGCCTTCTTAAGGTCATCTTTAAGTAATTCCGTGAGAGCATCTGCTTTAGCAATAGTGGCTTCTAATTTGTCAATTTCTGCTTGGTGTAAAGCTGTTACTTCAGCAAGTGCTTCAGACTTGCAATTTGCATATTCAGATTCTTCATCATTTGTGAATCTTCGCATAAAAACAAGACTTGGTTTTACAGTTGCGCCTGCAGCTATAAATACATCCTGTGGGATAGAGCAAATCAGAATAATTTTTGCTTTTCCTTCAAAATATTCTCTAACAGCCTGCAGGTTTTTATTGTTTAGAACGCCTTCTGGGAGTACCATCCCCATACGACCTCCTTTTTTTAGAAGTCGTAAGCATCTTTCCATAAATAAAACTTCTGTCAGTGTAGAAGTATTACCTAAATCGTAAAGAGATAGTAATGACTCGCCGATATGGTCATCAACCTGCTTTAGGGCTTCATCGTAAGCTGCACCATATTTTTTCTTATATTTTTTCTTCATTTCTTCGTCAGTGAATTTATCTGCTTCTGAAATGAGCTGACCTCTATCCACATTCTGACCAAAAGGTGGATTTGTTAAGATAACATCAAATCTCTCTTCAAAAATACCATTAACATTAAGCAACCCGTCATGATGATGCACACCACCATGACCATCGCCATGCATAATCATGTTCATTTTAGATGTACGAGCCATACGTGGATTAGCATCTGTACCATAAATGCAATTCCTAGAAAGCTGATACATTCGACTATCCTCAATGCCAGTATCTAATTCAGTATTTAATGCTGCTTGCATTTTATCTATGGAATGACTTATCTTTACTTGTTTATCTTCTGGAAGAGCATCGTAGTCATTCCCTTCAATGGAAAGTCTTAAGGAATCCTTTTTTGAACGGATATCTGCCTCTATTTTTTCTCTTACATATTCAAAAGCCTTAATTAAGAATCCACCAGAGCCACAGGTAGGGTCACAAATTACCTCACCCTCTTGAGGGTCAAGAATCTCTGTCATAAAATCAACAATAGTTCTAGGGGTGAAGAACTGTCCTAATTCGCCTCTGAATGTTGTTCCGAGGAATTCTTCGAATGCTATTCCTTTAACGTCATCTTGCGTATCGGATAGATTAAATGTTTCAAGTTTCTCCAAGATTTGAATGAAACTATTCTCTCTGATATTTATTTCGTCTTTATCATCAAATAATCTGTCATCTTTAAAGAACTCTTTAGTAGTTCTAAATAAAAACTGCATGTAAGAGAGTGCGTATAAGTCAGTGCCCTTTAGACCCGGTCTAACATTTTTTTCGTGATTTTGGGCAGCATCAAGGTATTCCTGTTTTGTGAATACTTTCATACCCTTATTGTCACGCTCGAATCTAATTTTCATGAAAAGTAGTTTGCTGATTTCGTCAAACGCAGCCTCTGGAGATAGCTTATCATTATTCCTAATTATGTTATGACAAGCGCGTAACGTCTTTGTGAATTCATCACGTGTAAAAAGCTTGGTTTGATTTTTGATTTGTTCAATTCTTGCAGCATCATCTAAATCTTTAGCAGTAGGAATAGCTACAACTTCATCTAATTTTTGAGGTAAATATGCAGGGTCTACATTAAAATATTTTGTTTCTTTTTCGTTTGTTGTTACAAAGAATTCTGCATGTGCCCAAGAAGCATAATTAAATCCTTGGTAATAATCTTCAACTCGAACCTTAACATTTTCAGCTTTGCACTCTACTACAATAAAAGCAGCCTTTTTGTCTTTTTTGTCCTGCTCACTTTTCCAAATTACAATATCTGCGCGAGCTTTACCTTGACCACGTTTGGAGTTATTTACTTTAAGTTCCTGATCCATTTGTTCAAGAGAGTACCCATATTTGTTAGCAAGAATAGCGATGTAATATTGACGAACTCTTTCTTCTGGTGTTGATACGTGCCATGCTTTCTTTAAGGGACAATATATTTTCCCGTCTTTTTCTTGTACTTCTAAATCTGCCATTATGTATGTCCTCCGTTAACCCCATGGGGGAGTATTATCTCTGTAACTATTCATCCTAAAGACCGATGCCCCCTTACACACGTTTTTTCGCGAAATTGCATAGGGGGGAATTCCGGTGTCTTTTAACATTTTTTATATAATATCATAGCACATAATTGCATGTAGCTGGCTGACATTAGATACAATAATCTATTTGCCTTTCCGCCAAATCATACAAATTAATGTGTTCTTTTCTTACCTTTTTGAGCCTTTTCAATGGCTTTTCGCTCACGATAGGCTTTTTGTTTTCGGGCATTCCGAACCTTCTGGCATTCTTCGGCATCACAAAATTCCTGTCGGTTACTTTTTCGGATTATGAATTTACCACAGTTCCGACAACGAATCATAATGCCTTCTGGACGATTATCCGATTTGCCTTTATCTTCTGGTGCAGGGTCTTCGGAAAGCATTCTTGCAAGTGTCAGCCATGCAATATCAAACACGGAATTAATATTGGTAGAAAATTCCAATCGGTTAGTACGTGGATCTACCTTTAATTTCATGGTAAATTCCGGGATGATGTCAATAAGTGCATTCCGTAATTCATCGTAATCGTCATATGGTGTGGTTGCAAATTCTCTGGTTGGAGGTTTTTCTGCCGGATGATTTTTAATGTACTCATTATCAATTCGCATTTCTTCTATGAGATTTCCTTTTGCATCCCCATAATCTAAATCATCCGGTATTGCAACGATAGGATGCTTATATTTATCAAAGAAAGAGTAGCCCTCAAAGTATTTTCCTTCTTTGGATAAATCATATGCAGCTTCGTCATTGGCAATACAGACACCTTCGAGAGCAACATAAAACATGACTGCATTATATAATTTACCAAGATCATCTAGGAAGGTGTTAATCTCAAATGTTCCGTCTCTTTCTACCATTTCTGCATCGAAGCTATTTATATCAAAAGATTTATTCAATTCAGAATAGATGAAATCAATATTATATGGATGCATATTATTTGTACACCATTCCATGATGAGCTGTGTATATGGAATTTTATTATCAAAGCTGTTTATCTGCATTGCCAGATTGCAAAGGCTGGTAAGCAGTCCCTGTCCGGAAAGAAAATCTTCTTTAGGAAAGATGGGTTCATATCCGGGGCGGCAAAATGGTGTTGCACAATAATCATCGCTTTTATCAATATCAAGTTCATATTTCTTGAATCGGAAAGGGTGGTAAATCAGTTGCCCGATACCACCGATTTCTTTAAAACCTAATATATCTGTTGTTTTATCTGCTTCTGATGGGATCACCTCATCATTCCAGTTTAATGGCATATCATACCTCATCCCAATCGTTAATTCGTAACCGTTAGCGTTACCGTCAGTTTTTGGAGTTCGGTTACATTATAGCTTAAAATATTCTTGAAAACAATAAAAAGTTACACAAAATGATGTAACGGATTTGTACATTGACAATTTCATCCCGTTCTCAATGAACAAGCCTCTGTTACTGCGTGGACCGGTAACCGCCAAGAGCGGTAGCAGAGAAACAATCGTTGAAGAGACGGACACAACAAACTATACGGAAGGAGCAATATCATATGGAGAAAACGACTATGAGTGTACAGGAATTATCTGCACAGATGGGAATCAGCCTGCCAAAGGCATATGAACTTGTAAAGGCATCGGGATTTCCAACAATACGAATCGGAGCAAGAATTCTGATTCCGATTGAAGCCTATATTGAGGACAGAAATGCACCGAAAGTGGAGAAGTCCATAGATGGATATAGCAGATTCCTATTTTATGATGATAATGGAATGCCACTTGTGGCAATGCACTGGCAGCATCGATTCAATCATATGGTCGGCAGATACAATGATATCTACCGAGTACAGATGCCAAACATCACGCCTCATGTATGCCGACACACCTATTGCAGCAATATGGCAAAATCGGGAATGAATCCCAAGACACTACAGTACCTCATGGGGCATTCGGATATATCAGTCACAATGAATGTGTACACGCATATCGGATTTGATGATGCCAAGGAAGAACTGAAACGAATGGAAGAGTTTAGGAAGGCACAGGCGGAGGTTGAACAGAAGAAAGAGAAACCAATGTCGCAGAAAAGGTTCAAGGCAATTTAATATGGAAAAGGGATGATGCTCCGGCTAGACGAGGCACTTTTTGATTGTGGAAATAGGTGATTAGTGGTATAATATAAATATATTTTTTGCCTATATGGAGCATTGTAATTGGAGTATTAGCAACAGCAGTAACGATGTCACTTTCCGTAAAAAGTGGTTCAAATTTGTATGAAAGTAAAACGAAAAAATGCAAGAAACAGAGCTACGAAAAAAACAGTAAGAGATTATTTGTTAGATGGAAAGGGGTAAGTAAAATGACAATTGTATTTGCAACATTCATGGTGAGTATTGGTATTCTTGGGCGTGACTCGGTGGTGTGTGGTTAATATAAAGATAAGAATGCGTTGAAAATAGGAAGGAGTACCTTTGGGTTCGAATCCCAACACGCTCATTCGATAACCTACTTTTCACAAGTGGGTTATTTTCAATTCTATGTAGATAAGATGTTTTAATGGAGATTTAAGTACAAATGCGAGCAGTCAATTTATACACTCTTACTAGAAAAATAGATGATGAGATTTATGCAATGTACGAAAGTGCTTTGTCAGATAGAGAAGAACCAATAAGGATAAGAATTGAAGAAATTAACCAGATAGCTGGGCTTGTAAATAACTTTATCTTTCATAGAGCAACGGCGGAATGTTTTGATAATTGGTTTTATTCATTTTCAATACCTCATATTGGAAAGGAATTTGATTTGCTTAAAATTGGAACTAACAAAATTGCTGTAAATATTGAATTAAAAAGTCAAGAAGTACCTGCAGAAAAGATTGAATATCAATTATTGCAGAACAGATATTATTTATCCCATATTGCCGATAATATATATAGTTTTTCTTTGGTTGCAGGAGCGGATGGTAATAGCAAATTGTATGTATTAGATGGGAAACTTAAGGCAACTACATTTCAAGATATTCTTAACAAAATATGTGAGGTGCAGAATCCTATAAATGATAAATTGGAAGATTATTTCAAGCCGAGAGATTATCTGGTATCTCCGTTAAATACTCCTAAGAAATTTATTCACGGAACATATTTTTTGAATGTTCAGCAGAATGAGATAAAGAGGAAGATTATTAATGGAATTAATGGAAACAATAAAATATGGGGGATACAGGGGGCAGCAGGCACAGGAAAGTCTCTTTTATTATATGATATAGCAAAGACAGTTTCATCGGAGTTTAGAGTGTGTGTTATACATAGTGGAATTATATGTGAAGGGCATAAAATATTGAATAGTTGCTTGCAGAATGTTTCGGTAATTGAGGCTAAAGCAATAAGTGAGGAACTTATTAGTCAATATGATATTATCTGTGTTGATGAGGCACAAAGACTTTACAAGAGCAGCGTAGACATGATTTTAACTGCATATGAAGTGGGTGTTATTAGAGGCGTAATTTTTGCGTATGATTTTGCCCAAGTATTATCGAGAACAGAATTTGCAAGGAACAATCCTAAACGATTGAAGGAAGTAGTTGGCTTTAGAGAAGAAAAATTGTCTGATAGAATTAGAACGAACAAAGAATTGTATTCTTTTATAAGAAATTTATTAAGATTGGGAGATAAAGCAAAACAACATATAGAGTATAAGAATGTCGATATATTGTATGCCAATGATGTTGATGAAGCGGATAGACTTGTAGAAATTTATAAAGGAAAAGGCTATATCCCAATTACATTTACTCCATCGCATTATGTATCGAGTTCTATTGATCATTATTCAAGGTATATAAATTCTCATGAGGTAATAGGGCAGGAGTTTGATTATGTTTTGGTTGTGATAGATAATAATTTCAGGTATGACACGAATGGGGATTTGACAGCTAGAGAACACCCCAATCCGGAATATCTGTTTCCAAGATTGTTTTATCAAAATATATCAAGAGCAAGAGAAAAATTATGTATTGTTGTAATGAACAATCAGGAATTGTTTGGGAAACTATTATGTATAAAATGTGGTGAATAACTCGGAAAAGACAAATAATGAAAAAAGTAAAAGTGTTAGAATTACAGAAATCTTTTGGAAAATATGAGATTATTACAAACGAAATATCAAGGTACAAAGGTGTGTGCGGTGTATGGGTAATGTACGATAACCATAATCATTTATTAGAGGTGGCACAGACTACGGATGTTTTTAAAGAATTGGCTTATGATTTGTCATGGCTACTGAAGAAATGTTCACATGATGGGGATTTGCAAAAAAGATATACAGCAAGAAGATTATTTGAATTCAATCAAAAATTTGATGTTCTTTCATGCGATAAGAATAGAACGACAGCTAAATACAGAACTATTGCAGAAAACGTTGAGGAGATATTGGTATATTTGATAGTTGAGGACAGAGCTATGAGTAGAGATAAGACAGTGCGTGAAAAAATTGAATTGGAAATAGCAATAGATAATAAAGCGTTATATTGGAACGCTTTTGGTATTCAACGTAAACTGGCAAAAGATTATTACAAAAATAAGTACGAATTGAAATAATTGGTTGGATGAAAAAGACAATGCTTTCAGCGGTTGAAAAGATGGAGGAAAATCCTTGGTAGTAAGAATTTTCGTTTTACTACCAATTTTACTACTAACAGCCCGCAATAACTTGCACCATCTTGCCCTATTTTGCTAAGATGTCAGCCAATACACACATTTTACAAACCCCGGAAACCCTTGCAAAGCAGGGCATTTCAGGGCAAAAAGGAGTAAATCAAAACTATGATAAAAGTACTTTTCATCTGCCACGGCAATATCTGCCGTAGCACCATGGCCCAATACGTCATGCAGGATCTGGTAACCCGCCACGGTCTTGCGGACCATTTCTATATAGATTCCGCCGCTACCAGCATGGAGGAGATCGGAAACCCGGTACACCGGGGAACCAGGGCGAAGTTAAAAGAGGTGGGAATTCCCTGCGGGGACCATCGGGCGGTGCAGATGCAGCGATCTGACTATGACAAATACGATTACATCATCGGCATGGACAACTGGAACCGCCGGAATATGATGCGGATATTGGGAAAGGATCCGGAAGGAAAGGTGTCCCTGCTTCTGGATTATACGGATCATCCGCGGGATATCGCGGATCCCTGGTATACCGGTAATTTTGACGCGACCTACAACGACGTGAAAGAGGGGTGCGAAGCTCTGCTGGCGCATATTGGGGAAACAAAGGGAGGAAGATTATGATCGAGATAAAGAAGGAAGCCTGTGTGGGTTGTGGCAAATGTGTGAAGGACTGTGTGGCCCACAATATCATTCTGAAGGACGGAAAGGCGGAGCCAAAACGGGAATGCTTTCTTTGCGGCCACTGCGTGGCTGTCTGTCCGAAGGCTGCCATAGTCATTCCGGAATATGATATGGCTGAAGTGGAAGAGTATCAGAAGGATAGCTTCGCGCTGGAGCCGGAGACGCTGCTCCATGTCATTCAGTTCCGACGCAGTATCCGGGACTATCAGGACAGAAAGATTGAACCGGAGAAGATAGAAATGCTGGTGTAGGCAGGACGTTATACGGCCACGGCGAAGAATAACCAGAACTGCCATTTTATCCTGGTGCAGCAGGAACTGGAGAACCTGAAAAAGGTGGTGTGGGAGTATATCGACGAGGAGGTCAGCGTTCCGGCAGCGGAGCTGCCGAAGGAGCTGGTGCCCTTTGCCAGCTTCAATCGTCACAGGAAGGCGGATCCGAAGGATGATTTCCTGTTCCGGAACGCCCCGGCGGTGCTGTATCTCACCTCCGACTGGGATCTGGACGCGGGATTGGCAGCTCAGAATATTGAGCTGATGGCAGTGTCCCAGGGGCTGGGAGCTCTGTTTAACGGCTATCTCCAGCGGATTTCCGATAAAAATGAAAAGCTGAAGAAATGGCTGGGCATGGAGGGACAGACCATCAAAGCCTGTATGCTGCTGGGTTATCCGAATATCAGTTATGCCCGGACAGCACCGCGGCGGAAAGCACAGACCATTCTGCGGTAAAGAGTGAATAGAAAAGGCATAAAAATAGCGTCACAGAATCGCGGCGAAAGGATTCTGTGACGCTATTTTGCAGTTTTCAAAGTTTTTCCGCAGCGAGCGGAGCATGGGCTCTACAGTTTTACAAAAATCGCCTCATGATGTACCGCAGGCAGAAACTTCTGAAGTACATCGGCAGTCTTCATCTTAAGGCTGGAGGTATTGATGCAGGGATGACAACCGAATTCCTCCTGGGCCGTCACATCTTCATCAATGATAAGCTGGACCTGGTTTTCCAGGTCATTCATCAGCGCCATGACGGTGGCAGAGCCGGGCGTCACGTTCAGCAGCTTTTCCATGTACTCTGCCGGAGCGAAGGAGAGACGGGAGGAACCGATCTGTTTGGACAGATCCTTGGTTTTGAATTGCTTGTCTCCGGGCATCAGCAACAGATAAAATTTGGTTTTCTGAGTGTTGCAGAGTACCAGGTTTTTGCAGATCTCGATACCCAGAAGCTGATCCACGCCCTGGCAGTCCTCGATAGTCATGGCCACTTCGTGATCCACGCGGGTGAAGGGGATCTCCAGTTTATCCAGCAGGTCATAGACAGCCATTTCTTTATCCAGACGGCCCTCGGCGCTGGCGGGACGGCCGGTGTAAATCTGCGGATCGATAAAAATGCTACTCATAATAAAATCCTCCGGTATATTTTGAAAGTCATTTTCGCTCCCAGCGTCCGCTGGCTCCGCAGGGAAGCGCCAGTCCGCTGGCAGTCACAGGCAGTCCCACCTCCTGGGAGTCTACCGTTCCGTTGAACTTTTTCAGCTCTGTGGCGATCATATAAGTCAGCACCGCCGGGGCAAGGCCGGTGGTGTAGGAATTCACCAGGAAGAACAGCGGGTCGTCGCTGAGAAGCTGGGCGCAGAGACGGATCAGAGGGTGAATGGCTTCCTCGATCTTCCAGATCTCGCCCTTGGGTCCTCTGCCGTAGGAGGGCGGGTCCATGATGATGCCATCGTAATGATTTCCGCGGCGGATCTCACGCTCTACAAACTTTACACAGTCGTCCACGATCCAGCGGATAGGCGCGTCGCCCAGACCTGAGGAGCGGGCGTTTTCTTTGGCCCAGCCCACCATGCCCTTGGAGGCGTCCACATGGGTAACGGCAGCGCCGGAAGCAGCAGCAGCCAGGGTGGCTCCGCCGGTGTAGGCGAAGAGGTTCAGTACCTTGATGGGGCGTCCGGCGTTCCGGATCTTTTCCCCGAACCAGTCCCAGTTGGCAGCCTGCTCTGGGAAAAGGCCTGTGTGCTTGAAGCTGAAGGGCTTCAGATTAAAGGTCAGATTGTTTTTACCATGGCACAGGGGATACTGGATGGTCCACTGCTCCGGCAGGTCGAAGAACTCCCACTCGCCGCCGCCTTTTTTGCTGCGGTGATAGTGGCCGTTCATATGCTTCCAGCCCGGCAGCTTCCGCTCCGTGTCCCAGATAACCTGAGGATCCGGACGGACCAGCAGGTAGCTGCCCCAGCGCTCCAGCTTTTCTCCTTTCGAAGTATCCAGTATTTCATAATCAGTCCAGTTATCTGCGATCCACATGATAATCTCCTTTGTTCTTTAAAAATAAGCGGAAGATACTGTCCACTACCATGATGGACAGGGCGATCATTCCGGCTACAATCAGTGTCTGCGTAATATTATAGGAAGTCATGCCGTCGGAACGGATGACCGAGCGGGCGATCCGGAACATACCGGCTCCCGGAACTAACGGTAAGATTCCCGTGATGACAAAAATGGTAACCGGCGTCTTCAGAATCCTCGCGAAGAGTTGTCCGCAGAGGGAGATCAGACAACCGGACAGGAAAGTGGCCATGGCCATGGAAAAATCCAGTTTCAGCAAAAACAGGTAAAGCCACCAGCCCACAGCGCCGGTAAAGCCGGCCCAGACGATATATTTGCGCGGTACGTGTAGCAGAAAGGAAAAAGCCACGACGGAAAAGAATGCGCCCATAACGTGCAGCAGCATAAAAGCCTCCTTTTCATTCAGAAAGTTTTAATTCAGAATACGAAGTCCGATGACGATGCCCATGGCCACGGAAGCAGCGGTGACGAAGGCCTCCATCATCCGGGCCGTGCCGGAGATGTAATCTCCGTGGAGGGTATCAAAGACGGCATTGGTGATGGCCACGCCGGGAACCAGAGGCATGATGGCCGCCACGATAATGGAATCCAGATTCCCGATGATCGGAAGAAACTTCAGAAGGCCGCCCGCAAACAGGGAAATAACCACGGCGCTTAAGAGAATTCCGAAAAAGGACGGCAGCTTCATACGGTTGCACACATACAGGCAGATGGCCATGAAAAATCCGGCTACCGCAGCTACAAAGGCCTCCTGGAGGGTTCCTCCGTAAGTCAGGGCAAAGGCCGCGGCCACGCCTGCGTTGGCCAGCAGAAAGGCCCGGGGCGGATGAGGTTCCTTTTTCAGCCGCTTGATCTGCCGGAAGGCCTCCTGCAGTTCGATTTCCCCGCTGCAGAAGCTGCGGGAAATGGCGTTAATTTCATTGATAATACGAAGATTTGTCTCTCGGCTCTGAATTCGGCGGGCCACCGTCATGGATTGGATGGAAGGGTCGTCCAGGGTTACCAGAAAGCCGGTGACCATCACGAAGGCCTCGGCAGTTTTCAGTCCCGACAGGGAAAGCATCCGGTGCATGGTGTCCTCTACCCGGTAGGTCTCGGCCCCATTGGCCAGCATCAGTTCTCCTGCCATAACGGCAGTATCCAGCAGAAGTTTGTAATCCATAAAATCGTCCCTCACAGCACAGCGCCGCCCGGAGGGCGGCTCTGCGCGATAGTCTATGGATATTATAACTGCGGGGGAATGCGGGGTCAATATAAATCAGCAGGAAAAGAAGTGTCAGATGGTAGGAAAGTGGTAGGCGGAATCTCACGGTTCAGGGAAATGGCAAATAACTGCATTTTCCCGGGAAAGGGATGTGACTTTTCTTTAAAACCCCGGGCGGATATAATTTAAATATCATAAAAAACAGACAAATAGGTGGTAATATGGCGAAATTTCTGATAGGATGTGATATTGGGACAAGCGGTGCGAAGGCAATCCTTGCGGATGCAGAGGGAAAGGTATATGCGGACTACTATGTGGAATATCCTTTGTATTCTCCTAAGGCGGGCTGGTTCGAGCATGATCCCGAGGATTACTGGAGAGTATTTAAAAAGAACATGGCGGAGATTCTGAAAAAATCAGAAATCGATCCCCATGAAATCGCCGGAATCAGCGTCAGTGCCTGCTCACCCTGCTGTGTTCTGGTGGATCGGGAGGGAAATGCGCTGAAAAGAAGCCCAATTTGGATGGATCGAAGGGCCCAGGAGGAATGTGAGCAAATTCGAAACATCTATGACGATGAGGAAATCTTTCAAGTGTCAGCTAATCCGTTGGATCCACACAGTGGAGCGGTGAAACTGCTCTGGGAGAAAAATCATAATCCGGAGCTGTACCGGAAGACCTATAAGATGTTGAATCCGGCTAATTATATCGCGATGAAGCTGACCGGCGAATTTGTCACCGACTATTCCAACGCTTCCCTCATCGGAATCGTCTTCGACATCGTGAAGCGGGAATGGCGGGGCGACATGGCAGAAAAGCTGGGGATTGATCTGGATAAATTTGCCCGGCTGACCCCCTGCCATGAGATCGCCGGAGAGGTGACGAAAAAGGCGGCTGAGGAGTGCGGACTCTGCCCGGGAATCCCGGTGGCAGCAGGAACTGTGGACTGTAACGCGGCGTGGTTGGGGAATGGTTCCACCAGGCCGGGAGACGCCAGTCTGGTCATGGGAACCGCGGGAGCTCTCGGCGTAGTTCACAGCGAACCGAAGTTTACCCGGGGTCTGACCACGATCATCCACACAGCGGATTCGGAGCATCTGTACACCACACTGGCCGGAACCTCCACCTGTGGCGGACTGCTCCGGTATCTGAGAGATACCTTTACCAGAGAAGAGAGTGAACGGATGAAGGCGGAAGGAAGGGATATCTACGATCTGTTTTCTGAGGAGGCAGGGAAGATCCGCGCAGGCTCAGACGGCCTGATCGTGCTTCCCTATCTGTCTGGCGAGCGGACCCCCATCTGGAATCCCAAGGCCAGAGGCCTGGTATTCGGCCTGTCTTTTTCCCATACGAGAGGACATTGGGTGCGGGCCATGATGGAGGGCGGCATTTACGCCATCTATCACTGCCTGAAGATCATGAAGGAAAATGATCTGGTTCTGAAGGAGCCGATTCTGGTCAGCGAGGGCGGTTCCAAAAGCCCCTTGTGGCGGCAGATCGCTTCCGATATCATGAATGTGGAATTGGATTACATGAAGAACGCCAAGGGCGCGCCCATGGGAAATGTGATCAACGCAGGTGTGGCAGTGGGACTGTTCCCGGATTTTGATGTGGCAAAGAACTTTATCAAAGTGGATCAGACCCATCATCCGGATGCGGCGCAGCATGAGATTTACGAAAAATACTTTGCGGTGTACCGGGAATTATACGGGGATGTAAAGCGGCATTACGAAACCATATCGAGGATAAGAAATGATTAGCCAGAAGGATCTGAAGATATTAGTCCTCCTGCTTGAAGCGGCGGAGAAAGAAAAACGGGTTTCCATAGAAGAACTGGCAGAGCGGCTGGGACTTTCGGTGCGGACCGTGCGCAACAATCTGGAGCGGATAGATGATTACCTGAAAAACAACGGATTTCCGATCCTGGAGAGGGATCGGAAATTCGGCATTTTGCTTGGAATCCCCCGGGAGGAGCTGGAGGCGGCCAAAAAGAAGCTACTGCAGATGAACCGGGAAACCTATGTGTTTTCCAAGGAAGAGCGCATCCTGTACCTGAAAATGCTGCTGTTCGAGGCGGAGGATTATCTGACCTACGATCAACTGTCGGAGACTCTCTTTGTCAGCAGAAAGACCGTTATCGACGATGTCCATCAGGTGAAGGAGGACTGCGAGGCCTGGGAGATCCGGGTGACCGGAACGAAGAAAGGGCTGAAAAGCCTGGGAACGGAAAACGCCAGGAGGAGCTGCCTGACAGACAGCCTTCTTGGTATGTTCACCCCACTGGAGCTGTGGGAGATCCTGCGGGACATCTACCCCAATAAAAGCAGTATCATCGAGAAAACCTGGAATGAGATTGCCGGCAGCGAGCATGTGGTGCTGTGCGAAAAATGCCTGCGGGAAGCGGAAAACGAAGTGAAGCAGACGGTCACTGATGCCCAGTATTATATGGTCATCGGATTGTCTGCCTTTGTGCTGTCCAGAAGGGAACGGGGAAAAGAGGCCCTGCCGGAGACGGCGTGTATGGAAGCGCCCCGGTACCTGAAGGCATACTATGAAAAGCTGGAAGAGATCCTTCCGGGCTTCGGGCTGGAGGAACAGGTCTGGATCTTAAATGAGCTGGACCGCATCTTCCACCTGGAGAATATGGAGCGTTCCGAGAGCCTTTCCATGGCCATGACGGAACAGCTTTTGCTGGAGACCAGCGAACGGCTGGATAAACCCTATTTCGGGGACGAGGAACTGCGGAGCAGTCTCCAGAAGCATCTGATTTCCCTGATTGAGAACAGCTTTATGGGCTGCGGTATGGAACAGAAGGGAATGGAGCATATCGTGCGGGAAAACCGTGCCCTGTATGAGTGCATCCTGAGTTGCCTGGAGCAGTACCCGGAGGCGGAATTTTACGGGAACCGGGAGGAAGAAAGCGCCCTTCTGATGCTACATTTCCTGGCGGCAGACGAGAGGAGGATCCTGAAAGCGACCACAGGCTACAGTACGGTGATTATCTGTAACAACGGAGTGGGAACGGCCAAGATCGCGTCAGCACGGATCAAGCAGTATTTTCCGCAGATTCGGATTATCACCACCACGGCAGCCCGGAACGCGGCCCGGGAGATTCAGGAGGAACAGCCGGATTTCCTGATCTCTACGATTCCCTTTCAGCATCCGAATATTCCGGTGATTCATGTCAATACGCTGCCCACAGAGGATGATCTGAAGAAAATCCGTCAGTTCCTTACGGGAAACGCGCGGCAGAATAAAAGAGTGCCGGTATCGGATCTCTATTCCCGGGTGATGGACGTCATAAGGGCGACCTGTGAGGTGCGAGATGCGGAGACCCTGGAGCGCCAGCTGCTACGGCTGTTCCCCCAGGAGGAGCGGTCCCCGGAGCTGCTGGACATGCTGACGGAAGAGGTGATACAGACGGGGGTGCAGGCGTCTGACTGGGAAGAGGCTATCCGAAAGAGCGCGGAGCCCCTGGTCCGGCAGGGAAGCGTGGAGGGCGGATACGTGGACAGTATGGTGCAGACCGTGAAAAAGATGGGTCCCTATATCGTGATTACCAAGGGGATCGCTCTGCCGCATGCGCCGTCTACGGACGGAGTAAACCGTTCCTGCATTAGTCTGGCTACGCTGAAGGAACCGGTTTCCTTCGGCAATAAGATGAACGATCCGGTAAAACTGATGATCTGCATCGCGACCGTGAATAAAAAGGAGCATATGCGGGAAATGTCCCGTCTGATACAGTTTATCAGCAACAAGAAAGCAGTGCAGGAAGTCCTTGAGGCGAAGAATGAAAAAGAGATTCTGAGAATCGTGCATCAGATACGGCTTCAGGAGACAGACAGGAGGAAAACGTGAAGATAGTAACACTGTGTACGTGTGGGTTGGGAACCTGCTTTGCATTGAAAATAAAGGTGGAAGAGGTACTGGAGAGTCTGGGGCTGAGCTGCGAGGTGCTTCCCTGCGATTTGAGCAGCGGCTTTCTTGAGGCGGCGGATCTGTATGTGGTGCCCTACGGCCTGGATGTCGATGTGAACTCTTTGGGCGGCTTTGGGGTGTTGGTCATTGAAGACGTGCTGGATACAGAGGAGATAGAAAAGAAGCTGCAAGAGAGCTTTGAAAATATGAAACGGAGTGGATATCCATGGAAGTGAACTGGTTTATAACGATACCCTGGCTGCCGGCGATCACGACGGCAGCTTATCTGACGGTAAAGAAAAAAAGTCCCAGTGAGATCATAGAAAATACCGTAAAGGCCATGCTGGGCTATTATCTGATCTGCGCGGGAGCCTATCTGGCCATAGAGGCGATGTCGCCGCTGGACGCCCGGATATATGGTGCCACCGGGACCCATGTGGGGATCCTGAATACGGAGCTGATGGGAGCGGTGCTGGTTGAAAAGAGCGGAAACGCAGGATTTCTGACATTTTTGCTGGCCTTCGCCGTGAATCTTCTGCTGGCAAGAAAACTGAAAAAGGGATATCTGTTTCTGACAGGCCATCATTTACTGTTTCTGAGCTTGATGACCTGTTTCGTGATCCGGGAAAAAATACAGCTGTCACCGCTGGCAGCGGCAGCGCTGGGCGGTATGATTACCGGAATCTATATCTGGTTCTGCGTAGGGGCCAGCGCGGGCTGTATGGAAAAGCTGAAGCCCGGAGCAAGGGCGGGCCTTGGAAATTCCGCTTCCGGCGCGGCCGTCATAGGAACGGTGGCGGGCCGCTGTTTTCGGAAGAAAAAGAAGCTGGAGTACTATGGAAAAGAGGGACGAAATACAAGCTTTGTGACTTCGATTGGCGTGATTACGGTATTTGTGCTGTATCTTGTGATGCCGGGAACGGGGAAGAGCCTTTCGGAAGCGGCCCGCTGTGCGCTCATGTACGGAGCAGCACTGTCGGCCATCGTGTACGGGTTACGGATGTTGCTGGGAAATGTGATTCAGATGTTCTGGGAACTTGGCAAGCGGTATGTGCCGGATCTGGTGACGGGGCTTGACTCTACGGCGATAGTGTCCTATTCGCCGGGAGCCTGGAAGGCCGGATTCTGTGCGGCGTCTGTGACAGCGGCCATAGCCTCGCTGCTTCTGTTTGTCACGGGCAGTCCTTTTGCGGCGCTGCCGGGCTTTACGAGTCTCTATTTCGCAGGAGGTGTGGCAGGTGTATTCGGCAATATGGAAGGCGGAAAACAGGGCGCAGCCCTTGCAGGGGCAGTGACCGGAATCGCGGTGATTCTTCTGACTAGCGGCCTGGTGCTTCTGTCGGGAATGGGCGTCGGATACGGCATGGCTTTGGGAGAGACGGAGTACGGGATCCTGGGTTGTCTGCTGAGCGTGGTATTGAATGTCATAAAATAACAGAATAAAGGAGAAAAGCATGATTACAGAGACCATTATCATTCGGAATCATATCGGCCTACACGCGCATCCCTCCTGGATGATTGCCATGGAAGCGGAAAAGTATGAGTCAGATATTCAGATCTTATACCATGGCCAGAGCGCGGACGCCAAGCGGAGTATTAGTATCCTGGCTCTGGGAGTGGATGCGGGAGAGAGCGTGGAGCTTCGGGTATCCGGCAGGGATGAAAAGGACGCCGCGGAGAAGCTTTCTTATCTGCTGAAACACATTTCCAATGCCTGAAAACATCAAACTATTGTGATAAAAGTGAAAAAATATACGATAAAAGGGGAATGCTTTGTTACTTTTTTAAAAAATAGACTTGTGATACCATCTATTTAAGATAATAAGATGAAAGGCAGAGAAGGAGAAGAATATGGGGAATAAAGTATATGCACTGGAAATGCAGCATATTGTAAAACGCTTTTCTTCCTTTTTGGCAGTCAATGATATCAGTATCCAGGTTCGCCCGGGCGAAGTACACGCCATCTGCGGAGAGAACGGAGCTGGAAAATCCACACTGATGAAGGTGCTGGCCGGAGAGTATCCGGATTATGAGGGCAGGATTTCCATTCACGGAACAGAGGTGAAGCTGGACAGCCCCACCACAGCCCGCAGATGCGGAATCGCCATTATCCATCAGGAGCTGGGACTGGCCGGCCCCATCTCGGTGGCGGAGAATATTTTTGCCGGGAACCTGCCGCGGAAAAAGGGAATCCTGCTGGATCGCAGGAAGCTTTATGAGGATGCGAAGAAATATCTCGGAATGGTAGGCCTGTCCTACGTGAGACCGGAGACCCTGGTTTCCGCTTTAAGTCAGCACGAGGCCCAGCTGGTGGAGATCGCCAAGGCCCTGTCCAACGATCCAAAAATCCTGATTATGGACGAGCCCACATCGGCCCTTTCCAGAGAAGAGGGAAAACGTCTGTTTTCGATTATCGAGGATCTGAAGAAGCGGGGACTGGCGATTCTGTATATCTCCCATTTCCTGAGCGAGGTCTTTGAAGTATCCGATTATATCACTACCATGCGGGACGGCCGCCATGTGGCCACAGAGGCAAAGACAGAGACCACGCCGGAAAAAGTCATTTACCATATGGTGGGAAAAGATATCAAGGATTTTTATGCGGAGCGGAAGACGACGGTGGGCAGCACCGTTCTGGAAGCCAAAAGCCTGACCAGATACGGTTTCTTTCAGAATATTTCCTTTGATGTGCATGAGGGAGAGATCCTGGGAATCTGCGGACTGTCGGGAGCCGGAAGAACGGAGCTGGCCAGAGCCCTGGTGGGAATCGACCAGTGGGACGAGGGAGAGCTTTTCTATGAGGGAGAGTCCATCCGGAATCATTCCTATACCGAATCCATCCGGCGGAATATCGCTTATCTGGCGGAGGATCGGAAGCTGCAGGGACTGATGCTGAATCTTCCCATAGGTGAAAATATCACAAGCGCAAAGGCCATCTGCCAGAGCAGAAGCTTCTGGTGTCAGGAGGAACAGGAAAAGAATGCCGTGGACGGGCTGATGGAAGAGCTTCAGGTGAATCCGAGAAATGTGAAGAAGATTGTGGGTCAGCTCTCCGGTGGAAATCAGCAGAAGGTGCTTCTGGCAAAATGGCTGCTGACGGATCCGAAGCTGTTGATTCTGGACGAGCCCACCAGAGGCGTGGACGTGGGCGCGAAGAGTATGATTCATGAGGCCATCAAGCGCCATGTGGACAAAGGAAACGCGGCTATTATCATTTCCTCGGATCTGATGGAAGTGGGCGGTCTGTCCGACCGGGTTCTGCTGCTGTATCACGGCAGGCAGCGTGGCATTATAGAAAAGGACAAAGATAACTGCTCAGAGGTATCGCTTCTGATGCTGGCGAATGGGGATGGAAAAGCGTATGAAGAAGGCTAATATACTGGAATTTGTCAGCCGGTTCGGAACCTATATGATAGTAATTATTCTGGTGGGACTTGGCTGTGTCATATCCGATAAATTTTTGAGTACCACCAATCTGATCAATATTCTGGACGCGGTTTCCTATCTGGGAATTCTGGCCAGCGGCATGGCCCTGGTGACCTACTGCGGCCAGAGCGTGGACCTGTCCACACCCTCCACCATCGCGGTGGCCAGCTTCGTGTCAATCCTGACCCTGCGGTTCGGCATGATTCCGATGATTTTGTGTACCCTGTTGAGCGGCGCGTTGATCGGACTTTTCAACGGACTGATTGTGGGAAAGTTCCGGATTAACACGGTGGTCTGGACTCTGGCAGTCAGCTTTGTATTCGCCGGACTGATCCGTGTGATTTTCGGAAGCGCCAATATCTACGTGACCACAGGCAACACCAGAGCTTTTGAACAGATATCCCGTTACCGGATCAGCGGCAGGATTCCTCTGGGCGTGGTGGTGATGGTAGCTCTGATGATAGGACTTCATATCTTCGTATCCCGGAGCAGAATCGGACGGCAGCTGAAGCTGGTGGGCTGTTCGGAGCTGGTGGCCCGCTACAGCGGAATCAATGTGCTGCGGATTATCACCCTTTCCTTTGTGGGAAGCGGCATGGCAGCGGCCATCACGGGACTGTTTATCGCGTCCCTTTCCAAATCAGCCTGCTATAATTACGGAACCGGCTACGAGTTCCGGGCGATTACGGCGGTGGTATTAAGTGGAATGGTCCTGGACGGAGGCCGGGGAAGTATCGCGGGAGTTCTGGGCGGCGTTCTGGCCATCGGACTTCTGAACAACATCATGACCCTGCTGGGTCTGAACAGCTTCCTGCAGGATGTGGTAACTGGAATCGTATTTATCGTAATTGTCTGGTTTACAAACTACACGAAGACGAAATTGGAGGCGCTCAATGGATAAGGACAGAAAGAAATGGATGGCGTTTTGCAGCGCCAATCGGG
Source organism: Anaerosacchariphilus hominis (assembly GCF_014290175.1). Taxonomy (GTDB): domain Bacteria; phylum Bacillota; class Clostridia; order Lachnospirales; family Lachnospiraceae; genus Laedolimicola; species Laedolimicola hominis. The sequence continues at coordinate 25,218 of NZ_JACOOR010000012.1, forward strand.
TTTATCTGATATTTGCGGCAGTCTTTGTACTGATGAGCCTGTTTGCTCCGAGGTTTTTCAATACCTATAATATCGGGACGCTTCTGGGAACAGCCATGCTGAACGGAATCGTGGTCATCGGCTTTACTATTGTACTCATCTGCGGACATCTGGATCTGTCCACGGTGGCGATTATCAATGTGGCGGGAAATCTGGCCATCTATATGGTACAGAAGACCGGAAGCTTCGGAGCAGGCATCCTGGCGGCGGTGGTGGCAGGCATTGTGATTGGAATCGTAAATGGCCTGCTTGTGACAAGGGCCAAGATCAACTCTTTCATTGCCACCCTGGGTATGTCCACCCTGCTGCAGGGCTTGGTAAGCTACTCCAACAATGCGGCCACCCGTTCCATCACGGATTTTACCATGACGGATTTTCTGGATAAAAAGCTGATTCCTATTGTGCCCAACCGGGCGCTGATCGCGATTATCATCGTGCTGCTGGTACATTTCTTCATGAGCCGTACCACCATGGGAAAGAACTTTTATCTGGTGGGAGGCAATGTGGAATCCGCATGGTACGCGGGTATCCGTCCGGAGCATTACCTGATCGGGGCCTTTTCCCTGAACGGAGCCTTCGCGGCTCTGGGTGGCGCGTTGTATGCCTGCTATCTGGCTTCAGCCATGGCGGACATCGGAGCCATGGGCGTCAGCCCACTGAACATGCTGATTGCGGCCTCTGTACTGGGAGGAGCCAGCCTGGCGGGCGGAAGGGGAAGCATACTTCACAGCTTTTTCGGAGTGCTGACGCTGACTGCCCTGTATAACGGTCTCACCTGCTTTAAGTTGGGGTATGAGATGCAGATCTTTGTAAACGGAATCGTACTGATGATCGTGGTGCTGATGGAAGCGGTCAGCCTGTATCGGAAGAATAAGCTCGCTGGATCAAAAAGCGATTTATTTAAACAAGCGCAAAACTAAAAATCAAAAAGGGAGGTTTTACAACATGAAGAAACGAACACTGACAAGTCTGTTGCTGACAGGAGCGCTGGCAGTGAGTCTGCTGGCAGGCTGCGGCTCCGGCGGAGGAGCTGCTTCGGATACGCAGACAGCCACCGGTACCGAGACGGCGGATGCCGGAGGAGACAATCTGGAGAAGAGCAAAGCCATCGATTGGCAGTCCGCAAAGGATAATGCGGGCAATCCTTTATTCATCGATACCTTTGTTCCAGATACCCCGGAGAAGCCTGCAGATCCGGACTCGCTTCCGGAGACGGACGAGCTTCACTGGTTCAACTTCGAGTATCCTTACGCGGAGATCCAGAAGCTGGAGCAGCCTGCGTCACCGGCGGACGGTTGTATCGGTAAGAAGCTGATTCTTCTGAAGAACGGCGATCATCCCTACCATACTGCATATATCGAGGCTACCAAGCAGGCAGCTGAGATCTTCGGCATGGAAGTGGAAGTCATGTCTGCCAACTGGGATGTGAATATTCAGACCCAGCAGGTGGATCAGGCCATTAACGAGGCGCCGGATCTGATTATCTACAACCCGGTTGACCAGGAGACCTCTGTAACACATCTGCGGAAAATGTATGACGCGGGAATCCCGGTGATTGGCTCCAACGTTATGCCCAGCAACGAGGGCTTCCAGTATCTGTTGAGTTTCTGCGGACCGGCGGACTGGGATCAGAGTAAGCTGCTGGCACAGTACATGGCAGAGAAGGCCGGCTACAAAGGAAACTACTGCGTGATTACCCACAATCCGGGCGGATCTGCATACTATGCGAGAGCTTACGGCGTGATTACCGAACTGGCAAAGATTGCTCCGGATATGGTATGCCTGGATATTCAGTCTCCGGGAACGGATTCAGCAGAGAATGTAAAGCAGGTAGTATCTGACTGGATCACAAAATACGGCGACGATCTGGATGTGATTTTCACCTCTGAGACCACCGTACAGGCCACCGGTTCCATCGAGGCGTGCGAGGCAGCAGGCCGCAGCGATATCCTCATCGGCGGAATCGACAACAGCGAGACAGCGTTAAACTATATCAAAGAGGGCAAGCTCACCTGTGCGACCAATCAGCCGCCCATGCAGGATGGCGCGCTTCCGGTGCTTCTGGCAGCAAAATGGTTCAACGGTGAGACCATCGACGATTATGTGTTCATGGAGCCGGCAGTCATCAACGCGGACAACGTGGAGGACTTCCTTCCGGCACAGTGGTAAATACAGACAGTGTATGCGAAACGGGACCCCGGACGGGGTCCTGTTTTTGTGCAATTTCTTTCCACGTGGACGGACAGCTTTGTGACTTTTAGAAAACAGGAGAATTTCCTATAATGAGGGCAGAAAGAATCGTAACAGAAGTGGATAAGGAGGCAGAGGATGGAAGACAGAATTACAAAACTCAGAAACGCGTTTTTGCAGGCCACCCGGGCGGCAGATACGGAGAGGGCGGTTCTGGTGACAGAAAGCTATAAGCTGAACGAGAATCGTTCCGAGGCCATGAAAAAGGCGCTGGCGCTGCGCCATGTGCTGGAGCGTATGACCATTGCCATTCATGATAACGAACTGATCGTGGGCTGCCATGCCCAAAAGGTACGGAGCACGCCGCTGTTTCCGGAGTACGCGGCAGGCTGGATATCCAAACAGATGGATGATTTTGCCACCAGACCGGGCGATCGGTTTGCCATCACCGAGGAGCAGAAAGCGACCTTACGGGAATGCCTGAAATACTGGGAAGGCCGCGCCCTGGATGAGCGGGTGGCTTCCTGCATCCCGAAAGAATTGGATCAGGTAATTGGCTACGGCGTAGTCTATAATGCCAGCTACGCGTCCAAGTCCCCGGGCCATCTGGTGCCGGACTACATGGGACTTCTGGGAACCGGCTTTGAGGCGTTGATTGCGCGCTGTCAGGAGAAGCTACAGAATCTGGATATTGAAAAAGACGATTACGTGGAAAAGCGGGAATTCTATATGTCCTGTGCGGAGGCTATGGGTGCGGTGATTCTCTATGCCAACCGTTTTGCGAATCTGGCGGAGACCATGGCGGAGAAGGAGCCGGATGGGAAGAGGAAGAAAGAACTTTTGCAGATCGCGTCCAACTGTAGAAATGTTCCGGCAAAACCAGCATCTTCCTACTGGGAGGCATTGCAGTTCTTATACTTCGTTCAGTTGGCTATCCAGATGGAGGGCAACGGCCTGGCCATTAGCATCGGACGAATGGATCAGTTCTTATATCCTTATTATAAGGCGGATGAGGAAAAGGGACTTTTGACCCATGAGAGCGCTCTGGAGCTGATGGAATGCCTGTATCTGAAGCTGGGCGAGATCGACAAGATCTCATCCAATGAATCTACGGCGGTCAATACGGGACCGGCCCACGGACAGACCATCACCATCGGCGGCGTCCGGGCGGACGGAAGCGACATCACTAACGAGGTGTCAATCCTGGTTCTGGAGGCGGATCGGAGAATTGCTCTGGCCCAGCCGGATATTGCGGTGCGGATCCACGCGGGAACCTCCCAGCGTCTGATTGATGAAGTGACAAAGAATGTAAAGATGGGCCTGAATAAGGTGAAGATCTACAATGACGAGTTGATTACACGGGCAGTACGGGGCATCGGCGTGAAGGAAGAGGATGTATACAATTTCAGCTTCCTGGGCTGCAGCGAGCCGGTCATCGACGGAAAGACCAACAGCTGGGGCAATAGCGGTCACATCAACCTGTCCAAATGTCTGGAGCTGGCCCTGAACGACGGATCGTGTATGCTGACCGGCGTGCAGATGGGTCCTCATACGGGTGATGCGGCAGGCTTTACTTCCATCGAAGAGGTAGAGGCAGCATACCGGGCCCAGGTGAACTACTTTACGGATGTTCTTGTGAAATACGATCGGGTGTTGGATATGTGCCATAAGATGTACCTGCATCTGCCCTTCTGCTCCAGCGTGATTCAGGACTGCCTGGAGACCGGCGAGGACTTCGAGCAGGGCGGAGCCGAATATAACTTCTCCTCCCCGCTGGGCGTGGGCCCCATTACCGTGGGCGACTCCCTGATGGCCCTGAAGAAATTTGTATTTGACGAGAAAAAGCTGAGCATGCAGGAAATGGTGGAGGCCCTTCGGAGCGATTTTGCAGGAAAAGAGCCCTTACGTCTCATGCTGAAAAATCGGGCGCCGAAATACGGAAATGATATCGATGAGGCGGATCAGATGAGCGACTTCGCGGTGTCGGTATTCTGCGACGCCCTGGAGGGCTACCGGAACGCCAGAGGCGGCATCTTCACTGCAGGCATCTATTATCTGACCGCTAATGTACCCAACGGAAAGCATACGGCGGCGACCCCCAACGGCCGCCACGCGGGAGAGCCCCTGAATGACGGAGGCGTATCTCCCACCCATGGGGACGATAAGATGGGAGCTACGGCCATCTTCAAATCAGCTGGAAAGCTCTGCAATGTCCGGGCAGGACACGGCTCTGTCCTGAATCAACTGCTGCATCCGTCCATTTTCAAGGGAGAGGGCTGTGATAGGATATTCGGAGAATATATGCGTAGTATCGTGGACTGCGGCGTCTGGGAGACGCAGTTTAACGTGGTGACCAAAGAGGATCTGCGGCGGGCCCAGGAGCATCCGGACGAGTACCGTGGACTGGTGGTGCGTGTGGCCGGATACAGCGCCTTTTTCACAGCTCTGGGCAAAGAAGTGCAGGACGATATCATTGACCGTACCAGCCTGATGGAACTTTAGCCTATGGAAGGTCGGATTACAAATATACAGAGATTCTCAGTCCACGACGGGCCGGGAATCCGTACCGTGGTATTTTTAAAGGGCTGTACTCTCCGATGCCGGTGGTGCTGTAACCCCGAGGCCATGCTGCCTCAGCCGGTTCTGATGTTTAACCCACAGCTCTGTATCGGCTGCGGGGCCTGCATTTCCGTTTGCCCCACGGGGGCGTCCGGAACGGAAAAGCATATCGGCGTGGAACGGAAGAAATGTACCGGCTGCGGAAGCTGCGCGGAGGTATGTTACGCCGAGGCGAAATACAAAAGAGACCGGTTTCTGGCAGCCGAAGAGCTGATGGAGGAGGTACGGAAGGACCTGTCCTTTTATCAACGCACAGGCGGCGGTATCACCTTCAGCGGCGGAGAGGCCCTGCTTCAGAAGGAGTTTGTGGCGGAGGTTCTGCGGCTTTGTAAGGCGGAGGGCATCGGAACGGCCGTAGAGACCTGCGGAAATGTGCCCTGGGAGAACTTTGAGGCGGTGCTGGATTCCATGGATTTGTATCTGTATGATATCAAAAGCACGGATACAGAGAAGCACAAAGTCTACACAGGCGCAGGATGCGAGCGGATCATGGAGAATTGCAGAAGACTGCGGGAGGCAGGAAAACAGGTGATTATTCGGGTGCCGGTGATCCCGGAATTTAATTTTGACAGGGAGAGTCTGACGGGAATCCTCCGTTTCGCGGAAACTATTAATATAGAAGAAATCAATTTTCTGCCCTACCACCGCTACGCGGAAAACAAATACCGCTATCTGGGCATGGAGTACTGGAACCCGGGCGTGGAACGCCTGGATAAGGGGCAGGTGGAGGAGTGTCTTCGGGAAATCGAGACTTCGGTGCGGCTGAAGGTAGATGGATAGTACCTGAATATTAATTTTATCGGATACCTTCTGAATCTATAGAAAAATGGGAATGCAGAAATCGTTTCGGCTTCTGCATTCCTATTTTTATGCTGCATATTCCCTTGGCAGACAAAAAATGGGAAAAAATCTTGACAGATATAGAGGAATCAAGTAAAATAGACAAGCATAGTGTTGTCAGTCGCGTACGGCGGCTGATAAAGAATAGAGAATCATGTGGAAATCATGGACGGTACCGCCACTGTATACATAAAGAATGATCCTTAGATGAAAGTCCGCCATTGGGGTAAACCTGAGAAGGCGAGGAGAGTTCGCTGGGCTTCTTCCCTGAATATGTGAGTCAGGAGAACTGCTATGCAGCACCCTTAGCGAACGATCTATTTGCGAAGGCTTATTTCCCATGTAAAATCGGTCATGGATGCAAAAGCATCCATGGCTTTTTTTGTGTAATTAAGTCGCTTTTCTTATTGAAATGGAGGAAAACAGTGAAAAAGAACAGGCTCGTATCCAGACTTATCCAGATGTGCGTAGTGCTGATAGGCATTTCCTTTCTGACCTTTTTATTAACCTACCTTGCGCCGGGCGATCCGGCCACAGCCATGTATGATTCCCTGGGAATTACCCCGAGTCCGGAAATGCTGGAGCAGGCCAGGCAGTCCATGGGACTGGACAAACCCTTTTTACAGCAATATGTGGACTGGATAGGCGGTATTTTTCACGGAGATTTTGGAACCTCATTCAGTAAAAGCGCCCCGGTACTGGATCTGCTGATGAAAAGGCTGCCGGCAACGTTCCGGCTGGCCCTGTTTTCCCTGGGACTGATGTTAATTGTTTCGGTTCCCCTTGGAATCCTTTCGGCGGTCAGACAGGACGGGATAGCGGATTATATCGTTCGCTTTCTTTCTTTCCTGGGTATTTCGCTTCCGGGCTTCCTGATTGGCCTGATCTTATTATATGTCTTCGCTTTAAAGCTGGGACTGGTAAAGGTGGCGAGCAGCTCCGTCGGAATGGAACAGATGCTGCTGCCGGGCATCACGCTGGCCATTGCCATGGCGTCCAAATATTCCAGACAGGTGCGCACGGCGGTACTGGAGGAGCTGCACCAGGATTACGTGACAGGCGCGAGAGCCCGGGGAATGAATCAGTGGGAAATACTGTTCCGCCAGGTTCTTCCCAACGCCATGCTTCCGCTGGTTACCATGCTGGGGCTTTCCTTTGGCTCGCTTCTCGGAGGAACCTCGGTGGTGGAGATTATTTTCTCTTACCCGGGACTGGGTATCCTGGCGGTGGGAGCGGTGAAGGCACGGGATTATCCGCTGATCCAGGGCTTCGTGTTATGGATAGCCCTGATCTATATGGTGGTAAATCTGCTGGTGGATATATCCTATCATTATATTGATCCGAGGACCAGGGAGGGGGAGAACGGATGAAAAAGAATACAAGATTTGCGGTGCTTTCCATTCTGGTTTTCCTTATTCTGGCAGTGGCGTTCCTGGCGGACAAAATCGTTCCCTATGATCCGTTGAGCGCGTCACTGAGCGACGCATTCCAGGCGCCCGGAAAAGAACACTATTTTGGAACCGACGCGCTGGGGCGGGACGTGTTCTCCCGGGTAATCTGCGGGGCGACCACCAGCGTATACAGCGTGCTGATTCTTGTGGCGGTAATCCTGGTTGTGGGTACCTTTCTTGGAATCATAGCCGGGTATTTCGGCGGAGCGGCAGACGCGGTAATCATGAGAGTGGGCGACATGATGATCGCCTTCCCGGATCTGATTCTGGCTATGGCAATCGCGGGAATTCTTGGGCCAAGCCTGAAAAATTCCATGATTGCAATCGCGGCAGTAAGCTGGACCAGATACGCCAGACTATCCAGAAGCCTGGTGCTGAAGATACGGAACAGGACTTATATATCCGCGGCGGAAATATCGGGATCCAGACACAGCAGAATCCTGATGAGATATATGCTGCCCAACGCGCTTCCTACGATGATCATTACGGCGGCGACGGATATCGGCACCATCATGCTGTCGCTGGCAAGCCTGTCCTTCCTTGGCTTTGGAATCCAGCCCCCCACACCGGAATGGGGATATATGCTGAGCGAGGGAAGAACTTATATACTGAGCAGCCCGTGGCTGCTGTTTTGTCCGGGACTTGCGGTCTTTATTACGGTAGTCATCTTTAATCTCTGGGGTGACTGTATTAGAGATATGATAGATCCAAATGCAACAGAAAAACGAAGAAAAAAGAGGAGAAAGAGAAGATGAACGGAAAAAAACTGATTGCCCTTGCCCTTAGCCTGTGCCTTGCGGGCAGTATCACAGCGTGCGGCGGCAGCACAGGAACAGAGCAGAAAGCGGCGGCAGACGGAGGAAGCGCGAAAACACAGCTGAATGTGGCGACAGAGCTGACCAGCGCAACTCTGGATCCGGCAGATGACTGGAACAGCTGGTTTGTAATGCGTTGGGGAGCGCTGGAAACGCTGACCCGTTTTGAGGACGACGGCACCGTGTCGCCGTGGCTGGCAGAAGACTGGTCTGTAGCGGACGATCAGCTGACCTGGACCATAAAGCTGAAAGAAAATGTAACCTTCTCCAATGGAGAACCTATGACCGCGACAAAGGTTCAGGAATCCCTGGAGAGATTATTCGAGGTGACCGATCCCAATAAGGGCGGAAATGGAAACCCCTGGAATTATTTCACGTATGACAGCATCAGTGCGGACGATGAAGCCTGGACTGTGACGATTGTAACAAGTGAGCCGACCGTAGACCTGCCGGGCTGCCTTGCGTATCCCTGGTATGGCATTATCGATGTGGCTGGCTCTGCGGATCGCGATATTGCTGCGGACGGACCGATTTGTACAGGACCCTACTGCTTTGTATCCAATGATCCGGAGCATGATATTCAGCTGGTAAAAAATGACAATTACTGGGACGGCGAAGTACCCTTTGAGACGGTCAATGTCATGAAGCTTGGGGAGGCTTCTGCCCGCGCAATGGCCCTGCAGGACGGTTCTGCAGACATGGGAATCAACATTGCGGCGTCTGACAGAGCGGTTCTGGAGAATGCGGGTACCTATCAGATTGACGTCACCGGTGGAAACCGTGTCTGCAACTGGTTTATCAATTTTGACGGAGTGCTGGGCAATGATACCCTGAGAAAAGCAGTGATAACGGCAATTGACGGCCAGACCGTGTGCGATGTATCCACAGGCGGGTCCTATACTTACACCAACAATGTGCCAGTGCCCGGTTATGATCTGGATAACCCGTACAGCTACGATCCGGAGGCTGCCAAGGCCATGCTGGACGAGGCCGGTATCGTAGACGGCGATGGAGACGGATACCGCGAACTGGACGGCAAAAATATCGACATCAATATTGTAGCGACAACCAGCCGTCAGCAGGACGTGATTGCGCAGGCGTATGGGGTTCAGCTGGAAGCAATCGGAATCAAGACCACGATTTCCATGCCGGAAAACGCGGTAGACCTGCGGGTGTCCCAGGGCTTTGATCTGATGTTCAACAATGAAGTAACCACACCTACCGGAGATCCGGAGAACTTCCTGAAGCACTGGTACGGAAAGATTACCGATACAAGCTTTAATTACGGAAATTATCATAATGAAGAATACGACGCGCTGTATGAACAGCTGATTGGTGAATTTGATACGGAAAAGCGGACGGAAATCTTTACACAGATGCAGGAAATCCTGATGGAAGACGTGGCGACCATCTGCAGCGGCGCCTATAATTTCAATCTCTGCTCCGCGGCTTCCGTAGAAGGCGTTCACAGCTATGTGTGCGATTACTACTGGGTAACAAAGGATATCACACCGGCGTCATAAAGAAGAATATATAGAAAAGGGGACTTTCCCATGCTGGATATACAGAACATAACAGTTGCATATCATGGACAGCCGTTTTTGCAGGATTTCTCCCTACATATGAAAAGAGGGGAAATTATCAGCCTGGTAGGTGAAAGCGGAAGCGGAAAGACTACGGCGATACGTTCCATTCTGGGACTTCTGCCACAGGAAGGAGAGCTGGTATCCGGCGATATTTTGTTTGAGGGAAAGTCTCTTCCTGAATACAGCGAAAAGGAAATGCAGAAACTCCGGGGCTCCAGGATATCCATGATTTTCCAGGATTCCGGAGCCATGCTGAATCCGATACGAAAAATCGGCTCGCAGTATATAGAATACATTCAGAAGCATGAAAAGCTGAGCCATAAAGCGGCGGAAGAAAAGGCGGTGGCTATGCTGGAAGCCATGCGGCTGTCGGAGCCGGAACGCATTATGAAGAGCTACGGCTTCCAGCTGTCCGGCGGTATGCGTCAGAGGGTCGGAATTGCCATGGCCATGACCTTTGAGCCGGAGCTGCTGCTGGCTGATGAGCCTACGGCGGCCCTGGACGTGACGACACAGGCGCAGATCGTGCGTCAGATGATGGAGCTGCGGAAAAATCACGGAACCTCCATTATCCTGGTAACCCATAATCTGGGCGTGGCGGCATATATGTCAGATCGGATTGTGGTTATGCAGAATGGAAGCATTGTGGAAGAGGGAGACCGGAAGACAATACTGGAACAGCCGGGCTGCGCATACACCAGAAAACTGCTGGCTGCGGTTCCGAATATGTATGGAGAAGGCTATGTGTAAGGAGAAAACACCAATTTTGGAGAGCCGTCATTTAAATAAGGTATTTACAGCCCCAGACGGACGCCCTTTGTACGCAAACAACGATATATCTTTGAAATTTTATGAAGGCGAGACCCTGGGAATTGCCGGGGAAAGCGGATGCGGCAAGAGTACGCTGGTGCGCGTGCTGTCGCTGCTTGAGCCGCCCACCGATGGGGAGCTTCTCCTGTTCGGCGAAAATGTCGCCGGTCTGAAGGGGGAGAAGAAGCGGAAAATGCGCCGTCATATTCAGATGGTATTCCAGGATCCTACGGACTCATTTTCTCCCAGAATGAAAGTAAAGGATATTTTGTGCGAGCCGCTGGAAAATTATGGGCTTATAAAACCGTCGGAAAAAGCGGCGAAGGCGAGGGAGCTTCTGAAGATGGTGGAGCTTCCGGAGGAATTTGCAGAGCGGTATCCGCGCAGTATGTCAGGCGGTCAGAAGCAGCGTGTGGCGATTGCGCGCGCATTGGCCCTGGAGCCGGAAATCCTGATTTGCGATGAAGCCACATCGGCGCTGGACGTATCGGTTCAGAAAAGTATCGTGGAGCTGCTGGTAAAGCTTCAGAGAGAGAAGCATACGTCGATTATTTTTATCTGCCATGACGTGGCGCTGATCCGCTCTGTGTCCCACAGAACGGCAATTATGTATCTGGGCTTTGTGGTGGAGCTTGCGGAAGGAAAGAAGCTGGGCCGCGGCGTCTGCCACCCTTATACAGAGGCGTTAAAAAGCGCGGTATTTTCCCTGGATATGGATTTTGAAAAAGAGATAGAAAGCCTGGATTCCGAGATTCCAAGCCCCTTGGAGCGTCCGACAGGCTGTCCGTTCCGGAACCGCTGTGAAAAATGCATGGAGATCTGCGCCGCAGAGAGGCCGCAGCTCCGGGAGGTGGAGAAAGGGCATTGGATTGCCTGTCATCTGTATGCATGACAAGAAAGAGAGGACTATATCATGTGGAAGATTGCAGGATTTTCTTTGCAGACGGGAGAAAAAAGAAGAGTGACGATAGAAATCCCGGTGGAAGAAGCAGGAGAGGAAAAAATGTATCCCATGCCGGCGACATTGATTTGCGGCTGCGGAAAAGGAAAGACCGTTCTGATTACAGCGGGAATCCATGCGGGAGAATACCCGGCTATTCCGGCCGTGATACGGGCAGCAGGGGAGATTCAGCCGGAGGAGCTGAACGGAAACCTGATTTTTATTCACTGCGTCAATACCAGCGGATTTTTTAAGAGAACCTTTGGCCTGATTCCGGAGGACGACTTCAATCTGAACGGACAGTATCCGGGAAAAGAGGGCGGAACCACGGGAGAACGGATTGCGGATTATTTTGTGCGCCATTTTTTCGATGAGATTGATTTTATGATGGATATGCATTCCGGGGGGCAGCAGGAGCCCCTGACGCCCTGTCTCTTCTATCCGCTGGCGGAGGCTGTGACGGAGGAAGCGCTGGCTGCGGCGCGCGCTCTGGATATCCCATGGCTGATAGCTTCGACGGCTACGGCGGGGCAGTATTCTTATGCCGCGAATTATCATAAGGTTCCCGGACTTCTGGTGGAGCGCGGATATGGCGGATTCTGTAAAAAAGAGTGGGTAGACGCTTATTACAGAGATATCTTCCTGCTTTTAAAGCATTTGGAAATGTATGGAGATATTGAAACAGAGGAACAGGTGTGTAAAAAGACGGTAGTTCCCAGAACCACCTATCTTACCTCGGATACCAGGGGAATCTGGCATACGGATCTCCATGAAAATATGGAAGTGGCCCGGGGAGAGCTTCTGGGGTACTGTATGGATTTTTACGGAGAAGTAATCAAGAAGTATTACGCGGAAGAGGATGGGGTTGTCTTCTATTATAATACAGGCTTGTCTGTGGAAGAAGGTACAGCCCTGGTCGCGTATGGAATAAGGGAGCATATGATAGCAGATGAGGCAGGCTGAGCGGGGAGATTTAACACAGGGCTCCATTGGAAGAGGAATGCTTTTGTTTGCACTGCCGTTTCTGGGGAGCAGCCTGATTCAGCAGCTGTATAATACCGTCGATCTGATATTTGTGGGAAGGCTTCTGGGCACGGACGCGGCGGCGGCCGTCGGCGCGGGAAGTCTTTTGATTACCCTGGTCCTGGGCTTCTTTACCGGAATGAGCGTGGGAGTAAGCGTGTCGGTATCCCATGCGTACGGAGCAGGAAATCAGAAAGAACTGCATGATCTGATTCATTGCGCGGCGGGACTGGCGCTGGCAGCTTCTGCCCTGCTGATTCTGTTCGGGATATTTCTCACGCCGGCTGTGCTGCGTCTGATGAATACGCCGGAAGATATTATGGAGCTGGCCGTTGCCTACATCAGAATTTATTTTCTCAGTATGCTTCCCATGGTTTTTTATAATATCGGTTCCGGAATCTTAAGAGCTTTCGGAAATTCGCGCTCGCCGATGAATTATCAGCTGATAGGCGGAATTGCCAATGTGGCGGGAAACGCGTTCTTCCTGTGTGTGCTGCACATGGGAGTGGAAGGAGTGGCGCTGGCCTCCCTGGTATCGCAGATGATGGCGGCTGTATTTACAGTAGGCCATCTGATGAAGCCGGATTCCGAATGCCGGTTGCGGATCAGGGATATTGCGCTTAAGAAGCAGGTCTGCGGAAGAATCCTGAAAATCGGGATTCCGGCGGCAATTCAGTCTATGGTGATTACGCTGAGCAACCTGATTGTCCAGGCGCAGATCAACAGCCTCGGAATCGTAAGCATTGCGGCCTTCACTGATTATTTCAAGGTGGAAAATTTTGTATATCTTCCCATCATGGCGTTCGGGCAGGCCAACACAACGTTCTGCGGACAGAACTACGGAGCGGGGAAATGGCAAAGAATGCGGAAGGGAACGGGAGTCAGCATTCTGATGGGAATCCTTGTTACCGTGACCGTAAGCACGCTCCTTCTGACGCACGGATATGGCGTATTCAGCCTGTTTTCCCAAAATGCGGAAGTGATAGAGCTGGGGATCCGCATTGCGCAGGTAACCTTTCCCTTCTATTTTATATATGTATTTCTGGAGGGTTTTTCCGGAGCGCTGCGGGGAACGGGAAAAACAATGGGGCCGATGGCGGTTATCCTTGTAAATATGTGCGGAATCCGTATGCTGAGTCTCTGGTTCCTGATGCGGCATTATCACAGCGCGGAAGGAGTGGCAGGAATCTATCCGATCACCTGGATGACTACGGCTGTCTGCCTGGGCGTGATGTATTGGCGGCAGAACAAAAAATGGAAACTGGAAATTGGTTAAAATCACTAAAAAGTGGGCGAAAAGTTTGTGAAATTTATAAAAACTTTTCTTCCACTTTTTTTGAAAAAAACCTTGCAATTCCCCGGAACATCCTGTATAATTGCAACTGTTGTGACATTGATAGCTGTGAAGCGTGAGGTTGCTGCCCATGAGGCAGGTTTTCCGTGGAGCGAATGTCAAGTTAGGAAACTGGCGACAAGTCACTGTACAAAATAACTGTCCGTGCAGAGCCACGGAAACAACGTGATGTTTTCTTTAAGAGTTAGGATACACACGGGAGAGTGTACAGTCACCGCTTGTCGTACTGGTCTTTAAAAGTACGAAAAGGAGGCGACTTTTTTTATGGCAAGTCAAGTAATGAGAATCACACTGAAAGCGTATGACCATCAGCTGGTGGATGCATCCGCAAAGAAGATCATCGAAACTGTAAAGAAGAATGGAGCACAGGTGAGCGGACCGGTTCCCCTTCCCACTAAGAAAGAGGTAGTTACCATTCTGAGAGCTGTACACAAGTACAAAGACTCCAGAGAGCAGTTCGAGCAGAGAACTCATAAGAGACTGATTGATATCATTACCCCGACCCAGAAGACAGTAGACGCACTGTCCAGACTGGAGATGCCGGCTGGTGTTTACATCGATATCAAAATGAAAAACAAGTAATCCTTCAGCTAGAATGAACGCTTAAGCGTTCCGCTGTAGAGAAATAAGGAGGAAAAGAAATGAAGAAAGCTATTTTAGCAACAAAAGTCGGAATGACGCAGATTTTCAATGAAGACGGCGTACTGACACCGGTTACAGTTCTTCAGGCAGGCCCCTGTGTGGTAACTCAGGTTAAGACTGTTGAGAACGACGGATACAGCGCAGTACAGGTCGGATTCACAGACAAGAGAGAGAAGCTTGTGAACAAGGCTCAGAAGGGTCACTTCAACAAAGCAGGCGTATCTTACAAGAGATATGTGAGAGAGTTCAGATTTGAGGATGCTGAGAGCTACGCTCTGGCACAGGAGATTAAGGCTGACATCTTCGCCGCTGGCGACAAGATTGACGCAACCGCTATTTCCAAGGGTAAAGGTTTCCAGGGTGCTATCAAGAGACATGGTCAGCACAGAGGACCCATGGCTCACGGTTCCAAGTTCCACCGTCACGCTGGTTCCAATGGTGCCTGCTCCGATCCGAGCAAGGTATTCAAGGGAAAAGGAATGCCTGGCCAGATGGGTCACAAGAAGATCACCATCCAGAACCTTGAGGTTGTCCGCGTAGATGCAGAGAAGAATCTGCTTCTGGTAAAAGGCGCAGTACCGGGCCCCAAGAAGTCTCTGGTTACTATCAAGGAAACAGTAAAGGTTAATAGATAATCTTTAGCGGAAAGGAGGACTTACAGATGGCAACAGTATCTGTTTACAATATGGAAGGAAATGAAGTTGGCACAATCGACTTAAACGATGCTGTATTCGGTGTAGACGT
This sequence comes from Anaerosacchariphilus hominis, assembly GCF_014290175.1. Classification (GTDB taxonomy): domain Bacteria; phylum Bacillota; class Clostridia; order Lachnospirales; family Lachnospiraceae; genus Laedolimicola; species Laedolimicola hominis. The sequence continues at coordinate 40,271 of NZ_JACOOR010000012.1, forward strand.
AAACGAGCACCTGGTACACATGGCGGTTGTAGCACAGCTTGCAAATAAGCGTCAGGGAACGCAGAAAGCAAAGACCCGTTCTGAAGTATCCGGCGGCGGAAGAAAGCCCTGGAGACAGAAGGGAACCGGTCATGCAAGACAGGGTTCAACAAGAGCTCCCCAGTGGACTGGCGGCGGCGTTGTATTCGCACCCACACCGAGAGATTATACCATTCGTCTGAACAAGAAGGAGAAGAGACTGGCACTTAAGTCTGCTCTGACCTCCAGAGTTCTTGAGAACAAGCTTATCGTAGTAGACGAGCTGAAGTTCGACGAAGTTAAGACAAAGAATTTCGCAAACGTAATGAACAACCTGAAGGCTTCTAAAGCTCTGGTAGTTCTGAACGAGAACGATGCAAACGTAGTATTATCCGCAAGAAATATTCCTACAGTTAAAACTGCTTTGACCAATACCATCAACGTATACGATATCCTGAAGTACAACACCGTTATCGTAACCAAGGCAGCTGTAGCAACAATCGAGGAGGTGTACGCATAATGGCAGACGTAAAGTACTATGATGTCATCCAGAAGCCGGTTATCACCGAGAAGAGTATGGAGGCTATGGGCGATAAGAAGTATACTTTCCTGGTTCACACAGATGCAACCAAGACCCAGATTAAAGAGGCTGTTGAGAAGATGTTTGCCGGCACAAAGGTAAAGAGCGTCAACACCATGAACCTGGACGGAAAGAAGAAGAGACGTGGAACAGCAGTAGGAAAGACCGCTAAGACCAAGAAGGCTATCGTACAGCTGACCGCAGAGAGCGCAGATATCGAGATCTTCGAAGGGTTATAAGACTTGGCGAAACAGAGCCGAAGGCGATAGTTGAGCCTTAGTCGGACCCTGTTCGCGAACCTTGGCGAGGTGTTTTCGAGCCTAGTTGAGCGAACGTCCCCGATAAACTGTGGATTATAGGCGGCTCCAACCGCCTGACAACTAATAATTTGAACAGAACGAAAGGAGAGAAATGTAATGGGTATCAAGACATATAATCCATATACACCTTCCAGAAGACACATGACTGGTTCTGATTTCTCTGAGATTACCAAGAAGGAGCCGGAGAAGGCACTGCTGGTATCCCTGAGCAAGAACGCAGGTCGTAACAACCAGGGTAAAATCACTGTAAGACACCGCGGAGGCGGAAGCAGAAGAAAATACAGAATCATCGATTTCAAGAGAAATAAAGACGGTATCCCCGCAACTGTAATCGGTGTAGAGTATGACCCGAACCGTACAGCAAACATCGCACTGATCTGCTACGCAGACGGCGAGAAAGCATATATCCTTGCACCTCAGGGCCTGAAGGATGGCATGAAGGTCATGAACGGACCGGAAGCCGAGGTAAGAGTAGGAAACTGCCTGCCCCTTTCTGAGATTCCCGTAGGTACACAGGTACACAACATCGAGCTGCATCCGGGCAAGGGCGGACAGATGGTTCGTTCCGCAGGAAACAGCGCACAGCTCATGGCTAAGGAAGGCAAGTACGCAACACTTCGTCTGCCCTCCGGTGAGATGAGAATGGTTCCTTTAAATTGCAGAGCTACTATCGGAGTTGTAGGAAATGCAGAGCACAACCTGATCAACATCGGTAAGGCTGGACGCAAGCGTCACATGGGTATCCGTCCGACAGTCCGCGGTTCCGTAATGAACCCGAACGACCATCCGCATGGTGGTGGAGAAGGAAAGACCGGTATTGGTCGTCCTGGTCCCTGCACACCGTGGGGCAAGCCCGCTCTTGGTTTGAAGACGAGAAAGAAGAACAAGAAGTCCAATAAGCTGATCGTTAGAAGAAGAGACGGCAGAACATTCAAGTAAGGAGGAAAACACATGGCTCGCTCATTAAAAAAAGGACCATTTGCAGATGAGAGCTTACTGAAAAAGGTAGACGCAATGAATGAAGCAGGCGACAAGGCAGTTATCAAGACCTGGTCCCGCCGCTCCACTATCTTCCCGCAGATGGTTGGTCATACAATCGCAGTTCACGACGGAAGAAGACACGTTCCGGTATACATCACAGAGGATATGGTAGGACATAAGCTCGGAGAGTTCGTTCCGACCAGAACCTACCGTGGACACGGAAAAGACGAGAAGAAATCTAAGCGTTAATCGTTTATCAGGAAAGAAAGGAGACTCATCCAAATGGCTAAGGGACATAGAAGTCAGATTAAGAGAGAAAGAAATGCCCAGAAGGATACAAGACCGTCAGCAAAGCTTTCCTACGCTCGCGTATCTGTTCAGAAGGCATGCTTCGTATTAGATGCCATTCGTGGCAAAGATGTGGAGACAGCACTTGGTATTGTAATGTACAATCCGCGTTACGCTTCCACACTGGTAGAGAAATTATTAAAGTCAGCAATCGCAAATGCTGAGAACAACAACGGAATGAACCGTGATAACCTTTATGTGGCAGAGTGCTACGCAAACAAGGGACCGACAATGAAGAGAATCAGACCGAGAGCACAGGGCCGGGCTTACAGAATCGAGAAGAGAATGAGCCACATCACTATCGTGCTTGATGAGAAATAGGAGGTAAAGCATGGGACAGAAAGTTAATCCGCACGGCCTCAGAGTCGGCGTTATTAAAGATTGGGATTCCAGATGGTATGCAGAAGATTCCTTCGCTGATTATCTTGTAGAGGACTACAACATCCGTAAATTCCTGAAGAAGAAGCTCTACAGCGCAGGAGTAGCTAAGATTGAGATTGAGCGTGCTTCTGACAGAGTAAAGATCATCATCTATACCGCAAAGCCGGGCGTTGTTATCGGCAAGGGCGGTTCTGAAATTGAGAAGGTTAAGGCTGAGCTTGCTCAGTATACCGATAAGAAGCTTATCGTAGACATCAAAGAGATTAAGAGACCGGACCGCGACGCACAGCTGGTTGCTGAGAACATCGCACTTCAGCTGGAGAACCGTGTGTCCTTCCGCCGCGCTATGAAGTCCACCATGGGCAGAACCATGAAGGCAGGCGCTAAGGGAATCAAGACGGCTGTTGCTGGCCGTGTTGGCGGAGCCGATATGGCTCGTACCGAGTTTTACAGCGAGGGAACTATCCCGCTGCAGACACTGAGAGCAGATATTGACTACGGATTCGCTGAGGCAGATACCACCTACGGCAAGATTGGCGTAAAGGTATGGATCTACAAAGGCGAGGTACTTCCGACGAAAGGAAACAAGGAAGGGAGCGATAAATAATGTTAATGCCGAAGAGAGTAAAGCGTCGTAAACAGTTCCGCGGTTCCATGGCTGGTAAGGCCCTGAGAGGCAACAAGATCACCATGGGCGAGTTCGGTATCGTCGCTACAGAGCCGTGTTGGATTAAATCAAACCAGATTGAGGCAGCCCGTATTGCCATGACCCGTTACATGAAGCGTGGCGGTAAAGTCTGGATCAAAATTTTCCCGGATAAGCCGGTTACAGCAAAGCCTGCCGAGACTCGTATGGGTTCCGGAAAGGGTACACTGGAGTACTGGGTAGCAGTCGTTAAGCCGGGCCGTGTAATGTTCGAGGTTGCAGGCGTACCGGAGGAAACAGCTAGAGAAGCACTTCGTCTTGCAATGCACAAGCTGCCCTGCAAGTGTAAGATCGTTTCTAAAGCAGACTTAGAAGGCGGTGATAACAGTGAAGAGTAATAAGTATGTTGAAGAATTAAAGGCAAAATCTGCTGCGGAATTAAATGAGGAATTAGTAGCTGCGAAAAAGGAACTGTTCAACCTGAGATTCCAGAACGCAACCAATCAGCTTGATAACACTAGCAGAATTAAGGAAGTTCGCAAGAACATCGCCAGAATTCAGACTGTTATCGCACAGCAGGCGAATGCGTAATAAGGCGGAAGGAGAATTATCGTGGAAAGAAATCTGAGAAAAACACGTGTTGGCAAGGTCGTAAGCGATAAAATGGACAAGACCATCGTTGTTGCTGTTGAGGAGCACGTTAAGCATCCGCTGTACAAGAAGATTGTAAAGGATACTTACAAGCTGAAGGCTCACGACGAGAACAATGAGTGCCACGTAGGTGATACCGTAAAGGTTATGGAGACGAGACCGCTGTCCAAGGACAAGAGATGGAGACTCGTTGAAATCATGGAGAAAGCGAAATAAGGTAAGGAGGTTACCGGAATGGTACAGCAGGAAACCAGACTCAAGGTGGCAGACAATACCGGTGCAAAAGAGCTTCTTTGCATCCGCGTAATGGGCGGTTCCACCAGAAGATATGCAAACATCGGTGACATCATCGTTGCCAGCGTCAAAGATGCAACACCCGGCGGAGTTGTAAAGAAGGGCGACGTAGTGAAAGCCGTAGTCGTTCGTACAGTAAAGGGCGCTCGTCGTAAAGACGGATCTTACATCAAGTTTGACGAGAATGCGGCAGTTATCATCAAGGATGACAAGAACCCGAGAGGAACCCGTATTTTTGGACCAGTAGCAAGAGAGCTTCGTGAAAAGCAGTTTATGAAAATTGTTTCACTTGCTCCGGAAGTATTATAGGAGGGTGCCAAATGTCTACAGTTAAGATTAAAAAAGGTGATACCGTTAAGGTTATCGCCGGCGCAGACAAGGATAAAGAGGGCAAAGTTATTGCCGTCAATCATAAAAACAACACTGTAATCGTAGAAGGCGTTAATATGATTACAAAGCACACCAAGCCTTCCATGGCAAACCAGAATGGCGGAATTATTCACCAGGAGGCTCCTATCGATCTGTCTAACGTAATGTACAGCCTGAAGGGCAAAGCTACAAGAGTTGGCTTCAAGATGGATGGAGACAAGAAAGTCCGCTATGCGAAAGCAACTGGCGAAGTAATTGATTAATCAAGGAAGGAGGTCGCAGAAAGTTGAGTAGACTGAAAGAAAAGTATACGAATGAAATCGTAGACGCAATGACAAAGAAATTTGGATACAAGAACATTATGGAAGTTCCGAAGCTCGACAAGATCGTCATCAACATGGGCGTTGGCGAGGCAAAGGACAATGCGAAGGTTCTGGAATCTGCTGTAAAGGATATGGAGACTATCACCGGACAGAAGGCAGTTCTGACCAGAGCAAAGAACTCTGTTGCGAACTTCAAGATCAGAGAGGGTATGGCAATCGGCTGCAAGGTTACACTTCGCGGCGAGAAAATGTACGAGTTTGCTGACCGTCTGATCAACCTGGCACTTCCCCGTGTGCGTGACTTCCGTGGTGTAAACCCGAACGCATTTGACGGACGCGGAAACTATGCGCTGGGTATCAAAGAGCAGTTAATTTTCCCCGAAATTGAATACGATAAGGTAGACAAGGTAAGAGGTATGGATGTTATCTTCGTTACAACTGCTAAGACAGACGAAGAAGCACGCGAGTTACTGACATTATTCAATATGCCGTTCACAAAATAGGATAGGAGGAAAATTTCATGGCTAAGACAGCAATGAAGATTAAGCAGCAGCGGAAACAGAAATTCGCAGTCAGAGAGTACAATCGCTGCAGAATCTGCGGCCGTCCGCATGCATATCTGAGAAAATACGGAATCTGCAGAATTTGCTTCCGTGAGTTAGCATACAAGGGCCAGATCCCTGGCGTTAAGAAAGCAAGCTGGTGACCGATAGCAACTTAGTGAAGCCAAGCCCGCAGGGCGAAGGCTGAACTTAGTGCGAGGTCGTTCGCGACCCTTAACGAAGGCAAGGCGATAGCCGCAGCCTGAGGTTAGTGGAGCGAACTTCCTTGCAGCTGTTACCGATTTACCGCTTGTATGAACAAGAATAGGAGGTATAAAACAAGTCATGGCATTAACAACGAATGATCCCATCGCGGATATGCTTACAAGAATTCGTAATGCAAACACCGCTAAACATGATACCGTTGATGTACCCGCTTCCAAGATGAAGATCGCGATTGCGAACATTCTGGTAGACGAGGGATACATTGCAAAATACGATCTCGTAGAAGACGGAAACTTCAAGACCATCCGCATTACCCTGAAGTATGGCAAGGATAAGAACGAGAAGATCATCTCCGGTCTGAAGAGAATCTCCAAGCCGGGTCTGCGTGTATACGCTAACAAAGAGGAGCTGCCGAAGGTACTGGGCGGCCTGGGAGTTGCTATCATCTCCACAAACAAGGGCGTAATCACAGACAAGGAAGCTCGCGCACAGGGCGTAGGCGGAGAAGTACTTGCATTTGTTTGGTAATCAGTACTGTAGTTGGCTGAGAACCTTTCAATAGGAAACACCACGGTCACTAGGCTCGAAAATACCCCGCCAAGTGTCCGGGTGTACTTTCGCACTAAGTTCGAGCGTCGCCGTGAGGCTCGCTCTCACTAAGTGCTCAATGCAACTGAAAACAGAGAAGCCATAAGCAGCTTCTCCGAAAATCTAAGTTTTAGGAGGAAAAAGGCATGTCACGAATTGGTAGACATCCGGTAGCCGTTCCCGCTGGTGTTACAGTAACCATCGAGGAAGGCAACAAGGTGACCGTTAAAGGTCCGAAGGGCGAACTGGTAAGAGTACTGCCCGCAGAGATGGAAATTAAGCTTGAAGATGGTCAGGTAGTCGTTACAAGACCGAATGACCTGAAGAAGATGAAATCCTTACATGGTCTGACAAGAACTCTGATTCACAACATGGTAGTTGGTGTGAGCGAGGGTTATCAGAAGACTCTTGAGGTAAACGGTGTAGGTTACAGAGCACAGAAGTCCGGCAATAAGCTGACCCTGTCTCTTGGTTATTCTCATCCGGTAGAGATGATCGATCCGGAAGGCCTCGAGGCTGTAGTTGATGGCAACAAGATTACCGTTAAGGGTATCGACAAAGAGAAGGTTGGCCAGTACGCAGCAGAGATCCGCGACAAGAGAAGACCTGAGCCGTACAAGGGCAAGGGAATCAAGTATGCTGATGAAGTTATCAGACGTAAAGTCGGTAAGACTGGTAAAAAATAAGTAAGGAGAGTATAAAAATGGTTAGTAAGAAGTCAAGAAGCGAAGTTCGCGTAAATAAGCATAGAAAATTACGTAATCATATCAGCGGAACTGCTGAGAGACCGCGTTTGGCTGTGTTTAGAAGCAATAATCATATGTATGCTCAAATTATTGACGATACAGTCGGAAATACTCTGGTAGCAGCATCCACTATGGAAAAGAGTGTAAAGGCTGAGCTTGAGAAAACCAACAACGTTGATGCAGCAGCATACCTTGGAAAAGTAATCGCAGAGAAGGCTCTGGAAAAGGGTATCAAGACCGTTGTCTTTGACAGAGGCGGCTTTATCTATCAGGGCAAGGTTCAGGCACTGGCAGACGCAGCCCGTGAGGCTGGATTGGAATTCTAGGAAAGGAAGGAAAAAGACAGATGAGACATGAGATTATCGACCCGAGTCAGCTTGAGTTAACTGACAAGGTAGTGTCAATTAAGCGTGTAAGCAAAACTGTCAAGGGTGGTCGTACCATGCGTTTCACCGCTCTGGTAGTTGTCGGTGACGGCAACGGACATGTTGGCGCCGGTCTTGGAAAAGCGACTGAGATTCCGGAAGCAATCCGCAAGGGCAAAGAGGATGCCATGAAGAAGCTGGTAACCGTTGCAATTGACGAGAACAACAGTATTACACATGATTATATCGGAAAGTTCGGCAGCGCATCCGTACTGCTGAAGAGAGCACCGGAAGGTACTGGTGTTATCGCTGGAGGCCCGGCCCGTAACGTGCTGGAGCTTGCAGGTATCAAGAATATCCGTACCAAGTCTCTTGGTTCCAACAACAAGCAGAACGTAGTTCTTGCTACTATCGAGGGTCTGAAGGCACTGAAGACTCCGGAAGAGGTTGCTAAGAACCGTGGCAAATCCGTTGAAGAGATTACGAACTAGGAGGATACGGACATGGCAGGTAAGTTAAAGATTACATTGGTAAAATCCCCGATCGGAGCCATCCCGAAGCAGCGTGCAACTGTAGAGGCTCTTGGCCTTCGTAAGGTAAACAAGACAGTTGAGATGCCGGATAACGAGGCAGTCAGAGGAATGATCTGGCATGTAAGACATCTGGTAAAGGTAGAAGAGATCTAATTAAATTACGGAATAGGAGGTGTCACAATGGACTTATCAAATTTACAGTATGCAGAAGGCTCCAAGCAGAGCGGAAGCTTCCGTAGAGGTCGTGGACACGGTTCAGGAAACGGTAAGACAGCTGGTAAGGGTCATAAGGGTCAGAAGGCTCGTTCCGGAGCACCGAGACCGGGCTTTGAGGGCGGTCAGATGCCGTTATACAGAAGACTTCCGAAGAGAGGCTTCACAAACAGAAACTCCAAGGTTATCGTTGGAATCAATGTGAGCGCACTGGAAGTATTCGAGAACGACGCAGTTGTATCTGTAGAGACTCTGCTTGAGCAGGGAATCGTTAAGAACCCGAAGGATGGCGTAAAGATCCTTGGAAACGGCGAGCTTACAAAGAAGCTCACAGTACAGGCAAATGCTTTTTCCGAGGGAGCAAAAGCAAAAATTGAGGCTCTTGGTGGAAAAGCAGAGGTGATCTAATGTTCAAAACATTACAGAACGCATTTAAGATCAAGGATATCCGGCAGAAGCTGATCTACACCTTTCTGATGCTGATTGTCGTCAGACTGGGATCCCAGTTGCCGGTTCCGGGCGTGAACCGCACCTTCTTTGCGAACTGGCTTGCAGCTCAGACCGGTGATGCATTCAACCTTCTGGATGCTTTCACCGGCGGCTCTCTGGCCAGCATGTCCATTTTTGCGTTAGGTATCAACCCGTACATTACATCTTCCATTATCATCCAGCTCCTTACCATCGCGATTCCGAAGCTTGAGGAAATGCAGAAGGATGGTGAGGACGGACGGAAGAAGCTCCAGAATATCACCCGTTACGTGACCGTAGCGCTGGCTCTCATCGAGGGTATTGCCATGACCGTAGGTTTTGGTAATCAGGGTCTTCTGGAAAATGCGACCTGGTACAACATGGCTGTGGTAGTCGTAGCGCTGACAGCCGGTTCCGCATTCCTGATGTGGGTCGGTGAGCGTATCAACCAGAACGGCGTGGGCAATGGTATCTCCATCGTCCTGCTGATCAACATCGTATCCCGTATGCCGGATGACTTCGTATCTCTGTATACCAAGTTCATGAGCGGCAAGAGCGTGGCGATGGCAGTTCTGGCAGCACTGATTATCCTGTTTGTTATCGTTGTGACGGTTGTATTTGTTATCATTCTTCAGGACGGAGAGCGCAGAATCCCCGTTCAGTACAGCAAGAAGCTTCAGGGCAGAAAGGTCATGGGCGGACAGAGCACCAATATCCCCATGAAGGTCAATACCGCAGGAGTTATCCCCGTTATTTTCGCTTCTTCCCTGATGTCATTTCCGGGAATCATTCTTGCTCTCATGGGCAAGAGCGCAGGAACCGGAGTCGGCGGCAAGATTATCACCGGCTTAAGCTCCAGCAGCTGGTGCAATCCCCAGCAGCCTGTTTATTCGCTGGGACTGCTGCTTTACATTGTATTGGTAGTCTTCTTTGCTTACTTCTACACATCCATTACCTTCAATCCCTTGGAGATCGCGGATAACATGAAGAAGCAGGGTGGCTTTATCCCGGGTATCCGTCCGGGTCGTCCCACCTCAGACTATCTGACAAAAATTCTGAATTACATTATTTTTGTCGGTGCAATCGGCCTGATTATCGTATGTGTCGTACCGATCTTCTTTAACGGAGTATTCGGAGCGAGCGTTTCCTTCGGAGGAACATCCATCATCATCGTGGTAGGTGTTGTTCTGGAGACCATCAAGCAGATCGAATCTCAGATGGCAGTACGTTACTACAAGGGCTTTTTGAACGACTAGATGAAAAATTAAGCTTCCGGCCTGTGCGGGCTATGTTTCGCGCAGGCTTTCGGAGGCTTTATGGCAATAATACAACGGAATTATATGGTTCCTGAGGAGGAGTTACATTATGAAGATCATCATGTTGGGAGCACCGGGCGCCGGAAAAGGCACACAGGCGAAGAAAATAGCTGACAAATATCAGATTCCGCACATTTCAACGGGCGATATTTTCAGAGCAAATATAAAGGAAGGCACAGAGCTGGGTAAGAAGGCAAAGTCCTACATGGATCAGGGACAGCTGGTACCGGATGAGCTGACACTGGAGCTTATTATGGATCGTTTTCAGAATCCGGACTGCGAGAACGGCTATGTGCTGGACGGTTTCCCCCGCACCATTCCCCAGGCTGAGGCACTGACCGAGGCATTGGCAAAGAAGGGCGAGACCATTGACTACGCAATCAATGTGGAAGTACCCGATGAGAATATCATCAACCGTATGGGCGGCAGAAGAGCCTGCCTGGCCTGCGGTTCCACTTATCATATTGTATATGCACCGACCAGGGTCGAGGGTATCTGCGATCGCTGCGGCGAGAAGCTGGTTCTCCGTGACGACGATAAGCCGGAGACTGTAAAAAACCGTCTGAATGTATATCACAATCAGACCCAGCCCCTGATCGACTACTACACGAAGCAGGGCAAGCTGGCCGAGGTAGACGGAACTCAGAGTATGGAAGACGTGTTTAACGCCATTGTAAAGATTTTAGGAGCGTAATGATGTCGGTTACAATTAAATCTGCCAGAGAAATTGAATTGATGCGCACAGCAGGCAAGCTGCTGGAAGAGGTTCACAATGAGCTTGCGGCTTTTGTAAAGCCGGGCATTTCCACCATGGACATTGACCGTCTGGGTGAGAAGCTCATCCGGGAGAGAGGATGTATTCCGAACTTCCTGAATTATAACGGATATCCGGCGTCCATCTGTGTATCCGTAAACGACGAGGTCGTACATGGAATTCCCCATGAGGAGCATATTCTTCAGGAGGGCGATATCGTCAGCCTGGACGCGGGCCTGATTTACAAGGGCTATCATTCCGACGCGGCCCGGACCCATGCGGTAGGCAAGGTAAGTCCCGAGGCCCAGAAGCTGATTGACGTGACCAGACAGAGCTTTTTCGAGGGCATCAAAATGGCGAAAGCCGGAAATCATCTTCATCAGATTTCTGCAGCAATCAATGATTACGTTGACCAGTTCGGCTACGGCGTTGTCCGGGATCTGGTAGGACACGGAATCGGAACGCACCTTCATGAGGATCCGCAGATTCCGAACTTCCGTCAGCACCGCAGAGGGATTAAGCTGGTGCCGGGTATGACCCTGGCCATCGAGCCCATGATCAATGCGGGTACCTGGGAGGTATCCTGGCTGGACGACGACTGGACTGTAGTTACCGATGACGGTTCCCTTTCCGCTCATTACGAAAACACCATCCTGATTACCGAGGGTGAGCCGGAAATTCTGACTCTGACACTGTAAGCCGGTGACCAATGGAGAAATCTATGGAGAGAGTGGAGACAGGAATGTTCGCCAGATCAAAGGCCGGACATGATAAAGGTAAATTATATATCATATTAAAAACAGAAGGCGAATATGTATATCTGACAGACGGGAAGCTTCGCCCCATGGCGAACCCGAAAAAGAAGAAGGTAAAGCATATCCAGCCCATGTACAGGACACCCGAAGGCCGGGACCTGACGAAAATAACCGATGTTGACGTAAAGCGGGCCATCAGGCTGCACGAAAAGGAGGAAGAACATGTCAAAAGCGGATGTAATTGAAATCGAAGGAACAGTAGTGGAGAAGCTGCCGAACGCAATGTTTCAGGTAGAGCTGGAGAACGGACACCAGGTTCTTGCCCACATCAGCGGAAAGCTCCGCATGAACTTCATCCGGATTCTGCCGGGTGACAAGGTAACCATCGAAATGTCTCCCTACGATCTGTCTAAGGGACGGATTATCTGGAGAGATAAGTAAGTGTTGCATAAAAAGTAAGAAATCAGCCCTTTGTCCGAAGACGGAATTTCCAGAACGGACAAAGGGCTTTCTTATGGAATAGGAAATTCCGATAGAATTCCCTATTCCATAAAAGCAAGCAGAGCTTGCAAAAATGCGCACTCGGCGCAGTGGTAGATGGTTGCCAAGGCAACCATCTACCAC
>NZ_JACOOR010000013.1 GCF_014290175.1 Anaerosacchariphilus hominis
GAAGTGCCGCCAAACACGCACTGACGGGGGCGGTCTGCTGGGTGGGTTTCATAGGGTATCTTGTAAACCTCTTTCTGTCGGCTTAAAAATGACTTGATTTCCTCAATGCTCTTGGCGTTTGCGGTTGCCATCATTTCCGACATTTCGATAATCCAGTGACCTTGCAGCTTACGGTACACATTGTCATCGTCCAGCTTCCGCAAATCATCGGAGAACCACTCGTCCCGGACTGCCAGCAGACGGAAGAAGGTGGACTTTCCAGCCCCCTGACCGCCTACCAGACAAAGCATGATTTCAAACTTGCACCCCGGCTGAAAGGCTCGTGAGATTGCACCCAGCAGGAACAGCTTCAACGCTTCATAGGTGTAATCGTCTGCGTCAGCCCCCAGAAAGTGCCGCAGACAGAAACGGATTCGTTCTGTCCCGTCCCACACAAGGGCACTTAGGTAGTCCCGGATGGGATGGTACTTGTTTTCATTCGCCACAATCCCGATGGCATTATCAATCTTTTTCTCATTGGTAAGCCCATAGGTTTCTTCCAGATAGAGAAGCAGATACTTCATATCCGTATCGTTCAGGGCTGTGCTTTCTCTGTGAAAACCGATGGGCTTTATGATGTCCTTGCGGTCGGTCAGGATGTTGTATGCGATAGCCCCGGAAAGCAGAGGGTCACGCTGGAATACGGTCAGGCAGTTCCGTATGCTCTGGCGGACACCGCCTTTCTCGGTGGTTTCCAGCCCCGCCTTGATTTCCTCAATGCTCTGGGGCGGCTGCATGGCGTTCATGGTGTTTTTTAGTTCTTGCTGCGTCTGCGGCTGCAAGCTCTGCCATTCGCTGTTCAAGCTGTATCACATCCTTTCCGTAGTCCGCAATCAAAGCCGCTTTTTCCTCTGTCTCCCCGAACAGCAGCACATCCAGCAGATATTCCACATGGGCTTGCTTTTGTAAGGCTTCCACAAACCGGGGATGAAAGGCTTCCTCTGGGGAGTGCGGGGCATATTCCGTTCTCCATGCCCGAAGCAGGTGGAGATAATCGGCAAGGATACGGAAGCAGCGGTTCTTTGCTTCCTGAAACTGTTCCTCCGGGGATTTCTGCTGGGGCTTGGGCTTTTTTGCCTTTCCCGGCGGTTTCCAGTCCTCATAGGAAAGCCCAAAGTCATTTGCCAGTTGTACGGCGGCTTCTTTCTTTGCCAGCCCATACAGGGCGGCGGCAAAATCAATCACATCCCCATCCGCACCGCAGCCGAAGCAGTGGTAACGCCGATCCAGCTTCATGCTTGGGGTTTTATCATTATGGAACGGGCAGCAAGCCATCCCGTTCCGACCTACATGGATTCCATAATGCTCCGCAGCCTGTCTTGTTGTGACGGACTGCTTCACAGCTTCAAATACATTCAAATCTATCCCTCCTTGAAAATAAGAAAAGCACCTGACATTCTCTGATTGAAAATGGCAAGTGCCTGTTAAAGTTCCATATCCTGTTGTCTGTGTTTCGCCTGTGCCGGGGCGGTTCTTTGAGCCTTTTTCTCGTCTGCCTTATCCTGCAAGACTTCCTTGATGGGCTGCTTCTTAGGCGACTCTTTACTTTCCTCTGTGCCGGGTGTGGCTTTCCGTACCCAGTAGCGGATGTCCCGCAGCTTCTTCAAATCCTCCTGTACCTCGGTCAGTGGTACTTTCAACTCTGCGATTTCTTCCAGAAGCGTTTCCTGCTCCTCTTGCAGCTCCTTTTGGGTACTGTCCTTATCATCTGGGTGCTTGGCAAGGTGGGCGGCGGCTTTTTCATACCGGGCAACCTCCGAGTGTTCCTGTTTGAATTTCTCCTTTGTTTTCTTAAAAAATATCTTCTGGTACTTCTCATAGACAGGCTTACATTCCTTGCAGTCTGTCCGGCTGGCAAGAATCCCGTCAATCACTTTGCTTCGGGCTTCCTTTGGCTTCATCTGATTGCGGTAATCTGCGGCTGATTTCCCGGAAGATTCCAGAAATGCTTCTAAGTCCTCCACAGTGGAAAGCCCCTTTTGCTGGAGATAGGACAGGGCTTCGCTGACTGCCTTTAAGTCCTGTGAAGTCCCCCGATTTTGTCCAGACCTCGTCCAGTCCTTCCGTTCTTCCTTTCGTATCTCCATATATTTCATCAGTAGATTGGGAAGAAGTGTCGCTTCCTCCGCCGCCTTTTGTGCAAGCAGTTCTTTCCGTTTTTCTCCCAGCTCGGTAATCCAGCCTTTGAGGTTTTGGATAAGCTGCCGGATGGACTTCATCAGGCGGTTGGCGGCTCTGATTTCCCGGTTCAGGTTGCCGATGTTCGTCTGGATACCCCGCTTTTCCATCTGCCGGACAGCAGCTCCCTCATGGACAGTAGGGATAATATCAAGCCCCTGTCTGGCATAAGAACGCAAGTCCACACGCTCTGGGCGGTCATTGGCTTCCAGATAGCGGTTCTGGATGACCTCCCATTCATGCCGCCAGATTTCGCAATACTTCTGGTCGTTCCAATCCACCGTATCCTCCTTGTGGCTTTTCCATCTGCCGGACGGAAGTTTTATCCGTTCCCCGTTTTCGTCAAGGTCATAAACCTTGCGGCTCTTGGGAAGCCATTTTCCATGTTCGTCCATTGCCCTCATAGTGAGCATGACATGGGCGTGGGGATTGTGTCCCGGCGGATAAGTGTCATGGATGGCAAAGTCAACAATCATTCCTTTGGAAACAAACTGCTGCTCACAAAACTCCCGGACAAGGACAGCGTACTGGTCAGGCGGTATCTCTCTGGGAATGGTAAGCACCCACCTCCTTGCAAGCTGGGAGTTCCATTGTTTTTCCACAGCTTCGGCGGCGTTCCATAGGGTATTGCGGTCTGCATACTCCGGCGGAGCATTTGCCGGGAGCAGGATTTCATTGTGGACGATACCACGCTTTTCCGGGTAGTGCTTCACTTGCTGGTCGTATTCACAGAACAGCTTTTCGCCACTCTGGTAAGCAGCGGCGGCAACCGCAGACTGCCGCTGGCTGCGCTGAACAATCGTGATTTCGTTGTGTGGACAGGGCATTTCGTGTCCCTCCTTTCGCTAATTGGTGGACGGGGTGGCGTTTTACCACCTCATTTTGGGCAGAAAAAAAGCAGGAGACCTTTTTCAGATTTCCTGCTCGGTGTGCCGCTATGTGGGCGGCGGGTATTTAATTGTAAAAGTTCGGGGCAAGTTGACCCGATGTGAAGCTGACAAACTGGAAGTTATTTTACTTGCGTTCTATAAATCCTATGATTGAAAAAATCAATCCTACAATCCCAATTCCGATAACGAGCAGCCCCATTCCTGATGAGCAAAGAGAAATTATAATGGCAAAGAGTAGTATTGCAATACCTAATCCAATTTTCTTCATTGTAAATCCTCCTTTACAAATGCCGATTTGTTGTCATCTTCATTATACTTCATTGGCTATCGAAAAGATAGCATATTTTATGAAACTTGTCGGCTGGGAACAGCTTGCAACGCAAGGTGTCCCCAGATGGCAAGTACACAAAAGGGTAGCTGGCGGCAGCCAGCGCAGGGGAAGCGTAGCGTCCCCTGTTTGATTTGAAGCAGACCATGACTGCGGAAAATCACAGCCCTCCGGCGAGGAGCCTTCGGAGAACGCAATGCACCAACCTCTGGGTGGTGTATAATTGCGCCCTTAGTAAACTAAGGGGTTTCCGGCTTCTTCCGTTCCAGCAGTTTTTTCAATAGTTCCTGTGTGTCCTGCCTGTGAAAAATGAGTTTCAACAACAGCATGATATCATCATCTGTCAGGCGTTCCGGCTCTTGCAGAAAACTTTCCAGCATACCGCCACGGGTACAGAGCCGGTGCGTCCGTTCCTTTCGGGTAAGCTGTTTCAACTGGTGCTGCAATACCTTTTCATCATTGATGGCTTTCCGCAGTTTCTTTTCGCTTTTCTCCAGCTTCTGGTTTAGCTTTTCCAGCATTGAGGTATCAGGCAAAGGCAGCGTCCTCCTTTCCCGGTATCAGCACATAAATTCGGTTTGGTTCTCCAATGCCCTGACGCACCCGCATGATAAGTCCGGCGATTTCCAGTTCATTCAGAGAACGCTTGACTGTCATGGAGCTGCGGGACAGGACTGCGGCAATGGCTGTAACAGGGAAGCAGACAAACAGGATTCCGTTTTCGTCCTCCTGCCCTTTGGACAGCATAGCGTCCAGCATCTGGCAGTACATGACCTTTGCGGTGCTGCTGACTGGAAATCCTGTCAACGCCCTGGGAAAAGGCATACAGGGCGGCAAGGGTGTGTCTATCGTCATAAATTCAAAATTCATTCGGTGTGTTCCTCCTTTTTCTTTGCTCGTTTGGATAAATAACGGGGGCAGTCAATCACAACCGCCCGGAAGCTCTGCTTGCACCCATGCTGGCATTTCCGGCATAATTCGTTGTAAGTGACACGCCCCCGGTCATTGAGGTAAAAGGAAAGCTCCTGTTTCCTCTTTTTGCTCATTCTCGGCATATTGCGCTTCCTCCCGTTTTTGTGTATGGTTTCGGGGCGATTTTCGGAAAAATTACAGCCATAGAGCCGCCTAAAATCTCCCGAAGTATCAGCGATAGGGTAGGCTATCCCCCTATCAGATTGTCGTGTTTCGGTATCATTTCGGTGTCAGTTCGCCAGTTCTCCCCGGTGTCGTTCCTCCCCTGAATCTCACAGCGGCGTATCGCTCCCTTTGGTACGCTCGTTTCGGTCAGGGTTCCTCCACATCCCTGCCAAAAGTCATGGCACTACATCGCCGGGGAAGCATATCCCACACAGGCTGGTCATTCGATTGGAATAATCCATCGATGAACTACCTGTATCATAGAACATTTTTGTGCCCTGTGCCGTATGTCCACAAAGTAGGAATTAGGAGTAAAAATCAGAAATTTCCACGATTGCGGAAAGTGTGATATAATCCAGTTAAGCGGCAGCAATGAAACCGCCGGAAAGGAGTGTGCGCCCATGAAAGGAGCAACAAGCATACAGGAACGCCTTTGGGAACTCCGCAAGGACAAAGGCTTAAATCTGGAAGAACTATCAAAGCTGACGGGTATTTCCAAATCTGCTCTCGGAAGTTATGAAAAAGAGGATTTTAAGGAAATCAATCATGGCAACCTTATCACGCTGGCAGACTTCTATGGGGTTTCCGTTGATTATCTACTGTGCCGGACAGAGAACAGGGAGCAGATCAACACGTCATTGACGGAGCTGCATTTGAATGATGAGATGGTTGCTCTCCTGAAAAGCGGTCGGATTAACAACCGTCTGCTCTGTGAGCTTGCCACACATAAAGATTTTATCAAGTTTCTTGCAGACATTGAGATTTATGTGGACGGGATTGCCACCATGCAGATTCAAAATCTCAATGCACTTGTCGATACCGTCCGGCATGAAATCATTGAACGGTATCGCCCCGGCGAAGATGACCCGCATTTGAAAGTGCTGCAAGCCGCCCATATCAGCGATGATGAATATTTCAGCCACATGGTTCTGGATGACCTCAATCTCATTATCCGGGATATTCGGGAAGCTCACAAAAAGGACAGTGAGAGTGCGCCCCAGACCACCGTTGCCGATGAACTGAAAGAAAATCTGGAAGCGGTCGAAAATTTCAAGGGCAGTCGGGATGAAAAGCTCGTTGTCCTTTACTGCAAGCAGCTCGGTATCAACTATAAAAATCTGTCAGATGAAGAATTTCGCTGGCTCATTCGGATTCTCAAAAAATCAAAGAAAATGGGAACGCCTATCAGCCAAAGGAAAAAACGGTAAAGAAAAACCGCTGTTGCATGGTTTGTTAGCTTCCATGTAGCAGCGGTTTTTACTGTGGTTATTCAGTTGAAAATCAGAACGATAAACTGGAAGTTATCGATTTCTTTGTGCGCTGTATCTAACGGACAGCACAATGCTTACTGATGCGGTAATGACCTTTGCAAATACGGCGCTCCACCAAATCGTGATTTGACCGCCAAACACCGGCGGCAGCATCAGCATCAACACCAGCATGATGATGGGTTCGATAAAGGTCAGAACATAGGACAGCACACTTTTTTCGGTTGCGTAGAAAGCCGCCGCGGAAACTCGTGTGATGGCGTCAAACGGAACCGACACAAGGAAGATCGGCATGACCTTTATGACCCCTGCGTTTACCTCGGCAGATGAACCGAACAGTAGTCCAATCTTTCCACGGAGCAGGTAAATCAGAATCGCACTGATTACCGCCAAAACCATGGAAAATTCATACGCCAGCGTTTTGGTTTGTTTGAGCGATTTTTCTTCGCCTGCTCCGTAGAACTGACTCATGAGCGGCTGGCTACCATCACCGACACCCTGCAAAAGAAGATAAACAATGCAGATGATATAGGAGATACAGGCATAGGTGGCGATAGCCTCCTGTCCGCCATAATAAACCGAAAATCGGTTGATGATCACAAGAGAGATATTTGGGGCAAGGGTCAAGCCAAATGGAGCAAGTCCGATTTTTAATATCTGAAATGCCGTTTTCGGGGTATCAACAGGTGCGATTTTCAGAGTGAGGTTCTTTTTGATGGCGCAATACACGAGTGCAACCGCCATGGTAACTCCCTGCCCAATAATGGTCGCCAATGCCGCACCGTACATGCCCCGTCCAAGAACCCACACAAAAGTATAGTCAAGAGCAACATTGGTAGCAAAGCCGCAGATCATAGCGATCATTGCCCACAAAGAACCGCCGTAATTACGCATAAACGGAACCAGTCCGGTGCCGAACACCTGTAAAATCGCTCCAAGGGCAATTACCTTGATATACTCATTTCCCAGAGTAAGCAACTCGCCCGATGCACCAAGGGCAGAAAGGATTTTCTCTGAAGTGAAGAAAACGGTGACAGTCAGGACAGCGCTGAAAAGAAGCATCAGCCATGTTGCACCGGCAACGAACTCCCGTGCTTTTTTCTCATTTCCTGCTGCTTTCAGAATGGAGTATTTGACTGAACCGCCCATTCCGATTCCTGTCCCTACGGATTGCAGGACCGCCGTGATGGGATATGCAATGTTGATTGCGGAAAGTCCGGCATCCCCGATTGAGTTGCCTACAAAGAAACCGTCAACGATGGCATACACCCCGGAAAGCGCAAAGGATAACACGGACGGAATCACATACTGAAAGAAAGTCCGCTTGTTATTCACTGCCCAGACCTCCTCTCAGCTCTCTTTCAAAGAGAAGATTGAAAAGGTCAAGAATTTCACACATGGCTTGGAGCCGTTCGTTCCCGATTGTTCTATAAACCTTCTCCTCGGCTTTTCGTAAAGGCGCAATCATTCTGTGGGCGTATACCTGTCCGCTTTCAGTCAAGACGATCCGCTTCTCACGTTTATCGCCCTCGCTGGCCTCCAACAGTAAATAGCCCTTCTTTTGAAGTGCGCTCACGACCGTATGAACCGTCTGTTTTTGCATACCGAAATTCTCTGCGATCTGCTTTTGCGTCAGTTCTCCCATGGATTCCAGCGCATACAGCACCATCATTTCCGGGTATCCGATGCCAAGTACTGAAGCTGCTTTTGTATATAGCGCAGTGCTTTTCGCCCACGCAACGTTAAAATGATTGTTTTCCATAAGTCCTCCTCTTACAAATAGTATTTACAAATACTATTATAGTATATTGTAAGGACTATTGTCAAGGGCGTATGGAGCAAAAAATTCTTATTTGTCATAATCATTCTACCATACCGTTATGAATAAATCATCTCTTGCAAAATAATTTCTTCTGCCCGGTTGTGAATGTTATTGCAACGCCGCACCCATTCCATTTGTTGGGTTCGTTTCAATTCCTCGGTCACGCCCTCGGCATCTTTCATCTGCTCCATGATGGTGTCTAACCGTTCCTGTGCCTGTTCGTTCAGGTCTGCAAGGTATGTCCATAACTCCCCTGTCAAGGTCAAGGTGTTCAATTTGGCTGGGTGGACTTCTCTTAAATACTCCCGGTGCATCCGTCCGTACTTTCCGATAGGGCGATGTTCCTCCGGCAGCTTCAAATCTGGGATATAGTAATCTCCGACAAGGATATAATCAATTCCGTTTTCCGTTATTCTTGGTTTCAATTCGCTCATGCTCCTTACCTCCTGTGGAAGCAGGCTCGTCTGATACTAACTCAATCACATCGGTAATCTCACAATTCAGCGTTTCGCAGATACGGGCTAATGTATCCATGCTGATGTGCTTTCCCTCTTTGCTCATGTTGGCAATCATATTCGTTGTCATACCAGCAGCAAGCCTTAAATCTTCTTTTCTCATATCACGCTCTAACAGTGTATGCCAGAGTGGTTTATAGCTGATGTGCATATTGCTTTCCCGCCTTCCTATCCATACCACCGGGGCGGCTGCCCCGGCAGGAACTTTTCTCTTATTATAGCACCAATCTTGTGAAATCACAATTTATTCTTGTGGACTGCCGCTGATACCGTCTGGATTGTGCTTTTCCTTTCTTTTTGTTCCCTTTAATTAGCCATGAACTGTTTCATACCCTGGCTTTTTACTGATGTGCGATAAAGAAGTAATAGGAGTGTAAAAAATTTTGCCGTTCCTATCCGGCACTTGCGCATTGTGTCGGATAGGTCGGGCGGTTATTCGGGCAAGTCCACCTTGCCAACAAAAGAATAATAAATCTCAATGTCCTGTCTGCGGGTCTTGTTCTCGTCATAGCTGCACTCATGCACAACGATTTTCTCTACAAACTCCCGCAGCAGAGTAGGGGTAAGTTCTTCAAAGCTGGTATGCCGCCGGACAACATTCATAAACTTTTCTGCGTTCACGGTGGCTTCCTGTGCTTTGGAAAGCTCCGCTTGAATAGCAGCGGCTCTTTCTTTCAGCTCCCGTTGCTCTGCTTCATAGTCTGCCGACAGCTCTGTGAAACGCTCGTCTGATATGCGCCCGGTCACGCTGTCCTCATACAGCCGCTTGAAGATAGCGGATAACTCGGCTATGCGTTTCTCGGAGGCTTCCAGTTCCTTTTTCTTGGCGGCGTTCCTGCGTTTGCCCCCGTCCTCGTTCTGCTCAATCAAGAGTTTCATAAACCGGGCTTCATGCTTTGCCGCATAGCTGGTCACTTTCCGCAGATTGGAGAGTACACCAGCGGTCAAGAGGTCGGTGCGGATAAAGTGCGCCGTACAGTCATGGGTGCGTTTCTTGTAGTTGCCGCAGATATAACAGTCCTGCTTGCGCTTGTCCGTCTGGTATCGCTGCTGATACATCACGCTGCCGCAGTCCGCACAGAACAGTATGCCGGAGAACAAACCCACTTCATCATAGCGGTTGGGGCGTTTGCGCTGTTTGCGAAGCTCCTGCACCCGTTCCCATGTTTGGGTGTCTATGATAGGCTCGTGGTGGTTCTCGAAAATCACTTGCTTTTCCGGGGGATTTTCTACACTGTGCTTGACTTTGTAAGAAAGTTTTTCTGTCTTGAAATTTACCAGACAGCCTGTGTATTCCCGGTTTTCAAGGATATGCACTACGGTATTGGTCGCCCACTTGCACTCATAGCCGGGGTGGTAGCGGCGGGTGCTGCCCGTCCTGCGGTATTCAAGAGTCCCCGGCGTGGGGATCTGCTGCTCTGTGAGCATACGGGCTATCTTGGTCGGACCATTCCCGGCAAGGCAGAGGTTGTATATCTGCTTGACTACGGGTGCAGCTTCCTCGTCAATAATGAAATTTTCGTCCTCGTCCATGAGGTAGCCATACACAGGCTTGCTTGTGATGGGCTTGCCACTCATGCCTTTTGAGCGTTTTACTGCTTTGATTTTCTTGCTCGTATCTCTCACCAGCCATTCGTTAAAGATATTCCGCAGCGGGGCAAAGTCATTGTCGCCCTGTGCGCTGTCCACTCCGTCATTGATAGCGATAAAGCGGACACCTTTCTGTGGGAAAATCATTTCCGTGTACATTCCCACTTGCAGGTAATTTCGCCCTAACCTCGACATATCCTTTACGATAACTGTCCCGACTTTTCCGGCTTCAATGTCCGCAAGCATGGCTTGGAAACCGGGTCTTTGAAAGTTCGCACCAGAATAACCGTCGTCCGTGTACCAGCGCAGATTGGAAAAGCCGTTCTGCTTTGCATAGGTTTCAAGGATACGCTTCTGATTGGAAATGGAATTGCTCTCGCCTTGCAGCTCGTCCTCATGGGAAAGTCTTGGGTAAAGGGCGGTAATTGGTTGTTGGTTGGTCTGTCTTAACATAAAATCCTCCGTTTCCGACAGCCAGCCCCACTATTCCGTACCTTGATTGTACCACATGGGGCGGCTGTCTGTATAGCGGTTTCTGCTTCTTTACCGCCTGTCAAAATGACGATTTTTTACTGTACGGCTTCTCGCTGCAAAAAAGATAGAAAAGTTCATAACTCTGTGATATACTTTACCGTAAATACACATCAGACATTGCAGGAGAGAAAATGAAAACTATATTACTTCATGGATTAGGGCAAACATCATCAAGCTGGAAAAATACGATTAACACTATGGGGAAAAGTGCGGACATTTTATGCCCGAACCTTTTTGATTGGTTTGAAGATAAAGAGGTCTGCTATCAAGTTTTATATCTTGCTTTCTCCGAATACTGTAAGCAATTTTCAGAACCGGTCAATATCTGTGGGCTATCTTTAGGCGGTATTCTCGCATTGCAATATGGGATTGAAAATCCAGATAAAATAAACTCTTTGGCGTTGGTTGCGACACAATATACAATGCCGAAAAAACTCTTGCAATTTCAAAATATGCTCTTTCGGTTTATGCCTAAAAGAACATTTGAAAGCATGGGACTTGGTAAAACGGATTTTATCAATCTGTCAAAATCCATGATAAACTTAGATTTCCAAAAAGAATTGAAGTGTATCAATAGCCCTGTAATGGTTATCTGCGGGGAGAAAGATACAGCAAATAAACAGGCTTCTTTACAGCTTCAATCGCAGTTACCGCAAGCCGAATTATTAGTGATTAAAAATTCTGGACATGAAGTAAACATAGACGCTCCCGAAGATTTGGGGAAAGCACTCTCAGCATTTTTCAACCTATAATTTCTCTGCCAGCGGTCACGCCAAAAGCGTGACCGCTTTTCAGTATCATGTTAAATCGCTGTTTTTTGTGTAGCAGCTTCCGCTTCCAGCACTTTCATCATCTTGTCGGCTGCGGTGTCGGTTGCGCCCTGCTTGAAGAAGCCGGAAACGGTAAGGACGGAGTTGCCCATGCGGATTTCCGTTACACAGTCCGGGCGGCGGTCTGTTTTGGTGGTGCTTGTCTGTTTGGTTTCTGTCATAGGCTCTCCTTTCGCTGCTTCATCAGTTGCTTTAAGCGTTCCAGCTTTTCCTGTGCGGTTTCCTTTCGGAAATTGCTGCCCGTGAAGCGGACGGGGGCGCACATGGAAGTCAGCCTGTCATAGATACGGGCGTGGGGCGTGTCCTGCGGGTGCTGCAATTCCTCCAGCGTGAGGTTGGTCGTGGCGATCAGCGGCTTGCCGCCTCGGTAACGGCTGTCAATCACGCTGTAAACCTGTTCCAGCCCGTATTCTGTCCCTCGCTCCATACCGAAATCATCAAGTATCAGCAGAGGGTAGCTGCAAAGGCGGGAAATATATTCGTTCCTGCCCTCAAAGCTGGCAGCAAGGTCACCCAGTATCGTTGCAAAGTTTGTCATACAGACGGCAACCTCTTTCTCCATAAGGGCGTTGGCGATACAGGCGGCAAGGTAGCTTTTTCCTGTCCCCACGCCGCCCCAGAACAGGTAGCCGATATTTTCAGCCTGCATGGTTTCCCAGCTCTCCACATAAAAGCGGGCGGTTTCGGTCTGTGGGTTTCTGCCGTTGTCATGCTCAAATGTCCAGTTCCGCATAGCAGGGTCGGTAAAGCCCCGGCGTTTCAAGTCCTCCACTTTTTCAAGGTGCTTCTGTCGGCTTTCGGCGGCTTGCTGCTTTTCACGGGCTGCTCGCTGACAGTCGCAGTCTGTTGGGTGGCGGTCATACCCTAACCATTGGGCGGTTTCTTTTGAAAAGTAGGCTTCTTTTGGCGTATGGCACTTGCCACAGTATAAAAGCCCGTCCTCGCCTGTGTAGTCCTCCGCTTCGACGGTAGTGGTTGTAATGTCCGTAATCATAGCTTCAATCTCGTTTTTCATAAGCTCTCGCCCTCCTTACATGAATAATCGGGTATGCCCTGTTTCGGGGCAGCCTTGCCTTTGGCAGCGTCCTCCTGCGCCCACTTGTAAATGGTGGCTGCATGGCTCTGGTACTGCTTCCCGGTGGAAGCGATATGGCAGGAAAGCTGGTCAATATAATACTCCCACTTGTCGGGCAGCTCTGTTTTCAGCCCGGAAAGCTCTGTATCGGTCAGTATCACATTGTTGTATCTGCCATAAGCGGCGGGGGCGGGGTGTCCCGTTTCTCCCTCTCTCTCTTTTTCTATCTCTATCTCTTTCTCTAACTCTATCTCTGGTGGACGAATGTCGGACAAATGTCCGCCTTTTGTCCGGGGCGGTAAAAGTGCCTTGTTTTCCAGCCTTGCAGCCCGTTTCCTCTCGGCTTCGGTAGAGGACTGTCCTATCATCAGCTCAATGTCGGTCATATAAAAAGCCCCACTGTCAAGCTGCTCCACAAGCCCCAACTGCCGGAAAATCTCCAAAGCCCTCTCAACCGTCCCTATCTGGTGGCGGGTCAGTGTCGCTATCATCTGCGCTGTGTAGGGGATATGCTCGTCAAGCTGCAACTTCCCGCCGTTTTTCAGCGATTTTAAGTACAGCTTCAAGAGGATATTGGAATATAAAATCCCGTCTTTCATATCTTCCAGCAGCACAATGGAGTCGCTGTCAAAAAAGTTCTCTTTCAGCTTGAGGTAGTAATACTTGCGGTTATCTGCCATTGTCCCTGTCCTCCTTTTTCCGGCGTTTGGAGTAGTAGCGGGGGCAGAGTATGATAACCGCCCGGAAGCTCTGCTTGCAGCTATGGGTACAGCCCCGGCAGAGGTCGTTGTATGTGATACGGTCGCAGGTGGTATTCCCGACTTTTACTTGCCGCAGGAAAAAAGACCATTCCAGCCGCCGTTTCTTGCTCATTCTTGGCATGGGTGCGCTCCTTTCTGCCGTTTCCGCTGGTGTGGCGGTATCGGCGGTAATTCTGTATCATCTCGGTATCATTTTCGGGGTTTTTCTGCCCTATAAGCCCGTTAAAAAATCCTTTGGTATTTGCGGATAGGGTACGGGGCAGCCCCCTTGTTCTGTATAGGTTCGGGTACATTTTGGGGCGGTTTTTATCGTTCCTGTTCCTGCCTTTTCACAGGCTTGCGCTCCCGGTGTAAAATCTGGTCGATATTGCCCTTGACAGTCTGTAAGCGGCGGTATTCCTCCCGTTTTGCCCGGTAATCGTTGTAGCCGCTGTTTTTCTCTTGGATAAGGGTTTCAATCTCTGCTTGCAGGGCTTTATAGCTCGGCAGCTTGGAAATGCCGTTCTCCCTGAAATAGCGGGCGGCTGCGTCTGCTATGATAAAGTCGCTTTCGTACTTCTGACGGTAGGCTGCTTTTGCTTTGGCGTTTTTCTGCTGTTTCAGCCCGTCCCGGACAGGGCGGGTCTTGGAATAGGCAAGCACCTGTCGTTGCAGCTCCTTTTTCCCGTTCAGCGTCTTTTCCACCTGCTTCAGCTCTGCAAGGCTTTCCTGCATGGCGGCATAGGCGGCAGAACAGGCTTCGTCCAGTTCCTCCGGGGAAGAAAAGCCGTACTGCTGGTAGGCAGTAACGGTAGCCGCCATCTGCTTTAGGTTGTGCTTTGCCGCCCAGCGGTCATAACCCACGCCCTTGCCCTCGGCTCGCTTGGCTTCCCGGTCAACCATGCGCTGCAAGATGTTGTCTGCCGGGGTGGTTTTTGCGGCTTTTTCCTCCTGCAAGCGTCCCTTTTGGGTGTGTGGGTATTCCGGTATGGCTTTGGTCTGTTCGGCGGCTCTGTGGGCGTTCTGTGTAAGCAGGGCAAGGACAGCAGCCTTGTCAAAATCGTCCCCCAGCTTCCGGGCTGTGATAGGCTTCGTCCTGTCCGGCGTGAGGTAGGAAAGCCGCCCCCGGCTCTCCTTGACGGTCACACCCTCCTGCAGCAAAAGGGAAGAAAACTCGTCAAAGCTGGCAGCTTGGGAAAGTGCCTGCCGTATCGTCCGGCGCAGCTTCGCCTTGTCCGTTTCAAACTTGGTGGGCTTGGTCGGCTGTCCTGCGGCTTCTCTGGCGGCGTTCTCTTTATCAAGGGCAAGCTGCCCTTTCTTTGCCGCCCAGTATTCCCGTTCCGTTATCCGTTCCTTGCTGCCGCTTAGGAGGTCGATTTGGTAAAGCCCCTCCCGGTGGCACATCTTCATGACTTCACTCTTGAAATATTCCATAGCGGCGTTGGTACAGCGGTGCTTGCAGCCCTCCCGTGTGTCGGCTGGTCTGTCCATGTAGGGCAGAAGCGGGACTTCATAAATCCGCAGGGAGTTGATGACGATATGCACATGGATATTGCCGCTGTGGTTATGCCCGTCCGGGTGGGTGCATACAAGGGCTTGGTGTCCGGGAAAATGCTCTTTACAGAACTGCTCGCCCAGTTCCTGCGCCCGGTCTACGGTCAAGCCGTTGTCTGTCCCGTCCCGTGGGTCAAAGCTGATGATATAGTGGTGGCTTTTCACATCTTCTCGTTTTTGGTTTTTCTCATAGCGGAGATTGGCTCGCATACAGGCAACGGCGAAATCCTCGCCCCCGCAGTTAAGGGAAGAAATGCGGTAATCCTTCCTCGGTATCAGCCGCCCGTTTTCATCAAGGGTGGGCTTCATGGTAAACTCGTCATGCTCAAATGTGAGATAGGCTTCCGCTGCGCCATAGTCGGCATTTTTAGAGCTGATATGTTTGAATGTTGCCAACAGCGTCACCCACTTTCTGCAAGACTTCAAACTTTAGGGCAGCAAGGTCGGAAACCGCCGCCCGTACCTCCCCGGCAAGCTGCGGGTAGGGGCTGTGCCACTCGTTCAGCGTTCGGGCTATCTGGTTTAAGTTGCCGCCGATCCTGCCGTATTCGGCGGTCAGCTTCCCGACAGCGGCAAGCAGCTCGTCATTGACGGGGGAAACGGTTATGATGGGGCGTATGGCTGCCCCGGTTATGGCTTGCCGGATAAACTCGGCTTGGCTCATGTTGCAGGCAGAAAGCCTTTCCGCAAACTCGGCGTATTCTTCCTCGGTCATGCGTGTCTTAATTACCCGGCTGCGGTGCGGCGTGTTATATCGTTTTCGCATGGTAAAACCTCCTTTCTGTGTGTGGTGTCCTCTCACTAATAGGAGAAAAACGGGGTGTGAAGCGGAACTGTTTTTGAAAAATCCGAAAAAATATTTTGAGGGATTTTTAAGCGGCGCAAGCCGCATAAGCAGGGTTTGGGGAAGGCACTCCCCAACAAGATTCCCGCAGGGGCAAAATGAGCGAAAAGCGAATTTTGGTACTGCGGTAGAATCTTGCTCTAAAAAATTGCCACTTCGCCCCTCCAACCATTACTACAATTTGAAAAGGGCGTTTTGGCTTGTTTTCATAAATAAAGCGAATGAAATTTTTCGGTCTGCCCGCTGTTCATCACTAAAACGGTAGCGGTGTTTCTTTTGGCAAAGACACGGCTGCATTTTTCGTAAATCTCCCCTTAATCCCTACTACACCGGAACAGGCACTTTTGCCAAATGGAACGGAAAGATTTTTTGAAAAAGGGCGTAAAAAAAGCAGCAAATCTTTTCAGACTTACTGCTTGTATGCCGCTGTGATGGGCGGTGGGTTATTCAGTTGTCACGGTCAAAGCGGAATTTGAACAGGCTTTCTATCAGTTTTTGAATGATATGCTCCTGCATTTCCACATTGATATGACCGTCCATTTTGGAACAGGCTCGGATATATCCAGCATAGTGGGATAGCACGGCTGCAACGGCTTCCGGGTCACCCTCGCTTGCCTTTACTATTGTTTCATAGGGAAGTAGCTGGCTCATGGTGTAAGCCCTCCAACTCTGCCTGCAATCTCTGTAAAATTATCTGTATGTGCCTCCCAGTGGTGCTGTGTGTCCGTCCGTACCGCTTGCCGATTTCCTTATGGGTCATACGCTCAAAGTAGTACAGATAAATGATTTCCTGTTCCATTTCCGATAGAGAGGACAGGGCTGCGGCAAGGTGCGGACTTTTCAACAGGACAGTTTGACCGCAAGCCGTAAATGGATATTCCATGCTTGTCGGCACTTCTGCAAAGTATTCATCTGTTGTACTGAACGGATAATGCTTTTCGTCCATGAGGTAGTCAAGGGAGATTTCCTTGCCTCGGCGGCTTCGTATACTCTGTGCTGCGTCTATGGCAGCGTGGCGAATAACAATCATACAAAAGGCATTGTGAGTGTGCCGGATATGCTCTTGATATTTTTCGTGTTCGGTCATGGAAAATACCCCCTTTCTGAATAGTGACAGAGGGCGGCAGCCTTTTAAGCTGTCGCCCTCTTGATTGCCGAACAGCAAAGACGGGCGGGGCTGTCAACGGCGGGCGCAGCCCGTTCATCTTACCGTTGACTGGCTCTGCTGGTTTTGCTACAAATTCTATCTCTTTATGATTTGTCGGAAAAACTCCTTACCCAAACAAAAACTACAATCGCGGTTGCAATGAGTAATTCTGCAAGAATTACAGAAGCATTCCATATTTCAAAATAGAAATGCCCAATGAAATAGACTGCAAAAAAAATCAAATAAATTCCAATCGAATACATAATATTTTTGGAAATTTGAGTGCGTTTCTGTTCCCTAACTAACATCTGTTTCTGTTGTTGTTCCAGAATTTCTGTTTTAACCGATAATTCATCTATCTCTGATGGTTTTAACAGATAATCCACGGTAACATCGAATACTTTGCTTAGTTCAACAATCTTTTCTACTTCGGGTATGACCTGCCCACTTTCCCATTTTGAAATAGACTGTCTTGAAACATTAATCTGCTCAGCCAGTTGTTCCTGTGTTAATTCTCTACTTTTGCGTAGTGCTATAAGTTTTTCTGCGAACTCCATATGTGTTCCTCCTTTTGATTTTGTGTATAAATCTTATCAAAATACTCATTTGCACTCTAGCAAGTAAGCTATACAATTACATGACAAACGGTGGAGTTTAAGTGCTTTCTTGTATATCTTGATTGTCATTCTACTTTATATGCCTATTTTAGCATAGAAAAAACGTTTTCTCTATTACTCCATTATTTTACGGAATAGTGGGCTGTCTTTCTTTATTTTAGTTGTGTTACTTTATCACACATGAGCATTGGAAGCAGGGTTGTCCTGGCCATAACCTTCCAGAAGGTTGATAACGCCCCAGATACCAAGACCTGCGCCCAGGGCCACTACGAGAGTCTGCAAAACACCAACTGCACTGTTGAAAAATGCCATAAAATAATCCTCCTAAAAAATGTTTTTGATTTGGGTTTAAGTAGTTGCGTCAATCTCGTACACATCGAAGGTGTCCGTGGGTTTTACCACGGCACGCTGCTTCTTCATGTACCGTTCCATGTCAAAGACATTTTTAGGGTCGGCGTCGGCCGTGTATCTGTAATTCGGGTGCTGGGTGAGATCGTACTTGTCCGAAAGGAACGGGCGCACGCCCCGCAGCATGAAGATACACTTGCCGCCGTCCATCACTGCCAATTCGTCCTGGGTCATCAACTCCTTTCCTAATTTCTGATAACTGAGGCCATGGGAAACCTGACTGCCCCGGTTTTCGGACTGGTTATAGAGATCAATAGTCTCTTTTCCCAGCAACTCCGAAATTTCCTTGAGCGTGGATTTCTCCTTGCCTCCCAAAAACAAGGTGCTGTCACAGTTACCGGCGATGGTATCTGCCGCGTCCTTGTAGATGGTTTTTAACTGGCTCTGCGACTGCAAAATAATAGAAGCCGATATTTCACGGCTTCGGATGGTGGCAATCAGCTTATCGAAGTTCGGTATCTGGCCGATGTTGGCAAACTCGTCGAGAATGAGCCGCACATGGACGGGCAGCCGCCCGCCGTAGAAGTCATCCGCCTTGTCGCAGAGTAGATTGAAAAGCTGACTATACATGAGGGCGGCCACGAAATTGAAAGTACTGTCCGTATCCGACAGGATCACAAACAATGCCGTCTTTTGGTCGCCCAGGGTATCCAGTTCCAGTTCGTCATATTCCATCAGGTCCCGCAGCTCCTTGATATCGAAGGGAGCAAGCCGGGCACCGCAGGAAATCAATATACTTTTGAGTGTCTTGCCAGAGACGAATTGTCAAGGACTTTTTCATCAAATTCACAAAAAATCCACAAAAAAGGTGCCAGAAGCACCGTATGGCTCCTGACACCTCGTTTGATAGATTACATTTTTCCGTTCAGCAGGTCTTTGCAGAGATACGCATAGTCTGGCAGCTGGTTGATATATGGCTCCCAGCGCCGCTTGATTTCGGCTAATTCCAGCGGATCGGCTGCTTCCAGTGCATGATCGTTGCCCGTCATATACAAAACATCCGTAGCAACATCGTCCAAACACCTGCCGCAGAGATCGGCAGCTGATTCTATCCTGATACCGGTATCCACATAAAGCGGATTTACGCCAATCGCCAGCCAGACATAGCCTACCTTGTCCGACCAGAGCAGTTCAAAATCAGGGCTTTGCCGCAGATGTTCCGCAAAGACCTCCTTTACTCGTTCAATTTCATGCTTCTCTTTTTCTGTGTAAAGCATTTTCGTGTCCTCCTTGACAAAAATTTTGGTGCGTACCATCATCAGTTTAGCACAAGGCAGCTTCGTTTATCAGTCTGTCACATCTGCTGAATTTCATTTTTGAGCATACGCTTGATTTTATCGCTCATGGTTTCTGTGCTGGTATTGCTGAAATGGACATGAACCTTGTAGGTTGTCTTGCCGATTTTCTTTACCATCGCTGGCGTGTTTTCCGGCGCTCTGGACACAGTAGCGGCGTCTGCCGCCTGCATAGTACGGGGTTCTCTGTTCATGGCGCTCCTTTCTCCGAACGGGTCTGTGCCGCCCGGTAAAAAATCAGTCATGCTTACTGCTTACAATGTCTTTTGCTGCCTGTCGGGTAGCACCGGCATTTTCTTCCCGGAAATTCTTCCCGTCAAAGAGAATCGGCGCACACCGTTCCAGAATACGGTCATAGATACGGGCGTGAGCCAGATCAGGCGGGTTCTTCAGTTCCGCCAGCTTCAGGTTGGTGGTAATAATCATGGGTTTGCGGCTGCGATAGCGGCTGTCGATGACGAAAAACATCTGCTCCATGGCATATTCGGTACTGCGCTCTACGCCCAGATCGTCAATGATAAGCAGGTCATACTCGTCAAAGCTGGCAATAAACTCCGACCTGTCCTCAGAGAACATCCCGGTCAGGCGGTTCAAGATGGTGGGAAAGTTCGTCATCAGCACCGGCACATCCCGGTCAAGCAGGGCGTTGGCGATACAACCGGCGAAAAAGGACTTGCCGGTTCCCACATCCCCAAACAGCAGCAGGCCAGTATTGTTCTTGTAAGCCTCCTTCCAGTTCTCCACATAGGCGCGGGCCTTGTCCATCAGGGGATTTTGGCCGTTGTCGTTGGCAAAGGTGTAGTCGTACAGATAGCGGTCTTGTAGGCCCTGGGCCTTCCGGCGCTTGATACGCTCCATGCGGCGCTGCCGTTCCTCAACGGCCTTGCGCTGTTCCTCGGCCTCCCGCTGGCACTGGCAGATACAGCGGGGCATGAAGTAGCCCGGTTTTCCAAAGCATGGCACAACGGTCTGCCTCTGGCCGCTGCACTTCTTGCAGTGAATGAGGCCGTCTGCCGGGTCTATGTACTCGTCCCCGGCCAACTCCACACCGGCGGCTGCCTTGTCAATCAGCGCCCGGATTTCTGCGGTAATCTCCATCATACGGTTTCATCCTCCTTTACGCTGTAATCACGGTTGCGGATGGGCGGGGCTGCTTTCTTCGCGTCCTCACCGGCCCAGCGCCGGATGGTCGCTGCATGGCTCTGATAACGCTTGCCGGTAGAAGCCATGTACTCGGACAGTTTTTCGATGTACTGGCCCCATACAGTGGGAAAGCTGGCCTGCAAGTCTGCCATTTCCTCGTCCGTCAGGAAAACATTCTGGTAACGGCCATAGGCGCGGGCGGAGCGTCCCTTCTCTATCTCTCTCTTTATCTCTATCTCTTTCTCTAACTCTATCT
>NZ_JACOOR010000014.1 GCF_014290175.1 Anaerosacchariphilus hominis
GAGGGTGTCGGCAACGAAGTCCGGCAACGGGCTTCAAAAGACCTTGCAAACAATCTCAATCTGGCGATGGTTACTATTTATACTTTTCTTTTATTTTTCTGTTGTTTTGGTTGTTATAAAGGAGAAAAGCCCAGAAATAAGGGTTTTTTTCCGGCAACCGGCTCGGCAACGGAATAGCAACAGGGGATGCAACGGGCTGTCATTTTCAGAATGGAAGCTCCATCTGTTCTGTGACCTCCACAAAACCGTCCATCGTTTTTTCAGACGGGTTGCATAAGTCCGTTGCCGGGTTTTCACGCTCCCAGCCCTTTTGTCTGCCATATTCGGGAAACATTCTTGGGTTCGGGAAGTACCGCCAGCCGGTAATGCACTGGTTCATAATCTCGTTGATTTCCCGGATTTCCCATTGCTTCGGCTCGTCAAAGACATGGTTCAAGGCTTCCTTGTAGAGTTGCTTGGAGCAGACCATGCTCCCGGTGTACTTATCAAGATACGCCTGTATCATCCCGGCTTTGGTGTCCTCCGGCATAAAATCCCGCTGGTGTTCTTTGAGATACCGCTGCATGGCAGGGCTGAAAGCCAGCTTGAACCTGCCGCTTCGGTAAATCTCCATCGCTTCCGCCCACATCTGCCCGATATAGGTTCTGGAAGCGGCTTCGTCCTCCAAAATGTGAACCTCCGCCTGCTCCGGGTATACCATGACCGGGATAAAACGGCGGTTGCCGGAACGGTCAAGGGGCAGGAAGTCAAGGGCATTGGAAGTGCCGCCAAACACGCATTGTCTGGAGCGGTCTGCCGGATGGGTTTCATAGGGTATCTTGTAAACCTCTTTCTGCCGACTTAAAAATGACTTGATTTCCTCAATGCTCTTGGCGTTGGCGGTTGCCATCATTTCCGACATTTCAATAATCCAGTGACCTTGCAGCTTGCGGTACACATTGTCATCGTCCAGCTTCCGCAAATCATCGGAGAACCACTCGTCCCGGACTGCCAGCAGCCGGAAGAAGGTGGACTTTCCAGCCCCCTGACCGCCTACCAGACAGAGCATGATTTCAAACTTGCACCCCGGCTGAAAGGCTCGTGAGATAGCACCCAGCAGGAACAGCTTCAACGCTTCATAGGTGTAATCGTCTGCGTCAGCCCCCAGAAAGTGCCGCAGGCAGAAGCGGATTCGTTCCTTCCCGTCCCACACAAGGGAACTTAAATAATCCCGGATGGGATGGTACTTGTTTTCATTCGCCACAATCCCGATGGCGTTATCAATCTTTTTCTCATTGGTAAGCCCGTAGGTTTCTTCCAGATAGAGAAGCAGATACTTCATATCCGTATCGTTTAAGGCGGTGCTTTCCCTGTGGAAGCCGATGGGCTTTATGATGTCCTTGCGGTCGGTCAGGATGTTGTATGCGATAGCCCCGGAAAGCAACGGGTCACGCTGAAATACGGTCAGGCAGTTCCGTATGCTCTGATGGACACCGCCTTTCTCGGTGGTTTCCAGCCCCGCCTTGATTTCCTCAACGCTCTGGGGCGGCTGCATGGCGTTCATGGTGTTTTTTAGTTCCTGCTGCGTCTGTGGCGGCAAGCTCTGCCATTCGCTTTTCAAGCTGTATCACATCCTTTCCGTAGTCCGTAATCAAAGCCGCTTTTTCCTCTGTCTCCCCGAACAGCAGCACATCCAGCAGATATTCCACATGGGCTTGCTTCTGTAAGGCTTCCACAAACCGGGGATGAAAGACTTCCTCCGGGGAATGCGGGGCGTAGTCCTTTCTCCATGCCCGGAGCAGATGGAGATAATCAGCAAGAATACGGAAGCAGCGGCTCTTTGCTTCCTGAAACTGTTCCTCCGGGGATTTCTGCCGAGGCTTGGGCTTTTTTGCCTTTCCCGGCGGCTTCCAGTCCTCATAGGAAAGCCCGAAGTCATTTGCCAGTTGTATGGCGGCTTCTTTCTTTCCCAGCCCATACAGGGCGGCGGCAAAATCAATCACATCCCCATCCGCACCGCAGCCGAAGCAGTGGTAACGCCGATCCAGCTTCATGCTTGGGGTTTTATCGTGATGGAACGGGCAGCAAGCCATCCCGTTCCGACCTATATGGATTCCATAATGCTCCGCAGCCTGTCTTGTTGTGACGGACTGCTTCACAGCTTCAAATAAATTCAAATCTATTCCTCCTTGAAAAAAAGAAAAGCACCTGACATTCTCAATCTGAAAATGGCAAGTGCCTGTTAAAGTTCCATATCCTGTTGTTTGTGTTTTGTCTGCACCGGGGCAGTTCTTTGTGCTTTTTTCTCGTCAGCCTTATCCTGCAAGACTTCTTTGATAGGCTGTTTCATGGGCGGCTCTTTGCTTTCTTCTGTGCCGGGGGTGGCTTTCCGTACCCAGTAGCGAATGTCCCGCAGCTTCTTCAAATCCTCCTGTACCTCGGTCAGCGGTGTTTTCAGGGCTGCAATTTCTTCCAGAAGCATTTCCTGCTCCTCTTGCAGCTCATTTTGGGTACTGTCCTTATCGTCCGGGTGCTTGGCAAGGTAGGCGGCGGCTTTCTCATACCGGGCAACCTCCGGGTGTTCCTGTTTGAATTTCTCCTTTGTTTTCTTAAAAAATATCTTCTGGTACTTCTCATAGACAGGCTTACATTCCTTGCAGTCTGTCCGGCTGGCAAGAATCCCGTCAATCACTTTGCTGCGGGCTTCCTTTGGCTTCATCTGATTGCGGTAATCTGCGGCTGATTTCCCGGAAGATTCCAGAAATGCTTCTAAGTCCTCCACAGTGGAAAGCCCCTTTTGCCGGAGATAGGACAGGGCTTCGCTGACTGCCTTTAAGTCCTGTGAAGTCCCCCGGTTCTGTCCAGCCCTCGTCCAGTCCTTCCGTTCTTCCTTTCGTATCTCCATATACTTCATCAGCAGATTGGGAAGAAGTGTTGCTTCCTCCGCCGCTTTTTGTGCAAGCAGTTCTTTCCGTTTTTCTCCCAGCTCGGTAATCCATCCTTTGAGGTTTTGGATAAGCTGCCGGATGGACTTCATCAGGCGGTTGGCGGCTCTGATGTCCCGGTTCAGGTTGCCGATATTCGTCTGGATACCACGCTTTTCCATCTGCCGGACAGCCGCCCCCTCATGGACAGTGGGGACAATATCAAGCCCCTGTCTGGCATAGGAACGCAAGTCCACACGCTCCGGGCGGTCATTGGCTTCCAGATAGCGGTTCTGGATGACCTCCCATTCATGCCGCCAGATTTCACAATACTTCTGGTCGTTCCAGTCCACCGTATCCTCCTTGTGGCTTTTCCACCTGCCGGATGGCAGCTTTATCCGTTCCCCGTTTTCGTCAAGGTCATAAACCTTGCGGCTCTTGGGAAGCCATTTCCCATGTTCGTCCATTGCCCTCATAGTGAGCAAGACATGGGCGTGGGGATTGTGTCCCGGCGGATAGGGGTCATGGATGGCAAAGTCAGCAATCATGCCTTTGGAAACAAACTGCTGTTCACAAAACTCCCGGACAAGGACAGCGTACTGGTCAAGTGGTATTTCTCTTGGGATGGTAAGCACCCACCGCCTTGCAAGCTGGGAGTTCCATTGCTTCTCAACCGCTTCGGCTGCGTTCCATAAAGTATTGCGGTCGGCATATTCCTGTGGGGCATTTG
Organism: Anaerosacchariphilus hominis; assembly: GCF_014290175.1. GTDB lineage: Bacteria > Bacillota > Clostridia > Lachnospirales > Lachnospiraceae > Laedolimicola > Laedolimicola hominis. The sequence goes on from NZ_JACOOR010000014.1 coordinate 3,634, forward strand.
CCGGGAGCAGGATTTCATTGTGGACGATACCACGCTTTTCCGGGTAGTGCTTCACTTGCTGGTCGTATTCACAGAACAGCTTTTCGCCGCTCTGGTAAGCAGCGGCGGCAACAGCAGACTGCCGCTGGCTGCGCTGCACAATCGTGATTTCGTTGTGTGGACAGGGCATTTCGTGTTCCTCCTTTCGCTAATTGGTGGATGGGGTGGCGTTTTACCACCTCATTTTGGGCAGAAAAAAAGCAGGAGACCTTTTTTCAGATTTCCTGCTCGATGTGCCGCTGTGTGGGCGGCGGGTATTTAGTTGTAAAAGTTCGGGACAAGTTGACCCGATGAGTGAATGATAAATAGAAAATTTGCAAAGACTATTGACATTTTTCCAAAATATCTTTCAGTTGAGCAGTCAACACATCTTCTTGACCGAGAAGCACATCTTTTTCATATACAATGGTATTCCACAGATTGCTGAGTTCTGCGGAAATTTCAGGGCTATCACAAAATTCGTGTGCCACCCAAATATTGCTGGCTATCGCTTCTGGGGCGCCATCAATGGACAGACCTTTATCTTTGATTGTATCAATCGCACGAGAAATATATTTATCAAATTGTGCTGCTCGACTTTCTGTATGTGACTTGTCGCTCACATAGTGTCCAATAAAAAAGGAAATTGCAAATCCAGCGATGATGAACACGATAGTCAATGCTGTACCTATTCTTTTCATACTTCCAACTCCTTTGTCAAATTCAAGAACTATTTTTTATTGCTTCCTATCCAGTAACATCCTGCTCCGATTACCGCTGATAAAAATTCAATTCCTTTCAAATACATATCGTAGTTTGTATATCCGATAATTGGACCAGATAAAACATAAATTATAACAAACACAATAACTGTAACTATTGCTCTCTTAGCAGTGTCCTTCACTTTTATTCCCTCCATAACTTCGACATTGTTGCTATGAAATTTTCTTTTCATCATCTCTCGGTGGTCGGACATAACATAACATTTCTTTTTCACAAGCACCAAATTTTGAGAAATTGGATTTCGCTTCTTTTAGTGTTATTCCATGATTAGAGTCGCTTGGTTCGTTATCAGAAGCAATGAACGGGTCATTCTCCCAAAAACAAACGGGACAGATATACCCACAATCTTCATTTGCCGGAACATTATAGGTAAAATATCCGCAGCAAGGACATTGGTATTTTTTCATATAAACCTCCCGTTTAAGCCTTGACCTCAAATTCCTGATTTATTGCTGACTTCATTATACTTCATTGCCTATCGAAAAGATAGCATATTTTATGAAACTTGTCGGCTGGGAACAGCTTGCAACGCAAGGTGTCCCCAGATGGCAAGTCCACAAAAGGGTAGCTGGCGGCAGCCAGCGCAGGGGAAGTGTAGCGTCCCCTGTATGATTTGGAGCAGACCATGACTGCGGAAAATCACAGCCCTCCGGCGAGGAGCCTTCGGAGAACGCAATGCGCCAACCTCTGGGTGGTGTATAATTGCGCCCTTAGTAAACTAAGGGGTTTCTGGCTTCTTCCGTTCCAGCAGTTTTTTCAATAATTCCTGCGTGTCCTGTCTGTGAAAAATGAGTTTCAACAACAGCATGACATCATCATCTGTCAGGCGTTCCGGCTCTTGCAGAAAACTTTCCAGCATACCGCCACGGGTACAGAGCCGGTGCGTCCGTTCCTTTCGGGTAAGCTGTTTCAACTGGTGCTGCAATGCCTTTTCATCATTGATGGCTTTCCGCAGTTTCTTTTCGCTTTTCTCCAGCTCCCGGTTGAGCTTTTCCAGCTTTGAGGTATCAGGCAAGGGCAGCGTCCTCCTTTCCCGGTATCAGCACATAAATTCGGTTTGGTTCTCCAACGCCCTGACGCACCCGCATGATAAGTCCGGCGGTTTCCAGTTCATTCAGAGAACGCTTGACCGTCATAGAGCTGCGGGACAAGACTGCGGCAATGGCTGTAACAGGGAAGCAGACAAACAGGATTCCGTTTTCGTCCTCCTGCCCTTTGGATAGCATAGCGTCCAACATCCGGCAGTACATGACCTTTGCGGTGCTGCTGACTGGAAATCCTGTCAACGCTCTGGGAAAGGGCATACAGGGCGGCAATGGTGTGTCTATCGTCATAAATTCAAAATTCATTCGGTGTCTTCCTCCTTTTTCCTTGCTCGTTTGGATAAATAACGGGGGCAGTCAACCACAACCGCCCGGAAGCTCTGCCTGCACCCATGCTGGCATTTCCGGCATAATTCGTTGTAAGTGACACGCCCCCGGTCATTGAGGTAAAAGGAAAGCTCATGCTTCCTCTTTTTGCTCATTCTCGGCATATTGCGCTTCCTCCCGTTTTAGTGTATGGTTTCGGGGCGATTTTCGGCAAAATTACAGTCATAGAACCGCCTAAAATCTCCCGAAGTATCAGCGATAGGGTAGACTATCCCCCTATCAGGTTGTCGTGTTTCGGTATCATTTCGGTGTCAGTTCGCCAGTTCTCCCCGGTGTCGTTCCTCCCCTGAATCTCACAACGGCGTATCGCTCCCTTTGGTATGCTCGTTTCGGTCAGGGTTCCTCCATATCCCTGCCAAAAGTCATGGCACTACATCGCCGGGGAAGCATATCCCACACAGGCTGGTCATTCGATTGGAATAATCCATCGATGAACTACCTGTATCATAGAACATTTTTGTGCCCTGTGCCGTATATCCACAAAGTAGGAATCAGGGGTAAAAATCAGAAATTTCCACGATTGCGGAAAGTGTGATATAATCCAGATAAGCGGCAGCAATCAAACCACCGGAAAGGAGCGTGCGCCCATGAAAGGAGCAACAAGCATACAGGAACGCCTTTGGGAACTCCGCAAGGACAAAGGCTTAAATCTGGAAGAATTATCAAAGCTGACGGGCATTTCCAAATCAGCTCTTGGGAATTATGAAAAAGAGGATTATAAGGAAATCAATCATGGCAACCTTATCCTGCTGGCAGATTTTTATGGGGTGTCCCTCGATTATCTCTTTTGCCGGACAGAGAACCGGGCGGAGATCAACACGCCATTAAGGGAGCTGCATTTGAATGATGAGATGGTGGCACTGCTGAAAAGCGGTCGGATTAACAACCGTCTGCTCTGTGAGCTTGCTACACATAAAGATTTCATCAAGTTTCTTGCAGACATTGAGATTTATGTGGACGGGATTGCTACCATGCAGATTCAAAACCTCAATGCACTTGTCGATACCGTCCGGCATGAAATCATTGAACGGTATCGCCCAGGCGAAGATGACCCGCATTTGAAAGTGCTGCAAGCCGCCCATATCAGTGATGATGAGTATTTCAGTCACATGGTTCTGGATGACCTCAACCTGATTATCCGGGATATTCGGGAAGCCCACAAAAAGGACAGTGAGAGTGCGCCCCAGACCACCGTTGCCGATGAATTGAAAGAAAATCTCGAAGCAGTCGAAAATTTCAAGGGCAGCCGGGATGAAAAGCTGGTTGTCCTTTACTGCAAGCAGCTCGGTATCAACTATAAAAATCTGTCAGACGAAGAATTTCGCTGGCTGATTCGGATTCTCAAAAAATCAAAGAAAATGGGAACGCCTATCAGCCAGAGGAAAAAACGGTAAAAAAAACCGCTGTTGCATGGTTGGGGTGCCTTCCATGTAGCAGCGGTTCTTGCTGTGGTTATTATTTCATTCGTTTTCTTAATATCCGGCGATAATTTGTTTCTCCCTTTGGTGCGTCCTGTATAATTTCCAACACACCATCTTCAAGCATTTTATCAATGCGATTAGAAATCCATACATCACTAATTCCAAGTTGATATTTTCCTAAAACATTACCTATAACAATAGCCATTTTGAATTGCTCTGGCTGTTCCGCAATTTCACGAAGAATGAAACTATCATATATATCTTCTGAAACACTTTGCAATTTACCATTTAGCATTGCACGCAAAGGTGCATTTTCATTTTGAAGTTGATTCCATTTCATAGCACAAGCTGAAAGAAATACAGGCTTAGCTTTTTCTTGTAGAGTTATATATTTTCCCCATTCGCCAGGAGAAACCTCACCCCATGCTATTTTGGATGTCATAGTATTTTCTTTTCCATATTCCCAGGCAGGTAACTTAACCAAATAAATTGTTGTCTGACAGTTTAATGGTCGAAGTTGTTTCATAAGCCAGTACATACCGCAAAGTTCATCCGGATTATAGCTATACCAAATACGAACTTCTTCCCCAGCTACATATCGTTCAATAACCGAAGACAATGTAGTTTTAATTTTCTGTATTTTTTCTTCAACCTGATAGTCTAAATCCTCTACAAACCAGACAGACAGCATTTTCTTGAGAACATTTTTCCGCTGTTCGCCAATTCCATTATCAGAAATATCTCCCACACTAAGAGCCATATCAAAACAATAAACATCACTGCTCTTGCCTCCCAATGGAATAGCATTCTCCCAAGCAATATGTTCTTGTTCCTGTGCTTGAATTTGTGCTTCTTTCATTTCATCTGAAGATGGAACACTCCCATCTTCGTGCCTCATAAAGACCGAAACTGCACTTCCTCTATACTTTCCCTTACCGTAAGTTTGGGCAATTTTCAAACTTCCACAGGCACTTTCACCAAATACAATTTCAATCATCTTATATACCTCCGATTTAATTACTCCCGTATGAATAAATTATATCATGCAAAACAATTTCTTCTGCCCGGTTGTGAATGTTATTACAACGCTGCACCCATTCCATTTGTTGAGTTCGCTTCAATTCCTCTGTCACGCCCTCGGTGGCTTTCATCTGCTCCATGATAGTGTCTAACCGTTCCTGTGCCTGTTCGTTCAGGTCTGCAAGATATGTCCACAATTCTCCGGTCAGTATCAATGTATTCAATCTGGCTGGGTGGACTTCCCTTAAATATTCCCGGTGCATCCGTCCGTACTTTCCGATAGGGCGGTGTTCCTCCGGCAGTTTCAAGTCCGGGATGTAGTAATCTCCGACAAGGATATAATCAATTCCGTTTTCCGTTATTCTTGGTTTCAATTCTCTCATGTTCCTTACCTCCTGTGGAAGCAGGCTCGTCTGGTACTAACTCAATCACATCGGTAATCTCACAATTCAGCGTTTCACAGATACGGGCTAATGTGTCCATGCTGATGTGCTTTCCCTCTTTGCTCATGTTGGCAATCATATTCGTTGTCATACCAGCGGCAAGCCTTAAATCCTCTTTCCTCATATCACGCTCTAACAGTGTGTGCCAGAGTGGTTTATAGCTGATGTGCATATTGTTTTCCTGCCTTTCTATCCATACCACCGGGGCGGCTGCCCCGGCAGGAACTTTTCTCTTATTATAGCACCAATCTTGTGAAATCACAATTTATTCTTGTATCCTGCCGCTGATACCGTCTGGATTGGTTTTCCTTTCTTTTTTGTTCCCTTTAATTAGCCATGAACTGCTTCATGCCCTGGCTTTTGGCTCCGGGATTGTCGTTGCCGTAACCCTCCATTAAGTTAATGGCACCCCAAATGCCAAGACCTGCGCCAAGCGCGATAACCAAAGTCTGCAATACACCAACTGCGCTGTTAAAGAAATCCATATAAACCTCGCTTTCTGCCGTTGTGCGGCTCAAAAAATGTTATGGAAAATGAAAAATGCCGCCGTTATTCTTCGGCGGCTGCGTCCTCGTCGGACAAATCTATTTCGTATATGTCAAAGGCTTCATCGGGCTTTACGATTGCCGGACGGGTAGACATATACCGTTCCACGTCAAAAGCGTTTCTTTTGTCGAAGTCGGAAAGGTATTTGTAGTTCGGGTGTTTCGTGATGTCGTATTTGTCGCTTAAAAAGGGACGCACACCGCGTAGCTGCAAAATACATTTCCCACCGTCCATAACTGCTATTTCGTCCTGTGTCATCAGCTCCTTTCCTAATTTTTGATAATTCAGTCCATGAGAAACCTGCGTGCCGCGATTTTCGGAAGTGTTGAAACTGTCGATTGTTTCCCGTCCCAAGTTATCCGAAATCTCTTTTGCATTTTTCCCACGTCCTCCCAAAAACAAGGTGCTGTCGGCATTATCAAGTATGATTTCTGCCGCGTCCCTGTAAATGGCTTTTAGCTGGCTCTGCGATTGCAGAATGATAGAAGCGGACATTTCCCTACTGCGGATTGTAGCAATCAATTTATCGAAGCGGGGTATCTGTCCGATGTTCGCAAACTCGTCAAGCAAAAAGCGGACGTGAACAGGCAATTTGCCGTTGTATTCGTCGTCTGCTTTATCACAAAGCAAGTTGAAAAGCTGTGATTGCAAAATAGCGATAACAAAATTAAAAGTGTCGTCGGTATCGCTCATTATGAGGAAAAGCGCGGTTTTCCGGTCGCCCAATGTGTCAAGTTCCAATTCATCATAGGACATGAGTTCCCGGAGTTCCTCTATATCAAAAGGGGCAAGCCGCGCACCGCAAGAAATAAGGATTGACTTTGCCGTTTTGCCAGAGACAAATTGTCAAGGACTTTTTAATCAAATTCACAAAAAAGGTGCCAGAAGCACCGTATGGCTCCTGACACCTCGTTTGATAGATTACATTTTTCCGTTCAACAGGTCTTTGCAGAGATACGCATAGTCTGGCAGCTGGTTGATATATGGCCCCCAGCGCCGCTTGATTTCGGCCAATTCCAGCGGGTCGGCTGCTTCCAGTGCATGATCGTTGCCCGTCATATACAAAACATCCATAGCAACATCATCCAAACACCTGCCGCAGAGATCGGCGGCAGATTCTATCCTGATACCGGTATCCACATAGACTGGATTTACGCCAATCGCCAGCCAAACATAGCCTACCTTGTCCGACCAGAGCAGTTCAAAATCAGGGCTTTGCCGCAGATGTTCCGCAAAGACTTCCTTTACTCGCTCAATTTCATGTTTCTCTTTTTCTGTGTAAAGCATTTTCGTGTCCTCCTTGACAAAAATTTTGGTGCGTACCATCATCAGTTTAGCACAAGGCGGCTTCGTTTATCAGTCTGTCACATTTGCTGAATTTCATTTTTGAGCATACGCTTGATTTTATCGCTCATGGTTTCTGTGCTGGTATTGCTGAAATGGACATGAACCTTGTAGGTTGTCTTGCCGATTTTCTTTACCATCGCTGGCGTGTTTTCCGGCGCTCTGGACACAGTAGCGGCGTCTGCCGCCTGCATAGTACGGGGTTCTTTGTTCATGGCGCTCCTTTCTCCGAACGGGTCTGTGCCGCCCGGTAAAAAATCAGTCGTGCTTACTGTTTACAATGTCTTTTGCTGCCTGTCGGGTAGCACCGGCATTTTCTTCCCGGAAGTTCTTCCCGGCAAAGAGGATCGGGGCGCACCGTTCCAGGATACGGTCATAGATACGGGCGTGGGCCAGGTCGGGCGGGTTCTTGAGTTCGGCCAGCTTCAGATTGGTGGTGATTATCATGGGCCTACGGCTGCGGTAGCGGCTGTCGATGACGAAAAACATCTGCTCCATAGCATATTCGGTACTGCGCTCTACACCCAGATCGTCAATGATAAGCAGGTCGTACTCGTCAAAGCTGGCGATAAAGTCGGCCTTGTCCTCGGAAAACATCCCGGTCAGGCGGTTCAGAATGGTGGGGAAGTTCGTCATCAGCACAGGCACATCCCGGTCAAGCAGGGCGTTGGCAATACAACCGGCGAAAAAAGACTTGCCGGTTCCCACATCCCCAAACAGAAGCAGGCCGGTGTTGTTCCTGTATGCCTCCTTCCAGTTCTCCACATAGGCGCGGGCCTTGTCCATCAGAGGATTTTGGCCGTTGTCGTTGGCAAAGGTGTAGTCGTACAGATAACGGTCTTGCAAACCCTGTGCCTTTCGGCGTTTGATACGCTCCATGCGGCGCTGCCGTTCTTCAGCAGCCTTGCGCTGCTCCTCAGCCTCCCGCTGGCACTGGCAGATGCAGCGCGGCATAAAGTAGCCGGATTTCCCGAAGCATGGCACAACAGTCTGCCTCTGGCCGCCGCATTTCTTACAGTGGATGAGACCGTCTGCCGGGTCTATGTACTCGTCCCCGGCCAGTTCCACACCGGCGGCTGCCTTGTCGATCAGCGCCCGGATTTCTGCGGTAATCTCCATCATACGGTTTCATCCTCCTTTACGCTGTAATCCCGGTTGCGGGTGGGCGGGGCCGCCTTTTTCGCGTCCTTACCGGCCCAGCGCCGGATGGTGGCGGCATGGCTCTGATAACGCTTGCCGGTAGAAGCCATGTACTCGGACAGTTTTTCGATGTACTGGCCCCATACAGTGGGAAAGCTGGTCTGCAAGTCTGCCATTTCCTCGTCCGTCAGGAAAACATTCTGGTAACGGCCATAGGCGCGGGCGGAGCGTCCCTTCTCTATCTCTCTCTTTATCTCTATCTCTTTCTCTAACTCTATCT
>NZ_JACOOR010000015.1 GCF_014290175.1 Anaerosacchariphilus hominis
AGGCTCGGAATTGCACCTTGATTCTCAATGTTGGCAAGATACCGCCATTCAATCCCAACCATTTCCGCCAATGTTTTTCGTGCCAGACGCTTTGCCTCTCGTGCGGCTTTGACATCTGCACCAAAGGTTTCAAAACCGGGACAATCTTCAACTTTCGCCATATAGCATCACCCAGTTACATTGTATAATTCATACTTTGCCCGTGGAATGTTGCTATATGCAGTTTAGTTGAAGTTTATAATTCATATTCCATTTCTTGCATTGTTCGAGAAAGAGAACTATAATGTATTCTGTGGAGGTGCGAAATGGACTATATGACATTGAAAGAGGCCGCCGAAAAGTGGGGCGTGACACCTCGTAGGGTAAATTATTATTGTGCCGGAGAGCGTATCCCCGGCGCTATGAAAATGGCTGGTGTTTGGCTGATCCCCAAGAACGCAGAAAAGCCGATTGATGGAAGAACAAAACAAGGGAGGTTGCTGAAACATGAATAGCGTTTTGATTATAGACGATGACAAGGAACTTTGTGCCTTGATGAAAAAATGTGTGGAACAAGAAAATTTATCTGCGGTAGTAGCACATGGCGGCTTAGAGGGTCTGAGGCTACTGGAAAAAAACAAGGATACCTGTTCACTAATTATTCTGGATGTGATGATGCCAGATATGAACGGGTTTCAAGTATTGCAGAAAATCCGAGAGAAAAACAATGTGCCGGTGCTGATGCTGACCGCCAAAAGCGACGAAGAAGATAAGGTTTCTGGTCTGCGGCTGGGGGCGGACGATTATCTGACAAAGCCGTTTGGAATTAACGAACTGATGGCTCGTGTCAATTCTCTAATCCGGCGCTATACCACCTTAAACCCTGTGACTGGAAACGAAGCCGCCACCATGCTTCTGAAAGATATGGTAATTGATAAAATCAACCGAACCGTAACGGTTCAGAATCTCTCGGTAGACTTGACCGGCAAGGAGTTTGACTTGCTTCTATTTCTGGCGTCCAACAAAGGACGGGTCTTTACTAAAAAGCAACTTTATATGCAGGTGTGGACAGAAGAATATGATTTTGACGACAATAACCTCATGGCATTTATCAGTAAACTGCGAAAAAAAATCGAGCCAAATCCAGAACAACCTTTTTATATTCAGACTGTCCGCGGTGTAGGGTATCGCTTTAACAAGGAGGCATGAGCATGGAGATTAACCTTTATCTATTGTTGTCTTTATTGATTGCCTTGCTGGTAATCAGCTATCTTCTGGGAAAACTTCACCGTGTCCGTGGTCAGCTTTTTCTTATTAGGGATGCCCTAAACGATATAAAAGCCGGGAATTTGAATCGCCGTGTATTGACACGGGAAAGCGACCTGACAAAACAAATCTGTTATGATATTAACGAGATTGCCATGAGCAGCCAATCTCGGCTTATACAGCAAAAGCAATCCGAACAGGCTTATAAACGGCTTATGACAAGCCTTTCCCATGATGTAAAAACCCCTCTTGCTTCTCTGGTTGGATATTTGGAGGCTGTGGAAAGCAAGATGGTAACAGGAGCTGAGCAGGAAGAATACATTCGGGTGGCTATGGAAAAAGCCCACCACCTGAAAGATTTTGTGACCGCCCTGTTTGAATGGGTGAAGCTGGATGCCGGGGAACAGATTTTTCATTTTGAGGTCTGCGACCTGAATGAGCTTTCCCGTGACATCATGGCTGATTGGGTGCCGCTGCTGGAAAACCACGATCTTAGCTATGAAATTGAGATACCCGAAACAGAATACATGACACGGGTTGACTCTACCGCCTACACTCGTATTCTCAATAATTTACTGCAAAATATCCTGACGCACAGTGCTGCAAGCAAAGTTTTCCTGACCGTGACTGAAACGGAGCAGCAGGCAAAAATCGTTGTTGCTGATAACGGCAATGGGATTGCCGCCTCTGATCTCCCGCATATCTTTGAACGGATGTATCAATGTGATCACTCCCGTTCTGCCAAAGGGAACGGGCTGGGCCTTTCGATTGCCAAAGAGTTAGTCAGTATTCATAAAGGAACGATTACAGCCGCCAGTGTTCCCGGAAACGGAACAACCTTTATCATCATACTTCCGAAAGCTCTGTGATCCCACAGAGCTTTTTTTGAAAAAATTTTATCTCGGCAAGGTTATGGCAAGGTTTGCGTTTTATAGTTGGAACCATGAAAGGAGAAAACCGTATGACGATTATTACAACTGAAATCCAGAAATGGAAACGGAATAAAATTGTCTGGTGTATTTTGGCTCTGACACTTCTGCTTGGAGCGTTTGCAATTGAGAGGGCTTGCAGCATTTCAAGGAGCAGTCCCTTTATGGATAGTTTTGGCGACCTTTACACACTGGCCTTTAAGAATCTGTCCAGCCTGTTTCTGCCGATTGTGCTGGGAATGTTTGCAACGACACTGTTTTTCGATGAACACAAAAATGACACGATGAAACAACTGCTTATCATCCCTATTACAAAAGCACAGCTATACTTTTCAAAAGTCGCTGTGGTTATTCTGATGTCCGTAGGACTGTGCCTGATTACTTTTCTTTTGTGTGTTGTCGGTGGGCTGATTGCCGGAGGCTTTCCCGATCTGAACGCCCAAACACTGATGGACGCTGGTCTTTTGTATCTGGCAGGTGGTATTCTGATTCCCATAGCCATGCTTCCGATTGTGTTTCTTTCCGCGCTGTCAAAGGGATATATCTTGCCCATTGGCGCAACGCTGCTTTATCTGATTCCCGTAGTCATTGCCCCGGCTTATCTTACGGGAATACACCCGCTGGCAAGCGTGATGGGGATTTATCCCCATATTTCCGAAGCGGCCGCAGCTATGGTAGAAAGCCTGATGCAAGGCGTTTTATTCAATACTTCGCCGCTTGTTTGTGTCGGTTCGCTGCTCTTGATCGGTGCTACATTTGCCGCCGCATCCGTAGTGGCTCTAAAAAAGCAATCTTACTGAAAGGAAAGACCTATGAAACGATTGAGTTGTTTATTACTCGGTATTCTGCTTGTTTTTTCTCTTTGTGCCTGCCAGCAGGCCGCTCCATCTTCCGGCGAGGCTCCCGACCAACAGGCCATTACGGAAGAAGCAACCGAATACTTTAACCAAATGATGGATGGAGATTTTGAAACTTTCTTCAATGCGTTGCCGCAGGGCGTACAGGACAATATTTCTGCGGAAACGATACAGGAAACATGGGAAGAAGAAGTCGATAAGCTGGGCGGGCTGCCGAAGAACACTTCCCCGGATGTGTCCTGCTATGTGCCGGAACACTCTGACCAAATCCGTGTTGAATTTGTCATTCCTTGTGACAAAGGCAATTTCAAAGTATTCATCAACTATTTCCCGGATGGCAGCCTTTACAACTATGTTATCTGGAAGAACGAAACAAAATGAGAAAGCGAGGTATTTTTATGAGTGATCTTGTGATTGAAACCAAAAAGCTGACAAAGATTTACGGGGAACAAACTGCCGTTAATTCTGTGAATCTTCATGTGAAACCGGGTCGGATTTATGGACTTTTAGGACGCAACGGAGCCGGTAAAACCACAATTATGAAAATGATTTTGGGCCTTACACCAATCACTTCCGGCGAAGTGGATGTGTTCGGACAGAACATCAAAGGCCATGAGAAACGCATTTATCCCCGTATTGGGGCCATCATCGAAACTCCCGGTTTTTATCCGAATCTGACCGGCACAGAAAACCTTGAAATTTTTGCGAAGTTGCGAGGGACACCCCAGCCCAATGCCGTCAAGAACGCGCTGGAAGTTGTGGGATTGCCCTACAAGGACAAAAAGCTGTTCAGTAAGTATTCCCTCGGCATGAAGCAACGTCTCGGTATTGCCAACGCTATTCTGCATGACCCGGAGCTTTTGATTTTGGACGAGCCGACCAATGGACTTGACCCTATCGGTATAGCCGAAGTGAGGAACTTTATTAAGAATTTAAGTGTGGAGCGTGGCAAAACCATCCTAATTTCCAGCCATATACTTTCCGAAATTTCACTGTTGGCAGATGATATAGGCATTATCGACCACGGGGTTCTGCTGGAAGAAAGCAGCATGGATGAATTAGAAAAGAAAAATCGGAAATACATCCAGCTTCAAGTGTCGGATATTCCAAAAGCCTCTTTAATTTTGGAAAGGCAATTCCATGTGACCGATTATGCAGTGCAGGACGAACACAACCTGCGGCTTTATGACACCGCACTGGATATGGCGGCAATCAACAAGGCTCTTGTGGTGCAGGATGTAGCTGTTATCAGCTCCCAAATCTGCAATGATACCCTTGAGGATTATTTCAAACAGATCACAGGGGGAGCGGGAATTGCTTAAACTGATACAAGTTGAATTTCTAAAACTGCGCCGGAGAAAGTTTATCTGGCTCATGCTGCTGGCGGCGCTCTTTATGCCACTGGCTGCCGTATTTTACTTTTCAAGTGTCAAAGGAACCGGCGTGGACCCCATTATGTTTTACAAATGGACAGCGTTCAGCTATACCCCGTGGATCATCCTACCGGTAGTGCTGGGGATGTTGTGTACCATGCTGATGTATAACGAAAACCAGTATGATATGCTCAAACAGCTTTGGATTGTACCGGTCAATAAAATGGCATACTTTTTCAGCAAGTTTGCTGTGGTGCTGGTGTATTCCATTTGCTTTATGCTAGTCACCGCAACGGCGTCCATTCTGACCGGCGTACTATCCGGTTATATTCCCTTTGACAGTGAAAGTGTCCTTTATCTTTTGCGGAAGTGTATGGAAATTTCTCTGTTGACCGCCTTTGCGGTGTTACCAGTACTGGCGGTTGCCGCAGCGCAAAAGGGCTATATTCTCCCTGTTTGCCTGACGCTGATTTATACATTCCTCGGCTTTATCCTCTTGATGGTGAATATGTACCTACATCCGCTGTCCAGTATGACCGCTATTGTTATGTATGATATTCCGGGTGTTGTATTCGATCAGCCATTAAATATTCCAGCCGCATTTCTGTGCATTGGTGTATGGGCTGCTGCTTCGGCTGTATTGGCGAATGTGGCATTGGTTCGGAGAAAGTGAGGTGCAAAAAATGATGAAAGATTTGCTTTGGGCGGAGAGCCAGAAACTCCACCGTTCCAAAATACTCTGGATTGCTGGGTTTGCAACAGTCATGGTAGGGTTAATCGTCTTTGCACAGGGACAGTTTACATTCTATGACCGCCGATATATTGACGGGGCTGGATGGTTTATGACAGCGGCCCAATCCCTTGCTACCTTTTATGTTCTGCCTGCTGTAATTTCCCTATTGGGAAGTTATATGATTTGCCGGGAGGAACAGGAGGATACCTTAAAATCTCTGCGGCTCATTCCCGTAGATGAAGTGAAACTGACACTTGCCAAAATGATACTTGCCTTTGTGTTCAGCGTTCTGATTTACCTTTTACTTTTTGCAATTACCTTTCTTGTCGAGGCAGTTTTGCATTTAGAAGCACTTTCCGTTGGCCTTGTGTTAGAAAATCTGAAAATATATTTTCTGGATGGGGTAGGCGTATTCTTTGCAATTTCGCCTATTATCGCTCTGGTAGCGCGGATGAAAAAGGGGTATTGGCTGGCTCTGGTATTTGCAGAAATTTATTCGTTTGCTGGATTATTTGCGAGTATGTCCCAGCAGTTAAAGACGGTATATCCCATGACAGCCGTTTTCAATATCTCTGGTTATTATAATGCAAATATGTTTCAGGTTTTAATCGGCGTTGTAATTCTGATGGTTTGTGTGATTTTGTCATTGTTAATTTTGAAAGGATGGAACCGCAAGACTAAATAAATGCAATATATCTAATGATCTGCCGGACGACGGCAAAAGAAAAAAAGCCGTCGTAAAGCAGACACATTTTCACGCGCCTATGAAGCGGCGGCTTTGATTTTCAGAGCCGCCGTTTCTTTTCGTCTATCCTAAACCAACGACGACCTAACACCGTGTAAATCCACGGCGGCATATAGGAGGATTGCCGCCGTGTCTATTCTTGTCTTTTTTCACAGTACCCATGACCTGCACCAGCTAAAAAAAGCCTGTTTCCAGCAGCGGAGCAATGCGGCCAGCAGTATGTACTATACCATGTAACCAAACAGCAAAATATATTCCATTACGCTCGTATGGCTTTATGCCGTCCGGGCGCTTTTTTGTCCCTGTGGAGCCGGAACATCGGGCCAGCATGGCCCGAACCCTGGCCCCAGTGCCGTTCTCCGCCGCCCCATTCAGATTTACCAAAAAATCTGAATGGAGGAAAGGCAGATGGAAGTTACCATCAATTATAACGGACAAGCCGTGGCCGTGGAGGTTACGCTGGAAGTCTATGAATTTCTTGACCGGGCCGATCACAAAACGGAGAACCTGTTTCATGAACAGCGGCGGCATTGGGATGGCCGGGAGTTTGACGAGTACATCATTACCACCGAGGGTGTAGGGGTCTACGGCGAAACGCCGGAGGAATACCTTTGCCGCATGGAAACGCTGCA
>NZ_JACOOR010000016.1 GCF_014290175.1 Anaerosacchariphilus hominis
CTCTTGGTCAAGCCCTCGACCTATTAGTAACAGTCAGCTCCATGTGTTACCACACTTCCACCTCTGCCCTATCTACCTTGTCGTCTTCAAGGGGTCTTACTTCTTTCGAATGGGATATCTCATCTTGAGGGGGGCTTCACGCTTAGATGCCTTCAGCGTTTATCCCGTCCCGACTTGGCTACTCGGCCATGAGCCTGGCGGCTCAACCGATACACCAGAGGTCAGTCCATCCCGGTCCTCTCGTACTAAGGACAGCTCCTCTCAAATATCCTACGCCCACGCCGGATAGGGACCGAACTGTCTCACGACGTTCTGAACCCAGCTCGCGTACCGCTTTAATGGGCGAACAGCCCAACCCTTGGGACCTACTACAGCCCCAGGATGCGATGAGCCGACATCGAGGTGCCAAACCACTCCGTCGATGTGAACTCTTGGGAGTGATAAGCCTGTTATCCCCAGGGTAGCTTTTATCCGTTGAGCGATGGCATTCCCACTTAATACCACCGGATCACTAAGTCCTACTTTCGTACCTGCTCCACCCGTCGGTGTCACAGTCAAGCTCCCTTCTGCCTTTGCACTCTTCGAATGGTTTCCAACCATTCTGAGGGAACCTTTGAGCGCCTCCGATACCCTTTCGGAGGCGACCGCCCCAGTCAAACTCCCCGCCTGGCATTGTCCTATCACCGGGTCACGGTGACTAGTTAGAAACCCAATACTGCAAGGGTGGTATCCCAACATTGGCTCCATGGCAACTGGCGTCACCATTTCACAGCCTCCCACCTATCCTGTACATGCAATACCGAATCCCAGTACCAAGCTGGAGTAAAGCTCCATGGGGTCTTTCCGTCCTGGCGCGGGTAACCAGCATCTTCACTGGTACTTCAATTTCACCGGATGCATTGTCGAGACAGTGCTCAAATCATTACGCCTTTCGTGCGGGTCGGAACTTACCCGACAAGGAATTTCGCTACCTTAGGACCGTTATAGTTACGGCCGCCGTTTACTGGGGCTTAAGTTCAATGCTTCGCTTGCGCTAACATCTCCCCTTAACCTTCCAGCACCGGGCAGGCGTCAGCCCATATACCTCACCTTTCGGTTTCGCATAGACCTGTGTTTTTGCTAAACAGTTGCTTGAGCCTATTCTCTGCGGCCTGCTCTCGCAGGCACCCCTTCTCCCGAAGTTACGGGGTCATTTTGCCGAGTTCCTTAACAATGCTTCTTCCGTCGGCCTTAGGATTCTCTCCTCATCCACCTGTGTCGGTTTACGGTACGGGTACTCTGCAAACAATAGCGGCTTTTCTCGACGCATGGCTCATGTGCTTCCCTACTTGATTTCGGTACGCGTCACGTCTTCGGATTGTGAAACGGATTTGCCAATTTCACTCCTACCTCGCTTGCACCGGACTTTCCATTTCCGGCTCACACTCTCCACACGTGTCCCCACAGTTCTGTTACAGAGCAGTACAGGAATCTCAACCTGTTGTCCATCGACTACGTCTTTCGACCTCGCCTTAGGTCCCGACTTACCCAGGGCAGATCAGCTTTACCCTGGAAACCTTAGATATTCGGCCGGAAGGATTCTCACCTTCCTCTCGCTACTCATTCCGGCATTCTCTCTTTTTAACAATCCACAGCTCCTTACGGTACTGCTTCGTCTCGTTAAAAATGCTCCTCTACCAATGTACTAGGTACATTCCTGAGCTTCGGTGTCGTGTTTTAGCCCCGGACATTTTCGGCGCAGGACCTCTCGACCAGTGAGCTATTACGCACTCTTTTAATGTATGGCTGCTTCTAAGCCAACATCCTGGTTGTCTTTGAAATCCCACATCCTTTTCCACTTAACACGCACTTTGGGACCTTAGCTGCAGGTCTGGGCTCTTTCCCTTTTGACTACCCAACTTATCTCGTGTAGTCTGACTCCCGATGAGCATCTATATGGCATTCGGAGTTTGATATTCTTCGGTAAGCTTTGACGCCCCCTAGGAAATTCAGTGCTCTACCTCCATTAGACTCCATCGAGGCTAGCCCTAAAGCTATTTCGAGGAGAACCAGCTATCTCCGGGTTCGATTGGAATTTCTCCCCTACCCACACCTCATCGCCACCCTTTTCAACGGATGTGCGTTCGGACCTCCATTGCCTTTTACGGCAACTTCATCCTGGACATGGGTAGATCACCCGGTTTCGGGTCTGCCTGAACTGACTTTACGCCCTATTAAGACTTGGTTTCCCTTCGGCTCCACACCTTAAGTGCTTAACCTCGCCAGTCCCGGCAACTCGCCGGACCGTTCTACAAAAAGTACGCGGTTCCGCATATAAAGCGGTTCCACAGCTTGTAAACACAGGGTTTCAGGTTCTCTTTCACTCCCCTCCCGGGGTCCTTTTCACCTTTCCTTCACAGTACTATGCGCTATCGGTCACTAAGGAGTATTTAGGCTTACGGGGTGGTCCCCGCTTGTTCCCACAAGGTTCCACGTGTCTCGTGGTACTCTGGATACCGCCATGTCTGCTCTCCTTTCATGTACGGGGCTTTCACCCTCTCTGGCTGGCTTTCCCAAAACCATTCTACTAGAATCACAGAATCAATTATGCGGTCCGAACCCCAGAGTGCACGCACTCTGGTTTGGCCTCTTTCCATTTCGCTCGCCGCTACTTTGGAAATCGAGTTTTCTTTCTTTTCCTCGCCCTACTTAGATGTTTCAGTTCAGGCGGTTCCCCTCCATACGTTATGGATTGGCGTATGGATGACTGAGGTCTTCTCAGCCGGGTTTCCCCATTCAGATATCTCCGGATCAATGGATATTTGCTCCTCCCCGAAGCTTTTCGCAGCTTATCACGTCTTTCATCGGCTCTTAGTGCCAAGGCATCCACCCTGCGCTCTTTCACGCTTGACCATTCTGACTGCCGGTGAGCAATCAGCTCATACATAGCGTTGTATGAGGGTCATAGGTTTGTTATTTTTAAGAGGTTTTCTTCCTCTTGGAATGATTACCTTTTAGGATAATCACCTCGGATGTCTTGTGTTAAATTCATTCTAAGGATTGAATTTAACTTGTAGATATTTCAGTATATAGTTTTCAAGGTA
>NZ_JACOOR010000018.1 GCF_014290175.1 Anaerosacchariphilus hominis
AGGCTCGGAATTGCACCTTGATTCTCAATGTTGGCAAGATACCGCCATTCAATCCCAACCATTTCCGCCAATGTTTTTCGTGCCAGACGCTTTGCCTCTCGTGCGGCTTTGACATCTGCGCCGAAGGTTTCAAAACCGGGACAATCTTCAACTTTCGCCATATAATATCACCCTGTTACATTGTATAATTCATACTTCGCCTGTGGAATGTCACTGTATGCAGGTTAGTTGAAGTTTATAATTCATATCCCGTTTCTTGCATTGTTCGAAAAAGAGAACTATAATGTACTCTGTGGAGGTGCGAAATGGACTATATGACATTGAAAGAGGCCGCCGAAAAGTGGGGCGTGACACCTCGTAGTGCAAATTATTATTGCGCTGGTGGGCGTATCCCTGGCGCTGTGAATATGGCTGGTGTTTGGCTGATCCCAAAGGACGCGGAAAAGCCGACTGATAGACGCAGAAAGGAGTTTCAACATGAATAATGTTTTAATTATCGAAGATGATAAAGAAATTTGCGTTATGATAAAAGACCATCTGGAAAAGTACAATTATCAAGTCTTCTTCACACTTACTGGTGCAAATGCGATTGAACGTATAAAAGAATTATCCCCAGATTTAATTATTTTAGATTTAATGCTTCCTTTTATCAGTGGAGATGAGTTAATTAGAAATATCAGAAAATTTTCAGACGTACCTGTAATTGTTGTTTCTGCAAAAAGTTTAACATTCAACAAAGTCGAACTGCTACGCTTGGGTGCTGATGACTATTTAACAAAGCCGTTTGATTTGGACGAATTACTAGCGCGAATTGAACGCAATTTGCTAAGAAGTCAAAAAGATACTCCCAATCTTTGTTTGACCTTTGGAGAACTTTCCATTAATACATCTTCAAAAATAGTTACTGTTGCAGACGAAATTATTGTGCTTACAGCAAAAGAGTATCAACTTGTAGAACTACTGGCGAAATATCCTGATAAAGTTTTTTCTAAGCAAAATCTTTATGAAAGTATTTGGCAAGAACCATTTGCAAGGGATAATGATGTCATTAACACACATATAAGTAACTTACGAAAAAAATTAAAGGGCGAAGGCTGCCGAATTAAGACCATATGGGGCTTGGGTTACCGATTTGCAAAGTGAGCTTTAGATAATCTTTAGCTTTACCTTTAGATTATTCAAGGAATTGTCTGCGATACTAAATAACAAGAAAGGAGCTGTGAAAAAATGAACGTAACAGTTTTTGAAGCTATCAACATCACAAAAAAGTATCGCAATACACTAGCCCTAAATCAAGTATCTATGTCTGTAATGCAAGGAGATATTTATGGGTTTATCGGAGAAAACGGTGCCGGTAAAACAACAATGATTCGTTTACTAACCGGACTGGCAGAACCTACTACTGGCAAAATTGCTTTATTCGGTGAAAGCAATAAGAAACTTGCAAAGCAGCGTGAGCGCATTGGCTGTATTATTGAGAGCCCTTCTCTTTATCTTGATATGACAGCCTATGAAAATTTGGAGGTACAACGTTTGCAACGCGGTATTCCAGGAAAAGGTTGCATTGATAATGCTTTAGCATTAGTTGGTTTGAAAGATACCGGAAAGAAAAAAGCAAAAGATTTCTCTTTGGGTATGCGGCAGAGACTAGCTCTCGCAATCGCTTTGCTTGGGAATCCTGAATTTCTCGTACTAGATGAACCAATTAACGGACTAGACCCTACTGGAATTATCGAATTAAGAAACTTACTCAAAAGACTAAATAAAGAACGTGGAATCACTATTTTGATTTCAAGTCACATTCTCACGGAACTTCATCAATTAGCAAATAGATATGGTATCTTACATGAGGGGAAACTTTTACAGGAAATTACCGCTACAGAGTTAGACAAACGCTGCAAAAAGCATCTGTTGTTGCAAGTGAATGATGTAGCTGCTGCTAGTGTTTTATTGGAAAGCAAACTGAATACTTCAAATTTTTCTGTTATGCCAGACAAAAGTATTCATCTATATGATTATGTTGAAAATGCCGGAAAAGTATCAGCGTTGCTAAGTGCAAATAACATTACGATTTATCAGTTAGCACAATCTGGAGATAGTCTTGAAACTTATTACACTAATTTGATAGGAGGGTGCCAAAATGATTAACCATTTTAAAGCTGAATTTTATAAATTGCGTCACTCAAAGATATTGATAACTATATTAGGCGTATGTGCGGCGGTTATAATGGTCTCTTTTGCACTTGGTGACATGACTTTTTTTGGAGCCGGAGATGGAACAGAAAGTGTAATCGGATTTCAAGCTAAGTGTTATCTATCTAGTGAAATACCAACGTTTCAAACTGTTGCCCGCTCATCTCTTGCATATACAGCCTTTTTCTGGATTATTGGCATTTTATCTGCAACCATATTTTTTACAAAAGAATATAATACGGGTACAATCAAATTATCTGTTGCATACGGCACTAAACGAACTATTCTCTACTACACCAAAGCGATTACAATATTGGTGGTGTCTCTGATAACGTATCTGATTTTTGTAGCTACATTTTTCGTTATTGAAATCATACAATCCGGTTACATTCCAACTGCGAGTGAAGTAATAAACCTTTTGGGATGGGCTCTTGCTTGCGGAACGGTTTTATTAGCATTAGAAAGCATTTCTATTTTTTTATGTGTCGTTATTCAAAATACAGGGATTGTAACAGGGATTTGCTGCTTATATGTATTCAGTGGAGCGTCTGTTTACTTAATGCTATGGAGTGATATGGAGACGGTTTCAATACCCTTAAAATTTTTTGTATATGGAAATCCTATGTACTATTGGATGAATTTCAGCTCTTGTCGCACAATGGGTATTATTGAGCATTTACCATTCTATTTCATAGGGTGCATTTCTCTTTTGATTGTTGGCGGTCTTATTATGATTAGAAAAGAAATCAAGTAAAAGGGAGGTAGAATATGGGTTGGGCGATTATGTTTCTTGTTCTGATAGCATTGGTCATTATCCTTTCAATTTCTTTAATTAACTGGAAAATACAGATATATAAAGTAATCGTCCAACTAAATGCTATTCTGAATAGAAAAACGAAAAAGTTAGTTACAGTGTCTTTATCTGATAGGCGGTTAGAGCATTTGGTTGAAATCATAAATCAGATTGTATCAAAAGATAATATTTATCTGGGCGAAATTCAAAAAAAGGAGAATGAATTAAAAGAGAATATTTCTTGCCTTTCTCATGATTTACGGACACCACTAACTTCCATTCGCGGATATTTGCAACTTCTATCAAGTGCGCCTGATGAAAAAAGAGCGGAATATATTTCAGCATTATCCGGAAAAGCATTGAGATTAGAACGTCTCATAGATGACTTTTATCAAATCTCTCTTTTAGAAGCAGGACAATATCCATTTTACTATGAAAAGGTTGAGCTATGCTCATTGCTTACTGAAATCCTGCTAGACAATTATTCGATTTTCAGCGTTAATGGAATTGAACCCCAAATAGAAATACCTAATATGGACATCTATCTTAATGCTGACAGAAAGGCGTGTATTCGCATTATACAAAATCTTATATTCAATGCGGTAACATCCACTACAAATAATGTTGTAATTCAACTAATTAATATCGCAGATTCTGTACAACTCTGTATTAAAAATCCTGTTGCATCTATTCCTACAGAAGAATATTCAAAACTGTTGGAACGCTTTTATGTAGCAGATGTTTCAAGAAGTAATGGTACGTCTGGACAAGGACTTTACATTGTGAAAAAGCTATTACTTATGATGAATTGTACAAATCCAATAATTGAAATACATGACCATAATTTTATGATTACGATTGATTTTTCGCCCTTACTCATAAAGAAATAATCTGCCGGACGACGGCAAAAGAAAAAAAGCCGTCGCAAAGCAGAGGTATTTTCACGCGCCATTTCTAAATTACGGCGGCTTTGATTTTCAGAGCCGCCGCTTCTTTTTGCCTATCGGCAAGTCTACGACGACCCTAACACCGTGTAAATCCACGGCGGCATATAGGAGGATTGCCGCCGTGTCTATGCTTGCCTTTTTTCACAGTACCCATGACCTGCACCAGCTAAAAAAAGCCTGTTCCCAGCAGCGGAGCAATGCGGTCAGAAGTATGCACTATACCATGTAACTAAACAGCAAAATATACTCTATTACGCTCGTATGGCTTTATGCCGTCCGGGCGCTTTTTTGTCCCTGTGGAGCCGGAACATCGGGTCAGCATGGCTCGAACTTTATCCCCGGTGCCGCTCCCCGCCGCCCCATGCAGATTTACCCAAAAAATCTGAATGGAGGAAAGGCAGATGGAAGTTACCATCAATTATAACGGACAAGCTGTGGCCGTGGAGGTCACGCTGGAAGTCTATGAATTTCTTGACCAGGCCGATCATAAAACGGAGAATCTGTTCCATGAACAGCGGCGGCATTGGGATGGCCGGGAGTTTGACGAGTACATCATTACCACCGAGGGTGTAGGGGTCTACGGCGAAACGCCGGAGGAATACCTTTGCCGCATGGAAACGCTGCA
>NZ_JACOOR010000019.1 GCF_014290175.1 Anaerosacchariphilus hominis
CATGAACAGCGGCGGCATTGGGATGGCCGGGAGTTTGACGAGTACATCATTACCACCGAGGGTGTAGGGGTCTACGGCGAAACGCCGGAGGAATACCTTTGCCGCATGGAAACGCTGCATGAGCTGATGGCTGTTCTGGACACCTGTACCGAGGCCCAGCGCCGCCGGTTCCTGCTCTATGCGCTTGACGGGCTGAGCCTTGCAGAGATCGGTGTGCTGTGCGGCTGCTCCAAAGTGGCTGTTTATCAAAGTGTGGAGGCGGTCAGAAAAAAATTTATAAATTTCTTTGAGAACAGGCTTAACGAATGACCTGTTTTCTGGCTACCAGGTGAAAGGGATCATTTCCCTTATCTCAGCGAGGGGCGGACAGCGGACGAGCTGCCCGCCTCTCCGATTTTCAGGAGGTAAGCCTATGAAAACAATCAATCTGCGGTGGATGTATCCCCACTACCGGCATGACGAGTTTGTGGATGTTACAGACGAGATATGGACAGCGATGTATCAGGCCCAGCGGGAGATGGAGAACTATGAGCGCCGGAAAGTCTACCACCGCGCCTACTACTCTCTGGACGCATACAGCTGGCTGGAAAATTACGCACTGGAACACAGCAGATCGCCGGAAGATATTTTGCTGGAACGAGAAGAAATGACCACCCGCCTGCACCTGATTGCAGCTCTGCCTGCGGCTCTGGCTCATGCCACTCCGACACAGGCCCGCCGTGTTCACGCCTACTACATTGCCGGTATCAAGCAGCCGGAAATCTCTCGGATAGAGGGCGTCCACAGCAGCAAGGTTAGCGTTGCCATCCGCCGGGGTCTGCGGAATATGCGCCGCTGCTATGATGGCCTTTTCCAAACAGAGTGAGGGCATGCCTATGCAGACCATCAATCTCAAACAATATTATCCATTTTGCAAAGAGGACATTTTTGTGGAGGTGTCCGATGAGATCGTCGAAGCGTTTCTTCTGGACAAGAGAGCCGAGGCCGCCAGAGATCGCAAGATGTTCCGGTATAAGGCGTTTTATTCCCTCGATTGTAACGATGGAATCGAAAATGCCGCCATCGGCTGGGCGCAGCCATCGCCGGAGGACTACCTGATAGAAAAAGAAGAATTAGCCGAATACGAAGAACTGATACGGCGATTGTACGAGGCCATTTCCTCCCTGCCGCCTATGCAGGCTCGTCGTGTCCACGCCCGCTATATGCTGGGTATGAAAGTGAAAGATATTGCCGCAATGGAGGGTATCACGCCATCACAGGCGGGAAAATCCATCCATGCCGCACTGCGGAGGTTGCGCCGGTACTTTGCTCGACAGAAATGGACGGTCAATCTATGAGTATTTCCAAAGAAAAGAGGTGCCTGACATGAACGAAAAAATTACAGCCCACTCCCAAAAAGAAGAACGGGAGAAAGTCCTGAAGGAGATTCGGCAGCTTGAAAACCGAAAGAAGATTTTGGAGAACAAGCAGCGGAACGAAGAACGCAGGGTTCGCACCCGCCGCCTGATTGAGCGCGGAGCCATTTTGGAGGGGATTTTCCCGCTGGCTCCCGACCTTTCTGGCGCGGAGGTCAAAACATTTCTGATTGCCCTGTCTCATCTTCCAGGGGCTGCGGAATTGACTGCAAACCTGCCAAAATCCGGGGACACGCCATAAGTCCCTTGTTTACAAGGGCGCACTTATACACCGTTGCCGGTGCTGTGCGCCCTGCCGGGGGCGTTGCGTACTTCGTCCGCGATGGGAAGCTACGCTCCCCAAACCCCTTGTGCGCTCTGCGCAGCCAGACACCCGCTTTGCGTTTGTCCGGCTCCACAGAGCCTGTTATCCCCTCACTGAAAGGAGGTGTTCCCCATAGATTTCTGTCATATCCCCGTCAGTATCATCAAGCGCAGCGCGGGCCGTTCTGCCGTTGCCGCAGCTGCTTACCGCAGCGGAACCAAGCTGACAAATGAATGGGATGGAATGACCCATGACTACACCCGGAAAGGCGGCATTGTCCATGCGGAGATCATGCTGCCTGACCACGCCCCGCGGTCATTTGCAGACCGTTCTATCCTCTGGAACAGCGTGGAGCAAATCGAGAAAGCAAGAGACAGCCAGCTTGCCCGCGAGATTGAGGCAGCTTTGCCCCGTGAACTGTCCGGCGAACAACAGCTTGCCCTTGTGCGTGCCTATGTGAAGGACAACTTTGTAGACAAAGGAATGTGCGCCGACTTTGCTATCCATGACAAGGGAAC
>NZ_JACOOR010000020.1 GCF_014290175.1 Anaerosacchariphilus hominis
GCAGCTTTGCCCCGTGAACTGTCCGGCGAACAACAGCTTGCCCTTGTGCGTGCCTATGTGAAGGACAACTTTGTAGACAAAGGAATGTGCGCCGACTTTGCTATCCATGACAAGGGAACAGGCAATCCTCATGTCCATATCATGCTGACGCTCCGGCCTTTGAAAGAAAATGGACAGTGGGGCGCAAAGTGCCGCAAGGCATACGATCTGGACGAGAATGGACAGCGTATCCCGGATGGGAAAGGCGGTTGGAAAAATCACAGAGTGGATACAACCGACTGGAACGATAAAGGAAATGTGGAGATTTGGCGGGCGGTGTGGGCGGCCTGCACCAACCGGGCGCTGGAATCTGCCGGTAGACCGGAGCGCATTGACCACCGCAGCTACAAGCGGCAGGGCATTGATAAAATCCCCTCTGTCCATCTGGGGCCAGCTGCCAGCCAAATGGAAAAGCGCGGTATCCGCACCGACAAGGGGGAAGTAAACCGGCAGATCGCCGCCGACAACAAACTGCTGAAAGAAATTAAAGCCCGCATTACCCGTCTTTATCGCTGGTCGAAAGCCGAAACGGAAAAACCACAAACGCAGCAAAGCAGCTTGACCGCCTTGTGGGAGGCCCAGCAGCAGTTGAACGCTCCCCACACCCGCACCGGCAAAATCCGGGCTTTGCAGGAAAGCGCTGCACTATTCAGCTTTTTGCAGGCAAACGGCATCCAGTCTATGCAGCAGCTTCATGAAAAAATCGCTGATATGAACAGCCGTTACTATGACCTGCGGGGAAAGATCGTCAAGGCCGAGCGCCGGATCGCCATTCTTACCGAACGCGGGGAGATGTGGGAACAGTACAACCAGTACAAGTCCATCCACAAGCAGCTTGCCAAAGTAAAGCCGGAAAAACGGGAACAGTTTGAACAGCGCCACAGCCGGGAACTGATTCTGTATGACGCAGCGGCCCGGTATCTGAAAGAACTGAAAGACAGCGGCGAGGCAATCACCCCAAAGGCATGGCAGCTGGAAATTGACCAGCTGGCCGCTGGAAAGCAGACGGACACGCTTGCCATGAAAGCCATGCGGGAGGATTTGAAAGCAGTGGAACGGCTCCGCAAAACCGCCGAGCAGCTGTCCAGACAGGAACGGGACAAGTCTCACGACCGTGGGCCGGAGCGGTAAAGGCTACCGCGTTTTGGCGTACCCCTGTCAAGTGCGTCGCGTTTCACGACATACCTTTGCATACAGAAAAACCGCCGTACAGGTTTCCCCATACGGCGGCAGACTGTTTATTTGCCGAACAAGTCGCTGTGTGTGCCGGTGCGGGCCAGCGTCAGCACCAGAATATCATCCTCTATGCGATAGACAAGCAGCCAGTCCGGGAGAATATGACATTCCCGATGGCCTGCCCAATCGCCGGACAGGTCATGGTCGCGGTTCTTATCCGGCAGCGGTTCGCCCATTGCCAGCAATGCTACGACCTGCTCCAGCAGTTCGATCTTCAAGCCACGCTTGATGGCTCGTTTGTAGTCTTTTTTGAAACTGGTCGTGTACTTGACGGTATATTTGGTTTCTTTCATCTTTTCAGGTCAGCAAATAACTCGTCAAGGTCATTGTAGCCCTTTACAGACGGGTCTTTTGCAATCCTTTCC
>NZ_JACOOR010000021.1 GCF_014290175.1 Anaerosacchariphilus hominis
GCAGCCCTGCCCCGTGAACTGTCCGGCGAACAGCAGCTTGCCCTTGTGCGTGCCTATGTGAAGGACAACTTTGTAGACAAAGGAATGTGCGCCGACTTTGCTATCCATGACAAGGGAACCGGCAACCCTCATGTCCATATCATGCTGACGCTCCGGCCTCTGAAAGAAAATGGCGCATGGGGCGCAAAGTGCCGCAAGGCATACGATCTGGACGAGAATGGACAGCGTATCCCGGATGGGAAAGGCGGTTGGAAAAATCATCGTGAGGATACAACCGATTGGAACGATAAAGGAAATGTGGAGATTTGGCGGGCAGCGTGGGCAGCCTACACCAACCGGGCGCTGGAATCTGCCGGTAGACCGGAGCGCATTGACCACCGCAGCTACAAGCGGCAGGGCATTGATAAGATTCCCTCTGTCCATCTGGGGCCAGCTGCCAGCCAAATGGAAAAGCGCGGTATCCACACCGACAAGGGCGAAGTAAACCGGCAGATCGCTGCCGACAACAAGCTGCTGAAAGAAATCAAAGCCCGCATTACCCGTCTTTATTGCTGGTCGAAAGCCGAAACGGAAAAACCACAAACACAGCAAAGCAGCTTGACAGCTTTGTGGGAGGCCCAGCAGCAGTTGGACGCTCCCCGCACCCGTACCGGAAAAATCCGGGCTTTGCAGGAAAGCGCTGCACTATTCAGCTTTTTGCAGGCAAACGGCATCCAGTCTATGCAGCAGCTTCATGAAAAAATCGCTGATATGAACAGCCATTACTATGACTTGCGTGGAAAGATCGTCAAGGCCGAGCGCCGGATCACTACCCTTACCGAGCGCGGGGAGATGTGGGAACAGTACAACCAGTACAAGTCCATCCACAAGCAGCTTGCCAAAGTAAAGCCGGAAAAACGGGAACAGTTTGAACAGCGCCACAGCCGGGAACTGATTCTGTATGACGCAGCGGCCCGGTATCTGAAAGACCTGAAAGACAGCGGCGAGGCAATCACCCCAAAGGCATGGCAGCGGGAAATCGACCAGCTGGCCGCTGGAAAGCAGACGGACACGCTTGCCATGAAATCCATGCGGGAGGATTTGAAAGCAGTGGAACGGCTCCGCAAAACCGCCGAGCAGTTGTCCAGACAGGAACAGGACAAGTCTCACGACCGGGAGCCGGAGCGGTAAAAGATACTGCATTTTGGCGTACCCCTGTCAAGTGCGTCGCGTTTCACGACATACCTTTGCATACAGAAAACCGCCGTACAGGTTTCCCCATACGGCGGCAGACTGTTTATTTGCCGAACAAGTCGCTGTGTGTGCCGGTGCGGGCCAGCGTCAGCACCAGAACATCATCTTCTATGCGGTAGACAAGCAGCCAGTCCGGGAGAATGTGACATTCCCGATGGCCTGCCCAATCGCCGGACAGGTCATGGTCACGGTTCTTATCCGGCAGCGGTTCGCCCATCGCCAGCAACGCTACGACCTGCTCCAGCAGTTCGATCTTCAAGCCACGCTTGATGGCTCGTTTGTAGTCCTTTTTGAAACTGGTCGTGTACTTGACGGTATATTTGGTTTCTTTCATCTTTTCAGGTCAGCAAATAACTCGTCAAGGTCATTGTAGCCCTTTACAGACGGGTCTTTTGCAATCCTTTCC
>NZ_JACOOR010000022.1 GCF_014290175.1 Anaerosacchariphilus hominis
ATCTTTGAGAATACCCATGAAGCCATTATCGACCAGCAGACCTTTGATTTGGCGCAGAAAATCCGCAGCAATGTACGGCGTTATCCAAACGGCTGGGGCGAAGCGGCTCCCCTCACAGGCTTGCTCTATTGTGCCGATTGCGGCGGCAAGATGTATGTCCACCGCACCAACAATGGCAAGCGGGTTTCTCAATATACCTGTTCCAATTATACCAAAGTTCCGTGTGGGACACTATGCCCTACACAACACCGTATCAATGAGAGTGCTGTCCTGACATTGGTTTCCGACACGCTCCGGGCTATCGCTGAATATTCGAGAAATGACCGGACGGAATTTATTCACACTGTTCAGGAGACGCAGGTTGCTCAACAGAGTGCCGATATATCGAAAAAGCGCAGGCGTCTGGCTGCTGCCCAAAAGAGAGCCGGAGAACTGGAAAAACTGATTTGCAAAATCTATGAGGACAACGCCCTCGGCAAGCTGCCGGATGCACGATATAAGGCGCTTGATGCACAGTATGCCAAAGAGCAGGATGCACTTGAGATTGAAATTGCAGAGCTGGAAAAGGCTGTTACCGGCTATGAGCAAAGCCAGAAATCAGCGGAGAAATTTATAGCCCTGATTGATAAGTACGAGAATTTTGACACGCTGACAAACACCATGCTCAACGAGTTTGTAGAGAAAATCCTTGTCCACGAACGCGCCCGAAAAGGCAGCCAGGACACTACGCAGGAGGTTGAAATCTACTTCAATTTTGTGGGCCGGTATATCCCGCCCGCCTTGCAGCCGGTTCCACTGACCCCGGAAGAACAAGAAGAACTGCGGAAGAAGGAGGAACGCAAGGACAGGCTTCACCAGAACTACTTACGCCGCAAGGCCAACGGCAAGCAGAAGGAATGGGAAAAACGCTACAACGCCAAACGCAAGGCCCAGGTGGAGGCAGCAAAGGCCACAATCCGGGCCGAGGACATGGAGAAGGGCATTTTTACCACCGTCAGCCAGTTACCCAGGCAGGAGCCGCGCAAGGCCACCGTATCGGCCAGTGCCACAGTTTAACCATTACAGTGCAAAGGAGAATGAACATGAGCGAATTGACTTACACCCGCTGCGGAGATTACTACATCCCTGATCTGAAACTTTCCGAGCAGCCGGAGGCCCCCATCGGCAAGTATGGCCGTATGCGGCAACGCTACCTGAAGGAACACCGGCCCGGCCTTTATAGCAGCTTGATTTTGAGCGAAAAGCTGTACCCGCACCTGTTGGAGATTGATCGGGCGGCGCGGGAGCGGATGGACGCCATGCTGCCCCGCATGATGGAGGCGGCGGGCGTCACCGAGGAACTGAAAGCCCGTGACCCCATGCGCTGGGTGGGGCTGATGAACACATTAACGGCACAGATTGAGGAAATTTTACTCAGGGAACTGATTTGCAGCTGAATGGGAGGTGTGGGAAATGCTGACCTTTGAAAAGGTTCTGGAAGTGTTTCAGGCATATCTGGATGATGACCCTCTGTATGAGGTGGTTCAGACCAGCCACGGTTATACATTGATGGCATGGGAACCCCACCGGAATGACTGGTATAGCGCCGAGATACAG
>NZ_JACOOR010000023.1 GCF_014290175.1 Anaerosacchariphilus hominis
ATCTTTGAGAATACCCATGAAGCCATTATCGACCAGCAGACCTTTGATTTGGCGCAGAAAATCCGCAGCAATGTACGGCGTTATCCAAACGGCTGGGGCGAAGCGGCTCCCCTCACAGGTTTGCTCTATTGTGCCGATTGTGGCGGCAAGATGTATGTCCACCGCACCAACAATGGCAGGCGGATTTCTCAATATACCTGTTCCAATTATACCAAAGTTCCGTGTGGGACACTATGCCCTACACAACACCGTATCAATGAGAGTGCTGTTCTGACATTGGTTTCTGACACGCTCCGGGCTATCGCTGAATATTCCAGAAATGACCGGACGGAATTTATTCACACCGTTCAGGAAACGCAGGTTGCTCAACAGAGTGCCGATATATCGAAAAAGCGCAGGCGTCTGGCTGCTGCTCAAAAGAGAGCCGGAGAACTGGAAAAACTGATTTGCAAAATCTATGAGGACAATGCCCTCGGCAAGCTGCCGGATGCACGATATAGGGCGCTTGATGCACAGTATGCCAAAGAGCAGGACGCACTTGAGATTGAAATTGCGGAGCTGGAAAAGGCTGTTACCGGCTATGAGCAGAGCCAGAAATCCGCAGAGAAATTTATAGCCCTGATTGATAAGTATGAGAATTTTGACACGCTGACAAACACCATGCTCAACGAGTTTGTAGAGAAAATCCTTGTCCACGAACGCGCCCGAAAAGGCAGCCAGGACACCACGCAGGAAATTGAAATCTACTTCAATTTTTTAGGACGCTATATCCCACCATCCTTACAGCCGGTTCCTTTAACCCCGGAGGAACAGGAAGAACTGCAGAAAAAAGAAGAACGCAAGGACAGGCTCCATCAGAACTATTTGAAGCGGAAAGCCAGCGGTGCACAGAAACGGTACGAGGACAAAATTAAGGCAAAGAAAAAAGCGGAAATGGACGCTAAGAAAGCCCTGATCCGGGCTGAGGATATGAAAAAAGGCGTTTTTTCTACTGTCGGACAGCTGCCGAAAGAAGAACCACGCAAAGGCAGCATAGCAGCCAGCGCAGCAGTCTAATCATCACGAAGCAAAGGAGAATGAATATGAGTAAGTTGACTTACATTCGTTGTGGAGATTATGATATACCCAACCTAAAACTTTCTGAACAGCCGGAAACTTCTATCGGCAAGTACGGCAGAATGCGAAAATCCTACCTAAAGGAACATCGCCCCATTCTCTACAACCAACTGCTGATGAGCGAGAAGCTGTATCCACACCTGTTAGAGATTGACCGGACAGCGCAGGAGCGTGTGGACACCATGTTACCTCACATGATGGAGGCTGCGGGTGTCACTGAGGAACTGAAAGCCTGTGATCCTATGCGTTGGGTGGGGCTGATGAACACATTAACGGCACAGATTGAGGAAATTTTAATCAGGGAACTGATTTGCAGCTGAATGGGAGGTGTGGGAAATGCTGGCCTTTGAAAAGGTTTTGAAAGTGTTTCAGGCATATCTGGATGATGACCCTCTGTATGAGGTGGTTCAGACCAGCCACGGTTATACATTGATGGCATGGGAACCCCACCGGAATGACTGGTATAGCGCCGAGATACAG
>NZ_JACOOR010000024.1 GCF_014290175.1 Anaerosacchariphilus hominis
CTGCAAGTCTGCCATTTCCTCGTCCGTCAGGAAAACATTCTGGTAACGGCCATAGGCGCGGGCGGAGCGTCCCTTCTCTATCTCTCTCTTTATCTCTATCTCTTTCTCTAACTCTATCTCTATCTCTGGTGGACGAATGTCGGACAAATGTCCGCCGTTTGTCCGAGGCGCGGAAAGAGCCTTATTTTGGAGCCTCGCCGCCCGCTTTCGCTCAGCCTCGGTAGAGGACTGGCCGATTAAAAGTTCGATGTTGCTCATGTAGAAGGTACCGCTGTCCAGCACTTCCACAAGGCCCAGCTTCAGAAAGATTTGCAAGGCCCTCTCCACAGTGCCGATCTGCTGGCGGGTGATGGTGGCGATCATCTGCGCCGTGTAGGGGATGTCCTCGTCAAGCTGGAGCCGCCCGCCATGTTTCAGCGATTTCAGATACAGCTTGAGCAGAATGTTGGAATACAGCACACCGTCCTGCATACTTTCCAGCAGCACGATGGAATCATCGTCAAAATAGTTTTCTTTGAGTTTCAGGTAATAATATTTTCGGTTGTCTGACATAGGGTTCCTCCTTGGGGTTTCTCTTGGGATTCTGTACGCATTTTAAGGCTATTTTAGGGGTCAGAGGATAAATCTATCAGACTGCCTTTGACACCCCCGAAAAAAGCCTTGATTTACAAGGGTTTTTCAGCCCCTAAAGCGTGACATTTCTCCCGTTGTTTCCGCTTGCGCTTTGCGGCGTTGATCCGCTTCATGCGTGCGGCACATTCCGGGCAGTATTTGGCTCGGTTGGAACCGGGGGTAAACAGTGCCTTACATACGGAGCATTTCTTAGCATTCAGCCGGTGGAACAGCGCCGTTTCCAGTTCCTTATCCTGCGGCAATACCGCCGCCCGAAACCACCTGCACAACAGGGAGTAGGAAATAGACTGGACACAGACACATTCCTCCCCATCGTCCAGGGCGATACAGTTTCCGTCGATGTAGTTACAGCACTCATGCACCAGCCTCCGCGCTCTGCGATACTGGCGGTAATCCATGACAGGGATAGGTTCAGTCTTGTTGTTCTTCATAAATGATTTCTTTCATAGTGCAGCTAACCTCCTTAAATGAATTTATTGTTAAATATTCGTGCAAAGTATTGTTTTCTTCGTGCAAATGGCATATACTATAATTGCCAGCAGAAAGGGGTTGATCGTATGGCTGGAAATACCACAAACATCAGTATCCGCATGGACGCAGATTTGAAAGCGCAGGCGGACGCACTGTTTACTGAACTTGGCATGAACCTGACTACGGCGTTTAACATCTTTGTGCGCCAGTCGCTTCGTGAAGGCGGCATTCCCTTTGAAGTAAGGCTGGAACAGCCGAACAAAGAAACGGTTGCTGCCATGCTGGAAGCGGAAAGGATTGCAAAAGACCCGTCTGTAAAGGGCTACAATGACCTTGACGAGTTATTTGCTGACCTGAAAAGATGAAAGAAACCAAATATACCGTCAAGTACACGACCAGTTTCAAAAA
>NZ_JACOOR010000025.1 GCF_014290175.1 Anaerosacchariphilus hominis
CAGTTATACTGTTTTCCTGTCGGGAAGGTACAAAGGCTGTGATTCTCCGGATTTCGAACTACCGGACCGCTTCCATCATATGCCAGCCTGCTGGTGTTTCGGGCGCTGATCCTGGATACGCGGATTCCTTGCCGGTGCGCCTGATGCTCACACAGCTTCTGGATATCCCGTTTTCTCCACAAATGCAACCTCTGCTTTTTATTTCCGCTGATCTTGCCCTGCATTTCCAGGTACTCAAAAACGATAACATCTGCGTGATTTTCCGCAGCGTAGGCTGTAATGGCCGCCGCTGTCTTCCGGGCCAGCTCCATATTCAGCCGCTTTGCGTAAGCCCAG
Source organism: Anaerosacchariphilus hominis (assembly GCF_014290175.1). Taxonomy (GTDB): domain Bacteria; phylum Bacillota; class Clostridia; order Lachnospirales; family Lachnospiraceae; genus Laedolimicola; species Laedolimicola hominis. Next base: position 337 of record NZ_JACOOR010000025.1, read on the forward strand.
CGGCTCTGTGTCTGTCCGGAGCCATGCTGTCTCTGAAATCTGCGGATTCTGCCCAATGTATGATGCAGCCGGTCTTTATCACTGGGGAAGTCGATAAACTTCCGTCCCAGGACAGTTCCGTCTGCCTGCATGATGGCGCAGACCGCGTCCGTGTTGATTCCCAGATCCACACTGCAAATGGTCTGTTCTTTGATATCTGTTTTGGTAAGGCTTACTTCTTCCGTATAAGAAAAGCGCAGAAAGTATTTGTGATGTCGTTTTTCCAGAGTAGGAGCAGAGGCCTTTTCCCCAACCCAGTTTTTTCGCAGATATTCCATATCCGTATGGAGCAGCTTTACCCGGAACCATTTCCAGTCGTGGCCGTCATACAGCTTCAGATACGCCGCATCCTCCTGCGGTTCTGCCTCCCGGTACATGACGTCACGGTAAAATACCGGCATGGCATGATTTTCCGAAACCAGCTTCGGTTTTCCCGTAAGGAGTCCATTTTTCCATAAATCAAGTCTTGTTTCATAGGAAGCGACGCTTCCAAGCGCATGCTGTATCGCTGCCCTTCGCAGGTAAGATGGCATCTTCGGAAAATGCAGGTCGAAATCATACCTTGCATGATTCTTTTTCGTCTCATGCACCAGATGTTCCGCTGCATTAAACCGCTTCTTTGCGTTATCAATCTGGGAAAGTTCTTCCCAGCTTTCCGCGTACACCTGAATCAGATAACTGACTGCAGAGCGGTAAATCCGCAGCGTATGGCGGATGGGAATATTCTGTTTTTTTATTTCCACGCCATAACTGGATGTAATCCGCATGATAAAACCTCGTTTTCTAGTTTTTTCGCTTTTCTTTTTCTTTCTGCCCCTCAATGTATGCCAGTACCTGTTCCCTGCTCCGGTCACTGACTGTCACCGCGCAATAAGATGGATTCCACAAATGCCCGTCCCACAACTTCTGCTTTAATTCCGGATGTACAAGAAACATTTGTCTTGCCAGATTTCCTTTCATGATTTTTATCATATCAGAAATAAAAAACTGTGGTTTACAATCCACCAGCAAATGGATATGATCCGG
>NZ_JACOOR010000026.1 GCF_014290175.1 Anaerosacchariphilus hominis
ATGTTTTACAGCTCTTACAAAACCAACGTTGCGAACCGGCTTTTGTCTTTCCTGATTTAACACATTTTTTACCACAAATAGGACAATTTACTTGATTCATTTAACCTTCCCTCCATGGTCCTAATTTTAAGGAAGATTAAATGCCTGCAAACCCTTTATTTTCAAGAGCTCACAGTACTTTCTATCAACACGTTTTGTCCACCCTCAAAGTTGTTCAGAAAAAGATTAAACCGCCTTCAGCCCTTTATTTATCGGGGCTAAAGACGGTTTTTATCAACACGTTTTGTCCTATAAGTCGGATTCTTCCTATAGAGCAAAAAAAAATTCCTGAAATCTATTCAGGAATTAAAAAAGTGCCCAGAACCGGAATCGAACCAGTGACACGAGGATTTTCAGTCCTCTGCTCTACCAACTGAGCTATCTGGGCATCTTATAAAAGAAGAGCACGAGACGCTTGTTTCGTACTCTTCAAGTTGCGAGGACAGGATTTGAACCTGTGACCTTCGGGTTATGAGCCCGACGAGCTTCCAGACTGCTCCACCTCGCGATATGAAATTAAAAAGTGGCTTATCTAAAAGATAAACCAGAGTGGGGGAAAGTGGATTCGAACCACTGAAAGCACAGCTAACAGATTTACAGTCTGCCCCCTTTGGCCACTCGGGAATTCCCCCATAACACGGTCCAACAACGGCTAATGTACCTTTTCAGTTCCGTGAAGCCGATGATCGGACTCGAACCGATAACCTGCTGATTACAAATCAGCTGCTCTGCCAATTGAGCCACATCGGCACTACAACTTAAATGTTGTAAAATGGGACCTATAGGGCTCGAACCTATGACCCTCTGCTTGTAAGGCAGATGCTCTCCCAGCTGAGCTAAGATCCCATTTGCACTCGACATGCATGTAGCAGTCAGTACGATATTTATATATTGATTGCTCAATATAAGCGACCCGAATGGGACTCGAACCCACGACCTCCGCCGTGACAGGGCGGCGCTCTAACCAACTGAGCCATCGGGCCTTAATTACACCTTCAAAACTATATACTGCATATCTTTTAGACATTTTCTATCCTATGACGCTTCGCGTTCCGCTTTCGCTTCACACTCTTGGTCAAGCCCTCGACCTATTAGTAACAGTCAGCTCCATGTGTTACCACACTTCCACCTCTGCCCTATCTACCTTGTCGTCTTCAAGGGGTCTTACTTCTTTCGAATGGGATATC
>NZ_JACOOR010000027.1 GCF_014290175.1 Anaerosacchariphilus hominis
CCCAATTAGGTGTAAAACTCTGCTCGATGGCGGGCGGCGGCGTACAAAAAATCTATATGGTGTTTTTAAGAGAACCGTCCCGGCGGGACAGGTCAGGCAGTGACCTGTTCCACCTCTGGGATGGGTTTGAGATTAAAATGAATTTCGATAGAAATGTGTCTTGTTTTATCTTCGTCAATGCGCTCATGCACGACGATTTCTTTGATTAAGCGGTTGAGGGTGGCTGCGTCCAGCTCTGTGATATTGGCGTATTCCTGAATGGCTTCCACCCATTGTTTTGCGTCATTGGCAAGCTGGACTTCATCGGACAGCCGCTTTCTGCCCTCGGACACTTTTGCTTTAAGCTCCGCTTGCTCGGTCTGTGTCTTTTCCAGCATGGTGTTGAAATTCTGTTCACTGATACGCCCTGCAATCATATCCTCATAAAGCCGCATTACCATTTTGTCCAGAACCTCAATCCGTTCCTCGTCCCTTGTGAGGGAGCGTTCCATTGCTTCCCGCTGTTCCCGCTGCTCGGCTTCACAGGTATTGGTCAAGCGGTCGGCAACCGCTTCCCCGTCCATCAGGGCGGCTCTGGCACATTCCCGGATTTTCCGCAGCACATGGCTGTAAAGGGTGTCATAATCAATCCGGTGCTGGGTGCAGTGGTTCTTTCCAAAGGCATTGTAGGTTTTGCAGGAGTAAATCTGCTGGGGATGTTTTGCGTTTGTGTAGCGTATCGTCAGTGACTTCCCACACTCACCGCATTTTATCAGTCCGGCAAACAGGCTGATTTCATTGGTCTGCCCCGGACGCTGGCGGGATTTCAGCTTGTTCTGCACAATGTCAAAGCTCATGCGGTCAATCAGCGGTTCATGCTGTCCCTCCACCACAATCCA
>NZ_JACOOR010000028.1 GCF_014290175.1 Anaerosacchariphilus hominis
AACGCCAAGAGCATTGAGGAAATCAAGTCATTTTTAAGCCGACAGAAAGAGGTTTACAAGATACCCTATGAAACCCACCCAGCAGACCGCCCCCGTCAGTGCGTGTTTGGCGGCACTTCCAATGCCCTTGACTTCCTGCCCCTTGACCGTTCCGGCAACCGCCGCTTTATCCCCGTCATGGTGTACCCGGAGCAAGCCGAGGTTCACATTTTGGAGGACGAAGCCGCTTCCAGAGCCTATATCGAGCAGATGTGGGCAGAAGCGATGGAAATTTACAGAAGCGGCAGGTTCAAGCTGGCTTTCAGCCCTGCCATGCAGCGGTATCTCAAAGAACACCAGCGGGATTTTATGCCGGAGGACACCAAAGCCGGGATGATACAGGCGTATCTTGATAAGTACACCGGGAGCATGGTCTGCTCCAAGCAGCTCTATAAGGAAGCCTTGAACCATGCCTTTGACGAGCCGAAGCAATGGGAAATCCGGGAAATCAACGAGATTATGAACCAGTGCATTTCTGGCTGGCGGTACTTCCCGAACCCAAGAATGTTTTCCGAATATGGCAGACAAAAGGGCTGGGAGCGTGAAAACCCGGCAACGGACTCCGGCAACCCGTCTGAAAAAACGATGGACGGTTTTGTGGAGGTCACAGAACAGATGGAGCTTCCGTTCTGAAAATGGCAGCCCGTTGCACCCCCTGTTGCTATCCCGTTGCCGAGCCGGTTGCCGGGGAAAATCCCGAATATCCGGGCTTTTCTCCCCTATGACAACCAAAACAACAGAAAAATAAAAGAAAAGTATAAATAGTAACCATCGCCAGATTGAGATTGTTTGCAAGGTCTTTTGAAGCCCGTTGCCGGACTTCGTTGCCGACACCCTC
>NZ_JACOOR010000029.1 GCF_014290175.1 Anaerosacchariphilus hominis
ACCATGGAGGGAAGGTTAAATGAATCAAGTAAATTGTCCTATTTGTGGTAAAAAATGTGTTAAATCAGGAAAGACAAAAGCCGGTTCGCAACGTTGGTTTTGTAAGGGCTGCAAAACATCGTCGACACATAAAATAAATAATGAATCTAAGGAATTGCAGTTCTTTTTAAATTGGTTGTTTGGAAAAGAATCTCAAGCAATGATGCCTGGAGAAGGAAGAACCTTTCGAAGAAAGACAGCAAAGTTTTGGAATATATGGGCTATGCCGCCAAAGGTAGAAGAAATCAGAGATGTCTTATTTCTTGATGGCATATATCTTAGCCGGAAAGCCTGCGTTCTGATTTGCTGTGATGAAAAGCATGTGTTGGGATGGTATTTATGCCGTTATGAACATGCGGAAGCATGGATTGCGTTAATGAAACGTATAGCGGAACCAAGAATGGTTGTATCGGATGGTGGAACCGGATTTGCAAAAGCTCTCAAAAAAATATGGCCAAAAGCAAAGCATCAACGGTGCGTATTTCATGTGTTTTGCCAAGTGAAACGATATACAACATCCAGGCCTAATACAGCGGCTGGCGCAGAGTTATATATGCTTGCGAAAGAACTTCTTAGAATCAAAAATAAAAAGGAATCCAAGATGTGGATTGAACACTTTATTGAATGGATTCAAACATATCAAAAATTTCTGGAAGAGATGACGATTGATGAAAATGGTAAGAAAAGGCCTACACATGAGCGGCTACTGAAAGCAGAAAGAGCGCTGCTTAAGTTAATTAGAGAACGAACACTCTTTACATACCTTGATGAAGAATTGAAAGATGATTTTTCAGCACCATTTACGAATAATCGAAT
>NZ_JACOOR010000030.1 GCF_014290175.1 Anaerosacchariphilus hominis
GCAGATGTCAAAGCCGCACGAGAGGCAAAGCGTCTGGCACGAAAAACATTGGCGGAAATGGTTGGGATTGAATGGCGGTATCTTGCCAACATTGAGAATCAAGGTGCAATTCCGAGCCTGCCTGTGATGATCCAATTGATTAAGATCTGCGGACTTCCCGTGGAACGGTATTTTAACCCGGAGATCATGCGGGAAGAAAGCGAACAGCGGCAACGGGTCAGCCACAAGCTGAAACTCTGCCCTGAAGAATACCTGCCGATTATCGAAGGTGCCATAGACGGGGCGCTCAAAATGGAACAGACTGCGAAGCAGAAGGAGGACGCATAATCGCGGCCTCCTTCTGGCATTTCTATATCAAGGTTCCCGGCACTTTTCCAAAAGTTCCTGACACCTCTGCTGGATTTCTCTGGTTTCTGTCACAGTCAGTTCACGCTCGTTTCCGGTAATTTTATCTTCCAGAAAGTTGGCGTATGTACCCAGCAAAGCGTTCCGCAAATCCTCTGGGGTTTTCTGTATCTCGGCGCTATACCAGTCATTCCGGTGGGGTTCCCATGCCATCAATGTATAACCGTGGCTGGTCTGAACCACCTCATACAGAGGGTCATCATCCAGATATGCCTGAAACACTT
>NZ_JACOOR010000031.1 GCF_014290175.1 Anaerosacchariphilus hominis
ATGGCTCTCAACATTCTCTGTAAATCAGGACGCTCCATATTAAGACCTGTGAAGCCATCGTCCTGATAGACTGCCACAACCTCCCATCCCTGCTTTTCGCAGTATTTTTCCAGCATATCACGCTGGTTTGCGATACTGGCACTTTCGCCTTGCAGGTCATCGTCCTTTGACAGTCTGCAATAGACCGCTGCACGATAACCCCTGGCAAGTGCCGAACCTATTGTTCTGTATTCCATTTCATTCATCATAGCCATTTACCCACACAATCCAGACGGTATCTGGCTCTTTTGAACCTCATCTTCATTATAGCTCATATCTTTCCTTTTAGCAAGATATTCTTTCGTATTTGTCTTTCCGTATTTCTGGGAAATCAGGCTGACGAACACATCGGTTGCGTCCAGTTCCCCGTCAAATACCGTTGTAACATGAATCTCTGTTTTGTTTTTTGCCATAGGCAGTTATCCTCCATACATGAAAATAGCCAGACAGAGGGTGTCGGCAACGAAGTCCGGCAACGGGCTTCAAAAGACCTTGCAAACAAT
>NZ_JACOOR010000032.1 GCF_014290175.1 Anaerosacchariphilus hominis
ATGGCTCTCAACATTCTCTGTAGGTCAGGACGCTCCATGTTAAGACCTGTGAAGCCATCGTCCTGATAGACTGCCACAACCTCCCATCCCTGCTTTTCGCAGTATTTTTCCAGCATATCCCGCTGGTTGGCGATACTGGCACTTTCGCCTTGCAGGTCATCGTCCTTTGACAGCCTGCAATAGACAGCCGCACGATAGCCCCCGGCAAGTGCCGAACCGATTGTTCTGTATTCCATTTCGTTCATCATAGCCATTTACCCACACAATCCAGACGGTATCTGGCTCTTTTGAACCTCATCTTCATTATAGCCTATATCTTTCTTTTTAGCAAGATATTCTTTTGCATTTGTCTTTCCGTATTTCTGGGAAATCAGGCTGACGAACACATCGGTTGCGTCCAGCTCCCCGTCAAACACAGTAGTCACATGAATCTCTGTTTTGTTTTTTGCCATAGGCAGTTATCCTCCATACATGAAAACAGCCAGACAGAGGGTGTCGGCAACGAAGTCCGGCAACGGGCTTCAAAAGACCTTGCAAACAAT